>NZ_JARQXA010000009.1 GCF_029543155.1 Sphingomonas sp. HITSZ_GF | reverse complement strand
GCCCCGGCCCGGGTGGGGCGGGGACACACACAGCCCCGCCCCCCGGCGGGGCCCGCCCCCCCCCGGGGGCGCCCCGCGACCGATCCACATTGGAGGAAAGGGCAGGCCATGGTGCGCATCTATTTCCTCGTTGCGGCGCTGGTCGCGGCGGCGGCCGTCTGGGCCGTTTTCGCCTGGCCGCGCGGCGAGCCGGCTCCGCCCGATGCGGGCGCGGTGGTGGTTCGGCCCGCCGATCCGCCCACGGCTTCGCCCGAACCTTCGGTGCTGCCCGGCCCCGCGGCATCGTCGCCGCCGCCGCGCGCTGCGATCGAAACTGCGATCCTCGCCTCGATGGCCGATCCGCATGCCGAGCTGCGCGCGGTCGTGGTGCGCCGCGATGCGCCGCAGATCGCCTGTGGTGAGAAGCGCACCGGGCGTGATCCGGTGTTCCGGCGCTTCGTCTGGCTCGGCCATCTCAAGATGCTGGCGACCGATGACGGCGCGGTCGATTTCGGCAAGATCGCTGCGGTCTGCCGCGAAGGCCGGCCGGTGCCCTGATCGCTCAGCCCGGGGGCGCGCGGCCGTGCGAATCGATCGCGCCTGCGCTGATCGCGCCGTCGACCAGCCGTTTGAGGAAGTCGATCGAGCGCCGCATCTCCTCGGGGTTGGGTGCCAGCACCTGCGCGATCGACAGCCCGCGCGCGGCCCAGACGAACAGGCGCATGCCTGCGAGCAGCCCGGCATCGTCGCCGCTGCCGAACTGCTCCCGGATGCTGTCGAGCGACATCTGCTCGACCCTGGCCTGCATCGGCGCGACCAGGGCGGCCAGCTCGGGATCGCTGCGCGACGCCTGGAGGATCTCGAGCACCGCGAGACCCGAGGGGCGGCTGAGCACTTCCCACAGCATCTCCGGCCAGTCGGAAAGATGCGTGCCGCGGCCGGTGTCCGCCGCGATCTGCGCATAGGCCAGGCGTTCGCGCTCATAGACGGTGCCGATCACCTCGGCCATCAGCTGTGGCCGAGTGCCGAAATGGTGTTGGAGCGCGCCGCGGGTGACGCCGGCTTCCTCGGAGATCGCCTCGGTCGAGGTGCCGCCATAGCCGTTGCGGTAGAGCAGCCGGATCGCCGCATCGAGCAGTGCCTCGCGCGTCTCCGCGGTCCGTTCCGCCTGGGTCCGGCGTTTCTTCCCCGGGGCTGTCTCCGCCACCTTGCTCCAAACCGTTCCTGCGGCGGCGGGAATGGCCGCCGCGCCGCCATTTGGCGGCTCCGGCGCGGCGCCGTCAACAAGCCTGTCCTACAGCCGCGGCATCTGCCATAACCGATTCGAACAGAGTAGGAACATGGGCGCCGATTTTAATAGCGGATACGCGCGAGCTTGGTGAAGTTTGGCCGGGGGCTGTGAAGTTTCGGCCGCATCCGCTAAGAGCGCCCGCTTCCGCAACCACTGGAACCGTGAATGACGCTTTACGCACGCTTCGCCGCGCATCTGAACCTGGCCCTCGATGCGCTCGTCCTCGCCGGCGATCTGCCTGCGGGGCTGGAGCGACGTGCGATCACGGTCGAGCCGCCGCGCGATGCGTCGCATGGCGATCTGGCGACCAACGCCGCGATGGTGCTAGCCAAGCCGGCCGGTACCAATCCGCGCGCGCTCGCCGAGAAGATCGGCGCCGAGCTGGAGAAGCTCGACGAAGTCGCCGCGGTTTCGATCGCCGGCCCGGGTTTCATCAACCTGACGCTGACCGACGCCACCTGGCGCGGCGAGCTGACCGCGATCCTCGATGCCGGGGACGATTATGGCCGCTCGACCGTCGGCGCCGGCACCACCGTCAATGTCGAATATGTCTCGGCCAACCCGACCGGCCCGATGCACATGGGCCATTGCCGCGGCGCGGTGGTGGGCGATGCGCTCGCCGCGCTGCTTGAGTTCGCCGGGCACAAGGTGATCCGCGAATATTATGTCAACGACGCGGGTGGCCAGGTCGACGTGCTCGCCCGCTCGGCGCACCTGCGCTACCGCGAAGCGCTGGGCGAGACGATCGAGATCCCCGAGGGGCTCTATCCGGGCGACTATCTGAAGCCGGTCGGCGCGAAGCTCGTCGCCGAATATGGCGACAAATACGTCGCCGCGCCCGAGAGCGAATGGCTCGTCCTGTTCCGCAAGACCGCCGTCGCCGCGATGATGGACATGATCCGCGCCGATCTCGCGCTGCTCGGCATCCATCACGACCTGTTCTCGTCGGAAGCCGAGCTCCAGGCCGCCGGCAAGCCCGAACAGGCCGAGGCTTGGCTGCGCGAGCGCGGCTATGTCTATGACGGCGTGCTCGAGGCCCCCAAGGGCGAGACGCCCGAGGATTGGGAGCCGGTCGAGCTGCCGCTGTTCCGCTCGACGCAGTTCGGCGACGACCAGGACCGTCCGATCAAGAAGTCGAACGGCGCCTGGACCTATTTCGGCGCCGATCTCGCCTATCACTTCCAGAAGGCGCAGTCGGCCGACCAGCTGATCGACATCTGGGGCGCCGACCATGCCGGCACGGTCAAGCGCATCGTCGCCGCGGTGCAGGCGCTGACCGGCGGCGAGACCAAGTTCGACGTCAAGCTGGTCCAGATGGTCCGGCTGCTGCGCGACGGCGAGCCGGTGAAGATGTCGAAGCGCGCGGGCAATTTCGTGACGCTCGCCGACGTCGTCAACGAAGTCGGCAAGGACGTGGTCCGCTTCACCATGCTGACCCGCAAGGCCGACGCCCAGATGGACTTCGATTTCGCCAAGGTGGTCGAGGCGTCGAAGGACAATCCGGTGTTCTATGTCCAGTATGCGCATGCCCGCGTGGCGTCGCTCGGCCGCCGCACGGCGGAGGCGGGGATCGAGTGTGCCAATGTGGACCTGTCTCTGCTTGATACACAGGAGCTCGGGCTGGTTAAGGCCGCCGCGCAGTTTCCCCGGATCGTCGAGGCAGCGGCATCGGCGCGCGAGCCGCACCGAATTGCGTTCTATCTCTACGACTTGGCGGCCGAACTCCATTCGCTGTGGAATCTCGGCAAGGACGATGCGACCCGTCGATTCCTTATCGTCGATCAAACAGGGTTAACGTGCGCGCGGCTTTATCTGGCGCGTTCGATCGGGCAGATTATCCGAAATGGCCTCCGCATCATGGGCGTAGAGGCCGTCCAGGAGATGTAGGGAATGAATATGCGTGGGGGGGAGGCCGGATTCGGAGACGATGACCGCCTTCCCTGGCTTGAGACGGTGGAAGAGGACTATCGGGAAGGCCCGTCCTTCGGCCGGATATTGCTGCTCATCCTGCTGCTGCTTGCCGTCATCGGCGCAGGCGCCTTTGGCTATTACTGGTATCAGAAGCAGCGCAGCCTTGTCGGCAATGGCGAGCTGATCGCCGCGCCGGCCGGCGAGTACAAGGTCAAGCCGGACGAGCCCGGCGGCATGAAGGTGGAAGGCGAGGGCGACACGGTCTTCGCGACCAGCCAGGGCGATACCGGCAATTCCAGCATCGACACCAGCGCGCTGCCCGAGGCGCCGGTCGATGGCAAGAAGGTGGCGGAGAAGGCGCCGTCGCTTACCGGCGAGAAAGCCGCCAAGGTCGCGATTCCGTCGGGCGCCACCGCCGCTTCGGAGCCCAGGCGCGTGCCTGCGCTTGCGCCGGCCACGGCCTCCGCAGCGGGCTCGGGCTCGCTGATCCAGCTCGGCGCCTTTCCGGACGAGGGCGGCGCCAATGCCGCCTGGGCGCGGCTTTCGAAGCGCTTTTCCTATCTCGCGCCGCTGGGCAAGTCGGTCGAGCGCGGCGAGAAGGACGGCAAGGCGGTGTTCCGCCTGCGCGTGAACGCGGGCTCGAACAGCCAGGCCAAGGAACTGTGCGGCAAGCTCAAGGTGGCGGGCGAGAGCTGCTACGTGGCGAACTGACCGGTCATGCCGGGGGTGCATGGCTGATGAAGGGGGAGGGGCTTATCCGGCGCCTCCCGCTTCGCTAAGAGGCTTGCATGAAGCCAGTAATCTTCGGTGTCTCCGGCCTGTCGCTCACGGCCGAGGAGCGCGATTTCTTCCGTGATGCCGATCCGCTCGGCTACATCTTCTTCAAGCGCAATTGCGAGAGCCGCGAGCAGATGCGCGCGCTCACCGAGGAGCTTCGGGAGCTTTCGGGGCGCGCCGATCTGCCCATCCTGATCGACCAGGAAGGCGGCCGCGTCAGCCGCATGGTGCCGCCCGAATGGCCGGCCTTTCCGGCGGGCGAAGTGTTCGGCAAGCTCTATGACGTCGCGCCGGTTTCCGCGATCGAGGCGGCGCGGGCGAACTATCACGCGCTGGGCATGATGCTCGCCGATGTAGGCGTAACCGTCGATTGCGCGCCGCTCCTCGACGTCGTCACGCCCGAAGTTACCCAGGCGATCGGCGACCGAGCCTTCGGCGGCGAGCCGATGCGCGTGGCGGCGCTCGGCCAGGCGTGCATCGAGGGGCTGCGCCGCGGCGGCGTGGTCGGGGTGGTCAAGCACATGCCGGGGCATGGCCGCGCGTTGGTCGACAGCCATCTCGAGTTGCCGCGGGTCAGGGTGGATGCCGAAGCGCTGGAGCAGGACATCGCGCCGTTCCATGCGCTCAAGGGCGCGCCAATGGGCATGACTTGCCATGTCGTGTTCGATGCCTGGGACGCCGATCGCCCGGCCACGCTTTCGCCCAAGGTGATCCAGGAGATCATCCGCGGCCGCATCGGCTTCGACGGGCTGCTGATGACCGACGACATCGATATGAAGGCGCTGAGCGGCACGCCGGGCGAGAAGGCGACCCAGGCGCTGGCCGCCGGTTGCGACGTGGTGCTCGATTGCTGGGCGCGGATGGACGAGATGGTCGAGATATCGGGCCTGTTGCCCGATGCGACGCCCGAATGCATCGAGCGGCTCGACCGCGCGATGGCCACCACCGGCGCGGACGAGCCCGATGCGGACTTCGCCGAGCTGATCGCCAAGCGGGACGCGTTGCTGGCGCTGGCGTGAGCGTCATCCCGCTTTCGCCAGGATGACGGTTGAAGACATGACAGCGGCTCTCCGACCTGCTTAACTCGCCCGATGGACGTCGAGACCGCCGACATTCTGAAGATCGATATCGACGGCTGGGAAGGGCCGCTCGATCTGTTGCTCACGCTGGCGCGTAGCCAGAAGGTCGATCTGCGCCAGATCTCGATCCTCCAGCTCGTCGAGCAATATCTCGGCTTCGTGAACCAGGCGCGCGAGCTGAAGCTCGAGCTGGCCGCCGATTATCTGGTGATGGCCGCCTGGCTGGCCTATCTGAAGTCCGCGCTGCTGCTGCCGCGCAATCCGGAGGAGACTCCCAGCCCCGAAGAGCTGGCGCTGCGGCTGCAACTGCGCCTCGAGCGGCTCAACGCGATGCGCGAGGCCGGCGCGCGGCTGATGGCGCGCGACCGTACCGGCCGCGACATCTTCTTCCGCGGCGAGCCGGAAGGGCTGCGCGTGTTGCGCAAGGCGCGCTGGGAAGCCGAGATCTACGACCTGATCGCCGCCTATGGCCGGATCAGCGCGCGCACCCGCCCGGTGATGCACGTCGTCCAGCATCGCGATGTGATGACGCTGGAAGCCGCGATCGAGCGCGTATCGGCGCTGATCGGCACGCGGATCGAGTGGAGCACGCTCCAGTCCTTCCTGCCCGAGGGCGCGAGCGGCCCCTATGCCAAGTCGGCGCTCGCCTCGTCCTTCGTAGCGGCGCTCGAACTGGCCAAGCAGGGCAAGGTGGAGCTCAAGCAGAAATCGGCCTTTGCGCCGCTCTATCTCAAGGCCGCAGGATGACTCCCGAAGACGCCGCTTCCCGGGCCGTGGAGGCCGTGCTGTTCGCCTCCGAGCACCCGCTCAACCTCGACGAGATCAAGGCGCATGTAGGCCCCGAGCTCGACGTGCGCGCGGCACTGTCCAACCTGGAGGCGCTCTACGCCGGGCGCGGGATCGAGCTGGTCCGGCGCGGCGATCGCTGGCATTTCCAGACCGCCGCCGATCTCGCCCATCTGCTGCGCCGCGATCGCGAGGAGAGCCGCAAGTTAAGCCGCGCAGGCATCGAGACGCTGGCGATCATCGCCTATCACGAGCCCGTCACCCGCGCCGAGATCGAGGCGATCCGCGGCGTGCAGATCAGCAAGGGCACGATCGACGTGCTGATGGAGGCGGGCTGGGTGCGCCCCGCCGGTCGCCGCGAAGTGCCCGGGCGCCCGCTGATGTACGCCACCACCGCCGGCTTCCTCACCCATTTCGGCCTCGCCAGCCGGCGCGACCTGCCGGGGATCGACGATCTCAAGGCCGCGGGTCTGCTCGATCCGGTCGATCTCGCGATGGAAGCTCTGGGCGAAGGCGGCGATGATGAGCCCGAACCGAGCGAAATCGAAAGTGTAACAGAGGACGAATAGGGGCCCTTCGGCATTGCCGCAGGTTCGCTCGGAGCCTAGATAGGGCTTGAATCAAGGAGATTTCTTATGGGTATGGGCAGCATCTGGCACTGGCTTCTGCTGGGCCTGGTAGCGATCCTGCTGCTCGGCGGCGGCCGCTTCTCGAACATGATGGGCGACGTGGCCAAGGGCATCAAGCAGTTCAAGAAGGGCATGGCCGAGGACGATGACGAGGTGAAGCCGACCCGCATCGAGGGCAAGGCGGCTCCCGAGCCGACCGTGCAGCGCGAAGCCGAACCGGCGCGCGAAGAGAAGCTCTGACCCTTCGCTCCCGGCTCAGGGCGCCGGGGGCCGCTTCTGGCGATTGATCGATGCTAGATTTCAACGCGCCCGAATTCGTGGTGGTCGCCATCGTGGCGCTGCTGGTGATCGGGCCCAAGGATTTGCCCAAGGCGATGCGCTTCGTGGGCAAGTGGTTCGGCAAGGCGCGCGCTGTCGCGCGCCAGTTCCGCTCGGGTTTCGACACGATGGTGCGCGAAGCCGAGCTGGCCGAACTGGAGAAGCAGTGGGCGGCGGAGAATGCGCGGATCATGTCCGAGCATCCGCCCGCCGCGCTTCCCGCACCCGAGACTGAGCCGCTGGATGCCGATGTCCACCTTGTCACAGAGGAGGCTGCGCCCGTGATGGTCGCGCAGCCCGAGATCGTCGGCGAGACCCCGGGCGTGTCCGCACCCAAGCCCAAGCGCGCACGCAAGGCGCCCGCCAAGGCGGAGGCTGTCGCCGAGCCTGTTGCCAAGGCCCCGCCCAAGCCGCGTGCCCGCAAGGCGGCTGCCGCGCCGGCCGAGCCTGCGGCGCCCAAGCCCGCCTCCAAGCCGCGCGCGCCGCGCAAGCCCAAGGCCGAGGCGGCGGAATGAGGGACATCGACGACACCCAGCAGCCGCTGCTCGAGCATCTGATCGAGCTGCGCCGCCGCCTGCTCTACTGCGTGGCCTCGCTGCTGGTCACCTTCTTCGTCTCGATGTACTTCTCGAAGGAAATCTACGGGGTTCTGGTCCATCCGCTTGCTGCGGCGGGGCAGAACAAGATCGTCTTCACCCAGATTTTCGGTGCGTTCTTCGTTCAGCTGAAGGTCGCGTTCTTCGCGGCGATGATGCTGTCCTTCCCGGTGGTGGCGACCCAGCTCTGGCGGTTTGTCGCGCCCGGGCTCTATCGCCAGGAGAAGAAGGCGCTGCTGCCCTTCCTGCTGGCCACGCCGATCCTGTTCATCGCCGGCGCCTGCCTGGCCTATTTCATCGCGATCCCGACGGCGTTGCATTTCCTGCTCGGCTATCAGGGCGATCTGGGTGGCGGGGTCACCCAGGAAGCGCTGCCCGAGGCCGAGAAATATCTCGATTTCGTGATGCAGTTCCTGTTCGCCTTCGGCATCACCTTCCTGCTGCCGGTGCTGCTGATGCTGCTCGAGCGCTCGGGGATCGTCACCTATGAGCAGCTCAAGGGGGCCTGGCGCTATGCCGTGGTCGCCGCCTTCGCGATCGCCGCGGTGCTGACTCCGCCCGATATCGGCTCGCAGCTGTTGCTCGCCTTCCCGCTGGTCGGCCTCTATTTCCTCTCGCTCGTGGCGATCTGGTTCACGCGCCGGCGCCGCCAGGCCGAGGACAGCACGGAAATCGCCGAGGCCTGATACGAAAACCCCTCCCGCGCGGGGGAGGGGCCTTCTTCATGTTTGTTGCCTGCCGGTTTATTTGGCGTCGTCGGCCGTCTTGGCGACGGTGTCACCCGCCGACGAAACGTCCTTGCCCACGCCTTCGACCGTGTTGCAGGCCGAAACCAGCACCGCGCCCGCAAGGGCGAAGCAGGTGATGATCTTACGCATCTACTCTCTCCAAAATACCGGACCCTTTACGGGGTCGGAGGAGTAATGCCCGGCGCCGCTAAAACGTTCCGTCTGCGAAGCAAGTGCTTGGTAATGTTGGGAAAAACTGGGAAGTGCCCCAAAAAGTTTTAGGCCCGGAAGCGTCACCGGGGGGGGGGAGGGTTGACGCTTCCGGGCCCATGTCTTGGATAGCGAGAGCGGGGGGGCAAAAGGTCACTATCCGAAGAGCATAACGGTCCATGCGGGCCCGGGTTCCACGCCGTTCGAATTTTTTCGAAGTTTTTTATCTGGGTTATTGTTCAGGGGCGCCCGGTGATCGCGATCGCCGCTTCATAGGCGCCGGTCAGCGGATCATGGTGTAGCTTGGTGCGAAGCTGGCGGGCCAGGCCGCCGATCACCCGGCCATAGCGGTTTTCCACCAGCGTCTCGAGCGCGGGACTCTCGACTAGCGCGGGAGAGGTGACGCGCAGCAGCGCCTTGGTGTCGTCGTCGTCGATCAGCTTGATCGAGATGCGGATCTGCGCGGCCGGGTTGCAGCTCATCGCCAGTTCTACGATCTCGGTGAGCAGGAAGGCGATCGCGATCGCCACGTCCTGGTTGACCAGCACCGGCGTGAGCTCGAGCGTCACGCTCAGCCCCTGGGCGCGTTCGGGGGCGGTGGCGCGGATGTTTGCGGCCAACTCGCCGATCACCGACCGCAGGTCGAGCCCGCGATTTTCCTCCAGCTCGGCATAATGGTGGCGATGCACCACCGCGAGCGCGTCGACCCGGCGCTGGATCGAGGCATAGGCCTCGCTCGCTTCCTCGCTCTTGGCGCTGCGGGCGTGGAAATTGATCAGGCTGGCAATCACCTGCAGGTTGTTCTTCACGCGGTGATGCACTTCGCGGGTCAGCTTGGTCTGGCGGAGCAGGCCCTCGGCCAGGTCGGCCTCATGCTCCTTCACCGTGCGGCTGATCTCGCGAAACGTGTCGCCCAGCTCGCGGATCTCGGCCGCAGGCATGTCGCCGAAGCGCTTGATGTCGAGCACTTCGCCCGGCTGATAGGCGCCCACGCTGGCGCGCAGCCGGCGCAGGGGGCGGATGAGCAGGATGTCGACCACCAGCCAGCTGATTCCTGCCGCGGCGAGCCACATCAGCACCAGCACCACGGTGTTGATGATCATCGGCGAGGTGATCGGGGTGCCGAGCATCGACATTTCAAGCTGGACGCCGTCTAGCCCGAGGTCGTTTGGCACCGTCTCGCGTCGGTCGAGCGGGCCGACGCCTTCGAGCTTGCGCAGCACCAGCTTGTCGCCATGCCCGGTCAGCGCGGCGCCATATTCCGGCACGAAGCCGCTCGGCTGGGCGATCGTCGCCAATGCGGCGGTTGGATAGAAGGCGGTCGCCGTGCCGCCGGTGCGGCCGCCGATGCGCAGCGTCATCCCGTCGTCATCGAGCGTCGAGCGTACCTGGCGGGGCTGGAGCGGCGCCTTGCTGGCGGCTTTGAAATTCTGCCCGCAGATCACCTTGCCGCTTGAATCGGTGACGGCGAAGCGAGCGCCCGCGGTGGTGGCGAAGGTGCCGGCCAGGCGCGTGCAGGCGGGGGCGTCATGCGGATCTGCCTCCAGCGTCTCGAGCGCGTTGGAAAGCTGGCTGATATGGTTCACCAGCACGTCATGGAGCACGCTCGAGCTCTCGCCCGCCGCTGCGCGCAGCCGGGTGCGCGCCTCCGAATCGGCGTTGCGGGTGCTCTGCAGCGTGGTGAACAGCGCGATCAGCGCCAGCGGCAGCAGGCACAGGATCAGGTAGAGGAATACCTTGGCGCCAGTCGGCATGGCCCCCAGCGCCGCGGCCGGGCGGATCCTGGCGCGTGTCTCGTCGTCCGTGATTCCCATCGTCTCCGGACTAATCGAGCTTCTTGAGCAGGTCGAGCAGGTCGTCCGGCACGGCTTCGCCCAAGGCCTCGTCATAGGCCTGGCGCAGCGCCTGGCCGACATTGCGACCGGGGCGACCGGTTTCCTTTCCGCCATCGGACTTGGGCGGCTTTTTCATTTTCTCATCCGCGGAACGCACCAATTCCCCCCTGTGCCACGGCGTCTACCGCAGCCCGGACTAAAAGCGACCTCTTCCGGATGCAATGTCCGGAATTGAACGAAAGACACCGGTTGCAGAGCAGCGGCGCCTGAGCAGCAACACTAGGCAGCATCTCGCATGAAACCAAATAGCCCGTCGTTTGTTCCACAGGCGATGCAATATCCGGGGAGGGGCTCCTTCGGGTGGCACGAAATGAGATTGCAATGCGTTGGAACGGGAGTGAAACAATCCGTTCCGCACTCGTAGGAGAATAGTTCGACCATGTCGCTTGGACAGCAACTCGCGCCGCACCTTCCACTGCTTCGGCGCTATGCGCGCGCTCTCACCGGCAGCCAGTCCGACGGCGATCGCTATGTGCGCGCGGCGCTGGAAGCCATCGTCGCGGCTCCCGACCAGTTCCCGCGCGACGTCGATCCGCGGCTCGGCCTGTATCGCACCTTCCAGGCGATCTGGCAGTCGACTCACCTCGAGGAAGAGGATGTGGTCGAGGATACCACCAACGAGAACGAGGCGATCGCGCGTGCGCGCCTCGCCCGGCTCACGCCGCTGTCGCGCCAGGCGCTGCTGCTCACCACCGTGGAGGGCTTCAGCATCGAGGACGCCGGCTATCTGATCGAAGAGGATCCAGGACAGGTGCAGAAGCTCGTTGCAGAGGCCGTGGCTGAAATCGAGCGCCAGACGCGCACGCGCGTGATGATCATCGAGGACGAGCCGCTCATCGCGATGGATCTCGAGCAGATCGTCCGCGATCTCGGTCATGAAGTCACCGGCGTTGCCGTCACCCGCGACGAGGCCGTCGCGCTGGCGATGGAGGACCGGCCGGGCCTGGTGCTCGCCGACATCCAGCTGGCCGACGACAGCTCTGGCATCGACGCGGTGAAGGATATCCTCGCCGAGTTCAGCGTACCGGTGATCTTCATCACCGCTTTCCCCGAGCGCCTGCTCACCGGCGAGCGTCCGGAGCCGACCTTCCTGATCACCAAGCCGTTCCAGCGGGAAACCGTGAAGACGACGATCAGCCAGGCGCTGTTCTTCGACCAGGCGACCGTTCCGGCCTGAGGTTCGGGCGACATCGGCCCGCGCTCTCCCGCCTGGGGTGGGGGAGCGGGGCTGTGCCGCCATGCGCCGTCCGGCGCATTCTCGAGCCAACCACGAAAAAACCGGCGCGGGTTCCATATGGTACGGACCCAAAACGGATTTCGTGGGTTTAGGATGGCATGGCTGAGAACGAAAAGTCCGTCCATCTCGACACGGAAGACGCCCGCGCCGGCGCCACGCCGCACATGACCCGATATGTGCTGGGCATCGGCCTGGTGCTGGTTATCGTCGCGTTCGCCATCATTCTTCTTTTCTGAGCAGAACGAGAGCGAGGTCATGCTATGCTGGCAATCGCGGACGGCACGCCTATCTCTGGAACGGGCCGGTACCACCCGGCCGACGCAAGCAAGCGGGAACGAATGAGTCACTCCGAACAGCCCGAGGATCAGGGGACCGAGGCGCCGCAGGAGCATGTTTCGCTCTCGGACCCCGAGTTCAAGAAGCAGCTGGCAACGGTAATTCCGCATCTGCGCGCCTTTGGGCGCTCGCTTTCGGGCAGCCGCGATCTTGCCGACGATCTGGTGCAGGAAACGCTGCTCAAGGCATGGGCCGCGCGCAAGCGCTTCCAGGCCGGCACCAACATGCGCGCCTGGACCTTCATCATCCTGCGCAACCTCTATCTGAGCCAGATGCGCCGCGCCCGCTTCAAGGGCGAGTGGGACGATCTGGTGGCCGACCGGCTGCTCGCCGCGCCGGCCAGCCAGGATCGCCATGTCGAGCTTTCCGACATGCAGCGCGCGCTGCTTCATCTCCCCCAGCCGCAGCGCGAGGCGTTGATCCTGGTCGGTGCGGGCGGCTTCGCCTATGAGGAAGCCGCCGAGATCTGCCAGGTCGCCGTCGGCACGATCAAGAGCCGCGTCGCGCGCGGCCGCGTCGCGCTAGAGCACCTGCTGACCGAGGGTCAGCTTCCCTCGCGCCGGATCGAGCCAGGCACTGCCGAGGGCAAGAGCGCGCTCGACACGATCATGGGCGAGGTCGAGGATCTCAGCCGCGATCGCGGCGGGGATTACTCCGGAAAATAATCCGGCCAGCCGAGAATCGGAAAGGCCGCGCTTCCATGGGAGCGCGGCCTTTTCCTTTTGCGTTCGGTTCAGCCGGCGTGGGGGTCGTCGCGATTGAGCTGGCGGAGCATCGCCGCCATGTCGTCGGGCAATCCCATCTCGCGCACATAGGCGTCGCGCAGAGCAAGGCCAATCGCGTCGCTGGCGCGCGGCGCCTCGACCCGATATGCGGGCTGCCTTGCTTCGCTGGCCGAAGATGAGGACGAGTGGCTCATATTGCTAGAACAATTCAGTTCTCTTTTTGTTGCTTGACAGATCGAAACACATCGTTTCGCAGGTGGCTGATTCTGTGACCGAAACTGGAAATTCTTCGGAAATTGCGGATGCGCTTGCTCGGGCGCAACTACGCGCGCCGTTCCTGGCCTTCCTGCGCAATGGTGAAGAAGCGCTGGTAGAAAATATTGCCACGGCACTCGAGAATCCTCTCCGTGCGGCGGCAGGTATCGAAGGCGAGATGCCCGAGTCCGCGCGTCTCCGGATCGAGCGCAGGCGGCTGGCGCTGATCGTGGCGCTGGGCGATCTCTCCGGGCGGTTCGACCTGACTCGCGTCACGCACCTGCTCACCGACTTCGCAGACAATGCGCTCGACCGTGCAATCCGCACGGCGATTCTCGAGCGCACGCCCGATGCCGAACCACGCGGTTTCGCCGCCATCGCGCTTGGCAAGCAGGGCAGCCGCGAGCTCAACTATTCGTCGGACATCGATCCGATCCTGGTCTTCGATCCCGAGACCCTGCCGCACCGCCCGCGCGAGGATGTGCAGGAAGCCGCGGTGCGGATCGGGCGCCGCGTGGTCGAGCTGCTCCAGTCGCGCGACGAGCATGGCTATGTGCTGCGCGTCGATCTGCGCCTGCGCCCGTCGCCTGAAGTCACGCCGATCGTGCTGCCGGTCGAGGCGGCGATCTCCTATTACGAGAGCCAGGCGCTGCCCTGGGAGCGCGCCGCCTTCATCCGTGCCCGGGCCTGCGCCGGCGACCTCGCGCTGGGCGGCTATTTCCTCGATGCGATCCGCCCCTTCGTGTGGCGGCGCGCGCTCGACTACGGCACGATCCGCGAGATCCGCGACATCAGCCGCCGCATCCGTGATCATTATTCGCAAGCCCAGGCGTTCGGCCCCGGCTATGACCTCAAGCGGGGCAGGGGCGGCATCCGCGAAGTCGAGTTCTTCGCGCAGATCCACCAGCTCATCCATGGCGGCCGCGAGCCGGGGCTGCGGGCGCCTGCCACCCGCGATGCGCTCGCCGCGCTGGCCGAGGCGGGGCGGATCGGCGCGGACGAGGCGCAGCACCTCAGCGCTGCCTATGTCGAGTTGCGCACAATCGAGCACCGGCTCCAGATGGTCGACGATCGCCAGACCCACCAGCTGCCCGAGAACCCGGAAGCGCTCGACAATGTCGCACGGCTTGCCGGCCTCGCCGATGGCGGCGCACTCACCGATCTGCTGCGCCCGCACGTCATGCGTGTCGGCACGATCTATGACGGGCTGGCCGGCGAGGAAGAGCAGCATCTTCCGAACCAGGCGGAGGCGCTGGAGGCCGAACTGGGCAAGGCCGGTTTCGAGCATCCTGTCGCCGCCGCGCGGATCGTCCAGGGCTGGCGAGCGGGCACCTATCCGGCGCTGCGCACCCCGGCTGCGCGCGAGGCGCTGGAAGCGGTGCTGCCCGGGTTGATCCAGGCATTCGCGCGCGCGCCCGACACCGTCCATGCGATCACCCGCTTCGACGCGATGCTTTCGCGCCTGCCGAGCGCGATCAACTTCTTCCGCCTGCTCGAGGCACAGCCGGGTCTCGCGCAGTTGCTCGGCCAGATCCTGGCGCTGGCACCGACGCTGGCGGAGCAGCTCGGCCGCCGCGCCGAACTGCTCGACGGGCTGATCGACGCCACCGCGCTGCAGCCGGTGCCCGATATCGATGCGCTCGCCGCCGGCATGCGCGGCTGGGAGCCGGGTTCGGACTATCAGTACCAGCTCGAATTCGTCCGCCGCTTCGTCAACGAGAAGCGCTTCGCCCTGGGCGCGCAGATCGTCGCGGGGACGAGCGACCCGCTCGAAGTCTCCGCTGGCTATGCCCGTGTCGCGGAGGCGGCGATCGAAACGCTGGCGTCGGCGACGGTAGCGGAGTTCGCGCGCAATCACGGTGCGGTGCCGGAGAGCGAGCTGGTGATCCTCGCGCTTGGCCGGATGGGCGGTCAGGCGCTCACCCACGCCTCGGATCTCGACCTCGTCTATCTCTTCACCGGCGATTATGCGGCGGAGAGCGACGGCGCCAAGCCGCTGGGCGCGGTGATGTATTACAACCGGCTGGGCCAGCGCGTCACCGCGGCGCTCTCGGTGCCCACACCCGCCGGGCCTCTCTACGAAGTGGATACCCGCCTGCGCCCCTCGGGCGCGCAGGGGCCGCTGGTGGTGTCGCTCGACGGGTTCGAGAAATATCAGCGCGCGGATGCCTGGACCTGGGAGCATATGGCGTTGACCCGAGCCCGCCCGGTCTATGGCTCGGCCCAAGCCCGTGCCCGCGTCCAGGCGATCATCGATCAGGTGCTGGCCGGCGCCCGGCCGACGCGCGACATCCCTGCCGAGGCCGCGAAGATGCGGGCGGACATGGCCGCGCACAAGCCACCCCAGGGCCCGCTCGACGCCAAGCTGCTGCCCGGCGGGCTCGTCGATCTCGAATTCGCGGTGCACGTCACCCAGCTCGTCCACCGCACCGGCTTCGAGCCGCGGCTGGGCCCGGCGATCGATGCGCTGGCAGGGCAGGGGCTGCTGCCGCCCGCGATGCGCCCGGCGCATGATTTCCTCACCCGCCTGCTGGTGACGATGCGGCTGGTCGCGCCCGATGCGCAGGAGCCGCGCGCGCCTACCCAGGCACTGATCGCGCGCGCGCTCAAGCTGGAGCATTGGGGCGAGGTGGTTGCGCAGCTGGAGCAGACCCGGCAGGAGGTGCGCGCATGCTGGGCCGCGGTCAGCGGCGGGCCGTACGGAGAATAAGATGGCAATCGAGGAAGGCGACAAGATCCCCGCAGTCAGTCTCGACGGGACCGAGGGCGAGGCGATCGCGCTCGCCGACAAGCTGGGCAAGCCCTTCGTCCTCTATTTCTACCCCAAGGACGACACCTCGGGCTGCACGCGCGAGGCACAGGATTTCTCGGCGCTGCTGCCCGAGTTCACGGCACTCGGTGCCGAAGTGCTGGGCGTCTCCAAGGATCCGCCGATCAAGCACCAGAAGTTCATCAACAAGTACGACCTCACCGTGCCGCTCGCCACCGATACCGAGGGCAAGGCGATGGAGGCGTTCGGCGTGTGGGTGGAGAAGCAGCTCTACGGCAAGCGCTACATGGGCATCGATCGCTCGACCTTCCTGTTCGGCGAGGACGGCAAGCTGTTCCGCGCCTGGCGGCGGGTGCGCGTGCCGGGGCACGCGGTGGACGTGCTCGAATCGATCAAGGAAATGCAGGCGCGGTGAGGGAGCGCAATGCCTTCCCGACAGGTGGGGAGGCATTCGGCTGCGGCTTGAAGTAGCATCTGTTCCCCGGCGAAAGCCGGGGCCCAGGGTTGCAAAGGTCTATGCTCTGTTACCCTGGGCCCCGGCTTTCGCCGGGGAACCAAGAGGTTTGAACGTCGATATGCCCTGGGTTGGGCATCGTTGGAGCTTCGCAATGTCCGCGAGAAGCGTTGCCCAGGCCTGCCGTGCGGTGCTCGTCGCCGCGGCGCCGGCCGACAAGGTGAAGGCTGCCCGCGCCGCTGCGCGCGACTGGCGGCTGGGCCGGCTGGCCTTCGACTTCGATGTCGCGATGCCTGATCGGCCAGCGCGCCCGGACAAGCCCGAGCTACTCGCGCCCAATCGCATGCCCAAGCGGGGCAAGGGCTCGGAACATGGCCGGATCGCGCTGATCCACGCGATCACCCATATCGAATTCTCGGCGATCGACCTGGCGTTCGACGCGGTCGGGCGCTTCGGTGGCGAGTTCCCGCGCGGGTTCACCACCGACTGGATGCGCGTCGGCGGCGACGAGGCGATGCATTTCGCGCTGCTCGATCGGCGGCTGAAGAACCTCGGCAGCTTCTACGGCGCGATGCCCGCGCATGACGGTTTGTGGGACGCGGCGGCCGGGACTGCGCATGATTCGCTCGCCCGGCTGGCGGTGGTGCCGATGGTGCTGGAAGCACGCGGACTGGACGTCACGCCCGCGATGATCGAGCGGTTTTCATCGGTAGATGATGCAGTTACACGCCGTATCCTCACGCGCATTCTGAACGACGAAATCCGGCACGTTAGCGCCGGAACGGTGTGGTTCGAATCGCGCTGTCGCGAAAAGGGGCTTGTCCCCGAAACGACCTGGCACGCGCTGGTGAAACGCCATTATCGGGGCTTGATTAAGCCTCCGTTCAACGACTCGGCGCGCAGTTCAGCCGGTTTGTCCCGGGATTATTACCAAGCCCTTGCCGTGCAGTGATCGCTCGGGTCACAAGCCACCGTCCGGAGGCGGAGGGGCTGTTTCTGTGACGCGGAATAATTGAAGTACGGACACCGGGTCGCTTTTCGGTGCTTACTTCCATGAACTTGCCGGGGACTCATGGCTAAGGCGTCGAACATCAAAACGACCACGGTAGCGCAGCGGTTCCGTGCATTTTTCATCACCCGTGATTTCATTTTCCATGACGGCCGCGATCTGAAGCGCTTCAGCGTTGCGGGCCGCACCCAGGCGCTGCTCGCCGGCGTTGCGGGCATCACCGTCGTGTTCTCGGCCTATGGCGTGGCCCAGGCCGCCGTCGGCGCCATCGCGATCAGTGGCGTGACCACCACGCCGGCCTCGCCCGAGGCGCAGGTCGCCCAGATGCGCGAGCAGGTCGAGAAGATGCAGGCCGATGTCGCCGCCGCCAAGGAGGCAGCCCGCCTCCAGGCCGCGCGTGTCGAGCAGCACCAGGCGCTGATCAGCGCCACGCTCACCGGCAAGGGCGACCGTGCCGTGATCGAGCAGCCGCTTCCCAATGCCTCGGGCCGCACCAGCGCCGTCGCCAGCGAAGTGCTGGCGCCGCTCAAGCAGGTCGAGGCGCGCCAGGTCGCGATGGCCGGCAAGGCCCGTGCCGCCGGCGAGGCCCGCTACAACCAGACCGCCGGCGAGCTGCGCCGCCTGGGCCTCTCGCCCGAGCGCTATGTGAAGATGCCGGCGATGGGCGGCCCCTACGAGCCGATCGACAATGACGGCGCCAGCGGCAGCGATGCATCGGCCGAAGCCGCCGATGCCCAGTTCCGCGCGTTGTTCGTCACCTGGAAGAAGCTCGACATGCTCGAGCAGACGGTGATCTCGGTCCCGTCGATGCAGCCGGTCGACAAGGTCACCTTCACGTCGCACTACGGCGTCCGCTCGGATCCGTTCCGCGGCACCGCGGCGATGCACGCCGGCGTCGACATCCCCGGTGCGCTCGGTACCCCGATCTATGCGACTGCCGACGGCGTCGTCAGCCATGCCGGCCGCCAGGGCGGTTATGGCAACCTGGTCCAGATCAACCATGGCCGCGGCATCGAGACGCGCTACGGCCACCTCTCGAAGATCCTCGTCGACGACAATACCCGCGTGAAGCGCGGCCAGCTGATCGGCCTGATGGGCTCGACCGGCCGCTCGACCGGCAGCCACCTCCATTACGAGGTGCGCGTCGACGGCAAGGCCGTGAACCCGATCCCCTTCCTGCAGACCGGCGAGTATCTCGTCGCGGTGCAGGATCGCGTCCAGGGCGGCGTCGGCGGCCCCGCGAAGAACAAGTAATCCCGCTTTTTGGAGAGGAAGAGGGGCTGCCCGCGAAGGCGGCCCCCTTTTCTTTGGCGCAATCTCCCTGCGACAGCGCGCCGGCTTCGCGCCTAGGATGATCCCCGCAACCGATCGGAGGGGATTCATGCGTCGATATCTGCCCATCCTGCTACTCCTGGGGGCGCTGCCTGCCCATGCCCAGAACGCCACCCCGCGCGAGGCGTACCGCGTCGAGGAACATGGCGGCGGGCTCGGCGTGTTCGTCGATCAGGCCGTTGCCTTCACGTCCGTCGCCGGCCGGCGCTGGGTCGCCGAGCGCAGCCGCCACGACCGCAACTGGTGCGGAGACCATAGTGGCGGCACCTGCAAGCCGATCGACGCGCGCACGCATGCGTGGATCGACAGCGCGAGCTGCCCCCAGCTCGTCGCTGCGCTGCGCGACCTGTCCGCCGTCACGCCGCCGCGCCTGGCCGGCCCCGACGTCACCGATTTCTGGATCAGCGCGGATACCACGATGCTGACGATCACCGGCCACCCCGTGTCCAGCGCCCCGATGTCCGGCGCCGGGGGTGAGGAGAGCCTGACGATCCGCCAGGTCGGTGGCGCGTATCGCACCTGGTGGACGAACACCGAAAAGGCGCTGCAGGGCTGCTGGAGCTCCAACGTGCCGGTGATCGAAGGCAAGCCGCTGGTGGCGGCGCTCGCCGAGCAGCCCTAGCGGCGCGGCCGTTCCAGGCCGGCGGTGTTGTAGAAGCGGGTCAGCGCCGCCGGGCTGGCCAGCCGGAATTTCGGCAGGGCGATCGTCTCGAACATCGCCGCATAGCGCCTGCGGCTGGCGGGGGTGACCACGGCGATGTGGTGCAGCATCAGCCATTTCACGCTGTCCCGGCCGCCTTCGAGCGCGCCGATCCGGTCGTGCTCGAACCAGCATCGCCGGAAATAGCGGAACAGGCTCGTCGCAGTCGAAGTGTCGAGCAGGATCACGCCCGTCGCCCGATCCAGCCTTTGCGGCAGGCAGCGCGAGTAATTCCCCTCGATCACCCAGGTCTCCCCCAGGATCGCCGCATCGTGCAGCGCCAGGAACGCCGCCGGATCGCGCTGCTGCCAGTCGGTGCCGGGCAGGTGGTGGAGTTGGTCGAGATGGATCGGTGGATGGCCGAGCTTGTGCCCGATCGCCGCCGCCAGCGTCGACTTGCCGCTGTTCGACGGGCCCAGCATGCAGATTCGGGGGCCAAGATCCTCGAGCGTCATGGCCAAAGCCTATGCCGCGCATGCCGGGCGCGGCAATGGCTCCTCAGAGCGTCAGCACCACGCGCTCGCGCTCCAGCGCCCAGGCCTTGGCCACCTCGGCAAGCGGCATCGCGCGAGCGGGCAGGGTGAAGCCGTCGCTCGCTGCGGCGCCGAGCACGCCACCGATCGACGCCACCAGCCGCGCGAGCGGGATGCTGCCGATGCCGCTGCCCATCAGCTCGATCGCCGAGGATCGCAGCACCGCTCCGGGCAGGTTGATCTCGCCGCCGCCGACCGAGCCGACCTGGACGAAGCGGATCGGCACCGCGTCCGGCCCCGCCTTGGCGCCGGCGATCAGCAGTCGCTCGGCGCTCGGTCCCCACAGATAGTCGATCACCACGTCGATCCCGCGGGCGAACTCGGCCTTGAACTGCGTCTCCAGCGCGTCGCCGTCGCCGTCGAGCAGGATCGTTGCATCGGCGCCCAATGCTGCCAGCGCAGCTTGATTGCGCCCGGTCGCGATCACCCGCGCCGCGCCCAGATGCCGTGCGACCTGCACGGCCAGGCTGCCCGCCGCGCCGGTGGCGCCGTTGATCAGCACGGTTTCGCCGCGTGCGAGCCTGGCGCGCTCGGTCAGCGCCGCCCAGGAAGACATGCCCGGGTTGATCAGCGCCGCCGCGGCCACCGCATCGAGCCCGTCTGGCAGGGGGACGATATGCGCCAGCGGCACCGGTACGCGCTCCGCCATGCTGCCATAGGGCGCACGGGGCAGGGCGAAGGCGACGCGGCGCCCGTCGTCGAGCCGTCCGACACCGTCCACGCCTGCGACGAACGGGAACTGCCCCCGGCTGCTGTAATGCGTCCCGGCCGCGCGCGCGCGGACCAGCGGGCTGATCGCCGCGGCATCGACCTGGACGATCGCCTCGTCCGCGCCTGCCACCGGCGCCTCGAAATCGCCCAGCACCGGCGCATTCTGCCCGGCCTGCGCCACGATCGCTGCCTTCATCGCCTGTTCCCTTCGACTCGAATATGTGTATGATGCACATATATGGCGAAGGGGTTCTGATGCCGTCAAGCAATAATGTGCATAATACACATATATCGACGCAGCTCGCGGCGCTGCACAGCGCGATGCTCGATATCGTCGCAGTGATGAACCGGCCGCAGCGCGACGAGCTGCTGATCCGCGCCGCGGGGATCAAGCTAGATCGCGCGCTGTTCCCGCTGCTCGTCGGCATCGAGCGGTTCGGCCCGATCGGCGTGGTGGAGGCGGCGGACCGGCTCGGACGCGACTATACCACCGTCAGCCGCCAGGTCGCGAAGCTCGAAAGCCTCGGCCTGGTCGAGCGCCGGGCCGGTGCTGCCGACAAGCGCGTGCGCGAAGCCGTGGCCACGGCGGCGGGCAAGGCGATGACCGACCGGATCGATGCGGCGCGCGAGCGAATCCTGGGCGGCGTGTTCGCCGAATGGAGCGCGGACGAGCTCGACAGCTTCGTGCGCCTCACCCGCCGCTTCGCCGATGCGATCCGGGAAGGGCCGGGGGAGGGTGGCTGACGCATTGCCTCCGCGCGCCTGCGCCACTATCTCCAGCCCATGGCAACGCTCACCCAGCCCGAGATCGGTTTTACCCCCGCCGCCGCCGCGCGCGTCGCGGCGATCGCGGCCAAGCAGGGCAAGCCGGCGATCCTGCGCCTCTCGGTCGAGGGCGGCGGGTGCTCGGGCTTCCAGTACAAGTTCGGCTTTGCCGACGTGGTGGAGAGCGACGACAGCGTCGCCGAAGTCGATGGCGTGCGCCTGGTGGTCGATTCGATCAGCCTCGATCTCGTCCGCGGCGCCCAGGTCGACTATGTCGACAATCTCGGCGGCGCGCATTTCGCGGTGACCAATCCCAACGCAGCCTCGGGCTGCGGTTGCGGCACCAGCTTCTCCGTCTGAAGAGCGCCCCTTGCCCAAGATCGTCACCTACAATGTCAACGGCATCAAGGCGCGCATGGAGCGCCTGCTGGAATATCTCGCCGAGCAGCAGCCCGATATTGTCTGCCTCCAGGAACTGAAGGGCGCTGACGAGACGCTGCCGGTCAAGGACATCGAGGCCGCCGGCTATGGCGCGGTGTGGCACGGGCAGAAGGGGTTCAACGGTGTCGCGGTGCTGGCGAAGGGCCAGCAGCCGGTCGAGCGCCAGCGCGGCCTGGCGGGTGATCCCGAGGACGCGCACAGCCGCTATATCGAGGCCGAGATCGGCGATCTGATCGTCGCCTCCATCTATCTGCCCAACGGCAATCCGCAGCCCGGCCCCAAGTTCGACTACAAGCTGAAGTGGATGGAGCGCCTCGCCGATCGTGCGCAGGCGCTGCTCGCCGAGGAGCGCCCGGTGGTGCTGGCCGGCGACTATAATGTCATCCCCAATGACGACGACACCTTCTCGGTGCGCGCGATGCAGGAAGATGCGCTGATGCAGCCCGAGAGCCGCGAGCGCTACCGCGCGCTGCTGGCCCAGGGCTGGACCGATTCGCTGCGCACCCGCTATCCCGGCGGCGGCATCTGGACCTTCTGGGACTATCAGGCCGGCGCCTGGCAGCGCGATGCCGGCTTCCGCATCGATCACCTGTTGCTGAGCCCGATCGCTGCCGATCGCTTCCTCGGCGCCGGTGTCAACAAGCCCTATCGCGGCCGCGAAAAGGCCAGCGATCACGCGCCCACCTGGGTTTCGCTCCGCTAGAACTGGCCGTTTCCGGACAGGCCGACTGTCCGCTTCCGGACGCGGGGGCGGCGCAAATCCCAATATTTGGTGTGTATTGCTGTGCTATAGCACGTCACCACTTGGTCATATTCGGCTAAGTCATTGAATTTCCGAAACTACCAAAACTGGCACGCCGATTGCGAAGCATTGGGCACAGGCGGGAAGGAGCGCCTGTCATGTCTCGGTAGAGGAGTTGAGGATATGAACAGCACGCCCATCCAGTCCGCGTTTCTGGCCGCTCTGGCCGCCACCACCCTGATCGCGGGCACCGTCTCGCCGGCGCTGGCCCGCGCCAACGACCCGGCCAAGGAATCCACGGCCAAGCAGGACGACCAGTCCGACAAGGCGATGCAGAAGAAGTACTGCGTCCAGGGCCCGTCGACCGGCACGATGTTCCCGAAGCGCGAGTGCCACACCCGCGCCGAATGGATCGCGGCGACCGGCCAGGATCCGGCCAAGACCAAGAAGAACTGAGCGGCTGACGCCGCCCCCTGCGCGGCGAACGGCTGCGGTGCTGCCCCCGGAGCGCCGACCGTTCGCCGGCTCTGCCCCCCTGAGCCAAAGGAATTCGATATGACCCGCAAGACCCTTGTTTCTGCCGCTGCCACCCTGCTGGCCGGCATCACTTTCGCCGCCGGCGCCGTCTCCCCCGCCGCCGCTGTCGGAAATGATCCGGCCGCCAAACCCAAGCAGGAAGAGCAGTCGCCGAAGGCCGACAGTCGCAAATACTGCATCGACGCCCTGATGACGGGCTCGAGGATCCCGAAGCGTCAGTGCCGCACCCGTGCGGACTGGCTCGCCGACGGCATCGATCCCCTGGAATTGATGAAGCAGCCGCGCTGAACGCCCAGGGAGGGCTCCCGCGGCGGCCAGTAGCGTTCCGCCGCCGCGGGTTTCGTTCCCCCGGTTCCCTAGGCCGGCGCCGGCCTGCTCCCATTGCAACCGGGAGCAGGCCGGTCGTGGCCGTTTCGAAGCCTCAGAGCGGCTTCTGGTAGATGACGTATTCGCGGTTGACCTTGGATTCGATCGCGTCGGCGATCGCGTTCATGCCCTGGTTGTCGTCGAGCACCCAGCCGATCTCGCCGCGGCTCGCGCCGTAATTGGCCACCGCCGCGCGGCGGATATATTCGATCATCATGAAGGCCAGCTGGCTCGCCATGCGCGAGGCCTGGAGCCGCTTCACCACGCCCATCAGCGGCACGCGCATCGTCCGCACCTGTGGCTTGCGCAGCCACCAGAGCAGCTTGGCCCAGCCGAAGGGCAGCAGCGAGCCGTTCAGCGGCTTCACCGCTTCGTTGAGGTCGGGCAGGGTGACCATGAAGGCCACCGGTTCGCCTTCGAGCTCGGCGATCATGATCAGATCCTCGAACACCAGCGGCTTCAGCTTCTTCCCGACATCGTCGATCTCGGGCTGGGTCAGCGGCACGAAGCCCCAATTGTCCGCCCAGGCATCGTTGAGGATCGCCAGGATGATCGCCGCTTCCTGGTCGAACTTCGACTTGTCGACCTTGCGGATGCGGATCTTGGGGTTCTTCTCGCCATTCTCGACGATGCGGTTGATCAGCGGCGGGAACGGCTTGCTCACGTCGAGGTCGTAGGTGATCAGCGACTTGGCCGGCTTGTAGCCCGCCGCCTCGATCCAGCCCTGATAATGCGCCGGGTGGTGGCCCATCAGCACGGTGGGGGAGTGGTCGTGCCCCTTCACCAGCAGGCCGGGCTCCTCCCAGATCGACAGGCTGACCGGCCCCAATGCCCTGGTCATGCCCTTGCCGCGCAGCCAGTCCTCGGCGGCATTGATCAGCGCCTTGGCGGCATTCTGGTCCTCCGCCTCGAACAGGCCCCAGAAGCCGGTGCCCGGGCCGAAGCCCTGCTCGGCCGGCATCTCCAGCGCCAGCCGGTCGATATGCGCCGAGATGCGCCCCACCGCCTTGCCGTCGCGCTCGGCGAGGAAATACTGGGCCTCGGCATGGCTGAACCAGCCATTCTTCTTCGGGCTGATCGTCGACGCCACTTCGTCGCGCAGCGGCGGCACCCAGTTCGGGTCGCCCGAATTGAGCGTGTAGGCGATCTCGATGAACTGCTTGGTATCGCGCTTGGAAGAGACGGGACGGATGCTGAGCGGGCCGCTGGGCAAGGGGAAAGCCCTTTCTTGGGTTTGATTCAGCGCAATGCAGTCCTTCGCCAAGGGTCCAGTGTCAAGCACGGCATTACAGGGGCCGGGGTGCCTCGTCCTAACCCCTGGAATGCCACCATAAAGCCACTATCTCCCGCCAAATGGCAGACATCATGACGAAATCGCTTGCCCTGAAGATCGACGATGCCGAGCCGGAAACGGCGCCGGCCTCGGCGCGTATCAAGCTTTCCGGCGTGCCCGATGATCGCGCGATGCTGCGCGCCGCGGCCGAGCTGACGCGCGACCTGCACACGCCCAACAGGCGCATCTACTGGACGGACATGCTGCTGTCGGCCGGGATCGGCTATGGCGCGCTCGCCGCGACCATCCTGGCGCCCAGCTGGCCGCTGGCGCTGCTCGCCGGCGTGGTGGCGGTGCTCGCGCTCTATCGCGCCAGCCTGTTCATCCACGAGATCACCCATCTCAAGCATTCGCTGCTGCCGAACTTCCGCCTGGTGTGGAACCTGATCCTCGGCGTGCCGCTGCTCGTGCCTTCGTTCATGTACGAAGGCGTGCATACCATGCACCATGCCCGCACCCGCTACGGCACGGTCGAGGATCCCGAATATCTGCCGCTCGCGCTGATGAAGCCGTGGACGCTGCCGATGTTCCTGCTCGTTTCGCTGCTGCTGCCGGTGGCGATGCTGATCCGCTTCGGCGTGCTCACCCCGCTCTCGCTGGTGATCCCGCCGCTGCGCCGCCTCGTCGTCGCCAAATATTCGGGGCTGCAGATCAATCCGAAATTCTCGCGCCGCGCGCCCGAGGGCGAGTTCCGCAAGCAGTGGTACTGGCAGGAAGCCGGCGCCAGCATCTTCTCGATCGCGCTGATCACCGCAGTTGCGACCGGCGTGGTGCCGCTGCGCGCCTTCGGCATCTATCTCGCGGTCGTCGCCGGCGTGGCGGTGATCAACCAGGTCCGCACCCTCGTGGCGCATCTCTGGGAGAATGACGGCGAGCCGCTGACGGTGACGGCCCAGTATCTCGACAGCGTCAACGTGCCGACGCCGGGCTTCCTCGCCTATCTCTGGGCGCCGGTCGGCCTGCGCTACCACGCGCTGCACCATTTGCTGCCGAGCCTGCCCTATCACGCGCTCGACGAGGCGCACCGCCGCATCTCGGGCGCGCTCGAAGAGGCGTCGGCCTATCACAAGGCCAATTACCCCACGCTGCGCGGCCTGATGCACCGCCTCGCGCAGAGCACGATGGGCGCCCGCTGATCCTTTCGCGGACGGTTGAAACAGAGAAGGCCGGGGAGCGATCCCCGGCCTTTTTGTTTCAAACTCCCCTCCCTGGAAGGGAGGGGCTGGGGGTGGGTTGCCCTCCGCGAGGGCTGGCGTAGCATCAATGAATGCCAAGGGTGCCACCCAAGCTGACCCAACGCGCCCGCGAGCTGCGCAACAACCCAACGGACGCGGAGAAGCTAATCTGGCACCGCATTTCGCCGTTCCGCCCACGCTTTACGCGCGAACATCGCGTCGGCCCCTATTTCCTCGACATCGCCTGCCGCAGCGTGAGGCTCGCAATTGAGCTCGACGGCAGCCAGCACATCGATTCTGAATATGACGCGCGGCGCACTGCGTTTCTGGAATCGCTGGGATGGAAGGTCCTGCGCTTCTGGAATTCGGACGTAGTGGAGAATCCCGACGGGGTAGCGGAAGCCATTCTCGCGGAAGTCACGGCCCGTGGCAGGCCAACCCACCCCCGACCCCTCCCTTCCAGGGAGGGGAGAAGAAGGGAGTAGCCTGCGCCTATTCCTCCGTCCGCAGCAGCACCGCTTCGCCGATCATCAGGAACAGCAGGAACGGCGCCCAGGCGGCGAGGAAGGGGGGGTAGGCGCCCAGATTGCCCATCGCGAGCGCGAAATTGTCGGCGACGAAATAGAGGAAGCCCAGCGCCATGCCGATCACGGCGCGGACGAACAGCTTGCCCGAGCGCGCCAGGCCGAAGCCGGCGACTGCGCCCAGCAGCGGCATCAGGATCGCCGAGAGCGGCCCGGCCAGCTTGTGCCACAGCGCGCCTTCCAGCGCGTCGGTCTGGCGGCCGGCCACCTTCAGGTCGCCGATCGCGTCGTTGAGCGTCAGGAAGTCCATCGAATCGGCGTCGACATGGGCGAGGGTGAACTGGTCCGGCCGGATATTGTGGCCAATCACCACGCTGCCGACCTTGGCCTTCTTGTCGGTCGCCACGGTGAAGCGCTCGGCATTGTCGACGCGCCAGCCATTGCCGTCGCGCACGCCGTGCGGCGCGGTCAGGATGCTGACCAGCGAGCGGTTCTGCCGCTCATAGACGGTGATGCCGTAGAGCTGCGCCGCATCGCCGCGCCCGCGGATCTGCTGCACCTGGATCAGGTTATTGTCGCCCTTCACCCACACGTTGCTGCGGTCGCCCCGGTCGATCGGCAGCGCCGCATATTCCACCTTCTTCCACTGCTCGAGCGTCGCGGTGGCGCGCGTCACGATCCGGTCGTTGAACAGGAAGGAGATGGCGGCGACCACCACGCCGGTGAGCAGCAGCGGTGCCAGCACCTGGTGCGCGGAGAGGCCGGAGGCCTTCATCGCGGTCACTTCGCTGTTCTGGTTGAGCTGGAACAGCGTCAGGATCGATCCGAGCAGCACCGAATAGGGCAGGAAGGTCGCGGCAATCTGGGGAACCCGCAGGCTCACATAGCGCCAGATCTCGGCATCGCCGTTGCCGGGCTGGGCCAGCACGCGGCCGCTCTCGGTGAGCAAGTCGAGCGACTGAAGGATGAGCACCAGCGCGCCGAGAATAGCGAAGGTGCGCACCAGGAACATCTTGGCCATGTAGGCGGACATGGTGCGCGACGGGAAGAACTGGGTCAGGCCCATCATGCGGTGGCCTCGTCGCTCTGCAGCTTGCGGCGGCGGCCGGGCAGGAAGCGCACGATCGCCTTGGTGAGCTTCTCGAACGCCTTTTCGAGCGCGCCGATCGGCTGGGCGCCGGGCACATAGGCGATTTGATAGTACATCCAGATCACCAGGGCAGCGAAGACCGTGAAGGGGCCCCAGAGCGCGATGATCGGATCGACGCTGCCGCTGGCGCCGAACGACTGCCCGAACTCGTTGATCTTGTGATAGGTCACGATCATCACGATCGACAGGAAGATGCCCAGCGCCGAGGTCGATCGCTTGGGCGGCACGCCCAGCGCCACCGCGAGCAGCGGCAGCAGGAACATCGACGCGACTTCCGCCAGGCGGAAATGGAAGGCGGCGCGGCTGGTCTCGCGGTCCTCCACGCTCGATTGCGGGTTGCGGCCGATCACCGCCAATTCGGGCAGCGTCCGCTCGATATTCTTGCCGCCGCGCGTGCGGAACTGCTCATATTTGGGCAGCGGGATCGGCAGGTTGTGCGTGGTGAAAGTCAGCACCCGCGGCGTCGGCGATCCCTTGTCCTGGTGGACCAGGGTGCCGTTCTGCAGGCGGAAGATGATCACGTCGGGATCGTCGGAGCGCAGGAACTGGCCGTTCTCGGCAGTCACCGCCACCGGGGTGCCATCCTTGGTCATCATCTGCACGAAGATGCCCGAGAGCTTGCGGCCCTCGTCCTTGCTCTCCTCGATGCGCAGCGTCATCTTCTGGCCGAAGCTGGTGAACTCGCCCACCTTGATCGAGGCGCCGAGCGCGCCCGAGCGCAGCTCGAAGCGCAGCTGCTCGTAATTGTAGCGCGAGGTCGGCTGGATATAGCCGACGATCGCCAGGTTCAGCAGTGCCAGCGCAAAGGCGTACATGTACGGCACCTTGAGCAGCCGCGTGTAGCTCATGCCTACGCCGCGCAGCACGTCGAGCTCTGACGAGGTCGCCAGGCGTCGGAAGGCGAGCAGGCAGCCGAGCATCAGGCCGATCGGAATGCCCAGGCCGAGATATTCGGGCAGCAGATTGGCGAGCATCCGCCAGACGACGCTCACCGGGCCGCCCTCGGTCGCAACGAACTCGAACAGGCGCAGCATGCGGTCGAGCACCAGCAGCATCGCCGAAATGAGCAATGTGGAGATCAGGGGCACCGCGATCAGCCGCGCCATGTACCGATCGATCGAGTTCATCTGCGCGCGACGGTTGCCTTGGTTTCTTCTCGCCGGCGCGCATCGGCGCCGTCTCCATGAACCGAAAGCCTATACTCCGGGTTCCGGGCAGCGCCAGCAGGAAAGTTGCGCGAAGGAAACGCAAGGCCCCGATTCCGCGGCGTTCCGTCGGCGCGGTGCCCCGGTGGCGCAATACCTGTCGCGCAAATACTGGCCGATAGATGGGGGTGACGGATTTGCGACATTCGCCTATGGCGCGGCGATGCATTTCCTGGACCAGGCAAAGATCTTCGTCCGTTCCGGCGCGGGCGGCCCCGGCGCGGTGAGCTTCCGGCGTGAGAAGTTCATCGAATATGGCGGCCCCGATGGCGGCAATGGCGGCAAGGGCGGCGACATCATCTTCGAGGCGGTCGCCGGCCTCAACACGCTGATCGACTTCCGCTACACGCAGCATTTCCGCGCGCCGCGCGGCCAGGGCGGCTCGGGTTCGAACCGTACCGGCGGCGGCGGCGAGGATCTCGTCATCAAGGTCCCGATCGGTACCCAGGTGCTCGCCGATGACGAGGAGCGCACGCTGCTGCTCGACCTCACCAAGGAGGGCGAGCGCGTCGTCTTCCTGCGCGGCGGCGACGGCGGCCGCGGCAATGCGAGCTACAAGACCTCGACCAACCGCGCGCCGCGCCAGCACGGCACCGGCTGGCCGAGCGACGAAGCCTATGTCTGGCTGCGCCTCAAGCTGCTTGCCGACGCCGGCCTGGTCGGCCTGCCGAACGCGGGCAAGTCGACCTTCATCAACCAGGTGACCAACGCCCAGGCCAAGGTCGGCGCCTATGCCTTCACCACCACGCGGCCTCAGCTCGGCGTGGTGCGCCACAAGATGCAGGAATTCGTCGTCGCCGACATTCCGGGCCTGATCGAGGGCGCGGCCGAAGGCGCCGGCATCGGCGACCGTTTCCTCGGCCATATCGAGCGCTGCCGCGTGCTGCTCCACCTGGTCGATGCCAACGACGCCGACGTTGCCGAGAGCTACCGCATCGTCCGCGACGAGCTGGAAGCCTATGGTGCCGGCCTCACCGACAAGAAGGTGATCGTTGCGCTCAACAAGATCGACACGCTCGACGACGAACTGATCGCCGCGCTCTCCGCCGAGCTGGAAGAGGCGAGCGGGCATCCGGTGATCCCGATCTCGGGCGCCAGCGGCGTCGGCGTCGACTGGGTGCTCGACCAGCTCCTCGAAGCGATCGGCCTCGACCACGCCAAGGTGGAAGAGGACGACGAAGGCGAGGAAACGATCGAATGGTCGCCGATCTAGTCTAAAATCCTCCCCCGGAGGGGGAGGGGGACCGCCGAAGGCGGTGGAGGGGTAGCTAGCCGCGGGCGAAAGCCACGATGTGGCGGACTGCCCCTTCCATATTTCCCAGAACTTCCGATGCCGGAATACGAAGCACACGCACCCCTTCGGACGCCAGCCACGCGTCGCGCTGAACGTCGCGTTCCGGCCGATCCCCTCGCTCATGCGCTTCGCCATCCACTTCGATGGCCAAACACCGGGCGGGGCAGAAGAAGTCGAGGACATAGATGCCTGCAGGATGTTGCTTGCGAAAGCGCAGTCCGCCAGGGCGTTTGCGAAGCTCCAGTCAGAGCAGGACTTCGGGCAGCGATAGCTCCCGGCGCAGTCTGGCGGCGCGCTCCTGCGTTCGTTTCGGGCCGTGCAGCATGCGGCGGGCTACCCCTCCACCAGCCTTCGGCTGGTCCCCCTCCCCCTCCGGGGGAGGACTGAAAATGCTCCTGCATTGCGATTTTGACAATGCTCGCTAAGCGGAACCCCATGTCCCTATTCCCGCCCGCATCCTGTCCGCGCATCGTCGTCAAGATCGGTTCGGCCCTGCTGGTCGACCCGGACGGCAGCGTGCGCCGGGAATGGCTCGAGGGCATCGCCGCCGATATCGCCGCGCGCGCCCGGGAAGGGCAGCAGGTCGCGGTGGTCTCCTCGGGCGCGATCGCGCTCGGGGCCCGGCGCCTCAAGCTCGCCAAGGGCGGCCGCGCCAGCCTGGAGGACGCACAGGCCGCTGCCGCCACCGGTCAGATCGAGCTGAGCCGCGTCTGGGCCGATGTCCTCGGCGCCAACGGTCTCACCGCCGCGCAGATGCTGGTCACCCTCGGCGACCTCGAAGACCGTCGCCGCTACCTCAATGCCGCCGCCACGCTCGATCGGCTGCTCGGCCTCGGCGTCGTGCCCGTGCTCAACGAGAATGACAGCGTCGCCACCGAGGAAATCCGCTTCGGCGACAATGACCGGCTCGCCGCGCGCGTTGCCCAGGCGGCGGGGGCGGGGGGCGTCGTGCTGCTCTCCGATATCGACGGGCTCTACGACCGCAACCCGGCGCTGCCCGGCGCGGTGCATATCCCGCGCATCGAGCGGATCGACGGCGCGATCGAGGGCATGGCCGACAAGGGCAGCGCGTCGGGCATGGGCTCGGGCGGCATGGTCTCGAAGATCGCCGCCGCGCGCATCGCCAATGCCGCCGGCGCGCATCTCGCCATCGCCTCGGGCCGGATCGAACATCCGCTCTCGGCCGAGGCGAAGCACAGCCTGTTCGTCGCCGAGAAGGCCGCGCCCGCGCGCAAGGCCTGGCTGGCAGGCGGCATCACCGCGCATGGCACGATCCATGTCGATGCCGGCGCGGCGAAGGCGCTGGGGCAGGGGCGCAGCCTGCTCGCGGCCGGCGCCACCCGCATCGAAGGCGATTTCGCCCGCGGCGACCTGGTGGTGATCGCGGGGCCGGACGGCAGGCCGCTCGCCCGCGGTCTCGCCGAATATCCCGCCGAGGACGCCGCCCGCATCCTCGGCCGCCGCAACGAGGATCAGGCCGATCTGCTCGGCTATGCCCCGCGTTCGACACTCGTCCACCGCAGCCATATGGCGCTGCTGTGAGCATCATCGCCCTTACCGGCGGCACCGGCTTTGTCGGCACCCGCCTGATCGCGCTTGCGCTCGAAGCCGGCCACCAGGTCCGCGCGCTAACGCGCCGCCAGCAGGCGGAGCGGGAAGGCATCACCTGGGTCCAGGGCGACCTCAACGCGACCGAAGCGCTTGCCCGGCTCTGCGAAGGCGCCGATGCGGTCATCCATGTCGCCGGCGTGGTCAACGCGCCCGACAAGGCCAGCTTCGCCGCCGGCAATATCGACGGCACCCGCAACATGCTCGATGCCGCCAAGGCCAGGGGCGTCACCCGCTTCGTCCATGTCTCCTCGCTTGCCGCGCGCGAGCCGGAGCTTTCCGCCTATGGCTGGTCCAAGGCCGAGGGCGACAGGCTGGTCATGGCCTCGGGCCTCGACTGGGCGATCGTCCGGCCGCCGGCGATCTACGGCCCGGGCGACCTCGAGATGCTCGAGCTGTTCAAGCTGGCGAAGAAGGGCCTTGCGCTGATGCCGCGTGGCGGCCGTATCTCGCTGATCGAGGTGAGCGACCTCGGCCGCCTGCTGCTCGCGCTCGCCGCCACCGACGGCTGCAACCAGATCCTCGACGCCGATGACGGCACCGAGACCGGCTGGAGCCACAAGCAGTTCGCCCAGGCGATCGGCACCGCGCTCGGCAAGCGGGTGGCTTCCTTCGCCCTCCCGCGCATGCTGCTGATGGCCGGCGCCCATATGGACCGGCTGGTCCGTGGCAAGAACGCCAAGCTCACGCCGGATCGCGTCGCCTATTTCTGCCATGAGGATTGGGTGGTCGATGCGGATCGGCGCCCGCCCGCCAATCTGTGGAAGCCCCAGGTCGAAACGCCCGCCGGCCTCGCCGCCACCGCCGCCTGGTACCGCGCGCAGGGGCTGCTCTAAAAAAGCCGTCAGCAAATAATCGTCATCCCGGCTTTCGCCGGGATGACGGAGTAAGTGCGCCGCTCCCCGGCCGAGCGTCCTAGAATGAAGGATGCTCAAGCTCATCATCTGGGATCTCGACGACACGCTCTGGTCCGGCACGCTCGCCGATGGCGAGGCGGTGCGCCTCCACCAGCATCGTGCCGAGCTGGTCCGCGCGTTCAATGCGCGCGGCGTCGTATCCTCGATCTGCTCGAAGAACGACCATGCCACCGCCGAGGCGAAGCTGCGCGCGCTCGGCCTGTGGGACGAATTCGTCTTTCCCCACATCGCCTTCACGCCCAAGCCCGAGGCGATCCGCGCGATCCTCGGCGACATGCAACTGCGCCCCGCCGATGTGCTGTTCGTCGACGACAATTCGGCGAACCTGCGCGAAGTCGCGCATGCGATCCCCGAGATTCAGCTACTCGAGATTACCCGCTCCGATGCCGATGATCACCTCGCCGGGCTGCTCGCGCGCACCCCGCCCGGCAAGAGCCGGGTCGAGCGCTACCGGATGCTGGAGCGCCGCAAGGCCGATCGCGCCGCCGTGCCGGCGCTGTCGAACCACGATTTCCTGCGCAGCTGCGGCCTCCACGCCACCGCGCCCTATCTGATGGACAATCTCGATTTCGCGCCCCGGATCGCCGATCTCGTCAACCGCTCGAACCAGCTCAACTATACCGGCTCGCGCGTCGATCAGGCCCGGCTCGAGGCCGACATCATCGACGTCGTCGGGTTCGACAGCTGGTCGATCTTCGCCTGGGACGCCTATGGCCGCCACGGCCTGGTCGGCTTCGTCATGGTCGATCGCGCCGCGCAGGTGCTTGTCCATTTCACTTTCTCGTGCCGGATCATGCACATGGGCCTGGAAGCTTATGCGCTGTCCAAGGTCCGCGAGAAATGGCCGGCGATCGATACCAGCGCCTGGGACGGCCGGTTCGACCGCACCGATCCCGACTGGATCGCCGATAGCGATTTCCACGATCCCCGGGTCCGCGCCGAAATCCTCGCCGAACAGGCGCCGCAGCTCCTCGCCGAGCCGGCGATCCGCATCATGTTCGATTGCCAGTCGGGCGGCATCGCGCATTACAGCCGCTTCCGCCCCGCGATCGAGTTCGATCATCACCCGCGCGTCTTCTCGATGGCGATGATGGACGACGGCAGCTGGCAGGATCAGGCCTTCCCGCCCTTGCTCGTCTATGGCGCCGCGGTCGACTATCTCGACGGCCGCTGGGGCGAGCGCTGGCCGCTGGTCGATATCGGCCTGTACGAGACCTGCATCATCCGCACGCTGATCCTGCTGATCGAGCAGGACCGCCGCATGCTCGTCGTCCTCCCGCCTGAGGACGCGCCTGCGGACAGATATCGTCCCGCCCACAATCTCGGCCCCGAGCGCTGCCGCCGGCTCAACGCGCTGTGGCGCAAGGCAGCGCGCGAGAATCCGGCGCATGTCTGGGTGCTCGACGTCGCCGACATCGCCGGGCCGGACGAGATGGCCGACGTGACCCACCTCCATGCCGGCCTGCTCCAGAAGATCGCCGGCCAGGTCGATTGCTGGATCGAGGCAGTGGCGCTGGGCGGGGAGGATGCGCGGGACGCGGCCTGATTGGAGGCTATTCCTCTCAGTCGTCATCCCCGCGAAGGCGGGGATCTATTGCCGCTGAAGGTAGTGAAACCCATGGCAACCAGCCCGAATGGATCCCCGCCTGCGCGGGGATGACGGCGTGAGAGGCTATGGGATAATGATGCTCGTATCCGCCTTCACCCGGTCGAGCGCGATCAGCGAGCGATAGCTGGCGATGAAATCCTTCTCGGCGAACAGGCTCTTGGTCAGCGCCGAATAGGCGCGCATGTCGGTGGTGACGATTACCAGCACGAAGCTCACCCCGCCGGTGACGTAATAGCATTGCTGCACCTCGGGCGTGGCGAGGAACAGCCGCTGCGCCTGCGCTACTGTCGGCGCATGCTCGTTGATCAGCTGCACCTCGACGATCGAGGTGATGGTGAGCGGCACCGCGTCGGGATCGACGACCGCGACGTTGCGCGCGATCACCCCGGCCGCCTCCATCGCCGCGATCCGCCGCTGCACTGCCGCCGCCGACAGGTTCACCGCCTCGCCGATACGCCGCTGCGGCAGCTTGTTGTCCGCCTGCACGAGTCGAAGGATCGCCCGGTCGAAGGAATCGAGTGCGCGCGAAGATTTGTCCTGCCCGTCGGTCATCCGGCGAGTTTTTGTTGCATCCGGATCCTGAATCAAGAGCGCTCGGCCCGTCGTAGCGATGATATTCCCCGCCGTGGAAAAGGAAGGAGCGGGATGACGGATCGCGGATCACTGGTGCTGGGCGTGCTGTGCGGGGCCGTGGCCGGCGCGCTCTGGGGGCTGGTGTTCCTCGCGCCCGAACTGGCCCGCGCCTTCGGTCCGCTCGAGCTGACCATCGGCCGCTATCTTGCCTATGGCCTGATCTCCGCCGCGCTGATCGCGCCGCGCTGGCGCAGCCTCGCGCCCATGCTGGGAAGCGGCGAGTGGCGCGCGCTCGGCTGGCTCGCGCTCCTCGGCAACACGCTCTACTACATCCTCCTCGCCGGCTCGGTGCAGCTCGGCGGTGCGGCGGTCACCGCGCTGGTGATCGGGTTCCTGCCCGTCCTCGTCACCATCGCCGGCAGCCGCGCCAGGGATGCCGTTCCGCTCGCCCGGCTGGCGCCCTCGCTGCTGCTCTGCGTGGCGGGCGCGGCCTGCATCGGCGGGCAGGCGCTGTTCCTGCCCTCGACCCGCCCGGCCGGCGCCCAGCTTGCCGGCCTGCTCTGCGCGATCGGCGCGCTTGCTTCCTGGGGCGCCTATGCGGTGTACAACAATCACCTGCTCGCCCGGCTGAAGACCATATCCTCGCACGATTGGAGCCTGCTGACCGGCATCGCCACCGGCGCGCAGAGCGTGCTGCTGATCCCGCTGGCGCTGCTGCTCGGCGCGCGCAGCCACGGGGCAGGGGACTGGGCGCTGCTCGCCGCAGTCTCCGCCGGCGTGGCGGTCTTCGCCTCGATCCTGGGCAATGCGCTGTGGAACCGGATGAGCCGGCTGCTGCCACTCACTCTGTCGGGCCAGATGATCACCTTCGAGACGCTGTTCGCCTTGCTCTACGTCTTCGCCTGGGAGCACCGCGGGCCGACTGCGCTCGAGGCGCTTGCCTTCGTGCTGGTGGTGGCGAGCGTGGTGACCTGCGTCGCGGCGCATCGGCGGCCGGGGCCTTCGTTCGCACCGCGACCTCGGCCATCGTCCTGAATTTGCTGTCCGCCCTTTGCGCCACCTACATCGTCATCCCCGCGCAGGCGGGGATCCATTCTGGCTGATCGTGGTGAGTCTCATTGTCTTCGGTGGCAATGGATCCTCGCCTGCGCGGGGATGACCAAAGGAGATAAGGCGATCAATCGGCCCCCACCAAACTCCGCGCCACCGCCTCGGCAGTCTTGATCCCGTCGATCGCCGCGGACAAAATCCCGCCCGCATAGCCGGCGCCTTCGCCCGCCGGGAACAGCTGCGCCACGTTCAGGCTCTGGTGGTCCTTGCCGCGCGTGATCCGCACCGGCGACGAGGTCCGCGTTTCCACCCCGGTCATGATCGCATCATGATGGTCGTAATTGGCGATCTGGCGCCCGAACACCGGCAGCGCCTCGCGGAACGCTTCGATCACGAAGCCCGGCAGGCATTCGGAGAGGTCGGTCATCTTCACCCCCGGCTTGTACGAGGGGATGACTTCGCCCAGCGCGGTCGAGGCGCGCCCGGCGAGCAGGTCACCCACCAGCTGCCCCGGCGCATGATAGTTGGAGCCGCCGGCGATGAACGCCATGTCCTCCCAGTGCCGCTGCAGCTCGATCCCCGCCAGCGGCCCGCCCGGAAAGTCCTTGGCCGGATCGATCGCGACAACCAGCCCGGAGTTCGCATTGAACTCGGCCCGCGAATATTGGCTCATCCCGTTGGTGACGACGCGGCCTTCCTCGGAGGTCGCTGCCACCACGCGCCCGCCGGGGCACATGCAGAAGCTATAGACGCTGCGCCCGTTCGAGGCGTGATGGACCAGGCTGTAGGCCGCCGCGCCCAGGTCCGGATGCCCGGCGCACTTGCCGAAGCGCGCCCGGTCGATCCAGCTCTGCGGATGCTCGATCCGCACGCCGATCGCGAAGGGCTTGGCTTCGATATGCACCCCGCGCCGGTGGAGCATCTCGAAGGTCGGCCGGGCGCTGTGCCCTACCGCCAGCACGACATGATCGGCCTCCAGGAAGCTGCCCCCACCCGTTGCAAGATCGTGCAGGTGCAGCCCGCGCATCTTCTGGCTGCCGTCGGGCGTGCGCTCCAGCTCCAGGTCGTCGACCCGGGTTTCCCAGCGATATTCGCCGCCCAGCGCCTCGATCGTCGCCCGCATGCTCTCCACCATGGTGACGAGGCGGAAGGTGCCGATATGCGGATGCGCTTCCCACAGGATATCGTCGGGCGCGCCGGCCTTGACGAACTCCTCGAGCACCTTGCGGCCGAGGAAGCGCGGGTCCTTCACCCGGCAATAGAGCTTGCCGTCGGAAAAGGTGCCGGCGCCGCCCTCGCCGAACTGGACGTTGCTGTCGGGATTGAGCTTGCCCTGGCGCCACAGCCCCCAGGTGTCCTTGGTCCGCTGGCGCACCACCTTGCCGCGGTCGAGGATGATCGGGCGGAAGCCCATCTGCGCGAGGATCAGCCCGGCGAACAGCCCGCACGGCCCCGCGCCGATCACCACCGGGCGCAATCCGCTCCAGCCGCCGGGCGCCATCACCGGGAAATGATAGGCCATGTCCGGGGTGGGGCGCAGGTCCTTGTCGTCCGGAAAGCGCGCCAGCACCGCCGCCTCGTCGGCCAGCTCGACGTCCACCGTATAGACGAGCTGGATCGCGTTGCGCCGGCGCGCGTCGTTGCCGCGGCGATAGAGTTCGTGGCGCTTCAATTCGCCGGCCTCGATGCCCAGCCGTTTGACGATCGCCTCGGGCAGGGCCTCGGGGGCGTGGTCGAGCGGCAGATAGAGTCCGGAAAGGCGAAGCATCCCGGGCCTCTAGCGGCTTATCGCGCCTGCCTCAAACCCCCGTCCTCCCACCAGACCGTCATCCCCGCGGAGGCAATGGATTCCCGCCTGCGCGGGAATGACGATTGATAGGGAGTGGAAGCTTACAGCCGCGTTTTCAGCCAGGCATAGGCCTGGTCGCGCACGCCGGGCGGGAAGTCGTGGTTGCCGCCGGCCTCGTCGAAATAGATCACGTCGAGCGATTTGCCCGATCCCCGCGCGCGGGCATGGGCAACCATGTCCTCGGTCTCGGCGACGTGGCGCAGGCTCGCCTCGCGCCATTCGCCCTTGGTGCCCCATTCCCAGCGCCCGCGGGTGAGCAGCACGTTGCGCGGCGCGACCATCGCCAGATAGTCGGCCGAGCGCCCCAGCGCCGCCAGGCCGGGCAGCGCGATCGAGGCGGAGCGGCGCTTGATCGCGTCCTCGCGGAAGAAGTTGAGCATCTCGAACAGCCCGCAGGAGGAGATGCCCGCCTTGGCGCGCTTGTCCGCCGCCATCCAGTGGACCAGCATCATGCCGCCCGCCGAATGGCCGATGCCGGCGATCCGCGCCGGATCGACATAGGGCAGGCTGACCAGCAGGTCGGTCGCCACCATCGCATCGAACACTTCCTTGCCGATCGAGCTGCGCCCGCGCAGCAGCAGCTGGCCGACGCGGTGGTCGAGCAGCTTTACGTCGCGCGGATTGTCCGCCGGCCCCGCGGGGTCGACGCCGCGGCGCCGCTCGGCATGGTAGAAGCGGTCCGGGCACAGCACGACATGGCCGCGGCGGAATAGGTCCAGCGCGTAGAACAGGTTGGCGTCGCCGGCGAGGCCGACGGGCTCCGCCTTGCCCAGGTTGAACTGCGGCCCGTCCTGGTGGAAGGCAAGGATCGCCGGCAGCCGCTGCCCGGCGCCGCGGTTGGGCACCATCAGATAGGCGCGCACCCGGTCCTCGGGCTCGCCGAGCGGCGGATAGGCCGCCTCCAGGAAATATTCGATCTTCAGCCGCTGCCCGCCTTCGATGTCGGTGGTCTCGAGCACGGTGAACTGCGGCTTCGGGCGTGGCGGCATCGCGCCGAACAGCCCGAGCAGCGCCGCGTCGCGCGACTTCGGCGCCGCGCCGGCAGCCGGCACCCCGAGCATCGTGGGCGCCAGCCCGGCGGCAAGCCCGGCGGACAGAGCGGAACGGCGCGACAGCGTGTGATTCGGCATGGGACCCCCTTTGTTGTTTACAACTGTAAACGACATCGCCCGCCGCGGTGTTTCAGTCAAGTGCCACACTGTCTCCGGCGGCGAAAAATCGGCGCGGCTTGCAATGTAGGATTTCGTCTGGTTTGCTTTCCCGATGATCGGCTTCGGGCTCAGCCGCCGGCAAAAGGGCGCCATTGCGCTGCCCCCGATTGCACCGATTCAAAGTGAAATGATTTCCGCCGACTGCCTTCACTTTGCCGCCGCCGATCGCCCCTTCATCGGCCCCTTTCCGCCGCAATCGCTTGGCACTGCCAGCCGATATCACTAGAGGGACCCCATGACCGACCGCGCTTCCGTCTTCGAGACCGTCACCGCCCAGATCGAGCCCTTCAACAAGAAGGGTGTCGCGCTCACCGAGAGCACCACCTTCGCGGGGGACCTCGAGTGGGACAGCCTCACCGTGATGGATTTCGTCGCGGCGATCGAGGACGAGTTCGACATCATCATCACGATGAACATGCAGGCCGAGATCGAGAATATCGGCCAGCTCGTCGACGCGGTGCAGAAGCTCAAGGGCTGATCCACGTGACCGACAGCCTGAACACCGCCGACGCGCTCCCCGCCAACCCGGCCGAAGTCGCGCCCGAAACCGACCTGATGTCGAAGTTCGATGCGCTGATCAACGAGCGCGAGCGGCTGCTCGCCAGCGGCGTCATCGATCCGTACGCGGTGGTGATGGAGCAGGTGAAGTCGCCCACGCAGGCGGTGATCAAGGGCAAGGACACGATCCTGCTCGGCACCTACAACTATATGGGCATGACGTTCGATCCGGACGTGATCCAGGCCGGCAAGGACGCGCTCGACCAGTTCGGCTCGGGCACCAACGGCAGCCGCATGCTCAACGGCACCTTCCGCGACCATATGGAAGTCGAGCAGGCGCTGCGCGACTTCTACGGCGTCTCGGGCGCGATCGTCTTCTCGACCGGCTATATGGCCAATCTGGGCATGATCTCGACGCTCGTCGGCAAGGGCGAATATGTCATCCTCGACGCCGACAGCCACGCCTCGATCTATGACGGCTGCAAGCAGGGCAATGCCGAGATCGTCCGCTTCCGCCACAACAGCGTCGAGGATCTCGACAAGCGCCTCGGCCGCCTGCCCAAGGAAGCCGGCAAGCTGGTTGTGCTCGAAGGCGTCTATTCGATGCTCGGCGACATCGCCCCGCTCAAGGAAATGGTCGACGTCGCCAAGAAGCACGGCGCGATGGTCCTTTCGGACGAAGCCCATTCGATGGGCTTTTTCGGCCCCAATGGCCGCGGCGTCTATGAGGAGTTGGGTTGCGAGGGCGATGTCGACTTCGTCGTCGGCACCTTCTCCAAGTCGGTCGGCACCGTCGGCGGCTTCTGCGTGTCGAACCACCCGAAGTTCGAGGCGATCCGCATGGCGTGCCGCCCGTACATCTTCACTGCCTCGCTGCCGCCCAGCGTCGTCGCCACCGCGGCAACTTCGATCCGCAAGCTGATGCATGCGGGCAAGAAGCGCGCCCAGCTGTGGGACAATGCCCGCACGCTGCACGGCGGGCTCAAGGAAATGGGCTTCAAGCTCGGCACCGAGCAGGCGGACAGCGCGATCATCGCGGTGATCCTCGAGGATCAGGTGCAGGGCGCGATGATGTGGCAGGCGCTGCTCGAAGGCGGCCTCTATGTGAATCTCGCCCGTCCGCCGGCAACTCCGGCCGGCACTTTCCTGCTGCGCTGCTCGCTCTGCGCCGAGCACACGCCCGAGCAGATCCAGCGCGTGCTGGGCATGTTCAAGGCGGCCGGCCAGGCCGTGGGCGTGATTGGCTGAGAGACGCTTTCCAGTGCGGTTCGGCTCGACTAAAATCGATGCCGTAATGAGTGAGAGTAACCCCGCTCTGGAGCGCGCCATAAGGGCGACGAACTGGCGGTTCGCGCTGCTGGGGGCGCTGGCGCTGCTCGGGATCGTCGTGCTTGCCGCCGTCGCGGTGATCCAGGCACGTACCGATGCCGAGCGCGACCGCGCGATCGCCCGCCAGCAGCACACCTTCGACGTGATCATGCGCGTCAGCCAGCTCTCCGGGGCGATCGCCGGGGCAGAGGCGGCGCTCGGCCGCTATGTGGTCAGCGCCGACAAGACGCTCGGCCGGCAATATAGCGAGCAATGGGACCGCGCTGCCGAGCAGCTCGACCGGCTGCGCCAGGTCACCGGCGACCATGCCGAGCAGCAGGCCCGTATGGCCCAGTTGAAGCGGGCGTTCGATGCGCGCGGCAAGGAGCTGGCGACCACTGCGCTCTATTCGGCCTATAAGCGCCACAGCGATGCCTGGGGCAGCTACTATCAGGTCCGCCAGAGCCCGGCGCGCAGCCGGCTGGAGGCGTTGCTCAACGAAGTCGTCGACAGCGAGCGCGTCCAGCTCAATGCGCGGACCAAGGCAGCGGCCGATCTGCTCGCCAATTCGGGCGTGGCGTCCCGGGTGCTCACCGGCTTCGGCATATTGATCGTGCTGGGAGCGGTGCTGCTCGGCTGGATGGCGATCGAGGCGCAGGGCGAGCGTGCCGTCGCCGATGCCAATGCCGATGCCGAGCGCGAGCGCTCGCTCGAGCTGCAGCAGGCGGTGGCTGAGGCGACCGAGCAGCTTCGCACCGAAGCGAGCGAGCGCGAAGCGGCGCAGGAGCAGCTCCGCCAGGCGCAGAAGATGGAGGCGGTCGGCCAGTTAACTGGTGGCATCGCGCATGATTTCAACAACATGCTCGCAGTTGTTCTGGGTGGATTGGAGCTGGCCAAGCGCCATCTCCATCGCGGCGGCACCGATGCCCAGAAGCATATCGAGAATGCGATGGAAGGCGCTAACCGTGCCGCGGCGCTCACTCGCCGCCTGCTTGCCTTCTCCCGTGCCGAGCCGCTGCTGCCCGAGGGCGTCGAGGCCGGCACGCTGATCGACGGCATGGCGGAACTGCTCGATCGCACGCTGGGCGACGGCATTGCGGTCGAGACCCGGGACTGCGGGAAGCATTGGCGGATCTGGGTCGATCGCCACCAGCTCGAGAACGCGTTGCTCAACCTGGCGGTGAACGCCCGCGACGCGATGGAGGGGCAGGGCACGCTGAGCATCGTTACCGGCGGCGTCACCCTGGCCGAGAACCAGGTCGGCGAGTGCGCGGCGGGCGACTATGTGTCGATCGAGGTAGGCGATACCGGCATGGGCATGACGCCCGAGGTGCTGGAGCGCGTGTTCGAGCCCTTCTTCACCACCAAGCCGGTGGGCAAGGGCACGGGGCTGGGGCTCAGCCAGATCTTCGGCTTCGTCCGCCAGTCGGGTGGCGAGATCGGCATCGACACTGCGCCCGGCAAGGGCACCCGGGTGACGCTCTACATGCCGCGCCACCTGGGCGAATCGTCTCCCCAGGCGGTGGCGGCGGACGAGGATCTGTCCGCGCCGCATGGCCGCGCGCTCGAAGTGCTGGTGGTCGAGGACGATCCGCGCGTGCTCGCCGCGACGCTGGGCGCGATGGAAGAGCTCGGCCATCATGCCAAGGGCTGCGACGATCCGCTGGCGGCGCCGGGCAAGATCGCGGTGATGCCGTCGCTCGATCTGATCGTTTCCGACGTGCTGATGCCCGGTCAGACCGGTCCGGAGATGATCGCCGCGCTGGGAAGCCGTATCGAGGGAGTCGCGGTGCTGTTCGTCACCGGCTTTGCCGGCGAGGCGGATGCGGCGATCTTCCAGGGCCGTACCGTGCTGCGCAAGCCCTTCACCATCGCCGGCCTGGCTGCTGCGGTGGAGGAGGCGATGGCGCAGGAGTCGCGGCGCGCCGGCAGGGCTGCGGCGGAGTAGCGGTGATCAGTCCGCCGTCTTCGGCGGCGTGGCCAGCGGCGGGGCCGGCTTGTAGCTCACCACGCACCAGTCCGGCGCGCAATTGGCCGAGGCTTCGATGATCTCGGCATAGTGCTCCACCACGGCACAGTCGGTGCCGGCCGCGTAGAGGATGATCGGCCGGTGCGGCGTCTCGCGCCCCGCGCCGCTGGCGAGATCCTCGAGCGCGGTGTCGCTTGCCTGGATGAAGCCCCACAGCGCCGTGCCGCCATTGTCGCGCACTTCATGCGCATCGGCGGTCTTCCTCGGCACCTTGGTGCCCCATTGCGCCGAAAGGTTGCAGCCCTTGTCCGGCGCGGGAAGCACGAGCATCGCGAGCGAGAACAGGATCATGGATGCGGTTCCTCGTCGGCGTGGTGATGCTCGCCCATGTTGCGCGAGAGCTGGGCGGCAGCGATCTCGCGGGCCTTGTCGCGCGGCAGGCCGAGCGCGCGGGCCATCGGCGCGCCGAGCAGCGCGTCGCCCAGCGCCATCAGCACCAGCTGCAGCGTCTCCTCGTGGAGCGAATGCGTCTTGTCGTCATGCCCCTCGGCGAGCTCGTCCATCAGCCGGTGGATCGCGTTGAGGATCGGATCGAGCGCGTCCTGGTTGCCGGTCAGGATCATCCAGCTCGCCAGCGCGCCTGCACCGCCCTTGTCGAAGGCGTCGAAGGTCATGTTGACCACTTCGCGGTCGTCATGGTCCGCGCCGGCGCGCGCGCGCATCACCGCGGCGCCGATCTTCTCGGTCACGCCATCGGCGATATTGGCGGCCAGCGCCTTTTGCAGCCCGGCCGCCGAGCCGAAATGATGGAGCAGATTGGCGTGCGTGCGCCCGATCTTCGCGGCGACTGCCTTCAGCGTCACAGCCTGCGGCCCCGCTTCCAGCAGCAATTCGCGTGCAGCTTCCAGCGCGGCGTCGCGGGATTCTTCGGGAGATAGGCGTTTGCGTGTCGCTGCGGTCATCGTGTCTTTGGTTGCCCCTGCAAACCCATGGCTTAGGCCATGATTTACAAAGGCGAAAGCACTGAGATCAAAACTCCCCGAGCCGGGCCCGGGGAGTTTTGATCAGGCTGCCATTCGGTGGTCTTCGTCATTGCCGCCGCCACAATCGCCCTCGGTGAGGTCGATCTCGTAGCGCGTGCTCGCCACGTCGCAGCCGCGGCCGCGCGAATAGAGGGTGACGAGCTGGCCGGTCGGGCGGAAGCCCAGCTTGCGCAGTACCTTGCCCGAAGCGGGGTTGTCGATGAAATGGCCGGCGGTGACGCGGCGGATGCCGCGCGCCCGCGCCGCGTTGAGCACCCCACGCGCCGCCTCGGTCGCATAGCCGCGGCCCCAGGCGTCCGGAGTGAACCAATAGCCGAGCTCGTTGGGCTCTTCCTTCCATTCGCTCAGCCCCATGCCGCCGATCAGGCGCACGGTGCCGCCCCGGTGCTCGAACACCAGGAACTTGGGCTCCAGCGGATCGCCGAAGCTGGTCAGGAAGGTTTCGGCCGCTTCCATCGGATAGGGCCAGGGCGCGCGCGACAGGTTGCGCACCACGCTTTCATGCCCGATCGCCTGGGCCAGGGCAGGGGCGTCCTCGGGCCAGCCGGGCCGCAATGTCAGTCTCTGCGTTCGCACGAACATGACCATCTCCTCGGTCCTGCGACGCCCCACGCCACGTAACTGTGACGAGGTTATTGCGCCGTGGTGTCAGGGAGGAAATAAAAAAGGGAGCCGGGGTGACCCGTCTCCCTTTTCAGCTGGTTCGTTCGTCGAACCCGGGTCACCCTGGTGGGCAACCCGGTCGGTTACCCGATGTTATTCGGCAGCTTCCGCAATCATCTCTACCGAGCAGAACTTGCGGCCGAGCTTGCCTTCCTTGAACGACACGCGGCCGTCCACGAGCGCGAAAAGGGTATGGTCCTTGCCCATGCCCACGTTCACGCCCGGGTAAATCTTGGTGCCGCGCTGACGCACGATGATGTTGCCGGCGACGACTGCTTCGCTGCCGAACTTCTTCACGCCGAGACGACGGCCGGCCGAATCACGACCGTTGCGCGAAGAGCCGCCTGCCTTCTTATGTGCCATTGCCTATACTCCTCGTATCTCTGCTTACGCTTCCGCGGCCGGGGCTTCGGCCTCGGCGGGAGCGGCGGCCTTCTTCGCCTTCGGCGCGGCCTTCTTCTTCTCTTCCTGCGCACCGATCGCGGTGATCTTCAGGATGGTGTGGTTCTGGCGATGGCCGTTCTTGCGGCGATAGTTGTGCCGGCGGCGCTTCTTGAAGACGATGACCTTCTCGCCCTTCGCCTGCGCGACGATCTCGGCCGAGACGGTCAGGCCGTCGGTCGACTTCAGTTCGCCACCTTCGCCCGCCAGAAGCACGTCGCCCAGCGTGACCGTCGAACCGGCCTCACCGTCGAGCTTCTCGACTACGATCTTGTCTCCTGCGGCAACGCGATACTGCTTGCCGCCCGTGCGCACGATAGCGAACATCGGTCTCTTCTCTGGTTCAAATGCTTGTGCCCGCCAAGGTTACACCCCGGCAGGAGGAAGGGCGCAGCTAGGGGAGAGAGTCGCCGAAGTCAACCGATAACTGCCGAAAACGGCGGTTAGTGGCGATGGGTGCGCTTCAGCGTGTAGCGGCCGCCCGTATAGCCGTCGAAAAGCCCGTTGATCGCCGGGTGGTCGATCGGCTCCTCGCTGTCGTCCGCCACCAGGTTCTGCTGGCTGACATAGGCGACATAGCTCGATTCGTCGTTCTCGGCGAGCAGGTGGTAGAAGGGCTGGTCCTTGCGGGGGCGCACGTCCTCGGGAATCGCCTCGTACCATTCCTCGCTATTGGCGAAGACGGGGTCGACGTCGAAGATCACGCCGCGGAACTCGAACTGGCGGTGGCGTACCACGTCACCGATGGCGAAGCGCGCGGTGGCGACGGACGGCATCGGAACTCCGGGTTCGAAGGCGGGAAGCGAGGCACCGGGAGTGTGAGTCATGCCCTTAATCTAATATCTCTTCGTTTAGGTACAAGGACGTGCTTGCAGTATCCGAAACGCTGCGCTAGTGGCCCCCGCTCACAGCGACCGACGCGGACCTCTTCCGCGCAAGAATCGCCTCGCGGAGAGGTGGCAGAGTGGTCGAATGCGCCGCACTCGAAATGCGGTTTACGGGTAACCGTAACGTGGGTTCGAATCCCACCCTCTCCGCCACTCATTTTATCAAAATTGACACCTCCCCGGTGAAGAATCGCCAGGAAACGGCGCCGCTTGCGCATGGCAACCGGTATCGCGGAGAATCGGAGCGGTGGCGCTGATCCGACCGCAAAAGCGGTGGTCAGACCTTCCTCGAGCGTCAAAATTCGGCTTGCGGCCGAACCTTCTCAATCAAGCACGGGTTAGCCAACCAGGCGACGCCGAAGCGTGTGCACGGCCGCGCCTGGCGTCGTGATTACCCGTTTCGCCGTGCGGCGCTCGACTATCGGTGCGGCTCTGGCCAGCGAAAACTGCCCCAGCACGATGACCTCTGCGGCGTGCAAGGTCGCCGCAGCCTCCGCGGCAAGGATATCGTGACGCTCGCTGTCCCCGGCTTGCAGCGCGGCGAGAGCGCCGGTTGCGACAACCGCATGCACTGCAATTGGCTTTCCGGCGATCTCGGCATGGTTGCGCAGTTCCTCGGCCAGCGCATCGAGCGAAGCTTCGAACGTGACGACCAGCCCGATGGAGGAAGCTGACGCCACCGCATCGGCAAAGGCCGCCTCGTTCGGCTTGAAGACCGGCAGGCGCGTGAGCCGTTGCACGGATTCGATCGCCGGCCCGAATGCCGAGCAGGTGAACAGCAGCGCGCGCGTGGCGCCGGCCTCGCCGCTGCTGGCTTCGGCATAGTCCGCCAGCGCCTGGACCCGGCGCATGATCGATGCGTCCAGCTGTCCGATCGCCGCGCGATCCTGGGACAGCGAGGTGTCGAGCAGGTCGAAGCAATAGGCTTCGGGCCAGATCCGCGCGAAGGCGGCATGGCAGGGCGCGATGGAATCGCTGAGCGCGTGGATGAGCGCGATGCGTGGCCGGCTTTCAAACTTCATCATTTTCGCCTTCACGGCGCACGGCGAGCGCGCGGACCAGGGCGCGGTCTCGCGCCGCGGCGATCTCCGGCAGCGCGCGGCCGGCAGCCTCCGCCTCCACCCCCTCGATCAGCAGCGTGCAGACCTCCGGCGTGAGGCTCGGCGCGCCGAGACTCTCCCAGCGGCGCTGCTGGCTGGGTCCGAGATGCTCGAGATAGGCCCGGATCCCGCCCGGGCCGCCGCCCAGGTGATAGGCCATGTGCGCGCCGATCACCGACCAGCGCAGCCCGGGGCCGTGGACGAGCGCACGATCGACCGTCTCGACATCGGCAATGCCCTCGGCAACCAGATGCACGGCCTCGCGCCAAAGGGCCGAAGCCAGGCGGTTGGCGATATGCCCCACCGCATCCTTCTTCAGCGTCACCGCTTCGCGGCCGAGCCCGGTATAGAAATCCACGGCCCGGTCACGCAGTGCCGCATCCGGCGCGTAGATTTCCACCAGCGGCATCAGGTGCGGCGGATTGAAGGGATGCGCGGTGAGCAGCCGACCGGGATCGCGCAGGGCGGGGGACAGCTCCGACCAGGTGAGCGACGAGGTGCTGCTGGCGATCGGCACCACGGCATTCGCTGCCTCGATCTGCCGATACAGGTCATGCTTGAGCGCAATCTTTTCGGGTGCATTCTCCTGGATCCAGCGTGCATCGCGAACCGCTTCCGCAAGCGTGGGTGCGATACGGACATGCCCTTCGCCGCGCGCCATGCCGCCGCCGGCCGCAACGACTTCGGCGCGGAGCCGGGCGATGCGCTCTTCTATTCCGACGAGCGCTGCCCCGGCCGGGTCCCACAGGATCACGTCATGGCCATAGGCGGTCATCAGGCCGGCCCAGCTCTCGCCGATCAGGCCGCAGCCCAGGATCGCGATCATAGCGCCCCCGCCAGGTCGGCAGCGATATAGTCGGCCAGGCTGGGTTCGCGGCGCGCCCGCAGCGCCGCCACCACTCGCTCCCGGTCCCCCGCCGGATGGCGCTGGCTCAGCTTGGTCGAGCCTTCGATGCTGTCGATATGGATACGGAAAGAGCGGATCAGCGGCAGCAGGAAGGCGACCCGGCCCTCCTGCGCGTCGTCGATCGTCCACGGATGCTCCGCGTCCGCTTCCATGCGGTCGATCGTGCGGCGCAGGATCTCGACCTGCCCGGCATCGTCGTCGATCACTTCCAGCCGGCCGCGGACATGGGTGGCGACATAGTCCCAGGTCGGCACCTCGGGCTTCTCGGCATACCAGCGCGGCGAGATATAGGCATGCGGCCCGGCGAAGATCGCCAGCACGCGGTCGCCCGTCTGCATCGCCTGGGCATGGCTGCCGCGGCGCGCGAGGTGCCCGATCAGCGTGGTACGGTCGTCGCGTTCGAACAGGATCGGCGTCGCCGTGGCGTGCAGATCGGGCGAGAGCAGGGTGGCGAAGGGATAGTCATCGACGATCCGCTCGGGCGCGAGCGCGGCATAGGCATCGGGGCGGTAAAGCGCCGGTGCCGCCGGCTTTGGGGTATCGGCCATCATATCCTCGACAGGTCCGGAGCGGGAAACTTAGCACCGGCATGTCTGCCCTAAAGTGCCAATGCCGCCCCCGCTGGTGTCTGGCCCGCACCAGTCTCGCCGATCGGGGCCCGTGGTGCATCCAATGCACCAGCCAGAACCTTTTTTGCATATGTGAGCCCGCGATTTCTGACGCAGACTGCCGCGTTAGATCAAAAGGGAAGGGTCGGAACTTATGAAGCATCGCACTGGCGTCGCCGCGCTTGTCACCTGTCTGTTGATGGGAGCGGCCCCTGCGATCGCCCAGACGCCCGCGCCGACGCCACCGGATTCGCAGGCGGATCTCGTCCCGGTCCTCAACGGCGGCGGCACCGAGATGCGTTTCGACTGGCCTGCGCTCAAGGTCGGCAGCGCTTCCTATCGCGAGGGGCCGACCGGGGTGACGGTGTTCAGCTTCGACAAGAAGGTGCTGGCGGCGGTCGATGTGCGCGGCGGGGCGCCGGGCACGGTGAACACCGATCTCGTCCGCCTTGGCTATTCGAGCTACGACATCGATACCGTCGTGTTCGCCGGCGGCTCTGCCTATGGCCTCGAAGCGACGACTGCCGTCGCCACCGCACTCAAGGACGAGGGGCGCAACACCGGGCGCTGGGATTCGATCGCCGTGGCGGTGGGCGCGATCATCTTCGATTATGGCGACCGGCGGCTGAACGAGATCTATCCCGACAAGAAGCTTGCCCAGGCAGCCTATCGTGCGCGCGAGCCGGGCGTTTTCCGCAACGGCGCAGCCGGTGCCGGCAGCATGACGCGCACCGGCGATTTCTTCGGGTGCAAGGCGCATTCCGGGCAGGGCGGGGCGTTCAAGCAGATCGGCGCGCTCAAGATCGCGGTGTTCTCCGTGGTCAACGCCTATGGGCTGGTCACCGATCGCGAAGGCCATCCGGCCGCCTGCTACCGCGATCCGAGCTGGCCCAAGGACATCCGCGTCGACGATCTGCTGCGCAACCTGCCCGAGAGCCGCAAGGCCGGCTGGGGCACGGAGAGCGGCAGGTTGCGCAACACCACGGTGACGCTGGTCGCGATCAACCAGAAGATGGAGCCCGCCGAACTCCAGCGGCTGGCAATCCAGGTCCACACCGCGATGGGCCGCAGCATCCAGCCCTTTGCCACCGGATCGGACGGCGACACGCTCTACGCCATCACCACCGGCGAGATCGATGCGCCCGATCTCACGGTGCCCGGCGCGCTCAACAGCGTCGAGATCGGCTCGATCGCCAGCGAGCTGGCCTGGGATGCGGTGCTCGCATCGGTGCCGCCGCAGCCGGCACTACCGGTGATCGCGCCGCAGCCGCCCGTGCCCGCCAAGACGCTGGCAAGCTATGTGGGCGACTATCGCTTCTCCAACTTCGTCACGGTGAAGGTCACCCTGCAGGATGGCAAATTGTTCGGCCAGGCGGTCGGGCGCGCCGCCTTCAACGTGCCGATGGACAAGCCGGTGGAGCTGCTGCCCTATGACGGCGGCCGGTTCGCCGTGCCGGGGCGCTACCCGATGGTCCTCGACTTCGCGACCAAGGGAAAGCTGGTGATCAACCCCGGCGAGTGGGTGCAGACCGGCATCAAGCAGGTCCGGCGCTGAGCGCGCCCTCTCCGGGTCCTTCGTGGTGCCCCGCGCGCACCACGAAGGACCCTCTACGCGCCTTTTCACCTTCCGGAGTGCGCAACAGTCTCCGTACTGCAACAAAGCTTGGGGGTTAGCGATGAGACTGAACACTCTGGGTCACCGTCTTTGTACCGTATCTGGCCTCGCGCTTGCGATGGCTTCCGCGCCGGCCTTTGCCCAGGATGCGGGCACGCCGGCTCCCGCTGCGGAGACCGGACAGGCCGCCGGCGAAACCGAGATCTTCGTTACCGCGCAGAAGCGCGAGCAGCGGCTGATCGACGTGCCGGTGGCGATCAACACGATGAGCGCGGACGCGATCGCCGATCGCGGGATCAGCGATCTGCAGCAATTCTCCTATGCCGTGCCCGGCCTGGTCCTGCGCTATGACGGCCCGGGTTCGAGCCAGGTGTTCCTGCGCGGCGCCGCCAATATTCGCGGCTCCGATGCGATGGTCGCCACCTATATGGACGAAGTGCCGGTCACGCTGACCGGCGGCTTCCGCCAGGTCGATCTGCGCATGCTCGATATCGATCGGATCGAAGTGCTCAAGGGGCCGCAGGGCACGCTCTACGGCCAGGGCGCGATGACGGGCACGGTGCGCTTCGTCACCAAGGACCCCGATCTCAAGGAGGTCACCGGGTTCGCCAAGGCGGACTATTCGCTGATCGATCAGGGCAGCGACAATCTGCGGCTCTCGGGTGCCTTGAGCATCCCGATCGTCACCGATGTGCTTGCCGTGCGCGTTGCCGGCAATCTCGAGGACGGCGGCGGCTGGATCGATCAGCCCGCGGCCGGCATCAAGAACGGCAACAACCAGAACATCCGCAATTTCCGCGGCAAGATCCTGTTCAAGCCGAGCAGCGATTTCGACATGACCGGCACGATCGGCCTGTACCGGATGAGCAGCGAGTTCGGCATCGACTATGAGAATCCGGATCGCACCCGCCCGGTGCCGGTGAGCCCGGACTATGACTTGCTGCCGAGCCGCAAGGATCGGGCGTGGATCTATAACCTCACCGCCAACTATCATCTCGATTTCGCGACGATCACCAGCTCGAGCAGCTATGTCCGGCTCAATCGCGACTATTACACCACCTATATCGCCGGCCCGGGCACGCCCTACACCGTCGAGAATGAGGGCTATGACGGCATCCACGATCGCGCCCGGCAGTTCACCCAGGAACTGCGGCTGACGTCCTCGGGCAGCGGCCCGCTGCAATATACCGTCGGCGTCTATTATCGCGATGCGCGCTCGGACCTCTACGACACCGGCATCTCCTATTATGCCGGCGGCACCTATCCGTTCGTCTATGAGGATCTGGACACGTCCAAGTCCTGGTCCGGCTTCGCCGATCTGTCGTACCGGATCACGTCGCGGCTGACGCTCGGCGCCGGCGTGCGGACGTTCAGCGACGACGTCACCCAGTGGAACGGCGGCACGACCACGCAGAAGGCGAACTTCAAGTCGACCGATCCGCGCTTCTATTTCACCTATGCGCTCAACCCGAAATGGAACCTCTACGGCAACATTTCGCGCGGCTTCCGTTCGGGCGGCTTCAACGCGGCCGGCCTGCCACCGTACAACCCGGAAAAGCTGACCAATTTCGAGCTGGGCACCAAGGGGATCACCGCCGGCGGCGCGCTGCAGTTCGATATCGACGCCTTCTACTCGAAATATGACGATGCGCTGCGCACCGGCCAGTTCTTCAACTTCGACGGCGGCGGCGGGTTCGTCTCGCTGACGCGCAACATCGGCGAGCTGGAAATCTACGGCATCGAGGCGAGCCTGAACTGGGCGGTCACCCGCGGCTTCCACCTCAGCGGCATGGCGGCGCTTACGCACAGCGAAGTGACCAAGCTCGCCATCCAGAGCGGCGAATCCACCAATGTCGAAGTGGGCGACCCCGGCGACTATGCGCCCGAGGTCACCTTCAGCGTCGCGGCGGACTATGATTTCGACATTGCGCCGAACATCGCCGGCTTCGCGCATGCCGACTTCAGCTATCGCGACAAGACCTGCGCGTCGGACAGCTCGATCCTGGTGCCGCGCATCCAGTGTTCCGACACCGTGCCGCTGCTGAATGCCCGCATCGGCGCGACCTTCTCGCAGGTGAAGGTGGAACTCTATGCCACCAACCTGACCAACGAGAACCGCCAGGTCGATCCGTACCAGGCATGGCAGCAATCCTCGCGGACCAAGCCGCGAACGATCGGCATCGCCTTGTCACACGACTTCTGACGTTCTTTTCTGTCAGGCCCGTCCCGCTCTTCGGGGCGGGCCTTTTTTCTGTCGGAGCATCTGGATGGCCCCAGCATTCGAAACTGCCGAGACGGGTGCCGCGCTGCCCGATGCCGGCGCCGATCTGTTCGGCCATCCCCGCGGCCTCACCTATATCGCCGCGACCGAGATGTGGGAGCGCTTCTCCTTCTACGGGATGCAGGCGCTGCTGATGCTCTACATGACCGGCCATCTGCTCCAGCCGGGCGTGGTCGAGCATGTCTGGGGCTTCGCCACGCTGCGCGCGGGGCTGGAGGCGGTCACCGGCCCGCTCACGCTCCAGGCGCTCGCGGCGCAGCTGTTCGGCATCTATGTCGCGCTGGTCTATTTCGGGCCGATCGTCGGCGGACTGATCGGCGACAGGCTGACCGGGCGCACCCGCGCGGTGCTGATCGGCGCCGGCATGCTGGCCTGCGGGCATTTCCTCATGGCGATCGAGCAAGCCTTCCTGCCGGCGCTCGCTGCGATCATCGCCGGGGCGGGGCTGCTCAAGGGCAATCTCGCTGCGCAGGTGGGCGCACTCTATCCCGAAGGCGACCGGCGGCACGACGACGGCTATACGCTCTATGTCACCTCGGTGGTCGTCGGCGCGTTCCTCGCGCCCTTGGTCTGCGGTACGCTGGGTGAGCTTTATGGCTGGCACTACGGCTTCACCGCCGCGGGCTTCGGGATGCTGCTGGGCATCGCCATCTATCTGCGCGGCATGCGCTATCTGCGCGAGCCGGCCGGCGATCGTGGCATCGCTCCCAAGGTCCCGCTCACCGCGGACGAATGGCGCACCGTGCTGGCGCTCTCGATCCTCATCCTGATCACCGCGAGCTTCTGGACGGTGCAGTCGCAGATCTGGAACACCTATCCGGTCTGGGTGCGCGACCATGTCGATCTCGGCATCGGCTTTGGCCTCCACATGCCGGTCACCTGGTTCCAGTCGCTCGATGCCGTCGCGGTGCTCGCGCTGGCGCCGCTGCTGATGCGGTACTGGCGCGCCCGTGCGAAGCGCGGCGGGGAGCCGGGCGAACTCGGCAAGCTGGCGCTGGGCTGCTCGATCTTCGGGCTTGGCTGCGCGCTGCTCAGCCTGGGCGAATGGAGCACGGGGGCGGGCAGGGTGGCGATCTTCTGGCCGGTGCTTTTCCACTTCGTGATCGGCCTGGGCTATCTGCTCTGTGCGCCGGTGGCACTCGCGCTGGTCGCCCGGGTCGCGCCGGTGCAGGTCCGCTCGATGATGGTCGGCAGCTATTATATCGGCCTGTTCCTCGCCGGGATCTTCGCCGGCTGGCTCGGACGCTTCTACGAGCCCTTGCAACCGCCTGCCTTCTGGTTGTTACATGCCGGCATCGGCGTCAGCGGCACGATCTGTATCCTCGTGCTCTACCGCCCCTTCAGCCGGCGGTTCGGCGATGCCCATCCCGAAGCGGCGGCGCGTACCGTTGCGGGAGACGCTCGACTTGGAAACGCCTGACGAAGACCGCCCGACCGCCGCGTACAACCCGCCCTCGCGCAAGACGATTCCGCCGTTCGAGGCGCTGCGGGCGTTCGACGCGGTGGCCCGGCTCGGCGGCGTCCGCCAGGCCGCGCGCAGCCTGGGGCGCGATCATGCGGTGATCAGCCGGCATTTGAAGACGCTCGAGCAATGGACCGGCGCGCGCCTGATCGAGCGCACGGCGCGGGGCGTGGCGCTGACCCAGGATGCGCGGCGCTATCACCGCGAGATCGCTGCCGCGATGGACGCGATCGCCGCCTCGACCATCGATCTGATGCGGCGGGGCTATCACAACCATCTCTACGTCTCCTGCGCGCCCGGCTTCGCGTTGCACTGGATGTCGCGGCGCGTGGGGCTGTTCGAGAAGCTGCACCCCGATGTCGAGATCGAGCTGCGCTCGCTCGACCGCAACATCTCGGTCGCGCCCTATGAATCCGATATCGAGATCCGCTTCGTCCCGGCCTATCGCACCAGCGTGAAGGTGCCGGCGGGGGTGCACAGCGAGGAGGTGGCGAGCGTGGCGGTGGTCGCGGTGGCCAGCCCCGCCTATCTCGCCGACGCCGCACCGATCCGCACGCCGGCCGACCTGATCGGCCACCGGCTGCTCCACGAGCATGATTTCGATGGCTGGGCGCACTGGCTGGCGGTGCACGGCGTCTATGACGATCTCGACCTGACCGGCCCGCGCCTGTCGCAAGGCCATCTCACGCTGGACGCGGCGTTGCACGGGCGCGGAGTCGCGCTGGTCAACGGACTGGTCGGGCAGGCCTTTCTCGATTCCGGCGAACTGGTCGAGATCGGCCGCGGCGAGCCGGCCTTCCAGCCCTACAGCTTCGGCAAATATTATGTGTTCGTCGGCGCCGACCGGAAGGACACCCCGCTGGTGCGCCGCTACCTGCGCTGGTTCACTGCGGAGCTGGCGCGCGACGTGGCCAAACCCCATTCCGCCGGGCGCGTGGTTCTTGCGAGCAAGTAACGGAGAAACAAGGATATTCATAGGTGGTGCGCGCAGCGCAACACCCCTTCCGCCCTTGGCACCTTAGCCGCGGCGCTGCGTGGGATTAGCTGTCTGACGAGCAACAGTGGTTAGGGGGCTTTGTTGAACGTCTCTGATGCACCGGCCGAGGCGCCGCAGGGCCTGACGTCCGGTTTCGCCGGTTCCAGCGGGTATGCGGACAGGATGACGCCGCTCTACGCGGGCAAGCTGATGCCCGGCGTCCAGGTCGAAACGCTGCGCAGCACGCATCGCGCCTTTCCGGTGCGAGTCATTCGCCGGGGCGGTATCGTCACGCCCTTCGTCTATGCCCAGACGCCGATCGAGGATTTCACGATCAAGGCCAATGGCCGCGAATATGACCTGTATGACTATGTCTTCCGCAATCGGGTGGCGGGCCTGCTGATCCAGCGCCGCGGCGAAGTGCTGCACGAGCGCTACGAACTGGGCCTGCAGCCCGATACGCGCTGGGTGTCGATGTCGATGGCCAAGTCGATCTCGACCACGCTTCTGGGCGCGGCGATCCAGGACGGCCATATCGGCGGTGTCGAGGACATGCTGACCGATTACCTGCCCGAGCTGAAGGGCGGCGGCTATGACGGCGTCTCGATCCGCCACCTTCTCCAGATGACCTCGGGCGTGCGCTGGGACGACGAGCATGTCGATCCCCAGTCCGAGCGGCGGCACATGCTCAAGCTCCAGATCGCCCAGAAGCCCGGCGAGATCCTGCGCTACATGGCCTCGCTGCCGCGCGTCGCCGATCCGGGCACGCGCTGGAACTATTCCACCGGCGAGACGCATGTCGTCGGCGCTCTCGTCCATGCGGCGACGGGGAAGTGGCTGTCCGACTATCTGTCGGAGAAGATCTGGTCGCGGCTGGGCATGGAGCAGGATGCCTGCTGGTGGCTCGAGTCCCCGGGCGGACTCGAAGTCGCCGGCAGCGGAGTCAGCGCGACGCTGCGCGACTATGCGCGCTTCGGACAGTTCGCGATGGGCGACGGCACGATCGCGGGCGAGCGCATCCTGCCCGAAGGCTGGATGGCGGAGGCCGGCAGCGCCCGCATCGTCGGCGGAGAGCGGCGCGACTATGGCTATATGTGGTGGGTGGTGCCCGATGCATCGGGCTCGCTTGCCGATGGCGCCTTCTCCGCGCGCGGCATCTTCGGCCAGTACATGTACATCAATCCGAAGCGCGGGCTGCTGATCGCGGTGCTCAGCTCGCGTGCCAAGCCGCGCGGATCCGAAGTGATCCTCGACAACGACTTTTTCAATTCCGCGGTGGAGGCGCTGACCGCCCATGACTGATACCAACATGACTCCCACCGCGCACTGGCAGGTGCGCGACGCCCGCCACCATCTCCATTCCTTCACCGATCCCGGGCTGATCCTCGAGCAGGGCTCGCGCATCATCGTGCGCGGCGAAGGATCGCATGTGTGGGACAGCGACGGCCGCAAGATCCTCGACGGGATGGCGGGGCTGTGGTGCGTCAACATCGGCTATGGCCGCACCGAATTGTCCGATGCGGCCAAGGCGCAGATGGACGTGCTTCCCTATTACAACAATCACTTCCAGAGCGCGGTGCCGGCGATGATCGAGCTGGCCGAGCGGCTGGCCGGACTGACCCCGCCCGGGCTCGACCATTTCACCTTCGCCAATTCGGGGTCCGAGGCGAACGACGTCATCGTCCGCCTGGCGCGCTATTACTGGAAGCTGCTGGGCAAGCCGGGCAAGCGCACGATCATCAGCCGCACGCTCGCCTATCACGGCTCCACCGTCGCGGGCGTCAGCCTGGGCGGCATGCCGGCGATGCACGGCATGGACAATGGCACGCTGCCCGAGTTCGCGCATGTCGAGCATCCGCACTGGTATGTGAACGGCGGCGACCTGACGCCTGCCGAATATGGTCTCAAGGCCGCGCGTGCGATCGAGGAGAAGATCCTCGAGCTCGGCGCCGACAAGGTCGCTGCGTTCATCGCCGAGCCGGTGCAGGGGGCGGGCGGGGTGATCGTGCCCCCCGAGACCTATTGGCCCGAAGTGCAGCGCATCTGCCGCGCGCATGACGTGCTGCTGATCGCTGACGAAGTCATCTGCGGCTTCGGGCGTACCGGCGCCTGGTTCGGTTCGCAGACCTTCGGCATCGAGCCCGACTTCATGCCGATGGCGAAGGGCATTTCCTCTGGCTATCTGCCGATCGCGGCGGTGGCGCTGCACGACCGCATCTTCGACGTGATCGCCAAGGGCGGGCTGTGGCCGCACGGCTATACCTATTCGGGCCATCCCGTCTCCTGCGCAGTGGCGCTCGCCAATATCGACATCATCGCCCGCGAAGGGCTGGTCGAGCGGGTGCGCGACGATATCGGGCCCTATTTCCAGGCGAAGTTGCAGGCGCTGGCCGAGCAGCACCCGCTGGTCGGCGAGCGGCGCGGCGTGGGGCTGATGGCTGCGTTGCAGCTCGTCCGCGACAAGGCGACGCGCACCGTCTGCACCGTGGAGGACAATGCCGCGATCCTGACGCGCGAGGCCTGCTACACCGACGGGCTGATCGCCCGCGCGGTCGGCCAGTCGATGGTGCTCAGCCCGCCGCTGGTGATCACCCACGCCGAGGTCGACGAACTGGTGGAAACCCTCACGCGCGCGCTCGACGGCACCGCGCGCACGCTGGGTCTGATGTGAGAATGACGATGCATCCCGATATTTCGCCCGCGGGCAACGCGCTGCTCGCTCGCGTGCTGGCCTTCACTCAGGCTGCCGCCACCGATGCGACCTTCCCGGTCCATAACCCTGCCGACGGCGCCTTTATCGGCGACGTGGCCGATATGGGCGCCGTCGAGACCGAGCAGGCGATCGCCGATGCCAAGGCAGCCTTTCCCGGCTGGGCGGCGAAGACGGCGCGCGAGCGCGGCGAGGTGCTGCGCGCCTGGTTCCGGCTGATCCTGGCCAATCAGGAGGCGCTGGCCGAGATCCTTACGCTCGAACAGGGCAAGCCGCGCGCCGAAGCGCTGGGCGAGATCGTGTTCGGCGCCAATTTCATCGAATGGTTCGCCGAGGAAGGCAAGCGCCTCTATGGCGACATCGTGCCCCCCCACGCACCGGACAAGCGCTGCCTGGTGCTCAAGCAGCCGATCGGCGTCGTCGGCGCGATCACGCCGTGGAATTTCCCCAGCTCGATGATCACCCGCAAGGTCTCTCCGGCGCTTGCCGCGGGATGCACGATCGTCGTCAAGCCGGCCGAGGATACGCCGCTCTCGGCGATCGCCTTGCAGGTGCTGGCCGAGGAGGCAGGCTTTCCCGCGGGCGTGATGAACATCGTCACCGCGCGGCGTGCCGAAGCCGTTGCCGCCGTGCTTACCGCGAGCCCGGATGTGCGCAAGCTGTCCTTCACCGGCTCCACCCGGGTCGGCAAGATCCTGATGCGGCAATGCGCCGACACGGTGAAGAAGCTCTCGCTCGAGCTGGGCGGGAACTCGCCGTTCATCGTGTTCGACGATGCCGATCTCGATGCGGCAGTGGCGGGCGCGATGGTCACCAAGTTCCGCAACGCGGGCCAGGCCTGCGTCGCCACCAACCGTATCTATGTGCAGTCCGGCGTGCGCGCCGCGTTCACTGAAAAGCTCCGAGCGGCGATGGAGGATCTGCCGGTCGGGCCGGGGCTGGAAGCCGACACCAAGATCGGCCCGCTGATCAACCCGGCGGCGGTCGCCAAGGTCGAGGAACTGGTCGAAGACGCGCTCGGCAAGGGGGCCGAAGCGGTGCTGGGCGGCGCGCCGCATGCGCGCGGCGGCCTGTTTTTCGCACCGACCCTGCTCGTCGACGTACGGGCGGACATGGCGATCGCCAGCACCGAGATCTTCGGCCCTGTCGCCGCGATCTACGGCTTCGAGACAGAGGCGGAGGTGATCGCCGCGGCGAACGACACGCCCTATGGCCTGGCCGCCTTTCTCTGGACCCGCGATGTCGGCCGCGTCTTCCGCGTCGGCGAGGCGCTCGAATACGGCATGGTCGCGGTCAACGAGACCCTCACTTCCAACCCCGCGACGCCCTTCGGCGGCGTCAAGGAATCGGGCCTGGGTCGCGAGGGCTCGCGCTACGGCCTCGAGGACTTCGTGGAAATCAAATATCTCGCACTGGGAGGCATCTGATGACGGTGGCAACTCTGGATCCGCGCGCGGCTGCGCAGGACAATGCCGGGCTGGGTGCCCGCCGCGCCGCCTCGGTGCCGAGCGGCATCGTCAGCGCCACGCCCGCCTATGCCGCCCGCGCCCGCAATGCCGAGGTGTGGGACGTCGAGGGCAATCGCTTCATCGATTTCGTCGCCGGCATCGCGGTGTGCAGCACCGGGCACTGCCACCCCAAGGTGATCGGCGCGGTGCAGGACCAGCTCGAGCGCTTCACCCACACCTCGTTCCAGGTGCTGCCCTACGCGCCCTATGTCGCGCTCGCCGAACGGCTGAACGCGCTCGCGCCGGTTGCCGGCCCGGCCAAGACGATCTTCTTCAACAGCGGCGCCGAGGCGGTGGAGAACGCGGTCAAGATCGCGCGCTTCGCCACCGGGCGTACCGGCGTGGTGGCGTTTGCCGGCGCGTTTCACGGTCGCACGCTGATGACGACTGCGCTCACCGGCAAGGCAATGCCCTACAAGCGCGGCTTCGGCACGCTGCCGGGCGAAGTCTGGCGCGTGCCGTTCCCGATCGCGCATTATGGCGTGTCGGTGCAGGACAGCCTGAACGCGCTCGACGCGCTGTTCCGCACCGATGCCGATCCCAGCTCGATCGCGGCGATCATCGTCGAGCCGGTGCAGGGGGAGGGCGGCTTCCACGTCACCCCGCCCGAACTGCTCCAGACCTTGCGCGCGATCTGCTCGGAGCACGGCATCCTGCTGATCTGCGACGAGGTCCAGACCGGCTTCGCGCGAACCGGCAAGCTCTTCGCCGTCGAGCATAGCGGCATCGCACCCGACATCGTCACCATGGCCAAGGCGCTGGGCGGCGGCTTCCCGATCGCGGCGGTCACCGGCCGCGCCGAACTGATGGACAGCGTCCATGGCGGCGGGCTGGGCTCGACCTTTGGCGGCGCGCCGATCAGCTGCGCGGCGGCGCTCGCGGTGCTCGACGTCATCGAGGAAGAGGAGCTGATCGATCGCGCCAACGCGATCGGCGCAACGCTGCGCGCACGGTTCGAAGCCTGGGCCGGCCGCGAGGACCTGATGCCGATCGCCCATGTGCGCGGACTGGGCGCGATGATGGCGTTCGACCTGGTCAAGGCGCGCGGTTCGGACGAGCCCGATCCGGACGCCGCGCGAAAGCTGGTTGCCCGTGCCTTCGAGCTGGGCTTGGTCGTCATCTCTTGCGGCATCCATGGCGAGACGCTGCGCCTGCTGATGCCGCTGACCATCTCCGACGAGGTGCTGCTCGAGGGGCTCGATCGGCTGGAACAGGCGCTCGCGGAACGCTAGGCGGAAGGCCGGGCTCCCGGCTCAGGGAGTCCCGGCCTGCGCGGCGGCGGCATGGCGCTGCGCCTCACCCACGATGCGCAGGATGTTGCCGCTCCACATCTTCTCCAGGTCGGCGTCGCCATAGCCGGCCTTGCGCAGCCGCTCGGTGACCTTGGGCAGCGCCGAGATGTCTTCGATCCCCGGCAGCCCACCGCCGCCGTCCCAGTCCGCCCCGAAGCAGACATGGTCGACCCCGGCGACTTTGATCACATGGAGCACCATCTCCATGTAGCGCTCGAAATCGGCCTTGCCCCACATCGGCTGGGTCTTGTCGAGTTCGCGCCATTTGCGGGCGAGGTCGGCCTGGTCGGCGGGCGAAAGCTCCGAAATATGCTCGTACTTGCCGAACAGCGCGGCGCGTTCGGGCGTGAGGTTCATCGTCGCCAGGAAGATCGTGCTCATGCAGATCGCGCCGCCCTTGGCCGCAAGCTTGCGGATGCGCGCGTCATCAAGGTTGCGCGGATGGTCGAAGGCCCAGCGGCCGCTCGAATGCGACAGCAGCAACGGCGTCTTCGACAGCTCGAGCATCTGGTCGAAGGTCGCGTCCGAAGAATGGCTGGCGTCGATCACCATGCCCAGCCGGTTCATCTCCGCCACCCATTTGCGCCCCAGGGGGGAAAGGCCGTTCCATTTCGGCTTGTCGCCCGAGCTGTCGGCGAACTGGTTGCTGGCGCCGTGCACCGGCCCGGCCAGCCGCACGCCGCGATCGTGGAATTCCTTGAGCAGCGAGACGTCCTCGCCCAACTCGTAGCTGTTCTCCATGCTCTTGAACGCGACCAGCTTGCCCTCTCGGTTGAGCCGCAGCGCATCCTCCGGGGTCAGCGCGCGGCCGATCCGGTCGGGGAATTTGGCGAGCGTGGCATCGATCAGGTCCGATCGCCCGCGCGCATAGGCCAGCGCATCGGCATAGCCCTTGGCGGTCAGCGGGCCCTGTTCGGTGTAGATCGCGAAGAAGCCGCCATCGAGCGCGCCCGCTATCATTCGCTCCATGTCGACCTGGACGAGGTCGGTCGCCGGATCATGATGCCCGTCGAAGCTCCAGCCGGGCCTGCCGAAATGCAATGGCGTGTCGATATGCGTGTCGAGGACGAGGAAGTCCTTGTGCGCCTTTTGCGCGGGCGCCTCAGCCTCGGGCGCCGCCGCGCAGCTGGACAGGAGCAGGGCGAGCAACGCGGTACGCTTGATCATTTCTTGTCTTCCACCGGCCGCAGATCGAGATCGCGATAGTCGTAGCTGAAATCGGCGATCGGGCTCTCGGGCTTCATCGTCACCCGCGCCACCTTGCCCTCCGCATCGAGCGCGAAGGTCACATAGGCCGGCTCGATCGCCTTGTCGTCGAAGCGGGTGACGAAGGTGTCGTACTGCCAATGGACCAGCTTGCCCGCCATGCGCGGCGTCGTCTTGAAATCGATGCGCAGCCCGTCCGTGCCGTGTGTCACCGCGACATCCCCGTACCACGGGTCGCGATAGGTGCCGGCATAGCGTTCCGGCGCCAGAGAAGGCCCGACCTTGGCCGGCGTCGCCTTCCCGCTCGCCAGCGCCGCCTTGCCGCCGGCGATGCGCGTATCCATGAACTCGCTGAAACGCTTGAACCAGTCCTGGTCCGGAATGCCGAGATAATGGTCGACCAGAAGATGCGCGACCCCACGCAGCAACGCGACATCCTCCGAGTTCACTACCACCGCAATGCCGACATCCTGGTCGGGCAGCAGGATGACATGGGTGATCGATCCGAACACCCCGCCGCCATGCGAAATGATCCGCGCGCCCTTGTAATCCTCGACCTCCCAGCCGAGCGCATAGGTGCTGAACTTCGGCGTCAGCGGCGCGAGGCTGCCCGGATAGGGAGTGAGCGGCTGGACGGTCACGCCCTTCCACATCTCCATCGCCTGGGTCTCGCTGAACAGCCGCCCGCCGCCGGGCAGCGCGCCGTGCCCAAGCTGGATCTTGAGCCACTGCGCAAGGTCGTTGGCACTGAGCGCGAGCCCGCCCGCTGGCATCGCGGCGCGGCCCAGCTCCTCGCGCTCGTCGAGCACGGAGTTCGGCCCGTCGCCGCGCACCACGCCGCCGATCCGCGCATGCGGAAAGGCGCGGTCGGCGGTCGCCCAGCGCGCCTCATAGGTGGCGGTCGCGGTGGTCATGCCGCCGCGTTTCAGCACCTCGCTGGTCATGAAGTCTTCCCAGCTCTTGCCGGAGACTTCCTCGATCAGCTGGCCGGCGACCATGTAGAGGATGTTGTCGTACGCATAGTTGGAGCGGAAGCTGGTAGCGGGCTTGAGATAGGCGAGCCGCTTGACCGTTTCCTTGCGCGACAGGCTGCCGCGCGGGACGAAGAGCAGGTCGCCGGCACCGAGCCCGAGCCCCGAATGATGGACGAGCAGATCGCGCACCGTGATCTCGCGCGTGACCCAGGGATCGTACATGCGGAACCAGGGCATGTGGTCGATCACCCTGTCGTCCCAGCCGAGCTTCCCTTGATCGACCAGGATGGCGAGCGCGGTGGCGGTGAACGCCTTGCCGGTGGATCCGGTCTGGAAGATCGTGTCGGCATCGACCTTCGCCGGATCGCCGAGCTTGCGATAGCCCCAGCCCCTGGCGAGCGTGGTCTTGCCATGCTCGACGACTGCGACGGCAATGCCCGGCGCGCCGCTGGCCTTGCGCAGCGCTTCGATCTTGGCGTCGAGCCCGCCTGGGGGATCGGCCAGCGCCGGCGTGGCGAGCGCGAGCAGGGGCAGGGCGAGAAGGATGCGCAGCTTCATGCGGCAATCTCCTGGGGAGAGGCGGGGCGGCGGAGCAGTCGCACCAGCCCGATCGTCATCAGCGGTAGTACGAACACGGCGAGGAACAGCCAGGCGAGCAGCCGGTAGCCGCTGGCAATCAGCGCGATCAGCCCTACGCGATCGGCTACGAACATGCAGACGAGCAGCAGCGCGCCGGCGATCGCGGCGCGGGCGCGCGGGCCCAGCTCCACGCCGCGCCGCCGGCGCACCACCCCCGCCACCCGCTCGTTGATCGCATGGACCGCGCCGGCACCGCTTTCGAGCAGCGCGGCGAAGATCATCATCTGGAAGGCCCAGTGGAAGACCGGCACGTTCAGCTGGCGCAGCAGGAAGTCCGAAGGCAGCGTCTCGGCGCCGATGCCGGGATAGAAGGCGATCATGCAGGTGAAGAACAGGATCGCCGGCAGCATCGCCAGCGGCCCGGCGACCAGGCCGGCGACCACGGCGTCGCGGGTGCTGGTCAGATGGCGCAGCACCGGCAGGATCACTACCGCGCCGATGATGTTGTAGCTCGCATAGGTGAGCCCGCCACTCGCCCAGCCGTTCCAGGGCGCGGGCGTGGCGAAGCCGGTCGCGATGCGGTCGCCGAACCGCCACAGGCTCAGCGCGAGGAAGATCGCATAGACGGCGTAGAGCAGGAACGAGACATATTTGAATACGCCTTCCACCGCCGCATTGCCGAGCGTGACGGTGGCCAGGATGGCAATGGCCAGCGCCAGCGTGCCCGCGAACACCGGCCAGCCGAACATCGCCGCACCGATCGCCCCTGCGCTCGCGCCGAATACCGCGAGGATCAGCACGACGAAGAGGATGTACGCCGCTTCGAACGCGATCCAGGCCGGGCCGAGCAGATCGGCGAAGAAGGCGCGATAGTCGAGGGCGCCGACCATCCGGGCATAGGCGAAGGTCGCGGCGGCGATGACGCTCCACAGCAGCATCGCCAGCACCATGCCGGCGAGCCCGCCCCAAGGGCCGGCGGGCAGGAAATACTCGGCCAGCTCGCGCCCGGTCGCATAGCCGCCGCCGATGATCACGGCCTTCATCGCGAAGCCCGGCAGCAGGAAGCGCTGGAACCAGCTCGACCCTGCCGCCGGCGTGCTCATGCGAGGCAGCTTTCGACCAGCGCATCGAAGGCCGGCCCGCCGCGCACCGGATCGGCGACGGGCAGGCCCAGGCGCTGGCTCTCGGCTTCCATCAGCGCGGTGGCCTCGGCCTCGGCCAGCGCCGAGCTGTTGAAGCTCACCCCGCCGCAGCGGATGTCCGGATTGGTCCGGCGGCCCAGCGCGGTGGTGAGCGCGATGATCTCCTCGATCGTCGCGACCTGATAGCCCGCGGTACCGAGCATCACGGTTCGGCCGGGCTCGTGGCAGACCACGAACACGTCCGGCTGGCTGCCGTGGAGCAGGCCGAGCGACACGGCGGCATAGGCGGGGTGCGCAAGCGAGCCCTGGCCTTCGATCACGTCCCAGTGCCCGGGCTCCGCATCGGGCGAAAGCACTTCGGCCGCGCCCGCCTCGAAATCGGAGATCACGGCGTCCATCGGCATGCCGCCGCCGGCGATCATGATCCCGGTCTGGCCGGTGGCGCGGAAATCGGCATCCACTCCGCGCGCCGCGAACGCGCGGGCGAGGGCGAGCGCGGTGTATTTCTTGCCGAGCGCGCAATCGGTGCCGACGGTGAGCAGCCGCTTGCCGCTGCGCTTGCGTCCGGTGGCGACCGGAATCTCGGCCGGGGGCACGCGGATGTCGATCAGCCGGCGGCCGAGCAGGCTGGCCGTTTCGGCCAGTTCGGGAATGTCGGCCAGCCGGACATGCATGCCCGATACGATGTCGAGCCCCGCCTCGAGCGCTTCGACCAGCGACCTGCGCCACGACGCCGGGATCACCCCGCCGGGATTGGCGACACCGATGACGAGCCCGCGCGCGCCCTTCGCCACCGCCTCGGCCGGGGTGAGGCCGGGCAGCCCGGTGGAGACGGTCGCGCCGGCCAGCGCCAGCTCGCCGACGCATTTGTCCGGCGCCCAGTCCCGCAGCCCGAGCGCGGTCTTGGCGAAGCCGCGCTCGGTGGTGTCGCCCAGGAACAGCAGATAGGGCTGGGGCAGGGTAAGCGTGTCGGCCTTCAGGCCGAAGGGGGCGTTCATGGATGCGCCTTCCTGGAAGATCAGAACGAAAGATCGAAGGCGAGGCCGATCGTGCGCGGCTGGAGCGGCGTGATCGCCAGGAAGCTCGGCTGGTTGAGCCCGTCCGTCATCGTCGTGCGCGACAGCTCGCCATCGTCGTCGAGCAGGTTGCGCACATAGCCGCGGAGCTTCCAATGCTCGCCGATGTTGAGCGCCGCATTGAGATCGACCGACGTATAGGGCGCCGCCCGTGCCGCCAGCGGATCGCTCTCGACCAGCGACAGCCGGCTGCTGGCGTGGCGCACGCCGATGCCGAAATCCCCCGACAGATCGCCGCCGAGCGGGGCATGATAGTCGAGCCGGGCGGAGCCGCTGAACTTGGGCACGCCCGGCAGCCGGTCGCCATCGGCGCCGCTGATCTCGGGCACGTCCTCGCTCAGCTTGGCATCGGTATAGGATCCGGTCAGCCCGATCGTCAGCCCCTGAATTGGGCGGAACGACAGCGTGCCTTCCACGCCCTGGCTGCGCGCCTTGCCGCCATTGGCCTGGCCCGAGACGCCGCCGAACGCGCGCGTCACCTGGATGTCGTCCCAGTCCATGTAGAAGGCGGCAATGTCGATCGAGACGGCGCGGCCGGCCAGATCGGCCTTGAAGCCGACTTCATAGTTGGTGAGCGTGTCCGAGTTCACGCTCGGCGGCACGTTCGGGACGATGACGTTGGGGCCGCCGGGGCGATAGCCGGTGGCGACCCGGCCATAGAGCATCGCATCGTCGTTCAGGTGGAATTGCGGGCTGACGCTCCAGGTGACGACGTCCTCGCTGGATTCGCCGGGATCGTCGGCGGTCGGCACGATCGCGCCCTGGCTGATCTGGCGGAAGGTCTGCTCGTTGCGCGCCCAGCGGACGCCGCCGGTCACTTCGAAGCGCTTGCCGAAGCGCAACGTCGCGTTGCCGAAGACGGCATATTCCTTGTACGTCGCCGGCAGGCCTACCGTCGCCAGCGGGTCGAGCGGCGCAATGACGTTGCCTGCCATGTCGTACGAACGGACCAGCTGCGAGTTCGAGGTCTTCTCGTCGGTGTAGAAGCCGCCGACCAGCCACTCGAAGCTGCCGCCGCTCGCCGAGGCGAGGCGGACCTCCTGCGTCCATTTGCGCAGGCCCAGCTTGATCTCGAACGGGGTGATCCCGGGAGCGATCGCGCCGCCGGTGAGCAGCGGGAAGAGCACGCCGAACGCATAGGTGGCGTCCTGGAGCTGGGTCGCGTGGGTGGTGCTGTGCGTGGTGACCGAGGTCGCGGTCACGCCGCCGAAGTCATAGTCCAGCGTCGCGGCATAATATTGCAGCTCGGTCTTGAAGGCTTCGGCGACATAGTTGTTGTACGAGCTGCCGTCGCCCAGACGTTTGCCGGTGAGGTCCGAGGCGTAGATGCCGTTGCCGTCCGAATCGAGGTCCTGATAGATCGCGGTCAGCCGCGCGCTGAAGCGCTCGGTCGCCTGCCAGAGCAGCGCGACGCGGCCGCCGACCTGCTCGTAGCTGTTCTGGTCGCGCAGTCCGGCATTGTTGACGCTGTTCACGAAGCCCGGAGTCTTGCGCCATGCGAAGCTGCCGGTCATCCCTAGCTTGCCTTCGACCAGCGGGGCGTTGAACATCGTCTGCGCGGCCCATCCCAGCTCGCCCGCCCCGTTGATTCCGAATCCTTCCACCCCACCCTTGACGCTGAACTTGCTCGTGCTCGGCGCCACCGTGACATATTTGAGCAGGCCGCCGATCGAGCTGGCGCCGTACAGCGTGCCCTGCGGCCCGCGCAGCACTTCGATGCGCTCGATGTCATAGGGCAGCAGGTCGAGCGAGAACTGGCCGGCGCGGTTGTAGATCGCGCTCGATCCCACCGGCGCATCGTCGAGATAGATGCCCACGGTCTGGCTGGCGGTGAGCGGCGCGACGCCGCGCAGGGTGATCGTGGTCTGGCCCGGCGTGCCGGTGGTGGTCACCTGGAGGCCCGGGACATAGCCGGCATAGTCGGTGAGCGAGGCGGCGCCCTGCTCCTGCATCGCCTCGCCGCTGACGACGCTGATCGAGACCGGCACGTCCTGCAGGTTCTGCTCGCGCTTCTGCGCGGTGACGACGATCTCGTTGTCCGACGGCGCAGTGTCCTGCGCGAAAGCGGCCGAAGGCAGCAGCAGCGCGCCCGCGGCAACGGTAATCAGCAATGTGGCTCGATTGGTCATGCGCGTCATCGTCGTTCTCCCCCCTTAGGAGTTCGATGGGACCGCCCGCTTCGGGCGGGGAAAGGCTGCGCGCCTTTGGCGCTTACCAGCCGCATTGTTGCTAATCAGGATGCTATTATCCTAATTGGAGAAGAGTCAATCCAATTTGACAATTAAGTTGCAGCGACTGCGCTCCGCGAGGCCGAATTATGTCCCCAGACGGCATCGGGGCATTCGATATGCCCATCGCGATAGGCGATCCCGGGCGTTCGATCGGTGGCGAGGAAGGTCGGGCCGTCGAGGTCGACCACGTCGCAGAGCTGGCCGAGCAGCCAGGCGGGCGCCATTGCCCAGCTGGAACCCACCATGTTGCCGACCATCACGTCGAGCCCCAGCGTCCGTGCTCGCCGGGCGATCGCGATCGCTTCGGTAAGCCCGCCGCATTTGTCGAGCTTGATGTTCACGGTCTGGAAGCGCCCGACCAGGCCGTCGACATCGGCGAGAGTCAGCGCGCTCTCGTCGGCAGCGATCGGGATCGGCGACTTGAACCCGTCAAGATCCGCCTCGCGCCCACGCGCCAGCGGCTGCTCGAGCAGCGCGATGCCGCATTCGACCAGCACTGCCACGAGCGGGTCCAGCTCGTCGGCCGTGAAGCCCTGATTGGCATCGACGCCGATCCAGCATTCGGGCCGCGCCGACCGCACCGCGCGCACCCGGGCGATGTCGAGATCGAGATCGCCGGTGAGCTTGAGCTTGAGCGCGCGCGCCTCGGCGTAGGCCCGGGCGCCCTCTGCCATCACGCCGGGATCGTCGGCGCCGAGCGTGAAGGTGGTGAGCAAGGGGCGAGGCTCGGGGAGGCCGGCGAGCTTCCACACCGGCACGCCTTCGCGCTTGGCGTCGAGTTCCCAGAGCGCGCAGTCGGCAGCGTTGCGCGCGCCGCCCGCGGGCAGTGCCTGTTGGAGTTCCGTACGGGTCATGCCCGCGCAAAGGCCTTCCCGCACCGTCTCCAGCGCGGCGACCATCGTCTCCTCATTGTCGCCCAGATAATAGACGCCGCTCGCCTCGCCGCGCCCGATGTGGAGGCCGTCAGACAGGCTGACGACCACCACGGGGGACTCGGTGAAGACATGGCCGGAGATGCGGAACGGCTTGGCGAACGGCAGCCGTTCCACCGCGATGTCGGGCGAGCGGCGCATCACCATGGCCTCAGAACTCGGTCCCGAACGAGACCAGGTTGAAGGCCAGCGCCACCCACAGGATGAAGAACGTCCCAAGCACCAGCAGCACGCTCCAGATGCGGGCAAACCAGCTCCGCTTGTCGCGCCAGGTGAGCCAGGCGTTCCACACCGACAGGCCGAACATCCCGAAGAAGGCGAGCGTGCCGACGAACTCGACGAGCAGGATCAGCCAGTCGGTCGAGCCATGGCTCTCGAAATTCTCGAGCCCGGTGATCACGACGCCCCACAGCACCAGCACCGCCAGCACCAGCCAGGCGAAGCCGCGCAGCACCCGGTAAGTGCGCCGCGCCTCGCCTTCGAGCTTGAGCGGCGCGGCGTAGCGGCGGCGGGCGAACCAGCCGACCGGCCAGGAGAGCGCGGTGAGGAACACCATGCCCACGCCGAACAGCAGCGCCGGAATCAGCCAGGCCGAGTCGAGGGAGGCTGGCGTGCGGTACCAGATCATGAAGGGCGAGACTTCGCCGAAGCTCCAGCGCACGACCTTGCCGTCCACCATCTGCGCGGCGAGCCGCTCATGGCCATAGGCATCCTGCCAGACGAAGGGGGCGACCTCGATCAGCTTGCGCGGGGCGCCGCCCGGGCTGGTCAGCGCCGGGATCACCGGCCGGCCATCGGCATCGAGCGTCACCTTGGTATCGCCGAGCAGGTTGATGATCTTGGCGAAGCTCGATTCGATCCGGCGGCTGTTGGTCCAGCTGCCCACGAGCAGCTTGGCATGTTCCTTCGCGGTCGGCAGTTCCTTCGGCGCCGCCCTGTTGGGGTCGGGCAGGTAGCGATCGGCGAACTCGTCGAACAGCGAGCCGCGCAGCACGCGGGTGACCCCGTCCTTGCCGTCGCTGTTCATCGAAACGTACAGGCCGACATTGTCTTCCGGGAAGATCCACAGATCGCTGTGGAAATAGACCGTGTCGCCGCCGTGCGCGATTGCGCGGTGGCCGTTGATCCGCTGCTCGTAGAAGCCGAGCGCCATGGTGTTGATCGCCGGGATCGCGCTGGGCTGGGCGGTGTGCATCAGCTTCGCCGTCTCGGGCTTCAGCAGCGGGCCGCCATTGGCGAGATGCGCGATCATGAACCTGGCCATGTCGCCGCCGCTGATCGCTGAGGCACCGGCCGGCGCCATACCGATCAGCTCATAGCCCTTGGCCGGGCCGGAACCGAGCTCATAGCCTTGCGACATGAACGGCTTCAGTCGATCGGGCAGCGGCTGGCGGAAGCTGGCATATTGCATGCCCAGCCGGCCGAAGATGTTCTTCTCGACATAGTCGTCGAAGGGCATGCCCGATGCGCGCTCGACGATATAGCCGGCCAGCGCGGTGGCATAGTTGGAATAGGCCGGCGTGGTACCCGGCGCGTAGATCCGCTCGGGCACCCGATGCTTGAGCACCGCGCCCAGGCTGGGCACCGGCTTGTCGAACGCCAGCAGGCCCTTGATGATCTCTTCGAAGCCTGCCGTGTGCGTCATGATGTTGCGCAGCGTGATCGGCTTGCCCTGATAGGGCGGGATCTTGAAATCGAGATACTGGTTGACGTCGGCGTCGAGGTTCAGCTTGCCGGCCTCGACCAGCTGCATCACCGCGGTCCAGGTATAGAGCTTCGAGGTCGAGCCGGGGCGGAACAGCGTGGTCGCCGGATCGACCGGCTTGCGCTTCGCGACATCGGCATAGCCGAAGCCGCGCTGCGTCACGACCTGGCCGTCCTTGACGATCACTACCACCGCGCCGGCAACGTCGCCGCGCGCAATTGCATAGGGCATGAAGCCGTCCAGCCAGGCGTCCGCGTCCGCCTTGGTGAGGTTGGGGGCAACGGCGGGCCGGGCAGTCGGCGCAGGCCCATTGGTCTGCGCTATTGGCGTGAGCGGTGCGGGTGCCTGGCTGAAGCCCGGCACCGTCATGGCGATGCCCAGCAATCCTGCCGTCATCACCGCGAGCGAACGTTTCCACATAAGCGCGTCGTCCCCCTTCCTGATCTCCTGCGCAGGACTCCGGCATGTCGATTGCGCCGGTATCCGTCTGCGGCTAGTCTAGATACATCAACGAATAATCCTGATTGGGACATGATGATCCTATTCAGAGAAATGTCAAACTGAGGTGCCGCATGGCAACGAAGCTCAAGGCCGAACATCCGACGCTGGGTACGCTGCTCAAGGCGCTGCGCGCGCGGAATGGCTGGACCCTCAAGGAGATGAGCCTGAAGAGCGGCATCCCGGTATCGACCCTGTCGAAGGTCGAGCATGACCGGCTGACGCTGACCTATGACAAGCTGTTGCAGCTCAGCCAGCGACTCAACATCCGCATGTCCGAGCTGTTTGCGGAGAATGATTCGGCGCCGGAGACCCAGGTAACTGCGCGCCGGAGCATCGGCGATCTCGATCGGGCGGTGCGCGTGAACACCGCGAACTATGACTATTATTACCTGTGCACCGAGCTGCGCCGGAAGCGGATGATCCCGGTGATCACCAAGGTGCGCGCCAAGACTGCCGAGGAGTTCGGCGATCTCGTCCATCATTCGGGCGAAGAATATATCTACGTCGTCAGCGGCAGCATCGTCGTGCACACCGAATTCTACGATCCGGTCATGCTCGAGGCCGGCGAATCGATCTACATCGATTCGAACATGGGCCATGGCTATGTGACGGGCGAAGGCTGTGACGAAGCCGTGATCCTGGGCGTCTGTTCGAGCGCCGAGGACGGGCTGATGGATTCGCTGCTCAATCTGCACGCCTGAGGGCGCGGAACCACCTCTGCCTGGGTTGCGAAGGATCCGGACTCGCAGCCCGTCTCGCGGCGAAGAAGCGCCTTGCTCCGCGCTCGAAATCATCGACGAAGGTGAAGATCACCGGCACGACGAGCAGGCTGAGAAAGGTCGAGGTCAGCAGCCCGCCGATCACTGCGGTGGCCATCGGCTGACGGAAGCTGGCATCGGCGCCGAGGCCGAGCGCGATCGGCGTCATGCCCGCGATCATCGCCACCGTCGTCATGATGATCGGCCGCGCACGCTTGCCGCACTCCCTATCGTCGCCGGTGCATGGCCACCGCAACAGGTGCCCATGATCGCCGAACCTTCCGCCAAGCTTTCGGAAAGGCAAAGGGAATCGGTGCGATCCGCTGCCCGCTGCGATCGGCCGCCGGGGACCAGGACAGGCCAACCGGGGCGCTCACCCACTAGCTATTGAAAATCATTATCGTTTGACATAGGCGGCGAAGATGGCACGCGATCGTCTTTGTGCGGTGCTTCTTGCCGGGGCGCTCGAGTGCGGGCTGCTTCTCTCGGTATTGAGCTTCGAGATGAAGCAGGGCGAGCAGAAGCCTGCTCGCGGCCTGCATCTTTTCGACGTCGAAGCGGCGAACCCGGCGTCGCCCGAAGCCGCTCCTCCGACAGATCAACCTGACGATCCGCAGCAGCAACCGGCCAGCAGTCCTCGTCCGCCGCTCGTGGAAACGGTGTCCGTCAACCAGCGACTTTCGCCCATGCAAATCCAGCTGGAGGAACCTGCGGCGGCCGTCGAGCTGCCGCTGCCGGCAAGCGTGTTCGACAAGGGGGAAGCCAAGGCGGTGTCGTCCTCCTCCGCGCCCGCTTCCGGCGCCCCGGCCAGGCAGGCGGCCGGTAGTCCGCAGCCGGCCGCGGCCGATCCCGACATCTCCAACGCATATGCGCGCAGGATCGTGGCGTGGCTGGAGGCGCGCAAGAGCTTTCCGGCCGACCTCGCCCGGCGTTCGAACGGCGGTCTGGTCATCGTGCGCTTTTCGCTCGATCCGCGCGGCCAGCTCATCATGAGCGCGATCGCCCAGCCGAGCGGCAGCGCGTGGCTCGACCAACTGGCGCTCGACCAGGTCCGGCGTGCTGCGCCGTTTCCGCGCCCGCCCGCATCGCTGCCGGCGTCGGCGCGGGTCTTCGAGGTGCCGCTGCGCTATCGCTCCTAGAGCGTCTCGAGGAAGGCGACGAGCGCTTCGCGCTCGGCCCTGGTCAGCCCGAGCGGGCGCATCAACGGATCGGGGGTTGGGTGCGGTGCGCCGCTCTCCGATACGGCCGTATCGCGATCGCGCCCGCCGCCGCCGTTGTAGAAGGCCACGACATTGGGCAGCGTCCGCAACAGGCCGTTGTGCATATAGGGCGCGGTACGCCCGATCCCGCGCAGCGAGGGCGTGCGGAAGCGCCCGACATCCTCGGCGCGTTTGGTGACGTTGAAGCGCCCGAGATCTTCGAGTGCGCGGCCGTAGAAGCTCAGGCCGAGATTGTGGTAGTTCCCGTCGCTGAGCTCTGCGCCACTGTGGCAGGCGACGCACCGGGCCTTGCCCCGGAACAGATCGAGCCCCCAGAGTTCCTGATCGGTCAGCGACGATGCGCCCGCGGCCAGCACGCGATCGAAGCGCGAGCGGGGCGGGCGGAGCGTCCGCTCGAAGGCGGCGAGCGCGCGCGCGATGTCGCGCCGGGTAATCCGGCCCTTGTGCCCCATGGCGGCGAATGCGGCGCGATAGACCGGCTCGGCGTTGACGCGCCGCTCGATCGAGCCGAGCGATGCCGCCATCTCGACGCCGTCGACGATCGGCATCAGCGCCTGCTCCTCGAGCGTCGCGGCGCGTCCGTCCCAGAACAGCTCGCGGGTGAAATCGGCGGTGAACAGCGACTGGACGTTGCGCTTGCCGCGCTGACGGTCGTGGCCAAAGGCGCTGCGGATGCCGTTGCTGAAGCCGAGTTCGCGAATATGGCAGGTCGCACACGCGATCTGCCCCGATCGCGAAAGCCGCGGATCGTCGAACAGCTGCGCGCCGACCCGGGCGAGCAGCAGGTCGTTGCCCTGAAGCCGCGGGGCGGGCGGCAGCGCGGCGAATTCGGTGAAGCTTGCCCCCGCATCGACCTGCGGCCGCACCCATTCCACGGGCTTGCCCCCATAGCGTGCGCGCAGCCCGGCGATATCGGGCAGGATGTCCTGCGCCATACCGGCCAGCAACACGATCGCCGACACCGCCATCACACCGTGCAGCAGGCGCCGGACACCGGGGGGCAAGCCTTCCCTCTGCATCAGAAGCGGAACGTCAGGCCAGTCCAGAACGAACGACCATATTGATAGGGCTGGGTGGTGGCCGTGGCGTTCCGCACCGGAATCGAGTCGAGCAGATTGGCGATCCGAACGTCCAACGTCAGTGCGCCGAGCTCGTTGCGCAGCAATTCGGCCTGGATGTTCATGTTGGCCTCGACGCTCGCCGGCACGCGGATCAGGTCGTAATTGTCATAGCGCACGCCATCGATCGTCGTGGTGCCGTCCTGCATGATCATCTGGAACGGATCGCGATAGCGCAGATTGAGGTTGGTGGTGATCCGATCGTGCCACCAGCGCGAGGTGAGCGTTCCGTTGACCATGAACGGCGTGGCGAAATCCTCGCGCTGCGAGAGCAGCGTGAGCTGCGAATAGGTCAGCAACTGGCCCTTATAGGCGACGACCGTGTCGTCGATCAGGTCGCTGGCGTCCTCGATATAGTCGGTATTCGACGTCTTGGTTTTCGAGAAGTTGGTGCTGAGCGCGACGGTGTGCTTGCCGAAGGTGCGCTGCCATTCGATCGAGCCGCCGCGATAGCGGCTGAAGCCGTCATTGTTCAGCACATATTCGTTGTAGTTCTGCACCCGGCCGTTCGGGAGCGTCATCGTCGCAACCTGCACCTCCGAACGATTGAACTCGTTTTCGCCGCGCCGATACACTCCGCGGAGGGTCAGCGTGCCGCCGAAGATCGGGCCGCTGACATTCGCGCTGATTTCGTCCGATCGCGGCGTCTTTAGCGTCGACTTGTTGGCATAGGTGGTGCGGCTGGCGCTGCCGAACGCCCAGTTTTCCGAGACGATATTCTGTCCGTTGGTCAGCACCGGAACGCGCCGCTCGATGATGGTCGCGGGCAGTTTCTCGCGCAGCGCATAGGCGAACATCGAGCGGCCATAATAGCGATTGACGCCGGCAGTCACCTTCCAGCGCGTGCCCGGCACGGTGTAGGAGGTGGTCAGCCGCGGTGCGAAATTATGGTTCCCCAGGAACTCCTCATAATCGTAGCGCACGCCGATGCGTGTATCGAAGCCGCCGCCGCCGATATGGTATTCGAGCCAGCCCGCGGCGCTGCCCATCGAAACGTTCGCCCGATAGGCAGAGTACATCTGCCGGCTGAGCAGCGCATATTGCCCGGTGACGCAGGACATGCTGTCGCCCGCCGCACAGACGATGGTCGCGCGCGCGACTGTGGTGTTGGTAAGATAGGCATAGCCGTCGACCGGGCGCTCGCGCATCCCGTCGATGCGCTGCAGGTCGATGCCGCCGGCGAGGGTGCCGCCCCACAGGTCGGTCGAGGCGCGGGCGTTCAACTGATAGTTGTCCTGCGTCTGGTTGAGGTCGCCAAAGCCGCCGATCGTGCACGAGGTGGCGACGCACACCGCGCCGTTGGTGGTGCTCGACGGGATCGAATAGTTGATCGGCGATGCCTCGCGGCCGGTGTTGCTATGGGTGTAGCTGGCACGGACCGACCAGTCGATCTTGCCGTTCATCTCCAGGCCCAGCTGGCCGGTGACGCCGCCGCCCTGCGAGGTGACCTGGTTGTCATAGCCGTTGGGCTGCGATGCCTGGCTGGTATAGGGCGTATAGGTCGCCTGGCCGGTCACGCGCAGATCGCCGAACTCGGCATTGATCTTGCCCATGAAATTCTCGCTGCGGCTGCGCTGGCCGAACGGGGTCGAGCCGTAATTCGCGCCGCGCGAATAGACGACGTCGGATTGCGAGCGGTTATAGGCGAACAGCGTCTGGATCGTGTCGGTGATCGGCACGTCGAGCGTGGCGCCGAAGCGGATCTTCTCGAACGAGGGGCGTTCCGGGAAATTGCCCGCCAGTCGGGTGCGGGCTTCGTCCGACACCTTGAAGCTGGTCAGCCAGTCGGAGGTGTAGGACACGGTGGTGGACCCGCCGAAGCGGCTGCGCGGCGCACGCGTCTGCACATCGACCGCGCCGCCGGTGAAGCGGCCATATTCGGCCGAAACGTTCGAATCGCGCACCACGATCGCGCCGACCAGATTGGTATCGACCCAAAGCGACTGCGAAATCGCGCTTTCGGGCGAGTGCAGCGCGAACGGGTTTTCGCTGCTGCGCTCGCCGGCGGTCTCGACCCGCGCCGATACGTCGACGCCGTCCATGGTGAAGAGATTGTCGTAGATGCGTCCGCCGGAGATGGAGATGTCGGCCGGGCGGATGTCCTGGATGTTCTCGCGCGTGGCGAGGAATTCCTCGCGCGAGAACTGCACCGTCGGCAGGACCTTGAGCAACTGCATCGCATCGCCCGAGCCCGGCGCGCGGGCCTTCACCTCTGCCTCGCCGATACGCGTCGTCCCGCTGTCGACTCCTTCGCCCCGTTCATAGGCCGGCGTTTGCTTCTCCGCGTCGGCGGTCACTTCGGGAAGGCGCTGCGCTTCCTGGGCATGGGCGGCTTGAACGAGCGCGATCGCGGTGCCGAGAACGAGCGTGAGACGTACGGTACGAGACATGGGACCCCCTTGATGAGGGCCGCTCCATGACGAATTTGGATCTTATTTGCAAGTGACTCGCAATTGCAATTATGCATTCATTCATGCAGGTACGGCATATTGCTGAAACCGTGGGGATGGCAGGGCACCACGCGGCCTTCCCCAAGGCCCTCCACCTGAAAGGGGTTTGCAAGGCGCCGCGCATGTCAGTTGCAGCCTCATACCGGGCAGTTAACCAGCGCATGCCGCGGGCTTGCAGCGAATCCGGGCATTTTTCGTCGAAATCGAAACGATCGCGTACCGGGTGACTACGGTCGCGCGAAAAACATCTCCGAAAATTCCGCCGCCCTAGAGCCATGCGTGCCCCAACTTGCGGGGGGCATTCCAGGGAATCGGAGAAAATTATGCGTTCGATTAGTAAGTTGCTGCTGCCCACCGGGCTCGCGGCAGGGGCCTGCATCGCCACGCCCGCGATGGCACAGACCGCGGGCCCGTCGACGATGTCGATCTCGGCCGAAGTCGTTGCAAGCTGCTCGATCGACCAGGTCGGTGCGATCTCGCTGACCGGCCTCACCGGCGCGTCGGCTGGCACGGGCACCGCCGACATCGACGTCACCTGCACCAACGGCACGGGCTATGACGTGCTGATCGACAATGGTGCCAACTACGCCAATGGTACCCGCAACCTGCTGGGCGACGACACCGGTGAAGCGCTGCCCTATGGCCTTTACACCGCCTCCGATTACGCAACGGCATGGCCGACGGTTGCCGGCGGTACCGCGGCCTATACCGGCACCGGCGATTCCGAGACGCACACCGTGTATCTTGAGATTCCGACCGCGTCGCTGCAGGCCGCCAAGGCCGACAGCTATACCGACACCGTGAACGTCACGGTCGAGTACTGAGCATGCAGTCGGCAAGGTTTGTCTGGAAGGCGACGGGCCTTGCCGTCTTGCTGGGGCTGGGTGCGGCATGGTCGTGCCCGGCTTCGGCGCAGGGGCTGTCGGTCGATCCGGTGGTGATCGAACTGCCTGCCGGTAAACTGGCGGGCACGCTGCGGCTTCGTAACGGCACCGGCAAGGAACATCTGGTCCAGCTGCGCGCCTTTGTCTGGCACCAGGGCCTGGACGGGCGCGACCAGTTGAGCCCGACGGACGATCTGGTGATCGGCCCGCCGCTGGTGCGGCTTGGCCCGGGCAAGGAGCAGGTCGTCCGGGTGCTGCTGCGTGCGCCGGTCGAGGGGGAGCGCGCCTATCGCATCGTCGCGGATCGCCTGCCCGAGGCGCCGAAGGGCGGGCAGATCCAAGTCCATCTCACCTTGTCGCTGCCGCTGTTCGCGGGCGTGCCCCGCCAGAAGGACAGCGCCGAGCCCGAATGGGGGCTGGTGCCCGATGGCAAGGGCGGCAGCTTCCTGACGGTGCGCAACCGCGCCGGGGTGCATCTGCGTTTCGACGCGCTTGCGCTGCGCGGCGGCACCGGCGCCTATGTCGAGATACCCAGCAACGGCAGCCGCTATGTGCTGGCCGGTGGGGAGCGGCGCTGGTCGCTGCCGCCGGGGTTGACGCTGGCGCCCGGGCAGGGCGCGCAGGTTCGCTTCCAGATGCGGGGCAAGACGATCGAGACCGCGGTGTCGCGCCGATCGAGTTGATCCAGGTGCTGCTCATGGCCGTTCTGCTGGCCCTCCTGTCCGACAACCGTTCCCCCGCATCCGCGGACCCGCCCGCCGTGGAAGCCGATCTCGCGGGGCTGGCGGTGGTCGCGGTAATCCTGAACGGGCGCGACACAGGCAATGTGATCGAGGTCGTGCAGCGGCCCGACGGGCTCTATGCCCGCCGCGGCGACCTGCGGGCGATCGGGCTGCTGCTGCCGCCCGGCGACGAGCGGGCGCTGGTCCGGATCGACGGGCTGCCCGGCGTGCAGGCGCGCTACGACAGCGCGGCGGCGGTGCTGTCGATCGATGCGGGGCAGGGCGCGGTGCTCGCGACCCGGGTCGGCGCGCGGGACAGCGCGACACCGGCACTGTCACCCGTCACCGGAGTCGGCGTCGTGCTGAACTATGACCTGCAGTTCGAGCAGGATGATCGCTCCGGGCCACGCGTGGCCGGTGCATTCGAGGCCGGCGTCTCGCGCGGTCCGCTGGCGGCGCGCACGACCGTCACCGTGTCGGCGGGCGATGATATCGATACCCGGGTGCGGCGGCTGGAGACGGTGTTGAGCTATTCGGACCCGGGCGGAATGCGCGTCTATCGCGTCGGCGATGTCATCTCGGGCGGGCTCGATTGGAGCCGGCCGGTGCGGATGGGCGGGGTCCAGATCGCCTCGGACTTCTCGATGCGGCCCGACCTGGTCACCTTCCCGGTGCCGCGTGCGGCAGGAACCGCGGCGGTGCCGACGACGGTAAGCGTGCTTGTTGATGGCGTCGAGCGGCTGTCGCAGAAGGTGGGGCAGGGCCCGTTCGAGATTCCGCGGCTGCCGGTGATGGGTGGTGCCAACCAGGTCTCGGTCGTTACCCAGGACGCACTCGGGCGGCAGGTGGTGCAACAGCTTCCCTTCTATGCCAGCCCCTTGATGCTCGCGCCGGGGCTGCAGGCGTTCAGCGCCGAGCTTGGCTGGGTGCGCCGCGATTTCGGGCTGGCGAGCGATCGCTACACGGGCATGGCAGCCTCCGCGACGTTGCGCCGGGGGATCTCCGACTGGGTGACTGGCGAGGCCCATGCCGAGGCGGCCGAGGGGCTGCTCAATGCCGGGCTGGGCGCCACGTTCCGCGTCGGCGCGCTCGGCACCGTCTCGCTGGCCGGGAGCGCGAGCCGGGCGGAGGGGCAGACGGGAGCGCTCTATTCGGTCGCGGTCGACCGCACCTCGCGCAACCTCTCGTTCGGTGCCTCGATCCAGCATGCCGACAGCGCCTATCGCGACATTGCCGCGATCAACGGCGAACCCGAGCCGCGCACCGTGGCGCGCGCGCGCTTCGGCTTTCGCACCGAAGCCCTGGGCTCGCTTGGTGCCGGCTATGCCGAGATCGACTGGGCCGACCGGACCGATACCCGGCTGGTGACGCTGAGCTGGCAACGCGCACTCGGCGAACGCTTCCGCCTGTTCGCGACCGGCTATCGCGACTTGCGCGACACGGGAGGCACCGGCGGCATGCTGTCGCTTTCGCTGGCGCTGGGCGGCGGCAAGACAGCTTCCGCCAGCGCGACCGCCGCACGCGGCCAGCGCAGCGCGACCATCCAGGCGAGCGATCCTGTGACCGGCATCGGCAGCTGGGGCTGGCGCGGAGCGGTTTCGGCCGAGGAGGATCGGCTCGGCGGGTTCGGCGAACTGCGCTATCGCGCTGCCGTCGGCGAGTTCGGTATCGGTGTCGATCGCGGCCGCAACCGCACCGTGGCGCGCGCGACTGCCGAAGGTTCGCTCGTGGTGGCGCATGGCGGCGTGTTCGCAAGCAATCGCATCATCGACAGCTATGCCGTGATCGACACCGATGGCCAGGCAGGCATCGACGTCTATGTCGAGAACCGGCGGGTCGGACAGACCAACAGCGCCGGGCTGCTGCTCGCGCCCGAATTGCGCGCCTTCGAGGCCAATCGCGTCAGCATCGACCTGGACGCGCTGCCCCTCGACGCCACCGTCAGCGATTCGGCGCGCATGGTGGTGCCGTATCGGGCCGCGAGCACGGTCGTGCGCTTCCCGATCGAGCGGGCCCGGGCGGTGCGACTGAGTCTGGTCGATGCGAGCGGAACGCCGCTGCCGGCGGGGAGCCTGGCCCAGCCCGGGGGTGGCGGGGCTCCGGTCCCGATCGGCTATGGCGGGGACCTCTACCTCCCAATGCCGGGTGCCCAGGCAATACTGACCGTGGATTTGCCCGCGGGCGGCAAATGCCGGGTAACCGTCACCTATCCCGCGCACGCAGATGCGCTGCCCAATCTCGGGAGACTGGCATGCCAGTGAAGCTTGTCCTGCCAGCCGCGACGGCACTCGCTGCACTGCTCGGCCTGGCCGGTGCCGCGCACGCGGCGGATTGCACCGTGCAGGCGACTCCGCTGGTATTCGGCAGCTATCGGCCGACCTTGCGCGGTCCGACCGATGTCACGGCGACGATCACCGTGACCTGCACTGCCAGCCAGGCGGAGAGCATCGGCTACGAGATCGCGCTGCTGGGGACGGGACGCGATGCGCTGGAGGCGCCGGAGGGCGGCCCGGCGCTGCGTTTCGGGATATTCGTCGATGCCACGCGCCTGCGGCGCTGGGGTGACGGCATGGGCGGCACTGCGACGCTTGTGGGGAGCATGGTGCTGGCGCCGGGGGAGCGCCGCAGCATGTCCTACACCGTCTATGGCCGGCTGGCGGGTGGGCAGAAGGTGCGGGCTGGGGCCTATGCCTTCGCCCCGATGATCACCCTGCGATTGTCATGAAGGTCGGCGCGGGCCGCGCACGACGCCCATCTCGAGCGCGAGCGCGACGACGTCCGCGAGATTCTTCACTCCCAGCCGGTCCATCATCCGCGCGCGATGCATCTCGATCGTGCGGACGCTCAGGCCCAGGTCGGCAGCGATCGCCTTGTTCGACTGGCCTGCGCCGAGGCCGCGCAACACCTCCATCTCGCGCACGGAAAGCGAGGACAACAGCCTGGCATTCTGCGTGAGCGCCTGGTTCGCATCGCGTTGCTGGTCGATCGTCTCGAACGCGCGCGCCAGGGCCTGCTGGAGCAGCACCTGGTTCGTCGGCTTTTCGAGAAAATCGCTCGCACCCAGCTTCATCGCGCGGATCGCGGTTGGAATATCGGCATGGCCGGTCATCATGATGACCGGCAGCACGTCGAACCGTCCGCCCATGCGCTGGAGCACATCCAGACCCCCAAGCCCGGGCATCCACAGGTCCAGCAACACGCAGCCGGGCCTGAGCGAGTCGATCTCCTCGAGGAAATCATACCCGTTCAGGAACGGCCGCGCGCGATAGCCGAGCGTCGTGACGAGGAAGTGCATCGACTGCCGCGACGCACGCTCATCGTCGATGATGTAAACCTTGCGTACGATATTGCCGGATACATCCGGCAATCTGGCATGGTGACCGGGCGCGGTTGGTGGGCCGGCCCCGCCCGGCAGGAAATATGCTTCGACGCGTTGTTCCATGCGATCCCATTTACGCTCGGCTTTGATCGTCAAATTCGGCGAGCGAGATCGGCGCAGCGAACTGAAGGCCCGCGAACCCGTTGCGCACCCACCGAACCTGACACCGCAAAAGCGGTGCCGCCCCACAGACGATCTCGACGACCTGACCGGGCAGTAATATCGGCCGGCCAAAGATCAACATGCCGCCTTCAGAAATGTTGCGAATTTCGACCGCCAAGCGCTTGTCTCCAGCGCAGATCAGCGTTGCGGGGCGCGCGACGGAATAGCGGCGCGCCCGCGGCGTTGTGCCGCCTTTCTGGTCATGGCGACCTACATGCAGCAGATCGAGCGGCAGCGGCAGGGAAAAATAGAGACCGGCGAGTTGTTCGCGGGTCCAGCGCACGCTTGCCGGCACGCTGCGGCCGCCCTCGAACAACACCGTGCCCGTCTGCCCCTTCTCGAGCGGCTCGGCGGCAATGCCGGAGGCCCCCCGCAACGACAGCGTCCGCAGGCGAAATTCGAACGGCGCATCGCCAAAGGTAAAATGCACGGTGCGAAACAGCTGCGAAATGCGTAGATCGCGGCGCCGCTCGGCTGGGTTGGCATAGGCTGGGATCTCGGCCGGTTCCGTAGCGGCGACGTTTCCTCTCTCAGACAATCGATGCACCCCTCGTTCTGAAGAATCTCAAGGGTTTTGTGCCCTTTGCACCGGAATCCGCCATTAACGGGGTGACGGTAGTACTACGGTATCCGCTTCCCGCCGGCACTTATGGTTGCGGAAGGGTTTCCTTCCGAATGGTAGGATTGCCATCTTGTCGATCCGATCCCCGCGCGCGATTCAATCGCGGTGATGGACGGATCTGAAGGGCGATGGGAGGAGTGCACGCTGGTCGTCGCACGCTTGCCTTGGCCCGACGTAGCGCAAATCGGGCGACGCTTCCCCAGGCCCGCCTCCACGCTCGACGAAGCGCTATGCCGGCGCGATCCGCCCCGGCCGCTGCTGCGGCCGGCCGAGGCGTTGCTGCGCTATACGGCTTCCATGGATGCACCCGGAAATTTGGTCGATTGCATCGCTTGACCCCTGAAAACACGTATAAATACTGATGTCGGGAGAGGCGCCTGCAAGGTAAGAAACAAGACGGACACATTCGGGACACGAACATGACACTCACGCAATGGCTCTATGTAAGCCGCTCCTGTGGATGCGGCGATTGCGGTCAGGGTCGGGTAGTGGACCGCGACATCTGGCCGGGCGTGACTGGAATGATGGTGCGCGCAGACGACTGGCAGGTCGAATGGCTGGAAGGCGGTCAGGATGACATTGCCGCGCTTCGCGCCCAAACCATGGCGGACCCCGGCCTTGCCGAAGTGATCACGCTGGCAGAGGGCGCAATGCCGGCGCGGCAGTTCGGCCGCTGGTCGCTCGTCTATGAAGGGCGGGCCGTCGGCATCGAGCAGATCATCGCCAGGGCGGCAGCAGGTGCTGCCGGCGGACGCGAAGGGCTGCTCGCGATGCTCAGCGAATTTTCTCCCAAACCCAATTGAGGATGGCGCGCGGCACCTTGGCGCAGGTTAGCGGGCCCGCAAATAGCCGCCGCCGACTGCGCGCACCATGTCCGTCGCGACGCCCAGCTGGGCGGCCTGGGTAATCAGCAGCGCGCGCCGCGCGTCGAGCGCCGCGGTTTGCGCAGTGACCACTTCCAGATAGTCCGAGGCGCCGTCGCGGTAGCGCGTCATCGCAAGGTCGCGCGTGCGCTCGGCGGCCGTGACTGCGTCGAGCTGGTTGTGCTCCTGCGATGCAAGGTCGCGCGCGGTGGCGAGATAGTCCTCGACCTCGCGAAACGCATCGAGCACGGCGCCGCGATAGAGCGCCGCGGATTCGTCGAACTGGGCGCGGGCGATCCGCAGATTGGCGCGACGGGCGCCGCCGTCGAAGATCGAGGCCACCGCCGACAGTGGCCCCAATGCCCAGAAGCTGTTCGACGCCGACAGGATGTCGCCGTGGATCGTCTCGAAGCCGGCCTGGCCGCCCAGCGTCACCCGTGGGAACAAGGCGGCGCGGGCGACGCCGATCCCGGCATTGGCCGCGGCCACCCGGCGCTCGGCGGCGACCAGATCGGGACGCCGCTGGAGCAAGGTGGAGGGCAAGCCGACCGGAACTGCGGGGGCTTCGATCAGGCGATCGGCGACCGGCAGCGAGAAGCTCGCCGGCGCCTCGCCGATCAGGATCGCGATCGCGTGCTCGTCCCGCGCGCGCGCCGCCGCGACAGCGTCGAGTTCGGCGCGGGCATTGGCGAGGATCGTCGCCGCGCGGCTCACGTCCAGCCCGGAGGCGATGCCGCCGTCATGCCGGGTCGAGGTGAGGTCATAGGCGCGCTGGAAGGCCGCGACGCTTTCGCGCAGCAGCACCAGCCGGGCGTCGAGGCCGCGCAGATCGAAATAGATCGAGGCGAGCCGCGTCTGGAGCGCCAGCTTCGTCGCGGCCAGATCGGCCTCGCTTGCCTGTGCGCCGGCGCTGGCCTGGCGCACCGAATTGCGGATGCGGCCGAACAGATCGAGCTCGTAACCCAGCGACACGCCCAGGCTGCGATCGCTATAGGTCGCAGCGCCCGGCGCGGTCGGCGCGCGGCCGGCTGACACACGCGCGCGCTCGGCATCGGCGCCTGCATTCACGTTCGGCAGCAGATCGGCACGTTCGCGGCGCACCTGAGCAGCCGCCTGGTCATAGCGCGCGACCGCGGCGGCCAGGCTCGGGTTGCCGGCCTCGATCTTGGGGATCAGCGTGTCGAGCGTCGCGTCTCCGAACATCTGCCACCAATCGGCATTGGCGGGCAGGTCCGTGCCGACTGTGACCCAGGGTCCTTGCTCCTTGAACGCAGGTACGGCGGGGGTTTCGGGCACCGCATAATGGGGGGCGGTCGCGCAACCCGAAAGCAGCGCGGCAACGAGCAGCGAGAGCCTAGCGCGCATTGGCGCCTCCCTGCGCGACACGCACCGGATCGCCGGTCTGGAGCGATTCCGGCGGGCTGTCGATCACCCGGTCGTTCGGCGACAATCCCGCGCTTACTTCGATCGACTTGCCCAGGTCGCGCCCGATGGTGATCTTGCGCAGCTCGGCCTTGCCGTCGGCGCGCAGCACGGCGACTCGCGTGCCGTCCTGGCCGACCATCAGCGCGCTGGGCGGCAGCGTCAGCGCATTGCCGCCGCCATGGATCGGGAAACTGGCCTGGGCATAGGCACCGGGCTTGAGCGCACGGTCGCCGTTGGACGCCTGCAGCTCGACCAGCACGGTACCCGAGCTGGGGTCGACCGCGCCGGCGCTGCGGGTCATCGTCGCGGTGAAGGTGCGGCCGGGATATTCGGGTAGCGCCAGCGTCACTTCCATCCCCGGCTTCACATCGGCGGAATAGCCCTGGGGCACGCGGACCAGGGCGCGGATGCGGTTGACGTCGGCGACGACGAACAGCGGCTGGGCGCCGGCATTGCCCGCCGTCACCAGCGCGCCGATCTCGGCATTGCGGGTGGTGACGATGCCGTCGAACGGTGCGCGCAGCCGGGTGAAGCCGATCGTCGCCTGGAGCCGGCGGACATTGGCCTGGGCCGCCGCGGTGACCGCGGTGCGCGCCGCGAGCTCGCCGCGCTTCTCGTCAGTCTCCTGCTGCGAGACCGCGTCCTTGGACAGCATCTGGCTCCAGCGCTGCGCGGTGGTGTTGGCAAGCTGCTGGTTGGCGCGTGCGGTCTGCAGATCGGCCTGGGCGGCAGCGAGCTGCTGCTCGACCTCCGGCGCGTCGAGCACGGCAAGCACCTGGCCGCGGTGGACCGTGTCGCCGATATTGACCAGCCACTGGCGGACATAGCCCGAGGTGCGGGCATAGATCGGCGCGTTGTTCAGCGCCTGCAGATTGGCCGGCAGCGTCAGCGTGTCGTGGTTGGTGCCGGGCTTGGGCGCGATGAGGTTGACGGTGGGCACCGCCGCGCCGGCCGCGACGCTGGCAAGATGCTGCTCGGCATGGATGCGGCCATAGATGCCGGATCCGACCAGCGCGACCGCCACTGCGGCCGCCGCGACACCCCACCATTTGCGACGATTGGGAGCAGTGTCAGGCATGGGCTTCCTCCAGGGGGGCAGGTGCGGGCGCGGGCGCCGCTGCCTTGCGCTTGTGGGCAAGGCTGAAGATTACGGGGACGAACATCAGCGTGGCGAAGGTCGCGACCAGTAGGCCGCCGATCACGGCGCGGCCGAGCGGGGCGTTCTGCTCGCCGCCTTCGCCCAGACCGAGCGCCATCGGCAGCATGCCGATGATCATCGCGAGTGCGGTCATCAGCACTGGACGGAAGCGGGTCATGCCCGCGTCCAGCGCCGCCTGGACCGCATCGCCCAGCTCGGCGAGCCGCTCGCGGGCGAAGCTGACGACCAGGATCGAATTGGCGGTCGCCACGCCCATGCACATGATCGCGCCGGTAAGGGCGGGGACGGACAGCGTCGTGCCGCTGAGGAACAGCATCCAGACGATGCCGGCCAGCGCGCCGGGCAGCGCGGTGATGATCACGAACGGGTCGAGCCAGCTCTGGAAGTTGACCACGATCAGCAGGTAGATCAGCACCGCCGCACCGAGCAGGCCGAAACCCAGGCCGGTAAAGGCGCTCTGCATCGTCGCATATTGGCCGCGCAGCGTGATCGTGGTGCCCGCCGGGGCCTTTTCCTGCGCGGCGCGGATCACCTTCTGGATGTCGGCGGAAACCGCGCCCAGGTCTCGGCCGCTGGTGGTCGCATAGACGTTGATCACCGGGGCGATGTTGTAGTGCGAGACCACGGCGGCGGCGTTGCTGCGCGTGATCGTCGCGATGCCGCCCAGCACCTGGCTGTTGCGCGCGTCGCCGCCACTGCCGGTCACCGGGATGTTCGACAGGTCGCTGATCGAGCCGACGCGATATTCCGGGGCCTGCGCGACCACCGGATAGGACACGCCGTTCTGCGGATTGAGGAAGAAGACCGGCGCGGTCTGCTGCGTGCCGGCGAGCGACGCGCCTACGCTGGTCGTCACGTCGCGCTCGGTCAGCCCGAACTGGCCGATGCGGTTGCGATCGACATTAACGTTGATCTGCGGATAGCGCGTCGATTGCTGGACGCGGGCATCGGCGACGCCGGGGATGCGGGCGATCCGGCGCAAGATGTCCTGGGCGATCGCGGTGTTGGCGGCGACCTTGTTGCCGTTGACCTGGATGTCGATCGGCGCGGGGGCACCGAAGTTCAGGATCTGGCTGGTGATGTCGGCGGGCAGGAAGGCGAAGCTCGAGCCCGGGAAGAGCTGCGGCAGCTTGGTCCGGAGCTGCTCGACATAGTCCGCCGTCGGGCCGTGATGCTCGGCGAGCTGGATCAGGATGTCGCCGTCCTGCGGGCCGAAGGTCCCCGAGTTGTTATAGACATTGTTGATCGAGCTGACCGGCAGGCCGATATTGTCGACGACCGAGGTCAGTTCCCTGGCGGGGATGATCTCCCGGATCGCGCGCTGGACGCGATCGAAATGCGCCGAGGTCTCTTCGATGCGGCTGCCCACCGGCGCGCGGACATGGATCGCGATCGCGCCCGAATCGACCGACGGGAAGAAGTTCTGGCCGAGGAACGGCACCAGCAGGAACGACACGGCGATCAGCCCCAGAAAGCCCAGCACGAAGGGCCGCGGCCGGGCAAGCAGGCCCTTCAGCGTGTCGCCATAGCTGGCGCGGATCCGCTCGAAGCGATGCTCGAACGCGCGTTGGAAGCGCACCAGCGGGTTGCGGCTGCCGGGCGTGCCCGCTTCGTGGATATGCCCCGGCGCATGCGGCTTGAGGAAATAGGCGGCCATCGTCGGCACGAGTGTGCGCGACAGAATGAACGAGCCGATCATCGCGAAGACCACCGACAGAGCCATCGGCACGAACAGGAAGCCGGCTACCCCGGGCAGGAAGAACATCGGCACGAACACGATACATATGCAGAGCAGTGCGACAAAGGCGGGCGCGACAATCTGCTGCGCGCCGTCCAGGATAGCCTGGTGCACGGGTTTCCCCTGTTCGAGATGCCAGTTGATGTTCTCGATCGTCACCGTCGCGTCGTCGACCAGGATGCCGACGGCAAGCGCGAGGCCGCCCAATGTCATCACGTTCAGCGTGTTGCCGGTGATCGTCAGGCCGATGATCGCGAACAGGATCGCCAGCGGGATCGAGATCGCGATGATCACGGTGGAGCGCCACGAGCCGAGGAACAGCAGGATCATCGCCGAGGTAAGCGCCGCGGCGATCGCGCCTTCGAAGATCACGCCCTGTACGGCGGCACGCACGAACACCGATTGATCGCCCAGCACGACGATCTTCACGCCCGGCGGCAGCGTCGGCTGGATCGCCTTCACCTTGTCCTTGATGCCCTGCACGATGGCCAGGGTGGAGGCGGAGCCGTTCTTGAGGACGGTAAGCACCACCGATCGGCCGCCATCGACATGCACGACATTGGTCTGCGGCGACGCGCCGTCGCGGACATGGGCGACGTCGCGCATCCGGATCGTCGCGCCGCCGACGACGCGCACCGGCAGGTCGTTGAGCTCGTCGATCGATTGCGGCGCGTTGTTGAGGCGGACGGCGTACTGGAATTCGCCGATCTTCGCGAAGCCGGCCGGATTGATCTGGTTCTGCGCCGCGATCGCGTTGCCGACATCCTGCGCCGACAGCCCCTTGGACTGGAGCGCCTGGGGATCGAGATCGATCTGCACCTGGCGCTGGCTGCCGCCCTGCGGCAACGGCACGGCGGCGCCGGGCACGGTGACCAGCTGCGCACGGATTTGGTTGAGCGCGATGTCGAACAGCTGGCTTTCCGAAACGCCTTGGCCCTGCAGCGCGAGCTGGAGGATCGGCACGGTGGAGGCATTGTAGTTCAGGATCAGCGGCGGGGTGGTGCCCGGCGGCAGCTGGCGGAGCAGCGTCTGCGAGATCGCAGTGACCTGGGCATTGGCGAGGCGAATGTCGGCGCCGGGCTGGAAGAAGATCTTCACCACGCCGACGCCCTGCATCGACTGGCTCTCGATATGGTCGATATCGTTGACCGTCGTCGTCAGTGCGCGCTCATAGGGGGTGATGATCCGCCCGCCCATCTCCTCGGGCGGCAGTCCGGCATATTGCCAGGCGGTGGCGATCACCGGCACGCGGATGTCAGGGAAAATGTCCACCGGCGCACGCATCGCGCTGAGGACGCCCAGCAGCGCAATGAAGATTGCCATGACGATGAAGGTCAATGGCTTGGACAGTGCGACCCGGACAATGCCGATCATGCGCGATCTTCCCGTTCGAATTGGAGCGCCGGCGGTCGCGGCAAGGAGAGGCGGGTGTTGCGCTGCACCATAGGATTATTTCCAGGATGCGACTGCGAGGTGTCATCGTTGTCGGATTGCGAATTTGTTGCCAATTTTGGAGCGCATTCAGCCAGTTACGTCCGGATCGGTACTTTTCTGCCGCCATGGCGCTTATCGGAGGAGTATGGCAGCCCCCAACCGCGCACTTCCGAAAAAATTCGAAACGGGCGAAATTCGCGTTACCAATTTTGCGCAGAAGCTTGTCTTGCTCTCCTCGAGCAACTGCAAACGAGGCCCACGCCGGCTGGATGATCGACGATGACGACCTCCATGTCTGGTTTGTGCGAGAGGTGCTCCCTCTCGAACGGGCGCTGTCGTCCTATATCCGCCGGAACTGGAGAGTGCCCGAAGACGTGCTGGAACTGCGGCAGGACATTTACGAACATGTGCTGATCGGGGCGCGGCGCGCATTGCCGGCGAACGCGCGCGCCTATGTCTATACGGTCGCGCGCAACCACCTGATCAACCATGCCAAGCGGGCCCGGATCGTGCCGATCGAGGCGATCGCCGACCTCGATGCCGTTCATCGCGACGTGGATTTCGGCATGTTCGAGGCAGAGCGGGCGCTCAGCGCGCGCGACGAGTTGCGTCGCGCCAAGGAGGGGATCGACAAGCTGCCGCCCAAGTGCCGCGAGGTGATCCTGCTGCAGAAGGTCGACGGCCTCACCGATCGTGAGGCGGCGGAATCGCTCGGCGTCTCGATCGAGACGGTGCGGCGGCAAATCAAGCTCGGCATGAAGGCGCTGTTCGATCACATGGCCGGCGGTTCGGGCAGGATCGTCCGCAAGAGCTACCGGCGAAACAGCGATCATGGAGTGCGGCCATGAGGCGGCAGGAAGCGATCGAGGATCGGGCGCTGGACTGGCTGGTCCGTCGCAACGGCGCGGACTGGACCGAGGAAGCGCAGGCCCGGCTTGACGCCTGGCTCGAGGAGTCGATGGCGCACAAGGCTGCGTTCTGGCGCGCCCAGCATCTCTGGCGGCAGGCGGATCGTATCGGTTCGCTCGGCATCGCCGCGCAGCCCGAGGCGGAGGCGCCCACGGGGCCCCGGCGCTGGTGGTCGGTGGCGATCGCCGCCAGTCTGGTAGCGGCGATCGGCATCGGCGGCGTCGCGTTCGGGCCCCGCCTGCTCGACCGGCAGGCGCCGGCGGTGCAGCAGGCGCGTTTCGACACGCCGCTTGGCGGCCGCCGGGTCGTGCCGCTCAGCGATGGCAGCCGGATCGAGCTGAACACGCAGACGGCGGTGCGCACCGCCGTCAATGATGCCCGGCGCGACGTGTGGCTCGATGCGGGTGAGGCGTTCTTCGAGGTCGCGCACCGCGAGGGCAAGCCTTTCGTGGTGCACGCCGGCAACCAGACGGTAACCGTGCTCGGCACGAAATTCTCGGTTCGCCGCGACCGGGACAGGGTGACAGTGAACGTCCTTGAGGGCCGGGTTCGCGTCGATGACGGGCAGGGGCAGATGGCGCATGCCGCGATCATCACCGCAGGCGACACCGCGATCTCGCGCGGGGCGTCAACGCTGATCGCCGCCAAGTCTGAGGCGCGAGTCGAGAATGCGCTGGCCTGGCGTGACGGCATGCTGCGTTTCGATCAGGCGCCGCTTACCGACGTGGTCGCCGAGTTCAACCGCTACAATCGTACGCGGCTGGTCGTCACCGATGCAGCGGCGGGCCGGATACCGATCGGCGGCGCGTTCCAGGCATCTAGTGTCGATTCGTTCGTGCGCCTTCTGCGCGATGCCTATGGGCTCAAGATCGAGCGCGACGACACTATGGTGAAAATTTCAAGTCAGTAGCGTTACCAAGAGCTGCCGCCCGATTGTCATGCGCTCCCAGTGGGGCAGGACAATCTGCCCGGGAAATGGGGGCATAATGATCAGGACACTCGCCGCGGCACTCGCAACCAGCACCTGCATCGTGGCACTCGCCGCGCCGGCGGCAGCGCAGACGCGTGATTACAACATTCCGGCCGGGTCGCTGAAAGCGGCGCTCGATGCCTATGTCCGGCAGTCTGGCCGCCAGATCGTCTATCGGGCCGACGAGGTGCGCACCGCGCGCTCGCCGGGCGTGCGCGGCCAGCAGTCGGCGGATGCCGCCCTTGCGGCGCTGCTCGCCGGCAGCGGCTTCGCCACGCGGACTGACGGCAATCTGATCGCGATCGTGAAGGCGGGAAACGGCGACAGCGGTAGCGCGGCACCGCCGCCGGCCGCCGCCTATGCAGGCCGCGACGACGACGCGGTCGATCGGGCGATCGTCGTGACCGGATCGCGTATCCGCGGCGGGCGCCCCTCGTCGCCGGTGGTGACCATTTCGGCCGAAGAGATGCGCCTGGCCGGGCACAACAGCCTGGGCGAGGCGATGCGCGCGCTGCCGCAGAATTTCTCCGGCGGGCAGAACCCCGGCGTCGCACCCGGCGCGACCGCGGGCGGCCCGGCGAACCAGAACGTCACCGGCTCGTCGAGCCTCAATCTCCGGGGCCTGGGCCCCGATGCATCGCTGACGCTGCTCAACGGCACGCGCCTGCCCTATGACGGCTTCACCCAGGCGGCCGACCTGTCCGTCATCCCGACGGCTGCCATCCAGCGGGTCGAGATCCTGCTCGACGGCGCATCGGCAATCTACGGTTCGGACGCAGTCGGCGGTGTCGCCAACGTCATCCTGCGGCGCGACTATGAAGGCGCCCAGGCCACCGCGCGTTACGGATGGGCGACCGACGGTGGATATCAGCAGCAGCAATATACGGTGCTCGGCGGCCATAATTGGGGATCGGGCGGCCTGCTGATCACCGGCGACTATTCGCATAACAGCTCGGTCAAGGCGAGCCAGCGGGACTATCTGTCCTATCTGTCCTCGGTGCCGGGCTATGAGATCTATCCGCGGAACAAGCAGTTCAGCGCCCTGTTCAGCGGCCATCAGCGCCTCGCCGATTTCGTCGAGCTTTCGGTCGACAGCTACTACACGTCGCGCATCAACGCCTTCCTCACCGGATCGTCGAGCACGGTCGCAACCTATTTCGAATCCAAGTCGGAAGTCTGGGGCGTCGCGCCGGCGCTGTCGTTCGACATCGGCCAAGACTGGAACCTGCGGCTGAGTGGCTCGATGAGCCGCAACGTCTCGTCCACCCCGGCCCGACGGACGTTCAACATCCTGACCGGCGTCACCACCAGCCGGACCAACCTGCGCAATACCAACCATTCGGAATCGGTGGCGCTGGAAACCGAAGGCCGGCTGTTCTCGCTGCCGGGCGGCGACGTTCGCGTGTCGCTGGGCGGCGGATGGCGGCGCAGCTTCTTCGAGAACCGCGACCTGATCACCGGGGCGGGGACCGCCACGCCGAACGGCGGCGGCGATGACAGCAGCTATTACGGCTATGGCGAGGTCAATATCCCGGTCGTCTCTGAGGAGCAGGGGATTCCCCTGGTCCGGCGCTTCGCCATCAACGCGGCGGTGCGGCACGAGAATTACGACAGCTTCGGCGGAACGACCACGCCGAAGGTCGGTGCGCTATGGGGTGTCGCCAAGGGGCTCGACCTGCGCGCGAGCTGGGGCCGGAGCTTCAAGGTCCCGACGCTGCTCCAGCAATATACCAGCCGCATCCTCTATCTCACTTCGGCCGCCTATCTTGGCGGCGCGCAGGCCGGCGCACCGGCCGATGGGCAGGGTATCCTGCTGTTCGGCGGCAACCAGGACCTGCGGCCCGAACGTGCCGAGACCCTCTCCGCCGGCTTCACCTTCAAGCCCGAATTCGTGCCTGGACTGGAGCTGGAGGCGAACTGGTTCCAGGTCGACTATCGTGATCGGATCATCGCGCCGATCACGGTGTTCAACCAGGCGCTGACCAACCCGGCCTATGCCGAATTCGCCCAGTTCAGCCCCAGCGCCGCGGATATCAACGCGGCCTTCGCCTGGGCCGGCCTGCCGCAGGGCACCTTCACCTACAATCTGCTGGGCTCCGCCTATAATTCCAGCAAGGTTTTCGCGATCGTCTCGGGCCAATACACCAACGCTGCGCGCGACCTGCTTCGCGGCATCGATCTCTCGGCCCGCTATGCGACGCGCGCCGTGGGCGGGCGGCTGGCACTGAGCGCAAATGGCAGCTGGATCACCACGGCGGCGCGCCACGCTTCCAGCACCTCGCCCGAGACGGCGATCGCCGGGAGCATCTTCTACCCCGCAAAGTTCCGCGGACGGCTCGGTGCGAACTGGTCGAGCGGTGGATTCTCGCTCGCGTCGAACGTCAACCACATCTCGGGCGTGATCGATACCAACGTAACTCCGAACGTGCGGCGCGGCTCGATGACGACGGCCGATTTCGTTGTCGACTATCGCCAGGCGCAGAGCCCGATCGGCGCGTTCCGGCTCAACCTGTCGGTGATGAACGCCTTCAACGCGGCGCCCCCCTATGCGGCGCCGATCGGAAATTTCCGCGTCGCCTACGACTCGACCAACTACTCGTCACTGGGCCGCACCGTGAGCCTCGCGCTCACCAAGGAATTCTGACGATCTTCCGAAACCGGCGCGGGGCTTTGCAGCAAGCCCCGCGCCGCGTCCCGCTTTCTATCTTGCCGGAGTGCCTATGTTTCCTTCGCTGAAGGTCCGCGCGAGGCGCGTTCTTGCGCTCGCGCTGCTGATCGCGCTCCCTGCTGTCGCCCAGGCGCAGATTGCCGAGGGCAAGCACGCCTTCTCGTTCGAGGATGCGCGGCAGCGCTCCGAGATTCGCGCGGCGGTGGCGGCACCCGACGGCACCAGCGTGGCCGTTCAGGTGACGCGCCCGATGGCCGATCCCGGGCTGCACGCGGGCGCGGCGCGCTCGAGCGTGCAGCCGCGCGGCGACATCTGGCTGTTCGATCGCGCGCTGGCGCATCCGCAGAAGCTGCCCGCGGCCAATCTGTGGACCTGGGCGCCGACTTATTCACCGTCCGGCCGCAAATTGGCGGCGCTTTGTGCCGATGCCTACGGCCGGGTCGGCCTGATCGTCTGGAACCTCGTGGATCGCAGCCCGCGGCGCTTCAGCCATGTCGAGGTCGACGTGAACGCGCTGCTGCGCATGGACGGGGATCCCGACGTGCAATCGAGCGGCTCGGCGCTCCGGACGCGGCCGTTCGTCTGGCTCGACGAGCGTACCCTCGTCTTCGTCGATCGCGACGGCGTGCTCCAGCAATATGCGCTCGCACCCGCAACCGCCCCTGCCACCTATGCGGCCTTGCGGTCTCGTACGCGCGCCGGGAAGCTGTCCGTGCGCGTGTGGAACGCGGAGTCGCCGACCGAGGGCGCGGCCAGCCGATTGATGACGCTCGATGTCACGACCGGGCGCACCAAGGTTCTCTATCGCGGCGATGTTCGCGGCGTTTCGGTGTCGCCCGACCGCAGCCAGGCCGCGCTTCTCGTCGCGACGCGCCATCTCGCCCCGGCGCCGGGAAGCATGGAACCGGCGCTGCGGGCCTATCACCTCTATGACGACAGCGTCGTGCTTGCACTGGTGGTGCAGCCGCTCAAGGCGGGGGAGGCCGGGCGGGTCGTCAAGGGCGCCGAGGGCACCGGCGTGGTGGCGGAGAGCCGCTTGCCGGTCTGGTCGGACGATGGCCGGCGGATCGGGCTCGTGGGGCGGGCGACCTACACTGCGCGCGCAAGCAGCGGCGACGATTTCGCATTTGAAGTACAGGTGCCCGCGCTGTCCCTCCGTCGCATCGCCGCTCGCTCGGCGCTCGATGCCGAGCTGCTCGCCAATATGCTCGCCGATTATGGAAGCGACGCCGGCGAGGTTCTCACGCGGCGGCCGATGCTGCCTTCCGACGATACGCGCCTGCCGCTCGGCCAGCCGCCAGGCAAGGCATGGCGGATCTCTTCGCGCGCCTATCTCCTCTTGTCCGCGCGCCAGGTGCAGGTTTTCACGCCGCAGGGCATCACGACCTTGCCCGGTGCGTTCGATTCGGGTTTTGCCGCCGATCTCCGCGGCGCGGTGCCGCGCTTCGTATTGGGCCGCGGCCGGCAGGACTTCGACCTGCGCTTCGTCGATGGCAAGCCGGTCCTGACCGAAATCGCCAGGCCGCCCCAGGCCGATCTCCTCGTCGCCACCGGCTATCGCGGGCTGACGCTGTACAAGCGTGACAGCGATGCCGGCACGTCGCTGCACCTGGTAGAGGATGGCGTGCCGGCGCGCATGGCCATGCCGTTCAACCGGCATCTGGCCGCGGTCGCGGAGCCGGCGATGCGTGAACTACGCCTCGAACTCAACGGCCGCCAGCTTACCGGAATCCTGCGCCTGCCGCCGGGGCGCCACCCGAACGACCGGCATCCGGTCGTGCTCATGGCCTATCCGGGATATATGCCGCGGATCGGCGACAGCATGCATCGGGTGAACTCGAACTCGATCACGCACGAACCCTTCTACCATCTGCTTTCGCAAGGGTTCGCCGTCTTCGTTGTCCCGTTCCCTCTCACGCTTGGGCTGTCTCCGGAGGGGCCGTTGCAGGCGGCGGTCGATACGGTGATGCCGTGGCTGCCCGTGCTCGACCGTCAGCCCGAGGTCCTTGCCGGCGAATATGCCTATTGGGGGCATTCGAACGGCGGCTATGTCGGTCTCGCACTTGAGACCAGGACCAGCGCCTTCAAGGCGATCGCCGTCTCCTCGAGCTTCCCGGACCTGCACTGGACGCTCGATGCCGGGCTCGAATTCAGCGCGCTCGATAGTGCCGGGGAGATCATGCAGGCGCGCCGCTTCGTCTATGAATATGAAGCGCAGCCCTATTCGCTGGGAGCACCTCCGTGGAAAGCGGAGGGGGAATGGATTCGGAACAGCCCCGGGCTGAACCTTGAAAAGGCCTCTACCCCGATGCTTTTGCTCGAGGGCGAGTTCGATTTCGCGACCTCGCGGCCGATGGAGCGCGTCTATTCGACGCTGCGGGGCAAAGGCGTGCCCGCGGAGATGGCGCAATATTGGGGCGAGGCGCACATCATCGCGAGCCCGGAGAACGTCCTCGACAGCTGGACCCGCACCGAGCGCTTCTTCCGGAAATTCCTACGCATGCACTGAGCGGCGGGCGTCAGTTGTCATTCATCTTCCGTAACGAATATTGTGGCTGCGCGGGGCTATTGTCGCCTCGCGCATGCCGCATAGGCTCCGATGAAGATCTCGCCCGCCGACTACCTCTCTGCAGACGCCCCGGACCGCGCAGTCGCGGTGGCCGATCACGTCCGCCCCAACGGCGCGCCGGAGCCCGCGCGCGCCGCCAATGACGGTTCGTCCGCGGCCGGCATGCGGATCGCGCTCTTCTCGGGCAACTACAATTGCGTGCGCGACGGCGCGAACCGGGCGCTCAACCGTCTCGTCGACCATCTGCTCGCCCGCGGCGCCGCCGTGCGCGTCTATTCCCCCACCGTGGCCGCGCCGGCCTTCATGCCCGCTGGCGATCTGGTGCCGGTGCCGTCGGTGCCCATTCCCGGGCGCAGCGAGTTCCGCATCGCGCTGGGCCTGCCGAAATCGGTGCGCGAGGACGTCGAGCGCTTCGCGCCGAACCTCGTCCATGTCTCCGCGCCCGACCTGCTCGGCATCGGGGCGCAGAAGCTGGCACGCCGGCTCGACGTCCCGGTGGTCGCCAGCCTCCACACGCGGTTCGAGACCTATTTCGACTATTATGGGCTGGGTGCCTTTCGCGGCTGGGGCGAGCGGCACCTGCGGCGCTTCTACCGCGCCAGCGACCATGTGCTCGCGCCCAATGGCGCATCCGCCCAGAGCCTGGTGGCGATGGGGGTGCCGGAGCACGACATTTCGACCTGGGGAAGGGGTGTCGATCCCGCAGCCTTCTCCCCCGCGCTGCGCGACCTGGGCTGGCGGCGCGCGCTCGGATATCGCGACGACGAGATCGTGCCGCTCTTCTTCGGCCGGCTGGTGCTCGAAAAAGGGATCGCCGCCTTTGCCGACGCCATTCGCCTGCTCCGCGAACGCGGCCATGAGTTGCGCCCGCTGATCGTCGGCACCGGACCCGCCGAAACCCGGTTCCGGCAGCTGTTGCCCGAGGCGGTCTTCACCGGCCATCTCGACGGCGCAGCGCTGGGCAGGGCAGTGGCGAGCGCGGACATCCTGATCAACCCGAGCACCACCGAGGCGTTCGGCAACGTCAATCTGGAGGCGATGGCATCGGGCATCGCCATCGTCAGCGCCGATGTCGGCAGCGCGCAGGCGTTGATCATATCGGGGCAGTCCGGCCTGCTCACCGCAGCGTCACCCGATGCCCTGGCCGATGCCGCCGAACAGCTGATCGATCAGCCCAATTTCCGGCGCGCCATTGCCCGGGAGGCGTATGTCGCGGCCGGCAACCACCGCTGGCCCGAGATCCTCGACCGCGTAGTGATTGCCTATGCCGGGCTGATCTCCGAATGAGCGCTTCCCCGCGGAAGCGGGAGCGATTTCCGGCCATTCTATCGAAGGCGTGTTCATGAAGTGGCTGGTACAATTAGGGCTGCTGCCGCGGATATCCTAGCCTGTTCAGGCCCGGATTGCGGGCGAATATATTCATCATATAATTGATTTATAAAGGAAAATATTGCAACGGGCGGCCCTCGGGCTTCGGCCGGGCGGGCCCTGCGCCTGCTATCGGAATTGGCGGGGACGCATCGTGCCCACGGGCCATGGAAATTGTCTCGCGATTTGAGAGCTTGCCCGCGTCCCGCCCCGGACTATGCCTTTCGGAAACAGGGGCGCAGGCAGAGGAACAGCCGATGGGGACAATCGAAGCGACGGCGCGACAGGGGAGTGCGGCGCCATCCGCCGGCGACGTGCGCACGGTGATCGCCGCGTCGTCGCTGGGCACGCTGTTCGAATGGTATGATTTCTTCATCTACGGCACGCTTGCGGCATCGGGCATTATCGGGCGCATCTTCTTCCCGCCCGGCAACGAGCAGTTGCAGACCTTGCTCGCCTGGGCCGGTTTCGCGGTGGGCTTCGGATTCCGGCCGCTGGGCGCGGTCCTGTTCGGCTATCTCGGCGACAAGTTCGGGCGGAAATACACCTTCATCGTGACGATCGTCCTGATGGGCGTGGCGACCGCGGGCGTGGGCCTGGTGCCGTCCTATGCGACGATCGGCTGGCTCGCGCCGGCGCTGATCATCCTGCTGCGCATCATCCAGGGCCTGGCGCTGGGCGGCGAATATGGGGGCGCCGCCATCTATGTCGCCGAACATGCGCCACCGGGGCGGCGCGGCCTGTTCACCAGCTTCATCCAGGCGTGCGTGGGCGCGGGCTTCTTCCTGAGCCTCGTCGTGGTGCTGGCCTGCAAGGGCAGCATGTCGGCCGCCTTGTGGGATGCCTGGGGCTGGCGCGTGCCGTTCCTGCTGTCGCTCGTGCTGCTGGCGATCTCGCTGTGGATGCGCGTCCGCCTCGCCGAAAGCCCGGTGTTCCAGGCGATGAAGGCGGCGGGCAAGGTTTCGAAGAACCCTCTCGTCGAAAGCTTCACCTATCCGGGCAATGGCCGTCGCCTGGTGGTCGCGCTGTTCGGCATCGCCGCCGGCTTCACCGTGATCTGGTTCACTGCGATGTTCTCGACGCTCGGCTTCCTGCGCAACGCCATGCATGTCGACGAGACGGTGGCGCAGATCGTGGTGGGCGGCGGCGCGGTGATGGGGCTGGGCTGGTTCATCCTGTTCGGCCATCTCTCCGACCGGTTTGGGCGCAAGCGCCTGATCGTCATCGGCTACGCCCTCACCCTGGCGCTGCTGTTCCCGCTCTTCTGGCTGATGGGCAGCGCCGCCAACCCCGGGCTGACCCGCGCGGCCGAGCGCGCGCCGATCGTGGTGGCCGGGCCCGATTGCCGGTTCAATCCCTTTGCCAAGGTCCAGCAGGATGCCTGCGGGCGGCTGCTCGATTATCTCTCCAAGCGCGGCATCGCCTATAGCCTTGAGGAGGCGCCCGCGGTCGTTCTGTCGATCGGCGGCACACCGGCCGATCATAGGAGCGACGCCGATCTCGATGCGAAGCTGAAGGCCGCCGGCTATCCGCTGGGCAAGGCCAGCCCCGGCCTGGGCGGGCTGGCGGTGATCTTCCTTGCGATCATGGCACTGACGGCGCTTTCAGGGGCGACCTATGGCCCGGTGGCGGCGTTGCTCACCGAGCTGTTCCCGGCGCGCATCCGCTACAGCTCGATGTCGATCCCCTATCATTTCGGCACGGGCTATTTCGGCGGGGTGCTGCCGTTCGTCGAACAATATGTCGTCGCGCGTACCGGCGATCCCTATGCCGGGCTCTGGTATAGCTGGGGCGTGGTTGCGATGGCGCTGGTGGTGACGATGCTGCTGCTCAAGGAGCGTGATCTGGTGAAGGACGACGCGTGATGCCCATTAACGAACGCAAGGGGCCGCTGGCCGGCGTCATGGTGCTCGACGTCACCCGCGTCGTCGCCGGGCCCTATTGCGCGATGATGCTCGCCGATCTCGGCGCCACGGTGATCAAGGTCGAGAACCCGAACGATCCCGACTACACCCGGACGTTCCCGCCGATGGTCGAGACCGATGCCGGGCCGGAAAGCGCCTTCTACGCGCAGTATAACCGCAACAAGCAGGGCGTATCGCTCGATCTGCGCAGCGCGGCGGGCAAGGCGGCATTCCTCGCGCTGGTGCAGCGCGTCGACATCCTGGTCGAGAATTTCCGTCCCGGCGTGATGGACAAGCTGGGGCTCGGCTATGAAACGCTCGCGGCGGTCAATCCGCGCCTCGTCTATACCGCGATCAGCGGCTATGGCCGCACCGGCCCCAACGCCAATCGCCCGGGCTATGACAATAGCGGCCAGGCATCGGGTGGGCTCTGGTCGATGAACGGCTATGCCGATCAGCCGCCGGTGCGCGTCGGCACGATCATCGGCGACCTTTCCGCTTCGCTCTATGCCGCGGTCGGAACGCTGGCCGCGCTGCGCGAGGCGGAGCGGACGGGGCAGGGGCAGGTGGTCGACGTCTCGCAGCAGGATTCGGTGCTGTCGCTCACCGAGAGCGCGGTGGTGCGCTACACGGTCGACAAGGAAGTGGCCGGGCCGCTGGGCAACGATCACCCGTTTGTCCGCCCCTATGGCCAGTTTCCATGCGCCGACGGCTATATCTTCTTCGGCGGCTATACCGACAAGTTCTGGGCGATCACCTGCGCGCTGTTCGGCGAGCCCGAAATGGCGAAGGACCCGCGCATCGATACGATGGACAAGCGCTTCGAGGCGGAGACTTACAAGACCATCGTCGAGCCCTTGCTCCACCGTTGGTTCGCCCGCCACACCAAGGCGGAGCTGGAGGAAATGGCCGGCGACGCGGTGCCCTTGAGCGCGATCAAGTCGATCGACGAAGTCGTCGCCGATCCGCACATCGCCGCGCGCGGGATGATCGTCGACGTGCCGATGGGCGACACGCCGGTCGCGATGCTCGGCCTGCCGATCAAGCTCTCGGGCGCCGCGGTGCAGCCGCACGGCGCGGCGCCGCGGCTCGGCCAGCATAACGACGCGGTGTTCCGCGACCTGCTCGGCATGGCTGCCGCCGATATCGAAGCGCTCCGCAAGGGAGGGCAGGGCTGATGGGCATCGATGTTACGCGCGACGGCGCCGTCGCCACCGTCCGCTTCGCCCGGCCCGAAAAGCTCAACGCGATGACGCTGGCGATGTACGACGATCTCGGCCGCGCCTTCGCCGAGATCGGGCGGGACGACCGGATCAACGCCGTGGTGCTCGCCGGCAGCGGCGACCGCGCCTTCTGCGTCGGCGCCGACCTCACCGAATCTATCCCCGCGCTCGCCTCAGGTCGGTTCGACATCAGCGCCTGGGATCCCGCGCATCTCAAGAACGCCGCCTTCTACAAGCCGATCGTCTCCGCGGTGCGCGGCATGTGCATGGGCGCCGGTTTCGAGATCATGCTGGCGACCGATCTGCGCATTGCCGCCGAGGACGCGGTGTTCCAGTTTCCCGAGGTCAATCACGGCTTCGTGCCGGCCGGCGGCACGCTGGTGCGGCTCACCCGGCAGATCGCCTATGCGCATGCGATGGAACTGATGCTCACCGGCCGGCGCTTCAGCGCGGCGGAGCTGCTCGCGCGGGGCGTGGTCAACCAGGTGGTGCCCGCCGCCGAAGTGGAGCCCGCCGCGATGGCACTGGCGCAGGAAATCGCGAGCAAGAGCCCGGTCGCCGTCCAGACGATCAAGGAAGCGGCGCTGACGCTCTATGACCTGCCGCTCGAGGACGCGTTCGCGCAGGAAGCGCAGCTCGGCCAGCGCACCTTCACCAGCGGTGCGGCGAAGGACGGGCTGGCGCGGTTCGCTGGTCGATCGGCGAAGCCGTAGGCCGGATCTTCCTCAGTTCCCCGGCCTTCGCCGGGGAACAATGACGTAGAGGTTCTAGCGCCGCGCCTTCTCGCCAAGCCACGCCAGGAACGCCGGATCGCTGCCATAGGCGACGTTCACCCGCATCGCCGGCTTCGGGTGCTTGGCAGTCGAGAAATTGGCGGCCGGCGCGATGAAGATGCCGCGATCGGCCGCGTCATGGATCAGGCTCTCGTCGCCCATATGCTCGGGCAGCTCGATCCACAGATAGAAGCCGCCGCCGATCGGGCGATTGATCTCGAAGCCGCAGCCCTCGAGCGCCTTCACGCTCTCGGCCGTCGCCTTGCTCGCCCGGGCGCGCAGCCGGCGCAGGTGCTTGAGATAATGGCCATGCTCGATCAGCTGATAGATCAGCCGCTCGTCATGCGCCGAGGTGGAAACGGTGGTGATCACCTTGAGCTCGTTCAGCTCGGCGGCCAGCATGGGCGACGCGGCGAGATAGCCGGTGCGCAGGCTGCCGGCGAGCGTCTTGGAGAAGGTGCCGATATAGATGACGCGGTCGAGCTGATCGAGCGCGGCGAGGCGCGGCGCAGTATAGGGCAGGATGTCGGCGAAGGGATCGTCCTCGACCACCAGCAGCCCGCATTCGGTGGCGATCCGCAGCACCGAATAGGCGGTGCCGAGCGTGATCGAGCCGCCCGTCGGGTTGTGCGCCAGCGACTGGGTGAAGAACAGCCGCGCGCCGTTCTTGCGCGCCTTGGCCTCGAGATCGGCGATGTCGGGGCCGTCGTGCCGGCGCGCGACACCCACGGCATTGGCGCCCGCGAGCGCGAGCTTGGCGAGCAGCGGGTAATAGCCGGGATCGTCGACCAGCACGGTGTCGCCCGGCGCGACATAGCGGCGGATCACCAGGTCCATCGCATGGTTGGCGCCGTGGGTCATCAGCAGCTGGTCGCTGCCGCAGGCGATGCCGCGTTCGGCCAGCGCGCCGCGCAGCCGTTCGCGCAGGGGGGCGTGGCCCCAGCTCGAATTGTAGGAATCGCCTTCCTGGAAGCGCTGATAGGCAAGGTAGCGGCGCAGCTCCGAAGTCTCGAGCCACTCGCTCGGCGGGCGGCCGTCGCCCGGGCGGATCGGCAGCCGGCGGTCGAGCTGCTCGGCGAGCAGCGAGACGCGGTCGGTGGCGGCGGCGAGCGGGGCGGAGCGATCCTTGTCCGCCGATGCGGGCACGCGGACGACATAATAGCCCGAGCCGGGCTTGGCCTGGAGGATGCCCTGGCCGACCAGCCGCAGATAGGCTTCGACGATCGTGTTCTTGCCCACGCCGAAGCGCTGCGCCTCGTCGCGGATCGAGGGCAGGCGCTGGCCGGGACGCAGCGTGCCGGCGCGCAGCTGCATCAGGATCGAGTTGATGACGAAGTCGATCTTCAGTGGCGGCGATGACATCGCGCGGCGTCTCCTGGCAAAGCGTGCCTCGTCCCTATCAGATTGTCCGCAATTGTACCTGCATCAAATCGGGGGGCGCCGCTAGCAGTGTGTGGAGCAAGGGGCTTCAGAGAAAGAGCGGCAGTGAGCGAGAAAACCTCCCGTATTTCCGGATTTCACACTTGGAGCGTCGAGGATCGCATCGCGCGCGTCGCCGATTTCGCAGGGCTGGGGGAAGGCGAGCGCACGCAGCTCGCCGCGCCGTCGAACATCGGCGCCGAGCTTGGCGATCACATGATCGAGAACTTCATCACCACGATCGCGATTCCCGTCGGCGTCGCGACCAATCTCAAGGTCGATGGCCGCGACGTGCTGGTGCCGATGGCCACCGAGGAATCCTCGGTGGTCGCCGCGGTCGGCAATTCGGCGCGCCAATGCTATGAGAGCGGCGGCTTCACCACCTCGATGTCGGGCACCGAGATGATCGCGCAGATCCAGCTGCTCGACGTTCCCGATCCGCACCGCGCGCGCCTCGTCATCCTCGAGCGCCAGGCCGAGATCGCCGAGATCTGCAATGCCTGCGACCCGGTACTGGTGCGCCTCGGCGGCGGCTTTCGCGGGCTCGAGGTGCGGCTGGTCGATACGCCGACCGGCACGATGGTCGTCACCCATATCATCGTCGACACGCGCGACGCGATGGGCGCCAACGCGGTCAACACGATGGCCGAGCGGCTGGCGCCCGATATCGCGCGCTGGACCGGCGGCACCACGTTGCTGCGCATCCTCTCCAACCTGGCCGACCGCCGCGTCGTCCGCGCCCGCGCGACCTGGACGGCGGAGGCGATCGGCGGCGAGAAAGTGCGCGACGCGATGGTCGCGGCGTACCAGTTCGCCGACAACGACCCCTATCGCGCCGCGACGCATAACAAGGGGATCATGAACGGCATCTCCGCGGTGGTGCTGGCGACGGGCAACGACACGCGGGCAGTGGAGGCCGGGGCGCATGCCTATGCCGCGCGCACCGGCCGCTATCGCAGCCTGACCACCTGGGAAGTCACGGCCGAGGGGCATCTCGCCGGCGCGATCGAGCTGCCGCTCGCAGTGGGCCTTGTCGGCGGCGCGGTGAAGATCCACCCGACCGCGCGTGCGCTGCTCGCCATCCTCAAGCCGGGTTCGGCCGAGGAGCTGGCACGAGTCATCGCTTCGGTGGGCCTTGCCCAGAATTTCGGGGCGATGAAGGCATTGGCGACCGACGGCATCCAGAAGGGGCACATGTCGCTGCACGCGCACAACATCGCCTTTGCCGCCGGTGCGGTGGGCGAGGAGGTGGGCGAGGTCGCCCGCCGGATCATTGCCGCCAAGGCGATCAACGAGGAAGCCGCCGGCCGCGCGCTCGCCGACCTTCGCGGGCAATGAGCCGGCCGTCCAAGGTCCGCATCGTCGAGGTTGGCCCGCGCGACGGACTGCAGAACGAGCCCCGAACCGTACCCGTCGCACAGCGCATCGGCCTGATCGATGCGCTGTCGCAGGCCGGCCTCTCCAGCATCGAAGCCGGCAGCTTCGTCTCGCCGCGCGCCGTGCCCCAGATGGCGGATACCGACCAGGTCCTGCGCGGCATCGCCTATGCGCCGGGCGCTCGCTATCCGGTGCTGGTGCCCAACGCGATCGGCATGCGGAATGCGATCGCGGCCGGCGCACGCGAAGTCGCGGTGTTCCTCTCGGCGACCGAGAGCTTCAGCCAGCGCAACATCAACTGCTCGATCGAAGACTCGCTGGAGCGCGCCGCCGAAGTCGCGGCAATGGTGGTGCCGCACGGCATCCGCGTGCGCGGCTATGTCTCCTGCGTGCTCGGCTGCCCCTATGAAGGCGCGGTGCCCGTCGCTGCCGTGGTCCGCGTCGCCGAACGCCTCCAGGCGCTGGGCTGCTACGAAATCTCGCTCGGCGACACGATCGGCGTCGGCACGCCGCAACAGGCACAGGACATGGTGCGCGCCGTCGCCCAGGTTGTGCCGGTCGAGCGGCTCGCGCTGCATTTCCACGATACCTATGGCCAAGCGTTGGCGAACGTGCTGGCCTGCCTGGAGACCGGCGTTTCCGTGGTGGACAGTGCAGCGGGCGGCCTGGGCGGCTGTCCCTATGCCGCCGGGGCGAGCGGCAATCTCGCGACCGAGGACCTGCTCTACATGTTGGAGGGGCTGGGCGTGGAAACGGGCGTCTCGATGGCGCGCCTGCTCGATGCCGTCGCGCTGATCGCCGGCGAACTGGAAATCGCGCCGCGATCCAAGGTGTTCGCCGCCCGCTACGAGCGGATCTGAGGGGGCTGGCGAGATCCGGCGGCGCCTCTTTCAGCCCGTGGAATTGAATGCGACGGGTGAAGCGGCCCCTGCTGCTCCCCGGCGAAAGCCGGGGCCCAGGGTTTCTCTGCCGTATCGTCTGTGACCCTGGGCCCCGGCTTTCGCCGGGGAACAGCCAGGGTGCTGATCCTGCCTGATGTCGATACGGTTCAGGCCCCGCCGCGGCGGCTCACCCATCTGTCCTGCCAAATTACCCGAATTGCGAATGGAAATCCGTGTGCCTTTCGGGTGACACCGGTGAGGATATTTGTACCGAAATGGAATTGTACCCTACTGGATATGGATACGATCTCTTGTGATCACCCGGAAATTGTCCCTCGGATGTCTGTCGCGCTTCTGTAACCTTCCTCTTGCTGATGCGAAACCGGTGACGGGCCACAGAGCCCGGGTCCGATTGCCGCGTCACTCGATAGCGATTGGCTTGGGAACCCGCGCGCCCTGCAGGCAGCATCCATATGCTGGGGCGTATCATCCGGAGGCCCGGGACGATCGACGACAAAACATCGATCCCATGGGGGGAATTATGCTTCGTTCGTTCAAGCGTGTGCTGCTGACGACATCCGGGTCCTTCACTGCGATCGCGCTGCTCCATCCGGCCGCCGCGCTCGCCCAGACCGCTTCGGCCCAGGCCGAGCCCGCTGCCCAGGCACAGGATTCCAACGAAATCGTGGTCACCGCGCAGCGGCGCGAGGAGAGCCTCACCAAGGTTCCGATCTCGATCGCCGTCCTTTCGGGCGCCACGCTCGACACCTCGTCGGCCGAAGGCGTCGTCGAGGCGCTGCGCTCGGTGCCCGGCGTCACCACCAGCCAGTATTTCCAGGGTGGCGGCTCGGGCGTCACCGTGCGCGGCGTCACTGCCAACGCGCCGACGCTCAACGGTTCGAACCCGGTCAGCTATTATCTCGACACGGTGCCGTTCAGCTTCGTGAAGTCGGCGATCGCGCCGGATTCGAACGCCTTCGATCTCCAGCGCGTCGAAGTGCTGCGCGGCCCGCAGGGGACGCTCTACGGCGCCAGCGCGCTGAACGGCGTGGTCCGCGTCCTCACCAACGATGCCGATCTGGGCAAGATCGATTTCAAGGCCCGCGGTGCGCTGTCCTATACCGAGGAAGGTTCGGTGAACTACCGCGCCGACGGCATGATCAACGTGCCGATCGTCGAGGACAAGCTCGGCGTCCGCCTGGTCGCCGGCTATACCGACAATGACGGCTGGCTCGATCGCCCGAACAAGGACAATTTCAACACCTCGCGCAACTTCTCGCTGCGCGCCAAGGTCGGCATCCAGCCGGTCGAGGACCTGCGGATCGACTTCTCCTACTGGCGTGCCCGCGACAGCTATGGCGGCCCCTCGATCGGTAACGAGGACTATTTCCGCGGCACCCGCGTGCCCGAGCCGATGTCGATCGACTATGACTCGCTCGGCCTGAAGATCGCCTACGACATGGGCGGCGTGACGCTGACCAACTCGACCGGCTATCTCACGCTCGATAACAACGGCATCTTCGACTACGCCGGCACGATCTTCAACACGACGCTGACCAGCGAGTTCAAGACCAAGATCTTCAGCAACGAGACGACGCTCAGCTCGAACGGCAGCGGTTCGTTCACCTGGAGCGTCGGCGGCAGCTATCGCTCGGCGCGGGACGAGCTGATCCAGGCGACCGATCCGAACTTCTTCAACTATACCGGCATCGACCGCTCGAACGCGTTCGCGATCTTCGGCGAGGCGACCCAGGAATTCGGCCAGCTCAAGCTGACCGGCGGCCTGCGCTACTTCAAGGACCGTGTCTCGGCGCGCGCCGAAGTGCCGGTCGCTGCGCCGGTGAAGGCGAACTTCAGCGCCGTCACGCCGCGCGTCGTGCTCAGCTGGCAGCCCGCTGCGACCACCAACGCCTATGCTTCCTACTCGCAGGGCTTCCGCAGCGGTGCGCTGCAGTTCCAGGGCCTGGTGCCCGCGAGCTTCCCGACGCTCAAGCCTGACCGGCTCAACAACTATGAGGTGGGCCTGAAGACCGGGCTGGGCGGCAACCTGACCTTCGAGGGCGCGGTCTATTATATCGACTGGCAGGACGTGCAGCAGTCGCTGCGCATTCCGTTCAACCAGGCGGTGGTCACTGCGCTGGTCAACGGCACCTCGGCCAGCGGCTTCGGCGTCGATGCCAAGCTCACCGCCCGTGTCACTCCGGCCTTCACGCTGTCGGTGGCGGGCAACTGGAACGACCTGACGCTCGATGCGCCGGTGATCTCGGACGGCGTCGCGCTGTTCGACAAGGGCGACCGGCTCAACCGCTCGCCGGCAACGACGATCGCGGGCACGGCCGACTATGCGTTCTCGATCGGCGGCCGCAAGGCGAACCTGTCGGGCGCGCTGAACTACACTTCGCCGCAGGAAGACCGCACGGTCAGCGGCGGCGTGCGGCTCACCTCGCGCGGCGAAGACCAGCTGATCGGCAGCGTCCGCTTCGCGGTCGAGGCATCGGACCATGTCCGCGCGACGCTGTTCGTCGACAACGTCACCAACCAGAACCACTTCATCGTCGGCGCTGCGGGTATCGGCACGCGCGACTTCGATGTCCGCACCCGTCCCCGTACCTTCGGCATCCAGCTCGAATATCGGTGATCGGCGCGGGTATGGATTGATGCAGTTTCCTGCGCATCGATCCGTGCGTAGAACGAATGTGTAGAACAAGGAGGTCGGACCGTGCCCTATGAGATTTCGCGACGGGGTTTCGTCGCTTCAGGGGCAGCAGCGATGCTGTGCGGTCCGGCCTTCGCCGAAGCGGGCACCCTCGACATTGCGCTGATCAATGCGCGGGTGTGGACCGCGGGCGGCGCGATGTCGGATGCCGTGGGCATTGCCGGCAATCGCATCGCCGCTGTCGGATCGCGCGCGGTCCGCTCGGCCACGACCAAGCGGACGCGGGTGATCGATTGCAAGGGGGCGTTCGTCATGCCCGCCTTCACCGATTGCCACACGCACTTCCTGCTCGGCTCGCCCAACCTGACCCAGCCCGACCTGCTCGAGGTGCGCTCGCGTGCCGAATGGGTTGAGCGGATCGGCAAGGCGGTGCGCGACGTGCCGCAGGGCCAGTGGCTCACCGGCGGCCCCTGGGACGAGCAGCGTTTCGGCGGCCAGCTGCCGCGCAAGGAGTGGGTCGATCCGGTCACCGGGGATATCCCGATCGCGATCCCGCGCACCGATCTCCACTCGCTGTTCCTCAATTCGGCAGCACTCAAGGTTGCCGGCATCGATCGCAACACCCCCGATATCCCCGGGGGGGTGATCGAGCGTGACGAGCGCGGCGAGCCGACCGGTGTGGTCAAGGACAATGCGAAGAGGCGGGTGCTCGAGGTTATCCCGCCGCCGACCGAGGCGATGATCGAGCAATATATGAAGCGCGGTATCGAGAACGCGCTGAGCAAGGGTGTCGCGCAGGTCCACAATACGGAGATCGACTGGTCGGTGCAGGACGCCGCCCGGCGCCTCCGCGCCAAGGGCCCCACCGGGCTGCGCTTCTATTCCTTCGTTCCGCTCAGGGACTGGGAGAAGATGCATGCGCTGGTGAAGGCCGAAGGGCGGGGCGACGACTGGGTGCGCTGGGGCTCGCTCAAATGCGTGTCCGACGGCTCGCTCGGCGCGCGCACCGCGCGGTTCCACGAGCCCTATACCGACGATCCCCACACGCGCGGCGTGTGGACCACGCGCGTGGAGGACATGCGCGAATGGATACCCGCGGCCGATGCGGCGGGCATGCCGATCACCACCCACGCGATCGGCGACGAAGCGAACGATACGGTGCTCGACATCTATCTCGATGCCGCCCGCCGCAACGGCGCGCGCGACCGGCGCTTCCGCATCGAGCATGCCCAGCATCTCAGCCCGGGCGCCTGGAACCGCATGGCGAAGCAGAAGATCATCGCCTCGGTCCAGCCCTATCATGCTGCCGATGACGGCCGCTGGGCAGTCAAGCGGATCGGCGAGGAGCGGCTCGACCGCACCTATGCCTTCCACACCTTGCTCAAGGCCGGCGTGACCACCTGCTTCGGTTCGGACTGGCCGGTCGCGCCGATCGATCCGCTGACCGGCATCGATGCGGCGGTGACGCGGCACACGATCGACGGCGCCAACCCCAATGGCTGGCATCCCGAGCAGCGCATCTCGATCGAACAGACGCTCACCGCCTATACGCGCACCGCCGCCTATGCCGGCTTCACCGAGGATCGCATGGGCCGGATCGCGCCCGGCTATCTGGCGGACCTGGTCGTGCTCGATCGCGACCTGCTGACCGTGCCGACCGACCAGTATCTCAAGACCGGCGTGCTGCGCACCTTCGTCGACGGAGTCGAGCGCTTCACGGGTGCAGCGGCATAATGGCGATGAACCTCAGCCGCCGCACCGCGCTGGGCGGGTTGCTGGGCGCGCCGTTGCTCGGCGCCGCCCGCGCCCCCGATCCCGCGACGTCGACGATCCTGATCCGCGGCGCCTATCTGTTCGACGGCACCGGCAGCGCCAGGCAGCCACGCAACGTGCGGATCACCGGCAACCGGATCGACGCGGTCTCGGCCGGTGACATCCCGGTGCCCGCCGGCGCCACGGTGATCGACGGGGCAGGGCAGACGCTGATGCCCGGGCTCACCGATGCGCATTGGCACATGGCGGCGGTGAAGGGCGTGCCCTGGATGGGGGCGGAGGATCCGGTGGGCGTCGCGCTCGTGTTCAAGGATGCCGAGCGCCAGCTACTGCGCGGCTTCACCACGGTGCGCGACACCGCAGGATCGATCTTCGGCATCCGCGATGCGATCGATCGCGGCATCATGCCGGGGCCGCGCTGCTATCCGAGCGGGGCGCCCATCTCGCAGACTTCGGGGCATGGCGACTTCGATCCGTCGGACGAGCTGCCGCCCACGCTCGGCGGCGCGGCTTCGCGCTATCGCCGCTCGGGGATGACCGCGGTGGCGAACGGCGTGCCCGAAGTGCTCGCCGCCGCCCGCCAGCAGTTCAAGCGCGGCGCCACGCAGATCAAGATCATGGCCGGCGGCGGCGTCACGTCGGACTTCGATCCGATCGATACGCTGCAGTTCACTCCCGAGGAGCTGCGCGCGATCGTGCAGGCGGCGACCGACTGGGGCACCTATGCCTGCGCCCATGTCTATACCGCGGCGGGCGTGCGGCGCTGCCTCGAGGCCGGGGTGCTCTCGATCGAGCATGGCCATCTGATCGACGATGCCACTGCCGCGATGATGGCCGCGAAGGGCGCCTGGCTCTCCACCCAGCCGTTCGAGAATGGCGACAACATCCTCAGCCCGGCGCAGATGGAGAAGGCGCATGAATCGCTCGGCGATGCCGGCTGGCGCTCGAGCGTGGGGCTGGCGAAGAAGCATGGGGTGAAGGTCGCCTTCGGCACCGACCTGTTCTCGCGCACCGCGGAATCGCGCACCGAGAATGCGATGCTGCCGCGGCTCGGCGCGATCTTCTCCAATGCCGAGGTGCTGCGCATCGCCACTTCGGGCAATTGCGAGCTGTTCGCGCGCTGCGGCAAGCGCAATCCCTATCGCGCAGCGCCGCTCGGCGTGGTGAAGGAAGGCGCCTGGGCCGACCTGCTGCTCGTCCGCGGCAATCCGCTCGACGATCTGCGCCTGCTCGAGGACCATGCCCGCAACCTGCTGCTGATCGTCAAGGACGGCACGATCTACAAGAACCAGCTCGCGGCCTGAGGAGTGAAGATGCGCCCCTTTTCCTGTCTCGCCGCGCTGGCATTGCTTGGTGCCGGTCCCGCGCTCGCCCAGACCGCGCCGGCTCCTGCTCCCGCCTATGTGCTGCCCGGTACCGAGACCTTCGATCTCACCGCCAGGGAGGGCGGGCAGGGCTATCGCATCTATGTCTCGAAACCCACCCAGCCGGCGCCGGCGGGCGGCTTTCCGGTGCTCTATGTGCTCGACGCCAACGCCTTCTTCCCCGGCTTTGCCGGCGAGCGGCGGATCGAGGAATTTGCCAAGGAAGCGGGCGGCGGGGTGATCGTCGTCGGCGTCGGCTATCCGCACGACCAGGTCTATGACATCCCGGCGCGCACCAATGACCTGACTCTGCCCTGGACCGCGAAATGGCCGGCTGGCCAGCCGGTGGTGAAGACCGGCGGCAACGAAGTCTTCGCGCATTTCCTGCTCGACCAGCTCCGCCCCGAGATCGCGCGCCGCTATCCGGTCGACGCGAAGCGCCAGTCGCTGTTCGGCCATTCGCTCGGCGGCCTGTTCGCGCTGCACATGCTCTATACCCGGCCCGACGCGTTCGAGGCGATCATCGCGGCCAGCCCGTCGATCTGGTGGAGCGACAAGGCGATCCTGGCGGAGGAGAAGGCCTTCACCGATCGGCTGGCTGCAGCGAAGCCGGCCGGGCCGGTCAGCCGGCTGATGCTGTTCGTCGGCGAGAAGGACCCGATGATGATCCCCGCCGATGCCGAGGCGCTGAACGGTCGCCTCGCGGCGCTTGGCCTGTCGTCGCGGTTCGAGAAGCTTGCGGGCGAGACGCACATCACCGTGCCCTATCGCGCGATCACGCCGACCTTCCGCTTCGTCACCGCCAAGCCCTGAGGCGGATCAGCCGCGCGAGCGGACGGCGACGCCCTCTATCTCGATCAGATAGCCATAATGCAGCTCGGGGACCGGCACGACCGCACGGGCAGGGCGGTGCTCGCCCATGCGCGCGGCATAGAGCCGGTTGAACCGCGGCCAGTTCTCGATCCCGACGACATAGACGGTGACCTTCGCGACGTCCCCGGGCGCTGCGCCCGCCGCCGCCGCGACGGCGAGGAAGTTGTCGAGCGCCACTTCGGCCTGGGCGTCGAAGTCTCGATCGGCGGTGTGGCCGCCGTCGGGCAGGATCGGCAGCTGGCCGGAGATGAAGACCAGGTCGCCCACCGCGACTGCGGCGCTGTAATGGCCGCCCGGCGGGGCGGTGGCGGGGCAGGCGATCGGCTCGATGGCGTGGGTCATGCGTTCCTCATGCGATTTCGCTGACATGGCCGAAGCGAACCGCGGTCACGCCGGGTTCGGGTTTATTGACCGGGAACATCAGGAAGCAATCGTCGAATGGCGTGCGCACCTCGCGATCGCCGTCGAGCGCGACCAGCGTGCCGGCCTTGGCGATGATCTCATCACCGCGAAAGGGCTGGGCGAAGCGGAAGTCCGCATCGTGGATCGTCACCGTCTCGGTCGAGCGGACCAGGCGGAAGGGGCGGGTCTGCTCGCGCAGCCGCGGCAGGCCCAGCCGGCTGGGATCGGCCATCTCGAACCCGGTCAGCACGCGCCGGATGAACTCGAGCGCGAAGGTCACGCTCTCCGCCGCCCACCAGCCGCCGCACTCGACCACCAGCGCGACCTGGTGGCTCGCCGGGTCGCCGAAGCCGCGATAGTCGCGCAGGCGCAGCCCCGCGTCATGGCCGCGATCGGTGACCATCAGCGTCGGCGCGCCGATGCGGCGGACCAGCTCCACCCCCTGCGCCACCTTTTCGGGCTGGCCGGTGCGCCCGACGATCACCAGCGGCTCGGTGGGGTGCGACATGGCGTGGAGGTCGAACAGGTAATCGGCCTCCTCCGCCAGTGGTGCCAGCGCGCGGGCACGGTCCAGCTCGATGCTGTGGGCATCGCTGTCCAGCTTGTCCCATACCCGGTTCATGTCCTGATCGACGAAGCGCCGGCCAAGCGGGTTGTCGCGGTCGATCGAAGCGAAGGCGGAGATGTTGGCGAAGCTCATCGTCAGCGTGCCGCGTTCGGGCCGCAGCCCGCGGCGCAGCAGATGATCGAGCGCGATCGCGCCGCATATCTCCTTGCCGTGGGTGATCGCGTTGATCCAGACATGCGGCCCCGGCCGGCGGGACTTGTACGTCCACACATAGTCGATTCCGCGATTGCCGGCGCGCCACCGCGCAATGTCAGGCCGGGCGATCTCGATCGGATAGTCGAAACGGTTCATGCGCCGACGCCGAGTGCCCGGGCGAACATCTCCGCCTCGATATTTCCGCCCGAGCAGACCACCGCGATCGTCCGCCCTTCGCTCGGAATGCGGCCGAACAGCACGCTGGCGAGCGCGACCGCGCCGCCCGGTTCCAGCACCAGCTTGAAGTGGCGGAAGGCGAAGGCGACGGCGTCGAGCGCTTCCTGATCGGTCACCGCCAGTCCGCCCGTCAGCGTCTCGCGGTTGATCGCGAAGGTGAGCAGGCCCGGTTCGGGCGCGAGCAGCGCGTCGCAGATGCTGCGCGCGGAAGGATCGTTGGCCAGGCGTCGCCCGGCCTCCAGCGAGCGCTGATGGTCGTTGAACGCCGCCGGCTCGGCGCACCAGATCCGCGTGTCGCGGGTCAGCTCGCGGATCGCCAGCGAGCAGCCGGCGGTCAGCCCGCCGCCGCCGCAGCAGATCACCACATCGTCGAGCCGGGCGCCCACGTCACGGGCTTGGCGCACCAGCTCCAGCCCGGCTGTGCCCTGTCCGGCGATGATGTGGAAATCGTCGAACGAGGGGACCAAGGTCGATCCGCGCTCGCGCGCCAGCCGTGCGGCGATCTCCTCGCGGCTTTCGGTGAAGCGGTCATAGGTGATGATCTCGGCGCCATGCTCGCGCGTGGCGGCGACCTTGATCGCCGGGGCGTCGGCCGGCATCACGATCGTCGCGTGGATGCCGAGCAGTCGCGCCGCCGCGGCCACGCCTTGGGCGTGGTTGCCCGAGGAGAAGGCGACCACGCCGCGCGTGCGCTCTTCCGCGTCGAGCTGCACCAGCCGGTTGAACGCGCCGCGGAACTTGAACGCGCCGCCATGCTGCAGCACTTCGGCCTTCACCAGCAGCCGGCCGCCCACCAGCCGGTTGACTGCATCGGATTCGAGCAGCGGGGTCTCCACCGCATGGCCGGCCAGCCGCTCGGCGGCAGCGGCGACATCGGCGAAGCGGGGGAGCTCGGCGGCGGTCGGCTCGAGCGTCTCGATCGGGGAGGCAATAGCGGTCACAGCGCGGCCTCGCGCGCTTCACGGTATGGATGCATGGGGTACTCCTGCGGGGAAATCGACGCGCCTTGGGGCGCGTTCTTCATTGTTCGGGCTTGTCGAAAATCGTCTTGGGCAAGGCGATCGTCGCCGGCAGCTCGGGTTTGCCGCCTTCAAGGAACTTGCGGATCGTCGGGCGCATCGGCGCCCATTGCCGGTAGAGTTCGTCGAGCACCGGATGGGTGCCGCCCTCGACATGGGCGAAGGCGCCGTTGCTGAACCAGCGGGCGGTGACCTCGGCATTCTCCAGCGGCGTGTTGGTGTCCCAGGTGCCGTGGAAGATCAGGATCGGAATGGCCGAGCGCACCGGCGAGCGGAATTCGGCGCCCAGATCGGGGGCGTGCCACAGGTCGCAGGTGGCGAAATAGCCTTCGTTGATGTCGCCCAGCACCTTGGCCGCGGGATCGGCGAGGATCTGGCGCCGGCGTTCGTCCGAGATGCCGGAGGCGCAGTCCATCATGAAGTGCATCGGCCCTTCGATGCCGATCGTGCGCTCGTCCAGCGCCTCCTTGGCGAGCTCGCTGTAGTCGCCGCGATACATGCGCAGGACGAAGGCTGGCCAGGGTGATTTGTCGCGCGCGCCGTGCCGGGCGATCAGCCGCACGTCCTCGCCGCTCAGCGTGATGCTGCTGCTCTTGCCCTTGGTCGTGACGGTGACGGTCACCGGCTTGGCATCGAGCCGCTGTTCCACGGTCTTCAATGCCGCGATCAGCCCGCCCGCAGGCATCGCACCCGCCAGCTCGGGCGCGGCTTCTGCTGCCGCGGCGATGCGCGAGAGCGCGCCGAGCGTGCCCGAGGGCACGTCATAGGTATCATCGGGGCCTTCGATTCCGCGCAGCACGACGCGGTCGATGATCTCGGGATGGCGGCGCATCAGCGACAGGCCGAGATGCGAGCCATAGCTGCCGCCGACCAGCGAGATCCGGTCATAGCCCAGCGCCTTGGCGAGCTGGACGACGTCGTCGCCATTCTCCGGCGTGGTGAAGGCGGTCAGGTCGATGCCGCGCCCGGTCCAATAGGCCTGGCAGGCGGTCGCGATCTTGCGCATCGCCGCGATCCGTTCCTCGGCCCTGGCGGGGTGATCGAGCGGCAAGGTGACCGTGTCCGGGCAGGTCATGTGCGGCAGCGAGCGGCCGCCGCCGCGCTGGTCGAAGAAGACGACGTCGGCGAACTCGGAATAGAAGGCGACGTCCGCCTGGCCCGTCGGCTTGTCGAGCCGGTCGAGTGCGGAATCGCCGGGGCCGCCGGCCAGGAAGAAGATCGGCGACGCGCCCGACGGGTGCCGCGCCTTGTAGCGCTCGAACGGAATGGTGATCGGCGGCCCCCCGGCCTTGCCGTGATGCTCGGGCACGATCAGCGTGCCCGCTTCGAAATCGAGCCGCTCGCCGCTCTTCAGCACGCGCTGTCCGGGGATGAGCTTCAGGTCCTGCGCTTGCGCGCCGGCCGCCGCCATCGCCAGCGTGATCGCTGCCGCGCACGCCCCCAGTTTCCAGTCCTTCCGCTTCTTGCCGATCGTCACGATTTGCGCCCTCCACTTGCTGCGGAAATCATCGGCCGATACCCTTCAGGAGCAAGTCAGATCGCTTGAACCGACAGTTAAGGGCGCTGGAACAGACGCATGCGGATAAATCTGGACCTCGAGCTGCTCCGCACGCTCGTTGCCTTTGCCGACACCGGCAGCTTCAAGCGCGCGGCCCAGCTCGTCTATCGCTCGCAGCCCGCGGTGAGCATGCAGATGCGGCGGCTCGAGGACCTGCTCGGCCACGCGCTGTTCACCAAGCAGGGGCGGGGCGTGACCTTCACCGAGAAGGGGCTGCAGCTCGTCGCCCAGGCCCGCCAGATCGTGATCGCGCACGATCGGCTGGTCGATCAGATGCACGGGGCGAAGGTCGAGGGTCGGGTGCGGCTGGGCATCCCCGACGATTATGCCGTGGTGATCCTGCCGGCAGTGCTGCGCCGGCTGAACGCGCGCTTCCCCGGCGTGAATGTCGACATCGTCGCCAATACCAGCCCGGTGCTGGTCCAGATGCTCGCCGCGGGCGATCTCGATCTCGCGATCCTCGCCGCCGCCAATCCCGAGCCCGAGGATCTGGTGCTGCGCCGCGAGCCGATCGCCTGGGTCACCTCGAGCGAGCACGACACGCATCTGCGCCGGCCGCTGCCGCTCGCCTTGTTCGCCGACGAATCGCCGATCTACCGCGCCACCATCGCCGCGCTCACCGGCCGTTCGGATGCGGAGGCGCTCGATTTCCAGATCGTGCTGCGCAGCAAGAGCGCTTCGGTGCTCGTCGCCGCGGCGATGGGCGGCTTCGCGGTGGCGACGATGGCGCGCTGCGTCGTGCCGGTCGGCCTCACCATCCTGTCGGAGCGCGACGGGGTGCCCGATGCCGGCCATATCCATGTCGTGATGCGCGCCACCCAGGACAGCCAGTCGCTGGCGACCTCGCGTCTGACCGGCGACATCCTCGACAGCTTCCGCGGCGATCCCGTCGCCTTCGAGCCGCCGGCGCTGCTGCTCGGCCAAGGGCCGGACGCCGCCGAATGAAGCTTCGGTTCCAGCGCCCTTAACTGTCGGTTCAAGCGATCTGACTTGCCCTTGAACCACATCGGTTGAACATTCCATCCACAGGGGTGGAAATCGCGGTCGGCCTGCGGGAGCAGTCGATTGCCGGGCCGGCGCTTCGCGACGCCGGTGCCTCCCCGATGAAGTGACGTTCGACAGATAATGATCCCCGGTCGCCGAGCCGAAGGGCCGGTCGGGGCGTGAGGGGCTCCTGAACGGAACGATCTTTCGCGTGCCCTTTCGGCACGCCCGACGGTCCACGTCTCGGACATGGGACGTCTCCGACATGGGAAAATCTTGATAGAGCGAGGGAAACATGGGGTTGCGAACGAGACTGTACCTATCGACCGGCATGGCCGCGGTTCTGACGATTGCGGCGGCAGCGCCGGCGCATGCCCAGGATCGCGGCGCCGACGCGCAGGACGAGCGCAAGAAGGATGACGAGATGATCGTCGTGACCGGATCGCGCCTGCGCCAGCTCGCCATCGATACGCCCACGCCGGTGCGCACCGTCGAAAAGGAAGACCTGGACGAGCATGGCTATGCCGATCTGGGCGAGGCGCTGGCCGATGTGCCCGGCGTCGATGTCGACTACAGCCTGTCCAGCGGCCAGACCGATACGAGCAACAGCGGCCTGTCGTCGGTGGAACTGCGCGGCGCCGGCCGCAGCCGCACGCTGACCCTGATCGACGGGCACCGCACCGTCTCGGAAGCGTCGAACGGCATCGCGGTCAACATGGCGACGCTGCCGACCTTCTATGTCGAGCGCGTCGAGATCAGCACCGGCGGCGCCTCGGCCGTCTATGGATCGGACGCGATCGCCGGTGTTGTCAACGTGATCACCGAGAACAACCTCAACGGCATCAAGGCGCGCGTGCAGGGCACCGCGACCAACGACGGTGCCGGCGATTCGCGCGAATATTCGTTCGCCGCCGGCCACAAGTTCTTCGACGACCGGCTCTATGTGATGGGCGCGGTCACCTATCAGAAGCAGGACCCGCTCCAGGGCGCCGATCGCGACTGGGCGCTGAAATCGGTGAGCTACAGCCAGAGCACCAACAAGCTCACCACGCCGAACGTCAGCGGCGACATCCCCGGCGGCCTGTTCCTCAGCAAATATTTCTACAACGGCTCGGGGCTCCAGTCGAACTATGTGTCGAGCGTCAACGGCTATGACCTGCGCACCCGCGATCCGATCGTCATGTCGCGGGAGAATCTGAGCACGGCGTTCAAGATGCGCTACGATTTCAGCGACACACTGCGGCTCACGGGCAGCGTGCTCTACTCGCATATCGAGACGTTCGGCGCCCGCTCGTCGGCCAGCCTCGAATATGGCGACGACTATGGCGACAGCGGCCAGTACACGGTCGGCCGCATCCCGCTCACCAACCCGTTCATCCCCGCCGCCATCCGCGCTGCCGCGCCGGCGAGCGGCGTCACCTTCGGGCGGCGCATGGACGAGCTCGGCCCGCTCGGCGCGCGCAACAAGCGCGACACGCTGCGCGGCTGGCTGGGGCTCGAAGGCAAGGTCTTCGGCGATTGGGAATGGGACCTGACTTATGGCTATGGCCGCTACAAGCAGGACCAGGTCCGCGAGAACGGCGTCAACTATGCGAATGTGCACAACGCGCTGAACGTCACCACGATCAACGGCGAGATCGTCTGCGCCGATGCCGCCGCCCGCGCCGCCGGATGCGTTCCGCTGAACCTGTTCGGCCTCGGCTCGGTCACCCCGGCGATGGCCGACTATATCCGCGACAATGCCGAATATGTCGCGGTCAACCGCCAGGACACGGTGAGCGGCAACCTCACCGGATCGCCCTTCGCGCTGCCGGCCGGGCCGGTCCAGGTCGCGATCGGCTTCGAGCTGCGCCGCGACGCCACCAAGAGCCACAGCGACGCGATCACCGATGGCGGGCTGAGCTTCTGGGGCTATATCCCGTCCTACGACAAGAGCATCAAGTCGGCGGGGCTCTATTCGGAAGTCTCGGTGCCGCTGCTGCGCGACACACCCTTCTTCTACCGGCTGACGGTCGACGGCGCGTTCGGCGTCACCCAATATGACCTGCCCAATGTCGGCACGACCTATTCCTACCGGGTCGGCGGGCAGTGGCGGCCGGTGAAGGGGCTGGGCTTCCGCGGCACCTTCAGCCGCGCCGAGCGCGCGCCGACGATCACCGAGCTCTACGCGCCGCTCCGGATGGACACCGATGACGTGAACGACCTCTGCAACGGCGTGACCGCGACGACGGCGGGCACGATCGCGCAGAACTGCCGCGCCAATCCCGGCATCGCCGCGGCGATCGCCTCCGGCGGCGCCTTCCACGCCTCGGGCGCCGACATCAACCTGCCCGAGAGCGGCAATCCCGATCTGATGCAGGAGACCGGCTACACCTTCACCGCCGGCATGGTCCTCAATCCCGGCGGGATCTTCAACGGCTTCCAGGCCAGCGTCGACTATTGGGACATCCGCGTGAAGAACGCGATCCGCGAGATCGAGCCCGAGGACGTGCAGTTCATCTGCTATTCGTCGCCGGCGGGCCAGGCCAGCGCCTATTGCGACAAGATCACCCGCGGCGCCGATGGCCAGCTCACCGGCATCCTCAACCAGGTGATCAACGAGGAGCAGATGCGCCGGCGCGGCATCGATTTCGCGCTGTCCTACCGGTTCAACCTGCAATCGCTCGGCATTCCGGGCCGCTTCAACCTGACCGGTTCCTACACCCACCTGCTCGAACTCACCGCGCAATATCGCACGGCAGAGGGCGTGGAGGTGCTCGACGGCGCAGGCGAAGTGGGAGACTCGACCGACGTCGCTCGCGCGAGCTTCGGCTGGACCATGCCGCGGTTCAGCCTGAAATGGACCACCGCCTATATCGGCCCGGCGCTCGACGACAATTCGGAACCCGCCGAGTTCGCGGCGCGCGGGATCACCAATCCGCTGTTCCTGCACGTGCCGTCCTACACGAGGCACGACATCAGCTTCAGCCTCACACCGTCGCTTCGCAACCCGAACCTGCGGTTCTACGGAACGGTCCGGAACCTGTTCAACAAATACGGCCCGTTCCTTCCCACCGGCACCGACAGCGGCAACCGCAACAACTATAGCGCTGTCTATAGCGCGGTACTGGGGCGCACCTTCACGGTCGGCGCGCAGCTGAAGTTCTGAAACGGGCAGCGGCGGGCCGGGGATCGTCTCCGGCCCGTCGATCGCCGCCTTCCAGCCTGAAGTAGAAAATCTTCAGCTAGGAATGATAATATAAATCATTGCAGGACTCGGCCCCGATGCTATGCTTCGGCCCGTACTGGCAGCGCGGAGCATATCGCGCAGGGGTAACGGGAGGCAGCGATGAAGGGCAGGCGGACGACGCGGTTCAGGTTCGGTGCGGGCTGCGCAGTCGCGGCCCTGGCGCTGACGGCTCTTCCGGCGAGCGTTGCCGCCCAGACCGCGCCGGCAAAGCCCCCGGTCGCCAAACCCGCTCCGGCCCAGCGCGCGCCCAACATCCTGTTCGTGCTGGTCGACGACATGGGCTTTGCCGATCTGTCGGTGATGGGCAACCGCAAGGTCCAGACCCCCAATATCGATCGCCTGGCGCGCGAGGGCGTGCTGCTCACCAAATTCTACGATGCCGCGCCGATCTGCTCCTCGTCGCGCGCCGGCTTCCTCACCGGTCGCTATCCGGCCAGCGTCGGCTTTGTCGGCATCACCGACACGCGTGCTCGCGATGCCGAGATCGGCCAGACGAACTTCCTCGATCCCAAGCTGCCGACCCTGGCCAAGCTGCTCAAGGGCGCCGGCTATGCCACTGCGCATATCGGCAAATGGCATTTGGGCGGTGGCCGCGACATCGACGATGCGCCCTGGCCGACGGCCTATGGCTTCGACCAGAGCTTCACCACCTTCGAAGGGCTCGGCCCGCGCGTGCTGGTCTCCGATCAGGAGCGCTTCCTCGCCGAACAGTCGGACAAGCTGGGGCAGGGCGCCCGCTTCTGGGAGATCAAGACCAACCTGACGCGGCTCTATGCCGACATGACCGTCGATTTCGTCGCGCAGCACGCCGACAGGCCGTGGTTCGTCAACCTCTGGCTCAACGACGTCCATGATCCCTGGGCGCCCGACGATGAGTCGCTTTCCGAAGTGATGGGCAAGGGCGAGAGCTCGGACGACGACCGGTTCCTCGCCAGCCTGGTCAAGATGGACAAGACGCTCGGCCGCCTGTTCGACCGGCTCGACCAGATGGGCCAGCTCGAGAACACGCTGGTGATCTTCACCTCGGACAACGGCCCCTCGGGGCTCCAGCGCTATTATGGTCCCAACAGCACCGCGCCCGGCAGCGTGGCCAATCTGCGCGGCCGCAAGCTCAGCCTCTACGAAGGCGGCATCCGTCAGCCGCTGATCCTCTATTGGCGCGGCCATATGAAGCCGGGCACCCGCGACGAGACGACCGTGGGGCAGGGGGTCGATCTGATGCCGACGATCGCCGCGATCGTCGGCGCGAAGGCGCCGGCGGGCAGCGACGGCGTCGATCTTTCCCCGGTGCTGCAGGGCCAGCCGGTCACCCGGCGGGCACCGATCTTCTGGGCGTACGGCAGGGAAGGCGCGAAGGCGCAGCCCGGCCAGCCCTATCGCCCGCAGGACAAGTCGCCGCGCTATGCGATCCGCGACGGCGACTGGAAGCTGCTCGCCAATGCCGGCGGCGCCGATGTCCAGCTCTTCGATATGGCGGCGGACCCCATCGAATCGCGCGATCTTGCCGCAGAGCGGCCTGAAATCCGCGATCGCCTGCTCGCCCAATTGCAGAACTGGATGCGCGGCCTGGCATCGGCTCCGGGGAAGAACTAGAAGCCGATGCGCACGAACCGGGAGGCTCTGGCAGCATGGGTGGGGCGGGAGATCCTGCCGCACGAGCATGACCTGCGAGTCTGGCTCAGCCGGCGATTCATCGAGGCGATCGAGGTCGAGGACATTGTGCAGGAATGCTATTGTCGTCTCGCCCAGCTGCGCGACGTCGATGCGATCGACGAGCCGCGCGCCTATCTCTTCACCATTGCCCGCCGCCTTGCCGTGCAGCAGCGCCGCCGCGCCTCGGTCGTGCGGCTGGAGACGCTCGATCACGAGATCGAGATGCGTGCCTGGGACGATACGCCCGGCCCCGATCGCATCGCCGCCGCGCGCCAGGAACTCAACCGGGTGAAGGCGGCAATGGCGACGCTTTCCGATCGCGCGCGCCGCATCTTCATCATGCGCAAGGTCGAGGGGCTGAGCCAGAAGGAGATCGCGGCGACGCTGGGAGTGAGCGAGGCGATCGTCGAGAACGACGCCAGCCGCAGTCTGCGCGCCGTGCTCAAGCAGCTGACCATTCCCAATGACGAACCTGCGTTCGCGATGCGTGAGGAGGGACGCCGTGCCCGATCGCATTGAACGCGAAGCCGCCGCCTGGGCGTTGCGCCATCCGGTCGCCGCTGCCGATCGGGCCGAACTCGATGCCTGGCTGCGGCGCAACCCGCGGCACGAAGGCGCTTTGCTGCGCAGCATGGCCGGGCTCAGCGTCATCGAAAACACGCTGGCGCCGAACGTCGATGCTGCACCTCGTCGCGGCAAGGGCGTGTCGCGGCGCTGGATGCTCGCGGGCACGGGCGGCGCGCTTGCCGCCTCGTTCGCCGGGGTGCTCGGCTGGTCGCATCTGAACAGCCAATATGTCGCCACCGAGCGCGGCGAGATCCGCCGCCTGCCGCTGGCCGATGGTTCGGTCGCGACGATCAACACCGCCAGCGCGCTGCGTATCACCATGGCGCGCGACAGCCGCCGCATCGCGCTCGAAGGCGGCCAGGCCTGGTTCCAGGTCGCCAAGGATCGCACGCGCCCCTTCATCGTCGATGCCGGCATCGCCCAGGCGCGCGCGGTGGGCACCGCCTTTTCCGTCAGCCGCGGATCAGACGGCGTGCAGGTTGCCGTCACCGAAGGTACGGTCGCCGTCTGGCAGCCCAATTCCTCGGGCGAGATGACGATCCTCAAGGCAGGCGATTGCGCCACCTTCCGCCCGGGCGTCGCCACGCCTTCGGTGGTGACGCAGCCCGCGAAGATCGAGCGCGCGCTTGCCTGGCGCAATGGCGACATCGCGCTCGAGAACGAGACGCTCGGCGAGGCAATCGCGCAGTTCAACCGCTATAATCGCCAGCAGCTCGTGCTCGCCGATCCGTCGCTCGCCCATGAGCGGCTGGTCGGGCTGTTCAAGCTCGACAAGCCGGAGAATTTCGCGGCGATGCTCAGCGCCTCGCTCAATGTCGAGCTGACCTTCCGCGGCGACGAAATCCGCCTCTCGCGAAAAAGATTCCCCGCGCGCTGACGGAAACGTCGCGCACTCCGCTCGTGTATCCATAGAGCGTCTGTCGATGGCGCCGAACGACCGGGGAGGGAATTGGATCATGAGTCGCGCACACACGTATCTGCTGGCCAGCGCCGCCATCATCTGCGGCACGGCGCCCGCGGCACAGGCCATGGCGCAGGTACGACGGTTCGATGTGGCGGCGCAGCCGGCCAGCTCGGGCATCCCGCTGTTTGCGCGGCAGGCGGGGATCGAGATCCTCGCGCCCAGCTCGATCGTCGACGGCATCTCGATCAACCGCGTGCAGGGCACGATGGACGTCGCCGCGGCACTGCGCGTGTTGCTCGCCGGCACCGATCTCGTGCCGGTGATGAACGGCAACGGCGTCATCCTCAAGCGGCGCGCGGCCGATCGCAACATCGCCTATACCCAGTCGGCTCCGGCCCAGAGCACGCCCGCCACGCCCGACGCCGGCACGCAGGCAGTGCCGGAGGAAGATCCCTCCCAGGCGATCGTCGTCAGCGGCATCCGCCGCAGTCTCGAGACCGCGCAGGCGGTGAAGCAGGAAGCCGATCAGATCGTGGACTCGGTGGTGGCCGAGGATGTCGGCAAGCTGCCCGATGTCACCGCGGCGGAATCGCTCGCGCGCATCACCGGCGTGCAGGTCACCCGCGCCGAGGGCGAGGCGTCGGGCACCCGCGTGCGCGGCCTGCCGGACGTCACCACCACCTATAACGGCCGCGACATCTTCACGGCGCAGGGCCGCTCGGTCGCGCTCCAGGATTTCCCGGCGAGCAGCATCGGGCGGATCGACGTCTATAAGTCGGGCAGCGCCAATCTTCAGGAAGCCGGCATTGCCGGGCTGGTCGACGTCCGCTCGCGCAAGCCGTTCGATTTCAAGGGCACCCGCATCGTCGGCGGCGTCACCGGGGTGCACTGGTACCAGTCGCAGAAGCTGGCGGCAGACTTCAACCTGCTCGCCAGCACGCGCTGGAAGACCGGCATCGGCGAGATGGGCCTGCTGGTCGAAGGGTCGCTGACCAACAACAATTTCCTCGATTCCGCGCGCAATGTCAGCCAGTCGATTCTCTATCGCACCACCGCGCCCGGCACGGTGGCGGCGCCGATCCGCTATCCGTCGTTCGTCAACATCGTCTATACCACCGGCAAGCGCTGGCGCCCGTCGGCCTCGGCCGCGTTCCAGTGGCGCCCGGCCCACAACCTGGAAATCTATCTGGACGGGCTGTTCCAGGGCTATCGCGCCCAGAACGAGAACCGCAACCTGACGATCAACAGCGGCCCCGCGGCCGTGCTGTCGAACGTGGTCTATTTCCCCGGCACCAACCTTGTGCAGAGCATGACCGCGACCGGCGGCGGTTTCCCCACCGGGGTGCAGAACGCGATCGATGCGCACACCGACACCTATCAGGCGGGCGGCGGCTTCATCTGGAAGCCCGGCCGGCTCAAGATCACCGGCGATCTGGCGCTGACCGATTCGACCTACACGCAGCGTGTCTTCGCCTTCAACTACACGCTGCAATCGGCGCCCAGCCGCAACTTCAACTTCGATACGAGCACGGGGGCGGGCGGCGGCACCGTCACGCTCAACAATTTCGATCTGTTCAACCCCACCTCGTTCCGCATGACCGGCATCAGCGAGACCGGGCAGCGCAACCATGGTCGCGACGTGCAGGCCCGGCTCGATCTCGAAGCGCCGGTGAGCTTCCTCGGCATCGACAAGATCCAGACCGGCATCCGCTACAACAACCGCGATCTCGACGCGCGCAACGTCTCGCGCACCGGCACCGCACCGGCGGCGCAGCTCTTCACCGTGCTGCCGCTCGAATATAATTCCGCGCCGGCCGGGTTCGGCGGCGACGATGTCGACACCATCCATAGCTGGCTCACGCCCACGCGCGACAGCATCCTCGCCCAGGCCGATACGCTGCGCACGATCAGCGGCGTGGCCAAGGGCGCGCCTGCGTTCGGTGATCCGGTCTATACCGGCAACGAGAAGGGCTATGCCGCCTATCTCCAGGGCCATTATGCGATCGACATCGGCGTGCCGATCGACGGCCTGATCGGCCTGCGCGCGGTGCGTACCGAGGACACGATCAACGGCATCCAGCGGGTGACGACCGGCTCGGGCTCGACTGCGGTGACGACGATCAGCCCGATCACCAAGAGCAACAGCTACGAAGACTATCTGCCCAATGTCAGCGCGCGCGTGAAGTTCACGCCGAAATTGCAGCTGCGCCTGGCGTTCACCCAGACCCGTACCCGGCCGTCGTTCGACAACCTCAATCCGTCGATCACGGTAAGCGCCACGGGCACCTGCACCGGCACCACCGCCACTACCTGCTCGGCGGCGTCGAGCGGCAATCCGAACCTCCAGCCGGTGCGCTCGACCAATTACGACGCGTCGCTCGAATATTATTTCAGCCGCAGCGGCGCGATCACGGTGGGCGCGTTCCACCGTGACATCACCGGCTTCATCAACACCACGTCGAGCGTGATCGACGATGCGCAGTACGGTACGATCCAGGTCAGCCGGCCGGAAAATGGCGGCAAGGGCCGGATCTCCGGCGTCGAGGCCGGGTTCCGGACGTTCTTGCGGGCGCCATGGATTCCAAACTTCCTCAGCAATTTCGGCGTGCTGGCGAATTATACCTATCTCGACCACAAATCCGAGCTGTCGCAGGCGCTGTCGGCGACGCTTCCGGGCATGCAGCCGATCGCCGGCGTTTCCAACCACATCGCCAACGGATCGGTGTTCTACGAGAACAAGTTCTTCTCGGCCCGCGTCTCGTACAATTACCGCTCCAAGTTCGTGGTCAGCTACGACCAGGTCGTCGATCCCGATCCCGCATCCACCCTGCGCGCGCTGCCCACCACCGAGGATGGCCGCGGCACGCTCGACCTGTCGAGCACGCTGAGCCCGACCGAGAATGTCACGCTGTCGTTCAACGCCACCAATCTGCTCGGCGGCGCGGCGCGCAACGCCCGCGTCTTCAACGCAGCGGGGCAGAGCTATGTCTGGCAGACCCGCTTCCTCGAGACGGTCTATCGCCTCGGCGTGCGGGTCCGCTTCTAAGGGTAAGTCTCCGCCGGGCGGCCCTATGCGCTTGGGTTGGCCGGTACCTGCAGCGCCGCATAGGCAATCCCTGTGCGGCGCTGCATTTTTCGAAGTGCATGCGTGGGAAAGGGTCGGGAATGAGCGAGAAGAACGGCAGCGGGCGGATCAATCGCCGGACCTTCCTGCGCCACGCATCGAGCGGCGCGATCGCCGCCGGGATGGCGGTGGGCATGGCGGGGGAGGCGAGCGCTGCCGCGCTGCAGCCGACGCCCGCGCCCTTCCGGCCGCAGGCAGGCGGCAAGCGTCCGCCCAACGTGATCCTGCTGATCACCGATCAGAACGCCGCGGGCCTGACGAAGAAGGCCGGCTTCCCCTTCGACACGATGCCGACGATGGACCGGCTCGCCGGCCAGGGCGTGGATTTCGAGCGCGCCTATTGCACGATGCCGGCCTGCACCCCCAGCCGCACCTCGATGATCACCGGCCGCTGGCCCTGCGCCCACCGCGTCCGCATGAACTACCAGGCCGACGCCGCCTATTATGAGAAGGACCTCTACAAGGTCGCGAAGGAGGCCGGGTACCTCACCGCGATGTGCGGCAAGAACCACACCTATCTGAAGGCGGGCCCCAAGGTCGATTTCTGGCGCGAGTACAGCCACGAAGCCGGCGACAAGACCAATGGCGATCCGGCGATGCACGCCGCCTATGAGAAGTGGATCAAGAACCTCCACTTCAACGTCGCCACCGAGCCGACGCCATTCCCGGTCGAGGCGCAATTCCCCTATCGCATCGTCACCGACGCGATCGAGTTCATCGACAAGGCGGGCGCCTCGCCCTTCTTCCTCCAGCTCTCGATCGCCGAACCGCACAATCCCGAGCAGGTGCCCGCGCCCTATTGGGACATGTTCCCGCCCGAGAAGATCCCGGGCCGCGGCGCCGCCGATCTCTCCGCGCTCAACAAGCTCGGCTACCGCGCCGAATGGCTCCACGAGCTGGAGAAGTTCGGCCATCCGGACATCGACGGGCAGTGGAAGCGCTACGTATCCAACTATCTCGGCGCGCTGCGGATGATCGATGATCAGTGAAAGCGCCTGTTCGATCATCTCGCCGCGATCGGCCAGCTCGACAACACGATCATCGTCCGCGTCGCCGATCATGGCGACTATCTGATGAAATACGGCCTGGGCCGGAAGGGCGTGGGCCTTCCCGAGGCGCTGACGCGCATTCCGATGGTCTGGCATGGGCCGGGCATCAAGCCTTCGCCGGGCATCGGCAAGGAGTGCTTCGTCTCGATGGCGGACGTGATGCCGACGATCTGCGAGATCATGCGCGCGCCGATCCCGCGCGGGGTGCAGGGCAGGAGCCTCTGGCCGCTGCTCCAGGGCAAGGATTTCCCCGCGGTCGAGTTCCGCAGCATCTATGCCGAGGCGGGGCTGGGCGGCCTCTATTACGAGCGCGAGGACAGGATCCCGCCCGACATCGCCGGGACCAAGGACGAGGGGTTCGACGAGCTCAACATGGTCACCCAGAGCGGCAACATGAAGATGGTGCGCATGGGCAAGTGGAAGCTGGTCTTCGACATGATGGGCTATGGCGCCTTCTACGACCTGGAGAAGGATCCGGACGAGCTGGACAACCTCTTCGGCCAGCCCGGCGTGGCCGGCGAGCAGGCCGCGCTGACGACCGAATTGCTGATGTGGACGATCCGCAACCAGGACAATCTGCCCACCGGGCCGCAGTTCAAGAAATACCAGACCAAATGGCCCGCCGCGCACAACTGGTACGCGCCCTATCGTCACGGCACCCCGCCGCTGGCGTTCATTCCCTAATCCCCTTCTCCCTTGATGGGAGAAGATCGTTGGGTGAACAGCGCCCCGCGCTGTTCAGGCCATGCTGGGAGCATGGCCGACCCAACGATGGCCCGCCGCCGAAGGCGGTGGGAGGGATGAGGGTGAGCGCGCCTCAAGCTTCGATGCTTGTGGAGAGATCACCCCCACCCAACCTCCCCCATCAAGGGGGAGGGCTTTTACTTCGCCGCCACCGCCTGAACCGGCTTCCTGGCGGCGACGCACTTGGTCGCCACCGGCAGCGCGGTCTTGCCGGCCTGGTGGTGCGCCTGCGCGGCGGGGCAGGCGGCGCGGTCGCGCATGCGCCAGTGCGCGACGGGGGTCTTGCCCGCAGGCGCCCAGACGAGCTGGTGCGTCTCGTGCAGCGACTGGGCCTGCACGGCGGGGGCGATCAGCAGCGAAGCCGCAGCGGCGGCGAAAGCGAATTTCATGACATCTCCTTTTGGTATGGCTCGGAGATAGCGGCGGCGGCTGAGCGGCGTTTTGCCCGGCTGTAAGGAAGCTTTTCCCGGGCATGGCCCGGCGCTTGCTCGACTGTGACAAAGCGTTGCCGGCAAGTCCCTGACTTGAGGGTCGCGGGCGGGAGGCCTAGATGGCAGCAATGATTTGCAAGGCTATGTCATGAGCGCCCCCGCCATCGTGCTGGTGGAAGACGATCCCGCGCTCCGCACCCTCACTGCGCGTGCGCTCCAGGAAAATGGCTATTCGGTTCGCCAGGCGGCGACCGCGCCCGAGATGTGGCTGGCGTTCGACAACGGGCCGGTCGATCTCGTGCTGCTCGACATCATGCTGCCCGGCACCAGCGGCATCGATCTGTGCCGCGAAGTGCGCCGCAAGAGCGATGTGCCGATCATCTTCGTCAGCGCCAGGGGCAATGAGCATGACCGCGTGCTCGGGCTCGAGCTCGGCGCCGACGACTATCTCGCCAAGCCGTTCAGCACGCGCGAGCTGATCGCGCGCATCCGCGCCGTGCTCCGCCGCGGCGGGCTCGAGCGCATGGGCGGCGGCGACCGCGAGACCCAGGCGCATTTCGACGGCTGGACGGTCAACTTTCCCCGCCGCGAAGTGAAGTCCCCCAGCGGCGCCGTGGTCGAGCTGACCGGCGCCGAGTTCGATCTGCTCGCCGCGTTCCTCAGCCAGCCCCAGCGCGTGATCGCGCGCGAGCGGCTGGTCGAGCTTTCGCGCGTCCGCCTGGGCGACAGCTCGGATCGCAGCGTCGACGTGCTCGTCAGCCGGTTGCGCCGCAAGATCTCGGCTGCCGGCCACGAGCCGCCGATCGGCACGGTGCGCGGCATCGGCTATATCTTCCGGACAGAGGTCACCCGCTCCTGAGCCTGGTACCGCGCCATCCGCTGGGGCTGCTCGGCCGGATCCTGCTGATCCTGCTGCTCACCGTCGCCGTCGAGTTCGGCGCGAGCACCTTCCTCTATGAGCGCGCTTCGCGCTACTCGATCGAGGAAGGCGATGCGCACCGGCTCGCCGAGCATCTGGTAATCGCCGAGAAGCTGCTGTCCGAGCGCCCGGTGGCCGAGCGGGCCGAGGCGGCACGCGAGCTCACCACCGATCGCTACATCGTCCGCTGGTCGCCCACCATTCCCGAGCGCCCCGCCTTTCCGCCGCGCCAGAAGCGGATGGAGGCTCAGGTGACCAATTGGGAGAAGGACCTTGCCACCTCGGGCCTCCAGCTCCGTCTTGCGCCTGGGGCGCATGGCCAGGTTGTCGCCGGCGAGATGCGCATGCCCGATGGCAGCTGGATCGTGTTCAAGACACGCGAGTCCGTCCAGGTCTGGCAGTTCGCGATCGAGCGGACGCTGGTCGCGCTGGTGCCGGCGCTGCTGCTGCTCACGCTCGGTGCGCTGCTCATCCGCGGCACGTTGCTGCCGCTGCGCAAGCTCATCCACGCGATCGGCCGGGTCGGCTCGAGCGAGGGCGTCAACGTCGTCGAGGAGGAGGGGACCGCCGAAATCCGCGGGCTCATCCATGCCTTTAACGGCATGCAGCGGCGCATCCACGAACTGATCGAGAACCGCACCCAGGCGCTCGCCGCAGTCGGCCATGACCTGCGCACGCCGCTCGCCCGGCTCCAGCTGCGGCTCGAAGGGGTAGGGGACGAGGACAGCCGCCGCGCGATGCAGGACGATATCGGCGAGATGGACGACATGATCGCCTCGCTGCTCACCTTCCTGAAGGGCGAGGACGACCCCGAGCCGGCAGTCGCGGTCGATGTCGCGGTGATGGCGGCGACATTGGTGGAAGACGCCACCGATCGCGGCCGCGAGGCGCGCTATTCGGGGCCGCCGCATCTCGAATGGGTGGCGCGCCCGTCGATGTTGCGCCGTGCACTCAGCAACCTGATCGAAAATGCGCTGCACTACGGCAAGACCGTGCAGGTCTCGCTTGTGCAGGACAGCAACGAATTGATCCTCCGGGTCGAGGATGACGGGCCCGGCATCCCGCCCGATCAGATCGAGGAGGCGCTGCGCCCCTTCGTTCGCCTCGATGTCGAGCGTGGCCGCAATACCAAGGGGATGGGCCTCGGTCTTGCCATCGTCCAGCAGGCAGTGGCGCTCGAGAAGGGCAAACTCACGCTGGCGAACGCGCCGACGGGTGGGCTCGTCGCGGAAATCCGCCTGCCTGGCTGACGGCAACAATTCCTCACAGTCCCGCTGCGCTGCGGCAAGAATGGCCGCTTAATTTCTGCTCCGTTGTACAAGGAGTAGAAAACCGTGAACGAGTTGATTGGCCGGGTCTTCAGCTTCGAGAAGACCGTCTTCCCGAACCAGAGCGACCTCTATGGCAAGCTCGCTACCCAGGGGCAGAGCCCCAAGGCGCTGATGATCTCCTGCGCCGACTCGCGCGTCGTGCCCGAGCACATCATGCAGGCCCAGCCGGGCGACCTGTTCGTCTGCCGCAACGCCGGCAACATCGTTCCGCCGTTCGCCCAGAAGATCGGCGGCGTTTCCGCCACCGTCGAATATGCCGTGATGGCGCTGGGCGTGCGCGACATCATCGTCTGCGGCCATTCGGACTGCGGCGCGATGAAGGCGGTTGCGCATCCCGAGATGGTTTCGGGCATGCCCAACGTCGCCGTGTGGCTGAACCATTCGGACGCCGCCCAGAAGGTGGTCGCCGATGCCTATCCGGGCCTTGAGGATGCCGCCCGGATCCGCGCGATCAGCCTGGAGAATGTCGTGGCGCAGATCGCGCATCTCCGCACCCATCCGTCGGTCGCTTCCGGCATCGCGCGCGGCGAGATCGCGCTGCACGGCTGGTTCGTCGACATCCATGCCGGCCAGATCCTGGCGCTCGACGGCACGACCGATCGCTTCGTCGTCGTGCGTGACGACACGCCGCTGCCCGTCGCGGTCAAGCCGGCCCAGCGCCGCGCCGCCGACTTCGATCTGGTGGAAGCTGCCGAATGACCTCGTCTGCGCTTCCCAAGGGCTGGGTCGTCCGTGACTTCACGGCGTCGATCGTGGTCTTCCTCGTCGCGATGCCGCTCTGCATGGGCATCGCGGTCGCATCGGGCATGCCGCCCGAAAAGGGCCTGCTGACCGGCATCATCGGCGGCGTCGTCGTCGGCCTGATCGCGGGCTCGCCGCTCCAGGTCAGCGGCCCCGCCGCCGGCCTGGCGGTCATCGTGTTCGAGCTGCTGCGCGAGCATGGCCTGGCCGCGCTCGGCGCGATCCTCGTGCTCGCCGGCGCGCTCCAGGTGCTCGCCGGCGTCGTCAAGGTCGGCGGCTGGTTCCGCGCGATCTCGCCCGCGGTGGTCCACGGCATGCTCGCCGGCATCGGCGCGCTGATCGTCGTCGGCCAGTTCCACACGCTGTTCGACGAGAAGCCGCTGTCCAGCGGCGTCGAGAATCTTGCCGCGCTTCCCGGGCGCCTGCTCGGCCTCGATCCCACCAACATCGCCGGCACCGAGCTGGCACTGGCGCTGGGCGTGCTGACGATCGTGCTGATGCTCGGCTGGGACAAGCTCAAGCCCAGGGCGTTGCGCCTGATCCCGGGCGCGCTGGTCGGCGTGGTCGGCGCGACGCTCGTCGCCTTCGGCTTCGGGCTCGAGGTGGTTCGCGTCGCGGTGCCGGATTCGCTCGCTTCGGCGATCACGCTGCCCACCAGCGACTTCCTCGGCTCGTTCCTCAGCCCGACGATCATCATCGCTGCGATTGCGGTCGCGTTCATCGCCAGCGCCGAGACGCTGCTTTCGGCCGCCGCGGTCGATCGCATGCACGACGGCGTGCGCACCGACTACAACAAGGAACTGCGCGCGCAGGGCGTCGGCAACCTGCTCTGCGGCATCGCCGGCGCGCTGCCGATGACCGGCGTGATCGTGCGCAGCTCGGCTAACGTCCAGGCGGGCGCGATCACTCGCATGTCGGCGGTCCTCCACGGCGCCTGGCTGCTCGGCTTCGCCGCGCTGCTGCCCTGGCTGCTGCGCGAGATCCCGATGGCCGCGCTCGGCGGCGTGCTCGTCGTCACCGGCTGGAAGCTGGTGAGCGTCAGCCATGTCCGTCACCTCTTCCAGCACTATGGCATGCTCCCGGCGGCGATCTGGGCAGTGACCTTCGTGCTGGTGGTGGCGACCGATCTGCTGACCGGCGTGCTGGTCGGCCTGGGGCTGTCGGTGCTGGAGCTGCTGCCGCACTTCCGCCGCCTGCGGCTGAAGGTGGATGCCGAACATGGCGAGGATGCCCACCGCATCGCGCTGGACGGCGCGGCGACCTTCGTCACGCTGCCCAAGCTCAACAGCGCGCTCGATGCGGTGCCGGGCGACAAGCCGGTCCATCTCGCTTTCGAGAAGGTGCCGGCGATCGACCACACCAGCGCCGAGACGCTGCGCGACTGGGTCCAGCGGCGCCGTGCGCGGGGCCTGCGGGTCGAGCTGACCGGGCATCCCGATCAGCTCCGCAAGCTCCAGCCGGCCTGAGCCAGCAATACTTTATTACGAAGGAGCAACCCGCCGGCGCGACTAGCCCGGCATCAAGACGGTCGGAAAGCAGCGGCTCCCATCCCACCCCCTCCCAGGGATGAGAGAGCCGCACTTTCCGACCGCAGGCGGGAACATTCTCGATTGAAAGGGGAATTCCCGTCATGAAGAAGCATCTTATCGCGGCCGTGCTGTGCTGCACGGCTGCACCGGCTTTCGCGCAGGAGGAAGCGCCGGGGCCCGTCACCGTCTCCGGCAACATCGCGCTCGTGTCCGACTATCGCTTCCGCGGCGTGTCGCAGACCGACAAGGGCATGGCCGTGCAGGGCGGCATCACCGTTTCCCATGAAAGCGGCCTCTACGCCGGCACCTGGGCCTCGAACCTGTCGGGCTGGGGCACGTTCGGCGGCGCCAATATGGAGCTCGATCTGATCGCCGGCTACAAGGCGGATCTCGGCGGCGGCGTGGCGCTCGATGTCGGCGCGACCTGGTACATGTACCCCTCGGGCGCCGACAAGACCGATTTCGTCGAGCCCTATGTCAAGCTCAGCAGCTCGCTCGGCCCGGTGTCGATGCTCGCCGGTGTCGCCTATGCGCCGTCGCAGGAAGCGCTCGGCAACTGGAGCAACACGCCGCAGAGCGTCGCGGGCGACAAGGAGGACAATCTCTACATCTGGGCCGATGTCAGCAGCGGCATCCCGGGCACGCCGATCACGCTCAAGGCGCATCTCGGCGCGTCGGACGGCAATCCCGGCCTCGGCCCGAACGGCACCAGCATCGCCCCCACCGGGAAGTATCTCGACTGGCTGCTCGGCGCCGATGTCGCCGTCGGCCCGCTCACGCTCGGCGTCGCCTATGTCGACACCGACATCAGCAAGGCCGATTCCGCCTATCTCCAGCCCAATTTCTCGCGGGTGAAGGACGGCTCGTCGATCGCTGACGCCAAGGTCGTGTTCTCGGTGAGCGCAGCCTTCTGACAGCGCAGGGTCGGGGAGCCGGGGCGCGGGGGCACCCGGCTCTCCAGACCCGCGCCGACATGCCGGCTTCGGTCCATCGCGAAGCCGGCATGTCGTCTTTCCGGGCCTCAGGGGAAGGCCATGTAGTCCCACACCGGCTCGTATTTGGGAGTGCCGTCGCTGTTGCGCGGCAGCTTGTCGTCGTCCGCCATCGACAAATGGATGTTCGCCCCGCTCGCCGGGGCCAGCGCGGTCTTGAGCTTGTGCGAGCCGCCATAGGGCGCGGCCACTCCGTCGGTGCTGGTCAGCGCGCCGAAGCTCGCCAGCCCGATCGCGTTCCAGCTCGCCTCGGCCGTGGCGATCGTCACCGTCGCGTCCGAGCTGTGCGAGAAGCCATATTGGCTGGCCGCCGGCGTCACATTGGTGTTCGACAGCCAAGGCGCGACCGCACCGGCCGAGGTCTTGTCGGCGACGCCCGACAGCATCGTCGCGCGGTACAGCGTGTGGAGCTTGGCGAGATAGGCGACGTGCCCCGCGCCCTGCGAATGGCCGATCGCGCTGATCATCGACCAGTTGATCGCCGTGCCCGACAGATAGGTGCCCCAGCCCTCGGCAGGGTAGGTGGTGTTCAGATAGGCGAGCAGCTTCTGCAGCCGCGTCTCCAGCGCATCTTTGGGCGCCACCGCCACCCTGGTGCTCAGGTCGACGCCGGTCAGCATCTCCTGGCGCACCTTGGCGGTGCACGCCGTGTCGCTCACGCCCGAGCACAGCATCGCGACCGCGTCGTAATTCGGATAGGCGAGGGTGATCGCGTGGTAGCCGCGCTTGGCGGCGGCATAGACGATCTCCTGTTCCTTGGTCTCGCTGCTGTTGGTCCCCAGGATGAACAGCGCCAGCCGGCCCACCCGTGCCGAGGGGCTCGTCGGCACCAGGGTGAGGTTCTTGTTGGGCACCCCGGTCTGCGCATTGTTCTTCTGGGTGGCGGTGGAATCGACCGTGGTCGCGGCGATGTCGTGCCGGATCGCGTCCACCGTCGCGGCGAGCGAGGCCGTGGTCGCCGATGCTTCGGGGGCGGCCGCGAGCGTGGTGGCCAGCAGCTCCGCCACCGGCTCGGTCACCGGCGTCACGATCGCGCCGCCGCCGCCGTCCTTCTGCCAGCCGCTTGCGCTCGCCACTGCGACCGTCGCCAGCAGCGCGAGTCCGATAAGGCTCTGTCTTTTCATTATTATTTCCTCTCCTACGGTTTCGTTTTTACGCACTCTCCATGTTGGACTGGTGGGTGCCCGCCAGGGCGGACTCGATGGCGGGATGCTATTGCGCAGCGATCCGCGGTTCAACATGTGTCGCACCGTATAGGCGATATTGTCGTGCAATAATGCATACATCGGCGCACGGTTCATGGTGCGTCGCGTCATAAACTAATTGATTCATGAATGAAGATTGACAGGCCGCACCGGCCCGTGCTGTGTCTCGTTCAGCGGCGCAAAGACCGCGCAGGAGAGAAGACGTGGCGTTCATCCAGAGCAGCGGTGCGACGATTCATTGGGATGCCGAAGGGCACGGGACGCCGGTCCTGCTGATCATGGGGCATCTCTACAGTTCCCGGCTCTGGTACCCGCTTCTCCCCGCGCTCACCGCCAATCACCGCGCGATCTGGTTCGACAATCGCGGCACCGGCGAAAGCGCCACCACCAGCGGCGTCACGATCGAGCAGCTCGCCGCCGATGCGCTCGCCGTGCTCGATGCGGCGGGCATCGAGAAGGCGCATGTCTATGGCGTCTCGATGGGCGGCGGCATCGCCGCGGAATTCGCCATGGCCTATCCCGAGCGCACCAGGTCGGTGACGCTCGGCTGCACGATGCTCAAGACCGAGAAGACCGAGATCAAGGGCGCGCAGAAGCTGATCTACAACTTGCCGCGCTGGATCATCCGGGCGCTGTTCAAGCGGGCCAAGCCGGAGAATTATGGCTCGGCCGCCCCGCGCGACGCGGCACTGCACGACATCGCCGTCCTCGCCCAGGACGAATACACCATGCCCGGCGTCCGCGCCCAGGCCTATGCCATCGCCAATTACGCGACCACCACGGAGCGGGCCAGGGAACGGATCACCATGCCCGTGCTGATCCTCCACGGCGACGAGGACAAGGCCGTGCCGGTCGAGAAGGGCCGCGAGCTCCACGCGCTGTTGCCGCACAGCGAATATGTCGAGTTCAAGGGCGCCGGCCACAACTATCTGGTCGCCAACAACGCCGGCTCGACCAAGGCCTTTCTCGACTTCATCGAAAAGGTCGACGCTGCCGAGGGCGCCGCCTGATGCCCCGCGCCCGCATTGCCGGGGTCGGCATGATCCCCTTCACCAAGCCCGGCCAGAGCGAGGATTGGGACGTGATGGCGGAAAAGGCGATCCGCGCCGCGCTCGCCGATGCCGGGATCGACTATGGCGAGGTCCAGCAGGCCTATGCCGGCTATGTCTATGCCGATTCCACCGCGGGCCAGTCGGCGCTCTACCGGGTCGGCTGCACCGGCATCCCGATCGTCAACGTCAACAACAACTGCTCCACCGGCTCGACCGCGCTGTTCCTCGCCCGCCAGGCGATCGAGAGCGGCATGGCCGAATGCGTCCTGGCCTTCGGCTTCGAGCAGATGCTGCCCGGCGCGCTCGGCGCGGTGTTCACCGATCGCAAGCGTTCGCTCGATCACCACCTCACCCGGCAGGAGGCCCTGCTCGGCCAGGACGACACCTCGCCGCTCGTCGCGCAGCAGTTCGGCGGCGCCGGGCTCGATTATCAGGCCCGCTACGGCGCGCCCGACGAAGTCTTCGGCATGATCGCGGTCAAGGCGCGCGCGCACGCCGCCAACAACCCGCTCGCGCTGTTCCGAGACCCGCTGACGCTCGACGAGGTGATGGCCTCGAAGCATCTCTATGGTCCGCTCACCCGCTTCCAGGCTTGCCCGCCCACCTGCGGCGCGGCGGCGGCCTTGCTCGTCTCGCCGGCCTTCGCCGCGAAGCACGGGCTCGATGCCGGCGTCGAGATCCTCGGCCAGGCGATGACCACCGATTATGCCGCCACCTTCGCGGGCGGCAGCATGATGAGCGTGGTCGGCTACGAGATGACGCGCGAAGCCGCCCGCATGGTCTATGATCAGGCGGGGCTCGGGCCCGACGATATCCAGGCAGTCGAGCTGCACGACTGCTTCACCGCCAATGAGCTGATCAGCTACGAAGCGCTCGGCCTGTGCCCGGAGGGCGGCGCAGAGGCCTATATCCGCTCCGGCGGCAACAGCTATGGCGGCCGCCACGTCACCAATCCCTCGGGCGGGCTGCTCTCCAAGGGCCATCCGCTCGGCGCCACCGGCCTGGCGCAATGCTATGAGCTCACCCAGCAGCTCCGCGGCACGGCCGATCGCCGCCAGGTGGACAAGATGCGCTTCGGCCTCCAGCACAATCTGGGCCTGGGCGGCGCCTGCGTGGTAACGCTCTACGGCCGCGCCTGAATATCGGATTGGAGAGCAAGAGCATGACCGGAACACGCCACCTCGTCGATCCGGAGCTGTTCGATCTGCTCGAACTCTGGCCCTCGGTCACGCTCGACGAGAGCCTGTTGCCGCTGGTCCGCGCGCCCGGCCGCATCCCGCTCGGCGAGATCGAGAACCCCGATCGCGTCGACAAGCAGGAGCTGACCGCCCCGGGCCGCGACGGCGCGCCCGACGTGCCGATGCTGCTCTATCGCCCGGCGGGCAGCGCGGGGCAGGTGCTGCCCTGCATCTATCACATCCATGGCGGCGGCTATGTCGGCGGCGCGGCGGTCACGCTCGAGCCGGTCCACCGGCTGATGGTCGAGGCGCTGGGCTGCGTGCTGGTCAGCATCGACTATCGCCTCGCACCCGAGACGCCGTTCCCCGGCCCGCTCGAGGATTGCTATGTCGGCCTGGCCTGGCTCCACGCCCATGCCGCCGATCTCGCCATCGATCCCGCGCGGATCGGCATTCGCGGCGAAAGTGCGGGCGGTGGGCTTGCCGCCGCGCTGGCGCTGCTCGTCCGCGACCGCGCGGAGTTCGCCATCGCCTTCCAGCAGCTCATCTATCCGATGATCGACGACCGCACCTGTGTCGGCGAACCCAATCCCAATGTCGGCGAGTTCATCTGGAACGCGGGCAGCAACGCCTTTGGCTGGCGCAGTTATCTGGGCCGGGAGCCGGGCGGGGAGGGCGTCTCGCCCTATGCCGCCGCGGCGCGGGCGGAGGACCTTTCCGGCCTGCCGCCCACCTTCCTCTCCTCGGGCGCGCTCGATCTCTTCATCGACGAGGACCTCGCCTATGCCGCCCGCCTGATCCGCGCGGGCGTCGCCACCGAGCTGCACGTCTATCCGGGCGGCTTTCACGGCTTCAACGTCCACAAGACCGCCGGCGTCTCGCTCCGCTCCAACCGCGACGCCGAGGACTGGCTGCGGCGGCACCTGGGCGGCTGACACACCTCGCTTGACTTAATTCGATGATTAGCTAATGATCGAATCATGAGCCAGGTATTCAAGGCACTTTCCGATCCTACGCGTCGCCGCGTGCTGCAGCTCCTGCGCAAGGGGCCGATGAGCGCGGGCGATCTCAGTGACCAGTTCGAGGTGTCCAAGCCGACCATGTCGGCGCACTTTGCGGTGCTGAAGGAGGCGGACCTGGTCCATGCCGAGAAGGCCGGCAAATCCGTCATCTATCATCTGAAGCTCTCGGTGCTCGAGGAAGCGCTGCTGGGCTTCGCCCATTCGTTCGGGCTCGGCACGGAAGCGCCGAAGCCAAGGGAGGAGACTACGCAATGAACAAGGAGTTGATGTGGAGCCTGCGCTGGGGTGTCGGCATCGTCGTCCTCGCGCTCGGCGCAACGATGGCGCGCAAGCTGGGTTATATCGAGGCGGAAACCGCGATGCGGCTCGCGATCGGCGGCATCGGGGTGATGACCGCCGCGATGGGCAACCGCATTCCCAAGACCGTCGTGCCGGGCGTCTCTGTCTATCGCGCGCAGCGCGTGGCGGGCTGGTCGATGACGCTGGCCGGGCTCGTCTATGCCGGGCTCTGGGCATTCGCGCCGATCCAGCTGGCGACCTTCGGCGGAATGGGCGCGCTCCTGATCGCGATGGCAGTGACCTTCGGCTATTGCCTGTCGCTGCGCGACAGCGCGAAGGCGGCCTGATCGCATAGAGGCCGGGCCCGCCGCGGCCCGGCCTCTATGCCCATTATTCCGACGCCGGGATCATCTTCGCATTGGGATCCAGCGCCACTTCCTGCGGCGCGTTGCGCATCGCGATCCAGAAGCCGGCGAGCGACATCGCGCCGGTCACCACGCCCATCACCGCGACGGCGTTGCCCAGTCCCCATTGGCCGGTGCTGAAGGTCGAGAGCCACACCACCAGCGGCGGCGCCACGCCCGCGCCGATCATCGTGCCGGCAATCTTCATCCCCGCCAGCGTCACTGCGCGGTCCTCGTTGGGGATCAGCACCGCGACCGCTGCCGAGGATACCAGGTTGACGATCGTCCCGCCCACCAGCAGCGCGAACAGTACCCAGGCGAATCCGGCCACGGTCGGCATGATCGAGAAGGCGCCGGCCGGGATGGTCAGTGCGGTGGCGATCGCGGCGGGCAGCAGGATCGCGCCGCGCATCTTGAGCTTGCCGGCAGCGTCCGCCGCGAAGCCGCCGATGATCGATCCGATGATCCCCGAGCCCAGGATCACCGCGCCCACCCAGCCGCCGAACGATCCCGGCGCCTGGCCATATTGGCGGATCAGCAGCGATCCCATCCAGATCGCCGCAGCGCCCTCGGCCATGCCGCCGGTCAGCTGGCCGAGCAGCAGCGGGCCCAGGAACTTGCGGCGGCGCCAGAAGGCGTCGAGCGCCAGCCGCAGCGATACGCTGGTCTGCTCCACTTCGTAGCGCGGCGGCTCCTTGATGAAGGCCAGCGGGATCACCGCCAGCGCCGCGCCGACGCCGACGAGCAGGTGCACTTCGCGCCAGGGCGTCAGCCCAACCAGCCCCGATCCCGGATGGTTGGTCAGATAGCCGAACAGCGAGCCGCCGATCGCGAAGGAGGCGGCGGCGCCGCCCCAGGCGCCGATCGAGACGAGCAGCATCGAGCGGCCGCGCCGATCGGGCATGCAGACGTCGGCGAGCAGCGAGATCAGCACCGGGAACGCAGTGCCCGCGCCGATGCCGGCGATCAGCCGCGCGACGAACAGCCCGGCGAAATTGGGGGCAAAGGCGGTGCCGATCGTCCCCACCGCCCAGAAGGAGGCGAGGATCACCAGCAGCCGCGTGCGCGTGCTGTGGTCGACCAGCCAGGCGATCGGCAGCGAGAGCAGCCCGATCGGGATCGCCGTCGCGCCGCCGGCGAGCAGCCCGATGTCGAGGTCGCTCAGGTGCAGCTCGGCCTTAACCGCTTCCTGCAGCGGGCTCAGCAGCCCGCCCACGGTGAGCGCGGAGAAGATGGTGAGCGTCAGCAGCCAGATGACGCCCCATTTGGTCGGGCGGAACGCCGGATCCGGCGCGGTCGGCGCATCTGCCGGTTGGGAAGCTTGGAGCACGATCGTTCCTTGTTTGTGGCGATCGGCTGCCGGGCGACGCGGGCCGCCCGGCAGCGCGTCGGTTCTAGAGGTTGAAGAAATGGTCCCAGATATAGGGGGCGACGTCGATCGGCGCCTTGTCCGGGTTGCTGCCCAGCTCGGTATAGCCGTTGTAGAGTACATGCTCGCCGTTCGCGATCGTCACCAGCCCGGTGCGCACGCCGCCGTTGCAGCTGCGATATTCCTCGAACCGCGATCCGGCATAGTGCGTGCCGTCGGGAAGCTGTTCGCGATACAGCTCGTCGCTGCACCCCAGGATCGCCTTCCACGCCGCCAGGCTCTCGCGCGCGCCCTGCACGCCCAGCGGGATGCCCGCCAGGTCGTTGGGCAGCCCCAGCGGGGCGTTGTTGCCGGCATAGCTGATCGTGCCGTCGGCGGTGCCGGCGATCTCCCACATGCTGATCGGCTTTGCGGGCGCGCAGCTCGGGCGGTTGAGCGGATAGGAGACCGACACCGATGCGCGGACCAGGTCCGCCGCCTCGCACGCCATGCGCTGCGCCATGCCGCCGCCGTTCGAGATGCCCGTGACGAACACGCGATCGGCGTCGATGTTCGCATAGCCCTTCATCGCAGTGATCACCGCCCGATTGAAGCTGACGTCATCGATGTTCAGCGCGTCGCCCAGGAAGCAGCAGCCATAGGCGTTCCACGACAGGCTCACGCCGTTGGGCCACACCACGATGAAGCCGCGCTTGTCCGATTCGGCGAGCTGGCCGGACCATTGGCGCTCGTTGCTCGCATCCTTGCTGAAGCCGTGGAAGTCGAGCAGCAGCGGCACCGCCTTCTGGCCGGTATAGCTGGCGGGGACGTGCACCAGATAGTTGCGCAGCAGTCCCTTGTGCAGCGTCGTGATCGAATAGTCGCCGGGGGTGAAGCAGATGCCGGTGCAGGGCGCCGCGCTGGCCGGGCCGGCGAGCAATGCCGCGCCCAGTGCGACGAGCAGCGCCGCCAGGTGAAGCCGGAAACGTGAAAACCGTGCCTTCATTGCAGTTTCTCCTCTCCTATTCGTCTCTTCTGGTTCTTCCTCTCAGGGGCCAGCCCGGTCAGGCGGCGGCGGCAGGGGTTTCAGGCCGCCATCGTCCTTGAGCTCTGCGGGAAGCGGGGGGTCGGTGAAGTCCTTGCGCACCTGCATCCGGGCAGGCGGGGCGGGTGCCGAGGTCGGGGCCGCGCTCGGCAGCCGCTCGATATGATCGGCGGGGATCGGCGCGGCGGAAGCCCTGGGGGCGGGGGAGGGCGCGGCGGCGATGCCCGGCGTCGGCGTCACCACGGTGCCCGCTTGCGGGGCGTCGCGGTCGCATGCCGCCAGCATCAGCATCGCCAGCAGGGGCACGGCGCTCCGGCGCGCGAGTCGGCGCGGTCGTCCAGCCTTCATGTCACTCTCCCAGGGGCGCCGTGTTTCCCGGCGCCTCGCGGCGATGCATATCAGCGCCCAAACAAATTCACTAGAAAATAAATGAAGATTGACAGGCCGTCCGGGCCGGTGCCATCCAAAAGGGCAGAAAAAGACACAGGTTTTGGAGAGCGTTGGCATGCACGAGGGGCAGCTGCGGACGAGCGATGCGCAGGAACTGGGCGGGTTGCAGCCCTATGAGCTGACGCTCGACAAGTTCATCGCCCATGCCGCCAAATGGCATCCGCGCGGTGAAGTGGTCACCGGCGGCGGCGCCGGCGGCCCGGTCGCCCGAATCGACTATGCCGCGCTTCGGGAGCGCAGCAACCTGCTCTCCGGCGCCTTCGCTGCGCTGGGCATCGCGCGCGGAGACCGCATCGCCACGCTTGCCTGGAACAGCCAGAGCCACATGGAAGCCTGGTACGGCGCGATGGGCATCGGCGTGAGCTGCCACACGCTCAACCCGCGCCTCGGCGTCCCCCAGCTCGCCGACATGATCCGCCAGGCCGATGACCGGCTGCTCGCGATCAGCCCCGATCAGGCCGACATCGCCGCCCAGCTCGTCCGCGAATGCCCGGGCATCGCCCATATCCTCGTCCTCGACGAGCCCGGCAGCGATTTCCCGCTGCCCGCCGCCGCCGTGCCGGCCTGGACGATGCAGCGCCTCCTCGCCGAGCATGGCGCCGCGGCCGAATGGGGCGGCATTTCCGAGCGCGAGGAAGCCGGGCTCTGCTTCACCTCGGGCACCACCGGCGCCCCCAAGGGCGTGCCCTACACCCACCGCTGCAACTATCTCGTCACCCTGTCGCTGCTCCAGAACGACGTGATGGGGATCAACGCGCGCGACACGATCCTCGCCGCCGTGCCGATGTTCCACGCCAATGGCTGGGGCCTGCCCTTCGCCGCCCCGGCCTCGGGGGCGAAGCTCGTCTTTTCCGGCCGCCACAATGACGGCGCCAGCCTCGCCGCGCTGATCCGCGACGAAGGCGTCACGCTGGCGGTGGGCGTCCCCACCGTCTGGCTCGGCCTGATCGAGCATCTCGAGAAGACCGGCGAGACGCTGCCCTCGCTCCAGCGCGTGTTGCTCGGCGGATCGGGCGTGCCCCAGGCGCTGATCGATCGGATCGAGACGCGCCTCGGCGTCCGCTGCCAGACCAGCTGGGGCATGACCGAGCTCGCCCCGCTCGGCACCGTCACCCCGTCGGGCGACGCGGGCCGCGCCAGCATCGCCGGCCGCCCGCCGATCGGCGTCGATCTCCGCCTCGTCGATGCGGAAGGGCAGGAACTCGCCGAGCAGCGCGGCGTCGAGGGCCATCTCCAGGTCCGCGGATCGAGCACCGTCCATTGCTATTTCGGCCAGCAAATCCCCGCCACCGATCGCCAGGGCTGGTTCGACACCGGCGATCTCGCCACGATCGACGCGGACGGCAACCTCGCCATCACCGGCCGCGCCAAGGACCTGATCAAGTCGGGCGGCGAATGGATCAATCCCGGCGAGATCGAGGCGATCATCGGCAATCTCCCCGGCGTCTCGCTCGTCGCGGTGATCGGCCGCGCGCACGTCAAATGGACCGAGCGCCCGGTGCTGGTGATCGAAGGCGCGGGCGCTTCGGACGAGGCGATCCGCGCCGCGCTCGACGGCGCGATCCCGCGCTGGTGGATGCCCGATGCGATCGAGCGGGTCGAGCGCATGCCGCTCGCGATGACCGGCAAGATCGACAAGCAGGCGCTGCGCCGCCGTTTCGGGACGGATCCTGCGAACGCCGCCTGATTATGATCTTGATTTATGAATCAATGAATGTTGAAGTTGATTCGTGAATCAGTAAGTTGAGTCGCACCGCCACCTCGCAAAGAGGGGCGCTCTTGGGAGGATGACATGAAGGCCTTTTGCTGGCTGACGGTTTCGGCCGTCGCTCTGATGACCGCCGGTGCCGCGCAGGCGCAGACCGCGGAGACCACCACCGATCCCGCGGCCGCCGCCCAGGCGGATACGCCCGTCGATCATTCCAACGAAATCGTCGTCACGGCCGAGCGCCGCTCGACCAGCCTGCAGCGCACCGGCGTCGCCGCCACCGTGCTCACCGGCGAGGACCTGACGCGCAAGAGCGTCAACGGCGTCGAGCAGCTCCAGTTCGCCACCCCGTCGCTCACCGTGAACACCACCGGCCAGGGCAATGCCTTCAACATCCGCGGCATCGGCAAGACCGAGCAGACCAGCGCGATCGGGGTCGGCGTCGTCACCTATCGCGACGGTGTCGCCACGCTCCCCGGCTATTTCCAGGCCGAGCCCTATTACGACATCGCCAGCGTCGAAGTGCTGCGCGGCCCCCAGGGCACCTTCGCCGGCGGCAATGCCACCGGCGGCGCGGTGTTCATCACCGAGAAGAACCCCGATACCCAGAGCGTCAACGGCTATGCCATGGCGCAGTACGGCAACTACAACGACATCAAGCTCCAGGGCGCGGTGAACATCCCCGTCAGCGATACGCTGGCCTTCCGCTTCGCCGGCAACATGGAGCACCGCGACACCTTCTACAACATGAGCGGCAATTGGACCGGCAATCCCGGCGATCGCCGCGATTACAGCGGCCGCGCCTCGATGCTGTGGGAGCCGAGCGCCAATTTCCGCGTGCTGCTCAAGGGCGACTACAACAATATCGAATATGGCGGCCTGCCCGCCAGCAACGCGACTGCGACCGGCGATCCGCTCAACGTTGCGAACAATGCCTATCTGGCGGGTCGCGACGAGTTCGGCCGCGTGGTGCTCAACATGGCCTACACCACCGATGGCGGCCTCACCCTGCGCTCGATCAGCGGCTTCCAGCGCGGCACCACCCAGATCAGCTATGATGCGGACGGCACCGGAGCCGCCGGCACTGCCGCCGCGCCTGCGCTCTCCTTCCGCGACAACATCACCGAAGAGATCTGGTCGCAGGAATTCAACATCGTCTCGCCCGATACCGGCCCGTTCACCTGGGTGCTCGGCGGCTATTGGCAGAGCGACAAGATCTTCATCCCGGCCAATGGCGGCTATTATTCGGATGCCACACCGAACACGCCCGCCGCGCTCGACATCGAGATCGTCGGCACCAATCCCAAGACCGCGCTCGCCGCGTTCGGCCAGGTCGGCTACGAACTGACCGACGGGCTCCAGGTCACCTTGGGCGGCCGCTGGTCGCGCACCTCCTCGGCCAATGATGCCGTGGCCCGCGCCTATTACACCGGCATCCCCGGCGCGCTCGCCTCGCTCGTCCAGAAGGACAAGACCGTCAACAAGAAGGTCAACGGCAAGCTCGCGATCAACTGGACCGTCGATCCGCACCATTTCCTCTATGCCTTCGTCGCCACCGGCACCAAGGCGGGCGGTCTCAACGGCCCGAACCTCGCCGGCGTCGCGCCGCTGGCCTTCGATGCCGAGGACGTCACCGATTTCGAGCTGGGCTGGAAGGGCACCTTCATGGGCGGGCGCCTGCGCACCCAGCTCGGCGGCTATTACAATCTCTACAAGAACTTCCAGATCAACATCGTCGATCCGCGCTCGCCGGGCATCTCGTCGCTCTACAATGTCCCGGGCAACACCAGGCTCTACGGCATCGAAGCCTCGGCCCAGGGCAATTTCGATGCCTTCTCCTTCGATGTCTCGGCCTCGGTCTCGAACTCGAAGCTGGCGACCTTCTACGCCGCCGATCCGCGCCTCGGCGCCGCGCCCGCGGTCTGCAATCCGGAGACTGGCCCGGCCACCGCGCGCTGCATCAATCTCGAAGGCCGCGAGCAGAATTACGCGCCCAAGTTCACGCTCAGCGCCGGCGCGCAATATGCCATCCCGCTGGGCGGCGACGCGACGCTGACGCCGCGGCTCGACTATGCGCATATCGGTGCGGTCTGGGGCACGCTGTTCCAGAACGTTGCCCGCGGCGACCGGATCGAGGCGCGCGACATCGTCAACGCCCAGCTCACCCTGGCGACGGGCGACTGGTCGATCGCGGCCTATTCGACCAACCTCACCGACGAGCATTATGTCGCGGCGATCAACGGCAATCGCCGCCTCGCCGGGGCGCCGCGCCAGTATGGCCTGCGCGTCAGCCGCAGCTTCTGATCACCCCCGTCCGCGGGTCGGTTTCGGCCGGTCCGCGGACCCCTATTTGCATCCGGGACCAAGATAGACAAAAGCCATGGACAGGCGGGCCTCTCTTCTTCGGCAGTTGCTGACGGCAGGGCCTCGTCGATCGATGGAGCGACAATGACCGAAGCCAAGCCCAAGCGGCGCACCAAGGCGCAGCAGCGCGCCGAGACGCTGGAAGTGATCCTCGATGCGGCGGAATATCTCTTCTCGCAGCGCGGCCTGTACGGCGTCACGCTCAAGGACGTGGCGCAGCAGGCTGAGGTCCACACCTCGCTTCTCCATTATTATTTCGAAGACAAGCGCGCGATGTTCGACGCGGTCTTCGCCCGCCGCGCCCAGGTCACCGCCGATCTGCGCATGGCCGCGCTCGATCGCTATGCCGGCGAATGCCGCGGCAAGCCCACGGTGGAGGGCGCGCTGCGCGCCTTCCTCGACACCGATCTCGATCTCTACATCCAGGGCGGCGAGGGCTGGCGCAATTTCGCCGGCCTGGGCGCCCAGGTCGCGATGGCGCCCAAATGGGGTGCCCAGATGTTCGACAAGCATTTCGATCCGGTGGTGCTGCGCCTGATCGGGCTGCTCAAGCAGGCGATGCCCGGTTGCCCGGAGGAGGATATCTTCTGGGGCTATCACTTCGGCACCGGCGCGCTGATCATGACGCTCGCGCGCACCGGCCGCATCGATCAGCTTTCGGGCGGCCTGTGCAAGTCCGAGGATTTCCCCGCCATCAAGGCCCGCATGGCGCGTTTCCTGGCATTCGGTTTCGAGGGCATCTGCCGCGACCGGGCCGAGGCGCGCGCCGCCGCGGCCGCCGGCTGACCCCAGTAAAGGATAGCATGTTCACCCCCGCCATCGCCGACCAGCGCTTCGTGCTCGAGACCATTGTCCGCCTGGGCGAGATCAGTGCGGAGGCGGCCGAGATGGCTGATG
>NZ_JARQXA010000008.1 GCF_029543155.1 Sphingomonas sp. HITSZ_GF | reverse complement strand
GCACCCGTGCCCAGGTTGGCGTTCACGGTCGCGCCGGTCAGCTGATACTGGCTCGCGGTCAGCGTGCCGGTGCCGGCCAGCGTGCCGCCGAGGCCCAGCGTGCCGATCGTGTCGTCGAAGGCGCCGATGTCCAGCGTCGCGCCCGAAGCGACCGCCACCTCCGCGGTGTCCGCGAGGCGGTTCGCGGCGCCGAGCGTCAGCGTGCCGGCCTGCACCGAGACATTGCCCGCCGCGGTACCGTTCAGCGTCGAAGTGCCGCCGAGGTTGAAGACGGTGCCCGTACCCAGGTTCGCATTCACAGTCGCGCCGGTTAGCTGATACTCGCTCGCGGTGAGCGTGCCGGTGCCGGCGAGCGCGCCGCCGAGGCCGAGCGTGCCGACCGTGTCGTCGAAGACGCCGATGTCGAGCGTCGCGCCAGAGGCGACCGCCATCGTCGCGGTGTCGGCGAGGCGGTTGGCGGCGCCGAGCGTTAGCGTGCCGGCCTGCACCGAGACATTGCCCGCCGCGGTACCGTTCAGCACCGAGCTGCCGCCAAGGTTGAAGACGGTGCCCGTACCCAGGTTGGCGTTCACCGTCGCGCCGGTCAGTTGATATTCGCCGGCGGTCAGCGTGCCGGTGCCCGCGAGCGTGCCGCTGAGGCCAAGCGTGCCGATCGTGTCGTCGAAGGCACCGATATCGAGAGTCGCGCCCGAGGCGACCGCCACCGTCGCGGTGTCGGCCAGCCGGTTCGCCGCGCCGAGCGCCAGCGTGCCGGCCTGGACCGAGACATTGCCCGCTGCGGTGCCGTTCAGCGTCGAGGTCCCGCCCAGGTTGAAGACGGTGCCCGCCCCAAGATTGGCGTTCACTGTCGCGCCGGTGAGCTGATATTCGCTCGCCGTCAGCGTGCCGGTGCCGTTCAGCACGCCCTGCAGCGCCGCGAGCGCGACCGTCGCATCGGTCGTCCCCATGTCGAGCGTGCCGGCGGTGCCGACCAGCAGGGTCGAAGCCGGATCGAAGGCCGCACCTGCCGCAAGGGTCAGGCTGCCGGTGCGGATCTCGGTCAGGCCGCTATGGCCCGCGGTGCCGCCCAGCGTCAGGTTGGCGCCGTCGATCAGCAGGTTGCCGGTCCCCGCCAGCGTGCCGTCAAAGCTGGTGGTGCCGGCGAGCAGGGCAAGGGTGTTGCTGCCCAGCGCGACCGTGCCGCTGCCCGAGAGCGCGCCGATGGCTTCGTCGCCGCTCAGTTGGAGCGTGCCCGCCGCCGCGACATCGACCTGCGCGGCATCGCCGATCGCGCCGCCTGTCACCAGCGTGCCGCCATAGATCGTCCAATAGGCGGCATCGTTGGCACCGGTGAGCGTCCAGGTCCCGCTGCCCAGCTTGGTCACACTCTCGAAGCCAGTCACGGTGTTGGCCAGCGTCGCCGAGCCGGTGCCGTTGAGCTGGAGCAGGTCGCTGCCGGCGCCACCGCTCAGCGGACCGGTAACGGTCGCGCCGGTGTCGATCGTGACCGTGTCCATCCCGTCGCCGCCAAGATAGTCGCCGTCGAGCGTGCCGCTGATGCCGATGATGCGGGTACCCGTACCGACCGAGGCGATCGTGCCGATGGTAGTCGAGCCTGCATCCAGCGTGACGAGGGTCGTCGCCGCGCCATCGAGATAGAGCGCGCCAAGGCCGCCGCTGATCGTGCCGCCGGCCTGGTTGGTGATCATCGTCGAGCCGGTGGTGGCGATGCCGTAGCCGTTAGTGCCGCCGGTGATCGTGCCAGAATTGGTGACGGTGCCGCCCGAGACATAGCTGACGCCGGAGCCGGTGGTCACCGCGATCGTGCCGCTGTTGATCAGGCTCGCCGCGCCCGCACCGGTTAAGGTGGCGACGCCGCCGGTGATGCCGTTGATCGTGCCGGTATTGGTCGCCGTGTGTGCGCCGGTGCCACTAAAGACAATGCCGACATCGGCGTTGATCGTGCCGTCGTTGGTCGCGGTGCCGGTGCCGTTGAGATAGATGCCCCAGCCGCCCGGCGCGGTCGCGTTCAGCACGCCGCCCAGCGCATTGGTAGCGCTGCCGCCATTGTCGAGGCTCAGCGCGTTGTCGACGGTGCCCGTGACGGTGCCATAGTTGGTGATGACCGCATTGGCGCCCGAGACGACCACGCCGCGCCAGCCGGTGAGCGCTGCACCGGCGCGGTTGATCACCACGGTATCGGCGCCGCTCAGATTGACGGCCGACATGTTGAAGGCGGTGCCGCCGGCGATGGAGCCGTAATTGTCGACGGTCGTACCCGTGCCGGTCGACTGGACGCCGGTCGCGCCAGTGATCGAACCCGAATTGGTGACGCTGCCGCCGGCACCGGCAAGGACGACGCTGGTCGCCGCGCCGGTGTTGGTGACGCCGGTGAAGGCGATCGCCGAGCCGTCGAGCACGACGAAGCTGCCGGTGCGGACATTGTTGCCCGAGAAGGTGAGGGTGTTGCCCGCCGCCAGCCCGCTGATCTGGACATTGCCCGAACCCGAGATGCCCTGCGCGACGGTGCCGCTCGCCGCCTGCTGATAGGCAAGCGTGCCGTTGGCGACGATTGCCGAGCCCGAGATGCTGGCGCTCGTGCCCTGCAGCGTCGCGCCGGCATTGACGATGGTCGTGCCCGCCCAGCTGTTCGCCGCGTTGGTCAGCACGATCGTGCCCGCGCCGCCGATCACCAGCTGCTGCGCGGGATCGATGCCCGCGCCGCTGCCGGTGGTGATCGCGCCGGTCAGCGTGGCGACAACGCCTGCATCGGTGTTCAGCGTCGCCGGATCGGCCGAGGACGGCGAGACGACTTCGAGCGAAATGTTGTTGGCATAGGTGCCGGTGGCGCCGAAGGTCGCGGTCGGGTCGATCATGTGGATCGTGCCCGTGCCGAACGCGCCCGCCGTGTTCGCCCGGATGCTGCCGCCGTTGACGTAGATGTCGCCGGTCAGGTTCGCGGTGTCGATGAAGGTGATCGTGCCCGACGGCACGCCGCCGACACCGGCATAGATCGCGGTCGCCGGATTGGCGCTGGGCCCGGTGATCGTCGCATCGCCCGAAAGGACGCCGAACGATTCGAAATTGATGAAGCTGGCAAGGCTGACGGTGGCGCTGTTGCCCGCGCCGAAATCGCCGAACAACGCGTCGTTGCCCTCGCCGCCGTCGATCATGCCGGTGATCGTGCCGCCATAATAGAGGAAGGTGTCGTCGCCCCCGCCGAGATCGGCGCCGTTGATCGAGCCGCCATTGTGCAGCGCCACCGTGTCGACGGCGAGGCCGGTCGAGCTGTAGCTGCCGTCCAGCGTGCCCGAGATGTTGATCGAGCGAGTGCCGCTGCCGGTTGCGACGATGTTGCCGGTCGTGGTCGAGCCGGCGTTCAGGTTCACCGTCACCGTGCCATTGGCGATGCTGATCGCGCCGCCGCCACCGCCGGTGATCGTGCCGTTGTTGGTGATGGTGACAGTGCCGGCTGCCGTGTGCACGGCATAGCTGGTCGTGTCGGTGCCGCCGGCGATCACGCCGCTATTGGTGATCGTACCGCCTTGCATGGACAGGTTGATGCCGTTGCCGGTCGTGGCACTGATCTGGCCCGAATTGTCCACGGTAAGCGCGCTACCCGCGCCTGCACTGACGCCGCTGCCCACGCCGGTGATCGTGCCGGCATTGGTCAGCGTGCCCGCGGCGGTCTGGAATTGGAGACCGGCGGCGTTGGTGCCGGTCGCCAAGATCGTCGCGCCGGCATTATTGGTGACCGAACCACCGTTCATCAGGACGGCGACGGACCCGGTGCTGGTGACCGCTCCCGAATTGGTGACGCTGGCATTGGCCCCGGACGACAGGATCGCGCCCAGCGTCCCGGCATTGATGACCGTCAGCCCGTCGCCACTGGCATCGACAGCCGAGGAGTTGGTGCTGGTCAGCGCGCTGCCCGCTGCGACGGTGATCGTGGCGTTGGCGCCGGTGATGGTTACGCCGACGCCGTTGGCGGCCAGGTTCGCTGCCTGTCCCGCCGCGCCGATGTTCAGCACGGTTCCGTCCGATTGCGTCCAGCCCGCCGCGCCGCTCTGGGCGCCGGTCAGAGTCAGCGTGCCGGTCAGCAGGTTGCCCGTCTCGAAATTGATGGCCTTGGTCAGGTCGAGCGTCGTCGCCGTGGCAAGGCTGACGTTCAGCGTATCGATGCCGGCGCCCGCATCGATGCTGGCGAAGCTGCCGCCGCTCCAGTTGAAGATGTCGTTGCCGTCGCCCAGCGCGATCGCGCCGGTCACCGTGCCGCCGCGCAGGTTGATCGTGTCGGCGCCGGCATAGACGTTGATCGCGCCGCTGATGGTACCGGCATTGAGGTTCAGCGTGTCGTCGAAGGCGCCGTAGCCGAGGTCGATCGCCGCGGCAGTGCCGGCGATGGTGCCAGTGTTGGTGATCGTGACCGGACCGCTCGACGCGCCGAGGCCGTAGCTGCCCGAGATGGTGCCCGAATTGGTGACGCTGTTGCTGCCGGTGCCGACCAGGATAATGGCGACATTGTTGCCCGATGTGATCGAGCCGCTGTTGGTGACCGTGGCGGTGCCGTTGATGCGCACGGCGTAGGTATTGGCAACGCTCGAGATGACGCCGTCGTTGATCAGCGTCGCCGCGCCGCTCGCATAGACCGCGACCTGGCCGCTGCTGCTCTGCTGGCGGATGACGCCGCCCAGATTGTTGGTGATCGTGCCGCTGGTGATCGCCACGCCGTAGCTGTTGCTGCCAGCGACGGTCTCGATGGTGCCGCTGTTGGTGATCGTCGCGGTCGAGGCGCTGCCTGCGATCACGCCGCCCGAGCCGCGGATCGTCGCGCCGCTGGCGTTGGTGAGCTGTGCCGCGCCCGAGCCGGTGAAGCTGAGGCCCGCATTGTTGCCGCTGGCGATCAGGCCGCCGGCATTGTTGGTCACGGTGCCCGAGCCGATCGAAAGGCCCGCGCCGCCATTGCCGACGGTGAAGACGGTGCCGGTCACGGTGCCGGTGCCGATCGTGCCGCTGTTGGTCACGGTCGCGGCGCCGCTGGCAAAGATGCCGTTCGCCTGGCCGGCGATGATGCCGGTATTGCCGGTGAGCGTGAAGCTGCTGGCGCCGGTATAGACGCCTTGGTCGAGGCCGCGGATGACGCCCGCATTGTTCAGTGTCACGACGGCGTTGGTGGTGGCGATGCCGCTGCCGGTGCCCGGGGTGCCGTTGCCCACGCCGGTGATCACGCCGGTCGCATAGTTGTTGACGTTGAGCGTGCCGCCCGCGGCGCTGAGATTCTCGATGCCGTCGCGCGTGTTGCCGATGATCGTGCCGCTGTTGTCGACGGTCAGCGCGCTCGCCGTGCCGCTGCTCACCAGGATGCCGTTGACGCCGCCCTGGATCAGGCCGCCGGCATTGTTGGTGATGGTGCCGCCCATCGCCTGGATGCCGCTGCTGCCGCTGAGGGTAAGCACGCCGCTGGTGCCGCCCGAGAGCGTGCCGGACGTGATCGTGCCGCTGTTGATGATGTTGACCGTGCTGCTGGTCGCGACGCCGTTGCTGCGGCCCAGGATCAGGCCGGCATTGGTGAGGGTGAGCGCGCCGGAACCGGCCATGCTGATGCCGTTGCCGCCGCCGGAATTGCCCAGGCCGACGATCCGGCCGGTGGCATAGTTGGTGACGGTGAGTGCGCCCGAGCCGCCCTGGTTCTCGACCGCGTTGTAGAGGTTGCCGGTGATCAGGCCGTAATTGTTCACCGTCAGCAGGCCGGTGGCGACCACGCCGCCCGAGCTGAGATGGTTGATGCCGGCATTCTGGCCGCTGATCGTCGCAGTGGAATTGCTGGGCGATCCGTTGTTGATCACGCTGGTGCCGCTGGTCGCGGCGACGCCGATCGCGGCGCCCCAGCCATTGTCGCCGCCCGTGCCGGTGTTGGTGATCGCGCCGAAATTGTCGATGCCGTTGCCGGTGCCGTCGAGGCGGACGCCGAGATACTGGCCGCCAGCGACCGAGCCGGTCAGCCCGACGCGCAGCGTGTTGCCCGAGCCCGCCACCGTAACCGCGCTGACGCTCGCGCTGCTCCGTGTGCCGGTCAGCGTGATCGTGCCGCCGGTCGCCGAATTGACGTTGAGGGCGCCGGTGTTGGTGATCGCGCCGCTCAGCGAGACCGTGCCGAGTGCCTGGACGGTGCCTGCGCCGCTGATCGCGCTGGTGAAATCGTAATTGTCGCTGCGGCTGAAGGTCAGCGTTGCCCCGGTATCGACCGAGATGCCGCCGGTGATCCGGCCGCTGCTGGCGCCGTTGCCGACCACCAGATTGGTGCCGCTGCCGGTCACCGTGGTGCCGCCGGTATAGCTGCTGAACCCGGTCAGCGTGTACAGTCCGCCGCCGCTCACCGTCAGCGCGCCGGTGCCGCCGATCGCGCCCGAATAGGTGCCGCTGGCGCTGGTGAGGGTCAGGGCATTGGCGCCGAGCGCGGTGGTGCCCGTGCCGGTCATGTTGAGGATGCTGACCGCGCCGGTGTGGCCGGCGATGTCGAATGCCGCGTTGTTGACGATCAGGCTGGATGCGAGCGTGCCGCTGCCGCCCAGCGCCAGCGTGCCGCCCAGGATGGTGGTGGTGCCGGTATAGGTGTTGGCGCCGGTCAGCGTCAGCGTGCCGGTGCCCATCTTGGTCAGCCCGCCGCCCGTCGGCGCGCGGAACGCGTAGTTGGTCAGCCCGGCAAATCTGGTGGAGTCATCCTGGATATAGGCCGAATAGTCGCCAAACCCATTGTACCCGACGGCCCCGGCGTCGAGATGCAGGTCGTCTGCCGCCGGCGTGGTGGCGTAGAGGGTGTGGCTGCCATAGCCGTCCATCCAGACGCTGTCGTTGATCTGCGCAACGTCGGTGCCGTTGGTCGAAATGCGATAGTCGCTGGCGCTGCCGCCGAACAGCAGCGCGGCGGCTTCCACGCCGCTATAGACTGCGGGGTTGGTCGACCAGGCCGGACCGTCGCTCACATGCCAGCTGCCGACATAGGCGATGCCGCCTTCGCCGATCGTGCCGGTGAAGGTGGTCGAGGCGTTGTTGCCGCCCAGCGTCAGCGTCTTGCCGCCCAGCTCCACCGCGCCCGCGCCGGCGAGGCCGCCGATCGTCTCGCTGCCGGCCAGCGTCAGCCCCGCGCCGCTGTTGACGGTGACGGCGCTGGCATCGCCGATCGCCGCGCCGCCGCTGGCGGTCACGGTAACCGTGTCGATCACGGTGGCGCCGCTCCAGTTGTTGGCGCCGCTCACCAGGAAGGTGCTGCCTGCGGTGCCGCTGAACGTCACTGCCTGCGCCGTGTCGATCGTCTGGTTGCTGGCGTTGAGGCCGCTGCCGGTGGTGATGGTGCCCGAAAGCGTCACCGCGCCGCCCGAATTGTTCAGGAAGATGGTGGGATCTGCGCTCGCCGGCGTGCCCACTTCGAGCAGGAAGTTATTGGCATAGGTGCCCGCCGCGCCGAACTGCACGGTCGGATCGACCATGTGGATCGTGCTGCTGCCGAACGCACCGGCGGTGGTTGCCCGGATGGTCGCGCCGTTGACATAGATGTCGCCGGTAAGCCCGGTCGTGCCGGTGAAGACCAGCGTGCCTGCCGCGCTGCCGGTGCCGGCGTTGATGCGGATTCCGGGCGTGATCGCCGCGCCGGTCAGGGTCCAGGTGCCGCTGTCGAGCTTGGTGATGGCCTCGGCGCCCGTCGTGGTAGCCAGCGAGAAGCTGCCTGCCTGCGCGCCGGTGCCGGCGCCGCGCAGCTGCAGCGTGTCGTTGCCGGTGCCGAGATCAATCCCGCCATAGATCGCCGCCGACAGCGGGCCGATGCTCTGCAGCGTCACGGTGCCCGATCCGCCGCTCACCGCGACGGTATAGGTCTGCGTCACTGCGCTGGCGTTGGTCTGGCCGCTGTAGATCGCCAGCGTATCGTTCCCGGCGCCGCCGATGATCCGGCCGCTGGCCGAGCCGGCGAACAGGTTCACGGTGCCGCCACCGCTGCCGATCAGCACCGTGCCGCCGGTGCCGCTGCCCGCCTGGCCGTAATTGTTGAAGGTCGTGCCGTTGTTCAGATAGACCGCATAGCCATTGGTCACGTCGTTGCCGCCGCCGAGCGAGGCGTTCACCGTGTTGGTGATGGTGCCGCCGCCGGTGGCGCTGATCGCGAAGTTCGTCCCTTCGCTGATCGTGCCGCTGTTGAGGATGCTCGCGACACCCCCGACATCGACGGCATTGAGAGCCAGCGAGCCGGTGCCGACGCCGTTTATCAGGCCGGTATTGGTCAGCGTCAGCGCGCCGGTGGCGGCGATGCCGCCCGATGCGCCCTGGATCGTGCCGTTGTTGGTGATGTTGGCGCTGCCGGTGCGGATCGCCGTGGTGGTGCCGCCCTGGACATAGTTGTTCGAGCCGTTGAGCGTGCCCGTGGCGATCGTGCCCGAGTTGCTGAGGGTCAGCAGGCCGCTGCCAGCGTTGTAGATGCCGGCGGTGCCCGCGCCGACGATCTGGCCGGCGTTGGTGACCTGCACCGCGCCGTTGTTGATCAGCAGGCCCGAACCTTCGCCGGTCGCGCCATAGATGCGGCCGGTGGCGTTGTTCTGAACGATGCTGATGCCGGTGATCTCGACGCCGGCGAAGCGGTCGCCCCGGATCAGGCCGTCATTGACGATATAGGCGCCGTTGTTGGCGCGCGCGCCGTCCCAGCGGCCGATAAGCGTCGCGCCGGTGTGGTTGGTGAGGGAGAGCTGGTTGGAGCTGGCGAGAACGCCGTTGCCCTGCGTCGCGATCGAGCCACCGGCGGCATAGGTGATCGTGCCATAGTTATCGACGGTGCCGCTGCCGATCGCGATGGCCGAGGAGAGGCCGGTACCCGAGGTGATCGTGCCGCTGTTCTGGATGTTGTTGCCGTTACCGCTCGAATAGATCACGTCGCCGGTCGCGCTCAGCTGCGCGCCCGACTGGACGAACATCAGGTCGGGGGTGGTCAGGGTGACGCCGACGCCCGCGATGTTGGTCAGCGCGCCGTTGAGATAGAGCGTCGTCGCATCGCCGCCCGCCACGGTCCAGCCATTGCCGCCGTCACGGCTGCCGGTGAGGGTCAGATTGCCGGAGGTGAGCGCGAAGGTCTCGAAATTGGTGAAGCTCGACAGGCCGAGCGTCTTGTAGGTCGATGCGCCGATGTCGACGGCGAAGCTGTCGGTGCCTGCGCCGCCATCGATCGTGCTGCCGAACGTACCGCCCTGGTAGGTGAAGCTGTCGTTGCCGTCGCCCAGCGCGATCGCGCCGGTGATGTTGCCGGTGCTGGCCAGGGTGAAAGTGTCGGCTGCCGTGTTGCTGTTGGCGGTCGCGTCATAGCCGCCGGTCAGCAGGCCGGCGAGCGTGATCGCGCGCGCGCCGGTGCCGGTGCCGGTGATGCCGCCGGTGGTGGTCGAGCCGGCGTTGAGGTTGACCGTCTGGCTACCCGCAGCGCCCAGGCGGATCGATCCCGTCGCGCCGCTGATCGTGCCGGTGGAGTTGATCGTGACGGTGTTGAAGGGCGAGGTACCGCTCGACACGATGCCGTAGGTGGTGCCCGAGACCGTACCGGCATTGGTCAGCGAGAAGCCGCTGCTGCTGATGTTCTCGAAGCCGATCGCGCCGCGGATCGTCCCGCCGGTCTGGTTGGTCACGCTCACGCTGGTGGCGCTCTCGACGCGAATGCCGTTGGTGAGATGCGTGGTTCCCGCCGCGCCGCCGGCGATCAGGCCGCTGTTGGTGATGCTGACGGTGCCGCCGCGCAGGTTCACGCCGGTGGAATAATCGGCATCGATGCCCTGGAGCGTGCCGTCGTTGGTCAGCGTCAGGCCGGAGTTCGACGTGAGCGGTGAAGCATAGACCGTCGCGTCTCCGCCCTGGTTCCAACCGGTCCAGCTGCCATGGTTGATGACGGTGCCGTTGGCGGTGACGGCATTGGCGCCGGTGATCGTGCGCCCGGCCGCCAGTTCGAAGGTGCCGCCGGCGTTCACCACCGCGACCGAGGCGAAGGTGGTGGAATAGTTGCCGTCGAGCGTCAGCTTGCCGCCGTTGATCGTCCAGTAATAGCCATTGATGATGCTGCCGATGGTCAGGTTGCCGCTGGCGAGATACATGCTCTCGAAGCCGCTATAGCTGCCCAGCGTCGCGGAGTTGCCGGTGCCAAGGGCTACGTTGAGCCTGTCGTTGGTGCCGGCGCCGGCGTCCAGCGAGCCACCCAGCGTGCCGCCATTCCAGTTGAACGTGTCGTTGCCGCCGCCCAGGCGGACATTGCCGGTGATCGAGCCGGTGGCGGCAAGGGTGACCAGGTCGCCAGCCGTGTCGCCGCCGCTCGCCGCCTCATAGTCGCCGTTGAGCGCGCCGGCGACCGTAACGGTACGAGTGCCGCTATTGGCGGAATCATACGCAAAGATGCGGCCGTTGACGGTCGATCCGGCAGCCAGGCTTACCGTGGTGGCCGCGCTGCTGCTAAGATAGATCGCGCCGGCATTGACGTTGTTGCCGGTGATCGTGCCGATGTTGGTCAGGCTGGTGACGCCGCCAAAGGTCCGGAAGGCATAGCCGTCCATCGACACCATCGTGCCGTTGTTGGTCAGCGAGCCGCCGTTCCACATGTTGACCGTGGTGCTGCTGACGCCGCTTGCTGCGAGCAGCGCGCCGTTGTTGACGATCGTGCTGCCCGCGCGATCGTCGATCGCGGCGCCTGCGGCGCCGGTCACCGTCCCGCCGCTGGCCACCGTGATCGTGAAGGGCTGGCCGGCATTGCTTGTCCAGATGCCGGCCGTGGTGCCGGTGACATTGGCGTTGACGTCGATCGTGTTGCCGGTCGCGGCCCCCGCCTGCGCCCAGATACCGTAAACGCCGGGCGTGGTGCCGCCGATGGCGCCGTTCACGGTGATCGCCACGGTGCCGCCGCCCTGCGCGTGGATTCCATAGAGCGGGGTGCCGGAGCCGTTGATCGTGCCGCTGCTGGTGATGCTCACATTGCCGCTCGCCAGCGCGTCGATGCCGGTCGGTGCAGTGATGTTCGAGGCAGAGGTGATCGTGATGTTGCCGCTACCGGCATCGGCATCGACGCCGGTATTGGAGGCGGCGATCGAGCCGCCCGTGGTGGTGATGTTGACCCCGGTCTGCCCGTTCGCCTGCAGGCCGGCGGCGAAGCCCGAGATGGTCGGGGCCTTGAGCAGATAGGTTACCGTGGTGCCCGCGGTCGCGCTCAGGCCCGCGACGGCGGTCCCGTTGGCGGTGACGTTGCGCAGGCTGGAAACGAGCGCGTTATCCCAGATGAGGATGGACCCGTTGGTGCTGAAGCGGCCGCCGTAGCTGCCGGTGAGGTCAACGGTCGATCCGTTCTGCGTCGGATCCATCAGCCAGCTGATGGTACCGTTGGGTGCGGTCAACGATATTCCGGCGCCGCCGGACTGGTTGGTCGAGAAACTGTTGGCGCCGCGGGTGCTCAGCGACGCGGGCTGGCCGCCGGCCGCGACTTGTCGATAGGCGTCCGCGCCCGGGGTGCCGTTGGTATTCGCGATCGTGACATCCGTCACGGTGACCGAACCGCTGGTGCCATCCAGCTGCACGCCGCCGCCAGTGGCTGTGTTGTTGGTTAGGATCCCGTTGGGCGAGATCGTGCCGCCTCCCACGCTGGTCTGCGCCAGGGCAGGGGTGGCGAGGCTGATGCCGATCAGTGCGGTCGATCCCAGCAGTGCCTTGCGCAGCAGCGCTTCTCGGCCGACGCGCGCCGAAATCGCCTTGCGCGCACGCGCACCATTGCCACGATCGATCATAATTGAAGCCCCCGACACCCATGAACACGCGCCCGCGACTCGACTTGGCGCGTGGCACACATGGGGGAATCCCCTAGGGCAAGGTGTGAATTTACATGTTGAACACGTGTGTCAGTAAATTGGATCAATGTCGCAGGCGCCTGGGATGCCGGCGCGCGACATCAACGGCTTAGCGAGCTCCGCGCGCGGCAATCGCTGGGGGTCTCGCCGAAGCGCGCCTTGAACAGCCGGCTCAGATGCGCGGCGTCGCTGAAGCCCAGCCGCTCGGCAATATCCCCGATGCGCTCGCCACTGTCCGGATTGAGCAGCGTCTGGCGCGCCGCGTCCAGCCGCAGGTCGCGGATATAGGCCTGCACGCCACCGCGATCCTCGAAGACGCGGTGCAGCGTGCTGCGCGACACCCCAAGCTTGCGGCAGAGATTGGCTATGGTAAGGCCGGGCGAGCCCAGATGTTCGTGGATCTCCTGGCGCGCGCGCAGCACCAATGTCGCCGGGTCCTCGCGGAAACCCGGCGCGTCGGTGCGCTGGGCACCCTTCAGCGTCAACACCAGCAGGTCGAGCATGGTCTGGCCGAGCCGGGGAGCATCCTCTTCGCTGAAGCGGGGCAGGGCCTCGCGCACCTGAAGCAGGTGCGAGGCGAGCATCGATACTTCGGCTGGGTTCAGCACCACGCCGTGCAGGCTGGCGACGTCGAGCCCCGCCTCGATCGCCATCCTGCGCGGGACCGAGAAGCCGATGCTGCGTCCGCCGGCTGAATCGTGAAGCGACGTCTGGCTTTGATCGGTGATCACCGCCGAGCCCGGCATCTGCAGAAAATCATTCGCGCCGGCGACGCCTGCTGCCTTGCCGTCCAGGTTAATCACCAGCGCCAGCGCGTCCTGGCCTTCGTCAACCAGGCGCTTGTCGCGCTTCCAGCGCTGCGAGGCGATGTCGGTGTAGAGGAAGCCGATCTCGCCCAGCCGGACGAGTTCGCTGGATACCCGGAACTCCTCGAGCGGTTGGGTCTCGAACAGGGGCGCCATGCCCCGCCACGCGCTCCGCCATGCATCGTATCGATCGGCGGGCTTGATATCGGCCGTGGAAAAGCGGCCGACGCGGATGGGCGGTGGCGGCAAACTGAACTCCAGAGTTTCTATATGTCCGATGTTTGCGTTGTATTACTGATGTTTGCGGGTCGCCTTACATATGAATAGGTGAATTCGCACGCAGATTCTGCTTGATCGCGGAATAGGCGTCGGAAAGTTGATCTATGTTAATTTGGAATGGCGCGCGGCATCGAGTTCGATCGTGAGATCGGCCCAGTCGCAGCCATGGCGCAGCATGTGGCGGGTCAGCCGCTCATAATGCTGCACGAAGCGGCGGATCTCGGCGTCGGCCATCGGCCCGCCGGCATTGCGTTCCTGCTCGATCCGCCAGTCCGCCACGATCTCGAAGCCGGGCGCCTGCAGGAATATCAGCTGGTCGATCCGCGCCCATAGCGCCTGATAGGCCCCGGCGAGCTGGCCGTTCACCCAGCGCCGCCAGCGGCCGTCCGGGTCGTGCTCGCGTTCGAGATCGTTGACCGGCTCCGCCAGTTCGGTGTCCCTCTGCGGCCGCGCCCCCAGACACCAGCCTTCGAGGATCAGCATCTCCGCCGGGCCATCGACCCGCTCGGGTGCGCCGGGCTCGTCGCGCGCCTTGTCGAAGCGCGGCAGCAAGGTGGGGCCGTGCGCCAGCGCTTCGATCACCGCCAGCCCCGCGGCGACGGCGTGCGTGCCGGGCACGCCGCGGGTGCGCAGCAGTGGGTGCACCGTCTCGGCCAGCCGCTGGCGCGCCGCACCGTCCAGATAGAGGTCGTCGAGCGACAGCACCGGGCACCCCAGGCGTGCCGCCAGCGCCCGGGCGATCGTCGTCTTGCCGCTGCCCTGCGCGCCGGCGATTCCCAGCACGAAGGGCCGCCGCGCCCCGGTCCGCAGCCGCGCGGTGATCCAGTCTGTGGCGGGAAGGGGATGAACCGCGTGCATCGCACCCGCTTCTGTGCTTGCGCACTGCCAGCGCTGTCAAATAAGGCTGGTCAAAGGCCGGGGCCGCTTCCCGGCGGGGAATGCATGTGTCCAGCCGTCCGACGATCAAGGAAGTCTCGAAGATTGCAGGCGTGTCGTTCAAGACCGTCAGCCGCGTGCTCAACAACGAGAAGCATGTCAGCGAAGAGACGCGCCGGCGCGTCGAGGAAGTCGTCGCCCGGCTCAACTTCCGCCCCAGCCATGCCGCCCGCACCCTCGCCGGGCGCAAGTCGTTCCAGATCGGGCTGCTCTACGACAATCCGAGCCCCTATTACATCTTCCACGTCCAGTCGGGCGCGCAGCAGCGCTGTACCGAGCAGGGCTATCGCCTGCTGGTCCAGCCGATCGACAGCCAGGCACCCGATCTGGTCTCCAACGTGCTGGCGCTGATCGACGAGACGCATCTCGACGGGCTGATCCTTTCGCCGCCGGTGACCGAGGCGACGGCGTTGCTCGACGAGCTCGACAAGCGCGGGCTGCCCTATGTCCGCATCGCCCCCGGCGTGCGCCGTGAGGCCGGGCTCGCGGCGACGATGGACGACGTCGCCGCCGCGCGCGAACTGGTCGAGCATCTCGTCGGGCTCGGCCATCGCCGCATCGCCTTCATCTCGGGACCGGAGAGCCACATCTCCTCGTCCGAGCGTCTCCGGGGTTATCGTGCCGCGCTGGAGGGGGCAGGGATCGCCTTCGATCCCGCGCTGGTGGTGCCGGGCGACTACAGCTTCGATTCGGGCTATGCCGCCGCGCAGCAGCTCCTGCTCGGCAAGGGCGCGCGTCCCACCGCGATCTTCGCCGGCAATGACGACATGGCCGCCGGTGCGCTGGCGGTGGCGCACGAGAACGACATCGAGGTTCCCGGTGCGCTGTCGATCGCGGGTTTCGACGATTCGGACCTGGCTCGCGCCGTCTGGCCGCCGCTCACCACCATCCACCAGCCGGTCTATGATCTCGCCGCCGCCGCCGCCGAGCTGATCCTCGGCACGCCGCCCCAGCCGCGCGTCACGCTCGAGCACAAGCTGATGGTCCGCGCCAGCACCGGACCGGCTCCGAAATAAACCATTTGCCGTCCCAAGGCCGGACACTGGTTAACTAAAGGTAATGCTGGCGGCAAAAGTTAAGAAGTCGTTAACTGCTGGCCATGCAACGCCAGCTCCTGCTCGAGGGCTATGCGCCCCGCCGCCACCCGTTCCGCCGCCATGTCCGTCATGCGGTGGCCCAGCAGCGCAAGCTGCGCGACGACAGCGACATGAAGCTGTTCGCGCTCAGCTTCACGGCGTTCTTCGTCTGCTTCTACACGTTCATCGCCTGAGCTGACGGCGCGGCTCCGGTTCGGCGGAAGCCTGACCCAATCAGGGAAGCACGTCCGGCGCATGCGGCGCGTCCTCGGCCTTGTAGAGCCGGTTCGCGCACCAGGCCGAGGCCAGGCAAAGCAGCACCACCACCCAGATGCACTCGGCCACGCCGATGCCGGGGATGTTGCTCACGCCGAAGATGCCCACCGATCCGAACACCATGAAGCCCGAATTGACGATGTTGTTCGCCGCCACGGTGCGCGCGGTCTGCGACTTGTCGACGGTGGTGGTCAGGAAGGCGTAGAGCGGCACCACGAACATGCCGCCGGTGATCGCGATCGCCAGCAGCAGCCCCAGTACCGCCCAGCCGATCGGCATCGCGATGAATTCGCGAACCTTGAGCAGCGGCCCGTCGCTCACCGGCCAGAGATGCGCGACGACATAGAAGCCGATCACGAACACCATCATCCCCAGCACCGAGCGCACGGCGTACTTTGCCGAGACATGGCCCTGGAGCAGCCGGTTGATGATCACCGATCCGATCGCGATGCCCACCGAGAAGATGCCCAGGAACACGCTCGCCACGTCCTTCTGGGCATGGAACACGTTCTTCACCAGCGGCGGGAACAGCACGCCAAGCACCGCGGCGATCGTCCAGAACACGCTGATCGCGATGATCGCCAGATAGAGCCGGCGGATGTGCATCGTCGCGGAGATCAGCTTCCACGAGGCGCGGAAGATGTTGAAGTCGATCTTGAGCTTGGTCAGCGGCGGGGCCGACGGGATGTTGAGCGAGGCGAGCCAGCCGATCACCGCGACGCCCACCACCGCAAAGCCGGCGGCGTGCGCGCTGATCACGCCGCCCGCGATCGTGCCGCACAGGATGGCGATATAGGTGCCGGCTTCCACCATGCCGGTGCCGCCCAGCACTTCGTCTTCCTTCAGGTGCTGGGGCAGGATCGCATATTTGATCGGTCCGAAGAATGCCGAGTGCACCCCCATGCCCACCAGTGCGATCAGCATCAGTTCGAGATGCTTCAGGAAGATGCCCGATGCGCCGATCAGCATGATGCCGATCTCGGCCACCTTGATGATCCGCATGATCTTCGCCTTGTCGTAGCTGTCGGCGAGCTGGCCGGCGAGCGCGGAGAAGAGGAAGAAGGGCAGGATGAAGATGCCGGTCGCGATCGCGCTGAACCGGGTCTCGTCCTCCACCGAATTGAAGATCTGATAGGTCGCGAAGAAGATCATCGCGTTCTTGAACAGATTGTCGTTGAAGGCACCTAGGAACTGGGTGACGAACAGGGGCAGGAATCGGCGCTCCCGCATCAACCCGAGCGCACCGTGCATAAGCGAACCTTTACCTCTGATTGCGGGTTTTCCCGCTGACTGAAGCGCGGGCATAGCCGAGGGGCATGCGCGGCGGCAAGGCAATAGCCGTCATCCCGGCGAAAGCCGGGATCTTGTGCCGCTCTTTCCCTGCCATTGCCTGAAATCCCGGCTTTCGCCGGGATGACGATAGGGCCTAACCCCCGCACGACTCCCGCACGATCAGGTCGGTCGGCAGCCGCTCGGCGCTGGGGTCGGGGGAGGGGTCCAATATCCGCGACACCAGCTGCCGCCCCGCCTCGAACGTGTCCTGCCGGATCGTGCTGAGCGCCGGCGTGGAGAGCCGCGCCAGCAGCATGTCGTCATAGCCGACCACCGATACGTCGCCCGGCACCGACACGCCCGCCCGGCGCAGCGCCCGGATCGCGCCCAGCGCGATGAGGTCAGAGGAGGCGACGATGCCGTCGAAATGCACGTGCCGCCGCAGCAGCCGGCTCACCGCCGCATCGGCCGATTCCAGCTCGAACTCCACCGGCACCACCAGCTTGGGGTCCATCTCCAGCCCGGCTTCCTTCAACGCCTCGGCATAGCCGCGCTTGCGCTGCATCGATTCGGGATCGGTACCGCCCAGGAACAGGATCGCCTTGCGCCCCAGTCGGGCGAGATGCGCGGTCGCGCGCCGGCCGCCCAGCTGGTTGTCCGATCCGATCGAGCAATAGCGCTGCCCGGCCATCTGCGCGCCCCACACCACGAAATTGGCGTTGCTGTCGACGAGCTGGTTGAACGCGTCGTGGAGCAGCGCCTGGCCCAGGAAGATAACGCCGCTCGCCCGGCTGGTCGTGGTGGTGGCGACCAGGTCGTCATAGTCGTGCGGCGTGGTGTGGCTCACCGTGAAGTCGCAGTCGCGCGCGCGCGCCGCCTCGCCGATGCTGGCGAGCAGCTCGAGGAAGAAGGGGTGCGAGAGCGGCAGCGGCCGCCCGCGCATGAACGGCGTGACGATCACGATCGTCCCCTCCGCGCCCACCGGTGCCGAGGGCATATAGGGGCGGAACGGATAGTCGTGGTCGCGCGCCAGCGCCCAGATCTTCTGCTTGGTGCGCGCGCTGATCAGCGGATGATCGTTGAGCGCCCGCGAGACGGTCGAGATCGAGACGCCGGCCAGCTGCGCGAGATCCTGCAGCGTCGTATTGTTGTTGCTACTGCTGCCCATTGTGCCCAAGCTGGAGAAGAGCCGAATACGGCCAGTTTAAAACGCTGAGGGGGTTCCATTGCAAGCAGGCCGGCCCGATGTGGCTAGCGATGCCGCGCGTTCTCCGGCGCGTCTCAGCCTGCTGCAGATCTGGAACATGTGCTTCGGCTTGCTCGGCATCCAGATCGTCTGGGGCCTGCAGAACGTCAACACCAGCCGCATCTTCCAGACGCTCGGTGCCGAGCTCGATGACCTTGCGATATTGTGGATCGCCGGCCCTGCGACCGGGCTGCTCGTCCAGCCGATCATCGGCCATCTGAGCGATCGCACCCGCGGCCGGCTCGGGCGCCGGCGTCCCTATATCCTTGCCGGCGCGCTGCTCACCGCGCTCGCGCTGTTCCTGATGCCCAACGCGCCCAGCCTGTGGGCGGCTAGCCTGATGCTCTGGGTGCTCACTGCCTCGATCAACATCGCGATGGAGCCGTTCCGCGCGCTGGTGGCGGACCGGGTGCCCGAGAGCCAGCGCACCGCCGGCTTCGCGATGCAGGTGTTCTTCATCGGCATCGGCGCGGTGTTCGCCTCGGCACTGCCCTGGATGCTCGTCCATTGGGTGGGGCTGAGCGGCCAGCCCGAGCCGGGCATGCTGCCGCAGTCGGTGCGCACCGCCTTCTATATCGGCGGCTTCTGCCTGCTCGCCGCGGTCGGCTGGACGATCGTCACCACCGGCGAGCGTCCCGCGCCGCCGCGCCTGCCCGAAGAGGCGGTGTCGCCGGTAATGCTCTCGCCCGAGCATGCCGCATCGCTGGTGCGCCACGGCATGGTCTGGATGCTCGCTGGCGGTGTCATTGCCGGTTCCGCCGCGCTCGCAGGCTGGAAGCGCGAAATCTATGTCGTCGCCGGCATCTGCTTCCTGTTCGGGCTGCTCCAGGCGGTGGTCGTCCGCCTGCGCCGGCTTGGGCGCAGCTCGATCGGCATGCTCGAGATCGTCGAGGACATCCGCGCGATGCCGCAGCTGCTCAAGCGGCTGGCGCTCGTCCAGTTCTTCACCTGGTACGGGCTGTTTGCCATGTGGATCTACACCGTGCCCGCGCTGGCGCTGCGCCACTACGGCACCGCCGATCCGGCCTCGCCGGGCTACAACGCCGCCGCCGATTGGGTGGGGGTGCTGTTCGCCGGCTATAACGGCGTCGCCGCGCTCGGCGCGCTGCTGCTGCCGCGTGTCGGCGAGCGGCTCGGTCGCCGCGCCACCCATGCGCTGTGCCTCGGCTTCGGCGCGGCGGGGCTGCTCGGCTTCCTGCTGGTCGATAACCCGCTGGCCCTGTGGCTGCCGATGATCGGCGTCGGGCTGGCCTGGGCGGCGATCCTGTCGATGCCCTATGCCATGCTCGCCGGCAGCGTGCCGCCCGGCAAAGCGGGCGTGTACATGGGCATCCACAACATGTTCCTGGTGATCCCTCAGCTCGTCGCCTCGACGATGCTGGGGCCGCTGGTCGGCCGCGTCTTCCAGGGCCAGGCCGAATATGCGCTGGTCCTCGCCGCTGCCGCGCTGCTGATTGCCGCCGGCTTCGCGCTCACGCTGCCGCGCAGCGCCGATACCGGCGCTCGCCCCTAGCCTCCCCAAGGCATGCAAGACTGTATGGCGTTGCATTGCGGGCGCCTGTTTGTGCAAAATTTGCATAAAGCGCAAGGCAAAATTGCAGTTTGTGAGTCGCTTGTTGCGGTAACAATCTGCCCGGCGAGAGCGGAAATATCCAATAATATCACTATAAAATAACAAGATAGATCAATATCTCTGCCCGTAAATTTCCCTCTTGCGATCATGCTCAATTTACGCAAAGTTACGCAAAGTGAGCAAGCCGGTAGGGCCGAAGGCATTTCCGCGCCTTTGGACGGTCTGCTCGCGGTGGATGGCCGCGCCAATGAGCGCAGCCGGCACAAGGAGGGTGTCTTGGGGGAAGCGCGGCATAGCCGGCTTGCGATTCAGCGCATCGGCGCGCGGCATGGCCGTGCGCGCGTCTCGCGCGATCGCACCTTCACGCACCAGCAACCGGATTGACGCAGCGCCGCGGGGGTAGGGCTCCGCGGCGCCTGCGCGTGCAACAGCTCCGCAAAGGGGCGAAACGGAGGGAGGAAGCATGAAGCAGATCACCGCACTCAGGGGGAGTGCCTCGCTTGCCGCCATGGCCCTGATGGGCTTTGCCGGCGTGGCGCAGGCGCAGACTGCCCAGGCCCCGGCCAGCGCGCCCGAATCGGCGCAGGACGAGGGCGACGGCGCGATCGTCGTTGTCGGCGTCCGCAAGGCGCTCGAGACCGCGCAGACGATCAAGCGCGATTCCGACACGGTCGTCGATTCGATCACTGCCACCGATATCGGCGCCTTCCCGGACACTTCGGTGTCGGGCGCGCTCCAGCGCGTGCCGGGCATCACCACCTCGCGCATGCAGTCGACCGACGATTCCACCCATCCCTCGGGCGAGCCCACCGGCGTGCTCATCCGCGGCCTCACCTTCGTCCGCACCGAGTTCAACGGGCGCGACAGCTTCTCGGCCGACAGCTATCGCGGCCTCAACTTCAACGACATCTCGCCCGAACTGATGTCGGGCGTCGACGCCTACAAGAACCAGACCGCGGAGATGATCGAGGGCGGCCTGGCCGGTACGGTCAACCTGCGCACCCGCCTGCCGTTCGATCAGAAGGGCCTCGTCGTCTCGGGCAATGCCAAGGCGACCTATGGCGATCGCTCGAAGGAATGGACCGGCGAGTTCTCGGGCCTGATCTCCAATACCTGGGAAACCAATATCGGCCGCTTCGGCCTGCTCGCCGATTTCGCCCGCAGCCATGTCGTCACGCGCACCGAAAGCGTGATCATGGACAAGATCGACACCTATTGCTCGGCCGGCGCGACCAACGCCCAGGGCAATGGCGTGATGACCAACGGCACCGTGAACTGCACCGCCAATCCGTTTGGCGGCACCGGCTGGGCCTATATCCCCGACGGCATCCGCTACTCGCAGGTCGATTACGATCGCACGCGGCGCGGCATGGCCTTTGCTGGCCAGTATGAGAACAATGCCGGCAATTTCCGCGTGACCACGCAATATATGGACAGCGAATATCACAACGCCTGGCTCGAGCGGGCCAGCCATGTGATCTTCGACGGCAATTACTACGGCACGCCTGCCTTCAATCCGCGCGCCAGCTCGATCCTCGGCCCGGCGCCGGGCACCTCGGCCTTCGTCTTCGGCCCCGACGGCATGCTCCAGTCGGGCACGCTGACCCAGGGCCATGGCAGCTGGGCGGGCAGCTGGAGCAGCACCGCGGACGCGATCAACACCGGCTCGGCCGTGCCGGGCCTGCCCTTCGTCAACAACTGCGCTGCGCCCTCGGTCTGCTCGACGCTGCAGGACGGCCTCTATTTCCAGAACGAGGCGCGCAACTTCGATCACCGCGAGCGGACGCAGGACCTGTCGGGCAACATCAGCTGGGATCCCACCGAGCGGCTGCACGTCAATCTCGACGTCCAGCATGTCTGGGCCAACACCACCAATGACGACATCCTCGTCGCGGTCGGCTCGATGGCCAACATGAAGTACAGCGTCGACAGCAACGGCGTGCCCAAGGTCGAGCTGCTCCCGGGCTCGAACGTCAACTACGCCACCGGCGGCGTGTCCAACCCGCACAATTACTGGCTGCCCTTCATCCAGGCGCACATGGAGGACAATGATGCGAAGGAAACCGCGATCCGCGGCGACCTCGACTATGACTTCAACGAGGGCGGCTGGCTCGACTCGCTCAAGGTCGGCGTCCGCTATGCCGATCGCAGCCAGACGGTCCGCTACTCGACCTTCAACTGGACCCCGATCGCGGCCTCGTGGAACTGCAACGGCCCGGGCTTCAACATCGACAACACCACCGGCGGCGCCTATCCGGCCTGCGCGGCGGGGCATCCCGACTTCAAGGGCTATGGCGCCGGCCTGTGGGAAACCACCACGCTTGGCAGCAACTTCTTCGACGGCAACGTCTATAGCAATCCCGGCCTGGTCTATCTGAGCCGCGACGCGCTTCAGGATCGCGCCCGCATCGTCAACGGCCTCGGCGGCCCGGCGACCAACTCGCCGATCGCGCCGGGCTGGTCGTCGATCTGCGACCGCGCCGATGCCACGGTCAACGATTGCTACCTCCCGTCCGAGGTGATGCACGTCAAGGAGAAGACCACCGCGGCCTATGCCATGCTCCGCTTCGGCGGCGAGGGCATGAACATCGGCAGCGTCAACGTCCGCGGCAATATCGGCTTGCGCTACGTCCATACCGAGATCGCGTCGGACGGCAGCGTCGGCTATCCGCTGACCACCACCTTCGCCAACTATCAGCCCTGCGGCTCCGCGCTGCCGGTCAACTGGGTGGTCAATCCGATGTGCTTCGTCACGCCGGACGTGGCGGCCTTCGCCAGCGGCGGCGGCACGCCGAACACCTACCAGACGAGCTATGACAACTGGCTGCCGAGCTTCAACGTCCGCTTCGGCTTCGCCGACAACAAGACGTTCGTGCGCTTCGGCTATTCGCGGGCGATGTCGCGCCCCGATTTCGGCCTGCTGCGCAACTTCGTCACGATCCAGGGCCCGACGCTCGACGGTTCGGCGACCTCGCCCTATCTCGTCCGCAACGCAGGCGGCACGATCACCGGCTACAACTTCGTGTTCCGCGCGGAATCGGGCTATCCGGCGCTGAAACCGATCACCGCCGACCAGTTCGACCTCACCTTCGAGCATTATTTCGGCCGCAGCAGCTCGTTCACCGTCGATGCCTTTTACAAGAAGCTGAACTCGAGCATCGCGTACGGCGAGTTCTACCGCAGCTTCACCAACAACGGCTCGACCCAGACGGTGCTGATGCGCGGCCCGCGCAACGGGGACGACGGGGGATCGCTGAAGGGCGTCGAGTTCGCCTTCCAGACCTTCTTCGATTTCCTGCCGGGCGTGCTCAGCGGCTTCGGCACGCAGCTGAACTACACCTATGTCGATCAGTCGGACATCAGCAACTCGAACCTGGTCACCCAGGGCGCACTCGATGCCGGCGGTACCGGCGGCTTCGGCGCGGGCCTCGACGTGTCGGGCGGCCGCGGCGTGGTGATCGACTCGCATCAGCTGGCGGGCATCTCGAAGCACACGTTCAACGCCGTGCTGCTCTACGAAAAGGGCCCGGTGGCGATGCGCGTCGCCTATAACTGGCGTTCGCGCTTCCTCACCAACAACCTCGACTGCTGCATCGGCCTGCCGGTGTTCCAGAAGGAGGCCGGGTTCATGGACGGCTCGCTGCGCTTCTCGCTGGCCAAATGGGTCGAGCTGTCGATCGAAGGATCGAACCTGCTCGGCACCACCAGCGTGTTCCAGCAGCAGATCTTCGGTGACTCGAGCAAGACGCCCGGCGCCAAGCCTGTTTACCGCGACGCAAACTGGAGCCGTGTCGATCGCCGCTTCCAGTTCGGCGCCCGGTTCAAGTTCTAACTCCCCTCGGCGCCGCCGTCCTTCATTCCGGCGGCGCCATTTCTTTCGGGAGCGGGTAGCATGCAGCCCAGGTCGAGTTCATCCGCGACGCCGCTGCGCGTCGTCATCGTCGGCGGCGGCACCGCCGGCTGGATGTGCGCGGCCGGGCTCACCCGCCTGCTGCCCAATACGGATTACGCACTCACGCTGATCGAATCCGACGAGATCGGCACCGTGGGCGTCGGCGAGGCCACGCTGCCGCACATCCGCGAGTTCAATGCGATGCTCGGGCTCGACGAGGCCGAGTTTATGGCCGCCACCCAGGGCAGCTTCAAGCTGGGCATTGAGTTCGTCGGCTGGGACAAGCCCGGCGGCCGCTATGTCCACCCCTTCGGCACCTTTGGCGAGCGCTGGGGCGGGCTCGACTTCCAGCATCACTGGCTGCGCGCCAGGGCCGCCGGCAAGGATGTCGGTGACTGGTTCGACACCAGCTTCGCCGTGGCGATGTGCCGCGAAGGCGTGTTCGACCTGCCCAATGAAGATACACGCTCGATCCGCTCGACCTTCTCCTATGCCTATCATTTCGATGCCGGGCTCTACGCCCGGTTCCTGCGGGGCTGGGCAACGCAGCGTGGCGTGCGGCGGGTCGAGGGCAAGATCGTCGACGTCGCCCGAAATGCTGAAAGCGGCCTGGTCGAGCGCGTCTCGCTCGAATCCGGCGCCGCGATCGAAGGCGACCTGTTCATCGACTGCTCGGGCTTCCGCTCGATGCTGCTGGGGCAGAGCATGGGCGTCGCCTGGCAGGACTGGAGCCAGTGGCTCCCCTGCGACCGCGCGATGGCGGTGCCCTGCGCCAGCGTCGCCGGCATCACGCCCTTCACGCGCTCGACTGCCCAGACAGGTGGCTGGACCTGGCGCATCCCGCTCCAGCATCGGATCGGTAATGGCTATGTTTTCTCCAGCGCCTTCTGCTCGGAGGAGCAGGCACGCGAGACGGTCCTCGGCGCGATCGACGGCGCGCCTTTGCTCGAACCCCGCATGCTGCGCTTCCAGGCCGGCCGCCGCGAGCGCGGCTGGGAGGGAAATGTCGTCGCGATCGGGCTGTCCTCCGGCTTCCTCGAGCCACTGGAGTCCACCAGCATCTTCCTGATCCAGGCGGCGACGATGGACCTCGCGAACCTGATGCCCCGGCCGGGCGGCCCGATCGATCCGCGCCTCGCGGCCGAGTTCAACCGGCTGTTCGCGGTGCATTACGACCGCACGCGCGACTTCCTGGTGCTCCACTACACCGCCAATGCTCGCCACGGCGAACCGCTCTGGGACCATGTCCGCAACATGGCGTTGCCGGACAGCCTGGCGCACAAGATCGAGCTGTTCCGCGCCAGCGGCCGCGCGCCGGACTACAAGCTCGGCCTGTTCTCGCGCGACAGCTGGCTGGCGGTGCTGATGGGGCAGGGGATCGTGCCCCGGGCCTATGATCGCCAGGCCGATCGCGCCCCGCTCGACGACGTCGCGGATCGTATCGCCGATCTCCGCGCGCGGATCGCCACCAATGCCGCGGCGCTACCTTCGCACGCCGAGTTCATCGCCGGCTATTGCTCGGCCACGCGCGGCGCTGCCGACGACCGGGCGGTGTCGGCATGAGCACCCCCTTCACCGTCATCGTCGCCGGCCGCGACGCGCCGCTCTGGCTCGCCGCCGCCGCGCTGGCGCGGGCGCTCAGCCCCTCCGGCGTGAAAGTCGAGGCCGTCGAGCTGCCCAGCGCGCTCGCGCCCGTCGATGCCTATGCCACTTTCCCGGCGCTCGAGGCGCTGCACAACCAGCTCCGCATCGACGAAGCCGCGCTGCTCCGCGCCACCGGCGCCAGCCTTACGCTCGGCCAGAATTTCGTGGAACTGGATCCAGATCAGCTCCCCGGCGTCGGCCGGGGAACATCCACGGTGCAACCCGCTTTTCTCCACGCCTATGGCTCTGCCGGCACCCAGATCGCCGGGCGTGATTTCTTTGCGCATTGGGTGAAGGCGCGCGCGCACGGCCTCAGCGTCCCGCTCGACGATTTCTCGCTTACCGCCGCCGCCGCCCGCCACGGCCGCCTGATGCTCCCCGATGCGGAGAACGAGATCTACGGCCGCTGCGACTATGGCTATCATCTGCCGGCCATCGCCTATGCCCGGCTACTGCGCGACGCGGCGATCCGCCACGGCGTCACCGTCCACGCCGCCGAACATATTGCCGTGGAGCGGGAAGGGGAGGCGATCGCCGCGCTCGATCTGGGCGAGGGCCGTCGCCTGGGCGCAGACCTGTTCGTCGACGCCGGCGCCGCGCTCGGTGCCGCATTCCTCAGCTGGCGCGCGCATTTCCCGGCAGACCGCATGCTCGCCGCCGCCGGCCCGCCCTTCGCCGATCCGCCCGTCTATGCCGAGAACCGCGCCGGCCCGGCCGGCTGGACTGCGCTCCACCCCGGTCGCCCGGCGACCTTCGTCACCCATGCCTGGTCGAGCGCGCTGGCCGGAGACGAGGAAGCGCTCGCCGCCGCCTGCGCCGCTGCCGGCCTTCCGCTCGCGGGCGCCGTGGTCCGCGCGCTCGATCCGGGCCGCCCGGTGCAGCCCTGGACCGGCAACCTCGTCACGCTCGGCGCGCGCTTCGATCCGGTCCACGGCATGGATCTGCTCGGCCTCCAGGTCAGCCTCGTCCAGCTCCTCGCCGATTTCCCGGCGAGCCCGGCCTTCGTCGCCGAGCGCGCCGAATATAACCGTGCGTCGAGCGAAGCGCTCGATCGGCTCCGCGACTTCCAGTCCGCCCATTATGCGCTCGCCCGCTATGCCGGCCCCTTCTGGGAGGCTGCGCGCGGCGGCGCGGTCTCGCCCGATCTCGCGCATATGCTCGCCCTGTTCCGCGCCCGCGCCGAACTCGCGCCGTTCGAGGCGGAAAACCTCCCGCCGGACAGCTGGCGCGCGCTGTTCCTCGGCCACGGCGTCGAGCCGGAAAGCTGGCCCCCCGCGATCGACCGGGTGCCACCCGAGGAAGTGAAGGCGCAGTTCCGCCGCATGCTCGGCTTCGTCCGCGAGCAGGTGCTGCGCCAGCCGACCCAGGCGGCCTGGCTGGCCGGGCTCGCCCGTGGCTGAGCCGCTCCGCCACGCGCACGATCCCGATCCGGGCCCGCTCGACGTCCTGCCGCGCGTCGCTGCGCGCACCGCGCCGCCGCCCGCCGATCTGGCCGGCCTGATCGAAGCCGGCGTCCCGGTGGTGCTCAAGGGCCTGTTCGAGCATTGGCCCGCGCTTGCCGCCGGCCGGGCAGGGGCGCTGCCCGCCTATCTCAAGGGCATGGATCGCGGCGTGCCGGTGCCGGTGATGGAAGCGCCGGCGCGCAGCCGGGGCAAGTTCGGCTACGGCCCCGATCTGCGCGAGTTCAACTTCACCCGCCGCAGCGCCCGGCTGAGCGATGCGCTCGACCGGATCCTGCGCCTCGCGGGCGAGGAGAATGCGCCCTATGTCGCCGTGCAGATGCTGCCGCTCGGCGGCCAGATGCCCGATTTCGTCGCGCAGAACCCGATGCCGCTGCTGCCGGCGGACGTCGCGCCGCGCCTCTGGGTCGGTGGCCCGGTCCACACCCGCACGCACAACGACCGCGATCACAATCTCGCCTGCGTGCTTGCCGGCCGCCGCCGCTTCCTGCTCTTCCCGCCCGATCAGGTGGCGAACCTCTATGTCGGCCCGCTCGACAATCCGCCGCCGCTTTCGCTGGTCGATCCCGAGGCGCCCGATCTCGCGCGCTTCCCGCGCTTCGCCGATGCGCTGGCCAGCGCGCGGGTGGCGTTCCTCGATCCCGGCGACGCGCTCTTCATTCCGCGCCTCTGGTGGCACCATGTCAGCTCGCTGAGCCCCTTCAACGCGATGGTGAACTATTGGTGGGGCGACGATGCCACCGGCGTCGAGCAGCCGCACGACGTCTTCCTCGCCGCGCTCCTCGCCTATCGCCAGCTGCCGCCGCACGAGCGCGCCTATTGGCAGGCGATGTTCGGCGCGCACGTCTTCGGCGAGGACGGTGCCGCGCATATCCCGCCCGGCCAGCGTGGCCCGCTCGGCGAGATGCGCGCGGGCGAACGCGCCGCGCTCCGCCAGCGCCTGCGCGCGGCATTCCTCAAATGATCTCCCCACAGGAAAGAAACCGGATGACTTCTCGCACCCTCGTCACGCTCCTCGCACTTGCGCTTCCCGGCACGGCCTTGGCGGCGGACCGGGAATGCGCCCAGTCGCCGGGCAAGGTGCTCGAAGTCTGCGTCTCGGTCGAAGGCGGGCAGGCGCGCTACGAGGTGAAGCGCGGCGACAAGGTGGTGATCGCCCCCTCGGCCCTCGGCCTCAGTTTCGCCGGCGAGCCCCAGGCGCGCTACACTGCGATCACCGATGCCCACCGCACGGCTTCGGACAGCAGCTGGGAGCAGCCCTGGGGCGAGCAGCGTCTGATCCGCGACAACCATGCCGAGCTGGCCGTCACGATCGCCGGCGACACTGTGCTCAACAAGGCGATGCAGGTCACCTTCCGCATCTTCGACGACGGGATCGGCTTCCGCTACACCTATGCCGGCATCCCGGCAGGCGAACAGGTCGGCGTCACGGCCGATCGCACCCAGTTCAGGACGCAGGGCGCCTATCAGGCCTGGTGGTATCAGGGCCTCGGCCAGGAGCGCGACGAGTATCTCTACACCCAGACCGATGCGCGCCGGATCACCCTGGCCGAGACGCCGCTGACGCTGAAGGGCGACAACGGCCTGTATCTGTCCTTCCACGAAGCTGCGCTGGTCGATTTCCCGAGCATGCTGCTCCAGGGCGATGGCGCCGGCTCGCTCACCGCCTGGCTGATGCCCTGGCCCGACGGGGTCGGCGCCAGGAAGACCGGCCCCTTCGCCACGCCCTGGCGCACGATCCTGATCGGCACCACGCCCGGCGCGCTGGCCGACAGCCGGATCGAGCTCAACTTGAACGAGCCGAGCAAGCTCCCCGACATCCGGAACTGGTTCAAGCCGGGGAAATATGTCGGCGTCTGGTGGGAGATGCACCTCAACAAGACCAGCTGGGGAAGCGGTCCCACCCACGGCGCCAACAACGCCAATGTGAAGCGCTATATCGATTTCGCCGCGAAATACGGCTTCGACGGGGTGCTGGTCGAGGGCTGGAACCAGGGCTGGGACGGCGAGTGGATCGAGAATGGCGACAAGTTCAGCTTCACCCAATCCTACCCAGATTTCGACCTGCCGATGCTCTCGGCCTATGCGAAGTCGAAGGGCGTCCATCTGATCGGCCATCACGAGACCGCAGGCGCCGTGGTCAATTACGAGAACCAGCTCGATGCCGCGCTCGATCTCTATGCCAAGGTCGGGGTGCCCGCGGTGAAGACCGGCTATGTCCGCCATTCGGGCGACATCCTCGATCGTGAGGGCGGCAAGCAGTGGTTCGCCGGCCAGTTCATGGTCCGGCACCACCTCAAGGTGGTCGAGGCCGCAGCGAAGCGCCATATCACGATGGACACGCACGAACCGGTCAAGGACACCGGTCTGCGCCGCACCTGGCCCAATTGGGTGAGCCGCGAAGGCGCGCGGGGCCAGGAGTTCAACGCCTGGGGCCGCCCGACCAACCCGCCCGAGCATCTGACGATCCTGCCCTTCACCCGTATGCTCGCCGGGCCGATGGACTTCACGCCGGGCATCTTCGATCTCGAGCACGGCAAGACGCTGCTCACCGAGCGCAACCAGTCGACGCTCGCCGCGCAGCTCGCCGAATATGTCGTGCTCTACTCGCCGATCCACATGGCGGCGGACCTGCCCGAGAATTACGAGAAGCATCTCGACGCCTTCCAGTTCATCCGCGACGTGCCGACCGATTGGGAGACGACGCGGACTCTGGCTTCGGAGATCGGCGACTATGTCGTGGTCGCGCGCCAGCCGCGCGGCGGCGGCGACTGGTATCTCGGCGCGATCACCGACGAGACCGCGCGCAAGCTGCCGGTGAAGCTCGATTTCCTCGCCCCCGGCAAGCGCTACGAAGCGCAGATCTACCGCGATGCGGCGGATGCCGATTACGTCAAGAACCCGGTCGCCTATGCGATCGAGAAGCGCATGGTCACCAGCGCCGACACGCTTACCCTCGATCTGGCGGCTGGCGGAGGGCAGGCGATCCGCTTCAAGTTGTTGAAGTAGCCCCCAAACCCTCACACCACCTCATACCGTCATCCCGGCGAAAGCCGGGATCTCGTGCGGCTCCTTCCCCGCGCCTTCGCCTGAGATCCCGGCTTTCGCCGGGATGACGGGGTGGAGGGCGGGCGCAAACCCGGGGATGACGGCGGGGCAGCACCGGTGGTAAGCGTCTGCAAATGCTGACGCTGCCCAACATCCTCACGCTATCCCGCATCATCACCGTGCCGCTGCTCGCGGCGTTCCTGTGGTGGCCCGAATGGCGGCTGGGCTATGGCATCGCCTTCGCGATCTACTGCCTGATGGGCGTCACCGATTATTTCGACGGCTATCTCGCCCGCGCCCAGGGCACCGTCTCCAAGCTCGGCGTGTTCCTCGATCCGATCGCCGACAAGATCATGGTCGCGGCGGTGCTGCTGATCCTCGCCGGGCGCGGGGTGATCACCGATCTCCATCTGATCCCGGCGCTGGTGATCCTGATGCGCGAGATCGCCGTGTCGGGGCTGCGCGAGTTCCTCGGCGGCATCCAGGTGTCGCTCCCGGTCTCGCGCCTCGCCAAATGGAAGACCACGCTCCAGCTGCTCGCGCTGGGCGGGTTGATCCTTGCCGGCGCGCTGCCCGATTTCCTCTGGCTCTGGCAGGTCGCGCTCGCTGCCTTCTGGGTCTCCGCTGCGCTCACCCTGATCACCGGCTGGGATTATCTGCGCGTCGGTCTGCGGCACATGGACACATGATCGACCTGCTCTACTTCGCCTGGGTCCGTGAGGCGGTGGGCGTGGGGCAGGAGCGCATCGACCCGCCTGAAGCCGTGGCCAGCGTCGCCGATCTGATCGCCTGGCTCGCACAGCGGAGCCCCGGCCATGCCGCCGCCTTCGCCGATCCCGCCCGGCTGCGCGCCGCGGTCGACCAGCGCTTCGTGGCCCTCGACACGCCCTTGAACGGCGCGAAGGAAGTCGCGCTCTTCCCCCCGGTGACCGGCGGATGATCCGCGTCTCGATCGATCCCGCGCCGATCGAGCTGGCGGTTGAGCTGGCGGCGCTCGAGGAGCGCGGCGCGGGCGGGGTGGCGAGCTTCACCGGGGTGGTTCGCGGCGATGGCGGCGTCACCGCGCTCGAGCTCGAACATTATCCCGGCATGACCGAGGATGCGCTGTGCATGCTGGCGGAGCAGGCGATGGACCGCTGGAGCCTGCTCGGCGTCACCATCCTCCACCGCGTGGGCCGCATGGAAGTGGGCGAGCGCATCGTCTTCATCGCCGCCGCCGCGGCGCACCGCCGCGAAGCGCTCGACGCCTGCGCCTATCTGATCGACCGGCTCAAGACCGACGCGCCCTTCTGGAAGCGGGAGTGGCGCGGGGAAGCCGCAAGCTGGGTCGAGGCGCGGGCGAGCGACGAGGAAGCTGCCGGGAAATGGTGACGACGCAGCACTAACTGTTCCCCGGCGAAAGCCGGGGCCCAGTTTCAGCGAATTTGGTGAGGTGCGTGAACCTCTCGAACGACATTGCACCTGGACCCCGGCTTTCGCCGGGGAACAGCAGAGCAGGAAACAGCCTAAGGCCGCGCTTCCGCCAGCACATCCGCCAGCAGCCGGAAGTCGCGTTCCCGCGGCGACGCTTTGCGCCACACTAAAGCGATCCGACGCGAGGCATTGTCCGCGTCGAGCGGCCGCGCCGCCACCTGGGTATGGTCGAGTATCCCCGAATCCACCGCCATCTCGGGCAGCATCGTCACGCCCAGGCCATTGTCGACCATCTGCACCATCGTGTGCAGCGACGTGCCCAGCATCGTCGCCTCGGCGCGCAGCTCGGGGCGGTTGCAGGCGGCCAGCGCATGCTCCTTCAGGCAATGCCCGTCCTCGAGCATCAGCAGCCGCGTCTCGTCGATCTCGGCCGGGCGGATCGAGCTGCTCGGGGCCATCTCGCCTTCGCGGTACGCCACGAACAGCCGGTCGTCGAACAAGGGCGCCGTCTCCACGTCGCCGCATGCATAGGGCAGGGCGAGCAGCACGCAGTCGGTGCGGCCATGGTGCAGCCCCTCGCACGCCTGGCCGCTGGTCTCCTCGCGCAGATAGAGCTTCAGGTCGGGATAGTCCTTGCGCAGCTTGGGCAGGATGCGCGGCAGCAGGAAGGGGGCGATCGTCGGGATCACGCTCATCCGCATCTCGCCCGAAAGCGGCCGGCCGGCGGCGCGGGCCAGGTCGCCCAGCTCGTCCGCCTCGCGCAGCACCCGCCGCGCCTTCTCGACGATGCGCTCGCCCAAGGGGGTGAAGCGCACCACCCGCCGCGTCCGCTCGACCAGCACCACGCCGATCAGCGTCTCCAGCTCGCGAATGCCCGCCGACAGCGTGGACTGGGTGACGTAGCAGCTCTCCGCCGCCCGGCCGAAATGGCCATGGTCCTTGAGCGCCACCAGATATTGGAGCTGCTTGAGCGTGGGAAGGTAGGTGGTCTGCGCCATTGATCGCCTGTTTCGATTGTATGACGCGAATATAGTGAGCGGAGCGATAAAACCAAGCGCACTCCCCTCCCTGGAAGGGAGGGGAATTTGAGCCTCAAGCCGCTTCGCTCAGCTCGTCGGGCAGCCGGATCATGTAATCGAACGCCGAAAGCGCCGCGGTCGAGCCCGCGCCCATCGCGATCACGATCTGCTTATAGGGCACGGTGGTGCAGTCGCCCGCCGCGAACACGCCCTTCTGGCTCGTTTCACCGCGCGCATCGATCTCGATCTCGCCACGCGGCGAGAGCGCGATCGAATCCCTCAGCCACTCAGTGTTCGGCACCAGCCCGATCTGCACGAAGATGCCTTCCAGCTCGACCTGATGCTCGGTGCCGTGGTTGCGGTCCTTGTAGGTCAGGCTGGTCAGCTTCTCGCCGTCGCCGTCCACCTGGGTGGTCAGCGCCGAGGTGATTACCTTGACGTTGGGCAGGCTGCCCAGCTTGCGCTGGAGCACCGCGTCGGCGCGCAGCTGGCTGTCATATTCGATCAGCGTCACGTGCGCGACGAGGCCTGCCAGGTCGATCGCGGCCTCGACGCCCGAATTGCCGCCGCCGATCACCGCCACGCGCTTGCCCTTGAACAGCGGGCCGTCGCAGTGCGGGCAATAGGTCACGCCCTTGTTGCGATACTCTTCCTCGCCGGGCACGCCCATCGTCCGCCAGCGCGCGCCGGTGGAAAGGATCACGGTGCGCGCCTTCAGGCTCGCGCCGCTTTCCAGCACCACTTCATGCAGCCCGCCTTCCTGCTTCGCCGGGATCAGCTTCGCGGCGCGCTGGTGGTTCATGATATCGACGTCATAATCCTTGACGTGCTGCTCCAGATGCGCGGCGAGCTTCGGGCCCTCGGTGTGGCTCACCGAGATGAAATTCTCGATGCTCATCGTATCGAGCACCTGGCCGCCGAAGCGCTCCGCCGCGATGCCGGTGCGGATGCCCTTGCGCGCCGAATAGATCGCCGCAGCCGCGCCGGCAGGGCCACCGCCGACCACCAGCACTTCGAACGGATCCTTGCCGGCGATCTTGGCAGCAGTGCGCTTCTCCGCGCCGCTGTCGATCTTGGCGACGATCTGCTCCAGCTCCATGCGGCCGCTGGCAAAGGGCTCGCCGTTCAGGAATACCGTCGGCACCGCCATCACCTTGCGCGCTTCGACCTCGGCCGGGAACAGGCCGCCGTCGATCGAGACGTGCTTGATGCGCGGGTTGAGCACCGCCATCAGGTTCAGCGCCTGCACCACGTCCGGGCAGTTCTGGCAGCTCAGCGAGAAATAGGTCTCGAAGCTGTAGTCGCCGTCCAGGTTCTTCACCTGCTCGATCAGCTCCTGCGCCGCCTTGCTCGGGTGGCCGCCAACCTGGAGCAGCGCGAGCACCAGCGAAGTGAACTCATGCCCCATCGGCAGGCCGGCGAAGCGCACGCCGATATCGGTGCCGGTGCGGCGGATCAGGAAGCTGGGCTTGCGGGCGTCGTCATCGGCGCGGATCATCGCGACCTTGTCCGAAAGCGCGGCGATCTCGCTCAGCAGCTCCTCCAGCTCGCGCGACTTCGCGTCGTCGCCCAGGCTGGCGACCAGCTCGATCGGCTCGCGGATGTTCGCGAGATAGCCCTTGAGCTGCTGGGTCAAATTGGCGTCGAGCATGGCATCTTCCTTCTGCGTCACCCCGGACTTGTTCCGGGGTCCACCGCGCCGCGAGGACTGGCGGTGGTCATTGTGGGGCGCGGCCGCATCTCTCTGGCCGCATCACCGGTTGCCCAGTGGACCCCGGCACAGGGCCGGGGTGACGAGCTGGATACAAAACGGCCCGGGACGATAGGGATGGCATTCGTCCCGGGCCGCGATGGGCGCCCGAAAAAGGGGGCTAACGGGCGCCTGGGGGATCAGATCTTGCCGACCAGGTCGAGCGACGGCGCGAGGGTCTCGGCGCCTTCTTCCCACTTGGCGGGGCAGACTTCGCCCGGGTGCGCGGCGATGTACTGCGCAGCCTTGATCTTGCGGAGCAGCTCGGCCGCGTTGCGGCCCACGCCCTCGCTGGTGATCTCGACCAGCTGGATCACGCCTTCCGGATCGACGACGAAGGTGCCGCGGTCGGCCAGGCCCTGGCCCTCACGCAGCACGTCGAAGTTGGTCGACAGCACGTGGTTCTGGTCGCCCAGCATGTAGTAGTTGATCTTGCCGATCGCGGGCGAGGTGTCGTGCCAGGCCTTGTGGCTGAAGTGCGTGTCGGTCGAAACCGAATACACCTCGACGCCCATCTTCTGGAGCTGCGGATAGATGTCCGCCAGGTCCTCGAGCTCGGTCGGGCACACGAAGGTGAAGTCCGCCGGGTAGAAGAAGAACACCGCCCACTTGCCCTTCACGTCCGCGTCGGTGACCTGGACGAACTTGCCTTCCTTGAAGGCCTGCGCGGTGAACGGCTTGATGGTGCTGCCGATGAGAGCCATTGCTTGGTATTCCTCCGGAACGGGGGTTGTTGTTGCAATGGCGAGATAGTGCTGCTGCGCCGCAATGTGAAATTGGAAAGCCCGTTCGCGATGATCGGTTTCATCGATCAATTCCGATAAATTGATTGATCGGGTGAATTATCTGCAATGCCATGCAGTTATGAGTGTCACACCACGCTGTTCACACCCGCTCTTATAAAACGCGTAAATTACGAAAACTGCTGCGTTGCAGGATAGTTAGCGCGGGGCAGGGCGCGCCTGGCGTGGCGCGCCCTGTGGCTCAATGGTTGAGCGCGACGTACACCGACCAGGCGCTGGTGATGGTCAGCAGCACGCCGACCAGCGCCATCAGCGCCCGGGTCGGCACCCGCTTGGCGAGCATTCCGCCGAACGGCGCTGCGACCAGTCCGCCGATCAGGATGCCCACGGTCTGCAGCGTGAACGCTGCCCAGCCCAGCGTCGCGATGAACGCGGCGGAGACGGTGGTGGTCAGGAAGAACTCCACCGTGTTCACCGTGCCGATCGTGGTGCGCGGGGAAGCGCCCTGGACGAGCAGGTTGCTGGTCACCACCGGCCCCCAGCCGCCGCCGCCCGCCGCATCGAGGAAGCCGCCGGCCAGGCCGAGCGGCTCGATGATCTTGGGCTCGCGTGGCTCCACCTTCCCGCGCCAGGCACGGTAGAGCAGGTAGATGCCGATCGAGGCGAGATAGGTCATCACGAAGGGGCGGGTGACCGATGCGTCGACGTTGCTCAGCACATAGGCGCCCAGCACGCCGCCGATCACGCCGGGGATCAGCAGCCGGCCGAACAGCTTCCAGTTGACGTTCTTGTGCCAGATATGGCTCGCCCCCGAAGCGGCGGTGGTGAAGGTCTCGACGGTGTGGACCATCGCGGAGGCATGCGCCGGCGGCACTCCCATCACGCTGACGAGCAGCGTGGAGTTGATTACCCCGAACGCCATCCCCAGCGCGCCGTCGACCATCTGGGCGGCGAAGCCCACGGCGATGAACGGCAGCAGGGCGGACAGGTCTATTCCAAAGATCATTCGCACCTTGAAGGTTGGGCCGGGACGGAATGGATGGCCGCCGTAACAAGTTCCAACAAGATACATCCGCTTTAGCGCGGCAAAGCCCAATATGGGCATCGGCATGGGCCGTTCTGGAATTCCGGCGGCTAAGCTATTATGTGGGCACCCGATCAAAGGGGACCGGCCATGTTGCAGCGCCTGGTGGCGTATCTGGATTCGATCAAGGCGCGCGATCCCGCGCCGCGATCCCGCGCGGAAATCCTGCTCTATCCGGGCGTATGGGCGCTCGGCTATCACCGGATCGCGCATGCGCTGTTCCGCAGCCGCCTCTATTTCCTCGCCCGCGTGGTCAACCACTGGTCGCGCTGGGTAACGGCGATCGACATCCATCCGGGTGCGAAGATCGGCCGCAACTTCTTCATCGACCACGGCTTCGTCGTGATCGGCGAGACGGCGGAGATCGGCGACGACGTCACCATCTACCAGTGCGTCACGCTGGGCGGCACCAGCCCCGACAACGGCGTGGCCGGCAAGCGCCACCCGACGATCCTCGACGGCGCGATCCTCGGCTCGGGCGCGCAGGTGCTGGGGCCGATCACCGTCGGCGAGCGTGCCCGTGTCGGCGCCAATGCCGTGGTTACCAAGGATGTCGCGCCGGGCGCGGTGATGGTCGGCATCCCGGCCAAGCCGACGCTGGTCGAGGCCGAGAAGTGGCAGAAGGACTTCGTGCCCTATGGCACGCCGTGCAGCGAGCTGTTCGATCCGCAGACGCAGAAGCTCGAGATCATGCGCTGCGAGCTGGAGGCGATGCGCAAGCGGCTTGACGCCGTGCTCGCCGAACGCCGCACCGATGGGGAGCAGCGCGACAGCGCCTAGATGGGAACCGTAACGCCGCTCCCTCTCGGACGCCCCGGCCAGGTCGGCTTCGATCGCCCGGAGCTCACGCGCATCCTCGATCTCTACGGCCGCATGGTCGCCGCCGGCCATTGGCGCGACTATGCGATGTCGTTCGATCTCGACGCCGCCGTGTTCGCCGCCTTCCGCCGCGCCGCCGAGCGCCCCGAATTCCGCATCGAGAAGCGCCCGGCGCTGCGCAACCGCCAGGGCATGTGGGCGCTGGTCGGCGAAAGCGGCACGATCCTCAAGCGCGGCCACGAGCTCGGCCCGGTGCTGGCGCCGGTCGAGCGCCGGCTGATGAAGCTGGTCGAGGAATAGGCCAGCATCGAGAAGAAAGCTGTTCCCCGGCGAAAGCCGGGGCCCAGGGTTTCTCTGCCATGTCGCTCGTGCCCCTGGGCCCCGGCTTCTGCCGGGGAACAAGCAAGTTATCGAGCACCCGACGAAAAACCCCTCCCGCGCCGGAGCGCGGGAGGGGCAGGGTATTGAGAGCCGGGCTGGGGACCTGAGCTCTCTTCCTCCCGGAGGAGGAACCGGCCTGGGTCCAATCAGGCCGTAATCAGTTGGGTCGGCGGCAGCCGCTCCTCGAGCCCGCCGAGCAGGCCGACGACGATGCGGCGCATCGGCTGCCAGAAGGCGGAGAGCAGCAGCAGCGCCGAGCCGATCACCAGCGCGGTGAGGGCGGCCGCCAGCTCGACCGCGCCGGTCGCCTGGAACAGCGCGTACATCGCCCACAGCACGTAGATCAGGCTCGAGACGAGCAGCGCGCGGCGGTCCACCGCCAGCGCCACGAAGGCGAAGACGACATAGAGTGCGATCACCACGGCCGCGGTCGGGCCGGTCACGTCGCCGTCGAACACGCCGAGCATGTGGAATACCGGGTGCGCGATCAGCGGCGCCGCGGCGAGGTGGAGCCAGAAGGCCACGTCCGAGCGGCGGGTGCGGCGCTCCAGGTCGCTCATGTCCCAGCGCATCGCGAAGAAGAACATCGCCACGCCGGCAACGAGCAGCGCCTCGTTTACCCAGTCCTGGGCCTGGGGCACCAGCGCGAGCAGCATCGCCACGCCCATGCCGACAACGACCATCGCGCCGGCGGCGACGGTGATCGGCACCATGAAGCGCTTCCAGTGGATCCAGGCGGCCGCCGCGGTCAGCAGGCCGACGATCGCGGCGATGCCGGCGCCAAGCTGCTGGCGCTGCAGGTCGGTGGCGATCCGCATCTGCTCCTCGATCCAGGGGATGTTGGCGGCGAAGATGCCCGCCAGCGTCGCGCCCACGCCGCCGACAAAGCCGAACAGCAGCAGGATCGAGGGCAGCGCCATCCGGCGCCGCGCAGTGAAATATTCGGCGAGCAGCCAGCTGGTCACGGCCACGGCGATGCCCCCGCCGATCATGTAGCCGCCGACAATCCGCGGCTCCGGGCCCGCGCCGATCAGCATCTCGCCGAAATAGGCGCCGATGCGCCCAGCGGCGACCAGGATCAGCGTCGCGGCAATCGCCACGAAGATGTCGTTGAAGCCGGTGAGCAGCTTGAAATGCTCTTCGTCCACCGCAGGCGCCGATCGGCGCTCGGCGACATAGTTGCGCAGCGCATTGGCCGCGGCGGGCGAAAGCGCCCCCGCTTCCACGGCACTGGCCAGATCGCTCTCGCTATACATGGCAGTCTCCTCCTGTGGGGGAGGATATACCCTATGTGTATTAGTGAAGCAATACGGTAAGGCGGGTTGAGTCGCCCCTTCGTTCCGTCATCCCCGCGAAGGCGGGGATCCATTGCGGCTGACGTCTAGGAAGATCCGCAAGTTCGGCGTCAATGGATTCCCGCCTTCGCGGGAATGACGAACTGGAAAGGAGGTCGGCTACCCCTTCTGCAATTTCCCCAAAATCAGCATCGTCTGCTCCGCCCCCGATCCCGGCACGATTTCGCCCGTGCGGTCGGTGATCTGTGCCCATTGCGCCTGCACTGCCTCGGGCGTCAGCGCTTCGAGCTTGGCGCCCTGGGTCAGCGTCACATAGGCGGCCTGGACCACGCCGCCGCCGGCACCGACGATCATGTTGGTCGGTGCGTCCTCGCTCACCAGGAACAGCGCGGCAGGCGCGACATTCTCGGGTGCGAAGGCCTTGAACGCTTCCTCGGGGAACAGGTCCTCGGTCATCCGCGTGCCCGCCACCGGCGCGATCGTGTTGACCTTGATCCCGTATTTCGCGCCTTCGAGGTAGAGCGTCTTGGTCAGCCCGGCGAGGCCGAGCTTGGCGGCGCCGTAATTCGCCTGGCCGAAATTGCCGAACAGCCCGGTCGAGCTCGCGGTCATCAGGATGCGCCCGTAATTCGCCTCGCGCATCGTCTCCCACACTGCCTTGGTGCAGTTGGCCGATCCGATCAGATGGACGTCGACGACGAAGCGGAAGTCCTCGGGCTCCATCTTGGCGAAGCTCTTGTCGCGCAGCACGCCGGCATTGTTGATCAGGATGTCGATCCGGCCCCATTTTGCCTTGGCCGCCTCGACCATCGCGACCATGTGGTCATAGTCGGTGACGCTGCCGCCGTTCGACATCGCCTCGCCGCCCAGCGCCTCGATCTCCTCGACCACCTTGAGCGCCGCGTCGGAATGACCGGTGCCGTCACGCGATCCGCCCAGGTCGTTGACCACCACCTTCGCCCCGCGCTTCGCCAGCTCGAGCGCATAGCCGCGGCCCAGCCCGCCGCCGGCACCGGTGACGATCGCGACGCGGTCCTTGAAGTCGATGGTCATGCAGGCTCTCCTTTGCCAGAGAGCTTAGCCACATCCGCCATCCCGACGCCACAGCCGTCATCCCCGTTGCACCGTCATCCCGGCGAAAGCCGGGATCTCAGGCGATGGCGGGAAAAGAGTCGCCCGAGATCCCGGCTTTCGCCGGGATGACGGTTTGGGGCGGGCGCGTGCACCCGCCCCAAACCCTCACCGCGACTGGCGGCAATGGTCCTTGATGGTCTTCGAGCAGCGCGGATAGCTCTTCGGGTCGGAAGGCATCGGTGCAGCAGCCGCGGGCGGAGCCGGCGGAGTCGGCGCGGCCTCGGGGGCTGCCGGCGCGGCCGGCGGCGCGGGCGGGGTCGCTGCATCCGGGGCAGCGGGGGTTTCCGGCGTGGCGGGCGGCGGCGTGGTCGGCGGTGCCGGCGGCGTCGCGGGATCGGCTGGGACCGCAGGCGCGTCGGGCGCCGGCGGCGGGGTAGCCGTGTCGGTCGGCGGTGCCGGGGGCGTCGGCGCCGGTGCCGGGGCGGTCTGCGACGCGGTCTGGGGCACGTCCTGCGCAAAGGCGGTGCCGCCAAGCGCCAGGGCCGATGCGAGCAAGATGAACTTCATTGCGATTTATCCTCTCTCATCCCCCGCCCGTCGTCCCCCGAAACGCATGTGCCGGGCGCAACGTTGCGCGCCCGGCACATTTCGGTCCCGCAAAAAGGGGCGTTCGGCGTGCGATCAGCGCCCGCCGCGCTGGCGGCAGCCGTCGAACTGGCCGCGCTTGCACACCGGGTAGCTTTCCTTGGGCGCCGGCGGCGGGAAGGCCTCGGTCGGCGTCTGGGTGCTCGGTACGAACACCACCTGGGTGCCCGGGGGCGGGGTGGTGCCGGTGCTGAACAGCGGCGCGCTCGGGGCATAGCCGCCCAGCTTGCTGGCATCGTTGTTGGCTGGGGATTCGGCCTTCTGCGCCGAAGTCTGCGCATGCGCGGCGCCGGCGACGAAGGTCAGCGCGGCCGCGAGGGCAAGGAGCTTCATGGGGTGCGTCTCCTGAAATCGGGCGCGTTCGTTACGCCCGGACCCAGCAACGCGAGGGGGGAGGGGATGGTTTCGTTAAATCGCGGTCATCTTCTCTCCTCCCGTCCGTGCACCGCGCCGTCATCCCCGCGCAGGCGGGGATCCATTCTGGCTGGCTTCCCGAAGGAAGCGGGACGGCGGTGCCAATGGATTCCCGCCTGCGCGGGAATGACGAGCTATGGTGTCGGGAGAAGGCCCTAGTTCCCCGCGTCGAGCGCGTATCCCGCCGAGCGCACGGTGCGGATGATGTCCGGCCGGTTGCCGTGGTTGATCGCCTTGCGCAGGCGGCGGATGTGCACGTCGACGGTGCGGCTCTCGATATCGCTGTCATGCCCCCACACCGCGTCGAGCAGCCGCTCGCGCGAGAACACCCAGCCCGGATGCTCGAGGAAGTGCTTGAGCAGGCGGAATTCGGTCGGCCCCAGCTGCACGAGCTCGCCGCCGCGGCGGACCTTGTGGCCCACTGTGTCCATCTCGATGTCCGAATAGGTCAGCGCCTCGCCGGCCAGCGCCGGGCGCACGCGGCGCAGCACGGCGCCGACACGGGCGACCAGCTCGCGCGGGGAGAAGGGCTTGGTGACATAATCGTCCGCCCCGGTCTCGAGCCCGCGCACCCGGTCCTCTTCCTCGCCGCGCGCGGTGAGCATGATGATCGGCACGTTCGCGGTCTCGGGCATGCGGCGCAGTCGCCGGCACACTTCGATGCCGCTCAGCCCCTCGACCATCCAGTCGAGCAGCACGATGTCGGGCGTCGCCTCCTTGGCGAGGAGCAGGGCTTCCTCGCCGTCGGGGGTGTGCTTCACTTCATAGTCTTCGCGCTTGAAGTGATAGGCGACGAGCTCCGCGATCGCGGCGTCGTCCTCGACGAGAAGCATTTTCACTCGGGCCATGTTTTCCCCATTCCCCGCTCAGTTCGCTCCGGCCTCGCCGGTCTCGCGTTCGGCCATGTACTCGCCGGTTGCCGCGAAATAGACCATCTCGGCCACGTTGGTGGCGTGATCGCCGATCCTCTCCAGGTTCTTCGCCACGAACAGCAGGTGCGCCACCTGGCTGATCGTCTTCGAATTCTCGACCATGAAGGTCACCAGCGTGCGGAAGATCGAATCGTAGAAATCGTCGAGCGCGTTGTCGCGCGCGCAGATCCGCACCGCTGCCTGTGCATCGCGCGCCGAATAGGCGTCGAGCACGTCGTGCACCATGTCCGCCGCCAGCTGGCCCATCGAAGGCAGGATCGAGACGACTTCGATCCGCTCCTCGCCCTCGGCATGGATCAGCGGCACGCGCTTGGCGATGTTCTTGGCATAGTCGCCGATCCGCTCGATCACCGCGGCGATCTTCAGCGCGGCGATCACTTCGCGCAGGTCGTCGGCCATCGGCGCGCGCAGCGCGATCACGCGGACGACGAGCTTTTCCAGCTCGGCCTCGATCGCGTCGATCTGCTTGTCCTTCTTGCGCACTTCATGGGCCAGCTCGGCATCGCCGCGCGAAAGCGCCAGCATCGCGTCCTCGATCGCCTGCTCGGCCAGCCCGCCCATCTGCGAGATGAGTGCGCGCAGCTGGCCGATGTCCTGATCGAACGCCTTGACGGTATGTTCCTGGCCGGTCGACATGTTCCTCGCTCCTAGCCGTACCGGCCGGTGATATAGTCCTTCGTCCGCTCCTGCTTCGGCGCGGTGAAGATATTATCGGTATCGCCATACTCGACCAGCTGGCCGAGGTGGAAAAAGGCGGTCTTCTGGCTGACGCGCGCCGCCTGCTGCATGTTGTGCGTGACGATCACGATCGCATAGCGCCCGCGCAGCTCGTGGATCAGCTCCTCGATCTTGGCGGTGGCGATCGGGTCGAGCGCCGAGCACGGCTCGTCCATCAGGATCACTTCGGGGTCGACCGCGATCGCGCGGGCGATGCACAGCCTTTGCTGCTGGCCGCCCGAGAGTGCAGTGCCGCTGTCGTTCAGCCGGTCCTTCACTTCGTCCCACAGGCCGGCGCGGCGGAGCGACTGCTCGACGATCCCGTCCAGCGCCGCCCGCGAGGTCGCCAGGCCGTGGATGCGCGGGCCATAGGCGACGTTCTCGTAGATCGACTTCGGGAAGGGGTTGGGCTTCTGGAACACCATGCCCACGCGGGCGCGCAGCTGCACCACGTCCATCGCGCTCGAATAGATGTCCTCGCCGTCGAGGCGGATGTCGCCGGTCACCCGCGCGCTCGGGATGGTGTCGTTCATCCGGTTGAGCGTGCGCAGGAAGGTCGATTTGCCGCAGCCCGAAGGGCCGATGAACGCCGTCACATGATCCATGTCGACATCGATCGAGACGTCGCGGATCGCCTGCTTGTCGCCATAGGAGACGCTGACGCCGCGCGCCGACATCTTGTGCGCGGAAGCGGCAGGAGAGGATGCGGCGTCGGTCATTACCAGCGGGTCTCGAACTTGTTGCGAAGATAGATGGCCAGCCCGTTCATGGCGAGCAGGAACACCAGCAGCACGATGATCGCCGCGCTGGTCTTCTCCACGAAGCCGCGGCTCACTTCGTCGGACCACAGGAAGATCTGCACGGGCAGCACCGTGGCGGGGTCGGTGAAGCCGCCCGGCGGCGTCACGATGAAGGCGCGCATGCCGATCAGCAGCAGCGGTGCGGTCTCGCCCAGCGCGCGCGCCATGCCGATGATCGTGCCAGTCAGGATGCCGGGCATGGCGAGCGGCAGGACATGGTGGAACACCACCTGGATCCGGCTCGCCCCGATGCCCAGCGCCGCATCGCGGATCGAGGGCGGCACGCCCTTGATCGCGTTGCGGCTGGCGATGACGATCACCGGCATGATCATCAGCGCCAGCGTCACGCCGCCGACCAGCGCGGCCGAGCGCGGCAGCAGCGGCCCCATCTGCACGCCGAACAGGCTCCAGCTGCCCAGGAACACCGCCAGCCCGAGCAGCCCGAAGATGATCGAGGGTACCGCCGCCAGGTTGTTGATCGAAACCTCGATCAGGTCGGTCCAGCGGTTCTTGGGCGCATATTCCTCGAGATAGATCGCCGCGAGCACGCCGATCGGGAAGGCGATCAGGAAGGTCACCGCCATGGTCAGCAGCGATCCCTTGAGCGCGCCCCAGATGCCCACCGCCACCGGGTCGGTCGAATCCGATTCGCTGAAGAAGCCGGCGTTGAACCCGGTGTGCAGCTTGCCCGCGCCGTCGAGCGTCTTCGCCAGCGGCGCCGCGGCGGGATCGTTGCCGCGCAGCCCCTGCTCGATCTGGGTCGATGCCGGCACCCACAGCATCGCCTTGCGCCCGAGCAGCGAGGGATCGGCCTTCAATGCCTCGCGCACCTTGAGCCAGGCGGCGTCGGACAGCACCGGCACGCTCTGCGGGCCATAGGCGGCAAGCGCGGCGTTGGCGACCTTGTCCTCCAGCTCCGCCCCCGCCAGCGCCAGGTTGGCGCCCGGCGTCGCGAGCTGGGCGGGATCGACCTTCAGCGCCATCGCCGGGAAGTCGAGCGGCAGCGCGATCTCGGTGCGGGTGAAGCCGCGCCAGCCATTGGTCACCATGGTGAACAGCAGGAAGGCGAGGAACGCGGCCGACAGGATCACCGCCAGCATCCCGAACAGCCTGAAGCGCCGCTCGCGCGCATAGCGCCGGCGGATGCGCTTCTGCATCGCCTCGGTCTTCCAGTCGGTCGGCGCACGCGCGGGCGCAGCCTCGGGAGCGGGCTTATTCATAGGCCTCCCGGTATTTCTTCACGACGCGCAGCGCGACGATGTTGAGCAGCAGCGTGATGACAAAGAGCGTCAGCCCCAGCGCGAAGGCCGCCAGCGTCTTCGGGCTGTCGAACTCGGCCTCGCCGGTCAGCAGGTCGACGATCTGCTTGGTCACCGTCGTGGCGCTCTCGAACGGGTTGAGCGTGATGTTGGCGGCGCCGCTGGCAGCCATCACCACGATCATCGTCTCGCCGATCGCGCGGCTGACGGCGAGCAGCACGCCCGCCACCACGCCGGGCAGGGCAGCGGGCAGCAGCACCCGCGAGATCGTCTCGCTGTGCGTCGCGCCCATAGCCAGGCTGCCGTCGCGCATCGCGGTCGGCACCGCGGCAATCGAATCGTCGGCCATCGAGGAGACGAACGGGATGATCATCACGCCCATCACCAGCCCCGCCGCCAGCGCGCTCTCGGACGAAGCGAAGGGCATGCCGAGATGCACCGCCAGATCGCGCACCGCCGGCGCCACCGTCAGCGCGGCGAAATAGCCGTAAACCACCGTCGGCACGCCCGCGAGCATCTCCAGCGTCGGCTTCATCCAGGCGCGGACGCGCGGCGCTGCGTACTGGGTCAGGTAGATCGCGCTCATCAGCCCGAAGGGGATGGCGACCAGCATCGCGATCACCGCGCCGATGAAGAAAGTGCCCCAGAACAAGGGCACTGCGCCCAGCGACTTGCCGGGGTCGGACGCCTCGATCACCTGCGGGCTCCAGTGCGTGCCGAACAGGAAGTCGGTGATCGGCACCTGCTCGAAGAAGCGCAGCGATTCCCACAGCAGCGACAGGAAGATGCCCAGCGTCGTCAGGATCGCGATCAGCGAGGCGACGAGCAGCGCCAGCATCACGATCCGCTCGACCTGGTTGCGCGCCTTGAGTTCGCCGCGCACCCGCGACCAGGCGAACAGGCCGCAGGAAAAGGCGAGCAGGATCGCGATCCCCCCGCCGATCCAGTTGTAGCGCGCCTCGGCCGCGCGGGTCGGCGCGGCGAGCTGCTGGGCCAGCGGATCGAAAGCCCTGGCATCCTCGGGATTCTCGGCGACGCGCTTGGCCTCGGCGAGCAGCGCGTCGCGCTCGAATGCGAACTGCGGCAGCTGCGCCGCGGCGGGATGCTCCAGCACCGCGCTGCGCACCAGCCCCGGCGAGAGCGAGGCCCAGACGGTGACGAACAGCAAAGCCGGCAGCACCGCCCAGGTCGCGACATACCAGCCATGCTGCGAGGGCAGCGAATGCAGCCGCTTGGCGCCGCCGCGATCGATGCGCTGGGCGCGGGCGCGGCCGGTCAGCCAGCCGATCAGGCCCAGCCCGGCGATCAGGAAGAGGAGCGCCAGCGGGTTCATCAGTGCAGCCCGGCCGGGTCGAGCGGCGTGCGCTGCGCCAGGATCTCGAGCGAGCGCGCGCGCACCGCGTCGGGGGCGGCGATCAGCCCGCGCCGGGCGAGCTTGCCCGCCGGATTCCACATCGTGCCATAGAGCTTCAGGAAGTCGGCCAGCCCGGGCACTGCGCGCAGGTGGCGCTTCTTCACATAGAGGAACAGCGGCCGCGCGCCCGGATAGCTGCCATTGGCGATCGTCGCATAGCTCGGCGCGACGCCGTCGATCGGCACGCCGTGCAGCCGGTCGGCATTCTCCTCGAGATAGGAATAGCCGAACACGCCGATCGCATTGGGGTTCTGCGCCAGCCCCTGGACGATCAGATTGTCGTTCTCGCCCTTGTCGATGTACGGCCCGTCGTCACGGATGCGCTTGCAGCGATTGTCGTAGGGGCTGGTGTCCTTCGCCGCCTTCATCGCATGCGCGGCCGTGTCGGCCTCGGCGCAGCCCGGCTCCATCACCAGCTCGACCAGCGCATCGCGCGTGCCGCTGGTCGAGGGCGGGCCCATCACCTGGATCGGGATGGCGGGCAGGCGCGGGTTCACGTCGCGCCAGGTCCGCGCCGGGTTGCTGTCCTTGCCGAACGGGTGCGCGGCGAGCGCCAGGTACACGTCCTTCTTGGTCAGCGTCAGCTTCGGCCCGTTGTTCGCCTCGGCGAGCGCCACGCCGTCGATGCCGATCTGCACTTCCAGTATCTCGCCGACCTGGTTGCGCTGGCACTCGGCATATTCGCTCTTCTTGATCCGCCGCGAGGCGTTGGCGATGTCGGGGAACTGCCAGCCCACGCCTTCGCAGAAGCGCTTCAGCCCCGCGCCGGTGCCGATCGATTCGACCACCGGCGCGCGGTGCCCGCTGCCCTGGTTGACAAAGGCTTCGGCCACCGCGGTGGTGAAGGGATAGACCGTCGACGAGCCGACCACGCGGATCTCCCGCGCGCTGTTGCCGCCACAGGCAGTCAGCGTCAGCGCGGTCGCCACGAGAGCCAGCCTGCCGAAAATGTCGTGTCTCCCGGGAACGGCGGAAACGGGCGAGAATCGCCCTGCGGTTCGCCCCGGCTCTGTTGCAGTACAGTTACGTCTTTATGACAGCGTGCACGGGAAGCATCACGCTCACCGTCGTGCCCTGGCCGACGGTGCTGGCGATGTCGAAGCGGCCGCGGTGCCGCTCGACGATGTGCTTGACGATCGACAGGCCCAGCCCGGTGCCGCCGATCGTGCGGCTGCGGCCGGGATCGACGCGGTAGAAGCGCTCGGTCAGCCGCGGCAGGTGCTCGGGGGGGATGCCGTCGCCCTGGTCGGTCACGCTCAGGCGCACCATCGAATCCCCCTCGGGCGCCAGGCGCACCAGGATCGGCGTGCCCTCGCGGCCATATTTCATCGCGTTGCCGATGACGTTGTGGAGCAGCTGGCTCAGCTGCGAGGCGTCGCCGCGCACCTTCTGCGTCTCGGCGATCTCGGTCACCACGTCGCCTGCGCGCGGCGCCCCCGAAAGCTCCAGGCACACTTCGTCGATCAGCTCGTCCATCGCCACCGGATTGTCCGGCGCGCGATATTTCTCCGCCTCGATCCGGCTCAGCGAGATCAGGTCGTCGATCAGCCGCTGCATCCGGCGCGCCTCGCCGTGCATGATCTTCAGGAAGCGCGCACGCAGTTCGGGGTCGTCGCCGGCGCCGTCCTCCAGCGTCTCGACATAGCCGAGCAGCGAGGCGAGGGGGGTGCGCAGCTCGTGGCTGGCATTGGCGACGAAGTCGACGCGGATGCGCTCGGTGGCATAGCTGCCGGTATGGTCGCTCAGCTGGACGATGCGGCGCCCGTCGCTCAGCGTCTCCACCCGCATCTCCCAGCGCTGGTCGCGCGTGCCCAGGCCGACCAGGTGGATCGGCTCGGCGGATTCGCCGTGACCCGGACTGAGCAGCGCTTCGGCGGCCGCGGGATGCCGGATCGCCACGCGCACGTCCTCGCCCAGGATGTGCTGGCCCAGCAGCGTTCGTGCGGGCGCATTCGCGGCGACCACGCGGCGATCGGCGATCAGCAGCACCGGCTCGGCGATCGCCTCCAGCACTTCGCCGATGCCCGGCCCCTCGGCGGCGGCGGGGGCAGCATCGAGCGGCCCCATCGCGTCGCTGCTCGCAGTGGCGAGCAGCACGGCGGCCACGCCGCATACCAGCATCAGCAGGCTGGTCTGCAGGTCGCCATGCAGCAACAGCCCCGCCAGCGCGCCGATGGCGACGATGCCGAGCGCCAGGAGCGCCTTGGTGCCGGTCGAGTGGGGCATGGGCGGTTCTTCTAGGGGGGGCTTCTCGTTCCGTCACCCCACAACTAATCGTCACCCCCGCGAAAGCGGGGGCCCATCTCCTGGACTGCCCGCGGGCGCACCGGCAGTTTGTGCCAATAGCGCACGAGATGGATCCCCGCTTTCGCGGGGACGACGATCGCGATCGTCGATTTACGATTGCGAAACGCCACCGGGCGCAGGACAATGCGCCATGGCAGACGAAGACCAGCTCCCCAAGGCAAGCCGCCGCGCGCTGATGCTGGGCGCCGCGAGCGCCTCGGCGATCGTCTCGATCCGCCCGGCGCTGGCGCAGACCAATGCTTCGGTGATGAACTGCGAGATCCCGGTCCCCGATCCGGGCCGCGCCGGCCAATATGTCGCCGCCGATGGCAAGCTCGTGCCTGCCGGCACCCAGGGCGCCTTTCCCGCGGCGGGCCGGCCGTTCAAGGCGGAAGAGGTCAAGAACGCGCTCAACGGCGGCACGCTGCCCGGCACCACCTACGAACAGAGCCGCGCCTACACCAATTACATCCGCCGCCTGCAATCGGGCACCAGCGGCTTCACCTGCTTCGCCTCGCTGCAGATGCCGCGCGGCTGAGCCGCTTTGGTATGCGATCGCCGAAGGGCTTTCTTCCTTCTTCGTCACCCCGGCCTTGTGCCGGGGTCCACCGCGCCGCACCGGAATGGCTTGAGCCTCTTGTCCATGGCTCGCCTCCTGGTGGACCCCGGAACAAGGCCGGGGTGACGGTTTTCTCAGGGGCAGGCGCCGCATGACCACCTACCGCGCCGCCCGGCCCGAAACCCTCCGCATCGTCCCGCTCGATGCGCTCACCCTGATCTATCACCGCGCCTCGGGCATCACCCATGTCGTCGACGCGCCGGTACCCGAGATGCTGGAGGCGCTGGCCGGCGACGACCTAAGCGTCGATCAGCTGCTCGCCCGCCTTTCCGAACGCTACGACCTGCTCGATGCCGATCCGCTCGCGCTGGCGATCAGGCTCGACGAGCTCGTCCAGGCCGGGCTGGTCGAGCGGCTGTGAGGCACGTCGCGTATCTCCGGATCGGCCCCGCCGGCTTCCGCATCGGCAGCGACTGGCGCGGCCCCGTCGCCGCGCTCGAGGATCTCTACCGCGACTATCCCCGGCCCGAGATTCCGGACTTCAACGTCCATCTCCGCGCCGCGCGGCCCTGGCGCAGGTTCATTCGCCCGGCGGTCCATATCGGCGGCGACTTCACCATTCCCGATGCCGCACCGCTGCCGCTCGCCCAGGGGCTGCTCGCCGCCGAGATGGGGATGAACCTGCAGATGGCGCTCGCCCAGCGCCGCTATCTGCTGCTGCACGCATCGGCGGTCGAAAGGAACGGCAAGGCGGTGCTGATGACCGGCATCTCGGGCGCCGGCAAGTCGACGCTCGCGGCGCTGCTGATGGCGCGCGGCTGGCGGCTGATGGGCGACGAGTTCGTGCTGATCGATCCCGCCACCGGCGCAGCGCATGCCTTTCCCCGCCTGGTCAGCCTCAAGAACGAGGCGATCGCGGTCGTTCGCGCCGCGCTGCCCGATGCCCGGTTCGGGCCGCTGCTCGCCGGCACGCCCAAGGGCGATATCCGCCATCTCGTTCCCGATGCCCGCGCGATCGCGGCGATGGCCGATCCGGCCGAGCCCGCACTGCTGCTCTTCCCGCGCTTCGGCTTCGATGCGGCCGAGCGCCCGGTGCCGCCCAGCGAAGCCTTTGTCCGCCTGACCCAGGCCTCGACCAACTATGTCCATTTGGCCGAGCGCGGCTTCGATGCGCTCACGCGTCTCGTCCGATCGGTCCCGGCGCGCGCAATAGACTATCCGGACACCGACACTGGCATCGCGCTTGTCGAGGCCCTGGTCGAGGCAGCGCCATGAACGCCGGCTGGCGCCTTGCCGCGGTGCTGCGCGATCCGGCCGCTTCGGGCGGCTTTTCCGGACGCGAGTGGACCGAACTCTTCGCCGTGGCGCGGGCGGAGCAGATGGCCGGAACGCTCGCCAGCCGCCTGGACGGGCTGGTGCTCCCGGCCCAGGTCCAGCGTCTGGTCGACGATGCGATCGCCTCGGCCGAGCAGGTCCGCCTGGCCGCCTTGTGGGAGGCGGAGATGGCCCGCCGCGCGCTGGTGCCGCTCGCCATGCCGGTGATCCTCCTCAAGGGCACCGCTTTTGCCGCGGCAGGCCTCTCGCCCGCGACCGGCCGCAATATCGGCGATCTCGATATCCTCGTGCCGCGCGATCGGATCGAGGAGGCGGAGGCCGCCTTGCTCGCCGCGGGCTGGGAATGGGTGAAGCCCGATCCCTATGACGACGCCTATTATCGCCGCTGGATGCACGAGCTGCCGCCGCTCATCCACCGCGAGCGTGACCGGATGATCGACGTCCACCACACCATCCTGCCGCTGACCGCGCGGATCCGCCCCGATGCGGATGCGCTGATCGCCGCCAGCGAGCCGCTCGAGAACGGCCTGCGCATACTTTCGCATCTCGATGTGCTGGTTCATGCCGTTGCCCATCTCCTCGCGGACGGCGATCTGGCCGGCGGCATGCGCAACCTTTGGGACTTTCACTGTCTGGTCCGGGATGGTGGCACCCAGGGCCTGGTCGAGCGCGCCCGCCACCACGCGCTGGAGCGCGAAATGGCCCGCGCCCTGCGCCTCGGCCATGCCCTGTACGGCACCGAGGTCCCCACCGAATATCAACGCCTTACGCTGATCGATCGCCTCCATCTCCGCCGCCTCACCGCCCGTGACGGCTGGGGCAGGGGCACCCGCCGGCTCACCCGGCTGGCCTTCTACATCCGCTCGCACTGGCTGCGCATGCCCCCGCTCATGCTCGCCCGCCATCTCTGGACCAAATACCGCAAGGGCTATCGCCCGGTCGGCTGAAGGCATTGAAACAAAAAGGGAACAAATCCTTGCCTTGTTGGAGCGGGCGCGCTATGCTGCGTGGGCTTTCGGCAGGAGGGATGCGATGTTCCGCAAGGTCGCCTTCACCATGTACCCGGTCACCGATCTCGCCCGGGCCCGCGCCTTTTACGAGCAGACGCTCGGCCTGCCGATCAGCCGTGCGCCCGAAGGCATTCCCTGGGTCGAATATGATCTGCCAGGCGGCGGCTGCTTCGCGCTCACTGATGTGACCGGGGACAAGCCCGCGGCCGATGCCGGCGGCACCATTGCCTTCGAGGTCGAGGATCTCGACGCGCTGTGCGCCGATCTCGAAGCCAAGGGCGTCACCTTCAAGAGCGACCTGATCCAGTCGCCGGTCTGCCGGATGCGCGTGATCCAGGACAGCGAAGGCAATGCCGTGCTGCTCCACCAGCTGAAGCACCGGGAGTAGCGGCTACAGGGGTGGGGCGCTGGAGGTCTAGGCCCCCAGCCGCTCCAGCGCCGGCACCAGCTCGGCGAAGGAATCGATCACCGCATCCGCGCCCAGTTCCTCCACCGGCTGCGACAGGAAGCCGAAGCGCACGGCGATGCTCGGCACCCCGGCATTCTTCGCTGCCTGCACATCGAAGATCGAATCGCCCACGAACGCCGCCCGCCCGCCGCCGCAGCGCCGGATCATCTCCTGGATCGGCAGGGGGGAGGGCTTGGCATTGCCCGGGCCCATCGTGTCGCCGCCGATGATCGTCTCGAAGCGCGCGCTCAGGCCCAGCGTCTCGATCAGCCGCACCGCCAGGTCCTCGCGCTTGTTGGTCACGATCGCTACCGTCACGCCTTTTGGCCCCAGCGCGTTCAGCGCCTGGCGCATGCCCGGAAAGGGCTGCGAATGGTCGGCGATATGGTCGCGGTACCAGTCGAGCAGCGCGGGGTGCAGCCGGTCGATCAGTGCCGCGTCATAGCCGCCCGATGCTTCCAGCGCCTGCTCGAGCATGTGTCTGGCGCCGCGCCCCACCATCGTCTTCACCGCCGCCACGTCGAGCAGCGGCCGCCCGGCCAGCCCCAGTGCGTGGTTGGTTGCGTTCAGCAGGTCGAGGCTCGTGTCGATCAGCGTGCCGTCCAGGTCGAAGCCGACGATGTCGAAGGGGAAATCAGCCATGGCGGTGCTGCCTGCCAGCCGGGCTATGGAATTGGCAAGGTTATCGTGGCAGGGGACGAGGCCACGGAGGACAAATGACGGCACCGATCGCAGCAATCATCCTCGCCGCCGGCAAGGGCACGCGGATGAAGTCCGACACCCACAAGGTGCTCCATCCCATCGCCGGCCGGCCGATGCTGCTCCACCTGATCGACGCGGTGAAGGCGCTCGGCGCCGAGCGCGAGGTCGTGGTGGTCGGCGCTGGCAAGGAGCAGGTCGAGGCGGCGGTGCATCCGCTCGGGGTCGAGACCGCCGAGCAGGCCGAGCAGCTCGGCACCGGCCATGCCGTGCGCATGGCCGAGGGGGCGCTCGCCGGCTTCCGGGGCGATGTCCTGATCCTCTATGGCGACGTGCCGCTCGTCACGCCCTCGACGATGCGCCGGATGCTCGACGCGCTCCACGGCGATGGTGGCCCCAGCGTCGTGGTGCTCGGCTTCCGCCCGGCGGATCCCGGCGCCTATGGCCGGGTGATCGTCGGCCCCGACGGCCGGCTCGACAAGATCGTCGAATACAAGGACGCGACGCCCGAGGAGCGCGCGGTAACCCTCTGCAATTCGGGCCTGATGGCGGTGCGCTCGTCGGACCTGTTCCGCCTCCTCGCCCAGCTCACCAACGACAATGCCGCCGGCGAATATTACCTCACCGACCTGGTCGAGCTGGCCCGCCGCGAGGGCCGCTTCTCGGTCGGCATCGAGACCGATGCGATCGAAGTGGCGGGGGTCAACAGCCGCGGCGAGCTGGCCGGGCTCGAGCAGGAATGGCAGCAGCGCCGCCGCGCCCGCGCTATGGTCGAGGGCGCCACGCTGGTCGCGCCGGAGACGGTGTGGTTCGCCTATGACACGGTGGTCGGCCGCGACGTGACGATCGAGCCGAACGTCGTGTTCGGCCCCGGCGTCTCGGTGGCGGACCGGGTGGTGATCCACGCCTTCAGCCATCTCGAAGGTGCCGAGATCCTGTCGGGCGCCGATATCGGGCCCTATGCGCGGCTGCGCCCCGGCGCGCGGATCGAGCAGGGGGCCAAGGTCGGCAATTTCGTCGAGATCAAGAAGGCGGTGCTCGGCCCGGGCGCCAAGGCCAACCATCTCAGCTATATCGGCGACGCCACCGTCGGGGCCGGGGCCAATATCGGCGCGGGCACGATCACCTGCAATTATGACGGATTTTTAAAGTACCGGACAGTGATCGGAAACGGCGCCTTTGTAGGAAGCAACAGCGCGCTGGTTGCGCCCGTCACCATCGGCGACGGGGCGATCGTGGGCGCTGGTTCGGTGGTGACGCGCGACGTCGAGAGCGACGCGCTCGGCATCACCCGGGCCGATCAACAGGTCAAGCCGGGCTGGGCACGGTCGTTCCGTGAGAAGATGAAGGCCCGGAAGGAGGCAAGGAAGTGATGCGCGCACGGACGATAGCCGCGATACTCGCCACGGTGGTTGCCTCGCCGGCGCTTGCCCAGGCACAGGCGGCGATGGGCCCGGCCCAGACGATCGAGGCGGTCGCCGCCTCGAAGACCGGCGAAGTGGAAGGCGTATTCGAGTTCGTCGTCGCCTCGGGCGGCGCGGGCGGGTTCAGCGCCTATCTCAACTCGGCGGCCGACTATCGCGATCCCGGCAACCTCACGATCGAGCTGCACAGCACGGCGCGCAACGCGCTCAAGGACAAGCTCGGCGGTCATGCCGAGGACGTGCTGGTCGGCAAGCGCGTGCGCGTGAAGGGCATTGCCCGCCGCGTGCCCGTCGGCTCGCATTTCCAGACGCGCATCGCCGTCGACAGCATCGACCAGATCCAAATCCTCGGCTGATCGCCGGGCTCTCAGCAGGAACACCCAAGGCATGTGCGGAATCGTCGGGATCGTCGGCAAGGAAGATGTTGCGGATCGCCTGTTCGACGGGCTGAGGCGCCTCGAATATCGCGGCTATGATTCCGCCGGCATCGCCACCGATGTCGACGGCCGGATCGAGCGCCGCCGCGCCTCGGGCAAGCTCGTCAATCTCGGCAAGGAGCTGGCGGCCAATCCGCTGCCCGGCACCACCGGCATCGCCCACACCCGCTGGGCGACGCATGGCGGCCCGACCACCAACAACGCGCATCCGCACGCCACCGCCGAGCTCGCGCTGGTCCACAACGGCATCATCGAGAATTTCAAGGCGCTGCGCGACGAGATGATCGCCCGCGGCCGCGTCTTCGAGAGCGAGACCGACACCGAAGTCGTCGCGCATCTGGTCAGCGAGAAGGTCGAGGCGGGCATGGCCCCCGCCGAGGCCGTGGCGGAGGTGCTGCCGCGCCTGCACGGCGCCTTCGCGCTCGCCATTCTGTTCCGCCAGCGGCCGGACCTGCTGATCGGTGCCCGCCTCGGCTCGCCGCTGGTCGTCGGCTATGGCGACGGCGAGACCTATCTCGGTTCGGACGCGCTCGCCCTCGCGCCGCTCACCCAGCGCATCGCCTATCTCGAGGAGGGCGACTGGGTCGTCATCACCCATGACGGCGCCCAGATCTTCGACAAGGACAACAATCCCGTCGAGCGCCCGATCACCATCTCCGGCGTCACCGGCGAGCTCGTCTCCAAGGGCAACCACCGGCATTATATGCTCAAGGAGATCTACGAGCAGCCGATCGTCGTCGCCCAGACGCTGCGCGCCTATCTCCAGCGCATGGAAGAGCAGGTCACGCTGCCGATCCCCGATTTCGACCTGTCGACGATCAAGCGCGTCACCATCGTCGCCTGCGGCACCAGCTTCTATGCCGGCATGGTCGCCAAATACTGGTTCGAGCAGTTCGCCCGCGTGCCGGTCGATCTCGATGTCGCCTCCGAGTTCCGCTACCGCGCGCCGGTGATGGAAGAGGGCGGGCTGATGATCGTGATCAGCCAGTCGGGCGAGACTGCCGACACGCTCGCCGCGCTCCGCCACGCCCGTGCCGAGGGCCAGACGATCGCCGCGGTGGTCAACGTCCCGACCAGCTCGATGGCGCGTGAGGCGGACCTGCTGCTGCCCACCCATGCCGGGCCCGAGATCGGCGTCGCCTCGACCAAGGCGTTCACCTGCCAGCTCGCGGTGCTCGCCGCGCTCGCCGCCAACCTTGCCAAGGCCAAGGGCAAGCTGACCCCCGCCGAGGAAAAGGCGATCGTCAAGCATCTCGCCGAGGCGCCCGCCGCGCTCAACGGCGCGCTTGCCTATGACGATGCGATCCAGGCGATGGCCGGCGTCGTCGCCACCGCGCGCGACGTGCTCTATCTCGGCCGCGGCACCGATTATCCGCTGGCGCTGGAAGGTGCGCTGAAGCTCAAGGAAATCAGCTATATCCATGCCGAAGGCTATGCCGCCGGCGAGATGAAGCACGGCCCGATCGCGCTGATCGACGATGCCGTGCCGGTGATCGTGATCGCCCCCTCGGGTCCGCTCTTCGAGAAGACTGTGTCGAACATGCAGGAAGTGCAGGCGCGCGGCGGCAAGGTGATCCTGATCTCCGACTATGACGGGATCGAAGTCGCGGGCGAGGGCACGGTGGCGACGATCACCATGCCCAAGGTCCACCCGCTGATCGCGCCGCTCGTCTATGCGGTGCCGGTGCAGCTGCTCGCCTATCATGTCGCGGTGGCCAAGGGCACCGACGTCGATCAGCCGCGCAACCTCGCCAAGTCGGTCACCGTCGAATAGCGCTCAGCGCGGCGCCGCCGTCCAGAGCAGCGTCCGGTTGATGCTGTCGCCGCCCGGCAGTTCCACGAAGCCCAGCCGCTCGTAGAAGGCCTGCGCCTGCGGGTTGTTGATCCCCACCTGGAGCGACACGCCGGTGGCGCCTGCCTGAAGTGCTGCGTCCTGGATCCAGCGGATCAGCGCGGTTCCCACGCCGCGGCCGCGCAGCGCGGTGTCGAGGAGCAGGTCGACGATCCGCCATTCGGCTGCCGAACGGTCGAGATAGAGCTTGCCGAGCACCGCACCGTCCCGCTCGGCGGACACGATCGCGTAGAAATCGGCCTTGGGGCGGTGCGCGACATAATGGACGTGCTGCAGCCGGAACTGGTCGTCGAGGAAGAGCTGCTTCTGCGCCGCGGTCCAGGGCGCGAGCAGCAGGTCCTTCTGCCGCCACAGATGGTGGATCCGCATGAGCGCCGGCAGGTCTGCCTCGCCGGCCCGGCGCAGGCGGATGCCGCACGCGTGCAGCGGGGCATCGTCGATCGGCTTGCCGCGGGCGGGGGGGAAGGGAGGGAGCGGAGACTGCATGGAGACTGCTTCAAAGCGGGGGTTTCGATATCTTGTCCGCATCCGTGCCGGCTGCAAAGAAGGGGATGTCCATCAGGCCCGGGCCTGAAAGGCGGGGGAGAGAGACATGCAGTTGCTGACAGCGGATGATTTCGAGCCCTGGGTCGGCCGCAAGGTGCGCATCGCCACGCTTCCCAACCCGGTGGAAGTCACCCTCGAGCGCATCGAACGCCGGCCGCCGCTCATCGGGATCGACACGCGCGAGCCGTTCTCGCTGTTCTTCGATGCGCCGAGCGCGGTGTATCTGCTCGATACCACTTATGAGTTCGATTGCGGCAAGGGCGGCCCGCACAACATCCATATCACCCAGTTGATGCCCTCGGCGGCGAGCCGCCATTACGAGGCGGTCTTCAGCTGATTTCCGCGGCATGGGGGCAGGGCGCAAACCCTGCCCCGATCCGGATCAGTTGCGCGACGGGAACACGCCTGCGGAGCAGATGCAGGTCATCACCGCCAGATAGGGCTGCATGATCGAGAAGGGCTGGCTGCCGCCGGCATTCTGCACGGTGACGCTGCCGCCGGTCAGGCCGCCCGTCGCCGTGCACGAGATGCCGCCCAGGTTCACTGCCGCGCCGCCGGTGGTGCCGGCCGGAACGTAGAGCACCGGGCTGGTGCCCACCGACGACGTATCGGCGGCGATGCCCAGCGTCGCGCCGGCCGCCGGCGCCGCGGTTTCGCTCGCCGCGGCGCCGCGGCCCAGCACGGTTGCCTGCAGCGTCGGCGTCACCGAGATCGCGCCGCCACCCTGCGGGGTGAATATCGCCCCGTGATTGTGAATGGGCATCTGGAGGGGGTTGAGCGTCACGCTGGGGGTGCCACCGATTTCACCCCAGCTGGTGGGCGGCAGGCCCGGGCCATTGCCGACGCCGATGAGCGCGCGGCCCTGCGCATCGGGGAGCTTGAAGGTCTGGACGCCGTCGCCGCCGAAGGTGGTGCCGAGCAGTGAGAACAGCGCGGTGTTCTGCGAAATCGAAAGTATCTGGCCTTGGCAGGTAAACCATCCGCGCGGTGCGAAGCTGAAGCCGACCTGCATGATCTGACCCATGAAATAGTCCATATACCCCTCCCGGAAGGTAATGATGCGTGGGCGGAATGGATGGAACTATGCTCGGCCCCGCCACGCCTGCGGCCGCAGGCAGTAAGGTGCCTTTTGCCATAGTTGGCAAGCCATAACGCTACCGATTCCGTCGCTACGGGTAGTATGGATGAAAGTTGTTCTTCATAATCACTGGGAAAATTATGATCTGAATTGGATCTATTCCGCAGTGCGGAAGAATTAAAAATAGAACCGTTTTGAAGCAATCTGTCCCATAAACTACCTGAATCCATAGTCATCTCCGAAACGACTCAGGCAAATCCGTTTGCTTGCAGTATTTTGGCACAGTTATATTACGACTGCCGCGAATCCTTCAAAATGGATTCGCCTGGGGGATACAGGAATGGCGTCGATATTTGGCTCGCCTATGCGTGTCGTCAGCAAGTCCATGGGGCTGCTGGTCAAGAGACTTGCCCGCTTCGGCAAATCCTCTGGAGATACGCACGAGCCAGGTGGCGTCAGCCTCTGCGCGAGGGGGCTTTTCGGTCGCATCGCCATCGCCACTTCCGCGATCGGCGTGGCCGCCATGCCAGTGGCGAGCTGGGCCTCCACCGGCTGCACCGCGCTCAATTCGGGCTCGCACACCTGGAGCGGCTCGATCGACACGGTCGGCAACTTCACCAAGACGAGCGGCACCCCCACCCCAACGGGCAACGCCACCGACGAGATCTACTCGGTCGAGACGACCGGCATGTCCTTCGATGTCGGCGACACGATCCGCGTGACGGTCACGCTCGCCTCCAACATGGATGGCTGGGGTTCGATCAGCTCGAACGGCGTGAACTTCACTTCGGTCCCGTCGCGGGCCGGCATGCCCAATGGCGAGTTCAACCAGGTCAGCGGCACGACCGATTATGTCGTGAGCACCGCCACCAGCACCTATGCCATCCGCTCGAAGCTCTCGACCGAGAACACCAATGCGGGCGCGGCGAATTCGTCGATCGCGATCACCTGCGTCGCCGCCCCGGTCGCGACCAAGCTTGCCTTCCAGCAGCAGCCGACCAACGCGGTGTCGCAGGTGAGCATCACGCCGTCGATCACCGTCCGTATCCTCGACGCCTCGAACAACCTGGTCTCGTCGAGCACGGCGCAGGTCACGCTCGCGATCGCCAACAATCCCGGTTCGGGCACGCTCAGCGGCACCACCACGGTTACGGCGTCGGGCGGCGTCGCTACCTTCACCGGCCTCAGCATCAACAAGGTCGGGACGGGCTATACGTTGAGTGCCAGCTCCAGCGGCCTGACCGGTGCCACCAGCAACGCCTTCAACATAACGCCGGCGGCGGCGACGCGATTCACGGTCTCGGCGCCCGCGTCAGCCACGCAGGGGGTTTCGTTCAACACGCTGACGGTCACCGCGCTCGACGCGGCGGACAATGTCGCGACGGGCTATGCGGGGACGGTGCACTTCACCTCGACCGACGGTGCGGCGACTTTGCCGGGCAACAGCGGGCTCACCTCCGGCACCGGCACGTTCACCGCCACGCTCAACACCACCGGCTCGCGCACGATCACCGCGACCGACACGGTCAGCAGCTCGATCACCGGCACCAGCGGCGCGATCACCGTGTCGGTGGCGACGCCGACCGCGTCCAATGCCAGCGCGAACGCCGCCTATAGCAATGGCTCGCCCGCGGTTCCGACCAATATCGATCTCACCGCTTCGGTCGCCAATGCCACCTATGTCAGCCCGGCGAGCCAGCCCAGCCACGGCACGCTCAACGTCGCAAATGGCGCTAATGCGGCGGGCAAGGTGCTGATCTACACGCCGACGGCCGGCTATCACGGCTCGGACAGCTTCACCTATCGCGCGGTCGCGTCCGACGGCTCGACCGTCTCCGCGTCGCCGGCGACGGTGACGGTGACGGTCGCCGATCCGGTGCTTACCGCCACCATCTCCAGCACCGGGGCAGCGGCGGGGGCGCCGCTCAGCGGCTACACCATCACCACCTCCGGCGGCTTCGGCACGCGCACCTGCGCGGCGGGCGCCACCGCACCGCCGGCGTGGCTGACCATCGCGTCGAACTGCGGGCTCAGCGGCACGCCGCCGTCGGGCGGTACGGTGAGCTTCAGCGTGAACGTCACCGATCAGTCGACCCCGGCCTACACCGCCACGAACCAGCCGGTGAGCTTCAGCGTCCTGTCGAACGACGCCGACCTTTCGAACCTGGTGATCCGCAACGGCGCCAGCACGGTCGCGCTGAACACCGGCTTCACTTCCGGCACCACCAGTTACACCGCCAGCGTGGCGAGCAACGTCACCTCGGTCACCGCGACGCCGACAGTCAACCAGGCCAATGCCACGGTGACGGTCAACTCGGTGAGCGTCACCTCGGGCAGCGCTTCGGGCGCGATCAACCTGGGAGTGGGGACCACTACGATCACCACGCGCGTCACTGCGCAGGACGGCGTGACCACCAAGGACTATGTCGTCACCGTCACCCGCGCGACACCGACCCCGACGCTCACGTCGCTCTCCGCGACGGTCGCCAACGGCGTGGGCAGCACCACCGGCGGCGGCAGCGCCAGCACGCTGACGCTCACCGGCTCGGACTTCACCAACGCCAACCAGGTGACGTTCGGCGGCACGACCTTCACTGCCGGCAACTTCACGATCAGCAACGACACCACGATCACGCTGACCGTGCCCACCGCGAGTTCCGCGGGCGTGTCGGGCGTGGGCGGCACCGTCAACGTCTCGGTCTCGTCGAGCGCGGGGTCGAGCGCGACGCGCAGCTTCACCTATGTGCTGACGCCGACGATCAACGCGATCACCTCGCCCACCGCAGACCGCACGCCGGACTTCTCCGGCACCGCGGTGCCCGGTGCGACGATCAACATCAGCATCGCGGGCGCGACCAGCGTCAGCAGCTCGGCGATCACCGCCGATGGCAGCGGCAACTGGACCTACACCGCCTCGACGCTGAACGACGGCAGCCACACCGCGCAGGTCACCCAGACGCTGTCGACGGTCACTTCGGGCGCCTCGAGCCAGATCAGCTTCGACGTCGACGCCACCGGCCCGGCTGCGCCCATCGTGAGCACGCCGACCGAGAACCAGCAGACCGCGGCCAGCGTCACGCTGTCCGGCACCACTGAATCGGGCACCACGGTCGAAGTGCAGATCGACAGCGGCGCCGTCGTCGGCGCGTCGGTGACCGGCACCAGCTGGACCTACAACGCGACTGGCCTGGCAACCGGCGCGCGCACCGCCACGGTGGTGGCGAAGGATGCGCTCGGCAATCCGTCCACCAGCACGGTCCGCCACTTCACCGTGGTCGCCGCGCCGCTGATCGGCTCGCTGTCGCCGAGCAGCGGTCCGGAAACCGGCCTGAACTCGGTGACGGTGAACGGCAGCAACCTTGCCGGCGCGACGTTGACGGTGAACGGCGCGAGCGTCGCGATCGACAGCAACAGCGGCAGCGCGCTTGCCTTCACCGCGCCCGCCGGCACCGGCACGGTGAGCGTGGTGGTCACCACCGCGGGCGGCAGCGCCTCGACCAGCTACACCTATGTCGCGGCGCCGACGATCGGCTCGCTGTCGCCGAACAGCGGCCCGCTCGCGGGCGGCGCGGTGACGCTAAACGGCACCAACCTCACCGGCGCGACGCTGACCGTCGGCGGCGCCGGCGTGACGATCAACAGCAACTCCGGCACCGTCATCACTTTCACCGCACCTTCGAAGCCGGCCGGCCCGGCCACTGTCGCGGTGACGACGGCCGGCGGCACCGCCACCAGCACCTATACCTATGTCGCGGGGCCGGCGATCAGCTCGCTCTCGCCCGCGGGCGGCTCCACCGCGGGGCTGAACACGGTGACGGTGAACGGCAGCAACCTGACCGGTGCGACGCTGACCGTCGGCGGCAGCAGCGTGGCGGTTGACACCAATAGCGGCAGCGCGCTGACCTTCACTGCGCCGGCGCACGGTGCGGGCACGGTGAGCGTCGTCGTGTCGACCACGGGCGGTTCGGACAGCGCGACCTACACCTATGTCGCGCCGCTGGCGATGTCGCCCGCGGCGGGCACGCTGCCGGGCGCCACCGCCAACAGCAGCTATACCCAGACCTTCACCGCGAGCGGCGGCACCGCCGGCTACACCTTCACCGCCAGCGCCGGACTGCCCACCGGGCTCACGCTCTCCACGGGCGGCGTGCTCTCGGGCACGACGACGACGGGCGGCACGTTCAACTTCACCGTGACGGTGACCGACAGTTCGGCCGGCGTGCTGGGCAGCGCGCTCACCAACAGCCAGAGCTATACGGTCGCGGTCAGCAAGCTCGGCCAGGCGATCACCTTCAACACGCTGTCCAACGCCTCGCTGTCGGCGTCGCCGCTGACGCTTTCGGCGAGCGCCGACTCCGGCCTGGCCGTGACCTTCAGCTCGACCACGACCGGTGTCTGCACCGTCTCGGGCAGCTCGCTGACGCTGCTCGCCACCGGCACCTGCACCGTCAATGCCGACCAGGCGGGCGACGGCGCCTACACCGCGGCGGCCACGGTCTCGCGCAGCTTCACGGTGACGCCGGCCAATCTGGTGGTCACCTCCGGCGCGGCATCGGGCACAGCGGTCGGCGCAAGCTACAGCCAGAGCAACACGGCGTCGGGCGGTGTTGCACCCTATAACTATGCGCTCGCCTCGGGCGCCTTCCCGGCGGGCACCAGCCTTGATCCGTCGACCGGCGCGGTCACCGGCACGCCGGTCCTCGCCGGAGGGTTCAACTACACGGTCCAGGCGAGCGACAGCCAGGGCACCCCGGTGACCGCCAACGGCACCCCCGTCTCGGGCACGATCGCCAAGGGCAGCCAGACGGTCAGCTTCACCTCGACCGCGCCCACCGGTGCGGCGGTGGGCGGCGCCACCTATACGGTGAGCGCGACCGCCGGCTCGGGCCTTACGGTCGTCTTCACGCTCGACGGCAGCAGCAGCGGCTGCGCGCTCTCGGGCACCACGGTCAGCTTCCCCGCGACCGGCACCTGCGTGATCAATGCCAACCAGGCGGGCGACTCCAACTGGAACGCCGCGCCGCAGGCGCAGCAGAGCTTCACCGTCAACGCAGCGGCGCCGATCGTCACCACGGTCAGCTTCTCGACCGGCTCGCTCGGCGTCGGCCAGAGCGGCACGGCGACGATCACCTTCACCAATAGCAATGCCTCGGCCTCGCCCAGCATCGCGCCGCTGTTCAGCGGCTCGGCGCTGGTCGGCCGCGGCGCGGTGGGCGGCAGCTGCGGCGCCAGCGGTTCGGATAGCGGCGCGAACTTCCAGTTCAACGCCTTCAGCGTCCCGGCCGGCAGCTGCACCGTGACGATCGCCTATACCGGCGTCACCGCAGGCTCGGTTTCGGCGCTCACGCTCGGCGCCTTCACGCCGGCGGGCTACCCGGCCACCAGCGCGGCGAGCAGCGGCAGCTTCGTCGTGGTGCCGACGGTCACCGGCGTGTCGCCGGGCTCGGGCCCGGTCAGCCAGGTGGTCACGGTCAGCGGCACCGGCTTCAGCACCACGCCGGCCAACAACATTGTCAGCTTCGGTTCGGCAGGCAACGGCACCGTTACCGGGGCGAGCGCGACCGCGCTGACCGTCACTGCGCCGGCCGCCGGCACCGGCGCACAGGCCGTCACGGTCACGGTCAACGGCCAGGTCAGCACGACTTCCGCCAGCTTCACCTTCATCGCCCGGCCGGTGGCGGCGGACACCACTGCTTCGGTGCCCTATAACAGCAGCGGCACGCCGATCGATCTGTCGAGCGTGATCACCGGCGGCCCGCACAGCAGCATCGCCATCGTCACGCCGGTGCAGCACGGCACCACCAGCATCTCCGGCGACACGGTGACCTACACCCCGACCGCCGGCTATCACGGGTCGGACAGCTTCACCTATAACGCGACCGGTCCGGGCGGCACTTCGGACACCAAGCAGGTGACCATCACCGTCGCCACCCCGGCGGCCCCGACGGTCAGCGCGGTCAGCGGCGTCGCCGTCCCGTACAACAGCACCGGCACGACGATCGATCTCAGCAGCGCGATCACCGGCGTGCATTCGAGCATCGCCACCAGCGTGCCTTCGCACGGCACGGTGAGCATCGCCGGCGACGTGGTCACCTACACGCCCGTCGCGGGCTATTACGGGGCGGACAGCTTCACCTACACGGCGACCGGCCCCGGCGGCACCTCGGCGCCGGCCACGGTCTCGCTGACCGTCGCCACGCCCGCGGCGCCCGTGGCCGCCAACAAGAGCGGCGTCGCGGTGCCCTATGCCAGCACCGGCACGGCGATCGATCTGTCCGCTTCGATCACCGGCGTGCATTCCGGAATCGCGATCGGCACCAATCCCGCGCACGGCACGGTGAGCATCGCCGGCGATGTCGTGACCTATACGCCCGCCGCCACCCATTACGGCGCGGACAGCTTCACCTATACCGCGACCGGCCCGGGCGGCACCTCCGCACCGGCGACGGTCAGCCTGACGGTGGCGAACCCGCCGGCGCCGGTCACCGCGGACAAGTCGGGCGTGGCCGTGCCCTATGCCAGCACCGGCACCGCGATCGACCTGTCGGGCTCGATCACCGGCGTGCATTCGGGCATAGCGATCGGCACCAATCCGGCACATGGCACGGTGACGATCGCCGGGGACGTCGTGACCTACACGCCTGCCGGCACCTATTACGGCGCGGATAGCTTCACCTACACCGCGACCGGCCCTGGCGGCACCTCGGCTGCCTCGACGGTGACGCTCACCGTCGCGACGCCGGCGGCGCCGGTCGCCGCGAACAAGTCGGGTGTGGCGGTGCCCTATGCGAGCAGCGGCACCGCGATTGACCTGTCGGCCTCGGTCACCGGCGTGCATGCCAGCATCGCGATCGGCACCGCGCCGGCGCACGGCACGGTGAGCATCGCGGGCGATGTCGTGACCTATACGCCCGCCGCCACCTACTATGGTGCGGACAGCTTCACCTATACGGCGACCGGCCCGGGCGGCACGTCCGCACCGGCGACGGTCAGCCTGACGGTGGCCACGCCGGCAGCACCGGTTGCGGCGAACAAGTCGGGCGTGGCGGTGCCCTATGCGAGCACCGGCACCGCGATCGATCTCTCCGCCTCGATCACTGGCGTGCATTCGAGCATCGCGATCGGGACGGCGCCGGCGCATGGCACGGTGAGCATCGCCGGCGATGTCGTGACCTACACGCCCGCCGCCACCTATTATGGCGCGGACAGCTTCACCTACACCGCGACCGGCCCGGGCGGCACCTCGCCGGCGGCGACCGTAAGCCTCACGGTGGCAACGCCGCCGGCCCCGGTCACCGCGGACAAGTCGGGCGTGGCCGTGCCCTATGCCAGTGCGGGTACCGCGATCGACCTGTCGGGCTCGATCACCGGCGTGCGCTCGGCCATCGCGATCGGCACGGCGCCGGCGCACGGCACGGTGACGGTCGCGGGCGAAGTGGTGACCTACACCCCGGCCGCCACCTATTACGGTGCTGACAGCTTCACCTACACGGCAACCGGCCCGGGCGGCACCTCCGCCGCTTCGACCGTGAGCCTGACGGTGGCGACGCCCGCAGCGCCGACCGCCGCCAACAAGAGCGGCGTGTCCGTCGCCTATAACAGCGCCGGCACCGCCATCGATCTGGCACCGTCGATCACCGGCGTGCACAGCACGCTCACCGTATCGAGCGCGCCGGCGCACGGCACCACCACGGTCAGTGGCGATGTCGTCACCTACAAGCCGACCACCGGCTATTTCGGTGCGGACAGCTTCGCCTACACCGTTACCGGTCCGGGCGGCACCTCGGCTGCGGCAACGGTGAGCCTGACGGTGGCGACTCCGCCGCCGCCGGTCGCGGCGCCGGGCACCGGCTCGGTCGCGGGCAGCACCACCACGGCGGGCACCAGCGTCAACATCGATCTCTCGGCGCTGGTCACCGGCGTCTATGACACGATCCAGATCAGCACCCCGCCGGCACACGGCACCGTCACGCTCAGCGGCGGCGGCTCCTCGGCAAAGCCCGCGGGCGATGCCGCCCCGGCCACGCCGATCATCGCGACCTACACGCCCGCAGTGAACTATGCCGGTACCGACAGCTTCGCCTTCGTCGCGGTCGGCCCGGGTGGCACCTCGGCGCCCGGCACGGTGACGATCACGGTGGTCGGCCAGGTGCCGATCGCCGCGCCCAAGACGGCGACCACCGGTGACGGCCAGATGGTGTCGGTGATGCTCACCGACGGTGCGGCCCGCGGTCCGTTCACCGGCGCGAACGTGGTCAGCGTGCTGCCGGCCAATTCGGCCAGCACGGCGATCGTTGCGACGGGCAGCGGCGGCTACCGCCTCGACGTCACGCCGAACAATCGCTTCGGCGGCACGATCGTGGTCACCTACACGCTGAACAACGTCTATGGCACCTCGGCGCCGTCGACGGTCACGCTCACCGTGCAGGCGCGCCCCGATCCGCGCACCGATCCCAATGTCGGCGCGATCAGCGATGCCCAGTCCGAAGCGGCGCGCCGCTTCGCCCGGGCGCAGGTCTCCAACTTCATGCGGCGCACCGAGCAGCTCCACAATGGCGGCGGCCGGGCGGGGATGGCGATGGGCGTCACGCTGGTCTCGCGCGACGGCTATACCGGTCCCGAGCGGCCCAGCGACAAGGATTGGGGCCTGGCGATCACCGAGCGGATGCGCGTTTCGGGCGAGGATCCGGCGCTCGGCCGCGTCGCCAATGATCCGCAGTCACCGTTCTCGCGGGGCGGCCAGGTCGGCTATGGCCGCGGCGTGAGCCCGGCGGCCGGTGCGCCCAGCACCGGCGGCCGGAGCCAGGCTGCGGACACCAATGGGGACGGCACCCGCCGTACCGGTTCGCTGGCGACCTGGGCGGGCGGCGCGATCGATATCGGCACGCGTGACAAGACCACCGACCGCTCCAAGGTGACGGCGACCACCGCGGGCCTCAGCGCCGGTGCCGACCTCAAGCTCGGCGAGGGGATCGTGGTCGGCGTCGGCGGCGGCTATGGCAATGATCTCAGCCGGATCGGCAGCGGGGCGCAGGTTCGCGGCACCAGCACGATCTACGCGGCCTATGCCAGCCTCCAGCCCGCGGACGGCACCTTCATCGACGGCATGGTCGGGCGCGGCCAGCTCGACTTCACCACCCGGCGCATCGCCGCGGCGGTGGATGCAGTGGCGCGCGGCAGCCGCGACGGCAGCTATACGGTGGCGGGCGTCTCGCTCGGCGTCGATCGCACGGACGGCCAGCTGCAATGGTCGCTCTATGGCCGCGGCGAATATATGGACGCCGATCTCGATGCCTATGTCGAGACCGGGGCAGGGCGGTACAATCTGCGCTTCGATGCCCGGCAGGTGCGCTCGCTCACCGGAACGATCGGCGCCCGCTTCCAGTATCGCCAGAAGATGAGCTTCGGCTCGGTCACCCCGCGGGTCCGCGCCGAGTGGAACCACGAGTTCGCCGATGTCGATGCCCAGTGGCTCGATTATGCCGATATCCCGGGCCTGGCGACCTATTCGCTCAGCGGCAATGGCTGGAAGCGCGAGCAGCTCCAGCTCAGCCTCGGCGCGCGGTTCGACATATTGAAGGGCGCCTGGTCCTTCGATTTCGAGACCGGTCTGCGCACCGGCCAGGGCGAGAAGGCGGGCACGCTCCAGCTGCGCGTGACCAAGACCTTCTGAGCAACCGGGCCCGAGCTTCCCGTCATCCCGGCGAAAGCCGGGATCTCGGGCGGTAGAGCGAGACGCCGCAAGAACCGCGTGCGATCCTGGCTTTCGGCAGGATGACGACAGGGTTGCAATGTAGGATTTCGCCTGCTGGGCTCCCGCGGCCGGTTTCGTCGCCGGCCGCTCTTTGACCCTGTAGGAAAGATAGGATTCCGCTCGCGCAAGAATGTTGCGAGATGCGGCGCGTTACCGGGAAAAGAGGGAACTTAAGCTCCCGCAAGAACCGCGATTGGCATGTACTTCGTGTACTTTGACGAGTCGCTGCCGCATGCGCGGTAGGACGCGTGCTGCCGCCCCTAGGAGTGGATCAGCAGGTCGAGCGCGCCGGCGACCTGGGCCTCGCGATAGGGTTTCTCGATCATCGGTATGCCGTCGCCAAAGCCGTCGGGCGGCACGCCATAGCCGCTGGCGAAGGCGAAGGGCACGCCGCGCTGGCGCAGCGCCTCGGCGATCGGGGTGCTGCGCTCGCCGCCCAGGTTGATGTCGAGGATCGCCGCGTCGAAGCCGCCGCTCTCGGCCAGCACAAGCCCGTCGGCCAGCCGGCTGGCCGGGCCGATCGTCTCGCAGCCCAGCGCCTCGAGCATGTCCTCCAGATACATCGCCACCACCGGCTCGTCCTCGACGACGAGCACGCGAAGGCCCTCGAGCCCGCTCATTCCGCGCCCTCGGGCAGCGGCGCATCGACCCGGCAGACCAGCCCCTCCGGCCTGAACTCGATCTTGACGGTGCCGCCGAGCTCGGCGGCCAGCCCGCGCTCGATCATCCGCGTACCGAAGCCGCGCCGCGTCGGCATCGCCACGGTCGGCCCGCCGCGTTCCTCCCAGGTCATTACCAGCCGCGCGGCCCCGCCTTCGTCCACGCGTCGCCAGGCGATCGAGACATGGCCCTCGGGCCGCGACAGCGCGCCATGCTTCACGGCGTTGGTCGCCAGCTCATGGACTGCAAGCGCCAGGCTGATCGCGGTCTTGGGCAGGATCGTCAGGTTGGGCCCGTCCAGCGTAAAGCGGCCGTTTTCGCCGCCATGCGGGCGCAGCGCGTCGTCGATGATCTTCCGCATCGACACGAGGCTCCAATATTCGCGGGTCAGCAAATTGTGCGCCTCGGAAAGCGCGGCGAGCCGGCCCTCGAAGGCGGCACGCGCCTGGCGCGGGGGCACATCGTCCTTGAAGCTTTGCTGCGCGATGCCCTGGACGATCGCCAGCGTGTTCTTCACCCGGTGGTTGAGCTCGTCGATCAGCAGCCGCAGATGCGTCTCGGCGCGCTTCGCCTCGGTCATGTCGCGCGCGATCGCGTGGAGCGCCGCCGGCTGGCCCTGCTCGTCGAGGCTGAGCTGCGAATTGACTTCCCAGATCAGCTCGCGCCCGTCCTTGGCGCGCAGCTTGATGGTCAGCCGGGTCGATCCGCCATGCATCAGCTTGCGGTTGAACGCCTCCATGCTGATCACGAACTGGTCCGGATCCATGAAGTCGGCGATCGTCCGGCCGAGGATCTCTTCCTCCGAATAGCCGATCGCTTCGATCACCGCGGGGTTCACCGAGGTGATCCGGTTGTCGAGCGTGGTGGTGATCAGGAAGTCGTTGGCCTGCTCGAAGATCGTGCGGAAGCGCGCCTCGCTCTCGCGCAGCGCTTCCTCGGCCTGCTTGCGGTCGGTGATGTCGAACGAGACGCCGACGAAGCGGCTCTTGCGGCTGTCGGTATAGTCGATTCGGCTGCCATGGCTCTGCAGCCAGCGCTCGGTGCCGTCATCGGCGCGCAGGATGCGATATTCGATCGTGTAGGGCACGCCGCGGGTGAAGCAGCGCCGCGCGGCGGTCTCGGCCATGGCGCGGTCCTCGGGGTGCACCCGGTCGAGCCATTGCTGGAAGGTGCCGTGGCTGTCGGGGCTGCGCGGCATGCCCAGCAGGTCGAAGCGGTTGGGCGACCAGGCGCCTTCCAGCGTCTCCAGGTCGACTTCCCAGGTCGCCATGCCGGCAGTCTCGGTGGCAAGGCGCAGCGTCTCCTCGCTCCGGCGCAGCGATTCCTCGTCCTCGCGGCGCTGGGTCACGTCGAGCGTGACCGATAGCACGCCGAACGGTTCGCCGGTCGGGCGGCGGATCACCGCCACCGAATTGTTCACCCACACCACGCTGCCATCCTTGCGGAGGTAGCGCTTCTCATGGGTGTAGGGCGTGCCCTGGCGCACCGCCTTGTCGAACAGCGGCAGGTTCCGCCCCAGGTCGTCGGGATGGGTGATCTGCTGCATGGTCATGCCCATCAGCTCTTCCTGGCTCCACCCGCAGATCTCGCAGAACCGGTCGTTCACCAGCGTGAAGCGGCCGTCCAGATCGACCTGGGCGAAGCCCGCCGTGGTCTGGCTGATGAAGGCGGAAAGCTGCGCCTCGCGTTCGCGCAGCGCGAGCTCGGCGGTCTTGGCCTCGGTGATGTCGTGCGCGACGCCGATGAAGCCGATGTGCCGCCCCTGCGCGTCGCGGCGCGGCTGCGAGGTGGAATGGAGCCAGCGCCATTCGCCCTCGGCGTTGCGATAGCGGCCCTGCAGCTCGAACGTGTCGAGGCTGGCCTCGCCCGCGATCGACTCGGTCAGCAGCCGCGCGGCATCGTCGGGATGGATGATCCGCCGCCAGTCGAAATCCAGCGCTTCTTCATAGGGTACGCCAAGGAAGTTCACATAGGCGCGGTTGACGAAGCTGCGCCGGCGATCGAGCCGCGTGACCCACACGGCGACAGGGGCGCTGTCCGCGATCAGGCGGAACTCGTCCTCGCCCACGGGGAGCGGTTCGGCCGAAGCGTCGATCATCGGGCCCTGCGCACCTGCATCAGCAATTTCCTAGCCTTAAGCTACGGGAACGCAACGCTATTCACGAACCATTGCCAACACCGCCTGGGCCCGCTTGAGGTGCGGCATGTCGAGCATCTCGCCGTCGAGCCCGATGGTGCCGGCACCCGGATGGGAATCGAACAGATTGACGATGCGTTTTGCCCGTTCGACTTCCTCCGAAGAAGGCGAAAACGCACGGTTGATGATCGGAACCTGGTCCGGATGAATCGCGAGCATCCCGCGAAAACCCGCTCGGCGCGCCTTGGTTGCGACCTTTTCGAGCCCATCCAGGTCGCGGAAGTCGCCATGGATCGTCTCGATTGGAGACACGCCGGCTGCCGCCGCCCCGGCAAGCGCCAGCGCCCGGAACACCTGATAGGGGAAGTCATATTCGCCGGTCTCGTCGCGATTGTGCGTGGCGCCGAGCGCGGTGGCGCTATCCTCCGCGCCCCAGGTGAGCGCGGCGAGGCGCGGGCAGCCGCCATAATTGCCCAGCCCGAAGATCGCCGGCGCCGTCTCGGTCGCCACCACGATCGTGCGGATCCCGCCCTGGGGCAGGCCATGTGCCGCCTCCAGGGCCGTCAGGTAATGATGGAGCAGCTCGGCTTCGGTGCGAGTCGCCTTGGGCAACATGATCCCGTCGGGCCGGCCCGGCACGATCGCTGCCAGGTCGGGCAGGGCATGGGGGGTGTCGAGGGGATTGATCCGTACCCATTGTGGCTGGGCACGCGCCGCCGTCTTCAGGTGCTCGGCGACCAGCGTGCGGGCGGCGGGCTTGCTCGCCTCTGCCACTGCGTCCTCAAGGTCGAGCAGCACCAGATCGGCACCGCTGGCGCCGGCCTTGGTGATCTTCCGTTCGGAATCCCCCGGCGCAAACAGCAGCGATCGTGCGGCCAGCACTTCGGTCATGCATCCTCCTGTTATGCGGCCTTGCTATCGTGGCCGGGGCGGCGGGTAAACCAAGCGGTGCGCCTTAACCCTGTCCCGCAGCATTTCCTCTGCGAAGGCGTAACGATTTTACGCCTCCTTAACGCTGTCCGCTTACCCCGTTTGCAGGTTTGAGCGAGGGGATTTCGCAGGTGCGCATTTTGATCGTGGACGACGAACCGGCGATGCACGAGTCGTATCGCCAGGTGTTCGGGGCCCGTTGCAGCGGAAACGCCAATGCGCTCAACGCCATGGCGGCCGAACTTTTCGGCGACGACGATGCCGCGCCGGAACCGGCCCCCGCCAACGACACGCTCGATTTCGACTGCGCGCATTTCAACCAGGGCCTCGACGCCGTGGAGGCGATCCAGGATTCGATCGAGACCGGCAACCGCTTTGCCGTCGCCTTTATCGACGTCCGCATGCCCCCGGGCATCGACGGCAAGGAAACTGCCCGCCGTATCCGGGCGCTCGATCCCGACATCAACCTGGTGATCGTCACCGGCTATTCCGATTTCTCGCCGCTCGACATCAGCCGCGCCGCGGGGCCGGCCGACAAGATCTTCTACATCGCCAAACCCTTCCAGGCCGAGGAAGTGATGCAGACCGCCACGGCGCTGGCGCATCGCTGGGAAACCGACGGCAAGCTGAAGAGCGCGATCGCGCTGCTCGAGGAGCAGAAGCTCGAGCTTGCCGCGAACGAATCCCGCGCCGTCCATATCGCCAACCATGACTCGCTTACCGACGCGCCCAACCGCCTGTCGTTCCTCCACATGCTCGGCAAGGCGGTGAAGGGCGACCAGTGCTTCGCCATGGCGATGATGGATCTCGACCGGTTCAAGATCGTCAACGACACGCTTGGCCATCTCGCCGGCGACGAGTTGATCCGCATGGTTTGCGAGATCCTCCAGACCAACGTGCCTGGCGAGGGCTTTGTCGCTCGCCTGGGCGGCGACGAGTTCGCGATGCTCTATCCGGTCACCGGTGAGGACGAAGCGACTATGGTCGCCGAGCGGCTGCTCAAGGCCGTCTCGATCAGTTTCAAGGTGTTCGGCCATTCGGTGCAGGGCGGTGCCTCGGTGGGCCTGATGGTGGTCGCGCCCGGCACGATCCACGATCCGATCGACGTGATGCGCCGCGCCGATCTGGCGCTCAACGAAGCCAAGCATGCCGGCCGTGGCATCGTCCGCCTGTTCGATGAGGCGATGGACGAATCGATCCGCTTCCGCCGCCAGATCGAAGGCGGGCTTTCAGAGGCGATCGCCAAGGGCGAGCTCAAGCTGGTGTTCCAGCCGATCGTCGGCCGCGACCAGCTCGAGATCACTGGTTTCGAGGCGCTGATCCGCTGGTGCAGCCCGGAATATGGCATGGTCTCGCCGGGCATGTTCATCCCGATCGCCGAGGAATCGAACCTGATCCACGAGCTGGGTGACTGGGTGATCGACCAGGCCGTTGCAACGGTGAAGACCTGGCCGGGGCAATATGTCTCGGTGAACTTCTCGCCGCGCCAGTTCCGCCGCCACAATTTCGTGGCGCATGTGATGGAGCGCGTCGCCAATGCCGGCGTCGAGCCCGGTCGCTTCCAGATCGAGATTACCGAGACGGCGATCTTCGACGATGTCGAGCGCGCCGCCGACACGCTGTTCCGCCTGCGCCAGATGGGCTTCCGCATCGCACTCGACGATTTCGGCACCGGCTATTCGAGCCTCTACAATATCCGCCGCTTCGCGCTGGATTGCCTCAAGATCGACCGCAGCTTCGTCGACGGTATGGGCCGTGAGCGCGAGAGCGCCGCGATCGTCCATTCGATCATCCATCTCGGCCGCGCGCTGGGCATGGAAGTGGTCGCCGAGGGCGTCGAGACCCAGGCGCAGCTCCAGGCGCTCCGCCTGGCCGGCTGCAGCCATATGCAGGGCTATTATCTCGCCCGTCCGATGGATGCCGAAGATGCGCTGGTCCTGGCCGAGCAGCGCTTCATGACCACCGACGAGCCCGAGGCCGAGCTGAGCAACGGGACGAACGGCTGATGCCATCCGCGTGGCGCCTGAAGGCGCCGGCCTCGCTCGGCGCGAAACTGGTCCTGATCCTGACCGGCGTCGGGCTGCTCGGCGCGGCCGCGCTCGCCGTGCTGTTGGCCACCGTCATCACCCCGAGCTTCCGCCATCTCGAGGACGATGCCGTCAGCGCGCACGTCGCGCGTACCCAGGCCGTGGTGCATGACGTCTCGGCCAAGGTCGAGAACGCGGTGCGCGACTATGGCGACTGGAATTCGTCCTACGACTATATGGCCAACCCGACCAAGGCGTTCGAGGAGGAGAGCTTCTCCACCCTCGCCATGGTCAATCTAGACGTCAACGGCATGGCCTATGTCCGGCCCGGCCGCGAGATCGTGATCGCGCGCTGGCTCGATCTGGAGAAGCAGGCCGATGTGCCGGCGATGCGCGCGCGGCTGGCCGAGGCGATTGCCCGGCTCGACTTTGCCAGGGCGCTGCACGGGCAGAGCTCGGCGGGCTTCTTCGTCCGGCTGGGCGATACGCTCGCTGCGGTGGGCATTGCGCAGGTCCGCAAGAGCGACGGCAGCGGAAGCCCGCGCGGCTATGTGCTGATGGCGCGCGCGGTCACCGCCGCGCAGCTCAGCACGCTGCTCCAGCTCAAGGCGAGCCTGGCGCTCGACAATCCGGTGGCCGAGGTCACCCGGACTCCCGGTGCCAGGCGCACCCAGATCGCGGTGCCGATCCTCGGGGCGGACGGCCGCTCGGTTGCCACCGTCACCTACAGCGTGCCGCGCGACCTTTCGACGCTCGGCACGCGCATGCTGATCCTCGCCGTGGTCGGGTCGTCGGTCCTGTTGGCGATCGTGCTGCTGGCGCTGCGCCGGATGATCACCCGGCTGGTCCTGCGGCCGCTGAAGCGAGTTGAGCAGCATATGGGCGTGGTCCGTGCCTCGGGCACGCTCGGCCTGCTTACCGACCGGGAGCGCGACGACGAGATCGGCAGCCTGGTCACCAGCTTCAATTCGATGCTCAAACAGCTCAAGGACCTGCGCGAGCAGCTCGAGGTGCAGAGCTTCTCGCTCGGCCGCAGCGAAAGCGCGGTCGCGGTGATGCACAATGTCCGCAACGCGCTCAACCCGATCAGCACGGTGATGAGCCAGGGGCTGGGCACCGGCGCACCGATGGACCGCGCGCTGCTCGACCGCGCGCTCGGCGAGCTTGCCAATGAGGATATCCCCGCGGTGCGCCGCCAGAAGCTGGTCGCCTTCCTCGCCGCGGCGATCGAGAGCGTGGAGCAGGAGCGCAGTGATCGCCGCGACCAGATCGCGGTCGGGCGCGAGGCGTTGCACCATGTGCTCGAGATCATCGGCCAGCAGCAGGAGGCCGCGCATGAGCGCCCGCCGCTCGATGCCTGCGACATCACCGATATCGTCGCCCAGAACGCCACGATCGCGCGCTATTCGGGCGAGAACTCGATCGCGTTCAGCTTCCCGGCGCACCCGCATTGGGTGATGGCGAACCGCGTCATCCTGAGCCAGGTGGTCGGCAACCTCTTCGCCAATGCGGCCGAGGCGATCGCCGCGACGGGCCGCACCAGCGGCTCGATCGCCGTGACTATCCACCACAAGGGCGACACGACCGAGATCCATATCCGCGACGATGGCGAGGGCTTCGACCCCGCCACCGCGCCCACCCTGTTCCAGCGCGGCTTCTCGACCCGCGCGCACAAATCGGGTGGTCTCGGGCTGCACTGGTGCGCCAATTCAATGCTGGCGATGGAAGGCAAGCTGGACCTCGTCAGCGACGGCAGGGGCACCGGCGCCAAGGCGATCCTGACGCTCGGCACCGCCCAGCTGGCCCAGCCGAGCGGGATCGCGGCCTAGCGCCGCCCGGCCACCCTGCGCGGCCCGGCGACGTCGTCCTTCCGCCGCAGATAGGGCGCCACCAGGTTGCGCGCGCGGAACCATTCCTGGCGATCGGGATCGAGGCTGTCGAAATTGCCGATCACCCGGCGGCAGCCCTCCGAGCGGCACTGGCAGATCATGTGCCAGTTCGATTCCCGGAGCGTCGTCGAATAGTCCCAGGCGATCTCCTCGCCGGGCGCGATCACGCGCACCGCGACCAGGAACACGCCCTGATCGGTGAAGCGCAGCCCGGCATTGGGATCGCAGCTATGGTTGACCAGGTCGTCGATCCGCCCGGACGGCCCCATATAGTGATCGGGCGTCACCTGGACGAAGCGGTCGCCCCGGCCGCGCATCAGGCTGGGGATCTGATCGGCGCGGAAGCGTCGGCCGGTGAACTCGATCAGCACATCGCCCTCGGCGAAGCCGGCGGCGGCGAACACTGCCTTGCCCAGATGATTGTCGCCCACCTTGAACAGGTTGCTCGACGGCCGGTAGCGATCGAGCCAGACCAGCCCGCCCCGGCGCGTGCCGAAGGAGCGCAGCGGATTGATCGTCGCCAGGCCGATCAGGAACCACACGCTGGCATGGCAGAGGAACTCGACGATCACATAGGAAAGCTCGGCGACGCCCGGTTCGCTGGCGCGCACCGCGACCAGCAGCGTGGCGAGGTCGCCGAAAGTCCACAGGCCCCAGGCCGGCGAACGCTCGCGGCTGCGATCGGTCCACACGCTGGCCCAGGTCGGCCAGAAGCTCACCGGCACCGCGGCGACCACCAGCATGTGCGCCCAAAAGGCTTCGCGGAAGACGAGCCACAGCATCAGCGCGCTCAGGCTGGCGGCGATGCAGAAGGTCTCGGTGGGCGAGGGCGGGGCCCAGGACGAGCGCCGCCAGATGCCGAGCGTCACCGCGATGCAGGCGACCGAGGACAATGCGAACACCCAACCTTGCGGCGCGCCGGGGTTCACCGCGGCATAGGTCAGCGCCTCGAGCGTGGTTGCCGCGCTCCAGATCAGCCACGACGCACGGTTCGGCTCCACCAGCTCGCGACGCAGCCCGATCAGGTAGGTCGCATAGCCCGCAAAGCTGAATCCGATCGCCAGAAAGAACCAGATATCGGCAGTCAAACACGCCCCTCCCAAACGGGGCGTTTACCATGTTCGGGAATCGCCGTCTATGCGCGACTCGCGGTGAATCCGCGAGTCGCCGGGACTCGGCGAGAGTCACTTAGGGGGCGAATCTCACATATTTCCGTCATCCCGGCGAAAGCCGGGATCTCAGGCGAAAGGCAGGAGCGGAGCCGCATGAGATCCCGGCTTTCGCCGGGATGACGGCTGCGGCTTGGCCAGCGTTACGCCCCGCAATCCTTCACGGCCTCGAGCACGATCGGCGCCCATTCCTTGCGGCAGATCAACAGGTCGGGAAGGCTGGTGTCGGGCTGATTATAGACGATCGGCGAGCCATCGATCCGCGAGGCATGCAGCCCGGCGGCCAGCGCGACCGCGACCGGCGCGCAATTGTCCCATTGATACTGGCCGCCCGAGTGGAGGTAGATCTCGGCCTCGCCGCGCACCACCGCCATCGCCTTGGCACCGGCCGAGCCCATGCCGAGATGCACCGCGCCGATCCGCTCGCCGACATCGGCGCAGAGCTTGCTCGGCCGGGTGCGGCTCACCAGCATGCGCGGCGGCAACGCGCCTTCGGGCAGGGCGGGCGGGCGATCGCTGGACAGGGTGCAGCCGAGCCGGGGCAGTGCGACTGCGCCGACCGCGGGCGCCCCGTCGATCGCGAGCGCGATATGCACTGCCCAGTCGTCGCGTCGCTCGGCGAACTCGCGGGTGCCGTCGAGCGGGTCGACGATCCACACCCGCCGCGCCGAAAGCCGCGCCGGATCGTCCGCCGATTCCTCCGAGAGGACCGCATCGTCGGGCCGCGCCAGCGCCAGCGCGGCGAGGATCAGCGCGTTCGCCTCGCGGTCGCCGCGATCGCCGCCCGCGCATTCATCCTGGATGCGCAGCAGCAGCGCGCCGGCTTCTTCCGCGATCGAGCGGGCAAGGTCTGCATCGGTCATTTGAACAGGTCCGGCTGGCGGAGGTGGAGCGCCTGGAGCAGCATGAACAGCTTCGCATCGAATGCTGCACCGCTCCGGGCCTGTGTCCATAGTTCGGCGAGTGGCTGTTCCTCAAGCTCGATATGCTCATGCTCGTCGCCGACGCCGCCGCCCGCCGCGACGCGGTCTTCGGCGTGATAGGGCGCGAGATAGAGGTGCACGCGCTCGGTGGTGCTCGAAGGGGTCATCCAGACATGACCGGCGAATTCCACGTCGGAAACGTGCACGCCCGCTTCCTCCCAGGCTTCCTGCTTCGCCGTTGCCTCGGCATCGCCGCCCTCGGTCATGCCGCCCATCGCTTCGAAGAGCTGCGCGGCGTCGAGGTGCAGCACGCCGAGGCGCAGCTGCTTGCCGACCAGCGCCACGCGGCGCTCGGGATCATAGAGCAGGATCTGCACGCCCGAGGGATGCTCGACCAGCGCCCGCTCGAGCACATGGCCCCGCACGCGCACTTGCACCACCAGCAGATTCATCCAGCCTTCGAACAGGCGGCGGATCGACAGGATGCGATCGTTCAAATTACCGGACTCCAGCCGCCCATGATCGTCTCGACGATCCGTTCGGCTGCCTCTTCGGGGGTCTCCCGGGTGGTGTCCACCCGGATCTCCGGAGCCTCGGGCGCCTCATAGGGGCTGGAAATGCCGGTGAAATTGGCGATCTCGCCGGCGCGCGCCTTCTTGTAGAGGCCCTTCACGTCGCGTTCCTCCGCCACGTCCAGCGGGGTGTCGATGAAGATCTCGAAGAACTCGCCCTCGGGCAGCATCCGGCGCACCAGCTCGCGCTCCGCCCGGAAGGGCGAGATGAAGGCCGTGAGCACGATCAGCCCGGCATCGGTCATCAGTTTGGCGACTTCGCCGACACGGCGGATATTCTCGATCCGATCGGCATCGGTGAAGCCCAGATCCTTGTTAAGCCCGTGGCGGACATTGTCGCCATCGAGCAGGAAGCTGTGCTTGCCGAGCGCGTGGAGCCGCTTCTCGACCAGATTGGCGATGGTCGACTTGCCTGAGCCCGAAAACCCGGTGAACCACAGCAGGCGCGGTGCCTGGTGCTTCTGGCGGGCATGCGCCTCGCGGTTGATCTCGGTGGCCTGCCAATGGACGTTCTGCGCCCGGCGCAGCGCGAAATTGAGCATGCCGGCGGCAACGGTGGCGTTGGTCGCCTTGTCGATCAGGATGAAGCCGCCCAGGTCCTTGCTCTCGGCATAGGGCTCGAACACCACGCCGCGATCGGTATAGACTTCGGCCACGCCGATATCGTTGAGCCCCAGCGTCTTCACGCTGAGCTCGGCCATGGTGTTGACGCACACCGCGTGGCGCGGCGGCTGGACGGTGGCGCTCACCGTCTGGGTGCCGAGCTTGAGCCAATAGGCGCGGCCGGGGAGCATCTCGGCCTGATCCATCCACACGATCGTCGCCTGGAACTGGTCGGCGACCTGGGGCGGCGCGTCGGCGGCGGCGATGACGTCGCCGCGCGAGCAATCGACTTCGTCGGCGAGCGTGAGGGTGACGCTCTCGCCGGCAACTGCTTCGGCCTTGTCGCCACCCAGCGCGACGATCCGCGCGACGCTGGTCGTCTGTCCCGAAGGCAGGATGCGCACCTTGTCGCCGGGCTTGATCGTGCCGGCCGCGATCAGGCCCGCGAAACCGCGGAAATCGAGGTTGGGCCGGTTCACCCACTGCACGGGCAGGCGGAAGGGCCGCGCGGCATCGGCATCGGCATCGATCTCGACGCTTTCCAGATGCTGGAGCAGCGCCGGGCCGGTGTACCACATCGTGTTCGGGCTGGTGCCGGTGATGTTGTCGCCCTTGAAGCCCGAGATCGGGATCGGGGTGAACACCGTGATGCCGATGCTCTCGGCGAAGGCGCGATACTCCTCGACGATCGCGTCATAGGCGGCCTGGTCGTAGCCGATCAGGTCCATCTTGTTCACTGCCAGCACGATGTGGCGGATGCCGAGCAGATGGCACAGATAGGAATGGCGGCGCGTCTGGGTCAGCACGCCCTTGCGCGCATCGATCAGGATCACCGCAAGATCGGCGGTGGAGGCGCCGGTCACCATGTTGCGGGTGTACTGCTCGTGCCCGGGCGTGTCGGCGACGATGAACTTGCGCTTCTCGGTCGCGAAGAACCGGTAGGCGACGTCGATCGTGATGCCCTGCTCCCGCTCGGCGGCGAGGCCGTCGACGAGCAGCGCGAAATCGATCTCGCCGCCCTGGGTTCCGACGCGCTTTGAGTCCGCCTCGAGGCTCGCGAGCTGGTCCTCGAAGATCATCTTCGAATCGTAGAGCAGCCGCCCGATCAGCGTCGACTTGCCGTCATCGACGCTGCCGCAGGTGATGAAGCGCAGCAGAGACTTGTTCTGGTGCAGCTGGAGATAGGCGGAGATGTCGGACGCGATGAGGGCGTCGGGGCGGTAGGAGGTCATAAAATCAATCCGTCATCCCGGCGAAAGCCGGGATCTCGTGAGATGGCGGGCGAGCAGTGCGTGGCACGAGACCCCGGCCTGCGCCGGGGTTGACGCTTCGTCACGCTGCGCATGACGTGGCGCGTCAAAAATACCCCTCCTGCTTCTTCTTCTCCATGCTCGCCGCCTGGTCGTGATCGATCGCGCGGCCCTGGCGCTCGCTGGTGGTAGTCAGCAGCATCTCCTGGATCACCGCCTCGAGCGTATCCGCCTCGCTCTCCACCGCGCCGGTCAGCGGGTAGCAGCCGAGCGTGCGGAAGCGCACCGATCGGGTCACCGGCTCCTCGCCGGGATTGAGCCGGAAGCGCTCGTCATCGACCATCAGCAACAGCCCGTCGCGCTCCACCGTCGGGCGCGGCGCGGCAAAATAGAGCGGGACGATCTCGATCTTCTCGGCAAGGATGTATTGCCAGATGTCGAGCTCGGTCCAGTTGGAGATCGGGAAGACGCGCATGCTCTCCCCCTTCTCCTTGCGGGCATTGTAGAGGTGCCAGAGCTCGGGGCGCTGGTTCTTCGGGTCCCAGCGGTGGCTGGCGGTGCGGAAGCTGAACACGCGCTCCTTGGCGCGGCTCTTCTCCTCGTCGCGCCGGGCACCGCCAAAGGCCGCGTCGAAGCCGTATTTGTCGAGCGCCTGCTTGAGCCCTTCGGTCTTCCACATGTCGGTGTGGCGGCCGCCATGGTCGAACGGGTTGATCCCCAGCGCCTCGGCCTCAGGGTTCTTGTGGACCAGCAGCTCCATGCCGGCGTCGCGCGCCGCCTTGTCGCGCAGGTCGTACATCGCGCGGAACTTCCAGGTCGTGTCGACATGGAGGAGCGGGAAGGGCGGGGGCGCCGGATAAAAGGCCTTGCGGGCGAGGTGAAGCATCACCGCGCTGTCCTTGCCGATCGAATAGAGCATCACCGGGCGCTCGGCCTCGGCGACGACTTCGCGCAGGATATGGATGCTCTCGGCTTCGAGCCGCTGGAGATGCGTCAGGCGCGCAGGCGAAAGCCCGCCGGTCGCGCCGTTCGTCTGTGTCTCCGTCATGGTACCGGAATGCAGCATGGCGGGCGATTTAGGAAGCTATGCCGCCGCCAGCGATCTAGTTTATGTTTATCCTGCTATACCCTGGCGGCGAGGGTTAAGGGAATTTGAACCAGAACACGCGAAAATCGGTCTGGCATCCAAGGGGCCGGGGGGAGTTCATGCCTGGCCATAGCATGGCGGTACGGCAATGAAGGGCATTATCCTGGCGGGCGGTGCGGGCACGCGCCTCTATCCCGCGACGCTCTCCATTTCGAAGCAGCTTCTGCCCGTTTTCGACAAGCCGATGATCTATTATCCGCTGTCGATGCTGATGCTCGCCGGCATTCGCGAAATCCTGATCATCTCCACGCCGCGCGATCTCTCTTCCTTCCGGCAATTGCTCGGGGACGGGTCGGCGTTCGGGATCCGCCTCGAATATGCCGAGCAGCCGAGCCCCGACGGGCTGGCCCAGGCCTTCCTGATCGGCGAGGCGTTCCTGGACGGCGGTCCGGCCGCGCTGGTGCTGGGCGACAACATCTTCCATGGCGACGGGCTGGCGGCGAAGGGCCGTGCCGCGGTCGAGGCCGCGCAGGCCGGCACCGCGACGATCTTCGCCTATCAGGTCGAGGATCCCGAGCGCTACGGCGTCGTCACCTTCGATCCCGAGACCGGCATTGCCGAGACGATCGTCGAGAAGCCGGAAACGCCCCGGTCGAACTGGGCGGTGACCGGCCTCTATTTCTTCGATTCCCGGGTCAGCGACATTGCGCGCGGGCTCAAGCCGTCGCCGCGCGGCGAGCTGGAGATCACCGATGTGATCGGCGCCTATCTCGATGCCGGCGACCTGCAGGTCAATCGCCTCGGCCGCGGCTATGCCTGGCTCGATACCGGCACGCATGACAGCCTGCACGATGCCTCCAGCTTCGTGCGGACGATCGAGCATCGCCAGGGGATCAAGATCGCCTGCCCCGAGGAGATCGCCTTCGATCTGGGGCATATCGACGCGGCGGCGGTGCTCGCCCGCGCGAACCTGCTCGGCAAGACCGATTATGCCGCCTATCTTCGCCGCTGTGTGGAAATGGCGTCATGAGCATCGAGGCTAAGGCCCCGGCTGCCCCGGGTGCGATCCGCCGCGTGCTCGTCACCGGCGGTGCGGGCTTCATCGGTTCGGCGGTGTGCCGGCTGCTGGTGGCGAAGCGCTACCATGTCGTCTGCGTCGACAAGCTCACCTATGCCGGCAACATCGCCTCGCTGGACGGCGTGATGCGGCAGCCCAATTTCCGCTTCGTCGAGGCGGATATCGCCGATGCCGCGCAGCTCCACCGGCTGATGCGGGAGGAGCGGATCGAAGGGGTGATGCACCTGGCGGCCGAGACGCATGTCGATCGCTCGATCGACAGCCCCGCGGCGTTCGTCGAGACCAATGTGCTGGGCACGGTGCGGCTGCTCGATGCCGCGCTCGAGCATTGGCGCGGCCTGGCCGAGGCGCAGCGCGCGGCGTTTCGCTTCCACCATATCTCCACGGACGAAGTGTTCGGCGATCTGCCGTTCGACAGCGGCATGTTCCGCGAGACGACACCCTATGCGCCGTCCTCGCCCTATTCGGCGAGCAAGGCGGCTTCGGACCATTTCGTCCGCGCCTGGCACGAAACCTACGGACTGCCGGTGGTGCTTTCGAATTGCTCGAACAACTACGGCCCCCACCACTTCCCGGAAAAGCTGATTCCGCTGGTGATCCTCAATGCTCTGGAGGGCAGGGAATTGCCGATCTACGGCCAGGGCGCGAACATCCGCGACTGGCTCTATGTCGACGATCATGCCGAAGCGCTGGAGCGGGTGCTGACCCGGGGGCGCAACGGCGAGACCTATCTGATCGGCGGCCGCCAGGAGCGCACCAATTTGCAGGTGGTCGAAGCGATCTGCGACCTGCTCGATGCCCGGGTGGGCGGGCGCCGGCACCGCGAGCTGATGCGCTTCGTCGCCGACCGGCCGGGGCATGACCGCCGCTATGCGATCGATCCTTCCAAGATCGAGGCGGAACTGGGCTGGCGGCCGCGCGAGACCTTCGAGAGCGGGCTGGCGAAGACGGTGGACTGGTATCTCGCCAACCGCGACTGGTGGGAGCCGATCCGCAGCGGCGCCTATCACGGCGAGCGGATGGGCGTGCTCTGAACGCCGCCGTCAATAGGCGTTCTTGTGCACCACCACGCCGAAGGTCATCATCAGGATCTTGATGTCCTTCCAGATCGACCAGTCCTTCAGATATTCCAGATCGGCCTGCAGCCGATCGGTCAGGTCGCGTTCGCGGATCGTTGCGCCGCGATAGCCGCGGATCTGGGCCAGGCCGGTCAAGCCCGGCTTGGCGGCATGGCGATGCCAGTAACGCTCGTCGATTTCCCAGAACAGCTTGTCCTCGGCGCGCGAGCCGAGCGCATGCGGCCGCGGGCCGACGATGCTCATATGGCCGATCAGCACGTTGAGCAGCTGCGGCAGTTCGTCGATGCTGGTCCGGCGGATGAAATGGCCGATGCGGGTGATGCGGTCGTCGTCGCGCTGCGTCGAGGTGTCGCCGTTCCCGTCGCAATTGTCCGCGCGCATGCTGCGGAACTTGAGCATGCGGAACATGCGATTGCCCTGGCCGATGCGCGTCTGGACGAACAGGGCCGGGCCGGCGCTTTCAAGGCGTATCAGCAGCGCGAACACCAGCATGGCCGGGCCCAGTACCAGCAACGCGGCGCCCGCGATGAGAATGTCGAAGCCGCGCTTGATGAAGGAATCGAACTTGCTGAGCGGGCCATCGGCGACGACCAGCGTGGGCTCGCCGTTCCAGCGGCCCATCTCGAGCGGTGCCAGCGAGCTGAGCTCCGGCGCGAAGATCTCGCTGCGGATGCCCAGGCCCTTGAGCACGCGCATCCAGTTGAGTCGCCGCTCGGCGGAGCAGCCGACGACGACGCGGTCCGCCTCGCCAAGCACGGCGGCCAGCCGGTCGAACATGTCCGGCGAATCGTCGTTGGGATCGAGCGCGTCGTCGGCCGCGATCACCAGCGAGAAGCCCTCGGGCGCGATGTGCTGCGTCCCGTCAGTGATCAGCACCACGCTATAGGGGTTGCCGCCCAGGATCTTGCGGGCGCTGCCCAGGAAGCGCTGGCGCGCGATGACCAGCAACGCGACCGTGAGGCCGCTGCCCAGGCCTATGGTGACGCGCGAATAGTTCTGGGTCGCCTTGAAATAGAAAGCGACGAGCAGGATCACCGCTGCCGAAATCGCGAACGCCTGGATCGAGCGCAATATGCCCTTGCCCGGCGCGACGATCACTTCGGTGGCATAGGCATGGCCATTGAGCGCGACGGCCAGGTACACCGCGCCAAAGGCCGATGCGGCGTAGAACCATTGCTCGATCCCCGAACCGGGCTCGTAAATCAGGCCCGCGACGAAGAAGCCGACAAAGATACATGCGAGATCGAGAAGTATCAGGGTTGCGTGCAGCCTTGCGCGCAACTTGGCGCGACTGGGCTGCCACCGCGAGCGGGTGCTGCGTGCTTCGCCCTTGGCGGCACGGATCGTCCCGAACTCGAGGTTCACAAAATCCCCTTTTTTGAATCTCTTCTTCAAGCTTTACCAGCGCTTGCGAAGCTTTCGCAACTGCTAACAACGCTATTAACTAACGTACTGAGCCGTTGTTGCTTCTAGGTCACGAGACACGCCCGCGATCCAGCTTTGTTGCACCGCAAGATCTTCGTCGACGAGAACCATGTCCGCGCGGAACCCCGGCGCGATCCGGCCAAGCTCGCCGGCAAGCCCCAGAAAGGCCGCCGGCGTGGCCGAAGCCATGTGCGCCGCCACGTCGAGCCCGACGCGACCCTGCTCCATCATACCCTTCACCGCGCCCGCCATGGTGAGCGTCGAGCCGGCCAGCGTGTTGTCGGCGCCGAGCAGCCGGTCGCCCTCGCGGTGGATTTCGCGGCCGTGGATCAGGAACACGCTCTCGTCGCTGCCGACGCTCGGCATCGCATCGGTGACCAGCATCAGCCGCTCGGGCCCCTTGGCGCGCAGCGCGACACGCAGGGTCGCCGGATGGAGGTGATAGCCGTCGGCGATGATCCCGGCGAACACCTCCGGGTCCTCGAGCGCGGCGCCGACCATGCCGGGCGCGCGGTTGAGCAGCGGCGACATCGCATTGAAGATATGAGTGAAGCCGGTCAGGCCATTGTCGATCGCGTCGCGCACCGTCTCATAGGGCGCGTCCGAATGGCCCGCGGAGGCGATCACGCCCGCCGCGGTCAGCCGGGCGACCTGCTCGGGCGTTGCCGCTTCGGGCGCCAGCGTCACCAGCGTCTTGCCGCGCCTGCCCGATTCGAGCAGCGCCAGGAACCTGTCCTGCAGCGGCTGGATCTTGTTCTCGCTATGGATGCCGCGCCGGACGGGATTGAGGAACGGCCCCTCGATATGGATGCCGAGCACGCCGGGCACGCCCGCCTCGATCGCCGCATCGACGGCGCGGATGCCGGCCTCGACGACGGAAAGATCGTCGCTGATCAGCGTCGGCAGCATGCCGGTGGTGCCATAGCGGCGATGCGTCTCGGCGATCACGCGGATGGTCTCTACGCTGGGATCGTCGTTGAACAGCAGCCCGCCGCCGCCATTCACCTGGACGTCGATAAACCCCGGAAGCAGCGTGCCGCCGTCCAGATCGATCCGCTCGGCACCCGAGGGCACGTCGCTCAGGATCGCGGCGATCCGGTCGCCTTCCACGACAACGCACACATCGTCGCGCCAGCCCTCGGCCAGCAGCATGCGCGCGTTGACCAGCGCCTTCACGCCAGCGTGTCCAGCGCCGCGCCCAGGCTGCCTTGCGCCGCCTTCAACCGGGCCCGAGCATCATCGGCGCTCAGCCCGCGCGCGACGAGCACCGCTGTCTTGATGTCGCGCCCGCCCGCGTCGAGCGCAGATTCGGCCGGGCCGGAATCAACCTCGGCCAGCGTGCCGACCATCCGGATCGCGCGTTGGCGCAGCTTCGCGTTCGAGACCTGCATGTTCACCATCAGCCCGTGATGAACGAGCCCGAGGCGCAACATGATCCCGGTCGAGATCAGATTGAGCGTCACCTTCTGCGCGGTGCCGGCCTTCATCCGGGTCGAGCCGGCGACGACTTCGCTGCCGGTATCGGCCAGGATCGCATGCTCGGCCGCGCGCAGCACCGGGGCATCGGGATTGTTGGCGACGCCGATGGTCAGCGCGCCTGCCGCCCGTGCGGCTTCCAGCGCCGCGATCACATACGGCGTGCGGCCGCTGGCGGCGATCCCGATCAGCACATCGTCGGGGCCGATGCCTTCCTCCGCGATCGATGCTTCCGCTGCCTCGCGGCTGTCCTCGGCGCCTTCCTGGGTGCGGGTGAGCGCGGCGGGGCCGCCGGCGATCAGGAATGCCAGCCGCTCGAACGGCCAGTTGAAGGTGGGGGTGAGCTCAACGCCGTCCTGCACGCCGATCCGGCCCGAGGTGCCGGCGCCGGCATAGGCGATGCGTCCGCCGCGCCGCAGCCGCTCCGCCGCAGCCTCGATAGCCGCGGCCATGGCGCCGGTCTGGCTCTTCAGCGCGGCGATCGCGGCAAGCTGGGCCTCGAGCATCGCCTCGACCGCTGCCTCGGTCGGCCAGCGGTCGATCTCGCGGTAGCGGGGGTCGGTGGCTTCAGTCGACATCGGGCCTCCGCGTCGGCATCGAGGCGGCAGGCAGCCCGGCCAGGAGCAATGCGCCGTCGAGCGGGTCGGAGGCCGCGTCGGTCAGCCGCGCCACGGTGCGGGCGCGCAGCCAGGGCTTCATCCGCATCGCCAGCCCGCCGGCGAGCGCGCAGCGCACCGCGCCGCGGGCGAAGATCGTCTCGATGAAGCGCTCGACGTGGAGTGCCGCGTCTTCGACGATCGAGCGGGCGATCGCGTCGTTGTTCTCGGCATAGTCCATGACCAGCGGGGCGAAGGCGGCATAGTCCTTGGGCGTTGCGGCATCCATCCAGGCGACGGCGCGGGCGGTGTCGTGCCCGAAGCCGGCGGTAACGGCGTGGCTGAGCGGCGTCACTTCGCTGCGCCCGTCGAGCGCGCGAAGGGCATGGCGCATCGCGCTCAGCCCCAGCGCGGCGCCGCTGCCTTCGTCGGAGATCGGGAAGCCATAGCCGCCGATCGTGAAGCTGTTAGTGCCGACGCGGACTTCGGCGACGCTGCCGGTGCCGATGATCAGCGTCGCACCCTCGGCGCCGCCATGCGCGCCGAGATTGGCGATCGTCGCATCGGTGGCGAAGGCGATGTCGGTGAAAGGGAAGGGCAGGGCGGCGAGCTGCTCGCGCATGCCGGTGCGGGTGATCCCGGCAATGCCCATGCCGGCGCGGATCCCCGCCACCTGTGCATCGTCCAGCGCCGCGGCTGACAGGGCCTGCGATATCACGTCGCTGAGCACATCGTGCAGCCGCTGGATGCCGATCCGCGTATTGGCCGGGCCGCTCTCGCCCGTGCCGAGGATCGTCCCGCGCTCGTCCACCAATCGGCTACGGCAATGACTGCCGCCCGCGTCTATGCCGAGGAAATAGGCCATGATCTTCCCCTACAGCAGCTTGGGCCAGCCTGCGCCATGCCCAGCGGGGCCCGGCCCATAGGCGCGGGGCATGGGCAGCCTCAGAAGCGTGCTTCCTCATAGACACGGCTTATGTCGCCGCCCCAATCGCCGTTGAAGCGATCGAGCAGCACCTGCGCCGGCACCTTTCCGGTGCGAACCACTTCGCGCAGCGGATCGAGGAAGCCGCTTTCATTGTCGCCCGAGGCGTTGAGGCGGGCGCGGGCATTGAGGCCGGCAGCGGCGATGTCGAGCACTTCGCCGGCAATGTCCTTGAGCGTGCCGCCGCCGGGCAGCGGCGCGTCGAGCGCGAGCTTCGGCACCGAGCTGCGCAGTTCCTCGCGGCCTTCCATCGACCAGCCCTTTACCAGGTCCCAGGCGGCATCGAGCGCGCCCTGGTCGTAGAGCAGGCCGACCCACAGCGCCGGCAGCGCGCAGATCCGGCCCCAGCGGCCGCCATCGGCGCCGCGCATCTCGAGGAAGGTCTTGAGGCGGACTTCGGGGAAGGCGGTCGACAGGTGATCGGCCCAGTCGTCCATCGTCGGCTTGTGGCCGGGATAGGCGGGCAGTTCGCCCTTCAGGAAGTCGCGGAAGCTCTGGCCGGCGGCATCGATATATTTGCCGTCGCGATAGACGAAGTACATCGGCACATCGAGCGCGTATTCGGCGTAGCGCTCATAGCCGAAGCCGTCCTCGAACACGAAGGGCAGCATGCCGGTGCGCGCCGGATCGGTGTCCGACCAGATGTTCGAGCGGAAGCTCAGGAAGCCGTTGGGCTTGCCCTCGGTGAAGGGCGAGTTGGCGAACAGCGCGGTCGCCAGCGGCTGGAGCGCAAGGCCGACGCGGAACTTCTGTGCCATGTCGGCTTCGGACGCATAATCGAGGTTCACCTGGATCGTGCAGGTGCGCAGCATCATGTCGAGGCCGAGATTGCCGACGCGCGGCATGTGGCGCAGCATGATCGCGTAGCGGCCCTTGGGCATGATCGGCAGCTCGGCGCGGGTCTTGTCGGGCCACATGCCGAGCCCGAGGAAGTTGATCCCCAGCCGCTCGCCGACCTGCTTGACCTGCTCCAGGTGGCGGCCGGTCTCGTTGCAGGTCTCGTGGAGATTCTCCAGCGGCGCGCCGGAGAGCTCGAGCTGGCCGGCGGGCTCCAGGCTCACCGTGCCGTCGGGGCCGGACAGCGCGATGACGTTGTCGCCCTCGAGCACCGGCTTCCAGCCATAGGCGGTCAGCCCGTCGAGCAGGTCGCGGATGCCGCCCTGCTCGGTGTAGCTCGGCGCGTGGAAGTCGTCGGTGGCGAACACGAACTTCTCGTGCTCGGTGCCGATCCGCCAGCGTTCCTTCGGCTTCTCGCCCCCGGCGAAATAGTCGATCAGCTGCTGCCGATCCTCGATCGGCGCCGATACCTTGGCGTTTTCGGTCTTGGTACTCATGCGAAGGTCTCGACGGGGGGGATGGGGCGGCGATGGCGAAGCACGGGAATGCGCGAACGGACGTCGTCGACGCGCGCAAGATCGATTTCTACCGTGCCAAGCCCGGCTTCCTCGCCCATGTCGAGCAGCACCTCGCCCCAGGGATCGATCACCAGCGAATGGCCATAGGTGGCGCGGCCGTCGGCGTGGACGCCGGTCTGCGCGGCCGCGATCAGCCAGGCCTCGGCCTCGATCGCGCGGGCGCGCAGCAGCACGTGCCAATGCGCCTGGCCGGTCGGGCGGGTGAAGGCGGCGGGCACGGAGAGGGCAGTGGCGCCGGCATCGCTCAGCGCGCGGAACAGGTCCGGGAAGCGCATGTCGTAGCAGATCGCCAGGCCCAGCCGGCCGATCGGCGTGTCGACCAGGATTGCGCGCTCGCCCGGGCGATAGGTGTTGGATTCGCGCCAGCTCTCGCCGGTGGGCAGGTCGACGTCGAACAGGTGGAGCTTGTCATAGCTTGCCCGGATCGCGCCGGTCCCGTCGATCACATAGCCGCGATTGAGGAACTTGCCGCCTTCGCCAAGCACCGCGAGCGAGCCGAGATGCACCCAGATGCCGTGTTTTGCCGCCGCTTCGCGGGTGGCGGCGAGGACCAGGTCCTCGCCTTCAGCCACCACATGCCCCCGCGCGCGCTCGCGATTGCCGTCGAGCAGGCCGGACATTTCGGGGGTGAACAGCATCGCACCGCCCTCGGCGGCCGCCTGCGCCACGCCATCGGCGATGGCGTGCGCATTGGCGGCCGGGTCGATCCCGCTCGTCATCTGCAGCAGGCTGGCCTTCATTGCTTTCCTCCCCGAAGGGCCGGGATCAGGCGCGCTTGGGCTTACCGATGCCAACCAGCTTCAGCCCGGCGCGTTCCGCATCGGCAGGCGGATAGATGTTGCGCAGGTCGACGAGCAGCGGCGCCTTGAGCAGCGACTTGATGCGGCCGAGGTCGAGCGCGCGGAATGCGTCCCATTCGGTCACGATCACCAGCGCGTCCGCGCCGTCTGCCGCCTCATAGGCGTTCTCGCTGAACTCGACATTGGGCAGCAGCGGGCGTGCCTGCTCGAAGCCTTCCGGATCATAGGCCTTCACCGTGGCGCCGGCATCTTCCAGTGCCGAGACGATCGCCAGGCTCGGCGCGTCGCGCATGTCGTCGGTGTTCGGCTTGAAAGTGAGGCCCAGCAGACCCACGGTCTTGCCGCGCACGTCGCCGCCCATCGCCTTGATCACCTTGCGGCCCATGGCGCGCTTGCGGGCGTCGTTCACCTGCACAGTGGCCTCGACGATGCGCAGCGGGGTCTCGTTGTCGCCGGCGGTCTTGAGCAGCGCCAGCGTGTCCTTGGGGAAGCACGAGCCGCCATAGCCGGGGCCCGCATGGAGGAACTTGGAGCCGATACGGTTGTCCATGCCGATGCCGCGCGCGACTTCCTGCACGTCCGCGCCCACCTGCTCGCACAGGTCGGCGATCTCGTTGATGAAGGTGATCTTCACCGCAAGGAACGCGTTGGCGGCATACTTGATCAGCTCGCTGGTGCGGCGGCCGACAAAGACCACCGGCGCGTTCTGGTTGAGCGAGAGCGGGCGGTAGATGGCGCGCATCACTTCGCGCGCGCCCTCGTCGTCGGTGCCGACGACGACGCGGTCGGGCCGCTTGAAGTCCTCGATCGCCGCGCCTTCGCGCAGGAATTCCGGGTTGGAGACCACCTGGGCGTCCATGCCCGGCGCCACTTCGCGCAGGATCCGCTCGACTTCGTCGCCGGTGCCCACCGGCACGGTCGACTTGGTGACGATCACGCTCGGCCTGGTCAGGTTCTCGGCGATCTCGCGCGCGGCGGCGAAGACATAGCTGAGATCGGCATGGCCGTCGCCACGGCGGCTCGGCGTGCCGACCGCGATGAACACGGCATCGGCATCCTTCACGCCTTCAGCAAGGTTGGTCGTGAAGGAGAGGCGGCCCGCCTTCACGTTCGAGGCGACCAGCGCGTCGAGCCCGGGCTCGTAGATCGGCATCACGCCCTGATGGAGCAGCTCGATCTTGCGCGCGTCCTTGTCGACGCAGACCACTTCATGGCCAAAGTCAGAGAAGCAGGCGCCAGAAACCAGGCCGACATAGCCGGTGCCGATCATAGCAATGCGCATCGGAATTTCCTAAAAACGTAACGAAACAAGAGCGATCAGGCGATCTCCGCGTCCTCGCGCAGAAGCTCGTCGAAATATGCGATGGTCTTGACCAGGCCTTCGCGCAGCGGAACCTTCGGCGTCCAGTCAAGCTTCTCCTTGGCCTGGGAAATGTCCGGCTGGCGCTGGCGCGGATCGTCCTGCGGCAGCGGCCGATGCTCGATCGATACCGAACTGCCGACCAGCTCGCGAATGATCTCTGCCAGTTCGCGCATGGTAAACTCGCCCGGATTGCCGAGGTTGACCGGTCCCGCCATGTCGGGGCCGGCATTCATCATGCGAAGAATGCCGTCGACGAGATCGTCGACATAGCAGAAGGAGCGCGTCTGCGAGCCGTCGCCATAGAGCGTGATCGGCTCGCCGCGCAGCGCCTGTACGATGAAGTTCGAAACGACGCGGCCGTCGGCGGGGTGCATGCGGGGGCCGTAGGTGTTGAAGATGCGGATCACCTTCACATCGACCTTGTGCTGCCGCTTATAGTCGAAGAACAGCGTCTCTGCGCAGCGCTTGCCCTCGTCATAGCAGGAGCGCGGGCCGATCGGGTTGACGTTGCCCCAATAGGCCTCGACCTGAGGATGGATCGACGGATCGCCATAGACCTCGCTGGTCGAGGCCTGGAGCACCGGGATCTTCAGCCGCTTGGCGAGGCCGAGCATGTTGATCGCGCCCATGACGCTGGTCTTAGTCGTCTGCACCGGGTCGAACTGGTAGTGGACGGGCGAGGCGGGGCAGGCGAGGTTGAAGATCTTGTCGACCTCGACATAAGCCGGGAAGGTCACGTCGTGGCGCTTGATCTCGAAGCGGGCGTGCGCGAGCAGATGCTCGACGTTGCGCCGGCGACCCGTATAGAAATTGTCGAGGCAGAGGACTTCCGCGCCGCTCTCGATGAGGCGATCGCACAGATGAGAACCGATAAATCCGGCACCGCCCGTTACTAGCGCTCGGTTCTCGCGAAACTCCATAAGCCCCTCTTCTCCAACGCTCGAATCATCATGTGTCAGCCCCAATCCAGAGAGGCAGGCCACGGCCGAAAGGCGCGCACTGACTCTCGCGGAAGGGAGCAGGTGTGTCCCGAAAGGGATGCCCCCGCGAGTACCGAAGATGATTAAGGGGTGTCAATCGACACTTCCCGTTCGGGCGAGGGGGCGGGCTGCAAAAACGACGGACAATAAAAAAGGCGGCTCGGGGCCGCCTTCCTGTTTTGTCGTCCGGGCCGGTCAACGCGGCTTCGAGTGAAGTCGCTTCATCGCCGGCCCGGATGAACGTTCCTCAGAACGGACGGATGTCAGTGCCGCCGCCGCCATCACGGAACAGAAGGTCGAAAAACGCAGACATTGATATTCTCCCATCGGTGCGCACGGATGCGCGATTCGGATGGTTAAAGAGCTCTTAACAATGAATCAATCAGGATTTCTGCGGAATTGGCGGGATCGAAATCGTCAAGGCTTCGCGATTTAACGGTTCCTTCAAGGGTCTTCCCCTAGGCCTAGGGTGCATGTCGGCACGAAAAGAGCCTTTGGTGACCCGGGCCAGCGCTGGGTTCAGCGCGGTCGCGAGTTCCGCGGAACACGCGGAAATCGCGAGGGAATTCGTGCTGTCTCAGGAAGTTCGCGAAGCCCGCCGCGATAGTGGCGTGCGGGGCGGAAGTCGCTCCGCGCCGCGCCGGGGCGAACTGCACCGGGCAAGTAACGATCGCAACATCGAAGGCCGATACTGGCACGTTCTGGGACTCTGCGAGATCGCAAATTTTGCGTCGCTGCGCCGGCACCTTGGCCGCGCACGCGCTGATTCGCTGGTTTTGGATGTCGCGCGGCGAATCACTTCGCTGGTGCCCGACGTCCGGATCGCCGCCGCCGGGCGGGCGATCATCGAGATCGCCTTCGAGCGGGAATCGCCCGAAGCCGCGGCGGACGAGATCGACCAGATCCGCAAGGGCTTCCTGCGGACGCTCGACCTGGACGGCGAGCCGCACCAGCTTCAGATGCATTTCGGTGTCGCCGCCGCCCCTTCGGTGGAAGATGACGAGGTCCTGCTCGCCGAAGCTGCCGAATCCGCGCTGGACCAGGCACGCGCCGACGGCCGGGTGGTGATGCTCGATCTCACCCGCGCCGATCTCGCCTTCGACAAGCTTACCCTCATGCGCGAACTGCCCCGCGCGATCGCCAGCGGCGAGATGTTCCTGCAATATCAGCCCAAGGTGCATGTCCGCCGCCAGGAGATCGCCAGCGCGGAGGCACTGGTCCGCTGGCAGCACCCGACGCGGGGCCTGATCCTGCCGGGCGATTTCATCGCTGTTGCCGAGCAGGCGGGCGAAATCGCTCGGCTCACGCTCTGGACGCTGCGCCAGGTGATCGAGGACCAGAAGAAGCTGCGTGCCGACGGCTTCGACATGCTGCTCTTCGTCAACATCTCGGGCCAGCTCCTGGCCGATGCCGCCTTCGTCAACGAAGTCTGCGAGATGCTGGCCGACACCGACGCCAAGCTGGGCTTCGAGATCACCGAGACCGCGGTGATCCGCGATCCGGAGAGCGCGATCCGCCACCTGCAATGGTTCGCCGACAGCGGCGTTACGCTGGCGATCGACGATTATGGTGCGGGGCTATCCTCGCTCGCTTATCTCAAGAAGCTGCCGGCGCGCGAGCTGAAGATCGACAAGATGTTCGTGATGCAGCTGACCAGCAGCAACCGCGACCCGCTGATCGTCCGCTCGACGATCGACCTGGCCCATGCGCTCGAGATGGAAGTCACCGCCGAGGGTGTCGAGACTCCGTCGGCGCTGGCGTTGCTCAGCGTGATGGGCTGCGACATGGTGCAGGGTTTCCTTATTTCGCGCCCGCTTGGGCTCGACGCGTTCCGCAAGTTCCTGGCGGACGATGGCCATCTCGACAATGCGGGCGGGTCGCCGACCTCGTTCGTTCGCCCCGAGAGTTTCTGGAAGCGCGCCTGATGCGCGCCGCGCTTCGCCATCTCCTGGCGTTCGTCGCATTGCTGGTCGCGGTTCCCGCCTTTGCCGATGCCGCCAAGGAATTCACCCCGGCGATCACCGCCGAGATCCAGGCGGCACGCGAAAGCATGCTGGCCGATCAGCCGGAGGCGCTGCGCCACGCTGTCGCGATCGACGCGCTTTCGCGCAAGCTTGCCGATCAGCGCCAGCAGCGCATGGGGCTTGCCGCCGCACGTTGGCTCGCCGGCGAGGCGCATCTGCGCATGGACCAGCCGGACCAGGCTGCGCCGCTGCTCGCGGACGGCCTGCGCCTGATCGAATCGATCCAGGAGCCGATCAAGCTGCGCGGCGACCTGCTGATGTCGCAGGGAGCGCTGTTCATGGCGCGCGACCAGGCGGTGCGCGCGCTCAACAACTATCAGCAGGCGGCGGAGATCTTCCAGCAAGTGGGCGAGCTGCGCAGCAAGGCGATCGCCTATCAGAACATCGCCCAGCTCTATAATACCGCCAACGATTTCGACAGCGCGGAGAAGAACTTCCAGCGCGCCGTCGAGACTTTTGACGGGGATCCGATCCTCTCGCTTTCGTTGCACAATAATCGCGGCAATGCGCTGTCCTCCGCCAAGCGCTATCAGGAGGCGATTGCCGAATATCAGCTTGCGGTGGGCATCGCCCGCCAGCTTGGCAAGCCTGCGCTTGAGGCGATGATGCTCAGCAATCTGGCGCGCGGGCAGATCTCGCTGGGGCAGTTCGATCAGGCCGATCGCACGGTCAAGCGTGGTTTCGAACTGATCCGCGGGGCCGACGCCGATCTGCTGCGTCGGCACATGCTCTCCACCGCGGCCGAGCTTGCCTCGCAGCGCGGGGACATGAATCGGGCGGTGCAGCTGATCCGCCAGGCCTTTGACGGCATCGATATCGAGCATAGCCGGGTCGAATTCCGCAACGACCATTATTTCGCCTATGAGATCTTCACCAAGGCCGGCGACACGCACTCGGCGCTCGCGCATCTCGAGGCGCTCAAGCGGCTCGAGGACGAAGCCTCGAAGGTGGCGACGACCACCGGTGCCGCGCTGATGGCCGCCAAGTTCAACTATGCCGACCAGCAGGCAAATATCGAGCGCCTGAAGGCGGATGAGGCCACGCGCACGCAGCGCTTCCAGCTGATCCTGTTCCTGCTGATCGGTGCCGCGACAGTGATCGTCATGGCGGCGCTTGGCTGGGGCCTGTTCACGATCCGGCGCAGCCGCAACAAGGTGCGCGCCGCCAATATCGTGCTGAACGAGACCAACAGCGCGCTCGAAAAGGCGCTCAAGGCCAAGACGGAGTTCCTGGCGACGACCAGCCACGAAATCCGCACGCCGCTGAACGGTATTCTCGGCATGACCCAGGTCATGCTCTCCGATCCCAAGCTCGAGGCGCAGACCCGCGACCGGATCGGTATCGTCCACGGCGCCGGCGTGACGATGCGCGCGCTCGTCGACGACATTCTCGACGTCGCCAAGATGGAGACGGGCAACCTCACCGTCGAGGCGGCGCCGATGGACCTGACGGCGATGCTGCGCGAAGTCACGCGGCTCTGGGAGGAGCAGGCGCAGGCCAAGGGCTTGTCGTTCAAGCTCGAGCTCAGCCATGCGCCGCACTGGATCGTCAGCGATGCCGCGCGCCTGCGCCAGGTGGTGTTCAATCTGCTCTCCAACGCGATCAAGTTCACCGAGAAGGGCGGCGTCACGCTGCGCGCGGTAGGCGAAGGGGAGGGCGATGACCGTCGCCTGAAGCTGAGCATCGAGGATACCGGCATCGGCATCCCGCGCGCCAAGTTCGAAGAGATATTCGAGAGCTTCCGTCAGGTCGACACCAGCACGACGCGCCGCTTCGGCGGTACCGGCCTCGGCCTTGCCATCTGCCGTAACCTGGCGCGCGCGCTGGGTGGCGACATCCAGGTGGAGAGCGAAGACGGCAAGGGCTCGCGCTTCATCCTCGATCTGCCGCTGGTCCCTGCCGAGGCGCCTGAGGCGGCGGCTGCGAGCGAGTGTGCCGGCGGGCTCGATCTCGTCGTGTTCGACAAGAATCCGATCGCCCGTTCGATGCTGCGCACGCTGTTTGAGCCGCGCGTCGCCAGGCTGCGTTTCGCCGCGAGCGTGGCCGAGGCGCTGCCGATGCTCGAGGCGGGCGACGTCACCCATCTCCTGGCGGACGAAGCGACCCTCAAGGCCGATGCCGATGGCGCCGTGGCGGCACTCCACAGCCTGCGTTCGGCATGCGAGGGGACGGCCCATTTCGTGCTCTGGCTGAAGCCCGATGTGGAGACCACAAATGAGCTGATTGCGGCAAGTGGCGGACGAATAATCGAAAAACCCGTTACCGGCGCCGACCTGATCAATGCTATCATTCCGCCTGCGGAAGAAAATTCAAATGCGGGTGGTCGCGACCCGCTTGTATCTCGGGCGGCTTAGGACGATAGCACACCGGACATGACAAAATCGGTCGCGCGCACTTCCTGGAAACCGGTCGCCACGGGCGGGCGGGCATGAACATCCTCTTCATTGAGGACGATCCGATGAACCGTCGGGTCGTGAAGGACATGCTCGACGTTGCCGGGGCGACGATGGCCGAAGCGAGCTGGGCCGAGGAGGGCCTCGCTATGCTCGACGCGGATTCGTTCGACGTCGTGCTGGTCGATCTGCGCATGCCCGGCATGGACGGTTTCGAGACCATTCAGCGCATCCGTGCGCGCGGCGACGCCAAGGGCGAGCTGCCGATCATCGTCGTCACCGCCGATACCGCGGTCGACCTGCGCGAGCGCTGCCTGGCCGTGGGTGCCGACGACGTGCTGTTCAAGCCGGTGGCGATGGACGCGCTGTTCGATTCGATCGGCCGCGTGCTCGCGATCCGCGGCGGCGGTGGGATGATCCTCTAGAAATTCGGCCAAGGCGGCGGGAGCAGGCCAGTCTCGCTCCCGCCGCTCGCGCGCGTTTTCAGCGCGCGATGCCGATCACCGCAGTGGCGGTGTAGCCGTCGGAGACGCTGCCGCTCATCGTCGGGGTCTGCTGCGCGATCTGTGCGCTGGTGTTGTCGCCGAACACATTGTCGCTGTTGATGCTCACGCTCGCGAAGTTGCGGATGCTCGTCGTGTAGCCGGTCGCGTTGTTATAGACCGTGCTGCACGCCGCGCTCGGCATGGCGAGCTGCGAGATCAGCGTGGCGTAGCGCCCGCCGGTGGCGTTCGCCAGGCTCGAGAACACTTCGAAATGGATGTGCGGCCAGCGCCCCGAATAGCAGCCCGGGAAAATGGTGGTGAAGCTCACCTGGCCATTGCTGTCGGTCACGCCCACGCCGCGCAGATAGCTTTCCGCCGGCAGGTCGTAGAGCGAGTATTTCCCGTCGCGGTCGCAGTGCCAGATATAGATGGCATAGCCTGCCAGTGGCGCGCAGGCCGAGTTCACATCGACCAGGGTGAGAGTGAGCGTCACCTGCACGCCGGCTGCGGTGGTGGTCGAGCTGCCGATGAAGCTCGAGCGGATGTCGCTGCGCACCACGTTGGACGCGGTCAGCACGTTGGAGGTGGCGCCGCTCGACGTGTTGGTGCCGTCAGCGGGATAGGGGCCGTTGGTCTCGGTCGGATCGACCACGCAGCTGCCGCTGGTCGCGGTGGCGGTGGGCGTCGGCGTGGCGGTGGCCGACGAGGTCGGGGTCGGCGTCACGGTGGTCGTGCCGGTGCTGGCGGTGCTCGCGGTGGTGCCCGATCCGCCGTCGCATGCGGCGAGCATCGCTGCGCCGCCTGCGCTGGCGAACCAGCCGAGCGCGCGTCGCCGGCTTGCCAGCAATTCCATGGTCTTCAAATCATGGGCCAGGCCCAGATCATGCGCGTCCTGATGTTCCATACCGCCTCCTTGGTCAGGGGCTCTGGTCACATCCCGGAAATACGACGTAATTTCGCGCAATGGCGAAATGTTGCAACATGTTGCAACTCAAACGGGCAGGCGCACCCGAACCCGGCCGCCGCCATCGCGATTCTCCAGCGTCACTTCGCCGCCATGTGCCTCGGTGATCGATCGGACGATCGCCAGGCCCAGGCCGGTGCCGCCGGTCTCGCGGTTGCGTGACGCCTCACCGCGCACGAACGGGGCGAACAGCGCCTCTGCCCGGGCGGGGTCGAAGCCGGGGCCGTCATCTTCCACCAGCACGTCCACCTTGCCGTCGATCGGGCGCCAATGCAGCCGGGCGCTCTCGCCATAGCGCACGGCGTTCTCGATCAGGTTGGTGAACAGCCGCCGGAGCTGCGCCGGATCGCCGCGCACCACCGCGCGCGGGCCGGATTCGACTTCCACCGGGGTGCCCGCCGCGGCCAGATCCTCGACCAGGCTCTCGATCAGGCTGCCCAGGTCGAGCTTCTGGTGCGGCGCGGCGCTGCGTTCGTCGCGGGTGAAGCGCAGCGCGGCCTTCAGCATCGCGCGCATCTCCTCGATATCCGCCTCGGCGCGCAGCCGCGCGGCGTCGGGCAGCTGCTCGACCCAGAACGCGATGCGCGACAGCGGCGTGCCGAGATCATGCGCTATCGCGCCGAGCATGGCGCCGCGATTCTCCGCCTCGTGCAGGATGCGCTCCTGCATGCTCTCCAGCGCGCGGGCGAGCTCATGCACTTCGCGCGGGCCCTTGTCGGGGATCGGCTGGCGCGCGCCCAGCCGCATCCGGGTCGCTGCGCCGGCCAGCTCGCGGATCGGGCGCGAGATGCGCCGTGCGACGCCCCAGGCGAGCAGCGAGAGCACGAGCAGCACCGCCAGCATGCCCATCAGTCGCGCCAGGTGCCAGGGCGTGAAGGTGGGGCGGAAGCTGCTCGAGGCGATGATCCAGCCGTCGCCGTCCTCCAGTGCCACGGTGAAGCTGCCGTGCATGTCCTGGTCGGGATCGCGCGCGGGGAACTGATAGAGCCCGTGCACACGTGCGGCGGGCACGCCGATCAGCCGAGCGATCGCCGCATCGCGCGCGGGGGAGGGGCGCTCGTCCTCGCGGCCGAACTTGTCCTCGCTTGTTCGCGTAATGCTCATCCGGCGCTGGGCGGAAGGCGGCACCACGCCGCCCTTCAGCGCCTCTGCAACGCGGGCAAGCGGCAGCGGTCCCGGGCCCGGCGGCGGGCCGTTGAACATGATCGTGAACTGCGTCGTCGTCGCGATCAGGGCCGCGGCGATAACCAGCAATACGATGGGAACCGTGATCGAACGGCGCGTCACTGCCGGATCACTTGGCCGTCACTTCGGTGACGAACATATAGCCTTCGTTGCGGATCGTACGGATCAGGTCCTCGGAGCCGGGCCGCGCCAGCTTCTTGCGGAGGCGGCTCATCTGCACGTCGATCGCCCGGTCGAAATGCTCGGCATTGGGCCCGCGCGAGAGATCGAGCAGCATGTCGCGGGTCAGCACGCGGCGCGGCCGCTCCACCAGTGCCAGCAACAGGCGGAACTCGCCGTCGGACAGGTTGATGATCACATCGTCTGGATCCCAGAGCTGGCGCGCCACGGGATCGAGCCGCCAGCCGGCGAAGCGCAAAAAGGCACGGGCGGGAATCGCCGTCGGCGCCGCGCCGCGATCGCCCTGGCTGCGGCGCAGCACCGAGCGGATGCGCGCCAGCAGCTCGCGCGGATTGGCGGGCTTGGGCACATAGTCGTCCGCGCCCATCTCCAGTCCGACGATCCGGTCGATATCCTCGCCGATCACCGAATGCAGGATCACCGCGGGGCCGGCCTCGCGGTCCATCGAGCGCAGGATGGTCAGGCCGTCCTCGCCGGGCATCATCACGTCGAGCACGATGAGGTCGTAATCATGGCGCGCGGTGAGCGTGCGCATCTCGGTCGCGCCCGAGGCGATATCGACGATATAGCCATGTTGCGAGAGAAAGGCCGCGGTGAGCTCGCGGATTCCGGGATCGTCATCGACGATCAGCAGGCGGGTCTCTTGGTCCAAGGCGGGGGCTAAAGCTGCTTGTGGCATTCCATAGTTTTATACGCCGAGCCTAACGCCGGTATTGCACGGCTGCAACGCGTGGAAACAATAGACGTAGCCATTTGCGCGAACCCGTAACGGTTTGTCGCAAAATCTTTTGGCCGTTTCATTTCGACGGATTCTCTCCGGGCGCTAGCGCGGACGTCCTTGTCGAGCGCCGCGCTATTGGACCGATTGCATCTGCCCGGCTGGGCGCGGCGCTTCCTGGCGCGCGATCAACGCGAGCGTTCGCTCGTTGAGCACCGGGCTCGCATCGACCATCGCATGTTGATACCCGGCCGGCGTTTCTATCGCGCATCCGGCGGAACGGAGGTCGGCAATCCCCTTGGGGTCATAAACGCGGGTGTCGTCCGGCGAGACGACGATCCGCACCCGGGCGCACTGGCCCCGCAACAGGCTCGTGAGGCTCGTGCGATAATATCGCTCGCCCCAAAAGGATTTGAGGAAAGTCTCTATTTCGGCGCACACCCGGTGCGGGCCGTTGTGTCGCCACAGGCAAGAGCCGTCGGTCAGTTTGCTCCAGTCGACCCGTTTATCCGACATCACGTCTTCGGGCGTGGTAAGCGGCGGCGCCAGGAGGATACGCGGCGGGCAATGTGCCGTGCAGGCGGCCGCTGCAAGATAGGCACCGGTACTTATTCCCACCGTCGCGACCAGCCGGTCGCCCGCCCAGCGTGTCAGCGCGCGAATTTGCTCTACCGCACCGGGCATATCCGGCGCCGGATGAAGAGTCTCGAGCTCGCCGAGATAGACGGGCATGAGGACGGTATAGCCTTTCGCTACCAACTGCTGGGCCAGGGGGCGGTTGGTGGTGATGGAGCGCGGACCACCATTCAGGTAGATTATCACGCGGCTGGCGGCATCGATGCGATCACGCGGACTATAGATCACCACCATCAACGAACCCGCGGAAGTCCGCAGGTAATTGACCTGGCGGAAGCCATGGTCTGGAAATATCTCTCCCGAACAGGCCCTGTCACCCATTTGCACATTTACGTGCATTTGAGCTTCGGAATAGCCCAGGAAGTGCCGGCAGGAAAAGCCTTTGACTGGCTTGATTTGCTTGTCGGGCTTTCCCGGCATCAGGGCTTGGCGAACATTCCTGTCCAGTCTCCTTACGGGGCCCGATTGAACAAGGACTCCCTGGTCAGTTGATTGGACCGGCACCTCCTGATTGAGTGCCGCAAGCATCAAGAAGAATGCACCGATCAACATCCATCACCGCACGATTGTTTGACGGGCTCCGAGTCCATTGGCGGATACAGGGCCGGCCGGGTTATTTCGGGCGCGCGCCAACAGCTTGCGCCGGATCGACCTCGAGGCGGGTGCCGCGGGTCATTGGAAAAATCTGCTAATGATTAGCAATAGCTAATCAGTCCTCGAGGATCTGCGAGTGTTTCGCAGTGTCCCGCATGCGCAGATAGGTGAGCAGCGAGATTGCGATCATCCCAGTGACATACCAGTAGAATCCGCGCTCCCAGCCTTCCTGTTTGAACCACAGGGCCACGCTCGGCGCGGTGCCGCCGAACAGCGCGTTGGCCAGCGCATAGGGCAGGGCCACGCCCAGCGTGCGGATATGCGCCGGAAACAGCTCGGCCTTCACCACGGCGTTGATCGAGGTGTAGCCGGTGACGATCACCAGTGCCCCGGTCATCAGCGCGAAGGCAGTCAGCCCGTCACGCGCGCCTTCCATCGCTACGAAGATCGGATAGCTGAGCAGGGTGCCGAGCACGCCGAAGCCTACCATCAGCGGCTTGCGCCCGATCCGATCGGATAGCGCGCCGGCAAGCGGCTGGATCGCCATGAACACGAACAGCGCGGCTGCGTTCACCTGTGTCGCTGCCGTGTCCGAGAAGCCGGCGGTCTTCTTGAGGAAGGCGATCGGGTAGATCGTATAGGCATAGAAGGCGAGGGTGCCGCCCGCGGTGAGCAGCATCACCACCGCGGCCTCGCGCGGATGCTCGCGCAGCAGCGCCAGCGCGCTCGATTTCTTGCCCGCCTCGCGCTTCTCGAAGCTCTCGGTTTCGGCCAGGCGCCGGCGCAGCCAGAACACGCCGAGCGCCAGCACGCCGCCCACCGCGAAGGGAATGCGCCAGCCCCAGGATTTCAGGTCGGCCTCGCTCATCACCGCCTGGAGAACCAGCAGCACGAGCAGCGCGACGAGCTGGCCCGAGATCAGCGTGACGTACTGGAAGCTGGAGAAGAACCCGCGATGCTTCCTGCCGGCCATTTCGGAGAGATAGGTGGCGCTGGCGCCATATTCGCCGCCCAGGCTCAATCCCTGGAGCAGGCGGGCGACGACCAGCGCGACTGTGGCGGCCACGCCGATCTCGCCATAGCTGGGCGTCACGGCGATCAGGATCGAGCCGGCGCACATCAGCGTCACCGACAGGGTCAGTCCGGCCTTGCGCCCGCGCCGGTCGCCGTAAATGCCCATCAGCCAGCCGCCGATCGGCCGCATGAAGAAGCCGATCGCGAAGACGATCCAGGCGCTGATGTCCTGGCTGGTGCCCTCGGGGAAATAGTGCGGCGCCAGGTAGCTGGCGAGCACCGCATAGGCATACCAGTCATACCATTCGACCAGGTTGCCGGCCGATCCTCCCAGGATCGAGCGCAGGCGGTGGCGGGTCTGGGCGGCGGTGTCGGGGCGGGTCATCGCGCCACTATAACGCGAAGATCGGTCTTGTCTTTGCCGGCGGGATCGGCTCAGGAAGCTGCGGAATTTGGAGAGGGACTTCATGAAGATGCGTGCGATCCTGCTCGCCGGCGCCGTGCTTGCGCTGGCCGGCTGCCAGTCCGCTGCGGAGCGCCAGGCGGCTGCCACCGGCGAGGTCGATGTGCAGAATGCCTCGATGGAAGAAGTTGCCAGCCTCACCAAGGCAGCGCGCGCCAAGCAGGCGATGCAGCCGGGCACCTGGGAATCGGGCACCGAGCTGGTCTCGGCCGATTTCGCGGATGGCCCGCAGCATGACGCGCAGATGCAGGCCGCCGCCAAGATCCCGCGCCACGCCGTGAAGTGCCAGACCGCGGCGGATTTGGCGCCGGTCGACATCACCATGCTCGAAAAGGTCGGCGGGCGCTGCACCTTCCCGCGATTCGTCCAGAAGGGCGGCAAGATCGACGTCGAGATCCAGTGCGACAAGGACGGCGCGAAGACCACGCTGCTCTACAAGGGCACGATGGGCAAGGATGCCTATGACGTCGCAGTGGAGCAGAATAGCGGCGCGAAAGGCCAGCCGGGCTATGCGGCGGTCAGGATGCGCGTCTATGGCAAGCGGCTCGGGCTCTGCACCGGCAAGCCGGCTGCCTGAGCGGTTCACCGCGGGGATGATGGGATAGGCCCTGTTATCCCTTGAAAAATGGGATCGACGCTGTTAGGTGGCCGCCACTTGCGCCGCTACCCTGCGTTCCGGCGAACCCTTTTCTATTGATTTGAAGATCGGAGCACTACGGGTTTATGCAGATCATCGTTCGCGACAATAACGTCGACCAGGCGCTGCGCGCGCTCAAGAAGAAGCTGCAGCGTGAGGGCGTTTATCGCGAGATGAAGCTCCGCCGCCACTACGAGAAGCCCAGCGAGAAGCGTGCTCGCGAGCGTGCTGCCGCGGTTCGCCGCGCCCGCAAGCTCGAGCGCAAGCGCATGGAGCGCGACAGCGCCCGTTGATTTCGCGATTCGGCTACGCGCGCCTCGCGCGCGTAGCTTGTCGTGACTTTCGTGACTTTCGGGTAGTCCGATACCCGCGCCTGGAGCCTTCCGCATGTCTGTGACCGCCGTTCCGCTCCAGCCCGTAAAGCGCAGCTACAAGACCTGGCTCTGGGCCGGGATCGTCCTGGCGATCGCCGTTGCGGTGGCGCTGGCCTGGACCGGCACGCGTGCGTCGGTCGCCGCCAAGGGCGACGACGCCCAGTTCCTCGCCTGGAACAAGGGCCAGATCGGCGTGCAGACCGCGCCGTCGGGCCTGCAGTATCAGGTGCTCAAGGAAGGCACCGGCCCCAAGGCGCAGGACGGCGACGGGGTGAAGGTGTTCACCACCGGCACGCTGCGCGACGGCACCATCTTCCAGCCGGCCGGCGAGATTCCGCTCCAGGTGGGCGGCGCGATCCCGGGCTTCGACGAAGCGCTCAAGATGATGAGCAAGGGCGGCAAGATGCGCGTCTGGATCCCGTCGAGCCTCGCCTATGACAAGGCCGGCCCGCAGCACCCGCTCTATGGCAAGCTCCTGCAGTTCGATCTCGAGATCAAGGACCTGATCCCGGCCGAGCAGCTCCGCCAGATGATGATGCAGCAGCAGATGATGCAGCAGATGCAGGGCCAGGGCGGCGCGCCCGGCGGTCCCCAGGGTGGTCCGCCGCCGGGTGGCCCCGAGGTCCAGTAAGCGGCCGGTCATCCGGAGGGTAGGATGAGCGGACCCGCGGGGGGCGAAGCCTCGCAAATCAGCGATAGCATTCCAGCTGCACCGGCTAGGCGCGTGCTCATCTATGCGATGAACTATGCGCCCGAGCTGGCCGGGGCAGGGCGCTATACCGGCGAGATTGGCGCCGCGATCGAAGCCACCGGCAGCACGCTCGAAGTGGTCACGGCGCCGCCGCATTATCCGGGCTGGTATGTCCGTGACGGCTATCGCCGCTGGGGCTATACCGCCGAACGATCGCCCGGCCGCCGCATCTATCGCTGCCCGCTGCTGCTGCGCCGCAAGATGGGCGGGATCTGGCGCCTGCTCGCCCCGGTCAGCTTCGCGGCCTTTTCCTTCCCTGTCCTCGCCTGGCGCATCCTGCGCTTCCGCCCGGATACGGTCTTCTGCGTCGAGCCGACGCTGTTCTGCGCGATGCCGGCGGCGCTGCTCGCCCGGCTGGTCGGCGCACGCACCGTGCTGCACGTCCAGGACCTCGAGCTGGATGCCGCGTTCGAAGTGGGCCATCTGAGCAAGCTCGCCTTTCTGCGCGGCATCGCCACCGCCTATGAGCGCGCCACGCGCCGTCTGTTCGATCGGGTGGTGACCATCTCGCTGGCGATGCGCAGCGCGCTGATCCGCAAGGGCGTGGCGCCCGAGAAGGTCGAGATCGTGCGCAACTGGGTCGATCAGTCGCGCATCGCCCCGATGTCCGGTCCCAATCCCTTTCGGGGCGAGCTCGGGCTCGATGCCGGGTGCCTGGTGGTTGAATATGCCGGCAATATCGGCACCAAGCAGGCGCTCGACCTTGTGCTGGAGGCTGCCTCGCGGCTGGTCGACGTGCCCGATCTCGTCTTCGTGATCGCGGGCGACGGGCCGGCCAAGGCCGATCTCGTCGCGCGTTACGGCCAGCTGCCCAATGTGCGCTTCCTCGATCTCCAGCCCGAAGAGAAGCTCTGCGCCTTGCTCAACCTGGCGGACCTGCACGTGCTGCCGCAGATGCGCGAGGCGGCCGATCTGGTGCTGCCCTCGAAGCTGGGCGGCATGCTGGCGAGCGGCCGGCCGATCCTGGTCACCGCGGCGGAAGGCACCGAATTGTCGGCGTTCCTGCAGGGTGCCGCCATCCTCGTGCCGCCCGGCGATGCCGATGCGCTGGCCGAGGCGATTTGCGCCTTTGCCCGCGACCGCGCCGACCCCGGGGCGGCGCGCCGCGCGGAGCTGGCCGGTGAGCTTTCCTCGACCAAGCAGCTGCCGCGCCTGATCGAGGCGATCCAGGGCTAGGGCAGCCTTGCCAGTGCGATGAACAGGCCGTTGCCGCCGTTGCGGGTAAGCTGGCTGCTTTCAATCTCCACCCCGTCCTGCGCGGTGAGCGGGTGCAGCTCGGTGCCGACAGGGCAGCCGTTTCCGGAGATGGCCCGGCTGTCTGGCAGGCGCTTGGCCAGCAGCGCGCAGGTCGCCGGATCCACCGGCCCGCGGTGCGAGATCAGCAGTACCCGGTGAAGCCCGGCGGGAAGCGGCTGCGGATCGAGGTCACTCAGCTCGATGACCGGCGCGATCGCCCGCACGCTGGGCATCAGCCCCATCTGATAGGTCAGGCCATAGGTCAGCACGGCGTCGGGGCGCACCTTGCCGACCAGCATCGCCATCGCCTTCTCGTCGAAACGATCGGTGCGTTCCTGCCATAGCGCCGGGAAGCTGGTCAGTGCGGCCACCAGCAGGATCGCGGCGATCCCGATCGCCGCGGTGTCGAACGAAAGCTGGAGCCGGGCAGCGAGGCGGCGGGCGCCGATGGCGGCGGTGACGGCGATCAGCGGCAGGAACAGCAGCATGTGCCGCGTCGGCGCGAGCGGCAGCTTTCCTGCGAGAACCGCGAGCAGCGTCAGGCCGGTCAGCGCCAGCAGGAAGGTGGCGAGCGCGGGCAGCGGGCCCCAGTCGGCGCCGGCGCGCAGGCAGCGAACGAGCGCGCGCAGGGCTATGGCGGCGCCGGCCAGCGCGCACAGCAGGATGGCAAGGCTGATGATCGCGGCCGCCCAGCCTGCGGGGTCGCTGGGGGACAGCATCGCTTCTGCGGTCAGCCAGCCATTGTGGAGGAGAAACAGCGGCGCCTTGACGATGCCGGCACCGATTCCGCCCGGGGTGAAGACGAACTCGCCGCCGGGGCCGGCATTCCAGTTGACTGCCTGGATCGTCCGCACGCGGAACAGATAGGCCGGCAGGAAGGCGATGCCGACGAGGATGCCCAGCGTCACTGCCGCGGCCAGCCGGGGCAGGTGCCTGCGCAGCCCGGCCAGGCTCAGATCGGAGAGCCGCACGTCGCGGAGCGCGAGCGAGGCCAGATAGGCGGCCACCGGCAGGATGGCCTGGTAGCTGGTATAGACCGCCAGGACGAGCAGGAGCGCGCGCAGGGCGATCTCGCGCCAGCGCAGGGCGAGCGCGGGCCGGGCGGCGTCGTGGATCGTCAGCCAGATCAGCGCCGTCGCGACGAACACCGTCGCGGCATAGGGATGCATCTGCGCCGACATGACGACGAACTCGCGTGACAAGGCGAGGGTCGCGAGGATGATCAGCGCAGTCGCCGGGAAGGCCTCGGGGGCGAGCCGCCGGGAGAGCGGGATCACCGCCAGCAGCGTCGCGATCGCGAACAGCAGCGACGGGATCCGGCCGAGCAACTTGGCCTGCGCATAGTCCAGCTGCGGCCCGATCAGCGCCGGGGTGAGCAGGAAGGGCAGCGGGGCATAGGTCCATTTCATCGGCACCGCGGCGACGGGATAGGCGGCCAGCGCGTCGATCGCCGCCGATGCGGCGGGGTTTGCGGCGAGCTTGAGCATCGCCTCGGTCCGGGGGGTGCCCTGGCCGCGCGCTTCCTTCTCGCGGGCTTCCTCGGCCAGATGGGCGCTGGTCTGCGGATGCAGCCGGGCTTCCGCCAGCGTCGCAGCCACGCCCAGATCATCGGCATGGCCGAACTGATGGCCGAGCAGCGCGACGCGCATGCCGATGGCGCAAAGCAGCACCAACAGGACCGCGGCCGCCACGATCGACCCCTTTTGCTTCCAGAAGCGCATTCTCGGATCCCACCCTCTTGGACCTTCGCCAGGAAAGGCGAACCCGGCCCGTGCAATAGGGGCTAGTGCGCGGCAGGGCCATAGCGGTGCGCGGCGGCGGTACGAAATCGGTGCGCCGCTTCCCATGCGCCCGGCCGACTGTTACTGCGGCAGGTATCGACAGGGGCCGGTGGCCCAGGGGAGCGGGATGTACGAGTTTGACGGCGCGCGGCGCCGCTTGGCACGGTGCTGATGCGCGGCCAGGCTGAGGAAATTCCTGCAACTGCTGCGCGCGACCAGTCGCTCGATGCCCTCCGGGGCGCGCTGATCATCGCCGTGATCGTCGGGCATTTCCCGTTCCAGAAACTGGCCGGACCGACCCACGACGTGGTGTGGGCGCTGGGTGAGATATTCTACCTCTTCCACGTCTCCGCCTTCTTCGCGCTCTCCGGCGTGCTGGTGAAGCCCTTCAAGTCGTGGAGCAACACGGTCCGGGGCGTCGCCCCCCTGATCACCGCCTATCTGTTCTGGGTGCTGGTCTCGCGCGCCGAATATGTCACCGGGCTGCAATGGGTGCGGATCGCCGATCTGGTGGTGTTCGCCAATTCGCGCGCGATCAACGGGATCATGTGGTTCCTGCCCGTGCTGGTCTCGCTGCGCCTGGTCATGCAGGCATATTTCAGCGTGCCCAGGCCGGTTCGCCTGCTGTTCCTGGCGGTCTCGGCCGGGACGGTGCTGTTCCATGGCGAGGTCGAGCGGATTCATGGCTGGGTGCCTTGGGGCCTCGACACTGCCTTCTACCACCTGCCGATCGCGCTCGCGGCGCGGCATCTCTATCTGAATCGACGCCCCGGGGATGCGCGGTTCGTGGTACCGGCGCTGCTTTTCCTCGTCGCTGTCGCGGCGCTCTACATTTTCCAGCCGATGGGTGTGCTGCATCGCATCCTGATCGCGGATTTCGTGGTGCCCGCGAACCCGCCGCTCTATCTGGCTCTCGGCGTGACGGTCTGCGCGCTGATCGTGGCCGCTGCGCGAATCCGGCCGCCCTACTTCCTCGTCGTCGCCGGCCTTTTCAGTTTCCCGATCTACATCCTCCACGCCAAGCTGCTCCAGGTCGGCTCCGGATTCATCGGAATCGGCGGGCCGTGGCTGAGCCCGATCCTGTTCGTGCTCTTAACTGCGGCCGCCACGCTGATCCCCGTGCTGGTATCGGCAGTGGCGAGCGCGGTCAGCTTTCCGCTGGCGCGCTATTTCGGCATGGCGCCGGGATCGCCCGATCCGCGCTGGCGCTCCTTGCGGTCTATTTTTCTGCGGCGGGATGGCGGCGGGCCGGTCCAGCCCACTTGAAACCCTTTGGCGGATACCGCAAACGACGCAACCTTTTGCCGACAGGTGCCTAGTTGATGTTCGTTCCCACGCCCCGGCGGACTTCCGCGAAACCAGACTGGGAACCGCGCAGCCTCATCCTGATCCTTGCGCTGCTTGCCTGTGCCTTCGCGGGCGGCTCGTCGCGCTCGGATGTCGGGGCATTGCTGGTGCTGCGGCCGCTTCTGGTGCTGTGCATCGTCGTGTTGGCTGCGCTTCCGATGGGTGCGACGGCCAGGGGGCGGCGGCTTCCGCTTATCGGGCTTTCGGTTCTGGCGGCGATCATCGGCCTGCAGCTCATCCCGCTGCCGCCCGGCCTTTGGGGCGTGCTGCCGGGCCATGGGCCCTATCTCGAGGCCGCTGCAGCGGCCGGCATGCCGCAGCCGTGGCGACCCATTTCGCTGACGCCCGACGCTACATGGAACGCGCTGCTGGCGCTGCTGCCGGCATTCGCCGTGCTATTCGCGGTGCCGACCCTGTCGACGCGGCAGCTCGGCTGGGTCGTGGTGGCGATCGTCGGTATAGGCTGCCTCAGCGCCTTGATCGGCGTCCTGCAGATCAGCGATGATACCAATTTCCAGCTCTATCGGCCTGCCCATGTCGGTGCCGGATTGCTCGCCAACCACAACCACCAGGCCGCGCTGCTGGTCTGCATCATCCCGCTTCTCCGCCTGTGGACGCTGCTGCCCCTGCACAATCCGGATAGGGCGCGGCTGCGCGCGATCGTGGCCGTGGGGATCGGCTTCAGCCTGGTCCCGGTGATGCTGGCAGTCGGATCGCGCTCCGGCCTGGTGCTCTTCCCGATCGCAGTGCTTGGCGCGGCGCTGATCCAGCCGCGTGGCTTGATCGGCGGGCTCAATCGCAAGCAGGGACTGGCAATTGCGGCGGCGGTGCTTGTGCTGACCATCATTGCCGTCATTGTGACGATTTCCTTCGGTCGGGCGATCACGATCGGTCGTTTCGCCGCCTTCGATGCCGATGCGGAGTTGCGCGTCACCACCTTGCCGACGACGCTGGCGATGGCGCGCGATTTCTTCCCGTTCGGGATCGGGTTCGGCGCCTTCGATCCCGTCTTCCGCAGCTACGAGCCGGACAGCGCGCTGCACTACAGCTACTTCAACCACGCGCATAATGACTGGCTGGAACTGCTGATCACCGGCGGGCTCCCGGCAGTGCTGCTGCTGCTCGTTTTTCTCGGCTGGGGCGTCAGGCGGGCACGGGCGATGTATCGCGAAGGCGGTCTGGGTTCGGAAGTGGCCCGCACCGGAATGTTGATCGCGGTTCTACTGGGCCTGGCCAGTATCACCGACTATCCGCTTCGTACGCCGTTGTTGTCTGCGTTGTTCGCGTTGGGCTGCTGGATGATGACTAGTTCGGCGGGTGCATTCAGCGATTCCAATAGCATCCGGCGCCGTCGCTCCAGCCATTAGTCCTTTACCCTTGGCAGGGCGCGCGATATCAGCGCTTTCATCTATTGCGAGGCATCGATTCAGATGAAGTTTTGGGTTCTGGGGGCGTGTATCGCTGCGCTCGCGCTGGGGGGCTGCGCTGGTGAGAAGTTCGTTGGACGCCCCGGACTAGAGTTTGTGCCGGGGGGTCCTCTGCCGGCTCCCGAGCGGAGCGATCTGGTTGCGGGGCAGCGCGAATATCTCATTGGCCCGTATGACGAACTCAAGGTTCAGGTGTACGGGATCGACGAGCTGGAGCGCACCGTCCAGGTCGATGCTTCCGGCAATATCTCGCTTCCGCTGGTCGGTGGAATGGACGCCGCCGGCAAGTCGCCGCTGGAGCTGGCGCGTGCGATCGAGACTTCGCTGCGCGGCCGCTATGTCCGCGATCCGCAGGTCACGGTGAACGTGTCCAAGGTCAACCAGCTGGTCACGATCGACGGGCAGGTCAAGAAGCCCGGCATGTACCCGATCATGGGCAAGCTGACGCTGATGCGTTCGGTTGCGCTTGCGGAAGGGGCGGGCGACTATGCCGATCTCAAATATGTCGTGGTCTTCCGGACGGTGAACGCGAAGAAAATGGCCGCGCTCTACGACCTCCGCTCCATTCGTCAGGGGATCATGGACGATCCGGAGCTCTATGCGAACGATCTGATCTATGTCGGGGAATCGCGCGGAACGCGCCTGTTCCAGACCTTTATCCAGGCGTCGCCGATCCTGACGACCGCCGTTCTCGCCGTGCTCAACTGAGCCTCGCTGGATTTTGCACAAGATGAATATGATCGAATTGCGGGCTCAGGGGGCCGACGAAGGCGAGCTGGTACACGATAATCGTGGGCTGGCGCCGGAGGGCGGAGCGTCGTTCATTCCGCATCTGCTGTCGGTGATCCGTCGGCGGAAATGGCTCGTCATCGGCACCACCATTGCCGCCGTGCTGCTGGGCATCCTGGTGACGTTGCTGATGGCGCCGCAATATACGGCGCGCGCCACGCTGGAGATCCAGCGCGAGAATACCGGCCTGACCAATGTCGACACCACCCAGTCGAGCACGATGATGGTCGACCAGGAATTCTACGAAACCCAATATGGCCTGCTGCAGTCGCGCAGCCTGGCGGAGCGCGTGGTCAAGGATCTGGGTCTGGCGGACAGCAAGCCCTTCCTCGATTCCTTCGGCGTGAAGACCGCGGACTGGTTCAATGGCTCGCGCATCTCGCGCGCGGCGCCGCCGGCTCCGGAGCGCATGCGCATCGCAAGCGATATCCTGCTCAGCCGGTTCAAGGTCGCGCCGGAGCGCATGTCGCGCCTCGTCGGCATCAGCTTCACCAGCCCGGATCCGGCGCTTTCGAAGCGCGTCGTCGATGCCTGGTCGGCGGCTTTCGTCCAGGAGACGCTCGATCGCCGTTTCGAGGCGACGGCCTATGCCCGCAAGTTCCTCGAGGGCAAGCTCTCGCAACTGCGCGGCCGCATCGATGAATCCGAGCGACGCCTCGTCGATTACGCCTCGCGCGAGGGGATTGTGAATCTCCCCGCAGGCGACAATGGCGACGGCGCGTCGAGCCCCGAGCGTCCGATCGCTGCGGACGACCTGACCTCGCTGAACCGAGAGCTGGCGCGCGCGACTGCTGATCGCGTGCTTGCAGAGAGCAAGCTGCGCGCCGGCGGCGGCCAGTCCGCCGAAGTGGCGCAGAACCCGACGGTCGTCTCGCTGCGCAGCAAGCGCGCCGAGCTGGCCGGCGACTATGCCAAGATGCGCGCTACCTTCGAGAGCGAGTATCCGCCCGCCAAGGCGCTCGAGAGCCAGATCGCCCAGCTCGATCGGGCCATCGGTCAGGAAGAGAAGCGGATCGGCGGCACGCTGCGCCAAGCCTATGAGGCCAGCGTCAAGCGTGAAGACGAACTGAAGTCCGAAGTGAGCGGCCTCAAGACGGGCATGCTCGACATGCGCCGCCGCAGCATCCAGTATAACATCTTCCTGCGCGACGTGGACACCAACCGCCAGCTCTATGACGGCCTGCTCCAGCGCTACAAGACGATCGGCGTGGCGGGCAGCGTCGGCCTGAACAACATCTCGGTGGTGGACGGTGCCGAAATGCCGCGCACGCCTTCCAGCCCGAAGCCGCTGCTCAATATCCTGATCGCAGTGGCCGCGGGCCTGTTCCTCGGCTTGAGTGCTGCGCTGGTGTTCGAGCAGCTCGACCAGGGCGTGGACGATCCCGCCGAGGTCGAGGCACTGCTGGGCGTGCCGTTGCTTGGCACGGTGCCGCAGACGGGCGACACCGATCCGCGCACCGCGCTCGGCGATCCCAAGTCGCCGATCACGGAAGCCTATCTGTCGCTGCGGACGAACCTTTCGTTCGCCACCGATCACGGCACCCCGCATGTCTTCGCGGTCACCAGCACGGGGCCTGCGGAAGGCAAGACGACCACCAGCTACGCGCTTGCGCGTAGCCTGGCCCGGGCCAATCGCAAGGTGCTGCTGATCGATGCCGACATGCGTTCGCCGTCGATCCACTACATGTTCGAAGTCGGCAACAAGATGGGCCTCTCGAACTATCTGGCGGGCAGCGACGACGCCGCCGCGCTGATCGTCCCGACCAGCGTGGAAGGGCTCTGGATCATGCCGGCCGGCCCGCAGCCGCCCAGCGCGCCGGAGCTGCTTTCGAGCGAGCGTTTCGAGAAGCTGATCGCCGAGCTGCGTGGCTCGTTCGATCACCTGATCCTCGACGCGCCGCCGGTGATGGGCCTTGCCGACGCGCCGATCATCGGCAGCAAGGTCGAGGGTGCGGTGTTCGTCGTGGAATCGCACGCGACGCAGAAGGGCCTGGCCCGCGTCGCCGTCACGCGCATGATGGCCGCGAACGCGAACATGCTCGGCGCGATCCTGACCAAGTTCAACGTGCGCCGTGCGCATTACGGCTATGGCTATGATTACGGCTATGGCTATGGCTATGGCGACACTGCGAAGCGGGGCACGCCTGCGGCATGAGCCCGCAACGCGTGCCTCCTCGGTTCCAGGTCCTAAGTTCGCGTCCAGCGCTGGTTCGCATCGCGGCAGCGGTGCTGCTCGGCATCGTGCTGCTCTGGCTCGTGCTGGCCGTCACGATTTCGCAGGTCTATTCGCGGAGCAATCCCCCGCTGAGCCTGGGATGGTTCCCGGGAACTGCGGAGGCGCATGCGGCGCGCGCCGCCTCGACCATGACCAGCGACCTGAAGCCGGAATCGCTGGCACAGGCGGAGAAGGACGCGAAGGCAGCGTTGAAGCGCGAGCCGGGCAATGTCGAGGCGATCCGCACGCTCGCGCTATTGGCCGACGTGCGGAACGACCGGCCCGGTGCTGCGCGGCTCATGCAGCTCAGCGAGCGCCTGTCTCGCCGCGATCTCGGCACGCAATTGTGGCTCATCGAGCATGATGTGAGCGAGCAGGACATCGAAGGTGCGCTGCTCCACTATCACCGCGCGCTGTCGGTTTCGGGACCGGCGCGCGACCTGTTGCTGCCGGTGCTGGTCCAGGCATCGTCCGATCCCGCGATCACGCAGCCGCTGGCCCGCCGCCTGGCGCAGCGGCCGCTCTGGTGGTCGGCCTTCGTCAATGCTCTGGTCCAGTCGGATGCGCCGGCCGGGCCGCATTATGCGGCCCTCCTGCTGCCGCTCCACCTCAACCCCGCACTTGAGGAAGACCGCAAGACGCTGATCGACGTGATCGAGAAGCTCGTGGGCGCCAAGCAATATGCGATCGCCGCGGACATCTATGCCCAGGCCCGCAAGGTCGATCCTCGCCGGTCGGGGGTGCGCGACGGCGGTTTCGAGCTCCACAACGAGATGCCGCCCTTCGAGTGGCGCCTGGCGGACGATCCGGGCGCCGGGGTTGCGATCGGGCCGGCGGAAGGCGGTGAGGGCTATCATCTCATCGTCTCCAACGAAGCGGCCGCCGGGACCCAGCTTGCCCGCGAGTTCCTGATGCTTCCTGCGGGCCGCTATCGGTTGCGCGCCCGGGTCGGTGCCGGACCCGAGGATCGCCAGCAGGTCCCGGTGCTTTCCGTGCAGTGTATCGGCGGCAAGGAGGCCGCGCGCATGCCTGTGGCCGCGAACGGCCAGGGCCAGAACATCGCGCAGGACTTCTCGATCGGGGCGGACTGCCCCGGGCAGTGGCTGGCCGTGCTTTCCACCGGCGTCGGTGGCGCCCAGTCCGAAATCTGGATCGACGACGTCTCGGTGCGGCGGCTGGATGCGCCCCATGCCGCGTCGCGGTCCGCGAAGTAGGAAGGACGGCGGAGTTGGCTCAGCTTGCGCCTGGGGCGGGGATGGTGCGCGGCCGGTTTGATCTGGGCGAAATGATCCAATACGCGGTCATTCTGCTGCTGCCGCTGACCATGGCGGTGGAATTCCGGTCGATCGGCACCCTGTATCTGCACGATTTCCTGTCGGTGCTCATCGCGGCCGTGCTGCTGACCCGCAAGGGTGCGCTGCACCGGCTGCAGCCGGTGGTGCCGTTCCTGGTGCTGCTGCTGATCGGCCTTGTCGGCACCATCATCTCCGACATCTATCAGGCGACGCCGGTTGAGGATTACTCGCGTGCCTGGGCGCGTACCGCGTTCTTCGGCATCAACACCGTGATGATCTGGCTGCTGACGGGCGGCAAATGGCGTCTGCTGGGCACTTATCTGTTCGGTGTCGGCCTGGCGCTGACGTTGCATTCGCTGACGACCTCGGATTCGCTGATTTCCTCCGACCCGCTGAAGTTCGGCGTCGGCATCGGTATCAGCCTGATGATCGCCGGCATTAGCGTGCTGCCGTTCTTCGAGCGGCCCGAGGTGCGCCGCGCCATTCCGGTGCTGCTCCTCGTGCTCGCGCTCTTCTGCCTGTTCAGGAACTCGCGTTCTATCTTCGCGACCTTGTTCCTGGCGCTCTGCTTTGCGATGCTGGTCCTCTATGTGCGGCAGTATCCCAAGATGGCCGCCAAGATCACGCCTTCCTCGTTCGCCGTGCTTCTCATCATGGGGTTCGTCGGCGCGCAGCTCATGTCGGCCGCCTATGGATGGGGTGCGGATTCGGGCCTGTTCGGCCAGGCGGCGCAGGCGAAGTTCCGCGCGCAGACCGCGGGCGATCTCAACTTCCTGCTGGCCGGGCGCACCGAGTGGCTCGCCACGGTCCAGGCCATCAAGGATTCCCCGATCATAGGCCACGGGTCCTTCGCCAAGGATTCGCACTATGTGCGGATGTACTTCATCGAGCTGCAGCGCCTCGGCCTGTCCTACAGCTACGACTATTATGTGCGGACCTACGGCTTCGGCATTCCGCAGCACTCGTTCGTGCTCGGCGCCTGGGTGGAGGGCGGAATCCTGGCCGCGCTCGTGTGGATCTGGGGGCTGTGGCTGGTGCTACGGGCCATGTTCCACACGCTGAAGATCAGCCCGGTCCCGGTGTACCTGGTGTCGGTGACGGTGATGTTCTTCGTCTGGGACATCCTGTTCTCGCCCGCCGGCGCCGAGGCGCGTGTGGTGAAGGCGGTGCAGATCTGCATCCTCGTTGCCGCGATGCCCGCGGCGAAAAAGCTTCGAAAGCCGAAGGCTGTGGCGGGGGGGGCAATGCCCCGGGGCGCGGCGCGCCGGCGAGGCTAGGAGCGGATCAGCTCCAGGGCGGCGTCCACGAAGACTGGGATGTCGCCTTTCTGGCTGAACTTGCCGGCCTCGGTCGCCATTGCGCGCCACAGCGTTTCGTCATCGCTCAGGCTGCGCATGAAATAGGCCATGCCTTCGGGATTGTCCGGCTCGACGACAAAGCCGTTCACCCCGGTGCGGACCTGCACGTCGCGGGCGCCGACATTGTCGGAGACGATCACCGGCAGGCCCAGCGCCTGCGCCTCGAGCACGACGATGCCGAACTGCTCCTCGATGCTGGGCAGCAACAGGCAGAGCGCGCGGCCGAGCTCGGTCGCGACATCGGCGGGGAGGACGTTGCCGCGCACCTCGATCCAGTCCTCCAGGCCATGCGCCGCGATGCGCTCGCGGATGTCCGCCTCCAGCGGGCCGGAGCCGCACAGGATCAGCTTGCGCGGCGAGGTCGCCGTCGCCTTGTACCGCGCATAGGCGTCGACGAGCATCACATGGTTCTTCTTGGGCACCAGGCGAGCGATGCTCAGGAAATGGCGCTCCCCATGGGGAAGGCCGCCGGGAGCGGGCTCTGCGCCGGCAGCAGCGCGCACGCGGTCCATCGAGATCGAGTAATAGCCGCGGCGGATCCGATCCGGGTTCACGCCGAGGAAGCGGATATAGTCCTTGCAGCGCAGGCTGGCGGTGAGCGCGCCGTGATAGGGCGTCATGAAGAAGGACTTGCCCAGCTCGCGGCGCAGATGGCGGGGGTAATCGTCGAACTTCGAATCGGAAAGCACGTACAGCCGGCAGCCGAGCAAGCGGAGCGCCCAGGCCGAGAGCAGGATATAGGGTTCCTGATAGTGGCAGAAGAAGACGTGCTTGATCTTCCGCGCCCGCACCGTCTGCACGATCTTGCGGGCGATCTGGAGCGTGCCGGGGCGCACCTGCTGCTCGCTGCCGTCGAACAGGGTCACCTGCTCGAAGCCCGTGCCCTGCCAGCGGCCCCAGCCATAGGTGCCGCTCTTCGAGAAGAGCTCGATGCCGGTCAGCTTTGCCCCATCGGGCAGCGCTGCCGCCAGGGCTTCGCACTCATCGATATGGGTCGGGCCGAAATTGTCCCACAGGAAGGCGATGTTCGACATCGGCTGTTTCCGGTCTTCAGGAGGTCAGCTTGGCGAGAACCCGCTTGGGATCGCTGGCGAGGTGGAGCGGGCGCAGCAGCTTCGCTCGCAAATGGTCGGCGGCGGCGGGGGGGCGGCCATGGACCTTGGCGAACATGCGCGCGCAATCGGCGAGATAGCGCTCGCGATTGGTGCCGCTGCCGGTGATCGAGTTGGGGTAGAGGCGGAACAGGCCCCAGTCGCGCCATACCCGGGCGAAGCGCGACCCGCGCAGCGCCATGTCGAGAAAGGCCTCGGCATCCCAGCAGGTGCGATTGTCGACGTTGAAACCGCCGGCGGCGCGCAGCGCCTCGGTCCGCATGAATGCCGATTGCTGCACGATGAAGGTCAGCCCGTCGGCATAGGCCTGGGGCGTGACTGTCTTGCTGGGGATCAGATGCTTGGTGCGCTTGCCCTGCTCGTCGACGAAATAGCCCTTGCCATAGGCCACGTCGATTTCGGGATGTGCCTCCAGGAACGCCGCCGCTTCGGCCAGCGCATCGGGCAGCAGCTCGTCATCGGCGTTGATATAGCCGAACAGCGTGCCGGTGGCCGCCGCCAGACCCTTGTTGAGCCCGTCGCCGGGGCCCGTGTCCTTCTCGAAGATGACCTTGGCGATGCGGTCGCGGTAGCGTTCGATGATCTCGCGGCTGCCGTCGGTCGAACCGGGATCAACGACGATATACTCGACGTCTACACTCTTCTGGCTGAGTACCGACTGGATCGCGCGCTCGAGATAGGGCGCCTGGTTGAAGGAGATCGTGACGATCGAGAACTTCATGCAGCACCTCCCTCGCGGTCGGCGCGGACGAAGAGGCAATCCGCCTGGGTCGGACCGAATTCCGCAGTGCTTACCTGATTGTACACGCCGCGCAGCAGAAACCCGCGCGACGCGAGATAGGCGCGGACGTCCTCGAACAGGGCCTGGCCTTCATAGAGCTCGACGAACGACAGCTCGACATAGATGAAATCGATCCGGTCGAGGCTCTGGATGCCTTCCAGCACCTCCAGCTCGGCGCCCTGGACGTCGATCTTGAGCAGGATCGGGCCCTGCAGCGTGGCCGGGTCGATCACCGCCTCCAGCGGCTTGACGCTGACGGTGATCTCGCGCGCGGTTGAGACGCCGAAGGCGGCAGCCTGCCCGGCGCCGGGCTTGAGCAGCGAGGAGCTGTCGTCGCGATCCGCCACGTAGAAACGCGCCTCGCGCGCTTCCTTGCCGAGCGCGACCTTGTGCAGCTGAGTGTGGCCATCGCCCTTGAACACGGCCTCGAAGCGCTCGCCGGCCATGGGAAGGGGCTCGAAGGCGTGGATCTGGGTTTCGGGCAAGGTGCCGCGCACGGCAGTGGCAAACTGGCCCTTGTTGGCGCCGACATCGAGCAAGGTGGCGGGCGCGCAGAAGCGGATCGCCTCGAGATGCTCGACGGCGGCGGCAACGCGCTGTCCGAGCAGCGCGGAGCGGAAGCGGGCGTTGGGAAGCAGGCTGGCGACCTTCGCTGCCTTGCGCGCGATGCTCATTTGCCTGCCCCGTAATCTTGCATGGTTTTCACAATCGTCTGCGCCGCGGCGCCGATGCGGAAGCGCTGCTCGAAGCAGCGGCGCGCGGCCTTGCCCATCGCAGCGCGGGTTTCCGGCGCGAGCGCCACGAACTCCCGCAGCAGCGCGTCGGCGCTCTCCTGGGTGTCGGTGCCGATCAGTGCGGCGCCGTCTTCCTTCACCTCGCGCCACAGGTTCACCTTGTCGGTGATCAGCACCGGTCGCTCGCAGGCCAGCGCCTCGGCGACGACGATCCCGAAATTCTCGCTGTGCGAGATCAGCGCGAAGGCGTCGCAGGCGCGGAACGCACCCCATTTGACGTCATGCTCGATCATCCCGGTCCAGTGGATCCGATCGGCGATGCCGAGCGAGGCCGCAAGGTCCTGAAGCCGCGCCTGCCAGCCGTCCTGGTCGGGACCGGCCATCACCAGGTCGAGCTCGGGGCGCTCCGCCGCGATGCCCGCAAAGGCCTTGATCAGCAGGTCGCAGCCCTTCTTGGCGTGGATCCGGCTGAGGAACAGCAGGAAAGGCCGCTCGCCGAGCGCCGGCACGGCGGCGCGGAAGGCGCGGACGGTCTGCTCGGGATCGCCCTCGGCATCGCGGCTGCCGAAGCCGACGATCGCCGGGTTCACCTTGTAGGGCAGGAAAATGTCCTGCGCGAGCACGCGCTCCTCCTCGGTGGTGAACATCACCGCCGTGGCGTTCCGCATCAGCACGCCTTCGTTGAACGGCCAGACGAAGGACTTGACGAAATGCTTGTGCGGATAGGCGCTGCGGAACCAGGGATCGAGCGATCCGTGCGGGAAGACGAAATAGGGCGTGTCCGATCCCACCAGCACGCGCCGCGCCGCCAGGGTGGAGTAGTTCCACAGCGAATGGACCAGCACGCCGTCATAGCGCTTCCGGTTCTCGCGCAGCCACGGCACCATCAGCGGCGAATAGGAGAAGCGGCGCAGGAAGGGCTGGGGGCCCGTGCGCGCGTCGGGCCCGCCGCGCTTGCCCAGCGCGAAGACGCCTTCATTATCGGCCCGGATATAGGGCGCCTCGGGATCGTCGAGCGTCACGACATCCGCCACATGCCCATCGGCACGCCATGCCTCGACAAGGCGGCGGACGCCCTCGGCCGGCCCCCCATATTCCGGGTCGAGGGTCAACATGACGTTGAGGATGCGCATCAGCGGCCCGCGTCGGCCTTGTGTTCCAGGAACCAGCGATAGGTGGCGGCGATGCCCTCGCGCAGCTCGATCCGCGGCTTCCAGCCGAGCCCGCGGATCTTGTCCGCCGACATCAGCTTGCGCGGCGTGCCGTCCGGCTTGGTCTCGTCGCGGACGATCTCGCCCTGGAAACCGACGATCTCGCAGACCAGCTGGGCCAGCTCGTAGATCGTCACATCCTCGCCGGAGCCGACATTGACGTGCTCGGCGTCCGAATACTGCTCGATCAGGTGGACGCAGGCATCGGCGCAGTCATCTGCGTGCAGGAACTCGCGGCGCGGCGTGCCGGTGCCCCAGATCACGATCTCGCTGGCGCCGGCCTGCTTGGCCTCGTGTGCCTTGCGCATCAGCGCGGGCAGCACATGGCTGGAATTGAGATCGAAATTGTCACCGGGGCCGTAGAGGTTGGTCGGCATCGCCGAGATGAAATCGCAGCCATGCTGGGCGCGATAGGCCTCGGCGAGCTTGATCCCGGCGATCTTGGCGATCGCATACCATTCGTTGGTCGGCTCGAGCGAGCCGGTGAGCAGCGCGGACTCGACGATCGGCTGCGGCGCGAACTTCGGGTAGATGCAGCTCGATCCGAGGAACAGCAGCTTGCCGACGCCGACGCGGTGCGAGGCCTCGATCAGGTTCGCCTCGATCATCAGGTTGTCGTAGAGGAAGTCCGCCGGATAGGTGGCGTTGGCCAGGATGCCGCCCACCTTCGCCGCGGCCACGACCACGACGTCGGGACGCTGGCTTTCCAGCCAGCGCCGCGTCGCCGCCTGATCGCGCAGGTCCGCGTCCTCGCGCGTGCTGGTGAGCACTACGCACTGCTTGTCGGCCAGCCGCCGCACGATCGCACTGCCGACCATGCCGCGATGGCCGGCGACATAGACGCGCTTGCCCTCGAGAGAATACATGCGCTCAGGCTTCCTTCATCACCACCGAGTCACGCATCACCTTCAGGTCTTCCTGCACCATCTCGCGCGCGAGGTCGCGCACCGAGGTCTCGTGCTTCCAGCCCAGCTTCTCGCGCGCCTTGGCGGGATCGCCGATCAGCAGCTCCACCTCGGTCGGGCGGAAATAGCGCGGATCGACTTCGACCAGGCAGCGGCCGGTCTCGCGGCAATAGCCTTTTTCGTCGACGCCGGTGCCCTTCCACTCCAGCGCGATGCCGACATCCTCGAACGCCCATTCGACGAAGGTGCGAACCGGGGTCGTCTCGCCGGTGGCGAGCACATAGTCGTCGGGCTCGTCCTGCTGCAGCATCATCCACATGCCGCGCACATATTCGCGGGCATGGCCCCAGTCGCGCTTGGCGTCGAGATTGCCGAGGAACAGCTTTTCCTGGCGGCCGAGCTTGATCGCCGCGGCGGCGCGGGTGATCTTGCGGGTGACGAAGGTCTCGCCGCGCAGCGGGCTCTCATGGTTGAACAGGATGCCGTTGGAGGCGTGCATCCCATAGGCCTCGCGATAGTTCACCACGATCCAATAGGCATAGAGCTTCGCCGCGGCATAGGGCGAGCGCGGATAGAAGGGCGTGGTCTCGCGCTGCGGCACTTCCTGGACCAGACCGTACAGCTCCGAGGTCGATGCCTGATAGAAGCGGGTCTTCTTCTCGAGGCCGAGGATACGGATCGCCTCGAGGATGCGCAGCACGCCGATGCCGTCGGAATTGGCGGTGTATTCCGGCGTCTCGAAGCTGACGGCGACATGGCTCTGCGCCGCGAGATTGTAGATCTCGTCCGGCTGCACTTCCTGGACGATCCGGATCAGGTTGGTGCTGTCCGTCAGATCGCCATAGTGGAGGATGAAATTGGGGTCCGGCAGGTGCGGATCCTGGTAGATGTCCTCGATGCGGCCGGTGTTGAACGACGAGGATCGGCGCTTGATGCCGTGGACGATGTAGTTCTTCTCAAGCAGGAACCGCGCGAGATATGCACCGTCCTGACCAGTAACACCGGTAATAAGCGCAACTTTCTGCTTCATTTCGTCGCTTCTTCCTGTCGAGAAATAGTCATGTCGCAAGGGGTGATGCCGAAGGCGATATGGATCGCGGAGCGGAGCGCGCGCATTCCCATCGCTTCGCAGGGCCGGGGCGCTTCGCTACCCCGCCTTGTTCGGCGCTGCTCTTGTCGTCGTCACTCGGAACCCCTCGGTGTGGCGCGGGCTGATGGGCCCGCAACGCGGTTCGTGTTTGCATGGATCGCGGCGCGAAGTCAGCAAAAATCTTCCGCACCGCAGTATTGCGATGCCAGCGCGGGATGAACCGCGCTGCATTCAATTTTGGCCTCGCGCTGCCGGGCGGCTTCGGGCAAAGCGTCCCCAAAGCTGGGGTGGTAGGCTGATTGTAGATGAGCAGTTCGGGGTTGTCGGCCGGTTCCTTTCACCAGCGCGTGTTCAAGGCTTTTCTCGGCAATGGCTTCAGTTTGGCGACGCGCGCGATCGTGCAATTCGCGCAGGTGCCGCTTTTTCTGTTCTTCTGGAGCGCCGATACCTATGGCGAGTGGCTGCTGCTCTACAGCATCCCCTCCTATCTGGCGCTGGCCGATTTCGGCATGGGCGATGCCGGAGCCAATGCGATGGTACGCGAGATGGCCGCTGGACGGCGGGAGCAGGCCCGCGCGATCTTCGCGGCGATCCGGGTCTTCATCGCCGCGATCAACATGGTCCTGCTGCTCGCGCTCGGCCTGGTCCTCTATGTGCTGCACGCGCAGGACGCGCTTCCGCTGCATCACATCACCGGCGACGAGCTGACCGCCACCCTGTTCTGGCTCGGCATCGCGGTCTGCGCCAGCCTGGCGGGTTCGATCAACTTCGCCGGGTTGCGCGGGATCGGGCGCTATCCCGAGCAATCGATGATCTGGAGCGTGGTGTCGCTGATCGAGCTGGGCGCGATCGCGCTGGCATTGGCGATCACGCCGCGGGCTTCGGTGGTGGCGGCGGCCTTGGCGGCGGTTCGGGTCGCACAATGGCTGTTCCTCGGCCTTTATCTGCGCTTCCGCGAGCGTGAGGTGGTCCTGCTGCGGCTGGCCGGCGTATGGGCGCAACTCCGCGCGCTGATCGTGCCGTCGCTCGGCTTCATGGCCTTCCCCATTGCCAATGCGATCCTGTTCCAGGGCTACAACATCCTGGTCGGCCTGGCGCTCGGCGCGCACAGCCTGGTCGTCTATTCCGCCTCGGCTACCGCGTCGCGCGTGCTGCAGATGGTGTTCGTGCCGATCTATTCGACGCTGATGGCCGAAGCCGCGATCCTGCTCGGCCGCGGGCGGACGCTGTTCCTGCGCAACCTGCACCGCGCGATGGCCTTCGCGATCGGTGTCGCCGCCCCGCTGGCGGGCTTCGGCCTGTTCGTTCTCGTCGTGCTGATCTTCCCCTTCTGGGTGCAGCGCAAGGTCGAGCTAGACATGGCGGCGTTCATCGTCCTGATCCTCGTCAACGTGCTGAAGGTCGCCTACTACCCGTCGTTCGGGATCATCTCCGCGGCGACCCGGCATTTGCGCTTCTCCACCGTCTGGACGATCTCCGCCGGGCTCGCGCTGGCGGCTTCCGCGGTGCTGGCACAGTTCCACCTGCCGCTCTGGGCGCTGCTGATGCCGCTCCTCGCGGTGGAGGTGACGCTCTACGTCATCGCCACGAGCGGCGCGGCACAGGTGCTGGATGACCGCTTCTTCGCGATCGTGCGAGGCCCCGCGGAGCTGCGCCGGATCGCGCGCCTGTCGCTGCGCAAGCTGCGGGCGCGCAGAGGGTAGGGCTCCCGCCGGCAAATACTTGAATTGCCGCTGGCTGTTGGCCAAGGAGTGCGATATCGCGATGCAGCAACAGCGCCGCCTGATCTCGATTTGGCGACAGGGAATTGGTTTGCGGTGCGGCGCGTGTTCTAAGGGGGTTTCGTGAAAGCGATCGTAATTGGTGGCGCCGGTTATGTCGGGGGGCATCTGTGCAAGGCGCTGGCCGGGGCGGGAATTGACTTCCTGGTGTACGATAATTTGTCGACGGGCCATGCTGATTTCGTTCGCTGGTCTCCGTTGGTGCAGGGGGATATCAACGACACCGTGCTGCTGAAGCGCACGATGGAAGACAATGGCGTCGATACCGTCTTCCATTTTGCGGCCAAGGCCTATGTCGGCGAATCCGTCGTCGATCCCGAGAAATACTATGTGAACAACGTGCGCGGCTCGATCTCGCTGCTCGAGGCGATGCGCGGGGCGGGAGTGCGTCATATCGTCTTCTCGTCCACCTGCGCGGTCTATGGCCAGCCGGACCGGATGCCGATCAACGAGCAGACGACGCCGCTGCCGATCAATCCCTATGGCCGCACCAAGCTGATGATCGAAAGCGCGCTCGCCGATTATTCGGCGGCCTATGGCATCGTCTATGCTGCGCTGCGCTATTTCAACGCGGCCGGCGCGGATCGCGGCGGCGAGATCGGCGAGCTCCACGATCCCGAGCCGCACGTCATCCCGCGGATCCTCATGGCGGCGGCGGGCCAGCTGCCCGCGATCGAAGTGATGGGCACCGACTATCCGACGCCCGACGGCACGGCGGTTCGCGACTATATCCATGTCGACGACCTCGCCGAGTTCCATCTGCGCGCGGTGCGTCACATCCGTGCGTCAGGCGAGAGCATCACCGTCAATCTCGGGACCGGCGCCGGCAAGTCGGTGCGGGAGCTGATCGATGCGGCGGAACGGGTCACGGGTTGCAAGATACCCGTGATCGACTCGCCGCGCCGGCCGGGCGACCCGCCCTCGCTCGTGGCGGATCCGGCCAAGGCGGAGCAGCTGCTGGGCTATCGCGCGCAGTACAGCGATGTCGACACCGTGATGGCGACCGCCTGGCAATGGCTGCAGCAGACGTCTGCGGTGTCCTCTCCCTCCCTTCAGGCGCGCGCGTAGCTAGCGTGTCCGTGTTGCAGGTGTTGCGCGTGCTTGAGAACCCTGATGTATCGCAAAGGCCCCCTGGCTTGCTCGCTGCGGCGACGCGCCTGGCGATAACCGGCACCCATCGCAGCGGCACGACGCTGCTCGGCCGGCTCATCGCCGCGGACCGCGGGAGCGCCCGGATCTTCGAACCCTTCAATCGCGACTTCGGCATCGAGGGCGTGGACCGCTGGTACGCCAATGCGGATGGCGCCGACCACCGCTGGGACGATCTTCTCGACCGCTTCCTGCGCGGCGAAGAGGGCCGGTTCCGCACGACCAGCAGCCTGTTCAAGCAATGGGCGTATTGGCTGAAGCCGTCGTCGAACCAGCGCGTCTATCACCGTGCGGTGCGCGTGCCGCCCAATCGGCTGATATTGAAGGATCCGTTCCTCGCGCTCGCTTCGCGGCAGCTGATCGAGCGCTACGGGTTCAAGGTCATCTACACGATCAAGCACCCGGTGGCATTCTACCGATCGCTGGTGCGCGTCGGCTGGCACAACATCATCCCGCTGGACGATCTTGTGGCACAGGGCGCGCTCGATCCCGCGGCGCGTGCGGCGGCGCAGACCCCGGCGGCCGAGGCCGGCCTGCTCTGGAACCTTGTAAACGCGCATGCAGTTGAGGTCCGGGCGGCGCATCCGCTGTCCGTCTCCTTCTGCCTGCACGAGGATTTCTGCCACAATCCGATAGACGAGACCCGGCGGGTCGCCGCCGACCTCGGCATTCCGTTCACGCCGGCGATCCAGGATGCGGTGGAGCGGCTGACTTCGGGTACGGTGGTGAGCCCGCCGGCGTCGAAGATCCACGAGCTAGTCCGCAATGCCCAGGCGCTGCCCGATCTGTGGCGTGGGGAAATCAACGCCGAGGACGAGCGTGCCCTTCGCGAGCTTTGCGAGCCGCTCTACGACGAAATCTATCGGAGGCTCTGGTGAGGGACATGGACCACCGCAATCAGCCTCCAATTCGGACCGGAGAAGTCGTCAGATGATAGTTGTCTCCAACGGCTTCAATCGTTTCTTCCTGTCGGTGATCGCATCGGAAATCGCCGCGGAGCAGAAGCTGTCGATGTTCCTCACTGGCGCCTATCCGACGCCGCGGCTGAAGTCGTGGCTGTCGCGGCTGGGCCTGGCCGGCAACCGCAAGATCGTGCGCCTGCTGGGGCGGGAAGAGAACATCCCGACCCGCTATGTCCGTTCGCTGTGGCTGAGCGAGGCGATCTATGCCGCGCGCGAGTTCGCAGGCCCGTTCGAGGAGAAGCTCAACCTCTGGGGTATGAAAGCCTATGGCGAGGCCGCGGCGCGGCTGCTTCCCCAGGCCGCGAAGCAGGGCGCGAAGATCTATCACTATCGTGCCGGCTATGGCGGGCGCTCGGTTCAGGTCGCCAAGGACCTGGGCATGGTGACGATCTGCGATCACTCGATCGCGCATCCCCGTTACGTCGAGGAGCTGATCCGGCATCGCGGCAATCTCGACAAGGTCGATCCGAATGCGCCGATCAGCGCAGTCGAGCGCTATATCGAGAGCGATTTCGAGCATGCTGACCAGTTTCTGTTCAACTCCGACTTCGTCCGCGAGACCTTCCTGCGGCTCGGCTACCCGGCGGAGAAGCTGAACGTCATCTATTGGGGCATCGACGACACGTTCGCGCGCCACATCCCGCCGCGCGACACGGTGGGCGAAGGGCCGCTGCACCTGTTCGTCCCCGCGCTCAACCCGCGCAAGGGCGCGCCCACGCTCGCCGAGGCGATGGCGGGGCTGGACGGTGTCGACTGGCGGATGACGATCGCCGGCTCGCTGGACGACGAGACCCGCGAATCGTGCGTGGCGCTGCTGGCGGATCCGCGGGTGACCGTGGTCGGCATGATCGCGCGCGAGAAGATGACCGACTATCTGGCGCGCTGCGACGCGGTGATCTTTCCGACCTATGCCGAGGGTTCGGCACGGGTGATCTTCGAGGCGCTCGCCGCGGGCGCCTATGTCATCACCACGCCCAATGCCGGATCGGTGATCCAGGACGGCGTCCATGGTCGGCTGGTGGCGCCGGGCGAAGCCGAGCCGCTTCGCGCCGCGATCGCCGAAGTGGCGACGCTGCGCGACCGCATCCCGGAGATCGGGCGGGGCAACGCCAGGATGATCCGCGAGGACTATAGCCAGCGCGACTATGGCCGGCACGTCGCCGCGCTCCATCAGCGGCTCATCGCCGGTTGAGGTCATAGGAAGCAGAGTCGGCGCTTGTGGGTGGCCGACGGGGTTGATAGCTGCGAGCGCGGAGGGGGGCGCATGCGATTCTCGTTGATCATTCCTTGCTATAACGAGGCGCTCAATCTGCCGGGGCTGCTCGAGCGCTGCGCGAAGCTGACCACTGATCCGCGCGTCGAGATCGTGCTCGTCGACAATGGCTCGACCGACGACACGCCCCAGGTGCTGCCGAAGCTGCTTGCGGGCATGACCGGCATCCGCTCGATCCGGGTTGGGGTGAATCGGGGGTATGGATTCGGAATCCTCTCCGGCCTTCGCGCGGGCGAGGGGGATATCCTGGGCTGGACGCATGCAGACCAGCAGACCGACCCGATGGATGCGGCAACCGGCCTCGCCTTTTTCGATAAGGCTGCCGATCCGACGCGGCTGTTCGTGAAGGGGCGGCGCTACGGGCGGCCGCTGGTCGACTCGGCATTCACCGCGGGCATGTCGGTGTTCGAGACGCTGCTCACCCAGCGCGTGATGCGCGACATCAACGCACAGCCGACCATGTTCCATCGCAGCTTCTTCGAGAGCTGGGACAATCCGCCGCACGATTTCGCGCTCGATCTCTATGCCTATTGGCTCGCCAAGGACGCCGGGCTGGCGATGCAGCGATTCCCGGTGCGCTTCGGCCCGCGCAAGTTCGGCGCTTCGCACTGGAACACCGGCATGAAGGCGCGGATGAAGTTCGTGCGGCGCACGCTCGCCTTCAGCTTCGACCTGAAGCGCAAGCGGCGTGCGGGGCGGTAAACGCATGGCCGAGACCGAAATCATCGCCCACCGGCGCAACCTGATCGACCAGTTGCGCGAGACGCCGACCGACCAGGGCATCGAGGTGGACATCCGCAGCCAGGGCGACCGGCTGGTGATCCACCACGATCCCTTTGCCGAAGGCGGGGATTTCGAGGCGTGGCTGGCGCATTACCGGCACGGCACGCTGATCCTCAACGTGAAGGAGGAAGGGCTGGAGGCCCGGCTGCTCGCGCTGATGGCGGCGCGCGGCATCGAGCGCTTCTTCTTCCTCGACCAGTCCTTTCCCTTCCTCGTGCGCGCGGCGCGGGCAGGGGAGCGCCGCTGCGCGGTGCGGGTATCGGAATATGAATCGGTGGAGACCGCGCTGGCGATCGCCCCGATGATCGATTGGGTGTGGGTGGACATCTTCACCCCGGCATTGCCGCGTGCGGAGGATCTCCGGGCGCTGAAGGCGGCGGGCCTCAAGCTTTGCCTCGTCTCGCCGGAGCTGCAGGGCCGGCCGCCGGCCGAGGAAGCCGCGCAGCTGCGCGCGCATGCGGCGGCCGCGGGCATCGCCTTCGATGCCGTGTGTACCAAGGAGCCGGCGCTTTGGAGATAAGTTTCGCGCTTCGCTTCGAGCGGCAGGGGTTCTGGCTGGGCCTGATCCTGCGCATCGCGCTGATCCTGCTGGCGGTGCCGGTCACCTATCAGAACTGGTTCCTGCGCTTCATCGAGCAGGTGCCGCACAGCGGATCGATCGACGTCTGGACGAGCTTCCTGGCAGCGGGCGGCGATCCCGCGGCCTTTCCCTATGGCCCGATCTACCTGCTCGTCTTCGCGCCGCTGACGCTGATCGGCGGGCTGATCGCCGATCGCGGCGCCGCGCTGGGGCTGGCGCTCACCGTGCTGGCGCTGGACTGGCTGTTGTTCCGGACGCTGCGGCGCCTGACCGATCCGAAGGGCGCGGCGCTGCTCACCTTCGCCTATTGGCTGTCCCCGATCGTCATCTATGTCTGCTACTGGCACGGCCAGCTCGATGTGCTGCCCGTTCTCGTCATCACCGCGGGCCTGGCGCTGCTGCGCAAGGGGCGGTTCGGCGCCGGAGGCATCACCATCGGCCTGGCCGCGGCGGCGAAGATGAGCATGGTCATCGCCTTCCCCTTTGTGTGGATCTACGGCCTTGCCGCCCGGCGCCTGCGCGATCGGGCGCTGCGGCTGGTGGGAGGCACGCTGATCAGCGTCGCGACGCTGGCGCCTTTCCTGTTCTCGCCGGGCTTCGGCAAGATGGTGCTGGGCACGCCGGAGAGCGCCAAGGTGTTCTCGCTCGTCATCGCCTATGACAACATGGTCGTCTATGTGATGCCGCTGGTCTTCGCGGCACTGGTGCTGGCGGCCTGGCGCGTGCGGCGCTTCAACTTCGACATCCTGTTCAACCTGATCGGGATCGGCTTCTTCATCCTGTTCCTGCTGACCCCGGCCTCGCCCGGCTGGTCGATGTGGCTGGTGCCGTTCCTGGCGGTGCACCTGACGCGATCGGGGCGTTCGGGCTGGCTGCTCGGCGGGCTGTTCTCGCTGCTGTTCGTCGGCTTCCACCTGTTCACCGCGAGCGGCGCCAGCCTGCCCTTCGCGGTGCCGCAGCTCACGCCGCCGCCGCGCGTGCTCAACATGCTGCTCTCGCTCGAGCTTGCGGCGGGCGGCATGATCGCTTTCCAGCTGCTGCAGAACGGGTTGCTGCGCGATCCCTTCTACCGGGCGACCCGCCACCCGCTGGCGATCGGCATCGCCGGCGATTCGGGGGCGGGCAAGGACACGCTGGCCTCGGCGCTGGAGAAGCTGTTCGGCGTTCCCTCGACCGCGCTGGTCTCGGGCGATGACTATCACAGCTGGGACCGGCACAAGCCGATGTGGCGCGCGCTGACGCACCTCAATCCCGACGCCAATGATCTCCGGCGCTTCGGCAATGACATCATCGGCCTGAAATCGGGCTACACGATCGAAGTGCCGCACTATGATCACAGCAGCGGCCGGATGACCAAGCCGCACCGTGTGTCGCCGACCGACGTGATCATCGCATCGGGCCTGCACGCGCTGTTCATTCCCGAGCTGAACGCGGCACTGAACCTTCGCATCTTCCTCGCCATGGACGAGGATCTGCGCGTGTGCCTGAAGGTGCGGCGCGACGTGCGGGTGCGGGGGCATTCGCTGGAGGCGGTGCTGTCTTCGCTGCGCAAGCGCGAAGCCGACAGCGCGCGCTACATCCGCCCCCAGGCGAACGCCGCGCATCTCGTCCTTTCGCTGTTCCCGGTCGATCCGGAGGACGTGAAGGACCCGCTGAACAACAACCGGCCGGTTCGCCTGGCGCTGCGCATCGGCGTGGCCGAAGGCGGCAATATCGAGAATCTCACCCGCACCCTGATCTCCATCCTGGGGCTCCAGGTCGTACCGGCGCCGGAGTCCAATGGGCGGCCGACGATCGAGGTGGTCGGCGATCCCTCGCCGGAGGACATTGCGATGGCGAGCGTGGCGCTGGTGCCCGGAATGGCCGATTATCTGGCCGTCGAGCCGCGCTGGGCCGGCGGGATGATGGGAATTATGCAGCTGGCAGTGCTCGATCAGCTCAGCCAGCGTTTGGCTTCGCGGAAAGGGGCGTAATGGAAATTCGTAACAAGGCGGCGTTCCGCTCGCCACCGAGCTGCGTCCTGCTCGACCTGGACAACACCTTCTACGCCTATGATCCCGCACATCGCGCCGGCATGGCCGCGGTCGAGACGCTGGTGGCCAACGCGCTGAATCTGGGCGCCCGGGACTTCAACAACTGCTTCGACGATGCCCGCACCGAGCTGAAGGCGCGGCTGGGCAAGACCGCGGCCTCGCACCACCGGCTGCTCTATTTCCAGCGGACGATCGAGCGCGCGGGCTTCTCCAGCCAGCCGCTGCTCGCGTTGCAGATGAACCAGGCCTATTGGCGCGCCTTCCTCAACGCCGCCACGCTGTTCAGCGAAGCGCTGGAGTTCCTCGACGATCTGCGCATCGGCGGCATCCCCGCGGTGATCGTCACCGATCTCACCGCGGAGACGCAGTTCCGCAAGATCATCCATTTCGGCATGGACCGGCTGGTCGACTGGATCGTCACGTCGGAGGAAGTGGGCTGCGAAAAGCCGTCGGCGCGCAATTTCGAGCTGGCGCTGGCCAAGCTCGGCGGAGTCGAGGGCACGGTGTGGATGGTCGGCGAGGAGCCGGTTTCCGATATCGGCGGCGCGCGTGCCGCGGTCGATGCGGTCACCATCCAGAAGCGCCACGCCGGCGTGAAGGTCTATGACAGCGGCGAGAATGCCCCGGACGCGGTGTTCGACAGCTTCGGCGAGCTGCGGCGGCTGCTGCGCGACGTCACGCGCGGCTGATCACTGCGCCTGCTGGCGCGCTTTCACCGTGCCCGCGAAGATCCAGAAGCGCATGCCGGCGAAATTGTAGATGGTGCAGACGCCCACCGCGATCAGGAAGGCGAGGGTGAACGAGAAGGCGCTCGCGGGCAGCACGGCCAGCGCCGCCTGGTTCACCGCCACGTTGAGCACGAGCGCGGTGGCATAGAGCGCCACGCAGCGCAGGATCACGCCCGCCCGGTCCGGCCCGGCATAGCCGAAGTTCCAGCGATAGTTGCACAGGATCGAGAAGCTGGTGCCGACCAGGTAGCCGATCGCCTTCGATCCGCCGACGGGCAGCGCAGTGAGCGCGATGCGATAGGCGATACCGTCGAACACCGTCGACATCACGCCCACCGCGACGAAGCGGATGAACTGCGCGTGCAGCTTGTCAGTGCTCAACAGGTTCCGCAGCATGTTCAGCGCGCGCCGATACCGATCGCCTGGGCGAGCCGGCGGATGGGGGAGGGCGATGCCGGTGCGACCGGGGCGGGTGTGCCCTCCGGGCGCGGCGCCGGTGCGGCACGATACTGCTCCAGCAGCGCCGGGATCGATGCGCTGGGCACCCGCGCGTCCTTCTCCAGGCGATAGGGATGGCTCTTCCACTTGTGGAAGCAGCTCTGCCAATATTCGAAGGTCTGGAGATCGATCGGGGTGCCCCAGCCGATATAATAATCGATCTCGAACAGCCGGACGTTGAGGCCCATGTCGACGCAGTCCTCGATCAGGCTGTCGACATAGAATTCGCCGTTCACGCGGCCGTCGCGCGCCACCAGCCGGTTCGCAGCCTCCTGGAAATCGCCCAGGCGGCGGAAGGTGAAGGTGCCGATGATCATCGGATCGACCTTCGGATCCTCTGGCACCTGTTTCACCCGCACGCCGGTCACGCGACCCTCGGCATCGGCATCGACCCAGCCGAACATGGTGGGGCGGCGCTCGCCATCGGCATGGCCGCGGATCACCCAGACCAGCACGTCCGCGCCGCTGTCCTCGTCGATCGCCCGTTCGAACGCCTCGAGGTTGTAGAGCATGCCGTTGTCGCACGCGCCGATCGTCACCGGCGCCTTGGGATCGAGTTCCTCGGCGCCGAACTGGCAGGTGATCGCCTGGCCCTCGGTCAGCGCCTCCAGCATGCGGAAGCGGGCACCGACGAAGGTCGCGCGGAGCTTGCGTTCGATCGCCTCGACGCCGGGCAGGTTCTGGCGCAGCACGAAGGTCTGCACCGGCGCGCTCGGCAGGTCGCGCATCGCCTGGACGACCATCGGCCGCCCCGACACCGGCACCAGCGGCTTGGGCAGGGCATAGCCGGCCTCGGCGAAGCGGCGGCCCTCGCCAGCCATCGGCAGCAGGATCGCGCCATGATGGCGCGCCTGGCGGCCGTCGCTGCCGGTCAGCCGGCGGAAGATGCTCGACCAGCGGAGATAGTCGGCCAGATCCTGCGGCGTGCCCCACTGCATGAAATGCTGGAGCTGGTAGATGGCGATCCGGCCGCCCTCGCGCGCCAGCACCTTGTAGGCGAGGCTGGCATAATATTCGCCGTTGACCTCGAGCTGCTGCTCCATCTGCTTGCGGAACATGTCGAGGCACAGCGCGCCGGAGCGGAAATAATAGGTCCCGCTGGAGGCATATTCCTCGAGCGGCTGATCGGTGAAGGGCTGCTTCTCCTGGATGTCCTCCATCCACAGCCCCTGCTGGCGCATATAGGCATAGAAGGTCGAGCCCAGGCTGTGGGGGTGGAAGCCCTTATAGGCGGGGACGCAACCGTCGCAGTCGGTCTCGCGGACGAAGGCGGCGAAATCCTCGAAGTCCCAATAGCAGGTGAAGTCGCAATAGTTGACGACGGTGGGCGCTTCGAGATCGATATATTGCGCGGCCTGCAGCACGGCGTTGACCGGCCCCAGCTTGTGCGGGCCGATCGGCACGATTCGTCCCTTGGGCGCGATCGCGCGCAGGATCTCGGCCATCCGGTAGGAAGGTTCGGCCAGGTGGTCGCTGTTGCAGATGAAGATGAAGTCGTGGTCGCCCGGGAAGAGGTCGACGACGTGCGCGATGATCGGCTTGCCGTCGACTTCGATCAGCGGCTTGGGCACCGCATAGCCGGCACGGCGGAAGCGCTCGCCGAAGCCCGACATCGGAATCACGATCTGCATTGTTACGCCCCCGGATCGAGGCGCGGATGCGCCGCCAGGTTCCTGCGATAGATTTCGGCATCCCAATTGGCCAGCACGTTTTCCGCCTCCGCGCTGAGGGGCGCGACGGTGGCGTTTGCGGGGATGCGGCGGGCCACTTCGCTGAGGCAGGCGGCCATTTCATGTGCCTCGTCGGGCAGGCCGGGGGCGAGCAGCGCGCCGGCGCCGGGGACAAAGTGCAGCAGCCGGTCCGGCTGGAGCGCGTCCGACTCCTCGTCGACGATCCCGGCGCCGCGGCCGAGGAAGACGACATGGTCGGGGTAGAGCGATCCGGTGGTGGCGTGGCGCAGCGCGGCGGGGTCGAGCGCGGCCAGGTGGGTCTGTTCGAGCCGGGCGGGCTCGAGGCCGAACCTGGCGGCAACACGCGCCAGCTTCTCTTCGTCGCGCGGGCCGGTTTCTGCCGGCGCATAAGCCAGCCGCCGGTCCACATCCGCCAGCAACGCCTCGATTGCCTGGAATGTCTCCCCCTGCAGAACGATGCCGTGATTGCCGAGAACCAGCACGTCCATCGGGCCGCGTTCCGCCAGACTGGCCTGGACGGCCTGCGCGACCGCCGCACCCGGCTGGAGATAGGGCAGGAACGCCCAGTTTAGGCCGGCAAGCCGCTCCGCCAGAACCGCCTCGGCATCCGCGCGAACCGCGACTGCGATCAGCGAAACCATGTGGAGATGCGCGACGATCGATCCGGGCATCACGGCGTGGAGGCTGGCCTCGATCGACGCGCGCAGCCCGTTGGCGCCCGTCGGTGCCTTACCCCCGTCGATCATCGCCAGCGCGTCGGTCATGGCGACGTCGACGAACACGTCTCGTGCCAGCGCATCGGCGAGGCGCAGGCCCGAGGCCTTTACCACCAGCCGGTCACCCTGTTTGCGCGAGGTGTTGCCCCCGGCGCCCTGGACCAGCAGGAAGTCGCTGCCCCATTTGGCGGAGAAGCTGGCAAGGTCGTTAAGGCTGGACATTGCTATGGATACTTCCGCTCGATTTGATTGCCGCGCTATCGCCGGCGCCGTGAAGGATGGCAAACTGCCGGATCAGATGTCCGTGGCTTGCAGCACCCAGTTCCGATCCGCTTCGAAGCCCATCGCGGTCAGCACGCCGCTGGCATAGGCGCCGGTATCGATGCCGATGCGATGCGGCAGCACTTCCACCTTGTCGCTGATCGTGTGGCCATGGACGATGATCTTATCCAGCCGCTTGCGATGGTTGAGGAACTCGTCGCGGATCCAGCGCAGGTCGCTTACCCGCTGCTCGGTGAGCGGGACGCCCGGGCGCACGCCGGCATGGACAAAGGCATAGTCGCCGACTTCGACCACGTCCTCGAAGGAGGAAAGGAAGCGCGCATGCTGCTCGGGCACTGCGTCGGATACCGCCTGGAGCAGTTCGGCATAGTCCAGCGAATCATAGGTCGGCTCGGAGACGCCATAGCTGACCGCGGTGGCGCGGCCGCCTATCCGGTTGAACAGCTTCACCGCGCTGGTGTCGCCTTCTAGCGTCAGCAGGAACACTTCCTCGTGGTTTCCCAAGAGGAAGCGAGTCGATCCTGCCGGGCGTTCGTCGGCGAGGCGGCGGCAATATTCGACGACGTCCGCCGATTGCGGCCCGCGATCGATCAGGTCGCCGAGGAAGATCAGGAGATAGGGCTGGCCGCCGGCATCCGCGTCGATCTTGCCGATCAGGTCCTTCAGAAGATCGAACCGGCCATGAATGTCACCGATGGCGTAAACCCGCTGGCCATCGGGAACGCGGGGAGCGGCGTTACGGCCTGCTTCCTTACTGGAGAAGAAACGCGACAGCATGATCCATGCGATACTGCGTTGGGGGAGACATTCAACATCTCCGTGCGCGCGCGCTTCGCGGAAGCGTTGAGATGCGCTCAAAACAAAAGTGGCGGCCGTTAGGCCGCCACTTCGAAACTCTGCCTTGGCAGCCGAAGACTACGGGCTGTCGGGCGTGTCGTCGCTGTCAGCGAGAACCACGGCGCCGCCGATGATGGCGACGGTGGCGAGAACGCCGATCAGCACGGCCGGAGCCAGCTCGCTCTTGTCGTCGCTCGAGGTCGAAGCGCGAACGCCCGACAGCGACAGCTTCGACGCGCTCGTCGGAGCGGCCAGAACAGGGGCGGTAGCCATCGACGCGATAGCAGCTGCCGTAAGAAGCTTAGTGAACACTCTTTTTCTCCCTCTTTCGAGCTCTGGTGCTCTCGTCAGGTAGTCCTATGACACAGGACCTACGCAGTCGCAACACCTCAAACTTTGGCTACGGCGAGAAAGTTCCCGACGTGACCCATTGGCAACACCTGGTCCGGTTTGTCCGAACTCACGTTAGCACCCGGTCGACCCGAACCAAGTGGTTACGCAGCCGTCCTTAACGCGCTGCACCAATATCGCCAAGGGGGTTAATTTAGTCTCTCAGCCGAAATGGGCGTGTTTCGTGATGGTTAGAGGGGATTTTTTGTGACGTTTTCGTGGCAGTGGCCGATGCCGGTTCGAGCTGCGCTGCAAAAATCCATCGCGCGATCCCGAATCGGTAGCATCCGGCGATTCGCTAAAAGGAGAGCAGGGGGCGTTTGGCGATGACGCCGGCTGCGCGTAGGAGAGGCGACATGAAATCCGCGTTCCGTACATTTCGCACCCGCACGCGTTCCGGTCGAAAGGGTGCCCTGGCGGGCTTGGCCGCGCTTGCCGCGCTCCCGGCGATTCCGGCGATTCCGGCGCATGCAGACGATGCGCCGCTGTTCGAAGCGGTGCGGGCGGCGGACATGCGGGTCGCCGGCATTGGCTGGCGCCTCGCGACCGCCAATGCGCGGCTGTGCGACCGAATCGAGGCGGGCACCGGCCTCCAGCTCCACACGCTCGACCAGTTCGACGCAAATGCCCGCGAATCGGCGCGCGCCCATTTCAAGTTCGCCGCGCCGGTGGCGGTGGAAGGTGTGATCACGGGCAGTCCTGCGGATGCTGCCGGGCTGCGGGCCGATGATTCGCTGGTGCGTGTCGGCACCGTGGACATCGCGGCGCTGCCGGGAAAGCCCGGTACCACCGACAGGCTGGTGGCTGCACAGCTTGCCATTGCCGCATTGCCGACAGACGCGCCGATCGCGATCGAGGCGATTCGCGCAGGCGCGCCGATCCGGATGACGCTCCAGCCGGTGCGAGCCTGCAAGTCGCGTTTCGAGCTGGAACTGAACGACGGCTTTTCCGCTTCGGCGGACGGCGCGATGGTGCAGATCGGCTCCGGCTTCCTGGACGATTATCCCGACGACCAGCTTGCCGCGGTGATCGCGCACGAATTCGCGCACAACATCCTGCATCACCGCGATCGCCTCGAGGCGCGCGGCGTCGACTATGGGCTGCTCTCGGGCTTCGGCGCCAATGTGAAATATTTCCGCCAGACCGAAATCCAGGCCGATCTCCTCTCGGTCTATCTGCTCGCCAATGCCGACTATCCGGCGCGCGCGAGCGTCGCCTTCTGGAAGCATTTCGGGCCGAGCAAGGCAGGTGGCATCCTGCGCAGCCGCTCGCATCCGGCGTGGCGCGACCGGGTCGCCACGCTCGAAGCGGAGGCCGCCAAGGTCGAAACGCTTTCCGCACGGCCCGCCGTGCCCGGGTTGATCGCCGATCGCGACAAGCCGCTCGACGGCGACTGGCAATCGATCCTGGTCCGCAGCCGCTGAGGCGCTTGCCGGAGGCGGCGTCTCCCGGTTAACCCGGCAGCATGAGAGAGCGGACGGGACGCAGCTTCGAGATCGTGACCGCCGCGCTGCTGATGGGGGCGGTCGCTCCCATCCTGCTCGCTGCGATGCTTGCCATCTGGCTGGAGGACAGGCGCGCGCCGCTCTATCGCGCACGCCGGCTGGGGCGGGGTGGGCAGCCCTTTTCGATGCTCAAGCTGCGCACGATGGTGTGCGATGCCGAGCTGCAGGGCGGGCGACTGGCGCCGGAAGGCGATCCACGCGTGACTCGCGTAGGGCGCCTGCTACGCCGCTGGAAGATCGACGAGCTGCCGCAATTCGCCAATGTGCTGCGCGGCGAGATGGCGCTGGTCGGCCCCCGGCCCGACACGTTGTGCGCTGCGGAGGATTATGCGGCCGAGGATCTGCGGCTGCTCGCCGTGCGCCCCGGGATCACCTGCTTCGCCTCGATCCTGTTCTTCGACGAAGGGCGGGCGCTGGCACGGGTCGCCGATCCGCTGGCGCATTATCAGGCAGTGATCCGCCCGCAGAAGCTGCGCCTGGGCCTTGCCTGGCTCGAGCACCGCTCGCGCCGAAGCGATGCGGCGATCCTCGGGCTCACCATGCTGGCTTTCGTCGCGCGGCCGCTCGCCCGCCGCGGAGTGGCGGCGATGCTGCGGGCGCGGGAAGCGGATGGCGAGTTGCTGGCCCTGTGCGGGCCCGCGGATCAGCTCGCCAGCCGGAGCGGCTCGCCGGCAGCGGCGCGGGGCTGATCCGGCCAGATGCCGCGCGTGTCATAGACCAGCTTGTCGGCGCGCTCGTCGAGCGGGACCGACTTGAACACGTCGTGATCGACCAGCACCACGAAGATACCGCAGCTTTCGATCGCGCTGTCGATGTCGATCAGCCCGGCGCCGGTGCCGTCGAACGGCTTGGGCAGGGCATCGGCATAGGGCTCGACGATCTGGACGCGCTCGCCGAAACGCTCGGCCAGCGCGGCAGCGACCTTGAGCGCGGGGCTTTCGCGGAAATCGTCGATGTTCGCCTTGAAGGCCAGGCCGAGGCAGGCGACGCGTGCCGCCGGGTTCGATTCGATCATCGCGGCAGCATGGCCGATGACGTAGTCGGTCTTGCCGTCGTTCACTTCGCGGGCGGTGCGGATCAGCGGCGTCTGCTCGGGCGCGGCGCTGACCAGGAACCAGGGATCGACTGCGATGCAATGCCCGCCCACACCCGGGCCCGGCGACAGGATGTTGACGCGCGGGTGGCGGTTGGCGAGGCGGATCACTTCCCACACGTCGACACCCATATTCTCGGCAACGAGGCTCAGCTCGTTGGCGAAGGCGATGTTGACGTCGCGGAAGGCGTTCTCGGTGAGCTTGGTCATCTCCGCGGCCTTGGCCGTGGTGGTGACGCAGGCGCCGCGCACGAAGCGGCGATAGAATTGCAGCGCCTTGCGGGCGCAGCGCGGAGTGATGCCGCCGATGACTCGGTCATTGTCGATGAGCTCGACCAGGATGCGGCCGGGCAGCACGCGCTCGGGGCAATAGGCGATGGCGACATCGGCGCTGCCGGTGCAGTGGCCTGGGATCTTGAGGTCGGGGCGGAGCTGGGCGAGCAGTTCGGCGACCTTCTCGGTGGTGCCGACGGGCGAGGTCGATTCGAGGATCACCACGTCGCCGGCCTTGAGCGTGATCGCGACGTTGGTCGCGGCCTTGAGCACATAGCCGATGTCGGGTGCGTGGTTCTCGCCGAAGGGGGTGGGGACGGCTATGACGAAGACATCCGCCTCTTCCACCTTGAGCGAGGCACGCAGATTGCCGCGGGCGACGACGCCCGAGACAAGGCCGTCCAGGTCGATCTCCTCGATATGGACCTTGCCCGAATTGACCGTGTCGACCACGGACTGGTGGACGTCGACACCCAGCACCCGCGCGCCGGTGCGCGCGATCACCGCTGCCGTGGGAAGCCCGATATAGCCCAGGCCGAGAACACAGACCTTGAGCTCAGAATCCGAAACCATGTGCGACGATCCCCGCAATCCGCTCGGAAGCATGGCCGTCGCCGAACGGATTGTGGGCGCGGGCCATGGCCGAATAGGCCGAGGGTACGTCCAGGAGGGTTGAGATTTCGGAAACGATACGCTCCGGGCTGGTCCCGACCAGCTTGGCAGTGCCCGCGACAACACCTTCGGGGCGTTCGGTCGTCTCGCGCATCACCAGCACCGGCTTGCCGAGCGCGGGCGCTTCTTCCTGCACGCCGCCCGAATCGCTGAGCACGACGTCGCAAAGCTCGAGCGCCCGGATGAAGTGCGGATAGTCGAGCGGTTCGATGCGGGCGACGTTCGGGCGGTCGCCCAGCACCTTGTCCATCGCCGCGACGACGTTGGGATTGGGATGCATCGGGAAGAGGATCGCGGTGTCGTCGCGATCGGCGATCTGGCCGAGCGCCCGGGCGATATCCTCCATGCCGCCGCCGAAATTCTCGCGGCGATGCGTGGTGACGAGCACGATGCGCTTGCCGGCGAAGCGGCTGGCGATCGGGTCGAGCCCGGCCGCCAGCTCGGGTTCGGCCGCGATCCTGGCGCGGGTGGCGAGCAGCGCGTCGATCACCGTGTTGCCGGTGACGTGGATCGTCGCCGGATCGATGTTCTCGCGGCGCAGTGCATCGGCGGCGGTGTCGGTCGGGGCGAAATGCTGGTCGGCGATCGGCGCGACGATGCGGCGGTTCACCTCTTCGGGCCAGGGCTGGTAGATGTCGCCCGAGCGCAGCCCGGCCTCGACATGGCTGACCGGGACCTTGCGATAATAGGCCGCGAGCGCGCCGACCATGGCGGTGGCGGTGTCGCCCTGGACGATCACTCGGTCGGGCTTCTCGTCGTCCATCACCTTGCCCAGGCCGGTGAGCAGCCGGGCGGTGAGCTGGTCGAGCGTCTGGCCCGGCTCCATCAGGTCGAGGTCGACGTCGGGCGTCAGCCCGGCGATCGACAGCACCTGATCGAGCAGCCCGCGATGCTGGGCGGTGACGCAGGTCCGCACGTCGAGCCCGGGGACGGCGGCGAGCGCGCGGACGACCGGGAAGAGCTTGATGGCCTCGGGGCGGGTGCCGAAGATCAGGAGGATGCGGCGGGACGGCTTGGACATGCCCGTCCGCATAGCAGATCGGGCTTAACGCGCCTCTAACCGTGCCTGGCGCTCGAGCCAGGTGCGGCCTGCGGCGACCAGCATCAGCGCGACCGCCGTGGCGATCAGGTCGTTTGCCCAGTCATCCCATTCGGCGAGGCGGCCGACGTTCATCAGCAGCTGGGCGATCTCGATCGCGGCGCCGAAAAGGGCGAAGGCGAGGAACTGCCAGATCGGCTTCACCTGCGGCCAGGCGAGGCTGCTCAGCACGGGCAGGGCGGCAAAGGCAAGCAAGTGTCGCGCGGGCCCGGATTCGACGACCTGCCCCATTGGCCCCGGAGTCAGCGCGAGGAAGGTCACAACAAGGGCCATCAGGGCAAAGGACAGGCGCAGCACAGCAATCGGCATGCCCGCGACATCGCATATGTTGCAGTGCAATACGAGGCTGTCTTCGCCGCAATCGCCGCTCTCCGCGCACGCTATACCGATTGCGCGGCGCCGCAATGGCGGGTAGCAGCGCGCGAGTATTTCGGAGATCAATTCGGGTTATGACCATCAAGCCGTTGCGAAAGGCCGTGTTCCCCGTGGGCGGCCTGGGTACTCGTTTTCTGCCGGCAACCAAGGCGATGCCGAAGGAAATGCTTCCCGTCGTCGACCGCCCGCTGATCCAGTACGCCGTGGACGAGGCGCTGGAGGCCGGCATCGAGCAGATGATCTTCGTAACCGGCCGCGGCAAGAGCGCGATCGAGGACCATTTCGACATCGCCTATGAGCTCGAGACCACGATGTCGGCCCGCGGCAAGTCGCTCGACATCCTCGACGCGACCCGCCTGAAGCCCGGCGCCGTGGCCTATGTCCGCCAGCAGGAGCCGATGGGCCTGGGCCATGCCGTGTGGTGCGCCCGTGACATCGTGGGCGACGAGCCCTTCGCGGTGCTGCTCGCCGACGACTTCATGCTCGGCAAGCCGGGCTGCCTGAAGCAGATGGTCGATGCCTATAACAAGGTCGGCGGCAACCTGATCTGCGCCGAAGTGGTGCCCGACGACCAGACGCATCGCTACGGCATCATCACGCCGGGCGCGCAGGACGGCGCGCTGACCGAGGTGAAGGGGCTGGTCGAGAAGCCTGCAGCGGGCACGGCGCCGTCGAACCTGTCGGTGATCGGCCGCTATATCCTGCAGCCCGAAGTGATGCGGGTGCTCGAGAAGCAGGGCAAGGGCGCGGGCGGCGAGATCCAGCTGACCGACGCGATGGCGCAGATGATCGGCGACCAGCAGTTCCACGGCGTCACCTTCGCCGGCACGCGCTATGACTGCGGCGACAAGGCCGGCTTCATCCAGGCGAACATCGCGGTGGCGCTGGAGCGCGAGGACATCGCCCCGGCGATTCGCGATTTCATGGCGAGCCGCCGTCCCGGATAGGCTCCAAACTTCACGAAGTTCGCGCTTGTGCGGAAATAAAATCGAGGTTCCGACCTGTCAAAGAGCGGCGGCGCGAGGCCGCCGCACGATGACAGCAGGCGAAATCCTACATTGCAAGCTCAGGCCGGTTCGCGGACCTGGTCCAGATAGGCGCCATAGCCTTCGGCCTCCATCTGCGCGCGCGGCACGAAGCGCAGCGAGGCGGAGTTGATGCAGTAGCGCAGCCCGCCGCGATCCAGCGGCCCGTCGTCGAAGACGTGGCCGAGATGGCTGTCGCCGCCGGCCGAGCGGACTTCGGTGCGGATCATGCCGTGGCTGGCATCGCCCAGCTCGGCGACATTAGCGGGCTCGATCGGCCGGGTGAAGCTGGGCCAGCCGCAGCCGGATTCATATTTGTCGGTCGAGGCGAACAGCGGCTCGCCCGAGACGATGTCGACATAGATGCCGGCGTCCTTGTTGTTGAGGTATTTGCCGGTGCCGGGGCGCTCGGTGCCGTTCTGCTGGGTGACCCGATATTCCTCGGGCGACAGCGCGGCGAGGGCGGATTCGGTCTTGCGATAGTCGGTCATGGGGAATCTCCCTTTCGCTCCGCTATGTGGGGATTGGGAGGGGGCGCTTCCAAGGGGGCGCGGCGATCGGCTAGGAGCGGCGCATGGCGAAGAAGAAGCGCTACCTCACCGCGACCATGCCCGACGGCTATGTGAAGACGATCGGGCCGACCTCCGCGCCCTTCACCCATTACTGGCGGATCGTCGCGCATCTGGGCGGCGGGCGTACCGAAGTGTTCTGGGGCCACGCCAAGTCGCTGCGCGAAGCCGAGGGCAAGAAGGCCGCGACCGCGGATGCGGCGAGGCAGCGCGGCTGGGAACGCTATGATTTCGAAGTCGTCGCGCTGAGCGAAAGCTTCGGCTGAGCGGCCGGGCTACCCGGTCATTCTCCTGTCGGAAGACGCGCCGAAGGTGGTTGCTCGCCGACGCGCGCCTCGAACTTGTCGAGCATCGTCGCGAGGACGAGCGCGCGGATCCGATCGATGCGGGCCGCGACAAGCGCCGCGTCGGAGGAGACCGAAGCATAGCGTTCGGGCAGGGTCAGCGCGGCCTGCTCGAAATAGGCCGCGCCGGGATCGGGCGCCGTGAACATGCCCTTGGCGGAGGCCAGCCCGGCGATGTCGATCGCGGTGCAGCCATCCAGCGCCGCCCAGCCCGAGGCTTGCTGCGCACCGGCGCATTTCCGCCCCTCGACGACTGCCGCGGCGCTGTCCTGCGCGGCCAGCGCCGCGAACTGCTCCACCGTTGCGGTGATTGCTGCTTCGTCGATGTCGGGCGGAGGGCCGTTCCTGCCGGCAGGCGTGCCCGATGTCGTCGCCGCGACGATCGGCGCGTCGAGCCCGAGCAGGCGGCGGGCATTGTCGCGCGCCTGCGCGACGGTGGGATTGGTGATGATGCCGTCGACGAGGCGCTGCACGGGCGCGGGGAAGGGGAGATCGTTGCGCGCGACATAGAAGGCCAGTCCGCCGGCCAGCGTGACCACGAAGGCGGCGATGGCGAGGTCGCGCCGGCGACGCCGGAGCCGCCATTTGGCCGTCTTCGCCGCGAAGCCCGTGCGGGGCGCCGCCGCTTTCCAGGCCGTGGCCGGCCGGGGGCGCGGCACCGGCGCGCTGGGCGGCGGGTTGCGGCTGCGATCATAGGCGGCGCGGGCCTCGGGCGTGATCAGCAGCTTGAACGCAGCGTTGATCCTGGCCGCCTGCTCGGCGGCATCCGGGGCAGTGCTCGCATCGGGATGATATTTGCGCATCAGCGCCTTCCAGGCGGCGCGAATCACGACATCGTCGGCCTTGGGGCTGAGGCCGAGCACTGCATATGGATCGATGTTGTTCGGCCCCGGCATGGCCCGCTATTTATCAGGCGCCATGCTGCGTTGGAAGGCGGCCGGGCTCAGGCCCGGACCACATTCTCCGCATGCACGCCGGCGCGGGCGCAGGCGTTGCGCGTGTCGACGATCAGCTTCGCCGAGGCGGCGAGCGCCGCATAGTCGACGGCATCGTGATCGGTGGCGATCAGCACCGCGTCGTACTTTGCGATCTCGGTTTCGTCCCACGCTACGCCGTTGCGGAAGTTCAGCGTCGGGTGCTCGCGGGTATTGTCGATCTGGGCGACGTGCGGATCGAAGAAGTCGGCAGTGGCGCCGCGCGCCTCGATCATCTCCATCAGGCGGAGCGACGGGCTCTCGCGGATATCCTCGACATTCTTCTTGTAGGCGACGCCGAGCACCAGGATGCGCGCGCCGCGCAGGCCGCGGCCGAAGCGCGCGTCCATCGTGTCTGCTAGGACGCGGACGACATGCTGCGGCATGTCGGCGTTGATCTGGCCGGCTAGCTCGATGAACTTGGTGTGCTGGTTGTACTCGCGCGCCTTCCAGGTGAGGTAGAAGGGGTCGATCGGGATGCAGTGCCCGCCCAGGCCCGGGCCCGGATAGAAGGGCATGAAGCCGAACGGCTTGGACTTGGCCGCGTCGATCACTTCCCACACATCGATGTCCATCGCGGTGAAGATGAGCTTGAGCTCGTTGACCAGCGCGATGTTGACCGCGCGGAAGACGTTCTCGGTGATCTTGACCGCCTCTGCCGTTGCGGCGGACGAGACCTGGATCGCCTGGGGCACGATGTGGCGATAGACGCTCAGTGCCAGATCGGCCGAGACGGTGTCGTCGGCGCCGACGACCTTCGGGATCTTGGTGGTCGAGAAGGTCGGGTTGCCCGGGTCCTCGCGCTCGGGCGAATAGGCGAGGAAGAAGTCCTTGCCGGCGATCAGCCCCGCCGCTTCGAGGATCGGCTGCATCACTTCGCGGGTGGTGCCCGGATAGGTAGTCGATTCGAGGATGACGAGCTGGCCGCGGCGCAGCGTCTTGGCGATCGCCTGGGTGGTCAGCTCGACATATTTCAGGTCGGGCTCGAGATGGCGGGTGAGCGGCGTGGGGACGCAGATCAGCACGACATCGGCCTCGCCCAACCGGGCGAGGTCGGCAGTGGCCCGCAGCTTCTCGTTCTGCACCAGCGGCGCGATGCGGGCGCCGTCGATATGCTTGATATAGCTCTCACCGGCGTCGAGCGCGTCGATCTTGGCCTGGTCGACGTCGAAGGCGAGGACCGGGCAGCCGGCTTCGCCAAAGGCCACCGCGAGCGGCAGGCCGACATAGCCCATGCCGATCACGCCGATGATCGCAGTGCCGCTTTCGATCCGCGCCTGCAGCTTCAAACCATGCGCGGGCCATTCGATGCTCATAGGAACCCCAGTGAAGTACGCTCTCGCGCCTTCATGCCCGAACAGGGGTTTCAGTTTCGATAATGCGCCAGATACCAATCGATGAAGGCGGGCACGCCTTCGCTGGGCGGAGTGGAGGGCGCATAGCCGGTCAGCGCCTTGAGCAGGGCGTGCGAGGCCTCGGTGGCAGGCACGTCACCCTGCTGCATCGGCAGGAAGTTCTTGATCGCGGTCTTGCCCAGCGCGCGCTCGATCTCGCCGATATAGTCCATCAGCTGGGTCTGGTGCCCGGCGCCGATGTTGACGACGCGGAAGGGCGCGACGGGCGAAAGGCTGTCGCCCTCCACCGGGGTGTCGCCCGGCACGGCCTCGGTCAGCCGCACGATCGATTCGGCAAGGTCGTCGACATAGGTGAAGTCGCGGACCATGTTGCCATTGTTATAAACGTCGATCGGTTCGCCCGCGAGCGTCGCCTTGGTGAACTTGAACAGCGCCATGTCCGGCCGGCCCCAGGGGCCATAGACGGTGAAGAAGCGGAAGAAGGTCATCGGCGTCTTGAACAGATGCGCGTAGCTGTGGCCCATCAGCTCGGTGGCGCCCTTGGTGGCGGCGTAGAAGCTCAAGGGGGTGGCGGTGCGCTGCGTCTCGGTGAACGGCATGTCGGTGTTCGCGCCATAGACCGAGCTGGTCGAGGCCACGAGCAGGTGCCTCGTGGCGTGGCGGCGGGCCAGCTCGAGCACGTGGAAGGTGCCGATCAGATTGGCTGAGACATAGGATTCGGGGCTGTCGATCGAATGGCGCACGCCGGCCTGGGCGGCGAGGTGGATCACCACGTCGGGCTGGAATTCGGCCCATTGCGCACCGAAGCTTGCCATATCGTCGATCGAGACGCGCGCGACCTTGAAGTTCGGGTGGTTCGACAGGATGTCGTTGCGCGCTTCCTTGAGCGCCGGGTCGTAATAGGGGCTGAAATTGTCCACCCCCAGCACCGTCGCGCCGCGCTGGAGCAGCTTGCTCGCGGTGTGGAAGCCGATGAATCCGGCCGAACCGGTGACCAGGACGCGCGTCATGGCAGGGCAGGTGCCTCAAGCCGGAGGCGAAGTCCAGTTTCTCTCTGGATCGTCATCCCGGCGAAAGCCGGGATCTCAGGAGATGGCGCGGGGCAGGAGCCGCACGAGATCCCGACTTTCGCCGGGATGACGATTAGTGGCTACAGCTCGGGCAGCCGGGGTCCTTGGGCAGGGTCAGCGTGCGGAAGCGGAAGGCGAGGGCGTCGACCAGCAGGAGCTTGCCCGCGGGATCCTCGCCGAAGGGCACAATGGCGCGGATCGCCTCGAGCGCGGCGAGGCTGCCCATCACCCCGGTGAGTGCGCCGAGCACGCCCTGCTCGGCGCAGCTGATGCCGGGGCGCTCGGGATCGCCGCCGACGAAGCAGCGATAGCAGGGCTTGTCCGCCTCCCAGCCCCGGAACACGCCGAGCTGGCCTTCGAATTCGGAGACCGCGGCGGAGACGAGGGGGCGGTGATGGCGCTGGCAGGCATCGGCGACGGCGAGGCGGGTGGCAAAGTTGTCGCTGCCGTCGATCACGACTTCCGCGCCGCGGACATGGTCGTCGATATTGCCCGGGTCGATCCGATGTTGCCAGGCCAGAACTTCGATATGCGGATTGATCGCCCGTACCCGCCGGGCCGCGACATTGACCTTGGACCGGCCGACATCGTCGGTGCCGAACAGCGTCTGGCGCTGAAGATTGGAGAGGTCGACGCGGTCGTCATCGACAATCGACAGGCGCCCGAAGCCGGCAGCCGCGAGATACTGGATCGCGGGCGCGCCGATGCCGCCGGCGCCGATGACGAGCACGCTGGCGTTCTTCAGCCGCATCTGGCCGCCGCCGCCGATCTCGCGCAGCACGATATGGCGGGCGTAGCGTTCCAGCTCCGCATCGGAGAGGGTCATGGCGTCCAGGTGAAGGTCAGCGTGGTGCGATACCATTGCTCGGTCGCGCCGGGGCGCGGGAGCAGGTTGCCGCGCGCCAGGCCGGGCACCAGCGCCGCGGCATATTGCTCGACCGAGGGGCAGGCGATCGCGCGCGGCACCGAGGTGCGGATATTGCCGCTCTCGTCGAGCAGCACCGCGACGGCGACGGCAATCTCGCCGGGCTTGGCGGTGGCGCATTTGCGCAGGCGCACCTCGCGCTTCACGAAGACCTGCATCTCGGCAGTGACGATCGGAGGCGCACGCCAGGGCAGGGGCGGCAGCGCGTCCCAGTCGATCGGCGCCGTCTGCAGCGCCGCGGCAAGGAGGAGCAGGTTGCTCATCTGCCGGTCGAGCCGAAGCCCCCGCTGCCCCGTGCGGTCTCGTCGAGCGAGGCGACTTCGTCGAGCGTCGCATGCTGCACCGGTGCCGGCACCAGCTGGGCGATCCGGTCGCCGCGGGCGATCGGGAAGGGTGCGTCGCCGAGATTGGCGAGGATCACCTTCACTTCGCCGCGATAGTCGCTGTCGATCGTGCCGGGGGTGTTGAGGCAGGTGATGCCGTGCTTGAGCGCCAGGCCCGAGCGCGGACGCACCTGGACCTCGTAGCCGACGGGGATCGCCATCGCGAAGCCGGTGGCCACCGCGTGGCGGGCGCCGGGGGCGAGCACCAGCTCCTCGGCCGCGACGACGTCCATGCCGGCGGCACCCGCAGTCGCATAGGCGGGGAGCGGCAGGCCCTCCCCATGCGGCAGGCGCTGAAGGGCAATGCGGATCGGTGCGAGCATCAAGGTTTTCCTGGCAGGGCGGCGGCAAGGCGCTGGAGCGCGGAGATCACTTCGGGATCGCCGAGCAGCTCATGATCCTTGCCGGGGATGATACGGTAGTCGGTGGCGATCCCGCGCAGCGACAGCGCCTCGGCATAGAGGCGCGAGAAGCGCAGCGGCGTGGTCTTGTCCTCGGCGCCGACGAGCACCGCGGCGCGCAGGCCGGGCGGCATTCCGCCGACGAGCTTGACCGGATCGAGGCTGGCGACCGGCGCGTCCCACAAGGGCGTGGGCGACACGGTCTTCATGTGCTTGCGCCACTCGGGCAGCGCGCAGGGGCAGGAAACGAGGACGATGCCGTCGACCAGCCCCGGATGCGTCGCGGCGAGATCGGCGGCGATCGCGGCGCCGCCCGAATGGCCGACCAGCACGGTGCGGGCCTGGCCGTAGCGACGCTGGAGATGGCGGATCGTCTCGGCGACCGCGGCGATGCGGTCGGCCGTGTAGTTGTCGCCCGTGGTCTGGCCGCGCTCGCCGGGCGAGCGATGGCCCTGCGGGTCCTCGTAGCCGGGGCGGAGCAGCGCGACGGCGATGCTCTGCGGGACCGCCTCAGCCGCGCTGCGGGCGAAGGCATAGTGATAATCGGGCTTGGTCGTCGGCGCATCGCCGTGCAGCACGACGATCAGCGTGCGGACCTGCTTCGCCGGCGTGTTGCCGAAGCTCTGGGTGTAGAGGCCGACGCCCGGCGTGCCCGCGGGCGTGCCCGGGCCGGTCGCAGGCGTGCAGGCCGCGAGGGCGCCGCCCAGCAGCAGCGCGAGGCTAGAGCGCATCGGCGATACGATCCGCGAGCCGGCGGGCGACTTCGTCCTTGGGCAGGCGTTCCCAGCTTTCGACACCTTCGGCGGTGACGAGATGAACGGCATTGGCTTCACCGCCCATCACATCGCCCGAAACATCGTTGGCGACAATCCAGTCTGCGCCCTTGCGAGTCCTTTTCGCGGTGGCGTGATCGATCACCTGCTCGGTTTCGGCGGCGAAGCCCACGACGAGGCCCGGCCGGCGCGGGCTGGCGGCGAGCATCGCGAGGATGTCGGGGTTCTCGGAGAGGTGGAGCGTCGGCGGGGTTCCGGCCTGCTTCTTGAGCTTCTGCTCCGCCCGCTCGGCATGCCAGTCGCCCACCGCCGCGACCATCACCGCGGCGTCGGCGGGCAGCGCCTGGGCGACGGCATTGGCCATGTCCTGCGCGGTCTCGACGTCGACGCGCGTGACGCCGGGCGGGGTGGCGAGAGCGACGGGGCCGGAGACCAGCGTGACCTTCGCCCCCAGCGCGGCGAGCGCACCGGCAATGGCATAGCCCTGCTTCCCCGAGGAGCGATTGGCGATGTAGCGCACCGGGTCGATCGGCTCATGCGTGGGGCCGGCGGTGACGAGGATGTGCTTGCCCGTGAGCTTGCCCGCAGCACCGAAGTGGCGCTGGATCGCCGCGAGGATCGCCTCGGGCTCGGGCAGGCGGCCGGGGCCATATTCGCCGCAGGCCATCGGGCCCTCATCGGGCTCGAGTACGGTCACGCCGTCGCCGCGCAGCGTCGCGACGTTGCGGCGGGTGGCGGCGTGCTGCCACATGCGGACGTTCATCGCCGGCGCGGCGAGCACCGGCTTGTCGGTGGCGAGGAGGAGCGTGGTGGCAAGGTCGTCGGCGATGCCGGCGGCCATCTTCGCCATCAGATCGGCGGTGGCCGGGGCGATAACGACCAGGTCGGCTTCGCGGCTGAGCTGGATATGGCCCATCTCGGCCTCGTCCTTGAGGTCGAACAGGTTGGTATAGACCTGGTTCTCGGACAGGGCCGCGAGCGTCATCGGGGTGACGAAATGCTGGCCGCCGGCGGTGAGCACGCACTTCACCTCGATCCCGGCCTTGCGGCACAGGCGGATCAGCTCGCACGCCTTGTACGCCGCGATGCCGCCGCCGACGATCAGGAGGATCTTCTTCATCGAGTGACCTTTGTCACGGTGATCCTACGCCTGTCGAGCGCCTGGCGGAACAGGTCGCGCAGCGCGTCGTGGACGAAGGCGAGGCCGATCAGCGAGAGCGGAGCGATCATCAGCGCCCAGTAGAAGGTATCGGGCCGGGCGAAGAGCGCGATCACCACGCCGAAGGCGGCGAGCGTGCCGGCGACGCGCGCGGCGGCCTGGTCCTTCCAGCCGATCCAGCCGAACAAGGCGAGCGTGGCGAGCAGCACGCCGATCGCCATCGGGAAAAGCTGGAGCGCGGTGGAGAGGACGAGCGTCTTGGCGAAGAAGCCGTAGCCGCCGAGGCCGCTCCAGCCCGGCGAGGTCGGGTCCGCGGCGCTGGTGACCTGGCTGACCGCGTGGAAGTGGAAGCCGAGCGCGACCGCCAGGCAGGCAAGCGCGACGCCCCAGCCGATCGCTTCGCGCTTCTGACCCTCGAGCCAGGCGGCGGCGAGCATGACGAGGGCGAACAGCGCGGCGGTCTCGCGGATCAGCATGGCGAGCAGGCCGATCGCTACTGCCTCGACCCAGCGGCCTTGCTTGCGGATGCCGAGCGACAGCGCGACGAGCAGGCCCGCCCAGATTTCGTGGAACGCCCAGAGGTCCGGCTGGACGAAGGCCATCAGCCCGCCGGCGAGCAAGGTGAGGCCGATCGCCACGGGCGGCCAGCGGGTCATGCCGGCGCGCAGCTTCATGCCCCAGACCGCGAAGACCGCAAAGACAAGCGCGTAGAGCAGGCCCAGCGTCACCGGCTTGGGCAGGTGCGCCTCGACCATCGCGAGTCCGGGCAGGCGGAAGCAGATGAAGGGGCGCAGCGGATAGTTGCCGGCGCGCAGCGAATCGGCGGCAACCTGGTAATAGCCCTGGCCATGCGCGACGCCGGCGACGATATTCTCGTAGAGGACGACGTCGCTCTGGTCGTCGGCGCGCTTGGCGGGGTCGCCGCTCACCGGCGGCGGGCCGGCGGCGATCAGCGCGGTGAGCGAGAGCAGCAGGAACAGGCCGAGGATGCCGAGCGCGATCCGGGCGCGGCCGCGGCCGAGCGCGGCGAAGCGCGTCGGCTCGGCCAGCCACTGGATCGCGCGGGGCTTCACGAGAGCAGGTACATCATCGCCGCGGCGCCGACCGCGCCCGAGATCACCGCCACCGCCGCATAGCGCCAGCCGCCGACCACGCGGATCCGCTCGATCTCCTTGAGCGGCGGCGCCGGCGGGGCGCCGCCCGGTGCCGGGAAGCGCAGCTCGATGTTGCGGATCAGATCGGGCAGGCGGGCGAGGGTGCGGATGTCCTCGACGATCCTATCGGCGATCTTGGCCTCCGGCCCCAGTTCAGTTCGAATCCATTCCCGCACGAACGGCGCCGAGACGTCCCACAGGTTGATGTCGGGATCGAGCGTGCGCGCGACGCCCTCGACCATCACCATCGTCTTCTGGAGCAGAAGGAGGTGGGGCTGGGTCTGCATGTCGAAGTCGCGGGTAATCGAGAACAGGCCGTCGAGCATCGCGCCCATCGACATGTCCTTGACCGCAAGGCCCCGCATCGGCTCGCCGACCGCGCGCAGGGCGGTGGCGAACTCGGCGACATTGTGGTGCGGCGGGACATAGCCGGCCTCGAAATGGATTTCGGCGACGCGCTTGTAGTTGCCGGTGATCAGCCCGTAGAGGATCTCGGCGAGCCAGACGCGGGCGCGCCGGTCGATCCGGCCCATGATGCCGAAGTCGATCGCGGCGATGCGGCCATCGGGGAGCGCGAACAGGTTCCCCTGATGCATGTCGGCATGGAAGAAGCCCTCGGCGATCGCCTGGCGCAGGAACGCCTTGATCAGCCGGCTGGCGAGCAAGCGCGTGTCATGCCCGGCTTCGATCAGCCGATCGCGGTGCGAGAGCTTGATGCCGTCGATCCATTCGAGCGTCATCACCTTGCCGGTGGTGCGCTGCCAGTCGATCTGCGGGACCATGAAATCCGGCTCGGCCTGCATGCCCTCGGCGAGTTCCGAGGCGGAGGCGGCTTCGCGGCGCAGATCGAGCTCGCGCGCGGTCCAGCGCTTGAACGTCTCGATGACGAGGCGCGGGCGCAGGCGCGAGGCCTCGCCGCCCATGCTCTCGACCTGGGCGGCGGCCCATTCATAGGTGTCGATCGCCTTGGCGAACTCGGTCTCGATGCCGGGGCGCAGCACCTTGACCGCGACCTGGCGGCCATCGGTGGTCACTGCGCGGTGGACCTGCGCGATCGAGGCGGCGCCGACGGGATGCTCGTCGAACTCGTCGAAGAAGGTCTCGAGCGGGCGGCCGAAGCTGCCCTCGATCCGCTGGCGGATCACCGGGAAAGGCAAAGGCGGCAGTGCGTCCTGCAGGCGCAGCAGATCGTGCGCGGCCTCGTCGCCGACCAGATCGGGGCGGGTGGCGAGCGTCTGGCCGAGCTTGATCGCGGCGGGGCCGATCGCCTGGAAGGCGTCGGCATAATGCGGCACCTTGGGCACGCGCGCGCCGAAACGGGCGATGCGCGCCACGCGGCGAACCGGGCGAGGCGTGTGCGGATCCTGCTCGATGCCGCGCAGGGCGCCGTGGCGCGCCAGGATGCGGCCCCATTTGAGCAGGCGCCAGAGATGGACGGCGGGGGCGGTCATGCGAGGAAACCGTCATCCCGGCGAAAGCCGGGATCTCGGGCCACAAGCCGTTCGCGCCGCCGCATGAGATCCCGGCTTTCGCCGGGATGACGGAAATCGGTGAAGGGCACTGGCCTCAAATCTTCCAGCCCGAATGGATCGCGACCAGCCCGCCGAGCAGCGGCTCGACCTTGGTCTGGGTGAAGCCGGCCTCGCGGATCATCGCCTCGAACTCGGGCATCTTCGGGAAGCGGCGGATCGATTCGATCAGGTAGCGATAGCTCTCCGCGTCGCCTGCCAACATCTGGCCGAGCTTGGGGACCAGCTTGTGGGAATAGGCGTCATAGACTTCGGAGAAGCCCGGCCACTCGGTGGTCGAGAATTCGAGCACGAACAGCCGTCCGCCGCGCTTGAGCACGCGGTGCGCCTCGCGGAGCGCCTTGGGGATGTCGGTCACGTTCCGGATACCGAAGGCGATCGTATAGGCGTCGAAGAACTTGTCGGGCCATTGCAGCGTCTCGGCATTGGCCTCGCTCCACACCAGGCTCCCGGTGTCGGGCTCGCGCCCGCTGGCGATCCCGCGCTCGGCGGCGCGCTCGATGCCGACGGCGAGCATCTCGGGATTGATGTCAGCGACCGTGATGGACGCGCCTGACTTCACCATGCGGAAGGCGATGTCGCCGGTGCCGCCCGCCATGTCGAGAATGTGCTCGCCTGCGCGCGGCTTCACGCGGCGGACGAACTTGTCCTTCCACAGCCGGTGGAGCCCGCCCGACATGGCGTCGTTCATCAGGTCGTATTTGGCGGCGACGCTGGAGAAGACCTCGCCGACGCGGCGGGTCTTTTCCTCGGGGGCCACGTCTTCGTAGCCGAAGGAGACGGTGTCGGTCATGTCAGCGGCTCTAGCGGCGGTTTCCTCGCGCGTCATCGCCTTTAACTCGTCATCCCCGCGAAGGCGGGGATCCATTGGCAGTGCAGGTTGAATGGATCCCCGCCTTCGCGGGGATGACGGACAGGGGTTTGGCGCGTTAGGTACGTCCCATGCCTGAACTACCCGAAGTAGAGACGACCGTGCGCGGGCTGGAGCCCGTGCTCAAGGGCGAGACGATCCAGCGCGTGACCCTGCACCGCGGCGATCTTCGCCGGCCCTTTCCCGAAGGGCTGGGCCAGCGGCTGACCGGGGCGATCGTCACCGGCATGGGCCGCCGCGCCAAATATGGGCTGATCGAGACGAATCGGGGGGACACGCTGATCTTCCATCTCGGCATGTCGGGGCGCTGGCGGATCGATCCCGCGGAGATCGGCAAGCATGATCATATGGTGCTGGAGACGCAGCATCACCGGCTCGCGCTCAACGACCCGCGGCGATTCGGATCGGTGGACCTGGTGCCGACTGCGGAGATCGCCACCTGGGCGCCTTTCGTCGCGCTGGGCCCCGAGCCGCTGGGGCCGGATTTCAACGCGGCGCATCTGGCGCGCGTCTTCAAGGACCGGATCGCGCCGGTGAAGGCGCTGCTGCTCGACCAGCGCACCGTCGCGGGGCTGGGCAACATCTATGTGTGCGAGGCGCTCTACATCGCGCGCATCGCGCCGACCCGCGAAGGCGGATCGATCTCGAAGGCGAAGCTGGAGAAGCTGGTCGCAGCGATTCGCGCGGTCCTGGAAAGCGCGATCGCCGCCGGCGGCTCGACGATTCGCGACTATGCGCGGCCGGACGGCGAACTCGGCTATTTCGCCAAGGAGTGGCGGGTGTACGGTAGGGAAGGCGAGCCCTGCGGCTGTGGCGGGCTCGTCGAGCGGCGGGTCGATTCGGGGCGGTCCACCTTCTGGTGCCCCGCCTGCCAGAAATAGGGAGGGGACATGCTTTCACTGTTCATGTTGCTGGCGCAGGGAGTGCCGGTGCCCCCGACTCCGCGCGACGAGGCATGCCGCGGGCTCGGCTTCGCGATCAGCTATGCGCCGAGAGTGGCGCGGCAAGGCGAGACGGTGACGCTCGTGCCGATGCGCGTTGCCGGCCATGGCATGCCCCCTGAGGAAATGCCCTCCAAATGCCTCGACGATTGGAAGGTCGAGGGCGCGGGCGTGAAGCTGGTGCGCGAAAAGGGCAGCGCGCGGCGGCAGCTGCGGATTGCGGCGGATGCGGTGCCGGGCGCGGAGATCCACTTCTGGGCGCAGGGCGAAAACGGGGAAGCGCACGGGCGGCTGATAGTGATCGCCCGCGACGCGCAGGTGCTGTCGGGCACCTTCGGCAAGCGGGAACAGTCGGGCTGCCTGGGTGCCGAGGTGTCGGAGATGGCCTTCACCGCCGATGGCTATTACACTTGGACCCGGCCCGACGACATGTTCGAGACGAAGGTGAGCGGGAGCGGCTATTATCGATGGGATGCCGCAAGCGGCAGGTTCGAGCTCCTGCACGGCAGGGAGGGCAAAGTCCTCCAGCGCGGCACCGCGAAATGGATCGACGGCAGGCTGGTGCTCGATTCGATCGAGCCGGGCGGGCCGATGGGCTCGGACGACGGCACGAACGTCTCCAAATGCCATATCGTGTTCTCTGGCGGTTGACCCGAATCGTCTGTGGCGCTAAGGGGCCCGTCTTTCCGGGCGTGGAGGCATGTTCCCCGCGCCCTAAACATTTCGAGCTAGGAACGAGACGGAATGGCGAATACGCCGCAAGCGAAGAAGCGTATCCGGCGCAATGCGCGCCGTGCGGAGATCAACGGCACCCGCGTGAGCCGTATCCGCACCTTCGTGAAGAAGGTCGAGTCGGCCCTCGAGGCTGGCGACAAGGCCGCGGCTGCTGCCGCGCTCGCCGCTGCGCAGCCGGAGATGGCGCGCGGCGTTGCCAAGGGCGTGCTCCACAAGAACACGGCCTCGCGCAAGTTCGCGCGTCTGAACAAGCGCGTCGAAGCGCTGGCATAACCGTAACTTTTCCGTAACAATGCCCCGCGGGACACCGGTTCCGCGGGGTTTTTGTCGTGTCCGCCAGGGGCTTGCGGAACGAATCATGGTTACGATCCTGGAACCCTCGGAAACGCGCGAGTCGCACTGCCATTGGATTGCAACAATTCCAGAAATGCTGGAATTTCCGATGCTTAAATCCGCACCCCCACGCATTTCCGTGGGTTAGGCCGAGTCAACAAAACTATTTCAGAATCTTTACATGGGACCCCCTTGCTCGACTCGAAAAGGGCTCCCTAAAACAGACCTCCCAGGCGAGATTCTTGCCCGGGTGTCCGGGGGGCAAGCTCACTCGGGTGTAACGCGGCCCACTGCGCCATGACCGGGGATGTCCGGTGCAGGCGGGCTTCATGTCGGATCGAATTGATGCGCGGGATGCAGAAGCTTTCCGCGAAGGAGGGGTGCGTCACGGTGACTCAGGTTCAGGCCTTGGAGCGGGACGGGATGGAAGCTGCGGTTGCCAAGGCATGGTCGCATGTGCGCGCGAATCTGCGCCGCTCTGCGGGCCAGCGCCTGTTCGACCAATGGCTGAAGCCGGTCGTCCTGATCGAGGGCAGCGATGCCGAGATCGTGCGCCTGGGCCTGCCGTCGGCCTTCATGACCCAGTGGGTCAAAAATCACTATGCCGAGCGCCTGCTGCTCGAATTCCGCAGCCAGATCCCGGCGGTGCGCAGCGTCTCGATCGAGACCGTGGCCGAGGAGCCCAAGCGCGTGCTGAGCGCGGCGGCTGCGACGGCCGATTCGGCGCCGGTGGCGGCTGCCGCCACTGCGGCGCCGGCCGAGCGCCCGCAGTTCGATCCGCGTTTCACCTTCGAGCGGTTCGTGATCGACGCGACCAATCGCGTGGCGTGCAACGCCGCCAAGGCGATGGCCGAGCCCGGCGCGCCGCGGTTCAGCCCGCTCTACCTTCATGCCGGCACGGGCCAGGGCAAGACGCACCTGATGCACGCGATCGGCCATGCCTTCCTGGAAGCCAATCCCGAAGCGACTGCGATCTACGTGACTGCCGAGCGCTTCATGTTCGAGTTCGTGCAGGCGCTGCGCAACAAGGACACGCACGCGTTCAAGGCGCGGCTGCGCTCAGTCGATCTGCTGATGATCGACGACCTGCAGTTCATCGGCGGCAAGGACGCGACGCAGCAGGAATTCTTCCACACCGTCAACGAGTTCATGTCGTCGGGCAAGCGCCTGGTGATCGCAGCCGACCGCGCGCCCCAGGCGCTCGAAGGTTTCGAGCCGCGGCTTGCCGGGCGTCTGGCTTCCGGGCTGGTGGCGGACATCAAGCCGGCCGAGCTGGAGCTGCGCCGTGCGATCGTCGGCCGCAAGCTGCTCGACATGCCGGCAGTGACGATGCCGCACGAAGTGATGGACCTGCTCGCCGCACGGATCACCACCAATGTCCGCGAGCTCGAAGGCGCGCTCAACCGCCTCGTCGCCTATGCGCAGCTCAACGGCGAAGTGATCACGATCGACTTCGCCACCAACGTGCTTGGCGAAGTGCTGCGCTCGGCGCAGCGCCGCATCACGATCGACGAGATCCAGCGCGCGGTCTCGGCGCATTTCGAAGTCAAGCAGATCGACCTGATCTCCGAGCGCCGCGCCGTGGCGATCGCCCGGCCGCGCCAGATCGCGATGTACCTCGCCAAGCGGCTGACCACGCGCTCGCTGCCGGAGATCGGCCGCAAGTTCGGCAACCGCGATCACTCGACCGTGATCCATGCGGTGAAGCGCATCGAGGAGCTGCGCGGCAAGGACGTGGAGATCGATACCGCGGTGCGCACGCTGATGCGCACGCTGGAAGGCTAAGGGCTCAGGCCAAGCGTTACTGGGGGTCGCAACGGATATGTTCCCTCCCGTCCCCCGGGAGGGCAGGGTGGAGGAGCTGAGAGCGGGGCAACGTGATCGGTCACGCCTCCACCCTGATATGCCCGGCAAGGGGCGTGCGGAGAGGCCGGGGGCAAGCCCCGGCCTTTTCCTTTATGACTAGACATAATATCCCGGGCCGATCGGCTCAGGGCACCAGCCGGAAATAATAGCTGTAGCTGCGCGTCGCGCCGCTGACGGTGACGTTGCTGATCGTCACGTCATAGATCGTGTTCGCCGCCAGCCCGGCGACGCTCCATTGCAGATTGTTGGGCAGGCCATAGCCGTCATTGTCGAACGATATGTTCGATACGGTGAGCGCCGCGCCGCCGCGCACCCGCACGCTGATCGTCGCGGCGGAGAAGTTGACGGCGCTGTTGGCGCCGAAGTTCGAGCTCTTGTTGGCGATCACCCCGAAGCTGAGCAGCGCGCTGGTGTCGAAATAGCGGGCCGGATAGTCCTCGAAGGGATAGGCGACATAGTCGGGCAGCGGGCCTGCGGTATTCTGGCTGCTGTTGATCACCTTGATCGAGGCGCCGTCGGTGCGGTTCGAGGTCTGGTAGCGTCCCGCCACCCGGCCATAGGAGATGGTCGAGAGGAAGGGGTGGAGCAGCCAGCGGCGATGGCCGATATTGTTGGCGACCAGATTGTTGGTGTCGGTGAGCCAGCCGATCAGGATGTCGGCATCCTGGGTGTAGCGCAGCCCGCCGCCCATCCCGAGATAGATGTTGCTCTGCCCGGCCGCGGTGGCGCCGGCGGCGGTGTAGCAGTTCCAGGTCGAGGGCGGCGTGTGGCTGAGCTGGCCGTTGGCGGCCATCATCAGCGCCGATTGCTGGACGGCCGCATCCTCGGTGCTGGCATAGGTGACCGCGGGCAAGCGGTGATGCGCGCGGATGTCGTTGAGCGTGGCGAGAACGCGGGCGCCGACCTCGGGCTTGAGCACGCCGGCCTGGCAGGCAGTGATATCGGCCTGGGTGGAATAGAGCGCGGCGATGCCGGCAGTGAAGTCGGAACCCGTGGCGGGCTCGGTGCTCGCCGGCGTGGGCGTGGGAGTTGTTGTGGGCAAAGGGGTGGGCGTCGATCCGGGGGCGGGCGTCGGCGTTGGCGTGACGACGGTGCCACCGCCACCGCCGGAAGAGCCTCCACCACCGCTACAGGCTGCAACTGCGCTCCCGAGGAGCAGCACGGGGATCAGGCTACGCATGGGCACTCTCCGCCCATAGAAACCCGATGGTGCCCTTAAGGGTTCCAAATCCTCTCCCGGAGGGAGAGGGGGACCGCCGCCGATCGGCGGTGGTGGAGAGGGCACGCCGCAGGCGATATCGCGCGCGGCAAGCCCCCTCCACCAGCTTCGCTGGTCCCCCTCCCCCTCCGGGGGAGGACCTTTTCTAGACCTGCAGGCCGACGGCCTTTTGCGCGGCGAGCAGGGTCGGCGCGGCGAGGGCGTTGGCACGCTCGGCGCCCCTGGCGAGCTGCGCGCCCACGGCCGCGCGATCGTCCATCAGCTGGGTCAGACGCGTGCGGATCGGCGCGAGCACCGAGATGGCGAGATCCGCCAGCGCGGGCTTGAACGCGCCGAAGCCCTGGCCGGCGAACTCGGCGACCACCGCCTGCGGATCGCGGTCCGACAGGGCGGCGAAGATCGTCACCAAGTTCTTCGCCTCGGGGCGCTCGGCCAGCGCCTCGAACGAATCGGGCAGCGGCTCGGGATCGGTCTTCGCCTTGCGGAACTTCTGCGCGATCGTGTCGTCGTCGTCCGAGAGGTTGACGCGCGACAGATCCGAGGGATCGGACTTGCTCATCTTGGCGCTGCCGTCGCGCAAGGACATGATCCGCGGCGCCGCCTTGGAGATGAACGGCTCGGGCAGCGGGAACAGCTCGACGTCGAAATCAGTGTTGAACTTGGTAGCGATGTCGCGCGCCAGCTCGAGATGCTGCTTCTGGTCCTCGCCGACGGGCACGTGCGTGGCCTTATAGACGAGCACGTCGGCCGCCTGGAGCACCGGGTAGGTGAACAGGCCGACGCTGGCGCCCTCGCGGTTCTTGCCCGCCTTGTCCTTCCACTGGGTCATGCGGTTCAGCCAGCCCATGCGCGCAGTGCCGTTGAGGATCCAGCACAGCTCGGCATGCGCGGGCACGCGCGCCTGGTTGAACAGGATCGCGCGATCGTCGATGCCCGACGCCAGCAGTGTCGCGGCCATCTCGATGGTGGAATTGGCGAGTTCCTGCGGCGAGATATTCCCCGTCAGCGCATGGAGATCGGCGAGGAAGAACAGGCATTCTCCCTGGTCCTGCATCGCCACCCAGTTCTTGATCGCCCCAAGGTAGTTGCCGAGGTGGAGATTGCCGGTGGTCTGAATGCCGGAAACGACGCGCATGATATTCCTTCCACGCCCGGGCTGACCGTTCGGCCTTTGGACGGGCCGCGGGTCCGAGACGGCGGGGACGCGGCCGCACGATGATGTCAGGGACGGGGAGGCGTGTAGCGGGTGGGGTAGGCGAGCGGTAGGGCTTTGTCGGCCTATCCGCCGCCATTCTCTGTTCCCCGGCGAAAGCCGGGGCCCAGGGTCACAAGCGATTCGGCAGAGAAACCCTGGGCCCCGGCGTTCGCCGGGGAACCGCGTGGGAACAGGGACTCTACCCTAACCTGCGCGCCAGTCCCTTCT
>NZ_JARQXA010000007.1 GCF_029543155.1 Sphingomonas sp. HITSZ_GF | reverse complement strand
CATCAGCCATCTCGGCCGCCTCCGCACTGATCTCGCCCAGGCGGACAATGGTCTCGAGCACGAAGCGCTGGTCGGCGGTGGCGGGGGTGAACATATTGCCTCTCTTGTGGTCTGGTTTCGCGCCGTATAGCTCGCCAAAAGTGAGCCCGACAAATCCGCGCATCTTACCTTACGGCACGGCTGCGATCGCCGAGGCCGCCGCGCTGATTCGCGCCGGCGAATGCGTCGCGGTGCCCACCGAAACCGTCTATGGCTTGGCCGCCGACGCCACCGAGTCGCGCGCGGTGGCGGGCATCTATGCCGCCAAGGGCCGGCCGAGCTTCAACCCGCTGATCGTCCATGTCCCCGATTTGGCCGCCGCCGAGCGGATCGCGCTGTTCGACGATGCCGCGCGCGATCTGGCGACGCGCTTCTGGCCGGGGCCACTGACTTTGGTGCTGCCGGTGCGACCCGATGCCGGCATCGCCGCGCTGGTCACTGCCGGGCTCGACACGATCGCGATCCGGGTGCCGCGCCACCGGGCGATGCAGGCGCTGCTGAAGGCGTCGGGCAAGCCGCTCGCCGCGCCCTCGGCCAATGCCAGCGGTTCGATCAGCCCGACCCGGGCCGAGCATGTCGCGAAGAGCCTGGCCGGGCGCATCCCGCTGGTGATCGACGACGGCGCCACGCCGGCGGGGGTGGAGTCGACGATCGTGATGGGGTCTTCGATTTTGCGGCCCGGGCCGCTTACGCGCGATCAGCTGTTCCCCGGCGAAAGCCGGGGCCCAAGGTCGCGGGACGAGTCGCTCTCCGACCCTGGGCCCCGGCTTTCGCCGGGGAACAGCCAGGGGATCACTGCGCCCGGCCAGCTCGACAGCCATTACGCCCCGTCCAAGCCTGTGCGCCTCAACGCCACCGACGCGCGGGACGGCGAATACTTCATCGGCTTCGGCCCAATAACCGGCAACGAAACCCTATCCCCCAGCGGCGACCTCACCGAAGCCGCCGCGAACCTGTTCGACGCGCTCCACCGCGCCGATGCGAGCGACGCGCTTGCCATCGCCGTGGCGCCGATTCCCGAGACCGGCATCGGCGTGGCGATCAACGACCGCCTGCGCCGCGCCGCGCACCGCTAGCGCGCGACCAGCCTCAGCCAGCCCCGGGCGTCGGTCTCCACCTCGAGGCCGCGATAATCGGTGCGGGCCGGATGCGGGGTGTCCATCGCGTCGTGATGCGTCTCGGTGATCACGATCGCCGCGGCGCCGGCGGCATCGGCGGCGGCGAGGCCGGCGGGGCTGTCCTCCCAGACCAGGCAATCGGCGATGTCGACGCCGAGCAGCGCCGCAGCGGCGAGGAAGCAGTCGGGCGCCGGCTTGCCGTGCGCGACGTCCTCGGCGGTGATCACCACCGAGGGCAAGGCGACACCGGCCGCCTCCAGCCGCCGCAGCGCCAGCGCGCGCGGCGCCGAGGTGACCAGCGCCCAGCGATCGGCGGGCAGGCGCGCGAGGAAGGCCGCCGCGCCACTGATCTCGACCAGCCCGTCGACATCGTCGATCTCGGCCTGGGTGAGCGCTTCGGTCTCGGCTTCGGCGTCGACGCCGGCGGGCGCGAAGCGGCGGATCGTCTCGATCGCGCGCACGCCGTGCAGCGCGGACATCAGCGGCTCGGTCGCGATCCCGTGCCGCGCTGCCCAGGCGCGCCAGACGCGGTCGACCACCGCCATGGAGTTCACCAGGGTGCCGTCCATGTCGAACAGGAAGGCGGCGAAGCTGCGGCCGGGGAGCGTCATCGCTGCTCCCTCACCACAGCCGCGCCGCTGTCGCAACTGCGATCAGGCAGGGGTCGCGCCTTCCTTGCTGCGCGCGGCGAAGCTCTTGCGGAGCTTGCGCAGCTTGGGCGGGATCACCGCCAGGCAATAGGGATTGCGCTGGCCTTCGCCCTGCCAATATTCCTGGTGGTAGTCCTCGGCCGACCACCATTCGCCGAGCGGCTCGATCGCAGTGACGATCGGCTCGGGCCAGTCGGGCCGGGCGCGCTCGATCGCGTCGAGCGCCTCGCGCTCCTGCTCCGCCGAATGCGGGAAGATCGCCGAGCGATACTGGGTGCCGATATCATTGCCCTGGCGGTTGAGCTGGGTGGGGTCGTGCGTCGCCAGGAAGATGTCGAGAATCTCGCCATAGGAGATCTGGTCAGTGTCGAAGCTCACCCGGATCGCTTCGGCATGCCCGGTCGTGCCCGTGCAGACTTCCTTGTAGGTCGGGTTTTCCGTGGTGCCCCCGATATAACCGCTTTCGACCGACTGGACGCCGATAACGTCGTTGAACACGGCCTCGGTGCACCAGAAGCAGCCGCCGGCCAGCGTTGCGGTTTCAATGCTCATCGCGAACTCCTTGCTATCGGCGCATAGATAGGATTGAGCGGAGCCGGAACAAAGGTCGGGGATGCGAAGAATGCGCGAAGGCACGGTGCTGGTGACGGGCGGGGCGGGCTATATCGGCAGCCATGCCGTGCTGGCGCTGCTCGATGCCGGCTGGAAGGTCGTCGTGGTCGACAATCTCGTCACCGGCTTCGACTGGGCGGTCGATCCGCGCGCCACGCTGGTGGTCGCCAATATCGCCGACGACGACAAGGTGCGCGCGACGATCCGCGCGCACGGCGTGATCGCGATCATGCACTTCGCCGGATCGGTGGTGGTGCCCGAGAGCGTGAGCGACCCGCTCAAATATTATCGCAACAACACCGCCGCGAGCCGATCGCTGATCGAGAGCGCGGTGGCGGAAGGCGTGAAGCACTTCATCTTCTCCTCGACCGCCGCGACCTATGGCATTCCCGAAGTCGTGCCGGTGCGCGAGGACAGTCCCAAGCTGCCGATCAACCCGTACGGCATGTCCAAGCTGATGACCGAGATCATGCTGAAGGACGTCGCCGCGGCGCATCCGATCAACTATGCGGCGCTGCGCTATTTCAATGTGGCGGGCGCCGACCCGCAGGGCCGCTCGGGCCAGTCGACCGCGGGGGCGACGCATCTGATCAAGGTCGCGGTGGAAGCCGCCACCGGCAAGCGGGCTTCGGTCGGCGTGTTCGGCACCGATTTCGACACGCCCGACGGCACCGGCGTGCGCGACTATATCCATGTCAGCGACCTGGCCGCGGCGCATGTCGATGCGCTCGACCTGCTGATCGCCAAGCCCGGCGAGAGCCACACGCTCAACGCCGGCTATGGCCGCGGTTTCTCGGTGCTGCAGGTGCTCGACGCGGTCGACCGGGTGACCAACGTCACGATCGAGCGCAAGCTCGAGGGGCGGCGCGCGGGCGATCCGGACGCGCTGATCGCCGACAACAGCGCGATCCTGGCGGCGCTGCCCTGGCGGCCGAAGCACGACGACCTCGAAGGCATCGTCAAGGACGCGCTGGCCTGGGAGCGCAAGCTCGCCGAGCGGCAGGGCTGAGCTGCCAAAGTACACGAAGTACACGCCAAGGGCTGATTTGAAGCCCGCCTGACGCAACATGCTTGCGCGAGGCTTGTCCTATATTTCCAACATCGCGGAAGCGCGGGCGCGCGTCAGCAGCGCCAGCTCGATCCGCCACCAGATCATCGCCCAGACGCCGCCGAACGCCCAGCCGGCGAGCACGTCGCTCGGCCAATGGACGCCGAGATAGAGGCGGCTGAGCCCGATCGCGGCGGTCAGCACCAGCGCGACGACCAGGGCGAAGCCGCGGATGCGGCGATCGGGCAGCACCGGGAAGAGCAGGGTGGCGAGCGTCAGATAGACGATCGCGCTAATCGCGGCATGGCCGCTGGGGAAGCTGTGCGAGCTCACTTCCATGAGCTGGCCGGTCAGCTCCGGGCGGGGCCGGGCGATAAAGGCGCGGATCGTCTCGACCGCGACCGACCCGAGCAGCGAGGCGGTGACGACGAGCAGGGCCGTCCGCAGCCGCCCGGCGAGGCCGAGGAAGATCGCCGCGACCACCACGATGAAAGTCAGCACGGTGGTGCTGCCGAGCGCAGTCACGTCGCGGACGGCGGAGGGGAGCCAGGCGGGGCCGATCGGCTGAAGCGGATGGCCGGGCACGCGCATCGCCAGCAGGATCGCGCGGTCGACCGTCGCGCCGTCGCCCTCGACCAGCTCGTGGCCGAACCAGAGCAGGGCGAGGAGGAAGAGCGCGAAGCCCGCCGCGGCGAGGATCGGCCAGGGCAGGCGGCGGGACGCCGGCGGGGCTTCGGGGGCGGGGTGCATGGGCATCGGATCGCCTAACGGGACGGCGAGCGCAATGCTCCTTCTACATCGTCACCCCGGCCTTGTGCCGGGGTCCACGGTGCCGCACGGTTCGACTTGCGAGCCTCTTGCCCATGACCTGCCTCCCGGTGGACCCCGGCACAAGGCCGGGGTGACGGGTGGGAGCTATGACGCCGTGCGTCAGATCTGGATCCGCGCCGTCACGCGGATGTCGCGGCCGGGCAGGGGGGCATAGTCCTTGAGCACGCTGGCCGCGCGGCGGGCCTCGACGTCGAAGATGTTGTTCGCCGAGAGCATCAGGCTGGTGTTCGAAGCGGCGCCCCACGGCTTCCACGAGACCGAGGCGTTGACGAAGGTGAAGCCGTCGGTCGGGGTCTCGAAGGCCGAGATGCGGGTCTGGTCGAACACATGCTCGACTTCGCCGCGGATCGAGAAATTGTCCGAGGTCGCCTCGAGCCCGCCATTGATGCGCAGCGGCGGGATGCGCGGCGCCGGGCCGGTGCCGACGATCTCGGCGTGGACATAATCGGCCAGCGCGGTGGCGTTGATCGTGAAGGCCTTGACCTGGGCCAGGCGCAGCGAGCCTTCGGCCTCGAAGCCGTAATAGCGCGCATCGGCCTGGTTGTACTGGAAGACCGGCAGGTCGTCCTCGGTCGCGCCGGTGGGCGTGTCGTAGATATAGCCGGTGAACCAGTTGTAATAGGCCGCGGTCGAGAAGGCGAAGCCGTCGCCCGATCCCTTGAAGGTCGCCTCGACGCCCCAGCTCTTCTCGGTGCCGAAATCGGGGTTGCCGATCTCATAGGCCTGGGTGCCGGCATGCGGGCCGTTGGCGAACAGCTCTTCCGGCGTCGGTGCCCGTTCGGCGCGCGAGACGTTGACGCCGAAGCGCATGCCGTCGGCCACCGCATAGCTGGCACCGAGAGATGCCGAGAAGCTGTCGAAGCTGCGGGCATAGGCCGGGTTGCCGATATCGGCATCGGCCTGGGCAGTGACGTCGTTATGCTCGAAGCGCGCCGCCGCCTCGGCCTTGAACGCGCCGAGATCGAGCGACTGGAGCGTGAACAGGCCGAACTGCTGGGCCGAGTTCTTGGGCAGGAACTTCTCTTCGCCGATCACGTGCATGTCGCGCAGCGAGAACTGGCCGCCGATCAGCCCGTCCCAGCCGCCGCGGCCCGACTGGACCAGTTCGAGCCGGCCCTCATAGCCCTGATTGTAGAAGGTGGTGCCGACCTCGCCGGTATCCTCGATCTCCGAGTGCTTATAGTCGGCTGCCGCCCAGCGGGTGCGCAGCTGCTTGAAGAAGCCGTCGCCGATATTGACCTCGCCGCGGATGTCGACGCGGGTCTGCTGGGCATGGAGGCGGACATTCTCGGCCTCGATCGCCGGATCGAGCGAGTAGCGCACCGGCACGCCGTAAAAGGTGTCGAAATGGCTGACCGAGAAGCCGAGATTGTTGGTGCCGTCGATGATCGCGGCGCCGCCGGCGACGTCCCAGGTCTTGGCGGCAGTGTTGGGCACCTTGCCCTTGAGATCGGCGAGGTCGGCGATCTCGGGATCGGCGCTGGCCGCCGCCTGGGCGCGCAGTGCCGGCGACAGGACATAGCCGCCGGTGCGCTGGTCACCGGTCTGCGAGAAGCTGCCATCGGCGTGGAGCACGATCTTGCTCGTCACCGGCACGTCCGCCGCGCCCGACACCGAGCGCTCATCGGCGGCGCTGCCATAGGTGGCGATGCCGTCGAAATGCACGACTTCCTCGGGCATGTGGCGCGGGATGCGGCTGTCGATCACATTGACCACGCCGCCGATCGCCGAGGGGCCGAAGATCAGCGCGGTGGGGCCGCGCAGCACTTCGATGCGGTCCGCGGTGAGCGGATTGATGATCGACGCGTGATCGGCCGAGGTGTTCGACACGTCGATGCTGCCGATGCCGTCGGTGAGCAGCGGCGCGCGGGCGCCGATGAAGCCGCGCAGCACCGGGCGCGAGGCATTGGGACCGAACGAGCTGGCCGAAACGCCGGGCTGCTGGGCCAGCGTCTCGCCGATCGTCGGGCGCAGGTCGTTGGTCAGCTCGTCCTTGGCGAGCACCGCGGTGCCGCCGAGCACGTCGGCGGTGTTGCGCGCACGGGTGCCGGTGACGACGATCTGGGCGCCGGGCTCGTCATGATCCTGGTTGTTCGCGGCCGTGGCGGGCGCATCGCTGCTCGCGGTTGCCGAGGCTCCCCTGGTGTCGGCCGGCTTGTCGTCGGCATGGGCCGGCAAGGCGAGCAGGGCGGCGGAGGTGAGCAACAGCGAACGCAACAACATCAACGAATCTTCCCGAACATGGAACTTGCTGCGCTGCGGTACCGGCGATGATATAAAGTATCAACCCCTTTTGCCGCGCGATCGGGGCTTTTCGGCGCCCTCTCCAGTTCAGCGTGGAGCAAGGGAGGGTGCGCAACATCTCGCGATTGTTGCAGGTGCGGAAACACTGCGATGCCACCTGCATGGCTAATCCCCGGCTTTCGGCGCGCCTAAATGCCGGGCTGCCAACCAGGAGTGAGTTGTAATGGCGTATCTGGACAGCCGGGCAGTGCTGCTCGAGGGCATGGCGGGGAGCATCCCCGCCGAAGCGGTTCTGAGCCCGCTCGAGCTGCAGACGCTGCAGCTTTCCCAGGCCGATGGCCGCGCTACGCTTCGTGCCCCGCGCCGGATGGAGCGACTGGGCGGGTTGCTGTTCGGCTCGCGCCGGGTCGCCGGGCTCGCCAATCCCCGGCTGGAGGCGCTGCGGCGCTTCGCCATCCTTTATCGGCTGGACGGATTCGACTCGGCCGAGGCGGCGCGTGCGGAAGCTGCCGGCTATACCGCTGCCGCGCTCGATTGGGTGCGTGCGACAGTGGATGGCTGGCTGGGCCGCGGTGCCGCCAATCGCCTGCGCCGGCGCGTGCGGCTGACCGGGGTCGCCTAAATGGTATAGAACCACCGGACCTAATCTGGTCCGGTCAATTGGTATTTAAATTGGCTTGCACGCTTTGGCCTCGACTGGTAGGCCACTCACATCGGCCACCAGAGCCGGTTGGGAGGATCGCGTGCGAGTTTGGGCGCTGTCGATAGGGATGGTTGCGGTTACTGCCTGCCCGGCAGCCGCGCGCGACACCCTTGTCCATAATCAGCAGGAATATGCCGCCGCGGCGAAGGTGCTCGCCCCGGGCGACCGCATCGTGCTCGCCAATGGCGAATGGCGCGATTTCGCGGTGCGCTTCTCAGGCGCGGGCACGCAGGACAAGCCGATCACGCTGACCGCCGAGACGCCGGGCAAGGTCATCCTGGCCGGTGCATCGAGTCTGCGCATGGCGGGCAACTGGCTGGTCGTGTCGAACCTGGTCTTCAAGGACGGGCACGGCACCGACGAGGACCTGATCGCCTTTCGCTACGATACGAAGCGCTGGGCGGAGAATTCGCGGCTGACCGGGATCGTGGTCGATGGCTATGGCGCGCCGACCGCGGCCAAGACCGATCACTGGGTATCGCTCTACGGGCGCAATAACCGGGTCGATCACTCGCAATTCTTCGGCAAGGCGCATGGCGGCGCGATGCTCGTCGTGGTCCGCGCGGCCTATGGCCCGAGCGAGAACCACCACCGCATCGACCATAATTATTTCGGGCCGCGCCCGCCGCTGGGCGAGAATGGCGGCGAGACCATCCGCATCGGCACCAGCCAGCAATCGCAGAGCGACTCCTTCACGGTGGTGGAGGATAATTTCTTCGAGCGCTGCGACGGCGAGGTCGAGATCGTCTCGATCAAGTCGGGTGCGAACATCCTGCGCCGCAATGTCGTGGTCGAGAGCCAGGGCGCCTTCGTGATGCGCCACGGGCACGGCAACACCATTGAGGACAATGTCTTCTTCGGCAACGGCGTGAAGCACAGCGGCGGCATCCGCGTGATCAACCGGCGCCAGGTGGTGCGGAACAACTATCTCGAGGGGCTGGCGGGCGACGGATCGTACAGCGCGCTCTCGCTGATGAACGGCGTGCCCAATTCGCCGATCAACCGCTACGAGCAGGTCCAGGACGCGCTGATCGAGCGCAACAGCGTGATCGATGCGGCCAAGGTGACGCTGGGCAACGGCGCCGATGCCGAACTGTCGCTGCCGCCGGTATCGACCCGTTTCGTGGCCAATCTGTTCGTCAACCAGAAGCGCGGCGACCCGTTCCTCGCGCTGGCGGACATCGGCGGGATCAGTTTCACCGGCAATGTGATGTCCGTGCCCGGACCCGCAGCCCTGCCGATCCAGATCGACCGCCGGACGGTGGCGCTCAAGCGCGCTGCCAATGGCCTGCTCTATCCGGTCGATCCGGCGCTGGCGAAGCTCGGTGCCGATCGCACGCTCAAGCCCATCACGCGCGAGGAGACCGGTGTCTCCTGGTACGCCAAGCCTGCGGCCTCGCCGCTTCCGGGAAGCAATTGATGACTCGTTTCGCGTTCCTCCTCGCCGGCACCGCCCTGCTCGCCACGCCCGCGCTGGCGCAGACTGCGCCGGGCACCCAGCCCACGCTGTTCCGCGCAGCCGAAATGGCGGCGACCGCCAAGGAAGCCACTGCCTATCCGCTGTTCAGTGCCGAACTGAAGCGCGTCCGCCGCGAAGTCGACAAGGCGATCAAGGCCGGCGTGGTCGTGCCCGTGCCCAAGGATCCGGGCGGCGGCTACACGCATGAGCAGCACAAGCGGAACTACACCGCGATCTATGGCGCGGGGCTGCTGTTCCGCATCACCGGCGAGCAGCGCTATGCCGATTTCGTCAAGGCGGAGCTGCTGGAGTACGCCAAGCTCTACCCGACGCTCGGCAACCATCCGGCGGCGAGCGACCAGCGGCCGGGACGGCTGTTCTGGCAGAGCCTCAACGATGCGGTGTGGGCGGTCTATGCGGTGCAGGGCTATGACGCCGTGCGGGAGTCGCTGAGCGCCGCCGACCGCGCGACGATCGACGACAAGGTGTTCCGCCCGATGGCGAGCTTCCTGTCGGCGGGGCAGGCGGAAGAGTTCGACCAGATCCACAACCACGCCACCTGGGCCTGCGCCGGGGTGGGCATGATCGGCTATACGCTGCGCGACAAGGACTTTGTCGAGGTGGCGCTGAAGGGGCTGAAGCGCGACGGCAAGTTCGGCTTCCTCGCGCAGATCGACCAGCTCTTCTCGCCCGACGGCTATTATGTCGAAGGGCCCTATTACCAGCGCTATGCGATGCTGCCGTTCGTGCTGTTCGCCCGCTTCATCGAGGCGAACCAGCCCGAGGTGAAGATCTTCCAGCACCGCGACGGGGTGCTGCTCAAGGCGATCCGCACCTCGATCCAGACGACCTATGACGGCTTCTTCTTCCCGTTCAACGACGCGATGCCCGACAAGAGCCTGAAGACCGACGAGCTCTACCAGTCGGTGGCGATCGGCTATGAGGTGACCAAGGATCCGGCGCTGCTCTCGATCGCGCAGTGGCAGGGCCGCACCACGCTGACCCCCGACGGGCTGGCGGTGGCGCGCGACCTGGCGGCGGGCAAGGCCAAGCCGTTCCCCTTCGCCTCGCAGTTCCTCAGCGACGGGCCCAAGGGCGATATGGGCGGGCTGGCGATCATGCGCTCGGGGCCGACCGACACCGACCAGGTGCTCGTTGCCAAGAACGCGGCGATGGGCATGGGCCACGGCCATTTCGACAAGCTGTCGTACATTCTCTACGACAATGGCCACGCCATCGTGACCGATTACGGCGCGGCGCGCTTCCTCAATGTCGAGAGCAAGGACGGCGGGCGCTACCTCAAGGAAAACGAGAGCTGGGCGAAGCAGACCGTCGCGCACAACACGCTGGTGGTGAACGAGACCAGCAATTTCGGCGGCAAGTGGAAGGTGGGCGACAAGCTCGCGCCCAAGCAGCTGTTCTGGGCGAGCACCCCGCAGGCTAGCGTCAGCACCGCCGAGATGGTCGGGGCATATCCGGGCGTCCGCTATCGCCGCACGCTGGTGCAGCTGCCGGTCGACGGCGTCGAGAGCCCGATGATCGTCGATCTGCTCGACGTGACCGGCGACAAGCCCGCCACCTATGACCTTCCGCTCCACTATGCCGGGCAGATTACCGCGATCGGCTTCCCGCTCCAGTCGAACACGGCAGAGCGGCCGGTGCTCGGCAAGGCCAACGGCTATCAGCACATCTGGGTCGATGCGACGGGCACGCCCGGCGCGGACAATGGCGCGATCACCTGGATCAACGACAACCGCTTCTACACCTACCGCATGATCGCCCCGGCGGGCGCCAGCGTGATCCTGGGCGAGAGCGGCGCGAACGATCCCAAGTTCAACCTGCGCCGCGAGCCGATGCTGATCGAGCGCGTGACGAACGCGACCAGCGCCCAGTTCGTCAACCTGCTCGAGCCGCACGGCAATTACGATGCGGGCGAGGAGAAGACCACCGCGAGCAACAGCCGGGTGAAGGGCTTCACCCATGTGCGAACCGGCGATGCCGATGTGGTGACGATCAAGCTCGCCGATGGCCGCAGCATCACGCTCGCCATCGCCTTCTCGGCCGATGCCAATGCCGCGCACTCGGCGACGGTCGATGGGCGCAAGCTCGACTGGAAGGGCCATTTCGCGCGCTTCGATGCGGGTAAGGGAAACTGAGCCGATGACCAAGGTCAAAGGCCTTCGCTGGCTCATCATCAGCCTGATCGGGCTGGTCACCGTCATCAACTATATCGATCGCAACGCGCTCGCCGTGATGTGGCCCGCCGTCTCCAAGGACATCGGCGCGAACAAGGCGGACTATGCGCTGCTCGTGACCATGTTCATGGTCGCCTATGCCTTCGGCCAGTCGCTGTTCGGCAAGCTGCTCGACCGGATCGGCACGCGCATCGGCTTCGTCATCGCGATCGCGGTGTGGTCGGTGTCGATCGGCGCGCATGCGCTGGTGCGATCGCTGGGCATGCTGATCGGCCTGCGCGTGACGCTGGGCGTGGCCGAAGCAGGCAACTGGCCGGGTGCGGTCAAGGCCAATGCGCTGTGGTTCCCGCCGCAGGAGCGCGCCTTCGCCCAGGGCATCTTCAATGCCGGTGCGGCGATCGGCGCGATCATCGCGGCGCCCGCGGTGGCGGCGCTCTACGGCTCGTTCGGCTGGCGCGCGACCTTTGTGCTGGTCGGCGTGCTCGGCTTTGTCTGGCTGATCCCCTGGTTGTTCGTCTATCGCGCCGATCCCGATCGCCATCCCTGGCTGAGCGACGAGGAGCGCGCCCATATCGCCGCGCGTCCCGCTACCGCCGCCACGGCGGAGGATGAGGCGCCGGCACCGGGCATGCTCGAGCTGCTGCGCTATCGCCAGAGCTGGGCGATCCTGCTCAGCCGCTTCTTCCTCGATCCGGTCTGGTGGCTGTTCGTCTCCTGGCTGCCGATCTACCTGGCCGAGACCTTCGGCTTCGACGTGAAGCAGATCGGCATGTTCGGCTGGGTGCCGTTCGTCGGCGCGATGCTCGGCAGCCTGGGTGGCGGCTGGTTCTCCGGCGTGCTGATCGCCCGGGGCTGGAGCGCGCTCTCGGCCCGCAAGCTCGCCATCGCCATCGGCTGCGTGATCATGCTGCCGGCGCTGCTGCTCACTGCCCAGGCGTCGACGCCGCTCGCCGCAGTGCTGCTGATCGCAGTGATCCTGTTCGGCTTCCAGGTGGCGATCAACAACATCCAGACCATGCCGGGCGACTATTTCGCCGGCGGCGCGGTCGGCTCGCTCGCCGGCATCAGCGGTACCGCCGCGGTGGCCGGCACCCTCATCACCACTTGGCTCGTGCCGGTGATGACCAGCCAGGGCTATGCGCCGATCTTCGCGCTCGCCGCGGCGATCGTGCCGCTCGCGCTGATTTCCATCCTGATCCTCGGGCGCGGCGTGCCGCGGACCGAGGGCACCACTCCCCAGACCAAACAGGACGCAGCATGAAATTGAAGGACAAGGTCGCCATCGTAACGGGCGGCGGGCGTGACATCGGCAAGTCGGTTTCGCTGCAGCTCGCGGCGCAGGGCTGCAAGGTCGCGGTGAACTATCGCAGCGACGAAGGCGCGGCCAAGGCGACCGTGGCGGAGATCGAGGCCGCGGGCGGCACCGCGATCCTGGTTCAGGCCGATGTCACCAAGCCGGCGGACGTCGCCAAGCTGGTCGAAGAGACCACCAAGGCATTCGGCGAGCGCGTCGACGTGCTGGTCAACGTCGCCGGCGGCATGGTCGCCCGCAAGACGCTGGCGGACATGGACGAGGCGTTCTTCGACCATGTCATGGAGCTGAACCTGAAATCGGCCTTCCTCGTCACCAAGGCGGTGTTGCCGCATCTGGGCGAGGGCAGCACGATCGTGAACCTGTCGTCGCTCGCCGGCCGTGACGGCGGCGGGCCGGGCGCGTCGATCTACGCCACCGCCAAGGGCGCGCTGATGACCTTCACCCGCAGCCTGGCCAAGGAGCTGGGCCCGCAGGGCATCCGCGTCAACGCGCTGTGCCCGGGCCTGATCGGCACCAGCTTCCACGACACCTTCTCCAAGCCTGAGGGCCGCAAGGCGACCGCCGGCAACACGCCGCTGCGCCGCGAGGGCCATCCAGACGAAGTGGCGTCGGCGGTAGTCTTCCTCGCCTCGAACGACTCGTCGTTCCTGACGGGCGTCAACATGGACATCAACGGCGGCCTCGCCTTCTCCTGATCGAAGCAACGAAGGCCGCAACTGGGAGGGATTACACATGCTGAAAATGGCGATCACGCTGGCAGCGTTGCTGGCGGTTCCGGGGGCGGCCTTCGCCCAGACTTCGGAGGCGCAGCCTCCGATCGAGAAGCGGGAGAAGCGCGTCGATGCGCCGCCGATCACCGCCTACAAGATCATCCTGGTCGGCGATTCGACCATGGCGCCGGGCAGCGGCTGGGCGTCGGTGTTCTGCGCCTATCACGTCAAGTCGAGCGTCGCCTGCCTGAACCTGGGCCGCGGCGGTCGCTCGACCCGCAGCTATCAGGCCGAGGGGAGCTGGAAGATCGCGATGAGCGAGGCTGCGGCGCAGGGCTATGCCAAGAAGTACGTCCTCATCCAGTTCGGCCATAACGACCAGTCGACCAAGGCGGAGCGCTGGACCGACCTCAACACCGATTTCCAGTCGAACCTCAAGCAGATGGTGCTCGACGTGCGCGCCGCCGGCGCGGTGCCGGTGCTGGTCACTCCGCTGTCGCGCCGCGAGTTCCGCGACGGCAAGCTCAACAACACGCTCGCCGCCTGGGCGGATGCGGTGCGCAAGATCGCCGTCGAGATGAAGGCACCGGTGGTCGAGCTGAACCGCGACAGCGCCAAGGCCGTCGAACAGCTCGGCGCAGTCGAGGCGATGAAGCTGGCGATGGCCGAGCCGCTGCCCGAGGAGATCGCCGCGGGCAAGGCCGGCACCACGCTACGCCCGCGCCCGGCGCCCGAATCGCCGCCGGCATCGACCCTTCCCAGGACCGGCCCGCGCGGCCGGATCGTCCAGAAGTTCGACTATACCCATCTCGGCGAGGTTGGCGCCAAGGCGATGGCCAAGATCGTCGCCTATGACCTGGCCGTCGCCGTGCCCGAGCTCAGCAGCCAGCTGCTGCCGTAACGCCCTCCATCCCTGGAGGCGCGGTCCGACTCCCTCGGCCGCGCCTCCTTTTTTATTGCGGCGCATCGCCCTAACGGAGGCGCCATGCACCTGACCCCCGACATCCTCGCATTCCTGATCACCATGGCGCTGCTCGCCGGCACGATCGACGCGATGGCGGGCGGGGGCGGGCTGATCACGCTGCCCGCGCTGATGGCCGCCGGCATCCCGCCGGTCTCGGCAATCGCCACCAACAAACTGGCCAGCGCCTGCGGCACCGGTTCCGCGCTGCTCACCTATGCCCGGGCCGGCCATGTCGACTTCCGGCGGTTCCTGGTGCCCGCGCTCGGCGCCTTTGCCGGGTCGGTGGCGGGGGCGGTGACGCTCCAGCATATCGACCCGGGTTTCCTCGCCGCCTTCGTGCCGGCGCTGCTGATCCTGATCGGCCTCTATTTCCTGCTCGCGCCGAAGATGCGCGCCGAGGACCGGCACGCCCGGCTGGGCACCACCGGGCTGACGCTCGTCGTCTCTGCGATCGGCTTCTATGACGGCTTCTTCGGGCCGGGCACCGGATCGTTCCTGACCACCGCGCTGGTCGCGCTCGCCGGGCTCGGGCTGGTGCGCGCAATCGGCAACACCAAGTTCCTCAACCTTTCGACCAACCTGGCGGGGCTGCTCGCCATGATCGCCGGCGGCAAGCTGCTCTGGGGGCTCGGCATCGCGATGGCGCTGGCCAACATGGCGGGCAACCAGATCGGCGCGCGGCTGGCGATCCGCTTCGGCGGGCGCGGGGTGCGACCGCTGCTGGTGGTGATGTCCGCGGCGCTGACGGTGAAGCTGCTCGCCGACCCGGCCAACACGATCTGGTCGCTGTTCTAGCGCCCGACATGCGAATCGCCCGTCATCCCGGCGGAAGCCGGGATCTCGTGCGGCTCCTGTCCCGCGCCTCCGCCTGAGATCCCGGCTTTCGCCGGGATGACGCATATCGTCAGCGCTTCACGTCGGCGCCTTCGCCGGAGAAGCCTTCGACATCGCTGCGCGTGAACAGGGCCATGTCGCCAGGGACGCTGTGCTTGAGGCAGGCGAGGGCGAGACCCAGCTCGGCGGCGCGTTCCACCGGCATATCTTCGATCAGGCCGTGCAACACGCCTGCGGCAAAAGCGTCACCGCCGCCGATCCGGTCGATGATGCCGGGCATCGTCACTTCGCGGGTCTGGAATCCGGTCTCGGGCGTGTCGATCCGCGCCGCGAGGCGGTGGCAGTCGCTGGTCTCGACGTGCCGCGCGGTCGAGGCGATCCATTGAAGGTTGGGGAAAGCCGCGAACCCGGCCAGCGCCGCCTCGCGTCGCCGCGCCTCGCCATCGCCCGAAAAGGGATGATCGAGCAGCAGCGCCATGTCGCGGTGATTGGCGAAGAAGAGGTCGGCCATGCGGACCAGCCCGGTGAGGATCGTGCGCGGATCGCTGTCCCAGCTTTCCCACAGCGCCGGCCGGTAATTGCCGTCGAGCGACACGCGCATGCCCAGCGACCGCGCTGCCGCCATCGCCGCATGCGTCGCCCGGGCGAGGCCCGGGCCGAGCGCGGGCGTGATGCCCGAGACGTGCAGCCACTCGGCATCGGCAAAGGCCACCTGCCAGTCGAACCGCCGCCAGTCGTGCAGCGCGAAGGCGCTGTCGGCGCGGTCGTAGAGAATCTCGGAGGGGCGCAGCGATCCGCCGGGGGTTAGGAAGTACAGCCCTTGCCGTCCGGGCGCGCGGAAGCTGTGGTGCAGGTCCACGCCCGCCGCGGCGAGCGCGCGCCATGCGCCGTCGCCCAGCCCGCCCTGCGGGATCGCCGACACCATCGCGGTGCGGTGCCCGAGCGTGGCGAGCGCGGCGACGACATTGGCCTCCGCGCCGCCGATATGCAGATCGAGCGCGCCTGCCTGGGCGAGCTGCACCCGGCCCCGGGTCGCCAGCCGGGTCAGCACTTCGCCAAAGCCGATGAGCCGCACTGGTCCGCTGCCTGCCATTCCAATCCTCCCGTCCCGTTTCGTTGCGGCGCACTAAGCGGATTGGAGAATTGGTATCAAGATAGCATTGACATCATCCAGACCGGTGGTACCTATCATTGGTATAAAAATACGATTGGGGAGGATTTCATGGTCTCGATCCGTACGCGTGCGCGCTCGGTTCTTCTGACGGGCGTGTCGATCGCAGCGGCGCTGGCGGTCACGCCCGCCTGGGCGCAGGAGCAGACGCCCGCACCTGCGCCTGCCGATCAGACCGCGCCTGAGACGACGCAGGAAGACGAGATCGTCGTTACCGCCATCCGCGAGACGATCCAGACCTCGATCCAGTCCAAGCGCGACGCCGATGCCATCGTCGATGCGGTCTCGTCGAAGGAGATCGGCGAGCTGCCCGGCCAGTCGGTCGGCGAAGTGATCGCGACGATCACCGGCGCCACGATCGATCGCGCCAATTACGGCCCCACCGAAGTCTCGATCCGCGGCCTGGGCTCGGGCCTGAGCCTGACCACGCTCAACGGGCGTGAGGCGACCAACGGCTCGGGCGACCGTGCGGTCAATTTCGGCCAGTTCCCCTCCGAACTGTTCAACGCGATCAAGATCTACAAGACGCAGCAGGCGAACCTGATCGAAGGCGGCGTCGCCGGTTCGGTCATGCTCGAGACGCGCAAGCCGCTCGACTACAAGCGCCGCCAGATCCAGGCCGAGATCAAGGGCAACTACAATCCCTATCAGGACCGGATCAGCGGCCAGAGCCCCTATGGTTACCGCGCCACGGTCAGCTATATCGACCAGTTCAACGCCGGCGATCTCGGCAAGATCGGCATCTCGATCGGCTATCAGCGCAACGACGTGAGCGATCCGGTCGAGCGCTTCTATACCAGCTCGACCTGGTTCACCTGCAATGCCGCGATCGTCTCGACCACCAACTGCACCGAAGTGACGCGCCAGCAGGGCAATTCGGGCACGCCCTATTACCACGCGTCCAACTCGTACCTGTATCGCCAGATGATCACGTCGGACCTGCGCAACGCCGTGTTCGGCGCGCTGCAGTGGCAGCCGAGCCCGACGCTCGACGTCAATCTCGACCTGCAATATTCGCGGCGCCAGTACAGCGAGGAACGCCACGATTTCGGCACCGCCGAGGGTCGCTACAACCTGCACAACGTCGTGATCGGCGACAACCACCAGATCCTCTCGGCCGATGGCTCGGCGACGATGCAGGTGCAGTCGGCGCTGTTCCAGCGCGACGAGAAATATCTCGGCCTTGGCGGCAATGTGGAATGGAAGCCGACCGACCGGCTGACCGTGACCGCGGACTTCGGCTATTCGCACACCAGCCGGCTGGACATCACCCGCACGTCGCGCCTGCGCACCGATCCGCTCGACATCTACGGCAACCGCACGGCGATCAACAACCAGCGCATCCCCTATCATGTCGACTTCACGCAGAGCTTCCTGCCGGTCTTCACCTATGACAGCCGCTTCAATCCGAGCGACTATACGGCGTTCAGCGACGATGCGCAGTTCACCCGCTCGCAGGACGGCCGCGACGACGAGATTTTCTCGGGCCGGTTCGACGCCAGCTACAAGCTCGATGGCTTCATCCAGCGCATCGAGGTGGGCGGCCGCTGGGCGCAGCGCAAGTTCTTCGGCTACAGCAACGACAAGATCCTGACCCAGGACAGCCTGGCGGTGGACCGTGCGGTCAACCTGGCCTGCCGCACGCCGTTCGCGCAGCGCAACTTCCTGGCGGATGCGCCGAGCGCGAGCATCGGCAGCTTCGCCACCTTTGATGTGCTCTGCCAGTTCCGCAACTATCTGGGCACCGAGGACCCCGGCAACACCGGCGACCTGCGCTCGGTCGACAATTCGGACGTCACCGAGCAGACCTGGGCCGGCTATGCGATGGCCAGCTTCTCGGGCGAGATCGGCGGGCTGGGCGTGCGCGGCAATTTCGGTGTGCGCGGCGTGCATACCCAGGTAACGGCGAGCGGCCTGCGCTCGGGCCTCGACGTGATCAACAATACCGACGGTACGATCTCGCTGCGCGAGAACGGCACCTTCACCGCGACGCGGATCACTTCGGGTTCGATGCGCTGGCTGCCGAGCATCAACGCGATCTTCGACCTGAGCCCGAAGATGCGCATCCGCACCGGCATCTATCGCGCAATGTCGCGCCCCGCGCCGAGCGCGCTGGGCGCCGGGCGCTCGATCACGCTGGAAGTGGGCACCGGCTTCACCGATGTGACCGATGCGATCAATTCGATCATCGCCACGGGCAGCCCGCGGCTGAAGCCGACCATGTCGTGGAACGGCGACCTGGCATTCGAATATTATGCCAACAAGGACACGATTCTGGCGGCAACGGTCTATTACAAGCGCTTCACCGGCGGGAAGATCCCGATCACGACGGACGAGGCGTTCACGATCGGCGGCCAGGATTACATGGTCCCGGTCACCCAGACCACGAACAGCGACGTCCAGACCGACCTCTACGGCCTCGAGGTCACCGCCTCGAACCAGTTCACCTGGCTGCCGCATCCGCTCGACGGGCTGGGCGTGAAGCTGAGCTACAATTACGCCTGGTCGAACTACAAGACGCAGGACATCCGCTACGGCGACATCATCGACAGCGCGACCGGCGACGTGGTCCCCGGGCTGATCCCGGCAGCAGGGCTGAGCGGCTATTCGAAGCACGTCTTCTCGGCCCAGGCCTTTTACGAGATCGGGCCGATCTCGCTGCAGGGCATCTATCGCTACCGCTCGCGCTATTATCAGGCGTTCACCAGCGACAATACCCAGCTGCGCTACGTCGAGGGCAACAACACCTTCGATGCGAACATCAGCTACAAGATCAACAAGCAGGCCGATATTCGCTTCCAGGCGCTCAACCTCTTCAACGAGCCGCGCGTCGAGTACATGCCGGTCGTCGGCAGCACCCGGAATGTCGAATATTATGGCCCGCAATATTTCCTGAGTTTCCGGTTGCGCCTGCGTTAAACGGGACGAATGCAGTGGTGCGGACCAATTCCCTATTCCAAATGGGCGCGGTCTAAGGCATTGCATTTGTTTACGACCAAGAACTGAGGGCTCCATGGCCGAACGCCGTCTCTTCCAGGATATCGCCGAGCGGATCGCCGCGATGATCGCGGAGGGTACTTTCCCTCCCGGCTCGCGGCTGCCCGGCGAGCGGGAGATGGCGGAGCGGCTGGGCGTGAGCCGCGTCACGATCCGCGAGGCCGAGATCGCGCTCCAGGCGCAGGGGCTGGTGCGGATCAAGACCGGTTCGGGCGTCTATGTCTGCGATCGCAACGAGCAGAGCGCCGGCCAGCTGCCGGTGGTGAGCGCGTTCGAGCTGACCGAGGCGCGCTCGCTGTTCGAATCCGAGGCCGCCGCGCTCGCTGCGCCGACGATCAGCGACGAGCAGATCGAAGTGCTCGAGACGCTGGTCGCCGCCATGTCCGAAGCGGATGAAGGCAGCGCCGCGGCGACCGAGGCGGATCGTGCCTTCCACCTGACCATCGCCAGCGCTTCGGGCAACCAGGCGATCATGTTCGTGATCAACACGCTCTGGCGGATGCGCACCGAGATCCCCGAGATCTGCGCGCTCCATGCCTCGGTCTGCCACAAGGACGAGGATACGCGCCACGACGAGCATGCCGCCGTGCTCGAAGCGCTCAAGCAGCGCGATTCGGTTGCGGCGCGCACGGCGATGCGCAAGCATTTCAGCCGCCTGCTCGAGGCGATGCTGAAGGCGAACGAAGAGAAGGAAATCCTGGAACTCCGCCGCAAGGCCGAGGCCAGCCGCAACCGCTTCCTGATCAGCGCCCAGCTTAGCTGAGCGGTTGAATCCCCCCCGATCGATCCGTTTGCGGCCGCGCGCCGGCATTGCCGCCGCATGTCTGCCGGTCTGGCGTGGTATATCCAGTGGTATGCGGACCAGTATGTCAAATCTGGACTAACCATTTCCTTGACTCCGGATCGATGATCTGGCCTTATCCGGCATAACAAGCTGGCACCCATCCCGGATGGGCAAGCCAGAAGCCGCCAGGGAGAGATGCCGGATGCGGATGCGAAGATAAGCGCACGCCATTAGGGGCCGCGAGCCAGCGGCTGCCGCTGCGCGTCGCCCCAGCCAGAAATCGCAAACCAGCCCGAGCTGGTCTTAGCCATGCGGCCAAGGCGCCGCGGTGGGGGATGACTCATGACTTTTTCGATCCGCGCTCGCAGCCTGCGCACGCGCCTGCTTCTTTCGGCCTGCTTCGTCGCGCTGCCCGGCACCGCCTATGCACAGACCACGGTATCGGCGCCGCGCACCACCGGCGTGAGCGTGAGCGGTGCGGGCACGGTGACCGTCACCTCGACCGGCTCGATCGTGACGAGCAGCAGCAACCAGGCGGTAAGCGTCAACGGAACCAGCACGGGCACCGGCGTCGTCATCACCAATGACGGCACGATGGAAGTGATCCCCACTGCCAGCAACAGCAGCGGCCGCGGCATCAGCAGCAGCGGCGACTATGCCGACCGCACCACGCTGATCACCAATCGCGGGAGCATCAAATCGGGCAACACCGCGATCCGCTTCTCCGAGACCACGGCGGGCTTCAGCACGGGCACGGTGACCATCGACAATTCGGGCTCGATCCTGAGCACCGGGCTGGATGTGAACGGCGCGCTGACCGTGGCGGGGCGCGGCATCGACCTGGCGGCAACCAAGGTGACGCTGAACGTCATCAACCGCGCCGGCGCAACGATCACCGGATCGCAGGGCATCGTCAGCACCGGCATCGCTATCATCAACAATGCCGGCACGATCACCGGCGTCGCCACCGCATCGACCCAGGGCGAGGGCATCCGCGGCCATAATGGCGGTACGCTCAACCTGACCAACGAAGCGACGGGCGTGATCAGCGGCGCCTTCGGCGTGATCGGCACCGGCGACACCGTGATCGTCAATCGCGGCACGATCACCGGCAGCGATGCCGGCACCGCCTCGCTCACCCGCGAGGGCATCCGCATCAACATGGGCTCGACCGCCTCGGCCAGCGCCAAGATCAACTTCGTTACCCTGGCCGCGGGCAGCACCACCAGCGCGGGCACCGGCAACGGCGCCAGCGGCAACGCCGTGGCCTTTGGCGGCTCGCCGGCCGCGGATTCGGTCAACACGCTGACGATCGAAGTCGGCGCGACGATCAACGGTAACATCTCGATGCCGGGCAGCACCAACTCGACCGACATCCTCAACCTTACCGGTACCGGCACGCAGGTGCTGGTCAACACCAGCGGCGTCGACACGCTCAACGTGCAGGGCGGCACCTGGGGGATCATCAACACCCAGACGCTGCGCAACGGCGCGACGATCTCGGCGGGCGCGACGCTGCGCTTCGACGATCTCGACACGACCAATGGCGGATCGGTGAACGGCGCCATCGTCAACAATGGCACGCTGACCTACAATCGCACGCGCAACCTGCAGACCAGCGGCGCGATCAGCGGCACCGGCGGGCTGCAGCTGATCAACAGCGGCAACCTGACGCTGACGACGGCCAACAGCTATTCGGGCGAGACGATCCTGAGCGGCACCGGCATGCTGCGCACCGGCGTGCTCGAGAACAGCTTCTCGGCAGCTTCGGCAGTAACGATCGGCAGCGACGCGACGCTCGACCTCAACGGCGTCGACACCTCGGGCAGCAGCACGCAGATCGGCTACAACCAGACGATCGGCAACCTCTCGGGCAGCGGCACGGTCGACACGGGTCGCCTCACGGGCGCGACGCTCACCACCGGCGGGCTTGGCGGCGACACGACCTTCTCGGGCGTGGTCGCCTATCTGGGCGGAATCACCAAGGTCGGCACCGGCACCCTGACCCTGTCAGGCAACAACAGCGCAACCGGCGTGCTGGCGATCGACGGAGGCGGCGTTGCGCTGTCGGGTCGCTGGTCGGGCGATGTCACGATGGCGGCGGGCACCAGCCTGTCGGGTGCGGGCCGGATCAATGGCGTGCTCAATGCTTCGGGCGCCACGATCGCGCCGGGCAATGGCGGTGTCGGCACGCTGACCACCGGTGGACTGATCCTGTCCTCGGGCTCGGTGCTGAACTATGATCTCGCCGCGCCGGGCACCGGCGACCGCATCCAGGTGAACGGCGACCTGACGCTCGACGGCACGCTCAACGTCAGCGACGTCGGCGGCTTCGGCGAAGGCGTCTATCGCCTGGTCAACTATACCGGTGCGCTCACCGACAATGGCCTGGTGCTCGGCGGCGTGCCCGCGGGTGCCAATGGCAGCCTGATGACGATCCAGACCTCGGTCGCGACCCAGGTGAACCTGATCTACGGCACGCCGGCGGCGACCACGATCCAGTTCTGGGATGGCACCGACAATTCGGGCGACGGCATCGCGCAGGGCGGCAGCGGCAGCTGGACCAACGCCTTCCCCAACTGGACCGACGCTGCGGGCACGACCAACGACGCCTGGGCCGGCGCGTTCGGCGTGTTCGGCGGCGCGGCGGGCACGGTGACGGTGGACGACGCGATCCTGTTCTCCGGCGCGCAGTTCATGGTCGACGGCTATGAAATCGCGGCGGGCACCGGGGCGCTGACCACCAACACCGCGCTCACCAATATCCGCGTCGATCCGGGCCTGACCGCGACGATCAGCGCCGCGATCACGGGCAGCGGCGGGCTGGTGAAGAACGATGCCGGCACGCTGATCCTCTCCGGCGCCAACAGCTATGCCGGCGCCACCAATGTGCTGGGCGGCACCGTCGTCGCGCTCAACGGCGGCGCGCTGCCGGCGACCACCAATGTCTCGGTCGCATCGGGCGCGACGCTCGACATCCGGGCGGACCAGAGCGTCGGCGGCCTGAACGGCGCGGGCACGGTGCTGCTCGGTGCCGATCTCACCACCGGCGGCCTCAACGCCAATGACAGCTTCACCGGCGCTACGAGCGGCTCTGGCGGGCTGATCAAGACCGGTACCGGCACGCTGACGCTGGGCGGCGCCAACAGCTATCTCGGCGCGACCCAGGTCAATGCCGGCACGCTCCAGCTCGACGGCAGCGTCGCGGGCGCAGTGACCGTTGCGAGCGGCGCGACGCTGAGCGGCGCGGGCAGCGCGGCGGGCGTGGTGACGCTGGCCGATGGCGCGACGCTGGCGGCCGGCGGCGCGGGGGCGGGGGCATTCACCACCGGCGGGCTGGTGCTTTCCTCGGGCTCGGTGCTCGACATGGGGCTGGGCGCACCGAACGTGGCCGGGGTGAGCGACCATATCCAGGTCAATGGCGACCTGGTGCTCGACGGCACGCTCAACGTCACCGATCTCGGCGGCTTCGGCGTCGGCGTCTATCGCCTGATCGACTATACCGGCGGCCTCACCGACAACGGGCTGGTGATCGGCACGCTGCCGGCGGGCGCCAATGCGCCGCACATCAACCTGCAGACCTCGGTCGGCAACCAGGTCAACCTGGTCTATGACAATATCGTCCCCGAGATTCAGTTCTGGGATGGCACCGGCACCAGCGCGAACGGCGCGATCGGCGGCGGTTCGGGCAGCTGGACCAGCGGCACCACCAACTGGACCGACGCCAACGGCACTGCCAACGACAGCTGGGGCGGCCGCTTCGCCGTGTTCCAGGGTGCGGCGGGTACCGTCACCGTCGATGGCGCGCTCAGCGTCACGGGCATGCAGTTCATGACCGACGGCTATGTGATCGCCGCGGGCACCGGCAGCCTGAGCCTGAGCGAGACCCAGACCAACATCCGCGTCGATCCGGGCGTGACTGCGACGATCGGCGCGGGCCTGGGCGGCACCGGCGGGATCAACAAGCTCGACACGGGCACGCTGATCCTGGGCGGGGTCAACAGCTATGCCGGCGCCACCACGATTGCCGGCGGCACGCTGCGGGCCGGCGTGGGCGGCGCGCTGCCGACGGGCACGACGGTGACGATCGCGGCGGGCGCGACGCTCGACCTCGCGGCTTCGCAGACCATCGCCAGCCTGGCCGGCGACGGTGCGGTGACGCTGTCGGGCGGCAGCCTCACCACCGGCGGCGGCAACACCGACACGCGCTATGCCGGCGCGATCAGCGGCAGCGGCGGGCTGACCAAGGCGGGCACCGGCATCTTCACCCTGGCCGGGGTGAACAGCTATACGGGCGCCACCACCGTCTCGGCCGGCACGTTGCGGCTCGAGGGCGGCACGATCGGCAGCGGCGCGCTGAGCGTAGCGAGCGGCGCGACCTTCGACATGAACGGCGCCAATGCCTCGGTCTCCGGGCTGAGCGGTGCCGGACGCATCCTGCTCGGCAGCGGTGCGCTGGCCGCCAATATCGGCAGCACCAGCAGCTATACCGGCGTGATCAGCGGCACCGGCAGCTTCACCAAATCGGGCACCGGCACGCTGACGCTGGGTGCTGCCAACACCTATTCGGGCGGCACCGTGGTGACCGGCGGCACGCTGACCGCGGGGATCACCAATGCCTTCGGCACCGGCACGCTCACCGTCACTGCGCCGGGCGCGGTCAACCTCGCCAACTTCGCGACCACGGTGGGCGGGCTTGCCGGCGACGGCAACATCGCGCTGGGCAGCGCGATCCTCACCGTGAACGGCACCGGATCGACAGTCTATTCGGGCGTACTCTCGGGCACCGGCCGTCTGATCAAGTCGGGTGCAGGCACGCTGACACTGAACGGCGCCAACACCTATACCGGCTCGACCACGATCAACGAGGGCCTGCTGGTGGTGAACGGGTCGCTGGCGGGGACGCTGACGATCGGCGCGAACGGCCGGCTGGGCGGTTCGGGCAAGACGGGTTCGCTCAGCGTCTCGGGCCTGGTGGCGCCGGGCAATTCGATCGGCACGCTCAACGTCGCCGGCAGCCTGACCTTCGCGGCGGGCTCGACCTATCAGGTCGAAGTGTCGCCCACCGGCATCTCGGACCAGATCATCGCCACCGGCACGGTGACGATCAATGGCGGCACCGTCTCGGTGCTGACCGGCGGGCAGACCAACTTCTCGCCGCTCACCACCTATACGATCCTCACCGGTTCGGCGGTGACGGGCACCTTCGGCAGCGTCGTCACCGATCTCGCCTTCCTCACGCCATCGCTGGTCTATAATGCCAGCACCGTGCAGCTCCGCCTGCTGCGCAACGATGTCAGCCTTGGCGCGGTCGCGCAGACGCCGAACCAGGTCGCAGTTGCCGCCGCGGTTGGCGCGAAGAGCTCGGGTGGCGTGTTTGACGCAGTGATCGGGCTCAACGCCGCCGACGCGCGGAACGCGTTCGATCAGCTTTCGGGCGAAGTGTTCACCGCGGGCATGACCGTCGCCGCGCGCGACGGGCATGATGCCGGGCGCGAGCTGATCGGCCGGATCGACGGGCCGCGCGCGCAGAAGCGCAGCTTCTGGATCGCCGGCGAGATGGGCCAGCTCAAGGCAGGCGCGCAGGACGGGCTGGCCGGGTTCGACTCGGATCGCCAAGTGCTGTCGGGCGGCATCGAGATGACCGGCGGCAACCTGCGTTACGGCTTCGCCTATCGCTATGCGAAGAACAAGCTGAGCATGGATGGCGGGCTGGGCGACGTCCGCGTGGCGAGCAATTCGGCCTTTGCCTATCTCGGCTATTCGCTGGGCGGGCTGCGCTTCGCCGGCGGCGTCGGCTATTCGGCGAACACCTTCAACACCGAGCGCCAGGTGCAGTTCGGCAGCCTGTCCAACCACCTGACCTCCGCCGGGGACGGGCACAGCTACACTGCGTTCGGCGAACTCGCCTATGCCCTGCCGCTGGGCGGCGGCGTCCGCGTCAGCCCCTATGCGGGGGTCAGCGTCAATTCGGCGAGCGTCGATCGGGTGCAGGAATGGGGTGGCGCCGCGGCGCTGGTCGCCGGCAAGGCGCGTACCACCACCAGCCTTGCCAGCTACGGCCTGCGCGGCACGGCGCTGATCAACGGCGTGACGCTCACCGGCGATATCGGCGGGCGTACCTATCTCGAAAGTCCCGAGACGCTGCGGAGCTTCCGCTTCGTCGATACCGGCACCGGCTTCACCGCCAGCGGCGCCCAGTTCGGCAAGACGGTGGTGGCCGGCCGCATCGACGCCTCGACCAATGTCGGCCGCTTCGTGCTGGGCCTCGGCCTGCGCGGCGAAACCGGCGAGGGCGGTTCGAGCGTGAGCGCCCGGGCTAGCGCCGGTTTCCGTTTCTGATCAGAACCATCGATCCAAGGAGAGACGAATCATGAAGACGCTGAAGATTGCCATCACCGTGAGCGCGCTGCTGATCTCGGGCCAGGCGCTGGCGCAGAAGGCCGGCCAGACCCGCGCCGAGGCGCAGGCGGCATCGGCCAAGAAGTTCAAGAATCTCGACACCAGTGCCGACGGCAAGGCCAGCCCGGCCGAGCTGATGGCGTTCATGACCAAGGCGGCCGAGAAGCGCGGCGAGACGATGGACCAGGCCAAGGTCGATCGCCGCTTCAAGCGCCTCGACACCGATGGCGACGGCAGCGTGAGCGCCGCCGAGCTGGCCGCCGAGGACCTGGCCAAGTTCGACAAGGCCGATGCCAACAAGAATGGCGTGATCGACGCGGACGAAGCCGCGCAGTAACCGGCCCCGCGCCTTGCCCGCTGGTTATAGCCGGGCAAGGCGCGGTTCCTTGACCCCGTGCCCGCGACCACCCCATGCTGCCGGCGATCGGACAAGCAGGGGAAGCAGATGGTCGCGACGAAACGCCTCAGGGCTCTGGCAGCGGCCGGTGCGCTGTTGTTCTCCTTGCCCCTGGCACCTGCGGTCGCACCGGCATCCCCGGCTGCGGCGCCCGCGCATCGGGTAGATCTCAAACCCGCCTTTGCCGAAGTCGAGGCCTGGGCCGGCAAGGCCTTTCCCGGCGCGGTGCTGGCGGTGGGGCAGCACGGCAAGCTGCTCGCGCTCAAATCCTTCGGCCATATCGACAGCACGGCGAACGCGCCCGCGATGCCGAAGAACGCGATCTTCGACCTGGCCTCGCTCACCAAGGTGGTGGGGACGACCAGCGCGGCGGAGATCCTCTACGATCGCGGCCAGCTCGATCTCGATGCGCCGGTCGCCCGCTACATCCCCGAATTCGCCGGCACCCCCGGCCATGACGCGATCACGGTGCGCCACCTGCTCAGCCACAGCTCGGGCTTCAAGCCCGTCGCCGGGCTGCTCTGGGGGCACGCCAATGACCGCGCCGGCATCCTCAAGCAGATCTACGCGATGCCGGTCGGCAATCCGCCGGGCACCGTCTATGTCTATCAGGACTTCAACCTGATCCTGGTCGGCGAGATCGTCTCGCGGATCACCGGCCAGCCGCTCGACGCCTTCCTCCACAAGGAAGTCTTCGGCCCGCTCGGCATGAAGGACACCGGCTTCAATCCGCCCAAGGGCAAGCTCGCCCGCATCGTGCCGACCGAGCAGGACGACAAATTCCGCCACATGCTGGTGCGCGGCGTGGTGCATGACGAGAACGCCTATGTGATGGGCGGCGTCGCCGGCCATGCCGGGCTGTTCTCCACCGCGGCGGACCTGGCCAAGGTGACCCAGCTCTATCTCGATCACGGCCGCTACAAGGGGCGCCAGATCATCAAGCCGGAGACGATCCGGCTGTTCATGCAGCCCCAGGGCTTGCCGGCGGGCAGTGTCCGTGCGCTGGGCTGGGACATGCCGTTGGAGAACGGCTTCGCCGGCCCGCTCGCCTCGCCACATGCGATTATCCATACCGGCTTCACCGGCACCTCGATCTACATCGATCCGGAGCGCGACGCCTTCATCATCCTGCTCACCAACCGGGTGAACCCGACGCGCGACAATGCCGGGATCTTCAAGGCGCGCCCGGCGATCCACACCGCGGTGCTGACCGCGCTGGATGCCGCCAAGTGACGCGGGCGCTGCTCTTCCTGCTCGCGCTGCTCGTCGCGGGGCCGGCCGCCGCGCAGGTGCACACGGGGATCGACGTGCTGCAGGACACCGGCTTCGCCCAGCTGCGCGACATCGCCGCGCGACACGGCGGCAAGCTGCGCGTCGCGATCCTCGCCAACCCGATCAGCGTCAACCGCGCGGGCAAGCGGACGATCGACGTGCTGCGCACCGAAGGCCAGGCGCGGGTGCCGGGGATGACGGTGGTCAAGCTGTTCAGCGGCGAGCACGGCATCAACGCGCTGACCGACGACATGGACATCGACGACAAGCTCGACAGCACGAGCGGGCTCGAGATCGTCAGCCTCTATGGCCGCACCGATGCCGAGAAGCGCCCCAGCGCCGCGCAACTCGCCGGCGTCGATGCAGTGGTGATCGACCTGCAGGACGCCGGGGTGCGCTATTGGACCTTCCAGACGCTGACCAAATATTTCCTCCAGGCCTGCGCGGCGAACGGCGTCGAGGTGATCGTGCTCGACCGGCCCAATCCGCTGGGCGGGCTGGCGGTGCAGGGGCCGGTCTCCACCCCTGGGACCGAGACCTATACCAACCCCCATTCCGAGCCGATGCGCCCGGGCATGACGATGGGCGAGCTGGCGCGGATGTTCAACGCCGAGGACCGTATCGGCGCGAAGCTCACGGTCGTGCGCATGACCGGGTGGAAGCGTGCCGACTGGTATGACGACACCGGCCTCTTGTGGATCAATCCCTCGCCAAACCTGCGCAGCATCACCCAGGCGACCGCCTATGCCGGCACCGCGTTGCTCGAAGGCACGAACGTCAACATCAAGGGGCCGGGTGAGGCGCCGTTCCTCCGCTTCGGCGCGCCCTGGATCAAGGGCACCGAGCTGGCCGCCTATCTCAACGCCCGCGCGATCCCGGGGGTGAGCTTCCTCGCGGTCACCTATGTGCCCGCCAACGACAAGCTCTATCCCTTTGCCGGGCAGCGCGTGCAGGGCGTCGAAGTGATCCTCCACGATCGCAACCGGCTCGATGCGCCGTTGCTCGGGGTCGAGGCGGTTGCGGCGCTGTGGAAGCTCTATGGCACCGCCTTCCAGATCGAGAAGGTCGACCGGCTGCTGCGCAATCGCGCCGCGCTCGACCAGATCAAGGCGGGGGTCGATCCGAGCAAGGTCGCCGCCGGCTGGCAGGCCGAGCTGACCCGCTTCAAGGCGCGGCGCGCGCGCTACCTGCTCTACTGAGGACGGCCATGCACCTGCCTTTCAGCCTGACCGACTGGATCGTCGTCCTTCTCTACCTTGCGCTGCTGATCGTCGGCGGCTGGTGGTTCACCCCGCGGCATACCGGCACGGCCAAGGAATATTTCCTGGCCGGCGGCAACGTGCCTGCCTGGCTCGCCGCGATCTCGGTGCTGTCCGCAACCCAGTCCGCCGCGACGTTCCTCGGTGCGCCGGACTTCGGCTATCATGGCGACTTCACCTATCTCGGCACCAATCTGGGCGGGCTGATCGGCGCGATCTTCGTTGCGCATGTGCTGATCCCGCGCTTCTATGCGGCGCGGGTGACGACGGTGTACGAGCTGCTCGGCCAACGCTTCGGCCCGCTGGCGACGCGCTGGGCGGGCGGCATGTTCCTGTTCGGCCGGGTGCTGGCCGGCGGCGCGCGCATCTATCTCGCCGCGATCGCCATCGCGATGGTGATCGCCGGCACGGTCAACGCCCAGACGATCTTCATCGCCGCCACCGTGCTGGTTGCCGCGGCCTTCCTGTCGACCTTTGTCGGCGGGCTGAAATCGGTGCTCTGGATCGACCTCGTCCAGTTCGTGATCTTCGTCGGCTCGGCGATCGCGGTGCTGGTCTTTCTCCGCTCGGGCATCCCGGCGACCAATGCCGAGATCCTCCAGGGCCTGGCGCATGCGCCGGGCGGCGCCGACAAGCTCAGGCTGTTCGACCTGACCACCGATCTCTCCAAGCCCTTCTCGCTGCTCGCGATCGTCACCGGCATCGCGCTGCTCTACATCGCCTCCTCGGGCCTCGACCAGGATACCACCCAGCGCCTGCTCGCCTGCAAGGACGCGAAGACCGGCGCGCGCAGCCTCTATTGGTCGGTGATCGCCACCGTGCCGGTGGTGGCGCTGTTCATCACCATCGGGCTGCTGCTCCACGTCTTCTACGATCGCCCCGAGCTGATGGGCGGCAGCACTGCCGCAGCCGGCGCGCTGTTCGACGGCGAGAAGATCAGCATCTTCATGCACTATATCCTCACCCAGCTGCCGCCGGGCCTGCGCGGGCTGGTCACCGCCGGGATCATCGCCGCCGCGGTGGCGACGACCAACTCGGCGCTCAACGCGATGTCGTCGGTGCTGATCGAGGATTTCTACCGTCCCTGGCGCAGCGGCCGCGGCGCGGTCGACGAGCATCATTATGTCCAGGCGGGCCGTGCCGGGATGGGCGTGATTGGCGTGGCGATGCTGATCGTCGCGGTGCTCAGCTTCTACTGGCAGCATTATGCCAAGCTCGGGCTGCTGGAATTCGCGCTGTCGGTGATGGTGTTCGCCTATGCCGGGCTGATCGGCGTCTATATGACGGCGATCTTCACGACGCGCGGCAGCACGGCCTCGGTGATCGCAGCGCTGATCGCGGGCTTCGTCGTGGTGCTGCTGCTCCAGCCGCTGGTCGCCGCGGGGATCGGCCTGCCGAGCATGCTGCAGCACCTGGCCTTCCCCTACCAGCTTTGCGCCGGCACGGTGGTGGCGTTCCTGGTCGCGGTGGCACCGGCGGGCCCGCGGATCGCTCAGGAGTGATGCCCGGTATCCGAATTGTCGTCGTGGCCGCCGCCGCCCAGGCCCAGCCCAGCACCCATCCCCATTCCCAGGCCGGCACCCGCGCCGCCGCTGCCGCCGCCCTTCTCATTGCCGCCGCCCCTGTCGTTTTTGCCGCCGGCCCCTGAAGGCCGGGTGGGCCCTTGGGGCGGGATGGCCAGGTCGCGGGGGATCGGATCGAGATCGAGCGCGTCACGGATGAACGCGCGAAGGGACACGACCAGTTCGTGCGTGTGGACCGGCCGGCCCGCCACCAGTTCGTTGACCGCCTGGGTTGCGAGGCGGACCTGTTGTTCGGTGCCGAGCAGGATGATGTCCGACAGCGCCGCCTCCACCGCGTCGCGGATCCGGCGCGGGCGATCGGATAGCGAGACCGGCTCGGGCGTCGCGCTGCGCAGCTCGCGCAGATGGCGGGGATCGACGGCAAGGTCGCCGGTGAAGGATCCCCCGATCGCGCGATAGGCGGCGATCAGCGTGCGTAGCCGCTCGTTGATCTGGCGGTTCATCCGCTCGCGCCGGCGCTGGACGGTGAGCATCATCGCCAGGCGTATGCCGACGCCGACCAGCGTGACCAGCACCAGCCCGACCAGGGTGGCGGCAATGCTCTGCCAGGAGCTGATGTCGATATTGCGCATGCTGGCGCCAACTCCGCAGGCGGCGAATGGTTCTCAGGCGGCCAGCGCTTCGCCGATCAGCTGGAAGAAGGCGCGGCTGCCAGCCTGGCGCTCGACATCCCATTCGGGGTGCCATTGCACCGCCAGCACCTGCGCGCCATTGGGCCGCGCGGAGAAGCCCTCGACCAGCCCATCTTCGGGCGACAGCGCCTCGACATCGAGGCCCGCGCCCAGCCGGTCGATCCCCTGGCGGTGCACCGAATTGACCGCGAGCCGGCGCGCGCCGGTGGCGCGGGCGAGCAGGCCGGTCTCGCGGAGCGTCACGTCATGGCCATGGGCGAACAGGCATTCGAAGGGGCGGTCCTCGTCGGCGAGATGATGCCCGTCCAGGTCGCCGCGCAGCGTGCCGCCGAACAGCACGTTGAGCTCCTGCAGGCCGCGGCAGATGCCGAACACCGGTTGCCCGGCCTCGATCATCGCATCGGCCAGCGCGAGCGCCACTTCGTCGCGCGCCTCGTCGAGCGGAGTCTGGTCCCGATGCCCGCCATAGCGCGCGGCGGCGACGTTCGAGCGCGATCCGGTGAGCAGCAGCCCGTCGAGCCGCCTGGCGATCGATCGTGCGTCGAGCGTGTCGGCCAGCGCCGGCACCAGCAGCACATTGGCATCGGAGAGCCTGGCCAGCGGCGCGATGAAGCGGCTCGCCACGGCCTGGATCGGCCGCTCGGCAAACTCGTTGCAGCACAGTACGCCGATCAGCGGCTTCATGCGCCGTGCTCCGCCAGCCGTGCGCCGATGCGGTCGGCCTGTGCCGCCTCCAGCCGCACCGCCCCCGGCTGGACCACCACCGAATGGGCGGGCACGTCGTCGAGCAGCCAGACATTGCCGCCGATCGTGCTGCCCCGCCCGATGGTGACGCGGCCGAGGATCGTCGCGCCGGCATAGACGATCACGTCGTCCTCCAGGATCGGATGGCGGGCGAGCCGGTGGCGCGGACCGGCCGGCGCCAGGCCAAGCGGGCTGCGGCCGCCCAGCGTGACGTGCTGGTAGAGGCGCACGTTGCGGCCGATGATCGCAGTCTCGCCGATCACCACGCCGGTGCCATGGTCGATGAAGAAGCTCGGCCCGATCGTCGCGCCCGGATGGATGTCGATGCCGGTGCGGGCATTGGCCAGTTCGGAGACGATCCGCGCGACGATCACGGCGCCCAGTGCGTGCAATTCGTGCGCGATCCGGTGATGGCGGATCGCCAGCGCGCCGGGATAGGAGATCAGGATCTCGTCGACGCTGCGCGCTGCGGGATCGCCGACGAAGGCTGCCTCGACGTCCAGATCGATCGCCGCGCGGATCTCGGGCAGCGTCGCCGCGAACAGGCGGACGATCGCCTCGGCCTGGTCCGGATCGAAGCGCTGATCGGATTCGCGCTGCCAATAATCGAGCTCGGCGGCGACTTCTTCCTCGAGCAGCGCGAAGGCGCGGCCCAGCCGCTCGGCGACGAAATCATCCTCGCGCGCCGGGCCGCCGCGAAAGCCGCCGAGCCGGGCGGGGAACAGCGCGGCGGAGAGATGCTCCATGGCCTCGGCCAGCGCGGCGGGGGCGGGGAAGCGCGTCACCGCATGGCGCCCGGCCTGGCGATCCCGCCAAGCCGAGCGCGCGGCATTGAGCGCCGAGACCGCATGCGCGATCTCCTGGCCGAACGGCGACAGGGGTGGGGCCGTCACGGCGTGGCTCAATGCACCAGCCCGGGCTGCGCCACGGTGCGCAGATAGGGCGCGTGCTCGGTCCAGCCGGCGGGGAACAGCGCGCGCGCTTCGTCCGCGCCTACCGAGGGCACGATGATCACGTCCTCGCCCTGCTTCCAGTCGGCCGGCGTCGCGACCTTGTGCGTGTCGGTGAGCTGCAGGCTGTCGATCGTGCGCAGGATCTCATCGAAATTGCGCCCGGTCGAGGCGGGGTAGGTGAGGGTGAGCCGCACGCGTTTCTGCGGATCGATCACGAACACGGTGCGCACCGTCACCGTGTCCGACGCGTTGGGATGGATCAGGCCGAGCAGCTCGGAGATGCGCCGGTCGACATCGGCGAGCAGCGGGAAGTTGAGCGAAACCCCTTGCGTGCGGGCAATGTCGTTCGCCCAGTCGAGATGCCGGTCGACTGCATCGACCGACAGGCCGATCACCTTCGCCCCGCGCCGGTCGAACTCGGGCTTCAGCCGCGCGACCGCGCCCAGCTCGGTGGTGCAGACCGGAGTGAAGTCGCGCGGATGCGAGAACAGCACCACCCAGTCCTTGCCCGTCCAGTTGTAGAAATTGAGCGTGCCGAAGGTCGATTCCTGGGTGAAGTCGGGAACGGTGTCGAAGAGCTTGAGCGACATGCGGGTCACCTCGCGCGGGAGTTTCAGGCCGGTAGTGTGCGCGAGAATATCCTACTAATCTAGTAGGTGAATAAACAAATGCTTCTGGGCCGCCATGGCGAAACTAGGGGACGGGGGCGGAACAACCCGGCGGGGCTCCGAGTTGTTGGCGGATGCCACAACCCAGGGAGAACGCCATGTCCAAGTCCATCATCGAGCGCGGGCTGGAGCTGGCGAACAGCGGTGCCTATCGCCGTGTCGAGGAAATCGAGCGCGAGGTCTCGTTCGAGGGCTATCTCAATGCCTCGCAATATTTCGCCGCGCCCAGCTTCCGCAAGCAGCTGCGCGGGCTGATGCAGTCGGCGCGGATCAGCCGAGGCGCCTGAGCTTAGAGCGGCACGCCGTCGAGCGCGACTGCCTCGACGCCGATACACCGCGCCATCTTCTCCGCCAGGATCGCGCCCGTCCGCCCGCCGGGATCGGCGAGGTCGAGGCACAGCCGCATCGTGCCCGATGCGACGCGCACCGCCATGTCGGGCGCGGCAAGGTCCTGCTGCGCGAGCAGGCCGATCAGGCGGCAAAGCAGGGCCGCGCTCGGCTCGGCAGTGATGTCGAAGCGCATCGCGGGGTTCATGCCGCCTCGAGCACCGGGCTGGCCGGGGCGGCGGTGATCCGCGCCCGCGCCAGCGCATCGGCGGCGCGGTGCGGGGCCAGCCCTTCGCGTGCGGCATGGCCGAGCACTGCGCCCAGCCGCAGGCCGGTGGCATGGACGCGCCTTGCCACTTCGTCGACGCTCCAGCCCAGATATTCGCCGGCGACGCTGATGATCCCGCCGGCATTCACCACATAATCGGGCGCATAGAGGATGCCGCGATCGGCGAGGCGGTCGCCGTCCTCGGGGGTGGCGAGGACATTGTTGGCGGCGCCGCAGACCACGCGGGCGCGCAGCCGGGACACGGCCTCCTGGTCGAGCACGCCGCCCAATGCGCAGGGAGCGAAGATCGCGCAGCGGGCGTCGAGGATCGAGTCCCGGCCCATGATCTCGGCATCGTAGCGACAGGCGATCTCGGCGGCGACGCCGGGGCGCGGCTCGGCGACGATCAGTCGCGCGCCGGCCTCGTGCAGCATCCCGCACAGCGCCGAGCCGACATGGCCCAGCCCCTGCACCGCGACGCGCAGACTCTTGAGCTCGCTGCCGAGCTGGCGCCGTGCCGCTTCCTCCATCGCGAGGAACACGCCGCGTGCGGTGCAGGGCGAGGGATCGCCGCCCGGTCGCCCGCCCTGTACCGGCAGGCCGGCAACGTGGCGGGTCTCGCCGCGCACCACTTCCATGTCGGCGACGCCGGTGCCGGCATCCTCGGCAGTGACGTAATCGCCCTCCAGTCGTGCCACGGCCCGGCCAAAGGCGGCGAACAGCCGGCGCCGGTCGACGCTGCCCTGGGGCAGAGCGAGCACCGCCTTGCCGCCGCCCAGCGGCAGATCGGCCATCGCGTTCTTGTAGGTCATGCCTTCGGCCAGCCGCATCGCGTCGCCCATCAGCGCCGCATGGTCGGCATAGCGCCACAGCCTGCATCCGCCCGCGGCGGGTCCGCGCCGGGTCGAATGCAGCACGATCACGCCCCGCAGCCCGGCATCGTCGTCGCGCAGCACATGCACGCTCTCCGGTGGGGTGGCGGAAACTTGCGGGGTATCGACCATGGAAAGGCTCCTGAAATTCCAGGGCGACTCTTTCATGATTTGGCGGGATAATCTGGCCTTCTTTGCAGATTCTCGCCAGCTGTCGGCAAGGATTGACCTGAATCTGCGACATCGGAGAAAAGATTTGCCTGCGGACCTCGATCCCTTCGAACGCAAGATCCTCCAGGTGCTGCAGGAAGACGCCTCGATGCCCACCGCCAGGCTGGGCGAGATGGTCGGCCTGTCGAGCTCGCCCTGCTGGCGCCGCGTCGACCGGCTGGAGAAGGACGGGATCATCACCCGGCGCGTCGCGCTGGTCGATCGCCAGAAGATCGGGCTCAACGCGCACATCTTCGCGCAGATCAAGCTCAACGCGCATGGCCGCGCCAATCTCGACGAATTCGCCGAGGCGATCCGCTCGTTCCCCGAAGTGCTCGAGGCCTATGTGCTGATGGGCGTGTTCGACTTCATGCTGCGCATCGTCGCCGCCGATATCGACGCCTATGAGCGCTTCTTCTTCACCAAGCTCTCCAAGCTGCCCGGCGTACAGGAAATCAACTCCACCGTGGCGCTGAGCCAGGTCAAGGCGACGACGGCGCTGCCGATTCCGTGAGATTTCTGGAGAGGGTGGTGGGTCCGCCGGGATTCGAACCCGGGACCTCTCGATTAAAAGTCGCTTGCTCTACCGACTGAGCTACGGACCCACACCGGCCCTGCCCCTAGATGCGGGCACCGGGCGGGTCAACCGGGCGCGAAGCTGGCGGATGGTGCGGCCGGTCACCGGATCGCGCCATTCGGGGGCTACCCGGACCAGCGGCGCCAGCACGAAATCGCGCTCGCGGAACAGCCGGTGCGGCACGGTGAGCCCGGGCTCGCCCCAACTCCCGCCCGACCACAGCACGATATCCAGGTCGATCACCCGCGCCGCCCAGTTCCGCCCGCGCCGCCGGCCGAAGCGCCGCTCGATCGCCTTGAGCTGCCGAAGCAGGGCGGGCGGCTCGGCATCGCTCGCCAGTAGCGCCACCGCATTGGCGAAGCGCCGCTTCGAGGGGCCGAGCGGCGGCGTCTGGAGGATCGGCGAGACCGCGGTCACCCCGTCCAGCGCCGCGATCGCCGCCAGCACCTCGCGCACCGGGCCGCCATGGCGGCCCGGCCGGTTCGATCCGATTGCGATGGCATAGCTTGTCCTCGGCACGGTCCCGCGACTATCGCGCCGGGATGACCGAGCCAAGCCGCGATTGCCCGCTCTGCCCGCGCCTGGTGGCGCTGCGTACCGAGCTGCGCGCGGCGCATCCCGATTGGTGGAACGCGCCGGTGCCGACGCTGGGCAGCCTCGACGCGCCGATCGCGATCGTTGGCCTCGCCCCCGGCAAGCACGGCGCCAACCGCACCGGCCGTGCCTTTACCGGCGATGCCTCGGGCGACCTGCTGTTCGCGACGCTGCGCAAGTTCGGGTTGGCCGAAGGCGACGAACCCCGCGGCGTGGCGATCCTCAACGCGGTCCGCTGCCTGCCGCCCGAGAACAAGCCCGAGCCCGCCGAGATCCATGCCTGCCGCCCGTTCCTCGCCGCCGAACTCAAGGCGCCGGTAGTGATCGCGCTCGGCCAGATCGCCCACCAGTCCGCAGTCAAGGCGATGGGCGGCAAGCTGCCCAAGCATCGCTTCGCGCACGGCGCCGAGCATCGCATGCACAAGGGGCAGCTGCTGCTCGATAGCTATCACTGCTCGCGCTACAACCAGAATACCGGCCGGCTGACCCCCGAGATGCTCGAGGCGGTGGTGGCGCGCGCGGTGGCGCTCAGCGGCGCATAGCACCGGATCGGTTGCATCTCGCGGCGCGACGGGTGACGGAAAAGCTGCTAGCAAGGCTCTCAGCAAAGGAGAGCCCATGCGTATCGCCGTCCTCGCTTTCGCCCTGCTGCCTGCCGCCGCCATCGCCGGTGAGCGCGCCGCGCCGCTTCCAGCCTCGCATTTCGCGCTGCCCGCCACGCCCAAGGCGCAGTGCCAGAACGCGCGCAGCAACTATGCTGCGTCCGCCGGTGAGCCTGTGCGCATGCGCCGCCTCGATCAGGAACCGCGCGCTGGCCAGTATCTCGGTGTGCTGCGCATGGAGGACGGCTGCGACCTGCCGGTGAAGATCGCCGACGAGGTGGGCGACAAGCAGCGCTGAGCGGCAAGCCTTCGTTGTAGCCGCGACTCGATGATCCTCGCCCTGCTCCTGGCCGGTGCATTCCAGACGGCGCCGCCCCCAGCGCTGCCGCTGTCGCTCCGAACGGCAGCCGAGCGGGTATCGCGATGCGGGTTGGGCCGGGCGCGGGTGCGTTACGACAAGGATCTGCAGTTCGAAGTGCTGGTTCTGAGCGGTCGGAGCCAGGCAAGCGACGCCCAGCTCGCCTGCGTCGATCTTGCTTCCGGCTATTTCCATGTCGAATTACACCTGGCGTTGCGGGCGCGCTTTTATGCGATCAGCATTGCCCGGCTCACCGAAGCGATGAAACCGCAGGCGCGGGAATGGTTCGCGGCGCGGGGTTTGCTCGATCAGGTGCCTCACTATCAGCGCGGTGCCGACAGCGACCTGGCCTTTGCCCGGTCGCTCGAGCGGCTATGCGGTCCTGAAGCTGCAGGCGCGCTCGATACCGCAGAGGATGGCCATAGCTACAGCCGCGAATGGCTGGCGCGGCAGGATTCCGGGCAAGCCAATGACGCCTCGACCTGCCTGTTCAACGCTGCCCTGCTGTCCGGCTTTCCACTCGGCATGCTCGGCAACGAAGCGGCCACGCCCTAGGCGGCCCTCAGATATCCTGGACCAGCCGGCCGTACAGCTCGGGCCGGCGATCGCGGAAGAAGCCGAAGGCGGCGCGGTGGCGCTTGGCCAGCGTCAGATCGAGCTTCGCGGTGATCACGCCTTCCTCCTCGCGGCCCAGCTCGGCGAGGATGTCGCCGCGCTCGTCGGTGATGAAGCTGGTGCCGTAGAAAGTCTGACCATGCTCGGTGCCGATGCGATTGGCGGCGACCACCGGCACGACGTTCGACACGGCATGCCCCACCATCGCCCGGCGCCAAAGGCGCGCGGTGTCGAGGCTGTCGTCATGCGGCTCGCTGCCGATCGCGGTCGGGTAGAACAGGATGTCGGCGCCCATCAGCATCATCGCGCGCGCGGTCTCGGGATACCATTGGTCCCAGCACACGCCGACGCCGAGCGTGGTCTTGTCGGGCCCGTTCCACACCTTGAACCCGGTATTGCCGGGGCGGAAATAGAACTTCTCCTCATAACCGGGGCCATCGGGGATGTGGCTCTTGCGATAGACGCCGGCGATCTTGCCGTCCGGGTCGATCATCGCGAGGCTGTTGTAATAATGATGGCCATCGAGCTCGAAGAAGCTGGTCGGGATGTGGATCTTCAGCTCGCGCGCCAGTTCCTGCATCGCCAGCACCGACTTGTGCTCGGCGGTTGGCCTGGCGTTGGCGAACAGCCCCTCGTCCTCGACCCGGCAGAAATATTCGCCTTCGAACAATTCGGGCGGCAGCACCACCTGCGCGCCGCGCGACGCCGCTTCGCGAACCAGGCGCGACACGTGCGCGATGTTCGCGTCGATATCGTTGGAAAAGGCGAGCTGCAGAGCAGCGACGGTGATCTCGGTCATGGCGCGGCATGTAATGCGGTCGCCCGGGATTCGCCACCCGATGCATTCCGCATATCCGTCACCCCGGCCTTGTGCCGGGGTCCACCGGGAGGCAAGTCATGAACAAGAGGCTCTATTGTCAGTCCGGGAGGCGTGGTGGACCCCGGCACAAGGCCGGGGTGACGGCGAGGGGAGCGATCGGTTAAGCACGCTTCCGATGCTGACCCGCCCCCTGATCGCCGCGCTGCTTGCCGGCTTCCTTTCTGCCACCGGCTTCGCCCCGCTCGACTGGTGGCCGGTGACTTTGGCCTGCCTGGCGGTGCTGCTGCACCTGACCTGGCATGCGCCGAGCCTGAAATCGGCGCTGCTGCGCGGCTGGGTATTCGGCGTCGGGCATTTCACCCTGGGCAACAACTGGATCCAGCACGCCTTCGACTATCAGGACAAGATGCCGCCGGTGCTCGGCTATTTCGCCGTGCTGCTGCTCGCGCTCTATTTGGCGGTATATCCGGCGATCGCGATGGGGCTGGCCTGGCGGTTCGCGCGATCGGTGAAGGCGCGCTGGAACGAGCCGGACATCGCCTTCGTGCTCGCCGCCGCCGCCGCCTGGATCCTCGGCGAATATCTGCGCGGCACGCTGTTCACCGGCTATCCGTGGAACCCGATGGGGGTGATCTGGGTCGCCACGCCGATCGCGCAGCTCGCGGCCTGGATCGGGACCTATGCGCTGTCGGGCCTCACCCTGCTCGTCGCCGGTGCGCTCTATCTCGCGACCCAGCGCCAGTATCGCGTGCCGGTGGTCATCGCGGCGGCGCTGATCGCCTTCGGCTTCGCGCTCCATCCCGGCCAGCCGGTCGAGGACATGACGCGGCCGCATGTCCGCATCGTCCAGCCCAATATCGGCCAGGACGGCGTCGATGCGCCGGACTATGCCCCACGCGTCCTGAACAAGCTCGCCGAATGGAGCGGCCAGCCGCACGGCGTGCCGCGCCTCGTCGTCTGGCCCGAGGGCATGGTCAACTATCTGATCGAGGACGGCTATCCGCGCGAATATTATCGCCAGGCCGATCCGCGCTGGGTGCGCGGGCGGATCGGCGGGCTGCTCGGCCCGCAGGACCGCGCGATGGTGGGCGGCAACGCGCTGTTCTTCGCGGGGAACGAAGTCTCCGGGGTCGGCAATTCGGTGTGGGTGGTCGATCCCGCCGGCATGCTCGGCGCGCGCTACGACAAGGCGCATCTGGTGCCGTACGGCGAATATCTGCCGATGCGCACGCTGCTGGCGCCGCTCGGCCTGGCCCGGCTGGTCATGGGCGATTTCGACTTCCTGCCCGGCCCCGGTCCGAAGACGCTGGACGTGCCGGGGTTCGGAAAGTCGGGCGTGGCGATCTGCTACGAGATCATCTTCTCGGGCCAGATCGTCGATCGCCGCAACCGGCCGGACTTCCTGTTCAACCCCTCGAACGATGCCTGGTTCGGCAGCTGGGGGCCGGTGCAGCACCTGGCCCAGGCGCGGCTGCGCGCGATCGAGGAGGGGCTGCCGATCCTGCGGGCGACGCCTACCGGCATCTCGGCGGTGATCGATGCGCGCGGCCGGCTGATCGGCACGGTGCCGGCAGGGCAGGAGGGGGCGATCGAGGCGCCGCTTCCCGCGCCGCTGCCCGCGACCCTCTTCGCCCGGCTCGGCAACTGGCTCGCGCTGATCGCCGGGCTCGCTTCCGTAGTCTTGGCAATTGCGTTCCGGCGCCTGGCCCGCTAGGGCGGCATATAAGGAAAGCTTTATATGGCATGGCAACGGCCGCGCTTTCCTCCCAACCTTTGAGGAAAACCATGCGTTCCAACTATCTCTTCACGTCCGAATCGGTCTCGGAAGGCCATCCCGACAAGGTCGCCGACCAGATTTCCGACGCCATCGTCGATCTGTTCCTCTCGAAGGACCCCGAAGCCCGCATCGCCTGCGAGACGCTGACCACCACGCAGCTGGTCGTCCTCGCCGGCGAGATCCGCGGCAAGGGCATCATGGACACCGAGGGCAACTGGGCCCCGGGCGTGCAGGAAGAGGTCGAGAAGACCGTCCGCGATACCGTCAAGCGCATCGGTTACGAGCAGGAGGGCTTCCACTGGGAGACGCTCCGCTTCGAGAACAACCTGCACCCGCAGTCGGCGCACATCGCGCAGGGCGTGGACGCTTCGGGCAACAAGGACGAAGGCGCCGGCGACCAGGGCATCATGTTCGGCTTCGCCTGCGACGAGACTGCCGACCTGATGCCGGCGACGCTCGACTACAGCCACAAGATCCTCGAGCAGATGGCGGCCGACCGTCATTCGGGTGCTGCCCCCTTCCTCGAACCCGACACCAAGAGCCAGGTCACGCTGCGCTTCGATAACGGCAAGCCGGTCGCCGCGACCGCGATCGTTGTCTCGACCCAGCACGCCAAGGGCTATGACGAGGGCGCCAAGGAAGCCGAGCTCCACGCCTATGTGAAGGGCGTGATCGCCAAGGTGATCCCGGCCGCGCTGCTGAGCGACGAGACCGTCTATCACATCAACCCGACCGGCTCGTTCGAGATCGGCGGCCCCGACGGCGATGCCGGCCTCACCGGCCGCAAGATCATCGTCGACACCTATGGCGGTGCGGCCCCGCACGGCGGCGGCGCCTTCTCGGGCAAGGACCCGACCAAGGTCGACCGTTCGGCAGCGTACATCACCCGCTATCTCGCCAAGAACATCGTCGCCGCCGGCCTGGCCAAGCGCTGCACGATCCAGCTGGCCTATGCCATCGGCGTCGCCAAGCCGCTGTCGCTCTATGTCGACACGCACGGCACCGGCACGGTGGGCGACGACAAGATCGAAGCCGCGATCGCCGGCATCGAGAAGCTGGGCGGCATGACCCCGCGCGGCATCCGCACGCACCTGCAGCTCAACAAGCCGATCTACGGCAAGACTGCGGCCTATGGTCACTTCGGCCGCAAGCCCGAAGGCGACTTCTTCCCCTGGGAGAAGACCGACCTGGTCGAGGATCTGAAGGCCGCGCTGGCCTGATCCGGCCGCTTCGGCGAACCAACGAAAAGCCCCGCGCCGGGATGCCGGCGCGGGGCTTTTGCTTTGGGGCGGGCGGGCTCAGCCCTTGCGGCGGAAGCTGAGCAGCAGCGCCGAGAGCAGGAAGTAGAAGGCGCCGAACGCGGCATAGGGCGCCACGACGCGCACGTCCGGTACGGCGCTGCCCAGTGCGCGGGAGAGGAAGTGGCCGCCGGCCAGCGCCGATTGCGCGCCGCTCAGGATCATCGCCCATTGTGCGCCGTACGTCTTCCAACGGCGCACGCCGGTGGCGAGCTGCAACAGGCCGGCGAGGATCGCCCAGGCGCCGAAGATGCCGATCACGGTCTTCATGTCGGTGATCGTCGCCGCCACCGCCGCCGCGGTGACCGTGCTCACCGCGACGTTGAGCGCCTGGCTGGGATTGCGCGCCAGCCCGCCGTTGCGCGCGGCATCGCCCAGGTTCGCCAGCGCGTCCCAGGCCGGATAGGCGATCAGCAGGATCGCGCCCGCCAGCCAGCTGGTGCCGCCGATCGCGAAGGCGGCGGCGACCCAGGCGGCGGCGACCAGCGCGCGCAGCAGATAGTAATTGCGCAGGCCGGTACTGCCCGCGCCGGGAGTGGGGGCAGGGGCATCGGCGCGATGTTCGACGATTGCGGTCATCTCGGAATCTCCAATCTACCATCTAGTAGGTAGATTTGTCCTTTAGGCCCTTGCCGCGCATGCCGCAAGCAAATATCTACCTATTGGAAGGTAGGAACATGCGAGACACCGCCCAGCAGATCGTCGACGAGGCGCGCCGCCTGATCATGACGCGCGGCTATAATGGCTTCAGCTATGCCGACATCGCCGAGACGGTCGGCATCCGGAAGGCGAGCATCCACCATCACTTCGCTGGCAAGAGCGATCTCGCCCGGGCGGTGGTGGAGGAGTCGCGCGCGATCATCCATGCGCAATCGGCGGCACTGGCCGAGCAGGACCCCGAGGCGGACGCCGCGCTGCGTGCCTATACCGGCTATTGGGAGCGCTGCATCGCCGACAACAGCGCACCCTTCTGCGTCGCCGCGATGCTCGCCGCCGAGCTGCCCAGCCTGCCCGGGGATCTCGCCGATGCGGTGCGCGGCCATTTCGCCGAGCTGCGCGAATGGCTCACCCGGCTGCTCGAACTCGGCGTGCGCCAGGGCAGCGTCTCGCTTGCCGGCACGCCGGCGGAAGAGGCCGACGCCTTCATGTCCGCCGTCTATGGCGCGATGCTCTCGGCCCGCGCCTTTGGCGAGCCCGGGCGCTTCGCCGCGATCCTCGAGACTCTGCTGTCGCGCACGCTCCGCCTGCACTGAAAGGTGCGGCTAACGCGCTCTATTCCTGCCGGTCCTCCTATAAGTGAATCTGCAACCGCATTTCTTCATGAGGTTGCAGGTTGGAAAGGAGGCAAGTCGGTGGACTCGGAAAATTCGATGGAGACGTCTGAATCGGCGGCCACCGCCGTGGCGAGCACCGGGCTCGCGATCGCCTTCCAGCCGATCGCCCAGATCTCCGGCGGCCGCATCCATGCCTATGAGGCGCAGGTGATGCGCGACGGCGTGCCTGCGGCACATGATTTCGACCAGCTCTCCGCCGAATCGCGCCGCGACGTCGATCGCCGCTGCACCGTCGCCGCGATCCGCTGGGCGGCCACTGCCGGCTTCGCCAATTCGGGCGGTCGCCTCGCCATTCCGCTGAGCGCGCCCGCGATCGGCGATCCCGCCGAGCATATCCAGCCGGCGCTGCTCACCGCGCGCCAATATGGCATCGTCGCCGAGCGGCTGGTGTTCACGCTCCACCATTATCAGGCCGTCACCAGCTCGCAGCTGGCCGACGTCATGCACGTCTTCAACAAGCTCGGCCCGGCCGTTGCCTTTCACGGCATCGGCCCCAATGAATCGGGCCTGGCCTTTTGCGGCAAGTTCGCGCCGCATGCAGTGACGATCGATCCCGAGCTGGTCAGCGGCATCGCCTCGAGCTGGTCGCGCCGCATCGCGATCGAGGATCTGGTCCGCCGGATGCAGGCGCTCAGCCTGCGCATCGTCGCCGCCGGCGTCGACAGCGAGCCCGTCTATGAGCGGCTGCGCAGCTTCGGCGTGCCGCTCGTCCAGGGCAGCTATGTCGGGGCGCCGGCCACCGGCGCGCTGCCCCAGCCGGCCCTGCGCAACGCCGCCTGATCGGCGCAATCTCGGGCTTGCAGTTTACCCGGCTTCCCTTAGCCTTTCGAGGCAACAGGGGGGATGTTTCATGCGCTTCACGGTTCCGCTCGCGCTGGCGCTCGCCGCCGGCGCCATCCTGCCGGCCGCGGCGCAGAGCCAGGCGCAGATCAACGTTCCCGCGAATGTCAGCTGGCTCCACGAAGGCAGCGGGCTGATCCTGCGCTCGAAGATCGCCGGTATGCCGCGCGGCACGATCCAGGATTCCACGCGCGTCGGGCTCGACATGATGGTGCAATATGCCGAGGGCGAGGAAACCGCGGTCACGCTCTACATCTACCGCCCCGCGCTGATGAGCGTGCCGCTGTGGTTCGATCGCTCCGAAACCCAGATCCTGTCGCGCCTCGACGTTTTCGGCACGGTGACGCCGGCCGGACCCGCCCGCGCCTTTGCCGGGCCGAAAGCGGCGACCGCATCGGCGCTGCGGCGCGTCTATGTGCCGGGCAAGGGCCCGAACAAGAGCACCGGCTTGGCGATCATCCCGCTTGGCGAATGGCTGGTCGCGGTACGCGTCAGCTCGCAGTCGCTCGATCCCGCCGCGCTCGATGCGCGGATCGACGCGGTGATCGCCGGGATCGTCTGGCCCGACAAGATCGCCGAATCGCCCGCGGCCGTGCCGGTCGCGGCCTGCGCCGACGCGCTTGCCTATGATTCGCATGCCAAGTCGATGAAGCCCGATGCCGGCCAGTCGCTGCTCGGCGCGCTCATCATCGGCGTCGCGGATGCGGGGAAGGACAAGGACGGCAAGCCGGTTCCGCCCCCGCTATATTGCCGCGAAGGTGCGGCGACGCGGCAATATGCCGTCTATCGCGCTGCCGGCGACACCAAGAACAGCTACACGCTCGCCCTGGGCGATGCCGGGCGGGTGGTGACGGTCTGGCCGGGCGTTTCGACCGAGAAGAAGGATGTCGGCTATCAGGTCAGCTTCGGCGACCTCGATCGGCGGCTGGTCTATCCCAACTTCGACAAGCTGCCGGAGCCGCAGGCGCTGATCCAGGCAGTCTCCCAGCTGCGGCCAGTGTCGGCCGTCGCGCGCGGCAGCAAGAACGTGCAGATCTTCGTGCCCAAGTGATTCGCCGATTCCGGTGATGAAGTGCCGGTAAAATCAGCCGAATCCGCGGAATAGCAGGGGCAGGCTCGCATTGCCTGCGATCCGCTTTTCGCTGCGCGACTCGCGCGAATCCGTGGGGCAAGCAGAATCCGTCGCTTCGCACTTGGTAGAATCCCCATGGGGAGAATCCCCCTTCGGCGTCGCACGGAATGGTTTTGATAGCGTTAACCATCTTTAACGGGCTTCAGAAAGGAAGCTCCATGCACGCCGACCCTGCCAACGCCGCCAACGAACCCGGTCTCGCCATCGCCTTCCAGCCGATGATCGCCACCGCATCGAGCATGCCCTTTGCCTGGCAGGCCGTCGCCACCGCGAACGGCCGCAGCTTCTCGCAGATCGCAGCAGCGCTGGCGCCCGAAGCCCGCCCTGCGCTGGAAATGGCGCGGATCAGCGCTGCGATTGCCGGCGCCGCTGCGGCCGGCCTGCTCGACGGCGAGGCGCTACTCGCCATTCCGGTGGGTGCTGCCGGCGGTGCCGCCGAGGCGCTGCTCGCCCATCTCTTCCGCACCGCGATCGAGCACCGCGTGCCGGTCGCGCGCATCGTCGTCGAACTCAATGCCGACGAGCGCGGCGACCTTGCCTGCGTCGCTGCACTTGCCCAGGCCTGTGTCGATCGCGGCATCGCCATCGCGTTCGACAGCTTCGCCGTCGGCCCGCTCGCGGTACGGCTGCTCGGCCGCTTCACGCCGCGCTTCGTCAAGCTCGACGCGGCGCTGGTCCGCAACATCTCCGACAGCAGCTCGCGCCGGGTGATCGTCGAAGGCGTGCTGCGCCTCGCCCGCAACATGGACGTGACGCTGATCGCCAACGGCATCGTCCGCCGCGAGGACCTGGTCCTGTTGTGCACCATGGGCGTGCGCCACATGCAGGGCGACTGGATCGCCCCGGCGCTCGCGCATCCGCTGCCGCGTCCGCACATCGCCCGCCGCGAGCCGCGCACCAACGTGCCCCAGCATCGCCGTCTGGCCGCGCATCAGCGCTCCGGTGCGGTGCGTCCGGCCGCACCTGCGTCGATCGCCCAGGCACTCTAACGCTTGTCCTCTCCGCGCGGCGCGCTAACAGCGCTCCCGTGTCCGATCCCGTTTCCATCCGCCGCCTCTATGGCCGCCGCCAGGGCCACAAGCTCCGCCAGGGCCAGTCCGAGCTCGTCGAGGCGCTGCTACCCCAGCTGAGCGTTCCCGAATCGGGCCCGCTCGATTCGCGCATCCTGTTCGGCGACGACCGTCCGCTCGAATTCGAGATCGGCTTCGGCGCGGGCGAGCATCTCGCCGGCCAGGCAGCTGCACGCCCCGATCACGGCTTTATCGGCTGCGAGCCTTTCCTCAACGGCGTGGTCGGCGCGCTCGGCCATGTCCGCGATGGCGCGCTCGAGAATGTTCGCCTGCACATGGGCGATGCGCTCGAAGTGCTCGAGCGGCTGCCCGATGCCAGCCTCGACCGGCTCTATCTCCTCCATCCCGATCCCTGGCGGAAGGCGCGCCACGCCAAGCGCCGCATGGTCAATCACGGCCCGATGGACATCATCGCCGCCAAGCTGAAGCCCGGCTGCGAGTTCCGCCTCGGCACCGATCATCCGGTCTATGTCCGCTGGGCGATGATGATCATGAACCAGCGCCGTGATTTCGAATGGCAGGCGCAGACCGCGCAGGACTTCCTCACCCGCCCCGACGACTGGCCCGAGACGCGCTACGAGCGCAAGGCGCGCCGGCTGGGGCACGAGGTCTGGTACTTCCGCTACATCCGCGTCTGAAGGGGAGGGTGATGATGGACCGCAGGACCTTGCTCGGCGCCGCCGCTGCCGCGTCCGTCACCCCCGCTATCGCCGCCGCGGACGAGGATCGCTGGGCCAGGATCGCCGCCCAGTACGACGTTACCCGCAAGACCGTGCAGCTCGAGCACGGCAATTGGGGGATGATGGCGCAGCCGGTGCTCGCCGCCTATCGCGCCCAGGTCGAGCGCGTGAACCGCGACACCAGCTTCTATGCCCGGCGCGAGCTGCCCGGCGAGATCGAGGCGATCCGTGCCCGCGTGGCCGCCACCATGGGCGTGGCGAAGGACGAGATCGCCTTCACCCGCAACGCCACCGAGGCGATGCGCGCGCTGATCCTCGGCTATAACAAGCTGCGCCCGGGCGATGCGGTGCTGCACGCCGATCTTGACTATGATACGATGCAGGCCTGCATGGAGAGCCTGCGGGCGCGGCGTGGGGTCGAAGTGGTGAAGATCGCGCTGCCGCTGCCCGCTACGCACCAGGCGGTGATCGACGCCTATGCCCGCGCCTTCACTGCGCATCCCAATATCCGGATGGTGCTGCTCACCCAGGTCAGCCACCGCACCGGGCTGGTGCTGCCGGTCGCCGAGATCGCGGCGATGGCGACGCTCTACGGGATCGATGCGATCGTCGATGCCGCGCACGGTGTCGGCCAGATCGATTACAAGCTGCCCGATCTCGAGGCCGATTTCGTCGCGATCAACCTGCACAAATGGATCGGCGCGCCGCTGGGTGTCGGCGCGATCGTGATCCGCGGCGGGCGGCTGGGCGACGTCGATGTCGATCCCGCCGAGCCGGGCGCCAATCCGAAGGACATCCGGTCGCGCGTCCATACCGGCACGCTCGACTATGCCGCGCAGCTCGCGGTGCCCGCCGCGCTCGATTTCCAGGAGAGCATCGGCCTGGCCGCCAAGCAGGCGCGGCTGCAGGCGCTGCGCGATCGCTGGGTGCGTCCGGCGCGCGAGCTGGCGAAGCTCGAGATCCTCACGCCGGACGAGCCGGGCAGCTATGGCGCGATCACGGCGTTCCGGCTCAAGGGGCAGAGCGGCCACGACGCCAATGTCGCGCTCGCCAAGCATCTGCTCGACGCGCACGGCATCTTCACCGTCCACCGCGACGGGCTGGCCTCGGGCAGCTGTGTGCGGGTCACGCCGGCGCTGGCGACGACGATGGAAGAGGTCGATCGCTTCGTGGACGCTTTGCGGAAGATAGCCCGCTAGTTCCCCGGCGAAAGCCGGGGCCCAGGGTTTCTCTGCTGGTTCGCTTGGGGCCCTGGGCCCCGGCTTTCGCCGGGGAACAGTCAGGGTGATTACGCCGCTTCCAGCTTCGTTCGATCGCGGATCGTGATCCCGCGCGCGCCCATCAGGTTGATCGCGCCCTCGGCCTTGAGCTTGGTGAGCTGGCGGCTCACCGTCTCGATCGTCAGCCCCAGCACTTCGGCCATCTCGCCGCGGGTCAGCGGCAGGTCGAAGGTCACCGGGCCGAAGGCAGTGGCGCGGCAGCCCTGGGCACGGTCGGCCAGGTCGAGCAGCAGCCCGGCCAGCTTCTCGCGTGCCGATAGCCGGGCGAGGGTGAGCATGCGTGCCCGCGCCTCGTCGAGCGCGGCGAGGGTGCGCTGGAGCAGCAGCCGCTCCATCCGGGCATGATCCTCCAGCACCCGTTCGAACGGTCCGCGCGGGAAGACGCAAAGCTCGGCATCGCCCAGCGCGGTCACGGTGAAATCGGTCAGCTCGGCCCAGGGGCGGCCAACGAAATCGGCCGGGTAGAGCAGGCCCACCACCTGCTCGCGGCCATCGGGGGTGTTGGCGCTCAGCTTGAGCACGCCGGAAAGCAGGTTCGCGCAGACCAGGCTTTCCTCGCCGGCCCATTGCAGCGTCTGTCCGCGTTCGAGCTTGCGACGCTGCCCCAGCGCGTTGAGTGCGCCGAGTTCCTTGTCGTCGAGGCTGGCGCAGAGTGCGCGATCACGCACCGCGCAGTCGGAACAGGTGTGGGCAGCCAGCATAAGTCTTCATAATATGCGCATTTGACGATCGTCAAAGCGGCGAATTGTCCCAGGGCGCAGCGCGGGATCATCCTCAAACAAGGAGCGATCCCATGTTCCTCGATCTAGTCCTCGCCGCCGGCACGCTTTTCGTCGCCGTCGTCGCCTTTTGCAGCGCCGAGGACGCCATCCGCTTCCGCGGCCGCTGAGCCGGTTTCGGCGCGGCCGGTGCGCTTCCACGCGGCGCGGAGCAGCTTGCCCGCCAGCGCGTCGATCCCCGGCCGCACGAACAGCCAGTCGCGGATCGCCGGGCCCTTCTCGGCACCGATCACCTGCTTGTAGCCGCTGTCGCCGGCGCCCCAATCGACGGTCGTGATGCCGTCTTCGATCGCCTGCACCAGGTTGCGATAATAGAGCAGCTTGCCCGGCGAATGCTTGGCAACGCGCGGATCATAGCTGTTGGCGATCGCGTATTTGAGCGCGCCGGCGTTCATGTCGAACGAGAAGGCGGTGGGCGCGCCGTCGATATGGAGCATCGCCGCCCACATGCTCTCGGCGATCACCGGATCCTCGGCCGCGGCGCGCCAGAAGCCGCCATGGCCGCGCGCGGTGAACTTGGCGTCCGAGCCGTCGGTGCGGTCGGCGATCCAGCTCTTCTCCTCGATCGCGGCGAGCGCGTCGAAGGCTGCCTCCGTCCAATCGGCGCCATGGACGAAGCGCCAGTCGAGTTCGCCGTGCCCGGCGAGATGCTTCTCATGGAAGCGGTTCTTCTTCAGCGTCGAGTTGCGCGGCCAGGGCCCCTCGGCGCGCCGCGCACCGATATCGAGCGCGAAGCTGTCCGCGACGAAGCGGTCGAGCACGGCCCAGCCCTGGGCGCGGGCGGCATGCTTGAGCAGCTCGAGCGCGGGATCGCCGTCATAGACCGGGCCGAGCCGCAGCGCGCGCGCCTCGCGGGCGAGCCGGGGCAGCAGCGCCTCGATCGCCTCGACGCCGGCATCCTCGCGCACCGGGAAGCTGCGGAACGGCCAGTAGCAGCCGGGCACCGAGACGAGCCTGGCCCAGGCCGGGCCGGCGGGGATGATCGGCAGCGCGGCGACGGGCTCGCCCTCGCGCGCCACGGTCAGGGTGCGGGCATGACCGCCATAGGCGCGGATCGCGGCGGCGAACCAGCCATAGCGCAGGAAACGGTGCGACGGCGCCGCGCGCGCCGCGACCGCGTCGATCGCGCCGGACAGCCCGTCGACGCAATCGACGGTGAGCGCCGGCGGCAGGCGCGTGAATTCCTCGAGCAGCATCGGCTTCGACATGGCCGGGGTCTTACCGCGCTACCCGTTACCAACCCGTGATGACGCCGGGAAAGGACCTATCCCCTGCGTCACCCTGAACTTGTTTCAGGGTCCAACCTTCCACAGGCGATGTCGCTCGAGGCGGGTTTGATGCTGAAACAAGTTCAGCATGACAATTGGCTCGGATCGGCTCTCAGCTCGCCCGCGCCCAGCTCCGCGCCTGTTCCAGCTCCTCCGGCGTGAAGAGCTTCTGCTCGCCCGGCACCATCCAGCTGGTCGCGCGGCTGGCGGCGATGATCCAGCCGATATCGGTGACCACGGCGATGCGGCCGAGCTTGGTGAGATGCCCTACGCCCCAGCTGATGTCCTTCCACCAGGCGGCCAGTTCCATCCCGGCAAAGTTGCGTACCACGGCCACGGCGTTGAGCTTGCCGTGCCGCGCGATCACGGTGTCCATCTCGGCGGCGGCCGCGTCATATTCGGCGCGCGAGACTTCGCCGTCGACGGTGAACTCGATCACCCCGGCTTCGCTGTCGGTCTCGAATGTCATCATGGGCCTTCACTCCGATCGGTTACGCGGTCATAACGTACAGCGCATGGAAGGGCCCTATCTCTCCACAGTATCGGAAACGATCCAGGCGGCGATTGCGCCGGTGTTCCTGCTCGCCGGCATCGGCGCGTTCCTGAACGTCATGGTCGGGCGGCTGGCGCGCATCGTCGACCGTGCGCGCTCGATCGAGCAGCTCCATCCGCGCTCGACCGGGCCCGAGCACGACCGGCACGTCTGGGAGCTGCGCATCATCGATCGCCGCATCTCGGTGATCAACAACGCGATCTTCCTGTGCACTGCCAGCGCGCTGGCGATCTGCCTGGTCGTCGCGATGATGTTCGTCGCGCGGCTGACCAACCTCCATGTCGGAATCTGGGTGGCATCTAGCTTCATCATTTCGATGCTGCTGCTGATGGCCGGGCTGATCTATTTCCTGGTCGAGGTGCGCATGTCGCTCGAAGCGATCCATGTCCGCGAGGAGCTGCTCGAGCTGGACAGGAAGAAGAAGTAAGTCGGGCAGGGCAGCTGCTTGCCAATTCTTCGTCACCCCGGCCTTGTGCCGGGGGCCACTAAGCCGCTCCGGTCACCCTTAGTGCCTCTTGTCCATGGCTTGCCTCCCGGTGGACCCCGGCACAAGGCCGGGGTGACGATTGTCTCGGGGCGCGGCCTTGGTGCCTTACGGCTTGATCGGGCCAAGGTCCGCCGGGATCGTCGGCAGATATTGCGGCGCCACCCGGGCGTGCGTCGCCTGTTCATAGGCATAGCCTGCCTTGAGCAGCAACCCGTCCGAATAGGCAGTGCCGATGAAGGACAGGCCCGCCGGCAGACCGTTCACCAGCCCCATCGGCACGGTCAGGTGCGGATAGCCCGAGACGGCAGGCAGCTCGCTCGCCGAGGGACCCTGGAACTGGTCGCCATGCGCCGGATCGCTCAACCAGGGTGTGCCATAGGTGGGGGTGACGAGGATCTGCGCGTCGGCTGCCTTCAGCATCGCGTCGATCCCCTCGGGGCCGGCCATCCGCGCCGAATTCGCGCGCGCCGCCTTGTAGTCGGGATCGTCGAGTCCTTTGGTCGCCTCCGCCTTCAGGAAGGTCTCCTGGCCGAAGAAGCGCATCTCGCTGTCCTTGTGCGCGTCGTTGAACGCGATCAGGTCGGCAAGCGTCTTGGTCGTCACGCTGGCCGGAGTGGTGGCGAGATAGGTCGCCATGTCGGCCTTGAGCTCGGTGTAGAGCACTAGGCTCTCGGCATCGCCCAGCCCCTTCAGCTCGGGCATCTTCACTTCGACCAGCACCGCGCCCGCCGCAGTCAGCTCGGCCAGCGCCTTGTCGAAGCGCGCCGCCAGGTCGGCGGCCATCTCGGGCTTCCAATAGCCGATCCGCACGCCGGTCAGCGCGTCGGGGGTCAGGCCGGCGGTATAGTCCTTCTTGTATTTGTCGGCGCCCTTGGTCGCCGGATCGGCGGGGTCGCTGCCGATCATCGCGCCGAACAGGATCGCCGCGTCCTTCACGCTGCGCGCCATCGGCCCGGGCGTGTCCTGGCTATGGCTGATCGGTACCACGCCGGTGCGGCTCACCAGCCCGAGCGTCGGCTTCAGGCCCACCAGCCCGTTCATCGATGCCGGGCACACCACCGATCCGTCAGTCTCGGTGCCCACCGCCACTGCCGCCAGGCTCGCCGCGATCGCCGCGCCCGATCCGCTCGACGAGCCGCACGCCGAGCGATCGAGCGCATAGGGGTTCTTCACCAGCCCGCCGATCGCGCTCCATCCGCTCATCGAATTGTTCGAGCGGATGTTCGCCCATTCGCTGAGGTTGGTCTTGCCGAGGATGATCGCGCCCTGCGCGCGCAGCTTCGCCACCAGCGGCGCGTCGCGCCCGGTATCGTTGTTGGCGAGCGCCAGGCTGCCCGCGGTGGTGGGCATGTTCTGCGTCTCGATATTGTCCTTGATCAGCACCGGTATGCCGTCGAGCGGTCCCAGCGTCTTGCCTGCCTTGCGTCGGTCGTCGCTGGCGCGGCCGTCATAGCGCAGGTCCTTGGCAGGTGCCGTGACGATCACCGAGCGCAGAGTCGGTCCTGCGCGGTCGATCATGCCGATGCGCTCGACATAGAGCTCGGCGAGCTTCCAAGCCTCCACCTTGCCTGCGGCGAGCATCGCCTGGAGATCGTCGATCGACTTTTCCTCGACCAGCCTGGCGGGATTGTCGTCGCTGCTGACCACCACCGTGTCGGCGGGCGTCGGCCGGGGCGTTTCCACGATAACGATGGGTGTGGCGTCGGGAGTCGGGGCGGGTGCCGCCTCCTGTGCCCATGCGGGCGCCGCCCAGGCCAGTGCCACTGCCAGCGCCGTCAGTCCCGTCCGCATATGCCGTCCCCGAATCTCGTTGTGGGTAGCGTAGCGCACCCGCTGAACCCTTCAACCGTCATCCCGGCGAAAGCCGGGATCGCAGGCGAAGGCGCGGGACAGGAGCCGCACGAGATCCCGGCTTTCGTCGGGATGACGGTTTGAGCCCAAGCCTGACGTCCGGCTACCGGCCCACCTCCACGCGCGCTTCCACCGACATGCCCGGCCGCAGCCGCGCCGCGGCCTGCTGATCGGGATCGATCCTGATCCGCACCGCGATCCGCTGCGGGATCTTGACGAAATTGCCCGTGGCATTGTCGCTGCGGATCACCGCGAACTCCGATCCCGCCGCGGGCGAGAGCTGCTCGACCACCCCGGTCAGCTTCGCGCCGCCCAGCGCGTCGACCTTGAAGCTCGCCTTCTGCCCCGGGCGGATCTTCGCGGTCTGCGCTTCCTTGAAGTTCGCGGTCACCCACAGGGTCTGCGGCACCAGCGCCATCAGCTGGGTTCCGGCGGTGACATATTGCCCGCGCCGCCCGCCGATCTCGCCCAGCTGCCCGGCCACCGGGGCGCGGATCACCGTGTTGGCCAGGTCGATCTCGGCCAGCCGCATCGCCGCCTTGGCCGCGTCGACCGCGGCGATCAGCCCGCCCTTGCTCACGTCAACGCTGCGGATGTCCTCGCTTGCAACCGTCCGCGCCGCCTGGGCCTGCGCCACTGCGGACTGGGCGGTGCGCAGCGTGGCGAGCGCAGCGTCGCGGTCCTTGCGCGTGACGAAGCCGTCGCGCGCCAGCGCCTCGATCCGGGCATAGTCCGCCTGCGCCTTGGTCAGCTGCGCCTGGGCCGATGCCACCGCCGCCTGCTGCGAGCCGAGCGTCGCGGTCTTCGATGCCGCCTGTTGCGGGTTGTTGGCGAGCGCCGCCTCGGCGCTGGCGACGTTCGCGCGGGCTTGGTCGACGCGCTGGCGATAGATGCGGTCGTCTATCGTTGCCAGCACGTCGCCCGCCTTCACGCTGGCGAAGTCCTGCACGGGCACCTCCACCAGATAGCCGCTCACCTGCGGGCTGATGATCGTCACCTGGCCGCGCACATAGGCATTCTCGGTCGATTGCGCGCTGCCGGCGAACGGCCAGGCGCGCCAGGCCATCAGCACCGCGGTCACCCCGGCGAGGATCAGCAGCGCTGCGATCAGGATCGCGGTCCAGCGCAGCCGGGGCGGCGTCCAGCGCCGCGTGGCGACTTCCGGGCTGGGCGGCGGATCGGCGCCTTCGCGCACGGCGGGCGCCGCCGGTGCCTTTTCCGGCCCGGTCGCCGTCTCGGTCGGCTCAGCCATTCTTCGCTCCTGCTGCCTGCTGCTCGGCGGCCATCCGCGCGAGGTTCGCGCGCCGGATCCGCATGATCGGGATGAAGACCCACAACGCCGTTGCCGCCGCGAGCGCCGCGATCAGCAGGAAGGTGTCGTTATAGGCCAGGATGTTCGCCTCGCGCGTCACCGTCTGGGTGAGGATCGCCGCGCCTTCGGCCTGGCGCAGATTGGGATCGATCAGCACGCGTCCATAGGCGGCGGCGTTCTGCGCCAGCCGCTGCGCCACCAGCGGATCGCCGCTCGCCAGCTGCGCGACGATCGCATTGTTGTGCGCATGCTCGCGGATCACCTGGAAAGTGCCGAGCATCGCCGATCCGAACAGCCCGCCCAGATTCTGGGTGATGCCGAACAGCGCGGAGAAGCTGACGAAATGGGTGGGGCCTTCGCGCAGCGCCCGCGTCAGTCCGATCAGCATCGCCGGGCCGATGAAAAGCGCGCTGGCGAAACCGAGCAGCGCCTGGCTGAAATACATGTCGTGCGGGCGGATCAGGCTGGTCGAATCCGAATCGAGCCAGGCGCCCAGCGCGATCAGCGCCAGCGCGATCAGGATCGGCCTGCCCAGGAAATTGGGGTCGATCGTCGCCGCGCTGATCGCAATGCCGGCCAGCGTGGCGAGCAGCACCACCAGATAGAGCATCCGCATCTGGTCGTTGCCCATGCCCACCACGGTGAGCAGCCCCGATGCGCCGATCGTCTGCTCCGACAGCACCACGCGCACCAGGATCGAGACGAGCGCGAAGCGAAGGATGTCGCGGCTGCCGAGCCAGCGCGTGTTGAGCAGCGGCCGGGCACGGTGATGCTCGATCAGCCAGGCGATCGGCAGCAGCACGATCGCGCCGATCAGCGCCGGCGCCACCCAGGGCGCCTCGAACCACCACAGCGTCCGCCCCAATCCCAGCACCGCACAGAGCAGGGCCATGCCGCCCGCGAAGATCGGGAAGGTGACGAAGTCGAGCGGCTCGAACGCCTTGATCCGCTCGACCGGCGGCAGCACCAGCAGGCGAACCCCCGCCAGGCAGAACAGCGCCAGCCCGAGCTCGAACAGATACATGGTCTGCCAGCGATCGGGTTCGAATGCCTCGGTGGGGAAGAGCCGGGCGAGCGGCACGGCGATCTGGCTGAGCGAGATCGCGAGGACGAGGCCCTTGAGCCGGTGCGCGGGCGTCCAGGCCTGCACCATATATAGCAGCCCGACGGTGCTGCACGCCGCCGCCGCGACCCCGCTCAGCGCGCGCACCGCCACGGCGGTGGCGAAGCTGTGGACGAACAGGTGCGATGCGGTGGTGATCGCGAAGGCGGCCAGGAAGATCTGGGTGAACAGGCGGATGCCGAACTGCTGGCGGAACTTGATCAGCACCATGTTCGCGCAGACATTGGTCATCACATAGACGGTCGGCAGCCACTGGATCTCGGCCGAATAGAGCCCCAGCGATCCCTGCAGCGTGGTCAGGTTGGCGGTGACGATCGCGTTGCCGAGCGAGCCCGACAGGATCACCAGCACCGCCACCGTGAAATAGGCCATGCGGCGCAGCGGCGGGTGCCACGGCGTCGGCGGCGAGCCGGGCAGGGGCGAGCGCTCGTGCGGGGCCGGCTGCCATTCCGGCTGCTCGCCCGCCACTGCCCCGTTCGTTGCCATCCCGACATAATCCCGCGCGTGGCGAAACGATCCGCCGAAGGACTGCTCCAGATCCGGGGAGTCTGATTGAAGATCGCGGGATCGGCAACGCCCGGTTGCGCCGCCTGCAACTGCCCGGACGGGCGATCGCAGCTATGGAGCGGTGGTTGCGTCGTCCGCAGGAGCTAACCACAAGCCCTTGTGGTCGCCCGGAGTCCTCCACGCGAAAAAATTTAATGTTCTGCGTTCGTTCCCTTGCCTTTCGGAAACCCTAGGAAAGTCCGTGCGTCGCGGCATTGCAGCACTTGCGCAGCTGCTGTGAAGCGAGTCATTTTAGCGACGAAGCGTTGTGGATATTAACCATTTCCACTCTTGTGCCCGGACTCGGTTTGGCACAATCTGTTGTGGTTGCACTGAGGGGCAAGCTCAAGCACTGGTGGACTCGCCGCCGCATACCCATATGCGGAACAGGTCGACTCGTGCCTGAGACTGAGTGCGGTGGACATGTTTTGTTCTTCGCGCTCGGCCATGTCGATGCTAGGATCGGCAGCCCCTTGAGTCGGTAGTTGGCGCGTGCCCCGTGGGGCATGCCGGTATGCTTTGTCAGGGGTGAGAGTCATGGAATTCAGGGACACGGAAAACAGCGTGAACGAGACCGTCGCCGAAGCCCCGGCCGCCACCAAGGCGGCCGTCGATGATGCCGCCAAGGCCGGCACCGACAAGGCTGCGCCCAAGGCGCGCAAGAAGAATGATTCGAAAGCCGTCGCGCCGCGCGCGTTCGACGTCGAGGTCGATCATTCGCGCGACGCGCTGCTCACCGAGTTCGGCAAGGAAACGCTGCGCGATCGCTATCTGCTGCCCGGCGAATCGTTCCAGGACCTGTTCGTGCGCGTTGCCTCGGCCTATGCCGACGATCAGGCGCACGCCCAGCGCATCTACGACTATATCTCGAAGCTGTGGTTCATGCCCGCCACCCCCGTTCTGTCGAATGGCGGCACCGGCCGCGGCCTGCCGATCAGCTGCTTCCTCAACTCGGTGCCCGACAGCCTGAACGGCATCGTCGACACCTGGAACGAGAATGTCTGGCTCGCCTCGCGCGGCGGCGGCATCGGCACCTATTGGGGCTCGGTGCGCGGCATCGGCGAGCCGGTCGGCCTCAACGGCAAGACCTCGGGCATCATTCCCTTCGTCCGCGTGATGGATTCGCTGACGCTGGCGATCTCGCAGGGCTCGCTGCGTCGCGGCTCGGCCGCCTGCTATCTCGACATCAGCCACCCGGAGATCGAGGAGTTCCTCGAGATCCGCAAGCCGTCGGGCGACTTCAACCGCAAGGCGCTCAACCTGCACCACGGCGTGCTGATCCCCGATGCGTTCATGGAAGCCGTGCGCAACGGCGAGGAATGGACGCTGCGTTCGCCCAAGGACCAGTCGGAGCGCGGCAAGGTCGATGCGCGCGCGCTGTTCCAGAAGCTGGTCGAGACCCGCCTCGCCACCGGCGAGCCGTACATCGTGTTCGCCGATCACGTGAACTCGAACATGCCCAAGCATCACCGCGATCTGGGCCTCAAGGTCTCGACTTCGAACCTCTGCTCGGAAATCACGCTTCCCACCGGCAAGGACCATCTCGGCAACGAGCGCACCGCAGTGTGCTGCCTCTCCTCGCTCAACATGGAAACCTGGGACGAGTGGAAGGGCGAGACCGGGATGATCGAGGACGTGATGCGTTTCCTCGACAACGTGCTGCAGGACTATATCGACCGTGCCGAGCCGGGCATGGAGAAGGCCGCCTATTCGGCCAGCCGCGAGCGTTCGGTCGGCCTGGGCGTGATGGGCTTCCACTCGTTCCTCCAGGCGCGCGGCATCCCGTTCGAAGGCGCGATGGCCAAGAGCTGGAACCTGCGGATGTTCAAGCACATCAAGGCGCAGGTCGATCAGGCCTCGATGGCGCTCGCCGTCGAGCGCGGGCCGTGCCCGGACGCTGCCGACATGGGCGTGATGGAGCGCTTCAGCTGCAAGATGGCGATCGCGCCGACCGCGTCGATCTCGATCATCTGCGGCGGCACCTCGGCCTGCATCGAGCCGATCCCGGCCAACATCTACACGCACAAGACGCTGTCGGGCTCCTTCTCGGTCAAGAACCCGTATCTCGAGAAGCTGCTCTCGGAGAAGAGCAAGAACTCGGAAGCGGTTTGGAGCTCGATCCTCGAGCAGGGCGGCTCGGTCCAGCATCTCGACTTCCTCAGCCAGGAAGAGAAGGACGTGTACAAGACCTCGTTCGAGATCGACCAGCGCTGGCTGCTCGAGCTCGCCGGCGATCGCACGCCCTATATCGACCAGGCCCAGTCGCTGAACCTGTTCATCCCGGCGGACGTCGAGAAGTGGGACCTGCTGATGCTCCACTTCCGCGCCTGGGAGCTCGGCATCAAGTCGCTCTACTATCTCCGCTCCAAGTCGGTGCAGCGCGCCGGCTTCGCGGGCGGCGTGGAGGCCGACAACACGATCGACAAGCCGCAGTTCAACCTCGGCGAATCGACCGATTATGACGAGTGCCTGGCCTGCCAGTGAGCTAATTCCCTCTCCCTTCGGGAGAGGGAGGGAGCCGCCAAAGGCGGCGGAAGGGTGAGGGCAGAAATGCGCCTTTACGCAAACCAGCCGATTGGAACGGTTCCTCGCGCGCGGCAACTCCGCCGCGAGGCTCCCGCGCCAGAGCGGCGTTTGTTGCGGGCGCTGCGTGAAGCCTTTCCTGCCCAAAAATGGCGGCATCAGGCGCCAGTTGGCCCGTTTTTCGCAGATATTCTTTGTTTTTCGGAGGCTCTGGTGATCGAAGTGGACGGCGATACCCATGCCGATGCGGCGCAGCGCGATGCTGCCCGGACGGCGGTGATCGCTGCCGAGGGATTTCGCGTAGTCCGCTTCACCAACGACGATGTGATGCGCAATCTCGATGGCGTGCTGGCCGTTGTCGCGGCCGCGCTTGCATCGGATAAGGGTGAGGGCAGCGTCGCATGAACGCTGCCCTCACCCTTCCGGCGCTGCGCGCCTCCCTCCCTCTCCCGATGGGAGAGGGAATTGATGCCTCAGGCTTCTTCCTCGAAGATCTGCACCGCCACATCGGCATTGGCGCTCAGCCGCACCTTGTCGCCCTCGACATCGGCGACGAGGCCGAGCGAGACGTAATGATGGTGCCCGGCATGGCTGCCGGTCGCGCCTTCGATATCGGCGCCGCTGTCCTTCTTGGTGAGCTTGATCCGGTCGCCTTCGACGTGATCGACGGTGCCGACATGGACGCCGTCGGCGCCGATCACTTCCATATGTTCCTTGATTGCACTGGCGTCGGTCATCGTCATTCTCCTTGGGGGAAGGGTTCGCACGCTCAACGCGCGCCGAGGCCAAACGATGCAGCCGCCCGTGCCGCCTGTCACTCACCCGAAAGGGGGATCGCATGAAGCTCGTTCCGGCATCCTGGCGCGCCCTGCCGCTCACGGCGTTCCTGCTGCTCGCCGCCTGCGCCAAGCAGGTGCCGAGCGCGGTGCAGCCCGAGGCGCCGGGCTTCCTGCTTGGCCTGTGGCACGGCTTCATCTTCCCGGTCGCCTGGTTCCTCTCGCTGATCGTCCCCGAAGTGTCGGTCTATGCCGTGCCCAACAATGGCGGCTGGTACGATTTCGGCTATTTCCTCGGCATCTGCGTGTTCGGCGTCGGCGCCAATCGCGGCAGCCGCGTCACCAAGGTCGTCTATCGCGACCGGGTCGTCCGTCGCGGCGACACCACGGTGATCGACCACGAATGACGCGCAGCCTCGCCTTGATGGCCGGCATTGCCGGAGCCGCGGGCGCCATGGGTCTCACCACGCTGGTGAAGCCCGGGTTGGTGCGCCGCGCGCTCGGCCTGCCCGAGGCCGAGGCGACCACCTATGCGCTGCGCATCGCCGGCATGATGCTGCTCGCGCTCGGCCTGTTCCTCGGCGGCTTCGCCGCGGCCTTCACGCTGGCGGGAGGCGTCGCATGACCGCCCCGCTCGCATCCGCCCTTCAATTTCCCAAGTTCGTCACGGAGTAACCCCCATGCCGCTTCTCGAAGCCCGCAAGACCTACAAGCCCTTCGAATATCCCTGGGCGTTCGAGTTCTGGAAGCGCCAGCAGCAGATCCACTGGCTGCCGGAAGAAGTGCCGCTCGGCGAGGATTGCCGCGACTGGGCGCAGAAGCTCACCGATCACGAGCGCAACCTGCTCACCCAGATCTTCCGCTTCTTCACCCAGGCGGACGTCGAGGTGCAGGACTGCTACCACGAGAAGTACGGCCGCGTGTTCAAGCCGACCGAGATCAAGATGATGCTGACTGCGTTCAGCAACATGGAGACGGTCCACATCGCCGCCTATTCGCACCTGCTCGACACGATCGGCATGCCCGAGACCGAATATGCCGCCTTCCTCCAGTACAAGGAGATGAAGGACAAGCACGACTATCTCGCCACCTTCGGCGTCGACACCGACGAGGACATCGCCAAGACGCTCGCCATGTTCGGCGGCTTCACCGAGGGCCTCCAGCTCTTCGCCAGCTTCGCGATGCTGATGAACTTCCCGCGCTTCAACAAGATGAAGGGCATGGGCCAGATCGTCAGCTGGTCGGTGCGCGACGAGAGCCTGCACTGCGAGGGCATCATCAAGATGTTCCACGCCTTCTGCAAGGAGCGCAACTGCCTCACCCCGCAGGTCCGCGACGACATTCTCGACATGTGCCAGAAGACGGTGCGCATCGAGGACGCGTTCATCGATCTCGTCTTCGAGATGGGCCCGGTCAACGGCATGACCCCCAAGGAGATCAAGAAGTATGTCCGCTACATCGCGGACTGGCGCCTGGGCCAGCTCGGCATGAAGCCGATCTACATGGTCGAGGAGCACCCGCTCCCCTGGCTCGCCCCGCTGCTCAACGGCGTCGAGCACGCCAACTTCTTCGAGACCCGCGCCACCGAATATTCGAAGGCGGCGACCCGCGGCAACTGGGGCGAGGTGTGGGATTCGTTCGACAAGCGCCAGAAGGCCAAGGCCACGCCGGTGGCCAACGAGGATACCGGCGAAGGCGGGCCGGACATGTTCTCGAAGGCGGGGATTGCGGCGGAGTGATCCTTCCGAGGTAATCCCCGTAAATCAGTTGCTTATTATTTCAGGGAAGGGCGCCCGTCGCAGGATGGGCGCCCTTCGCCGTTTCCGGCTGCGGCGTTGCCGTAGCGCGATCTAGCGCGGATCCTGAAGGAGATCCGTGTGTTCCGTTCCGATCGCCCGAAGCAATATCCGACGTTTCGGCTGTTCCTGTTGGGAACCGCGCTCAGCATGACGGCCGCGCCCAGTGCCTGGGCCCAATCAGCCGGAGGCCAAGGCGGCGCGGATCCGTTCACGGCGGCGGGATTGGATCCTGGGCAGAAGCCGCCGGCCGGCACTCAGGACGTCAAGTCGGCGAAGGATCGTGCTGCGGAAGACCTTGAGAAGCAGCAGGAAAAGAACAACCGCGTCAACAACATGATGCAGAACCTGCGCGACGGGAAATATACGCGCGGCGCCGGCCAGGGGGGCGCGGGTGGCGGTAACGGCGCTCCGGGGACCACGCGCGCGGCGCCGGGCACCGCGGAACGCTCGCAGGCCCGCGATGTCGCCGATTACGGCAGCGAGGAGGACGCGAAGGAGCCCGCCTCGGACGGCGTCTTCATCCGTGACCGCACCAGTTCGGCGGGCACCGTGGTCAACGGCTTCAACATCGACGGCTTCACCGACGAGCCGATCTGCGTGCCCGACCACACGGACGAAGGCGAGCAGCGCAAGATCGCGGAACTGCAGAGGGACCTGCGCGACCTGGCCTATACCAAGGCGCATGATGCCGAAGCCGGCAAGGACCAGGAGGAAGAGCTAAGCGAAATCTACGGCAATGAAGCGGAGGAGCATGCCGAATGCAGCCGCGAAGTGGCCGCCTATGCGCGTGCGAAGGGGCGCCCGATCAAATCCCGCATGGCCAAGAATGCTCCGGACCTTAAGGGCATGATCAAGCGCGGCAAAACAGACGGCGGCGCCGGCGATATCAAAGCCTTCGGGCCGGATATCGACCTCACCAACCCTGTGGTTGCCGGCTATGTCGAAATCATCGACGAATATTTCAAAGCTGCCAATCAGCGCGAAGAAGCGATCTACGATCCACGTTATCCGCGGGATCAGGTTCGCGACGCGCGCTACGAGGAGATGGTGCGGGAACTCGAAGCGTATGAGAAGGCGCACGCCGATCAGATGAGCGCGTCCGAGTTCAACAAGATCTACGATCAGCTTTCCGCAGAACAGAAGCGCGTTGTGGATGCTTCGCGCGCCAATCGCCTCGAAGCGGCCAAGGGGAAGGGGCCGCTTACCGACGCCGAACGCGCCCAGCTCGATAAATATAATCAGGAGCTCAAGGAAAAGACTGCGCGCCAGCAGGAAAACAAGCGGGCTTACGAAAAGGACCCCAGTCCGGAGAATTTCGAGCTGTGGAACCGCGGCGGCTCCGAGATGCGCGAGCTGCAGGACAATGCCTATTTCCAGGAATTGAATGCACGCATGGGCCTGTACGACAAGCCCGCCGTAAAGGCGCCACCGAAGCCGACGGGAAGCAAGTCCGGCCCTGCGGCACCGACCGAGGCCGAAAAGAAGCTTATGGAAGCCTCGAACGAACTCGTTGAATCGTCGAAGAATGACCGGCCAGGCAAGCCGGCACCCAAGGTGCAGACCGCTCCTCCCGCGACGGCTGACCCTCTCCCGCTTCCGCTACCACCACAGCGCAAACCGCCTGAGGTGAGGAACCCGTCGCCCACGAAGCGGGGATCGGACGGCTAAGCTCAGTCACCGGGCTTTCGGTCCCGGTTTTGCCGGGCGAGGCGCGCAGCAGGCTTTCCAGCCGCCGATCCGGCCTAGGCGGATATGGCGAGCATTGCCTTCGCGCGCTCCGCGCCTCTGCGCGAACACCCTCTTCTTCCGGCCTTCGCGTGGGAAACCGCCCTCGCGTCGCCGCGCGATAAACTCACGCCCGCTTGCGCGCCTTGGCCTCGCCGTGATCGCACAGCGCCGCCTCGCCCTCGCAGATCAGCCGGTCATAGCCGCTGCCCGGGCAGATCGCATGCGCGGTGAGGATCGCCGGGGTCAGCGCCTCGAGCCCCGAGCCGCGCCGGTCGAGCAGGCGCTTCACCGGTCGGCGCGAGCCGGCCCAGCTCTGGTGGCCGGTCTTGAGTGCCGGCGGCGCGGTCACCAGCAGGCCCACCGGCCGGTAGTCGGCGATAGCGAGCTTGGGGAACACGCCCTTGGCGATCTTGCGCGCCCAGCCCGGCGTATTGGGGCTGAGCGGCAGATGCGGCACGACGTCGCCCGGCATCTCGTAGCGCAGGCAGGCGATGCGGGTGCGCTCGTAGCTGGCGGCGAAGTCGGCATTGCCGGCGCGCGCCGCGGCGATCGTCGCCACGCTCACCGGCAGGTCGCTCCATTCGCCCACGCTCGACGCGCGCATCGCAGCCAGGTTGGCGAGCGCGCCGCCCTTGGAGTGGCCGGTCACGAAGAGGTGGCGCCGCGCCTTGCGGTCGAGCAGGCTCTGGTCGAGCATTGCCTGGATCGCAGTGCGCACGCCGGGGCCGCTGCCCGCGTCGCTCCACAGCCGGCGCATCGATTCGGCAAAACCGAAATGCACGCCGCCGCCATAATGCGAATCCTCGATGCACAGCGAGAAGGCATCGTTCAGCCAGTCGAGCACCACGTCCCAGCCGTCATGCGCGCCGCCGAAGAAGGGCGGGAGCGAGCCGCGAAAGGCGACGACCACGCCCTCGGGCGTGCGGCCGACCAGCGCCTGGTCGATCTGGCGCTGGCCGAGCGCAGTCTCGCGGCGCACGACGAAGGGCGCCTCGATCCAGCCGACATTGCGGCCCTGGACGAGCATGGCGGGCTGATAGGCCTGGCTCGATGCGTAGAGCAGGCGGCGTTTCATGCAGTCGTGCATCGGCAATACTCCCCGAACCTGCGCCTCTTGAACCGGCGCGCAGCGCACAGGCAATTATGGTTAACACCGCTCCGTAGAATCGCGAAGCCGCGCTTTCCGGAAGCTGAACCGCCCGGTGCGCCGGATTGGGACGCCCGGCGATTGACGGCGATCAAGGTGGACTCGGCGCGCGCGGGGCAGGGCGTCAGCATGAGCGAAGCCACGCCCTTTGAGCGGATCGGCGGCGCGGCGCCGGTGCAGGCGCTGGCGGTCCGCTTCTACGCGCTGCTCGACAGCGACCCCGCCTATGCCCCGCTCCGCGCGGTGCACGGCCCCGATCTGGCGCCGATCGCGGTGTCGCTCGGCCAGTTCCTCACCGCCTGGCTCGGCGGCCCGCGCGACTGGTTCGCCGAGCGCCCGGGCACCTGCATCATGCGGATGCACCGGCTGCTCGGCTTCCCGCCGGCGCTGGCCGATCAATGGGCCTCGGCGATGCGCGCGGCGATCGCGGCCGATCCGGCGCTCGACACCGATCTCGGCCGCCAGATCGGCGACACGCTCACCCGCATGGCACATGCCATGGCGGTGGCGCCGGAGGGCTAGGCGCAGGCGCCGGGGCTAGTGGGCCTGGGGCTTGCGGTAGCTGTCGTGGCACGCCTTGCAGGTCGCCCCGACTGCGGCGAACTGCGCCGCGAAGCCGGGCTTGTCGCCGGCCTTGGCGAGGTCGGCGAGCTTGGCGGTGGCAGCGGCATAGTCGGCGGCCTTGGCCTCGAAGCCGGCGCGGTCGCTCCAGATCGCGGGCAGCGCGTCCGAATCGGGGGCGGTGCTGCCGGCGGGGAACAGCCCGGGCAGCGCGCTCGCCCAGCGCGAGAGCGCGCGGGCGGCGAAGGCAAGCGTCTTGGGGTCGTCGCCGCGCTCGACGCCGGCCTTGATCTGGCCGACGAGCGCGGCGGACATCAGGAACGCCGCCTTGCGCCCGGCAATCACGTCCGCGGTCGGATCGGCGGCAGCGGGGACGGCGGGCACCGCATGGCTGCCATGGGCAGTGGCGGCCGCGGTGGTGAGCAACGCCGTGGTGGCGCCGAGCGCGAGCAGGTGAATGCGCATGGGTCTTCTCCCTTGGTCGGAGACGGCCAGGCTAGGCCCGGCCGCCCTTCGCCGCAACGGGGGGACAATCATGTCCATTATGGACATGGTCGCCCCCGAAACGGAGGCGCTATCGGCTATTCTGCCGGGCGTGGCAGAAGGCGAAGCTCCTCGGGTCGAACATGCATGCGAACGTTGCGGCGGCATTGCCGTCACCCGCGATGCCTGGGCCGAATGGGACGTTAGTGCCCAGGCCTGGATCCTCAGCGAGACGTTCGATTTCGCCTTCTGCCACCAATGCCACCGCGAGACGCGGCTGGTGGTGCGGACTTTGGGGACGGGCGGCTAGCGCGGGGTGCAGGCCTTGCCGGTCTTGGCGCAGAATGCCTTGCGGGCATTCTCCTGGAAATTGGGGTCGCCCACCGCTTCCATCGCGCCCAGGATCGCGCCGGGCGTCGCGGCGCGCCAGCGCACCGCGGCAGGGCTCTCGTTGAAGGCAACCAGCGCCCTGAGGTCCTCGATCGACAGCGTCTCGGCGTAGCGTCGGCCCATCGCAGCCATCAGCCGGGCGGTCTGGGCCTTGCCGGTTTCGTCGGCGGTGGCGCGCAGCGCTGCCTTGTCCGCATCGCTGAGTTCGGGGAACTTGGCGACCAGCTTCTCCCGCTCTTCGGCGACGATGTTGGGGATCAGCGAGGACAAGGTACCGGTCTCCGCCAGGCGCACCCCCAGCGCCAGTGCCTCCGGCGTCGGATCGGCGGGGACGGCGAGCAGCGCAAGGGCGAGGATCAGGCTCATGCGGTCATTCCCAATTGCCACAGGACGAACGCCATCTCGTCGGCGGCTTCCTTCAGGCTCTCCCAGCGGCCCGACTTGCCGCCATGGCCGGCGCCCATATTGGTCTTGAGGACGAGGATGTTGTCGTCGGTCTTGGTCGCCCGCAGCTTCGCCGCCCATTTGGCGGGCTCCCAATAGGTGACGCGTGGATCGTTGAGCCCGCCCGAGATGAACAGCGGCGGATATCCTTGCGCGGTGACGTTGTCGTACGGGCTGTACGAGCGGATCAGCGCGAAGGCCTCCGCATCCTCCACCGGATTGCCCCATTCGGGCCATTCGCCCGGGGTGAGCGGCAGGCTCTCGTCGAGCATCGTGTTGAGCACGTCGACAAAGGGCACGTCCGCCACGACCACGCCCCACAGCTCGGGGTCGGAGTTGATCACTGCGCCCATCAGCTCGCCGCCCGCCGAGCGCCCGGCGATGGCGATGCCGCCCTTGTGGGTGAAACCGCGGTCGATCAGCCCCTTGGCCACGTCGACGAAGTCGTTGAACGTGTTGGTTCGCTTGGTCAGCTTGCCGTCGAGATACCATTGCTGGCCAAGGTCGTCGCCGCCGCGGATATGGGCGATGGCGAAGGCGACGCCGCGGTCGAGGAACGAGATGCGGCTGGTCGAGAAGCCCGGCGGGATCGCATAGCCATAGGCGCCATACGCATAGAGATAGAGCTTGCCCGTCCCGTCCTTCGGGAAGTCGTTCGGGTACACCACCGACACCGGTACCTCGGTCCCGTCGCGCGCCGCGATCTTCAGCCGCTCGGTGCGGTATTTGCCCCCGTCATAGCCCGACGGGATCTCCTGCACCTTCAGCGTCTCGAGCGTGCCGTCGGCGACATGATAGTCATAGACCGTGCCCGGTGTGACCATCGACTCATAGCCGATGCGCAGCTTGTCCATCGCATATTCGGGATTGTCGCCCAGCCCGGCGACATAGCTTGCCTCGGGGAATTCCAGTGGCACCGGCGCGATGGCGGGATCGTAGCGGTGCAGCGCGATCTGATCGAGCCCGTCCTCGCGCCCCTCGACGATGAAGAAATCGGCGAAGCAGGTAACGCCGGTCATGTAGAAATGCGCCGACGGCCCGATCCGCTCGGCCCATTCGCCGGGATTGTCGACCGATGCGGTCACCAGCCGGAACTGCGGGTCGATGTCGTTGGTGTGGATGAACAAAGTGCCATCATGCTCGTCCACGTCATATTCGCGGCCCGGCTTGCGCGGGCTCACGCAGACCATCGGCTTGGACGGATCGGCGGGGTCGAGCAGATAGACTTCGCTCGTCACATGGTCGCCGGTCGAGATCAGCAGATATTTGCGCGACTGGGTCTCGCCCACGCCGACGCGGTAGCCCTCGTCGGCTTCCTTGTAGAGCTCGACATCGCTGTCCACCGGCTCGCCCAGCTTATGCCAGCGGGCGTTGTCGGTGCGCCAGTTCTCGTTCGCCAGGCCGTAGAGAAAGCCCTTCGAATCGGCGGTCCATACGATCTCGGAAAGCATGCCGGGGATGATGTCGGGCAACAGCTCGCCGCTTTCCAGGTCCTTCACCCGAACCTCGAACCGCTCCGATCCATTGTCGTCATAGGCATAGGCGAGCAGCTTGCCGTCGGGGCTGACCGAGAAGGCGCCGAGCCGGAAATACTCCTTGCCTGCGGCCAGCGCCGGCTCGTCGAGGATCATGACGTCGGCACCGCCGGCGACGGGCTTGCGCCACCAGCGCGGATATTCGCCGCCGGTCTCGTAATCGGTCCAGTAGAGCCAGTCGCCGTCCTTTTGCGGCACGCTCGATTCGTCTTCCTTGATTCGCCCGCGCATCTCCTTGAACAGCGTGCCCGAAAGCGGCTTGAGCGGCTCCATCACAGCCTCGAAGAAGCGGTTCTCCTCCTCAAGATAGCCAAGCACGTCCTTGTCGGTGACGGTGGGATAGGCGGGATCCTTGAGCCAGGCCCAGGGGTCCTCGATCGTGACGCCGTGCGTGGTGAAGCTGTGCGGGCGGGTGGCGGCGACGGGCGGCTTGGGAAGATCGGTCATCGCACCGACCTAGCGAGCCGCGCCCCCTTCTGTCGAGCATCGCCATGCGGGGCAGACCCAACCGCTTCCGTTGCTTCTCGCGTTGCCCGCCATCCGCGCTCGTGATCCCCTCGCCACCGCATCCATGGAAGGGGAAGGATGATGATGTTGAAGAAGACCGCGATCGCGCTTGCCGCGCTGGCGTTGCCGTTCTCGACCGTGGCCGGCGCCGCGTCGATCCCCACCTATTTCGAAGTGCGCTTCTACAGCGACAGCATGATGACCCAGGAGATCGGCGGGTATATCTGGAATTGCGACGGCTCGATCGTCACTTGGGGCGATGTCTTCACCACGCCCCATTACACCGAGGTTTCGTACGACTGCCCCGAATAACCGGGCCGGCGGCGCGCCGCTCAGCGCGGCTCGCCGCGCTTGACCAGCATCACCCGGAACGCGGCGGCACCCTTCACCGGCACGCCGGCCGGGTTCTTCGCCGGGGTGAACAGCTTCTGCCCGATCAGCGGCTCGCAGCCGAGCTTCTCGACCTGCGCGTCAGCCTTGGCGTCCTCGCGCTTGCAGCTCTCGATGCGTCCGTCGGTGGCGACGGTGACGCGGTAGAGATAGTCGATCCCCATGCTCGTGGAGGTGGCGGCCAGGCTCAGTTGCTGGCTGTTGCTGAGCCAGCGGTCGCGCTCCTTCAGCGCCACCGGCGGGGTGCCGCCCGGATCGAACTGCGACGGATCGGCGCCCCATTCGACGAGCTGGTCGGCGATGCACTGGCGCAGCGCGGCCACCGCTTCGCGCGCGCGGGGAATGTCGAAGCGGGCCAGGCTGCCCGAATCGCTGCTTGCCTGCACGCTGCGCGCCGCCGCGAAGCTGTCGAGCATCGTCGGCGCGAAGGGCGCGAGCTGCAGCACCGGCCCGGCCGCCAGCTTGCCCGCCGGCATCGCGGTCGCCTCGATCGGCTTGGCGTCGTCGAAACGCAGTTCCGCAGTGAAGCGCGCGTCCTTGCTGCGCTCGGGCACATCCTTGCCGCTCACCAGCACGACGAAGGCGTCGATGCCCGGCACCGTCCGCACCGCGAGCAGCGCGGGTGCCGGCGCCGTCACGCCGCGAACCAGCGAGCATTCGGCGGGCGAGACCTTCACTTCCCATTTGCCGGTACTTTGCGCGGCGGCGGCGAAGGGCGTGGCGACGAGCAGTGCTGCAGGCAATATGGTGCGGATCATGGCAAAGCTCCCTTTGCGAAGCCGCCACTCTCCGCAATCGGGCCCGCCAGCGCAAGCCGGTCAGGCGAGCGCCGCAGGGCGCCGCGCCAGCCGGGGTGCCAGCACCATCGCCAGCCCGGCCAGCGCCATCGCCGCGCCGGCGAGCGACACGGCGGGATAGCCCAGCCCCTCGCGGATCACTTCGCCGCCCAGCGCCGCGCCGATCGCATTGCCCAGGTTGAACGCGCCGATATTGGTGGCGGAGGCGAGGTTGGGCGCGTCGTGCGCGGCGTTCATCACCTGCATCTGCAGCGGCGGCACCAGCGCGAAGCTTGCCGCGCCCCAGACCGGCAGCAGGATCAGCGCGGTCGGCAGCCAGGTCGAGCCGAAGGCATAGAGCACCAGCAGCGCGGCGAGCACCGCCAGCGTCGTCACCAGCGCGCGCGTCACCGAGCGATCGGCGAAGCGCCCGCCCAGCCAGTTGCCGGCGGTCAGGCCGATGCCGAACAACACCAGCGCCAGCGTCACCCAGCCGGTGGTGGCATGCGCCTCGCGCAGGATCGGCGCGATATAGGTGAACACGGTGAACATCGCGCTCGATCCCACCGTGGTGAGCGCCAGCGCGAACAGCACCGGGCCGCGGCCGAGCACGCGCAACTCTGCCATCATGTCGGCCTCCTTCTCGCCGGGGAGCGCCGGGACGAACAGCCGCAGCGCGAGCATCGTCCCGACGCCGATCGCGGCGATGCCGGCGAACACCGCGCGCCAGCCGAAAGCCTCGCCCGCCCAGGTGGCGAGCGGCACGCCGCCGATCGTCGCGATCGTCAGCCCCATGAACATGGTGGCGATCGCGCCGGCGCGCTTGTCGGGCGCGACCAGGCTGGTCGCCACCACCGATCCGACGCCGAAGAAAGCACCATGGTTAAGCGAGGTGACGATCCGCGCTGCTAGCAGCATCGCATAACTGTCCGATGCCGCGGCCAGCAGGTTGCCGAGCGTGAAGATGCCCGCCAGCGCGATCAGCAGCGTCCGCCGCGGCACGCGCCCGGTGGTGAGCGTCATCAGCGGCGCGCCTACCAGCACGCCGATCGCATAGGCGCTGACCAGCAGGCCGGCAGTGGGGATCGAGACGCCCAGATCGCCCGCGATCACCGGCAACAGGCCCATCGGGGTGAATTCGGTGACGCCGATGCCAAAGGCACCGATGGCAAGCGCGGTAAGGGCGAGGCGGGGACTCATGATGCAGCTCCGATTTGTGCGGCAACGCAAATGGACGGGCAATGCGCTTTGCGGTAGAGGGCTGCGAGGCGAAACATCTGTGCGTGGAAATCATAAATGACGCGTGCCATGGCCGATCGCTCGGGCGAAATGGAGGTCTTCGTCACCGCGGTGCGCGAGGGCAGCCTGTCCGCTGCCGCGCGCCGGCTCGACCTCACGCCCTCGGCGGTCAGCCGCGCGCTTGCCCGGATCGAGGCGCGGCTCGGCACGCGGCTGATCACCCGCACCACGCGCCGGCTGGTGCTCACGCCCGAAGGCGACGCCTATCTCCATGCCGCCCAGCGCATCCTTGCCGACATTGCCGAGGTCGAGGGCGCGCTGGCCGATCAGGCGGCGCCGCGCGGCCGGCTGCGGGTCAGTGCCTCGCTGGCGCATGGTCGGCTGGCGATCGTGCCGCTGCTCGGCGAGTTCGTCGCGCGCTATCCGGGCATCCTGGTCGACATCAACCTGAGCGACATGCTCGCCGATGTGGCTGGCGGCCGCGCCGATGTCGCGATCCGCTTCGGCCCGCTGGGCGACAGCCTGCTCACCGCGCGCAAGATCGGCGAGACCGGCCGGTCGGTGGTCGCCTCGCCCGGCTATCTGGCACGCCGCGGCACGCCCCGCATTCCCGAGGATCTGCACGGCCACAATTGCCTGAACTTCAACTTCCGGCGGGCCGAGCCGGTCTGGCCCTTCCGCCAGGACGGCCGCGACACCGCGCTGCGCGTCGGTGGCAATGTCGAGGCGAACAATGGCGAGACGCTGGTCCAGCTCGCGCTCGACGGCGTCGGCATCGCCCGGGTGGGCAGCTTCAACGTGGTCGACCACATCGCCGCGGGGCGGCTGGTGTCGCTGCTCGAGCCGTTCAACCCCGGCGACCGCGAGGACATCCACGCAGTCTATGTCGGCGGCGCCACCCGGCCGGCGCGGGTGCGGGTGTTCGTCGATTTCCTGGTCGAGAAGCTGGCGGGGCGCTAGCGGTCCGGTCGGTCGTACAGCTCCCACGCCTGCTCGCCGGTCACCGTGTCCGGATAGGGGCGGCCGCTGGCGTCGCGGCTGGGGGCGTAGCGGAAGCGCTTGAGGATCAGCCGGCAGGTGGTTGCGTCGAGATCGGCGTTGCCGCTCGATCGGGTCACGCGGCAATCGGTCACCCGCCCGTCCACGCCCACGGTGAAGCGCATGCCGACAATGCCTTGCGCCCCTGCCTCTGCCGCTGCCTTGGGATAGTCGCGCCCGGTGATGTCGCCGCGCAGCAGCCGCAGCACGGTGCCGCCGCCACCGCCCGCGCCATTGCCGCGCCCGCCGCTGCCGGTGCCGTCGCCCACGCCCCCCGCGCCGGTGCCGGGGCCCGCGACCGGCGCATTGCCCGAGCTGGCGTCGCTGCCCTGGGCGGGCTTGGGCGCGGCGGGCAGGGGCGGCGGGGTGGGCGCAGGTACCGGCGCCACGACTTCGGTGGCGCGCGAGACCTTGTTGGGCGGTGACGCCTTGCCCTCCGCCTTCGGCGCCGCGCGTTTCGGCTCGGGCTTCACTTCCGGCTCTGGCGGCGGGGGCGGCGGCACGGTGAATCGCAGCAGCTGGAGCGCCGGCACCTGCGCGCCGCCAAGCCGCACGCTCAGTCCGCCCACCAGCAGCCAGCCGAGCAGCGCGACCATCGCCAGCGCGCCGAGCGCACCGCCCAGCCGCTCGCGCGGAGTAGAGATGCCGGCGCGCCGTTCCATGCCGGTTCAATGCCCTGTCCAGCCCGAACGATCCGATGAACGCATTGTTGTTTTCGGTTCATGCAACCCTCCGGCCTGCGTGCAGGTTGTGCCGGCATGTTCCTGATCAACGCAGGAGGAGTGACATGCGTAAGATGATTGCAACGCTCAGCGCCTTCGCGCTGGCCATGCCTGTCGCGGCCGTTCCGACGGCCCCCGCTTCGGCCCAGTCCCACTACAAGGGCAAGTCGTCCAAGTCGCGCGCCTATTACAAGAAGTGCCGCCGCTCGCCGGGTACGGCGGGCCTGATCGGCGGCGCCGCGGTCGGCGTGCTCGCCGGTCCCGCGATCATCGGCCACGGCCTGCTCGGCGCCGCAGTCGGTGGTGTCGGCGGCGCGCTCGGCGGCCGCGCGGTCGATCGCAGCATCACCGCGAAGAAGCGCTGCTATTACGTCCGCCGCTAGGGTCCGCAAGGACCCGGGCTAGGTGGAACGGCCCCTGGCGGTCACCGGCCACGTGCCGGTGACCGTCCCGCCCTCGACCAGCCAGTAACGGTCGTACAGATTTACCGTCGGGTCGCAGTGCGGCGGAACGAGCGTGACTCGCTCCGCCAGGACCGGCAGGCCCTCGCCGATCAGCGCACCCTGCTCGTCGCCCAGGAAGGCGAAGCGCGCGGTGCCGGTCGCGACCACGGGCACCCCGGCATCGGTGGCGAAAGACTTCAATCCCGCATCGATCGTCACCATGCCGGGCGTGTTCGCGCTCACCACGGTGGAATCCACCCACAGCGCCTGTTCGAAGCTTGGCCCCGCCAGCTCGCAATCGCGATATTCGCGGTCGAGGAAGATGTAGCTGCCCACCTGCAGCTCGGTCAGCACCCCCAGCTCGGCGTCGATCGCGAAGGTGCCGGTGCCGGCGCCTGTCACCACCGGTATCGCGAACCCGGCCGCCGCCAGCGCCGCCAGCACGGTGCGGAGATAGTCGGTCTTCTCCACGATCGCCGCATGCCGATCCGCGAAGGTCGTGATGTGCTGCTCGGAGCCGCAATAATATTGCACGCCGCCAAGCGTCAGCCCGGCCTCGACGATCACGCCGGCGAGCGCCACTGCGGCCTCGGGCGAGGTCACGCCGGTGCGATGCTTGCCCGGATCGACATCGACGAAGATCGTCGCGCCGCATCCCGCCAGCGCGCGCGCCACGTCCGGATGGTCCGCCACCACCGAGAGCCGGATTTTCGCCGCCAGCGCCGCCAGCCTTGCGATGCCGCCTCTGGTCACCACCGGCGAGGTCAGATGGATGTCGCCCACCCCGTCTTCCGCCAGCGCCTCGGCCTCGCCCAGCTTGGCGCAGCAGATGCCGACGGCGCCCGCCGCGATCTGCCGGCGGGCGATCGCGCCGCTCTTGTGCGTCTTGGCATGCGGCCGCAGCGCCAGGCCGCGTGCCCGGGCATAGTCGGCCATCGCCGCGATGTTGCGGTCCATCGCCGCCACGTCGAGCAGCAGCGCAGGGGTGGCCAGGTCGGCGCGGGGCAGGGGGAAATCGCTCATCGTCGAACCGATATCCCAGGATGTGACTTTTGCCGAATATCGGCGCAAAGCAGCCCCATAGAGTCCAGCTAAGAGTGAGTTCCGATGTCCAGCTACGCCGACCGCCTCAAGGCACTTCGCGAGCAATTGAAGCGCGACCGTCTCGACGGGTTCGTCGTCCCCCTCACCGATGAGCACATGTCCGAATATGTCGGCGCCTATGCCCAGCGCCTCGCCTGGCTCACCGGCTTCCAGGGCTCGGCCGGCACCGCGGTGGTGCTGCCCGAGGCGGCGGCGATCTTCACCGACGGGCGCTACACGATCCAGGTGCGCCAGCAGGTCTCGGCGGACCAATGGGAATATGTCGGCGTGCCCGCCACCAGCGTTTCGTCCTGGCTCGGTGCGCATGCGCCCGATGGCGGCCGCATCGGCTATGATCCCTGGCTGCACACCCGCGCCTGGGTCGAGGAAGCGAAGAAGGCGCTCGCCGAGAAGGGGGCAGAGCTGGTCGCGGTCAACACCAACCCGGTCGATGCGGTCTGGCCCGATCAGCCGGCGCCTTCGGATGCTACGCTGGCGGTCCAGTCCGACGACCTTGCCGGCAAGTCCTCCCCCGCCAAGCGTGCCGAGATCGCCGACTGGCTGGCCGAGCGCAAGGCCGACGCCGTCGTCCTCTCCGCGCTCGATTCGATCGCCTGGGCGTTCAACATCCGCGGCACCGATGTCAGCCACACGCCCGTGGCGCTCGCCTATGCGATCGTGAATGCCGACGGCACCGCCGATCTCTTCGTCGCCGAGGCGAAGGTGACCGACGACGTCCGCAAGCATCTCGGCAACGCGATCCGCATCCATGATCGCTCGGCCTTCGCCCCGGCGCTCAAGGGCTTTGCCGGCAAGCGCGTCGCCGCCGATCCGGGGAGCGCCGTCGCCGCGGTGTTCGACGCGCTCGATGCCGGCGGCGCCAAGGTGCTCTCGCTGCGCGATCCGGTGATCCTCGCCAAGGCGATCAAGAACCCGGCCGAGATTGCCGGGCAGAAGGCTGCCCAGGCGCGCGACGGCGCCGCGCTCAGCCGCTTCCTGAAATGGTTCGAGGAAACCGCGCCGCAGGGCGGGCTCACCGAAATGTCCGCCGCCGACAAGCTCCAGTGGTTCCGCGAGCAGACCGGCATGCTCAAGGACCTGAGCTTCGATACCATCTCGGCGACCGGCCCGAACGGCGCGATCCCGCACTACAAGGTCACCGACGAATCGAGCCTGCCGATCGAAGTCGGCCAGCTCTATCTGGTCGATTCGGGCGGCCAGTACGCCGACGGCACTACCGACGTGACCCGGGTGATGCCGGTGGGTGCGGCGAGCGAGGAGATGAAGGACCGCTTCACCCGCGTCCTCAAGGGCCATATCGCCATCGCCACCGCGATCTTCCCCGACGGCACCACCGGCGCCCAGCTCGACAGCTTCGCGCGCCGCCCGCTCTGGGAAGTCGGGCTCGACTATGGGCATGGCACCGGCCACGGCGTCGGCTCGTATCTGTCGGTGCACGAAGGGCCGCAGCGCATCGCCCAGCCCTTCTATCCGGGCGGCCAGAGCCTCGAGCCGCTGCGTGAGGGCATGTTCCTGTCGAACGAGCCCGGTTACTATAAGGCGGGCGAATTCGGCATCCGCATCGAGAACCTGGTGCTGGTCACCAAGCAGTTGATTTCGGGCGCGGAACAAAAAATGCTCGGCTTCGAGACGCTGACCTTCGCGCCGATAGAGCGAACGCTTATTTTACCATCCCTGCTAACCGAGCAGGAACGCGCCTGGCTTAATGGCTATCATGCTGAAGTACTGCGGATTTTGGGGCCGCAGCTGAGCGGGGACGAGTTGGAATGGTTAGAAGCGAAATGCGCAGCTATCGGCTGATGTGGTTCCTGGCGGGCGCCGTCACGATGGCGATGTATCTGCTCGGGCCGAACGCGATCATGCGCAATGCCTATGACACGGCTCAGGGCGTGTCGCTCTGGTTCGGCTCGCTCTGAGAATCGGAAGGCCGGGCAGGCGCGGCCTGTTCGCGCGCCTGTGTCTTCCGCTTTCGCAGATTCGCCCGCAACGCTTCCGCCAGCCGGGCTTTCTTTTCCGCTTCGCTCATATTCCTGCGATAAACCGCCTTTCGGCGGGTTGACAATCGGTCCTGCCCAAGCACATAGGCGCGCTCCCGCTTGGGACCCGGCACTGCCGGTTGGTCGAGCGAGTGCTGCCGTAGCTCAGTGGTAGAGCGCATCCTTGGTAAGGCTGAGGTCGTGAGTTCAATCCTCACCGGCAGCACCACTCGCCCCTAAAGGGCGAACAAATCCCCCATCCGGGGTTCCCGCTCCAGAAATTCCGTCACTGCGCCATAGACCGCGCCCAGATCGGCATCGTCGATGCAAAAGGGCGGCATCACATAGACGGTGTTGCCCAGCGGGCGGAGCAGCACGCCGCGCTCCAGCGCGAAGGCACGTAGGCGCGGTCCTGCCGAATCGAGATAGGCCGATTCGCCCGCGCCGATCTCTGCGGCGACGATTGTCCCCAGCCGGCGCGGATTGCGGATCAGCGGGTGGGCGGCGAGCGTGTCGAGATGGTCCTGCTGGCGGTCGCCCAGATCGGCAATGCGCGCGCGCACCGGCTCATCGCGCCAGATCGCCAGGTTCGCATTGGCCGCGGCGCAGGCGATCGGATTGGCGGTGTAGCTCGACGAGTGGAAGAACATCCGCGCGCGATCCTGCGAGAGATGCGCCTCGAAGACCGGCGCCGTCGCCATCGTCACCGCCAGCGGGATCGCGCCGCCGGTCAGCCCCTTGGAGAGGCAGAGGATGTCGGGCACCACCCCGGCCTGCTCGCAGGCGAGGAGGGTACCGGTGCGTCCCCAGCCGGTCATCACTTCGTCGGCGATGAACAGCACGTCGTGCTTCGTGCAGATCCTGCGCATCTCGGCGAGCAGGCTGGCGGGATAGAATTTCATGCCGCCCGCGCCCAGCACCAGCGGCTCGACGAGCAGGGCGGCGGGCTTGTCGCGGCACTGCGCCTCGAGCGCGTCGAGCGTCGCCTGGCTCTGGCCGGGCTCGGGGAAGGGGATGGTCGCAACGTCGAACAGCAGCGGCTGATAGGGCCGGTTGAACACGCCGCGCGCGCCGACCGACATGCCGCCGATCGTATCGCCATGATAGCCATGCTCCATCACGACGATGCGGTGGCGGGGCTCGCCGCGATTGTCCCAGAAGCCCAGCGCCATCTTCAGCGCGACTTCGACGCTGGTCGAGCCGCTGTCCGAATAGAAGACGTGCTGCAGCGCCGGCGGCATGATCCGCACCAGCTCGCGCGCCAGTGCCTCGGCGGGTTCGTGCGTCCAGCCGGCGAAGATGATCTGGTCCATGTGCGCCGCCTGCTCGGCGATCGCCGCCTGGATGCGCGGATGGCAATGGCCGTGCGTCGTCACCCACCAGGACGAGATCGCATCGACGAAGCGCCGCCCGTCGCGCGTGTGCAGCGCGGCGCCTTCGGTGCGCACCACTTCGGGGATGGGCTCGCCCAGCCCGTGCTGGGTGAAGGGATGCCAGACGGGCGAAGTCATGCGCGGAAATCCGGAAAGGCGTGGGAGAAAGCGGCGGAAAGCGCGGCTTGGTCGAGCGTGGCGAGCATCGGCAGGCGGCCCAGCCGGCGCACACCGCCGATCGCGGCGATGGTCGCCTCGCTGTCCTCGTTCGCATCGCCGACGAACGCGACGCCCAGGATCGGCACGCCGCGCGCGCGCAGCGCCTCGATCGAGAGCAGGCTGTGGTTGATCGTGCCGAGCGCGGTGCGCGCCACCAGCACGGTGGGAAGCCCCCAGCGCGCGAACAGGTCGGCGTAGAGCAGCTCGCGCGTCACCGGCACCAGCACGCCGCCCGCGCCTTCGATCACCAGCGGATCCAGGTCGGGGGGCGTGAGCTGGTCGGGATCGATCGTCACGCCGTCGATCTCGGCCGCCAGGTGCGGCGAGCAGGGGGTGTTCAGCCGATAGGCCTCGGGCAGCACCGGCGCGCCCGAAAGCGCCGCGACCCGCTCGCCGTCGCTGCCGCCGTCGAGCCCGCTCTGGATCGGCTTCCAATAGGTCGCGCCCAGCGCCCCGGTGAGCCCGGCGGCGAACACCGTCTTGCCGATATCGGTATCGGTGCCGGTGACGACGATCCTCATGCCAGCTCCCCCAATGCCGCGGCGAGCGCGGCGACATCGTCCTCGCCCACGTTGAGCGTCAGCGAGATGCGCAGCCGCGCGGTGCCTGCCGGCACGGTCGGCGGGCGAATGCCGCGCACATCGAAGCCGCGCTCCTGCAGCGTCGCCGCCATCGCCATGGTCCGCGCGTCGTCGCCGATCACCAGCGGCAGGATCTGCGATCCGGTCGGCCGCACGCCTGCCGGGGCCAGCAGCGTTTCGGCGCGGGCGACCAGCGCGTCCAGCCGCTGCCGCCGCTCGGGCGCGGCGATCAGCTCGAGCGCGGCGCCCACCGCCGCCGCCATCAGCGGCGAGGGCGCGGTCGAGAAGATGAAGGCGCGCCCGCGATTGACCAGGAAGTCGCGCACCAGCGCGGGCCCGCACAGCAGCGCCCCCTCGCAGCCCAGCGCCTTGCCGCAGGTGTGCAGGGTGATCAGGTTCGCGCGACCCGCCAGCCCGGCCGCCAGCCCGCGCCCCTGCGCGCCGAACACGCCGGTGGCGTGCGCCTCGTCGACGATCAGGATCGCGTCGTGCCGGTCGGCCAGCGCGGCGAGGTCGGCGAGCGGCGCCTGGTCGCCGTCCATCGAATAGAGGCTCTCCACCGCGATCCACGCGCGCCCGGTGCCGCCCGCGCGCCGCCAGGCGGCGATGGCGTCCTCGAATGCGCTCACGTCGTTATGCGTCGCCATGCGCGCCTCGGCCCGGCTCAGCCGCATGCCTTCATGCACGCTGGCATGGATCAGCGCGTCATGGACGATCAGGTCGCCGCGCTGGGGCAGGGTGGCGAGCAGCGCGGCGTTGGCGGCATAGCCGGTCGAGAAATAGAGCGCGCTTTCGGCGCCGAAGAAGCGCGCGGCGTTTGCCTCCAGCGCCTCGTGCGCGGGATGGTTGCCGCGCAGCAGCCGCGATCCGCCCGATCCGATCGGCACGCCCGAAGCGATCGCGTCGCGCACCGCCGCCGCCAGCGCCGGATCGCCGGCCAGGGCCAGATAGTCGTTCGAGGCGAAATCGCGCCCGGCGCGGGGGCTCAGGGAGCGTGCGCGGGCGCGCTCGGCAAGCGCGTCCAGGTCGCGGCGCTGGTCTTCGAAATAAATCGTCACAGCGCGCCCATAGGCGCAACCGGCCCGATCGGCCAACGCCTGTGCGCTTGTCCCGGCATTCGCTTTAGTGTATTATTGAAATAATACACATTCGGAGGCATGCGATGCAGCGGCCCTTTATCGGCGATCATGGACGGCCTTTCGGCACGGTGGCGGCGCTGCTTTGCCTGGTGTTCACCGTCGCGCTGCTCGTGCTCGGCGACGTCGCGCACGACCTTGCCGGCGGATCGGAGCCCTTCGTCGCGATCGCCCGCGGCAATCTCGATGCCGCGCGCGCCTATTGGGGCCTGTTGCTCGCCGAGGAGATCGTCCGCTGCGTGTTCGCAGGCGCGCTGCTGCTCGCGATGCTCACGCTGGCCGGCCCGATCGGGCCGCGCAGCCCGGGGCGCACGCTCGCGCTGCTCGCCGGGATAGCCGGGCTGGCCTGCCTGGTGCTTGCCGCGCATTTCAGCATCGAGGCGGCGGCCTGGCTCGGCATGGGCCGCATCTCGCCGCGCGGCGACCTGGTCGCCACGCTGCTGATGCTCGGTCATGCCGGCGTGGCGCTGTGGGCGGCGCTCACCGTGCGCGAAGCGCGCGCCGCGGGCAGCCTGCCCCGCTGGGTGCAGGTCGCCGGCCTGGCCTTCGCCGCGCTCGTCCTCGTCTCGGGCGTCGTGCGCGGATTGGCCGAATTCGCCGGTTTCGCCGGCCTGCTGTGGTGGGGCGGCATCTTCCTCACGCTCTATCGCCCGCAGGATCGCGCGCTGCGCTGATGCCTTGATGCCTTGCAACGCGGCGGTGTTTCCCCGATCAGGCCGCCAGCAAGGAGTAAGCCCATGAAGACCCGCGCCGCCGTTGCCTTCGAAGCGAAGAAGCCGCTCGAGATCGTCGAGCTCGATCTCGAAGGCCCCAAGGCCGGCGAAGTGCTGGTCGAGATCATGGCCACGGGCATCTGCCACACCGATGCCTACACGCTCGACGGCTTCGATTCGGAAGGCATCTTCCCCAGCGTGCTCGGCCATGAAGGCGCCGGCGTGGTCCGCGAAGTCGGTGCGGGAGTCACCAGCGTGAAGCCGGGCGATCACGTGATCCCGCTCTACACGCCCGAATGCCGCCAGTGTAAGTCGTGCCTCTCAGGCAAGACCAACCTGTGCACCGCGATCCGCGCCACCCAGGGCAAGGGGCTGATGCCCGATGGCACCACGCGCTTCTCGTACAAGGGCCAGCCGATCTACCATTATATGGGCTGCTCGACCTTCTCGAACTTCACCGTGCTGCCCGAGATCGCCGTGGCGAAGATCCGCGAGGACGCGCCGTTCCAGAGCAGCTGCTATATCGGCTGCGGCGTCACCACCGGCGTCGGCGCGGTGATCAACACCGCCAAGGTCCAGGTCGGCGACAATGTCGTGGTGTTCGGCCTGGGCGGCATCGGCCTGAACGTGATCCAGGGCGCCCGGCTGGCCGGTGCCAACAGGATCATCGGCGTCGATATCAACCCGGATCGTGAGGAATGGGGCCGTCGCTTCGGCATGACCGAGTTCCTCAACTCCAAGGGCATGAGCCGCGAGGAGGTGGTCGCCGCGATCGTCGCGATGACCGACGGCGGGGCGGACTATACGTTCGATGCCACCGGCAACACCGAAGTGATGCGCATCGCGCTCGAGGCCTGCCATCGCGGCTGGGGCACCAGCATCATCATCGGCGTGGCCGAGGCGGGCAAGGAGATCGCGACGCGCCCGTTCCAGCTGGTCACCGGCCGCAACTGGCGCGGCACCGCGTTCGGCGGCGCCAAGGGCCGCACCGACGTGCCGAAGATCGTCGACATGTACATGACCGGCAAGATCGAGATCGATCCGATGATCACCCACGTCATGGGCCTGGAGGAGATCAACAAGGGTTTCGAGCTGATGCATGCCGGCGAGAGCATCCGCAGCGTCGTCGTTTACTGAGGAGAGCGCCATGTTCAGCCATGTGATGGTCGGCAGCAACGATATCGAGCGGTCCAAGGCGTTCTATGACGCGGTTCTGGGCACGCTCGGTGCAGGCGAGCCGTTCCGGCACGTCAATGCTACCGGCCAGACGCGGCTGTTCTATCGGCATGATGGCGGCAGTTTCGGCATCAGCGAGCCGATCGACGGTGCGCCGGCGACCTGCGCCAATGGCGCGACGATCGGCTTCAAGTGCGACTCCGCCGAGCAGGCGGCCGCGTTCCATGCCGCCGGCCTCGCCCATGGCGGCACTGCGATCGAGGATCCACCCGGCGTGCGCGAGGCCGGCTCGCTCGGCGCGATGTACCTCGCCTATCTGCGCGATCCGGACGGCAACAAGCTTTGCGCCATGTGGCGCGTGCCGGCATGATCGAGCAGCTTTCGGCCAACAAGTCGCATGGCGGCGTGCAGGGCGTCTATCGCCACGCCTCCACCGCGACCGGCACCGACATGACCTTCTCGGTCTTCGTGCCCGAGCATGAACCGGGCGCGACGCTGCCGGTGCTCTGGTATCTCTCGGGGCTCACCTGCACCCATGCCAACGTCACCGAGAAGGGCGAGTATCGCGCCGCCTGCGCCGAGCATGGCGTGATCTTCGTGGCGCCAGACACCTCGCCGCGCGGCGCGCAGGTGCCCGATGACGAGGCCTATGATTTCGGCCAGGGCGCCGGCTTCTATCTCGATGCGACGCAGGATCCCTGGTCCGCCCATTTCCGCATGCGGTCCTATATCGAGCAGGAATTGCCCGCCGTGATCGGCGCCGAATTCCCCGCCGACCTGGCGCGCCAGGGCATCACCGGCCATTCGATGGGCGGCCACGGCGCGCTTACCATCGGCCTGCGCAATCCGGCGCGGTTCCGCTCGGTCTCCGCCTTCTCGCCGATCGTTGCGCCCAGCCAGGTGCCCTGGGGGCAGAAGGCACTGGCGGGCTATCTCGGCCGCGACGAGGCCGCCTGGCGCGAATATGACGCCGTCGCGCTGATCGAGGACGGCGCGCGCCTGCCCGAAATCCTGGTCGATACCGGCACCAACGACCCCTTCCTCGAGAAGGAGCTGCGCCCCGATCTGCTCGCCACTGCCTGCGCGCAGGCCGGTATCGGCCTCACCCAGCGGCTCCAGCCGGGCTATGATCACAGCTATTATTTCGTCTCGACCTTCCTTGGCGCGCACATCGCCTGGCACGCGGAAAGGCTGAAGGCATGAGCCGCTACGACGTGCTGATCGTCGGCGCCGGCCATGGCGGCGCCCAGGCGGCGATCGCGCTGCGCCAGAACAAGTTCGAAGGGACGATCGCGCTGCTCGGCGACGAGCCCGAGCTGCCCTATGAGCGCCCGCCGCTCTCCAAGGAATATCTGTCGGGCGAGAAGGTGTTCGAGCGGCTGCTGATCCGCAATGCCGCCTTCTGGGAAGAGCGCCAGGTGACGATGCTGGCCGGCCGCACCGTCACTGCGGTCGATCCCGTCGCGCACAGCGTCACCGCCGATGGCGAGACGATCGGGTACGGCAAGCTGGTCTGGGCGACCGGCGGCAAGCCGCGCCGCCTGTCCTGCGAAGGCCATCACCTTGCCGGCATCCACACGGTGCGCACCCGCGCCGATGTCGACCAGATGATCGCCGAGCTGGACGGCGTCGCCCGCGTCGCCGTGGTCGGCGGCGGCTATATCGGGCTCGAGGCTGCCGCGGTGCTAGCCAAGCTCGGCAAGCAGGTGACCGTGCTCGAGGCGCAGGACCGCGTCCTCGCCCGCGTCGCCGGCGAGCCGCTGTCGCGCTTCTTCGAGGCCGAGCACCGCGCGCACGGCGTCGATGTCCGCCTCGGCGTCCAGGTCGAGGCGATTCTCGGCGAGACAAGGGTCACCGGCATCCGCCTGGCGGGCGGCGAGACCGTTCCTGCCGACATGGCGATCGTCGGCATCGGCATCGTCCCCGCGGTCGAGCCGCTGCTCGCCGCCGGCGCCGCGGGCGGCAATGGCGTGCTGGTCGACGACCAGTGCCGCACCAGCCTGGCGGACGTGTTCGCGATCGGCGACTGTGCGCTCCATTTGAACGGTTATGCCGCCGATGCCGCTATACGGCTCGAATCGGTCCAGAACGCCAACGACCAGGCCACCGTCGCGGCCAAGACGATCTGCGGCGTCGAGGCCGGCTATGACGCCGTCCCCTGGTTCTGGTCGAACCAGTACGACCTCAAGCTGCAGACCGTCGGCCTGTCCGCCGGGCACGATGCGGTGGTGGTGCGCGGCGATCCCACCACGCGCAGCTTCTCGCTGCTCTATCTGCGCGGTGGCCGGGTGATCGCGCTCGACTGCGTCAATGCGGTCAAGGACTATGTCCAGGGCCGCAAGCTGGTGGTGGAGGGGCTCGCGCTCGATCCCGCCGCGCTTGCCGACATCTCGGTGCCGCTCAAGGAACTCGCTGCCAGCTAGTCCTGACAATATGTCAGGTCTTGTTGACAATCTCGCGCGACTCGCTATGTAAGGTGTGCCTGACAGAAAGTCAGGTCATGGGGACATGCGAACACCGTGCGAAACCGCCTGAAAGTGCTGCGCGCCGAACGGGACTGGAGCCAGGCGGAGCTTGGCGGCCGGCTCGGCGTGTCGCGCCAGGCAGTGAATGCGATCGAGACGGGCAAGCACGATCCATCGCTGCCGCTCGCCTTCAAGGTCGCGCGCCTGTTCGCCATGCCCATCGAGGAGATATTTTCCGATGAGCCGGGAGGCGAGGATGACTGATCGTCCGGGCGAGCGCGCGGAGAAGTCGCGCAGCAACCGTTTCTGGGGCCTGATGGCCGGCTTCATGCTGCTCGGCGGCATGATCGGCGCGGCGCTGGTGGTGATGGAGAAGAGCGAGGGTGCGCTGCCCGCGGCGCTGGCGATCGGCATCGCGCTGGTGGTCACGACGGCGATCGGCGGTGGCACCTGGTATTTCCTGCGCAGCGTCGACGAGGTCGAGCGGCTCGACAATTATGTCGCCGGCACGGTCGCGCTCAATTTCTACCTGATCGTCTATGCCAATTGGTATTTCCTCTGGAAGGGCGCGGTGGTGCCCGAGCCCCGGCACGAGACGCTGTTCATCGCGACCATGATCGTCATGGCCGCAGCCTATTTCTGGAAGAAGCTCCGGCCGTGAAGGCCGTGCAAATGGAGTGTGTCCCGATGTTGAAGAAGAAGCTGCTCGCCGCGCTGGCGGGGTTCACTGCGCTCGCCGCGCTGCCGGCGGTCGCCTATGCCCAGGCCGCGCCCCAGGCGGCCCCGGCGCCCGCCGCCAAGGACGCCGATCCGGCGATCTGGGTGGTCAAGGATGCCGACACCACCATCTATCTGTTCGGCACCGTCCATGTGCTGAAGCCGGGCCTGAGCTGGTTCGACGAGGCAGTGAAGGCCGCGTTCGACAAGAGCGATACCGTGGTGCTCGAGATGATCGAGCCGGACACGGCGACGATGCAGGGCCTGATCATGAAGACGGCGGTCGCCCCCGCCACCGATCCCACGCTCACCGACAAGCTGCCCGCGGACAAGCGCGCGCCCTATGCCGCCGCGCTCGCCGATGTCGGCATTCCGGCCGCGGCGCTCGATCGGCTCGAGCCCTGGTTCGCGGCGATGACGCTCAGCATCGCGCCGCTCCAGAAGCTCGGCTATGATCCGAACAGCGGCGCCGAGCGCACGATCACCGAAGCCGCCAAGGCCGCGAACAAGGAAGTGATCGGGCTCGAGACCGCGGAGCAGCAGCTCGGCTATTTCGATGGCCTGCCCGCCGATCTCCAGATCAAGTTCCTGGTCAACACGATCGACGAGTACAAGAATGCCGGCCCGACGCTCGACAAGATGGTCGTGCAATGGGCGGCAGGCGACCCCGATGCGCTGGGTGCCACGCTCAACGAGGAAATGCGCAAGACGCCGGAACTGGCCAAGATCGTGCTTTCCGAGCGTAACGCCCGCTGGGCCGACTGGATCAGCGCGCGCTTGGCCAAGCCGGGCACCGTGTTCGTCGCGGTCGGCGCCGGCCATCTCGCCGGCAGCGACAGCGTCCAGGCCTATCTCGCCAAGCGCAATCTCAAGGCAGAGCGCATCCAATATTGATGCCCCGATATTGATGTGATGCCGCGGGCCGGGCAGGGAGGGGATCGCCCATCCCTGCCCGGAGACCGAAATGGCAAAGCCTCGTCCCTTTCTCGGCCTTCTTGCCGGCGTTGCCGCCGGGCTCGTCGCCTCGGCTGCGATGGCGGCGTTCCAGCACCAGGCGGGCAAGCTGCTGCCCGAGGACGGCAAGGACGAGGATCCCGCCACCGTGAAGGCCGCCGACAAGGCGAGCGAGGCGCTCACCGATGCGCCGGTGCCTGACGCATATCGCGAACAGGCAGGGCGGGCGGTCCACTACATCACCGGCGCTGTGCTCGGCGGCATCTACGGCGTGATCACCGAATATCAGCCCGAGGCGAGCACTGGCTTCGGCAGCGCCTATGGCATTGCCACCAGCGCGCTGCTCGATGAAGGCGCGGTGCCCGCCGCCGGCTTGGCGCCGGGGCCGGAGGATACGCCGCTTGCCCAGCATGCCTATGGCGCGGCCTCGCACCTGGTGTACGGCATCGTCCTCGAAGGGGTGCGCTGGCTGATCGCGGGGAAGCGCTAGGTTCAACCAGCCCTTGTTCCCCGGCGAACGCCGGGGCCCCTAGTTTCTCTGCTGCGTCGCGGATGGCCTTGGGTCCCGGCCTTCGCCGGGGAACCTTAGAACAAGCTGTTCTGTGCCGGCGAGGTGCGCCCGACCGGGCCGCCGCCGCGCCGCCGCGCGAACTCGGTCTGCGCGGTGAAGCGGATGTCCTCGTCGCGATCGTTCATGAAGGCGGCGAGCGCATCGTCGTCGACTTCGCTCCATTCCTTGCCGCGATCGGGGCCGAAGCGCACGCGCGGCAGCAGCCCCGGCTGCTTCGACCATTCGATCAGCTGCTCGACGCTCGCTTCGTTGAGCATGTCGCGCAGATGGTGCGCGGTCACATAGGCATCGGGAAAGGCGCGGTGCGCGGGCAGGCCGCGCTCGTGCACCAGTCCCGCGGGCTTGCGGAAATAGCGCAGGAACTGGTTCGAGAATCCGCCGCTGTCCGGCCACAGCCGCAGCGCGCATTTCCAGGTGCAGATCCAGTCGGCGCCGCGCGTGAGCGCCGGAGTGCAATATTGCTCTTCGAAGGTCGCGCGATGCGCGGCCAGCGCCAGTCGGCGCGGCCAGGGATCGAGGATCGGCCGGGCGACGTCGTGCCACCAGGGCGCATCGGCGACGTCCTCGTCGCGGATATGGTGGATGGCCATGGTCAGCGGCGGGATCGGCCGCCCGGGATTGACCAGCCGGTTGCCGCCCTCGCCGTACAGCTCCCAGCGCCCGTCCTTGCCCTGCGCCACGTCCTGCCAGCCGATCTCGCACACGGCATGCGCGGGCGGCTTGTCGCCCGTCGTCTCCAGATCGATGACTCGGATGATGGGCGGGGGGGATGACGCCATGGCCCCCAAATGGGGGCCAGAGGGCGGAAATGCGAGTCAAAAGTCTCTGCCGATATCCTGCCGGGTACCAGGCAAACGGAACGGGCGGGAATGCACCGGGCTGACGCCATCTCCGATGGTAAATTGGCGATAAGGCGATTTATACATGCACGAACATGCAAATGGGGGTGTGCATGACAACCGCAAAATGGCTTCGCAACTACGGCGTGCTCTCGGTTGCCGGGGTTGCGCTTGTGCTCGGCGCCTTCTCCAATTCGACGGCCTGGTCGCAGGAGGAGGAGCCGATCGCCTTTGTCGGGCATGGCGCCTTCTTCGATTCGAGTGGAAAGGAGATCGCGCCGACGCCGGAGTTCCTCGAGCGCGCCGAGCGCTGGTACGAGCGACGGATCATTCCGGCTGCCGAGAAGTCGGCGGAATTCGATGCGACTATGCGCAAGCTGACGCGCGGGCTCGAACTGAGCAGCTATGAGCGGCTCTTTGCCAAGCAGGCGGCGCTGAGCTGGATGGCGAACAACCTGCTGCCGGACCGTGTCGATGGCAGGACCCGCGGCAAGCTGCGCGCACTCGAATATCGCATGCGGCGCACGCTGGTCGGCAAGGGCATGAAGGCGCTGTTCAACACCAACAAGGAAGCGATCAGCACCGAATTGCTGCTGCGGGTGGATGCGTTGCCCGTCACGGACAAGGCGAAGACGTTCAAGAGTCTGGCGCTGGCGCCCGGTGATGCGGGCACGGTGAACGGCGGCAAGGCTTATGTCGACGAATGCGCGGCGGCCGGCGTGCCTATCCCGCCGCCGATCGGCCGGATGGAGTCGCCCGGGGTGCCGGGGTGGAAGTCACAGGGATTCATCGAGCCCGATCTCCAGTTCATCGAGAAGACGCCGGCCGAGTTGCGCAGCTTCGAGAACGCGCAGGGCATGTGCTATGCGCTGCCCCGCTATGCGGCCGACGTTCCGTCGCGCGTCGATCTCGATGGCGTGATCTGCTTCAGCAAGACCACCGCCAAGGCCTGCTTCTGGGACAATCAGATGGAAAAGGGCTCGTTCTCCTTCCAGAACGGCACGGTGATCCCGATAGGCTATCCGGATCGCTCGATAAATTCCGATGGCTGGTATCAGGCCGGCGGGGCGGATCTCATCGCCAGTGCCGGCGGCATTTGCACCGATTGCCATGTCGGCGACAATCCGTACATCGTCCACCCCAAGGCGGTGCTGCGTGCCGGCATGACCTGGGGCGCGGTGCAGAACAGTCTGCCCGCCTTTGCGCCTGGCCCCTATGTGCCGCTGGTCCTGGCGGATTGGCCCCAAAATGCGCCCGCCGCGCCGGAAGGCATGGTGCCCGCCAATTGTGCAAGCTGCCACAGCCCGGATGGCGAGGGGGGCAGGCTGCCCGCGCTTTCGCCGGCCTTTGCCAGATATTGCAATACGATATTGCGCCAGGCGCTGACGACGACCATGCCGCCGCGCACGCCGGGCAGCCAGCTCGGCAAGCCCGATGTGGAGGCCTATCTCGCACTCTGCCAGGCACCGGCATCGCCCCAGGGCGGCAGATAGCCATCGGCGCGTAGGGGAGGCTGCCTAGCGGAGCCTCCCTGTCCGCGCACGGCTCAGTGCGCTGCTTGTTCCCCGCGTACCAGCCCGCTCTTGGCGAGCTGGTCGTCGATCTGCGCGAGCAGCCGGTCGAGCCCGGCCTGGTCCTTGGCCTCGGCGCGGGCGACGAGCACGTCCTGCGTGTTCGAGGCGCGCAGCAGCCACCAGCCGTCGGGAGTGTTCACCCGCGCGCCGTCGGTGCGGTTGACGTCGGCGCCCTCGGCCTCGAGCCGGTCGAGCACTTCGTCGACCACCGCGAACTTGCGGCTCTCGTCCACCTGGAAGCGCATCTCGGGCGTGTTGACCAGCATGGGCATCGCGTCCTTCAGTTCGGTCAACGACTTGCCGATCACATGGATCGCCTGGATCAGCCGCACCGCGGCATATTGCGCGTCGTCGAAGCCGTAATAGTCCTGGGCGAAGAAGATATGGCCGCTCATCTCACCGGCGAGCGGCGCATGCGTTTCCTTCATCTTGGTCTTCACCAGGCTGTGCCCGGTCTTCCACATCAGCGGCTTGCCGCCCAGCTCGGCGACTCGGTCGAACAGCATCTGCGATGCCTTCACGTCGGCGATGATCGTAGCCCCCGGCTCCACGCGCAGCACAGGTTCAGCCAGAATGGACAGAAGCTGATCGCCCCAAACCACGCGGCCCAGCCCGTCGATCGCGCCCAGGCGGTCGCCGTCGCCGTCAAAGGCAAGTCCGAAATCGAGCTGCTTCTCCGCGACGAGCTTCTTCAGATCGGCGAGGTTCTTCTCCTCGGTAGGATCGGGATGATGATTGGGGAAGTGGCCGTCCACATCGGTGAACAACGTGTGGTGCTCACCAGGGAGCAGCTTCACCAGCTTCTCGATCACCGGGCCGGCGGCGCCATTGCCCGTATCCCATCCGACGCGATAGGCGCCGCCGGCAAATCCCGCGAACAGCCGGCTGACATAGAGGTCCTCGACATCGGCGTCGGTCACCGTCTCGCTGCCGTCGCCTTCGTCCCAGTCGCCTTCCGCCGCCATCTTGCCGAGCAGCTGGATCTTCTCGCCAAAGAAGCTGGTGTGCTGAAACACCATCTTGAAGCCGTTATAGTGGCCGGGGTTGTGGCTGCCGGTTATCTGGATGCCGCCATCCACCTCCAGCGTGGCCTCGGCGAAATATAGCATCGGCGTCGGGCCCATGCCGGTGCGCACCACCGAGCAGCCCGAAGCGGTGAGGCCCTCGATCAGCGCTTCTTCCAGCATCGGCGAGGAGAGACGGCCGTCGCGGCCCACGGCGACGCGGGTGCCGCCGGCGCGGCGCAGCAGCGTCGCGAAGCCGCGGCCGATCGCGCGCGCGTCGTCGGGGCCAAGGGTTTCTCCCACGATTCCGCGAATGTCGTACTCGCGCAGCGAGGTGGGGTCGAAACGGTGCGTCATGATGCCTCCCGGGGAAATGCTGCCCGCCTAATTCCCGAGCGCGGGCGAAAGTTCAATGCGATGGCGAAACGATGGTCGTGCGATCCGCACCCACCATCTGGACGCCGGTTATTTCAACAGCGTGTCGCGCGCCGCGTTGATCCGCCGGGTCAACTCGGCCGAGCCGCCCTTGTCGGGGTGTACGGCGGCGACGAGCCGGCGATGTGCCGCGCGCACCGTCTCGGCATCGGCCTGGGCATCGACGCCCAGGATCGCGCGGGCCTCGTCCTCGGGCATGCGCGGCCCCTTGGAACGCGGCTTCAGCACGAGCGAATAGAGCGCGTAGAGGATCGCCGCCGCGACAAGCAGCTTGAAGATCATCAGGCGAACAGCGGCATGGTGACTTCGGGGAGCGCCAGGCCGGCCATCATCTCGCGCAGCTCCTGCCGCGCGGCGACATGCGCCAGTCCCATCTCACCGAACTCGCGGCTGTCGAGCATGGTCAGCCCCTGCGGGAACAGCTCGCGATAGATCACGCGCTCGGACAGGCCCGAGATCACCCGGAAGCCGACGCGCTTGGAAAGCTGGTCGATCGCCTCCGACACGCGCTTCATGTTGCGCGCCTCGATGTGCTGCATGCGGTTGCGCAGCACCACCCAGTCGATCGTCTCGCCATCCGCCTTGGCGCGGCGCTTGCGCGATTCCCAGATCAGCTCGGAATAGAAGCTGGGGCGGACGACCTTGAACGTGTCCGGATCGACCTGGCCGATCAGGTCGAAGTCGACGAAGCTGTCGTTCATCGGCGTGACCAGCGTGTCGGCATTGGTGACGGCGATGCGCGCGAACTTGTCGTCGCGGCCCGGCGTGTCGATCACCAGGAAGTCGGCATCCTGGCCCAGCCGGTCGAGCGCCTCGGAGAAATAGGCCATGCTCTCGCCGTCATGCGTGTCATAGACCGGCATCGGCAGCTCGCGACCCATCCGCTTCATCGTCGCGGTGCGGTTGTCGAGATAGCGCCCCATCGTCCGCTGGCGATGGTCGAGATCGAAGCACGCGACGCGCGCCCCCTTGGAGGCGAGCGCGATCGCCGTGTGGACGGCGGTGGTGGACTTGCCCGTCCCGCCCTTCTCGTTCGCGAAAACCAGAACGTGCAGTCGCTTCGACCCTTCGCTCAACGTCCTAACATCCTTGTATTGATCGAACGGCCTGCCCCCCATAGAAGGCCGCGCTTCCCGTCTTATCGAAAGTGTTAACGCGTGCAAACAGTCCGTCAGCTCGAAGCGCTTCGCGAGGCGATTTCCGCCTGGCGCCAGGCCGGCGAGCGTATCGCCCTGGTTCCCACCATGGGGGCGCTGCATGACGGGCACATGGCGCTGGTCGAAGCGGCCAAGCGTTCGGCGCAGCGCGTGGTCGTCTCGATCTTCGTCAATCCGAAGCAGTTCGGCGCGAACGAGGACCTGGCGAAATATCCGCGCAAGGAGGCTGCGGATTCGCGCATGCTCGCCGGTGCCGGCGTGGACGTGCTGTGGATGCCGCCGGTCGAGGTGGTCTATCCCGAGGGTTTCGCCACCAATGTCTCGGTCTCGGGCGTGAGCGAGGTTCTGGAAGGCGCGCACCGCCCCGGCCATTTCGACGGCGTCGCCACCGTGGTCGCCAAGCTGTTCAACCAGGTTCAGCCGGACGTGGCGCTCTTCGGCGAGAAGGACTGGCAGCAGCTCGCGGTGATCCGCCGCATGACCACCGACCTGAACCTGCCGGTCGAGATCCAGTCGGTCCTCACCCAGCGCGACGACGACGGCCTCGCCCTCTCGTCGCGCAACGCCTATCTGATGCCCGAGGATCGCGCCAAGGCGGTCGCCCTGCCGCGCGCGCTCGGTGCCGCCGCCCGGGCCATCTCCGAAGGCGGCGAAGTCGAGGCGGCGCTCGCCCAGGCGCGCGACACGCTGACCGCTGCCGGCTTCGAGATCGACTATGTCGCGCTCGCCGATGCCGAGACGCTGGAAGCGGTCGCCGCGCTCGAACCCGGCCGGCCGCTCCGCCTGCTCGCCGCCGCGCGCATCGGCACGACCCGGCTGATCGATAACATCGCCGTACCCGAGTAAGTACGGACCTGAACATTTACGGTTAACGGCGTTAACCATTTGTTTCGAATTCAGGTGCCAAACCCCAAGCCACCACGAAAGGGTGTGGTTAACAGGGGTAAGCGACATGGGCAGCAGCCTGAAGAGTGCGCGTTTCCTTATCGAGAGCCGGCTGCGCGATGCGGCCCGCGGCGATGCCAACGCGTGTTACGATCTCGGCATGGTCTATTCGAGCGGCGCCGACGGCGTCGGCATCGATCTGATCGAGGCGCACAAATGGTTCAACATCGCCGCGGTGTCGGGGGACAGCCGTGCGCAGGAATGCCGCGCGGAAATCGCCGAGGACATGTCGGCACGCGAAATCATCGAGGCGCAGAAGGCCGCCCGTGCCTGGCTCCGCGGCTTCGAGGTGCGCGCAGCCTGACCGGGATCACAGCCGCGCGCCGCGCAGGCGCAGCGCGTTGCCGATCACCGATACCGAACTGACCGCCATTGCGGCACCGGCCAGGACAGGGCTGAGCAACAGGCCCGTCCACGGGTAGAGCAGGCCGGCCGCGATCGGCACCCCGGTCGCGTTGAACACGAACGAGAAGAACAGGTTCTCGCGGATATTGCGCATCACCGCGCGGCTCAGCCGCCGGGCGCGCACGATCCCCGCCAGATCGCCCTTCACCAGCGTCACCGCGGCGCTTTCCATCGCCACGTCGGTGCCCGTGCCCATCGCGATCCCCACGTCCGCCGCCGCCAGCGCGGGGGCGTCGTTGATCCCGTCTCCCGCCATCGCCACCCGCCGGCCCTGCGCCTTGAGCGCGGCCACCTGCGCCTGCTTGTCCGACGGCAGCACATTGGCATGCACCTGCGCGATCCCGCCGATCGCCCGCGCCACTGCCTCGGCGGTGCGCAGGTCGTCGCCGGTGAGCATCACCACTTCCACCCCGTCCGCGCGCAGCGCCGCGATCGCCTCGGCCGCATCGGGCTTCACCGGATCGGCGACTGCGACCAGCCCCGCCAGCGCGCCGTCCACCCCCGCGAACATCACGCCCTGGCCCTCGCCGCGCCGGGCATCGGCATCGGGCCGCAGCGGCGCCACGTCGATCCTCGCCTCGGCGAGCAGCGCGGCATTGCCGAGCAGCACGCGCCGCCCCGCCACCGTGCCCGAAACGCCCTTGCCGGTATGCGATTCGAAGCCTTCCGCTTCGGCTATCGCCACCCCGCGCGCCTCGGCACCCGCCACGATCGCCGCCGCGAGCGGATGCTCGCTGCCGCGCTCCAGGCTCGCCGCCAGCCCAAGCAACGCGTCCTCGCCGATCGCGCCGACCGCCTGCACGGCGACCAGTGCCGGCTTGCCCAGCGTCAGCGTGCCCGTCTTGTCGACCACCAACGTGTCGATCTTCTCCATCAGCTCGAGCGCTTCGGCATTGCGCACCAGCACGCCGGCGCGGGCGCCGCGGCCGGTGCCGGTCATGATCGACATCGGCGTCGCCAGTCCCAGCGCGCAGGGGCAGGCGATGATCAGCACCGATACCGCGGCGACCAGCCCGTGGCTCACCCCGGGCGCCGGCCCGAAGATCGACCAGCCGGCAAAGGCGGCGAGCGCGATCAGCATCACCACCGGCACGAACCAGCCCGAGACCTTGTCCGCCAGCGCCTGGATCGGCGCGCGCGAGCGCTGCGCCTCGGAAACCAGATGGACGATCTGCGCCAGCATCGTCTCCTGGCTCACCCGCTCGGCGCGCATCAACAGGCTGCCGGTGCCGTTCACCGTCGCGCCGATCAGCTTGGCGCCCGCAGCCTTTTCCACCGGCACCGGCTCGCCGCTGATCATCGATTCATCGACGGCGGAGCGCCCCTCCACCACCACGCCGTCCACCGGCACCTTCTCGCCCGGCCGCACCCGCAACAGGTCGCCGGGCTGGACCAGGTCGAGCGCAACATCCTCCTCGCCGCCGTCTGCGCGCACGATCCGCGCGGTGCGCGGCGCCAACCCCAGCAGCGCGCGGATCGCGCTGCCCGTCGCCGATCGCGCGCGTAGTTCCAGCACCTGGCCGAGCAGCACCAGCGCGACGATCCAGGCTGCCGCCTCGAAATAGACCGGCACCATCCCGTCCATCGTCCGCATCGCCGGCGGGAAGAGGTCCGGGAACAGCGTCGCCACCAGGCTGAAGCCATAGGCGGCGCCCACGCCCAGCGCGATCAGGGTGAACATGTTGAGGCTGCGATGCGCGATCGATGCTGCGCCGCGCGCAAAGAAGGGCCAGCCGCCCCACAACACTACCGGTGTGGCGAGCGCGAGCTGCACCCAGGGCGCGGCGTGCATCGGGAACAGATGCCAGCCGAACAGGTCCGCCCCCATCGACACGATCATCAGCGGCACGGCAAGCGCGGCGCTGAACCAGAAGCGCCGGGTCATCGCGGTCAGCTCGGGATTGGGCGCGTCGCCCTCGGCGGCCGGCTGCACCGGCTCGAGCGCCATGCCGCAGATCGGGCAGGCGCCCGGTCCGGGCCGGCGGATCTGCGGATGCATCGGGCAGGTCCACATGCCCGCTTGCTGGTCAGTCATGATGCCCACGCCCTCCCTCGGCACCACGCTATGCCGTGTCGGGGAGGGCGCGCAATTGCGCTGGCGCAAAGCGTCGTGACTCTTTGCGTCATCCCGGCTTTCGCCGGGATGACGGCTATTCCTTCGCCTTCTTGGCAGTGGCCTTCTTCGCCGCGGGCTTCTTCGCCGCGGGCTTCTTTGCCGCCGCCTTCTTCTTGCCCTTGCCCTTGGCCGGCCCCGCCGCCGCGCGCGCGTCGATCAGCTGGGCGGCTTCCTCGAGCGTCAGCTGGTCCTTGTCGATCGACTTGGGCAGCGTCGCGTTGGTCTCGCCGTCGGTGACATAGGCGCCGTAGCGGCCGTCCATCAGCTTGATCTCGGCCTCGGTGCGCGGATGCTTGCCGAGGATTTTCAACGGCTCGCGGCTGGCGCCGCGCGCCGGCCGCCCGGCATTGTTCGCCGCCTCGGCCAGCTTGACCACTGCGGCGTTCATGCCGGTCTCGAACACTTCCATGGTCGATCCCAGCCGCGCGTATTTGCCGTCATGCGCCAGATAGGGGCCATAGCGCCCGATCGAGGCAGTGATCGGCTTGCCGGTCTCGGGATGGTCGCCGATCACGCGCGGCAGCTTGAGCAGCTTGAGCGCCAGCTCGAGATCGAGCTCGACGTCCTTGGGGATCGACGCGCGCGCCGCTTCCTTGCCCTCGCCAAGCTGGATGTACGGGCCGAAGCGGCCCGACTTGCGCTCGACGTTGAGCCCGGTGTCCGGATCCTGGCCCAGCACCTCGGGCCCGCTGTCCGCGCCTTCCTCTCCGCCCGGCTGGGCGAAGCGGCGGGTATATTTGCACTCGGGATAGTTGGAGCAGGCGATGAACGCGCCGAAGCGGCCGCCGCGCAGCGCCAGCCGGCCGTTGCCGCAATTCGGGCACAGCCGCGGATCGCTGCCGTCCGCCTTTTCGGGAAACAGATAGGGCGCCAGGAACTCGTCGAGCGCCGCGGTGATGTCCGACGGCTTCTGCTCCATCACGTCTGCTGTTCTGGGCTTGAAGTCCTTCCAGAACGCCTCGAGCACGGCCTGCCACTGGGCGCGGCCGCCCGAGACGTCGTCCAGCTCCTCTTCCAGCTCGGCGGTGAAGTCGTAGCTGACATATTTCTGGAAGAAGCGCTCGAGGAACGCGGTCAGCAGCCGGCCGCTCTCCTCGGCGAAGAAGCGGTTCTTCTCGACGCGGACATATGCGCGGTCCTTGAGCACCTGGATGATCGAGGCATAGGTCGACGGACGACCGATCCCCAGCTCCTCCAGCCGCTTGACCAGCGAGGCTTCGGAGAAGCGTGGCGGCGGCTGGGTGAAGTGCTGCTCGGCGTTGACGCCCTTCTTGGCGGGAGTCGCGCCTTCGCTCATCCGCGGCAGGCGGCGCGAATCTTCGTCCTCGCTGTCGTCGCGGCCTTCCTCGTAGAGCGCGAGATAGCCGGGGAAGAGCACCACCTGGCCGGTGGCGCGCAGCCCGTGCTGGCCGGTCGCCTCTTCCAGGTCGATCGTGGTGCGCTCCATCCGCGCCGACGCCATCTGGCTGGCCAGCGCGCGCTTCCAGATCAGCTCGTAGAGCCGGCCATGGTCGCCCGAACCGGCGCGGTCCTTGCTGAAGTCGGTCGGGCGGATCGCCTCGTGCGCTTCCTGGGCGTTCTTCGCCTTGGTGGTATAGACGCGCGGCTTGTCGGGCACGTACGAGCCGTCATAGCGCGTCGCCACCGCCTTGCGGGCTTCCTGGATCGCGCCGGGATCCATCTGCACGCCGTCGGTACGCATATAGGTGATCGCGCCGTCCTCGTAGAGGCCCTGTGCGATCCGCATCGTGTGGCTGGCCGAGAAGCCCAGCTTGCGCGCGGCCTCCTGCTGCAGCGTCGAAGTGGTGAAGGGCGGCGGCGGGTTGCGCATCGCCGGCTTGGTCTCGACCGAGACCACGGTGAAGCGGCCTTCCTCGACGGCCTTCTTGGCGGCATCGGCAGTCTTGCCGTCGCCGATCGACAGCCGGTCGAGCTTGTCGCCCTTGTACTTGACCAGCCGCGCCTGGAACGGCGTGCCGTCCTGCTCCATGTCGGCGGTGACCGACCAATATTCCTGCGGGCGGAAGCCTTCGATCTCGCGCTCGCGCTCGACGATCAGTCGCAGCGCGACCGACTGGACGCGGCCCGCCGACTTGGCGCCGGGCAGCTTGCGCCACAGCACTGGCGACAGCGTGAAGCCCACCAGATAGTCGAGCGCGCGGCGCGCCCGGTATGCGTCGATCAGGTCGGTGTCGAGCTCGCGCGGATGCTCCATCGCGGTCAGGATCGCCGGCTTGGTGATCGCGTTGAAGGTGACGCGCTCGACTTCCTTGGGCAGCGCCTTCTTGTTCTTGAGCACTTCCTGCACGTGCCAGGAAATCGCCTCGCCCTCGCGATCAGGGTCGGTCGCCAGGATCAGTCGGTCGGCCTTCTTCGCCTCGTCGGCGATCGCCTTCAGCTGCTTCGACTTGTCGGCATAGGCTTCCCATTCCATCGCGAAGCCCTGGTCGGGATCGACCGAGCCGTCGCGCGCCGGCAGGTCGCGGACATGGCCGTAGGAGGCGAGGACGCGGTAGTCCTTGCCGAGATATTTCTCGATGGTCTTCGCCTTGGCGGGCGATTCTACGATGACGAGCTGCATGGGGGGTAAGCGGTCCTCACGTGTACGCGTGTAAGGTGGGGAGGGGCGATAGGGGCCGTCAACCCGGTTGATCTGGAACTTGCTGACGGTTCGCGGGTATCACTTCGCCAGCGCCAAGGGGAGCAGAAGATTGCCCGAGGAAACGATATCCCAGGAGACTCCGCCGCGGCCCCGCCGCCGGCATCGCGTGTTGTGGGTCGTCGGGATCATCCTCGCGATCCTGCTGGCGGGCATCGCGGCGGGCCTCCTCTGGCTCCGCGCGCAGATCGACGGCAAGGCAGAGGCGCCGCCGCGCGCCAGTGATGCGATCGATGTGCCGCAACAGGTCTCGGCGATCGACGTGCCGCTCGACGTCCAGGTCTCGGTGCTCAGCCGCGCGCTCGAACAGGCCGTGCCGCGCACGCTCTGGTCGATCAACCAGCAGATCGACAAATGCGTCCCCGCCCAGCGCCTGAAGCTGTTCAAGGCCAGGCTCAAGGTCACCCCCGATCTCGGCTGCACGGTGGTCGGCACCGTCACCCGCTGGGGCATCCGCCTGCACGGCCAGGGCGACGAGATCGTCGCCGACGTGCCGATCCGCGCCAATATCGCCGCGCGCCATGTCGGCGGCTTTTTGAAGGGCGAGACCGCCACCGGCTCGGCGATGGTCCAGGCGCGCATCCGGCTGACGATGACCGAGGGCTGGCAGCCCCGCGCCACCGTGCGCCTCGCCTATAGCTGGACGACGGCGCCGGGGATCGATTTCCTCGGCAAGCGCATCACCTTCACCGACAAGGCCGACGAGAAGCTCAGGCCTGTCGTCCGCGATCTCGAGCGCAAGCTCCCGCAGGAGATCGCCAAGCTCAACATGCGTGCCCGCGTCGCCGATGCCTGGCGGCAGAGTTTCACCTCGCTCCAGCTCAACGAGGAGAATCCGCCGGTCTGGATGCGGATCACCCCGCAGAAGCTCAGCTATGGCGGCTATCGCCTGTCGGGCAATCGCCTGCGCCTCAGCCTCGGCCTGTCGGCATTGACCGAGACCTTTGTCGGCCCGCGGCCTGAAGACCCCAAGCCGACGCCGCTGCCGCCGCTCGGCCGGGACGCCGCCGGCTCGAAGCTCGAATTCTTCATCCCGGTCATCGCCGACTACGCCCAGCTCGAGCCGGTGCTGCAAAAGGCGCTCGACAAGCGTGCCCGGCGCCCGTTCGAGCTGCCCGGCGTCGGCCCGGTGCTCGCGCATTTCGAGAACGTCACCGGCTATGGCACCGTCGGCGGCCGGATCGCGGTGGGCATGACGATATCGGCCCGCCCGCAGAGCGGCGGCGCCGAGACGCACGGGCTGGTCTGGCTCACCGCGCGGCCGGTCAACCAGCCCGGCTCGCAAAAGGTCGCCTTCGCCGATCTCGCCGTCTCGGGCCAGACCGACGGGATCGGCGGCGACCTGCTCGTCAAGCTGGTCCAGAGCCCCGCCATATCCGAGACGCTGGCCGAATCGCTGACGCAGAATTTCGCGAAGGATTTCGACAAGCTGCTCGGCAAGGTCCGGCGCGCCATCGTCAGCAAGCGCGCTGGCGATTTCGTCATCCGTGCCGACATCACCGATGTCCGCAACGGCGCGCTGAAGGCAGCCGGGCAGGGAGTCTATCTGCCCGTCTGGGCCAGCGGCACCGCGCGGGTGGAGTATGTCGGGCGCTAGGCGAGCATCTTCGCCCGAACGACGTCGATGTCCGCCGCCGAATGCCGCTCGGGCACGCGCTGGTCTTCGGGGCCCGAACCGCGATTGACCAGCCGCCCGCGCTGCACCGCCTCGCGCTCGCCCACTTCGGCGGCCCAGCGGTTGAAATGTTCATATTCGCCGACGTTCAGGAACTCGGCCGCGCCGGCATAGGCGTCGCCGCGCGCAACGCCGCCATACCAGGGCCAGATCGCCATGTCGGCGATCGTGTAGTCGTCGCCCGCCATGTAGCGGTTCTTCGCCAAATGCGTGTCGAGCACGTGCAGCTGGCGCTTCACTTCCATCGCATAGCGGTTGATCGCATATTCGATCTTGAACGGCGCGTACGCGAAGAAGTGTCCGAATCCCCCCCCCAGAAACGGCGCCGACCCCATCTGCCACATCAGCCAGCTCATCGTCCGCGCCCGCGCCGCCGGCTCGGTCGGCAGGAAGGCGCCGAACTTCTCGGCGAGATAGACCAGGATCGCGCCGCTCTCGAACACCGGCACGTTGGGCGACACCGAATGGTCGACCATCGCCGGGATCTTCGAGTTGGGGTTGATCTCGACGAACCCGCTGCCGAACTGCGCGCCTTCGCCGATATTGATCTTCCATGCGTCATATTCGGCGCCCGCATGGCCGGCGGCGAGCAGCTCCTCGAGCATGATCGTCACCTTCTGGCCGTTGGGCGTGCCGAGCGAATAAAGCTGGATCGGATGCTCGCCCACCGGCAGCGCGGCCTCATGCGTCGCGCCCGAGACCGGCCGGTTGATGTTGGCGAAGGCGCCGCCATTGCCCTGTTCCCACACCCAGACCTTGGGAGGCACATAGCCGGCGGGCTGGTTGTTCGCGGGATCGGGGGCGTCGGCCATGTTCGGGCTCCTTGGGGAGGGGATATGGCGGGCATGTAGGAACGGGGGCGAAACTTGCTAGGGGGCCCCGGGAGCGATCAGAAGGGGATCACGATGCCCGCCGCGTTCAGCGCATGGACCAGCGCCGGGCCAATCGCGAAGAGGAGGATCGGCGCCGCCACCGCGCCTGCCCGGCGGCCGACGCGATGCAGCCCGCGCGGATCGTCGTGGTCCCAGCGTACCTTGCCGCCCCGGCGGTGGAGATTCTGCTTCGGCGAGAGCATGATCCCGATCAGCGCGAGCGGGATGGAAGTCATGAAGAGCAGGGCGCTGGTCGTACTTTGAAAGGCGGAATAATAACGGAGCAGCCCGTGCTCCCGGTGCGGAACGACAAGTCCACGCACGGGGTCGGCCAGGCTGGGTGCGGTACTCGACCACCAGATTTCGAGGCCGAACGCACAGAAAAAGGCGATGACGCCGTAAATAAAGAGAAAGCCGCCTGCCAGATTGAGCCAGTCGTTCCGGTTGATGTGCCTCATCTTCCGCTCCCGGCCAGACTCACCCGCCCGCCGGCATGCCGCTCCAGCCGCCCGGCCAGCTCCAGCTCGAGCAGCACCGTCTGCACCACCGCCGGTGCCAGCCCGGACTGGCGGATCAGCTCGTCCACGCTCACTGCCACCGGGCCGAGCAGCCCGGTCACCAGCCGCCGGTCGCCGTCGCTCGCATCCTCGGGCGGCGGGCCCTGCCAGCCGCTCGCCGGCGCGCGCACCGATCGCGGGTCGATCGGCCGGATCATCTCCAGCACGTCGTCCACCCCCTGCACCAGCGTCGCGCCTTCGCGGATCAGCAGGTTGCAGCCCTGCGCGCGCGGGTCGAGCGGCGATCCCGGCACCGCCATCACGTCGCGCCCGGCCTCGGCGGCGATGCGCGCGGTGATCAGCGAGCCCGATCGCGGCGCCGCCTCGACCACCACCGTGCCGAGCGCCAGCCCGGCGATGATCCGGTTGCGCGACGGGAAGAAGCGCGCCAGCGGCTCGGTGCCCGGCGGCTGCTCGGCGAGCAGCAGCCCTTCGCGTGCCACCCGCTCCTGCAGCTCGGCATTCTCCGGCGGGAAGGCGATGTCGATCCCGCTGGCGATCACCCCCACCGTGCCGCTGCCGATCGATCCGATATGCGCCGCGGTGTCGATCCCGCGTGCCAGCCCGGAGACCACGGTCACGCCTGCCTCGCCCAGTCCCAGCGCGATCTGCCGGGCGAAGCGGCACGCCGCTGCCGATGCGTTGCGCGCGCCGACGATCGCCACGCTCGTGCGATCGAGCAAGTCCAGCCGCCCGCGCAGGATCAGCGCTGGTGGCGCGCTTTCGAGCTCCGCGAGCAGGGGCGGATAGTCCGCATCCTCGAGGAACAGGTAGCGCGCGCCCAGCTTCTCCACCGCGGCGATCTCGCGGCGCACCGCGCCTGGATCGGCGATCACCGGTGCCCGCCCGCCGCCACGCGCCGCGAGCATGGGAAGCGCATCGAGCGCCGCCTCGGCGCTGCCGAAGCGGGCGATCAATTGGCGATAGGTGACGGGGCCGATATTGGCGGAGCGCAGCAGCCTTAGCCGTGCCTCGCGCGTGTCAGGCACTCTTCTTCCCGCCGATGCGGGGCTCGGTGCCGTTCAGCAGCCGGTCGATATTGGCGCGGTGCTTCCACAGCACGATCATCGCGAGCGCGAGCAGCATCAGCACCAGGTCGATCCGTCCGAAGAATGCGGCGCTCACCGGCGCGCTGATCGCCGCGCTCATGCCGGCGAGCGAGGAGATGCGCAGCAGCGCCAGCAGCCCGAGCCAGACGACCGCGAAGACGATGCCGGAGGGCCAGTGCAGCGCCAGCACCACGCCCATCATCGTCGCCACGCCCTTGCCGCCGTTGAAGCGCAGCCACACCGGGTAGCAATGGCCGATGAACGCTGCCAGGCCGCCCAGCACGCCGCCGCCGGGCACGATCGCGCCGGCGATCAGCACCGCCGCCGCGCCCTTGGCCAGGTCGAGCAGCAGCGTCGCCGCGGCCAGCCCCTTGCGCCCGGTGCGCAGCACGTTGGTCGCGCCGATATTGCCCGAACCGATCTGGCGCAGGTCGCCGGCGCCGAAATAGCGGGTCAGCAGCAGGCCGAAGGGAATCGAGCCCAGCAGATAGCCGAGCAGCAGCACTGCAACCGGACCGATGATCGTGTCGACGCTCAAGAAATCAGCTCCCCCTATGCCGCGCCAACATAGTGGCTGGCGGCAGGGGTGCAATGTGGATGGGGTACCAATCGCTCCGACTTGGGCGAAACTCGAACTTGGCCTAGCGTGGCGCGCTGTGGGGCGGGGAGTGTTCTTGCGTGCTGGATGAGCGAATGCAGGCGGCGATCGGCCGACTGACCGACAATGAGAAGGAATGCCTGCGCCGCCGCCTGCTGCCCCAGACCGCCAAGGAGATGGCGCTGGAGCTCGGCGTCTCGCCCCATGCGGTCGAGAAGCGGCTCAAGATGGCGCGCACCAAGCTCGGCCTTTCCTCCTCGCTCCAGGCCGCCCGGCTGCTCGTCCAGGCCGAGTCCCAGGGGCTGGTACCCCATGCGCCGGACCTCGCCGCCCGGCGCGAACCGGTCCAGCCCGCCTCCAGCACCGGTGGAAGGCGCCGGTGGTGGATTGGAGGCATTGCAATGAGCATCATCATCGCGGCGGCGGCGCTGGCCCTCGCCCTGCACGGCGGCAGCCCGGCCGCGCAACAGGCCGCACCCGGCCAGACGCAGAAGATCAAACTCTATGACGGCCCCTTCGTGCCGGCCACGCCCGAACAGGCCAATGCCTATCTCGCGCAGAGCTTCGCGGCGATGGACAAGGACAAGTCGGGCTATCTCGAGGCGAGCGAGGCGCCGCGCGCTTCGGTCAGCGTCAACAACGGCCCGCGCAAGGACGTGGGGGCGGAGCAGGGCGGCCGGATGTTCCTCGCCCGCTTCGACACCAATGGCGACGGCAAGGTGAGCAAGGACGAATATATCGCCGCCCGCCGCCCGATGGTCCTCGTCACCGGCATCCCGGCCAACTGGAAGCCGAAGCCGGCCAACTGATCCGGGTTCCGGGCTCAAGGCCAGCGTTCCCCATTCCCCTTCTCCCTTGATGGGAGAAGGGAGGGGCCGACTGCCGAAGGCAGTGGGAAGGATGAGGGTGATCGTGCCTCAAACGACGTCGCACGCGGATAGGTCACCCCCGCCCAACCCTCCCCCATCAAGGGGGAGGGCTCGAAGAACCCTTGGCGAGGGCAGGGCTGGAAGAGTGCCTGGCGAATTGAATCCCAACTGATCCCCTTCGGGGGTGTTTCCCAACTCAGGGGCGGTTGACGGCCATCGGAGGCGGAGCCATGCCCCGCGGACGATGACCGACGGCCGTCCCATCTTGTTCTTCGATTCGGGCGTGGGCGGGCTCTCGGTGCTGGCGCCCACCGCCGCGCTGCTGCCCCAGGCGCCGCTCGTCTATGTCGCCGACTCGGCGGGCTTTCCCTATGGCACCCGCAGCGAGGGCGAGATCGCCGCGCGCGTGCCGGCGCTGCTCGGGCGGCTGGCCGAGCGCTACGATCCCCGGCTGATCGTCATCGCCTGCAACACGGCGTCCACCATCGCGCTCCAGCATGTCCGCGCCGCATTGGACGTGCCGATCGTCGGCACCGTGCCCGCGATCAAGCCTGCCGCACTGCTCAGCGAAACCCGCGTGATCGGTGTGCTCGGCACCGAGGCGACCGTCCGCCAGCCCTATGTCGACGATCTCGCCCGCCGCTTCGCCGGCGATTGCACCGTGCTGCGCCATGGCTCGGCCGAACTGGTCGAGATCGCCGAGGCCGCGCTCGAAGGCGTGCCGCCGGTTCCCGATCGCATGCGCGCGGTGCTCGCCGGGCTGTTCGATCAGCCCGGCGGCGACCGGATCGACGTGATCGTCAACGCCTGCACCCATTTTCCGCTGGTCGAGGCCGATCTGGCTGCCGCCGCGCCGCATCCCGTCCGCTTCGTCGATGGCGGTCCCGGCATCGCCCGCCGCGTCGCGCACCTCACCGAAGGGCAGGGCTGGCCCGCGGCGCCGGTGCCCGGCCGCGCCGTCTTCACTGCCCGCAGTGCCCGCACGGACATGCTCGCGCCCGCCCTGGCGCGTTACGGGCTGGTCGAGATCGAGTCGCTGTAGAGGCGGCGTTTCCCCTCCCTTCCCGAGAGGGGAGTTGAAGAAACTAAGCCTGTGCCACGGGCGGCGCCGCGAGGATGTCCCGCAGCAGCGCCGAATAGCGCTCGGCCATTTCCTGGTGGACGCGCCGCGCGGTCAGGTCGTCGGTGCGCGCGGCATTCTCGCGCTCTTCGCGCTCGCGCTTGGTGAAATATTCTATGTCCCTGGCGCTCATGATAGGATGCTCCATCTGCAAGCGGGAGCACGCTGGGTCTCTCAGCCGCGGGCTTGCTTGGTAGCCGAGTCGCTCGCGATACCCGTCTTGTACCACGTCCGGCCTTGCTCAGGACCAATCCATATCAATTTCCGATTGCCCGAATTTGCGCTGGCGCAAAGTCGTTCGGAACTGGACCGATCGGGCATTATGTCCAACTGGAAATCCTTTGGCTTTGGCAGTAGGAACCGCGGCATGAACAGCGCCGAAAGCCCTGTGCCCGTCGACTATAGCCGGGTCTTCACGTCCGCGATCGACCGGCTGCACGCCGAGGGCCGCTACCGCGTCTTCATCGATATCCTGCGCAACAAGGGCATGTTCCCCAATGCGCGCTGCTTCGCCGGCCATAACGGCCCGAAGCCGATCACCGTCTGGTGCTCGAACGACTATCTGGCGATGGGCCAGCACCCCAAGGTGATCGCGGCGATGGAGGAGGCGCTCCACGATGTCGGCGCCGGCTCGGGCGGCACGCGCAACATCGGCGGCAACACGCACTACCATGTCGACCTGGAGGCGGAGCTCGCCGATCTCCACGGCAAGGAAAATGCGCTGCTCTTCACTTCGGGCTATGTCTCGAACGAAGCGACGCTCTCCACGCTGGCCAAGGTGCTGCCGGGCTGCATCGTCTATTCGGACGAGCTCAACCACGCCTCGATGATCGCGGGCATCCGCAATTCGGGCTGCGAGAAGCGCGTCTTCCGCCACAACGACCTCGCGCATCTCGAGGAACTGCTCGCCGCCGACGATCCCACCGTCCCCAAGCTGATCGCCTTCGAGTCGGTCTATTCGATGGACGCCGATATCGCGCCGATCGCCGAGATCTGCGACCTGGCCGACAAGTATAACGCGCTGACCTATCTCGACGAGGTCCATGCCGTTGGCATGTACGGCCCGCGCGGCGGCGGCATCTCCGATCGCGAGGGGCTGGCCGATCGGCTGACGATCATCGAAGGCACGCTCGGCAAGGCGTTCGGCGTGATGGGCGGTTATATCGCGGCCGATCAGATGATCATCGACGTGATCCGCAGCTATGCGCCGGGATTCATCTTCACCACTTCGCTGTCGCCCGTGCTCGTCGCCGGCGCGCTGGCAAGCGTGCGCCATCTCAAGGGCTCGTCGGTCGAGCGCGACGGCCAGCAGGCCGCCGCCGCCAAGCTCAAGGCGATGATGGCCGAGGCGGGGCTTCCCGTCATGCCGTCGACCACGCACATCGTCCCGCTGATGGTCGGCGATCCGGTCAAGGCCAAGAAGATCAGCGACATCCTGCTCGCCGAGTATGGCGTGTACGTCCAGCCGATCAACTACCCGACGGTGCCGCGCGGCACCGAGCGGCTGCGCTTCACCCCCGGCCCCGCCCATGACGAGGGCATGATGCGCGAGCTGGTCGAAGCGCTGGTCGAGATCTGGGGCCGCCTGGAACTCAGGCGGGCGGCGTAACGTCCGACCTGTTCCCCGGCGAAAGCCGGGGCCCAGGGTTTCTCTGCCGTGTCGCTCGTGGCCCTGGGCCCCGGCTTTCGCCGGGGAACAGGCTGTTTACGCTTCCGAAGCTTCCGTTGCCTCCGCCCGCGCCACCGGCAGGAAGCGGCTGTTGCAGAGCAGCAGCGCCGAGACCACCGACACCGCCAGGCCCACCGGGAAGATCTCGACGAACGTCATCGGCAGCCGGATGAGCGGGTTGTGATAGGCAGTGCGGAACGACGCCATCTCCGCCTGCGCCCTGGCCAGCTCTGCGCCGCTCTTGCCCTCGGTCATCGCCCCGGCGAACTTGTCGATGAACGCGTCGATGCCGATGATGTGCAGCGCCGTGTCCCAGCACAGCGCATAGACGATCCCCGCCACCAGGCTGATCGCCACGCCCATGCCCAGCGCCGGGAAGAAGCCGATCACGCCGCCGCCCGCGACATCGCGCTGGCGCTTGATGGCCAGGAAGATGGTGCTGAGGCCGACCAGCATGATCAGATAGCCGATCGCCATGCCATATTGGCCGGTGGCGCCTTCGAAATTGGTGACGACGATCGACAGCACGCCGCCGGCGATCAGTCCGCCGATCACGCCGTAGGTCAGGATGGTGCGCAGCATGTTCAGGTCCCCCTCGGGTTCAGGTTGCCCCCGAAGCAGGCCGCGGACAAGCCGGCGGCGCAATCGCCCGAAAGGATGATTTGCGTGAAACCTGCCCAAACCCGTCATCCCGGCGAACGCCGGGATCTCAGGCGAAGGCGGGAAAGGAGCCGCCCGAGACCCCGGCATTCGCCGGGATGGCGGCTATTGGCTAGCGCAGGATCCCCAGTTCGCGCGCTCGCGCCACCGCGTCCCCCCGCCGCTTCGCGCCCAGCTTCTCGAGCAGCCGCGCGACATGCGTCTTCACCGTGTTGAGCGACACGCCCAGCCGGTCGGCAATCTCCTGGTTGGAGCGCCCGGCGAGCAGTTCCCTCAGCACTTCCAGCTCGCGCGGCGACAGTCCCAGCGTCGCTACCGCCTGCGGGTTGCCGTCGAACGCGCGCGGGATCGGTCGCCCGATCAACTTCGCGCCGACATATACGCCCAGCGCCAGGAACCCCGCCGCGATCAGGAAGATATAGAAGTCGCCCGCATGCCCGCGCACCAGCCGCTGATAGTCGAGCCATTGGAGCAGCAGCGTCCCCGCCGCCAGCAGCGCGCCATAGACCAGGATGCGCGCCGCCAAGCTCAGTCCCGCGTCAGCGTCGCGCTCCACACATAGCCGCGCAGCGTCGAACGGAAGTCGAGCCGCAGGCCCTGCTCCTCGGCGATGCGCTTGAGCACTGCGGGCAGCGTGTCGCGCGGGAATACGTGGAAGTCGTTGAGCGACTTGAAGTGCAGCCGCTTCGCAAAGCGCGGCAGCCGCTCATACTGGCCGAAATCGACGATGTGCAGGCTGCCGCCCGGCGCCAGCGCCTTCGCGCCCAGCTCGATCGCCTCCACCCAGGGTGGGATCATCGAGAGCGTGTAGCTCATGAACACCCGGTCGAGTGTCGAGGCCCCGAACAGCGTTTGCACGTCGAACGCGCCCGCGTCGGCCTGCGCGAGCGTGATCCTGCCCGACAGCCCGTTCTTCTCCACCGAAGCCCGCGCCGTCTCCAGCATCGCCTCGCTGATGTCGAAGCCGAAGAAGCGTGCCTCGGGGAAGCGCTTCGCCGCGACGATCAGGTTGCGCGCGGTGCCGCAGCCAACCTCGAGCACCGTGCCGCCCCTGGGCGGGTTGAGCGACCGGATCAGCGCGTCGCGCCCCAGCAGATAGAATTTCCGCGTGAAGTCGTAGAAGTGGCGGTGGAGCGCATAGGTCGCGTCCATCAGCCCCTTCTGGTCCCCGGTGGCAGCGCTCATGCGTGCGGCTTCAGCGTCCAGACATGCGTCGCGCCATAGACCGAGGAGCGGTCGCGGCGCGTCCAGTCGTCGAGCTTGGCCTGGTCCTCATATTCCCACTGGGACATGATTTCCTCGGGGATATGGCCCTTCACCACGTCGGGGATCGCCGCGGTGCGATAGAGCACGCGCGCGCCCGGCTTGGCGGTGCGGGTGATCTCGCCCCAGATGCGGGTCAGCTGCTCGTCGGTCATCCAGTCCTGCGCGTCGAGCAGGATGTAGCGGTCGAGCGACTGGGCCGGCATCGTCTCGAGATAGTCGGCATAGTTGGTGTGGCGGATCTCGACCCGGTCGGCGCGCGCGCGCACCACGTCCCAGTTCTTCGCCTCGAGATAGGGCGGCAGCGGCGCATCCGGACCTTCGCCATAGCCGCGGCCGAACGCCTGCCAGGCATAGTAGTTGTCCTTCAGGTCGAAGTCGCAGGCGAGCTTGCGCAGCCGGCTCTTGAGCGCGCCGGTGATCCCCGCCTGGTCGTCGACCTTGAGCAGGTCGTACTGCGCCGGCGGGATGCCGAAGCCGAACAGGGCGGCGGGCTGATCGACGAGCCAGCGCAGGAACTTCTTGTCGAAGAAGGGCGCGAACTTGGTTTCGAAGATTTCGCGCTGCTCCTCGATGGTCTTCGCCTTCAGGATGTCGCGCGGCTCGATGCCGTAGCGGTGCGCCAGCCAGTGGACGAAGCCCATCAGCCGGCCGAGCAGGCCGTAATGGTAGAAGCCGTGCTTGAACGCATCGATGCGGCGCGTGCCGTTCAGCCCGCGGCGCTCCCAATAGTCGCGATAGGGCGCGTCGAGGTGCGGCGCGATATGCTCGCGATAGGCCTCGACATTCTCGGGCTTGTCGGCCTGGCCGAAGAAGCGGTGGAAGGCGGCATAGTCGGGCAGCCGCAGCGCCGCCTGCTTCTTCAGGTTGTTGAGCGCGATATGCGCCGGATTGAGGTCCACTGCGGTGATCTTGGCCGGGTTCGCGGTCAGATAGGAGAAGACGTTGCAGCCGCCCGAGGCGATCGTCACCAGATGATGGTCGCTCTGGAGCTGCAGCGCTTCCATGTCGATCACCGGGTCTTCCCAGATCTGCGGATAGACCAGGCCCCGAAAGGCAAAGGTGAAGGCGCGCTCGAGAATGCCTTCCTTGGTCATGTGTTCGTGACGGTGCACGGCGCCGCGGACGGCGACATTCTTCGGCGTCTTGGTAATCGAACCCATCACTTGCTCCTGGACGCCCGCCCGGCGAGCGGCGATCCGCCACGCCCTATTACCCCAATGTGACGAACCGGCGTCAGTCTAAGGTCTATCCCCGGGCCCCGCAACGCTTGTCGCGGGGCGCCGGGGATCGGCCCTAGAGTCAGGAGCGAAGCAAAATCAATCCTTGGTGACGCTTCCCGCCATCGGCCAGTCGGTGTCGCCGATGCGCTTCAGCGTCATCTTGAAGAAGGGCCGGCCCGGCTGGCCGTTCATCACGAATTCGCCCGCCTCGATCCAGGTGTCGCCTTCCAGCCAGGCCTTGTAGAGCACCTTGGCATTGGGCCCGGCCGGCATTTCCCAGGCATAGCCCTTGTCGGTCACGGCCAGCGGGAAGGTGCCCGCTCGCCCGCCGGTGTGGCTCGCCATCGCATAGGTCTTGGTGGCGGGATCGTAGGAGATCACTGCAAAGGCGTTGAACGGCACCTTGCCCGCCGCGTCGAACGACTTGCCTTCGACCAGGGTGATCGTGCCGTCGAGCATCGTGCCCACGCGCTCGGTATGCGTCATCACCCGCTCGCCGGCGCCCGGCATCTGCACACGCGCCTCGCCGCGCCATTTGCCGTGCATCCAGTCGAGCTTGTGCATCGCGTCGCTCTGGGCGGTCATCGTGGCGGTGTCGGCCTGCTGGGCCTGGGCAGTGAAGGGCAAGGCGAGGGTGAGGGCGGCCAGCATCCATGCCCAGGCTGTTCCCCGGCGAAGGCCGGGGCCCAGGGTTTCTCTGCCCTGCCGCTTGTGGCCCTGGGCCCCGGCCTTCGCCGGGGAGCCGGATAGAAACGAAGCGCGCATCTGTATCTCCCGATTGTCGCAGGGCACCATGCATGGCAGCTTGTCCGCCATGCCCGCCGCCCGGTCGCTCCGCACTGGCTCTGCCGCCCAGCCGCCAAGCAAGCGCGGTTTCGCGAAGCGCGCTCTGGCCTTCGCGAAACGCGCACTGCCCCGGAAGGCGCCGCCGGGCTTCCCGCTGCTCTGGGTCGCCTGCTTCGCCGCGGCGCTGCTGATGATCGTCACCGGCGGATTCAACACCGGCCGGTTGCCGCTCGGGCCCCGCATCGCCTTCTGGCTGCTGCTGATGGGATGGAACGCGCTCAAATGGCAGCTGCTCTTCGCCTGGGGCGTGCGCAAGGACAGCGACTGGCCGCGCATCTCGCTGCTCGGCACGATCCCGCTCAATTTGCCGCTGCCGCTCGAGATCTGGGCCTGCGCCTGGCTGGTCGGCACGCCGATGCAACCGATCCCGCACGAGATATGGGGCAGGGCGGCGGCGATCAGCGTGGTGATCTTCACCGTCTGCTCGGTCGTCGCCTGGCTGGTGCTGCGCCGGATGCGCCCGGTCCGCGCCGAGACCGGTCTGCTCGCCCGCGCCCGCATCGCCGCCTGCGATCTCGCGGCGATCGAGGCCGAGGACCATTATTGCCGCGTCCATCGCCGCGACGGCCGCAGCGAGCTGCTCCACTATCGCTTCGGCGATGCGCTGGAGGAAGTCGCCCGGCTCGACGGGCTCCAGGTCCATCGCGGCGCCTGGGTCGCGGCGGACGCAGTGCAGGGCGCCACGCGCGAAGGCCGCAAATGGCGGCTGCTGCTCGCCGGGGGCGGCAGCGTTCCGGTCAGCGCCACCTATGCCGCCGAGGCACGGGCACGCGGGTGGCTGCGGAATCCGGCGAAACCCTGAGCCCGTCCGTCACCCCGGCCTTGTGCCGGGGTCCACCATGCCGCAGCCGATGCACTCTCGCTTCTTGTGCGAGGCGTGCCTCCCGGTGGACCCCGGCACAAGGCCGGGGTGACGATTGGTGCTGGGAAGGTGGGTGCCTCAATCCCGGCAATAGCCCTCGCCGGCCTTCACCGTCAGACAGTCCTTCTTGCCGGCCAGCCATTTCAGCCCGGTCGCATCGCCGTCGCTCGGATGGAGCGTCTGATCGCCGTCGGGCCGGGTGAACGAAATTCCCTCGCTCGATCCCTTGCCGTCGAAAATTCCCTTGTCGTCGAGCGTGTACTGCATCTCCAGCTTGTACATGCCCGGGTCCTTGCCCTTCGACACGGTCAGATAGGTGCCTTCCACGCCCTTCCAGCGGCCGATCCAGTCGTCGCGGTCGACCGGCTTGGCGGCCACTTCGTTCTTCAGGTCGGCGGCGCCTTCCTTGACGGCATTGGCGATCGAACCGCCCACCGCCACTGCGGCGTTGCCCGCGGTCTCGGTGGCATTGGCCGTGGCGTCGCTGGCCTTGTCGGCGGCGTTGCACGCGCCGAGCGCCAGCGCAGGGGCGAAGATCAGCAGCGCACGCATCAGCGCGTCGCCTCGTCGATCGCATTGCCCACATGCTCGGCACGGTTGCCGATGTCGCTGGCGGTGTTGTCCAGCGCAGCGCCGGCATCGTCCGCGGCATTGCCCAGCGTGTCGCCCATGTCGTTCACGCTGTTTTCCAGCGAATCGCCTGTCGCGTTCAGCGAATTGCTCAGATTGTCCTGCGCGCTCTCCGAACAGGCGGCCACGCCGAGCGCCAGGGCCGGGATCAGGGCGAAAATCGTCTTGCGCATGTCTCTCTCCGAATAGTCGGTCTAGCCAGCACCGTCCTTGCGGCGTAGGGGAGCGCGCATGTCGCACGCCATCGCCATCGCTTCGGACCATGCCGCCTACGCCATGAAGGCAGAACTCGCCGAATGGTTGCGTAACGAAGGGCATGAAGTGCTCGATCTCGGCACCAACGGGCCGGAGAGCGTCGACTATCCCGACTATGGCTATCGCCTCGCCAAGGCGATCGAAGAGGGCAAGGCGGCGCGCGGCGTCGCGCTCTGCGGTTCGGGCATCGGCATCTCGATCGCAGTGAACCGCAACCCGCACGCCCGCTGCGCGCTCGTCTCCGAGCCGCTTTCGGCCAGCCTGGCCCGCCAGCACAACGATGCCAATGTCATCGCCATGGGCGCCCGCCTGCTCGGCATCGAGATGGCCAAGGCCTGCATCACGACTTTTCTCGCAACCGAGTTTCTCGGCGACCGCCACCAGCGTCGGGTCGACAAGCTCAGCCATCCTGAAGGGACCCCTGCATGAGCACCAACCCCGCCACTCTCGGCGCCCAGCCCGATGGCTATTTCACCCGTTCGCTCGCCGAGGCGGATCCGGCGGTCTTCGCCGGCGTCCAGCATGAACTGAAGCGCGAGCAGTATCAGATCGAGCTGATCGCCTCGGAGAATATCGTTTCCAAGGCAGTGCTCGAGGCGCAGGGCTCGGTCTTCACCAACAAGTACGCCGAGGGCTATCCCGGCAAGCGCTATTACCAGGGCTGCCACCCGTCCGACGAAGTCGAGCAGCTGGCGATCGATCGCGCCAAGCAGCTGTTCGGCTGCGACTTCGCCAACGTCCAGCCGCACTCGGGCGCGCAGGCCAACGGCGCGGTGATGCTGGCGATGGTCAAGCCCGGCGACACGATCATGGGCCTCAGCCTCGATTCGGGCGGCCATTTGACGCACGGCGCGCGCGCCGCGATGTCGGGCAAGTGGTTCAACGCGGTCCAGTACGGCGTCACCCCGGACACGCACCTGATCGACTATGACCAGGTCGCCAAGCTCGCCCGCGAGACCCAGCCCAAGCTGATCATCACCGGCGGCTCGGCCTATCCGCGCCATATCGATTTCGCCAAGTTCCGCGCGATCGCGGACGAGGTCGGCGCGATCTTCATGGTCGACATGGCGCACTTCGCCGGCCTGGTCGCCGGCGGCGTCCACCCGACGCCGTTCGGCCATGCGCATGTCGTGACGACGACCACCCACAAGACGCTGCGCGGCCCGCGCGGTGGCGCGGTGTTCACCAATGACGAGGCGATCGCCAAGAAGATCAACTCGGCGGTGTTCCCCGGCCTCCAGGGCGGCCCGCTGATGCACGTCATCGCCGCCAAGGCGGTGGCGTTCGGCGAGGCGCTCCAGCCCGAGTTCAAGGGCTATGCTGCCGCGATCGTCGAGAACGCCAAGATCCTGGCGGCCACGCTCAAGGAGCGCGGCGCGGCGGTGGTCTCGGGCGGCACCGACACCCACCTCGCGCTGATCGACCTCACGCCGCTGGGCGTGACCGGCAAGGACGCCGACGAGGCGCTCGAGCGCGCGGCGATCACCTGCAACAAGAACGGCATTCCCAATGATCCGCTGCCGCCGGTCAAGACCAGCGGCATCCGCGTCGGCTCGCCGGCGGGCACCACCCGCGGCTTCGGCCCGGCCGAGTTCCGCGAGATCGGCAACATGGTCGCCGACGTGCTCGACGGGCTGAAGAAGAATGGCGAGCAGGGCGACGCCCAGGTCGAGCAGAACGTCCGCGAGCGCGTCCGCGCGCTGTGCGAGCGCTTCCCCATCTATCCGGAGCTTTGATTAATTGCGCTGCCCCTTCTGCGGACATGAAGACAGCCAGGTAAAGGACAGCCGCCCCACCGAAGACGGGGCGGCGATCCGCCGTCGGCGCCAGTGCGAGGCCTGCGCCGCGCGCTTCACCACCTTCGAGCGCATCCAGCTGCGCGAGCTCACCGTGCTCAAGTCCGAGGACAAGCGCGAGCCGTTCGACCGCGACAAGCTGGTCCGCTCGATCTCGGTCGCCACGCGCAAGCGCCCGGTCAACGGCGTGCAGATCGAGAAGCTCGTCTCGGGGATTCAGCGTCAATTGGAGACGCTGGGCGACACCGAAATCCCCTCGCAGAAGATCGGCGAGCTGGTGATGCAGGGGCTCAAGGGCCTCGATTCGGTCGCCTATATCCGCTTCGCCTCGGTCTATAAGGACTTCCGCGAGGCCAAGGATTTCGAGGAATTCGCCGGCAACGTGTCCGAAGTGGCCCAGGAAGGCGGGAGGGGGCAGTGAGCCAGCCGCCCGTCATCGTCCTGGTCCGCCCGCAGCTCGGCGAGAATATCGGCAAGGCCGCACGCGCGATGCTCAATTTCGGGCTGGTCGAGATGCGCCTCGTCGCCCCGCGCGACGGCTGGCCCAATCCCAGCGCCGGCCCCGCCGCGAGCGGCGCGGACATCGTGCTCGAAAAGGCGCAGGTCTATGAGACCGTCGCCGATGCCGTCGCCGATTGCGCGCACGTCTATGCCACCACGGTGCGCAAGCGCGGCGTCTCCAAGCCGGTGATGACGCCCGAGGAAGCCTCGCGCGAGATCCACCGCGAGGAAGGGCGCTCGGCGATCCTGTTCGGCCCCGAGCGCTCGGGGCTGGAGACCGACGACGTCGCCGTCGCACGCACCATCGTCACCGTGCCGATCAATCCCGAGTTCGGCTCGCTCAACCTTGCCCAGGCGGTGATCCTCGTCGCCTATGAATGGTCGAAGGGCGAGAGCCTGGCCCAGCCCACGGTCGAGGAGCTCGATCCTCCCGCGCCGCAGCAGGAGCTGGACGGGATGATCGACCAGCTCGACGCGATGCTCGATGAATCGGGCTATTACTTCCCGCCCGACCGCGTTCCCTCGACGAAAAGGACGCTGCGCACGCTGCTTACCAAGCCGCGCTGGTCGAGCCAGGAACTGCGCACGCTGCGCGGCGTGCTCTCCGCGCTCGAAGGCAAGAAGCGCCACCGCACGACCTGACATATAATCGCAATACACTTCCGCTTTTCGCAGGTGCGAAAACAAGTTACAGTGCACGAATCTTTCGTAGCGGGAGGGGGTTCCGATACGTTTGTGCCGAATTCATATCGGCTTCGGTCGCCTGGAGGGCAGGCGATCGGAACCGGCATCGGCGCATTTTCGGGCCTCTCGCGGTCTCGTCTTCCGGCCCGGGGCAGGCCGGGGCAGGGCCGCCTCCCAAACCGCAGTGGAGATAGTATGAAGTTCGCTGTTCTGTTCGCGTGTGTTGCCTTCGCCGTTCCCGCCATCGCCCAGCAGGCGACGCCGACCCCGGCTGCTGACGCCAAGCCCGAGAAGAAGATCTGCCGCATGGTCGAATCGACCGGCTCGATCATGGGCAAGCGCGAGTGCCATACCAAGGAAGAGTGGCGCCAGATCGCCGACGCCAATGCCGATCGCGCCGGCCGCGCGCTCGACAACCGCGCCCGCATGGGCGGCAATGGCGGCATGAGCGGCAACTGATCGACCGGCGCCGGCCGCGAAGGGGCATCGCGATGAAGATCGTGATGCTGCTTGCGCCCGGCGCCCGTTCGGTCCCGGCTCAGCGCCGGTCGAACGCCGCGAGTTCGTAGGCGATCGAGGCTTCGACCAGTCGTTCCCAGATGTCGCCGATCGCGTCTTCGGGAATTCCCGCCGCCGCCGCATGTGCGCGGGCATTGGCGATCACCTGCGCCTTGCGCGCCTCGTCGCGCACATGGCCGCGCTCGGGCTTGATCCGCGCCGCCGCGTCCATATAGCCGAAGCGCCGCTTGAGCAGCGCCACCAGCGCCGCGTCCAGCGCATCCACGCCGGCGCGGACCTCGGTCATCGTCGTGCAGGCTTCGGGATCGATCACGTCTTGCATGGCTCCGCTCTTGGCGGGGTGCGGGCGCGCTGTCCAGCCGGGCACGTCAAACTTGACTCGGCGGCCCCGCGCCGCTAACCGCGCGCCTTCGCAATGGCCCCGCACCCCGGTGAAGCGGCGGCCCTGCCCTCCTCAGCGAGACCAGCAGGCGGATACCGGGAAAACCGTTGTTAGCGATTGCAAGGATTACAAATGTCGAAGCGTTCCAGCGCAAAGTACAAGCTTGACCGCCGCATGGGCGAGAACATCTGGGGCCGTCCCAAGTCCCCGGTGAACAAGCGCGAATACGGCCCGGGCCAGCACGGCCAGCGCCGCAAGGGCAAGATGTCGGACTTCGGCATCCAGCTGCGCGCCAAGCAGAAGCTCAAGGGCTATTACGGCGACGTCACCGAGAAGCAGTTCAAGCGCGCCTATGAGGACGCTTCGAAGATGAAGGGTGACACCTCGCAGAACCTGATCGGCCTGCTCGAGCAGCGCCTCGACATGATCGTCTATCGCGCCAAGTTCGCGCCGACGATCTTCGCGGCCCGCCAGCTGGTCAACCACGGCCACGTCCTGGTCGACGGCGAGAAGTGCAACATCGGTTCGCGCCGCATCAAGCCGGGCCAGACCGTTTCGCTCCGCCAGAAGGCGCAGGAAATGGCGCTGGTCATGGAAGCGCAGAGCCTCGCCGAGCGCGACATCCCCGACTATGTGTCGCCGGACGGTGCCTCGAAGATCACCTTCACCCGCGTGCCGACCCTCGACGAGGTGCCGTACCCGGTGAAGATGGAGCCGAACCTGGTCGTCGAATTCTATTCGCGCTAAGTTCGCTCCCTCGGGAACGAGAAAAGAGGGCGGTCCTTCGGGGCCGCCCTTTTTCTTGTCCGTCATCCCGCCCCAACCGTCATCCCACTCCAAACCGTCATCCCGGCGAACGCCGGGATCTCGTGCGGCTCCTTCCCCGCCTTCGCCTGAGATCCCGGCTTTCGCCGGGATGACGGCTTTGAGAGTCCGCGCCGGACCTCGGGCCCCTTCCCCGCAGGAAAGGGCGGCCCCACGCCCCCTACGGCTTCGCCGGCAGCTGCATGTTCGCCCGCAGGAAGCGGTCGATCTTGTCGAGCATCTGGGTGCTTCGGAGCTATCCCGGTGCGGACGCGCAGATGCCTCCGAAGCGGCGCAAATCTACCCGAATTGGCGGAAAACCGTGCATTTTGCGCCGTATCCGACCCATATTGGCGCCCGCGCATTTGGCTTTGCCGGCCTGCGCTCGTACCAGTCCTGCAAACAAAACCCCTCGGGTCGCACCGGTTCATCTTCGTTACCGCCCGGGGTTTCCGGGCGAAATGGGCACCCGTCGCCGGCCCGAAGAGTCCGTGTTCGCGTACCTTGCTTCGCTTGAAAGTCCGGGGGGACTGAACATTGGGACTGCTTCATCGGGACGCCGCGCTCGATCATCCCGCGATGCCGCTGCTGCTCGCCCGGCTCGCGCCGGTCCGCGCCGTCGCCGTGCCGCGCTACCCGCTCGCTGGCAGCCGCCAGGGGCGCTGCTATTGGAACGTGCGCGATCAGGTGCGTGCCCAGGGCGGCAAATGCGTGTTCGGCTGGATGCTCGTCGAAATCCCCGGCGTCGCGCTGTTCGCCTGGCATCATGCCATATGGGAAGCGTCTTCGGGCCAGCTCTCCGACATCTCGCCGCATCCGGTCACCGGCTGGGGCGTCGGCAGCACGGCCTTCGCCGTCGATCCGGTGCAGGATTATCCGCTCGATTGGCCGCCGGCCATGCCCCAGGTGTTCGAGCCGCTGGTGCAGACGGGTGCGCTCGATCGCTTCATCGCCGCCGAGGCGGAGGTGCATGCGCTGCGCGAGCGCTACCGCGATGCCGAGCGGGAGATTCCCTCGGCCACCTGTTTCGACGGGGACAGCGATCTGATCGTCCATGTCGAATCGGCGACCGACATGGTGCGCCTGAAGAAGCTCGAGCGCCGCTTCGTGCCGATGATCCGCACGGCGGAATCGCGGCGCGACGCGCTGATCCCGGCGCTCACCGAGATGCAGCATGCCCTGCTCGATCGGGTCGAGAACAGTGCCCGCATCGCGGAGCGGGCGGCCGAAATCCTTCGCGCGGTGGGCGGCTGATCCCTCCATCCATCGCGCCTGGTCATCCCCGCGCCGGCGACCCGGCGCCTCGGCGGCCCCGCTCTCGGCCCCGGCTCCCGCCCGTGCGGGGATGACTTTAGTTCTCGGTTAGTGTTCTGGCAGGCCAATCCCGAGCCGTTGGGCAGCCGCTGCCAGCCGGACATCACGGGTCCACAGGCGCGAATCCGGTGTCAGTCGCGCTGAAGCCAGCAGGGTCGCATCGACCCAGCCCAGACCCGTTCCCATAAGGCTTTCACGCTTGATAAGGCTCAGCACGTCTTCACTGCCTGCGAGCACCGGCCGCGGCAATCGGCCGAGCGCGCCGACCGTTCCATCCCAATCAGCAAGATTGCCGAGCGCGAGTTCCCCCAGAACAAACGGATGAAGCAACACCATCCCGCGTTCCAAAAGGGCCGAGAGCGATGAATCTGCCGCTCGGAAATGGTCTGCCCAGATTGAGGTGTCGACCAAGATCATGCAGCGGATCTGCGGCGCGCCGGGGCTGCAAAGTAGGGCATTGTGCCGCCTAGCGCGATCAGCCGTCGGGCGTTCTCACGCTCGATCAGTGCGCGCAAGGCCTCGCGGATCACTTCTTCCTGTTCGGGAATGCCGGTCAGCGCGCGGGCCTGCTCGAGGAGCGCATGTTCTCCCTTCGATGGCGTTGCAGAACGAACGCGCACGAAGTCGACCCGGCGCTTTTTCAGGTCGACATTGCTGGTGTTCCAGCCGGCATCCAGCCAGCTGGTCTGACTGTGTCCTTCACCATGCTGGTTGGCCCACCAAGCTGCATGCTTGCGGGCGCTATTGGGAAGATAGAAACCAAGCACCGCCTCGACTTCTTCGAAGCTCGCTGACCAATGATCGCGAGTCTGCTTATGCAGGAAGTCGGCAAGCGGCTCATATTTTCCCATAGTACATATCCTCCATGTCAAAATGATGTACTATAATATACTATTAGTCAAGGCGGAGCTCGCGCGCCGCGAAGTCGATGAAGCTCGGCCAGTTGTCGCGGTTGCTGTGGCCGCCGCGATGCTGGCGAAAGGCCAGGTCGCCCTCGGTCGCCGGAGTCAGTACCGGCGGGAAGGCTGTGGCGCTCAGCCCCTTGTGGCCGGTGATCGTCCAGGCCGGCGATGCCGCCACCGCTGCCAGGAAGCTGCCCTTGGGGTCCACCCAGCCGTCGCCGGTATCGACCGTGCCCGCGCCGAGGAACAGCGGGCGCGGTGCCGAAAGCGCGATCAGCATGTGCGCGTCCACCGGCAGGTCGAACTCGCTCTTCGGCCCCGCATAGCGCAGGAAATTGCCGGCGAACCAGTGATACTCGCCGCCCGCCGCCAGATTGCCCATCCGCTCGCCGAAATTGCGGCGATAGAGCGCGGCGCCGCCGGCGCCCGACGAGCCGACGAACCCGATCGCGAAGCGCGGGTCATAGGCCATGGCGACCAGCGCCGCCTTGCCGTAGCGCGACAGGCCCTCGATGCCGATTCGGCGGGCGTCAACTTCGGTGTCCGCAGCAAGCGCTTCGCGCGCCCGGCTCGCACCCCAGGCCCAGGCGCGCAGCACGCCCCAGTCCTCGGGCATGCGCCGACGGCCCTGCAGTGCGATGCCGATCACCCCGGTGGCCAGCGCGCCGCCATCGTCCGCCTGGATCGAATTCGCCACCACCACGGCATAGCCCCAGCCGCGTTTCAGCAGCTGCTCGGTATAGGGCGGGCCGGGATCGGCGGGGCGGGGCGGCCCGGGGAATTTGAAGCCCTCGGGGAAGCCGAAGCTGAGCATCACCGGCACGCGGCGTTCGCTGTCGGGCAGCGTGTAGCGGAACATTATGGTCGCCGAGGCTTGCGGCCAGGCCGAATTGTCCGCTCGGCCTTCGAGCCAGGTCTTGGTCACCGGGATCCCGGCTTCGACGGCCTTTTCCCGGCGCACGCGATTCCACGTTATTTTTGGGGCGGTTAGCGGCACGCGGCCATAGATCTCGCGGTCGAACAGTTCGACGATCTGCTTGCGCCGCCGGTCCCAGTCCTTGCTGTTCCGGACGATGCGGCCGTCGTCCATCCGCATCAGAGGCGGAAGTTCGGGGGTGCCCGCTTTGGCCTCGTCATAGTTCGCGGCGTTGGCGGCCTTGGGATCGAAGCCGTCGGCACCGGGGCGGATTTCCTTGATTCCCAGCCTGTCGAGCATCGCCTGGCGGTCGGCATTGGCGGCTTCATGGTCCTGCTGCAGTGCGGACGCGGGCAGGGTCAGCGCCAATATCGGCGCCAGAAGCGTCCACAAGCGCATGCTTTCCCCTCCTATGCCGTTGCAATCAGGCTGCCTCGCATTGCGTACCCGCGCAACCCTTGCCAACATCGCGGCCAGACTGTTCCGTTAGGGGGTATCCATGCGCCATCTGCTCACCGTCGCCCTGCTCCTCGCGGGCACCGCCGCCAATGCCCAGACCATCCCGATCGAGACGGCCAAGGAAGTGACGCAGGTCCTGTCCTCCGACGCCTATGAAGGCCGCGGCCCGACCACGCCGGCCGAGGACAAGACGATCGCCTATATCGTCCAACGCTTTGAAAAGGCGGGGCTCAAGCCGGGCAACAAGGGCAAGTGGACGCAGGACGTGCCGCTGGTCGAGATCACGGCGAACCATGTCGCGCCGCTGGTCTTCACCGGCGGCAAGGCGCCGGTCTCGCTCGACTATCGCAGCGACATGGTGATCGCCACCTACCGCGTGGTCCCCAAGGTCGCGATCAAGGACAGCGACGTCGTCTTCGTCGGCTATGGCATCAACGCTCCCGAGCGCGGCTGGAACGACTATGCCGGCCTCGACGTGAAGGGGAAGACGGTCGTCATCCTGGTCAACGACCCCGACTATAAGGCGCCCGAGGCCAAGGGGTTATTCGATGGCCGGGCAATGACTTACTATGGCCGCTGGACCTACAAGTTCGAGGAGGCGGCGCGGCAGGGCGCGGCGGCGGCGATCATCGTCCACGATGCCTATCCGGCCTCCTATCCCTGGGGCGTGGTCCAGTCCTCCTGGACCGGCGCCCAGCTCGAGCAGGACACGCCGGGCGATCACATGGACCAGAGCCAGGCGATCGGCTGGATGCAGCTCGACAAGGCCAAGGCGCTGTTCGCCGCCGCCGGCCAGGACTTCGACGCCCTGTCGGTGGCCGCGGCGCAGAAGGGCTTCAAGGCGGTCCCGCTCGGGGTAAAGGCCTCGGTCAGCTGGGAAAACACGATCCGGCGCCAGGCCTCGAAGAACGTCGTCGGCATCCTGCCGGGCACGGCCAAGCCTGACGAGGTCGTGCTCTATTCGGCGCATTGGGACCATCTCGGCCGCTGCGACGCGGTGAATGGCGATGACATCTGCAACGGCGCGGTCGACAATGCCTCCGGCATGGGTGGCCTGGTCGCGCTGGCCGAGGCGCATGCCAAGGCCGGCCCCGCCAAGCGCAGCCTGGTCTTCCTCGCGGTCACCGCCGAGGAATCGGGGCTGCTGGGCAGCAAGTTCTACGCCGAGAACCCGGTCTATCCGCTCGCCAAGACGGTCGGCGGGGTGAACATGGACACGCTCAACGTCATTGGAAAGGCGAAGGATTTCGTGATCGCCGGCGCCGGCAAATCGGAGCTTGAGGATCTGGTGAAGCCCTTTGTCGCGGCCGAGGGGCGGGTGATCGTCCCCGAGGCGCGGCCCGAGGCGGGCGGCTATTACCGCTCGGACCATTTCAGCTTCGCCAAGCTCGGCGTGCCGATGCTCTATGGCGAGAGCGGCGACGATCTGGTCGTGGGCGGCAAGGAAGCGGGCGAGAAGGCCGCCAAGGACTATACCCAGAGCCGCTATCACAAGCCGCAGGACGAATATAATCCGGCCTGGGACTGGAGCGGCGCGGCGTCCGATCTCGCCATCTATTACGGCCTCGGCCGCCAGCTCGCCGAGGGCGCGGCCTGGCCCAACTGGTATCCCAGCGCCGAATTCCGGGCGATCCGCGACAAGTCTCGCGCCGGGCAGTGAACGGGATTATGGGGGCGGGATGACCATGATTCCGCCCCCCAAGCCCGAATGGGCGCACCATGATGCCGTCTGGATCGGTTTCCCCAGCCATCCGGAACTCTGGCTCGAAGACCTCGCCTCCGCGCGTATCGAAGTCGCCGCCTTCGCCAAGGCCGTCCATGCCGATGGCCGCGGCGAGAAGGTCATTCTCGTCGCCGCCAATGACGAATCCGCCGCGGCCGCCAAGCTGCTGGTCGGCAATGCCGCGAGGATCGTCGTCGAGCGTTTCGGCGACATCTGGCTGCGCGACACCGCCGCGATCATCGGCGGCGACCGTGTCGCCCATGATTTCGGCTTCAACGGCTGGGGCGGCAAGTACGACCTGCCGGGCGACGACGATGTCGGCGCGCGCCTGGCGGAGCGGGCGAAGTTCCGGACCGAGGAACATGGCTGGATCCTCGAAGGCGGCGCGATCGACGGCGACGGCACCGGGCTGGTGGTCACCACCGAGCAGTGCCTGCTCAACCGCAACCGCAACCCCCAGCTCGGCAAGGCCGATGTCGAGGAGCTGCTCCGCCGCGATCTGGGCTACAGCCAGGTGCTGTGGCTGGGCGACGGCCTGCTCAACGACCATACCGACGGCCATGTCGACAATCTCGCGCGCTTCGTCGGCGAGAACCGGCTGCTGATCCCCGAAGGGGCCGAGAACGACCCCAATTGGCGGATCTATCAGGATGCCGCCCGCCGCGCCGAGGCGTTCGGCGTCGAGCTGGTCCGCTTCCCGTCGCCGGGCCGGGTGCTCAACGAGGATGAGGAGATCATCCCGGCGAGCTACATGAACTTCTACATCGGCAATGCCGCCGTGGTGGTGCCGCTCTACGGCCAGGAAAACGACCAGGCGGCGATCGACGCGCTGGCGAAGCTCTTCCCCGGCCGCGAGATCGTCGGCCAGCGCGCCGACCATATCCTCACCGGCGGCGGCAGCTTCCACTGCATCAGCCAGCAGATCCCGTCGGCGTAATCGGGACGCCCCGGCCGCGGCCGGGGCTCCTTACTTCTTTGCCGCAGCAGCGGGGACGGGAACGGCCGCAGCGCCCGTCCCGCTCACCCGCCAGATCATGTTGCCGACATCGTCGGCGACCAGCAGGCTGCCGGTGGCGTCGGTGATCAGGCCGACCGGGCGGCCGTTCACCGTCTTGCCGTCCTTGCCGAGGAAGCCGGTGAGCAGATCGACCGGCTTGGCGCCCTTGAGCGGGAAGCCGTTGTCGCCAAACGGCACGAAGACCAGCTTGTAGCCCGAGGGCGGCTCGCGGTTCCACGAGCCATGCAACGCCACGAACGCGCCATTGGCGAACTTGCCGCCCAGTTTGGCATCGGCGGCGAAGGCGAGGCCCAGCGGCGCGGTGTGCGCGCCGAGCGCGAAGTCCGGGCGCTTGGTATATTCGCGCAGGTCCGGCCGTTCCGGGGCCACGCGCTTGTCGACATAGCCGCCCCAGTAATTCCACGGCCAGCCATAGAAGGTGCCCAGGTCCACCTGGGTGAGATAGTCGGGCGGCATGTCCGATCCGAGCATATCGCGCTCGTTGACTACGGTCCACAGCGCGCCGCTGTGCGGCTCGAAGGCCATGCCGTTGGGGTTGCGCAGGCCCCAGGCAAAGACGCGCGACGACTTGGTCGCCGGGATGACCTCGAGGATCGCGGCGCGGGTGCGCTTGGCGGCATTGAGGTTCCTGGCGACTTCGAACGGAGTCTCGGCGGTGTAGATGTCGCCTTCCTTGTCGAGCCCGTTCTCGGCGATGTTCGAGGAGGAGCCGATCGCGACATAGAGGCTCTTGCCGTCGGGCGAGGCGAGCAGGTTGCGCGCCCAGTGATTGCCGCCGCCGGCCAGGTCGATCACCTTCTCGGGCTTGGCGGTGATATGCGTGTCACCCGCCTTGTAGGGGAAGCGGACCACGGCATCGGTGTTGGCGACGTAGAGCCAGTCGCCGATCAGTGCCATGCCGCTCGGCGAGTTCAGCCCCTCGATCAGCGCCGAGCGCTGGTCCGCCACGCCGTCGCCATTGGTGTCGCGCAGCAGGGTAATCCGGTTGGCCGAGGGCACGCCGGCACCCGCGCGATTGAGCATCATGCCCATGATCCAGCCGGTGATCCCGCCGCCTTCGCGCGGGGGCGAGTTGCTCTCGGCGACCAGCACGTCGCCATTGGGCAGGCGATAGAGCCAGCGCGGATGATCGAGCTTGTCGGCAAAGGGCGCCACCTGCAGCCCGGCTGCGACAACGGGCTTGGCGCCGTTGGCCCAGCCGGTCGGCTTGGCGATGCGGACCGTGGGAATGTCCTGGTATCGCGCCTCGCCCAGCTGCGGCACCACGCCGGTGACGGCCTGTTCGGGAAGCTTCGCGACGTCCGGGCGGGTCGCCCAGAACAGGAAGGCGGCGGCCGCGACGACGAGGATCGCGAGGGCGATGAGGATGCGCTTGAGCATGGGGGCAGGAATAGGGGGTGGGGAGGGGGAAGCCAACTAATTCCTCCCCGGAACGGGGAGGGGGGCCGCGCCCGCGAGGGCGTGGTGGAGGGGGCCGCCCTCCACCCGCTTTATCGTTCGGGGAGAGCGGGCCCCCTCCACCATCGCTGCGCGATGGTCCCCCTCCCCGTTCCGGGGAGGAGTTCGACTTACTTCAAGTCGAAACGATCGGCGTTCATCACCTTGGTCCAGGCCGCGACGAAGTCCTTGACGAACTTCTCCTCATGGCCGGTCTCGGCATAGACCTCGCCGACCGCGCGCAGCTCGGCGTTCGAGCCGAAGATCAGGTCCGCACGGGTCGCGCGCCACTTCTCATGACCGCCGGCGCGGTCGGTGGCGACATATTCGTCGTCGCCTTCGCCGGCCACCGCCCAGACATTGGTCATGTCGTAGAGATTGACGAAGAAGTCGTTGGTCAGCTGGCCCGACCGCTTGGTGAAATGGCCATGGCCGCGCTCGCCATGATTGGCACCGAGCACGCGCAGGCCGCCGATCAGCACGGTCATCTCGGGCACCGAGAGGCCGAGCAGCGAGGCGCGGTCGAGCATCATCTCCTCGACCTTAACCGCGAGCTTCTTCTTGCCGACATAGTTGCGGAAGGCGTCCGCCTCGGGCTCCATCACCGCGAAGCTGTCGGCGTCGGTCTGCTCCGCCGTCGCGTCGCCGCGCCCGCCGGTGAAGGGCACCGCCACGCTGAAGCCGGCATCCTTGATCGCCTTTTCGAGGCCGACCACGCCGCCGAGCACGATGACATCGGCCAGCGACAGCGTATCGCGCAGCCCATCGAGCGTCGCGATCACCTTGGTGAGCATCGCGGGCTCGTTGACCTCCCAATCCTTCTGCGGCGCCAGCGCCACGCGCGCGCCATTGGCGCCGCCGCGGAAATCCGACTTGCGGAAGGTGCTGGCCGAAGCCCAGGCGGTCTTGATCAGCTGGCTGACGGTGAGGCCGCTATCTACGATCCGCGTCTTCACCAGTGAGACCAGCGTGTCCGAGGGCTTGGTGCCGGCGGGGATCGGATCCTGCCAGATCAGGTCTTCCGCAGGGACTTCCGGGCCGAGGTAGCGGACCTTGGGCCCCATGTCGCGGTGGGTCAGCTTGAACCAGGCGCGGGCGAAGGCGTCCTTGAACGCTTCATGGTCGGCGCGGAACTTCTCGGAGATGGCCCGGAACTCGGGGTCGCGCTTCAGCGCCATGTCGGCGGTGGTCATCATGGTCGGGACCTTGATGCTGGGGTCCCAGGCCGCCGGGGCCATGTCCTCCTCCTTCTGGTCGATCGGCTGCCACTGGTTGGCGCCCGCGGGGGACTGCACCAGCTCATAGTCATAGTCGAACAGCAGGCGGAAATAATTCTCGGTCCATTCGCGCGGCGTGTTGGTCCAGGCGCCCTCGATGCCGCTGGTGACGGTATGCTCGCCGATGCCGCCGCTCTCATGGCCGCTGACCCAGCCGAAGCCCTGCGCGACGAGATCGCCGCCCGCGGGTGCCGCGCCGAGCAGCGAGGCGTCGCCATTGCCATGCGCCTTGCCGAAGGTGTGGCCGCCGGCAGTGAGCGCGACCGTCTCCTCGGCATTCATCGCCATGCGCGCGAAGGTCTCCTTCATGTCGCGCGCCATGCCGGCGTCGTCATGCGGATTGCCCTGCGGGCCTTCGGGATTGACGTAGATCAGGCCCATCTGGATCGCGGCGAGCGGGCCTTCGATCTCGTGCATGCCATGCTCGGGGGCGATGCGGGTCTGGACGCCCTGGTTCACCCATTTGTCTTCCGAGCCCCAATAGATGTCGCGCTCGGGCTCGAACACGTCGGCACGGCCGCCGCCGAAGCCGAACACCGGCCCGCCCATGCTCTCGATCGCGACGTTGCCGGTGAGGATGAACAGGTCGGCCCAGCTGATGTGCTTGCCGTATTTCTGTTTGATCGGCCAAAGCAGGCGGCGCGCCTTGTCGAGATTGCCGTTGTCGGGCCACGAGTCGAGCGGGGCGAAGCGCTGTTGCCCGCTGTTGGCGCCGCCGCGGCCGTCGGCGGTGCGATAGGTGCCCGCCGCGTGCCAGGCCATGCGGATGAAGAAGGGGCCGTAATGCCCGTAATCAGCCGGCCACCAGGGCTGGCTGTCGGTCATCAGCGCGGTGAGATCGGCCTTGAGCGCTGCATAGTCGAGCTGCTTGAAGGCTTCGGCATAGTCGAAATCGGCGCCCATCGGGTTGGACGCGCCATTGGGGTTGAGGATTTCGGTGGCGAGCATCTCGGGCCACCAGTCCTTGTTGGTGCGCCCGAGCAGCGCGCGCGCACCACCCGCACCGTGCATCGGGCAACCGCCGCCGTCGATCGATCCTGTCTTCGCGTCCATCTCCCAAGCTCCTTCCTGGATTTGCATCCCAAGGGATGCCACTCCGGGAACCATCGAAGAAATGGATTAGATCGCCGTCAGTGATCGATCGGGTGATTTTTACGACACGGCGTTGTCATGCATGGATAGACCGGCCTGCTGGGCACCCGGGGGCGGGCAGAAACAACCGCCCGTCACCCTGAACTTGTTTCAGGGTCCAACGTGCCTCCGGCGATATCGCTCGCGGCGCCTTGGATGCTGAAACAAGTTCAGCATGACGGAGGCGGGTTGGGTAGGGCCTTCGCACGAAATCCCGGCTTTCGCCGGGATGACGTTTGGGGTGGATGGAGTGGACTTGGCCCTACTCCTCCGCCAGTGCCTTCTCGGCGGGCGGATGGAGGCGCAGCCTGGTCACGCGCTTGGGGTCGGCTTCGACGATCTCGAGCTTCCAGCCGCTGTCATGCTCAAGGCACTCGCCAGCCTCGGGCACATGGCCGGCAAGAACGAAGGCAAGGCCGCCCAGCGTATCGACGTCGCCATCGACCTCGGCGAGGCGGGGATCGACCGTCTCGGCGACGTCCTCGAGATCGGCGCGCGCATCGGCATCCCAGCCGCCGCCCTCGATCGGCACGAGCAGCGCTGTGGGCGCTTCGTCATGCTCGTCCTCGATCTCGCCGACGATCTCCTCGATCAGGTCCTCGATCGTGATCAGCCCCTCGGTACCCGAATATTCGTCGAGCACGATGGCGAGATGGGTGCGACGCCCGCGCATCTGGGCGAGCAGGTCGAGCGCACCCATCGACTGGGGAACGTAGAGCGGCTGGCGGATCAGGCCGGACAAGCTTTCCGGGTGCGGCGCGCCGCTGGCCAGGATGTTGAACACGTCCTTGATGTGGACCATGCCGATGATCGTATCGAGCTCCTCGCGATACACCGGCAGGCGGCTATGGCCGGCCTCCTCGAACAGCTTCACCAGATCGGCGAAGCTGGTCTGCTCTTCCACTGCGATGATGTCTGCGCGCGGCACGCCGACATCGCCGGCATCGCGTTCGCCGAAATGGAGGAGATTGCGCAGCATCTGCCGCTCGATCGGGGCGAGGTCGCCGGCGAGTGCCTTGCCGCGGCCCTCGTCCTCATGCGCGTCGATCGCATCCTCGATGCGGTCGCGCAGTGTTTCTTCGTGTTCGTCACCGAACAGGAGGGTGCGGATGCCGCGCCATATCCCGCCACCTTCGTGGTTGTCGCCGCTGGTGGTGCTACTTTGGCCCTCGGGCATGTTCGGTGTTCAATCCTCGCGTATCAGATAGGGGTCATGCAGGCCGAGGCTGGCAAGGGCGGAGCGTTCCATCTCCTCCATCGCCTCGGCTTCGGCATCGTCGATATGATCATAGCCTAGCAAATGCAGCAGGCCGTGGACAATCAGGTGCGTGGCATGATCCTCGACCGAGACCTGGCGCTCGACCGCCTCGGCCGCGCAGACGCCGTGCGCCAGCACGATGTCGCCGAGCAGCACCTCGCCATCGTCGCTGTTCTCGGTCACCGCTTCCATCAGATCGGGCTGGATCATCGGGAAGGAGAGCACGTTGGTCGGCTTGTCCTTGTCACGGTACTGGCGGTTGAGGACATGGACCTCGTCGTCGGAGGTGAAGCGCACCGCGACTTCGATCGTCGCGGCGTGATCGAGCCATTCGAGGAAGGGCGTCTGCTTTAGCGCAATCTCGGCGGCGCGATTGGCGAGGGCTTCCCAGTCGTTCTCGGGCCAGGGGCTCTCGACGAGCGCGGCTACGTCAAGCATTCGGCCCCTCATAGGCTTCGACGATGCGGCCGACGATCGGGTGGCGGACCACGTCCGCGGTCGAGAAGCGCGAGAAGGCGATGCCTTCGACACCCTCGAGCCGCCGAGTCGCGTCGTTGAGGCCCGAGGCGGGCGGGCCGCCGGGCAGATCGACCTGGTTGGGGTCGCCGCAGATCACCATCCGGCTGTTCTGCCCGAAGCGGGTGAGGAACATCTTCATCTGCGCCGGCGTGGTGTTCTGCGCCTCGTCGAGGATGACGAAGGCATCGGCGAGCGTGCGCCCGCGCATGAAGGCGATCGGCGCGATCTCGATCTCGCCCGAGGCGATACGGCGCTCGACCTGCTCGGCGGGCAGGCAGTCGTAGAGCGCGTCGTAGATCGGGCGGAGATAGGGATCGACCTTCTCCTTCATGTCGCCGGGCAGGAAGCCGAGCCGCTCGCCGGCCTCGACCGCGGGGCGCGACAGGATCAGTCGCTGGACGCTGCCGGTGATCAGCTGCGCCACTGCCTGGGCGACCGCGAGATAGGTCTTGCCGGTGCCCGCCGGCCCGAGCGCGAAGATCATGTCGTTCGAGACGAGCGCGCGCATATATTGGGTCTGCGCGACCGAGCGCGGCACGATCGTCTTCTTGCGCGTGCGGATCATGATCTGGGGCGGGGCATTGCCGTTGTCCGCCTTGACGATGCCGGTGAGCATCGGCTCGCTCGACATCGCGATCACTGCGTCGATCAGCCCGGTATCGACTTCCTCGCCGCGGATGACGCGGGCGTGGAGTTCCTGCAGCACTTCGCGCGCATGGGCGACGGCTTCGGCCGACCCTTCGATCTGCACGCGCTGGCCGCGGGCATGGATATAGACGCCCAGCCGCTCCTCCAGCGCCAATATGTTGCTGTCGAACTCGCCGAAAAGCTGGGGCAGGAGCTGGGGCTTGTCGAAATTCACCTCGGCGCGGCTGCGTTCACCGGACTGGGCGGGGACAGGCTTGCGGCTCATGCTGCTCCTTTGCGCGAGAGGCTTAAGTGAAGGCACTTGGCCCAAATTCTTTCACTTTTGATGACGCTGCGCCGCCGGCCTGAAAAGGCGAAACCGAAGGCTGTGCGGGCGGTTCCCTGACGCATGCGATATGGGGAGATTGGCAGAGGATTTCCAACATTGACAGGGGAAAAGCGGCGGCGGGGCGCATCGACGCCCCGCCGTGTCGCACATGCAACGCTGGCAGCCGGTTCAGGCCATCTGCGCCAGCTCCGCGTCGAGCGCGATCCGGTCGCGTCCGCCATGCTTGGCGGCATAGAGCGCCTTGTCCGCGCGCTGCATCGCCACCGCGATCTGATCGGGGCCGCGCAGGAAGGCGAGGCCGCAGGAGAAAGTGACCGGCTCCTCGGGATTGGGGCCGATCGGATCGGCGTGGAGCGCAGTGCGCAGCCGCTCCATCATCGCCTGCGCCTCGCGCGGGCCCATGCCGGGGATCAGGATGGCGAACTCCTCGCCGCCCCAGCGCGCGATCAGATCCGAGCGGCGCATTGTTTCGGTGAGGCGGTGGCTGAATTCCTGGAGCACGAGATCGCCTTCATCATGGCCGAAGATGTCATTGATCCGCTTGAAGAAATCGATGTCGACCAGCGCGAGCGTGGCACGGGTGCCGGAACGCAGATGCGCAGCGGCGTCGAGAAAGCCGCGCCGGTTGCGCAGGCCGGTCAGCACGTCGCGCTCGGCGGCGTCGCGCAGCTGGCTGATCCGGGTGTTGGTGGCGAGCGCGGCAAGGCCAACGCTGTCGAGCAGCTCGCCGGCAAGGTCGCGGCCGCCGGCCGGGATTTCCGTGATTGCCTTGCCGTGCTGCACCTGGCGCAGCATTTCCGAAGCTTGGCGGATCGGCGCGAGCAAGGCGCCAAGCGCGACGATCGCGCCGCCGGTCCCGGTCAGGGTGGCGAGCAGCAGCGGCACGAACACCTGCCATTGCCATTCGCCCATCGCCGCCTGGCTGGCGACGAAGCTGATCAGCGGAAGGTGCACGGCGGCGAAGCAGATGGCGAAGATGCGCAGGTGGAAATGGCGCGGGAATAGGAAGCGTGTCGCTAGATAGAAACGCATATGGGCGCGGACCCCTTGTTCTCATTGTCCCCCGGGCCGGACGGCCGGGTGCTGGAACAAGAGGGCTAGGTTTCCGAAACTTACCCGCGACTTGCCGGGGATCGTTAACAGGATGGAACGATGGCCGTGAACGGCGACCGGGGAGTCGCCTTGGCGTCGATGCTCAGCCGATGACCGCCTTGGCCAGCGCCAGCTCGGCCTCGCCGATCGGCTTGCCGGCGGGCGGGGCGGGAGACATGAAATAGATGTAGCGATTGCCCGCGAAGAAGACGTGAAGCTGGTGCATCTGCTCGGCCGAGAAGGCGGCTGTGCCCAGGCCGGGCACGTCGACGATCGTCGCGCCCATATTGTCGGTGAGCTCCTTCCTGGTGCGCGCGATCGCCTCGGGCGTGTTGTCGTCGACGGGCGACTGGCGCGCGAAGAAAGCGAGCGTGCCACCGCCGGCGAAGCTGTAGTTGCAGGTGGAGAAGCCGGCAGTGCCTTCGCCGGGCTCGACGACGGTGCCCAGGTTCGCGCTGTCGACCTTCAGCCCGGTGACCGCGGTGACCTTGTCGGCGGGGAGGATGGCGCAGGCATTGGTCGCGTCGAAGTCCGAGGCGGCGGCAGCGGTGCTTGCCGCAGGGGTCGCTTCGGGTGCCGCGGCATTGCCGCCGCCCGCCGGAGCGCCGCCGCAGCCCGACAGCAGCAGCGCAGTGGCGGTAAACATCCAGACCGGCTTCGACATGGCATCCCTCCTGATACAAGGAGACTATATCGTTTCCTTGCTGCCCCCGGCAAGGGGGAAGCGGCGCCCCGCCGGCGGCATTTTATTAAGATTTCAGTGCAAGTTACTGGCCACGCGAGTTTGAGGGGACGTCGTGGGGGTTTCGCGGGGGGCAATCTGGGCCGGGGTGGGTGCTGCGGCGATCGCGCTTGCGGTGCTGCTCGCGGTCGCCGGGCTCAGCATCGACATGTCGCATGCGATCCGGCCAATGGCGCTGGTGCTGCTCGGCGTGGCGGGGGCGCTTGCCCGGCCGCGTGCGCGCAGCGTGCGCGAGGCCCGGCTCGCCGAGCTTGCGGAATGCTGGGGCCTGCTCACTCTGATCAGCACGATGGGCGCGCTCGCCAGCTACGGGGTCGCCCGTTTCACCACCGGCGAGACCGATGCCGCGCTGGCGGCGATGGATCATGCGATCGGCTTCGACTGGGTGGCGGCCTATCGTTTCTTCGCGGCGCGGCCGCTGCTCGCCCGGACCAGCGAATATATCTATCTGAGCATCTTCGTGACTCCGGTGGCGGTGCTCGCCGGGCTGACGCTGAGCGGACGCGCCGATCGGGCGCGGGGCTTCATCGCCGCCTTCGGGCTCGCGCTCGCGGTCTCGGTCACGATCTTCTATTTCTGGCCGGCGCGGGCGGCGCTCACCTATCATCTCGGCAACGGCTATCCCTATCTGCCGGCCAACGGCATCAGCCATATCGCGGCGATCGCGCAGCTGCGCGCGGGGACGCTGCAGGTGATCGACCTGGCCCTGCTCTCGGGCCTGATCACCTTTCCCAGTTTCCATGCCGTCGCGGCGATATTGTTCATCTGGGCGGCCTGGCCGCTGCGCTGGCTGCGCTGGCCGTGCCTGGCGCTCAACCTGGCGATGCTGGCGGTGACGCCGGTGCAGGGCACGCATTATCTGATCGACGTGATCGGCGGCATCGCCCTGGCGCTGACGGTCATCGGCCTGCTCCATCTACGGCTGCCGCGCCTGTGGGCGGGCAGGCTTTCAATCGCGCCGCTGCCCCGCCCGGCCTTCGATTGAACGTCCCCATCGGAAACCCTGTGTTTCCCGGTTGATCCTGGGCTTTGCCGGTCGCTCGTGCGTTTTCGAACGCGCAGGGGAGCAAACCAAGGATGAAGATAATGCAGGATTTTGAAGGCAAGGTCGCGATCGTGACCGGCGCGGCATCGGGCATCGGTGCAGCGGTGGCGCAGGAGCTTGCGACGCGCGGCGCGAAGGTCGTCGTTGCCGATTTCGACGGCGCGCACGCCAAGGCCTTCGCCGAGAGCCTGGGCACGCAGGCGCGGTCGTTCCAGCTCGACGTCGCCGATCCCGAGGCGGTGCGCGCGATGGTCGATTTCGCGGTGGCCGAGTTCGGCGCGCTGCACCTTGCCGTCAACAATGCCGGGATCGGCGGCCCCTCGGCGCCGGTGGCCGACATCACGCTGGAGGACTGGCACCGGGTGATCGACGTCGATCTCAACAGCGTCTTCTACTGCCTGAAATACCAGATCCCGGCGATCATCGCGGCGGGCGGCGGATCGATCGTCAACATGGCATCGATCCTCGGCGCGGTCGGCTGGGGCGGCTCGGCGACCTATGTCACCGCCAAGCACGCACTGATCGGCCTGACCAAGAATGCCGCGATCGACTATGCCGACAAGGGCGTGCGGGTGAATGCGGTTGGCCCCGGCTTCATCCACACCCCGGCGATCGCCGCGAACATGACCGAGGAAGCGATTGCGGGGCTGGCGAGCAAGCATCTGTTGAACCGGCTCGGCACGCCCGAGGAAGTCGCGGCGCTGACGAGCTTCCTGCTTTCCGACAAGGCGAGCTTCATGACCGGGACCTATTATCCGGTCGATGGCGGCTATCTGGCGCGGTAGACGAAGGGGCTAACAGCCGTCACCCCGGCCTTGTGCCGGGGTCCACGGTGCCGCACGCGCTGAACCCTAACTTCAAATCCTGTACTCGCCGCCCCGGGGTGACGAGGTTTCTGTTGGGTAGGGAGTTCCGAGTGGCCGCCTCAGGCTGCCGCGCGCACCTTCTCCACGCCGGTCAGCGAATTGCCGAAGCCGCTGGTGATCTCGACCTCGACCATGTCGCCGATCTGCGCATCGGTGGTCAGATAGACCGACTGGAGCCAGGGCGACTTGCCGAGCATCTGGCCGGGCAGCTTGCCCTGGCGCTCGATCAGCACCGTGCAGGTCCTGCCGACGGTCGCCTGGTTGAAGGCAAGCTGGTCGCGGTTGAGCGCGGCCTGGAGGCGCTGGAGGCGCTCGTCCATCACCGCCATCGGCACGAACTGGTCGGGCATCTCCGCCGCCGGGGTGCCGGGGCGCGGGCTGTACTTGAAGCTGAAGCACTGCGCGTAGCCGACCGCGTCGACCAGGCTCAAAGTCTCCTCGAACTCGGCATCGCTCTCGCCGGGGAAGCCGACGATGAAGTCGCCCGACAGCGCGATGTCGGGCCGGGCGGCGCGGACGCGATCGAGGATCTTGAGATAGCTGTCCCGCGTATGGCTGCGGTTCATCGCCTTGAGGATGCGGTCGCTGCCCGCCTGCACGGGGAGGTGGAGGAAGGGCATCAACTTCTCGACCTCGGCATGCGCGCGAATCAGGCCTTCGCGCATGTCGTTGGGATGACTGGTGGTGTAGCGGATGCGGTGCAGCCCCTCGATCCGGTCGAGCGCGTGGATCAGCCCGTGCAGCCCGGTGCCCGCCTCGTCGTCCCAGGCGTTGACGTTCTGCCCGAGCAGGGTGATCTCGCGCGCGCCGGCGTCGACCAGCGCCCTGGCCTCGTCGACCAGCTCGGCGAAGGGCCGGCTGATCTCGGCGCCGCGGGTATAGGGCACCACGCAATAGGTGCAGAACTTGTCGCAGCCTTCCTGCACGGTGAGGAAGGCGGTGGGGCTCACCTTGCGGCGCTTGGGCAGCGCGCCGAACTTGCTGAGCGCCGGCATGTCGGTGTCGAGGCTCGACTGGCCGCTGGCGGCCTTGGCCACGAGATCGGGCAGGTTGTGATAGGCCTGCGGGCCGACCACGACATCGACCTTGGCGCGGCGGACGATCTCCTCGCCCTCGGCCTGCGCGACGCAGCCGGCGACGGCGATCATCGGCTCGGCGCGGCCCAGTTCGCGCGCGCCCTTCCGCAGGCGGCCGATGTCCGAATAGACCTTCTCGGTGGCCTTTTCGCGGATGTGGCAGGTGTTGAGCACGACGAGATCGGCGGCCTCGCCCTCGGCCGCGGCGGTCATGCCCTGCGCGGCCATCAGCTCGGCCATGCGCTCGCCGTCATAGACGTTCATCTGGCAGCCGAACGACTTGACGTGGAAGGTCTTGGGAGTGGCCTTGGGATTCTGGGGCGTGGTCATGATCGGCGGCCCCTTACACTAGCCGTCACCCCGGCGAAAGCCGGGGTCTCGGACGGCGCTCTTCCCGCCATCGTCTGAGATCCCGGCTTTCGCCGGGATGACGGTTATGGGGCAGGCTTCGGCTTGTAGCCGATCGCCTCTTCCGCGAACCGGAACGGGCGAAGCGGCGCGTGCAGCACCTTGACCAGCGCCTCCTCGATGCGCCGCCGGCTCTCCGCCGCGATCACCTTGCGGCCGGGGAAGTCGCGCGGGTGGAAGGGCTCGAGGAAATGGACGTCGAGGCGGAAGCTGCCCTTGCGGCTGAGGATGCGCTTCGCGTTGTTGAGCCCGGTCTCCTGGCCGATCCAGGCGATGTCGTCCGCCGCGGCGCCGTAATGGAGCATCACCGGCTGGACCATCACCCCGGGCGGCGGTGGCTCGAGCACGCGCAGCATCGGCGTCTTGAACGGCAGCAGCGATCTGCCGTCGGTGGTGGTGCCTTCGGGGAAGACGGTGATCGCCCAGGTCTCGGCCAGGGCGTCGCGCAGCTCGTTGATCTGCTCGGCGACGCCCAGCCGGTTCTCGCGCTTCACATAGACGGTGCGGTTGAGCCCGGCGAGCCAGCCGACCACCGGCGAGCTCTGGATCTCGGCCTTGGCGATGAAGGCGGTGCCGCTGGCGCCGCCCAGCGCTAGGATGTCGATCCAGCTGAGATGGTTCGAGATGTAGAAGACGTCGCGCTTCAGGTGCGTGCCGATGCGGTTGACCCGCGCGCCGCAGATCCACGCGGCGCTGCCCAGGAAATAGCGCGGCCAGGGCGAGGGCAGGCGGAACAGCCGGAAGAGATAATGGAGCGGCACGAACAGCAGCAGCGCCAGCACCAGCATCGCCACGCGCGACCAGAGCCGGCACTGGTCGCCCAGGCTCAGCGGCGTATCGAGACCCTGGATCGCCTCTTCGCGGCGGCGCGCGGCGCGCTCGGCCCGGCTCTCTCCGGCAGGCGCCACCTCAGCCCTTGCGGTCGAGCGTGACCCCGTAGAGCTCCATCCGGTGATCGACCAGACGAAAGCCCAGCCGCTCGGCAATCTGCTTCTGCAGCAGCTCGAGCTCGGGATCGACGAACTCGATCACTTCGCCGGTCTCGACGTTGATCAGGTGATCGTGATGCGCCTCGGGTGCCGGTTCGTAGCGGGCGCGGCCGTCGCCGAAATCATGGCGATCGAGGATACCGGCCTCTTCAAACAGGCGGACGGTGCGATAGACGGTGGCGATCGAGATGCCCGGATCGATCGCCGAGGCGCGCTCATAGACTTTCTCGACGTCGGGATGATCCTCCGCATCGGAAAGGACGCGCGCAATCACCTTGCGCTGTTCGGTAATGCGCAGCCCCTTTTCGTGGCAAAGCGCTTCGAGATCGATCTTACGGCCCATGCCCCGGATGTAACGTCAACGCGGCCAAGTTGGAAGGCTTTGGCGGCGAAAAGGCGCGTTTGCGAAACGAAAGGGCGCGAAACGAAAAGGCCGGCCCGGATCGCTCCGGGCCGGCCTTTCGGTTTAGATGGCTGTGGCTCAGCGCTTGCGGCGCTTGGTGCCCAGGCCGATCTTCTTCGCCAGGCTGCGGCGCTGCTCGGCATAATTGGGGGCGACCATCGGATAGTCGGCCGGCAGGTTCCACTTGGCGCGATACTGCTCGGGGGTCATCTGATAGTGCGTCATCAGGTGGCGCTTCAGCATCTTGAGCTTCTTGCCGTCTTCCAGGCACACGATGTAGTCGGGCTTCACCGAGGCACGAATGGAAACCGCCGGCTCCTGCTTGACTTCAGGTTCGGCGACGGCGCGGCCAAGACCCGAAAGGGCGCCGTGCACATTCTGGATGAGAGTCGGAAGGTCGGAAACCGACACGCTATTGTTGCTGACATGTGCAGCAACAATATCCGCTGTCAATGTAACAAGCGTTTCATCAATTTCAGTGCGCGTTTCCATTTTTTTCCTTTCGACCCGATTATTGGTGACTATAAATCGCCCTCTTCAAAGAACCTATCGGACCATTTCGGATCAAACGCAAGGTCAATCTTGCGAATAGCTGCAAGTCTCAGTCGAGATCCCGCGCATAGGTATGGGCATCGAACAAATGCCCGTTTCGGCCCCGATAATATTCGCGCCGCTCGCCGACCTTTTCGAAGCCTTCGCGACGATAGAGCCTGACAGCATCGTTTCCTGAGCGTACCTCGAGATGTACGCGATCGGCCTTGTTGCCGCGGGCTTCGTCGATCACCGCGCGGAGCAGCGCGCCGGCAACGCCGCGCCGCCGGGCGACGGGGTGGGTGGCGAGCAGCAGCAGCTCCGCCTCGCCGGCGATGATGCGCGACAGCGCGAAGCCGGCGTCGCGCCCGTCGATACTGGCCATCACCAGCCACACCCCGGGCAGCGACAGCATCCCCAGGCACTGGGCACTGGTCCAGGCCTCGCCATAACGCGGGTCGAAGGCTTCCTGCATGATCGTGTTGACGCTGGTCAGGTCCTGCGAACCGCCTTCGCGCAGCTCGACCATGTTCAGCGTGCTGCTCATGCCAGCCCTCGCTCGGCGAGCGTCTTGGCATCGGGCGCGCGGCCATAGATCGGGCGCGCGGGCAGGGCGGTGAAGCCGGCCGGCAGCAGCCGGGCATCGGCGGCGGCGGGCAACGCCTCGCGCAGGTCGAGCCCTTCGGCCAGCGCGGCGAGGTGGCGCACGCCGCTGCCCAGCGCCGGCCGGCCGGCCAGCGCATCGAGCGCGGCGGCGGGTGCGAGCGAGCGGAACGGCCCGTCTTCCGCGAAGGGCTGGGATTGGAACGCCTGCATGAACACCTCACCGTGCCCGCCTTCGAGCACCACGGCAAGCTGGGGGCTACCCGGATCGACGGCAAAGCCCGATGCGGCGAGCAGCGCGAGCGAGGAATAGCCTTGGACGGTGGCGCCCCAGCCGATCGACAGGCCGAGCGCGGCGGCAAGCCCGACGCGCACGCCGGTGAAGCTGCCCGGGCCGACATCGACGAGGATGCGCGCGGCGCGCCCTTCGCCGGGCAGCGACGCGATCATCGGGACGAGCCGCTCGGCATGGCCGCGGCCCACCACATCATGGGCCGCGGCCAGCACGGTCGTTCCGTCGAGCAGCGCGACCGAACAGGCGGCGGTCGCGGTCTCGATGACGAGGGTCAGGCCGGAGGGGTCAGAGGACGCGATTGAACTGCTCGAATTCGGGGCGGGGGAGCCGGTCGAAGATGGTGGAGGGGTCGCCATGTCCCAGCGTTGCGATGAAGTTGGACTTCACATTGGGCTGGTCCGCAAAAAAGGCTTCGTCAACCTTGGCGTTGTCGAAACCCGACATCGGGCCGGTATCGAAGCCGAGCGCGCGGGCGGCGAGCAGCAGGTACGCGCCCTGGAGCGACGAGTTGCGGAAGGCGTGGGTGTAGCGGATCTCTTCGGTCGGGAACCAGTCCTTGGCGGTCGGCGCGTGCGGGAAGAGCCAGGGCAGCTGCTCGTTGAAGGCGAGGTCCATGCCGATGATCACCGTGGCGGGCGCCTTGCGGATCTTGTCGGCATTGGTGCTGCTGGCCAGCTGGGCGAGCTTCTCCTTGGCTTCCGGCGTGGTCAGCCAGACGAAGCGGGCGGCCTGGTTGTTGGCCGAGGTGGGCCCCATCTTGAGCAGGTCGTAGATGGCGCGGATGTCCGCCGCGGTCACCGGCGCGTCGGTATAGCCATTGTAGGAGCGCGCGGTACGGAAGATCCGATCCAGCGCCGCGTCATCGAGCGGTGTGGCCATGGGAAATAGTCCTTTCGTAGGCGATTGGGCTCAGACGGCCCGGACTTCGGTGACTTCGGGAACGTAATATTTGAGCAGCTGCTCGATGCCGTTCTTGAGCGTCGCGGTCGAGCTGGGGCAGCCCGAGCAGGCGCCCTGCATCTGGAGATAGACCTTGCCGGCATCGAAGCCGCGATAGACGATGTCGCCGCCGTCATTGGCGACGGCGGGGCGCACGCGCGTCTCGATCAGTTCCTTGATCTGCGCGACGATCTCCGCGTCTTCGGGACTGTCGCCGAAGTCCTGATCCTCGGCGGGGACGCTGAAACCCGCCGATGCGACGAGGAACAGCGGCATGTTCGCCGAGAAATGATCGAGCAGGATGCCGAGCACGTCGGGCTTCACGTCGCGCCATTCGGCGCCGGGCGCGATCGTGACGGAGATGAAGTCGCGGCCGAAAAACACGCCGGTGACGTCGCCGAGCGTGAACAGCGCCGTCGCCAGCGGCGAGGCCTCGGCCTCCTCCGGCGAAGCGAAGTCGCGGGTGCCCGCGTCCATCACGGTGCGCCCGGGAAGGAACTTGAGCGTTGCCGGGTTCGGCGTGGCTTCGGTCTCGATCAGCATGGCCGCCATTTGGGCGCTTCGGCGGGCGGGATCAAGCGGCGAGGGGGAAACGAAAGGTTTCCTGTCGGGTAGGACGACCTTCGTTACCAAATTTCCAGCGTCACCCTGAACTTGTTTCAGGGTCCAACGCGCAACGGGCGACAGCGTTGGTGGCGCGTTGGATGCTGAAACAAGTTCAGCATGACGAAGCTGGAGGTGTGCAACCCGGCACGGCGCGGAGTTATGACTATTCCGATAGTTTCGAGTCTATCGCTCTTCCTCATGCGTGGTGGCATCGCTCACGCTGCGGTCATGGCCGCTCTTGTCGCTGAAGAAGGCGGCGGCGAACAGGCCGCAGCCGAGCAGGGTGGAGAGGAATACGCCGCCCACCGTTGCCGCGATCGCCGAAGGGTAAAGCGCGTCGTAGAGCGAGAGATACCAGAGCGAGCCCGCGACCATCAGCACGCCGGCCAGCGCGATCCACAGGATCATCCGGCGGAATTCGGCCCAGGCCCTTGCGCGTTCACCAGCCATGTCGGCAGCTCCTTTTGCCAAGTCGCATGTGGGCCCGGCCGGGCGGCAAATCAATCGGTGGCGAGCGCCTTGTTCCAGCGCAGCACATTGGTGCGCGCATCCTGGACGAAGGCCGACCCGCGGATCCAGGCGAGGAACCTGTCGACGAACCAGCGGCCAGGCTGGCGCAGCGGCCGGCGGAACTGGATGAGCAGCACCACCCGGGTGCCGCTCGTGTCGTTCCACACTTCATGGTCATAGGTGTCGTCGAACACCAAAGTCTCGCCCTCCGCCCAGCGGACGATGCGGTCGTCGATCCGCATGCGGGCATCGCCGTCGCGCGGCACGATCAGGCCGAGATGGCAGGTGATCAGCCCCTTGGTGACGCCGCGATGCGCCGGGATGTGCGTGCCCGGCGCGAGGATCGAGAAAAAGGCGCTGTTGAGCCCGGGGATCGCCTCGACCAGCCGGGTGGTCACCGGGCAGCGATCAAGATTCTCGCGGACGAAATAGCCATAGCCATAGAGGAAGAAGCTGCGCCACTTGTGCATCGGCGCGATCGCGCGGTGATCGGGCGAGACCATCGACAGCGAAGGGGCGGGATGCTGGTCGAACGCGGCGGCGATCGCCTCGGCCCGGATCGCCTGCCAGTTGGCACGGAGCGCCTGGGTCCAGGCGAAGTCGCGCACGTCGAGCACCGGATCGGTCGAGACCAGCGAGAAGCGCGCGATGAACCGGTCGAAGAGCCCGCGCAGGTGCTTGCCATGCTTGATCAGGAAGGGGCGGTCGCGCTCGGCACGAAGCGGCGCATCGGGCAGGGTCGCGCCCGACATCACCGTCAAATCGGGAATCATTTCCCGGGCTTGCGTGGGTTCGACTTCGCCAGAGTCCCGCCACATTGCGCTGCCCCCAGCGCTCGGCTCGACCTTCACTGCACCAGACCTTGCTTGTTGCACCACCTGTTCGACGGCGAGTCTCTGCCCGCACCTCCTTTTTCTAGCCGGGGGATGGGTCGAAAACATGGCCCTGCTGCGGCGCACAAGGGCCGCTTCATGTCTGGACTTCGTACATCCGGGCGAAAGGTTCGCGCTGGCATGCGGAGGGCTTCGCCCCTAGATGGACGACCTATGCACTTCTTCCTGCGCGCTCCGCTCGCCCTTGTTGCCCTCTCCCTGCTCGTGCCGACGGCGCAGGCCCAGCAGAACACCAACCCGCCGAACGTCTCCGATACGACGACGGTGGGGCGGCCGGTGCAGACCGCCAAGGACCCCTGGCTCTACGAGAAGAGCGACCTCGTCCACGACGATGCGTGGAAGTTCGGGCGGCTTTCCAATGGCGTGCGCTATGCGGTGCGCAAGAACGGCGTGCCGCCGGGCCAGGTGTCGGTGCGGGTCCGCATGGATGTCGGCTCGCTGATGGAGACCGACAGCGAGCGCGGCTTCGCCCACCTTCTCGAGCATCTCTCGTTCCGCGGATCGGTGCACGTGCCCGACGGCGAATCGAAGCGGATCTGGCAGCGGCTGGGCGTGACCTTCGGCTCCGACTCGAACGCCGCGACCACCTTCACCTCGACCACCTACAAGCTCGACCTGCCGATGGCGACGCCCGCCGGGCTGGACGAGAGCTTCAAGATCCTCGCCGGCATGATGTCCGGCCCCGAGATCACCCAGAAGATCCTCGATTCCGAGCGGCCGGTGGTGCTCGCCGAGCAGCGCGAGCAGCCGGGGCCGCAGGTGCGGCTGCAGGACGCGATGCTCGACCTGATGTTCGCCGGCCAGCTCGTCGCCCAGCGCGAGCCGATCGGCACGGTCGAGACGCTCACTGCCGCCACCCCGGCGACTGTGCAGGCGTTCCACGATCGCTGGTATCGCCCGGAGCGCGCCACGATCATCGCGATCGGCGATGTCGATCCGGCGCTGCTCGAGCAGATGATCGTCAAGCATTTCTCCGACTGGAAGGGCACCGGCGCCGCCGTGCCGAGCCCCGATTTCGGCAAGCCGGTGGAAGGCAAGCCGGTCGCCGCCAGCATCGTCGAGCCTGCGCTGCCGGTGCTGACGACGATGGCGATCGTCCGTCCCTGGACGGTCGATGGCGACACGGTGATCTTCAACCAAAAGCGGATGATCGACCTGGTCGCGATCCGCATCATCAACCGCCGGCTGGAAACGCGCGCACGCTCGGGCGGCACCTTCATTGCCGCCGGCGCGGACCTGAGCGACATCGCGCGCTCGGCCAACATCACCACGGTGCAGGTGCTGCCGGTCGGCGACGATTGGGAAGCCGCGCTGCGCGACGTGCGCGCCGTCATCGCCGATGCGCAGGCGACGCCGCCGACCCAGGCCGAGATCGACCGCGAAGTCGCCGAGATCGAGTCCGCGATGAAGCAGCGGATCAACACCGCGCCGGTGGAAGCGGGCGCCAAGCTCGCCGACGACCTGGCCGAGGCGGTCGACATCAACGAGACGGTTACGACGCCCGAATTCTCCTATGCGATCTTCAAGGGCGCGGTGGACGGCAAGATGTTCACGCCGGCGACGGTGCTGGCATCGTCGAAGAAGGTGTTCGAAGGCACCGCCACCCGCGCGATGGTCAATCTCCACACCCCCGATCCGGCGATCACCACCAAGGTCGCCTCGGCGCTGGAAGCCAATGTCGCGGCGAATGCCAAGCGCCGGCTGGTCGGCAATGTCAGCTTCGATGCGCTGCCCAAGCTCGGCCTGCCCGGCAAGGTGGCGACGCGCGAGGGCATCCTGCCCGGCACCGGCATCGAGAAGCTGGTGTTCGCCAATGGTGTCACGCTGCTGATGCGCCAGGACCCGTCGGAAACCGGCAAGGTCTATGTCAATGTCCGCTTCGGCAACGGCCTGGCCGGCATGTCGAACAAGGCGCTCACCCCGGCCTGGGCCGGCGAAGGCGCGCTGGTGGCGAGCGGCGTCGGCAAATATGGCCAGGAGGAGCTCGACGCGCTCACCGGCCGCCGCCAGATCGGCGCCGATTTCGACGTGGACGACGATGCCTTCACGCTGAAGGCGCAGACCACCAAGGACGATCTGGCCGACCAGCTCAAGCTGCTCGCCACCAAGCTCGCCGCGCCGGGCTGGGATCCCAATCCGGTGACGCGCGCCAAGGTGGCGACGCTTTCGGGCTATGCCGGGCTCTCGGCCTCGCCCGACGCGGTGCTCAACCGCGATCTCGAGCGGCTGCTCCACAATGGCGATCCGCGCTGGGGCATCCCGAGCCAGGCGACGATCCAGGCGACCACGCCGGCCAGCTTCCGCAAGTTCTGGGAGCCGCTGCTGGCGAGCGGGCCGATCGAAGTCGAAGTGTTCGGCGACATGGATGCCGAGGCGACCGTGAAGGCCGTGGCCGCCACCTTCGGCGCGCTCAAGCCGCGCGTGGCGAGCAAGGCGCCGCTCGCGCCGGTCGCCTTCCCCGCACATGTCGACAAGCCGGTGACGCTCACCCACAAGGGCCAGCCCAACCAGGCCGCGGCGGTGGTTGCCTGGCCGACCGGCGGCGGCACCGCCAATGGCGGGATCGCGGAGAGCCGCAAGCTCGAGGTGCTGGCGGCGGTGTTCCGCGACCGGCTGCTCGACCAGCTGCGCAGCCAGGCGGGCGCGAGCTATTCACCCCAGGTGGCGAGCCAGTGGCCGGTGGGCCTGCCGGCCGGGGGCAAGATCCTCGCGCTCGGCATGGTGCCGCCCGACAAGGTCGACTTCTTCTTCACGCTGGTGCGCGGTATCGCCGCCGACCTGGTCGCCAAGCCGGTCGAGGCGGACGAGCTCAACCGCGCGCTGACGCCGCTCAAGCAGCAGATCCTGCGCATGTCGTCGGGCAACATGTTCTGGATGCGGCTGGTGGAAGGCGGCACCTATGATCAGGCCCGCATCGACAGCGTCGAGACGCTGGCGGCGGACTATTCGCGGGTGACTCCGCAGGACCTGCAGGGTCTGGCGATGAAGTATCTGCGCCCCGACAAGGACTGGGCGCTCCAGGTGGTGCCGGAGAAGAAGTGAAAGTGAAAAGGCCGGGGTGATCCCCCGGCCTTTCTCTTTTCCGTCGTCCCGGCGAAGGCCGGGATCGCGCCCGGGCGCTGGACGACACCGGGCGTTCAATCCTTCTTCGGATCCTCCATGGGCGGCGTGTTGGTCCGGTAGAGCCCGTCCAGCCGCTCGCCATAGACTGCCTTCAATATGTGCCGGCGGATCTTGAGGCTGGGGGTGAGCTGTTCGTTCTCGATGGTGAAGGGCCCGTCGGCGACCAGGAACTTGCGCACCCGCTCGATCACCGAAAGGTCCTTGTTCACGCGCTCAACGGCATGGCCGAGCGCCGCCTTGTAATCGGGATCGTGCGCCAGTTCCTTGAAGTCGCACTTGGTGGCGGTCTTGGCGCACCATTCGGCGGTCCATTCGGGATCGGGAACGATCACCGCGGACATATAGGGCTTCCTGTCGCCGGCGATCATCGCCTGGACGATCTCGGGCTGGAGCGTGAGCATGCCCTCGACCTTCTGCGGCGCGACATTGTCGCCCTTGTCGTTGACAATGATGTCCTTCTTGCGATCGGTGATCTTGATCCGGCCCTTCTCGTCGATATGGCCGATGTCGCCGGTGTAGAGCCAGCCGTCCTTGAGGACGCGCTTGGTCTCCTCCTCGTTGCGCCAATAGCCGTGCATGACGAGTTCGCCGCGCACCAGGATTTCTCCATCCTCGGCGATGCGGACCTCGACGCCCTCCAGCGGCGGGCCGACCGTGTCCATCTTGAGCCCTGCCTTGGGGCGGTTGCACGAGATCACCGGTGCCGCCTCGGTCTGGCCATAGCCTTGGAGGAAGGTGAGGCCGAGGCTCTGGAAGAAGATGCCCACTTCCGGATTGAGCGGCGCGCCGCCCGAGACCATCGCCTTGATCCGCCCGCCGAAGCGCTTGGCCAGCTTGGGGCGCAGCGTTGCGCCGAGGAACAGGTTCATCGGCAGGTCGGCAATGCCCGATCCGCCGGCCGCCTTGCGCCCGCCGATCGCCACCGCGCGATCGAGCAGGAAGTTGGCGAACTTGCCCTGCTTCTCCACCTGCTTGACGATGCGGGTGCGCAGCACCTCGAACAGGCGCGGGACGACGACCATGATCGTCGGCTTCACTTCCTCGATGTTCGAGGCGAGCTTCTCCAGCCCTTCGGAATAATAGACCTGCGCGCCGAGCCCGATCGGGAAATGCTGGCCGCCGGTATGCTCATAGGCATGGCTGAGCGGCAGGAACGACAGGAAGATCTCGTCGTCCCAGCCGAAATCCTCGGCGATCAGCGAGACGCAGCCTTCAACGTTGCACAGGATCGCGCCGTGATGCTGCATCACGCCGCGCGGAGACCCTCCGGTGCCGCTGGTGTAGATGATGCAGGCCAGGTCGTCGCGCCGCCAGGTGGCGGAGACGCCGCGCGGATCGGTGTCGTGCTTGGCGATCAGCGCCCGCCAGTCATGGAATTCCAGGCTGCCCTGCTGGCCGACGCGCAGTTCCTCGATGCCGATGATCATCCGGGCCGAGGAGGCGCGGATGGCCGCGGGAAGCAGCGTCTTGGCCAGCTTGGTGTTCGAGACGATCACCGCGCAGGCGCCCGAATTCTCGATGATGTGCTGGTGATCGCGTTCGGTATTGGTCGTGTAGGTCGGCACGGTCACGCAGCCGGCCGCCATGATCGCCAGGTCGCTGATGCAGAATTCGGGGCGGTTCTCGGAGACGAGCATCACCCGGTCGCCGCGCTTCAGCCCCAGCGCGGTGAGCGCGGCGGACAGGCTCGCCACCTGGCGCGCCGCTTCGGCCCAGCTGGTCGGCTGCCATTTGCCATTGGCCTTGTGCCACAGGAAGGGGGCGTCCCCCTTCTCCCGGGCGCGTGCAAAGAACATCTGCACGAGATTGTCGAAACGTTCGAGCTTGCGCATTCCCACTCCTAGTCCGGGCGCTCCTTTGGAGCGTCCCGCTTATTCCGATGGCCGGTTCGGCTGCGCGCCCACGCGCCGAATAACGGTCATCTTGCCCTGTTGGTCCATCACCACGCCTTCGCTGCGCGGATCGGCGCCGCCGGTCCAGCGGCCCTTCACCCGCTCGACCGCGTTCGCCTTGAGCCCGAGCGGCGCGGACTGCACCTTCTCGCCCAGCGCCTCGAGCGCCGGGATCATCGCGTCGAGCTGCGTGCCCTTCTCGGCGGTGGCGACCGGGCCGGGCGCATAGAGCAGGCCGAGGCCGATCGCATCCTGTGCGGAGAGCTTCCAGTCGATCACGCCGACGATGCCCTTGGCGACCTGGGCGATGATCGTCGAGCCGCCGGCGGCGCCGATCGCAAGGCGCACCTTGCCGTCCGGGCCATAGACGATCGTCGGCGCCATCGAGCTGCGCGGGCGCTTGCCGCCCTCGACGCGGTTGGCGGCGAGCCAGCCGTCCTTCTCGGGCACGATGTCGAAATCGGTCAGCTCGTTGTTGAGCATCGTGCCGTCCATCGACAGGCCCGAACCGAACGGGCTCTCGATCGTGAAGGTCACCTGGGTGACGTTGCCCGCCTGGTCGACGACCGAGAGCGAGGTGGTGCCGTGCACTTCCTGGCTCTGCGACTTGACCCGCTTGGGTGCGCCGGCGGGCAGGCCGGCCTCGACCGTGGCCATGGTGCTGTCGGCATGGATCAGCGCCGAGCGGCCGGCGAGGTACTTGCGGTCGAGCAGCCCGGCGAGCGGCACCTGCACATAATCGGGATCGCCGACATAGAGGTCGCGATCGGCATAGGCGAGGCGCGAGCTTTCGGCGAACAGGTGCCAGGCGACCGGATTGTCCTTGCCGAGCTTCGCCATGTCGAAGCGCTCGAGCTGCGCCAGGATCATCAGCACGGTGACGCCGCCCGAAGAGGACGGGCCCATCGAGCAGATCTTGTAGCCGCGATACTTGCCGCACAGCACCGGCCGGTCCTTGGCTTCATAGGAAGCCAGGTCGCCGGTCGTCATCTTCGACGGGTTGCGCGCGGCATTGTTGACGGTGGCGACCAGCTTTTCGGCCTGGGGACCGACATAGAAGCTGTCGGGGCCGAGCGTCGCCACGCGCTCGAGCAGCGCGGCCTGTTCGGGGTTGGTGACGTGCGTGCCCACCGCGGCCGGCTTGCCGTCGGCGCCGTAATAGATCGCACGGACGCCGGCATCGACATGCGGGGCATAGCTGCGCAGCGAATTGTTGAGCCGCGGCGAGACGTCGAAGCCTTCGCGTGCCAGGCGGATCGCCGGCTGGAACAGCCTGGCCCAGGGCAGCTTGCCGCCGCGCTGATGCGCCAGCGCCATCGCGCGCAGCGTGCCCGGCACGCCGACGCTGCGTCCGCCGGGCACCGCGTCGCGGTGGCTGAGCGGCTGGCCGTCGGGGCCGTAGAACCAGTGATCGGTCGCGGCCATCGGCGCCGCCTCGCGCCCGTCGACGGTGCGGATCTTGCCGGTCTTCACGTCATATTGGAGGATGAAGGCGCCGCCGCCGATCCCGGCGCTCTGCGGCTCGACCACGTTGAGCGCGAGCATCGTCGCGATCGCGGCGTCGGTGGCGCTGCCCCCTTCGCGCAGCATCTCGGTGCCCGCGGCGGCGGCGCGCGGGTCCGCGGCGCTCACCACTCCCTGTGCGAATGCCGCGATCGGCGTGACCAGGAACGCGAACAGCAGGAACAGCTTCTTCATGGCCACAAGCCGTAGCGGCAGCTGCGCCGGTCAACAAGCGCGGCGGTTTTGCCCGGGCCATTCGGCGGGGGCATGGATAGCGTCTTCCGGAGAAGAGACCGCCTCTCCAAGTCACATCGTCACCCCGGCCTTGTGCCGGGGTCCACTGTGCCGCGCCGTCTGAGCTTCGAGCCTCTTGTCCAAGACTTGCCGCCCGGTGGACCCCGGCACAAGGCCGGGGTGACAAGAAGGCCGGGGGAGAAGAATCCTAAGCCAGCGCCTTCGCGATCGCGCGCGGTAGCCCCGGCCCCTTGTACACCAGTGCCGAATAGACCTGGACGAGCGTGGCGCCCGCGTCGATACGGCGCTTCGCCTCGTCCGGCCCGTCGATCCCGCCCGCCGAGATCAGCGGCAGCGCGCCGCCGGCGATCTCTGCCGCTTCGATCAGTTTGTTCCGCGCCAACTGGGTGAGCGGCTTGCCCGACAGGCCGCCGGCCTCGCCGGCATGCGCGGAGGCGAGCGGCGGGCGCGAGATGGTGGTGTTCGAGACGATCAGCGCGTCGATATGGTTGTCGAGCGCGGCGCGGATCGCGCCTTCCAGCCCGGCGCGGTCGAGATCGGGGGCGACCTTCAGGAAGATCGGCGTCTTGCCGCGCGCGGCATGGCTGGCGGCGAGCAGCTCGTCGAGTGCGGGGCGGGACTGGAGGTCACGAAGGCCCGGCGTATTGGGCGAGCTGACGTTGATCGTGATGTAGTCCGCATGCGGCGCGGCCTTGCCGACGCCCAGCGCATAGTCCGCCACCCGATCGGTGCTGTCCTTGTTGGCGCCGACATTGATGCCGAGCATGCCCTTGCGCCGCCCCAGCCTGGCGATGCGGGCGAGCGCGGCGTCGATCCCGCCATTGTTGAAGCCCATACGGTTGATCACCGCCTCGTCCTCGACCAGGCGGAACAGTCGCGGCTTGGGATTGCCCGGCTGCGGGCGCGGCGTCAGCGTGCCGACCTCGACCGCCCCGAAACCCAGGGCGAACAGGCCGGGGATCGCCTCGGCATCCTTGTCGAGCCCGGCCGCCAGCCCGATTCGGTTGGGAAAGGTCAATCCTCCCAATTGGATGGGCGATTCCACCATTTCGGAGCTAAAAACGCTGCCGAGCGATCCCCAGAGCGCCAGCGCGCGGATCGCGGCACGGTGCGCCTTTTCGGCGTCGAGGGCGAAGAGGGCGGAGCGCAGGGTATAATCCATGTGCATGGCCTTCGCATCGCTTTTTGCCTCCGTAAAGCTGCGTATGTCGATTCCTTCCAATACGCTTGCAGGGCCCCCGGCTAGTCAGGAGCTGCGACCCGAGGGGTTTCCGCTCAATGGGGGAACCCTTTCCTTTAGGCCCGGTCCAGCTTCGGCTGGCCGGGCCACTTTTCTATTTGGCGACTGCGCGGTATATTTGTGCCGAGAAAAGAGAATCCGAGGAGGGGAAAAACTCGGATCAAACAGGGCAAATATGCGGGGCGCACTCAACATGACGACGGCCCAACCGGCCGCAGGCAACGACCACTATCCACGGCCGCAGATCGAATTCCGCAAGGCGGAAGGCGCGCTGATGCCGCACGTCGAGTCCTATTATCTCTACCGGCACGACGCGGACGATATCGAAGGGGTGGAGCGAGTCGACCTCGGCCAGCTCCGCTTCGTGATCCGGGGCGAGGGCGAAGTGACCTTCCCCGACGGCCGCACCGAAGCGACCAAGAAGGTGATGATCAACGGCCCCGGCACCGCCGCGGCCCAGTATCGTATCCGCGGGCCGTTCCACTGCTTCGGCGTGTCGCTGCGCGCGATCGGCTGGAAGGCGCTGATCGGCATCCCCGCCTACAAGGTCACCGATCACATCATCGACGGCGAGAAGCTGTTCTGCGAGCAGGCGCCGATGCTGTGGCAGCGCCTCCACAAGATGGAGACGCTCGACGAGATGATCGAGGCGATCGAGCCCCTGCTCAAGCTGCGCCAGTATGAAGTGAAGCCGGTGCCGCCGGGGCATCTGGTCTTCCTGCGGGCCGTGCGCGAATGGGCGGCGACCAACGATCCGACGATCGACGATCTCTATGCGCGCATCCGCCAGAGCTCGAACATCGGCGAGCGCCAGGTGCAGCGGCTGTGCAAGGACTATTTTGCCGGCAGCCCCGCGCATCTGAAGCGCAAGTTCCGTGCGATCGGCGCGGCGATGCGCATCTATCAGGGCGCGTCGGTGGACGAAGTGGTCGAGCCCTTCTCCGATCAGTCGCACATGATCAACGAGGTGCGCCACTTCACCGGCCACACGCCGACGTCGCTGCGCGCCGGCATCGATCCGGTGCTGGCGGTGACGCTCGACAACGAGACCTTTCATTTCCTGCCGGACGTGATCCCCGAATCGGTTGACCTTCGCCGCCGCTGAGCCCATTTGGCCAATCGGAACACTTTTGTCCGATTGGAATAGATGCGTCTTTCGAGCCTCGCCGATTATGCGGTCGTGATGATGTCCGCCGCGGCGCGCCATTGCGGCGCGACGTGCCGGCTCAACGCGACTCTGCTCGCCGAGGAGACCGGGCTGCCGCTGCCCACCGTGCAGAAGCTGGTCAGCAAACTCTCGGGCGCCGGGCTGATCGAGAGCGCGCGCGGCACCGGCGGCGGCTTCCGCCTGGCGCGGCCGCCCGCGGCGATCACGCTGGCCGACATCGTCGAGGCAGTCGAAGGCCCGATCGCGCTGACCTCCTGCGTCGATGCCGGCAAGCAGGATTGCTGCGTGCAGGACAGCTGCAAGGTCAAGCCGCACTGGAATGTCGTGAACGGTGCTGTAAAGGGCGCGCTCGCGGGCATTTCCCTCGCCCAACTTTCCAGCGCTCCGGCCGAGGCCGTGGCGCACTCTCCGGCAGACTCGATCCGGACCCCGGCGCTGGCCGGGGAGCAGGTGTAAGCATGGCTACGAAGAACGCGGAAGCACTGGCGGCCGCCAACAAGAAGTACGAGTGGGGCTTCGCCTCGGACGTCGAACAGGAGTTCGCGCCCAAGGGGCTGAGCGAGGACACCGTCCGCTATATCTCGGCCAAGAAGAACGAGCCCGAATGGATGCTCGACTGGCGGCTGAAGGCGTTCCGCATCTGGCAGGAAATGACGCTTCCCGAATGGGCGAAGCTGTCGATCCCCGAGATCGACTATCAGGACGCGTACTACTACGCCGAGCCAAAGCAGAAGAAGACGATCGAGAGCCTCGACGATCTCGATCCCGAGATCCGGCGCACCTATGAGAAGCTCGGCATCCCGATCGAGGAGCAGAAGGTGCTCGCCGGGGTCGAGGGCGCGCGCAAGATCGCGGTCGACGCGGTGTTCGACAGCGTCTCGGTCGCCACCACCTTCCGCAAAGAGCTGGAGGAAGCCGGCGTCATCTTCCGCTCGATCAGCGAGGCGATCCGCGAATATCCCGAGCTGGTGAAGAAGTGGCTCGGCAAGGTCGTGCCCGTCCGCGACAATTTCTTCTCGGCGCTGAACGCTGCGGTCTTCTCCGACGGCACCTTCGTCTATGTGCCCGAGGGCGTGCGCTGCCCGATGGAGCTGAGCACCTATTTCCGCATCAATGCCGAGAATACCGGCCAGTTCGAGCGCACGCTGATCGTCGCCGACAAGGGCGCGTACGTCTCCTATCTCGAGGGCTGCACCGCCCCGATGCGCGACGAGAACCAGCTCCATGCCGCCGTGGTCGAGCTGGTCGCGCTCGACGATGCCGAGATCAAGTACAGCACCGTGCAGAACTGGTATCCGGGCGACGAGAATGGCGTCGGCGGCATCTTCAACTTCGTCACCAAGCGCGCGCTGTGCGAGGGCAAGAACTCGAAGGTGAGCTGGACCCAGGTCGAGACCGGCAGCGCGATCACCTGGAAATATCCGAGCTGCGTATTGAAGGGCGACGGCTCGGTCGGCGAATTCTATTCGGTCGCGGTCACCAATGGCCGCCAGCAGGCCGATACCGGCACCAAGATGCTGCACATCGGCAAGAACACCCGCTCGACGATCGTGTCGAAGGGCATCAGCGCCGGCCGCTCGGACAACACCTATCGCGGCAAGGTGCTGGTCAATGCCGGTGCCGAGAATGTCCGCAACTTCACCCAGTGCGACAGTCTGCTGCTCGGCGACCAGTGCGGCGCGCACACCGTGCCGTATATCGAAGTGAAGAACCCGACCGCGCAGATCGAGCATGAGGCGACCACCTCGAAGATCAGCGAGGACCAGATGTTCTACGCGATGCAGCGCGGGCTCGATCAGGAGGCCGCGGTGGCGCTGATCGTCAACGGCTTCGCCAAGGAAGTGCTGCAGCAGCTGCCGATGGAGTTCGCAGTGGAAGCGCAGAAGCTGCTGGGGATCTCGCTGGAGGGCTCGGTCGGGTGAGCATCTATCGCCGCGACCATGTGTTACCCGAATGGGAGCCGATACCTTGGGATATGCGCGGAAAGGCAGCCGACGCGCAGGAGCGCGGCTTCCATGCGCGCGCGACCAAGGAAATCGAGTGGACGCGCGTGCCGGTGCTCGATTTCCCGGCTGAAGGGGTGCTCGGCCACGATCGCGACTGGTTCCGGTCGCGTGAGGTGGACTTCTACGCCGTCCAGGACGGCGAGGAGTTGATCCTCTGGGACAATGTCTGGTTCGGCTTTCCCGATCCGCCGCGCTGGGGGCTCGCGTCTCGCGCCGGCGCTGGCGAAGAGTGGGTTTCGTGGGGGCATTTTCCTGATCTTCCTGCGTGCTGGAGCGTTCCGGGGGAAGGGGCGGCAAGGTCGTGATCCTCACCGCCGCCCTCCTTCTCTTCGCCCAGGATGTGCCCGCCACCCAGGCGGTCGGCGCGCCCGTGGAGGACGAAGCGCAGATCGTCGTGCGCGCGACTTTCGGGCGGACCACGATGCTGTTCGACAAGGGCGCGGACGGCAAGCTGCACAATTGCCGGGTGATGATTTCGAGCGGCAGCCAGCGGCGCGACACGACTGCCTGCCAGGCGACGCCGATCTGCTACGCCAAGACCGCCGACGAAGTGACCGACTGCACGGAGATGACCGTGTTCGATCAGGCCGCGACTATCGGCGGGCCTTCGCCGGCTGCCCCGGGAGTGGCCAAGCCAAACCTCTTCGAGCTGCCCAAGCTGGTGCAGCCCAAGCCGGTGTTCTCCGCCAGCGCCATGGGGCCGGTCGACCGGAGCGAGGAGCGCCGCGAAGCCGAGCAGCAGCAGCGGGTGACCAAGATCACGCCGCCGGCCAACCCGGCTTCGGACGGCCCGGTGGTGCGCTTCACCACCGGAAACACGCAGCAGCAGCACGACGATACCGACAAGTCAGAAAAGCGGCCATGAGCCGCCCCGAGGAATGCACGACCAGATGTTGAAGATCACCGACCTCCGCGCCGAAATCGACGGCAAGGAAATCCTCAAGGGGCTCAGCCTCACCGTGAACGCGGGCGAAGTCCATGCGATCATGGGGCCGAACGGCGCGGGCAAGTCGACGCTCGGCTACACGCTGGGCGGGCGCCCCGGCTATGAGCCGACCGGCGGCAGCGTCGAATTCGACGGTCAGGAACTGCTCGAGCTGGCGCCGCACGAGCGCGCCGCCGCCGGCCTGTTCCTGGGTTTCCAATATCCGGTCGAGATCCCGGGCATCTCCAACCTGCAGTTCGTCCGCGAGGCGCTCAACAGCCAGCGCCGCGCGCGCGGCGAGGCGCCGCTCTCGGGTGGCGAGTTCCTCAAGCTGGCGCGTGCCCAGGCTGAGGCGCTGGGCATGGACGTCGAGATGCTCAAGCGGCCGGTCAATGTCGGCTTCTCGGGCGGCGAGAAGAAGCGGAACGAGATGGTGCAGATGGGCATCATCGGCCCCAAGCTGGCGATCCTCGACGAGACCGATTCGGGCCTCGACATCGATGCGCTCAAGGCCGTGGGCGAGGGGATCAACCGGATCATGCGCGCGCCCGACAAGGCCGTGCTGCTGATCACCCACTATCAGCGGCTGCTCGACTATGTGCAGCCGGACTTCGTCCATGTCCTCGCCGACGGCCGCATCGTCCGCTCGGGCGGGCCCGAGCTGGCGCTCGAGCTCGAGCGCGAAGGCTATGGCGCGGTGGCGGCGTGAACACGCTGCTCGAACTTCCCACGCCGCGCCAGGAGGAATGGCGCTGGGCCGACATGGGTGCGCTCAAGGCGGCGGCGGATAGCCCGCGCGCGACCGCCACGATCGATCCGGCCGGCCTGTTCCTCGATATCGAAGGCCCGCGCCTGCTGTTCGTCGACGGCCGCTTCGAGCCCGCGCATTCAAGGCCCGGCCCGGTGCAGGTGACGCAGCAGCTCGCCACCACTGATCACCCGCTCGGCAGCCTCACCGATGGCGAGGGCTGGTCGCTGCACCTTGGCAAGGAACATGCCGCGATCGCGATCCAGATCGTCCATATCGGCACTGGTGGCGAGAGCCATGTGCCCGCGCGGCTGATGCTGGCCGAGGATGCAGTGGCGAGCGTGGTCGAGACCTATGCCGGCAGCGGCTGGGCCAACCGGCTGACCACCTTGTGCCTTGAGCGCGGGGCGCGGCTGATGCGCTCGGTGCGGTTGCTTCAGTCCGAGGGCTTCGTTTCGCTCCGCGAGGAAGCCGAAGTCGGCGAAGCGGCGAGCCTCGTCTCGGTGTTCCTCGGCGCCGGCGGCATGGGCAGCCGGATCGACGGGTCGCTGTTGGTCAACGGCAAGGGCGGGTTCGCCGAGATGGGCGGCGCGTTGCTGACCTCGGGGTCGCAGCGCCAGGAAGCCGCGGTCGCGGTGCGCCATGACGCGCTCGAAGGCACGTCGCGCCAGCTGTGGCGCGCGGTTGCGGCGGACAAGTCGACCGCCAGCCTTGCCGCCCGCGTCGAAGTGGCGCGCGGGGCGCAGCAGACCGATGGCGAGCAGTCGCTGCGCGGCCTGCTGCTCCAGCGCAGCGCGACGGTGAACCTCAAGCCCGAGCTCGAGATATTCGCCGACGACGTGAAGTGCGCGCACGGCGCCACCGTCGGCGAGCTCGACAAGATGGCGCTGTTCTACCTTCAGAGCCGCGGCATCGACGAGGGCCGCGCCAAGGCGCTGCTCACCCGCGCCTTTGTAGCGGATGCGCTCGCCCGGATCGGCGAGGATGCGGTGCGCGAAGCGTTCGCGGCGGACGCGGAGCGCTGGCTGGATACGGCGCTATGACGGTAGTTTATCTTCGTCATGCTGAACTTGTTTCAGCATCCAACGTGCAACTGGCGATGGTATCGCCCGCGGAGGGTTGGACCCTGAAACAAGTTCAGGGTGACTGGAAATGAGCATGGCAATCGACACCCGCCCCCTGGACGTCCTCGCCGATTTCCCGGCGATCCCGGCGGGCTGGCACTATCTCGACACCGCCGCGACCTCGCAAAAGCCGCAGCCGGTGCTCGACGCGATCAATCGCGCGTACGGCGAGACCTATGCCACCGTGCATCGCGGCGTGTACCAGCGCTCGGCGGACATGACGCTCGCCTATGAAGCGGCGCGCAAGCGGGTGGCGAAGTTCCTCGGCGGGCGCGAAGAGGAAGTCGTCTTCGTCCGCGGCGCGACCGAGGGGATCAATCTCGTCGCCCAGTGCTGGGCCGGCACCCAGCTCAAGGCGGGCGACCGCATCCTGCTCTCCACGCTCGAGCATCATTCGAACATCGTGCCCTGGCAGATGGTCGCCGAGCGCGTCGGCGCCGAGATCGACGTGGTGCCGCTCACCGCCGACCAGCGCATCGACCTCGACGCGATGGCCGCGATGCTGACCGATCGCCACAAGCTGGTCGCGCTCGCACATGTGTCGAACGTGCTCGGCTCGGTGCTCGATGCGAAGCGCGCGACCGAGCTGGCGCACAGGGTCGGCGCGAAGATCCTGCTCGACGGCTGCCAGGCTGTGCCGCGCATGCCCGTCGACGTCGCCGAGATCGGCTGCGACTTCTATGTGATGTCGGGCCACAAGCTTTACGGCCCCACCGGCATCGGCGCGCTCTGGGGCCGTTACGAACTGCTCGACGCGATGCCGCCCTATCAGGGCGGCGGCTCGATGATCGACCGGGTGACCTTCGCGAAGACCACCTATGCCCCGCCGCCGGGCCGGTTCGAGGCGGGGACGCCGCACATCGTCGGCGTGGTCGGGCTGCATGCGGCGATCGATTATGTCGACGGCATCGGGCTGGAGCGCATCCACGCGCATGAGACCGCGCTGGTCCGCCAGGCGCGCGAGGCACTGTCGCAGCTCAATTCGGTCAAGCTGTTCGGCCCCGAAGACAGCGCCGGCATCGTCAGCTTCGCGGTCGAGGGGGTGCACCCGCACGACGTCGCCACCATATTGGACGAAACCAATGTCGCGATCCGCGCCGGGCATCACTGCGCCCAGCCGCTGATGGACAGCCTGGGCGTGCCGGCCACGGCGCGCGCGAGCTTCGGGGTCTATAACGGCGCGGACGACATCGCCGCGCTGGTCGCTGGAATTGAACGGGTCACAAGGATCTTCGGATGAACGAAGAGCGTAAAATCGAAGTCGAGGAAGTGGAGGCGGTCGCCTCGCCGCCCAAGGCGCGCGTCGACGACGCGGTCGAAACTGCCACGGAGACGTTCGAGCGCAAGCGCGACTATCTCTCGGGCTTCCTCTCGCAAAAGCCGCAGGCGCTGACGGGCACCGAGCCGGGCGGCGCGCTGTACGAAGCGGTGATCGATGCGCTCAAGGAGATCTACGATCCCGAGATCCCGGTGAACATCTATGATCTCGGCCTGATCTACGGCGTCGACATCACCCAGGACGGCCATGCCGCAGTGACGATGACGCTGACCACGCCGCATTGCCCGGTGGCGGAATCGATGCCCGGCGAAGTCGAGCTGCGCGTCGGCTCGGTCGCGGGGATCGGCCATGCCGAAGTCAATCTCGTCTGGGATCCACCTTGGGATCCGCAGAAGATGAGCGACGAAGCCAAGCTCGAACTGGGGATGCTGTAAGCACACAAGCCCCTCCCCTTCAGGGGAGGGGTTGGGGTGGGGGAAGTCTCATCGAGACTCTCGCCCGCGGATAGGCCCCACCCCCAACCCCCTCCCCGAGGGGGAGGGGCTTAAGGAAGAAGAAGATGACCGAAGCCACGACCCGCCAGCGCCCCGCCGCGCTGATCCTGACTCCCTCGGCGGAGCAGCGCATCGCCGACCTGATGGCCAAGGCGCCCGAAGGCGCGGTGGGCGTCAAGCTGTCGACCCCGCGGCGCGGCTGCTCGGGGCTGGCCTATTCGGTCGACTATGTCACCGAAGCCAAGCCGTTCGACGAGAAGATCGAGACTCCCGGCGGGACCTTCTATGTCGACGGCAGCTCGATCCTCTATCTGATCGGCTCGACGATGGACTGGCAGGAAGACGACTTCACTGCCGGCTTCGTCTTCCAGAACCCCAATGCCAAGGGCAGCTGCGGCTGCGGCGAGAGCTTTACGGTCTGAGGCACATCCTCCACCGTTCGTGCTGAGCTTGTCGAAGCACCGTCCTTTTCTTCTCTGTCCGGCGCAGTAGAAGAGCGGCCCTTCGACAAGCTCAGGGCGAACGGGTTGGTTCGCTTGCCAGCAGGAGAGACCCGATGCCCTATCCCCAGCCCTATGTCGCCGATCCGGCGCGCTATGACGGGCGGATGCCCTATCGCCGCTGCGGCCGCTCGGGGCTCGATCTGCCGGCGATCTCGCTGGGGCTCTGGCAGAATTTCGGCGGCACCGATGTGTTCGAGACCGGCCGCGCGATGCTGCGCCGCGCGTTCGATCGCGGCGTCACCCATTTCGATCTCGCGAACAATTACGGCCCGCCCTATGGCTCGGCCGAGGAGAATTTCGGCCGCGTCCTGGCGAGCGACTTCGCCGGCCACCGCGACGAGCTGATCGTCTCGACCAAGGCGGGCTGGGACATGTGGCCCGGACCCTATGGCGATGTCGGCGGCTCGAAGAAATACCTCATCGCTTCGTGCGACCAGAGCCTCAAGCGAATGGGGCTCGATTATGTCGACATCTTCTATTCGCACCGTGTCGACCCGAAGACGCCGCTCGAGGAGACGATGGGCGCGCTCGCCCAGATCCACCGCCAGGGCAAGGCGCTCTATGTCGGCATCTCGAGCTATTCGCCCGAGCTGACGCGAAAGGCCGCGGCGATCCTGGCCGAGTACAAGGTGCCGCTGCTGATCCACCAGCCCAGCTATTCGATGCTCAACCGCTGGATCGAGGACGAGCTGCTCGGCACGCTCGAGGATCTCGGTACCGGCTGCATTGCCTTCTCGCCGCTGGCGCAGGGCATGCTGAGCAGCAAGTATCTGGGCGGCGTGCCCGAAGGCGCGCGTGCGTCGAAGGGCGGCTCGCTGAACCAGCGGCTGCTGTCGGACGAGAACATCGCCAGCATCCGCGCGCTCGACGCCATTGCGCAGAAGCGCGGGCAGACGCTGGCGCAGATGGCGATCGCCTGGGTGCTGCGCGATCCGCGCGTCACCTCGGCGCTGATCGGCGCGCGCACCGTCGAGCAGCTCGACAACTCGCTCGACGCGGTCAACAATCTCGCCTTCGACGCGGACGAGCTCGCCGCGATCGATGCCCATGCAACCGATGGCAATCTCAACCTTTGGAAGGTGTCGTCGAGCATCGAGGAACTCCCCCAGGCATGAGCGTCGCCTTCCGTCGCGAGAGCGACGAGGAACATAAGGAACCCAAGTTCGAGCTGCCGCTGCCGCCGGGGCCGAACCTGGTCACCGCGCGCGGGCTCGCGCTGATCGAGGCGAAGGTCGCCGAGCTGGAAGCCGCGGTGGCGGCCGAAGGCGCGGAGGAGCCGCGCGAGGCGCTGAAGCGCGAGCTGCGCTATTGGAACACCCGCCGCACCACCGCGCAGATCGCCCCGGTGCCCGAGATCGGCGTCGTCGGCATCGGCTCGCGCGTGCGCATCCGCATGGCGGGCAAGGAGCGTGTGATCGATCTGGTCGGCCATGACGAGGCCGATCCCGCGGCCGACCGGCTTTCCTTCCAGGCCCCGCTCGCCAAGGCGCTGATCGGCGCAGAGGAAGGCGAGAAGCTCGATTTCGCCGGCAGGCCCGGGGCAATCGAGATCGTCGGGATCGAAGTGATTCCGGACTGAGCAAACTGTGTCTAGGGTGCAGGCATGACTCGCCTGCTCCTCGTCGCCGCCCTCCTCGCTTCCACCGCGCCCGTTGCCGGCGCCCATGCCCAGGCCGATGCCGCGCGCTGGCAGGCGCAGGCGGCGCGGGTGACGATCACGCGCGACGATTGGGGCGTGGCGCACATCAACGGCAAGACCGATGCCGATGCGGTGTTCGGGATGATCTATGCCCAGGCCGAGGACGACTTCAACCGGATCGAGACCAATTATCTGGTCAGCCTCGGCCGGCTTGCCGAGGCGGAGGGCGAGGGCGCGATCTGGCAGGATCTGCGCCAGCGGCTGTTCGTCGATCCAGAGGTGCTCAAGGCCGATTACGCGAAGAGCCCCGCCTGGCTGCGCACGCTGATGCAGGCCTGGGCCGACGGGCTGAACTATTATCTCGCCACCCATCCGCAGGTGAAGCCGCGGGTGCTCACGCATTTCGAGCCCTGGATGGCGCTGAGCTTCTCCGAAGGCAGCATCGGCGGCGACATCGAGCGCGTGCCGCTCAGCCAGCTCGAGGCGTTCTACGGCAAGCAGCGCGTCGCGATGACCGATGCCGAGAAGGGGCTGGTGTTCAAGGAACCCCAGGGCTCGAACGGCGCCGCGATCGCGCCCGGCCATACGCGCGACGGCCATGCGCTGCTGCTGATCAACCCGCACACCAGCTTCTTCTTCCGTGCCGAGCAGCAGGTGACGAGCGGCGAGGGGCTGAACGCTTATGGCGCCGCCACCTGGGGGCAGTTCTTCATCTACCAGGGCTTCAACGCCAAGGCCGGCTGGATGCACACCTCGAGCGGCGTCGACAATGTCGATGAGTTCGCCGAGACGATCGTCAGCAACGTGCCCGGCGATCGCTTCTATCGCTATGGCAGTGAGACGCGTCCGCTTGCGGTCAAGCGGATCACCCTGTCGTACCGCGCGGCGGACGGCAGCCAGGCGCAGCGCAGCTTCACGACCTGGGCCACGCATCACGGCCCGATCGTCCGCGAGGCGGACGGCAAATGGATCGCCTTCGCGCTGATGAACAAGCCGGTCGAAGCGCTGCAGCAGAGCTTCCTGCGCACCAAGACCAGCGACTATGCGAGCTTCCTCAAGGTCGCCGAGCTCAAGGCGAACAGCTCGAACAACACGCTGTTCGCGGATTCGAAGGGCGAGATCGCGTTCCTGATGCCGCAGTTCATGCCGGTGCGCGACGATCGCTTCGATTATCGCAAGCCCGTGGACGGCAGCGATCCGGCGACCGACTGGAAGGGGCTGCACAGCCTCGCCAGCCTGCCGCAGGTGGTGAACCCCAAGAATGGCTGGGCCTATAACGTCAACAACTGGCCCTGGACCGCGGCGGGCGCCGACAGTCCCAGGGCGGCGGACTATCCGCGCTATTTCGACCAGGCCGGCGAGAACCCGCGCGGCGCGCATGCGCTCCAGGTGCTGAACGCGCGCCGCGACTTCACGCCCGAAACGCTGCGCCAGGCGGCCTATGACAGCTTCCTGCCCGCCTTCGATCGCCTGTTGCCCGGGCTGGTTGCGGCCTGGGAGAAGCTGCCCGACGGCGATGCGCGCAAGGCGAAGCTTGCCGAGCCGGTGGCGCTGCTCAAGGGTTGGGACCGCCGCTGGTCCGCCACCTCGACCGCGACGTCGCTCGCGGTGTTCTGGGGCGAGGCGCTCTGGGCACCCGGCGCGGCGCCGGCTAAGGCGGCCGGGCTATCGGTGTGGGACTGGATGGCCGAGCGCGCCAGCGACGCGCAGCGGATCGACGCGCTTGCCGCCGCGGTCGACCGGCTGGCGCAGGATTTCGGCAACTGGCAGGTGCCCTGGGGCGAGATCAACCGCTTCCAGCGCAACGACGGCGCGGTCGTCCAGAAGTTCGACGATGCCAGGCCGAGCATCCCGGTGCCCTTCGCCTCGGCGCAATGGGGCTCGCTCGCCTCGTTCGGCGCCGCCCGCTACCCGGGGACGAAGCGCTATTACGGCACCCGTGGCAACAGCTTCGTCGCGACGGTGGAGTTCGGGCCGAAGGTGAAGGCCTGGGCAGTGAGCGCCGGCGGCGAAAGCGGCGACCCGGCCTCGAAGCACTTCGCCGACCAGGCCGGACGCTATGCAGCAGGCGACCTGCGCCCGGTCTATTTCTACCCCGACGACCTCAAGGGGCATGTCGAGCGGGTGTACCGGCCGGGGCGCTAGGTATTGATTAGAATGGTGGCGCTTGGATGATCGTCGTGGTTCAACTAGTGATTTGATGGTTCGACGAGGAGTGTGGGTATGCCTGAGGGTAAAACTATCAATGCTCGCGGGGGAAGTGGTGAGAGGCGAATGGCCGATATTAGGGCGCAATTGCATTTCACATCTGGGGCGCTGCATTTCAGTTTAGAGATGTTTGGTGACCATATTGCCAAGCGAGAAGGATACAAAGCGCACGATGGGCTTGAAGCTGTTCGCTTTTATCTCATAAATAAGCATGGTTGGTTGCCGCGCGATGTTAATGCGATGAGTTTTGAGGAAATTCGTTTCCTTCTTGCTGAAGAGATGCACGACTGGACGCTCCCGATTGAGGCGAGAGAAAGCTATCCTCACCTCGGTAGGGAGGCTTGGGAGGTTGGATCATGAGCGACATGTTCGAGATTGGCAGGCGTTACCGTGTTACCACCGGCTTAGGTGAGCAGCGTGGTTACAGCTCCTTCACGGTTGAGGCTTGGGAGCCTCCCTTGCTGAAGTTGAAGACTCCTTGGGACGAGACAATAATCAATACGTCCTCACCGGAATTCATCTCGGCCGAGAAAGAGATGCGAGATGAAGAAAGGGTTCCGAGCCCCTTTGATGACTTCGATATCGCGGAGAGCGAATAAAAGTTTCTGGTGATCGCGGGCGCTCAGAACGGCAACTCCTCCCCCAGCCGTTCCTCGAAGTTCGAAACCGTCACCCCCACCAGCCTGATCCCCTTGGGCGTCGGCAGCACCGAGCGGATCAGCGACAGGCTCATCTCGCGCAGCGCCTCGCGGCGGTCGACCAGCCCGGCGGAGAGGCTGCGGCTGCGGGTGATGATCTGGAAGTCGGCGTACTTCACCTTCACCGTCACCGTGCGGCCGAATTCCTGCGCCTTCTCGCACCAGGCCCAGACGTCCTCGGCCATCTCCAGCACGCCCGCCTCGATCTCCGCCGGCTCGACAAGGTCGCGGTCGAAGGTGGTTTCCGAGCCCGAGGACTTGCGGATGCGCTCGGCGTCGACCGGGCGGTCGTCCTCGCCGCGGGCGATCGCGTAATACCAGTCCGCCGAGCTGCCGAAATGCGCGCGCAGGAACTCGATCGACTTGCCGCGCAGGTCCGCGCCGGTCTCGATCCCCAGGCCCTGCATCTTCCTGGCGGTCACCGGCCCGACGCCGTGGAAGCGCTTGACCGGAAGCGTCTCCACCCAGGCCGCGCCCATCTCGGGCGTCACCGCGAACTGGCCATTGGGCTTGCGCTGGTCCGAGGCGAGCTTGGCGAGGAACTTGTTGTACGAGATGCCCGCCGAGGCGGTGAGCCCGGTTTCCTCCAGGATGCGCGCGCGGATCTCCTTGGCGGTGGCCCAGGCGGTCTCGATCCCGCGCAGGTTGGCGGTGACGTCGAGATAGGCTTCGTCGAGCGAGAGCGGCTGGATGATCGGGGTATAGTCGGCGAAGATCGCATGGATCTGCTTCGAGACCGCGCGATAGACCTCGAAGCGCGGCTTGACGAACACCAGCTCGGGGCAGCGCCGCAGCGCGGTGACCGAGGGCAGGGCGCTGCGCACACCGAACTTGCGCGCCTCGTAGCTTGCCGCCGCCACCACGCCGCGCGCGGCGGCATAGCCCACGGCGACCGGCCTGCCCCTGAGCGCCGGATCGTCGCGCTGCTCCACCGATGCGTAAAAGGCGTCCATGTCGACATGGATGATCTTGCGGACCGGCGGCGCGGCCATGTCAGTCGTCCAGCGGCTCCAGCGCGGCCTGGAAGATGTGGACCAGGCGCTTCTCGAAGCGGGCATTGTCGGCTTCGCTGCATTCGAGCGGGTCAACGGCGAGCATGTTCTGCATGATGCCCATGCCCATCAGCACGGCAAAGGCCATCGCCGCCCGCATGTCCGAATCCTCCCCGCCCAGCTCCTGCGCCACCGGCCGCAGGATGTCGGTGTCGATCGTCTCGCGGATGATCTGGCCGGCCTTGGGCGAGGCGGCCGAATGGAGCAGGATCAGGAAGCGCTGGAGATGCGTCTCGCGTTCCTCCGCCGGCTTGTCGCCCTTGTCGAGGAAGAGCTGGGCGAAATGCTCGGCCACCGCGCCGGGAGTGGCGCCGTCCATGATGTCCTTGTCCTCGCCGCGCACGGCTTCGAGGAACAGCGCTTCCTTGCTGCCGAAATAGCGGCTGACCAGCGCGGGGTCGACGCCGGCATGGCCCGCGATCTCGCGCAGGCCGACATTCTCGTAATTCTCGCGCGCGAAGTGCCGCCGGGCCGAGGCGAGGATTGCCTGGCGCGTCGCGATGGCATTGCGATGCCGCGACGGAACCGGTGGGATCATGGCCGATTTCCCTAACATGGCGGTGAGGATAGTCAACCGTTGTGGACATATGTCCACGGTCGTTGACAAGCTTTGGGTTCGGGCCTAGCGGGGGCGAAATCGGAAGTCGTTCGTTTGAAGAAACGACGCCGCGGAGGATGTCCGTCCAGGGGCACGGATTTAGGGATCGAACATGCATTCGAAGAACCGCAAGCTGCTCATTCCGGCGCTCGCAGCCGCGCTCGCTCTCGCCGGTTGCGGCGGTGGTGGGGCGCAGCCGCCCCAGCAGGGCGCGCCGCCCGTCACCGTGTCCGCGCCGCTGGTGCAGGACGTGGTCGACTGGGACGAGTTCGTCGGCCGCTTCGAGGCGATCCAGAATGTCGAGGTGCGTCCGCGCGCCTCGGGCTATCTGCAGGGCGTGTGGTTCAAGGACGGCCAGTTCGTCCGCAAGGGCCAGCTGCTCTTCACGATCGATTCGCGCCCGGCCCAAGCCGCCGTCGCCCAGGCCGCCGCGCAGGTCGCCCAGGCCAAGGCGACGCTTGCCAACGCCCAGACCGAATATGCCCGCTCCGAAGCGCTGGTCGCCCAGCGCGCGGCCAGCCAGGAAGAGCTCGAGCAGCGCCGCGCCGCGCTGCGTTCGGCCAGTGCCCAGGTCGCGGCGGCGGAGGCGAACCTGCGCGCACGCCAGCTCGATCTCGGCTTCACCCGCGTCACCGCGCCGCTGAGCGGCCGCATCTCGGAGCGCAAGGTCGATATCGGCAATTCGGTCGCCGCCGACCAGACCGTGCTGACCACGATCGTCTCGGTCGATCCGCTCCACTTCGTCTTCCAGGGATCGGAAGCGCTGCTGCTCAAATATCAGCGCCAGGGCACGGGCACTCAGGCCGGAACCCCGGTGAAGGTCAAGCTCTCGGACGAGAGCGACTATACGCATAACGGCTCGCTCGACTTCGTCGACAATGCACTCGATGCCGGCGCCGGCACGATCCGCGCCCGCGCGGTGATCGCCAATCCGGGTGGCTTCCTGAAGCCCGGCATGTTCGGCTCGGCCCGCCTCGAGGCATCGAAGCCCTATCCGGCGCTGCTGGTGCCGGACACCGCGGTGATGGCCGATGCCGCGCGCCAGGTGGTGTTCGTCGTCGACAAGAGCAACACGGTGACCGCGCGCCCGGTGCAGACCGGGCCGCTGCGCGGCAATCTGCGCGTGATCCGCTCGGGCCTGACCAAGGAAGACCGGGTGATCATCGACGGCACCCAGCGCGCCCGCCCGGGCGTGAAGGTCACGCCGATGCCGGGCAAGATCACCGAGACGCCCGCCGCCTCCGCGCCGCCGGCCGACGCGCCCGCTTCCACTGCCCAGCCCGCCGGCAACCGCTGAGGAACGGCGCAATGAGCGATACCCACCAGGCCCTGCCGGCCCCGGAAAAGCCGGAGCGCCGCGGCTTCTCCAGCTTCTTCATCGAGCGGCCGATCTTCGCGGCGGTGATCTCGGTGTTCATCACCCTGATCGGCGCCTTCTGCTATCCGCTGCTCGCGCTGTCGCAATATCCGGAGATCGCCCCGCCGACGATCTCGGTCCAGGCCGCCTATGCCGGCGCCTCGCCCGAGATCATCGCCGAGACGGTGTCGGCGCCGCTCGAGCAGGAGATCAACGGCGTCGAGGGCATGCTCTACATGAGCTCCTCGTCGACCCAGGGTGCGGGCCAGGTCACCGTCACCTTCAAGCCTGGCACCGATCTCGATGCCGCGCAGGTGCTGGTGCAGAACCGCGTCAACCTCGCGCTGCCGCGCCTGCCCGCACAGGTCCGCCAGATCGGCGTGACGGTGAACAAGCAGGAATCGGGCTTCCTGATGATCGTGGCGCTGACGTCTCCGGACGACAGCCTCGACGTCGACTATATGGGCAATTACGCCAACACGGTGATCCGCGACCGGCTGCTGCGCCTCGAAGGCGTCGGCACGGTGCAGATCTTCGGCGGCGGCAATTATGCGATGCGCGTCTGGATCGATCCGGACAAGGCGGCGGCGCGCAACCTGACCTCGGCCGAGATCATCGCCGCGCTCCAGGCGCAGAACGTCCAGACCGCGGGCGGCGCGCTCGGCTCGGCGCCGACGGGCAAGGATAATCCCTCGTTCGAAGTGCCGGTCGACGTGCAGGGCCGCCTGCAGAGCGTCGAGCAGTTCGGCAACATCACGATCAAGTCCGATCCCTCGGGCGCGGCGCTCACCAAGCTGAGCGATGTCGCGCGCATCGAGCTGGGCAGCCAGGACTATTCGATCCGCGGCTCGTTCGGCGGCAAGCGCGGCATCGCGCTCGCGATCGTCCAGCAGCCGGGCGCCAACTCGCTCTCCGCGGCCGATCTGGTGCTGAAGGAGATGGACACGCTCAAGAAGGACTTCCCGCAGGGCCTTCAGTACAGCATCCCCTACAACCCGACCGAATATGTCTCGGCCTCGGTCGAAGCCGTGCAGCACACGCTGCTCGAAGCGGTCGTCCTCGTCGTCGTGGTCGTGATCATCTTCCTCCAGACCTGGCGCGCGGCGGTGATCCCGATCGTCGCCATCCCGATCGCGCTGGTCGGCACCTTCGCGGTGCAGCTCGCGCTCGGCTTCTCGATCAACTCGCTCTCGCTGTTCGCACTCGTGCTCGCCGTGGGCATCGTGGTCGACGACGCGATCGTCGTGGTCGAGGCGGTGGAGAAGCATATCCGCGCCGGGCTCTCGCCGCGCGAGGCTGCGCATCTCACGATGAAGGAAGTGTCGGGCGCACTGGTCGCGATCGGCCTGGTGCTGATCTCGGTGTTCATCCCGACCGCGATGGTCGGCGGCATCCCCGGCATCTTCTACCGCCAGTTCGCGGTGACGATCGCGGCCGCCTCGGCGATTTCGCTGCTCGTCTCGCTCACGCTGTCGCCGGCGCTCGCCGCGCTGCTGCTCAAGCCGCACCAGGATATCGATGCCGATAGCGGCCCGCGCTGGATGCGCCCGATCAAGGTCGGTGCCGAGAAGTTCAACCAGGGCTTTGACTGGCTGTCGGATCGCTATGGCCGTGTCACGGGCCGGCTGATCCGCATGGGCCTGATCATGATGATCGTCTATGCGGGCCTGCTCGCACTGACCGGCTGGCGCCTCACCGCCACGCCGACGGGCTTCATCCCCGAGCAGGACCAGGGCTTCCTGATCGGCGTCGTCCAGCTGCCGCCGGGCTCGTCGCTCGAGCGCACCAGCGAAGTCGTCGACAAGGCCTATGCGATCGCCGCCAAGACCGATGGCGTGACCGACGGCGCGGCGTTTGCCGGCCTCGACGGCGCGAGCTTCAGCCAGGCGTCGAACGCGGGCGTGTTCTTCATCAAGCTCAAGGACTGGTCCGAGCGCGGCAAGAAGCAGAGTGCCGAGGCGCTGGCCGGCCAGCTCACCGGCGCGATCGCCGGGCAGATCAGCGGCGCCAACATCTTCATGATCGCGCCGCCCGCGGTGCAGGGCCTGGGCAACGGCTCCGGCTTCGTGATGATGATCGAGGACAAGTCGGCCAATGGCGGCTGGCGTGGCCTGGAAGGCGCGACCGGCGCGATGATGGGCGCGGCGATGCAGGAGAAGAAGGTCACCCAGGTCTTCTCGCTGTTCAACACTGCCAACCCGAAGATCCGCGCCGATGTCGATCGCGACAAGGCGCAGATCATGGGCGTGGAGCCCAGCCAGGTGTTCGACGCGATCAGCACCTATATCGGCTCGACCTATGTCAACGACTTCAACCTGCTCGGCCGCACCTTCCGCGTGACCGCGCAGGCGGAGCCGGCCTCGCGCGACGACATCAGCGATATCGGCCGCCTGCAGGTGCGCTCGAAGAGCGGGGCGATGGTGCCGCTCTCGGCAGTGGCGACGTTCAACCGCGATTCGGGCTCGTCGCGCGTGGTGCGCTACAACCTGCTGCCCGCGGTCGAGCTGCAGGGCGGCGCGGCGCCGGGCGTGTCCACGGGCGATGCGCTCGCGGCGATGGAGGCGATGGCGGGCAAGGTGCTGCCGCCGGGCTATGGCTATGAATGGACCGGCCTCGCCTACCAGCAAAAGGCGGCGGGCAGTTCCTCGGCGCTGATCTTCGTCCTCGCCGTGGTGTTCGTGTTCCTCGTGCTGGCGGCCCAGTACGAAGCGCTCACCCTGCCGCTCGCGGTGATCCTGATCGTGCCGATGTGCATCCTTGCGGCGCTGCTCGGCGTGAACCTGCGGGGGATGGACAACAACATCCTCACCCAGGTCGGCCTTGTCGTGCTGATCGCGCTGGCGGCGAAGAACGCGATCCTGATCGTCGAGTTCGCCAAGCAGGGCGAGGAAGAGGGCATGAACCGGTTCGATGCGGCGATCCATGCGGCCCGCTCGCGTCTCCGCCCGATCCTGATGACCTCGTTCGCGTTCATCTTCGGCGTGATCCCGCTCGCGATCGCCAGCGGCCCGGGCCAGGAGATGCGCCAGTCGCTCGGCACCGCGGTGGTGTTCGGCATGCTCGGCGTCACCATCTTCGGCCTGATCTTCACGCCGATCTTCTATGTGCTGATGCGCAAATGGGGCGGCGGCCGCGTGAGCAAGGAGGCGCCCGCGGCTCCCGAGACACCCGCACCCGCGACCGGAGAAGCGCAATGAAGCGTACCCTCATCTTGCTCGCCGCGGGCCTGACGCTGTCGGGCTGCGTGGTCGGTCCCAACTATGTCTCGCCCGCGCCCAAGGCGCCGGCCCAGGGCGATCTGAGCCAGGCCAGTGCCGCCGGCTTCGTCGCCGACGAACCGCCGGCGGACTGGTGGCGGCTGTTCAACGATCCGGCGATCGAGCGGCTGGTGAACGAGGCGCTGGCGGCGAACACCGATCTGCGCGTCGCCGCGGCGAACCTGCGCCAGGCGCGGGCGGTGCTGCGCGAGACGCGTTCGGCGCGGCTGCCCAGCACCACGGTCAACGCGCAGGGCGGCTATGGCCAGGTTTCGGGCTCGACGCTCGGCATCGACGGTCCCGGTCCGCGCGGCGACAGCTATCAGGCCAGCTTCGACGTCGGCTACCAGGTCGATCTGTTCGGCAAGATCACCCGCGCCATCCAGGCCGGGCGCGCCGATGTCGAGGCCAGCCAGGCTGCCTATGACCTGGCCCGCGTCACCGTCGTCGCCGAGACGATCCGCGCATATTCGGATGCCTGCGCCGCCGGCCAGCAGCTCGCCGTCTCCGCGCAGACGCTGAAGCTCCAGGAAGACACGTTCGACCTGACCCGCCGGCTCGAGGCAGGCGGCCGCGGCACCGGGCTGCAGACCAGCCAGGGCCAGGCGCTGCTAGAGCAGACCCGGTCGACGGTCCCGCTCTACGAGGCGCAGCGCAAGGCGGCGCTGTTCCGCCTCGCGGTGCTCACCGGCAAGCCGCCGGCCGAGTTCCCGGCCGATGCCGCTGCCTGCAACACGCCGCCGGTGGTGAAGCAGGCGATCCCGGTCGGCAACGGCGCGACCCTGCTGGCCCGCCGCGCCGATGTGCGCGCCGCCGAGCGCCGGCTCGCCTCGGCAACCGCGCAGGTTGGTGTGGCCACCGCCGATCTCTATCCGAATATCTCGATCGGCGGCTCGATCGGTTCGACGGCGAATTCGCCGGAGGGGCTGTTCAAGAGCTCGGGCCTGAACTTCAGCATCGGGCCGCTGCTCTCGTTCAGCTTCCCGAACATGAGCGTCGCGCGCGCGCGTATCGCCCAGGCCAGGGCCGGCGCCGATGCGGCACTCGCCACCTTCGACGGCACCTGGCTGACTGCGCTGCAGGACGTCGAGACGTCGCTCGCCGCCTATGTCGCGGCGGGGCAGCAGGTCGAGGCGCTGCGCCGCGCGCGCGAGGCGAGCGGCGAGGCGGCCCGCATCGCGCGGCTGCGCTACCGTTCCGGCGCCGAGGCCTTCCAGACCGTGCTCGATGCCGAGCGGACCCAGGCGAGCAACGAGTTGCTGCTCGCCCAGGCCGAATCGGGCTTCTCGGACGCGACGATCACTCTGTTCCTAGCGCTTGGCGGAGGTTGGCAGCAGCCACCCCAGGGTTGATAGCCAACCTCCGCCCCCGCTCCCCGCGTGCCTCACGGCGCGCGGGGCGCGGCTGATTCCGCGCCATCGATGCGCGTCGAACGCGCGAACTACCCGAAAGTGTAGCTGGACAGGCCAGCTTTGGCCGTGAGCAACTGTGTCGCGCAAGGGGCGGGAGGCAGATTCTCCCCTGTGCACCCTGTTTGCCCGACCAATAATGCAATGTGGCCTGACCATTCTATTGACATTTGTTTCCGGCTTGGCCTTATTGGCCTGACACCGGTGCCAGCATGACTGGCAAAAACAAAAGCCGGGAACACGATGGGGAGAGATTGTCATGCAGAGGACTGCTCTGTTGGCCGGTTCGGCGCTGTGCGCCATCCTGCTGAGCACGCCTGCGTTCGCGCAGAATACCGACGGCACCACCACCGACAGCCAGACCACCGCACCGCAGGCCGAGGAGCCCGCCCCGGCCGACCAGATCGTGGTCACCGGTTTCCGTCGCGCCTATGCCGATGCGCTCAACATCAAGCGCGAATCCGATCAGATCACCGATTCGATCTCGTCGGACGGCCTGGGCCGCTTCCCCGATCTGAACGTCGGCGAGGCGGTGCAGCGCATCCCGGGCGTGCAGATCAACCGCGAGGCGGATTCGCGCAACGCCACGATCAGCCTGCGCGGCTTGCCGGGCTCGTTCGCGCGCACGACCCTGAACGGCGGCGGCTTCGCCGATCCGATCCTGGGCAGCGCGACCAACACTTCGTCGACGCCGCTCGGCGCGTTCAATTCGGATATCTTCACGGCGATCTCGGTGATCAAGTCGCCCTCGGCCAACAATCTGGCGGGCGGCTTGTCGGGCAATGTCGATCTGCGCATCGCGCCGGCGCTCGGCCGCAAGCCTGGCGGCTGGGCCAAGGCGTCGTACGAATATAACGACCTGGGCGATCTCGGCAGCCCGGCGATCTCCGCAGGCTACAATGCGCACATCACCGATGATTTCGCGGTGTTCGGCGTCGTCTCCTACAAGGACGAGAAGTTCCGCCGCGATTCGATCTCGGTCAACACCTGGGCGAACCGCCTCGGCGCGATCCAGGTCGGCAACCAGCAGGCCGCCGCGTCCAACCCCACCTATCAGGCGCTGATCGCGCAATATCCGGGCGGGGTCTATTATCCCAGCCAGGTCCGCCAGTTCGTCCGCCTCAACAAGGGCCATCTGCTCACCGGTGCGGCCGGCTATGAATGGCAGGCGAGCGACACGATCAAGTTCGGCGCGACCGGCTTCTACACCGAGCGCAACCTCGATCAGGGCACCAACCATCTGCTCTACATCGACACTTCGGCGGGCAACAACACCAACACCGCGCTCGCGGCAACCTCGGCGGTGGCGCATTTCACCAGCCTGGGCACGCCCTATGTCGTCCAGACCTCGAGCGGCGCGCGCGCCTATATCAACCAGTTCTCGGCCGAGAATCTGCAGACCTACGACTCGATCCGCTCCGAGCCGGCCAAGCAGAAGACCTGGGCGATCAACCCGACGATGGAGTTCAAGGACGACGACTGGAAGGTGACTGCGCAGGGCACGATCTCGCGCGCGCAGGTGCTCGCCAACCAGATCGAGCTCGACGTCATCCAGAACCCCTATCGCAACCTCGGCACCGCGGGGCTGAACGGCATCACCGCCTCGATCTTCACCGGCGGTACCAGCCTGCAGGATGCGCGCTTCGTCCTCAACACGCCCAACGCCTCGCACATCCCGGTCGGCGGCTATCCGCTGCCCTCGGCCGCCAACCAGGCGACCCAGGCGGGCGCGCAGATGCCGGGTGCGCCGGCGAACACCCAGGGCGACCGCTTCGGCGTCACCGGCACCAACGGCCAGTCGTGGAACACGCTCGACGCCGTCCAGCTCGATTTCGAGCGCCAGGTCGGCGGGCTGCTCTCCGCGGTGCAGGCGGGCCTGCGCTACGAATATAACAGCTATACCTCGATCGGCTCGCGCAACACCTCGCTCGGCACCAGCACCGCGAACATCACCCAGGCGATGTCGCTGGTGAACCCCTATGTCGGCGATTTCTTCGGCGGCACTGCGAACGGCTACACCGCCAACTGGCGCGATCTCAACATCCAGCAGGTGCTGAGCGCGATCACCCCGGTGAACACCAATCCGCGCACCACCGCCAACCCTAACGGACTGCCCGGCCAGTTCGTCTATGGCAGCGGCGGCGTGTTCCTCACTCCCTATGGGCTGGTGAACAATTATTGGGACGCCAATTACTGGAACAACAATTTCACCAACACCAAGAAGGTCATGTCGGCCTATGTGATGGGCCGGTTCGATACCCGGATCCTCGGCATGCGCGTCCGCGGCAATGCCGGCGTCCGCTACGAGACGACCGACCAGCGCATCGACGCGCTCGATTGCCGCAACTGCGCCAGCGCGCTCTCGACGCTGGCCGGGCCGGTGAACCATTTCATGTCCAACCGGATCTACAAGGACCATTACGACTATTGGCTGCCCTCGGCGATGTTCGCGGCGGACATCACCAGGAACCTCCTGCTGCGCGGCGCCTATTACAAGACCTATGTCCGCCCGCAGCCGCGTGACACCGTGCCGATCAGCTTCGTCCAGGTGCCCGAGGCGCTGACCCCGCCGGTCGACCCGGTCTATACGGTCACGATCGGCGCGACGAGCATCAAGCCCTATACCGCCGACTCGTTCGACCTTTCGCTCGAATGGTACAACCGACCCGGTGGCGCCTTCGCGATCGCGGTCTATCAGAAGAACATCAAGGGCTATATCGGCCCGATCACCGATCAGAACATACTCTGCCCGGCCGACGGGCGCATCAACGGCGTCGATTACGGCCTGGGCAACCTGACCATCGTCGGCCCCAACTGCATGAGCTCGAACCAGTTCATCGGCGCGGGCGGCACGCTGGTCAACGCGCGGGTGGTCGCCAGCGGCCTCACCAACCAGCAGCCAATGCGGGTGCGCGGCGTCGAGGTCTCGGTGCAGCAGAACCTCGATTTCCTGCCGGGCTTCCTCAAATATCTCGGCGGCGCGGCGAACTACACCTACACCCAGATCGACGGGAAGGACACGGCGGGTAACGCGATCACGCTGCCGAGCGTCGCCAAGCACAATCTCAACCTGATCGGCTATTACGAGACCAAGCTGTTCGGCATCCGCGCGGTGTTCAACCATCGCGGCAAATATGATCTCGCCGCCGGCAACAGCTTCGTCGGCGATGCCCGCACGGTGAAGGCGCGCAGCCAGCTCGATGCCTCGGCCTCGCTCAACCTCAGCAAGAACTTCTCGATCTCGCTCGACGCGTACAACCTCACCAACGCGACCCGCTCGGAATATGAGAATGATCCGATGCTGCCGCGCCGCATCGACTATGACGGGCGCACCTACACGCTGACGATCCGCAGCAGCTTCTAGCGTAACTAGAGGCGGAGCGGCTATCCTCCCGGCCGCTCCGCTTCCTTTCCAGGATATTCCGATGAAGCTCCTCCTCTGCAGCGCCGCCGCCCTGTTCGCGTTCGGCGCCGTTCCCGCATCGGCGCAGGACCAGGCGATCCTCGGCCCCGGCTTCGCCCGCGAGGTGCCGCGCACCGATCCGGTGGCGCGCCGGGTGATCGCGCGCGCCGACGCCGCGCTTGCCCGCGCGCCCGGCGCCATTCCCGAGCTCCACACCGAAGGCACGCTGCCCGGCAAGGGCATCCGCGAGATCAGCCTCAAGGCCAAGGAGGATCAGGGCATCGTCATCGCGCTGGCGCTCGCCTGGCGGCTGACCGGCGACCGGCGCTATCTCGACCAGACCGCGCGCTATCTGGAGAATTGGGCGGACGTCTATCACATGTCGTTCAACCCGATCGACGAGACCGGCTTCGACACGCTGATCCTCGCCACCGACCTGACCGAGGCGGACCTGGCGCCCGCGCTCAAGGCCAAGCTCGACGGCTTCTGGCGCCGCATGGCGAGCGGCTATCTCGACGCGATGGACGGCACGCCCAAGAACGCGCACACCAACTGGCAGAGCCACCGCATCAAGCTGGCGACGATGGCGGCGTTCGAAGTGGGGGACGTCAGGCTGATCGACCGCGCCCGCGCGGCGTTCCGCAAGCAGGTCGCGGGCAATATCCGCCCCGACGGATCGGTGTTCGACTTCTATGAGCGCGATGCGCTCCACTACGTCACCTATAATCTCGATCCGATGCTGATGGCCGTCATGGCCGCCCAGGCGCACGATCAGGACTGGTATGGCTGGAAGAGCCCGACCGGATCGAGCCTTGCCGGGGCGCTCAAATGGCTCGAGCCCTATGCCGCGGGCGAGAAGACCCATGTCGAGTTCGCCAACTCGCAGATCGCCTTTGATCGCGAGCGCGCCCAGGCGGGGCAGAAGGAATATGCGCCGCACCCCTGGGACCCCGGCAACGCGGTGAACACCTATGCGCTCGCATCGCTCATAAACGCCGACTATCGCGACTTCGCCGCGAAGCTCGCCGCGCGCACCGGCCGCAAGCCGGCCGACTGGGCGGCACTGCTCGCCCGTTAACCATGGAACCGCCGGCGCTGTCGCGGGTATCAGTCGCGATGGAACCGCAGGAGGACCCGCAGCATCACGAGCTGGGCAGCAGGCGAAACCTGCTCGCCCTGGCCATTGCCGCTGTCGTGATGCTGGTGGCAGGTATCCTGCTAGTCCACGGCTTCAGCCGTCACCGCGCGCAGCTGCGCGACGAACCGGGAAGCAATGTGTCGGGCATGTCGGTGCTCGGCGCGGGCAGCTGAGCCTTACCAGAAGCCCTGGCGACTGGCATCGGACAGGCGCTTTCCGGCGGTGATCTCCCGCTCGGCCTTGAAGAACTCGAACAGCTTGGGATCGCATGCCCAATCGGTATCCTGCTCGGTCGGGACCTTCAGCCGCTTCTCCAGCGCGTTGCGCCATTTCTCCGCAGGCGTTGGCGGCTCTTTCCGTTCTGTCCCGCCTGCAGATGGTTTCTCGGCGGGTTCGTCGGCCGCTTCCTCCGCGCGCGCGGCCTCGTCCTCGAGCACGCGCAGACGTAGCACCGCCAGCGCCGGCGGGTCCTTTTCGGGTGGCCAGCTCGCTTCGTCCGCGCCCCATTGCAGCCAGCGGAGCATGTCGGGCCAACGCAGCGTCAGCGCGATCCAGCGCGCATATTGGTCGAGGTCGGGCGAAACCCATCGGTCGTCGCGCCCGAGCCGTGCGGAGCGCAGCGCCAGATAGAAGCGCGCCAGATTGACCATGCGCTTCATCTCGCGGGGGTTGCCCACCGAATAGAGCGATATCTTGCGGATAAGCTCGCCCACATCGCGGCTCTCGGCGAAGCTGAGGATGGCGGACTGCGCGGGCTCGGGTGCTTCGATCTCGTCCAGGGGAACGTCGGGATGCTCGTCAGGCGACACTTCGGGTTCGAGATCCGGCGCCGGCGCGGGGTCCGGCGCGGCCCCGGGTTCGGGGGGCGGCGCGGTGTCCTGCACCGGGGCCGTCGCCAGCCATTCGACATATTGGCCGAACTGGTTCTGGGTCGTGGGTGGGATGGTGAAGGGCAGTTGGACGAACTTGTCCATGAAACGCCAGCCCAGCGGCACCGCGCGCTCATAGCGCGGCAATTGCTCGCGCACGTCCTTGTGCGCAGTCTCCAGCGCTGCGGCGATCATCTGCGGGTCCATGCCGATCACGAAGATGCATCGATAGGCTTCGCTCGCCAGCAGCATGCTCACGCCTTCGACCACATTGGCGACCTTGTTCGGCGAGCAGCGGTCGAGATCGTCGATGAAGATCACCAGCGGCGCGTGGTTCTTGCCGTCGCGTTTGCCGGGCACGACATCCAGCACCTTGCGCAGGTCGGCGTGGATCTGATGCAGCTGGCCGACGGCCTGGTCATAGTCGGGCACGCGCAGATAGTCGGCCAGGCTGAAGTTTGCCGGTTCCTGGCGGGTCTTGACGCTCCTGCGCAGATAGGTGGCGACCACATACACGGAGAGCAATATCTGCACGACGATCGCGCCGGCGAAGCCGTTGGCGGTTCCCAGCGATGTCAATTTCTGGGTCAGCGGGCCGAGGAACGGCAGCTCCTGCAGGGTCTTGCTGGCGCCAAAGCCAAGCAGCACGAGGACCGCCGCGGCGCCGCTCAGGACCCATGCCCGCACCTTGGCCCACCAGATCGTCACTACCCGGTCGTAGATGCGCCGCCGGACCTTGCCGTCGTCGATCCGCGCCAGCTGGAGCTTGAGCAGGAACTTCTCGCGCTCGAACAGCGGCAGCCGGTCGGAGACCTGCGACACGATCGCATCGACCAGCCCGGCCCATACCTGTTCGGTGGTCTCGTATTTCCAGGCGTTGAACCAGATCGTCCAGATCTGCCCCGGCGCCGGCGCGGTGCCGTCCGGGTCGATCTCGAAAGGCTGCTTCCGGTCGAGCAGCCGAAGCACCGTGCCCAGCGAGAGATGTCGGTGCCGGGCCGCTTCCTGCTTCCGGTCTTGCTTGTCGCGGGCAAACCAGCCGGCGACCCTTTGCAGGAACGGCCTGGGTTTTGCCATTTCAGCCGCCCGCGCTGCCCTTTCCTTGCTCTCGTTACGGATATCGGGCGGATCGAGCCGATCGCGCACCAGCTTCATCAGCGATGATTTGCCGCCGCCCCACGGCGCCTGGATGCTGATGCTCAGCGGCGGCGGCGTATCGGCGTGCGTCAGGAAATCGCATATCGCGCTGGCATAGCTGTCATAGCCGAGCCGGTCCTGGTCGGTCGCGACATCGTTGTTGAACCGGGTGGCGACGGTGCCCAGCCGCGCGTCGCGATAGTCGATCAGCAACTGCTCGGGCACCAGGCCCATGCGGCCGAGGATATTGTGCACGCGGCCCTGACGTCGTTCCAGCAGCGCGGCGATCAGGTCATCAACTTCGATCGCGTCGGTATCGGCGGCGCCTGCCATTTGCTTTGCGCGGCGCAGGATTGCCGCGACATTCACGGTCGGGGCAATCCGCACCACCGGGTCTGCCCGCTGGGTGAATTGCCGGGTCCCGAAATAGGCTTCCAGCTCGTCCTCATATTTCGCGCCGGCTCCGGCTCGCACCGCGGCGCTGAAGAAACGAGCGGAAACGTCCTCGCGTAGTGCGTCGGGTGCCGTTTCCCGCTGGCTTTCGGTGAGCGCGAAGAAGAGCAGCGCGGTCGATAGCGCAGTCGTTTGCCTCTTGGAATTGGCTGCCAGGTCGTTGGCGAAGGTCAGGACCGCGGTCACGGCCTCAGAGCGCAGCAAGCGAAACGGGTCCTCCCCGGGCGGTGGTGTCGGCGGTGGCGGGGTGGGCTTGCCCGGGGTGATAGGATCGAGAGTGATGTCGGCCTTGCCCAGGATCGCGCTGGAGCCGGCGGCATGGCCGGCGCCCGCGAGCACAAATCCGACTTGCCTAGGATCGAGCCGGCGCGTCGCTGAGCGATGCCATTGTACCGCGAGGTCGGGGTCCAATCCCTCGGGCATTGCAATGGTGGCGCGAAGTTCCCACGACGTGGATTGCAGATATCGCACCAGCACTTCGACCGTAATCCGGAGGCTGGTAGCACCATCCAGCCCGCCCTCGCCCATGCCCATCAGGGGTAGCCAGAGCGATCGCACCTCCCGGCGGCGCAAGCTATCCAGTGCCTGCGAGAGGTTGCTGCGAAGCAGATCTTGCGTGTGCCCGTGCCCGACCGTGACGATGAAGCAGACCAGGAAGCCATCGGCCGGTTCGAAATGAAAGCCGCGAGTGAGGTCCACTCTCGAAGGAAGCTGCGTTGGCAGGCCAAGCTCTCTAAGCATGGCGGTATTGAGTGGGCCGGGCGTTCCATGCTCGTCTGTCGGGAGGAAAACGACGTCGCCGCGCGGCGGAGCGCCGATCTCGATCAAGATCGGTGGCTTCGTGTTTCCGGTATCTGGTGCTTCCGCCATCTCTGTCCCCCGGGAGGGAGGATATCGCCGGGCGACCGCGCTTCCTATAGTTGCGCGCGCCTGCAGGTGCAGGAGAATGGTCCGTTCAGGATGGAAGTGGTGCCCGGGGACGGAGTCGAACCGCCGACACTGCGATTTTCAGTCGCATGCTCTACCAACTGAGCTACCCGGGCACGCCCGGCGAGTGCCGGGGAGCGGGCCTCTTAGGCGCGGTTATCGGGGCTGTCCACCCCTGAATCTGCATGCAGGTCAACTGTCTCGCCGGGAATGCGATAGCCTTCGCCCAGCCATTGCAGCAGGTCGCGGTCCTTGCAGCCGCGGCTGCAGAAGGGCTTGCTCTCGATCGTGCTCGGCTGCCCGCAGACGGGGCAGGTGTCGTTCTTTGCCATGTCAGTCCTTAGCCGCAGAATCCTTAGCCGACGTGAATTCAGTCACGCCGCCGATTCGCCGCGCCAGCTCCGCGGTCCAGCCGGGTTGCTGGGCGAGGCGGCGCGCGATGTTCCTGGTCACCATATGGGTAGTCGGGGGCGGCGGGGGAAGCCGCTCGATGTGCCGCAGCGCGGCGCGGGTGTCGGCGCCGGTCAGGTCGGCACGCAGCAGCTCGGGCAGCGAGGGGCGCACGCGCCGCCGGACGATCTGGAGGAAGCCGAAGCCGTTCACCGCGGTCCGCTCGAACGGCTGGGGCAGGGCGGCGTCGATCGCCTCCGCCACGGCATTCCGCGCGCCCTTGCCGCTCAGCGTCGGGAAGTCGATGCCGATCGATCCGGCGATGCCGTGCCGCTCGATCGCGCGCGCCACGGCATGCGCCGCCGCGACTGACAAGGTTTCGAGATTGCCCGAGCCATCGACGTCGAACAACGCCATCGCCGGGGTAGGGGACAGCCGCAGCGCGCCGCCGGCAAACACGATCTCGCCGGTGATCGCTTCCTCGAGCACTTCGGACCAGCCCGCTTCCTCGAGCGCATCGGGCTCATGCGCGCGCAGCACCCGCACCGGCAGCCCGGTCGCGGTGATCCGCTCGAGCAGGCTTGGCCCGTCGGTCAGTTCCTCGTCGCTCGGCACGGCCTTGGGCAGCTTGGCGCGGCCCGGCTCGGGGATCGCCTCGCGCGTGATCTTCACGCGCAGTTTCGCGCCTTGCGTCACCGTCTTGGGGATATGGTCGCACAGCGCCTCGCCGCCGCCGTCCAGCGCGATCAGCTTGGCGGCCTTGTCGACCAGCCTGGCCTCAAGCACCGCGTCCGCGCGCGGGGCGCTGCCCTCCAGCTCGATCCGTGCCTTCCAGATGCTGCCGCGCGAGACCAAAGCCGCGCGGTTCTCGCCGATCCCGGCCTCGTAGAGCCACTCAGCCAAGCGGGTAGCCGGCGCTCACCAGCAGTGCGCGCGTCTCGAACACGGGCAGGCCGACCACGCCCGAATGGCTGCCGGCGAGATAGCGGACGAACGCCTCGGCCTTGCCCTGGATGGCGTATCCGCCCGCCTTGCCCATGCCTTCGCCGCTGGCGACGTACCAGTCGATCTCCACCTCGGTCAGCCGCTTGAAGGCGACCACGGTGTCGGAGAGCCGGGTGCGCGCCTTGCCGTCGGTGCCGATCAGGCAGATGGCGGACAGGCAATGGTGGCGCCGGCCGGAGAGCAGCGCGAGCATGCGGCGCAGATCGGCCTCGTCCTCGGGCTTGGCGAGGATGCGCTTGCCCACCGCGATGGTGGTGTCGCCGGCCAGCACGATCTCGTCGGCGGCGCGCGCCACGGCATGCGCCTTGTCGATCGCGACGCGCTGGACATAGGCGCGCGGGCTCTCGCCGGGGCGGACGTCTTCGTCGACATCGGGCGCGGCCACGCGCGCGGGCTCGGCGCCGATCCGCCTGAGCAGATCGAGCCGTCGCGGCGATGTGGAGGCGAGAACGAGCTTCACGGCCTGAGGCGCCACCCGAGCCGTTCGTGCTGAGCTTGTCGAAGCACCGTTCTTTCCCTTGGTGAAGAGCAGTACGGCCCTTCGACAAGCTCAGGGCGAACGGGGATTACTTCAAGCGATCACTTGAAGCGGTAGGTGATACGGCCCTTGGTCAGGTCGTAGGGCGTGAGCTCGACGAGCACTTCGTCGCCGACCAGCACGCGGATGCGGTTCTTGCGCATCTTGCCGGCGGTATGGCCGAGGATCTCGTGATCATTCTCGAGCCGGACGCGGAACATGGCGTTGGGCAGAAGCTCAACGACCTGTCCGCGCATTTCAAGCAGTTCTTCTTTGGCCAAAAAATACCTCGTGGATCAGCGCGCGCCTAAAGTGGCGGTGCCTTTACAGCGGTGCGCGAAAAAAGGGAAGCTGGGAGCCGTCCGGCACTGCATATAGGCGCCGGGGGCCGGTTTTTCCATCGCTTTGCGCTCACTGCTTCGCTGCATCGGCCGGATTGTGCCGGACGAGGAAGGCGTCGAGCCGCTCGAAGAAGTCGGTCAGGTCCTTCGCGTCGGTAAGACCGTGGCCTTCGTCCTTGTAGAAGACCGAGACCACTTCGGGCTGCGAACCCTTCCGCGCAGCGAGCGCCGCGACCATGTCATGCGCCTGCTTGGCAGGGACGTTCGAATCCTTCTCCCCATGCCCAATCAGCACCGGCCGCGTCATCCGCACTGCCTGGGCGAGCGGCGAGAGCGCCTTGAGATCGGTGTCCTTCTCGCCCTGCACCTTGCTTTCCCACTGCTTGAAGTAGCGTGGGGCGGAGAAGGTGCGCTTGTCGGTCTTCAGCATGCCGGGCAGGTCTGTCACCCCGGCCAGGCTCACCGCGCAGCGATAGCGCTCGGGATTGCGGATCGCGCCCCACAACGCGGCATAGCCGCCATAGGAAGCGCCCATGATGCAGACGCGCTTGGGATCGGCGACGCCGGTCTGGACCAGCCAGTCCATCCCGTCGTCGAGATCGTCCTGCATCTTGCGGCCCCATTGGCCATAGCCCAGCTCGACGAACTGCTTGCCATAGCCGGTGGAGCCGCGGAAATTGGGCTGGAGCACGGCATAGCCGCGGCTCGCCAGGAACTGGACGAAGGGATCATAGTCCCAGCTGTCCCGCGCGAACGGCCCGCCATGCGGCATCACGATCAGCGGCAGCGCATGCGGGTCGCGGCCGCGAGGCAGCGTCAGATAGCCGGGGATGGAGACGCCGTCGCGTGCGGCGTAGCGCACCGGCTGCACCGTCGCCAGCGGCACGCCGCCGAGCTTCTCATAGGGGCGCACCAGCCGCTCGAGCCGGCGTGCGGCGATGTCGAACAGATAATAGGTGCCGCTGTCCGATGCGCCGGCCGACCAGATCAGCAGCCGATTGCCGTCCAGGCTGCGGTCGATCACCAGATTGTCGAGCCCGGGCAGCGCCCGGTCGAGCTTGGCCTGCAGCGCCTGCATCGCCGGCTCGATCCAGGCGACATGGTGGCGTTCGTCCTCATAGGCGATGCCGGAGAGCGCGCGCGTCACCGGATTGCCGATGATCCGGTCGACGTCGACCTGCGGATTGGCATAGATCTCGTCGCCGATCTCGCCGGTGCGGAAATCGAAGCGATAAGCGGCGAACCGGTCCGACTTGGCATTGGTGACGATCACGCCGGTTTCTTCGCCGGGGAAGAAATGGACCGAATCGATCGAGCCATCGAGGCCCTTGGCGAGCGTCGAGCGGACCTTGGTCAGCGGGGCGTCGGCCTGGCTGCGATACCACATCGTCCAGCGGTTATCGTCATAGGCGATGCCGGCGCGCACCACGCCGTTGCCGTCGGCGAACCAGCTCCAGATGTCAGGGCGCGCCTTCTCGACGACGGTCACCGCGCCGGTGGCGAGGTCGATCCGCTTCACCAGCGGCGTCTTGGTCATCGACTGCTGCACCGCCAGCAGCATCCACTGCCCCTTGGGATCGACATAGAGCACGTCGCCGGCGCCCAGGCTCGAGCTGTCCGAATCGATTTCGTGGAACGCGTGCGTGTTGAGGTCGATCGCGATCAGGCGGGAAACCGGCAATTGCAGGCCGAAGAACGACGCATAGACGGTCACCGTGATCAGGATATGGTCCGGCCCCGCCCAGTCGACATCGGTGATCGCCCGCTTGCCGACCTCGTAATAATGCGGGTCGCGCTGCTCGCCGGCGCGGAAGACGAGCAGCCGGGCCGTGTCGCCCGAACGCTCGATCGCGGCGATCCGGCCGCCGTCCGGGGAGAGTGACAGCGCGCTGAGCGACGGACGGTCGGCAAAGGTCGATGCCGGGATGAGGGCAGTGGCGGGCGCTGCCTGCTGCGCCGCCAGAGGCGCCGTGCCGAGCACCAGCAATGCCGCACCCGCGGCAAGAAACGGCGCCCTCACTGCGTGGGTGCCGGATCTGCCGGGTTATGCTGCTTCAGGAAATCCTCCATCGCCTTGAGGAACTGCAGCCGGTCCTCGCCGCGGGTGAAATGGTGGTCGCCCTGGGGCTGGGAGATGAAGATCACCGGCTTGCCTGCCTGGCGCAACTTCTCGGCCATCTCGCGCGACTGCGAATAGGGGACGACCACGTCTTCCTTGCCATGGATCAGCAGCACCGGGATGCTGAACTGGTCGGGGCTGCTGATCGGCGACACGGCCTTGAAGTCCGGCGCCTGCTTCTTCAGCCAGTCGCCCGTCGCCGCGCCGCCCAGGAAGCCGGCATTGTAGTGCTTCATCGCGCCCAGGTCGGAGACCCCGGCGAACGCCACCGCGCAGCGATAGAGCTTGCCGTCACGCTGCGCCGCGCGGAGCGCCGCATAGCCGCCATAGGAGCCGCCGGTGATGCACACGCGCTTGGGATCGGCGATGCCCTGGCTGGCGAGCGCGGTGATCGCATCGTTCAGGTCGTCCTGCATCTTCAGGCCCCATTCGCCATAGCCCTTGTTGTTGAACTCGGTGCCATAGCCGGTGGAGCCGCGATAATTGGGCTGGATCACGGCATAGCCGCGATCCGCGAGGAACTGCGCCCACCAGTCCCAGCTCTCGTCGTCGCGCGCGCCGGGGCCGCCATGCGGATAAACGATCAGCGGCAGGTTCTTCGCCGGCCGGCCGCGCGGCAGCGTCAGCACCGCGGCGATCTCCAGCCCGTCGCGCGCCTTGTAGGTGATCGTCTTCACCGGATGCAGCCGCGCCATCTTGAGCGTGGGATTGGCGTAGGACAGCATCGTCATCGAGCTGTCGGCGCGGTCGTAGAGGAAATAGGCGCCGGGCGAATCCGCGCCGCCGACATAGACGGTCGCCCGGCGATGATCGTCGCTGTACGAAGTGATCGCGGCATGGCCGCCCTTGATCTGCGCCGATACCTCGGCCTGCAGCTTGGCGAGATCGGGGTCGATCCATTCGGTGCGCGACGAAGCTTCGTTATAGTCGATCCCGGCTATGCCGTCGCCGTCGTGCGTGGTGGTGATCGCGCCGATGTCGAAGCCCTTGCTGGCATAGAGCAGCTTGCCCTTGCTCAGCGTTGCCAGGTCATATTCGTAGATGCCGCCATAGCCCTTGTCGTCATCGGCATAGGCGATCGCCTTGGCCGGATCGGCGAGGAACAAGGCGGGCAGCACGCGATCGGAGGAATCGCCGCGCTTCTGGCGCACGATCTCGCGGAAGCTGCCGCCGGTCGGCCCACGATAATAGACGCGCGATTCGCGGCCATCGAGCGAGCTGGCAAAGCCCATGCGCACCATGCCCCTGCCGTCGGCCACCCAGCTCATCACGCCGTCGCGCGGGGGCACCACCGTCTTGGCCTTGCCGGTCGACACGTCGATCTCGGCGACGCTGGGATAGAATTGGGCATCGTCGGAATAGATCGAATGCTGCGCGGCGAGCAGGATGCGCGGGGTGCCGTCATGCGCCACCCAGATTACGTCGTCGCCGTCCTGCGCGGCGTCGCGCGCCAGCATGTTGAGCTTGCTGCCGTCGGCCTTCACGCCAGCGGCGCGCTGGATGTACCATTCCTCGCCCTCGTCGACCGGCATCGTCGTGCCGAAGCCGACGATCAGCCAGTCGCTGTTGGTCCAGCGCCACCAGTTGAGGTCGTACTTGCCCATGCCGACATAGCGCGGCTTGTCGCCGTTGAGCGGCACGATCGCGAAATATTGCTTGCCCTCGGAGGCGATCTTGGCGGCGAGCAGCGTGCCGTCGGGCGAGATCTTCGGCCGGTCCATCAGCGGCAGCTGCGCGAAATCCTCGGTGGCGCGCGGCGCGCGAAGCTTGGCCGGGCCCGGCTGCGGCGTATCCGCCGGCTTGGCGGCTTCCCCCGCTTGCTGCGCGAATGCGCCCGTAGGCAAAGCAAGCCAGACCGACGCCAGCAAAGCGGCGTACACGCGACGCGAAACCATGATCCCCCCCTTCGAACCGAATTCGAAGCCAGAGCCTATTGGCGCAGTGTTTCTGCGGCAAGTCAGAGACCGCATTGTTATGGTTCAATAAAAACCCCGCCCGGATCGCTCCGGGCGGGGCAGTCGATACCTGCGTCGAAGATCAGCCCGCGGCGTGGCCCGCAAGTGCCGCGAGCAGCAGTAGCGCGACGATGTTGGTGATCTTGATCATCGGGTTCACGGCCGGGCCGGCAGTGTCCTTATAGGGATCGCCCACCGTGTCGCCGGTCACCGCCGCCTTGTGCGCGTCCGATCCCTTGCCGCCGTAATTGCCGTCCTCGATATACTTCTTGGCATTGTCCCAGGCGCCGCCGCCCGAGGTCATCGAGATGGCGACGAACAGCCCCGAGACGATCACGCCGAGCAGCATCGCGCCCACCGCGGCAAAGCCCTGGGCCTGGCCGGCAACGGCGGTGATGATGAAGTAGATCGCGATCGGGCTCAGCACCGGCAGCAGCGACGGCACGATCATTTCCTTGATCGCCGCCTTGGTGACGATGTCCACCGTGCGGGCATAGTTGGGGCGGCTGGTGCCGGCCATGATGCCCTTGTCGTTGGCGAATTGCTGGCGGACGTCCTCCACCACCGAACCCGCCGCGCGGCCGACGGCGGTCATGCCGAAGGCGCCGAACAGATAGGGCAGCAGGGCGCCGAGCAGCAGGCCGACGATGACGTACGGATTGCTCAGGCTGAAATCGACGACGACGCTGGGGAAGAACTCCTTCAGGTCGGTCGTATAGGCGCCGAACAGCACCAGCGCGGCGAGCGCGGCGGAACCGATCGCATAGCCCTTGGTCACTGCCTTGGTGGTGTTGCCCACTGCGTCGAGCGCGTCGGTCTTGTGGCGGACTTCGTCCTCCAGGCCGGCCATCTCGGCGATGCCGCCGGCATTGTCGGTCACCGGGCCATAGGCGTCCAATGCGACGACCATGCCGGCCAGCGCCAGCAGCGAGGTCGCAGCGAAGGCCACGCCGATGATGCCGGCGATCTGATAGGCCGCGATCACCGCGACGACGATGACGAGCGTCGGCAGCGCGGTCGATTCCAGGCTGATCGCCAGGCCCTGGATCACGTTGGTGCCATGGCCGGTCACCGATGCCTTGGCGATCGACTTGACCGGGCGATAGTTGGTGCCGGTGTAATATTCGGTGATCCACACCAGCAGGCCGGTCACCGCCAGGCCGATCATCATGCAGATGAACAGGCTCATGCCGGTGAATTGCGGCCCGGCGCCAAGGCCGAGCGCCGCTTCGGCGGAGATATGGTCGTTCGCCTCGAGGAAGGCGGTCGGGTCGACCGGCAGCGCGCCGATCACCGCGTTCATGTCGCCCAGCGTATATTGGGTGGCGAACCAGATCGCGGGGATCGACAGGATCACCGTGGTCCAGAAGCCCTTGTAGAGCGCGCCCATGATCGACTGGCTCTTGCCCAGCCGCACCATATAGGTGCCGATGATCGAGGTGATGATGCACACGCCGCCGATGATCAGCGGCAGCGCCATCAGCTTGAGCAGCGCCTCACCGGCCAGGTTCTTCACCAGCAGCGCGATCGAGACCATGGTGAGGCCCAGCGTCACGACATAGGTCTCGAACAGGTCGGCGGCCATGCCAGCGCAGTCGCCGACATTGTCGCCGACGTTATCCGCGATCACGGCCGGGTTGCGGGGGTCGTCCTCGGGGATGCCGGCCTCTACCTTGCCGACCAGGTCGGCGCCCACATCGGCGGCCTTGGTGAAGATGCCGCCGCCGAGGCGGGCGAAGATCGAGATCAGCGATGCACCGAAGGCGAGGGCGGTCAGTGCCTCGATCACCTTGCGGCTATTGGCTTCCTCGCCGGTGACGCCGACCAGGTACCAGAACAGCAGCGCGATCGCGAGCAGGCCCAGGCCCGCCACCAGCATGCCGGTGATCGCGCCCGATCGGAAGGCGAGCGTCAGGCCGCCCTGGAGCGAGCCGCGCGCGGCTTCGGCAGTGCGGACATTGGCGCGCACCGAGATGTTCATTCCGACGAAGCCGGCGACGCCCGAAAGCACCGCGCCCAGCACGAAGCCGATCGTCGAGAGCGTTCCCAGCGTGAAGAACAATACGATGGCGACGATCACGCCCACGATGGCGATCGTCATATATTGCCGGCCGAGATAGGCCTTGGCGCCTTCCTGGATGGCGGCGGCGATGCTCTGCATCTTGTCGTTGCCGGCCGGCGCCTTCAGCACCTGCTGGCTGGTCAACAAGCCATAGAGCACTGCGAGCACGCCGCAGGCTATGGCGATGTACACAATCGTCATGCGTTCAAGCCCTTCCCCTAATTGGATATCGAGCCGCGCCGGTCTGTGTGCCGGATTTCAAAGGCCCGGTACGGGGAGGCTATCGGGCGCGTGCCCGCAGCGCAAGCCGCTCAGCGATGCTGGTAGCCGAGCGGGATTTGCGGCACCTGGCCGTCGAGCAGCAACGGCGCGGCGCCCGCGTGCGCCAGGCTGCCGATCCGCGCGGCCGGCACGGGCGGCTGGAAGCCCTCCGGTGCTGCGAAGAGCAGTTCGTAATCGTCGCCCCAGGTGACTGCGCGCAGCGGGTCGGCACCGGCGGCGACGGGCACGCGGGTCAGCGCGATCTCGGCGGTGCAGCCGCTCGCCTCGGCCATGCGCGCGGCATCGAGCAGCAGCCCGTCGGACACGTCCATCATCGCATGGACGTGCGGCGCCAGCGCCTGCCCGTCGGCCAGCCGGGGGCGGGGACGCAGATAGGCGGCGGCGTTGCCGCCTTCGAAGCCGAGCATCGCCGCGCCCAGCGGGCCGGTGATCCACAGCCCGTCGCCCGGCTGCCCGCCGTCGCGGCGCGGGACCTGGGCGCAGGTCGCCCGGCCGATCGCGGTGCAGCCGAAGGTTGCGGGCGAAACCGAGATGGTGTCGCCGCCGAGCAGCGGCACGGCATATTCGGTTAGGATCGCGCGCAGCCCTTCGACGAAGCGCTCGGCGCCATCGACCAGCACCGCACCGATCAGCACGCCGAGCGGCTCGGCACCCTTGGCGGCAAGGTCGGACAGGTTCACCGCCACCAGCTTCCAGGCGATGTCGAACGGATCGGTGCCGGGGCGGTAATGGACGCCCTCGGCGATCGCGTCATGGGTGAGAACCAACGTCTCGCCGCCGACGGCCAAGGTCGCGGTGTCGTCGCGGAGATCCTGCGCGCCCGGGTGGAGCGGCAGGGTGCGCAGCGCGGCGATGAACTGAGCTTCGTTCATCTCAGAAATCCTCCCCGAGCTTGTCTCGGGGAGGGGGACCATCCGCAGGATGGTGGAGGGGCCGCGCCAAGGGCGCGGTGAGCGCTTGCGGCAAAGGCAACCGTCGCTGGCGCGACGGCCCCTCCACCACGACGCTGCGCGTCGCGGTCCCCCTCCCCGAGCGGAGCTCGGGGAGGAATGGGGTCAACCCCGCACTTCCTTGGCGACGGCGTCGAGGATGCCGTTGACGAAGCCCTTTTCGCGGCGGTCGTAGAATGCGTCGGTCACGTCGAGATACTCGCTGATCGCGGCGCCTACCGGCACGTCCTTGCGCGCCATCAGCTCATAGGTGCCGGCGCGCAGGATCTGGCGCATTGGCTTGTCTAGCCGGTCGAGGCTCCAGTCGGCGCTCAGCTTGGCGGCGATGATCCGGTCGATCTCGTCGCGGCGCTCGCTCACGCCGGTGACGATGTCGTCGAAAAAGGCGATGTCGGCCTCGGCATATTCCACGTCCTCGATCGTCGCACCCAGGCGATGATTGTGGAACTCGTGGAGCAGCGCCGGGATCGAGGTCGCTTCCATCTCGTGCTGGTACAGCGCCTGCACGGCGGCGAGGCGCGCGGCAGCGCGCGCCTTGGAACGGGACTTTGCGGTTGGGCTAGGCATGGCGCGCCACATAGGTATGTTCGGCCAATATGGCAAAGTGTGTTGCGTGGCGGCGTCCGTCCCCCTCCCTGTAAGGGAGGGGTTAGGGGTGGGTGGAATGCTCGCCTACGGTTGCCGGGGTGATGATGGGTGGCCGTATCGCCAGGTCTCCACCCACCCCCGACCCCTCCCTTACAGGGAGGGGAGTCGTTCAGCCCCGCGGCCAGGCCCTGAGCGGCTTGCGCGCGGCATAGTCGCGGCTCTCGGCGTTGCCCGCCTGCACCTCGATCACATGCTCCGGCCCGAACGGCAGCTCGCTCCCCAGCCAGAATTCGTCATTCTCGTCGATGTCGGGCTCGTTATCGAGCAGCCCGAAATAGCTGCCATCGGCGGCCTCGCGGACCACCACCCACATCCGGTCGGTGATCGGTTCCTCGTCTTCCTCCACTGCGATCAGGAAGATCAACTTGGCGAAGTCGCCCGGCTTCAGCCCGGCCCGTGTCGCCTCGTCGGGCAGGTCGAAGGCCTCGGCATCGAGCGCGTGATAGTCCGCCGCGCTGGCGAGGCACCAGCCGTCCGCGTCGAGGTCCGGGGTGCGCATCAGCCCTGGCGCAGCCGGATCGCGACCGATTCCGCGTGCGCCGGCAGCCCCTCGGCATGCGCGAGCGCCACCGCCGCCGGCCCGATTGCCGCCAGCCCGGCCTCGTCGAGCGAGAGGAAGCTGGTGCGCTTCATGAAGTCGAGCACCGAAAGCCCCGAGGCGAAGCGCGCGCGCCGCCCGGTCGGCAGCACATGGTTCGGCCCGGCGACATAATCGCCCACCGCCTCGGGCGTATGGCGACCGATGAACACCGATCCGGCGTGGCGGACCATGTCGAACAGGCCCTCCGCCCGGTCGCAGGCGAGCTCGAGATGCTCGGGGGCGAGCCGATCGACCAGCGGCATCGCGGCGACGAGATCGGGCACGACGATGATCGCGCCGTTCGCCTCCCAGCTCGCCCGCGCGGTCTTCTCGGTGGCGAGCTTCGCCAGCGCGCGCTCGACCGCTTCGGCGACCTGGTCGGCGAAACCGGCGTCGTCGGTGAACAGGATCGACTGGCTGGTCGGGTCATGCTCGGCCTGGCTGAGCAGGTCAGCGGCGATCCAATCCGGTTCGTTCTTGTTGTCGGAAACAACCACGATCTCACTGGGGCCGGCGACCATGTCGATGCCGACCACGCCGTAGAGCTGGCGCTTGGCCTCGGCCACCCAGGCATTGCCCGGGCCGGTGATCACGTCGACCGGGGCGATCTTCTCGGTGCCATAGGCGAGCGCGGCGATCGCCTGGGCGCCGCCGACGCGCCAGATCTCGTCGACTCCGGCAAGATGCGCGGCGGCGAGCACCAGCGGGTTGATCTCGCCGTTCGGCGTCGGCGTCACCATCACCAGCCGGCCGACGCCCGCGGCGCGCGCGGGCAGCGCGTTCATCAGCACCGAGCTGGGATAGGCGGCGCGCCCGCCGGGCACATAGACGCCGGCGGCATCGACGGCCTTCCAGCGCGCGCCCAGCCGGATGCCGGCGGAATCGATCTCGTCGCGATCCTCGGGCTTCTGCTTGGTGTGGTAGCTGGCGATCCGCTCGGCGGCGAGCTCGAGCGCGTCGCGCAGCGCGGGGCTCAGCCCTTCCCAGGCGGCCAGGCAATCGGCGCGGTCGATCTTCCAGCCCTGGGCGTCGAGGTCGAACTTGTCGAAGCGCTGCGTCAGGTCCTTGAGCGCCACATCGCCTTCGCTGCGGACGCGGGTGATCATCGCAGTCACGTCGCGCGCGACGTCTTCGTCGGCCTCGCGCCGCGCATTGACCAGATCGGTGAACGCCTCGGCGAAACCGGCGTCGCGGGCGTCCAGGCGGATCATTCCGCTACTGCCTTGCGGAACTTGTCGACCAGCGGCACGACTTCGGTCGCGCGCGTCTTGAACGCCGCGCGGTTGACGATCAGCCGGCTGCTCACTTCCGCGATCACCTCGACCTCGACCAGCCCGTTCTCCTTGAGCGTCCGGCCCGAGGAGACCAGGTCGACGATCCGCGGCGCCAGGTCGAGCACCGGCGCCAGCTCCATCGCGCCGTTCAGCTTGATGCACTCGGCCTGCACGCCGCGCGCTTCGAAATGGGCGCGGGTGATGTGTGGATATTTCGTCGCGACGCGGACATGGCTCCAGCCGCGCGGATCGTCCTTGCTGGCAAGGTCGGCCGGCTCGGCGACCGAGATGCGGCAATGGCCGATGCCCAGGTCGACCGGGGCGTAGAGCTCCGAATAGTCGAACTCGGCGAGCACGTCCGATCCGACGATGCCGAGCTGCGCGGCGCCATGTGCGACGAAGGTCGCCACGTCGAACGCGCGCACGCGGATCAGGTCGATCGCCGGCGTGTTGGTCTTGAAGCGCAGCGCGCGCGAGCCTTCGTTCGAGAAGTCGGGCTCGGGAATGATGCCGACGCGGGCGAGCAGCGGCAGCGCCTCGTCGAGGATGCGTCCCTTGGGGACGGCAAGGATCAGCGGTTCGGTCATCGAAGCCGGGGCTTTACTCGGGCGTCCTCCCAGGCGCAACAGAGCCCCCACGGAGGTATTTCTTGTGGCCGATGAAGCGACGAACCGCGGGGCTTTCCGGATCCAGGAATATTATTGCCGCAAGATGGATGCGCCCATCTATGCCGATATCTGCGTGGCGATCGCGGAGGGGCTCGATCGCAGCAGCGAGACCGGGCGCCGCGTGCTCGACTGGCCGGGCGAGCCGACCCGCGACGCGCTGCCGCTGCGGCTGATCGGCGGGCTGCACGCGCTGGTGCTTGCCGGCGCCGATGCCGAGCTGGCGCAGGTCTTCGCCGGACAGGTCTCGGCGGCGGCGTTCAACCGCGTGCTGGCGCGCAACGACGCGGCCTTGCTCCCCTGGCTCGATGGCCCGCCCCAGACCAACGAGCCCGGCCGTTCAGGCGCGCTGATCGTCGGCCTGCTCGAAGTCGCGCGGCGCTGCGGCCCGAAGCTGGAGATATTGGAGATCGGATCGAGCGGCGGGCTCAACCTGCTGATCGATCGCTATCGCTTCGATCTGGGCGGCGTCGCGTTCGGCCCGGCGGATTCGCCCGTCACGATCGCGCCCGTCTGGCTCGGCGAGCCGCCCGCGGTGCCGCCGCTGGAGATCGTCTCCACCCGGGGCTGCGACGTGCAGCCGCTCGACGTCACCGATCCGGCGGTGGAGGCGCGGCTGTCCGCCTATGTCTGGGCCGAGACGCCGATGCGGCTGGAGCGGCTGCAAAAGGCGATCGGCATGATCCGTGCGCAGGGGGTTCGGCTCGATCGCGCCGACGCCGCCGACTGGATGGAGGCGCGCCTCGCCGAACCGCAGTCGGAAGGCGTCACGCGGGTGCTGATGCACTCGGTGGTCTGGCAATATATCCCCGACGACCGCACAGCGCGCATTCGTGCCGCGATGGAAGCGGCGGGCGCACGCGCCACCTTCGAACGCCCGCTCGCCTGGGTGGCGATGGAGCCCGACCGGGCGCTCGGCGAGCAGGTGGTCAGCATCCGCACCTGGCCCGGCCCCGAGGCGCGCGAAGTGGTGGCGACCGCGCACGCCCACGCCGCCTGGGTCCGCCCGGGCGATACGCGCGCGACCGAGGGTATCGCCCTGGATGCCGCGGCGCAGGTGGTGCTCTGACCTGTATCGAAGGCCAACGATCCAGTTCCCCGGCGAAAGCCGGGGCCCAGGGTCACAAGCGAGTCGGCAAAGAAACCCTGGGCCCCGGCTTTCGCCGGGGAGCAGCTTGGACTGCGCATCTGAAGGAGAGGGCTACGCCAGCCACTCCAGTATCGCCTCGGTCACCAGCTCGGGCTTCTGCCAGGGCACGAAATGGCCGGCGCTGGCGATGCGCACCACGGTCAGGTCGGGCACCAGCGCCTCCAGCCCGTCGAGCTGGACGGGGAGCAGGGCGGTGTCCTGCATCGCCCAGATCACCAGCGTCGGCTGGGTGACCGGTGGGAAGGGGGCGTCGAGCCATGCCGGTCGTTCGGGCGTCTCGCCCGGGGCGGGCACCTGGATCGCGCTGGCACGGTACCAGTTCAGCATCGCGGTCATCGCGCCGGGCTGGCCCCAGTCGGCGAGATAGGCGGGTTTTTCGGGGGCGAGCAGCGCGGCATCGGCATGTTTGGCGAAGCTGGTGTCGAAGAAGGTTTCCAGCCCCATCCGGTCGACGAACTTCTCGAACTCGGGGTTGCGGAAAGCAGTGATATACTGGCTCGCCTCGCGCTGGGCTGGGTCGTCGAACAGGCTGCGCTGGAAGGCCAGCGGGTGCGGCGCGTTGACGATGATCAGCCGGGCGATGCGCTGCGGGTTCTGCAGCGCCGCCATCCATGCGATCGCGCCGCCCCAGTCGTGCCCCACCAAAGTGAACGGCCCGATGCCCAGATGCTCGGCCAGCGCGAGCAGGTCGGCCACCGGCTTGTCGGGTGTGTAGCTCGCCACGCCTTCGGGCCGCGACGAGTCGCCGAACCCGCGCTGGTCGGGCGCGATCACATAATGATCGCGGGCGAGCACCGGGATCTGGTGGCGCCAGGTGCGGTGCGATTCGGGAAAGCCGTGGAGCAATATGATCGGCGGATTGGCGGGATCGCCCGCGATGGCGACGTTGAGCGTCACGCCGGTGGGCAGTGCGATCCGCTGGAGTTCGAAATCCGCCATGTCGCCTCTCCTGTTTTGCGGGAGGCTAGTGGGTCGCGGGGCGGATGGGAATGTGCGCCATGCCAAATAACCGTCATCCCGGGGAAAGCCGGGATCTCAGGCGAAGGCGCGGGAAAGAGCCGCACGAGATCCCGGCTTTCGCCGGGATGACGATCAGGACGTGGCGCGCACTGCCCGCTTCCCCTTGGTCCGGCTGGTCAGGTGGAACTGAAAACACCGATCGCAGCGATAGGGGCGCAGCTCCCACCCGCTCTTCGCGATCGCTGCCAGCGCTTCCTCGCGGGACCCATAGCGCGCCTTGCGCCGGCAGACGCTGAGGCGGGTGCTAGGGATAGCTCACCGTCTTGGGCACTTCGGGGATCGGGATGAACTCCTTGTCGTCGCCCGGCACCTTGGGGAAGTTGCCGGCCTTCCAGTCTTCCTTGGCCTGGTTGATCCGGTCGCGGCTGGAGGAGACGAAGTTCCACCAGACATGGCGCGGCGTCGTGAAGGCCTCGCCGCCGCACAGTGCCACGCGTCCACCGCTGCCCGAGCGCAGGATCGCGGTGATGCCGGGGCGCAGGACGTAGAGCGTGGCGACTTCCATCTCGACGCCGTCGATGCTGGCGTCACCATAGGCGAGGTAGATCGCCCGCTCGTCGGCCGAAGGATCGATCGGCACCGCGCCGCCGGCATCGAGCGCGATGTCGGCATAGATGGTCTGGGCATAGGTGGTGGTCGGCGCCTTCGCGCCCCACAGCTCGCCCATGATCACGCGGCAGCGCGCGCCCATGTCCTCGACGATCGGCAAGTCGGCCGCGCCCACATGCTCGAAGGCCGGGTTCATCTCTTCCATCGATTCCGGCAGCGCCAGCCAGGTCTGGATGCCCGAAAGCTCGGGCCCCTTGGCGCGCTCGGCGCTGGGCGAGCGTTCCGAATGGACGATGCCCTGGCCGGCGGTCATCAGGTTCACCGCGCCCGGCTCGATCGTCGCGAAGGTGCCCAGCGAGTCGCGATGGTCGATCGCGCCGGCATAGAGATAGGTGACGGTGGCCAGGTTGATATGCGGGTGCGGCCGCACGTCGATGCCGGTGCCGACGCTCAGCACGGCGGGCCCCATCTGGTCGAAGAAGATGAACGGCCCCACCATCGTCCGCGGCTTGGACGGCAGTGTGCGGTGGACCTTGAAGCCGCCCAGGTCGTGCGTGGTCGGCGTGATGATCTGGGTGAAAAGCGCGTCGGTCATGCTGCCCTCTTGGTCGCCCGGTTCATAACCGGCGCCATCTGGCGCGGACAGCCACAGTTTGGAAACCCACCCTTTCGGGTCGGTGCCGGGTCAGGCCGCGTCGAGCGCGGGATAATGGCGGAAGATGCCCTGGGTGTTGAAGGGGATGCGCCGCGGGCTTTCGAGATAGGCCTTGATCCCCGGCAGTCCCGCCACCCGGTCGCGGATCGCGACGAGCTTGGGATAGTCGCCCTCGATCGCCGCCATCCGCTTCGGGAACATGTAGCGCAGCCCCTCGATCAGCTGGAAGATCGAGGTGTCGACATAGGACCAGCGATTGCCCGCCATCCATTCGCCGGCCACCGATCGCTCGAACCAGCCGAGGAACTTGGGCATGCGTTCCGCGCGGAATTCCGCGGCGAAGCGCGCCGCCTCCGCCTTCTGGTCCTCGTAATAGAGGCCCACCCCCACCGGATGATGGACCTGGTGCACCTCGGCGACGAAGTCGGTGATGGTCAGCTGGATCTCGTGCAGCCAGGTGCGCGTCGATTCCTCCTCCGGCGCCAGGCCGTGGCGATCGCCGAGCCACAGCAGGATGTTGGCGACCTGCGCGATCACCTGGCTGCCGGTGTCGAGATAGGGCGGCGCGAAGGGCGGGCGATGTTCCCGCGCCTGCATGTCGGCGATCAGCGCGTCGCTGCCCTGTTCGCGGGCGACGTCGACATAGCGGATGCCGGCGGCTTCCATCGGCAGCCGGACGAACTCGCCCCGGCCCTGGATTTCCGCCCAGTACCAGAGCTTGTACGTCATGGTTACTCTCCCGGTGCCCGTGCCTTGATCGCCAGCGCATGGATGCGGCCGGCGAGCAGGTCGGCGAGCGCGTTGTTGATCAGTCGCTGCCGCTGAACGCGCGACTGGCCCTGAAAGGCTCCGCTCTCCACTACCACGGTCCAGTGCGATTCGCCCGTGCCGTCGTCGCCGAGATGGCCCGAATGGTGATGGCTGTCGTTGATCACCTCGAGATGCGTCGGGGCGAGCGCGGCGATGAGACGGGCGGCGATGATGTCGGCGAGTCCGCCGGTGGCAGTGTCGGTCATCGCGCCTATATAGGCGGTTTGTTCGAGGGAGGTAGCGTGGCGGACGGCCACTCCAGGAAAGACAGGCCGAATGCGCGGTTCCACGGGCGGGTGGAGGCGGAGGGCCGGCTATGCGCCGAGCCTGGCTGCAACGAGCCGGGCGAGTTCCGCGCGCCGGTCGGGCATGCCCGCGGCGGTTATGACGGCCCCGGCGAATATCGCTGGCTGTGCCTCGAGCATGTCCGCGCCTTCAACTCGGGCTACAATTTCTTCCAGGGCATGACGCCCGACGAGATCCACGACGCCCAGCGCCCCTATGCCGGCTGGGAGCGCGAGACGCGTGCCTTCTCCGGCACCGGCGGCGCCGACCGGCCGCCGCGCTGGGCCGATTTCGCCGATCCGCTCGATGCGATCGGCGCGCGATTCCGCGATCGGATGAAGGACCGCGGCGAGCGCAAGGACGGCAAGCCGCTCTCCGGCAAGGACCGCGAGTCGCTCAAGGTCCTCGACCTCGAGATCGACGCCGACCGCACGATGCTGCGCAAGCGCTATTCGGAACTGGTCCGCAAGTTCCACCCCGACCGCAACGGCGGCGACCGCAGCCATGAGGGCCGGCTGCAGCGCGTGATCGAGGCGTATCAGCATTTGAAGGCCGCGCCGGCATTTGCTTGACCCTTTCCTCCCTCGGAGCGAAGCTCCGGGGGAGGGGGACCGCTCGCGAAGCGAGTGGTGGAGGGGGCCTTGCGATGCGGTTGCGAGGATCAGCACGAACCAAGGGGCTCGGCCGCAAGCTGCGGCGCAGGATGACCCCGCCCGAGCTGCGCCTGTGGGGTGTGTTGCGCACCGAACCCGAGGGGCATGTCTTTCGCCGCCAGCATGAAGCGGGCGATTATGTGCTCGATTTCTACTGCGCGCGGAGCCGGCTTGCGGTGGAAGTGGATGGGGAGATTCATGCGCGTGGGGATCAGCCGGCGCGTGATGGGATGCGGGATGCGTGGCTCGCAACGCGGGGCGTACGGGTGTTACGGATTCCGGCGATCGAGTTGTTGCATGAGCTGGATGGCGTGGTGCGCCATATTGTGGGGATTGCTGCCGAGCGTCGGACTGCCCCCTCCACCACCGGCTGCGCCGGCGGTCCCCCTCCCCCGGAACTGCGTTCCGAGGGAGGAGAGGGTTAGCCTCGCTTCATCCGCTCCTGCCGCGCCTTTTCCCGCGTGCTCATCTCGGGGCCGGCAAAGGTGCCGGTTTCGACGGGCCCTGCCGGTTCATAGGTGGCGATCACGGTGCCGCCGCTGCTCACCAGATGGTCGGTCATCCGCAGCGTGAAGCCGGGGGTGCCGGGGCCGAACAGCTTCTTGCCGCCGCCCAGCACCACCGGGAAGGTCATCACCACCAGCCGGTCGATCAGGCCCGCGGCAAGCAGCGGCGGGTAGAGCGTCGAGCTGCCCTGGATGATCAGGTCCGGCCCGGCGCTGCGCTTGAGTTCGGCAACGTCCTCGATGCTGGCCACCCGGTGGCTGTTCACCCAGTCGAGCCCCGTGTCATGATGGGTGACGACATGCTTGGCGGCCTTGTCGAAGGCAATGCGGATCGGGTGATCGGCATCGGCAAAGGGCCAATAGCCCGCGAAGATCTCATAGGTCTCGCGGCCGAGAAGCAGGTCGAAGTCGCCGTCGAACAAGGGGCCGATCGTGGCGCCGACAGCCTCATCGGCCAGCGCCGCCATCCAGCCGCCGAACTTGAACCCGCCGGTCCAGTCCTCGGTCGGGCCGCCCGGCGCCTGCATGATGCCGTCGAGCGACACGAACACCGCACCCGTAAGCTTGCGCATCCAGGCCTCCTCAGTTCTTGTTCGGCGAGACGATGCCGCAGGCGACGCCCTCGGGATCGACGATGCTGATCACCCATTCGCCGCCGGGCACCTGGTGCGGGCCCATCACCACCTTGCCGCCGCTGGCTTCCACCTTTTGCTGCGCTTCGGTGATGTCGGGCACGCGGACATAGAAGCCCCAGCCGGTCGGGGCGCCCGGCGGCGCCTTCATCACCGCGCCGACTGCTTCGCCCTTGCTGTCGCCATTGGCGATGAAGCTGTAGTCGCCCATCTCGCCCATCGGCATGCTGCCGACCTTCTCGATGGCGAACAGCCTGCCGTAGAAGTCGAGCGCCGCGGCATCGTCGGTGGTGCGCAGTTCGTTCCAGCTGACATGGCCGAAGCCCATGCGCTGATAGGCGGTGCTGGTCGCGCCTTCGGTCGCGCCGCGCATCACGTAGAAGGGCATGCCCTGCGGATCGCTGACCATCGCCAGCCGCCCGACGCCGGGAATGTCGAAGGCGGGAAGATGCACCTGCCCGCCGGCTTCTACCACCGCCGCGACCGACGCATCGACGTCGTCCACGCCCAGATAGCCGAGCCAGGTCGGCTTGGCGCCACCGGCGATCATGTCGGCATTGAGCTGCATCACGCCGCCCGCCTGGCCGTCGGCCGCGTTGATCATGCGATAGTCCATGCCGCCGGGCGCCGGCTCTGCATCGATGTTCCAGCCACAGACCGCGTCGTAGAATGCCTTGGCTTTCGCCGCATCCGCGGTGATCAGCTCGTACCAGATCCAGCTGCCATGCGCGTTCACTTGCCGTCTCCCGCAGTGTCGACGATGCTCTCGAAGCCGCCCCAGAACATGCGCTTGCCGTCGAACGGCATGTCGCCCTCGGGCTTCATCCGCTCGTCGGCCATCACCTTCTCCCAGCCGGCGTCGCGCGTCGCCTTGTCGGGCCATTCGATCCAGGAGAAGACGACATTCTCGCCCTCCTCGGCCTTCACCGCCATGTAGAAATCGGTGGTCTTGCCGCGGGGCACGTCATGCCCCCAGCCTTCGACCACGCGGATCGCGCCATGCTCGAGGAAGATCGGCGCGGCCTTGGCCGCCATCTTGATATAGGCCTCCCGGTCGGGGGCGGGGGCCACGAAGCCGTCGATATAAGCCATGTTCACTCTCCTCTTTATCGGGGTCAGGCAGCGACCGGCGCGGGCTGGAAATCGGCGAGCTGCGCTGCCATCGCGCGCTCGAAGGCCGGCCGCGCCATGCCGCGTGCGACATAGGCGGCAAGCGCCGGGCGCTCGCTGACCAGGGGGCTCCGATCCGCGTTGCGCAGCACCGTCACCATCGCGATGTCGGCGACGCTGAAGCCGTCCTCGCCCAGCCACTCCCGATCGCCCAGCGCATCAGCCAGGCGGTCGAACTTCTTGCCGATATCCTCCATCAGGCTCGGCCGGCGCAGCTTCGCCCATTCCTCGTCCTTCGAGAACAAGGTGACGTTGCCCAGCTCGAACAATCCCGGTTCGACGCTGTTGAGCGCCGCGAACAGCCAGGCGATGCTCGTGGCGCGCTGCTGCGGATCGCGCGACAGCAGCCGCGCGTCCTTCTCGGCGAGATGCAGCAGGATCGCGCCGCTCTCGAAAAGCTGGATGCCGCCATCGTGCAGCACCGGCACCTGGCCCCAGGGCTGCTCCTCGAAATAATGCGCGGGCTTGGGCGGGATCGGGCTGATCAGCCGCGTGGCATAGGGCAGGCCGATCTCCTCGCAGGCCCAGCGCGGCCGCAGGTCGCGGACATAGCCGCGGGCGAAATCGGGCACCCAGTTGAAGCCAGTGATCTCGATTGTCATGGCCGGTCTCCTCAGCCTTTTGCCGCAGCTTCTACGCCCGCGATGTCGATCTTCCGCATCGTCATCATCGCTTCGAAGGCGCGGCGGCGGCTGTCGGCATCGCCGCTGAAGTTCAGCTCGATCAGCCGGCGCGGGGTGATCTGCCAGTTGAAGCCCCATTTGTCCTTGCACCAGCCGCACATCGACTCCGCGCCGCCATTGCCGACGATCGCGTTCCACAGCCGGTCGGTTTCCGCCTGATCCTCGGTGAGGATCTGGAAGGATACGCTCTCGTTCGGCTTGAAATCGGGCCCGCCATTGAGCCCGGCATAGCTGCGGCCGGCCAGCGTGAACTCGACGACCAAAGCCGCGCCTTCCTTGCCGCTGGGATTGTCGCCGGGTGCGCGGTGCACCGCGCCGACATGGCTGTCGGGCAGCAGCGAGACGTAGAAGTTGGCGGCCTCCTCGGCCACATGGTCGAACCACAGCACGGTGGTGATCTTGTCTGCCATCGGTCCTCTCCTTTCGGACTCTTTGGATTGTCAGCCGGCGATCGGGATCAGCGCGCGCACGCGCGGGTCGCGGAACCACAATCCACCCCAGGCGATCACGCCCAGATAGACGCCGAACAGCGTGTGGCTGAGCAGCGGGCTTCCCACCCGCCAGTGCATCGCCACTGCGCCGCCCAGATAGCCGGTGAGCAGGATCGCCCCCAGCACGGCGGTGCGCGGCACCGCATAGAGCAGGCCGCACACCGCCAGGATCACGCCCAGCTGCCGGTAGAGTCCCGTCTCCGCCGGGATGCCCAGCGGCGGGCTGTTGGCGATCATCATCGCCGGGGCGATCAGCTTGCCGCCGGCATCCATTGCCAGGAACAGCAGGACGAGGCCGCTCAGCGTCCAGCCGATGATGCGGTCGCGCTGCATGGGCTCAGGCCGGCTCATGCGCCGGGCCTTCGGGGAAGGCAGCCATGGCCGCTTCCATGTCCATGAACATCGGCTCGAAGATATGGCCGTCCGGGTCCTCGAAGCTGCGGCCGTACATGAAGCCCATGTCCTGCTTCTCGCGCACATCGGCCTTGCCGCCCGCCTTGCCCGCCGCCTCGACGATCGCGTCCACTGCATCACGGCTGTCGCGCGAGATGCAGATCAGAGCCTCGGTCACCGCATGCGCGTCGGCGATCGGCTTGGGGGTGAAGGTCTGGAAGAAGTCCTTCGACAGGATCATGAACACGATCGTGTCGCTCAGCTGCATCGCCGATGCCATCTCGTTGCTGAAACGCGCGTCCTTGGTGCAGCCGATCGCCTCATAGAAGGCCGTCGATTTGGCCACGTCGCTCACGGGCAGGTTGACGAAGATCATCTGGGTCATTCTTCTCTCCTGGGGATCAATAGGCGAGCGACGGGTACCAGCTGGTCCCGCGCCCTTCGGGGGTTGAATCGAGGATCGTCCACAGCGGCATCAGGTCGGGCGCGCCGCGCGGGTCCTGGCCGGGATCGGCGCTGCCGGCGCCCATCTCGCCCGCCCAGAACAGCCGGATCGTGCCATCCCTGCGGGTGAAGACCAGGAATTGCGGGATGTCGCTGCCGTCGGGCGCGATCGCGCCATAATCGCGGCTGAAATCCTGGCTGGTGTCCGAATAGAGCGGCAGATGCTGCCAGCCGCGCTCGGCCTTGAACGCGGCCAGTTTCCCGATCGGCGATCGCGCCGTCACGGCGAAGCCCACCCGCTGCTCGATGTCGGGCGTCTCGCCGTCCCAGGCCGAAAGCAGCGAGGTGCACATCGGGCAGGGCCGTTCGCGCTGCGGTCCGAACATCCAGGTATAGACGACCAGCGTGTCATGCCCGCCGAACAGATCGGCGAGGCGCACCGGGCCGTCCTCGCCCTCGAACGCATAGTCGCGCACGACTTCCGGGCCTTCGGGCAGCGCACGGCGCTGCTCGGCAACCGCCTCGATATGGCGGCGCAGTTCGATTTCCTCGGCGAGCAGCGCAGTGCGCGCCGCCCGATATTCCGGGCTCTCGTTCGGCCAGCGCGCGGTCTCGCGCTCTGCCAGCTCAGCAGCAGAAACCAGTGTCATCGGAATAAACCTCCGCTTTGGGGGCTTCGCGAATCGCTTTCTTGATCCTGATGCGCCCTTCGGTTATTAAAAGCAACCATGGAGTCACAAAAAGTAACTAACGTCGATTTCGCCAAGGCGCGGCGCTGGTATCAGGATGCATGCGGCACCGCGCTCGCGATGGATCTGATCGGAGAACGCTGGTCGCTGCTGATCGTTCGCGAGTTGCTGCTGGGGCCGCGCCGCTTCGGCGAGATCCGCGGCGCGCTGGAAGGGTTGAGCGCGAACATCCTCACCCAGCGGCTCGAAGGGCTGGAGAAGGGCGGGATCCTGCGCCGCCGCCAGCTGCCTTCGCCGATCAATGCCCAGGTCTATGAGCTGACCAAATGGGGCGCCCAGCTCGAGGAGCCGATCTTCGCCCTCAGCCGCTGGGCGGCGGGATCGCCGGCGCATGACGTCACGCTCCCGCTCAGCAACGGCGCCTTCATGCTTTCGCTCAAGACGATGATCGCGCGCGACCGGGCGCGCGGCCTGTCGATCGATCTCGGCTTTCGCGTCGGCGGCGAGCCCTTCCGCGCGGCGATCGTCGAGGGCGGGCTCGCGATTGAGCGCCGCGATCCGGCGGGTGCCGATGTCATCTTCGAAGGCGTGCCGACCTTGCTCGCCGCAACCTTCTACGGCCCGCTGCCCCTTACCGAGTCGATCCGCGAGGGACGGGTGGCGGTTACCGGCGACCTCGCTGCCGGCCAGCGCTTCGTCGATCTGTTCGGGCTGCCGCGGTTCGAGAACGACTGACGGCGGGTGCTGTCATCCCAAGCCCATATCCGTCATCCCGGCGAAAGCCGGGATCTCGTGCGGCTCCTTGCCCGCGCCATCGCCTGAGACCCCGGCTTTCGCCGGGATGACGATAGGCTTGCAATGTAGGATTTCGCCTGCTTGCCTCGGCGTGCCATCGGCCGCTCTTTGACTTGTAGGAAATATAGGATCGCCTGCGCGCAACGATGTTGCGAGATGCGTCGCGCTTGCCGGAACTGTGTCAACCCAAGGCGCAGCGCAAACCCGCTCCAGGCGTGTCCTTCGTGTACTTTGCCGAGTCGCCGTGGCGCGCGTTGTTGGAGCCGCTCAGACCCGCCCGCAGAACCCCGGCTTGCGATCGCCCATGTCCCAGCAGCCGTCGAGGATCATCGTCTTGAGCGATGCGCAGCTGCGTTGCGGGCCGCACTCGCCGTCGGGATTGACCACCGAGCATTGCCGCGCGAGCAGCGACGCCTTCTGCCAGCCGAGCTTCGAGGCGCAGGTGGCGCCGTCGTCGCGCCAGTTCCAGCGCTTCTCGCGCGGGCGGTGATAGACGGGGCGGGGCCGCGGTGGCGGGACCGGGCGCCAGTCGGGATCCGGCGCCCAGCGATCGGGCTTGCGCAGATAGCGGCGATAGGCGGTGGCGACGCATTCGGCAGTCTCGCAGGCGTCGCGCTCGCTCGACAGCGCCTGGAGCTGCTGGCGCTGGACCCAGAGTTGCTGCCGGCTCGCGCCCTGGCGGTCCTCGGCCCATTGATTGGCGAGCGTCCGGTGCAGCCAGTTCAGTCCCTTGTTGTCGCACACCAGCCACTGGCCGCGGCGCAGCGCGCCGTCGCAATAGGGCACGGCGACGAGCCAATCGGGCTCGCGCTCGACCGGGCGGACGACGGGCGGAGGGCGCCGCGGGGGCGGGGGAGGCTGCTGGCCCCAGTCGCACGCCGAAAGCGGCGCGAGCAGCGCCAGGAACAACAGCTTCCAGTTCATCGACTTCCCCAAGAGACGAAAGAATCGGTGGTTGCGCGCGCCCGTTACTTTGACGTCATGATCCCATGAAAGCCGATTCGAGGAAAGGCCCTGCGACCGGGCCGGCTCCGCGGGTGATTTGCGCGATCCCCGTTGCAGTGCGGCACGGGAGCTTCTAGTCGCTCGGGCGACGGAAGGACGAACTACATGGCGGACATCCCCAACACCCAGCCCGACAGCCGGGAAACCACGATCCTCGAAGCGCCCGACAAGATGGTGAAGGTGCGCGACCTGTTCGGGATCGACAGCGACCTCGAAGTGCCCGCGTTCAGCGAGGCGGACGAGCGCGTGCCCGATCTCGATCCGGCCTATGTCTTCGATCCGGATACCACGCTCGCGATCCTCGCGGGCTTCGCGCACAATCGCCGCGTGATGGTCCAGGGCTATCACGGCACCGGCAAGTCGACGCATATCGAGCAGGTCGCGGCGCGCCTCAACTGGCCGTGCATCCGCATCAATCTCGACGCGCACATCTCGCGTATCGATCTGATCGGCCGCGATGCGATCGTGCTCAAGGACGGCCAGCAGGTCACCGAGTTCCGCGAAGGCCTGCTCCCCTGGGCGCTGCAGACGCCGACGGCTCTGGTATTCGACGAATATGACGCCGGCCGCCCCGACGTGATGTTCGTGATCCAGCGCGTGCTCGAGACCGAGGGCAAGCTGACGCTGCTCGATCAGAACCGCGTGATCCGCCCCAACCCCTATTTCCGCCTGTTCGCCACCGCGAACACCGTGGGCCTGGGCGACACCAGCGGCCTCTATCACGGCACCCAGCAGATCAACCAGGGCCAGATGGACCGCTGGAACATCGTGGTGACGCTCAACTATCTCCCTGCCGCGGTCGAGGCGCAGATCGTCCTCGCCAAGTCGGGCGATTTCGACAAGCCGGGCGGCAAGGAACTGGTCGAGAACATGGTCCGCGTGGCGGACCTGACCCGCAAGGGCTTCATCAACGGCGACATCTCGACGGTGATGAGCCCCCGCACGGTGATCACCTGGGCGCAGAACACCGAGATCTTCAAGGATGTCGGCTTCGCGTTCCGGTTGAGCTTCCTCAACAAGTGCGACGAGGCGGAGCGCGCGCAGGTGGCGGAATATTATCAGCGGGTGTTCGGCAAGGACCTGCCCGAGAGCGTGGTCGCCAAGGCTTGAGCGATCCGGCCGATGACGATCCGCTCGACCCCCGCCGCTGGACGGCGCGCGGGGGCGAGGGCGGGCCGATCACCGGCGACGAGTACGCCTATATGAAGGATCTGGTCCACCGCCGGATGGGCGTGGGCAATTGGGAGCCCGATCCGCTCGAGCCGGCGCCGGCGCCGCGGCGAGGGTTTTGGCGGCGGCTTTTCGATCGGCTGAGCGCCGCTGGCCGCTTCGGGGTTGATCGCAAGGCTTGGGCACGGGAAACAGGGCACGGAAAGACGATCGCAATGGCTGCCGACTCCCCTCTCGAGAAGTTCCGCAACGTGCTGGGCGGCGCCGCCCGCGCGCTGTCGGGGGAGCGCGAGGCGGAGCTGAGCTTCACCGGCGAGGCGCCGCGCCAGGACGGCCGTGCGATCAAGGTGCCGACGCCCTCGCGCAGCCTGCCTGCCGAGGAAGTGGCCGAGGCGCGCGGCTTTGCCGACAGCTTCGCGCTGCGCATGCGCCATCATGACAATGCCCTGCACCTGAAGGGCGCGCCCAAGGAGCCGGTCGCCCGTGCGGTGTTCGATGCGGTGGAGACCGCCCGTGTCGAGGCGCTGGGCGCGCGCGGCTATGCCGGCATCCAGGCCAATCTCGACCATGCGCTCGACGTCAAGCTGCGCGCCGATCCGATCACCCGCGCGCGCAATCGCGAGGAAGTGCCGCTGTCGACCGCAATCGGCCTGATGGTGCGCGAGCGGCTGACCGGCCGTGAATCGCCCGCGGCGGCGGCGCTCGGCATGGCGCTGATCCGCGACTGGATCGAGGAGCGGGCCGCGTCCGATCTCGATGCACTGGCGCTGGCGATCGACGACCAGCTGGCCTTTGCCTCGCTCACCTCGAAGCTGCTCCAGGACCTCGAGCTGACTGAAGGCGACCTGCTCCCCGACGAGGCCGATGAGGGCGGCGGCGAGGACGAGGGCACCGAGGATCAGGACCAGCCCGGCGACGAGGAGGGCGAGGATCAGTCGAGCCAGAGCGACGGCCAGGCCGAGGCGCGCGGCGAGCAGCGCGAGTCCGACGAGGGCGAGGACGGCGAGCAGCAGCAGTCCGACGCGATGGAGGACGGCGATGGCGAACCGGGCGACGAAGGTGACGAGGGCATGCTGCCCGTCCGCCCCAACCGCCCGTGGAGCGACTTGCCGCCGCAGTTCGAATATCGCCCCTATACGACGCAGTTCGACGAAGTGGTTGCCGCCACCGATCTGTGCGACGCCGAGGAGCTGGATCGTCTCCGCTCCTATCTCGACCAGCAGCTGCTCCATCTCCAGGGCGCGGTGACCAAGCTCGCCAACCGGCTGCAGCGCCGGCTGATGGCGCAGCAGAACCGCAGCTGGGACTTTGACCAGGAAGAAGGCATCCTCGATGCTGCCCGGCTGGCGCGCATCGTCGTCAATCCGATGCTTTCGCTCTCGTACAAGAGCGAGAAGGACACCGAGTTCAAGGACACGGTGGTGACGCTGCTGATCGACAATTCGGGCTCGATGCGCGGGCGGCCGATCTCGATCGCGGCGATCAGCGCCGACATCCTGGCGCGCACGCTCGAGCGCGTCGGCGTGAAGACCGAGATCCTCGGCTTCACCACCCGCGCCTGGAAGGGCGGGCAGAGCCGCGAGAAATGGCTGACCGACGGCCGCCCGGCCCAGCCCGGCCGCCTCAACGACGTGCGCCACATCGTTTACAAGCAGGCCGACGAGCCCTGGCGCCGCGCCAAGAAGGCGCTCGGCCTGATGATGCGCGAGGGGCTGCTCAAGGAGAATATCGACGGCGAGGCGCTGCTCTGGGCGCACCAGCGGCTGATCGGCCGCAGCGAGGACCGCAAGATCCTGATGGTGATCTCGGACGGCGCGCCGGTCGATGATTCCACCTTGTCGGTGAACTCCGGCTCTTATCTCGAGCGCCATCTGCGCCAGGTGATCGGCTGGATCGAGGCGCGCTCGCCGGTCGAGCTGGTCGCGATCGGCATCGGCCATGACGTGACGCGCTATTACAGCCGTGCCGTGACGATCATGGACGCCGAGCAGCTTGCCGGCACGATGGTCGAGCAGCTGGCGGCCCTGTTCGACAGCGAGTGAACCCGGCCGGATGAAGGTCGATCCGCCCCCCGGCGGCTTCGAAGGGCCGATCAAGCGCTCGGTCACGATTGCCGGCCACCAGACCTCGATCAGCCTCGAGCCGATCTTCTGGGATGCGCTCGAAGCCGCGGCCGAGGTGCGGTCGCTGCCGCTCAACGCGCTGATCGCTGCGATCGACCATGCCCGCATCACCGGCGAGGATCCGCCCAACCTCGCCAGCGCGATCCGCACCTGGCTGCTGGCGGAGCTAAACCGACCATAAATCCTGCTTGCGCGATATTTTGCGACAAAATTGCAAACCGTTCGCATTAGCGTTGACTCTGCGACTTACTCGCAATAGGCGGCCCCGAAATAATTCCTTACAAAGGGGGTTCCACATCGTGAGTCGTTCCACCGGCGCAGCCGCGCCCGCCTTTCTTGCGCTTGCCTGCGTAGGCAGCTTCGCGAGCCTTCCGGCGCACGCCGCTGGCGCTGACGATGACAAGAAGTCGTCGAACACCAGTGCCGACGACAATGGCACGCAGGATCGCGACTCGATCCTCGTGACCGGCGAGCGCTCGCCGAAGAAGCAGGAGAGCCCGAAGGCTACCCGTCCGGTGCGCGATACGCCGCAGACCGTGACGATCCTCAGCGGCGAAGTGATCGAGGAGCAGAATCTGCTCACGCTGCGTGATGTGCTGAGCACCGTGCCGGGCATCACTTTCGGCGCCGGCGAAGGCGGCGGGGGCTATGGTGACTCGATCACGCTGCGTGGCTTCTCGGCCAACACCGACATCACCGTCGACGGCGTGCGTGACAGCGCCCAGTACACCCGCACCGATCCGTTCAATCTCGAGCAGCTCGAAGTCACCAACGGCCCGAATTCGGTGACCAACGGTGCCGGCTCGGTGGGCGGCAACATCAACATCGTCACCAAGAAGCCACAGCGCGAGACGCGGATGGCGATCGGCGCCGGCATCGGCACCGACAACTACTATCGCGGCACGGTCGACGCCAATTGGCGCGCAAGCGAGCTGGTGGCGGTTCGCCTCAACGCCATGGCGCACAAGAACGATGTGCCCGGCCGTGACGTCGAAGACTATAAGCGCTGGGGCGTGGCGCCGTCGATCACGCTCGGCATCGAAAGCCCGACGCGCCTGACGTTGCAGTACCTCCACCAGGAGGACACCAACATCCCGCAATATGGCGTGCCCTATTACAGCGGTGAAGTGCCGGGCGTCGATCGCAGCAGCTATTATGGCTATCGCAACGTCGACACGCAGGAAATCACGGTCGACCAGGCCACTGCGACCTTCGAGCATGACCTGAGCGATCGGGTGAGCATCCGCAACCTGACGCGCTGGCAGCGCGTGGACCAGCTTTCCTATGTCGATCCGCCCCAGGGCACCTATTGCGTCGCCGCAACCAACCTGACGCCGACCGGCGCCAGCTGCGGTACCACCCCGGCCGGCTATTATCTGCCCTCGGGCCCGCGCGGCAATGCGCGCAACTCGCGCAACGACCTGATGTACGATCAGATCGACCTGAAGGCGGAGTTCGATACTGCCGGCCTGAAGCACACGCTGACGTTCGGCGCCTCGGCGACGTGGGAGAAGTATTTCCTCTCGACAGGCAACTTCCTGCGCAATTCGGACGGTACGGCCTTCTACACGACCTACCCGCTGATCAACATCGCCAACCCCAATGAGGTGGTGACGGGTCCGGCGGCCACCGGTCGCGTCTATGGCAGCAACGTCTATACCGGCCCGGTCAATTTCATCGAAAGCGCCCGCCAGACCGGCGAGCTGGAAAACTATGCCGCCTATCTGTTCGACACGATCGAGCTGGTGAAGGGCATCGAGTTCAACGGCGGCGTCCGCATCGAGAAGAACAAGGGCTTCTACCGCGCCGACACCGTCTCGACCGCTGCGGCAACGCTCGGTCAGGTGACCACGGGCACGCGTTTCGATAATGACGACACGCTGTTCTCCTATCGCGCGGGACTGGTCTTCAAGCCGATCGAGGCGGTGAGCCTGTACGTTGCCTATGGCAACTCGCAGACTCCGTCGAAGACCTCGGTCAACGGATCGTGCACCGTCGCGACCTGCAACGTCGATCCGGAGACCGCCAAGAACTACGAGATCGGCGCCAAGGCCGAGCTGTTCCATGGCGGCCTGCTGCTGACCGTTGCCGCGTTCCGCAACGATCGCGACAAGTACAAGGTCGCGTCGAACGATCCGACGATCCCGGATCAGGTGCTTGACGGTCACTCGCGCGTCGACGGCATCTCCCTGGGGGCCACGGGCCGCATCACCAGCGCCTGGACGGTCACCGCGAACTACACCTATCTGGATGCCAAGCTGATCCAGTCGGTGTCGGACTATTGCCTTGCCAATCCGGGTTCGACCGGCTGCGGCAACACCACCGCCAATCCCGATCCGGCGGCGGGCGTGGAGCTGGCCAATACCCCGAAGAACTCGGGCAGCCTCTACACCACCTACACGCTGCCGTTCGGGCTCAAGCTCGGCTATGGCTTCACCTATCAGGGAAGCTTCGCGTTCAGCGCGGCAGCCGGTTCGATCCGCTCGGACGACTATCTGATCCACAACGCGTTGATCAGCTATGACTTCACGCCGAACTTCAGCGCGCAGATCAACGTCAAGAACTTCACCGACGAGCTTTACTACACGCGCATCCGCAACAATGGCTGGGCCACCCCCGGCGATGCGCGCTCGGCGATCCTCACGGTGAACTACAAGTTCTGATATAGCCGACGAATGACGCAGCTCGATCAATTGTCGAGCGAAGAGATCGCCGCCCGCCTCTCCGGTTCGCCGGAGGAGCGGGCGGCGTTGCTTCGCGAAGCGGCCGAGGCCGGACTGGCGGAGGCGCAGGCGGTCTATGGCCAGATGCTGCTCGATGCGCAGAATCCGGGCGAGGCGTTCGGCTGGTTCTGGAAGGCGGCGCGGCAGGGGCACCCGATGGCGCTCAACATGCTGGGCCGTTGCTACGACCTTGGCTGGGGCACGCGCATCGACAAGGTGCGCGCTGCAGAATGTTTCCGCGTCGCTGCCGAAGCCGGGCTCGACTGGGGCATGTACAATTACGGCTCCGCGCTTGCGCTGGGCGCCGGTTTGACGCGGGACAAGGCGGCGGCGCTCGGCTGGTTCCAAAAGGCGGCAGCGATGGGGCACGCCAAGTCGCGCAACTTCCTCGGCAGCTTCTACGAGGACGGCGAGTTGCTGGCGCGCGACATGGACGCGGCGGCGGCTTGCTACGCGCAGGCGGCAGAGGGCGGGGACTTTCGCGGCATGTTCAATCATGCGCGGATGCTCGCCCAGGCCGGCGATATCGAAGGCGCGCTGCTCTGGATCGGGCGGTGCGGCGAAGCGGCGACCGCGCCGTTTCGCGACAAGGCGCTTGCCTGGCTTGCGCAGGTGCCGGACATGCGGCTGCGGGCGGAAGGCTCGGCATTGCTGCGGAAGGAGAAGTGATGCTGATTGCCATTCCCGAGCTGTTCACGGCCGACCAGGTCGCCGAGGTGCGGGCGATCATCGACGCGGCGGAGTGGGTGGACGGCAACGCCACTTCGGGCGCGCAATCGGCGCTCGCCAAGCAGAATGAGCAGCTTCCCGAAGGCAGCGAGGCGCATCGTCGCGCCGGGGCGATGGTGCTGGAGGCGCTGGGCCGCTCGCCCCTGTTCATTGCCGCCGCGCTGCCGCTCAAGGTCTTCCCGCCCTTGTTCAACCGCTATGGCGGCGGGCAGAAGTTCGGCACCCATGTCGACAATGCCGTGCGCATCCAGCGCGGCACCGAATTCCGCGTCCGCTCCGACCTGTCGATGACCGTGTTCCTCGAGGATCCGGGCGAATATGACGGCGGCGAGCTGCTGATCGAGGGGCAGTTCGGCGTGCAATCGGTGAAGCTGCCGGCGGGGCACGCCATCCTCTATCCCTCGTCGAGCCTGCACCGGGTTGAGCCGGTGACGCGCGGCACGCGGGTGGCGAGCTTCTTCTGGCTCCAGTCGATGGTGCGCGACGATGGCGCGCGGCGCATCCTGTTCGAGATGGACCAGGCGGTGCAGCGGCTGGTCGGCGCGCTGGGCAATGACGATCGCTCGGTGATCGAGCTGACCGGCGTCTATCACAACCTTCTGCGCCGCTGGGCTGACGCCTGATCTTTCCAAACTTCACCAAGCTTGCGCTTGTGGGGAAATAAAAATCGGGAATTCGACCTGTCAAAGAGCGGCGGCGCCGGGCCGCGGCGCGAGCACAGCAGGCGAAATCCTACATTGCAACCCCGGCCCTTGTCGCAGCTTCACCCAAGCATCGACTGCAGCGCCGGGGACAGATGCTCGGCAAAGCCCGCGCCCTTGCGCAGCACCATGTGGACCGCCAGCCCGTCGCGCCCGGCCAATGCCATGCCGTCCGGCCCGAGCACGCTCAGCGCGGTTGCCCAGGCATCGGCAAGCATGCAGCACGAGTGCAGCACGGTGACCGAAGCGACCCGGTTCTCGAGCGGCCGGCCGGTGCGCGGATCGAGCGTGTGGGCATAGTCGCGGCCGGCATGCGCGAAGCTGCGGCGATAGTCGCCCGAAGTGGCGACCGACAATCCGTGAAGTGCAGCACGAAGCGGCGCCAGCCGGCTGCCCGGCACCGCCTCCAGATCGACCCACCAGGGCTGGCCATCGGGCTTGATCCCTTCGCCGCGCAGCTCGCCGCCGATCTCGACCAGGAAATCGGGGATCTCCATGCTGCGCAGCATTTCGGCGACCCGATCGACGCCGTGACCCTTGGCGATGCCCGAGAAATCGAGCGCGGCCGGCGCAGTGCGGCGGGCACGGCGACCATCCTGCTCGATATGCGCGCGGCCAGAGATTGCGGCGGCGGCGGCGACTTCCGCCGCGTCGGGAAGGTCGGTGCGCGGACCGGGCGGGCCAAAGCCCCATAGATCGACCAGCGCGCCCATCGCCGGATCGAAGGCGCCGTCGCTCTTCTCCGCAACATCGAGCGCGGCGGCGAGGACGTTCGCAAAGCCGGGCGGCAGCGGCTGCCAGCGGCCAGGTTCGCTGCGATTGAAGCGGGACAGCGCGGAATCGGGCGCCCAATGGCTCATCTCGGCGACGACACGGTCGAGTTCGGCCTGGATCTGGAGCGCGATCCCCTCGGGCGCACCGACCAGGCGGGCCGACCAGCTGGTGCCCATCGTCTCGCCGGCGCAGGAAAGGACAGGGGAGCCCGCCCGGCGGCGATGGAACGCCGCGGGGGAGAGGGTTGGCGGGATGGCTACCCGTACATCCACGTTTTCTTACACCGTCATCCCCGCGAACGCGGGGATCCATTCACGCAGGTTGTCGAAAATAGCCGCAACGACAGCGACAATGGATCCCCGCCTTCGCGGGGATGACGGGAAAGCAGGGATGACGGTTCTGACTACGGCGCCAGCACTTCGAGCGTGGTGATGTAGCTCACGCGGGCGCGAACCGGCCCCATCGGGCGGCCGCCGGGGCCGCCGGGACCACCCGGGCCGGCCTGCGGACCACCCGGCGCCGCGCCCGGTGCCGGCGGGGCGCCCTGCGGACGCGGGCCGCCCTGGCCGCCGCCGCCCGGACCTTCGCCGCGCTCGCCGCCTTCGTTGACCATCACCCAGTACATGCCGGGCTGGCCCCATTTGATCGAGACCTTGCCCTCGGCATCGGTCTTGAGCACCTGTTCGTGCAGCGCGTCGCGGTAGCGGATGCCGCCGGGGATCACGGTGACGCTGAGGCCGGCGCCGGGCTTGCCGTTCTTGAGGAACTGGAAGGTGCCGGGCTCATTGGTGACGAGGTCGTTCGGGTGCGTGACCGGCACCAGCTCGATACCCTTACCGGTGGTCTTGAACACGGTGTTGGTCGGCGCGCCCTGGGTGATGAAGATCTCGTTGCGCGAGACGTTCTCGGCGGTCTGCACCTCGGTCGCGCCCGCCGGGATCGCGGTGGCGAGATTGGCGGTGGTGGTGCCGCGCGGCAGCATCTTGCGCTCGCCGTTCAGCATATAGCTGCCGAACACGCCTTCGTTGACGATGGCGACCTTGTAGGTGCCCTGCTGGGTCAAATGCAGGTCGAAGGTGGCGCGGAAGCGGCCGACATTGTGGTTCTCGACCTTGCCTTCGGTGCCGTCCGGCTGGGTGACCACCGGCACCGCGCGCAGCGGCTGGTGATCGAAGAAGAACAGGTCGTTCGACACGGCGGCATCGACCGTCACCCAATTGTCGGGACCCGATACGGTGGTCGAGCTCGGCACCATCCACTGGCGGTGGGCGATGGCGGCGGGTGCTGCGATCGCAGCGATCGCGGCGGCGGCGAGAAGCGGCTTGCGGAAGTTCATGAGCTATTCCCCCTTGGATCAGCGCTTGAGCGAAACGGTGACGGCGCCGAGCTCGCTCGTGCCCTTGCCGCTGGCGGTGGCGGTGCGGCCGTTCCAGTCGAATTCGACCGCGACGACTTCGCGGCCGCCGACTTCGCGGGCCGCCTCGACCATCAGCTTGTACTTGCCCGGCGTCAGGTTCGGCATCGCCCCCTTGCCGCCGACGAGCGTGATCTTGTGGCTGCCGGCCGGCTTGGTCGCGCCGGTGACGCCGTCTGCCGGGAAGGTCATGCCGCGGCCGACGGTGCGCCACCACTGGCGCATGTCGCGCAGCCACTTGGTGCCGGAGCCTTCCGCGCTGCGCCCGTCGAAATCATACCAGACCTGGAGGGTGCGCGGCGTGGCGCCCTCCTTTTCCAGCCAGATCGCGACATAGGGGCGGTGATATTCCGCGACCTTGAGCTGCGGGATGGTGACGTTCAGGTCGAGCGTCTGCGCGCCGGCGGCGGTGGGCAGGCCCACGCTGCCGATCGCGACGAGCGTGAGGCCGGTGATGCGATAATGCATGGACTTGGGCTCCCCTAGTGGATCAGGAAAATGGCGATGAGCGCCGGGATGACGAGGCCGGCCAGGACGAGCGGCCAGGTGCTCTTGCGATGCTTCGAATGCATCCACAGCAGCACCAGCCCGGTGAGCGTGAAGACGATGCAGGCGAAGACGAAGACGTCGATGAACAGCTTCCACCCGCTGCCGGCGTTGCGGCCCTTGTGGAGGTCGTTGAGATAGGCGATCCAGCCGCGCGAGCTGTTCTCGCTGGTCACCTCGCCGGTGTCGCGGTCGATCGAGATCCAGGCGTCGCCGCCCGGGCGCGGCTTGGCGAGGTAGATTTCGCCCGCCGACCATTCGGCGGTGCCGCCGGCATCGATCCGCACCTGCGCTTCCAGCCACTTCGCCACATCGGCCGGGATCGGCTTCTTGGCATCGGGCAGGTCGTCCGCCTTCACCTTGGCGAACAGGGCAGGGGGCAGGTGCGCGGTGCGGTCGATCGACCGGGGCGAGCCCTCGATGTCTGCGGCGTGATTGAGTGTGAAGCCGGTGATCGCGAACAGCAGCAGCCCGATCAGGCTGATCGCCGAACTCATCCAGTGCCAGGTATGCAGCTGCTTCAGCCAGAAGCTCTTGCGGCTGCGCTTTGCTCTGGCTGGTTCTGCCTGGGCGGTGGAGGCGTGCATCTGGGGTGAGCGGTTCCGGTCGATTCGTTAGTGGCGCGATAACGCGAACGATTCGCAATTGCAAACAAGATGCTAGTGCTGTGGCGATAGGTTTTGGCCTGTTCGGGCACCAAAACATTAGGTCACCCCGGCCCTGTGCCGGGGTCCACCGTGCCGCACATTCTGCCTGCAGAGCCTATTGTCCAATACTTGCCTCCCGGTGGACCCCGGCACAAGGCCGGGGTGACGAAGAAGGGGGTTCTTGATGAGTTCCGGCATGTATGGCGCGTAATTTGCTCGCAAGCGCAGCATAGTTGCGCTGCAATGCAGCTACGAATGTTTCTTGCCGAAGGCCAAGAAAACACGCAGCCTCTTTCACAGAAAAGACTTGGGAGGGACTGGATGTCGGGACTTTATATCGACCTGGCGGTGATTTGCGGCCTTGGCGTGCTTGCCAGCCTGGGCGGCATGTACCTGATCCTGCGCGGCACGCCGAGCCGGAGCACGGATCCGGAAGCCTGAGACTTCCACCCTGAAAATGCGGGAAGCCCGGCCGGTCTGGCGACCGGCCGGGCTTTTCCTTGTCAGCGGCCGAGAAGCACGCGCGCCTGGCCGGCGATCTGCGCGAGCATCGCCGCATTGGGCACCGCCGACTGGCGGGCGCGGCGGACAAGCCCGGCGAACTGATCGACCCGGGCAGCATTGGCCTGGACCCAGGCATCGACGGCAGCCTGCGGATCCTTGCCCTGGCCGCGGGCCAGGAAGTCGAGACGGATCTGCTGGAAGTCGCGGGCGAGGCCGGCGATCAGCAGCCGCTCCCACACATCGCCGGTGGTGATGCGCGCCGCGGTCGACTGGGCCCAGTCGAGCCCGAGCGCCTGGCCGAGCGAGGTGAAGGCACGGGTGAGCGGCGTCACTTCCAGGCCCATGCGCACGCTCAGGTCGGCCAGGCCGACGGCGCCGTCCAGTTCGAACAGCTTGACCACCTTGGCGACCAGCTCGCTCGGCGCGCCGGCGGCTTCGAGCTTGGAGGCGATGCGGTTCGACTGGGCCTTGACCTCATCGAGCAACAGGCCCTTGGCGGCCTTGTCGAGCGCGTCGATGCCGGGCTTGAGCCGGGCGATGACGTCCGCGGGGCTGGCGCCCGGCGGCGAGACGCGGAGCAGATCGGCGACCTGGCCGCGCACCGCCACCGCCATCTCGTCGAGCAGCGCGATGCGCGCGCCTTCGGAGATCTCGGCAGTCTCGACCGCTTCCCACAGCGCCGGCAGGCAGAACAGCCGCTCGGCGACGACGAACATCGCTGCGATATCGGCCATCGCCGCGCCTTCCTCTTCGGCGAGCTCGAAGGGGTGGAGCACGCCAAGGCGATTGATCACGCGGTTGGCGAGCTTGGTCGCGACGATCTCGTTGCGGAGGCGATGCTCCTCGATCGCCTTGCCGAAGCGCGCCTGCATCGCCTTGGGGAAGGCATTGCACAGGTCGCTCTCGAGCGCCGGATCATGGCCGAGCGCGGCATGCTCGATCGCGTCCTGCAGCGCGAGTTTGGTCGAGGCGAGGAGGACGGCGAGCTCCGGCCGGGTGAGGCCGTTCTTGTCCTGCGCGCGGCGAAGCAGCTCCTCGTTGGGGGCAAGGCCCTCGACGGCACGATCGAGCCGGCCCGAGCTTTCGAGGATCTCGATGACGCGGACATAGGAGGGCAGCGCGACATAGCCGTCATTCTCCATGAAGGAGAGCGCGAGCGTCTGCAGGCGATTGTCCTCGAGCACCAGGTGCGCGACATCGTCGGTCATCGAGGCGAGCAGCTGGTTGCGGTCCTCGAATTCGAGGCGGCCCTCGATCATCTCGCGGTTGAGCGCGATCTTGATGTTGACCTCGTTGTCCGAGCAGTCGACGCCGGCCGAATTGTCGATGAAGTCGGTGTTGATCCGCCCGCCGAGCGACGCGAAGGCGATGCGCGCGGCCTGGGTGACGCCGAGATTGGCGCCTTCGCCCACCGCCTGGCAGCGCAGCTGCTCGGCATTGACGCGCAGCCGATCGTTGGCGGGATCGCCGACCTCGCCGTTACTTTCCGACGCAGCCTTGATGTAGGTGCCGATGCCGCCGAACCAGAGCAGCCCGACCTGGGCCTTGAGGATCGCCGAGATCAGCGCGGTGGGATCGAGCTCGTCGACGTCGAGGCCCAGCAGCGTCTGGACTTCCGGCGAGAGCGGGATGCTCTTCTCGGTGCGCGGGAAGACGCCGCCGCCCTTGGAGATCAGGGCCGGGTTGTAGTCCGCCCAGCTCGAACGCGGCAGCGCGAACATGCGGGCGCGTTCGTCCCAGCTCTTGGCGGGATCGGGGGCGGGATCGAGGAAGATGTGGCGATGGTCGAACGCGGCGACCAGCTTGATCGCCTTCGACAGCAGCATGCCGTTGCCGAACACGTCACCCGACATGTCGCCGCAGCCCGCCACGGTGACCGGCTCGGACTGGATGTCGGTACCCATTTCGAGGAAGTGGCGGCGGACGGAGACCCAGGCGCCCTTGGCGGTGATGCCCATCGCCTTGTGGTCGTAGCCGACCGAGCCGCCCGAGGCGAAGGCGTCGCCCAGCCAGAAGTTGCGCTCGATCGCGATCGCGTTGGCAACGTCGGAGAAGGTCGCGGTGCCCTTGTCGGCGGCGACGACGAAATAGGGATCCTCATTGTCGAGGATGCGCACGCCGTCCGGATGGACGACCTTGCCCGCGACGATGTTGTCGGTGATCGATAGCAAGGTGCGGATGAAGATCCGGTAGCTCTCGGTGCCTTCGGCGAACCAGGCGTCACGGTCGACCGCGGGCGAGGGGAGCTGCTTGGGATAGAAGCCGCCCTTGGCGCCGGTCGGCACGATCACGGCGTTCTTCACGCGCTGCGCCTTCATCAGACCGAGGATCTCGGTGCGGAAGTCGTCGCGGCGATCGGACCAGCGCAGGCCGCCGCGCGCGACCGGGCCGGCGCGCAGGTGGATGCCCTCGACGCGCGGCGAATAGACCCAGATCTCGCGCCAGGGGAGCGGGGCGGGGAGGCCGGGCACCTTGGCGGAGTCGAGCTTGAACGCCAGCGCCTCGCGCGCGGCGGGCGCATAGGCATTGGTGCGCAGCGTCGCGAGCACCACCCCGCGGATCGTGCGCAGGATGCGGTCGTCGTCGATCGCCTGGACCTGGGCCAGGCCGGTGTCGATCGCGGCGCCCGCCGCCTCGATCGCGGCGGTATCGCCGGCGCGTGCCGGGTTGTGTGCGGCATCGAAGCGCTCGATCAGCGCATTGGCGACACCCGGCGCGCGGCGCAGCGCGTCGACCACCGTGGCCATGCCGTAGTTCATGCCGGTCTGGCGCAGATAGCGGAACCAGGCGCGGAACAGCACCACCGCGCTGGGCTTCATCCCCGCTTCGACGATCAGCCGGTTGAAGGCGTCGTTTTCGGCATTGCCTTCGAGGACGGCGGCGAGCGCATCCTCGACCACGGTGATGTCGCCCTTCAGCGTGGCGGTGGAGACGGCGAAATCATGGACGAAGGCGCCGCCGGTCAGCTCGGTCGGCACTTCCTCGATCACGCGGAAGCCGAAATTCTCGAAGGCGGGCACTGCGTCGGACAGCGCCAGCGCGCCGCCCTGGGCATAGAGCTTGACGCGATATTCGCCGGGCTTGCCGGCGACCGGGGTGATCCGCGCCGAGCGGTCACCCGGGCCGTCGAGCTTGGCGAAGCACAGGATGTCGCGCGCCGCCTCCTCGGGCGTGCTGGTGGTGCGATAGGCGGCGGGGAAGGCGCCGGCATAGCGCAGCGCCAGCCGGGTCGCGCCGCTGCCGGCCTCCTCGGCGAGCGCGGCCTCGACCGCGGGCAGCCAGCCGCGCATCATCCGCTCGAGCTGGGCGTCGAGCGCCTCGGCATCGGGCATGGTGCCGCCGGCGCGCAGGTCGAGCGTGTAGCGCAGCATCGCCACTTCGCCGTCTTCCAGCGCGATCGTCCAGTTGATGATCTTGGCGTTGGCCGCCTCGGCGAGCATTGCCCCGATCGCCTCGCGGCGGGTGGTGGCGACTTCGTCGCGCGGCAGCCAGACAAAGGCGAACAGGTGCCGGCCGAGCGGGCTCTTGATCAGCACCAGCTTGGAGCGCGGCCGATCGGCGACCGACATCGAGGTGAGCACGAGGTGCTCGAGCGACTCCGCGTCGAACGCGGTGGTCAGGTCGTGCGGCAGCGCAGTCAGCGCGTGCGCCATCGCCTTGCCGGTATGGCCCTTGGGATCGAAGCCGAACTTGCGCTCCAGCCCTTCGAGGCGCGCGCGCAGCACGGGCACGTCCTCGGGATTGGCGAACAGCGCGGCGCTAGTCCACAGGCCGGCATGGATCGACAGGCCGGTGACGTCGCTGCCGGTGGTGATCGGCAGCACGACGATGTCGAGCGGCACGCGGCGATGGATCGGCGAGATCGAGTTGGACTTGAGCAGCAGCGGCACTTCGCCGCCCTGCTTGAAATAGGCGATCGCCGCCTTGCGCGAGGCTTCGGCCAGGATCGGCGTGTCGAGCTCGTGCCTGGCGATGCCGAGCTGGCCCGAGGCACCGCTCGCCGGCGTCCAGCTCTCGTGCGCGAGCAGCGTCATCGCGCCTTCCTGGAACCAGCGGAGCAGCTTGGCGCCCTCGCGCGAACCCACGGTGGCGGCATCGGCGCCCATCGCGCCCTGCAGCGCGCGCCAGTCATGCACGGCGTCACGCACCTGCGCGAGCATGCGCTCCAGCTCCATCGCCAGGCTGCGGCGGGTGCGCGCATCGGCGCGCTCCATCTCGATATAGATCATCGATTCGCGCTTGCCCGCGCCGATCGAGACCAGCTTGCCGGCCGCGTCGCGCTCGACGGCGATCACCGGGTGGATGATGCGATGGACGGCGATATCGTGCGCGGCGATCGCGCCCGAGATCGAATCGACGAGGAAGGGCATGTCGTCATTGACGACCGCGAGCCGCATCCGGCGGCTCTCTTCGCCCTGGACGCTCTCCAGAGCGACCTTGGCGGTATCGGGAGGGCGGACTGCGGCGGCTTCCGCGACGAAATTCGCCGCCTCGGCCCGCTCGGCCTCTCCGAAGTCTTCCAACTCTCCCGGCAGTGCCCCTTCGAGCAACCGCGCCTCGAACGCCTGCGTCAGCGACGTCATCATGTTTTTCATGGCAGTACCGCCTACGCCTGTGCCGTGACGGGCTCAAGACCGTCGCGCAAGAAAATTACAATCGTGCGGACATTATAGGGCGCGCGCACGAAAGTGTCGGCGACGGGAGCGAAATGACCCTCAGGCAGCCGCCTTGCGGACGGCGCGCTCGGTGAGCGGGCTGTCTTCGACGCGGGCGACGATGTCGAGGCCCTGCTTGCCGGCGCGGGCGAGCAGCACCACGAATTCGCTGTTCGCCGGCACCTCGATATCGACATGCGCAAGCGGCGGGCGGCTGCGCAGCTCGGCGGCGATCTGGGCGAACATGTCGGGCTTGGGCGCCGGGCGGCGGAAGTCGCGCTCGGCCTTCACCACGCCCTTGATGCCGCCTTCGGCACCGTCGAGAAACGCGTCGAGCCCGCCCTGGGGCACGCCCACGCGCTTGGCATGGCTGAGCACCGCCGCGAATTCGGTGACGCGGGTCTTGTCGTAATCGGCGCCGAAGACGAGCTTGACCGCCGGCGTCATCGGGGCGCGGGCCTGGACGGTGAGGCCGGCATCCTCGAGCAGATCGGCATAGCTCTCGGCATCGTCATCGGCGGCGAGCGCGAAATCATAGGCACGGGCGAGCGCGCGGTAGAGCGCGGCACGGCTGCGCGTGTCCGAGGCGCGGGCGGCGGCCGCCGATTCGCGGGCGAGCAGCAGCTTGTCGGCCAGGCTGGCATCGTTGGCGAGCGGCGTGTCGAGCACCAGCGGCGCTTCGGGTTCCGCCATCGCCGGCGCCGGATCGGCGAACCCCGCGCTCGGCCCGTCGGCCCAGACCGGGGCGGCAGCCAGGCTGCGCGGCGCGGTGCGGCGCGATTCCTCGACCTCGGCCTCGAGCCTGGCCTGGGTCTCGGCGTCGACCAGTTCCTTCCAGTTGATCACGCCATAGATGAAGTCGATCGTGTCCTCGTTCGAGGAGAAAGGCATCAGGATGCCGCGATAGAGCGTGTTGTGCCCGCGCGTGCCGACGAACTCGGCCTCGAAGCCGATCGGGGCGCGGTTGGCGATGATCTGGAGATAATGGTCGGTCAGGCGCGAGAGCAGCGAGCGGCTGGGCACCTGGGCGACATGGGTGATCGAGGTGTCGAGCCCGGTTTCCTCGCGCAGCGCGCGGCCGAGGAAGCGAATCGCGGGATCGTCGACGCCCTTGGAAAAGTCGAGCAGCACGCTGTGCGCGCCGAAATCGATGATGCTGTCCGGATCGAGGTCCTCGATCGCCGGATAGGCGCGGCCGTGGAGCAGCGAGACCCAGTGATTATAGGCGCGCACATGCATGCGGCGCTCGTCGGTGCCGATCACCAGAGCACGATCGTTGACGGCGTCGTCCGCTTCGCGCTCCGGGTGCGAGTCGAGCGGGTGGTTGATGCCGCGCGCCATGTCCATGCCAAATGCTCCACTCGGGGCGGAGGCGCCCCCTATACTTGTAGGACGCCTTGTGCCCGCCATGTGGTAAACGTCACGTAAAGGCGCGCTTTTTCGGGGCTTTTGGCGGCAACGACTTTGCAACGCTTGTCAGCTAGGAATCTTGCTGGTAAGCGCGCCGCTCCTTCGGGGGTGGAAGCACTTCCGTTCGGTTGGCCGCCTTAGCTCAGCTGGTAGAGCATCGCATTCGTAATGCGGGGGTCACAGGTTCGAGTCCTGTAGGCGGCACCATCCCTTTTACAGCGTTGGAACGAGAACCTGCGGGCCTTCCTGCACACGCGCAGCTGAGCGCCGAGAAAATCCGCGCGGGTCACCTTTGGAAGTAAGGCCGGGACGACCTGGCGGTTGAAGACGAGGTTCGGCCTAGGTGGTCAGACGCGCCACAGGTCCACCACCTGCTCGACTACGGACTCGAGCCGCATTAGCGGCCCGGCCTTGGCATCGTCGAATACCCCGCGCAGCGCCTGATGCTGTCGCACGACATGATCGAGCTCGAGCTGGCGGTAGAAGCGCACCGATCGAAACGCACTGTAGCCGGACTTTTCGAACTGGAACCACCCGCCGACGTCTATGTCGAGCGGCGCGATGGTGCGGATCCACTCTTCCAGCTGGGCGCCACCATAGCGCAGATCGACGAAATGATGTGCCTCGAACGCGGGCGGCCGGTTGCCAAGCCAGCGTGCGGCGACGGGCTCCGCCACCGTCAACTCGGAGCCTTCGATGCGCGCGCAGACCCGCTCGATCTCGACCACGGCATCCGCCACGCCACCCGCCTTCAGAACTTCCCCGATGCGCGCTCGCGCCACGGCCACAATGCGTTCGAGCTCCGCTGCCTGGGCGTCGGGGCTCAGCTGGGCGGTTAGATAGGCGGCGAACGTGTCGAGCCCTTCGCTCAGCTCCGGCGTATGCTCGGCATAGTCCGCTGCGAAGTGCGCATCGGACATGTGTGCACCCGCCACTGCGCGGACGACACGCGTCACCTTCGAGGGCCACCCTTCCGCATCCAGAAGCATGGCGATTTCAACCAGTCGATCGCTCGATTGCGCCCATTCCGCCAGATCGACGTGCAAATGGACATTGCCGACCGCCCGCGTGCCTTGCTTGCGATAGGCCGACGAGCAGAAGATCACGCCATCCGACGGGCCTGCCGCTACTGCACGTAGCGCAGAACGCGCGCTATGGCCTCCATTACGAAGTAACATTGGTATGGATCCATCACGATTTGATCGAGGAAGTCTATTCCAACTACCAAGCGCTCGGTGCTGTCCAGTCGACTGGCGCGGAACAAATACACCTGCTTGGTAGCCTTGGAAAGTTCAAGATACCGTTGACGCCTCCGCTCCAGGTCGCCGCCCGATACTTCGGAGAACAGGAAAGTCTCGCAGACAACATTCCCGTCGAACACGACGCGATCGAGGCGGTTGCCGGTGAACGCCTCCTCTTCGGGCGGGCGATTCAGCAGATCGACGACCAACCCCTTGTCCAGCGGCGGCGTAGCGGCCGGCGTGGATAGCGAGGCTGCGGCGGAAAACGCGCCCGCCTGCAGGAATTGCGCGATCCGGTGCTTGTCCTCGCCATCGGGCGCGTAACCGGGATTGCCCGCCACGCCGAGCAGACACGCCTGCATCAGCGCAGGGCTTGCCCCATGCGGCCTGCCGACCACGGTCACGATACCCGCCGGATCCACGGCCTGCCCGCACACGAATTCGTGGACGGCATGCGCGAGACTCTGGCCGGCTTTGAGGCGCTGGCCGTTATCGTCCGAGGGGGGCGCTTTCCGGATCGGTGCCAGCATTCGGTCGAGGATCTCGCGCCGCGACATCGTATCCTGTGGGGCGCTGGCGCGTTTGCGCTCGGCGTCGCGGTCGCGGTCAACGCCGATCGTGCCGTTATCCGCCTTGGTAACGCGCCACACCTGTCGGTCGCCAGGGTCCCATTCGCCTTGCAGCCAGGCCACCGGATCGTGCGACACGACAATTGCGGTGTGCTCGGGCTTGGCGAGGAACTCGCGCAGGATCGAATCGATGAACTGGCGTCTGGTATCCCGGTCGAGCGAGGCTTCCAGCTCGTCGAACACCAGCACTTCCGGATCGGCGGCGCGGGCCCGCGCATAGGAGATGCGCTGGCGCTCGCCGCCCGAAAGCGCGCTCGAGATCCCGTCGAAGGAATGGCGGTGTGGCTTGCGTGCCCAGTGGATCTTGGCGATCCGCGCCAGGTTGAGTGTTTCGACGACCTTGTTCTCAAATTCAGCCGGCGAGAGTCGCTCGGTGATCCGCTGGCGGTTCCTGAGCGCCTGCTCGACATGCGCTTGCGTCGTGAATTGCGGCCACAGCGAGTTGCTCGATTGCTGGACATAGCCAAGATGCTGGAACACCCGCTCGCGTGCCTTGCGCAGATCCTGGTTGAAGCTGGCGCGCCCGGTGCTGAATTCCCAAACGATCCGGCCGCGGCTCGGAATGAGCCCGAGGATCGCGCGGACCAGCGAAGTCTTGCCCGATCCGTTGTCGCCGACGAGCAGGTGCAGCTTGCCTGCCTCGAACTTCATCTCGGGCACGCGGATCTGCACGTCCTGGCCGACGCATGCCTCGAGGTCATGAACGCTGAGCAAGAGCATCAGGCGGACTTCGCGATCTGATCGGCGAGAACGCAAACCGGAACGATCAGCAGGGCATAGATGAACACCACCACAAGCAGTGCAAGGAGGCTCATCGACTGCAGGAGTTCGGCCTTGGCCGCGTTCATGATGTCGACCACCCCGATCACGCCCACCAGCGAACTCAGCTTCAGCGTAGTGGCCCATTCGTTCACGATGCCAGCGCCGCAGATTCGCCACAGCGCCGGCCGCTCGAAGTGCCACCACAAGCGGAGTCCGCGCGCGCCGGTCACGATCGCGGCGTCGAGCTGGGCGGTGGGCACCGCCTCGAACGCGCCGAGCACCAGCTTCGCGACGAAGAAGCTGAGATTGAGGGAAAGGATGACCAGTGCTCCGACGAATTCGCTGCGGAAGAACGGGCCGAGCATCACGAGCAGGACATAGACCGGTGCCGCGAGGCCGATATAGAGCAGCGCATAAGTGAAGTAGCGCGCGAGTGGGCCGCGGCCGCGCGACACGCCGCGCAGGCCATAGGCGAACAGGAAGCCGAGCGCCGTCCCCAGCGCGATGGAGCACACGCCGACCTCGATCGTCGTCATGGTTCCTTCGGCAAGCAGGCGCGAGACTCGTGCATCGAAGAAGAAGCTGAAAAGCCAGGCCAGTGGGGCCTGGAAAAAGGCGACCAGCCATATCGTCGCCGCACCCGCACCGCTGATCAAGGCAGTGCTGTCGACGATAGCCCCAATCGCCTTGGGGAGGCCGAAACGCGATGGCATCGGATCAGCTCAGCGGCGCGAAGGGAACGACGGCATATTTTCGCTTGAGCGCCGCGAACTCGGGCCCGCCGATAATGGCGTCCAGGATCGGGTTGATCTCGGCCAGCAGCGCGCCATTGGCCTTGTCCACCGCCCAGGCGATCGGCAGGACCGAGAAGGGCTTGCCGAGCAGCAGGTCCTTCAGCGCAGGCCGCTCGCGGATGTAGCGGCTCAGGATGAACTGGTCCGACATGGCGATGTCGGCACGGCCGTCTTCCACGGCGCGCGGCGCTGCGGCCAGATCCGGCCCGTCGAGCGGCAGGATCTTTGCCTTGGTGAACTTGGCGCGCACGAATTCCGAGCTTTGCTCGCCGGTCACCACCGCGATGGTAATTCCCTCGCGATCGAGTTGCATCACGTCGGTCACGCCGGCGAAGCGCGCGTCATCGGCCCGGGCCGCGGCGCCATTTCCGAGCGCAAATAGCGGGTGCGTAAACGCCACCGCCTTGGCGCGCTCGGGAGTGATGAACGTGCCCGATATGCTCAGCTCGATCGCATGTGTTTTCACGTGCGACGCAAAGGAATCCCAGCTCATCGAACGCCAGCGCACCTTGTCGAAGGCGATGCCGGCAGACTGGCAGAACAGCGCGAACACATCGGGCAGGAACCCGGTCGGCGCGCGGCCCGCGCCCTGCTCGGCGGAAAGCTCGTAATAGGGGATGAAGCCGACATGAAGCTGGCCGGCATTCGCCAATTCGCGCAGGCCTGCCAGTGAAGCGGCCTTCGGATTTCGCTCGCAACCCGCGGCAAAGAGGCTGAGCGACGCAATACCCGCAAGTTGCAGGAACGATCTGCGATCATGAATCATGAGGCCCTCCCGCCAGAATTTGGGCAGAGAAGGCGGATTATTTCAAGGCGTTTCCATTAGACTAATCTTTATCGGTGCAATTTCTTTTTATTCGCCGGATATGGCGAAATTGCCTGTTTGCACCGGGCAAGACGTCTATTCCGATCCTGTCCTCAATTTCATGCGTGCGCGACGCCGATTGCACCTAACTCCCTGAGATTGCCGCCGCCGCGGGGCTCTCGCGGCGGCGGTGGCTCGTCAGCGGATGAAGTCGGGCTCGAACCGGATATGGTCGTTCGTGCTGCCCTTCTCCGGGACCGGGGCGGTCAGCGCGATCGGCAGGGCGGTCTCGCCGCCGGCCGCGCTCGTACCCGGGCCGAAGCCGTTTACCAGCATCGACCGGAAGAAGCCGCCATCGGGCGCGCCGAGATCCAGGCGGCGCGTCACGGTGAGAATGCCGGGCACGAACAGCGCAAGCCGATAGTTCGGATCCGATACCGCGAGGCTGCCCTGGGTGATGGCATAGTCGCCCGGCAGGTTGAGGTTCGCGTTGGTGGCCAGCGTGCCGGTCAGGACGGTGGCGGCGGTGTCGCGCTGGGCGAGGCCGCTCACCGCATAGGTCAGCGCCGGCAGGCTCTCGAAGACGGGCACGCCCAGCGAATCGGCGGTCACCGTCAGCAGCGCCGGGGTAACGACCAGGCCGCCGGCGACATAGCGGATCGTGTAGTTGCCCGAGCTGAGACCCGAGGCGGTGAGGCCGTAGCTGCCGGCGTTGATCGCGCCTTGAGACGTGCCACCATAGGCGAGATTGCCACCTAGGACTGCGGCCGCCTCGCCATTGACGAAGCCCGAGTAGGTCACGCCATTGCCGCCGGAATAGGCGAGGCCGTCATAGGTCTTGGTCGCGCCGTTTACGGTGACGACGAGTGCGGCCGGGTTCACGGTCAGCGCGCCGTTCACATAGCTGATCGCGTAGTTGCCCGAGGTCAGGCCAGACGCCGTGAGGCCATAGGTCCCGGCGTTGACCGCGCCCTGCGCCGTGCCACCATAGGTGAGGCTGCCGCCTAGGACTGCGGCGGTCTCGCCGTTGACCAGGCCGGTATAGGTCACGCCGTTTCCGCCGCTATACGCCAGCCCGTCATAGGTCTTGGTTGCGCCGTTGACGGTGACGACGAGTGCGGCCGGGTTCACGGTCAACGCGCCGTTCACATAGCTGATCGCATAGTTGCCCGAGGTGAGACCCGATGCGGTGAGGCCATAGGTCCCGGCATTGACCGCGCCCTGCGCCGTGCCGCCATAGGTGAGGCTACCGCCTAGGACTGCGGCCGTCTCGCCGTTGACGAGGCCGGTGTAGGTCACGCCGTTGCCGCCGGAATAGGCGAGGCCGTCATAGGTCTTGGTGGCGCCGTTGACGGTGACGGTCAGCAG
>NZ_JARQXA010000006.1 GCF_029543155.1 Sphingomonas sp. HITSZ_GF | reverse complement strand
GGCGGTTTCGCGGGTGTGACGTCGGTCAAAGCCCCTGTGGCGCGGGGTCTCCCCCCTCCCCCGTGGGGGGTGTGGGTGGGGGTGGGGGGGTGTGTCTTGAATCGATAGCGGCGGGCGCGCTGCACGGTCGTGCCCCTCTCCCAACCCTCTCCCCGTAGGGGAGAGGGCTAACAGTCAGAACCCGATCACGTTCGACCGGGTGAAGCGCCTGGCCTCTTCCGCCGTCAACAGCCGGCGATCCTCACTGGCTGGCCCCGCCCCCGGCCCCATAGTCCCGAACTCGCGCAGCCGCGCCTCGGGCGGCGTCAGGCGGCGCTGCTCGCCCTCGGGCCCCTTGTACCCCATCCAGGTCCAGCCTTCGCGGCGGACATGCGCGTCCATCCAGCAATCGAGGAATGCCGCCTGGCCGAGCAGGGCCATGTTGCCGCCGGCGCGCCAGGGGCGGCCAAGCCAGGCCGAATGATCGGGCACGCCGGGCTCGCGCGTCAGCCGGCAGCGGGAGAAGACCAGCCCGAATTCCTGCGCGGCGGGCGTGCTGGGCGCGGCGACGAAGCCGAAGCCCTCGGCGCCCGGCACATTGCGGGTGACGACCTCGCAGCCTTCGAACCAGGCCGCGGCGCCGCCGAAGATGAAGTCCACCCCGCCGACGATGCGCGTGCCGGTCACCAGCGTGCGGGTGTGGAGATAGAAGGTGTCCTGATAGCCGAGCAGGGTGCAGCGATCGACCACGGTGCGATCCGCCCCGCGCCCGATCGCCAGCGCCACCGCCTGGGCGCCATTGCCGGCGCCGTCGCGGCGCGCGCCGATATAGTCGAAACTGTTGCGGATCGTCAGGCCGCGCAGCGTCACGCCCTTCGCGGCGATGGTCAGCGTGCCCGATCCGCCGGTGCCCCAGCTGCCGCCGCCCGGCCTGGGCGTGCCCGCCGCGGTGCCATATTGCAGGACCGTGCCGGGGCTGCCCTGGATCGTCACGCCGGGCGCACGGACGGTGAGCTTCTCGGTGAAGATGCCGGGCCTGAGCAGGATGCGGAAGGGCCGCCCCGCCCGCTCCGCTTCGGCCAGCGCGGCGCCGAGCGTGCCGGTGGCAGGATCGACCACTGCGTCCCACACGCCCTCCGCCCGCGCGGCGATCGGCAGTGCCAGCGCGCCGGCGAGGAAGGCGCGCCGGCCGCTCATCCCCAGCGATAGTTGAAGCTGATGCTGATCCGCTCTTCCTTGCCCGAGCCGGGCGGCACTTCATGGCGTAGCCAGCTTTCCCAGAGCAGCACGGTGCCGGGCTCGGGCAGGATCTCGACGAAGCTCCGCAGCCCCTCCGGCGCGTCCTCGAGCCGGGTGGGCGCGGCCATCATCATCGCCAGACGCGGATCCTCGAGCTTGAGCCCGCGCGCGCCCTTGGGCAGCGCGACATAGAGCGTGCCCGAAACGACGCTGTGCGGATGGATGTGCGCGCCGTGCCCGCCCTTGCCGTCGAGCACGTTCACCCAGAGGCTGTCGAGCTTGAGCTTCTTGCCCCCCAGATCGAAGGCACAGGCCTTGGCGAAGCTGGCGACATGCTTGTCGAGCAGGCGCTTGAGATCGGCGAAGTTCGGGTCGCGGATCGGCAGGTCGTCGAGCGAGGCGTAGCTGGTATAGCCGCGATAATGGTTCTCGCGGCACCAGCGGCGCCCGGCCATGTCGTCCTCGGCGAGTTGGAGGCACGACTCCTCCAGCATCTCGAGGAGATCGGGATCGCCCAGCGGCTGCTCGTAGAGCAGGGTGGAGAAGAGCGTGCGCATTCTCCTACCCCGTCACCCCGGCCTTGTGCCGGGGTCCACCGGGAGGCGAGAAATGGACAAGAGGCGTGAGGTGCAGACGGCGCGCCACCGTGGACCCCGGCACAAGGCCGGGGTGACGGTTTAGACCTGCCCGCACGCACGCGCCTTCGCCTGAGATCCCGGCTTTCGCCGGGATGACGGCTTGTGGCACGGGAAGAACAACCTCAATACGCACGCGCCACCAGGATGCGCTCCACCGCCGGGGCGCCGGTGAAGATGCAGGTGCCGGTGGCCGGCGCCGCGTCGTTCGGCACGTTGCGGAAGGTGAGCTTGAGCGCCTTGAGCCGCTCGACCACCTTGTCGAGATCGGCGCCGCTCGGCTTCGACCACTCGACCTCGACCCAGCCGGGGAACTTGCCGGCCTTGTCGAAGAAGCTCTCCAGCCCGGCAAAGTCGGTCACGTCGCGGACGATGTTCGCGTCGGTGCGCGCCTTGGCCTCGTCGAACAGCGCCTTCTGCACCGCTTCGAGCTGGCCGACCGCACCCTCCAGGAACGCGTCGCGGGCGACGATTGCCGAATTGAGCTTGCCGTCCTCGCGGTAGAGATCGGTGCGCATCGTGACCGAGACATTGCCCCCGGCCATGTCGCGCCCGCCGACCTCGACGACGAGCGGCGCGCCCTTCTTGATCCAGCCCCAGCGCTTGGTGACTGCCTTGGCCGCGCGCAGGTCGAGCAGCGCACGGACGGGCTCGCCGAACGCGACCTGCCTGGCCAGCGCCTGCTGCACGCCCTTGCAATAGTCGATCAGCGCGGCGTCTTCGTCGTTGTCGCGCAGCATCGGCACGATCACGACCTGCCAGGGCGCGACGCGCGGCGGCACGCGCAGGCCGTCATCGTCGCCATGCGTCATGATCAGCCCGCCGATCATCCGGGTCGACATGCCCCAGCTCGTCGTCTGGGCGAGCTCCTGCTGGCCTTCCGAGTTCTGGAACTTGATGTCCTGCGCCTGGCTGAACGTGGTGCCGAGGAAGTGGCTGGTGCCGGCCTGGAGCGCCTTGCCGTCCTGCATCATCGCCTCGATCGAATAGGTCGAGACCGCGCCCGGGAAGCGCTCGTTCTCGGGCTTCTCGCCGGCGATCACCGGCATCGCCACGCACTCTTCCGCGAAGCTGCGATAGACCTCGAGCATCTTCATCGTCTCTTCGCGCGCTTCCTCGACGGAGGCATGGGCGGTGTGCCCTTCCTGCCAGAGGAACTCGGCGGTGCGCAGGAACATGCGGGTGCGCATCTCCCAGCGGACGACGTTCGCCCATTGGTTGATCAGCACCGGCAGGTCGCGCCACGACTGGACCCAGCGGCTGAACGCGGCGCCGATCACCGTCTCCGAGGTGGGGCGCACCACGAGGGGCTCCTCCAGCTTCGCCTCGGGATCGGGGATCATCTTGCCGTCCTTGTGGATCAGCCGGTGATGCGTGACGACCGCCATCTCCTTGGCGAAGCCGTCGACATGCTCGGCCTCCTTCTCGAAATAGGAGAGCGGGATGAACAGCGGGAAATAGCAATTCTCGTGGCCGGTCGCCTTGATGCGATCGTCGAGCAGGCGCTGGATGCGCTCCCAGATGCCATAGCCCCACGGCCGGATGACCATGCAGCCGCGCACGCCGCTCTCCTCGGCCATGTCGGCCTCGGTGATGACGGTCTGATACCATTGGGCGAAGTCGCCCTCTCGCGTGACGCTCAGTGCATGCTTGATCATGGGGAAGGCCTGTAGTTGCGCACCACGCCTGCGGCAAGAACCCTTCCCCTCCCTGGAAGGGAGGGGCTAGGGGTGGGTTGCCATCCCCGGGCCATGGCGCTTGTGGAGGCTCACCTACCCCCGACCCCTCCCTTCCAGGGAGGGAGTGAGAATTGATGCCGCAGCGAGAACAGCAAACCGACCACATCCTCAAGGGCATCCTGCTGCGTCTGTTCGCAGTCGCCTGCCTTGCGACCATGTCGGCGCTGATCAAGCTGGCCGAGGCGCGCGGCGCCGGGCTGGCCGAGACGATGTTCCACCGCCAGCTCTGGGCGGTGCCGCTGGTGACCGCCTGGGTGGCGGCCGGGCCGGGCGGGCTGGGATCGGTGCGCACCCGGCGCTTCGGCGCGCATGTCTCGCGCACCGCCGTGGGCCTTACCGGCATGGTCTTCACCTTCGGCGCGGTGCTGCTGCTGCCGCTGGCCGAGGCGACCACCTTCCAGTTCACCGTGCCGATCTTCGCGACGATCCTTGGCGCAGTGCTGCTCAAGGAGCCGACGGGCTGGCACCGCTGGGGCGCGGTGATCATCGGCTTTGGCGGCGTGCTGATCGTCACCCAGCCGTGGAACGCGCATATGCCGATCTTCGGCGCGACCGTGGGCCTGCTCGCCGCGCTGTTCGTGGCGATCGTCGCGATCCTGCTGCGCCAGATCGGCAAGACCGAGGCGACCGGGACCACCGTCTTCTGGTTCTCCGTGCTGTCGGTGCCGGTGCTGGCGATCCCCTATGCCTTCGCGTTCAGGCCGCACGATCCGCTGACCTGGGCGATGCTGGTGGGCATCGGGCTGATCGGCGGCGTCGGCCAGCTGGCGCTCACCGGATCGGTCAAGCACGCGCCGGTGAGCGCAGTGGTGCCGATGGACTATTCGAGCCTGATCTGGGGCACGCTCTATGGCTGGGCGATCTTCGGCATGTGGCCGAGCGGCTGGACCTGGCTGGGCGCGCCGGTGATCATCGCCAGCGGGCTCTACATCGTCTGGCGCGAGCGCAAGCGGGGGATTCCCGATCCGGCGGTGACCAGCGCGGAGATGGAGCCGGTGTAGGTCCCCTTTCCGTGTCATCCCCGCGAAGGCGGGGATCTATTGGCACTGCGGGCAATGAGACTCGCAATAGCCAGCCAGAATGGATCCCCGCCTTCGCGGGGATGACGGTCAGGCGTTCAGCCCTTCCGATACACCAGCATCAGATTGTTCGCGGGCATCTCGACCAGCCGCGCCAGTGCCAGGCCGTGCGCCGCCGCGACTTCGCTCACCGCCTCCACATATCGCAGCCCGAAGCGCGGGTCCTTCTCCTTGAGCCACAGCTCGAAGGCTTCGTTGGACGGCGCCGTCTCCACGCCTTCGCGGCGATAGGGCCCATAGAGGATCAGCGGGGCGCCCGAAGCCAGCACCGCCCCCGCCCCGGCCATCAGCCCGAGCGTCGCTTGCCAGGGGCTGATATGGACCATGTTGACGCAGAGGATCGCATCCGCCGCGGGGAAGGCGCCGCCGGCCGCGTCGATCTCCAGCGGGGGCAGCACGTTCGCCATCCCCGCGGTCCAGGCGGCGATCGAGGCGAGCGCATCGGCATCGGGATCGCTCGGCTGCCAGGTGAGGCCCGGAAAGCGTTCGGCGAAGAACGCGGCATGCTCGCCGGTGCCGCTGGCGATCTCGAGCACCCGGCCGGCGGGCGGCAGCGCCTCGGCGAGCACCGCGGCGATCGGATCGCGGTTGCGCTCGGTGGCGGGTGCGTGGCGCTTCACGCGGCGCGCGCTTCCTCGAGCAGCCGGCGCGCGCGCAGGAACATCTCGACCCGCTGCATCGTCAGCATGCCGAGCGCGAAGGCGATCAGCACATCGGTCATCGCCATCACGTCGAAATGCACGCCGGGAATGCCGAGCGACTCGGCGTTGCGCGCACCGGTGCGGATCAGCACCAGCACGATGATGAAGGCCATCGCCGCGAGCGAACCGCGCTGCGAGATTTCGTGCGTCTCCGGGTTCACCTTGATGTGCATCATCCGGCCGCGCTGCCAGCCGAGCGCCGCCCCGGCGAGCAGCGCGGCGAACGCCACCGCCCAGGTCATCGGCGAGGGCGGCAGGTTCCAGAAGGTCACGCCGGCGATCACGACGTACAGCGCCGGCACCACCCACAGCCATTCGATCTTGAGCGGCCGCTCGCGGGTCAGCCGGCGCATGCGCAGCGTCAGCACGACCAGGATGATCGCGATCGGGATGAGCTGGAACCACGGGCTGGGATGGCCGGCTTGTACGTGCATGAAATTCCCCCGAAACTTGCCTCGGCAACCTGCCGGTGCCATATATCGACAACACACTCTCCATGCCAGCCGAGATGGCAGGAAAAGGCAAGAGGATTGCGCATGCGGCCACGCCGGTCCATCAGGGCCCCCGGAGGGTTCATGGACATCGATCAGGATAGCGCGGGCGTGAAGTTCATGCCGCCGGCGGCCTTTGCGGGCACGCTGGTAGTGGGGCTGGCGCTGGGCCGGTTCCTGGGCAGCCCGGGCCTGCCGCTGAGCAATTCGACCGAGCGCGGCATCGGCTGGCTCGCGGCGATCCTGGGCATCGGCATCGTCTTCTCGGCGATCGGGCTGTTCCGCGCCGCCGGCACCGATACCCAGCCCTGGAAGCGCACCACGACGCTCGTCACCGACGGCGTCTATCGCTGGTCGCGCAACCCGATGTATTTCGGCATGGCGCTCGCCTATGCCGGCGTTGCGATCTGGCTCGACAGCCTGGTCGCGCTGCTGCTGCTGATCCCGGTCGTGTTCGTCATCCAGAAGGAAGTGGTCGAGCGCGAGGAGAACTATCTCGCGGGCAAGTTCGGCGAACGCTACCTGGCCTATAAGGGCGCCGTCCGCCGCTGGATCTGAACCGGCAGGCTTGACGCACGTTAAGAGGGCATGATCGACGCCCTCACCTTGCCCGAGCCCCTGCTCCGCCGCATCGGCGCCGCCGCGAGCGAGATGATGGGCAGCGCGCCCGGCATGGACTTCGATTTCGCCGCGCCCGCGGGCGAGCCCGCGCTGGTCTCCGCGGATTCGGTTTCGTGGCGGGTGTTCAAGAATCCGGTGAGCCTGTTCATCGGCGGCGTCGCGGCGGTGCTGCTCGAGCTGGCCGAGCCCGGGGTGCGCGACGGGGTGTGGCAGCATTCGAGTTTCCGCACCGATGCGCTCACCCGGCTGCGCCGCACCGGGCTGGCGGCGATGATGACCGTCTATGGCCCGCGCAGCCGCGCCGAGGCGATGATCGCCGGCGTGGTGCGCGCGCATGGCCGGGTAAGCGGCACCACCAGCGAAGGCGCGCCTTACAGCGCCAGTGATCCGGTGCTGCTCGACTGGGTGCAGGCCACGGCCTCCTACGGCTTCATCCGCGCCTATCACGCCTATGTGACGCCGCTCAGCTACCGCGAGCGCGACAGTGCGCTGGCCGAGGGCGCGGCGGTGGCGCGGCTCTATGGCGCGGTGGGCGCGCCGACCAGCGAGGCGAAGATGGCGGCGCTGTTCGCGGGGATGGACGTGCGGCTGGTGCCCTCGCCGATCATCGGCGAATTCCTGGAGATCATGCGCACGGTGCCGGCGCTGCCCTGGGTCGCCCGCCCCTTCCAGCGCACGCTGCTGCGCGCCGCGGTCTCGCTGCTCCCCGATCCGCTGATCGACCGGCTGGGGCTGGAGGAGTGGCGGCTGCGCGGGTTCGAACGCAGGCTGGTGAAGCTGGTCGCCGGCGTCGCGGACCGCGTGCCGCTGCTCGACTCCCCGCCCGCCAGGGCGAGCGAGCGGCTGGGGCTGCCGGCGGACTGGTTGTGGCAAAAACGATAAATCCTCTCCCGGAGGGAGAGGGGGACCGGCGCCGAAGGCGGTGGTGGAGAGGGCCAGCCCCAAGCGGCATCGCCCGTGGAAGGCCCCCTCCACCGCCTTCGGCGGTCCCCCTCCCCCTCCGGGGGAGGATTAATTACTCCGCAGCCTCCGCCACCACCGGCGGCTTCCACGCGAGCACCGGCTTGCGCGCGGCGAGCGTCTCGTCGAGGCGGCGGCGCGGAGCGAAGTGCGGGGCGGTCTTGACCGTAGGATCGCCGTTCTTCGCACGGGCCGCCACGCTGCGGAACGCGCCGATGAACTGGTCGAGTGTCGCCTTGCTCTCGGTCTCGGTCGGCTCGACCAGCATCGCGCCGTGGACGACGAGCGGGAAATAGACCGTCATCGGGTGATAGCCCTCGTCGATCAGCCCCTTGGCGATGTCGATCGTCGACAGGCCCTCGGGCAGGCCCTTATCGCTGAAGATCGCCTCGTGCATGCACGGGCCGTACTTGGCGAAGGGCGCGTCGAGCACGTCCTCCATGCTGCGCAGGATATAGTTGGCGTTGAGCACCGAATCCTCGGCGACCTGGCGCAGGCCATCGGCGCCGTGGCTGAGGATATAGGTGAGCGCGCGCGTGAACATCCCCATCTGGCCGTTGAACGCGGTCATCCGGCCGAAGGTGCCGGCATGATGCTCGCCTGCGGTTTCCTCCTCGACGAGGTGGAACTTGTCGCCGTCCTTCTCGACGAACGGCAAAGGCGCATAGGGCGCCAGCGCCGCCGACAGCACGACCGGACCCGAACCCGGACCACCGCCGCCATGCGGGGTGGAAAAGGTCTTGTGCAGGTTGATGTGCATCGCATCGACGCCGAGATCGCCCGGACGGACCCGGCCGACGATCGCGTTGAAATTGGCGCCATCGCAATAGACATAGCCGCCCGCCGCATGGACCGCGTCCGAAATCGCCTTCATGTCGCGCTCGAACAGGCCGCAGGTATTGGGATTGGTGATCATCACGCCGGCGATGTCCGGGCCCAGCCGCGCCTTGAGCGCTTCGAGATCGACACGGCCGTCCTCGGTGGCGGGAATGTCCTCGACCGAGAAGCCGGCGAACGCCGCCGTCGCCGGGTTGGTGCCGTGCGCGCTGGTCGGCACGAGCAGGATCTTGCGGTCCTGCTGGCCCTGCGCGTCGAGCGCCGAGCGGATCGCGAGGATGCCGCAGAGTTCCCCGTGGGCACCGGCCTTGGGGCTCATCGCCACCGCCTGCATGCCGGTGAGCGTGATCAGCCAGTGCGCGAGCTGGTCGATGACCTCGAGCGCGCCCTGCACCGTGTCGACCGGCGCGAGCGGGTGGATGTCGGCGAAGCCCGGCAGGCGCGCCATCCGCTCGTTGAGGCGCGGATTGTGCTTCATCGTGCACGAGCCGAGCGGGAACAGGCCCAGGTCGATCGCGTAGTTCTGGCGGCTGAGGCGCGTATAGTGGCGCACCGTCTCGGGCTCGGAGAGACCCGGCAGGCCGATCTCGCTCGAACGCTCGAGCCCGCCGAGGCGCGACTTGGCCTGGGGCACTTCGCCGAAATCGACGCCGGTGGTTTCGGACGATCCGATCTCGAAGATCAGCGCTTCCTCGAGCATCAGCGCGCGGTTGCCGGTGAAGGTCGAGAGATTGCCGACTTCGCCTGCCTGCGGGGTGGTCGGGCGCCAGCCGGACTGGTTGATCGTGCTCATGCCAGCACCTCCGAATTGCGGACAGCACCAACCCCGTTCGGGCTGAGCTTGTCGAAGCCCCGTCCTTCCTGGAGGACGGCGGCAAAGAAGAACGGCCCTTCGACAAGCTCAGGGCGAACGGAAATATTCCGGAGATCGCTCATGCCAGCACCTCCTCGAGCGCGGAGGCAAGCGTCTCGACGTCCTCCGCCGTAGTGGTTTCGGTGACGGCGACGATCAGCCCCGTGCCAAGATCGGTGGCCGAAGGATAAAGTCGGCCGAGCGATACGCCCGCCAGGATGCCCTGATCGGCGAGCTGGCGAACCACCGGGCGCGCTTCCTTCGAGAGCTTCAGGGTAAACTCGTTGAAGAAGGTCGGGGTGACCAGCTCGACCCCCGGCACCTGGGCCAGGCGATCGGCGGCGGCCGAGGCGCCGGCATGATTGATCGCGGCGAGCTGGCGCAGGCCCTTCTCGCCGAGCAGGGTCATATGGACCGACATGGCGAGTGCGCACAGCACCGAGCTGGTGCAGATGTTCGACGTCGCTTTCTCGCGGCGGATATGCTGCTCGCGGGTGGAGAGCGTCAGCACATAGCCACGCTTGCCCTCGGCATCGACCGTCTCGCCGCACAGGCGGCCCGGCATCTGGCGGACCAGCTTCTCCGAGCAGGCGAACAGGCCGACATAGGGCCCGCCGAACTGGAGGCCGACGCCGAGCGACTGGCCCTCACCCACCACGATGTCCGCGCCCATCTCGCCGGGCGACCGGATCGCGCCCAGCGCCACCGGCTCGGTGACGACGGCGACGAGCAGCGCCTTCTTCGCATGCGCGGCTTCGGCAAGCTTGGAGAGATCCGCGATGCGGCCGAGGATGTCGGGATACTGGACCACGACGCACGAGGTGTCGTCATCGATCTGCGCGATCAGGTCGTCGGTGTCGGGCGTCGGCGACAGGGTCGGGACCGAAGTGACCAGCTGGTCGCCGGTGAACTTGGCCATGGTCTCGGCAACCGAGACATAATGCGGATGCAGCCCGCCCGAGAGGATCGCCTTGCCGCGCTTGGTGACGCGGCGCGCCATGGTGATGGCTTCCCAGCATGCCGTCGAGCCGTCGTACATCGAGGCGTTCGCCACGTCGCAGCCGAGCAGGCGCGCGATCTGCGACTGGAACTCGAACATCATCTGCAGCGTGCCCTGCGCGATTTCCGGCTGATAGGGCGTGTAGGCGGTGAGGAACTCGCCGCGCTGGATCAGGTGATCGACGCTGGCCGGCACGTGGTGGCGATAGGCACCGGCGCCGAGGAAGAAGGGCGCAGCCCCCGCGGCGAGGTTCTTCGCCGCCAGCTTCGTCATGTGGCGTTCGACCGCGAGCTCGCTGGCATGCATCGGCAGGCCCTTGATCGGGCCATCGAGCACGGCGCTGGCGGGAACGTCGGCAAAGAGATCGTCGATCGAACTGGCACCGATGACGCCGAGCATCGCCTCGCGATCGGGCTGGGTAAGGGGCAGGTAGCGCATTGTTTTCTTCCTGACGCCGTCACCCCGGCGAAAGCCGGGGTCTCAGGCAGCAGGCGCGACGCCGAGACGTTACGCCAATTGGCACGAGATCCCGGCTTCCGCCGGGATGACGATTTAGAGCTTCGAGACGTAGTCCTGATAAGCGCTGTCGTTCATCAGGCTCTCCAGCTCGCTCGCGTCCGACAGCGTCAGCTTGAAGAACCAGCCTTCGCCCTCGGGGTCTTCGTTGACCAGCGCCGGGTTGTCGGCGAGTGCCTCGTTGCCCTCGATCACGGTGCCCGAGACGGGCGCATAGACGTCCGACGCGGCCTTGACCGACTCGACCACGGCGGCATCGTCGCCCTTCGAGACCTGCTTGCCCTCTTCGGGCACTTCGACGAACACGATGTCGCCGAGCTGGCTCTGGGCATATTCGGTGATGCCGACCGTCGCGGTCTCGCCATCGACGTCGATCCACTCATGGTCTTCGGTGAAATAGCGGCTCATGTCTTACGCTCCCTTTCGGACATAGCGGTGGGGGACGAAGGGCATCTTCACGACCTCCGCCGAATGGATCTTGCCGCGCTGGGCAAGGGTGATCTTGGTGCCGGGCTCGGCGCTCGCGGCGGGCACATAGGCCATGGCGATCGGCTTCTGCAGCGTCGGCGCGAAGCCGCCGCTCGTGACCTTGCCGACTTCATTGCCATCGGCGTCGAGCACCAGCCCGCCCTCGCGGACCGGCTGGCGGCCCTCGACGACCAGGCCGACGCGCTTGAGGATCGGGCCGTTCTCGCGCTCGAGCATGATGCGTTCGTGCCCGGGGAAGCCGCCTTCCTCGCGGCGGCGCTTCTTGAGCGCGAAGCCGAGCGCGGCGGAAACCGGGGTGGTCTCGGTATCGAGGTCATGGCCGTAGAGCGGCAGGTCCGCCTCGAGGCGGAGCGAATCGCGGGCACCGAGGCCGATCGGCTTCACTTCGGGCTGGGCGGTGATCGCGTCGGCCAGCGCTTCCGCGCCTTCGACCGGCACCGAAATCTCGAAGCCGTCCTCGCCGGTATAGCCCGAGCGGCTGATCCACAGCGCATGGCCCTGCCACTGGAAGGCAGCGCCCTGCATGAAGACGAGGTCCGAAACGCCGGAAATCACCCGCTCCAGCGCAGTGACCGCCTCGGGCCCCTGCAAGGCGAGCAGGGCATGATCCTCCATGTGGTTCATGCCGATCTCGTCAGGCAGGAACTCGCGGAAATGGGCGATGTCGTCCCATTTGCAGGCGCCGTTGACGACCATGTACACTTCGCCCTCGGCGATGCGGGTGAGCATCAGGTCGTCGAGGATGCCGCCATTCTCGGCCATCAGCAGCGAATAGACCGGGTGCGAGAGCCTGGCGGCCTGGATGTCCGCCGGCATCAGCGCTTCGAGCGCGGCTTCGACACCTTCGCCGGTGAAGGTCAGCTGGCCCATATGGCTGACGTCGAACAGCCCGGCATGCTCGCGCACCCAAAGGTGCTCGGCCATGATGCCCTCATACTGGACGGGCATTTCGTAGCCGGCGAAGGGAACCATGCGGCCGCCCCTGGCGCGGTGCCACTGATCGAGCGGCAGCAGGCGCAGTTCTTCCGCGCCCTCCCCGCCTTCGGGATCGCCGCTCAAGGGCTGGTCCTGGACTTGCTGGCTCATCGCGGCACTCCGGATTCGAGAAGGACTCGATGAAGCGGCGCGGAATCCTCGCGCACCGTTCCATCGCCCCCTCTGTCACGGAACCTGAGAGCTTTCGCCAGTTGCCTGGCTTACCCCTTCGGTGGGACGTGGCCGGGCCGCGTCCGCTTTCCAGAGTGTCGTGTACGCGCGGTCCCTGGTGCCTGAGAGATTCCGGGGCGGTTGCTCCTTCGGCGGTGGGTTGCCCCACACTCTCCCGCGCGTGCTGTTGCGACGCAGCGAGACTTGGCCGCGCCCGCGATTCGAGTCAATCGCCTATCCGTCATCCCGGCGAAAGCCGGGATCTCGTGCCGCATGCCATCACCGCCTGAGACCCCGGCTTTCGCCGGGGTGACGGCTTGCATCAGCGCGTGACGTTGTACTTCAGCTGCTCTTCGGTCAGCTGGAAGCCGACCAGCGCCTCGAAGGTCGCGGAAAGCACGGCGCCGCGCACCGAGGGATCGGCCAGCGGGTCCATCGCCGCGGCCTGCTCGCCGGCCTTGCGCTTCTCGCTCAGCCGCTTGCGGACGTCGTCGGGCAGCGTTGCGGCGCTGCGATCGACATAGGTGGTCGCGGTGCCGGTGGCCTGGGCGCGAATCTGGCCCGGCTCGAAATGCACGGTGACGCGGTTGATCCGCTTGGCGATGACCGAAGTGCCACCGCGCACCACCGTGACGAAATAGGGGAAGCTCACGTCGCGCGCGCCATCGGCGTTCTGGCGACGGGCGAGCACTTCGAAATTGACCGTGGTCACCACCTGCGGGCCGGCATCGTCGCAGGTCGAGGTGACGTTGGTCATCACCGCGTTGACGTCGATCGCGCTCGCGTCGCGGCTGTTCGCCGGATTGAAGATCGTCATGTCACCGGTGCCGGCCGGAATGCCGACATGCGGGCAGGCCGAACGCACCGCCGTGACGCCGACGCCGCCCGAGGCATCGATCTCGCCGGTTTTTGCGCACGCGCCAAGCGCGAGCGGGATTGAAGCGATAACGGCGAGGTTGCGGACCAAGACGGAAACCCTTTCAAACACACGGGACCAGAGGGGTCCAAAACGGCGCGCACCATAGGAACCGCGTTGAGCCCGCGCAAGCAATCGCGTAGGTGCGAGGCAGAACTATGGCCGACGCTTCAAAACCCTATCTCGAGCTGCTGATCGCAGCGCCCCGCGGCTTCTGCGCCGGGGTCGACCGCGCCATCCGCATCGTCGAGTTGGCGATCGAGAAATATGGCGCGCCCGTCTATGTGCGCCACGAGATCGTCCACAACAAGTTCGTGGTCGACAGCCTGAAGGCGAAGGGTGCGATCTTCGTCGAGGATCTCGATCAGGTGCCCGATGGGGTCCCGGTGGTGTTCTCCGCGCACGGCGTGCCCAAGGCAGTGCCGGCCAAGGCAGAGGAGCGCGGGCTCGACTATCTCGACGCCACCTGCCCGCTCGTCTCCAAGGTCCATCGCCAGGCCGAACGGCTGGTCAATGCCGGGCGGCACATCCTGTTCATCGGCCATGCCGGCCATCCCGAGGTGATCGGCACCTTCGGCCAGGTGCCCGAAGGCGCGATGAGCCTGGTCGAGACGCCCGCCGATGCGGAGCGGGTGCAGGTCTCCGATATCGAGAACCTTGCCTTCCTCACCCAGACCACGCTCTCGGTGGACGATACCGCGGCGACGCTCGAAGTGCTCAAGCGGCGCTTCCCCAACATCCTGGCGCCGGGGCCGAACGACATCTGCTACGCCACCACCAACCGCCAGGGCGCAGTGAAGGCGATCGCTTCGTCGGTGGACCTGATGCTGGTGATCGGCAGCCGGAACTCGTCCAACTCGCTCCGCCTCGTCGAAGTCGCCGAGCGCCAGGGCACCACCGCCTATCTGATCCCCCGCGCCGAGGACATCGACTGGGCCTGGTTCGACGGCGTCGGCACCGTCGGCGTGAGCGCAGGCGCCTCCGCCCCCGAGCTGCTGGTGCGCGAGCTGGTCGACAAGCTTTCCGAGCGCTTCGAAGTGAGCGAGCGCGAAGTGGAGACGGTGCCCGAGAACGTCACCTTCAAGCTGCCGCGCGGGCTGGAAGCGGCGTGATCCAACTTTGCCGGCCGAAAGAATAACCCGTTCGTGCTGAGCTTGTCGAAGCACCGCACTTTCTACTAACCGCGGAAGCAGGACGGCCCTTCGACAAGCTCAGGGCGAACGGGGGTTTCGGACGTTGGCAGTCTATACGCAGGTATCGGCGGAAGCGCTGAGCGCGTTTCTCGAAAAGTTCGACGTCGGCGAGCTCGTCTCGGCCAAGGGCATCGCCGAGGGCGTGGAGAACTCCAACTATCTCGTCGATACCAGCAAGAGCCGCTTCATCCTGACGCTGTACGAGAAGCGCGTGGCGGCGGGCGACCTGCCCTATTTCATGGCGCTGCTTGAGCATCTGGCGGACAAGGGCCTGCCGGTGCCGCCCGCGGTACCCGATCGCGACGGCACGCTGATCCACGACCTGGAGGGCCGCCCGGCCTGCCTGATCCAGTTCCTCTCCGGCGTCTCGGTCTCGCACCCGACGCCCGCCCAGGCGCGCGCCGCCGCCGAGTCGATGGGCAAGCTGCACAAGGCCGCCGCGGACTTCGCGCTCGATCGCCCCAATTCGATGGGGGTCGCCGAATGGCAACCGCTGTTCGAGCGCTGCGGCCGTGAGCTCGATACGATCCAGCCGGGCCTGTACGACCGTGCCGGAAAGGCGCTCGACACGATCCTCGCCGCCTGGCCCAGCGACCTGCCGACGAGCGCGATCCATGCCGACCTGTTCCCCGACAATGTGCTGATGCTCGGCAACCGGGTGACCGGGCTGATCGACTTCTATTTCGCCTGCACCGATATCCGCGCCTATGACCTGGCGGTGATGCACGGCGCCTGGGCGTTCGACGGCAAGGGCGAGAATTTCTCGCCGGAAGTCGGCGCTGCGCTGATCGAGGGCTACACCGCCAGCTTCGGGCTGCGCGCCGACGAGTGCGCCGCCCTGCCGATCCTGGCCGAAGGCGCGGCGCTGCGCTTCTTCCTCACCCGCGCCTGGGACTGGCTCAACACGCCGGCCGACGCGCTTGTCACCAGGAAAGACCCGCTCGCCTATATGCGGCGGCTGGACTTCTATGCGGAGAAGGGCGACGCGCTGTTCGCATGAGCGAACTGCAACATGTCGAAATCGCCACCGACGGCGCGTGCAAGGGCAATCCCGGCAAGGGCGGCTGGGGCGTGGTGCTGCGCATGGGCACGACCGAGAAGGAAATGTCCGGCGGCGAGAAGCACACCACCAATAACCGCATGGAGCTGATGGCCGCGATCCGGGGGCTGCAGGCGCTCAAGCGGCCGTGCCGGGTGACGCTGCATACCGACAGCCGCTACGTGATGGACGGCCTTACCAAATGGATCCATGGCTGGTTGAAGAACGGCTGGAAGACCGCCGACAAGAAGCCGGTGAAGAACGCCGACCTGTGGCAGGAGCTGCTCGCCGCCGCCAAGCCGCACCGGGTCGAATGGGTCTGGGTCAAGGGCCATGCCGGCCACCCCGACAATGAGCGCGCCGACAAGCTGGCCAGCGACGCCGCGATCGCAGCCTGATCGAAAATCCCCGCAATATTATCCGCGGACATTACCCCTCGCTTCAATGAATAACCTCGGATAGGATCGGATATTATTCGGCCAGGCATGGGGGTGCCCGATGTCGATCAACGATATGATCTTGGCTGTACTTTCGATCATCACGCCGATCATTGCAGCCATTTCGGGTATATGGGGCCTAACCCGCGAAACAACCACAAAGGGGGATGACGGGCAGAAGCAGCTGACTGCCGCGGGCCGGGTTGCAATCGGCCTCTCCTGCATCAGTGCCCTTATCGCCGTGACGAGCATCGGGTTTCGCGCGATGATCGACAATTACAAGCAGCGCATGCAGGCCGAGCAGGCGCGACAGGCCGCGGCCGACGCCCGCCTGCTCGCAGCCGAGCAGCAACGCAAATATGCCGAGGAGGTCCGCTGGCGCGACTTCAATCGCGGCCAGCAGGAACTGCTGAGCAACCTCGGCATCACGGCAACGCGCGAGGAAGGCGGGCGCGTGGTATCCAATCAGGAGCTGCTGGCGGCGATCGAGGAACAGCGCGATCGCGGCATCGCCTCGGATGCCCGGCTGTTCCAGCTCGCCCAGTCGCAGGGCATCGTGCTCCGGAGCCAGCCGCTCGGGTCGCTTCAGGTGGAGATCCGCTTCGGCGGTTTCACCGATGCGCAGTTTGCGGTTTTGAAGGAGGGATTCGATCAGGTCTCCATCTATCCCGAGACCGACGATGAATATGGCAGATTGGCCGATGCGCGCGGCTTCTACGACGACAGCAATCGCTATCGCGCCGTATTCGTGCCGATGCTCGAGATGATGATGGGCGACAGCGACGCGCCGGACGAGACGGACAGCCTGATCCTGGCGATCGACATCGACGGCACTGGCGCCTGGGTGCTGCCGATGGGCGTGACCCTGGAACCGGGCCCGCGCGGGCTGGTGTTCAACGAGTCGTGGCTGGCGGCGGTGGGCAACCCCAACGACGATGCGCAGGACGGGCTCCAGGAGATCGGCGGATGCACGGTGCCCCAAGCCACCTTCGACCAGCGCCGCAAGGAAATCTCGATCGAGATGACGCTGCTCGGCAATTGCCTGCCCTACGCCATCCACCGCGCCGGCGCGGCGAACCTCGTCGCGCGCCTGACCGATCACCCCACGGCAGTGATCTACCGCAACGGCAACAAGTCCTTTCCGATACGGGGCTCCAATGTGGCCGACATCAGCGCCTGGACGAGCCGGCATTGCTGGGGTGCGGCGTCTCCATCGGCAAATGCAAAGCCCTATATCCGGATCGTCGCGATCCCCAACCGGCGCGCCGACCTGACCGTTCGCAGCACGCTGCATTTCGCCGGAATCGGCGACATGACCTATCAGCCGACCTATTATGACGGACGCGAAGACTGGGATGCCGGCCGGTGCGCCAAGTTCCGCTGAGGCGACGCCGAAGCCCGAACCGTCAGTTGCCTGCGCCGCCGCGCCCCAGCAGCCAGGTAAGCGCGCTCTCCGCGCGATCGAAGATCTGCATATAGGGCTGAGTCATCTCGCGCCGGATCTGCATGCGCGCGACGGCGCTTTCGGTCACGACCGCAATACGGCTGGCCACGGGAAACCCGGCAAAGTGGCGGCGAAAGGCCTGCAGCGCCTCCTGCCCCTGCACGCCGCTGCGGCGCATGTCCATGCGCAGGAGATAGCCGGGCGCGAAGCCCTCCGCATCGAACTGGTCGCGCAGCTTGCGGGCATAGTCGCCCACCCGGTCGGGCTCGAACATCGCAAGCCACTCGATATCGAGAAGGTTGAGTTCTTTCCGGAACGCCACACGGTACATTCCGGCCGCCATCGCAGCGAAAAGTTAACGGACCGTCGCCCCTGCGCTCAGTCGTCGGCCTTGACGAAGAACCGGTCGATCACGTCGCGCGCCAGCCGCGCCGGACGCAGCGTCTCGGCATCGAGGCAGCACCAGCTCGACTTGACCTCGGCCAGCACCTCGCCGCCGCGGCGGATCACCGTCTCGTAGAAAGCGCGTGCGCCCTGAACCTTTTCGAGCAGCACGGTCGCGACGACATCGTCGTCGAGGAATGCCGGCTTGCGATAGGTTATCTCATGCTTGAGCGCGACCCAGAGATGCTCCGCCACCGCCTCCACGGGCGCCAGCGCCTGCCAGTGGCTGATCACCGCTTCCTGCACCCACTTCAGGTAGGACGCGTTGTTGACGTGCCCCATGAAGTCGATGTCGTCCTGGGCGACATCGATCGGGAACTCATAGGGGAGCGCGGTGCCGGACATATTCCAGCATCATACGCCAGATGGGGTTTCGAAGCGACTAAAATCCCCGGAAAACCGCGGATTCCAACGAATCCGCAGATGCCGTAGCGTCACCCGATCGTTCAGGCTGCGGCAAGGCCGGCGGCAGATAACCAGGAGCGTCGGGTGCCCTCCCATGACAGGGGACCATATGAAGCTTCACCACACTGCGCCGGCCCTGCTGCTGCTGGCCGCGACCGGCTGCACTCCACTCCAGATGCGCCCGCCCGCCACCCCATTCGACCAGACCGAGGAGGCGGTGCTGCACGGCATCGACTGGCAGGAAGCGGGCAGCTTCACACTCGCCGGCAGTTCGGGCCGCTATGCCCGGGGTGCCGGCTATGACTGGTTCGGCGACGTGATGGAACTGCGCGGCGGCGCCGGGTTCGTCGCCGCAGGCGACGGCATCACCGGCGAGCTGAGCGCAGCCTGCAACTCCTCCGCCACCGACATGGGCAGCGGCGCCCTCACCATCCGTACCCGCAACATCGCCTATCGCTGCCGCTTCGCCCGCGATCGCCATCCGATCCCTGCGCGGCTGGTGCTCGACGAGCGCACCGCGCTGCTCGACCGACGTGAAGGGCATATCGAACTGGGCGGGGCGCGAATCGAACTGCGGTCCGAGCATCACATGCTCGGCAGCTCGGTGCCGGTGGCGAAGCCGCTGGGCTATGTCTTTTCGGCAAATGGACAGGCAATCGGCGGCATCGACCTGAACGGCAGCGCCAAGCGCGTCTTCCTGCCGCGAGACCCCGCGCTGCGCGAGGCGGCGCTCGCCGCCGCACTGGCACTCGCGCTGTTCATCGATGCGGAAGTGGGCGAGGTTGCCGACTGAATTGGCCTTACCACTTGACTTGGGTACGTCGGACCAACATCGTCGGGCATAACCGCGACAACAGCGGCACCTAGACGGGGATGACCGAATGACACGCAAGCTCGCCGCCGCGCTGGCCGGCGCCGCCCTGGCCACGTCCGGAAGCGGCCTCGCCCGGCCGCCGGCACCGGCCGAAGCCGCTACTCCTGCCCTTCCCAGCCGCATCCAGGTGATGGCGTCGATGGAACGCGTTGCCGACTGGCAGCTCACGCATATGGACGATCTGACCTACATGCCCGCCGCGCGCCCCAGCACCAAGCGGGCGCGCGACTGGCAGCAGGCCACCTTCTGGGTGGCGCTGACCCATCTCGCCGACCGATCGAGCAGCGTGCGCTACAGGGACGCGATCTTCGCCAAGGGCACGGAGGAAGGCTGGCGGCTGGGCGACCGGCTCTATCATGCCGACGATCACATCATCGGCGCGGCCTGGATCTGGGCGGCGCGCAAGGGCGCTGGCGCCCAGGCGATCGCCCCGATGCGCGCCGATTTCGACAGGATCCTCGCCGCGCCCAAGACCAACGCGCTCAAGTTCATCGCCCCGACCACCGGCGATCCCGAATGCACCACCCGCTGGTGCTGGTGCGACGCGCTGTTCATGGCGCCGCCGACGCTCTGGGGCCTGTCGAAAGAAACGAAGGACAAGCGCTACGCTGCGTTCGCCGACCGGGAATATCGCGCGACCACTGCCTATCTGTTCGACAAATCCGAGCATCTCTATTTCCGCGACAGCCGCTTCTTCGATCAGCGGGGGAGTCACGGCGAGAAGCTGTTCTGGAGCCGCGGCAATGGCTGGGTATTTTCCGGCCTTGCCCGGATGATCCCCGAGATTCCCGCCGGCGATCCGCGCCGTGCCTATTATATCCGCCTGTTCAAGGAGATGGCCGCAAAGCTGGTCACGCTCCAGCGCGGCAACGGCTATTGGCCGCCCTCGCTGCTCGCCGATCCGGAGCGCTCGCAGGACGAATCGAGCGGCACCGGCTTCTACGTCCATGGCATGGCCTGGGGCATCAAGGCTGGTCTTCTCGATCGCAAGACCTATCTTCCCGCAGTTACAAAGGGTTGGGTGGCGCTCGAAAGAGCCGTTCAGCCAAATGGCATGTTGGGCTGGGTACAGCAGGTGAGCGACCGGCCCGACGTGGTGAAGGCCGAGGACGCGCAATTCTATGGTACGGGCGCCTATCTGCTCGCCGGCGCCGCGGTGTATGATCTGACGAGGTAAGGAAGACTATGAAGCACGCCCTCTGGCTCCTCGCCGCTCCCTTGCTGGTCGCGGCCGGGCAGGACAGCGCCCCGCCCGCGCCGCTGGCGACGCTCAACGTCCGCCAGGCCGATGGCAGCTACAAGCTGGTCGACCGGATCGAGGTGCCCGCCGGCCATGCCATCCATGACGGGCTGATCGCGATGGAAGGCCCGGGCTGGGAGAGCGACAAGGTCGCCTATCGCCTGTATCTCGACGAGCGCAACGTGCCCGACATCTACGGCAAGAAGCTGCCCGGAAACGTGCTGCCGACGATCGGCATGGGCAAGGACGACTATCATTCGATGGCGCCCTGGGGGCAGGACATCTTCCAGGTCGACCAGTCGCTTGGCATGGGCGGGATCGGCGTGCTGCGCGGCGGCGTGGCCACCCAGCTCGGCAAGGCGAAGATCAGCGCGCGCGTGTTCAACACCGATCGCGCCGCGACGGTGCTGGTGACCAATAGCGGCTTCCCCGGCGAAGGCGGCACCGCCGACCTTTCGACCACCTACCGGATCTTCGCGGGATCGCGCCTCACCAATGTCGAGGCGCGGGTGAGCGGCAATGTGCCGGCGATGATCGCGGGGCTGACGCTGCATGACGGCGTGAGCAAGATCGAGAGCCCGAAGCGCGGCAAGTGGCGCTATTTCGCCACCTGGGGCCAGCAGAGCCTGGCGCATGACGATCTGGGCATCGCGCTCTTCTATCCGGCGGACGAAGCGGTGGCGACGGGCAGCGACGGCAAGTCGCTCTATGTGCAGTTCTGCGACCCGCGCAACATCCGCTACGCCTTTGCCGCAGCCTGGGAGCAGGAGCCGGATGCACCCAAGACCGAACGCGAGTTCCGCAAATGGCTCGACGAGACGGCGGCCGACCTGGCGCGCACGCCCTATGTGGTGGGCGCGGCGCAGAAGACCTGCCCGGTGAAGTGATCTTCTAAAAATCCTCCCCCGGAGGGGGAGGGGGACCAGCGAAGCTGGTGGAGGGGGAGCGCCGCGAGCGATACCGCTCGTGGCAGGCCCTCTCCACCACGCCGCTGCGCGGCGCGGTCCCCCCTTTCCCTCCGGGAGAGGATTTTAGTTCGCCTTGTTCGGCTCGCTCGGGCCCGGGGCCGTTCCGAAATAGCGCTTCAGCTCGGTCTCCGGCGCCAGCGGATAGCCCTCGCCCCAGGCGCCGCGGGCCCGGCGCATCAGCTCGTCGAGTTCGGCAGCATCGGGGCGCAGCTCGGGCAGCGGCCAGGCCTCGACCTTGCGGTAATAGGGCTTCAGATAATTGGTCGCCGCGCGCAGGCTCTTGCCGCCATCGGCATGGTTCCAGACGTCGACGCCCATGCACTTTGCCATATCGGCGACGTCATAGGCGGCGAACAGCGCATAGATCGAATAGTGCAGGCTGCGAGTGCGGGCCAGCTCGAGCGGCATCTTGCCTTCGGGCGTGATCTGCGGCGCGATGCGCTTGCGGCCAAAGGCTTCGGCGACGGCGCGGGTCATCTCCGGGCGCCGGGCGAACAGCGCGAACTGCGCGGTCTGCGCGTCGAACCACATGCCGTGATTGTTCCTCGCCGCATTCTCGGCCTTGCCGTTCCGGCTCGTCTGCATCCAGTCGAGATAGTCGGAGAACCATTTCTCCAGGCCCTTCTGCTCCTCGGCGCTGAGCTTGCCCGAAGGCCCGATCAGGCCGATGCCTTCGACCACCCGCGCGAGCCGCGAGGTATCGAGCACGCCCTCGGCACGCCCCTCCTCGCGGCCCGGCACCGCCTGGGCATAGTTCATGTTCGGGTTCATCCGCGTGGCAGGCGCCAGGAACCAGGTGCGCACCAGGCTCGCCGCGCGGCCGGCATAGCGGGCGTCGTCCGAGAAGAAATAGGCGAGGCTCAGCGTCTCGACATCGGCGCTCATCCCCTCCAGATCGGTCACGTCGAACTTGTCGGTGCTGCGGTCCGGATTGAATTCGCCGTCCCTGCGCACATAGGGCAGGCCGCCCGGCTTGGCCGGATCGGGCCACCAATAGGGCGCCAAGCTCATATAATCGTGCGGATCGCCCGAGGGCGGCGCCGTCTTCTTGTCGACCACCGTGTAGAGCGGCCGCGCCATCGCCCTTTCGGCGCGGGCGATCAGCGCGCCATAGGCTGCCTTGGTCGCCGGATCGGTGGCGATCGCGGCCTTGAGCCGCAGCATCGTGCCAGGCGCGAGGAAGAAGGTCCTGCGGCCGCCGAAGGACGCGGCGAACCCGTCCGCGCCGGCGCAGACCGGGCTGGCGAGGCCAGGGGTGGCGTGCCCGGCATGGGAGGCGGCCTGCGGCGCAAGCGCCGCCGCCAAGACAAGAAGGGCAAGGACGCCGCGGCGCATCGGGTGCTTCCTCTCGATCAGCAGCGGATCCGGACGCCGCGATGGGATCGCGGCGCGCGCTCGCCGTCTTTTGGTCAGGCCAATCTTGACGCCGGGGTAATCGGTGTCAAGCCACCCGAAAGAGAATCAGGCCGATCCGATCTTGAGCCGCCGGGCGACGCTGTCGCGGCGCGTCTCGATCTCGTTGCGGGCGCGCTCCATCGCCTCGAGCTCGGTGGCCTCGAGCAGATCGTCGACCACGCCGCGCAGGTGCCGGCGCATCGCATTGCGCGCGGCATGCGGATCATGCGCCTTGAGCGCATCGAGGATCGGGCGATGCTCCTCCACCCGCGGCGTGATGCCGCCGCGCTTGGCGCGGGCGAACATGTTGGCGGCGAGCGGCGAATTGACGCGCAGGTCCCAGAGATAGTCGACGACGCTGCGGATCGCGGCGTTGCCGGTGGCATTGGCGATGGCGAGGTGGAAGCGGTGATCGGCGTCCATCACCGAGGGCTCGTTCGAGTCGTCGGCCGCCATTTCCTCGAGCAGCCCCTCGAGTTCGGCGATCTGCTCGTCGGTGATCGAGACGGCAGCGAGGGCGACCGCCTCGCCCTCGAACAGGATGCGCGCCTCGGTCAGGTCGAAGGCGCCGACGTCGAAATTGAGCGCATCGGCGCGCTCGCCGCTGCCGTGATCGCGCTTGGTGACATAGAGGCCCGAGCCGTGCCGCGCCTCGATCCAGCCCTTCATCTCGAGCGCGATCATCGCCTCGCGGATGGTGGGGCGGCTGACCTTGTACTCCTCGGCCAGGTCGCGTTCGCCGGGGAGGCGCGAGCCGGGCGACCAGCGCCCCGCCTCGATCGCCTCGGTGATCGAGGCGGCCACGCGCTGGTACAGCTTGTTGCCCGTTATCTTCATCGCATCCTCGTCATACACAGTCTCGTAGGTTGACACGATAGGTCATACAAGTGGATATTGGCCTGACCACTTGGAGGGGTTTCGTTTTGCCACGTATCACTGCCGCCCGCGTCATCGTGACGCGCCCCGGCCGCAACTTTGTAACGCTGAAGATCGAGACCGACGAGGGCGTTTACGGCCTTGGCGACGCGACGCTCAATGGCCGCGAGCTGGCCGTTGCAAGCTACCTCACCGATCACGTCATCCCCTGCCTGATCGGCCGCGACGCGCACAATATCGAGGATATCTGGCAGTATCTCTACAAGGGCGCCTATTGGCGCCGCGGCCCGGTGACGATGACCGCGATCGCCGCGGTCGACATGGCGCTGTGGGACATCAAGGGCAAGCTGGCGAACATGCCCGTCTATCAGCTGCTCGGCGGCGCGGCGCGCGAGGGCTGCATGGTCTATGGCCATGCCAATGGATCGGACATCAGCGAGACGATCGAGCGCGCGCACGAATATCTGGAGCAGGGCTACAAGGCAGTGCGCCTCCAGTCCGGCGTGCCGGGGATGAAGACGACCTACGGCGTATCGGGCGAGCGCTTCTATTACGAGCCGGCCAAGGGCTCGCTGCCCGAGGAATCGCAGTGGAGCACGTCGAAGTACATGCGCTTCGTGCCCGAGCTGTTCGACAAGGCACGCGACGCGCTGGGCTGGGACATCCACCTGCTCCATGACGTCCACCACCGTCTCACTCCGCTCGAGGCGGGCCGGCTGGGCAAGGACCTCGAACCCTATCGCCTGTTCTGGATGGAGGACGCGACTCCGGCCGAGAACCAGGCCGGCTTCCGCCTGATCCGCCAGCACACCACCACGCCGCTGGCGGTGGGCGAGATCTTCAATTCGATCTGGGACGCCAAGCAGCTGATCGAGGAACAGCTGATCGACTATATCCGCGCCACCGTGGTGCATGCCGGCGGCATCACCCATCTGCGCCGGGTGGCGGCGCTCGCCGATCTCTACCAGATCCGCACCGGCTGCCACGGCGCGACCGACCTGTCGCCGGTGTCGATGGCGGCCGCGCTCAACTTCGGCATGTCGATCCCCAATTTCGGCATCCAGGAATATATGCGCCATTCGGAGGAGACCGACGCGGTGTTCCCGCATGCCTACAGCCTGAAGGACGGGCTGATGCACCCGGGCGACAAGCCCGGCCTGGGCGTCGACATCGACGAGGCGCTAGCGGCGAAATACGAATACAAGCGCGCCTATCTGCCGGTGAACCGGCTCGAGGACGGGACCATGTTCAACTGGTGAGGCGCCGGGCGCAGGGTCTTCCAACACCCTGCGCCCCGGCGACTCGCCAAAGGACACGAAGGTCACGCCAAAGAGCCGTTCCCACGGCGCCTGGGTTGACACAATTCCCGCAAACGCGCCGCATCTCGCAATCTTCTTGCGTGCGGCTGATCCAATCTTTCCAACAGATTCAAAGAGCGGCCGGCGCATGGCGGTCGGCAAGAGCCCAGCAGGCGAAATCCTACATTGCAAGGGGGAGCTTCTGCCCGCGTCAACTGGCGCCGAAGCGTAGCGGGACCCCGGGTCAAGCCCGGGGTGACGAAGATGATATTAGGACGCCCACAAACCTCTCCGACCGGCGCGCCGGCCAGTTCGTCGATCAATGCGAGGGCGGCCGCCGGGCCAGGCGCTTGGCAAGGCACACCGCTTCCGGCCTGCCGGCATATTTGCCGAAGTTCGGAATGCGCAGATAGCCGTGCTTTTCATAGAAGCGGACAGCCCGCTCGTTGACGAGCCGCGTTTCGAGCCAGAGTTCGCGATAGCCATCCGCGGCGGCGCGCGCTTCGAGAAAGGCGAGCAGCGCCGCGCCGATGCCACGGCTTCCCGGTGCGGCGAACATGCGCTTCACCTCCGCCACGCCCTCGCCCAGCGGACGATAGGCGCCGCATCCCGCCGCCCGGCCCTCCCCGTCGAACGCCAGGGCAAAGATCGCGCCCGGCACCATCACGTCCGCGGGATCGAACGAGGCTCGCCCGCTGCTCCCGGTTATGGCCGCGAGCGTATCCGACAACCGATCCAGCAGCCCTAGAGCGGCAGGATCGGAAGGGCTGGCAACCTCGATGCGCGGAAGGCTCTCGATGGGCCTCAGCCCTCTTCGACCGGCGCGCCGGGGCCGTTCTTGAGGATCGACTCGATCGCGTTCTTCGCCGCGGCCTTGCTCGAATAGCCCTCGGTCCAGAAGATCACTTCGGCATTGTACTTGAACTTGGCGACATACTCGCCGGCCTTGTTCTGCTCGATCACGAACTTGTGTGCCATGTGTCTTCTCCCGAACTCGAATGGCTAACCTAGGTTAGCCGGCGAAACGTGCAGGCGAATAGAGGGCCGGGTCAATAGCCGCCACCGCCGGATCGGGCGAAGCGCCGAGCAGCAGCGCCGCGGCGAGCTTCGCCGCAGCCGGCGCGGTCTGGATGCCGAAGCCGCCCTGCCCCGCGCACCAGAAGAAGCCGGGCAGGTCCGCGTCAAAGCCATAGACCGGCAGGCGATCGGGGGCGAAGCTCCTGAGGCCCGCCCATTTGTGCTCGAGCTTCTCGACCCGCCAGTCAACCACCTGCTCGAACCGCTCGATCGCGACGGCGACGTCGATGTCCTCGGGCTGGGCGTCGCAGGGCGGCGTCTCGATCTCGTCATGCGGGGAAAGCCAGATGCGGCCGCCCGCTTCGGGCTTCCAGTAGAAGCTGCCGCCGATATGCGCGACCATCGGGCTGCCCACCGCCGGCGCCGGATCGGTCCTGAGCTGCATGATCGTGCGGCGATAGGGCTGGATGCCGAGCGGCCGGGCGCCCGCCATCTCCGCCACCGGATCGGCCCAGGCGCCGGCAGCATCGACCAGCACCGCCGCCTCGAACGCTCCCGCGCGCGTTTCGAGCTTCCACGTGCTGCCCTCGCGCCGGGCCGAGTGCAACGCGGCGTCGGTGCGCAATTCGGCCCCTGCCCGCTTCGCGGCGGCGAGCATGTCGCCGTGCAGGCCGCCGACATCGATATACTCGCAGCTCGGCTCGAGCACGCCGAGCGTCCATTCGGGGCGCAAGCCCGGGATCATCGCCTGCGGATCGATCGCGCGCAGCTCGACGCCGCTGCCTTCGAACTCGGCGAGAAAGGCGTCGATCGCGCCCGCTTCGTCGGCACGGCCGATATGGATCGAGCCCATCGGCTCCATATAAGGCCGCAGCGCCGCACCCGATGCCGTGGTGAGCGGCTGGATCGCCGGGCCGCCATAGCTTTCGGACCAGAAGGCGGCCGAGCGGCCGGTGCTGTGATAGCCGGCGCGATCCTCCGCTTCGAGCAGCAGCACGCGCGCGTGCGGCGCGATCTCGGCCGCGAGGCTGGCGCCGGCGATGCCGGCACCGACGATCGCAACGTCCCAGGCCATCAGCGGCGCTGGGCGCGCGCCGCGAGGAACAGATCGATCTCGCCGATCGCGCGATTACGCACCCTGTCTTCCTCGCGCAGGATCTCGTGCGCGCTTTCCTTGCCGAAGCTGACGATGCGGGCATCGGGCAGCCTGAGGACGATCTTCAGCGCCGCCCGGGCATCGACCAGCCCGTCGGCCTTCGCGACCAGCGCGAGCAGCGGCACCGGCATCTTCCGCAGCTTGGGGTTCTTCGCCAGCTCGCGCATCGACTTGAACGCCTGGATCAGCCAGCGCCAGCTCGGCGGGCCGGTGACGATCTCGGGATTCGCCTGCTGCCAGTAGATCTCGTCCGAATAGCGATCCGGATCATGGGTGAGCAGGTTGGAGCGGGTTTCGGTGGTGTAGGGCTTCTCGTTGCTCTTCCAGGCCGGGCGAGTGCTGTCGCCCACCCCGCCCAGGATGCGCGCGGCGCGCTCGGCGAACGGCCCGAGCGGGCTCTTCACCCCGAGCATCGGCGCGACGATCACCGCGGCATCGGGGCGAATCGCGCCTTCGACCAGGCCGCGCAGCACCAGATGCCCGCCCATCGAATGGCCCATCACGACATGCGGCCCCGGAGTCGCGCTCTCCCAATCGGCATAGAAGGCGCGCAGATCGGCGATGAAGCTGTCGAAGCTGTCGATGTCGCCGCAATTGGCGCGCGAGGTGAGCCGGCCCGAGCCGCCCTGGCCGCGCCAGTCGAACGAGGTGATCGTCCAGCCCTGCTCGTGCCAGTGGTGGAACACCTCGAGATACTTCTCGAAAATGTCGCCGCGCCCGCCCTGGAACAGGATCGAGCCGCGCGGAGTCGCGGTCTCCGCGGGCCAGGCAAAGGCACGCAGATGCCAGCCATCGGGAGCCGCCCAATAGTGAACCTTCGCCCCGGCGGGGATCGTGCGGCGGATATCCGGAGTTTCACGCATGGCGCTTGGTTACGTTTTGATAAGCCGTCCCGTCTAGGACTTTGCTCATATGGGGGAGTGGGTCGTCACTTTGCTGCTTGTCGCGCTTGCGCTGCTGCTCGTTTCCGCGGGCATCCAGGACGCGCGCACCCGTGAGATCGCCAATTGGAAGAATGCCGCCATCGCACTGATGGCGCCGCTCTGGTGGTGGGCGAACGGACTGGCCCTGTGGCCGGACATCACGGTGCAGTTCGGCGTGGCCGTGCTCGTCTTCGCCTTTTTCCTCGGCGCCTTCGCGCTGGGGCAGATGGGCGGCGGCGACGTGAAGATGATCGGCGCGCTCGCCCTGTGGCTGCCGGTGCAGCCGCTCGTCTGGATGCTCGTGCTCATGTCGCTGATCGGCGGCGTGCTCACGCTCATCATGGTGATCGAGAAGAAATGGCGGCGATCCAGCGGGGACCCTGTGGAAATCCCTTATGGCGTGGCCATCGCGATCGCCGCGCTGCTGGTTCTTCGCGAACCGATTTTTAACCAGTTCGGGTGAATAATTAACGCTGGCGCAACCACATGACGCCGCGTTTTTAAGGGGCTTGGGAATAGCGAAATGGATGCACGCAAGCTGATCCTGCTCGTCGGTGCGCTCGTTGTGGCCGCCATCACCGCGTTCATGGCGCGCAGCCTGATGAGCGGCGCGCCCGCGCCTCAGGCCGGTGCCGTGCCTGCCGCGGTGCAGCCGCAGAACACCACCGAGGTGCTCGTCGCCAAGCGCGAGCTGCCCACCGGGACGATCCTCGACGCGCAGTCGCTGGAATTCCGCCCCTGGCCCAAGGAGCTCGTCGAGGGCGCCTATTATGTGAAGAGCGAATCGGATCCGGCCAAGCTGGTCGGCACCGTGGTGCGCTTCCCGATCCCGGCTGGCCAGCCGGTGACCCAGGGCGCGCTGGTGAAGCCCGGCGACCGCGGTTTCCTCGCCGCCGCGCTCGGGCCCGGCATGCGCGCGGTCACCGTGCCCGTCTCGGCGCAGAGCGCCGTGGCCGGCTTCGTCTTCCCGGGCGACCGGGTCGACCTGATCCTCACCCAGTCGGTCGCCGGCGGCGGCGATGGCCCGGCGCTCAAGGCCTCGGAGACGGTGCTGCGCAACCTGCGCGTGCTCGCCACCGACCAGAAGACCGACAAGCAGACCGACGACAAGGGCAACACGATCGTCACCACCTATTCGAACGTGACTGTCGAGGCGACGCCCAAGATCGCCGAGAAGATCGCAGTGGCGCAGACCATCGGCACGCTTTCGCTGTCGCTGCGCTCGATCGCCGACAACCAGGGCGAGCTCGAGGAAGCGATCGCCAATGGCGATGTCGACGTGCCCGCCGACGGCGATCCCAAGAAGGAGAAGGCCATGATGGCCCGCGTCGCCGCACGTCCGCAGGACGGCGCGACCAGCTTCGCCACCGGCGCCGACGTCTCGCGCTTCCAGCGCAGCACGGTGCCGGCCAAGACCGCCTCGCCGGCCCCCGAGGCCGCGCCGGGTGCGCCTGCCGCCAATTATCCGGGTGCCAATGTTCCGCGCGGCCCGGTCGTCACCATCGTTCGCGGCAATTCGGAAACTGCCGTTCCTCTGGGGGGGAAGAACTAAGATGAACCGCATGCTCCTCCTCAAGCGCGCGCTGGCCTGCGCCGTGTCGACCGCACTGGTCGGCGCGCCGGTCGCCGGCCATGCCCAGACCGCGAAGCCCAAGCGTGCCGCCCAGCAGCGCACCACGGTGGGCGTGGCGCCGCTGCCTGCGGGCACCCAGCGCCCGACCAGCGAGATCCTGCTGTCGATCGGCCAGGGCGAGCTCGTCACGCTGCCGTCCAACGTCGCCAGCGTGTGGACGTCGAACCCGACCGTGGCCGACGTCTATGTGAACAATCCGCGCCAGATCCACCTGTTCGGCAAGGAATTCGGCGAGGCGACGGTGTTCGCCGCGACCGCTTCGGGCCAGGTGGTGTTCGCCACCAATGTCCGCGTGGCGCAGAACATCACCTCGATCGACCGCATGCTCAAGGTCGCGATGCCCGATGCCGACGTCCAGGTGACCACGGTCGGCCAGATCGCCGTGCTCAACGGCACAGTGAAGTCGCCGCAAGACAGCGAGCAGGCGCAGCGCCTGGTCACCGGGCTGCTCAACCCGGGCGTCAACGTCAACGACGCCTCGGCGCAGCTCAAGATCGCCGTGATCAACCGCCTGAAGACCGCCACGCCGCTGCAGGTGCAGCTGCAGGTGAAGTTCGCGGAAGTGAGCCGCAGCTTCGTCAAGAATATCGGCGTGAACGTCACCACCAAGGATTCGACCGGCGGCTTCCAGTTCGGCCTGGCCCAGGGCCGCAACCCGGGATCGTACACCGATTCGGCGCTGGCCCAGTATCCGACCGCGACCAAGGTGATCAACGGCGCCACCGTGACCGGCGCCTATGACCCGGTCACCGGCCAGTTCGTCAATCCGCGCGCCTCGGGCATCGCCGACATCACGCGCGGATCGGACAACGCCACCTTCGGCCTGGCCGGCAAGCTGTTCGGCCTCGACATCCTCTCCGCGATCGACGTCGGCGAGACGATCGGCCAGGTGACCACGCTGGCCAATCCGAACCTGACCGCGCTTTCGGGCGAGACCGCGAACTTCCTGGCCGGTGGCGAGATCCCGATCCCGATCGCACAGGGCCTGGGCACCACCACGGTGGAATACAAGCAGTACGGCATCAGCCTGGCCTTCACGCCGACGGTGCTTTCGGACGGCCGCATCTCGCTGCGCGTGCGCCCGGAAGTGTCGCAGCTGACTTCGGCCGGCGCGGTGCAGCTCAACGGCGTCACCATCCCGGCGCTCAGCACGCGCCGCAGCGAGACCACGGTCGAGCTCGGCTCGGGCGAGAGCATGGTGATCGGCGGGCTGCTGCAGAATTCGCAGAACAACTCGATCACCAAGACGCCGGGCCTGGGCGACGTGCCGATCCTCGGCGCGCTGTTCCGCTCGAACGGCTTCCAGCGCAACGAGACCGAGCTGGTGATCGTGATCACGCCCTATCTGGTGAAGCCGGTGAACGCGAACCAGATCGTGCTGCCGACCGACGGCTACAAGGCGCCGAACGACTTCGGCCGCGTCTTCCTTGGCCAGCTCCAGGGCGGTGACGGCGGCGATCGTCCGAAGCCGAGCATGGCGCCGGCGAACGGCCAGCCTTCGGTGGGCGCCTTCGCCCCGGCCCCGACCACGCCGCAGAATGCCGCGCCCGTCCAGGCGCTGCCCAGCCAGAACAACCGCAAGACGAAGAAGGGCGGCTCGGCGGCCCCCGGCTTCGGCAACTGATCGTCTGACGAGGAGACCGCCTGTGCTTCCGCGCTTCACTCCCCTGCTCGTCCCGGCGCTGCTGCTCGCCGGCTGCGGCACCTATAATGGCGGCGTCGAATCGGCCCACCAGCCGATCGTCCAGCGTGCCGACTATGTCCTCGACCTGCAGACCACGGGCTATGGCCTGGCGGCGGGCGAGAACCAGCGCCTGGCCGGCTGGATGTCGGCCATGGGCCTGCGCTACGGCGACCGCGTCGCGATCGACGACGGCGCTGCCGGCACCACCGCCCGCGACGAAGTCGCGGCCGAGGCCGGCCGCTACGGCCTGATGCTCGCCGATCGCGCGCCGGTCACCGCCGGCCAGATCGCACCGGGCACGATCCGCGTCGTGGTCACCCGCATGACCGCCGGCGTGCCGGGCTGCCCCGATCATTCGCGCGCTGCCGAATACACGTTCGAGGCGAGCACCAGCTCCAACTATGGTTGCGCCACCAACAGCAACCTTGCCGCGATGATCGCCGATCCGGCCGATCTCGTCCGCGGCGCGGCCGGCTCGCCCACGGCGGACCAGCAGACCAACGCCAAGGCGATCGGCGCCTATCGTTCGGCAGCCCCCTCGGGCGCCGGCGGCACCAAGGTCAATGCGGAGGCCCCGAAGTGAACGCGCCCTTCAATCCCGCCCGCACCGGGCATCGCGATCCGTTCGTGGCCTTTGTCTGCGACGAGACGACGGCGGAAGTCCTCCGCCCGATCGCCGTCGAGCTCGGCTGGAGCCCGGAAAAGGTCAACAAGGGCGGCCTGCGCAACGCGGTCCAGACCCTCTCGGTCTCGGCGAGCCCGAACATCCTGTTCGTCGATCTCTCCGAGAGCGGCGACCCGCTGAACGACATCAACGCGCTCGCCGAAGTCTGCGAGCCGGGCACGGTCGTGATCGCGTCGGGCCAGGTCAACGACGTGCGCCTCTATCGCGACCTCGTCGCGAGCGGCATCCACGACTATCTGCTCAAGCCGCTGAACCCGGACGCGATCCGCGATGCCTTCGCGCAGGCGCAGACCGCGCTCAACGCGCCGAAGCTGGCCGAAGCCACCGCCGAGCATGCGCATTGCGCGGTGGCGGTGATCGGCACGCGCGGCGGCGCCGGCGCCTCGACCGTGGCGACCTCGCTCGCCTGGCTGATGGGCGAGAAGCAGGGCCGCACCACGGCGCTGCTCGACCTCGACGTGCATTTCGGCACCGGCGCGCTGGCGCTCGACCTCGAGCCGGGCCGCGGCCTGACCGACGCGATCGAGAATCCGAGCCGCATCGACGGGCTGTTCATCGAGCGCGCGATGGTGCGCGCGTCCGACCGGCTCGCCGTGCTCAGCGCCGAAGCGCCGATCAACTCGCCGATCATGACGGATGGCGCGGCCTTCTATCAGCTGCAAGAGGAGATCCGCACCGCCTTCGAGTGCACCGTGGTCGATCTGCCGCGCTCGATGCTGGTCAACCATCCGCACCTGATCACCGACGTGCAGGTCGCCGTGCTCGTGACCGAGCTGACCCTGGCCGCGGCCCGCGACGCGATCCGCATCCTCAGCTGGTTCAAGTCGAACGCGCCGCAGACGCAGGTGATCGTCGTCGCCAACAAGATCCAGCAGGCGGCAGTGCTCGAGATCAGCCGCAAGGACTTCGAAGGCTCGATCGAGCGCAAGATCGACTTCCTGCTGAGCTATGACGCCAAGCTGGCCTCGCAATCGGCCAAGCTCGGCAAGCCGCTCGCCGAAGTCGGCAAGGGCAACAAGGGCCTGTCCGCGCTCGGCGACCTCGCCCAGCGCATCGCCGCGATCGCCGATTCGGGCGCCGAGGAAACCGCGCCCAAGGGCAAGAGCGGCAAGGCGGCCAAGGCCGGCGGCGGCGGCTCGCTGCTCGACAAGCTCAAGGTCAAGATCCCGAGCAAGGCAAAGAAGTAACCATTGCGCGGCTAGGCTGCGCAAGGACCTCGAATTCGGAGACGGTGCGGCGTGGATATGCTGCCGGTATTGATGATGGGAGGGGGCGCCTTCCTGGTGCTCATGATGCTCGGGCTGGCCTTTGCAGGCCCGTCGGCCGAGCGCGCCGGCGCGCGTCGCGTGAAGACGCTGCGCGAACGCCACGTCGTCAGCGCCGCAGGCACCAACGCGATGGAAGCGCAGCTCCGCCGCGTCGCCACTGCCCGCGCGACCAAGATGGACATGACCGCTGCGCGGTTCCTGCCCAATCCGGCGCTGCTCCAGAAGCGCCTGAACATGACCGGCAAGAACTGGACGCTGGGCCGCTACGTGATGATTTCGGCCGGGCTGGTCCTGGTGCCGGCCGTGCTGATGATCCTGCAGGGCCTGCCGATCCTGCTCGGGCTCGCCTTCGGCGCGTTCGTCGGCATCGGCCTGCCGCATTTCATCGTCGGCTTCTTCATCAAGCGCCGCATCGCCAAGTTCACCGCCAAGTTCCCCGATGCGATCGAGCTGCTCGTCCGCGGCCTGCGCTCGGGTCTGCCGATCACCGAGACGATCGGCGTGGTCGGCGCCGAGATCGACGGCCCGGTGGGCGAGGAATTCCGCGCGGTGAGCGACAAGATGAAGATCGGCAAGTCGCTCGACGCCGCGCTGCAGGAGACTGCGGACCGGCTGGGCACGCCCGAATTCCAGTTCTTCACCATCACCATCCAGATCCAGCGCGAGACCGGCGGCAACCTGGCCGAGACGCTGGCGAACCTGGCCGATGTGCTGCGCAAGCGCGCGCAGATGAAGCTCAAGATCAAGGCGATGTCGTCGGAATCCAAGGCTTCGGCGCTGATCGTCGGCGCGCTGCCCTTCATCGTGTTCGGCCTCGTCTGGTTCATCAACAACAACTACATGATGAACTTCTTCCAGGATCAGCGCCTGATGATCGCCGGCGGCGGCGGGCTGATCTGGATGGGCCTGGGCGCCTTCATCATGGCCAAGATGGTCAATTTCGAGATCTGATGCGATGAACGCTCCCGCTTCCGGTCCTACGCTGATGGGTGTCGACGTCCTCTGGGTCGCGACGATCCTCTCGGCCGTTGCCGCATTCGCCGTGCTGCTGGCGATCTACGCCGCCACCACCGTGCGCGACCCGATGGCCAAGCGCGTCAAATCGCTCAACGAGCGCCGCGAGCAGCTGAAGGCAGGCATCACCGCCTCGACCTCGAAGCGGCGCGCCAAGCTGGTCCAGAAGAGCGAGACCACCGACCGGATCCGCTCGCTGCTTTCCTCGATGAAGGTGCTGCAGGACAGCCAGGTCAAGCAGGCGCAGACCAAGCTGCTCCAGGCCGGCATCCGCCGCAAGGAATTCGCCGTCGCCGTGATCTTCGGCCGGCTGGTGCTGCCGATCGCGCTCGGCGTGCCGATGCTCTACATGGTCTATGGCACCGAGATGTTCGCCGACTGGAGCCCGCTCAAGGCCTATGGTCTGGTCGCGGGCACCTTCATCCTCGGCTACAAGGCGCCCGACCTCTATCTGAAGAACAAGATCCAGAAGCGCAGCCACGCGATCCGCAAGGGCCTGCCCGACGCGCTCGACCTGCTGGTGATCTGTGCCGAAGCGGGACTCACCGTCGACGCCGCCTTTGCCCGCGTCTCCAAGGAGCTGAGCAAGGCCTATCCCGAGCTGGGCGAGGAATTCCAGCTGACCGCGATCGAGCTGGGCTTCCTGAGCGATCGCCGCCAGGCCTTCGAGAACCTCGCCGAGCGCATCGACCTGGATGCGATCCGCGGCGTCGTCACCACCATGATCCAGACCGAGAAATACGGCACCCCGCTCGCTTCGGCACTGCGCGTGCTCTCGGCCGAGTTCCGCAACGAGCGGATGATGCGCGCCGAGGAAAAGGCAGCCCGCCTGCCCGCGATCATGACCGTGCCGCTGATCCTGTTCATCCTGCCGGTGCTGTTCATCGTCATTCTCGGCCCGGCGGCCTGCTCGATCAACGACGCGCTGATCAAGTAACCATTTCCGGTGGCGCGGCCTCTCCTGGCGGGTTAGCTTCCCGCCAGACGATGGGGAGGTCGACTCGATGCATGATTTGCCGTTCCAGACGATCACGCAGTTCGCAGGCCTGGGCCTGACGCTGATCGCCGGCTGGTTCCTGGGGCTGGCCAGCCATTCGGGCGGCCGCAAGTGGCGCGAGCGCTATGCCGAGCAGGACATGGAGAATGCCGGCTATCGCGATCGCGCCGAGAGCGACCTGCGCGACGCCAGCCGCCGCATCCGCGACCTGGAAGCCGAGAATGCCAAGCTGAAGGCCGGCGCGCCTGCGCCCGCCCCCGCCGAGCCGGAGGGCCATTCGAGCGCGACGGTGGCGGCCGCCGCAGTCGCCGGTGCCGTGGCGGGTGCCGCAGTGACGCACGCGGTGGACGCGCATCATGACACGCCGGCTCCGGCCGAAGCTGTGCATGCCGAGCCTGCCCCTGCCGAGGCACCGCACGCGGAAACGCAGGACGCGTCGGCGCATCCCGAGCACGCCCACTAGGGCCCGCCGGCCATGGCGCTTCCGTTCGAAACCGCGACGCAGCTCGCCGGCCTGGGGCTGACGCTCGTCGGCGGCTGGTTCCTGGGGCTGGCGAGCCGGTCCGGCGGCGCCAAGTGGCGCGAGCGCTATCAGGACGAAGAGCTCGAGCATGCGCGCTACCGCGACGAGGCCGAGCACCGCATCCGCGCGCTGGAAGGCGAGCTGAAGATGCTGCGCACCCAGGCCCCTGCCCCGGCGCCGGCTACCGAGGACACGCCCGGCGGCGCCTGGCGCGGCTGGTTCGGCTGGGGGCGTGACAATCTTGCCCGCATCAGGGGCATCGACGAGGCGCGCGAGAAGCGGCTCAACGAGCTGGGCATCAAGACCTATCGCGAGATCGAGAAGCTGGCGCCCGATGACGAGGCCGCGCTCGAGCAGCGGCTCGACGTGCCCGCGGGCACGATCGGCGAGCAGGGCTGGCGCGAGCAGGCCGCGCTGCTGCGCGCCGGCAACGAGCGCGCGCATGCCGAGAAGTTCAGTTAGCCTCGGGTTCGGGTTCGAGCGCCGCGGCTGAGGCGGCGATTTCGGCGGCGGTGCCGGCAAAGGCGCGCGTCTTGCTCCAGTCGCCCGAGCAGACCGGCGGCGCGAGATAGCCGACGAACCGCCCGGAAAGCGGCTGGTTCGGATTGCGCGGGATCACCTTGCCGACATAGGTGCCGTCGGTGCGGTAATATTCCGAATAGACGTTGATGCGCAGCCTGGCGGTGCAATCGATCAGCGTGGCATAGTTGAACCGCTGCGCGGTGCTGACGCCTTCGTCGACCTGCATCGTCATGACGAGATAGCGGCCATCGGGCTGGCGGACGACCGAGTCGCGATCGAGGAACAGCGCGAGCCGCTTGCCGCCGATGATCGTCGCATCGACGCGGTGCCAGTTCGCCTTGGTCATGCTCTCGCGGGCCAGCGCCTGCCAGCCGAAGCGCTCGGCGGCGTCGAGCAGGAGATTGCCGGTGACCTTGCTGCGCACCGCGGTCTGGTCGTCTCCGCAGGCAAGCTGCGCCACACGGGCAAAGGGATGATCGCCTTCGAAGGGCTCGATGCCCGCTTCGACCTTCAGCGCGGCAATATCGCGATTGCCGAGCATCGCGGTCGCGGTGACGGCCTGCCCTGTCCTGGCCGCGCAATCGATCCGCCAGCGCGTGCGCACCACGTCATAGGCGCGCTCTTCGGCATCATACTGCTTCCAGAAATAGACGGTGAGGACCGTCGCCTCGCGCGTGTTCGGATCGGGGCTGGCGATGCCCGCGGCATCGACATAGGCGACCGTCTCCGCATCGCCCTCGCCCAGATAGCCGATCGGGCGCCAGTCCGGCACCGCCTGGCCTGCCAGCGCGAGGGCGATGCCGAGGATCAAGCCTTGAGCGCCGCCTGTGCCGCCGCCAGCCGCGCGATCGGCACGCGGTAGGGCGAGGCCGAGACGTAATCGAGCCTGGTCTCTTCGCAGAAGGCGATGCTGGCCGGATCGCCGCCATGCTCGCCGCAGATGCCGAGCTTGATATCGGGCCGGGTCTTGCGGCCGCGTTCGGCGGCGATGGCGATCAGCTCGCCGACACCCTCGACATCGAGGCTGACGAACGGATCCTTGGCGTAGATCCCCTTCTCCACATAGGTGGTGAGGAACTTCGCCGCATCGTCGCGCGAGACGCCGAGCGTGGTCTGGGTCAGGTCGTTGGTGCCGAACGAGAAGAAGGCGCCGACCTCGGCGATCTCGCCCGCACGCAGTGCCGCGCGCGGCAGCTCGATCATCGTGCCGACCAGATAGTCGATCCGCCGGCCCTTCTCGGCGAACACCGCCTCGGCCGCCTTGTCGACCACGGCCTTCATCAGGCTGAGCTCCTTGGCGGTGGCGACCAGCGGGATCATCACCTCGGGGATCGGCGCCTCGCCCGACTTCTCCGCGACCGCCACGGCGGCCTCGAAGATCGCGCGCGCCTGCATCTCGTAGATCTCGGGATAGGTCACGCCGAGACGGCAACCGCGATGACCGAGCATCGGATTGAACTCGTGCAGCTCGGCGGCGCGCCGCTTGAGCGTCTCGACGTCGAGACACGCCGCCGCCGCGACTTCGGCGAACTCGCTTTCCTCGTGCGGGAGGAACTCGTGCAGCGGCGGATCGAGCAGGCGGATCGTGCAGGGCAGCCCTGCCATCACCTCGAAGATCTCGATGAAGTCGCTGCGCTGCTCCGGCAGCAGCCGGTCGAGCGCGGTGCGGCGGCCGGCCTCGTCATTGGCGAGGATCATCTGGCGCACCGCGGTGACGCGCGACGGCTCGAAGAACATGTGCTCGGTGCGGCACAGCCCGATGCCCTCGGCGCCGAAATCGCGCGCGGTGCGGCAATCGAGCGGGGTCTCGGCATTGGTGCGCACCTTGAGGCGGCGCTTGGCATCGGCCCAGACCATCAGCGTGCCGAAATCGCCGGCCAGCTCGGGCTGCACCGTCGGCACCGCGCCAAGCATCACTTCGCCGGTGGCGCCGTCGATCGTGACGAGATCGCCTTCGCGCACTTCGCGGCTGCCGACACGCAGCAACTTCTCGCGCGCGTTGATCGCCAGGCTGCCCGCGCCCGAGACGCAGGGCCGGCCCATGCCGCGCGCGACCACCGCGGCGTGGCTGGTCATGCCGCCGCGCGCGGTGAGGATGCCCTTGGCGGCATGCATGCCGTGAATGTCTTCCGGCGACGTCTCGACGCGGATCAGGATCACCGCGTCGCCCGCATTGGCGCGCTTCTCGGCGGTGTCGCTGTCGAACACCGCGATGCCCGAGGCGGCGCCGGGCGAGGCAGGCAGGCCCTTGGTCAGCACGTCGCGCGGCGCCTTGGGATCGAGCGTCGGGTGGAGCAGCTGGTCGAGCGCGGCGGGATCGACGCGCAGGATCGCCTCGTCCTGGCTGATCAGCCCTTCGCTCGCCATGTCGACCGCGATCTTGAGCGCGGCCTTGGCGGTGCGCTTGCCCGAGCGGGTCTGCAGCATCCAGAGCTTGCCGCGTTCGACGGTGAACTCGATGTCCTGCATGTCGCGATAGTGCTTCTCGAGCGTCTCGAACACGCCGGCGAGCTGCGCATAGACCTCGGGCATCGCCTCTTCCATCGAGGCGGGCTTGGCGCCGGCCTTCTCGCGGGCGGCCCTGGTCAGATATTGCGGCGTGCGGATGCCGGCGACGACGTCCTCGCCCTGCGCGTTGATCAGGAACTCGCCATAGTACGCGTTTTCACCCGTCGAGGGATCGCGGGTGAACGCCACGCCGGTCGCCGAGGTGTCGCCCATATTGCCGAACACCATCGCCTGGACGTTGACCGCGGTGCCCCAGTCACCGGGGATATCGTTGAGGCGGCGATAGACCTTGGCGCGCTCGGACTGCCACGAGCCGAACACCGCGCCGATCGCGCCCCAGAGCTGGTCGTGCACGTCCTGCGGGAAGGGCTTGCCCCACAGCTCCTGCACGATCGACTTGTACTCGGCGACCAGCGCCTGCCAGTCCTTGGCCGAAAGCTCGGTGTCGAGGCTGTAGCCGCGGTCTTCCTTGGCGATCTCGAGCGCTTCCTCGAAGCGGCCATGATCGAGCTCGAGCACCACATCCGAATACATCTGGATGAAGCGGCGATAGCTGTCCCAGGCGAAGCGCTCGTCGCCGCTGATCGTGGCGAGGCCGACGACGGTGGTGTCGTTGAGGCCGAGATTGAGCACCGTGTCCATCATGCCGGGCATCGACGCGCGCGCGCCGGAGCGGACCGAGACGAGCAGCGGATCCGAGGCATCGCCGAATTTCTTGCCGGTGATCCCCTCGATATGGGCGATGCCGTTTGCGACCTCCGCCTTCACGCTGTCGGGAAAGACCCCGCCCTGCTCGTAATAGACCGCGCACATCGGCGTGCTGATCGTGAAACCGGGAGGCACCGGCAGGCCGATCGAGGCCATACCGTCGAGATTGGCCCCCTTGCCACCGAGCAGGTTCTTATCGCCCTTGCCCCCGTCCGACACACCGCCGCCGAAGCGGTACACATATTGCGTCATGCAAAGCCCTTCTTGCGTTGGGGCCGCCTACCGCAGGTGCGAACGGTACGAAAGCCGCTGACTACGTTGTCAGAGGGCAAGATTTGCTTTGGCTGGGGACAAGTCGCGGTGACACCGATTACTACAGATAAATCTTATATTTAGCTGGCGCACAGGGCCTCCGTTACTGTTCCCCGGCGAAAGCCGGGGCCCAGGGCAACAGAGCGATACGGCAGAGAAACCCTGGGCCCCGGCTTTCGCCGGGGAACCGGGGTATCAGCCCTCGATCTTCGAGAAGTCCGCGACGTTGTTCACTGCGTCGCGGATGCGGGCGAGCAGGCCAAGCCGCATCTCGCGCTTGAACGCGTCGGGATCGACCACGGTGACATCGTCGAAGAACTTGTCGATCGGCGCGCGGAGCGAGGCGAGCGCGGCCATCGCAGCCTCGAAATCCTCGGCCTCGAGCGCCGCTTCCGCCTTGGGCTCGGCGGCGTCGAGCGCCTCGCGCAGCGCGGCTTCGGCGGGCTCGGCTTCGTAGATCTCGTTGTCAGCGACCTCGCCCGGCGTGTATTCCTCCTTCTTGAGGATATTGGCGGCGCGCTTGTAGCCGGCGAGCAGGTTCTTGCCGTCTTCCGAGGTGACGAAGGACTGCAGCGCCTTCACCCGCGCGAGCAGCCGGACGAGATCGTCCTCGCCGCCCAATGCGAACACCGCGTCGATCAGATCGTGGCGAACGCCGGCTTCCTTCTGCTGGACCTTGAGGCGATCGGCGAAGAAGGCAGGCAGCCTCCGGATACCCGTTGCAATTGCCGCGCGGGCCCACCCGTTCGGGCCGGTCCCATCCATTGGCGTTCGATCGTATTTCTTGTCCGCTTCCACATCCCAAGAGAAACTGTTGAGAAATGCCGAAACATGTTCTGCAAATAGTTCGCCCGGAAGCAAATGGCGGATATGCGGTTCTGACGCCTGGCGAAGAACGCTATTTAGATTCATCCGTAGCGGCAATTCGATAAACGACAGCACCCCCAAGACCGCTCGGCGAAGGGCAAAGGGGTCCTTTGATCCGGTCGGGATCTCATCAGCCACAAAGAAGCCAACGATCGTATCCAGCTTATCCGCCAGTGCCACAGCGACCGTCACCGGCGCAGTCGGGACATCATCGCCCTGGCCGACCGGCTTGTAGTGATCGCGTACCGCCTCGGCGACGGCGGCGGGCTCGCCCTGCGCGGCGGCGTAATAACCGCCCATCAGGCCCTGGAGCTCGGGGAACTCGCCAACCATGCCGGTGACGAGATCGGCCTTGGCGAGGCGCGCGGCGCGCTCGGCCTGGTCGGCCAATTCCGTCATCCCGGCGGAAGCCGGGATCTCGTGCGGCTCCTGCCCCGCGCCTTCGCCTGAGACCCCGGCTTTCGCCGGGGTGACGATGTTGTTTTCAACCAGCCAGCGGGCCAGCTTGGCGACGCGCTCGACCTTGTCGGCGACCGTGCCCAGCTTCTCATGGAAGACGATCTTCTCGAGCTTGGGCGTCAGGTCTTCGAGCCGGGTCTTGAGATCGGTCTCGTAGAAGAAGCGCGCGTCCGAGAGGCGGGCCGCAAGGACCTTCTGGTTGCCCTCGACGATCTTCTCGCCGCCATCCGCTGCGTCGATATTCGCGACGCAGACGAACGCGTTGGCGAGCTTGCCCGCGCCGTCGCGGCAGACGAAATACTTCTGGTTCACGCGCGCGGTGAGCTGGATCACCTCGGGCGGCACGTCGAGGAACGCTTCGTCGAAGCGGCCGAGCAAAGGCATCGGCCATTCGGTGAGGCCGGCATTCTCGTAGAGTAGCCCCTCATCCTCGATCAGCGTCAGGCCCGCCTTTTGCGCAGCCATCTTGGCGCCGACCGCGATGATCGCGCGGCGCTCGGCACCGTCGACGATCACATGGCAGGCGCGCAGCTTCTCGATGTAATCACTGGCCGAGCCGATCGTGATCCCGCCGGGATGGTGGAAGCGGTGGCCGACGGTGACCGAGGCGCTCTTAACGCCCGCGACTTCGACCGGCACCAGCTTGTCGCCGAGCAAAGCGATGATGCCCTGGAGCGGGCGCACCCAGCGCAGGCTCTCGGTGGTCTCCGAGGCCGCGCCCCAGCGCATCGACTTGGGCCAGGGGAAGGCGGTGATGACATGGCTGATCGCGCTGGCGAGCACCGATCCGGCGACGATGCCGGGGCGGTCGATCACTGCGAAGAGGACCTTGTTGCCCTTGCCGTCGTCGCGCTCGACGAGCTGCTCGCGGCTGAGGCCGGTCGAGCGCAGGAAGCCCTCGATCGCCTGGGCCGGGGCATCGGCGCGGGGGCCCTTGCGCTCCTCGCTGGCGGCATCGGTCGTAGCCGCGACACCGCGCACGATCAGTGCGAGGCGGCGCGGTGTGGCGTAGCTCTCGATGCTTTCGAACGGCAGGTTGAGCGCCTTGAGGCGAGTCTCGAACAGCGACGCAAGATCGGCGCGCGCCTTTTCCTGCATGCGCGCCGGGATTTCCTCCGAGCGGAGTTCGAGGAGAAAGTCTTCAGCCACGGGACACTTCTTTCATCGTCATCCCCGCGCAGGCGGGGATCCATTGGCGCTGCCGTCGCGGATCGAGAACCGGGTTCAGGAAGAATGGATTCCCGCCTGCGCGGGAATGACGGGGATGCGCGCTCATACCGTCCACTCCGGATACTTGGCATTCCAGGCGGGCGTCATGTGCGCGATCCACGCTTCGCAGCTGCCCTTGGCGAGGTCGCGGACGCGGCCGATATAGGCCTGGCGCTCGGCGACCGAGATCACGCCGCGGGCCTGGAGCAGGTTGAACAGGTGGCTGGCCTCGATCGCCTGCTCATAGGCGGCGATGGGCACATTGTTGGTCAGGCAGTTCTCGCATTCGGCCATCGCCTTGCGGAAGCCCTCGAACAGCGTCTCGGTGTCGGCGACTTCGAAGTTGTACTTCGACATCTGCTTCTCGTTCTCGAGAAACACGTCGCCATAGGTCACGCCGGAATCGTTGAAGGCGAGATCGTACACGCTGTCCTTGTTCTGGATGTACATCGCCAGCCGCTCGAGCCCGTAGGTGAGCTCGCCGGCGACGGGCTTGCAGTCGAAGCCGCCCATCTGCTGGAAATAGGTGAACTGGGTGACTTCCATGCCGTCGCACCAGACTTCCCAGCCCAGGCCCCAGGCGCCGAGCGTCGGCGATTCCCAATCGTCCTCGACGAAGCGGATGTCGTGGCGGGTGAAATCGATGCCGATCGCGGCGAGCGAGCCGAGATAGAGGTTCTGCAGGTCGCCCGGGCTCGGCTTCAGGATCACCTGATACTGGTAGTAGTGCTGGAGCCGGTTCGGGTTCTCGCCATAGCGGCCGTCGGTCGGGCGGCGGCAGGGCTGGACGAAGGCGGCGTTCCACGGCTCGGGGCCGAGGGCGCGCAGCGTCGTCGCCGGGTGGAAGGTGCCCGCGCCCATGCGCATGTCATAGGGCTGGAGGATCACGCAGCCCTTCTCCGCCCAATAGTCATGGAGCGTGAGGATCATGCGCTGGAAGCTGAGAGGCTCTGCCATAGTGCCCTGCGCTTTGGCGTGTCCTCCGGGGGCGGTCAATGCCGCACCGCCGTTGACTTGGATTGGGGGTTAAGCTCTCCTCAACGCCATGAGCAGACTCGGGCTGGGCATCGCGGCGATCGGACTGGCACTTGCCGGCGCCGCGGTGGCGCAGGGCGTGCCCGGGCTGCACCCCCGCCTGCCCTATGCCGCCACCGCCCCGGACGAGCAGCTGAGCCTGGGCGGCGCGCGGGTGCTGGCGCCGGGCGATGCCGAATTTGCCGAGCGGCTGAAGAAGGAGAAGGCGCGCGTCGCCGCCTCACAGCCCTATGAGGTGCGCCCGGCGATCTGGAAGATCGCGGACGCGGATACCACCATCTACCTCTTCGGCACCGTCCACAGCCTGCCGCCCGGCTTTCGCTGGCGCAATCCGGGGCTGGAGGGCGTGATCGTCCGCGCCGACACGCTGCTGCTCGAATCGACCGACGACGATGCGACCTCGACGACCGACTTCATGGGCGGGCTACCCACCGATGCCAGCCTGCCGCCGCTGATCGAGCGCGTTTCGCACCGCAGCCGCGCCCGGCTGGCCGCGATGCAGGGCGTGCTGCCCGCCGAGCTGGTGGCGCAGATGGACAAGATGCCGAGCTGGGTCGCCGCGATGGGCATCGGCTATATCAAGGACCTGATCGCCGGCGACATGCCGAGCCAGGGCGCCGACGACTGGCTGGAGAAGCAGTTCCGCGCTACCGGCCGCCCGGTGGAAGCAATCGAGGACAGCGACCAGGTGATGCGCAATATCGGCGAGGTGCCCGAGGAGGCGCAGCGGCTGATGCTCGAATCGGCGATCCTCTCGCCGGCGCGCACGCATGATGAGCTGGATGCGGTGGCGCATGCCTTTGCCCGCGGCGAAGTGGGCCCCGATTCGCCGCTGGTGATCCAGGCCAACGCCTTCGATCCCGCCGGCGCCATCAACGATCCGCTCCTCGCCGAGCGCAATTCCGCCTGGGTCGACAGCCTGATCGCCCGCCTGAAGGTGCGCAAGGGCACCACGCTGTTCGCCGCCGGCGCCGGGCATTTCGTGGGCGCCGGATCGGTGATCGAGCTGCTCGGCAAGCGCGGCCTGAAGGTCGAGCGCGTCCAGTGATCCGCCGCCTGCTGCCCGTGATCCTCGCCCTCGCACTGTGGGGCTGCGGCGGAAAAGCGCCCTCGGACACCGCCGCCGATCCGGCGCTCTGGGTGGTGAAGGACGCCGACACCACCCTCTATCTGTTCGGCACCGTCCATGTGCTCAAGCCCGGCCTCAGCTGGTTCGACGGCGGGGTGAAGGCCGCCTTCGATGCCGCCGACACGCTGGTGCTCGAGCTGGTGATGCCGCCCGATGCCGAGATGCAGCAGATCGTCGCCGAGCTGGGCACGCATGCCCCCGGCACCCCGCTGCCCGACGAACTGCCCCCGGTGGAGGCCGCCAAGATGCGCGCTGCCTTGCCCGAATATGGCCTTTCCCCCGATGCGCTCGACAACAGCGATCCCTGGCTGGCCGCGACGATGCTGTCGGTGCTGCCGCTGCGCCAGCTCGGCTATGACGACAAGCAGGGCGCCGAGCCGATCCTCACCGCCGCCGCCAAGGCGCAGGGCAAGAAGATCGAGGGGCTGGAGACTGCCCGCCAGCAGCTCGGCTATTTCGACGCCCTGCCCCTCCCCGCCCAGCGCAAGCTGCTGATCGAGACGATCGACGAGCTGCCCAATGCCGGCAGCAAGATCGACCAGGCCGTGGCCGCCTGGCGCAAGGGCGATGCCGACGGGCTGGCCCGGCTGGTCAACGAGGATGCGACCAGCTCGCCCGAAGTCACCGAGGCGCTGCTCGTCCGCCGCAATCGCAACTGGGCCGAGTGGATTTCCCGGCGAATGCAACGACCTGGCACCGTGTTCGTCGCGGTGGGCGCCGGGCACCTGGCGGGGAATACCAGCCTGCAGAACGAGCTGGCCAAGCGCGGGCTCCAGGTGGAGCGGGTGCAGTATTGACCGTCATCCCGGCGAAAGCCGGGATCTCATGCCGTATCGCGCCTTCGCCTGAGATCCCGGCTTTCGCCGGGATGACGGAAGTCGTGCAACTCCGAACACCGACGTCGGCGAAAGTTACACCGGATTGACATCGCGCCACCCATTATATAACTACTCAGTTAAATAACTGATTGGTTAGATATGGACGCGCTCAGCACCACCTTCGCTGCCCTGGCCGATCCCACCCGCCGCGCGATCCTGGCGCGGCTGGCGCTGGGCGAGGCGAATGTCGGCGAGATCGCCCAGCCCTTCGCGATGAGCGGACCCGCGGTGACCAAGCATCTCAAGGTGCTCGAACATGCCGGGCTGATCTCGCGCAGCCGCGTGGCGCAGCAGCGCCCCGCGAAGTTGGAGCCCGCCGCGCTCAAGGCAGCGAGCGAGTGGATCGCCGAATATCGCCGCTTCTGGGACGCCAAGTTCGACGGCCTGGACGCCTATCTCGCTGAATTGCAACGGAATGGAGAGGAAGCATGAGCACGACCGAACTCGGCGTCGGCTATGAAGTGACGATCGACCGCACCTTCAAGGCGCCGCGCGAGCTGGTGTTCGACTGCATGACCAGGGCCGAGCATCTCGCCCGCTGGTGGGGACCGCACGGGTTCGACGTGCCCTTCGCCGAGAGCGAGGCGCGGCCGGGCGGCCGGATCCGCCTCGACATGCGCGGGCCCGAGCCCTTCGGCATCAACGAGGTCCATGGCGAGTATGAAGTGGTCGACCGTCCAGACACTCTGGTCATGGTTCTTCGCGCTTTCCGTGGCGCGGACGGCAGCTGGGGGATCGAGCACCGCACCACCATGGTCTTCAGCGACGTGCCCGAAGGCACGCATATGCGCATGACAACATCGGTGTTGCAGGCGAGCGAGGAATTGCTGCCGGCGCTGGCGGGCATGCGCGAGGGGTGGAGCCAGAGCTTCGAGAAGCTGGAGGCGGTGCTGGTGGCGCTGGGGTAAGCTTCAGGGAATACCAAGTCGTCATTCCCGCGAAGGCGGGAATCCATTATTCGCAGTTGCTGGTGATAAATCGCTACGGCAGCGTCAATGGATCCCCGCCTTCGCGGGGATGACGGCTGGAGCGATGCCCCTCCCCCTCCGGGGGAGGATTTGATTGGCTTGCTTTCCCCCGCCCCCTCCGCTATGCGCGCGCCTTCCGTGCCAGGGTCATCCCTGGAGGCCTGGCCGGATCGAACTAACTTTAGCTGATTGGAACGACACATGAGCGATACGCTTACGCTGTCGGCCGAGACGCGCGAGCAGGTTGGCAAGGGAGCCTCCCGCGAGCTTCGTCGTAATGGCCGCGTCCCCGCCGTGATCTACGGCAACAAGCAGGATCCGAAGAGCATCCACGTCGAGGAGCGCGAGCTCTATCGTCTGCTGATGACCGGGCACTTCTTCAACTCGGTCGTCATGATCGATGGTGAGCGCACCCTGCCCAAGGACGTGGCTTTCGACCCCGTCACCGACCGCCCGGTCCATGCCGACTTCCTGCGCATCAGCGAGCACGCCACCGTGCACGTGAACGTGCCGATCGTCTTCACCGATGAAGAGCTGGCCCCCGGCATCAAGCGCGGCGGCGTCCTCAACATCGTCCGTCACGAGCTCGACCTGGTGGTCGACGCCGCCGAGATCCCCAGCGAGATCACCATCTCGCTCAAGGGCCTCGAAGTCGGCGATTCGCTGCACATCTCGGCAGTGACCCTGCCGAAGGGCGCGACCTCGGCGATCACCGACCGCGACTTCACCGTCGCGACGATCGTGGCGCCGTCGGCGCTCAAGTCGAGCGAAGGCGACACGACCCAGACCGAGGCCGCCGGCGAGGCAGCCGAGGGCGAGGGCGAGGAAGCCGGCGAGTAATCGCCGCCTCGAACTTCACGGTTCAAAAAATCGCCTCCGCGCCCTAGGTGCGGAGGCGATTTTCGTTTTGGCAGGAAATGCGATGCAGCTCTGGGTCGGCCTGGGCAATCCGGGCCCGCAATATGCGATGCACCGGCACAATGTGGGCTTCATGGCGGTGGACGCCATTGCCGAGACCTATGGCTTCACGCCCGAGAAGAAGCAGTTCCAGGGCTGGACGCGCGAAGGGCGGATCGGCACCGAGAAGGTGATCCTGCTCAAGCCGGGCACGTTCATGAACGAGAGCGGCCGATCGGTGCGCGCGGCGATGGACTTCTACAAGCTGGCGCCCGAGGACGTGACGCTGTTCCACGACGAGCTCGACCTGGTGCCGATGAAGGTGAAGGTGAAGCGCGGCGGCGGCACGGCGGGGCACAACGGCCTGCGCTCGACCGACAAGCATCTGGGGCCGGACTTCCGCCGCGTGCGGATCGGCATCGGCCACCCCGGGCACAAGGACCGGGTGCACGGCTATGTGCTGGGCAACTACGCCAAGAGCGAGCTGGACCCGCTGGCCGACATGCTGGGCGCGATCGCCGCCGAGGCGCCCTGGCTGGCCGCGGGGGACGACGCGCGGTTCATGAGCGACGTGGCGCTGCGGCTGCAGGATTGAGCGGATCGAGGCCGGTCAATGCCGTGCGACGCGGCGGGTATCGCGCAGCATGCGGGAAAGCTCGTCGACCGAATAGGGCTTGTGCAGCAGGGCGAAGCCGTGGCGCGTGTCGTCGGCGAGCACATGGCTGTAGCCACTGGTGAGCACCACGGCGAGATCGGGCCAGCGCGCGCGGATCTGCCGGCCGAGCTCGACTCCGTCGATGCCCGGCATGATCACATCGGAGAAGACGATGTCGATATCGGCATGCTCGCGCTCCAGCACCGCGATCGCCTCGCGCGCATTGGCGGCGCGGCGCGTGGTGAAACCGAGATCGCCGAGCAGCTGCGCGGCGAACTCGCCGACCTGGTCATTGTCCTCGACGATCAGGATGCTCGCCTCGGTGGCAACGACCGTCTCGGGCGAAGCGACGGTCGCCGACGCATCGGGCGCGGCGGTGCGGGGGAGATAGAGGCTGAAGGTCGTGCCCTCGCCCACCCGGCTCTCCACGTCGATCTCGCCGCCGGACTGCTTGGTGAAGCCATAGACCTGGCTGAGGCCGAGCCCGGTGCCCTTGCCGACTTCCTTGGTGGTGAAGAAGGGCTCGAAGATATGCTCGAGCTGCTCGGCGGGCATGCCCGAGCCGGTGTCGCTCACCGATATCTTGACGAAGTCGCCCCGGGCGGCGGCATGGCCGCGCCGCGCGGGGACGGCGCCGGCCGCCTCGATCGCAATGGTGATGCGCCCTTCGCCGCTCATCGCGTCGCGGGCATTGACCGCCATGTTGATCAGCGCGGTCTCGAACTGGCTCGCGTCCACTTCGACGAAGCTGGCCCCGCAGATCGGATCGACGACGAGCGCGATGCGCGCGCCGACCACGGTGCGCAGCATGTCCGCGACGCTTTCGACCTTCGCCGCGGCATTGAACACTTCGGGCCGCAGCGCCTGGCGGCGGGCAAAGGCGAGGAGCTGGCTGGTCAGCTTGGCGGCGCGATCAGCGGTTTCCGCGATCGCATCGATATATTTCCTCTGCTTGGGCCGCGGCAGCTCGCGGCGCGCCAGCAGCTCGGCCGAAGAGCGGATGATGGTCAGCAGGTTGTTGAAGTCGTGCGCGACCCCGCCGGTCAGCTGGCCGATCGCCTCCATCTTCTGCAACTGGCGGATCTGCTCTTCCGACGCCATCAGCTCGCGCGAACGCTCCTCGACCCGGACTTCCAGCGTCTCGTTGAGCTGGCGCAGCGCCTCTTCGGCGATCGTGCGCTCGAGCAGATCGGCCGCCTGGCGGGCGACGATGTCGAGCAGGCGCAGGTCGCGGTCAGAGGGGTGATGCGGCCGGTCCCAATGGGTCGAGATCATGCCGAGCAGCTTGCCCGAGCGGGAAAGCAGCGGAGTCGTCTGTGCCGAACGGATGCCGGCATCGCGAAAGGCATCGAGATCGGCCGTGCCGGCAATATCGTCCCACTGCTCGAAATCGGGGACGATCGCGCGCTGGCCAAGCTTCAGCGCCAATGTGCAGCTGCTATAGGCGCGCGGGCTGACCCATTGCCAGAAGCCCACGGCTTCGGGCGAAAGGCCGCGATGCGCGAGGAGCTGGAGCTCGCCGCCATGGCCCGAAGGATCGTTGACCGGGCAGAGCAGCTGCATCGTGCCGAACTGCGACCCGGTGATCGTCACCGCCGCTTCGACGATCTTGTCATACAGCTCGAAGCGGTCCTGCTCGCCGATCAGCGCGACGCTGATGCGGTGGAGCAGATCGATATCGCACTCCTCCCGCCCATGGATGGCGGAGGCAGCTTGCAGCGACACCAGTTGCGGGCCGCGATGCGGCATGGTCATCAACCCCCCTTGGCGCGCCGATGCGCGACGCCCTGGAGGAGTTAAAGCCCTATGCCTGCGAAAAGGTTCCAAGGGCCCGGCGAACCGGGCCCCGGAGGCGCTCTCAGTTCGCGTAGATCGGCGGCGCCTCCACACCCGTCGGCAGCGCCCGCGATTCGAGGACGGCGCCGCCGGCGGACTTGATCTCGATCGTGCCGCCGCGGCTGTTCTGGTTGAAGCGCAGCGTCACCACGCGGCCGTCCGCCAGGGTGATCGCGGTGCCGGTCTGGCCCGCGGCGTTCGCGGCGACCGCCTGCGCCACGGCGCCGTCGAGCCCGATGACGTGGAGGAATTCCGAGCTGCCGCCCGCCCCCGCTTCCGCAAGGTCGACGCGCGCCGCGGTGCTGGTCGCGAAATCGGTGGCGTTGGCGCTCTTCCACAGGGTCGTCGTCGGCGTGCCGGTAGCGGGGACGATGCGCAGCATGTCGAAGCGGCTCGCGCCGATGACGAGGCTGGTCAGGTTGCCCGCGATCGTCGGCGCCTTGGGGAAGTTCATCGTGAAGATCCGCCGCGCATTGGCATCGGTGGTGCGGGCGCGGTCATAGACGACGAAGGTCGCCGGCTTGACGAAGACGAACTCGCGCTCCGACTTGGTCACGCCGCTCTTGTACATCGGGGTGAGGTCGGCGAGCGCATAGGCCCAGTTGGCGGTGTTGGCGAGCGCGGCCATGGCGCAGCTGGCGTTGAACGCCTGGCCGATCGCGGTGCCGCCGCTCGTCTCGAAGCGCGCGGTGTTGTGGTATTTCTGGTCCTGCGACAGGCCCGAATGGCTGTCGATATTGGCGTCATAGGCCAGCCAGTTGCCCTTGAAGAGGACGAAGCTGCCGCGATCCTGATGCGCGTGGCTCTCGGTATAGGGGCCGCAGATGAAGTTGGCGTAGGCGGCGCTGGTGGTCCAGTCGGTGCGCATCGAGAAGCTGCCGGTGCCCGAGCCCCAATAGGCGGTGGACAGCTCGGTCAGCGGGCGCGGGGTGATCGCGACCAGGCCGTAGAGATAGTCCGAATAGCGCATGAAATGCTGGCTCATCTCCTTGACCGAGGACTGGCCGAGCAGCGTCTTGACCACGCCCGAGATGCGCTCGTCGGGATAGAGCGTCGCCAGCTTCTGCAGATAGTCGCGGTGATAGTCGAACAGCAAAGCCTTCGAATCGCGGGCATGGTCGCCGGTGGGCGTGATCCGATCGAGCGTGGGGACGATCGCGTGGACCATCCAGGGCAGCGAGGCGAGCGTGTGCGGGGTGCGGCCGGCGAGGTTCTCGCCGGTCGAGCGTTCCCACCAGTCATAGAGCTGGAACAGGTCGCGCATCGCCACGCCGTAGCCGGTGCCCTCGCGCGAGCCGCCGCCGGTGAGGTCGGCGTTGAACACCGGCAGCAGCTGGTTCTCGATCTTGGTGGTGCGGAACTGGGTGAGCCAGCCGCCCGCCATGTCGTTCTCGCCGTAGGTGGCGAGGCCGAGCAGCATCGTCGCCTTGAGGAACGAGTAATAGTAATTGTTGCTCGGATTATCGACCGACCAGCCCGACCAGGGCACGGTGCGCCCGCCCCATTTGGCCTGGGCGGGGTTCCAGACGTTCCACACCGCCTGGTTGCCGAAATCCTTCCAGCGCGTGCGCTGCGCGGCGGTCATGCTGCCGCGGCACCAGTCATAGACCATGGCGAGGTTGCCGACATAGCCGCCGACCTCGAGATAGCTGTCGCCGGCGACGACCGGCGTCTTGTTGGCCGCGATCAGCGCTTCCTCGCTGGCGACATAGGCATCGGTCTTGGCGACGGCATAGGTGCAGTAGTTCGCCTGGCCGGTGACCTGGCCCATCAGCGCGACGTGCCAGGCTTCCATGCCGTAGATATTGCTGTTGGCGACCTGGAGATCGACCGACTGCTTGAAGCGCGTGGCGGCGGGCGCGTTGGCGCTGAGCTGGTTCTTGAGGTTGGTGATCGTCGGCCCGTCCGACACGATGATCCGCGGCGTGCCGAGCGGCTGGATCGTGGCACCGGTGGGCGCGGGCGTGGGAGTCGAGCTGGGCGTGGGAGTCGGCACCGGCGTAGGGGTCGGCGCCGGCGCGGGCACGCTGACCACGCCGCCGCTGTCGCCCCCGCCACTGCCGCCGCCGCACCCTCCGAGGGCGGCGAGCAGGACCGTGCTCAGCAACTTAACCTTCGTCCCCGCCCCGAACCTGCGCATGCTCGTCCTTCTCCGCACCTTTGATGTCGGGCGGGGATACCGGGCGGGATTGCGCGAAAAATAGGGGGCGATCGGGACAAAATCGCCGGCAGTCGCGACAATCGGCAATTGGCTGACCGAATTTCGGCCAGTGTCCCATTGCTGAATTCACAGGAGACCGGCGCGAGATCTGCCCGAGGCAAAGAAAAAGGGCCCCGGCGAACCGGAGCCCCTTCTCGTATTTGCGAAGCGCTGGCGCTTACTTCTTGCCGACGATCACGCCGATCAGGCGCTGCTGGGCGCCGCCGAAGGTGCCCGAGGCCGAGAAGACGGTGCCGACCTGCTCGCCCTGCGAGCCGAAGAAGCCGCCGACCAGCGTGCCCGAGAGCGGGCTGCCGGTGGTGAAGCTGCCGGTCCACTGGTTCTGGCCGACCGGGATCGCGCCGGTGACGCCGAAGGTGCCATAGGCAACCGCAGCGCCGCCGCCCGCCGGGATGGTCGACAGCGTCAGGACCGAATCGACCTGGCCGGTGGCGAAGTTGACGCTCATCGTCACCGTGCCGATTACCTTGTTGATCGTGGTGGTGGTGCCGACGGTGCTGACCAGGCGACCGGTGACCGTGAGCGTGCTGTAGGCGACGGTGCCGGTGGTCGGCATGTCGGCATAGGTCGTCGCATAGCCCCAGGTGGTGTAGGTCAGGCGCTTCTGGCCCGCGGTCGAATCGCCGCGCCACCAATTGGCATAGCTGACGCGGCTGAGCGCCAGCGCGGTGTTGCTGGTCGGCCCGACGCCGGTGCTCGAAACCGCGGTGACGACGTTGTTGAGGAACTCGGCCTGGGCGAACTTGCCCGCGGTGGTCGTATCGTCGGTGCGGAAGATGAACTCCTGGTTCGCCGGGATCGCATTGGCGACGAGCGTCGAGGTGCAGGTCTGGCCGGTCGGCACGCAGAAGCGCGACTCCTCGGTGCTCTCGTCCATCACATAGGTGCCGGTGGCGATCGCCGTATCGGTGGCGAGCTTCACGCGAGTCGACAGCGTCTCGGTGCTGGCGGCGCCGAGGGTGACGGCGCTGGTCGCCGGATCGCCGGTGTAGCTGGTGGTGGCGTTGAAAGTGTAGAACTCGGTCGCCGCGGTGAGCGGCAGCGAAGCGTAGGTCGGCGACGCGGTCGGCGTCGGCGTCGGCGTCGCGGTCGGCGTGGCGGTCGCGGAATCGTCGTCTCCGCCACCGCAGCCCGACAGGGCGAACGTCGCGGCGAGCGCGCTCATGAACATGTGACGGCGAATCATTCCCTGCTCCTCAAAAACACGCGGGCACCGAAAGGGCCTGCCGCCCCTGTACCCCAGATGAACGGCCCCCAGTCAAGCCGCGTGAGACCAAGTTGATCTTGGCCCAATGCGGCGCTTTGAGGGCCTTAGTGGTCGAAGCGAAGCATCGCAACGTTTCGTCCTTGGCCAGGACGGAGACGGAACCGATCCAAGCTTCCCGCAACCCATGCTGGCAATGCCGGCACTTTGCCTCTATCGGGCGCCTTTTCCAGAACCATTTGGCACAGGCAGTTTTCACATGGGTTTCCGCTGCGGCATCGTCGGCCTTCCGAACGTCGGCAAGTCCACGCTCTTCAACGCACTGACCGAAACGGCGGCGGCCCAGGCGGCGAACTATCCGTTCTGCACGATCGAGCCGAACGTCGGCAACGTCGCGGTGCCCGATGCGCGACTGGACAAGCTGGCCGAGATCGCCGGCTCGCAGAAGATCATCGAGACGCAGCTCGGCTTCGTCGACATCGCTGGGCTGGTGCGCGGCGCCAGCAAGGGCGAAGGGCTGGGCAACCAGTTCCTGGGCAACATCCGCGAGGTGGACGCGATCGTCCATGTGCTGCGCTGCTTCGAGAATGACGACATCCAGCATGTCGACAACAAGGTCGATCCGATCGCCGATGCGGAGACGGTGGAAACCGAGCTGATGCTCTCCGACCTGGAGAGCCTCGAGAAGCGCGTGCCCAACCTCCAGAAGAAGGCCGCGCAGGGCGACAAGGAATCGAAGGTGGCCGCCAGCGTGCTCGGCCAGGCGCTCGACCTGCTGCGCGACGGCAAGCCCGCCCGGCTGACCGAGCCGAAGGATGCCGACGAGGCGCGCGTGTTCAAGCAGGCGCAGCTGATCACGTCCAAGCCCGTCCTCTACGTCTGCAACGTCAATGAGGAAGATGCGGCGAACGGCAACGCCTTCTCGGCGCGCGTGTTCGAAAAGGCCAAGGCCGAGGGCGCCGAGGCCGTGGTGGTCTCCGCCGCGATCGAGGCCGAGATCGCGACGATGCCGCAGGAGGACCGCGGCGAGTTCCTGAGCGAGCTGGGGCTGGAGGAGACCGGCCTCGCCCGCGTGATCACCGCCGGCTACAAGCTGCTCCACCTGCTGACCTTCTTCACCGTCGGCCCCAAGGAAGCGCGCGCCTGGACGGTGGACGAAGGCGCCACCGCGCCCAACGCTGCCGGCGTGATCCACAGCGACTTCGAGAAGGGCTTCATCCGCGCCGAGACGATCGCGTACGACGACTATGTCCAGTTCAAGGGCGAGGCCGGCGCGCGCGACGCGGGCAAGCTGCGCGCCGAAGGCAAGGCCTATGTCGTCAAGGACGGCGACGTGATGCACTTCCTGCACAGCTGATGCTCGCCGGGCTGCTCCTCCCCGCGCTGATCGCCCCGGCCCTGATCATGGCGGCGCCGGCGCAGGAGGTGCAGCGCCGTTCGACCGTCTATTTCGGCCTCGATTCGGTGGAGGTCGCGCCCGAGGCGGCACCGGCGCTCGACTATATCGTGCGGACGATGCTCGCCCATCCCGAGATGCAGGCCCGGCTTTCGGGCCATACCGACCGCACGGGCACGACGGAGTACAACATCGCCAAGAGCCAGCGCATGGCGGCATCGGTGGCGCGCTATCTGAGCGACCACGGCGTGCTGGAAGCGCGGATCACCGTGATCGCCTATGGCGAAGCCAAACCCGCGGTGCCGACCAGGGACGATGTGCGCGAGCCGATGAACCGGCGCGTGGAGATCGACCTGATCGGGGGCTGAGCCACCGACGGAGATTTCGGTTCCCCGGCGAAGGCCGGGGCCCAGTCTCGACGTATTTGGTTAGGCGGTCCAACCTCTCGAACGACATTGCAACTGGGCCCCGGCCTTCGCCGGGGAGCAGCTTTGGCATTCCCCGGTTCCGATATCGATCCGGACTACCCCTCGAACGCCGCGAGGATCGGGCACGGCCCCTTGCCGCCCTTGCCGCATTCCATCGCCAGCTTGCCGAGCGCATCGCGCGCGGCGGTGAGCTCGGCGATCTTGCGGTCGAGCACGCCGATCTGCTCGCGGGCGAGTGCGCGGGCACGGGGGCGATCGTCGCGCGCGTCGAGCTCGAGCAGCTCGGCGATCTGCTCGAGCGTGAAGCCCGCCGCCTGGGCCGAGCGGATGAACTTCAGGCGGCGCAGGTCGGCATCGTCGTAGCGACGCACGCCGGCACCATAGCCGCGCGCCGGCTCGCTCAGCAGCCCGCGGCGCTGATAGTAGCGCACCGTCTCGACACCGACGCCGCCCGCCTCCGCCAATTTTCCGATCGTAAGCGACATGCTTGACTCCGTACCATGGTACGGACCCTATATGGCCTTGCATGAGCGAGAATGCAAAGCGCGCGACGCTGTACCGGATGGTGATGCCCGACCATGTCTGCCCCTATGGCATCAAGTCGAAGTGGCAGCTCGAGCGGCACGGCTATGTGGTCGACGACCGCTGGCTGACGACGCGCGCGGAGACCGACGCGTTCAAGGCAGAGCACGGCGTGAAGACGACGCCGCAGACCTTCATCGACGGCAAGCGGATCGGCGGGAACGATGACCTGACCCGCTTCTTCGGCGGCACGGTGGCCGATCCCGGCGCGACCAGCTACCAGCCGGTGATCGCGCTGTTCGGGATCACCGCGGCGCTGGCGCTGGCGGCGAGCTATGCGGTGACGGGATCGGCGTTCAGCGTGCGCGCGGCCGAATGGTTCGTCAGCTTCAGCATGTGCGTGCTGGCGATGCTCAAGCTGCAGGACGTCGAGAAATTCTCGTCGATGTTCCTCAACTACGATCTGCTGGCGAAGCGCTTTGTGCCATATGCCTATGCATATCCATTCCTCGAGGCGCTGGCCGGCGTGCTGATGACCGCGGGGGCGCTGACCTGGTTCGCGGCACCGCTCGGGCTGGTGATCGGCGGGATCGGCGCAGCCTCGGTGTTCAAGGCGGTCTATGTCGACCGGCGAACGCTGAAATGTGCGTGTGTGGGCGGGAGCAGCAACGTGCCCTTGGGCTTCGTTTCGCTGACCGAGAATTTGTTCATGGTCGGTATGGGACTTTGGATGCTGGCCAAGCCGGCAGGAATGGGGATGTGACGATGAAGGCCGTACTGCTCGCCACCGCCGCGCTGCTCGCGCCGCTTCCCGCCTTCGCACAGGACCATTCGGGGCATGCGATGCCCGGCATGGACATGCCGGCGCCGGCTCCCACTCCAACACCAGTCCCTGCCCCGGCCCCCGCACCGCAGGATCATGCCGGACACGCCATGCCGGGCATGGAGATGCCGGCACCGGCACCCACACCCGCTCCTGCCCCCCAAGATCATTCGATGCACGACATGGGCGGCATGGAGGGCAACGACGCAGGCTTCATGCCCACCGGGACCCTGCGCCGCAGCGCCGCCGGTTCGGGCACCTCGCTGCTGCCGGTGCCCGACCGGATGCGCGGGGGCTTCCATGTGCCGACCGGCGACTGGATGCTGATGGCGATGGGATCGGCGAGCCTGGCCTATACCGACCAGGGCGGCCCGCGCGGCGAGGACGCGACCTACACCGCCAACATGGCGATGTTCCAGGCGGTGCGCAGCTGGCAGGGCGGCACCAAACTAACCTTCGACACGATGCTGAGCCTCGACGCGATCAACGGCCAGCGCGGCTATCCCAATTTGTTCGCGACCGGCGAGACCGCGCACGGCGAGCCTTTGGTCGATCGCCAGCACCCGCACGACCTGTTCATGGAGCTGACTGCCCGGCTCGACCTGCCGCTGGGCGGCGGCGTCACCGGCTTCGTCTATGGCGGACCGGTGGGCGAGCCCGCGCTGGGGCCCTCGGCCTTCGTCCACCGCAAGTCCGCCCGCTATCTGCCGCTCTCGCCGATCAGCCACCATTGGTTCGACAGCACGCATATCAGCTACGGCGTGGTGACCGGCGGCGTGACCACCAGCCGCTTCCAGATCGAGGCTTCGGCGTTTCGCGGCCGCGAACCCGACGAACAGCGCTGGGACATCGAGACGCCGAAGCTCGACAGCTGGAGCCTGCGCGCCAGCTGGACGCCCTCGCCCGATTGGGTGGTGCAGCTCAGCCATGGCCGGCTGAACGATCCCGAGGCGATGCATGCCGGCCAGGACGAGAACCGCACCACCGCCAGCGTGCAATATGGCGGCGACAACGGGCTCTCGGCGATGCTTGCCTTCTCGGCCAAGGACCGGGTGCCGGGCAACACGCTGACCGCCTGGCTGGCCGAGGTGAACTGGGACCTGAGCCGGCACCACAGCCTGTTCGGCCGGATCGAGAATGTCGCCAATGACGAGCTGTTCCCCGATCATGCCGACCCGCTGCACGATACCAAGTTCCGGGTGACGCGCTTCGAGACCGGCTATGCCTATCGCATCCCGCTGTCCGACAAGGGCGAGATTGCGCTGGGCGGATCGCTGGCGGCCTATGCCAAGCCGGCGGCACTCGATGCCGCCTATGGCAAGGCGCCGATCAGCTACACGCTGTTTGCCCGGCTGGGGCTGGGGATGTGAATTTGCAGTCCTCCCCCGGAGGGGGAGGGGGACCATGCGCAGCATGGTGGAGGGGTAATCTCCGCGGGCTACACCGCCTGAGGCGCGCTACCCCTCCACCACGCCGCTGCGCGCCGCGGTCCCCCTCCCCCTCCGGGGGAGGATCGGGCCCTGCCTTTCCATCGAAACAATTCGCTGGCATGCGACTGCCCATGCGCTGGTATTCCAAGATCGTCGCCGCGGCGCTTGCCGCCGTCCTCCAGGCCTGCGCAACCGCGCCTGTCGCCGCCCCGCCGCCGCCCGCGACCCCTGCCGTCGCGGCCGAGCAGCGCGCGCCGGTGACGATCCTCGTCTCGATCGACGGCTTCCGCAGCGACTATCTGGGGCGCGGGGTGACGCCGGTGCTGACGCGCCTCGCCACCGGCGGAGTCACGGCGCCGATGCACCCCAGCTTCCCGTCCAAGACCTTCCCCAACCACTGGACGCTGGTGACCGGGCTCTATCCCGACCATCACGGCATCATCGCCAACAAGATGGAGGACGAAAGCCGCCCCAAGGAAGTCTTCACCATGTCCACCGACGATCCGTTCTGGTGGAACGGCGCCGAACCGATCTGGGTGGATGCCGAGAAGGCGGGCATCCGCAGCGCGACCGAATTCTGGCCCGGCTCGAACGTGGCGATCGGCGGCACCCGCGCCAGCGAATGGCCCTATGAGATGAGCGGCGGCACCCGCCCGAGCGACTGGGCGCAGTTCAACCAGGCGATCAGCGGCGCGCAGCGCGTCAACGCCGCGCTCGACTGGCTGCGCCGCCCCGCCGCGATCCGCCCGAAGCTGGTGACGCTCTATTTCGACACGGTCGACACCGCCGGCCATACCTATGGCCCGGACGACGCGCGCACGACCGAGGCGGTCGCCGATATCGACACGTCGATCGGCATGCTGGTCGAGGGGCTGGCGGCGATGGGCCAGCCGGCCAATCTCGTCCTCGTCGCCGATCACGGCATGGCGCAGACGAGCAGCGCGCGCACCATCCTGCTGACGCAGTTCATCGGTGCGGACGACGCCCATGTCGTCGAGACCGGCCCCTATGCCAGCCTGGCCCCCGCGCCGGGGCGCGCGGCGGTGGTGGAGAAGGCGCTGCTCGGCAAGCACCCGCATTTCGAATGCTGGCGCAAGGCCGAGATCCCCGCGCGCTTCCATTATGGCACCAATCCCCGCATCCCGCCGATCTTCTGCCTGGCCGAGACGGGCTGGGAGATCACCGACAAGGCACCCAAGCGCGAGAAGCTGGGCGGCAATCACGGCTTCGACAACATGGCGCCGGAAATGACCGCGCTGTTCATCGCCAACGGCCCCGCCTTCAAGCCCGGCGTGCTGCCGGCGTTCACCAATGTCGATGTCTATCCGCTGCTGCGCGACCTGATCGGCCTGCCGCCCAAGCCGGGTGTGGACGGCAGTGATTCGCCGTTCCGCGAGGTGCTGCGGAAGTAAGGCTTGCGCGGGATCGGTTTCCATCCGAAACTGATCTCATGCTCTATTGGGACGATATCCAGGTCGGCATGAAGCGGAGCTTCGGCCGCTATGAAGTGACACGCGAGGAAGTGCTCGACTTCGCGCGCAAATATGATCCCCAGCCCTTCCACCTCTCCGACGAGGCGGCGGCGCAGACCCATTTCGGGCGGCTGGCGGCGAGCGGCTGGCACACCTGCGCGATGACCATGTCGATGATGGTCGCCGAGATGGCGGTGCAGCCCCAGGCGAGCCTGGGCGCGGCGGGGATCGACGAGCTGCGCTGGCTGAAGCCGGTGCATCCCGGCGACGTGCTGCGCGTCGAGACCGAAGTGCTCGAGATGACGCCCTCGCGCAGCCGGCCCGAGATGGGCAGCCTGAAGAGCCAGACGATCACCTACAACCAGCTGGACGAGCCGGTGCTGCGCTTCGTCGGGCTGGTGCTGATGCGGCGGCGAGTGGCGTAACCAATCCTCCCCCGGAGGGGGACGGGGACCAGCGAAGCTGGTGGAGGGGGTGTCGCCTGCGGCGTTCCCTCTCCACCACCGCCTTCGGCGGCGGTCCCCCTCTCCCTCCGGGAGAGGATCCAGAAGATCAATGCCCCTCGAACGCGACCAGCGCGCTGACCTGCACGCCGTCGCTGCGCAGCGCATCGGCGCCGCCGAGATCGGGCAGGTCGACGACGAACGCGGCCTGCACCACTTCGGCGCCGGCCTTGTGGAGCAGGCGGACCGCGGCGCGGGCGGTGCCGCCCGTGGCGATCAGGTCGTCGACCAGCAGCACACGGGCGCCGGGGGCCAGCGCATCGGCATGGATGGCGATGCGATCGGTGCCATATTCGAGCGCATAATCCTCGGCGATCGTCGCGCCGGGCAGCTTGCCGTCCTTGCGGACCAGCAGCATGCCGGCGCCGAGCTTCACCGCCAGCGCCGCGCCGAACAGGAAGCCGCGTGCCTCGATCCCCGCCACCAGGTCGATCGGGCCGGTCACCGCCGCGGCCATGCGGTCGATCGTGAGCTTCAGCCCCTCGGCATCGAGCAGCAGCGTGGTGATGTCGCGGAACAGGATTCCCGGCTTGGGGAAATCGGGGATGGTCCGGATGCGCTGCCGGATATCGTCATTCGCTGCCGCCGTATCCAAGATCATCGCAAGCCAAGCCTTTTCCCAGAAAAAATCCCGCCCGGGGCTGCCCCCGGGCGGGATCCTATAATGCGCCCGCGCTGCCGCGGGAACCGCCTCAGTGCTTCACGTCCGCCCAGACGACGCGATAGGCGCCAAAAGCGAGGATCGTGGCGAGGAGCAGGAAGCCGAGCACTGCGAAGCCGGCCTGGCGGCGCGTCTCGAGCGTCGGTTCGGCGGTCCACACCAGGAAGGCCGAGACGTCCTGCGACATCTGGTCGACCGTGGCGCGGGTGCCGTCCGAATAGGTCACCTGCCCGTCCTGGGTCAGCGGCGGCGGCATCGCGATGTTGAGGTTCGCGAAATACGGGTTGAAGTGCATCCCGTCGGGCGTCTTGGCGAATTCGGGGAATTCCTTCACCGCCTCGGCCGAGGGCTTCTGATTGTAGCCGGTCAGCAGCGAGTGGACATAGGCCGCCCCGTCATGCCGCGCCTTGGTGATCAGGCTGAGATCCGGCGGCGTGCCGGTGCCCGGATAATAGACCTTGGGGAATCGGTCCGCCGGCGTGTTGTCGCGCTCGCCCCAGGTGCCACCCTTGTCGTCGAACACCGGCTGCTTGATCGCCCAGTCCTTGGCGATCTTCTTCACCTCGGCATCGGTATAGCCAAGGTCCTTCAGGTTGCGGAAGGAGAGCAGGTTGAGCGAGTGGCAGGTCGAGCAGACTTCCTTGTAAACCTGGAAGCCGCGCTGGAGCTGCCGGCGATCGAACTTGCCGAACGGCCCGTCAGAGGCGAGGTGCAGCTTCTCGGGATGCTTGTGCATCACATGCTCGGCGGTTTCCGCCGGGGGCTCCTTGATGACGCCCACCACGGTCCAGAGCAGCGCCCAGAGGAAGATGCCGACGAACGCGATGCCGACCAGGTATTTGATCTTGCTGATGATCCACGAATTCATGGTTCCTGGTCCCCCTTACGCGCCGGTCTTGGCCAGCACGGCCTCGGTGATCGAGCCCGGCAGCGGCTTCGGCGTCTCGATCGCGGAGATGATCGGCACGATGATCAGGAAGTGCGCGAAATAATAGGCCGCCCCGATCTGGCTGAGGATCACGTAGAGCGGCTCGGCCGGCGAGCCGCCGCAATAACCCAGCATCAGCACGTCCACCACGAGCACCCAGAATGCCACCTTGTACATCGGGCGATAGCCGCCCGAGCGCACCGGCGACTTGTCGAGCCAGGGCAGGAAGAACAGGATCAGGATCGAGCCGAACATCGCCAGCACGCCCCACAGCTTCGCCGGCAGGATGAAGTCCGAGGTGCAGGCGCGCAGGATCGCGTAGAACGGCCAGAAATACCATTCGGGCACGATGTGCGCCGGCGTCGAGAGCGGGTTGGCCGGGATGTAATTGTCCGGGTGGCCCAGATAGTCCGGCGCGAAGAAGATCAGCACCGAGAAGACCATCAGGAACACGAAGACGCCGACGCCGTCCTTCGCGGTGTAATAGGGGTGGAACGGCACCGTATCCTGCTCGCCCTTCACCTCGACGCCCGTCGGGTTCGACGAGCCCGGGATGTGCAGCGCCCAGATGTGCAGGATCACCGCGCCCGCCACCACGAAGGGCAGCAGATAGTGGAGCGAGAAGAAGCGGTTCAGCGCGGCATCGTCCGGCGCATAGCCGCCGAGCAGCCACACGCGGATCCACTCGCCGACGACGGGAATCGCCGAGAAGAAGCCGGTGATCACCTGAGCCCCCCAGAAGCTCATCTGCCCCCAGGGGAGCACATAGCCCATGAAGGCAGTGGCCATCAGCAGCAGGAAGATCACCACGCCGAGCAGCCACACCATCTCGCGCGGCGCCTTGTACGACCCGTAATAGAGGCCGCGGAACATGTGGATATAGATCACGATGAAGAACATCGAGGCGCCGTTCGCGTGGGCGAAGCGCAGGAACCAGCCTGCGTTGACGTCGCGCATGATGCCGACGTTCACGCTGTCGAACGCACCGGCGGCCGACGAATGGAAGTGCATCGCCAGCACGATGCCGGTGATCAGCTGGCAGACCAGCGCCACCCCGGCGAGCACGCCGAAATTCCACCAGTAATTGAGGTTGCGCGGCACCGGATAGCCGGCACCGACGGCGTTATAGACGAAGCGCGGCAGGGGCAGACGCGAGTCCACCCACTGCATCACCGGGTTCTTCGGCTCATAATGCTTGGCCCAGGGAAAGCTCATCGCGCTCTATCCTCACCCAACCACGACGACAGAGTCGGACGTGAAATTATATTTTGGAACCTCGAGGTTCTTCGGCGCGGGGCCCTGGCGGATGCGGCCGGCGGTGTCATAGGCCGAGCCATGGCACGGGCAGAAATAGCCGCCGAACGGCCCGCGATTCTCACCCTCGCCCGCGCCCAGCGGCACGCAGCCGAGATGGGTGCACACGCCCAGCGTGATCAGCCAGTTGGTGTGGCCCTTGGCGGTGCGCTGCTCCAGCGTCTGCGGATCGCGCAGGCTGGAAACCGGCACCGCGTCTGCCGCGGCGATCTCGGCCGGGGTCAGGTTGCGCACGAACAGCGGCTGCTTGCGGAAGCTGGTCTTGATCGCCATGCCCGGCTCGATCTTCGACACGTCCACCTCGGTGGTGGACTGCGCGAGCACATCGGCGGACGGGTTCATCGAATTGATCAGCGGAAGCACCGCGACGCCCGCGCCCACAGCAGCGACCGAAACGGCGGCATACTGGAGATAATCGCGACGGCGGGGATTTTCGGGACCGGCGATATCGCCTTCAATTGCCATGTTTACCCCTTGCACTTCGAACTTGCCGCAACGATTGCGCGGTCAGGACGTGACGCAGACACGGGCGCTAAGGGCCCCCTCGCAGCCCTTCGATGTTCCCCGAATAGGCCAGTCGGGGTGATAGACGGCGGCTGCGCGCTTCCGCAACAGGCTTTTTCAGCGGCTTGTTACGCAAGGGAATAGAAGGCTAGGAGCAGCGCCATGCGACTAGCCCTGTTCGAGCCCGATATTGCCGGCAATGTCGGCGCGGTGTTGCGCCTCGGCGCCTGTTTCGGCGCGCCCGTCGATCTGATCGAGCCGATGGGATTTGCGTGGAACGATGCGGCCCGCCGCCGCGCCGCAATGGACTATGGCGAGATCGCCGAAGTCGAGCGCCATGCCGATTTCGACGCCTTCGCGAAAAAGCTGACCGGCCGGGTGGTATTGTTCAGCACCAAGGGATCGATCCGGCTCGACGAGGCGCGCTTCGAGCCGGGCGACACCTTGCTGTTCGGCTCCGAAAGCCGCGGCGCGCCCGATTTCGTGCATGATCGCGCGGATTTGATCGTGCGCATACCGCTGCGTGCCGGATTGCGCTCCCTGAATCTGGCGGTATCGGCGGGCATCGGGCTCGCCGAGGCGCTCCGCCAGACCAAAGGATTTCCGAAATGATCGAGCTCGACGAACAGCAGAAAAAGGCCGAGGCCTGGTTCGAGAGCCTGCGCAACGCGATCTGCGCCGAATTCGAGGCGATCGAGGCCGAGGCCGGATCGGACGCGAAGTTCGAATATCTGCCCTGGGACCGCACCGACGCGACCGGCGCGCCGGGCGGCGGCGGCACGCGCGGCGTGATCAAGGGCAAGGTGTTCGAGAAGGCGGGCGTCAACATCTCGACCGTCGGCGGCACCTTCGAAGGCGATTTCGCCAAGACCATCCACGGCGCCGGCGAGAACCCGCAATTCTTCGCCACGGGCATCAGCCTGGTCGCGCACATGGCCAATCCGCACGTGCCCGCAGTGCACATGAACACGCGCTTCCTCACCACCACCAAGCGCTGGTTCGGCGGCGGCGCCGACCTGAACCCGCCGATCCCCTATGCCGAGGATACCGAGGAGTTCCACGCGGTGCTGAAGACGGCGTGCGACGCGCACGATCCGCAGCATTATCCGCGCTTCAAAGGCTGGGCCGACGACTATTTCTACATCCCGCACCGCAAGGTGCATCGCGGCGTTGGCGGCATCTTCTATGATCACCTCGAAGGCGACTGGGACGCCAATTTCGCCTTCACCCAGGATGTCGGCCGCGCGTTCCTCGACGTGTTCCCGCGCATCGTCCGCCGCCGCATGGGCCTGCCCTTCACCGAAGCCGAGCGCCAGCAGCAGCTCGAATGGCGCGGGCGCTATGCCGAGTTCAACCTGATCTATGATCGGGGGACGTTGTTCGGCCTCAAGACCGGCGGCAATATCGACGCGATCCTGATGAGCCTGCCGCCGGTTACGGCCTGGTCGTGAGCGATCCATGGGCCTGATCCCGGTCGCCAACGACCAGATCGCCACGGTCGTGACCGCGCTGGAGATGCTGGCGCGGCCGCGGCCCAGGCCGCTGCCCAACTCCCCGCTGCGGCTGGTGCGCTGGCCCCAGCCCGATCCGGCCAAGTACCGCACACTGTTCCGCCGCGTCGGCGAGCCCTGGATGTGGTTCTCGCGGCTGGTGATGGAAGAGGCGCGGCTCGTCTCGATCATCCAGGATCCGAAGGTGCACGTCTTCGCCGTGGTCGATCGAGCCGGGGTCGAAGTCGGCATGCTCGAGCTCGATTTCCGCGTCGAGGGCACCTGCGAACTGGGGTTCGTCGGGCTGGTGCCCGAACTGACCGGCAAGGGCCATGGCAGCTGGCTGATGGCGCATGCGCTGATGCTCGCCTGGCAGCCGGAGATCAGCCGCGTCTGGGTGCACACCTGCACGCTCGACCATCCGGGCGCGCTCGGCTTCTACCGCAAGCACGGCTTCGTGCCGTTCAAGCGCAGCGTCGAGACCTTCGCCGATCCGCGGCTGGCGGGCGTGATGCCGGCGGAGGCGGCGCCTCAGATCCCCTGCCTGGGCGCGCCCAGCCGATAGGCGGCAACGCGGATCACCGCCAGCGCCGCCCAGGCCGCGCCGCCGAGCAGCGCAGTGACGAGGTAGGAAAGGATCGCCACCACCTGGCCGCCCTTGGTCACCGCCGCGAGCGTGCCGAGGATGCCGCCCGAGATGATCACCAGCGCCAGCGTGACGAACAGCACCATCGAGCCGAGCCCGAGCAGCGCGAACCCGCCCAGCCCGGCGCTGCGCCGCCAGCCGGCGCGGAAGGCACCCAGGATTCCCTCGCGCGGCTGGGCGGCATAGGCCGGCCCGGCCAGCCAGGTGCGCACCAGCACGAACAGGCCGGGCACGACGAACAGCGACAGGCCGAGCGAGAACAGCGTGTTCGCGAGCAGGCTGAGGATGAAATAGCCGCCGAAGCGCTTGAGCGTGACCAGCAGCACTTCGCCCAGCGTGCGCCCGCCGCCCTGGAGATAGAGGTTGAACACCGCGAAGCAGCCGAAATCCACGGCGAGGTTGATCGCCACGATCGGCAACAGGTGATCGCCGTAAAAGGCCATCAGCGCAGCGCGCAGCTTCTCGGGATCGTCGGTCGCCGGCAGCTCGAACCCGGCGAGCAACAGCACCGCGCCGAGCATCGGCACGACGAAGAACATGCCCGCGAGCGGCAGCAGCAATTCGCGCTCAGCGCGCCACAGGGTAGCGGCATCGGCAAGGACGCCGCGGCTGGTGAAGCTCATGCCGCGAGCACACCTTCGCGAAGCCCCGCCTCGGCGGTGAGGGCGAGATAGAGCTTGGCGGTGAAGGCCGGCACCAGCAGCGTGAAACCCGACTGCACCGCCGCGACGACGATCGAGGTGAGCACGCTCGCCAGCGAGATGCCGTCGGCCGGACCGCCCGCGACCAGCGCGAAGATGCTGCCGAACACCATGTTGGCGGCAAGGATCGAGACCCAGGAGACCATGCAGAACAGCAGGATCACGCCGACGATCCGCCAGGTCATGCCGCGGGTGAGCTTCCACGACTGGCGCAGCGCCGAGAGCATCCGCTTCTCGCGCACGATCACCGGCGTGGTGACGAACAGCCGCGCGCCGATCCACAGCAGCAGCAGCAACAGCGCGAGCAGATAGAGCGAGATGCCGCCGAGCATCGCCTGGCTGGGGACATTCTCGCCGCGCGCGATCGCCATCATGTCATAGCCATTGGCCTGAAGGACGAGCGGCACCGGCAGCACCAGCAGGACCATCGCCGCGAACAGCACCAGCGCCACCACCAGCGCCGGGATCAGCCGGGCGCGGCCGATGCTGCCGGCCGAACGGCCATCGGCCATGTCGAGCGCCATCGCGGTGATCGTCACCGATCCCCAGACCGACAGCACGGCAAAGGCAAGCTGAACCAGCGACAGGGTGAGCACCAGCCCGGGCCCGGCACTCTGGCGCATGCCCTGGAAGCTGCCCGAGATCGAGGCCGGGACAAAGAAGGCGAGCAAGGCGACCGGCACCACGGCCGGCAGATTGTCGCTCAGAAACTCCGCCGTCCGGTCCCAGACGGTCCCCATCTTCGCCATGCGACCCGCTACCTCCCTTTGAATCGGTGTTAGCCGCACGGCAGTTTGTTGCCAATGCTTGCGAAAACGCTTTGGCATGCGCAATTCGCACGCATGACCAAGGATATCGAATGGCGGGTCGCGCCGGAGCCGATCGAATATGGCGCCGCGCTCGCCGAAATGGAGGCGCACCACGCCGCGCTCGTCGCCGGAACCGCCCCCGAGCGGATCTGGCTGCTCGAGCACCCGCCGGTCTATACCGCCGGCACCAGCGCCACCGATGCGAGCGAACTGGTCGATGCCGCGCGCTTCCCGGTGTTCCGCACCGGGCGCGGCGGGCGCTATACCTATCACGGCCCCGGCCAGCGCATCGGCTATCTGATGCTCGACCTCAGGAACCGGAAGCGCGACGTGCGCGGCTATGTCCATGCCGTGGAGGGCTGGGTGATCGCGGCACTGGCCGAACTGGGCATCGAGGCGTTCCGCGCCGAGGGCCGGATCGGCATCTGGACGATCGATCAGGCCGGCCAGGAGGCCAAGATCGGCGCGATCGGCGTGCGCATCCGCCAATGGGTGACGATGCACGGCTTTGCCGTGAACCTTTCCCCCGATCTCAATGATTTCAATGGCATCGTACCCTGCGGCATCGCCGAGTTCCCGGTCACCAGCGCCGCCGCGCTGGGCAAGCCGGTAACACCGCAGCAATTCGATTCGGCGCTCCACGCCACATTTTTGCCATTTTTGGACGCTCTCTCCTGAGCGCAGGTCAAATCGAGTCTTGAGGGGTTTGCCCGAACCGTCTAATGTCCACTCCGGTTTGGGTATTAAGCGGCGTAACCGTAATCCAAATCCATTATCTAGGGAGCTTTCTACATGCGTGCAGTCATTTCGAAGATCGTTGCTGGTTCGATGATCGCCGGCGCGGCCCTCCTGGCCTCGGCGTGCACCAGCACCGAGACGACCAACGTGACCAACACCACCGAAGTCGTTCCGACCGAGAACGTGACCACCGACACCATGGTGACCAACATCGACGCCGCCGCGACCGAGAACGGCGCCGTCGTCGAGAACACCACCACCGTGACGACCAACACCACCAACGCGATGTAATTCGCGCCCGGTAGGGTGTTTGACGAAAGGGGCCGTCCGGGCGACCGGGCGGCCCTTTTCTTGTGCCCATTTGCGATGAAATGCCGCGATGAAACGCCTCCGCGGCAAAAAGGGGCTTCAACGCGGACTCGGAACGCCGTAACCCGTGCCAACGGGGTTAACTGGTAGTTTCGAGGGCACCATGCTCGCATCGCGTATCGCACTTGTTGTGGCCGGGGGGATCGGCCTGTTCGCTTCCGTGCCGGCTTCGGCGCAATTCTTCCTCAAGCCCGCCCGTCTGGAGAGCGGCCGCGTGACCGGCGAGGAGCCGGGCATGACCGGCCCGGCGCTGCCCGGCGCCACCGCCACCGAGCTGCGCGCCGCGCTCGCCTGGAACCTGCGCGCCGCACTCAACGTCGCCGCGCTCCAGTGCCAGTTCGAGCCGACGCTGCTTTCGGTCGACAATTATAATTCGCTGATCAAGGATCATGCGATCGAGCTGCGGGATTCATACGCTACGCTCGAGAAATATTTTGCAAGAACGTACAAGAACAAGAAGCAGGGCCAGCTAGAACTCGACAAGTACGGCACCCGCATCTACTCGGGCTTCTCCACTGTTCAGGGCCAGCTCTCTTTCTGCCAGACTGCCGCCGCAATCGGCCATGACGCCGTTTTCGTGAAACCGGGCAAGTTCGGCGACATGGCGCAGGACCGCATGAAGGAACTGCGCGCCAGCCTGGGCCCCTGGGGCGAGCAGTATCGCCCGTCGGGCTATATCGTCACCGGCATGTACGGCGTGAAGTTCCCGCCCTTCGGCAACGACAAGTGCTGGAAGAAGGGATCGTATCAGGCGAAGAAGTGCGGCCCGCTGCTGCTCGACTGAGCTGAGAGCCCTTTCGTCATCCCGGCGAAAGCCGGGATATCGCGCGGCTCTATTCCCGCCATCGCCTGAGATCCCGGCTTTCGCCGGGATGACGGGTATCAGCGCAGCCCCAGCATCTTGTGCGTCTGCAGCGTCAGCCGCCATTTTGGGCGCGCCATCGCGAAGGCGATCGCGGCTTCGATATTCACCTGCGCCTCCGCACTGTCCATCGGCTGGATCAGGAAGTTGGCGAAGTCCCAGCCCTCGATCGCCTCGACATCGGTGCCCGGCTGCGGCCAGACCAGCTTGAGCTCGTCGCCCGAGCGCTGGACGACGTCGCTGCCTGCCTTGGGGCTGATGCACACCCAATCTATCCCCGGATGCGCAGGGATAGTGCCGTTGCTCTCGATCGCTATCCGGAAACCGCGGGCATGCAGCGCATCGACCAGCGCATCGTCGACCTGCAGCATCGGCTCGCCGCCGGTGAGCACGACGAAGCGCGCCTCCCCGCCCTCGCCCCAGAACCCCTCGACGGCATCGACCAGCGCGTCGGCCGTGGCGAACTTGCCGCCGCCGAGCCCGTCGGTGCCGACGAACTCGGTGTCGCAGAACTGGCAGATCGCGCTCGCGCGGTCCTGCTCGCGGCCGGTCCACAGGTTGCAGCCGGCGAAGCGGACGAACACGGCGCGAGCACCGGCATTCACCCCCTCGCCCTGAAGCGTGAGGAACATCTCCTTGACGCTATAGGTCATCGCCCGGTCCCTACGGCTTGACGGCGTACTGCGTCGGATCGGGAATGCCGGCCTCGTCGAAGCCCTTGGAGCGCAGGCGGCAGCTATCGCACAGCCCGCAATGCACTCCGCCGGGCGCCGGATCGTAGCACGACCAGCTAAGCCCCATGTCCAGCCCCAGCCGCGCGCCTTCGAGCACGATGTCGGCCTTGGTCATGAACTGGAGCGGTGCGCGGATGTGGAAGGGCGCGCCCTCCACCCCGGCCTTGGTCGCCAGCTCGGCGAGCTTCTCGAACCCGTCGATGAACTCGGGGCGGCAATCGGGATAGCCCGAATAGTCGAGCGCGTTGACGCCGACATAGATGTCGCGCGCGCCCGCAGCCTCGGCCCAGCCCAGCGCCAGGCTGAGGAAGATGGTGTTGCGCGCCGGCACATAGGTGACCGGGATATCCTCCCCCACCCCGGTCTTGGGCACGTCGATATCGTCGGTAAGCGCCGAGCCGCCGAACGCACGCAGATCGAGCGGCATCACGACATGGCGCTCGGCGCCGAGCGTGGCGGCGATGCGACGCGCTGCGGCCAGCTCGACCTGGTGGCGCTGATTATAGTCGATCGAGAGTGCCATCAGCCGATGCCCGGCCTCGCGCGCGAGCGCGGCCGAGACCATCGAATCGAGTCCGCCGGAAACCAGTACGATTGCAACGCTGTCTGTCATCGGCGCGGCCTACCCCGGATTTTGCTGCAAGGCAAAAAGAGCGCCCCGGGAACGCGGGCGCAAAATGGGCCGCCGAAGCGGCCTAGTTGAATTGGGAAAACCCATGCCAGAGAGGAAAGTGCTCACAAGAGAGCAGTGCCACGGTAGCCCGGCAGCGGTGAAATAAGGGTTAAGACCCGTTCAGCTGCAGGCGCCTGTGCGGCGCGCCTCATATTCCTGCTCGAACGGCGAACCGTCGAGCACGCCCTGGGTCTCGATCTTCACCAGCCGCGGCGTCTCCACCGTGATCGTGGTGCGTCCCTTGCCGTGCCCGTCGCAGCTGTAGCTCACCGTGGCGGCGTGCTGGTCCTGGCTGATCACGAATTGGTCGCACGGGCCGTTGCCATGCGCGATCTGGATGAAGTTGACCGGCGCGGTGAAGCAGATCTTGCGCTCGCTGCCCAGCCGCTCCTTGAGCAGCCACTGGCCGCGCTCGATCTGGGACAGCACCGCCTGGGTGGACGAACGATGCGCCTCTGCCGGCACGCCGTTCACAAGAAACAGCGAAGTGCCGGCAAGTGCCGCACAAAAGATACGCTTGTACAACATCCGAACGTCCTCCCGTCGCGGGTCCGAAGGCCCGCGCCCTTGCTCCGATATGGCGCTATCCCGGCGAATTACAACGCCGGCGGAACGAAATCCGTGAGCTTTATCGTGAACTTGCTCGAGCAGAAGGCGCAATCGACGGTGATCACGCCATCCTCGTCGGCCATCTCCGCGCGCTCCTCCTCGGGGAATTTGGACAGAACCTGGGTGATATAGTCCCCGTCACAGCGGCAATTATTGGCAAGCGCCGAATCGGAGAGGATGCGCACTTCCTCCTCCTCGTTGAACAGCCGCCAGACCAGCGCCTCGAGCGGGATCGCCGGATCCGCGAGTTCGTCGGTGCCCATCGTCATGCCGAGCGCTTCGACATGCTCCCAATCGGGATGATCCATGCGCGCATGCAGCCGCTCGCGCCCGGCCTCGCCCTCCGGCAGATGCTGGAGGAACAGGCCGCCAGCGATCCACTGACCGCTTTCCTTGTCGCGCTGCGCGCCCAGCCGCACCACGGTGGGGATCTGCTCGGACTGGAGGAAATAGCTCTGCGCCGCCTCGGCCAGCGACGCGGTGTCGAGCGGCACGATGCCCTGGTAGCGCTCATTGGTAGCCGGCTGGTCGAAAGTCACCGCCAGATGGCCCTTGTTGAACAGCGCGAACAGCGACGGGTTCTTGCCGAGCTGCGACAGCCGCAGCGCGTCGAACTGCACATAGCCGCGCAGGTCGCCATTCTTGTAATCGCACACCATCAGGCTGACGATGCCGCCCTGGGTCTGCGCCTGGAGCGTCATCTGGCCCTGGGCATGCTTGAGCGTCGAGCCGAGCAGCGCCGTCAGCGTCAGCGCCTCGGCCAGCAGCCGCTCGATCTGCTCGGGATAGGCATGCGCCGACAGGATCTCGTCGAGCACCGGCCCCAGCCGCGCGACGCGGCCCCGGGTGTGGCGGCCGGGAATGGTGAAGCCGATCACGCGATCGAGATCGGTGGTGGGGGCGGTGGTGTTCACGTCACGTTCCTAATCGTCATTCCAGGCCCCAAATCCCCGTCATCCCCGCGCAGGCGGGGATCCATTGTCTTTTGACGGTTCGGATGGAGCCGCAAGGCCAGTGTAAATGGATTCCCGCCTTCGCGGGAATGACGGCCAGATGGGGAGCGTCAGCCGAAAAACAACTCAGCCGATCTGCCCGAAGCACCAGCGCAGCACCGCCTTCTGCGCATGGAGACGGTTTTCCGCCTCCTGCCAGATCAGCGACTGGGGGCCGTCGATCACGGCGTCGACCACTTCCTCGCCGCGGTGCGCGGGCAGGCAGTGGAGGAACTTCGCGCCTGGCTTCGCTTCCGCCATCAGCGCCTCGGTCACCTGGAAGGGCATCATCGCGGCGAGCTTGGTCTCGGCATGCGCCTGGCCCATCGAAATCCAGGTATCGGTGACGATGATGTCCGCGCCCTCGACTGCTTCCTGCGGCGTGCCGACGACCTTGGCGCGGCCCTTGCCGCGCGCGACGTCCTCGTCGGTGGGCTGATAGCCCTGCGGGCAGGCGGCGACCACATCGAAGCCCATCAGCCCGCCGGCCTCCATGATCGAGGCGAGAACATTGTTGCCGTCGCCCAGCCAGGCAAGCTTGAGCCCCGGCAACGCGAAGCCGGCCTCGAGGATGGTCTCCATGTCCGCCATGATCTGGCAGGGATGCGACGCGTCGGTGAGGCCGTTGATCACCGGCACGCTGGCATATTTCGCCATCTCGACCACCTTCTGGTGATCGTCGGTGCGGATCATGATCGCGTCGCAATAGCCCGAGAGGATGCGCGCGGTATCGGCGATGCTCTCGCCGCGGCCGAGCTGCATCGAGCCCGCGTCCATCACGATCGACGTGCCGCCCAATTGGCGGATCGCCATGTCGAACGAGACACGGGTGCGCGTCGAGTTCTTCTCGAACACCATTGCCAGGACATGGCCGGCGAGCGGGGCGTCGGCATCCACCTTGCCCTTGGGCCAGCCGGCACGCGCCTGCTTCCGCGCGATCGCGTCGTCGAGCATTGCCTGGATGCCGGCAGGGCCGGCGTCGGACAGATCGAGGAAGTGGCGGGTCATCTTAGATCCTCCCCCAAAGCGAAGCGGCGGGGGAGGTGGCGCGCGAAGCGCGACGGAGGGGGCGGCGCGCAGCGCCGTCCCGCACTATCCCGAAGCGCACCGCCCGCGGCGTGCCCCCTCCACCAGCTTCGCTGGTCCCCCTCCCCCTACGGGTGAGGATTGAAAAACGCTTAGTCATCGCTCGGCGGAGCGAACGAACGCGCGCCCGCACTCAGGCGCTCGACGCACTCGGCGATATGATCCTCGTTGATCACCAGCGGCGGCAGCACACGGAACACGTTCTCGCCCGCCGCGACGGTGAGCAGCCCGTGATTGTCGCGCAGATGCGCCACGAAGTCGCGGCTGACGACCGTGTCCTTCATCTTGATGCCGAGCATCAGCCCCTTGCCGCGGATCTCCTCGAACAGGTGATCATGGTTGGGGATCATCTGCTCGAACGCCTGGCGCAGGCGCTGGCCCATCTTCTCGACATGCGGCAGGAAATCGGGCTCGAGCATCACGTCGAGCACTGCCTGGCCGGCCGCCATCGCGAGCGGGTTGCCGCCATAGGTTGAGCCGTGGGTGCCGATCACCATGCCCTTGGCCGCTTCCTCGGTCGCGAGGCAGGCGCCGAGCGGGAAGCCGCCGCCGATGCCCTTGGCCGCGGTCATGATGTCCGGCGTGATGCCGTAATGCTCATAGGCCCACATCTTGCCGGTGCGGCCATAGCCGCACTGGATCTCGTCGAGGATGAGCAGCAGGCCATGCTCGTCGCACGCCTTGCGCAGGCCCTGGATGAATTCCGGGGTGCCCGCGGTCATGCCGCCCTCGCCCTGCACCGTCTCGACCAGGAAGCCGGCGGTTTCGTCGTCGATCGCGGCGAGCGCGCCCTCCAGATCGTTGAACTTCACATAGTCGAAGCCCGGCAGCAGCGGTTCGAAGCCGTCGCGCATCTTGGGCTGATCGGTCGCCGAGATCGCGCCGATCGAACGGCCGTGAAAGGCGTTCTTGAAAGTGATCAGCTTGTGGCGCTGCGGGTTGCCGTTGACATAGTGATAGCGGCGCGCGGTCTTGATTGCGCACTCGATCGCCTCGACGCCCGAATTGGTGAAGAACACCGTATCGGCGAAGCTGTTGTCGACGATCCGCTGCGCCAGCGCCTCGCCCTGGGGGCTGCCATAGAGGTTCGACACGTGCATCAGCGTCGCGACCTGGTCCTGCAGCACCTTGGTCAGATGCGGGTGGCCATGGCCGAGCGCGTTGACCGCGATGCCCGCGGCAAAATCGAGATACTGCTCGCCGCGCTCGCCATAGAGATACACGCCCTCGCCTCGCACCGGCCGCACTGCGCACCGCGGGTAAACGGGCATGAGCGGGGTGATGGCCATTGGTACGTACTCCCTAGTCAAAAAGCTCGAAACGAGACTCCAGAAACGCAAAAGGGCGGCCTATCGGGACCGCCCGAGGCGGGTGTTTACGAGCGGTGGCCCGGAGGCGTCAATAATCGTTTCGGCGGGGGGCATGCCGGGGCGTTATCGCGGCTGCTTCAGGGCATGGTAGCGCCGCAATGGTCGCAGTTCCCTTCGCCCATGATCGGCGCCGGTGTTATGCTGCAGCGCAGTTCAGGACCGATTGGATGGGGGTCGTTCCATGATGCGCTTTCACACGATGCTCGCTGCTGCCGGATGCACGGCCGCGCTCTTCCTCTCGCCGGCCGCCCAGGCGCAGGAGAAATATCTGGGCGAGATCTACATGGTGGGGTTCAGCTTCTGCCCGGTCGGCTCGATGGAGGCGATGGGCCAGATCGTGCCGATCAGCTCCAACCAGGCGCTCTACGCGCTGTACGGCACCACCTTCGGCGGCGACGGCAAGACCAATTTTGCCCTGCCCGATCTGCGCGGGCGCTCGCCGCTCGGCCAGGGGTCGGGATCCGGGCTGAGCCCGATCGCGATGGGATCGCGCGGCGGCGCCGAGACGGTGGCGCTCAGCATCGCGCAGATGCCGGCGCACACGCACAGCGCAGTGGTGGGCGCTAGCGCCGAGGCCGGCACCCAGCCCAGCCCGACCAACGCCATCCCGGCCTTCGGGGCGGAGAAGGAATCGATCTATGCGGTCACCAAGCCGGATACGACGATGTCGAGCGCGATGGTGGCGATCGGCGCGACCGGATCGGGACAGCCGGTGGCGATCCGCAGCCCCTATCTCGCGATCCGCTTCTGCGTGGTGACCCAGGGAATCTTCCCGCCCATGTCCAGATAGGGCGGTTGGCGCTCAGTTCTTGATCTTCCACCCGCGGCGCAGCAGCGCGTAGCAGGCGAAGCCGAGCGCCACGTCGAGCCCCAGGATCACCAGGCTGCCGATCAGGATCGGCGAATCGGCGACGCCCAGGAAGCCGTAGCGGAAGCCCGAGATGATGTAGAAGAACGGGTTGGCATGGCTGATCGCCTGGAAGGCCGGGGCCAGCCGCTCGACCGAGTAGAAGGTGCCCGAAAGCAGCGCGAGCGGCGCGACGACGAAGTTGGTCACCGCCGCGGCGTGATCGAACTTCTCCGCCCAGATCGAGGTCAGCACGCCCATCAGCGCCAGGAACAGCGAGCCGAGGAAACCGAACCAGAGGACGGCCCAGAGATGCTGCGGCCATACGTTCACGCCCCAGATCGCCATGGCGAGCCAGACCGTGCCGCCCACGCAGAAGGCACGGGTGACCGCGCCGCCGCACAGCGCCGCGAGCATCTCGGTGGTCGAGAGCGGCGGCATCAGATAATCGACGATCGTGCCCTGGATCTTGCCGACGAGCAGCGAGAAGCTGGCGTTGGCGAAGGCATTCTGCAGCATGCCCATGACGATCAGGCCGGGCGCGATGAATTCGGGGAAGTGAATCGCGCGGTGCTGGAGCGTCACCATCCGCCCGCCGCCACCCAGGGCGACGGTAAAAATCACCAGAAACAGCAGTGTCGTGACCGCCGGCGCCCACACCGTCTGGAGCTGCACCTTGAAGAAACGGCGCACCTCCTTGATATAGAGGGTGCGCAAACCTCCCCAGTTGACGTTGCGGATCACCGGAACGCCGGGCTCGGGGAGCTGTTGACCGAATTCAGGCTGGCTGCTCATCGCGCGTTCGCGTAACCGCTGCACGAGCCGACGGCAAGGTGAAGGAAGAGAAGTTTTGAGCTGGACCGAAGAGCGGATCGATACGCTGAAGAAGATGTGGGACAGCGGCCTGACCGCGACCCAGATCGCCGAAGAGCTGGGCGGAGTGAGTCGCAATGCCGTGATCGGCAAGGCGCACCGCCTGGGCCTGCCGGCGCGTCCCTCGCCCGTGAAGCCCAACGAGCCCAAGGCCGCGGCCGAGCCCAAGCCGGCCCCCGCGCCGCGCCCGGCGCCCGCTGCCGCACCGGCCGAGGCACCCGCCCCGCGCGCCGCTGCTCCGGCCGCTGCCGCACCGTCCGCGTCGGAAGGCGCCGAGCCTGCGCCCAAGGCCAATGGCCCGGTGCTGCGCTCGGTCGGCCCGGGCGGCTTCGTCCGTCAGAACCCCGGCGAGCAGGCCCCGCCGATCGCACCGGCCCCGCCGCGCCGCCTCGTTCCTGCCAAGCCGAGCGAGGCGATCGCGGGCAAGACCAGCCTGCTCGATCTGAACGACAAGATCTGCAAGTGGCCGATCGGCCATCCGGGCGAGCCGGACTTCCACTTCTGCGGCGACAAGGTGAACCCGGGCTTCCCCTATTGCGTCGATCATTGCGGCCACGCCTATCAGGCGCAGCTGCCGCGCCGCGACCGTCGCCCGCCGCCCCCGCTGCCCTTTGGCGGCCCGCGCGTGCGCTGATCTTCATCGGGCTGCGGAGCGATCCGCAGCCCGATTTGCATCCGGGCAAATCATGCCCGGCATGACTGCATAATTGCGCAAATTGCGTAAATTCCGTGCCCTGGTTTACGCCTTGATAACCACCCGACTCCTAGGCCGGGGGAATGAACCGTTTCGGCGTTATCCTTGCCCGTCATGCCCTGCCCGCGCAGCTCGCGGTAGTGGCCGTGGCGCTGCTCTGCGCAGCCTTCTGGCCTCCCAGCCAGGGGCGGATGCTGCTCGTGCCGGTGCTGCCGGGCGCCGCGAATCACATGCTGCCCCGCGCCGTCGCCGGCGGTGCGCAATTGCTCGGCCAGGGCCCGATCCCGGGCAGTTTCGTCATTACGGGTAGTCACCTCGCCGTGGCTTCGGCGCTAGCCGGCCAGGCCGTGCTGATCCTCGCCGCCCCGCCGGCCCTGTGCGGGAGCGTCGCGGCATGAGCGAGATCGATCGCCTGCGCCGCCGCGGCGTCGAGCTGCTGGTTATCGGCTCCTGGGTCACCGTCGCGGTGGTCTTCCTGCTCGGCCTGGCGCTGCGCGGCAGCCAGCAGGAATGGATCACGCTGCTGCTCGGCGCCGCCGCCAATGTCGCGCCGACGATCGTCGCGCTGCGCCATCGCCACGATCTTTCCGCCCGCCTGATCGTCGGCACGCTCGCCGCGATCCAGCCCGCGCTCGCCGTCTATGCGCTGTCCGGCCATGTCTGGCAGATGGACGCGCACATGTATTTCTTCGTCGCGCTGGCCGGCCTGACCCTGCTCTACGACTGGAAGCCGATCGCACTCGCCTGCGGCCTGATCGCCGTCCACCACGTCCTGTTCCAGCTCGTCGTGCCCGCCTGGGTGTTCGAAGGCGGCGGCGATTTCGGCCGGGTGGTCTTCCATGCCGTGGCGGTGCTGCTTCAGTTCACCGTGCTCGCCTATCTCACCACCCAGCTCGCCCGGCTGATCGAGGCCCAGGCCGATGCCCGCGCCCAGAGCGACCGCTTCGCCAAAGACGCGACCGCGCGTCGCGACGATGCCGAGGCCGCGCTCGACGCCGTCCGCGCTGCCGAATCCCGCGAGCGCGCCGAGCGCGAACGCCGCGAGACGAGCGAGCGCGGCGCCTCGGCCGAGCGCCGCCGCGAGATGCTGGCGCTGGCCACTGCCTTCCAGGAATCGGTCGCCGAGACGGTGCGCGACGTGACGCGCGCCGCCAGCGAGCTCGACGATTCGGCCCGTTCGCTCAACACGCTCGCCCACCGCGCCAGCGTCGACCTCGCCGCCACCGTGCACATCGCCGCCCAGGCCTCGGACACTGCCGACGGCCTTGCCAGCGGCGTGCGCCAGCTCTCTTCCTCGATCATGGCGATCGCCACCAGCGTCGACCAGCAGGCGACGCTGAGCGGCGCGGCGCGCGGCGTATCGCGCTCGGGCGAGACCGCGGTGCGCGCGCTGGCCGATCGGGCCAGCACGATCAGCGAGTTCGCCGAATCGATCCAGGAGATCGCCGCGCGCACCAATCTGCTCGCGCTCAACGCCACGATCGAGGCGGCGCGCGCCGGCGAGGTCGGCCGCGGCTTTGCGGTGGTCGCACACGAAGTGAAGGCGCTCGCCAACCAGACCGGCGGCGCCACCGACCAGATCCGCACGCTTGCCGGCACCGTCCATGGCGGAGCGGCGGAAGCATCGAATGCGCTCGACGAGATCGCCCGCACCGTCGCCGAAGTCGCCGCCGCGGCCGAGGCGATCCGCAACGAGGTCGACGGCCAGCGCTACGCCGCCGGGATGATCGAGGCGACTGCGCACGACACCGCCGCGGGCGCCACCCGCATGGCCGAGCGCATCGGCGCCGTCGCCGGCGTGGCGCACGATACCGAGGCGCTGTCCGACCGCGTCTCTTGCTCCGCGACCAGCCTGTCCCAGGCGGCGCTGACGCTGGAAGCGGCAACCGACAAGTTCATCGCGCAGCTCAAGGCGGCGTAAAACTCCTCCCCGGAACGGGGAGGGGGACCGCGACGCGAAGCGGCGTGGTGGAGGGGGCCCGCCCTCCACTAGCAATTCCCTTGCGGAAAGCGGGCCCCCTCCACCATTCGCTGGCGCGAATGGTCCCCCTCCCCGTTCCGGGGAGGAATTGAAGGGTCGCTCCCTTGCACCCGGCCTCCCCCACCCCCTATACGTTCTCCATGGCTGCTGAAGACCTGTTCGCCGCGCCGGGCGTGCCCTCCGGAACCTATGACGCTTCCTCGATCGAGGTACTCGAAGGGCTCGAGCCGGTACGGCGGCGCCCGGGCATGTATATCGGCGGCACCGACGAGCGCGCGCTGCATCACCTCGCCGCCGAGATCCTCGACAATGCGATGGACGAAGCGGTGGCCGGCCATGCCAACCGCATCGAAGTGGTGCTCGAGGCGGGCAACCGCATCACCATCACCGACAATGGCCGCGGCATGCCGATCGATCCACACCCGAAATTCCCCGACAAGTCGGCGCTCGAGGTGATCCTCTCGATGCTGCACTCGGGCGGCAAATTCTCGGGCAAGGCCTATGCGACCTCAGGCGGCCTGCACGGCGTGGGCATCTCGGTGGTCAACGCGCTGTCGATCGACACCATTGTCGAGGTCGCGCGCGACAAGCAGCTCTATCGCCAGCGGTTCAGCCAGGGAAAGACGCTGGGCCCGCTCGAGCATGTCGGCGCCGCGCCAAATCGCCGCGGCACCGCGGTCAGCTTCATCCCCGATGCCGAGATTTTCGGCGAGATGCTGTTCAAGCCGAGCCGGCTCTACAAGCTGGTCCGCTCCAAGGCCTATCTGTTCGCCGGCGTCGAGATCCGCTGGAAGTGCGATGCCGAGCTGATTTCGGACGAGACGCCGCCCGAGGCGGTGTTTCAGTTCCCCGGCGGCCTTGCCGACCACCTGAAGGAACAGCTCGGCACGCGCGAATGCGCCACCGCCGATTTCTTCTCGGGCCGCCAGGATTTCCCGGGCGAGAATAACGGCCGGGTCGAATGGGCGGTGTCCTGGCCGCTGTGGAGCGACGGCTCGTACAGCTGGTATTGCAACACCATCCCGACCCCCGATGGCGGCACCCACGAAGCCGGCCTGCGCGGCGCGCTGACCAAGGGTATCCGCGCGTTCGGCGAGCTGATCGGCAACAAGAAGGCCAAGGACATCACTGCGGACGACGTGATGACCGGCTCCGAACTCATGCTGAGCGTCTTCATCCGCGATCCGCAGTTCCAGTCGCAAACCAAGGATCGGCTCACCTCGCCCGAGGCGACCGGCCTGGTCGAGAAGGCCGTGCGCGACCATTTCGACCATTTCCTCGCCGACAACATGGACCGCGGCAAGGCGCTGCTCGGCTATGTGATCGAGCGGATGGACGATCGCCTGCGCCGCAAGCAGGAGCGCGAGGTCAAGCGCAAGACCGCGACCAGCGCGCGCAAGCTGCGCCTGCCCGGCAAGCTGACCGACTGCTCGGCCGACGATCCCGCGGGCACCGAACTATTCATCGTCGAGGGCGATTCGGCAGGCGGCAGCGCCAAGCAGGCGCGCGACCGCAAAACCCAGGCGATCCTGCCGATCCGCGGCAAGATCCTCAACGTCGCCTCCGCCACCTCGGCCAAGATCCTGGCCAACCAGGAAATCGCCGACCTGATCCTCGCCATGGGCTGCGGCACGCGCAAGGACTGCGATCCGTCGAACCTCCGCTACGAGCGGATCATCATCATGACCGACGCGGACGTGGACGGCGCACACATCGCCACGCTGCTGATGACCTTCTTCTTCCAGGAAATGCCCGATCTGGTCCGCCAGGGGCATCTCTACCTGGCGCAGCCGCCGCTCTATCGGCTGACCGTGGGCAGCAAGAGCCTCTATGCGCGCGACGACGCGCACCGGCTCGAGATCGAGAACAGCGCGTTCAAGGGCAAGAAGGTCGAGGTCAGCCGGTTCAAGGGCCTGGGCGAGATGAACCCGAACCAGCTCAAGGAAACCACGATGGACCCGGCGACCCGGGGCCTGCTGCGCATCACCCTGCCCCAGGAATATGAGGAGCGCGCCGGGGTGAAGGACCTGGTCGACCGGCTGATGGGCAACAACCCCGCCCACCGCTTCGCCTTCATCCAGGAAAATGCGGCGCGGCTCGACGAGGAAGTGATCGACGCCTGAGCCTGCCCCGGCCCGTCGTCCCAATGTCGTCATCCCAACCCCAATCCGTCATCCCGGCGAAAGCCGGGATCTCAGGCGAAGGCGCGGGAAAGAGCCGCACGAGATCCCGGCTTTCGCCGGGATGACGATGGTGGCTCAACAAATCTTGATATCATAATTAATCGCGCGTAGAAGCGGCGCATCCACAGCCGATGAGGCAATGATGCGCCCGCTACCGTATCTCGCCGCTTTCCTGCTCGCCCTTCCCGCCGCCGCGCAGACCGCGCCGCCCGTGGCAACGAGCCAGCCCGCCAAGGCCGATCCCGCCTTCACCGAGCGGGCGAACCAGCTGCCCGGGGCGCTTACCGGCAAGGTCGCCTATGACGGCTATTTCGCGCCGTCGTTCAAGGCAGCGGTACCGCGCGAGAAATGGGCAATGGTCGCCGCGCAGTTCGCCGCTGCCGGCGTGACAGGTATCGAACGGATCGAGCAGAAGACCCCCTGGTCGGCGACCGTGCATGTCGGGCTGGGCGAGGCGGTGGCGACGATGAACCTCGCCGTCGATCCGGCGCCGCCGCACCAGGTGACCGGCCTGCTCGTCACCGGCAGCCAGCTGCGCGACGGCGGCAAGACCCCGGCTACGCCCCAGGGCGCGCTCGATGCGATCAAGGCGCTGCGGGGCTCGGCCGGCTTCGCGATATCGAAACTCGGCGCAGGCGCGCCGCAGCTGATCCAGGGCTACAACGCCGACAAGCCCTATGCGATCGGATCGGCCTTCAAGCTGGTGATCCTCGCCGAGCTGGTCCGCGAGACCAATGCCGGCGCCCGCAAATGGGACGATCTCGTCACACTTGATGGCAGCGCGCTGCCCGGCGGCGGTTACACGATGAAGCCCAGGGGAACGCAGGTCTCGCTGCGCGAGCTCGCCACCCAGATGATCTCGATCAGCGACAACAGCGCAACCGACATCCTGCTCAAGACGCTGGGACGCGAGAAGGTCGAGGCGATGATGCCGGTGCTCGGCATCGCCGATCCGGCACGCAACCGGCCCTTCCTGAGCACGCTCGAGATGTTCAAGCTCAAGGGCGTTGCCGGTCTGGCCGAGCGCTATCTCGCGCGCGACGAGGCCGGGCGGCGCAAGCTGCTCGACGGCGAGATCGCCGGCGTCCCCAACATCCTGATCAACGCGACCAGCTTCAACACCAAGACGCCCAAGCTGATCGACACCTTCGAATGGTTCGAAAGCCCCAACGACCTGGTCCGCGTGCTCGACTGGCTGCGCCGCAATACCGAGGGGCCGGCAGGTGCCGATGCCCGCGCGGTGCTGTCGAAGAATCCCGGGCTCGGCGCCGATGCCAAGGCGCGCTGGCAATGGGTGGGCTACAAGGGCGGCTCGGAGCCCGGCGTGATGAACATGAGCTACCTGCTTCAGGCGAAGGGCGGCGACTGGTACGTCGTCACCGCGAGCTGGAACGATCCCGCCAAGGAAGTCGAGCAGGGCCATTTCGCCGCGCTGATCGCCAGGGCGGCGGAGCTGGTGCCCTAGATCTCCCCGCGCATCCGCCGCTTGTGGTACTGGGTGCGCATGCCGATCCCCATCAGCATCAGCGCAAAGCCGGCGACGATCGCGGCGAGGGTGACCAGGTTCGGGATCGGCGTCCAATAGGCGTTGACCAGGATCAGCGCCGATCCGAGCACCGCCAGCGCCACGCCGATCCGCCGTGGCCCCCTAGCCACGGCCATCAGCTCGCGACGATAGGCGCGGCGCTCTTCGGGGTTGTTGAGATTGGGGATCGGACGACTCAACGATTGCCTCCGATCAGGTCGCCCAGCCCGCCAAGCACCGAACCCTCTCCGCGATTCTGCCCGCCATAGGACGAGGCCGCCGCCATCATCCGCCCGGCGAGGCGTGAGAAGGGCAGCGACTGGATCCACACCTTGCCGGGGCCCCGCAGCCGCGCGAAGAACAGCCCCTCGCCACCGAAGATCATGCTGCGCACGCCGCCGGCGCTGATCAGGTCGAACTCCACCGACGGCGTGAACGCCGCGACACAGCCGGTATCGACGTGCAGTTCCTCGCCCGGGGCCAGCTCGCGCTCGACCACCATGCCGCCGAACTGGACGAACACCCAGCCGTCGCCGTCTAGCTTCTGCATGATGAAGCCCTCGCCGCCGAACAGCCCGGTCATGATCCGGCGCTGGAAGGCGATGCCCATCGACACGCCCTTGGCGGCGCAGAGGAACGCGTCCTTCTGGCAGATCAGCGTGCCGCCGATCTGGTCGAGCTTGAGCGGCACGATCGCGCCCGGCACCGGCGCCGCGAACGCCACGCGCGCCTTGCCCGATCCGTTGTGCGTGAAGACGGTGGTGAACAGGCTTTCGCCGGTGACCAGGCGTTTGCCCGCGCCGAGCAGCGCGCCCATGAAGCCGCCGCCCTGCTGGCCGCTGCCGTCGCCGAACACCGTCGTCATGCCGACGCTGGCATCCTTCCACACCAGCGCGCCCGCCTCGGCCACCGCGCTTTCGCCCGGATCGAGCTCGATCTCGACGAACTGGAGCTCCTGCCCCTTGATCTCGAAATCGATATCGTCGGCGATGCCGGCGCTGCGGCTATGGCTCCAGGGGCTTTGCGGCATGATGGACTCCCTCCTCTTTCAGGAGGCGTTTCTATCGCGTCCAGTCGTCGCGCAACAGCCCGTAGAGCGCAGTGTCGCGCACGCCGATATGCGTTTCCCATTCGCCGCGCAGCAGCCCTTCGAGCCGGAAGCCCAGCCGCTCGAGCAGCGCGCGCGAGGCCAGATTCTCGGGATCGGTATCGGCGAAGACCCGGCGTTGCCCCTCGGCGAAGATCCGGTCGATCACCGCGCCCACCGCCTCGGCGGCGATGCCGCTGCCCCAATGCGCGCGGGCGAGCATATAGCCGAGCTCGGAGACGTTGCCCTGGCGCTTCTCACCCGCGGCGACCACGCCGATCGCACGGTCCTCGCCCTTCAGCGTGATCGCCCAGGCGCGCCATTCGGGCCGCGCCCGGGCGAACTCGGCGCGGGTCTGCGCGACATCGGCATGCGGCGGGCCCGACCAGAAATGCATCAGCCCGGCATCGGAAAGGCTGGGAAACAGCGCCTCGGCATCGTCCGGGGTGCGTGGGCGCAGGCGCAGACGCGCGGTTTCCAGCACCGCCGTCTCGCGCGGTGCGCTCACTGCGCCAGCGCGTCGACCAGCGCCTTCACCTTCTTCTGCCGCCACTGCGGCAGCGGGGCGACCAGCCAATAGCCGAGCTTCGAGCCCTTGGGCTCGCCGACCACGACGACCCGGCCCGATGCGATGTCGGCACGCGCGAGCAGCTCGGGCACGGTCGCCCGGCCCAGCCCCTCGGCCGCGGCTTCGAGCGCGAGCCCGGCATCGGCAACGCGGACCAGCGATCCGGCGTCCTCGGCCATGCAGCCCGGCCACGAGATGCGCACGTCGATGCCGCCGCCCGGCCGCTCGATCGTCACCATGCCGTCGCTCTCGAGCGCCTCGCCCTCATGCTCGCCCGGGCCTTCGCCCCAGCGGATCGCGAGATCGAGATTGGCCTCGGTGAAGTCGAGCGCATCGTCGGCCGGCACCAGCACGAAGCGCAGGTCGCTATCCTCGCGCGCGATCTCGGCAAGGCGCGGCATCAGCCATTTGGCGGTCAGGTCGCGCGGCGCGGCGATGGTCAGCGACTTGGACGACTGCCCCGCCTGCATCGCACGCACGCTTTCCTCGAACTGGAGGAAGCCCGCACGCAGCGCCGAAAGCCCCGCCTCGGCCTCGGGAGTCAGCTCAAGCCCCTTGGTGGTGCGGCGGAACAGGACGACGCCCAGCGTATCCTCCAGCGCACGGATCTGCTGGCCGACCGCCGCCGGCGTGACCGCCAGCTCGTCCGCCGCGCGGGTGAAGCTCAGATGGCGCGCGGCGGCATCGAGCACGCGCAGGCCGTTGAGGGGGAGATGGGTCCGCTTCATTCCGTCACCTCATCGGGGAGGCGCGCAACACCCTCCCCGTTCGTGCTGAGCTTGTCGAAGCACCGTTCTTCTTCAGCACCCATCGGAAATAGAAAGGGCGGCCCTTCGACAAGCTCAGGGCGAACGGAGGTTTGGACAATGCTCATTCCGCCACCGCCGGCGCGTGCAGCGCGAACTTGGGGATGGCGACGTCGAACGCCGAACCGTCCTCGCCGATCATGTGATAGCTACCCTGCATGTTGCCGGTGGGGGTGGCGAGCGGGCAGCCCGAGACATAGTCGAAGCTGGCGCCCGGTGCGATCATCGGCTGCTCGCCGACCACGCCTTCGCCTTCCACCGTGTGGCGCGCGCCGCGCCCGTCGGTGATGATCCAGTGCCGCGTCAGCAGCTGCACCGTGACCGGGGAATCATTCTCGATCCGGATGTGATAGGCCCAGAACCAGCGGCCGCGGTCGGGCTCGCTCTGCTCGGGCAGATAGCTCACCGACACGCGCACGGTGATCCCGCGCGTTTCCGCCGCATCGGTGAACAATGCGTCCATCACAAACCGGCGACCCTCAGCGCCTGGTCCAGATCGTCGATCACGTCCTGCGCGTCCTCCAGCCCGACATTGAGCCGCAGCATGCCTTCGGTCACGCCCATCTCCAAGCGCTTCTCCTCGGCAACGCCGGAATGGGTAGTCGAGCTGGGATGCGTCATCAGCGAGCGCGAATCGCCGATATTGTTCGAGATATCGACCAGCGTGAGCGCGTCGAGCAGCGCATGCGCCTGCTTGCGGCCGCCATCGACCTCGAACGAGAAGATCGGGCCGGCGGCCTCCATCTGGCGTGCGAACAGGTTGTGCTGCGGGTGGCTGGGCAGCGCCGGGAAGTTGATCCGCGGCACGCGCTTCTCGAGGAAGCCGCCCACCTTCAGCGCGTTCTCGCTCTGGCGGCGGATGCGCAGGTCGAGCGTCTCCAGCCCCTTCAGCACCACCCAGGCGTTGAACGGCGACAGCGTCGGGCCGGTGTTGCGGTGGAAGGGCAGCAGCACCTCGTTGATGAACTGCGCCGATCCGGCGACCGCACCGGCGAGCACGCGGCCCTGCCCGTCCATCATCTTGGTCGCCGAATAGGCGACCACGTCGGCGCCGAACTCCATCGGGCGCTGCAGCGCCGGCGTGGCGAAGGCATTGTCGACCACGGTGGTGATGCCGTGCTTCTTCGCGATCGCGCACACCGCCTCGAGATCGACCACGTCCATCGTCGGGTTGGCCGGCGTCTCGAAGAAGAAGACCTTGGTGTTCGGGCGGATCGCATCCTCGAACTGCTGCGGATCGCGCGCGTCGACCACCGTCGTCTCCACGCCGAAGCGCGGCAACAGGCTGTCGGTCAGCCAGCGGCACGAGCCGAAGGCGGCGCGGCCCTGGACGATATGGTCGCCGGCGCTCACCTGGCACAGGATCGCCGCGGTCATCGCCGCCATGCCCGATGCCATGGTGCGGCAGGCCTCGGCGCCCTCGAGCAGCGCGATCCGCTCCTCGAGCATCTGCACCGTCGGGTTCTGCAGGCGCGAATAGGTCATGCCGTCCTGCTCGCCGGCGAAGCGCGCGGCGGCGTCGCCGGCGCAATCATAGGCGTAGCCAGAGGTGAGGAAGAGCGCTTCGCTCGTCTCGCCCCATTCCGAACGCGCGGTGCCCCCGCGCACTGCCTGGGTGGCGGGCTTCCAGTTGCGGGTTACGCTGCGATCCTGACCGGTATGACGCTTCATAGCGGAAATGCTTTGCGGCTGGGGGGACGGGGCGTCAACACCGGTCGTGACTTGGGTGCGTGCAAGCCCTGCTTCGTCATCCCCGAAAAACTCCCGTCATCCCCGCGCAGGCGGGGATCCAGAGTCACGAAGGACATCGCTCTGTTCCCTGGATCCCCGCCTTCGCGGGGATGACGATGAAGTTAGGGCGCGACGAATTGGGGTGCGACGCCTGAAACGAAGTTCAGCATGACGGACGCGGAACGGTCGGCTAATCAACCCGCCATGCTCGATCGCCTCAAGGCCCTGCAGGACCGCCCCTGGACCGTCGCCCTGCTCCTCGCCGTCGTCACCCAGACGCTGTTCCTGATCCATCTCGATCAGCCCAGCGTGATCATGTTCGACGAGATCCACTATCTCCCGGCGGCGCAGGCGCTGCTCGATCTTTCCGGCCCGCGCAACGTCGAGCATCCGATGTTCGGCAAGGAGCTGATCGCGGCGGGCATGGCGCTGCTCGGCGACAATCCGTTCGGCTGGCGCATCGCCTCGACGCTGGCGGGCACCGCCACCGTGCTCGGCGTCTTCGCCTTTCTCTGGCTGTTCACCCGGCGGATGCGCGTCGCGCTGGTCGGCGCGGTGCTGACGCTGCTCAGCCAGACCGTCTATGTCCAGGCGCGCACCGGCATGCTCGACGTGTTCCTGGGCATGCTGCTGGTCTGGGCGCTCGTATTCTTCCTCTGGGCGATGCAGGGGAGCGGCAAGGCGGTATGGTGGCGCTGGATCGCGGCGAGCGTGCTGATGGGCCTGGTCACCGCGGTCAAATGGGCGGGCGTTCCCTATATCGTGCTCGCCACCCTCGCCTTCCTCGTCATCCGCATCCGCGACGCCCGTCTGGCGAAGAAGCCGATCCTCTCGGCACTGTCGGGCAAGGACCAGCGCCACTGGGCCGGCCTGCCTGCCATCCCCGCGATCCTCGCCCTCGGGGTGGTCAGCGTGGTCACCTATTTCGTCACCTTCCTGCCCGCCTTCCTCTACACCACCGATCCGCTGACCTCGCTCTCCGGCCTGTTCGCCCAGCAGATCCACATGTGGCAGATGCAGACGCAGATCCTGCCGCACCACACCTATCAGTCGAGCTGGTGGAGCTGGCCGCTGATGCTGCGGCCGATCTGGTATTTCTACGAGTGGGATCGCGGCGCCCAGCGCGGCGTGCTGCTGATCGGCAACCCGCTGATCATGTGGGGCGGTCTCGTCGCGGTGCTCGCCTGCTACTGGGCCTGGTTCAAGGACAAGGCGATCAAACCGCTCGCCATGGCGCTGCTATGGACCGGCAGCCTGGCGATCTATGTCGTGATCCCCAAGTCGATCGGCTTCTATTACTATTATTACCCGAGCAGCATCTTCCTGTGCATGGTGCTGCCGGTCGCCTTCCTTCATTTCGATCGCGGCCGGAACCGCGGATATGAGGAATGGTTCACCGCGATCGCGCTGCTGGTGTTCGGCTATTTCTACCCGGTGCTCTCGGGCGCGCCGCTGGCGAGCAGCCAGGGCTTCACGCACTGGATGTGGATGGGTAGCTGGCGGTAGCGGACCGTCATCCCAATTACCCTGTCATTCCCGCGAAGGCGGGAATCCATTCACGCAGGTCATCGAAAGAGCCGCCACATCAGCGATAATGGATCCCCGCCTTCGCGGGGATGACGTCAATTTGCTTGGGCTTCAGCTCAGTACCGCCCCCAGACGAAGCGCGACGACAGCGCGAAATTCCACACCGCCGCCACCGCGATCCCCGCCAGCGCCGCGAAACGCCAATCGCCATGCTGCACATTGTGCAGGAACGCCGCGACGCCCACGTTGGCCGCCGCGCCCACGCTGCACACCAGGCAGAACGACACCCAGCCGCCGAGCATCGGGCCGAAGCCCTTGAGCCGCTGCTCGCGATAGGTCAGCGCATTGTTGAGGAAGAAGTTGAAGGTCATCGCCACCGCGGTGGCGAGGATCGTCGCGGCGACGAAGGGCCAGCTCAGCCCGCGGAAGAACAGCGCCAGGATCAGGAAGTGGACACAGGCGCCAAGCGCGCCGATGCCGGAGAACATCACGAAGCGCACCGGCACGACCTTGCCGAACATCCGGTCGTAGAGCGCGATGAGATATTCCATCGCGACGACGTAATCGAGCTTGCTCTCCCCCAGCGCGCGCGTGCGGAACACGTAGGGCAGCTCGAGGAACTTCAGCGGCCGATGCGACGCGGTCATGATGTCGAGCAGGATCTTGAAGCCGATCGCCGACAGCGTCGGCACCAGGTCGCGCACGATCTGCGTGCGGATCATGAAGAAGCCGCTCATCGGATCGGATAGGTCGGCCTTGAGCACGCGCCGCGAGAGCCTGGTCGCGAGGGCGGACTTGGCCACCCGCTCCTCGTCCCATTCGCCGGTGCCGCCGCCGTCGACGAAGCGCGAGCCGATCACCACGTCGAGGTCTTCGCTGCCCTCGAGCGCGTCGAGCATCCTGGGCAGCAGCGTCTCGTCATGCTGCAGGTCGCCGTCGATCACCGCCACGAACGGCGCCGCGGTGGCGCACATCCCCTCGATGCACGCCGAGGACAGCCCGCGCCGGCCGATCCGCTGGATCACCCGTACCCGGGCGTCGCGCCGGCCCAGTTCGCGCGCGGCGTCCGCCGTCCCGTCCGGGCTGTTGTCGTCGACGAAGATCGCTTCCCAGTTCCGCCCCGCCAGCGCCGCGTCGAGCTTCTCGATCAGCAGCGGCACGTTCGCCCGCTCGTTGAACGTCGGGATGACGACCGCGAGTTCGAGCTGCTCGGGAATCACGCCAGCGCCTTCAGCACCGCATCGCCCATCTCGCCGGTCGACATCGACCCGCCGAGATCCGCCGTCCGCGCGCCGCCGGCCAGCGCGGCCTCGACGGCCTTCTCGACCTTCTGCGCCGCTTCCTCGTTGCCGAGCGAGTGGCGCAGCAGCATCGCCGCCGAGAGGATCGCCGCGCACGGGTTCGCCTTGCCGGTGCCGGCGATGTCGGGTGCCGAGCCGTGGATCGGCTCGTACATGCCATTGTCCCCGCTCCACGCCCGCAGCGAGGCGGAGGGCAGCATGCCGATCGAGCCGGCGCACATGCTTGCCTGATCGGAAAGGATGTCGCCGAACAGGTTGCCGGTGACGATCACGTCGAACGCCGTCGGCGCGCGCACCATCTGCATCGCGGCATTGTCGACATACATGTGGGTGAGCTGCACCTCGGGATATTCGGTCGCCATCTCGTTGACGACGTCGCGCCACAGCTGCGAGGTCTCGAGCACGTTCGCCTTGTCGACCGAACAGAGCTTCTTCTTGCGGCGCTTGGCCATTTCGAAGCCGACGCGGGCGATACGCTCCACTTCGACTTCGTTGTAGCTCATGATATCGAATCCCTGCCGCAGACCCTCCGCCGTGTGCCGACGGCCCTTCTCGCCGAAATAGACGTCGCCCACCAGCTCGCGGACGATGACGATGTCGAGCCCGCTCACCACTTCGGGCTTGAGCGGCGAGGCATCGGCCAGCGCCGGGAACAAGGTTGCCGGGCGGATATTGGCGAAGAGCTGGAGCTCGCGGCGCAGGCCGAGCAAGGCCGCCTCGGGGCGCAGCCGGCGCTCGAGCGCCTCGAAGCGCGGATCGCCGATCGCGCCGAACAGCACGGCGTTCGCCTTCTTGGCAAGCGCCAGCGTCTCGTCCGGCAGCGGCCGCCCGGTCGCCAGATAGGCCGCGCCGCCGACGGGCGCCTCCTCGAAGTCCAGGCCCAGCGCCAGCGCCTCCAGAACCCGGCGCGCCTCGCGCGTCACTTCCGGCCCGATCCCGTCACCGGGAAGAACAGCAATCAACGGCAATTCAAGCTCCCCACGTCCTTTGCGGCCCGCTTTGCCGCTGTTGTTGCCGTCACGCAACTGCCCGCTTCAACCGATCGACCAGCCGGGCCCGCGCCGCGAGCAGCTCGGCGCCCTTTCCGATCAGCAGGTCGCGCTCGAGGAAATGGCCGGTGAGCCTGAGGCCGTCGAGGATATCGTCCCATCCCGCCTCGCCGCCTTCGACCAGGAAGCGCGGCAGGCGCAGCAGCCGGTTCTCATAGCCCTCGGCGCCGATCCGGCTCACCGCGATGCCGCTCTTGGGGCTGACATAGGCGAGGTCGTCGTTGCGCCCGGTCGCCGCGCAATGCTCGAGGTCGAGCCCGAAGCCCAACTCGGCGAGCAATAGTAACTCATAGCGGACCATCGCCACTGCCCAGCCGCGCGCCGCCGGCGCCGCCTCGATCGCCGCCAGCACCCCGTCGAGCGCCGCATAGAGCCGTGGATAGGGCAGCCCTTCGGGCAGCGCGAAGGCGGAAAGCGCAGTCACCCATTGGAAGGCGGCGGCGGGCAGCGCTTCGGAGAACATCGCCGCGCGGCTGTGGAGCAGCTCGACGCTCAGCCCGGCCAGCGCATCCTCGGTCCGCGACCGCCATTCGCCCTGCACCAGGTTTGCCGGCTGCAGCACCGGCCGCAACGTCCGCCCATGCCCGCCGCGGACATAGCCGGGCTGCACGCCATGCTCCTCGGTGAACGCGCGCACGATCGCCCCATGCTCGCCATGCGCGCGAACGGAGAGGATGATGGCTTCGGCGCGGAGATGCATGGGGGACGCTATATAATTCCTCCCCGAGCTTGTCTCGGGGAGGAATTGGACTAGCTCCCCCGCCGCACCTTCTTGGCGACCTTCTCCAGCCCCACGCGCTGCAGCAGTGCCTTCACTCCGGCCACGCCGCGGTTGAACCCGCCCAGCGCCGCCATCGTCACGCGATTGGCCAGCGAGGGGCGCAGCAGGAACAGGTCGACACAGGCCACGCCGCCGGTGGCGAACTGGCGCTTGTGCTGGCCTTCGCCCTCGGTGAAGTCGAAGCGGGCGAACTGCCCCTCCTCGAACAGGTCGCGCATCGCCTCTAGCTGGAGCACCGCGCCGGGCGACAAGTCGTTGAACGCCGGATCATGGCCGACATAGGCATAGATCACCACGCCGCCCTCGATCACCGGGCAGTAGAGATAGGCCGCCGGTTCGCCGGCGATGTAGAGCAGCCAGGCCCGGACCTGCCCCGCCGCGCCCTGGGCGAGCATCGTCGCGAGGAACTCCGCGCTGTCGGGCAGCCCCGAGCCGAGCAGCCGCTCCTGATAGGTGCGCAGCGAGATTCGCCGGGCGACATCGTGGAACGCCTCCAGCTCGTCCGGCGTACGGAAGGCGCGCACATCGAGTTCGCCGCCGCTCTCCGCCGCGATCTTCTTGGCCTTGCGCTTGATCCCCTGGCGGGCGTTGGACGAAAGCCCGTTCCACCAGCCTTCGAACCCCAGCGCGAAATCGGTGAAATAGCGGGTGTAGCGCTGGCGGATAAAGGGCAGCATGTCGCCCGAGGCCTTTACCAGCCCCGGCACCAGATGCTCGGGCAGCGAGGTGACGACATAGCCATGCGCATCGCGCGGCAGCGGCGGCAGCACGGGCAGCCGGTCCGCGCGGGCCTCGTCGAGCGTCAGCGGCAGGCGGACCAGGTCGCGCTGGATCGTCGCCAGCGTGCGCGCGCCGATCTCGAACTTCAAGCTGGTCGGCCGGGCCTGGGGCGCGGCTTCGGCGGCAACGTCGCTCATCGCATTCACGCGGCGCGCTCCTCGACCAGGTTCGACCAGAGCTGCTCGGCCTGGCGCCAGCGCGTGCGCAGCAGGCTGGGGCCGAGCGGCGCATCGTCCTGACCGAGCGCCATTTTCGGCCGGTCTGCGAAATGTTCGGTCACCAACACCCCCCGGCGGCTGGCCAACATGCGGCACAGCGCAGCGAAGCGCCGTACATGCACGGCGTTAGGCCGCGTCCCGGCGCGATTTGCAAGCTCGAAGCCGTGGCTGACGATCGTGACTGCCGAATGGCTGCGCAGCACGGCGTGATCGAGCGCGGCACGCATCTCCCCTGCCGATAGCGCGCAGATCTGGAAATGGCGCAGATGCCCGGCGCGATCCTCGATCAGCGTCACCGGCACTTCGATCAGCCCGCGATGTTCGATCGGCGCGATCTGGCGCGGCTCGAGATTGATCGCGCTCGGCCAGGGATGCTCGGAGCCGTTGTGGCTCGAATCATATTCGAAGCCGAGCTGCGCCAGCGCGCCCAGAGTGTCGTCGCTCGCCGAATAGCTGCCCGAGCGGAAGGCGATCGGCTCGGGCGCGCCGCAGGCGACCAGCATGTCGGAAGCGCCGGCGAGCAGCTCGACCTGCTCGTCGAAGCTGTAGTCGATCAGCTCGAACGCGCCATAGGTTGTGCCCTTGTCGCCGGCATGTGCGCCGGTCCAGTTGGGATGGAGGTGGAGCTGCACTTCCTGCCCCGCCTCCAGGATCGCGCCGACCACGCGCTTGATCGGATCGAGGCCATAGACCAGCGCCGGCATGGGATCGACGAAGAAGCAGGCCTTGAGGCCGTGGCGGGCGAGCTGCCCGAGCTGCCAGGCCACGCCCACATTGGCAGGCTCCAGCGAGCGCTGGACGATCGTGTCGACGTCGAGACCCGCGACATGGTGCCGCCACATGATCTCGGTGTCGATCGTGATGAAGACCCGGGTAGCCATTCTGCCCCCTTAACGCAGGGGCGTGAAGAAAAGGCGAATGGCGGGTCGGCGGTCAATTCCTCCCCGAGCTTGTCTCGGGGAGGGGGACCATTTCGCGCAGCGAAATGGTGGAGGGGCCGACGCAACGCGGCGGTGCCCGCCGCCCCCTCCACCACCGCCTTCGGCGGCGGTCCCCCTCCCCCAGCAAGCTGGGGGAGGATTTGAAGGTTCAAGCCCTGATCCCCCAGCGCGCATAGTCCGCGTCGATCTTGGGCGCGAGCAGGCGGGCGCCGGCGATGTCGGCCTGGCCTTCCTTCGCCTTGCCCATCCGGATCTTCACCACGCCGCGCAGGAACAGGCTCGATTCAGCCGCGGGCCGCTGCTCCAGCGCAGCATCGAGATCGGCCAGCGCCTCGGCCAGCTTGCCCATGCGGAAATAGACCATCGCCCGGCTGTCGAGCGCGGCCGCGTTGTTGTCGCTGAACTGGATCGAGCGCGTGCAATCGGCAAGCGCGCCGGTCAGATCGGTGTTGAGGGTGCCCTTGATCCAGCAGCGGTTATTGAGCAGCCCGCCATTGCCCGGCTTCTTCTCGATCGCGGCGTCCATCGCGGCGACCGCGCCGGCGGCGTCATTGGCGCGCGACAGCGCGGTCGCCTTGGCCGAGAGCAGCTGCGGCATGTCCTCGCCTTCCTCGGCGATACGCTCGTCGAGCATCGCCAGCGCCTCGTCCCTCGCGCCGGTCTCGACCATCAGCGCGGCGAGCTGGCCGAGCGTGCCGACGTCGCCGGGGTCCTGCTCGCGCGCCGCGGCATAATCGGCGATCGCCGCCTTCTTGTTGCCGATCAGCTCGTAGAGATAGCCGCGGCGGCGATAGGTGACTGCATCGGCCTGGATCGCGATCGCCTTGTCGAGATCGGCGATCGCCTTCTCCCGCTCGAAGATCGAGGCGAGGAAGCCCGCCCGCGTCACATAACGCCCCGCTTCCTCGGGCTTGTCGGCGATATAGCTCGCATAGCGATCGAGAACCGTATCGTAGCGATGCGCCGCCTTTGCCGCGGGAATGCCGCGCCAGGGCGAGGCATAGCCCGGCAGCGTCCGCGCACCGAGCCGCCGGTTCTTCGCCTCGGCGAACTGCGCGCGCGCCGCGGCGAAGTCGGCCGGGGCGATCTCGGCGCCGGTGGTGCTGTCCTCGAAGTCGATGGTGAGCATCTCGCCGGCCAGCACCGCCTTGCGCGCCGCCTTGATCCCGCCAGGCAAGGTCGCGTCGACCTGCGGGTTGCCATCGAAACCGAAGCCGGTGCCGCCGTCGGGAAGCTGCATCCGCACCGTCCGCTTGCTGCGCGTCGCGATTCCGGTGGCCACCGGGATCTCCTTCCACGCCGGGCGCGAGCGATCGGGCATCGAGAAGACGTTGGCGCCGCCGATATCATAGCGATAGCGGGTGTCGGCATAGAGCCAGCGCGGATTGGTGATGCCGCTCAGCTTGATCGTGGCGGTGCCCTTCGCATCGTCGAACGCGACATCGGTCGCAGTGACGATCACTTCGCCGCCGCCGGCCGGCACCAGCCCCTGCAGCGCGCCGCGGATTTCCTTCTTGTCGGTATTGGCGGCGATGTTGCGCACCATGTCGGCCGAGGAGCCGCGCAGCGTCACTTCCGCCTCGAACGGCGCCGGCAGGTTGATCCCGCCGCGCAAGTCGATGTTGAGCGTGCCCACCTGCCCGGGCCGCGCCGGCACCCGCCTCGGCGCCTCGACCAGCGTCGCGCCGGCGGCGCGCAGCGGCAGCACCCAGCCGAAGCTCGGCACGTCGGCGATGTCCTCCAGATAGGTGCCGCTCGCCGTGCCATCGAGCCACAGCGTCTGGCCGTTCACCGTGGCGACGACGAAGACATGGTTGAACGCGCTCGGCGAGGGCAGCCGCGCCACGACCAGATCGCCATTGCCCAGGCTCGCCAGCGCTGGCTCCGCCTCGACGCCCAGTTCATGCAGGATGGCGAGCAGCAGCAGCGTCTTGGCCTTGCAGTCTCCATATTTGGTCGACCAGGTCTCGGCGGGCGACTGGGGCACGTAGTTGCCGTTGTCCATGCCCTTGAACAGGTAGCGGACCTTGCCCTGCACCAGCGCCAGCGCCGCGGCGGTGCGGCGCAGCGGGTCCTGCTCGGCCGCGGCGATCTTCGCCACTTCGGCGGCGAGCGGGCTGCCCGGCGCGATCAGCCCCTGGGTGCGGTAGAGCGGCTCCATCACCTTCGAGACCGACTGCCAGTCCGGGAAGGTGGTCGCCTCGACGATCGGCGGCTTGAGGAAGCGGCCGGGCACGCGGATCGCCATCGGCGGCTGGCGCATCACCGGCAGCTTGAACAGCATCTCGTGCCAGCCGCCCGCATCGCGCTGCTCGGGCATGGCGCCGTCCGAATAGGCGCGCCACTTCACATCGGCGCCAGTCGGCCAGAGCAGCCGGGTGCGCGCGAAACCGATCTTCATCGGCTCGGCGACGATCGGCCCGATCGCCACGGCATTGCCCTTCAGCGTCGGGTCCTTGGTAGTGATCGAATAGCGCAGGTCGAGCACGTCGCCCACCTGCAGCCCCTGCACCGCCAGCGTCGCGGTCAGCCGGCCGTCGAGCATCATCATCTCGAGCCCCTGCTCGCGCTGGAGCACGGTGAACTTGGCGCCCTTCAGCGCATCGATCCGCTTGCCGGCGCGCAGGATGTCGACGCCGTGGACGATCAGGTCGCCGTGCGAAGGCTGCCAGTCGATCTTCACCGTGCCGGCCGCGGAGACGTTCTGGATCGTCGCGAGCCGCCCGGCACGCTCATAATAGGTCCAGTTCTGCCCGTCGGCGAGCCGCGCCTGGACATCGGCAATCATCATTGCCGGCGCGTCGTTGGGCAGGTCGATCGTAACCGGCTCGGGCGCCAGCGTCACCCAGGCGGGGACCGGCTGGTAGAGCGGCTTCTCTCCGGCATGGGCCACCCCGGCCGTGCCGCACAGCAGGGCCGCAACAATCATACGCCGAACCATAAACCCTCCCCGGAACAACGGGACGATCTTCGAAAGTCCCGGGGCCTCAGGCAAGCGGCAAATCAGCGGGAATGGAAATAATCATAGACTTGCTGCGCGACGCCGGCGCTGACGCCCGGCGCCTTTTGCAGGTCCTCCAGGCTTGCGGAGCGCACCGCGCGCGCCGTGCCGAAATGCATCAGCAGCGCCTTTTTCCGCGCCGGGCCGATCCCCGGCACCTCGTCGAGCGGGCTCGCGCCGATCGCCTTGGCGCGCTTCTCGCGGTGCGCGCCAATGGCAAAGCGATGCACCTCGTCGCGCAGCCGCTGGAGGTAGAAGAGCACCGGCGAATTGACCGGCAGCATCAGCTCGCGCCCGTCCATCAGATGGAACACTTCGCGCCCCTCGCGCCCGTGATGCGGCCCCTTGGCGACGCCGACCATGATGACGTCCTCGATGCCGAGATCCTCGAGCACCGCCTTGGCCGCATTGAGCTGCCCGCGCCCGCCGTCGAGCAGCACCAGGTCGGGCCAGTTGCCGCCCTGCCGGTCGGGATCCTCCTCCACCGCGCGGGCGAAGCGCCGGCTGAGCACTTCGCGCATCATCCCGTAATCGTCGCCGGCGATCGTCTCGGGCCGCTTGATGTTGAACTTGCGATACTGGTTCTTCTGGAAGCCCTCGGGCCCCGCGACCACCATCGCGCCCAGCGCGTTGGTGCCCTGGATATGCGAGTTGTCGTACACCTCGATCCGCTCGGGCGGCTCGGGCAGCTCGAAGATATCGGCGATCTCGGCGAGCAGCTTCGCCTGGGTCGTCCCTTCGGCCAGCCGCCGGTCGAGCGCTTCGGCTGCATTGCGCGTCGCCTGCTCCAGCAGCCGCCGGCGCGGCCCGCGCTGAGGCACGCCCAGCGCCACCTTGTGCCCCGCGCGTTCGCGCAGTGCCTCGGCGAGCAGCGCCGCTTCCTCCAGCTCGCGATCGACGAAGATCGTCCGCGGCGGCGGCACTTCCTCGTAGAACTGCATCAGGAACGCCGAGAGCACTTCGTCCTCGGACACGTCGTTGGTGTGCGCCGGGAAGAAGCTGCGATGCCCCCAATTCTGGCCGCCGCGGATGAAGAAGGCCTGGATGCCCATCACGCCGCTCTTGCTGGCCAGCGCAAAGATGTCGGCATCGCCCACGCCTTCGGCGTTGATCGCCTGGCTGCCCTGGATGAAGGTCAGCGCCTTTAGCCGGTCGCGCAGGATCGCCGCCAGCTCGAAGTCGAGCGCCTCCGCCGCCGCCTGCATCTGCGCGCCCAGCTTGGCCTGCACCTGGGTCTTCTTGCCCATCAGGAAGTCGCGCGCGTCGTCGACCAGCTCCTCATAGGCGTCGGGCGTGATCCGGTCGACGCAGGGCGCCGAGCAGCGGCGGATCTGGTAGAGCAGGCATGGCCGGTCGCGCGTGTTGAAGAAGCCGTCGGTGCAGCTCCTGAGCAGGAACAGCTTCTGCAGCGCGTTGAGCGTCTTGCGCACCTGCCCCGCGCCGGCAAACGGCCCGAAATAATCGCCCTTCGCCTTGCGGGCGCCGCGGTGGAGCTGGATGCGCGCGAACGCGTGGTCGCGGCGCAGCAGGATGAAGGGGAAGCTTTTGTCGTCGCGCAGCAGCACGTTGTAGGGCGGGCGAAAGCGCTTGATCAGCTGCGCCTCGAGCAGCAGCGCCTCGGCCTCGTTGTTCGTCGTGACGATCGTCATCGAACGCGTCTGCGCCACCATCCGCTGCAGCCGCTTCGAGAGGCGCATGACCTGGGTATAGTTGGTTACCCGGTTCTTCAGTGCCCGCGCCTTGCCGACATAGAGCACGTCGCCGCGCGCATCCTGCATCCGATAGACGCCGGGCCGCACCGGCAGCGTCTTCAGCACGTTGCGGATCGCTGCGACGCCCGCCTCCAGGTCAGGCGCATCGGCGCCGCGCACCGCGAAGGTGGCAGTCTCTTCGTTGAAGCGATTGGGCGAATTGGGGTCGGACATCGTCCTCTGCGATTTAGGGTCCGCTTTCGTCGCGGGCAACTTGAACGCGAACTCCGATATGCGAAACTCACGGTATAAACTTGGGAGAGTCGTCCGATGAAACGCGTCCTGTCCGCCGCACTGCTCGCGCTGGCCACTCCGCTCGCCGCCCATGCCCAGACCGTTCCCGGCCCGATCGCAGCCGCGCTCACCGATGCCGGCCGGCCCCAGGCCGACAAGGATCGCGACGCCGCCCGCCATCCCGGCGAGATCCTCGCCTTTGCCGGCATCGCGCCGGGGCAGAAGGTCGCCGATTTCGTCATGGGCGGCGGCTATTGGACGCGCATCCTTGCGCCGACGGTGGGCGTGAACGGCAAGGTCTATGCCTATCAGCCCGCCGAGTTCATCAAGTTCCGCGCCGCCTATGCCGACGAGCAGAAGGCGGCGGTGGAAGGCCGCGCCAATGTCGTGCCGTCGAGTGACAGCCTGCAGAGCTTCGCCTTCCCCGAGCCGCTCGACGCGATCGTCACGGTGCAGAACTGGCACGACATGCACCTGAAGGTCGTGCCCGCGGGCGGATCGAAGGTGATCGCGCGGAAGCTATACGACTCGCTCAAGCCCGGCGGCGTACTGCTGGTGATCGACCATGTCGCGAATACCGATCCGGACTTCACCGCGACCAGCACGCTTCACCGCATCGATCCCGCCGCCGCCCGCGCCGAGATCGAGAGCGCCGGCTTCAAGTTCGAAGGCGAGCTGCCGCTGCTCCGCAACCCCGCGGACCCGCACACCGCGAACGTCTTCAACCCCGAGATCCGCGGCAAGACCGATCAGTTCATCTACAAGTTCCGCAAGCCATGAGCCGGCGGGCGAAAGCCGTCGGCAACCGCAGCCGGAATCGATCTCCCGCTACCCCGTCACCCTGAACTTGTTTCAGGGTCCAACGCGCCACGGGCGGTTTCGCCCGAGGAGGTTTGGATGCTGAAACAAGTTCAGCATGACGAAGGGAAAGGCGTTCGCGCTTCTGGACTACCGCCCCGCTTCGTTCTCCAGCGCGTTCGCCCGCGCCTCGATGCGCTCCATCACCGCCTGGGTGCGTGCGCCGATGTCCCGGGCGCGGCGGTGCTCGTCGGCCGCGCTGCGCCAGGCGACGACGATCATAAAAACGAGCAGCAGGGCAGTGAGCGCGGTGGCGAGCTGAAGCCAGCGTTGCGTGTTCATGCCCCCTCCCTAGCCCGGATGACCCGCAACGGCCAGCGACGCCACTTCCCACCGAAACGGTCTCATGCCACCATGCCTGCGAAAATCAGGGGGAATATTCATGCGCATCCTGCTCGCCGCCGCCCTGCTGCCCTTCGCAGCAACGCCCGCCATGGCCCAGCAATGGTACCGCGTCGGCGGCAACGACAACACGATGAGCTATGTCGACCTCGCCAGCCTGCGCCCGCTCGGCGACAAGGTGATCGGCGATGTCGAGAGCGTCTATATCCAGCCGATCGGCGAAGGCATCATCGCCGCCAAGATCCGCACCGAATTCAACTGCCAGGCGAAGAACTTCCGCACGCTCGAATACAGCTTCTATGCCCCGAGCGGGAAATATCTCCGCACCGAGCCGTCCGAGACGCTCAACGAGATCAAGACGCCCAAGCCCAACAGCATCAACGAGGCGATCCTGGACTTCGCTTGCTTCCGCAAGGGCGGCACCGCCGTGGCCAACCCGTTCACCGACGCGCCGACGCAGTTCTAACGCTTTCCTCAAACGCCCCAACCGTCACCCCGGCCTTGTGCCGGGGTCCACCGGGAGGCGCGTCATGGACAGGAAGTTCAAGGGCATCGGGTAAGGCATAGTGGCGCGAATGATGAGCACCCGCCTCCAGCCTTATCCCCGCTCGTCGAGAACCTGACGCACCTTCGCCGCGAGCTGGGCGATGCTGAACGGCTTGGCGAGGAAGTCGACGTCATGGTCGAGCATCCCGTTATGCACGATGGCGTTGCGGGTGTAGCCGGTGGTGTAGAGCACCGGCACGTGCGGCATCCGCTCCTGAACTCGCTCGGCGAGCGTGCGGCCGGTCATGTCGGGCATCACGATGTCGGTGAACAGCAGGTCGATGCTCGCATGCGTGTCTAGCATCGCCAGCGCCTGGGTCGGCCCCGAAGCGTGGATCACGACATAGCCGAGCTCGCGCAGCGCATCGACCGACATGATGCGCACCTGCTCCTCGTCCTCGACGACCAGGATGACCTCGCCGCGGCCCTGCGGCAGCTCGGCTTCGGGCGCCGGGACCGGGCGGCGGTCCTCCTCGCCGAAGTGGCGCGGGATGTAGAGCTTGACGATCGTGCCGACGCCGAGCTCTGAATAGATTTTCACATGCCCGCCGGACTGCTTGACGAAGCCATAGACCTGGCTGAGCCCCAGGCCGGTGCCCTTGCCCACTTCCTTGGTGGAGAAGAAGGGATCGAAGGCGCGCTCGATCACGTCCTCGGGCATGCCGGTGCCGGTGTCGGTGACCGAGACCATCACATATTGCCCAGGCACCACTTCGGTGTGGCTGGCTGCATAGGCATCGTCGAGATGCGTGTTCGCGGTCTCGATCGTAAGCCGCCCGCCCTCGGGCATTGCATCACGCGCGTTGACGCACAGGTTGACCAGCGCGTTCTCGAGCTGCCCGGCATCGATGAACGCCGGCCAAAGCCCGCCGGCCAGCACCGTCTCGAAGCGGATCGTCTCGCCGATCGTGCGGCGCAGCAGCTCGGACATGCCGGCGACCAGCTTGTTCGCATCGAGCGCGCCGGGCGCCAGCGGCTGCCGGCGGGCAAAGGCGAGCAGGCGCGAAGTGAGCTGCGCCGCGCGCTCGGCGCCCTGCAGCGCATTGTCGATCGAATGCGCCGCCTTTGCCGGATCCTTGCCGACCCGGCGCTTGGCCATGTCGAGCGAGCCGATCACGATCGCCAGCATGTTGTTGAAGTCGTGCGCGATGCCGCCGGTCAGCTGGCCGATCGACTCCATCTTGCTGAGCTGGCGCAGCTGCGCCTCGGCGATCTCGCGCTGCTCGGTCTCGGCGATCAGCCGGGCATGCGCCGCCTCGGCCGCGTCCTGCGCCAGGATCGCGACATGGGTGCGCCGCGTCGCCGAGCGGGTGACGAAGAACGCCACCACCGCCACGCCGATCGCCGTGATCGCCAGCCACAGCAGGAGCAGGTTCGATTGCAGGGTGGCGATGTGGTTGCGCTTCTTGAGCAGATCGGCCTCATGCGCGCGCATCTCGGCGATGAGCGCGCGGATCTGCTGCATCTGGTTGAGCCCGACGCCAGTCTTCACCCCCGCCGTCACGCCGGCGCTGTCGCCCTTGCGGATCATCTCGACGAACTGTGAAAGCCGCGCGAGCCGTTCGATGGCCAGCTTCTCCAGCTTGGCCGCGCGCTCGGCCTCGATCGGGCTGTCGGCAACGAGGAGCTTCAGCTCGGCCATCTCGGTGCGCAGGTCACGCGCACCGGTGGTGAAGGGCTCGAGATAGGCTTCGTTGCGCGTGATCAGGAAGCCGCGCTGGCCGGTCTCGGCCTGCTGCACGCGCGAGAGCACGCTGCTCAGCTGCTCTTCCACCTCGAGCGTGTGCGCCACCCAGCGCTGCGATTCCTGCTGCCCGCGCACCAGGAAGACCGCGCCGACCAGCGCCGCGGCGAGGAGCGCGAAGGAAATGAGCAGGGCGACATGCCCCGGGTCGCGCGCGGCGGGCGCAACCGCGCCGCCTGCGCTCATGGTAAGGGCCGAACTGGTATCGCGCCCCTCCGGCACCTCAGTTCAGACGGCCGAGGCCTGCGATGGTCTTGTCGACCAGCGCCTTGTCCGCTTCGGCGCCGTGCTTCTCGGCGATGATCGCGCCGGCAGCGGCGGCAGCCGCATCGGCAGCCTTGGCACGGACCTCGGCGATCGCGGCGCGCTCGGCGGCGGCGATCTTGTCCTCGGCCATCTTGGCGCGGCGCTTGGTCAGTTCCTTGGCGTCCGCCTCGGCCTTCTTGAGCAACGCCTTGGCCTCGGCCTCGGCATGCGCCACGATCGCGGCGGCATCCGCCTCGCTCGAGGCATTGCGCGCCTTGGCGGCCGCCAGCTCGGCCTCGGCCTCGGCGCGCAGCGCAGCGGCCTGGTCGAGCTGCTGGCGGATGGATTCGATCTTGGCATCGAGCATCTTGCCGATCATCGCCGGCACGCGCTTCCACAGGATGATGCCGACCACCACGAGCATCGCAATCGCGACGAAGCCCGGCGCAGTGATGCCGAACGCCGACGGCTCATGATGCAGTTCCACCGTGCCGGTCTCCGCCTTCATGCCATGAGGTTCCTCAGCCATTGGCCAGCGCCGCCTTCACTTGCTTGGTCACCGACGCGCGGTCGGCCTTCACGCCCGAGAGCTTGGCGACGATATCCTGGACGGCGTCCACCGTCTCGGCCTCGATCTCGCCCAGCGCCTGGGTCTTGGTCGCCTCGATGCGCTGCGTGGCCTCGGCGATCTTCGCCTCGGACGCCGCATCGCCCTTCTTCACTTCGGCTTCGGACTTGGCGGTCGCCTTGTCCTTGGCCTTGGTCAGCGTGACGAGCGCCGTGGCCCGGGCCGTTTCCAGCCCGGACTCATACGCGACATCGGACGCCTGGGCGGCATCTCGGGCAGCCTCAGCCGCGGCGAGGTCACCGGCGATGCGGGCGTTGCGGTCTTCGACCGTACGCTCGATCTTCGGAACCATCGCCTTGCCGATCCCGAAATAGATGAGCGCAAACACGATCGCGAGCCAGAAGAGCTGCGACGCGTAGATCTCAGGGATTTGGGATAGCTGCGGCATCTTGGCTGTCCTTGAACCTTAGCCCTTGACGACGAACAGGATCAGGATCGCGACGACGAACGCGATAAGACCCAGAAGCTCGGCACCGGCGAAGCCGATGAACAGGCGGCCCTGCTGGCCGTCAGCGGCACCCGGATTGCGCAGCGCGCCCTCGAGGAACGAACCGAACACGTTGCCCACGCCGAGCGCGGCCAGGCCGATGCCGATCGCCGCGAGGCCGGCACCGATGTACATTGCACCAACGTCAGTCATTTCAAGCTCCCTACGTAATCCAACAAATCAAACGAACAGCGCGACTTAGTGCAGGTGCACCGCGTCGTGGAGATACAGCGAAGTCAGCAGCGCGAACACATAGGCCTGGATCGCGCAGACCAGCAGCTCGAGCGCGCTCACGCCGATGATCATCAGCATCGATGCGAACCACACGCCATAGCCGATACCGCCGGCGTTGAGGCCCTGCACGGCGAAGCTGCCGAACACTTCGAGCAGGATGTGCCCGGCGGTCATCGCGACGAACAGTCGCAGGCCCAGCGAGAACGGACGCACCATGAACGAGATGAATTCCACCGGAATGATCACCGGCATCAGCCACAGCGGCGCGCCGTGCGGCACGAACAGGCCGAAGAACTTCAGGCCATGCTTGAACAGGCCGACGAACAGCACGATGCCGAACGAGAAGAAGGCCAGCACCGCGGTCACGGTGATGTGGCTGGTCACCGCGAAGGTGTGCAGCCCCGGCACCACCGCCAGCGGCAGGATGCCCACCAGGTTGGCGAACAGGATGAAGAAGAACAGCGAGAAGATGTACGGCGCGAACCGCTTGCCGCCCTTGCCGATGCTGGTGCTCACCATCGAATCGATGAAGCCCACCGCGCCTTCGGCCATCAGCTGCCACTTGCCGGGGACCAGCGCGCGCTTCATGCCGCCCAGCATGAACACGAACAGCAGGGCCGCCACGACGAACATGAACAGCGCGGAATTGGTGAACGAGAGATCGTAGCCCAGCAGATCGAACTTGATCAGCTTGCCGACCTCGAACTGCTCCATCGGATTGATTGCGCCGGCGCTCACTCTGCCCGCTCCTTCGAAATCTTGTAGATGCTACGGAAAGCTGCCGCGATCGACAGCGCGAGCATGGTCAGCAGCAGCCACGGGCTCGTGCCCAGCCAGCTGTCCAGCGCATAACCCAGAACACCGCCGCCCAGCGGCATGCCAATCAGGTCCATCAGCACGCGCGAGCCCTGCTTGTAGCCCTTGGCGTCGGCAGGCGCCTTGGGAACCGCCGATCCGGTGCGCGCAGCCTCGGCCGCTTTCGCATCGGCGATGCGGCGGTCCAGGTCGCTCGGAGCACGGTCTTGGGTCAAGGCGGTCAAGGCGTTCCAGATATGAAAAAAGCCGCCGACGGTGCCGGCGACATTAAGCATCGCCGGCCGTTCAGCCGCGTTGCTCGGGCGCTTTAGGAACGCGCGCCGGGCGAGTCAACTATTGCGTCCGGCTGGTTTCGGGCTAGCCGGGACGAACGCAGGAATCACGGAGAGCGGGCGATGACCGAGCACGCCTATCGATCGCGCATCGTCTGGACCGGCGACCGCGGCGACGGCACCCGGACCTATCGGGGATATGACCGGACCTGGGACGTGCGCACGCCGGGCAAGCCGGTGGTCCACTGCTCGAACGATCCGCTGCTCGGCGGCGATCCCGGCCTGCCCAATCCCGAGGACATGCTGCTCTCCGCGCTCGCCGCCTGTCACATGCTCTGGTACCTGCATCTCGCGTCGAGCGCCGGGATCGTCGTGCGCGCCTATGCCGACACGCCCGAGGGGATCGGCGAGACCGCGGCGAACGGCGCCGGCCGCTTCCTCCGCGCCACGCTGCGCCCGGTGATCGAAGTCGAGCGCGGCGCCGACCTCGCCCGCGCCGCCGCGCTCCACCACGAAGTCCACCATTATTGCTTCATCGCCCGCTCGGTGAACTTTCCGGTCGGATATGAACCCAGTTTCGTCGAGGTCTGAGCCTTGGGCTTGCACCCCCAGGGCCGAACCCGCACAGTCCGGCCATGGCAGAGGCCCCGGACAATAACGGCCACCGTGCGCGCCTGCGCCGCCGCCTGTTCGAAGGCGGGCCGGATGCGCTGCTCGATCACGAACTCGTCGAATATCTCCTCGCCCTCGCCATCCCGCGCCAGGATACCAAGCCGCTCGCCAAGGCGCTGCTCCACGAGTTCGGCGGCATCGCCGGGCTGCTCACTGCCGATGCCGAGGCGCTCGCCCGGGTGAAGGGCATGGGCGAGACCAGCGTCGCCGCGCTCAAGGCAGCGCATGCCGCCGCGCTCCGCCTGCTGCGCGCCGAAGTCGCCGAGCGGCCGGTGCTGGCCAACTGGCAGGCGCTGCTCGACTATCTCCGCGCCGACATGGCGCACCACGCCACCGAGCGCTTCCGCGTCCTCCACCTCAATTCGAAGAACATGCTGATCCGCGACGAGCTGATGAGCGAGGGCACGATCGACGAGGCCGCCGTCTATGTCCGCGAAGTGATCGCGCGCGCGCTCGAGCTCAAGTCCGCGGCGCTGATCCTGGTGCACAACCACCCCTCGGGCGATCCCTCGCCCAGCCGCGCCGATATCGAGATCACCCGCCAGATCGTCGCCGCGGGCAAGGGGCTCGGCATCGGCGTGCACGACCATCTCATCCTCGGCCGAGACGGCCATGCCTCGCTGCGGGGCCAGGGGCTGATCTGACCGCCATCGCGCACCGCGATCGCCATCCTTCACCCCTCTCCGTCATCCCGGCGAAAGCCGGGATCTCAGGCGATGGCGGAAAAAGAGCCGCACGAGATCCCGGCATTCGCCGGGATGACGGTATTCGCCGGGATGACGGTATTCGCCGGGATGACGGTAATGGCCGGCTCGCAGCTCCAAAGTGTGTCATTGGAATATCACACCGTGCAGGATATGCTGCCGCATGCTCCGTACGCTCCTCCCCGCCCTCGCCCTGCTCCTCGGCGCCGCGCCCGCGCCCGGGCTGCGCAGCTTCCCGATCGAGCGCCCGGCGACGCTGGCGGGCCGGCCGACCGGCGGCCAGCTGCCGATCGTCCATGCCACCGTCGCGGGCCGGCCGGGCATCTTCCTGTTCGATACCGGCGCCAACCAGACCGTGCTGAGCCCGGACTTCGCCGATGCCGCCGGCCTGACCCAGCGCACCGCGATCGCCGGGCGCGACAGCAGCGGCGCCCAGATCACGGCCAATCCCGTGGAGATGGTCCGGCAGGTCGATCTCGCGATCGGCGAGGCGCGCTACCGCCTCGCCCGCGCGGTGGTGACGCGGATGACGATGCTCGATTCGCTCGGCATCGACGGAGTGGTCAGCGCCCAGTCGCTCGTCGGCCCCGATTGCCTGCGCATCGATTTCGCCAAGGGCGTCGCGACCTCGGCACCGCCGGCCAGCCCCGTCTGCACGCTGGACGGCGTGGCCGTGCCGGTCGGGCCCGATGATATGGCGCGCGCCACGGTCACCGCCGGCGGCGCGAGCGGCCCCTTCCTGCTCGACAGCGGTGCCTGGCGGACGAGCCTGCCCGCGAACCTCCTTCCTGATGCGCCGCGCCTCGGCGGCGAGCGGCATGGCGGCGTGTCGGGCGTGGCCCGCACCTCGGACCTCATCGGACCGGTGACGCTCAATCTGGGCGGGCGTGACCTGCGCCTCGCCCAGGCCCGGCGCGCCCCGCCCGGCAAGGGCGGCGTGATCGGCTTCGATCTGCTCTCCAGCGCGATACTTGTGCTGCGCCCCGGTCAGCCGGCCCTGCTCGCGCTACCCTGAACAAGCCAAACGGCCGCCGGAGGCAAGTCCGGCGACCGTTCGGGAGTGCGCCATGCGTATTTGGCGCGACGAAGCTCTTAGCTCGGCTGCTTCGGGGTTAGGAACACGGTGAGCTCCTGCTTGTTCACCGAAGCGCTCTTGTCGGTATCGGCGCTGGCAAAGGCCTGGTTGGCCCAGGTCGTCGCCTCGGCACTGCCCGGCTGGAAGCTGGGCTCGGCGGCCTTGCGGAGGTTGCCCATCCACGCCGTGAACTCGGTGGCGTCCAGCTTGCCGTCGGCATCCTTGTCATAGTTGCCGAAGTCGCGGCCCACTGCCTGGGCGACCTGCTCCTGGGTCGCGGCCGGCTGGGCCGCCGGAGTCGCCGCGGGTTCAGTGGTCGAAGCGACCGCCGCCGGCTGCTCCGGTTGCGCCGTGGTCGTATCCTGCGCCACACCCTGGGCGGGCTGCGTCGTCGGCTCAACCGGTGCCGGAGTCGCCTCGGCAGTCGCGGTCTGATCCTGGGCGCCGGGCGCCTTGTCGTCGCTCGTTACCGGCGGCGTCGCCTGCTCCGGAACCGGCGCAGTCTGCGCGGGCTGCGTATTGTCCTGCGCAGGCGTTTCCTGCGCAAAGGCGGGAATAGCGAACAACATCGAAGTGGCAAGAAGCATAGGCTTCAGCATAAATATATCTCCTATATCTTCTCAGGCCTGTTCTAGTTCTTATCTATAGTCATGGCCTGATTGTCTTTTTAGCAATCTCCCTATCAACCTTCGATCTGGGAACTCCGTTCCCGATTTCATCACCTGAAGCCTCATCTTATCCCCGAACAATCTCACCTCATCGCATTTCATTTGCGCTGTGGCCTGCCTGCAACGGCGCCGGCTCGGTTGCCCCCCTTCCGCCCGCTTGCTAGGGGCGCCCCGTCCCCCGGTTGAAAGGCTTGCAATGGTCCCCCGTTATTCGCGCCCCGAGATGACCGCCCTCTGGTCCCCCGAAGCGCGCTTCCGCATCTGGTTCGAGATCGAGGCGCATGCGACCGAGGCGCTGGCCGAACTGGGCGTGGTGCCGAAGAGCGCCGCCAAGGCGCTGTGGGACTGGTGGGCGACCAACCCGGCGATCGACGTCGCCGCGATCGACGCGATCGAGGCCGTGACCAAGCACGACGTGATCGCCTTCCTCACCTGGGTGGCCGAGCAGGTCGGCGACGAGGCGCGCTTCATGCACCAGGGCATGACCAGCTCGGACGTGCTCGACACCTGCCTCGCCGTCCAGCTCGCCCGCGCTTCGGACATCCTGCTCGCCGACCTCGACCAGCTGCTCGAAGTGCTCAAGCGCCGCGCCTATGAGCACAAGCTCACCCCGACGATCGGCCGCAGCCACGGCATCCATGCCGAACCGGTCACCTTCGGCCTCAAGCTTGCCGAGGCCTATGCCGAGTTCAAGCGGGGCAAGGAGCGCCTGCTCGCCGCGCGGGCGGACATCGCCACCTGCGCGATCTCGGGCGCGGTCGGCACCTTCGCCAATATCGATCCGCGCGTCGAGCAGCATGTCGCCGACAAGCTCGGCCTCGCGGTCGAGCCGGTCTCGACCCAGGTGATCCCGCGCGACCGCCACGCGATGTTCTTCGCCACGCTCGGCGTGCTCGCCTCGTCGATCGAGCGCCTCGCCGTCGAGGTCCGCCACCTGCAGCGCACTGAAGTGCTGGAAGCGGAAGAATATTTCTCGCCCGGGCAGAAGGGCTCGTCGGCGATGCCGCACAAGCGCAACCCGGTGCTGACCGAGAACCTCACCGGCCTCGCCCGCATGGTCCGCAGCGCCACCGTCCCGGCGATGGAGAATGTCGCGCTGTGGCACGAGCGCGACATCAGCCACTCCTCGGTCGAGCGCTATATCGGCCCCGATGCGACGATCACGCTCGACTTCGCGCTGGCGCGCCTCGCCGGCGTGATGGACAAGCTGCTCGTCTATCCCGAGCGCATGCAGAAGAATTTGGATCGAATGGGCGGCCTCGTGCATTCGCAGCGCGTGCTTCTTGCCCTCACCCAGGCCGGCGTCAGCCGCGAGGACAGCTATCGGCTGGTCCAGCGCAATGCGATGAAGGTGTGGGAATCGGACGGCCAGCTCTCGCTGCTCGAGCTGCTCAAGGCCGATCCCGAAGTGACCGCCGCGCTCTCGGTGGCGGAACTCGAGGACAAGTTCGACCTCGGCTATCACTACAAGAACGTCGATACGATCTTCGATCGCGTCTTCGCTTGAGGAGCGCAGTCCATCAGGCGCTGCGCGACGGCACTTCGCTCGCGCATGACCGGGTGGACGCCGCCTTTGCCGATTTCGACCTGACCGACCGGGCCAGCTATGCCCGCTTCCTCGCCGCCCATGCCGATGTCGTGTGGCCGCTGGAAGCGACGCTGCCCGGCGATCGGGTGGTGGCGAACTGGGCGGATCGCAAGCGGGGCCACCTGCTGCGCGAGGATCTCGCGCAGCTCCCCAGGCAATCCGTTCGCCCTGAGCTTGTCGAAGGGCGCGCTTCCGCAAGCGGGGCGCCAGATGGAGAAGAGCCCTTCGACAAGCTCAGGGCGAACGGGGATTTGAGCGCCATCGCCGGCACGCTCTACGTCCTCGAAGGCTCTCGCCTCGGCGGAAAATTCCTCGCGCGGCGCTTGCCCGCCGGATTTCCCCGTGCCTATCTTGATGCAGATCAGCGCGCCGAAAACTGGCAGCAACTACTTGGGGTTATAGATCGTCTCCTTCGCGAGCCGGATGCGCTGGCGGCAGCGCTCGCCGCCGCGCTTGCGACTTTCGCAGCGTTCGAGCATTCGGCGGCTAATTGGCGAAGGGATGAGATTGGCGAAGGACGGTAACTTCGAGGTCGATCTCACCAATTGCGATCGCGAGCCGATTCACGAACTGGGCGCCGTCCAGTCGTTCGGCTTCCTGCTCGCACTGTCGATCGACTGGCTGGTCCGCCGCGTCTCCGCCAATGCCGAGGCGTTCCTCGGCAAATCGGCGGAAGACCTGCTCGGCACTTCCGCGGTCGAGCTGCTGGGCGATCATGCCGTCCACACGCTGCGCAACCGGCTGGCGATGCTCCGCGGCAACGATGCGGTCGAGCGCGTCTTCGGGCTGAAGATCGCCAGCGGCCGCTGCTTCGATTTCGCGCTCCACATGATCGGCGACACGATCATCCTCGAGGGCGAGGATTGCCGCGACGATCCCTCCACCGATATCGGCTCGGCGATCCGCGCGATGATGGCCCGGCTCGACGAGACCGCCGACGCCTCCAGCTTCTACCGCGAGGGCGCCCGCCAGGTCCGCGCGCTCACCGGCTTCGACCGCGTCATGGTCTATCGCTTCGATCGCGACGGGTCGGGCGTGGTGGTGGCCGAGGCGGCGCGCGCCGGCATCGGCAGCTTCCTCGATCTGCGCTACCCCGCCAGCGACATCCCGCAACAGGCGCGCAGGCTCTACGTGCGCACGCCGTTCCGCATCATCGCCGATGTCGATGCCGAGCCCGTGCCGATCCTGCCCCGGCTCGACGAGAATGGCGCGCCGATCGACCTGTCGCTCTCGGTGCTGCGCTCGGTCTCGCCGATCCATATCGAATATCTCAAGAACATGGGCGTCGGCGCCTCGCTGTCGATCTCGATCATCGTCGAGGGCCAGCTCTGGGGCCTGTTCGCCTGCCATCACTATGCCGCGCGCTGCCCCAGCTTCGAGCGCCGCTCGATCGCCGAACTGTTCGGCCAGATGTTCGCGCTCAAGCTCGAGAGCCGCGAGCGCAAGGAACTCGCCGCCTATGAGCTGGCCGCGCGCTTCTCCAGCGACCGGCTGCTCGCCGCGGTCGCCGGCGATTCGACGCTGCTCGACAATCCCGAATGGCTCGGCACGATGATGCGCGAGACAGTGCCGAGCGACGGCATCGCGATCTGGCTCGACGGCAAGGTCGCCTATTCGGGCATGACGCCGCCCGCCGAGGCGTTCGGCGCGATCACGCGCCGGCTCAACGCCATGGCCGCAGGCAAGATCTTCGCGACCGATCGCCTGGCCGACACTCTGCCCGCCGCCGCCGATTATGACGATGTCGCCGCCGGCATGCTGGCGATCCCGATCTCGCGCCGCCCGCGCGACTATGTCCTGCTCTTCCGCCAGGAGAAGATCCGCACGGTCAAATGGGCCGGCGATCCGCACAAGCCCGCCCAGCTCGGCCCCAACGGCCCGCGCCTCACGCCGCGCGAGAGCTTCGAGCTGTGGAGCCAGGAAGTCCGCGGCCGCTCCGAGCCCTTCACCAATGCCGAGCTGCGCGTCGCGGAGATGCTGCGCGCCTCGCTGATCGAAGTCGTGCTGCGCCTCAGCGACGATGCCCAGGAGGAGCGCCGCCGCTTTTCCGAGCGGCAGGAGCTGCTGATCGCGGAGCTCAACCACCGCGTCCGCAACATCCTCAGCCTGATCCGCGGCCTGGTCCGCCAGTCGCTCGATCCCGAGGGCGATGCCCGCGACACCATCCATCTGCTCGAAGGGCGGATCGAGAGCCTGGCGCGCGCGCACGACCAGATCACGCAGGACAATTGGTCCGCCGCGCCCCTGCTCCGCCTGATCGAGACCGAGGCTGCGGCCTATCTCGCCGGCAAGGCAGGCCGGGTCGAGACCGAGGGGCCGGCAGTGATGCTCCATCCCCAGGCCTTCTCGACGCTGGCGCTGGTGCTGCACGAGCTGATGACCAATTCGGCCAAGTACGGCGCGCTGTCGGACAATGGCTCGGTCCACATCGCCTGGTCTGTCGATCGCGAAGGCGATCTGGCGATCGAGTGGCGCGAGCGCGGCGGCCCCGCCGTCCAGCCGCCCAAGCGCCAGGGCTTCGGCACCACGATCATCACGCGCTCGATCCCCTATGACCTCGGCGGCCGCGCCGATGTCCGCTACCCGCTCACCGGGCTCGAGGCCGATTTCTCGGTGCCCGCCCGCCATATCGAGATCGATCCGGGCCGCGCCGTCCGCCCGGCCCCGCCGCCCGAGCCCGCGCCCGGCGCCACCGCGCCCAAGCTGCTCTCGGGCGTGGTGCTGCTCGTCGAGGACAGCCTGATCATCGCGATGGATGCGGAGGACATTCTCACCCGCCTCGGCGCACGGCGCGTCGTCACCGCGGCCACGCTCTCCCAGGCGCGCGAGGAGATCGCCCGCGAGGTGTTCGAAGCGGCGGTGCTCGACGTCAATCTCGGCGCCGAGACCAGCCTGCCGCTCGCCGACGACCTCGCCGCCGCCGGCGTGCCCTTCCTCTTCGCCACCGGCTATGGCGAGCAGCTCAAGCTCCCGGCGGACCATGCCGCGGCGCTGGTCACCCAGAAGCCCTACACGCTCGCCAGCATCTCCCGCGCGATCGCCGACCTTCTGGCAAAATAGCCACTGGATCCTCCCCCGGAGGGGGAGGGGGACCAGCCGCAGGCTGGTGGAGGGGTAATCTCCACGTGCGATATCGCTTGGGGCGCGCTACCCCTCCACCACCGCTACGCGGCGGTCCCCCTCCCCCTCCGGGGGAGGATTTGGAGAGAGGGTTCACATGCCAATCGGCGCATCGGTGGGGAAGAACGGCGTCAACGACCTGGCCGACGTCCTTGTCGTCCAGCATCTGCTCAACGACTGGCTCGGCGCCACCGGGCAGAAGCTGCTTCCCACCAGCGGCGAATGCGGGCCGCTCACGATCGCGGCGATCACCGGCTATCAGGCGCAGGTGCTGGGCGCCGCCAGGCCCGACGGGCTGATTTCCCCCGGCGGCAAGACCTGGACCGCGCTCGCCGCCGGCCAGGGTGCCCGCCCGCCGCTCTCCGGCGCCGACTGGTGGAACGCCAACCAGGCGAGATATCCGAACAGCGCCGCAGTCGCCGATCTCGTCCAGCCCTTCCAGGCCAACGTCGCCGCCTTCCTCAAGGCGCTCAAGGACGCCGGCGCCAGCGTCACTGTCTCGGCCACCCGCCGCAACGCGATCCGCGCGCATCTGATGCACTATAGCTGGTGCGTGGCGAAGGGATCGGTGGCTCCGGCCAAGGTCCCAGCGCTTCCGGGTCTCAAGATCCAATGGGATCATGGCGACCTGGCCAGATCCAAGGCAGGCGCCCAGCAGATGATGGCATTGTTCCAGATCGCCTTCGAACCGTCGCTCACCTCGCGCCATATCGAGGGCCGCGCGATCGACATGACGATCGCATGGACCGGCACGCTGCGGATCAAGGACAAGCAGGGCAAGCTCCGCGAACTCGGCGCCCCGCGATCGGGCGACAATCCCGACCTCCACAAGCTCGGCGCGACGTACGGCGTGGTCAAGCTGATCAGCGACCCGCCGCACTGGAGCGATGACGGGCGGTGAAGCACGCATGTTCCCCGGCGAAAGCCGGGGCCCAGGGTTTCTCTGCCGCGTCGCTTGTGACCCTGGGCCCCGGCTTTCGCCGGGGAACAATGGGCTACCGGAGTGCCAGCCCCTCCATCACATAAGCCGCATAGCGAAAGTCATGGATCGACAGCTACGGCCTGCCGGCCTGACAAAGAGAAAGGGCCCGGCGTTTCCACCAGGCCCCTGCCTCCACTCCAATTCCGAAGGACTTAGCGGCAGCGACGGCCACCATTGTCCTTGTCGATCGCCTGACCGATCAGCGCGCCGCCCAGGGCGCCGAGCAGCGTGCCCGGGGCGCGATCACCGTAGCGGTCGATGCTGCGGCCGACCAGCGCGCCGGCGACACCGCCGATCAGCAGGCCCGTCGTGCCGTCCGAGCGGCGGCAATAGTTGCGGCCGTCGCGCCCACGCCAGGTCGGGCCGTTGTAATAGCCGCGGTCATTGTAGCCACGGTCATAGCCGCGATTGTCATAGTGGCGCTCGTAGCGGCCATGATCCTGGTAGCCACCGCCATAGCGCTGCGCGCTCGCGGGGGTGGACAGGGTCGGCAGGGCAACGGCCATGGCCGCGAGGCCCAGAAGCGTCTTACGCATGATCTTTCTCCTCTTCTGGCCGGCGCCTTGGCACCGGGTATGGAAGAACTTCTATGCGAGTCGGCCTGAGGCGATGCTGAACTGCCCTTGCAGCTTACGTTAACGTAATGATGCAGGCGGCGCGGTGTCGTGACGCCGCAACATCCGGGCGTATAGAAGAGCCCCGCCATCGCCTCGCACCTGACAGGAAGATCCGAATTGCGCCTCCGCCTCGCCACTGCCCTGCTCGGCGCCACGCTGGGCGCATCCACCCTGCCCCCGGCCCCGCCGGCATCCGCCCAGCACGCACCTGCCCTGCCGGACCGCGGCTATGCCTGGGTGCATAGCGGCTCGGCGGTGCAGGACGAGAATTTCTACCTGCTCACCCTGCTCGAGCGCGTCCCCGAATATCGCGCAGCGATCCTCGCCTCGCCCAGACTTGCCCGGATCAAGGCGGAGCGCGCGCAGCGCATCGCCGCGGCGCTCGCTGGCTGCGGGGCCGAAAGCGCGAGATGCCGGGTCGAGGCGATGCTGTGGCGCCCAGAGGAGATCGACGCGGTCGGCGCCGCGCTGGCAACCGATCCGCGCATCGCCGGGATCGCCGCCCGGCATCTGCGCCCGTCGGGCGCCTTCCAGCGCCATGCCGCGAAAGGCGATGCCGATCTGATCCGCGCCGCCTGGGCGGACGCTGCGGCGGGCATGAACCGCATCTACCGCGTCTTCGGCCTGGCCGAGGCGCCCCGCTATCCCAAGATCGATTCGGGCGACTTCAAGCCCGACGATCCCGCCTTTGGCCGCCTGCTCGCCGAGGCGGCGGACATCGGCGCGCGCGGCATGCCGGCCGACGCCTCCGTCTTCGCCGAGCCGCTCCAGTTCGCGCTGACCCTGCTCTATCTCAACGATCGCGAGCTGGTACGGATCAGCACCCCGCTCGAGCGGCGCGAGAACGCCGCCGCCGTCGCGCGCGTGGCGGGCACCGCCTGGTCGCGCTATCCCTATGCGTCGATCCTGGTGCTCGGCAGCGGCCCCGGCACGCTCGGCACGGGCATCAGCGCCATCGGCAAGCTGCGCACGATGCGCGCCGCCCAGCTCTACCGCGAAGGCAAGGCGCCGTTCCTCATCGTCTCGGGCGGGGCGGTCCACCCGGTGCATACCGATATATTCGAAGCGATGAGCATGAAGCGGGAGCTGGTCGAGCGCTACGGCATCCCGGCAAGCGCGGTGCTGATCGAGCCGGCGGCGCGCCACACCACCACCAACTTCCGCAACGCCGCGCGGCTGATCTTCCGCTACGGGCTGCCGATGGATCGCCCGTCGATCGTGACGTCTAGCGCCTCGCACATCACCGGCGTGGCCTCGGACGGCTTCGGCCAGCGGCTCGACGCCGAACTGGGCTATCAGCCCATCGTCCGCGGCCGCCAGCTCGGGCCCTATGAAATGGAGTGGCGCGCGCTTCCCGCCGCGCTGCACCGAGACGCCCAGGACCCGCTCGATCCTTGAGCTACTAAATCCTCCCCCGGAGGGGGAGGGGGACCGCCGCGGAGCGGTGGTGGAGGGGTAGCGCGCCTCAAGCGATATAGCCCGCGGAGAATACCCCTCCACCAGCTTCGCTGGTCCCCCTCCCCCTCCGAGGGAGGATTGAAAATGCTGAAACGGCTAAAACCTAGCCCAGCGCTGCCTTCAACTTCGCGAAGAACCCCGTGGCCTGCGGGCATTCCTCGCCCGTCTCGGTCTCGCGGAACGCCTCCAGCAGCTCGCGCTGCTTGGCAGTCAGCTTGGTCGGCATCTCGACAACCAGCTCGACGACTAGGTCGCCGCGCCCGCGCCCCTGCAGCACCGGCATGCCGGCACCGCGCTGGCGCAGCTCGCGGCCGCTTTGCGTGCCCGCCGCGATCTTGATCGCATGCTTCTCGCCGTCCAGCCCGGGAATGACGATCTCGCCGCCCAGCGCCGCGGTGGTGAAGCTGATCGGCGCATGCGCGAACAGGTTGGTGCCCTCGCGCTCGAAGATCGCGTGCTTCTTGACGTGCAGGAAAATGTAGAGGTCGCCGGCCGGGGCACCGCGCGCGCCCGCCTCGCCCTCGCCCTGCAGGCGAATCCGCGTGCCTTCGTCCACGCCGGGGGGCACGTTGATCTTCAGCGTCTTGGTCTTGTCCGCCCGGCCCTCGCCACGGCAGTCGCGGCACGGCTCGTCGATGATCTCGCCGGCGCCGTGGCAATGATGGCAGGCGCGCTCGACCATAAAGAAGCCCTGCTGCGCGCGCACCTTGCCGTGCCCGCCGCAATATTTGCACTGGGTCGCCTTGGTCCCCGGCTTGGCGCCGGTGCCGTCGCACGTCTCGCAATGGCCGGATACGTCGACGGTGATCTCGCTGGTCGTGCCCTCGAACGCCTGCTCGAGGCTGATCTCCATGTCGTAGCGCAGGTCCGCGCCACGGCGCACCTGGCGGCCGCCGCCGCGGGCGCCGCCCATGAACTCGCCGAACACGCTTTCGAAGATGTCGCTGAACGCGCCGAAATCCTGCGGGCCATGCCCGGCGCCACCGCCACCACCCATGCCGTTCTTGAAGGCCGCATGGCCGAACCGGTCATAGGCCGCGCGCTTCTGCGGATCCTTCAGGCAGTCATAGGCTTCGTTGATCGCCTTGAACTTGGCCTCATGATCCTTGCACCCGGCATTCTTGTCGGGGTGATATTTGATCGCGAGCTTGCGATAGGCGGACTTGAGCGTGGCCTCGTCCGCAGTGCGCTCGACTTCGAGCAGCTCGTAGAAATCGACTTCGGTGGTCATTCGGCCCTCATAGCCCTCTCCCCTCCGGGGAGAGGGTTGGGAGAGGGGCAGAGAGGCGCGACAAGCGGAACGCTAATGATCATGCCCCTCTCCCCAGCCCTCTCCCCGGAGGGGAGAGGGAGCTTTTGGTTTACGCCTTGTTGTCGTCCACCTCGGAGAACTCGGCATCGACGACTTCCTCGCCGCCCGCTTCGTTCCCCGCCGCAGCGCCGGCCTGAGGCGAAGCCTCGGATGCCTGCTGCTTCTCGTAGATCGCCTGGCCGAGCTTCATCGCCACCTGGGCGAGGTTCTGGCTCTTGGCCTGCATCTCGTCGGCGTCGCCGCCGTCGATCGCAGCCTTGGTCTCGGCAACCGCCGCCTCGATCTCCGCCTTCAGCGAAGCATCGACCTTGTCGCCATTCTCGGCGAGCTGGCGTTCGGTCGTGTGGACCAGGCTCTCGGCGTTGTTCTTCGCCTCGGCCGCGGCACGGCGCTTCTTGTCCTCTTCGGCGAAGCTCTCGGCGTCGCGGACCATCTGCTCGATGTCGCTGTCCGAAAGACCACCCGAGGCCTGGATGCGGATCTGCTGCTCCTTGCCGGTGCCCTTGTCCTTGGCCGACACGTTGACCAGGCCGTTGGCGTCGATGTCGAAGGTCACTTCGATCTGCGGCACGCCGCGCGGCGCCGGCGGGATGCCGACCAGGTCGAACTGGCCGAGCAGCTTGTTGTCCGCCGCCATCTCGCGCTCGCCCTGGAAGACGCGGATCGTCACCGCCTGCTGATTGTCATCGGCAGTCGAATAGACCTGGCTCTTCTTGGTCGGGATCGTCGTGTTGCGGTCGATCATGCGGGTGAACACGCCACCCAGCGTCTCGATGCCGAGCGATAGCGGAGTCACGTCGAGCAGCAGCACGTCCTTGACGTCGCCCTGGAGCACGCCGGCCTGGATCGCCGCGCCGATGGCGACGACTTCGTCCGGGTTCACGCCGGTGTGCGGCTCCTTGCCGAAGAACTCCTTCACGATCTGGCGGACCTTGGGCATGCGGGTCATACCGCCGACCAGCACCACTTCGTCGATCGCCGAACCCTTGACGCCGGCGTCAGCCAGCGCCTTGCGGCACGGCTCGAGCGTGCGCTGGATCAGGTCCTCGACGAGGCGCTCCAGCTCGGCGCGGTTGATCGTCTTCACCAGGTGCTTCGGCCCGTTGGCGTCGGCGGTGATGAAGGGCAGGTTCACTTCGGTGGTCTGCGCGCTCGAAAGCTCGATCTTCGCCTTCTCGGCCGCTTCCTTCAGACGCTGGAGTGCCAGCTTGTCCTTGGTGAGGTCGATGCCTTCGGCCTTCTTGAAGTCGTCGGCCAGGAACTGCACCAGCTTGGCGTCGAAGTCCTCGCCGCCCAGGAAGGTGTCGCCGTTGGTGGCCTTCACCTCGAACACGCCGTCGCCGATCTCGAGCACCGAGATGTCGAACGTGCCGCCGCCAAGGTCATAGACCGCGATCGTCTTGCCGTCGTTCTTCTCGAGGCCATAGGCGAGCGCCGCCGCCGTCGGCTCGTTGATGATGCGCAGCACTTCCAGGCCCGCGATCTTGCCGGCGTCCTTGGTCGCCTGGCGCTGCGCGTCGTTGAAGTACGCCGGAACCGTGATCACGGCCTGCGAGACGGTCTCGCCGAGATAGGCCTCGGCGGTTTCCTTCATCTTCTGCAGGATGAACGCGCTGATCTGCGAGGGCGAGTAGTCCTCGCCGCCGGCCTGCACCCAGGCGTCTCCGTTCGAGCCGCGCACGATGGTGTAGGGCACCAGCTCGGTGTCCTTCTTGGTCACCGGGTCGTCGAAGCGGCGGCCGATCAGGCGCTTCACCGCGAAAACCGTGTTGTCCGGATTGGTCACTGCCTGGCGCTTCGCCGGCTGACCGATCAGGCGCTCGCCGTCCTTTGCGAAGGCGACGATCGACGGCGTGGTACGCGCGCCTTCCACATTCTCGATGACCTTGGGCTTGCCGCCCTCCATCACTGCGACGCAGCTGTTGGTCGTACCCAGGTCGATACCGATAACTTTAGCCATGGTCCCTCGTTGGCCCCCAGTAAAATTCAAACACTTGGCCCCCACGCCCCTGCTTTGAGGCAGCGCGGAGAACCGATCACGTTGCCGGATATAGGTGCGCCTGCGCTTGCCGCAAGAAGCACGGCTTTCTACAGGCTTTCCCGAAATGGGAGTTACGCGGATGCGGCTGGTTCTCGCGATCGTTTCGGTATCGTTACTTTCGGCCTGTGCGCCCAAGGGGGAATTGGCGGCAGACGGCGGCTGGGTGCGCCTGCCGGCGGTCGCCGGACAGCCGGGCGCGGCCTATTTCACCGTCCATGGCGGGCCGGCGCAGGACACGCTGCTCGCAGTCTCCACCCCGGCGGCGATCCGGGCCGAGCTGCACGAGAGCATGAAGGGCGATCACGGCATGATGTCGATGGCGCCGCTCAAGGACGTCGCCGTCCCCGCCGGCGGCACGCTCGCCTTCGCGCCCGGTGGCCGCCACGTGATGCTCTTTTCGATCGGGCCGGCAGTGAAGCCCGGGCAGAAGATCCCGCTCAGCCTGTCGTTCGCCAGCGGCAAGACCTTGAAACTCGACGCGAAAGTCGTCGGCGCCGGCGATCCGGCACCGGGCGACTGAAGCCCTTAAGGGGCAACCCCTAGGGCGACGAAAACCCTCTCTTTATGTTTCCCGTATATTTCCGGAGTCCGGTAGGGCCTTTTTGGCCCGCCGAGTCCGGAGCGTTGGGTGAACGAGGATTTTCGGCCTTCGGGGTTCATGGCGCGGCTCGCGCGGGACCGCCGCGGCAATACCTTGGCGATGATGGCGGCGATGCTCGTCCCGCTGGCCGCCTTTTGCGGCTGCGCCCTCGATTCGGCGCGCATGTATGTGGTCAAGACGCGCCTCCAGCAGGCCTGTGACGCCGGCGTGCTCGCCGGCCGCAAGTTCATGACCGACAGCTCGCTGTCGAACACCACGCTGGACTCCACCGCCACCGCCCAGGCGCAGACCTTCTTCAACAACAATTTCCGCACCGGCTGGTTCAAGACCACCACCGCCAGCTTCACGCCGAGCAAGACCTCGAACGCCCAGGTCGCGGGCACCGCGACGGCGAACGTGCCGATGACCGTGATGTCGATGTTCGGCGTGCCGACCCAGGCGATCACCGTCACCTGCGAGGCGACCTATGACGTCGCCGACACCGATGTGATCTTCGTGCTCGACACCACCGGCTCGATGGCCTGCCTGCCGCAGGACGACGACACCGCGTGCAACAACTATGTCGGCTCGGCAGGCACGACGAGCTATTCTCGCCCGGCCGACGGCGCCGGCAGCGGCAACGACAGCGTCGCCGGCTATCCGGGCAGCACTGCCTATTATGTCCCCGAGAAGAGCGGCTCGCGCATCGCGGCGCTGCGCTCGGCGGTCATGAGCTTCTACGACACCATGGCCTCGGCCGCGGACCCGTCGACCCATATCCGCTACGGCTTCGTCACCTACACCTCGACGGTGAACGCCGGGAAGGCGATCGTCTCGATCTCGCCCGCCTATATGGTCGGCGGCTCGGGCAGCGCGAACACCCAGTGGAACTATGAGTCGCGCTACCAGACGGGCACGTCCTTCGGCACGCCCACCTGGCGCTACCAGCAGCTCGCCTTCGACGTGCGCAACTTCGTGGCGGGCAACGCCGTCACCGATCCCAGCAAGACCGGCAGCGCCACCAATCGCTGGACCGGCTGCATCGAGGAGCGCGCCACCACCGCGGGCACGACCAGCTTCAGCCAGTCTTCGCTGCCCTATGACCTCGATCCCGATCTGCCGCCCAATTCGAACATCGACACCCAGTGGAAGCCGATGTGGCCCGAGCTGTTCTACGCGCGCAACAACTACGGCAGCACCGCCACCGCCAATTCGACCGGCGACAGCTCGAGCCACCCCAATATCGGCACCACGCCCTATTACCAGGCGGGCTATGTCTCGTGCGGCAAGCCGGTCGCGCGGCTGGCAGTGATGTCGCGCACCCAGGTGTCGAACTATGTCAACGCCACCGATTTCCGGCCGATCGGCGGCACCTATCACGATACCGGGATGATCTGGGGCACGCGGCTGCTCTCGCCCACCGGCATCTTCGCCGCCGACACCGCCGCCTGGCCGGCGCGCCAGGCCCCCAACCGCGTCATCGTGTTCCTCACCGATGGCGACATGTCGCCCAACACCGGCGTCTATGGCATGTACGGCAACGAATTTTATGACCGCAGGGTCAGCGGCGGCGACTTCACCAACCTCAAGGCCTATCACAACGCCCGTTTCCTGGCCGAGTGCAGCGCCGCCAAGGCGCGCAACATCCAGGTGTGGACGGTGACGATCGACAGCTCGGCGACCACCGAGATGAAGAGCTGCGCCACCACCGCCAGCCAGGCGCTCGCCACCACCACCGGCTCGGGGCTCTCGACGGCCTTCGCCAACATCGCCAAGCAGGTGGCGATGCTCCGCGTGTCGCAGTGATCCGCCGGCGCCGCCTGGCCTCGCTCGCGCGCGACCGGCGCGGCGCCACGGTGATCGAGTTCGCGATCGTGCTGCCGGTGATGCTCGTGCTGATGATGGGGATGATGGAGCTCGGCTATCAGGCCTATGTCCAGTCGGTGGTCACCGGCGCGGTGCAGAAGGCCGGGCGCGACAGCGGCATCCAGGGCGCCACCCCGGCGACGATCGACGCGCGCGTGCTCACCCAGGTCAAGGCCGTCGCCCCCAGCGCCGTCTTCGCCAGCGGCTCGCCCACCCGGCTCAGCTACACCAGCTTCTCGGCCGTCGCGCCCGAGCCGTTCGTCGACAGCAACGGCAACGGCACCCGCGAGACCGGCGAATGCTATACCGACGTCAACGGCAACGGCCAGTGGGACGCCGATGCCGGCCGCGCCGGCCAGGGCGGCGCCAACGACGTCACCGTCTATACCGTCAAGATCACCTATTCGCGGCTGTTCCCGGTGGTGAAGCTGCTCGGCTGGGCGGGCACCGCGACGCTCAGCGCCGCCACCACGCTGATGAACCAGCCCTACGCCACCCAGAACACCCCCTCGCCCGCGACAGTCTGCACATGAAGCCCTTCCGCCTCCTCGCGCTCCTCCGCCGCGTCGCCGCCGATCGTTCGGGCCTGGCGCTGCTCGAATTCGCCTTCGCGCTGCCGGTGGTGCTTGTGCTCGGCTGCTACGGCGTCGAGACCGCGAACCTCGCCATCACCAATCTGCGCGTCAGCCAGCTTGCCTCGAACCTCGCCGACAACGGCTCGCGGCTCGGCCTGATGAGCAGCTCGAGCTCGGTGGTCCAGCTGCGCGAGATCGACATCAACAACGCGCTCCAGGCGACGCGCCTGCAGGGCAGTGCGATCAACATCGGCGCCAATGGCCGGGTGATCCTGTCGAGCCTCGAATATGTCCAGCAGAGCTACGATTCCGCGCCGGTCCAGCGCATCCACTGGCAGCGCTGCTTCGGCAGGAAGTCGGGCAGCGGCTATGACAGCAGCTACGGCACCACCAGCACCACCGCCGGCACCGATGCCACCCAGGGCAACGCCGGCACCGCAGTCCCCAATGGCATGGGCGATCCCGGCGCGATGGTCACCGCACCCAGCGGCTCGGGGCTGATCTTCGTCGAAGTGAACTATGATTATCAGCGGCTGTTCGGCTCCACCTTCATGGGACCGGCCAAGCTCCACTATGTCGCCTCGTTCATCGTCCGCGACCGCCGCGACTTCGCCCAGCTCTACAATCCCTCGCCCACCGCCACCCGCTCGACCTGCGACAAATATACGAGCTAGAAATCCTCCCCCGGAAGGGGAGGGGGACCAGCCGCAGGCTGGTGGAGGGGCTTGCCACAAGCGATGCCGCTGGCGGCGTTCCCTCTCAACCACCGGCCTCGCCGGCGGCCCGTCCCCGGCCAGGAAGGAATCCGCTTCACGCGCCGCCGATCCGCGCTATCCTCCGCTCGAATTCCCGACGGAGCGCTCGAATGCCGCAGATCCTGGACCGTTTCCGCTCTTCCACACTCGGCTGGCTGCTCGGCACGCTCGCCGGCTGGGGCACCTGCTTCCTGTTCCTCGCCGGGCTGATCGGCAGCTTCTACTTCCTCGCCCAGGGCACGCTGGTCGGCGCCGCCTGGGTTGCGCCACTGCTGCTCGCCGTCGCGATCGTGGTGCTGATCCTAAAATGGTTCGAAAATCTCGGCGTCGCCTATGAGATTACCGAGGACCGGCTGATCCTCCACAAGGGCATCCTCCAGAAGTCGATCGACGAGATCGAGCTCTACCGGGTGAAGGACGTCCGCATCGATTTCTCGATCATCAACCAGCTGGCCGACATCGGCACGATCAGCATCGCCTCGTCGGACGAGACCACGCGCGAGGCCCCGCTGGTGATCCGCGACGTCGCCAAGGCCCGCCTCCGCCGCGAGCGGCTGCGCGAGCTGGTCAACACCGCGCGCCGCAACCGCGGCGTCCGCGAGATCGACATGGTGCACGAGGACCTTGGCGAGCCCCCGCTGAGCTAGGGCCTCACCGCTTCTCGAGCAGTGCCAGCCGGCGCCCGATGATCGCGGTCTGCACCACGAACAGCGTGATCAGGATCGCGGCGATCGCGCCGACGAACGTGTCGAATGCCGGCACCGGCCCGATATGGTCGCGGCCCGGCCCGACGATCAGCATCGCCACGGTCATCGCGATCAGCATCAGGCGAAGCTCGGTCGGCCCGGCGGCGGCATAGGAAAGGCGCAGCTCGCCGGTCACCCGCGCCGAGAGGAAGGCGTGCACCGACATCAGCAGATATCCCGCCAGCGCGATCATCGCGATGTCCATCGTCACGAAGGGCGACAGCCCGATCCCCGCGACGATCATCAGATTGGCGAGCCCGTCGCAGCTATGGTCGATGAAATAGCCATAGGAGGGCCGCTCGATCTTGCGGAAGCGCGCCAGGCTGCCGTCCATCGAGTCGCCGAACCACTGCACCGCATAGCCGGCCAGCGACAGGATCAGCCAGGTCGAGGAAAGGTTGCTGGCGACATAGCCGGCAAAGACCATGAAGGCGCCGACCATCCCCAGCGCCGTCAGCCGGTCGGGCGTGACCGAGGGGGGCATCTTCGAGCAGAGCCAGATCAGCAGGCGGCGTTCGTGCCGTGCCAGCCAGTTTTCCTGAATCCGCGTCAACGCGGCACCGGTACGCGGGGTCGATGTCATGGCGCGCTATGGGGCATGCCGGGGTCTGCGGCAATCCGGCAGCGGTAACAAAAGCGTAATATGCCTCAAATGTGCGGCGATCCGTCGCGTGAAGGGCCTAGGTCAGGGCGAGCCAGGCGCACCCGCCCGCGGTCAGGCCATAGGCCAGGATAAGCCCCCAATATGTGAGGGGATCCTCGTCGCGCACGACAAAAGCCGCCTGCTGCGTCATCGTGGCGCTCGCCCAGACCTTCCCGGCCAGAAGGCCGTGCAGGCCAAAGGCTCCGAAGGCAAAGGCGAACAGCCCCGGCAGCAGGAAACCGTCGCGCGGATGCCCCATCGCCGCATCGCCGGCCATGGCGAGCCCGAACAGCGTCATGAAGCCCGCGAACAGCAGCAAACCCCAGAATACGGATCGACTCCACATGCGCGCAGACTAGGCGCCGGGTTCGAGGCAGGAAAGGCCGGGTCGGCAACCCGTCCGCCATGGTGCGAATAGCAGTGGCCGGAACCCGCGCCACACCCTAGCAATTTGACAGGTCGTAAGGGGGCGGGAGCGACGATGACCGAAAAGGGTGAAGCGCGGAAACTCACGGCCGGCGAGATCGCCATCGCCCGCTCGATCTATCACGACGCGATCGATCTGGACGGCGTCGAGATCCGCCGGCGGAAATGGTTTCCCTTCCAGCCGGTCAAGACGACCATGGCCCCCACAGGCCATATCCATTTCCACCCCGACAGCGACAAGTGGCGCGAGGACTACAGCAAGGAAGGCATCGGCTTTCACGGCCTGCTGCTCCACGAGCTCTGCCATATCTGGCAGACCCAGCAAGGCATCTACCTGCCGCTCAGGCGCCATCCCTTTTGCAGCTATTCCTATGCGCTCAAGCCCGGCCAGCCCTTCCGCAAATACGGGCTCGAGCAACAGGCCGAGATCGTCCGCCACGCCTATTTCCTGCGCAACGGCGTCGTCGTCGAAGGTGCGCCGGGCCGCGAAGCCTATGAGACGCTGATCGCCGTCTTCCGCTGAGGGCGCGCCCGGGGCCGGACTAACGCCTTCGCCTCGAATACCCATTCAACGTCGCGCCGCCCTTGTGCCGGGGTCCACCAGGCCGCCGGGGCTGCGCCTCGTGCGTCGCGGCCGTCGCTTGCCGCGCGAAGCCCCTCCCCCCCCTGGTGGGGGAGAGGCTCAGCGCAATCTCTGACTGCTGTTGCGTGCTCGCCCTAATCCACCTTGGTGGAGTCGTTCTGGATCTTGGGCGGCGGCGCCGGGCGCGAGGGCGGGCTCGGACGTGACGGCGGCGGCGAGGAGGCGCGCGGCGGCGGCGAATAGCTGGGCCGCGACGGCGCTGGGCTCGGCGTCGGCGGGCTGTAGCTCGGCCGTGACGGCGCCGCGCTCGGCGCGGGCGGCGTATAGCTCGGCCGCGGCGCGGGCGGGGTGAAGCCTGCCGGGGGCGTCGGCCGGGGGCGATATTGCGGCGTCGGCGCCGCATCGGGCGTCGGCGCACTGCTCGGTGCCGGGCGCGGGCGCCAGCCGCCTTCGGGCCGCGGACGCGGTGCCGGTGCGGGCGGCTCGGCCACCGTCGCCGGCGGCATCGGCGCAGCCCCGGTCACCGGCGGAGTCGGGGCCGGGCTCGGCCGCGGGCGCCAGCCGCCGTCGGGACGCGATCCACCTTCCGGGCGCGGGCGCGGCGGGCGCATGTCGGGGCGCGGCGCGGGAGCCGGGGCGGGCGCATCCGCCACGGGCACCGGCGCGTCGGTCACCGGCTGCTTCACCGGAGCGGGACCGCTCACCGGCACGGGCGGGCGGCCGCGGCGCCACTCGGGCGATCCGTCGGGCCGGCCCGGCACCGGGCGGGTATAGGGCGGCGGCGTCGGGCTGCCCCCGCCGGCCACCGGCGGGTTGCCCGGCCGCGGCGGCGGATTGGTGCCCGGGCCTCCCGGACGGCCCGGATTGCCGGGGCCGCCGGGTCGCCCCGGTCCACCCGGACGACCCGGCTGGTTCCAGCCCGATCCCGGCTGCGGCGGCCGGCCGGCGCCCGGCCGGTCGTAGCGGCCCGGCGGTGGGCCCTGGAAGCCGCCCTGGCGCCACTGGCTGAAACGCCATGCCTGGTCGCGCCGGCGGCGCTGCTCGGCCTCGAAGCGCCGGCGCCAGGCCGCCGCGTCGCTGCGCGCATGGTAGCGGCTCCAGCCCGGATAGCGGCTGCGCCCCTCGTCCCACAGCTGGATGAAGCCGAAGATATAGGGGCTGGCGTCGATCCAGGCATTGGTGTCGACCGGGCGATAGTCGCGCCCGGAAAGCGCCTCGAGAAGCCGCCGCCCGCGCCCGAACAGGTCGTGCGCGGCATCGTCATAATCGCCGAACTCGCTGCGCGGCGCCGCCTCGCCATCGGCGTCATAGACCATTGCCAGCCGCCCGCCCTGATAGGCGAAGCTCATCCCCGGCTCGACTGCGAGGAACGGGCTGGTCTCGCCCGGCGCGAAATAATAGCTGCGAATGCCCTCGGCGCCGGCATCCTCGACGATGATCGTATAGCCGTCCTGCGTCTGCCAGGCCCAGGGCTCCTGCCCCTCGAAGGCGAAGGCGAAGTCCGGCGGCGAGTCGCCGATCGCGTCCCACAGCGCATCGGCCTGGTCGATCCAGCGATAGTCGTCGGCGGATTGCGGCGAGGACTGGCCGGGCACCGCCACCGCTGCCGCCTGGGCAGCACCGGGCAAGGCCCAGGCCGCGCCCGTCAGCATCATCAGCCTGATCATCCGCTCGTACCGCATGGCCTTCCCCTCCTGTTCTGTCATCGCCGAATTTCCGCCCGCGTCGCTGAACGGCGCGTGAAACCGCGATGCAGCTTCCAGAAAGGAAAGCTCAGGCGAAGTGGAACGGGTTGCTCTCGAAGGGCGAATGGTGAGTCACGCCCGGGTCGAACGGGTCGAGGCCCTGCTGGTCGTTGGCGAACAACCCGGCCAGCTTGCCGCCCGTCACCGGCTCCGAATGCCATACCGCATCGGTATCGGGCAGCAGGATGGTCTCCGCCGCCACGCCCTTGCCGCCGCCATCGACTGCCATCACCGGCGCGCCCTTCACGCTCGCCTCGGGCGCCATCACGTCCTTGTCGGGCGCCTGCGCGGTGCTCGAAAGGATGAAGTCGCCCGCGCTCAGCTGCGCCTTGGCCACGCCGATCAGGATCACGTAATTCCCGCCACCCAGCGCGATGTTCATGATCCCGCCGCCCTGGTCGGTCATCGCCGCCTGCACCGCCGCGAAGCTGGCGAAGCCGTATGCCGAAAGGTCGATCTTGTCGGTGCCCGCCACGAAGTCGCCGATCGTGTCGATCCCGCTCGACGCACCGAACACGAAGGTGTCCGCACCGTCCTGGCCATAGAGCACGTCGTCGCCCTTGCCGCCGTCGATCCGGTCGTTGCCGGCGCCGCCCAGCAGCCAGTTGGTCGCGTCGCTGCCGGTGATCGTGTTCGCCAGCGCATTGCCCACGCCGTACAGCGTCGTTCCCTGCAGGATCAGGTTCTCGACATTGTCGAACAGGTAATAGGTCCCGCCGGCGATGTTGGCATACACCGTGTCGGTGCCGCCGTTCACGTCCTCGAAGGTGAAGTCGTTCTGCGCATCGACATAATAGCTGTCGTTGCCCGCCCAGCCGTACAGGAAGTCCTGCTCGCCATTGCCGTTCTCGCCGTGGAGCGTGTCATTGCCATTGTCGCCGACCAGATAGTCGGTGCCGCGGCCGCCCCAGAGGATGTCGTTGCCGTCCTCGCCCCAGATCCAGTCGTTGCCGGCGCCGCCAAAGACGGTGTCGTTGCCCAGCCCGCCGAGCAGGCGGTTGCCGCTGTCGTTGCCGGTGATGATGTTGTCGAGCTCGTTGCCCACGCCGATCGAGGCCAGCCCCGCGGCCGCCAGCGTCAGGTTCTCGACATTGGCGTAGAGCTGGAAATTGTCGGTGGCGAAGACGCTGTCGGTCCCCTCGCCCGCCGCCTCGTAGATCACGTCGCCCTGGCCGGTGACATAATAGGTGTCGTTGCCCAGCCCGCCGTTGAGCTTGTCGCTGCCCGCCCCGCCATCGAGGATGTCGTCGCCGGCCAGCCCGATCAGCGTGTCGTCGCCCAGCCCGCCGGTCAGCTTGTTGCCCACATCGTTGCCGATCATCAGGTCGACGCCGCTGCCGCCGATCGCATTCTCGATCACCGCGCCGCGCGCGATCGAGACATTGCCCGTCCGCCCGCCGACGCTGGAGAACTGCTCCTGGGTCAGGTTGATCGTCTGGTTCTGGCTGAATCCCGAATAGTCGAGCGTGTCGACGCCGCCATTGTCGAAGACCGTATAGGCAACCGTCGGATTCTTGGTCGCGTCATAGATGTCGCGCCCCGCGGTGCTGTTGAAGCCATAGACGGTGTCGCCGGTGCGGGTCAGCGTGTTGGTGCCGTAGAGCGCGGCGACCGCGATCCCGTCCGCCACCATCGGGCTCACCGTATATTGGCGGGTGAAGCCGAGGTTCTTGAAATAGGTGTTCTCGTTCTCGTCGAAATACGACATCACCGTCGTGATCCACGCATCGTTGAGATACGCGGCATCCTCCGGATAGTCGGCGGAGCCGTTGTACGGGCCGCCATGGCCCAGCCCCAGCGCGTGGCCGATCTCGTGGATGAAGGTCTGGAACGAATAGCTGTTCAGCCCGGTGCCATACTGGTCCACCCAGGCCTGCGAGACGTTGACCGTCGCGCTGGTGGTGATCCCGCCCGAATAGGCTGCGCTGGTCGAGGCGCCGTCGTCGGTGTTGGTGAACAGCAGCTGCCCGCCGGTGCTGACCTCGGCAAAGACGATCCCGGTCACGTCGGTCCACAGCAGCAGCGCCTGGCGCGCCAGGTTCGCCGCCGTGGTGCCAAGGCCGCTCATGTTGAAGGTCAGCGTGCCGCCCGGTGCCACGTTGAAATGGTGGCTGTTGCCGTTCCAGTAATCGGTGGTCAGCTGGTGGGCGATCTGGTCGTTGTTCCACACCTCGAGCGGCGGCGCAGTGACCATGTTGAGCTTGTAGGCGCCGGTCTCCTGGTCGTTCCAGCCGCCGACGTCGATATAATAGGTGCCGCTCGTCGTCGCGGTGAAGCGCACGCCCGAATAGGTGCCCGTGCGGTCGTCATTATAGGCAAGCTCGTTGCCGTTCGTGTCACGGATCGTGATCGTCGTGTCGACATCACCCGCGCCGCCGGTCGACAGCGTCTGGAACATGTAGCTCTGGCCGGCGGTCAGCGTCACGCGGTAGAAGTCGTGGTCGCCCGCCCGGTCGATGCTGCTGGTCTGGGTGCCGTCGAGCACGATCGTGCTCGTCGTCGTCGCATCGCCTGCGATCGTGTCGGGCGCCGTCGCCGCGGTGTCGGTCGCGCGGATCAGGAAGGTGCCGGTCGAGTCGTCGCTATAGGTGCCGCCGGCGATGTAATAGGTGCCGCTCGTCGTCGCGGTGAAGTGGATCTCGGAAAAGGTCCCCGCCCCGCCATCATCGTCCGACAGCAGCAGCGACCCGCCCGAATCGTAGAGTCGCAGATAGGTGTCGACGTCGTCGTTGTTCACCGAATTGGTGGCGAAGCTGTAATGATGCCCCGCGACCAGCGTCACGCGATACCAGTCGCGGTCGCCGGTAGTCTCGATCGTGGTGGTAACCGTGCTCCCTATATCGAGGACGGCAGTAGTCGAGCTGTCACCAGGAACCGTATCGGGCATGCGCTCTCACCAGAAAAAGGGCGTGAACTGACGGACTTGCTGCCATCAATTCTGCGCGTGGACAACGAATAAAGTCTTATCGCGTCGTCAGCCGCCCCGCAATCTCCCGCGCGAGGAGATCGATCGTGGATGGTCCCATCGCCCGGTCCGAGGTGGCGACCGAGATATCGGGCAGCCGCACCGCCTTGCCGCCGCTGGTGCGAGTCACGCTCGCCGTGGCGATGCCGGGCTTCTCGAAGCGCAGCGCCACCCGGATCTCGCCCCGGTCGAAGCGGATCCCGGCCTTGCCCAGCCCCGCCTTGAGCCGCGCGCACGCCACCTCGGGCGCCGTCGCGGGGACGAGCAGCTTGGCGCCCTGCGCCGAGCAAGTGAAGCCGGCGGGCTGGGCCAGGGCGAGGGCAAGCGCGAGCATGACCCGCTTCTACCCGATCGCAGCTGACCCGGCGATGTACCGGATCAGGCGAAGTGGAACGGATTGCTCTCGAACGGCGAGTGGTGGGTCACGCCCGGATCGAACAGGTCGAGGCCCTGCTGGTCGTTGGCGAACAGCCCGGCCAGCTTGCCGCCGGTCACCGGCTCCGAATGCCACACCGCATCGGTATCGGGCAGCGCGATGACTTCTGCCGCCACGCCCTTGCCGCCGCCGTCCACCGCCATCACCGGCGCGCCCTTCACGCTCGCCTCGGGCGCCATCACATCGGCCTTTTCCGGCTCGGCCTGCGCGCTCAGGATGAAGTCGCCCGCGCTCAGCTGCGCCTTGGCCACGCCGATCAGGATCACGTAATTCCCGCCGCCCAGCGCGATGTTCATGATCCCGCCGCCCTGGTCGGTCATCGCCGCCTGCACCGCCGCGAAACTGGCGAAGCCATAGGCCGAGAGATCGATCTTGTCGGTGCCAACGGTAAAGTCGCCGATCGTGTCGATCCCGCTCGACGCGCCGAACACGAAGGTGTCCGCTCCGTCCTGGCCGTAGAGCACGTCATTACCCTTGCCGCCGTCGATCCGGTCGTTGCCCGCGCCGCCCAGCAGCCAGTTGGTCGTGTCGCTGCCGGTGATCCGGTTGTCGAGCTCGTTGCCCACGCCGTACAGCGTGCTGCCCTGGAGCACGAGATTCTCGACATTGGCGTACAGGTAGATCGTCCCGCGCGACGCATTGGCATAGACGGTGTCGTTGCCGCCGCCGGCATCCTCGAAAGTCAGGTCGGCAGCATCGTCGACATAATAGGTGTCGTCGCCGGCCCCGCCATAGAGGAAGTCCTGGCCGCCGCGCCCTTCATGGGTAAGCCCGTCGATCAGCGCGCCCTGGAGCACGTCGTTGCCGTCGCCGCCGATCAGATAGTCGGTGCCGTCGCTGCCCCACAGCGTGTCGTTGCCGCCCATGCCATAGACCCAGTCATTGCCCTGACCGCCATAGATGGTGTCGTCGCCGTCATAGCCGAGCAGCAGATTGTCCTGCTCGTTGCCGGTGATGATGTTGGCGAGGTCGTTGCCCACGCCAAATTGCGCGGTGGTGCCGGTGACCAGCGTCAGGTTCTCGACATTCTCGTACAAGTAGAAGCTGACCGAGCTGTTGATCGTGTCGGTGCCCTGCCCGGCCTGCTCGAAGACCAGATCCTCCTGGCGGTCGACATAATAGCTGTCGTCGCCCAGCCCGCCCTGCATCCGGTCGATGCCGGCGCCGCCGTCGAGGATGTCGTTGCGGTCGCTGCCGATCATGATGTTGTCGAGCGCGTTGCCGGTGGCGCTGCCGCCTACCGACTGCTCGATATTGTCGGCCATCACCACGGCGACGCCATTGGCGCCCATCACCGTGTCGAAGCCGCCATTTGCGAACTCGATGACCTGCGTCCAGCCGTTGGAGACGACATAGACGTCGTCGCCGGCGCCCCCCATCAGGATGTCACCGCTCTCGGTCAGGCCGCCCGTCCCGCCGGTGCCGCCGTCGAGCCAGTCATTGCCGGCGCCGCCGATCAGCAGGTCGTAGCCCGCGCCGCCGATCAGCGTCGATCCGTCGGCGCTGGCATAGAGCGTGTCGTCGCCATCGGTGCCGGTGAAGGTATCGGTGCGCGTGGTCAGGATGTCGGCCATCGTCACGCCCGATGCCTGGATGGTCAGCACGCCCGCCCCGCTGGTCACCGTCACGGTCGAGCCGCTGATGCTCACGGCAGTGGGATGCAGCGCGGTCAGGTCGATCCGGTCGGTGCCGCTGACGAAGTCGGTGATCGTGTCGGTGCCGGTGCCGCGGGTGAAGGCGAAGATGTCGCGCCCCGCGCCGCCGGTCAGCGTGTCGCCGCCGCCGCCCACCAGGATATCGTCGCCCGCACCGCCTTCCAGCCGCTCGGCGGCGCTGCTGCTGCCCGCCAGATAGTCGCCGCCATCGCCGCCGTTGATCACGCCGGTCTGGATGCCGTTCGGGGCGTAGAAGATGTCGCGCCCGGTGCCCATCGACACGTTGCCGGTCAGCGTCCCGGTGTTGAAGATCCGGTCCTCGCCCGAATTGGAGAGCAGGTCGATCCGCCCCTCGATCCGGCCGCTATTGTCGAGCCACAGCTGGCCGCGGTTGACGTTGGTGTTGAAGGTGATCGCCACATCGGCGCTGATCAGCCCCGAATTGTGGATCGTCGAGACGAAGTCCTCCCAATAGAGGAAGACGCCGATGCTCTCGGCGCGGCCGGCGCCGGTCGTCGTCGCGCGGATCGTGCCGCTGTTGTCGAGGTTGAGCACATGCGTGCTCGCGGCCACGCCATAGGCGGCCAGCGCCGCGGTCGCCTCGATCGTGCCGCTGTTGATCAGCAATCCGCCATTGTGCGCGTACAGGCCGACGGCCATGAAAGCGCTCGAGCTCGCGCGGATCGCGCCGATGTTGATCGCCTCGTGCATCGACCAGTTCTGGTAGCCGATGGCGATGGTCTGCACCGAGCTGGCCAGTACAGAGCCTTCGTTTCGGAACTGCCACGAACCGCTGATCGAGCTGATCGCGATCACATTGCCCTGCAGCGACGTGGAGGAGTTGCTGATCCCATAGGTGTTCAGCGCCGCGATGTTGCTCGCCAGGTTCGCGGTGCCGGTGAAGGCGCTGGCGCTGATGTCGCCATAGTTGAAGAGCTGGTTCAGCGTGGCGGAAATGGCGATCGCGCCATTGTCGCCGCCGCTGCTCATCACCGAGCCGTAATTGTAGAGCGAAACGAACGCATCGTCGCCGGTCAGCACGGTTACGCCGCCGTTCGATTCCCAGCTCTCGCCGCGCTCGATCGTCAGCGTGCTGGTCAGGTAGTAGGCGTTGGCCGTCACATGATCCGGCGTCAGCACCGCGCCGGCGATCTGCCCGGCCACCGGCGCGGAATCGCCGCCCGCCACGCCGTCCAGGCCGCGATACAGCCCGGTCGCGTCGAAGCGGACGAGGAAGCGCGCGTCCACCAGCAGCGTCTCCGCGCCGCTCGCATAGGTCAGATAACGGACGCCGTCGCGGATCACGTCGGTGCCGAGCGTCCAGCTGCCGGCGAGGTCGATCGTGCCCGCGCCGCCGCCCGAGACGACCAGCGTGGCGGCATCGGTGAGCGCCGCCAGATCGCCGGGGCGGATCGCCAGCCACTGGCCCGATCCCAGCTCGATCTCGTCGATCCCGCTGACGCGGCTCGACGCCGCGACCTGGCTCAGCTCGACTATGCGCAGGTCGCCTGCCGGCAGCACCAGCACGTCATGCCCGATGCCGCCGCTGACGCTGGCGAAGCTGTAGTCGCCCAGCTCGATCCGGTCGTCGCCGGCGCCGGCAACCACCAGGTCGCCGCCCTGGGTGATGATCCGGTCGTTGCCGCCCTCGCCGTACAACCCGTCATTGCCGGCATCGCCCTGCAGCGTGTCGTTGCCCCAGCCGCCGAGCAGCAGGTCGTTGCCGCCGCCGCCAAGGATCGTGTCGTCGCCGCGGTCGCCGGTCACGGCGTCCGTCTGCGCACCGCCCCAATAGGTGTCGGCGCCCCAGCCCAGATTGGATACGCCGGTGATCACGCCGTCGCGATTGTCGATCCGGTCATTGTCCTCGCCCATGTCGATCCAGCCGTCGATCGTGCCATGGTTGGTGATCAGGTCCTCGCCTAGGTCGAGCCAGATCGCGCCGTCGATCACGCCGCCGGCCAGGTTGGTCACCTGCTCGTCCGGGTGGATCGTCGACGTCACCACCGAACCGTCGGCATAGATGGCGAAGTCGCCGCGGATCGTGCCGCTGTTGACGATCTCCATCAGCTCGCTGTCGAGATGCGTGACGTAGATCGCCGCCGAGGCGCCGCTGCCGGTGGAGATCGCCTCGATCAGCCCGGCATTCTCGATATCGGGATGATCCGCCCAGCCCGGCGGATTGCTGTGCCCGCGCCCGAGATAGATGCCCACTGCATCCTGCGACTGCGACAGGATCTGCCCGCCCGCGGCGTTGACCACGCGGCCGCCGTTGAAGCGCGCGATCGCGGTCGAGTGGAGGCTGGCCTGCGCGGCGAGTATCCCGCTGTTGACGATGTCGGCCGAGCCGAAGCCGGCCCAGTCCTGGATCGTCAGGGCGTTGAGGTTGCCGATCGCATAGATGCTGCCGCTGTTGGTCATCCCCTCGAAATGGCTGGTGACGGTGATGGCATAGGCTTCGCCATCGGCGGAGCGCGCAACCATCGTGCCGCTGTTGGTCACCGTGCCGAAATTCATGCCGTAGAGCAGCTGCACGCCGGCGGCATTGCTCGCCCACAGCGTGCCGGCATTGTTCAGGTCGGGATAAATGCCGTTCCAGCCGTCGCCGCTCGCAAGCATGCGCGACAGCCCGGTCGAGTAGCGGATCTGCCCCGAGGCGATGCTGGTGTCCTGGTCGATCGTGGCCGTGGACGTGACATTCGGTTCGCCCGTAGGCGCATCGATCGGCGGAATCGGCATTGGAACCCCTCTTATCCCCTCGGGCCGAGGATTATGTCCGTCCGTTTCCCGAAGATTTCCAGGCTACTGCACTGGAAAGGTTACAGAAGCGAGGATTTACACCGAAACGGTGCAACTCCGCCCGCGGCTTGCGATCCGCGCCTGCCGATCCCACATCCCGCATCGCGCGTTGACCTGCCCGGCGTGCTCCCTATACTCGGAACAAATCTGGAACAGTCGGACCCTCCATGCCCCTGACCACCATCTCCGTCCGCGGCGCGCGCGAGCATAATCTCAAGGGCGTGGACGTCGACATTCCGCGCGACACGCTCACGGTGATCACCGGCCTGTCCGGCTCGGGCAAGTCCTCGCTCGCCTTCGACACCATCTATGCCGAGGGCCAGCGCCGCTACGTCGAATCGCTCTCGGCCTATGCGCGCCAGTTCCTCGAGCTGATGCAGAAGCCCGATGTCGATCATATCGAGGGCCTCTCGCCCGCCATCTCGATCGAGCAGAAGACGACCTCGCGCAATCCGCGCTCGACGGTCGCGACGGTCACCGAGATCTATGATTACATGCGCCTGCTCTGGGCGCGCGTCGGCGTGCCCTATTCCCCGGTCACCGGCCTGCCGATCAGCGCGCAGACCGTGTCGCAGATGGTCGACCGCGTCCTCGCGCTGCCCGAGGGCACCCGCCTGCTCCTCCTCGCCCCGGTCGTCCGCGGCCGCAAGGGCGAGTATCGCAAGGAGCTCGCCGAGTGGCAGCGCGCCGGCTTCCAGCGCGTCCGCATCGATGGCGAGACCTATCTGATCGAGGAAGCCCCCGCGCTCGACAAGAAGTACAAGCACGACATCGAAGTCGTGGTCGATCGCCTCGTCGTCCGCGACGACATCGCCACGCGCCTGGCGGAAAGCTTCGAGACTGCGCTCAAGCTCGCCGAGGGCCTGGCCTATGTCGACCTGGTCGACACGACCGTCGCAGCCATGCAAAGCCCCTCCCCTTCAGGGGAGGGGTTGGGGGTGGGGGCTGTCCGTGAGGCACCCCAGGCGTTCGTCGCGGAAGGCATGCCCCACCCCAACCCCTCCCCTGAAGGGGAGGGGCTCAAGAAGAAGAACGCCACCGGCGGCCAGCTCAAGGGCGCCGGCATCCCCGACAACCGCATCGTCTTCTCCGAGAAGTTCGCCTGCCCGGTCAGCGGCTTCACCATTCCCGAGATCGAGCCTCGCCTCTTCTCGTTCAACGCGCCGCAGGGCGCCTGCCCGGTCTGTGACGGCCTGGGCGAGAAGCTGGTGTTCGACGAGGACCTCGTCGTCCCCAACCACGACCTGACGATCAAGAAGGGCGCGATCGTGCCCTGGGCCAAGTCCAACCCGCCCTCGCCCTATTACATGCAGGTGCTGGGGTCGCTCGCCCGCGAGTTCGGCTTCAGCCTCGACACGCCCTGGCGCGACCTGCCGGGCGAGGTCCAGCTGATCATCCTCCACGGCACCGGCGGCAAGCCGGTCACGCTGACCTTCGTCGACGGCAAGAAGAGCTACGACGTCCGCAAGCCGTTCGAGGGCGTGATCGGCAACCTCAACCGCCGCATGCTGCAGACCGAGTCCGCCTGGATGCGCGAGGAGCTGAGCAAGTATCAGGCCGCGCACCCGTGCGACACCTGCCATGGCGCCCGCCTCAAGCCCGAGGCCCTCGCCGTCAAGATCGCCGGCGAGGACATCAGCCACGCCACCCGCCTCTCGGTGGTCGACGCGCTCGGCTGGTTCCAGAAGCTGCCCGACACGCTCGGCCCCCAGCAGAAGGAGATCGCCCGCGCGATCCTCAAGGAGATCGACGAGCGGCTCGGCTTCCTCAACAATGTCGGGCTCGACTATCTCAACCTCGATCGCACTTCGGGCACGCTGTCGGGCGGCGAGAGCCAGCGCATCCGCCTCGCCAGCCAGATCGGCTCGGGCCTGTCGGGCGTCCTCTACGTCCTCGACGAGCCGAGCATCGGCCTCCACCAGCGCGACAACGACATGCTGCTCGCCACCCTCAAGCGCCTGCGCGACCTCGGCAACACCGTCCTCGTCGTCGAGCATGACGAGGATGCGATCCGCACCGCCGACTATATCCTCGACATGGGCCCGGGCGCCGGCGTCCATGGCGGCGAGATCGTCGCGCGCGGCACGCTCGACGAGATCCTCGCCACCACCGGCAGCGTCACCGCCGACTATCTAAACGGCACGCGCGAGGTCCCGCTGCCGGCCAAGCGCCGCAAGGGCACCGGCAAGAAGCTGACGGTCGAGAACGCCACCGCCAACAATCTGCGCGGCGTCACCGCCAGCATCCCGCTCGGCACCTTCACCTGCATCACCGGCGTCTCGGGCTCGGGCAAGTCGAGCTTCACGATCGACACGCTCTATGCCGCCGCCGCGCGCCAGCTCAACGGCGCCCGCCTGCTCGCCGGCAAGCACGACCGGATCACCGGCCTGCAATATCTCGACAAGGTCATCGACATCGACCAGTCGCCGATCGGCCGCACCCCGCGCTCGAACCCGGCGACGTACACCGGCGCCTTCACCAGCATCCGCGACTGGTTCGCCGGCCTGCCCGAGGCGCAGGCGCGCGGCTACAAGCCCGGCCGCTTCAGCTTCAACGTCAAGGGCGGCCGCTGCGAGGCGTGCCAGGGCGACGGCGTGCTCAAGATCGAGATGCACTTCCTGCCCGACGTCTATGTCACCTGCGACGTCTGCCACGGCGCCCGCTACAATCGCGAGACGCTCGAGGTGAAGTTCAAGGGCAAGAGCATCGCCGACGTGCTCGACATGACCGTCGAGGACGCGGTCGAGTTCTTCAAGGCGGTCCCGCCGATCCGCGACAAGATGGCGATGCTCGCCGAAGTCGGCCTGGGCTACGTCAAGGTCGGCCAGCAGGCGACCACCCTCTCCGGCGGCGAGGCCCAGCGCGTCAAGCTCGCCAAGGAACTCGCCCGCCGCGCCACCGGCAACACTTTGTATATTTTGGACGAGCCCACCACCGGCCTCCATTTCGAGGACGTCCGCAAGCTCCTCGAAGTCCTCCACGCGCTGGTCGAGCAGGGCAACACCGTGGTGGTGATCGAGCACAATCTCGACGTGATCAAGACCGCGGACTGGATCCTGGACTTGGGCCCGGAGGGCGGCGTCAAGGGCGGCGAGATCGTCGCGCAGGGCACGCCGGAGGACGTGGTGAAGGAGCCGCGGAGCTTCACGGGGAAGTACTTGGCGCCGTTGCTGGGGAAGGGGAAGGTTCGGGAGACTGAGGCGGCGGAGTAAAAGATCCTGCATCCGAGAGGCGGATTCCGGCTCCAATACCTCCGCTTAAGCGCTATGTTGTTTCCGACGGCGATGGGCTATTATCGTTGAAAACAAGAGAGCTTGCCAATTCTTCGAATATGGCATCCGCACCCCACGCCTGAGCGGCTGTAAATGCCACCTTCCGCCGCTCCTCGTGCGTCAAATCTCTAATAGACTTGTAGCCCAGATCGTGATGCGCCTCTGACCATGCATGCTGGAAAAGTGTTTTGATCTGAAGTTCAAAGAATTCTGGAATATCGTCTTCATATTCATCCGGAACAACCTCATCCGGAACGCTAATTATATAGTGAAGACCAAAGTACCCAAATTCATAATCTGAATTTGGCGTTTTATTTTCTACTTCAATAAATTTGAAGTATTTCTCGACTTCAATCTTAACGCGCTGAACATCTGATAAATAGAAGACAGTAATCCTAGCGCCGATTTGATCCTGTATTTCAAATAGGGGGTTAAGGTACTTCCTTTTTCCGTCGTCGTCGCGTTTATATGCCTTTTCTATAAACCGGTCCGGACTTTTTGCCCTCGCTGATATTCTGTCTATGCGGGGCAAGCTTTCCAAGTAGCCCTGAATGTGCCTCTCAAGCTGTTCAGCAACACTGCTCAAAAGGGGATAACGAGCCTTGTACTCAGCTTCGAATAGAGATTCCGAACTCATTTGCGCGCTAGCCGCTGGTCACTGACCCTGCCTCTAGTCGTGTATTCCACCACGCCATCAGATGCCTCTTTGGTTTCGAAAACCTTCTCAAAATCCTCATTTGGAGCCGTCAGTATTGCTCCATTGCTCATCTCAATGGTTCTAAACGGGGCCACATTCTTGAATTCATTGGGCTCAAATTGAAACATCTTTCCAAATAGACTCGGCTTAGATAGCTGATTCCTAATAGTTTCCTTTGCGGCGTTACTAAGCCCGAAGTGGTCACAGAAGTCCCCGATTGTAAGGGATTTACCAAGGAACACCGCTGGCGCTAGTGAGCTAGCATGCGCAATCTCAGCCTTCACCGAGAGGTTCGGATTTGCCTTAAGAGCCTGCTTGAGTGCGGTGGCGAGCCGCCGCGTGCCTGCAGCGGCAGTTTCGGAAAAATCGGCGTTTAGGAAATCTTTGAGCCAATAGTCTGAGATGTGCTCTCCCGACTGCCCCGCCTGGCGATCCGTCGCCATGCCTTTCCAGAACCCATCCTTAGGCGTTGGGTGCTGCAGCATGACCGCCTTGTAGGAAGAAAGCTTTTTGATAAAAACCTGCTCGAGAAATTCCACGTCCAATCCGGCCGAGCTCACTTCAGCTAGCACGGCTTGCTCCGTCGGGAAGCGAGAAACCACGACTCGTTTCTTGAGCCCTTGAGTGCCAGCAAGCAGAAATAGAAGCCCGATGCCACTTCGATTGTCGGTGACCCCTTGCAGTCTTTCAGCAATCAGGTGACCACTAGCCAAAGATGGACTTGCTTCGAATGCCACGAGCAAATCACGGCATTCATTTACCTGCCCTCCGTCCGGCGCCGCATTGAAGGTTATCTCAAAATCACGTGGCGAGGCTTCACCCGAGAATATGCCTGCAAGCATGTCAAAGAGCTTGCCAGTACCGCCAGCAATTTCCTTGCCCGATATCGAACTGCCGCCCACCGCACCTTTTCCCGGCGAGATTAGGTATGCAAACGCATTTGATATAGACAAATTCGTCTCCCCTTCTTCTAAGGGTGGACCCACTCAAACGCAAAAATCAATCCCTATCTTCTTTGGCCGAGCGGCCATCGCCCTCGCGTATACGTTAGCCTTCGGCCAAGTCTTACCCTCTCCATTCCGGACACATCCCGCCGCCCGCGCCTTCCCCACCCCACCCGCTTCGCTATATTCCCCGCATGGCAAAGCTCTCGCCCATCGTGTCCGAATTCGCGACGACCGAAGAAGCCGAAGCCTATGACGCATGGTTCCGCGCCAAGGTCGAGGCGCGGCTGGCGAGCAAGGTGCCGGGCATTCCGCATGACCAGGTGATGGCCGAGATGCAGGCCATCCTCGATCGCCGCGCCGAGGGCTGATGCTCCGCCTCCTCCGGCACCCCCGAGGCGCTGGAGAATCTCAGAACCATCGTCGATTTCATCGAGGTGATCGCCGTCTTCCACGCCCGCCAACGTTATCCATAGCGAATGCCATTCTTCACCAATCCTCCGCCGGAGGGAGAGGATTGCAGCCACACCTTCCCGCGCCCCTCCGCGTCTCCGTGTACACAAAAAGAACAAACCATAAACAAACCCCTGTCCTACAGCCCCCATTCCAGCATACCTAACCGGTCCTCACTCAAACCCGAGAGGACCACCCCGATGGCACTGCAATTCCCCCCGATCCCCGCCGGCATCCCGCACACCGAGAACCATCTCCCCGACACGCCCTTTCGCGAATACGCCACCTCCCCCTCCCAGCGCATCGCCGGCTGGTCGGGGGAGAAGCAGGCGGTCTTCCTCCAGGCCATCGCCGAGGGGCTTACTCCCGACCAGGCCTGCCGCCTCGTCGGCCTGTCCAAGCAATCCGCCTATGCCTTCCGCCTCTCCAGGAAAGGCACCCAGTTCGCGATCGGCTGGCAGGCCGCCCTCCTCCACGCGCGAGACACGCTGGCGGACTCGCTGATGGAGCGGGCGTTGCACGGCGTGGTCGATACGATCACCCGCGCCGACGGCAGCGAGATCGAGCGCCACCGCCACGACAATCGCCTCGGCATGGCGATGCTCGCCCGGCTCGATCGCATGGCCGACAAGGCGGCGAAGGAGACCACCCATGCCGCCGCCCGCCTCGCCGCGGAGGATTTCGCCGGCTATGTCGAGCTGATCGCGCAGGAGGCCGGCCCGGCCCGCGCCGCGCTGCTCCTCGCGCACGGCATTGGCCCCGCCAGTGAGGACGACCTCGCCCCGCTGCGCACGCTCGCCCGCGCCGACACCTGGCTGCGCACCCACACCGACCTCGCCGAGCCCATCGCCGATCTCGATCCCGCCGCCCGCGGCGACTGGTCGGGCGCCGACTGGAACCGTGCCGAGGCCGCCGGGCTGGTCGCCATCGCCCCGCTCCCCGCACCCGAGGCGAGTCAAGAGAATCAAGATTTTCCCGAGGCGGTGGAGGACGAGCCGGTCTGGTGGGACGAGGACAATGAGAGCTGGCGCACCCATTTCCCGCCGCCCGCCGATTTCCTCGGCGAGGAGGAAGGCGAATATGGCGCGGGCGATTACGCGCGCGAGCTCAGCCCCGAGGAAGAGGAGGCCGTCGAGGCCGCCGATCGCGCCGAAATCGAGGCGCGCCGCTGCGCCGAGACCGAGGCCCGCGATCGCTGGTTCGCCGCCTTGCTCGCGCCCCCGGCCGATGCCGGTCCCGGCCCCGCTGCGGAGGCTTCCTGATCCGGAAAAACGCGGGTCACTTGCATAATCGCGCAATGTTCTCTATATGGTCCCGAGGCGCTCGCTGCTGCAATGCGGCGAACCGTTTCCGGCATCCGGAACCGCAGCGCCTTTTCATCGCTTATGTGGAACTGCGCACGCATTGCGCCGTCCCGGCCGTGCATCCGCGCAAGTCCACTGGGCCAAGAACCAAAACAAAGGAAACACATGAACTTCTTCAACAAGATCCACGAAACCCAGATTACCCGCGGCGCCAGCCGTCCGTTCGAAGCCTTCGTCCCGACGCACCGCCGCCTCTTCCCCCTCGAAGCCAGCCAGCGTCAGCGCGCCATTGCCCGCGCCGCGGCGATCGAGGTGCTCGGCTAACAGCCGGGCATGTCCGGGGCCGGCATGCTGGCCTGGCCCCGGCCCATCCCCTTTTCCGTAACGCATCCGTCTATCCGGTCTTCCCCTGCGCCCAGCCGAGCGCGGCGGCGGGGCCGCACGGCGATGTCCGGCGTTCATCCCCCAGCCCCGTCCGGGGCAGGTCGGCCTGGAGAGGCCAAAATGAGGGGATATCCATGAATCGCTTCGCTCTGCTGCTGCCGCTGGCACTCGCCGCCTGCAACAACGGCCCCACCGTCACCGCGAAGAATGCTTCCGTCGAGGAAGTGTCGAACAAGGTCGCCGCGGCGCAAGGCTCCGGCAGCTTCATCTCGCCGGGCCATTGGGACGGCAAGGTCACCATCACCAAGATGGAGGCGCCGGGCATGGAGCAGATGCCGGCGGAAACCCGCAAGGCGATGCTCGACAAGATGGCCGCCGGCCAGAGCTTCTCGTCCTGCGTCACCGAAGCCGATGTCAAATCGCCCAAGGCCGGCATGTTCGGCGGCGACAAGAGCTGCCGCTACGATCATTTCACCATGGCCGGCGGCAGCATCGACGCCAAGCTCAGCTGCGAGAGCGCGGGGCAGAAGCGCGAGATGACGATCAAGGGCACCTATTCGGCGGACAGCTATCATACCGAAGTCACTTCCGATGGCGGCGCGGCGGGCAGCATGGCCGCCTCGGTCGATGCCAAGCGCGCCGGGGAGTGCACCGGCAAGGAAAACAGCTGAGGAGGGCGCGTGGGCGGCGCGGGCGGGAACGCTCGCCCCGCCCACCCGTTCAGGCCGAAATGCCTTGAACCAAAGAGGAATTCCGATGGCCACCACCCGCAAGACGACCGGCACCAGCACCACCACCCGCAAGCCTGCCGCCGCCCGCAAGACCCCGGCCCGCAAGCCGGCGGCGACGCCGCGCAAGGCACCTGCCAAGGCGAAAGCCCAGGCCAAGGCCAGCCCGGCGCCGGCGCGCACCGCCCATTCGGCGAGCATGGCGGCACTCGGCACGCTGGCGGCGGCGACGCTGGGTGCGCTGGCCTATGGTGCGTGGCGGCTGCTGCGCCGTCCGTCCGAGGGCACCGCGCCGACCGACCTGATGGGCGACGAACATCCCAACGGCTCGGACCGTGCGATCGACGCGTTCCGTCCCGATCCCACTGCCCCCGTCCCCGCCTCGGAGCGCGAGCAGTTCCGCCCGGCACTGGCGCAGCTCGGCAACAGCGTTTCATGATGCGGGCGAAACCTTTCCGGCCCCCTGCGCATTCCCCCGTGCAGAGTGGGTTCACGGAGAGAAAAGCCATGCGTATTCTGATCCTTGGAGCTGCGGCGGCGACCGCGGCGACGCTTGCCGGCTGCACCGATTATGGCGGCGGCCCCGGCAGCGGCTATGGCTATGCCAGCTACGACTATAACCGCCCCGATCCGGCCTATGGCGGCTATTATGCCGATCGCTACTACCGCGAGGGCCGCGGCTATCGTGAGTATCGGATGAGCCGCAACGACCGCGTCTATCGGGGCCAGGACGGCCGCTATTATTGCCGCCGCTCGGACGGCACCACCGGCCTGGTGGTCGGCGCCGCGGCAGGCGGTGTGCTCGGGGCGATCATTGCCCCCGGCGGCTCGGAAGTGCTCGGCGCGCTGATCGGCGCGGCGGCCGGCGGTGCGGTCGGCACCTCGGTCGACAAGGGCGAGATGCGCTGCCGCTAACCCGAAAGGGTAGCCTTCAAGCCGGGCTCCGGATCCCCTAGATCAGGGGCCCGGCAAGAAGGGAGATACTGGAATGACGACCCGCACCGCCACTGCCCGCTACGACGGCTTCGGCAAGGAAGGCAAAGGCCATATCACCACGCAATCGGGGGTGATGACCGACCAGTTCTACGGCTTCAACACCCGGTTCGGCGACGAGCCCGGCACCAACCCGGAAGAGCTGATCGCCGCCGCCCATGCCGGCTGCTTCACCATGGCGATGAGCTTCGCCCTGGCCCGTGCCGGCTTCAGCGAGGGTAGCCTCGAGACCAGCGCCGCCGTGAAGCTAGAGCAGGACGGCGACGGCTTCAGCATCACCCGCTCGGATCTGACCCTCAAGGCCTCGGTCCCCGGCCTAGCCCAGGAGCAGTTCGAAGCGCTTGCCGCCGGCGCCCACGCCAATTGCCCGGTCTCCAAGCTGCTCAAGGCAGAGAGCAAGCTCGACGCCACCTTGCTCTGAAACGGACCTGGTTCGGCTTGCAATGTAGGATTCCGCCTGCTGTCCCACTGGTATGGCGGAGGCTGACAGGCACCATGGCTTAGCACGGACAATCTGTTCCCCGGCGAAAGCCGGGGCCCAGGGTTTCTCTGCCTTGTCGCTTTGTTACCCTGGGCCCCGGCTTTCGCCGGGGAGCAGAATGCAGAACCCCTCCGCCCCGCCTCCCCCGCAACAGAAGACCCAAAAGCAAAAGGGGCCCGGCATTGCTGCCAGGCCCCGTGTCGCCGGACTTCTGCCGTGGATCCGGACGGACCGTCGGCATGGTTTCGGCGGCTCCTCGGTCCGCGCCGGCAAGGGCATGCGAACCTTGGGTCGGTCGTCGAGGCTGGCCGTTGTCCGCTCATCCCGAAGGAGAGCTGCGGTTACCAGCCTCGGCGGCCCGCTTCGTCCTCCCGGCCGGGGGCCGGAACTCGGAAGCCTTGCTGGACGCGGGTTTCTCCGTCCGATCCCTTCCGTACCCTCCGCTCGGCTTGCGCTCCGCATCGGGGCATCCGGCATCTCCGGCGGGCCGTTCCTTCGTTCCCGGATCCGGATGCTTGCGCACCGTCACCGCGAACCAGGGTATCGTCCCCTTTCCGTCTCTTCCTTCCGCCTCCAGCCATGCTTGCGCACCGCTTTCGGCCTGGACTTCGAGCAACGCTTGCGCGCCACCGTCCGCCTGCGTGTCGCCCGTCGCTTGCGCGCCGCGCGTCACTCTCGCTTCGCACCGCACTTGCGTGCCGTGCTCCGCTTCCGGTCGAGCCGTGCCCTGGCGTCCCTCGAAACAGCAGCAGCGCGTGGGCGGCACTTCCGTTTCGCAACTACCGGGGCTTTCGCATCCCCGAACCGTTCCCGAATGCGGTTTCCCGAAGGCACCTGCATCGTTCCCGGCCCGTGTAAGCATCTGATCTTGCTTTGGTTTCCCGCCGCCGGACCGTCTCGCTTACAGTCATGATGGTGTCACCGAACCCGAGTCGCGCAAAGCGGGAAATGCGCCTTCAGATATGTGAAGACTGTGGATAACGTGGAGAACTAGGCAATATTATTACGTGGAGACCAGTTGGGAGGCGCCAATTCGAACCCGGCGAAATCGAAGCCGGGAACGACGATGCAGCTCACCAGCGCCCATCCGTGCGGCGCCTCGGTCGCCTGCCAGCGATGCGCCGGGACCAGGCACTGGGGCGCATGGCCGCGGACCACGTCGCCGCCGAGCCGGGTGGTCGCCGGGTCGCGGCCCAGCGCATCGGCGATGTGCAGCTCGAGCGGACTGCCGGCGTGCCACAGCCACCATTCGTCGGCATCCACCCGGTGCCAGTGCGAGCGCTGGCCCGCCTCGAGAAGGAAATGGATCGCGGTGCCCAGCGCCCGCCCGTCCCCGCCCGGCGCCGCCCGCCAGGTCTCGCGGTACCAGCCGCCCTCGGGATGCGGGGCCAGCCCCAGTTGCGCGATGATTGCCCGTGCGTCGTCCATTGCTGCCCTTTCGCTGAACGGAACGTAGTTTTCCGTTCATGCAACCTGATCGAGATCAAGAACGTTTCGTTCCCGGTTTGCTGAAGAATATCGAGGAGTGAGACATGCGTAAGCTTATTCTGGCGCTCGGCGCGCTGGCCGTCGCGGTGCCCGCCGCGAGCGTGGTTCCGGTCGCCGCCACTGCCGCCCCCTATGCCAAGGCCGGCGTCGGCAGCGATTTCGCCCCGCAGCAGCGCTACCGCAAGCGCTATGCCTATCGCGAGTGGAAGGGCCGGGACGGCCGCCGCTATTGCCGCAAGCCCGACGGCACCACCGGCCTGGTGGTCGGCGGCGTGGCCGGCGCGCTGGTCGGCCGCACGATCGACACCCGCGGTGACCGCACCGTCGGCACGCTGCTCGGCGCCGCCGCCGGCGCCGTCGCCGGCCGCGAGATCGAGCGCAGCGGCAGCAAGAAGTGCCGCTGATCCCGTAGCGGATCCTAACGGCGGCCCGCCCGGCGATATGCGCCGGGCGGGCCGCTTCGTTTTGGCAACGCGGACATTAACCCTTGGGCGCTATAAGCCCTGGCCATGCTCCGCGTGCTCATCCTCTCGACGCTGTTCCCCGACGCCTCCCGGCCCAATTTCGGCATCTTCGTCGAGCGCCAGACGCTGTCGCTGGCGGAGCGCGACGATGTCGAGGTCCGCGTCGTCGCGCCGCGCGGCCTGCCGCCCTTTCCGCTCTCCCGGCTGGCCCGCTATGCCCGGCTCGCCACGCTGCCCGAGCGCGAGCAATGGAAGGGACTGAGCGTCCGCCGCCCCCGCTTCCTCAACCTGCCCGGCACCGGCGGGCGCTACCACGCCCGCGCCATGGCCGCAGCGGTGGCGCCGCTGCTCGAGCAGATCCGCAAGGACTTCCCCTTCGACGTGATCTCCGCCGAGTTCTTCTTCCCCGACGGCCCCGCCGCGGTGCTGCTCGGCAAGCGCTTCGGCGTGCCCGTCTCGATCAAGGCGCGCGGGTCGGACATTCATGACTGGGGCCGCCGCACGACCATCGGACCGCAGGTGGTTGCCGCCGGCCAGGCCGCGGACGGGGTGCTGGCGGTGAGCGAGGCAATGCGCGGCGACATGATCGCGATGGGCATCCCCGGCGACAGGATCGAGACGATCACCACCGGTGTCGACCTCGCCCGTTTTGCCCCGCGCGGCCGCGCCGAAGCCAAGGCCGAGCTGGGCGTCGCCGGCCCGCTGGTGCTCTCGGTCGGCGCACTGATCCCGCTCAAGGGGCACGACATCGTCATCGAGGCGGTGCGTACCCTGCCCGGCGTGACCCTGTGGATCGCCGGCGAAGGGGGCGACCGCAAGCGGCTCGAGGCGCAGATCGAGCGTCTCGCCCTGGGCGAGCGGGTCAAGCTGCTCGGCTCGGTGCCGCCCGACCGCCTCGCTGCTGCGCTCGCCGCCGCCGATGCGATGGCGCTCGCCTCGGAGCGCGAAGGGCTTGCCAATGCCTGGCTCGAAGCGATCGCCAGCGGCACGCCGGTGGTGATCCCGGATGTCGGCGGCGCACGCCAGGTGGTCACTGCCCCCGAAGCCGGCCGCATCGTCGCCCGCACCCCCGCTGCTTTCGCCGAGGCACTGGCCGAGATCATCGCCGCACCGCCCGCTCCCGCCGCCACGCGAGCCATCGCCGCCCCCTTCACCTGGGCGGCGAACAGCGCACGCTATCGCGGCTTCCTCCAGCACCTCGTCGACCGCCGCCGCGCCACCTGACGGAACCGCCCCGCTCTGCCGCCGTTTGTGTCCGAGGCGTTACGGAGTGAGAAGATGGATCCCATTCGCAATCTGCCCGAGCCCGCCGTCGAGGTGGCGCCTTTGGTCTATTACATCCTGCCGCAGGAAGAGCCGCAGATCGGCCCCGGCGATCTGGAGATCGAATTCGAGTTCGACCCCGATTTCGACGAGGATTCGGAATGATCGATTTCCGCGTTGACTAGCCCGCCCCGCTCCCTGACATTCATGACACTGAAGTTACCAGCGGCGGAGACCGAGTGATGGCGGGCAAGAAGGACAAGAAGGCGACCGAAGCGAAGCCGGAAAAGAAGGGCTTCCTTCCCAAGAGCATCGCCGGGATGAAGCTCCCCAAGGAGCTTCGCAAACAACTCGACGCACTCGCCAAGCATCCCGTGGTGAACGACCTGCTCGCCGCGGGCCTGGTGGCGCTCGCCGCCAAGCTCAAGCCCGGTGAAAAGACTGAGGAAGCCAAGCCGGCTGCCCCCGCGCCGACACCGGCTGCCACGCCTGCCGCCGCCAAGCCGGTGGTGAAGCGCGCGCGCAAGCCCGCAACGGCCAAGGCGCCGGCCAAGCCCGCTGCCGCTCCGGCGCCCGCGAAGACTGAGGCAAAGCCGGCCACGGCCAAGGCGCCCGCGAAAACTGCCGCAAAGCCGGTAGCCAAGGCACCCGCCAAGACCGCAGCGGCCAAGCCCGCGGTAGCCAAGGCGCCTGCCGCAAAGACCGAGGCCAAACCCGCCGCCGCGCCGAAGCCGACCGCCAAGGCCCCGGCCAAGCCCAAGGCCCCTGCCAAGGCGGCGGCGGTTCCCAAGCCTGCGACGACCGAGGCTGCGACACCCAAGCCCGCGCCCAAGCCGCGCAAGCCCGCCGCAGCCAAGGCGGCCGCCTCCACCCCACGCGCCACGACGCGCCGCACCAAGACGACGACGCCCAAGACGACGCGCTGATCCTCTGTTAGGGGGCCGGCAAACGGAGCAAGGGGGTATTCGATGACTGACAAGCCGCACGCCGATGGACCGGCGCACGGACTGGAGCGCATGGCGTTCTTCTCCGATGCCGTGTTCGCGATCGCGATCACGCTGCTGGTGATCGAGATCCATGTGCCGCACATCGAGCCGCCCTATACCGACCTCGCCTTTCTCGAGGCGCTCAACAAGCTGATCCCGAACTTCATCGGCTTCTTCGTGTCGTTCTTCGCGATCAGCATGTTCTGGATCGGGCACCACCGCGCATTCGATTGCGCGCGCCACTGGAGCCCCAGCCTGTTCGCGCCCAATCTGCTGCTGCTCTGCGCGATCGCGGCGATGCCCTTCTTCACCGCCTTCTCGTCCGACTATTTCGGCCACCGGGTGCCGACCGCATTCTATTGCGGCTGGATGGTGATCATCTCGATCTGCAACATCCTGGTCCAGCGCATCCTCACCGCGCCGCCGGTGGTGGGCGCGCATGTGCCGCCGGAGCAACGCCAGATGATCCGCCAGCGCGGGCTGGCGGCGCTGCTCGGCTCGCTCACCGCGTTCGTCGGGTGCCTGTTCCTCCCGTTCCTCGGCCAGATCCTGCTGATCACCATTCCGATCTGGCGCCAGCTGCTGACGCGGATCTGGCCCGCGGGCTGAGGCAAGAACCCGCGCGGCGGAGAGGCTAGCGCTTCTTCGCCCAGGCCGCGTACTGCCGCGCGGTGAGGTCGACGAGATCGCCCTGTGCCAGGTTCATGTCGATCAGGTGCAGTCCCCAGTCCTTCAGGATCGCGTTGCCGATCTTCACGTCACCCGCGATCGTATCGGTGCGCGGATCGGCGGGATCGGCGTTCACCGTCACCGCGAGATAGTTGAACCCGTCCTGCTTCACGCACTCGGCCGAAATCAGCCCCGGCACGCTGACGAAGGGCGTGGTCACCGCCGGCCCGTCCTTGCTCCAGGCATCGGCCGGGCCGGGCACCAGCATGTTGCCGCCCGCGTTCAGATAGGCGTGCATCCCCGCCTTGCCGCCGCCCAACGCCGCCGGGTTGGTGCAGCCGGCCTCGACGCCGGGCCGGTCGCCCTTGCCGAAGCGGGTATTGGCCGGCGGCGGGGAATCGGCGCGGAAGCTGGCATAGGTCACCACGCAACCGGCCTGGTCCGCGCTGCGGCACAGCGGGATCGTCGGGAACACGCCGCCCACGTCCTTGCCGATCGGCACTGGCACGGAGCTGCCGATCAGCATCGCCGAGACCAGCTGCTTCTGCGCCGGCTTGCCGTCGATCGCAGTGGCGACGAGGCGGGTGAGGATCAGCGAGCCCTGGCTATGCCCGATCAGCACCACGCCGCGGCCCTTGTTGTCATGGGCCATGTAATCATCCCATGCCGCCTTCACGTCGGCGAACGCCATCTCGCGGTCGATCTTGGGGCTGCCGCCGCCGATCACGCTGCGCAGCGCGCTGAGTGTCACCTGGCGATAGACCGGCGCGAACACCCGGCAGTGCCTGGCGAAGCGCGCGGCCTGGAATTGGGCGACGCGCTTCTCCTCGTCGCCAGGGATCAGGTCGCTGTTCGGCGTCGTGTCGAGCGAGATGGTGGGATAGACGTAGAAGCAGTCGAACTTGGGCGCGCGCGCCGCTTTGAACGGCTCGAGGCTGCGCTTGCCGTCCGCGGCGACCACCGTGGTCGACAGATCCATGCTGCACGCATCCTGGCGGCCCGGCCGGCACAGCCAGTTCGCCATGTCGCGATAATCGGGGGTATCCGGCCCTGCAGCCGCCGCCAGCGCCAGCGCGAGAATCATCATCCGAGCATCCTCCCTTTTAGCGGGAGCTTAGCTGCGGCCGGCGTTCAGTCCAGCGGGTAGAGCGCGCCGGCGATCCAGCGCAATTCGGCGCGCAGCACACCCCAGGCGCGTGCGGCCGCGCGGCTGTCCATCGCCTCGACGCCGATGCCCTTCGCCCCCAGCGCCGCGGTCAGCGCGCGCGGCGGGCGCACCAAAGTCGCGCCGGTGCCGAGCAGCAGGAATTCGGGCTTCGGATCGAGCGCGAGCAGCGGCGCCAGATCGACCTCACTCAGCTCCGCGATCGGCGGCGGCGACCAGCCATCGGCGCGCTCGGGGCTGATCAGCAGCCCTTCGTACACGCCTTCATCGACCCGGAAACCGCGCCCGGAGAAGCCGGAGATCAACGGCCCCTCCGCGCTGGCGCGCTTCACTTCCATGCGATCAGCCGACGCGCTCGGCGCCGCTCGCCGGCGAGGGCTTCTCCTCGCGCGGACCCGGCTTGAGGCCGAGGGTGATCAGCAGCGACGAGGAGACATAGATCGACGAATAGGTGCCGACGACGATGCCGAGCATCATCGCCGCGGTGAAGCCGAACAGCACCTCGCCACCGAAGATCAGCAGCGAGGCGAGCGCCAGCATGATCGTCAGCGAGGTCATCACCGTGCGGGGCAGCGTCTCGTTGACCGACAGGTCGATCAACTCGCTCATGCCCATCTTGCGGTACTTGCGCATGTTCTCGCGGATACGGTCGTCGATCACCATCTTGTCGTTAATCGAATAGCCGATGATCGTGAGGATCGCCGCGACGATGTTGAGGTCGAACACCAGGCCAGTCACCGCGAAGAAGCCCAGCGCCATCAACACGTCGTGCACGATGGCGACCGCGGTCGAGACGCCGAACTGCCACTCGTAGCGGAACCAGGAGAAGATCGCGATGCCGACGATCGCCAGGATCACCGCCAGCACGCCCTTGTTCACCAGCTCGCCCGAGACCTTGCCCGAGACGGTGGAATAGGTGGTGAAGTCGGCGTTGAACTTCGCCTTCATCTCCGCCTTCACCTTCTCGACCATCGCGTTGACCGCGTCCGGCGAGTTCGATTCGGGCACCGGCAGGCGGATGGTCACCGTGTTCTGGTTGCCGAGCTGCTGGAGCGCCGCGTCGCCGAAGCCGAGATGGTTCACCGTCGACCGGATCTCGTCGAGCTTCGGCTCGCCGGGGAACTTCTCCTCGATGGAGACGCCACCGACGAAGTCGACGCCCATGTTGAGCCCATGGATGCCGACCAGCGCGACGGCGCCGATGGTGAGCAGCATGGTGATCGCGAAGGCGATGTGGCGGACGCGCACGAACCCGATGTTCGTGTTGTCCGGGATGATCTTGAGGAGCCGCATGCGCGTCGCTTCCCTTAAATGTTGATTTCGGTCGGCCGGTTACGGCGCAACCAGATCGTGACGAGCATGCGGGTGAACACGACGGCGGTGAACACCGAAGTCGCGATGCCGATCAGCAGCACCACCGCGAAGCCGCGTACCGGGCCGGAGCCCAGGAACACCATGATCAGGCCGGCGATCGCGTGCGTCACGTTCGCCTCGAAGATGGTGCGGCTGGCTTCCTTGTAGCCCAGCTCCACTGCCTGCATCACGCTGCGTCCGCGTCGTCGCTCTTCGCGGATACGCTCGTTGATCAGCACGTTGGCGTCCACCGCGGTGCCGATCGTCAGCACGAAGCCGGCGATGCCCGGCAACGTCAGCGTCGCGTTGATCAGGCCCATCACCGCCAGGATGACCAGCACGTTGATCGTCACCGCCAGCGTCGCATAGATGCCGAAGCGGCCATAGGTCAGGATCATGAACGCGATCACGGCCACGACCGCGATGATCGAGGCAGTGATGCCGGCACGGATCGAGTCCTGGCCCAGTTCTGGGCTCACCGTCGATTCCTGCACCACCTTCAGGTCCACCGGCAGCTTGCCCGAGCGAAGCGCGATGGCCAGCTGGTTGGCGCTCTCCACGGTGAAGCCGCCGTTGATCACGGCGCTGCCGCCCAGGATCGGCTCGTTGATGTTCGGGGCCGAGATCACGACGCCGTCGATGATGATCGCGAAGGGCTTGCCGGTATTTTCCTGCGTCACCTTGGCGAAGCGCTTCGAACCGGCGCCGTTGAGCTGCAGCGTAACGCCCGGCTGGCCGTTCTGCTGGTCATAGCTCTGCTTGGCATCGACGAGCATGTCGCCGGTGATCATCACCTGGCGCTGCAGCGCGACCTTGCCGCCCTGCTGATAGGGCATCACGACATCGCCGGCGGGCACCTCGCCCGCCTGCACGGCATTGGGATCCACGGTCGTATCGACCAGGCGGAATTCGAGCTTGGCGGTCTTGCCGACCAGCGCCTTGAGCGCGGTCGGATCCTGGAGGCCCGGCACCTGGACGACGATACGATTGGAGCCTTCGCGGATCACGGTCGGCTCGACCGTGCCCAGCGCGTTGATGCGGGTCTCGATGATCTCGCGCGCATCGTTCATCGCGGTCTCGATCGCTTCGTTGACGCCAGCATCAGTGGGCGTCAGCACGAACTGCGACGAATTGACCACGGCGACGTCCCACTGGCGCTGGCCGGTGGTGCCCACGCCGGTGCCGGTGATCGCCAGCAGCTTCTCGCGCGCGGCGTCCACCTTGCTGGGGTCGCGCAGCATGAAGCTGACCTTGCCGCCCTGGATCGAGATGTCGCCGATGTCGATCTTGGGATCGCGGCGCATCTCGGCGCGGACCTGCTCCTGCATCTGGCTCAGCTTGGCCTGGCGCACGTCATCCGTGTTCGCCTCGAACAGCAGGAAGCTGCCGCCGGCAAGGTCCAGGCCCAGGTTGATCGCAGGCTTCGGGACCCAGCTCGGCCAGGTCTCGCGCGCGCTCTTCGGAAAGAAGCTCGGAACCGACAGCGCGATCATGATCGCGATGCCGGTCAGGATCGTAATGATCTTCCAGCGGGGAAAGTCGAGCATCAGTCGTTCGCGGGCTTCGCGCCGCCGGCCGGCTTCACGCTGGTGAGCGTCGCCTTGATCGCGCGGACCTTCACGTTCGGGCCGAGCTCGAGCTCGACTTCGTTTTCATCGACCTTGGTCACCTTGCCGATCAGGCCACCGCCGGTGACGACCTGGTCACCCTTCTTCACCGCGTTCACGGCGTTCTGAAGCTCCTTCATCCGCTTCTGCTGCGGGCGGATCATCAGGAAATAGAAGGCGATGAAGATCAGGACGAGCGGCGCGAGACCGAGGACGCCACCCATCGGGTTGGCCTGTGCCGCGCCTGCGGCCTGTGCATATGCTGGGGTGATGAACATGGGATCCCAATTAGCTTGATAGGGCCGGCGCGGAATCCGCTCCGTTCAAGCGCGGCGCGCTAACATGTGAACCCAGTACAAGCAACTATTGTCGCCGAGGTGCCGACTCTGGCTTGCATCCCGCGCCCGACCGGCCTAGAGGCCCCAACCTCGGTCGGGGCGTAGCGCAGCCTGGTAGCGCATCACACTGGGGGTGTGGGGGTCGCAGGTTCGAATCCTGTCGCCCCGACCATTTAAATCCGGACACCTGTCGCGTCTCCCCCCCGGTTTCGAACCGGCGCGAGATCAGGGCCCGGCAATTCCTCGGCAATCAGTGATTCGATCTCGCAGGACGCGCGACGGGTTCCGGCGCGAACCGGATGTCGTGACACGCCTGAAATCGCGCGACGACGAAAGAAGCGCCGGGCAACGACGTGCCCAGCGCTTCGACTTCGACTGATGAGAACCAGGCCCGGCGCCTAGCGGGAGCCGGGGCCTCCCGCCTTCGCCGCCGGCGTCGGGCCGCCCGGCCCGATATATTTCTCCAGCCACCCCAGGATCTCGCCATGGATGCTGCGGACATTGGCGGGCGACTGGCGAAGGCCGTGATCCTCGCCCCAATAGCGCAACAGCCGCGCGTCCTTGCCCTGGCGATAGAGGTTGAAGAAGAACTCCTCGGCCTGGCTCATCGGGCCACGGATGTCCTGCTCGCCATGGATGAGGAGCAACGGGGTGTTCACCCGGTCGACATAGTTGAGCGGCGAATTGCGCCAATAGTGCCAAAGGTCCTCATAGGGCGGCACCGTCAGCCCCACCTGGCCGGTCTCCGCCAGCCCCCAATTATCCGACTTCTCATGTTCTATCCCGGCAAAACCCCGCGCCGTGGGGTCGAACTGGCCGTAATTGGAAGTCCACTCGGTGAGGCCGGCGAGCGCGATGCCCGCCTTGAACCGGTTGGTGTAGGTGACGAGCGAATAGACGCTGAAGCCGCCATAGCTCTGCCCCATCACGGCAAGCCGGTCTGGATCGACCATCCCCAGCTCCACCACGCGGTTCACTGCCGGCATCACGCCCTTCGAAAGCTCGATGAAGTCGTCGCTCTTGCCGCGCTTCTGCAACGGCATCGACGGGATCAGCACCACATAGCCCTTCGCCGCATAGAGCTGCATGTTGTAGAAGCCGGGCCGATAGGCATCGAGCGAGGACGAGTTGAGATCGCGAATGATCATGCCCGCATAGACCCAGACCAGCGCCGGGTATTTCTTTCCGGGGACATAGTCCGGCGGCAGGATCACGCCCGCCTTCAGCGGCTGGCCGTCATCGCCAAGATAATCGACCAGCTGGATCTTGCCCCAGCGCACCTTCGCGAGATGCTCGTCGACTGACAACAGCTCGCGCGTCGTGCCGGCCCCGACGTCGCGCGCATTGATGCGCCACCCCTGCGCGGTGGGGTCGCTCGTTACCACCAGCTTGCGGTCCGGATCCGCGGCCACGACGATCGATCGCGGGCCGGTCATGGGAAGGTCCCTCACCACCGGCGATTGCGCCTTCAGGTCCACCAGCGCGTAGCGTGGCAGGCCGTCGCCGCCCTTGCCCGCAACCACGATCGACGAGACCGGACGGCTCCTGTCGGCGGGCCACATCAATGCCGGGCTGGGAGGCAGCGCAGCCGGAATGGCCTTGATCTCGCGCTTCGCGACGTCGAGGCTCCACAGCTTCCCACCGCCAAGGCCGCGGAACCGCTCGACGCCTTCATCGCGCCACAGCTCGGTCGGCGCCTTTTCGAGCGCGGCGGTCAGGTTCTCCGGGGCCGCATTAGCATCGAGCAGCCACCAGTCCTGCCGCGGCGCGGTCATGATGCCCACCGACACGCGGTACCAGTCAATGGGTTCCAGATCGGTGCCGGCGCGCACGGTGCGGGCAAGGATCCGGTTCTCGTCGAGCCAGAAGATCGGCGTGTCCATCGGCAGGCCGGTGACCCCTGCCGCCGCTCCCCCGACAGAGAGGCTATCGGGACTGAGCCGGCGGACCCGCCCGGTGTCGGTTGCCACGGCAAAGAGCGAGAGGTTGCGCGTGTTCAGGTTCGAGCGGCCGCGAAATGCGAGCTGGGTTCCGGACGGAGACCAGCCGAGCAGGTCGAGCACCAGCCCGGCGTCCTTCAGGTCGAGCCAGTGCGGCTTGGCGCCGGCGACAAGATCGACGATTCCAAACCGCTTTTCGGTGACCCAGGCCTGATAGTTGTACACGAGTTTTTCGTTGGCTTTGGGTTGAATGGCACCGGTATTCGTCAGCACCGCGACCTTTTTCCTGTCCGGCGCGATCAGGACCTGCAGGGCGCCGCGAAAGGGAAAGTCGGGAATGCCGGGAATGGCCACCGGCGCGCCGCCGGCAAGATCGAACACGGTGAGCGTGACGGTGCTCGACGCGCTGTCCGCAGGCACGACCCGCTCGGTGCCGCTGCCCGACGGGGTGAAGGTCGCCTCCTGACCGGTCCGCAGCCGATCGAGCGTCGCCGCGCCCTGCTTCAGCCCGCGCGAATAGGCATCGAGCAACCCTGAGGTCCTGCCTTCGGGCAAGGCGACCGCCAGCAGATGGCTGTTGTCGAGCCAGGTGAAGGGCGCATTGATCATCGCCCCACACTGCCGGCTGGCATCGCCGGCCGGTCCCCCGCGCAGGTCGACAGCATATTGCGGTGATCCGCCGAGGGTCTGGCTGGAGATCGCGATGTCGCTGATGCGGCGCAGCGTTCCCGTTACGCGCTCCCACACATAGAGGCGGACATTGTCCCCGCCCCGCGGCTCGTTCTTCTCCGGCCGCGTCGACAGCATCGCCAGCCGCTGGCCGTCGGGCGACCAGCTCGCGCACCAGAAGCCGGCGGCATCACCATGCCCCTGGGTCAGGTTGCGGCGCTCGCCCGTCCGGCGCGAGGTCAGCCAGATATCCGATCGGCCGGGGTCCATCTCGTAGAAGGTACGGCCATAGACTTCGCCGTTGCTTACCGGGCGCGTGGCGACCGAGGCCACCAGATCGCCATCGGGCGACAGCGCGACTTCGGTCACCTGGGTCGTGGTCAGCACGTCGTCGATCCCGAGCGGCGTCTGCGCGGCGGCACCGGACGGCTGCACCAGTGCCAATCCGGCGATCAGTCCCAGGACAGGAACCAGCAACGGGCGACGCGTCTTGGCTTCGTAAATGGGCATGGCTTCTCTCCCGCCCGGGACGCGCGGCACCGCGCCCCGGGCTGTTTGGTCAGGGTGTGAGGCGATGCCCGGCCGACACGCCGGCCGGGCCCCGGGGTCAGCGCGCTACCAGCGCTTCGCGATCTCGATCGAAAGGATCCGGCCGAGCGGCGACGCATTGGTCGGATCGAAGCCGACTCCGCTGATGAAGTTGAAGCTGTCCGCCGCGACATGCGGCGGCGCCTGGTTCAGCAGGTTCTGCGCCGCCACGGCGACCGAGATCCCCGATGCGAGCCCTTCCAGCTTCGGCGTGAACGACAGCCGGGCGTCCACCGTGGTCCAGGAGCCCACATGGTTCTGCTGGGTGGAGATGTTGTTCTGGTAGCCGCCGGTATAGTTGACGAACACGCCGGCGCCCATTTCGCCAGCCGACCAGTCGAGCCCGCCCCGGGCACGGAAGCTGGTCGGGTGGAACAGGCGGTTCGAAGTCTGCGTGACCGGGAATTCCGCGGAAATCTGCTGCTTCTCGATCAGATAACTGGCGGAACCGCTCAACGAGAAGCTGCTGATCCCGGACTTCCAGTCATAGCGGAAATCGACGTCGACGCCGCGCGACGTGACCCGTCCGATATTCTGGTAGAGCGAGTTCAGGATGAACGCGACGTTCGCCGGATCATAGGTCCCCGTGGTACGGTTCACCAGCTGGACGCTGCCGATCGCCGCGGCCTGCTCGGCGGCCGACGGGTTGTAGGTATAATAGGATGCGTAGAGCGTCGGGTTGTTTACGCCGATCGTATAGGGCGAGAAGGGAAAGCCCACCCGGTCGCGATATTTGATGACATATCCCGACACGCCGAAGCGGGCACCCTCGAGCCAGCTCGGCTTGTATTCGGCGCTCAGGTTCCAGGAATTGGAACGCTCGGGATCGAGGCGGCCATTGCTGCCGTAGAGCAGCAGGAAGGTCGACTTGCCGTTCACCGGCGTGGTCAGCGCGAACAGATAGCGTTGCGTCGCGCCATAGGTGAAATAGAGTTCCGAGGCACGGAAGGACGTGGACCAGCTCCCCCGCAGCGCCAGGTCCGGGACCGGCTTGTACAGGATGCCGATCTTCGGATTGGTCGTGCCGCCGAAATCGTTGAAATGATCGTAGCGGGCGGCAAAGCTCAGTGCGAGCTGGTTGAGCCCATCCCGATCCGCATCTTCACGGACGAGCGGCACATACATCTCGCCATAGGCAAAGGTGTCGCTGCGGGAGCCGCCGGAAATCGTCGTTGCCGACGGCGCCTGCGAGATCTGGCTGTACTGCGTCCAGCGATAGCCACCGCCGAGCGCGAGCTTCACCGGGCCCGACGGCAGCTCGAACAGCGTGCCGTTCGCGGTCGCTTCGACGCCCCGCACCCGGTTGCGATAGGTGAGCGGATTGAAATTGGTGAGGGTTCCCGCCGGCAGGGTTGTCTGCCGGCCAAGCGACACGGATTTGTCCTGTGCCAGCGTGCCCGTGACATTGCCGCTCCAGCCGCCGCCGATATCGACATTCAGCCCCGCGTTGATGCCATATTGGTCGACCTTGAAGGTCTGCGTGGCGAGATAGGCCGCGGCCGAGGACTGGCTGGTGTTCTCGCGCTTGGTGTAGAGCCCGTCGATCACCAGCGACACGCCCGAAAACAGGTCTTGCCGCAAGGCGCCGAACACCGAATGCCGGCCCTGCGCGGGCGACAGCGAATAGCTGTAGGGGCTGATCGCCGTTGTGTAGCTGCGCTGCGTGCGATCCAGTCCGTCGGTATTGGCATATTCATAGCTGAGCAGCACGCTGCCGGTCGCCCAGCGCGTGCCGCCGAGCGCGCTATATTGCTGCTGGAATGCGCCGCCATCGGTGGTGCCGGCGATGCGCGCGCGCGTCTCCAGCCCTTGATAGTCGCGTCGAAGGCGGATGTTGATGACCCCCGCGACGGCATCCGATCCGTAGATGGCGGACGCGCCGTCGGTCAGGACCTCGACGCTCTCCACCGCCGCCAGCGGGATCCCCGAGATATCCGAGCCGCCCTGATAGCCGTTGAATGCGAGCCGGTGGCCGTTGACCAGGGTCAGCGTCGAAGCCGTGCCGAGGCCGCGCAAATTGGGGCTCGATGCGCCCGTCAGGTCCTGATTGGCCGCACCGGCAGCGCTACCGACATTGCCGACATTCTGGCCGCCGCCGAAATTCTGCGGCAGCGTGCGAATGACGTCGGCGATGCTCCCGCGGCCCGAAGTCTCGATGTCTCGGCGCGTGATCCGCAGCACCGGCGACGTCGGCGAGGCACCGCGGATATTGGTGCCGGTGACGACGATTTCTTGATCCTCTGCCGGCGCATCGGCTTCCGCCAGCATGCTGTCCGCCGCTGTCGCCGCACTGCTCGCCGGCCGGATGATATAGATGCCCGATCGGCCGCGCTGCACCACGAGCCCCGATCCTTCGAGCAGCCTGGCCAGCGCCGCTTCGGAAGTGAACTCCCCCTTCAACGCGGGCGCGCTCTTGCCGCGCACCGAACCCGCATCGAACGAGACCTGCTGCCGCGTGGTGCGGGCAAAGGCCTTCAGCGCCTTGCCCAGATCCTGCGCGGGAATGTCGAAATGATAGGCGATCGTCTGGGCGCAGACCGGCACCCCCTGCGCGAAAGCCGCGATAGCTGTCAGCGCCGAGGCGCTCCGAAGTGCGACACCGATGAACTTCTGCATCTATTCCCCCCAAGCCGGGCGACCCTGCCCATGCCTAGTGAGACGTGCGGGGCGGGAGGGGAGACAGCGCAGCGCGTAAAATAAATGACGCATCACTTACGCCGGAACGTCACGATGCCGTCCGATGGCACCGCGCGCACCGGCGCCAGCGCGGTGACCGCCTCGATAAAGGCATCCACGTCCCCCGCCGTAAACACGCCGTTGACTCGTGCGGAAGCCGCCGCGGCATCGCCGACCGCAAGCTTCGTCGCCGAATAACGGTTCATCCGCAGTACCGCGGTCGACAGCGGTTCGTCGTCGAAATTGAGCTGGCCCGTTTCCCAGCTGAGCGATTGCGGAAGGTCCGCCTCTTCCACCAGTGCCTGGCTGGCGGCGCCTGCCGCTACCACCAGCTCGCGCCCGGGCAGCAGCTGATCGTCAGGCGCCGTGATGCCCGCCATGCGCTGCGGCACCGGCTTGTGGCTGGCGCGGTCGAGCACGACGACGCGGCCTTCGTACAGCAGCACATGCACCTGGCCGTCGAGTATCTCGACGCTGAACGAGGTTCCGGTCGCCACCACGATCTTGTCGCCGACGGTGACGCTGAACGGGCGCAGCGGGTCCTTTGCGACGTCGAATTTGGCCCGCCCCTGCGTCAGCGTCAGCTCGCGCCGATCCTTGTGCATGCGTACGTCGAGCCTGGTATCCGCATCGAGCGAAAGCTTCGATCCATCCTCGAGCATCGCCACGCGCCGTTCGCCCAGGCCGGTCTGATAGGCCTGGGCAGGATCCTGGAGCAGCACCAGCGACAGCATGAGCGTCATCACCAGGCAGGCGGCGACCGCACCGAACCAGTACCAGCGGGGTGCGATCCGGCGCGGCCATCGGTCTCGGCTGGCGCGGCCGAAGGAGTCGAGCGCGGCGCGGCGGAGCTGGATCAGCTCGGGGAGATTCGAAACCTCCTCCATGGCATTCCAGACCTGCGTCGCTTCGTCGAAGGCGCGGGCATTTTCCGGGTCGGCGATCCAGCGATCGAACGATGCCTGGCTCGCCGGGGCCAGCGCGCCTTCGGCGAGCGCCTGGCACCACAGGGCCGCCTGCTCGTCCCGATCGGACGACGAGGTGTCGAACGCAGTGGTCATCGATCGTCTCGCATCTTGCGGGCAAGCAGCGCCATCGCCTTGGCCACATGCTGCTTCACTGCGCTGCTGGATATGCCGAACGCGTTCGCGATGGTTTCCTGGCGCATATTCTCCACTCGGTAGAGCACGAAGATCGTGCGCGTGCGCTCGGGCATCTCGCCCAGCGCGCCGACGATCTTTGCCAGTTGATCCCGGCCCTCAACAAGCCGGTGCGGGTCGAAGTCATCCAGCTCGCGCCCCGCATCCGCCGCCACGCCGTGCCGATAGCGCTCGCGCACGAGATGCTTCCGGCTGCGGTCGATCAGCAGGTTCTGGGCGATCTGGAAGACATAGGCATCCGACGGGCGGTCCTCCGTGAGGTTCAGCATGCGCACGAAAACTTCCTGGGTCAGATCCTCGGCATCGGTCGGGTTCCGCACCCGGCGGAGAAAGAACGCCATCAACGCGGGCCGCCAGCGGCGACTGAATTGCTCCGCATTGGGGACGCTCTGTCGTTCCAAGCCAGACTCGCTCGTAGGATGCACCGTCGATTAGAAGGTAGGACGCACGAGCCGCGCGGAGGGACAGAGAAATATTTGCCCCCGACACCAGCCGCGTCGAAGCAGCGCGTTTTCGAGAGCGGGCGGCGCTACCGCGTGAGCCGCAACTCGACGAGCAATCCGCCCTCGGGGTGGTTGCGGATCGTCAGCTCGCCGTCGGTTGCCCGCGCCTGGGCCTGCGCGATCGTCAGGCCGATGCCCGTCCCCAGCGTGCCTTCCTGCCCCTGCCCGCGGACAAAGGGCTCGAACGCGTGCGCAATCAGCGCCTCGGGCATGCCCGGGCCGTGATCGCGGACGCTGACGATCGTCGCGCCATCGTCGCGGCGGCACGCAACTTCCGCGCCGCCGGCATAGCGGATCGCATTGTCGATGACGTTGCCCAGGCAGCGCGACAGCGCATCGGGCCTGCCCTGCACGCGCGCGCCGCACCCCCCGGCGAAGCGCACGGCATGGCCGAACTCGGCGGCATCCTCGACCATTGCCGCCAGCATCGAATCGAGATCGATCACCGACCATTGCTCGGCACTCTCGCTGGCCCGCGCGAGATCGAGCCCGCGCCGGACCATCGCCAGCGTCGCCGACAGGTCGGTCACCAGCCGCTCGCGCAGCGCATCGTCCTCGACCTGCTCGAGCCGCAGCCGCAGCCGGGTGAGCGGCGTCTGGAGATCGTGGCTGATCGCGGCGAGCAGGCGCGTCCGTTCGCGCAGCCCTTCGCGCACCCGGTCCTGCATCGTGTTGAAGGTCGCCAGCGCCTGTCGCACGTCCTCCGGGCCGCTCTCCGCCACCGGATCGGCATCGATCGACCGGGCAAAGGCGCGCGATGCCGCCGCGAGCCGCCGGATCGGCGCGGTAGCCAGGCTGGCGACAAGGATCGACAGCAAGGTGCTGGCCGCGATGATGAGCACCAGGAACAGCGGCTGGGTTATCGGGCTGGGCGGACGGGCAAGCCGCGGCAGGTCGATGGTGATCCGCAGCGTCTCGCCCTGCCCCGTCGCGGTCATCAGCCAGCATTCGGGAGTGATGGGGAACTTGAACCCGGCGACGCGCGGCCGCTTCCAGAACGGGTCGTTCGACATGCACACCGCCGGCGTGACATCGAGCACGGCGATTTGGAGGTTCGCTGGGGCACGCGCCCGCACCATCTCGGTCAATGTCGCGTCGGGCGAAGCCGGGAAGGCCAGACCCGCCGGTAGCAGCTTGACGCCCACCAGCCCGCGCGCCTCGAGCAGCGCGATCGTGCCCGCCCGGTCCCGCGCGAGCCGGTTGGCGACGTCCGCCGCGCTCAGCACCACCTGCTCGCTGCGCCAGCGCTGATAATCCGCCTGGCGCACCTGATCGGCGACGAACAGCGCGCCGATCGCCGCGCAGGAAATGCCGATGGCCAAGATCAGCGCGATCCGCCCGGCCAGCGAAGTCGCGAAGCGCCGCAGCCCGAGCAGGAGCCGCTTCATTCGAAGGTCACATCGGCAGCGAGCAGATAGCCCTGGTTGCGCACGGTGAGGATCAGGTCGTCGCCTGCCGCGGCGAGCTTATGCCGCAACCGGCTGATCTGGTTGTCGATCGTCCGGTCGAACGCGGCGGTGGCGGCGCGGCTGGGCAGCAGGACCTCGCGCGAGAGCGGCTGGTGCGGTGCCTCGACGAAACGATTGAGGATGTCGAACTCGGTCGACGACAGCATGACCAGGCTGTCGTCCGGCGCGATCAGCCGGCGCTTGACCAGATCGAGCCGCCAGCGGCCGAACCGCGCGATCTGCATGCCCCCCGGCCGCGCTGCGGGCGGACGCCGGCGCAGCAGGTTGCGCACGCGGGCGCTGAGCTCGCGCGGCTCGAACGGCTTGGTCAGGTAATCATCGGCACCCAGTTCGAGGCCCAGCACCCGGTCAATCGCGCTGTCGCGCGCAGTGACCATGATGATCGCGCCGTCATGCCCTTCCGCACGCAGCTGGCGGCAGAGCGCCAGCCCGTCGCCGTCGGGCAGGCCCAGATCGAGCACGATCAGGTCGATCGGCCCAGCGGCGAGCGCGGCACGCACGCCCGCCACGTCCTTGGCCGCCTGCAGCGCATAGCCCTCGCGGGCGAGCTGCTCGATCACCAGTTCGCGGATGTCCGGATCGTCATCGACGACCAGCAGCCGCGGCACATGCCCCAAATCGTCGACCAAGCCTTCCTCCGCCATCGGCTATAGCGCCTCGACGGTCAGGGCCAAAGGGGGGCTCACAGCGAGGCGTCCGATCCGATCGCCTGGTAGAGGGTGATCCGGTTCGAGATGTCGGTGAGCATCAGGCTCACCGCGCCCTGCCGTGCCGAATAGAGCGTACGCTGCGCGACGAGCGCGGTCAGGAAATTGTCGATGCCCTGCTTGTAGCGCGCATCGGCAACGGTCCAGCTCTTGTCCGCGGCGGCGACGAGATCGTCCTGCGCCGCGCGCTGGCGAACGATGGTGCCGCGCCGGGCCAGGCCATCGGCGACTTCCTTGTACGCGGTCTGCGCAGTCTTGCGGTAAGTGGCGAGATAATAGCTCGCCTGCGCCTTGGCATATTCGAGGTTGCCGCGATTGGCGCCGCCCAGGATCGGCAGGCTGACCGACGGGCTGGCCGACCAGGTCGTCGTCGATCCGCTGAACAGGCTGGAGAGCGCATTGCTCGCCACGCCGACCAGGCTGGTGAGCGAGATCGTCGGGAAGAAGGCCGCGCGCGCCGCGCCGATATTGGCGTTGGCGCCCTTGAGCTGATGCTCGGCCTCGACCACGTCGGGCCGGTCGAGCAGCACCGTCGAGGACAGGCCGGCGGGGACATTGGCGACGCTGGCGTCGAGCGCGGCCAATCCGCTCGGCAGCAGCGCATCGTCGATCTTGCCGCCCGCGAGCAGCTCGAGCGCGTTGCGGTCCTGCGCGACCTGGCTGGTATAGGATTCGACGTCGGCCTTGGCCTGGGCAAGGATCGTCTGCGCGTCGGCGACATCGCTGCCGCTGACCAGCCCGACATCGTGCAGCTTGTTGGTCAGCCGCACCGTCTCTTCGCCGCTGGCCACCTGCTGCCGGGCGATCGCCAGCAGATCCTGATCGGCGGCAAGCGTCGCATAGGCGGTGGCCGTCTCGGCAACGATCGTGAAGCGCGTCGATCGCGTGCCCGAATCGCTGGCGAGATATTGTTCGAGCGCCTGGCGCGACAGGTTCTTGAGCCGGCCGAACAGATCGATCTCGAAGCCGCTGACGCCGATGTTGCCGGTGAACTGCGTCGTGTCACCGGTCGTGGCGGTCTGCGGGCCGGTCAGCGTGCGCTGGACGGTAGCCCCCGCGCTCGCCGCGAGCGTGGGCAGCTGGTTCGAGCGCTGGGTGCGATATTGCGCGCGCGCCATCTCGGCATTGGCGACGGCGGCGGCCAGGTCCTGGTTGCGGGCCAGCGCCTGCTCGATCACCTGGCGCAGCTTGTCGTCGCCGACCAGGCTGCGCCACGGCATGCCGGCGGCGCCCTCCTGTGCCGGCGCATAGGCTGCGCCCTGCGGCCATTCGGGCGGCACGAATTCGGAGACCGAGCGCACATATTTGGGCGCCATGTTGCAGGCGGTCAGCGAAGCGGCGCCGGCCAGCAGCACCAGGGTACGAAACGGGCTCACGATTGTGCCTCCTGCGCCTTGGGCGCGCGGCTGTGGAAGAGTTTGGCGATGACCACGAAGAACATAGGCACGTAGAAGATCGCCAGCGCCGTCGCGGTCAGCATGCCGCCGATCACGGCGGTGCCGATCGCGATGCGGCTGTTGGCGCCGGCACCGGTGGCGATCGCCAGCGGCAGCACGCCGAAGATGAACGCCAGGCTGGTCATCAGGATCGGGCGCAGCCGCAGTCGGGCTGCCTCCAGCGCCGATTCGACCAGGTCCTTGCCCCGGCGCCGCGCATCCTCGGCGAACTCGACGATCAGGATCGCGTTCTTCGCCGCCAGGCCGATCGTGGTGATCAGGCCGACCTGGAAATAGATGTCGTTGCTGAGGCCGCGGAAGGTGACCGCGAGCACCGCGCCGATGATGCCGAGCGGCAGCACGAGCAGCACCGCGATCGGCACCGACCAGCTTTCGTAGAGCGCAGCGAGGCAGAGGAACACGATCAGGATCGACGCACCGTAGAGCATCGGCGCCTGGCCGCTGGTCTGGTTCTCCTGATAGGACAGGCCCGACCAGGCATAGCTGGTGCCGGGTGCCACCTGCTGCTGCAGTTCGATCATACGCTGCATCGCCTCGCCCGAGCTGGTGCCGCTCGCCGCCGAACCCTGGATCTCGTAGGACGGCAGGCCGTTGAAGCGCGAGACGCTGTTCGGCCCCTTCTCCCACGACAGGGTGGCGAAGGCCGAGAAGGGCACCATCTCGCCGGTGCTCGAATTGCGCACCTGCCACTGGTTGATGTCCTCGGGCAGCATCCGGAACGGCGCATCGGCCTGCATATAGACGCGCTTCACCCGGCCGCGATCGACGAAGTCGTTGACATAGGTACCGCCCCAGGCGGTGCTCAGCGCGCTGTTCACGTCGCTCTCGCTCAGGCCCAGCACGGCGAGCTTGGCCTCGTCGAGCGTGACGTTGAGCTGCGGCGTATCGGGCAGCGTCGAGGCGCGGACGGCGGAGAGCTTCGAGTCCTGGTTCGCCGCCGCGATCAGCTTGTCGCGCAGCGCGACGAAGTCTGCCTGGGCCATGCCGCTCGAATTGAGCAGCTCGAAGGTGAAGCCGTTGGACTGGCCGAGGCCTGAGATCGCCGGCGGCGTCATCGCGAAGACCTGCGCGTCGCGGATCTTCGAGAAGGTCGCCATCGCCTTGCCGTTGATCGCACCCGCCGAATGGGCGGCGCCGCTGCGCTCATCGAACGGCTTCAGCGTGGCGAAGCCCATGCCCGCATTCTGCCCCGACCCGCCGAAGCTGAAGCCGGAGATGGTGAAGACGCTGTCGACATCGGCCTGGCCCGAATAGAAATGCTGGACCTGCTTGCGCACCTTGTCGGTCCGCTCGGCAGTGGCGCCGGCGGGCAGCGTGTACATCACCATCGACGTGCCCTGGTCTTCCTCGGGCAGGAAGCTGGTCGGCAGGCGCAGGAACAGCACCGCCATCAGCCCCGCGATCACGACGAACACGCCGAGATGCAGCACCCGGCGGCGGATCACCGAATGGGCGCCGCCCTCGTAGCGGCCGGTCGTCCGCGCGAACCAGCGATTGAACTTGCCGGCCAGCCCCTTGCGCTCGAGCGGATCGTGATGGCCCGGCTTGAGCAAAGTGGCGGTCAGTGCCGGGCTCAGCACCAGCGCGACGATTACCGACAGCACCATTGCCGAGACGATCGTCACCGAGAACTGGCGATAGATGACACCCGCCGATCCGCCGAAGAACGCCATCGGCAGGAACACCGCCGACAGGACGAGCGCGATGCCGACCAGCGCCGATCCGATCTCGCCCATCGACTTGACCGTGGCGTCGTGCGGGGAAAGCCCCTCCTCCGCCATAACGCGCTCGACATTCTCGACCACGACGATCGCATCGTCGACGAGCAGGCCGATCGCCAGCACCATCGCGAACAGCGTCAGCGTGTTGACCGAATAGCCGGCCACCGCGAGCACCCCGAAGGTGCCGAGCAGCACCACCGGCACCGCGATCGCCGGGATCAGCGTGGCGCGCCAGCTCTGCAGGAAGACGAACATCACCACGACGACGAGGATGATCGCCTCGACCAGCGTCTTGATCACTTCCTTGATCGACAGCTTGACGAAGTCGGTCGTGTCGCGCGGGAAGGCAATGGTGTAGCCCGCCGGCATGTTCTTCGAGAGTTCGGCGACACGCGCCTTGACCGCGGCCGCGGTCTTGAGCGCGTCGGCACCGGTGGCGAGCTGGATCGCGATGCCCGATGCCGGATGGCCGTTGAGCTCGGCCGAGGAGCTGTAGCTTTCCTGCCCCAGCTCGACGCGCGCGACGTCGGACAGGTGGACGACCGATCCGTCGGTCTCGGTCTTCACCACGATGTTGCGGAACTGGTCGACCGAGGTCAGCCGCGACTTGCCGCGCACCACGGCGTTGAGCATCTGGCCCTTCACTGCCGGCAGCGCGCCGATCTGGCCGGCCGAGATGTCGGTGTTCTGGGTCGTGAGCGCGCTCGAGATGTCCGACGGCATCAGCTTGCGCGCGGCAAGCTTGTTGGGATCGAGCCAGATGCGCATCGCATATTGCGCGCCGAACACTTGGGTCTGGCCGACGCCGTCGACGCGGCCCAGCGTGTCCTGGAAATTGGTGACGAGATAGTCGGCGATGTCGCTGGCGCTGCTCTTGTCGCTCTTGTCGTAGAGCGCGACGATCATCAGGAAGTCGCTGTTCGACTTGGTGACGGTCACCCCCTGCGAGGTCACCGCGGTCGGCAGGCGCGAGGTCGCCTGCTGCACCTTGTTCTGCACCTGCACCTGCGCGGTATCCGGGTCGGTGCCCTTGGCGAAGGTGGCGGTGATCGAGGCGCTGCCCGAGCTGTCGGACGAGGAGCTGAAATAGAGCAGCCCGTCGATACCGGTGAGCTGCTGCTCGATGATCTGGGTGACGCTGGTCTGCAGCGTCTCGGCCGAGGCGCCGGGATAGGTGGCGCGGATGCTGATCGTCGGCGGCGCGACGTCGGGATATTGCGCGACCGGCAGGGTGCTCAGGCCGAACACGCCCGCGAGCATGATCACGATCGCGATCACCCAGGCGAAGATCGGGCGATCGATGAAGAAGCGGCTGATCCCCATCTCAGTTGCTGCCCGCCGCGACCGGCTTCACCTGCGTGCCTGCGCGCGCCTTGTCGGTGCCTTCGACGATCAGCCGGTCGCCGGCCTTGAGGCCACCGGTAACCAGCCACTTGTCGCCGATCGCCTGCGCCACGGTGACGGTGCGCTGCTCGACCTTGTTGTCCTTGCCCACCACCAGCGCGGTGGCATTGCCCTTGGCGTCGCGGGTGATGCCCGCCTGGGGCGCCAGGATGCCGTTCTGCACCACCGCCTGCGGTGCCTTCACGCGCACGAACATGCCGGGCAGCAGGACGTTGTTGGGATTGGGGAAGCGCGCGCGCAGCGTCACCATGCCGCTGCTCTCGTCGACCGTGACTTCGCCGAACTCGATCGTGCCGGTCTGCGCATAGGTGCGGCCATTGCCGAGGATCAGCTGCACGCTGGTGCTGGCCGGCAGCATGTCGCCCTTGGCCAGGCTCTCCCGGAGTGCCAGCAGCGCGTCGCTCGATTGCTGGATGTCGACATAGATCGGGTCGAGCTGCTGGATCGTCGCCAGCGCAGTGGTCTGTGCCGCGCCGACCAGCGCGCCCTGCGTCACGCTCGAGCGGCCGATCCGGCCCGAGATCGGCGCATAGACGCGCGTGAAGCCCAGATTGACCTTCGCCGTGTCGAGCGTCGCGGCATATTGGCGCACGCTCGCCTGCCCCGCCCGCGCGGTGGCGACCGCGTCGTCGATCTCCTGCTTGCTCACCGCGTCGGCGGTGCCGAGCTGGCGGTAGCGCTCGACCTTGGCATTGGCGGTGATCACCGATGCCTGGGCGCTCGCCAGCTGCGCCGCTGCCTGGTTGCGCGCCGCCGTGTAGAGCCGCGGATCGATCTGGTAGAGCGGCTGGCCGGCGCGGACATAGGACCCCTCCTGGAACAGCCGCGCCTTGATGATGCCGTCGACCTGCGGCCGGATCTCCGCCACCGCCGTCGCCGTGGTCCGCCCGGTAAGCTCGGAGGTCATCGTCACCGGCTCGGTGCGCAGCGTGACCACGCCGACTTCGGCGGGTCCCTTCGCCGGCATCTGCTTGGCGCCCCCGCACCCGACGAGCAACAGGGCTGCAGGGAGGGCTATCGAGTTTCGCAGCGGCATGATCGGGGGCCTTTTGTGGAGGAAGGCGCCCGCCTAGCGATGCTGCACTGCCCAAAACACGCGCAGTTGGTAAGCGATTGTAACCGCGTGTAACCGCCCCGGCTGGCACAATCGCCGTTTTCGGCGCCTTCGGCCCACGCTATGGCTCGGCAGCGCTGTAATCGGTCCCAGATCCGGGCAGCGGAGAGGAGTATCCCCATGCGCATGCTGGTAGCCCTATGCCTGCTCCTGTGGACCCTGCCGGCCGTGGCGCAGACCCCGGCTTCGGGCGGCGGCGAGTTCGTCCGCGGCGCGGCGGTCCTCCGGATAACCGCGCTCACGCCCGAGATCCTCCGCGTGCAGATCGCCCCCCAGGGCCGGTTCCCCGAGGATGCCAGCTGGGCCATTCCCGCTTCCGTTCGCAGCCGGCGCGCCACCGTCACCCCGCGTACCGACGGCTTCGAGACCGCCGCGCTCGTCGTCCATGTCGATCCGGCTACGCTGCGCCTCACCGTCACCGACAGGGCCGGCAAGACCATCGCCGCCGACGCTGCCGATCCGCTCAGGCTCGAGGGCGATGCCTTCACGCTGCGCAAGGCGCTCCCGCTCGGCGAGCATTATTTCGCGCTCGGCGACAAGACCGGCCCGTTCGATCGGCGCGGCGCCAGCTACGTCAACTGGAACACCGATGCGTTCGGCTATGAAGGCACCACCGATCCCATCTACAAGTCGATCCCCTTCGCGCTGTCGGTCGGCGGCGCGGGCGGTGCCTATGGCCTGTTCCTCGACAACACCCGCCGCAGCTGGTTCGATTTCGGCCACCGGGAGGAAGGCGTGCTGGCGATCGGCGCGCCCGCCGGCCCGATCGACTATTATCTGATCGCCGGCCCCACGCCCGCCGAGGTCGTCCGTCGCTATACCGATCTCACCGGCAAGGCGCCGCTGCCGCCGCGCTGGGCGCTCGGCTATCAGCAGTCGCGCTACAGCTACATGTCCGATGCCGAAGTGCGCGACATTGCCGGCAAGGCACGGGAGAGCGGCATCCCGCTCGACGTGATCTGGCTCGATATCGATTTCCAGGACCGCAACCGCCCCTTCACCACCAATGCCGCGGCCTATCCCGATCTCAAGCGCCTCGCCGCCGACCTGCGCAGCACCGGTATCCGGCTGGTCGCGATCACCGATCTCCACATCGCCGCCGCGCCCGATCAGGGCTATGCCCCCTATGACAGCGGCAAGGCCGGCGGCCATTTCCTCACCAATCCGGACGGCAGCCTCTATGTCGCCCCCGTCTGGCCGGGCCCGGCCGTGTTCCCCGATTTCACCCGCGCCGCCACGCGTGCCTGGTGGGGCGGGCTCTACAAGGGCCTGGCGGACGGCATCGCCGGCTTCTGGAACGACATGAACGAGCCGGCGATCTTCGAGACGCCGAGCAAGACGATGCCGCTCGACATTGTCCACCGGATCGACAGCGACGATTTCGCCCCGCGCAGCGCTTCCCACGCCGAGATCCACAATGTCTATGGGATGGAGAATGCCCGGGCGACGCATGACGGGCTGCTGAAGCTCCAGCCGGACGCCCGCCCCTTCGTGATGACCCGCGCCGCCTATGCCGGCGCCCAGCGCTATGCCGTCACCTGGACGGGCGACAACAGCTCCTCGCCCGAGCATCTGCGCCTCTCGGTCCAGCAGCTGCTCAACCTGGGCCTGTCGGGCATGGCCTGGTCGGGGGCGGACGTGGGCGGGTTCGTCGGCGGCGCCAGCCCCGAGCTGCTCACCCGCTGGGTGGCGATCGGCGCGTTCACGCCGATATTCCGCGTCCATGTCACCAAGGACGGCCCACGCACCGAGCCCTGGGCCGACAGCCCCGAGCATCTCGCCATCCGCCGCAAGTTCATCGAGGCGCGCTACCGGCTGCTCCCCTATCTCTATGCGGTGGCCGAAGAGACTGCGCGCGCCGGCGATCCGGTGATGCGCCCGGTCTGGTACGACTATCCGTCCCAGCTCGCCCCGGCCTGCGACCAGTCGATGAGCTTCACGCTCGGCCGCGACCTGCTCGTCGCCGCGCCGCCGCGCTACGAGACCGGCCGCGCCTATGACGTGTGCCTGCCCTCGGCCGGCTGGTACGATTATTGGAGCGGCCTGCCGGTCGCGGAGAAGCACAAGGAGATGCCCGCGCTCGATCGCCTGCCCGTCTATGTCCGCCCGGGCACGATCCTCCCGCGCCAGCCGCTCGCCCGCAGCACGGCCGAGGTGCCGCAGGGCCCGCTCGAGCTGCACGTCTATCCCGGCCCCGATTGCCACGGCGCGCTCTATTGGGACGACGGCGCCAGCCTGCACGGCGCCACGCTGCGCCAGGAGATCACCTGCACGGTCACGCCCCAGGGCCTCACCCTCGACTTCGGCAAGCGCGCGGGCGCATACAGGCCGTGGTGGAAGGAGATCGCAGTGACGATCCATGGCTGGGACGGGGATGGCAGGGTGAAGGGTATCCGCACGACACGCGACGTCTCGGCCCGCACCCTGTCCTTCACGCTGAAAGATCAGCCAGGCGCGAAGCGGATCGAGATTGTCCGATAAGCCTTCCCGCAACCGTCACCCTGAACTTGTTTCAGGGTCCAACGCGCCACAGGGGATATCGCCGGGGGAGAGTTGGATGCTGAAACAAGTTCAGCATGACGGACCTTGCGGAAGGGCGTCGCCAGAATGATCGCCCGCCTCCGTGCCGCGCCGGCCCGCGCGCGGCTGCTGCTCTTCGCCTTCGGGGACTTCGCCTTCAATCTCTACTGGCAGAGCATCATGCTCTTCCTGCTCTTCTATTATACCGAGGCGCTGGGCCTGCCGGTGGCGACCGCGGCGGCGATCTACACGGTCGCGTCGGTGTGGGACGGGCTCGCCAATTTCATCGCCGGCGCGGTCGCGGACCGCCGCGAGCCCGGGCGCGGCTATGGCCGCTTCCTGATGCTCGGCAGCATCCCGCTCGGCCTTGCCTTCGTCCTCACCTATGCGCCGCCGCTCGCCACCGGTTGGTGGAGCATCGCGAGCATCTTTATCGGTCATCTGCTGTTCCGCACCGCCTATGCCGCGGTCAACGTGCCCTATCTCGCAATGAGCGCGCGGGTGAGCAGCGACAGCCGCGACCGGGCCTTCCTCGCCGGCATGCGCATGCTGTTCGGCACGATGGCGGCGGTGCTGGTCGCGCGCGGCACCCTGCCGCTCGGTGCCTGGCTCAGCGGCAGCCAGGTCGCTGCCCAGTCCTATCTCGGCGCGGCGATCCTGTTCGCGATCCTCGGCACCGCGATCCTGATGCTGGTCGGCGTTTCCTATCGCGAGCAGGTCGTGCCGGCGCGCGCCGTGCCGCCCTCGATCCTCGCCAGCCTGCGGAGCCTCGCCGCGAACCGCGCCTTCGTCACGCTCAACCTGGCGATGATGGCGATGATCGTCGCAGTGACGATCCTCAACAAATCGGTGCTCTACTATTTCAAATATTTCGTCGGCGACGATGTCGCGGGACAAAGCGCGCTTGCCTGGATGGGCGTCGTCGGCGCAGCGGCGGTGCCGGGCTGGATGCTGCTCCAGCGCGTCTTCGGCACGCGCGGGCTGTGGTTCTTCGCTGCGAGCGCCTGCATGGCCGGGCTGGCGCTGTTCGTCGTCGTGCATATCGACCGGGCCGGACCGATGCAGCTCTTCCTCGTCGCGATGCAGGCGCTGATCGTCGGGCTGCACTTCGCCTATTGGGCGATGCTGCCCAACACGGTGGAATATGGCGAGCAGGCGACGGGGTTGCGCGTGGAAGGCGCGGTGTTCGGCATGGCCGCGCTGCTCCAGCGCATCGCGATCGGCCTCGCCACCGCGCTGCTCGCCACCGGGTTCGACGCCGCCGGCTATGTCGCCAATGTCCGCCAGAGCGATGCCACGCTCGCCGCGATGCGCGGCACGATCGCGCTGGTGCCGCTGGCGTTCCTCGCGCTGTCGGTGGTGGGGATGTGGCTCAACCCGCTCGGCAAGGGTGCGCACGCGAAGATCGTGAAGGACCTGGAGGAGCGGGCCAATTAAATCCTCCCCCGGAGGGGGAGGGGGACCAGCAAAGCTGGTGGAGGGGGCTTGCCGCAGGCGATATCGCTCATGACATTCCCTCTCCACCACGCCCTTCGGGCGCGGTCCCCCTCTCCCTCCGGGAGAGGATTTGATGCCTCAGGCCACCAGCGTGAACTGCGCCTTCACGCCTTCGGCCTCGGCCGAGGGCGCGATCCAGACGTCGAACAGCCCCGGCTCGACGGTCGGCTTGTTCTCGCGGCCGATGAACAGCAGCTGCGCGCGGCTGAGCTTGAACGTCACCGTCTCGCTCGCCCCCGGCGCCAGCGCCAGCTTGCGGAACGCCTTGAGCTCGCGCACCGGCCGGGTCACGCTTGCCACCCGGTCGCGGATATAGAGCTGCACCACTTCCTCGATCGCGCGCGATCCCGAATTGGTGATCTTCGCCGAAACGGTGATCTCGCCGTCCCAGGCGAGCGTCGCCGGCACCGACAGGTCCGAATAGCCCACCTTGCCATAGGTCAGGCCGTGGCCGAACGGGAACAGCGCCGAGTTCGGGATGCCGCGATAATGCGCCTTGTAGGGCTGGAGCGGCCCTTCGGGATTGGGGCGGCCGGTCGGCTTATGGTTGTAATAATAGGGCTGCTGCCCCGGCGAGCGCGGGAAGCTGCACGGCAGGCGCCCGGCCGGGCTATAGTCGCCGAACAGCACGTCGGCAGTGGCGTTGCCGCCTTCCGAGCCGAGGAACCAGGTGACGAGGATCGCCGGCGCGTTCAGCACCGCGCCTTCAAGCGCCAGCGCGCGGCCGTTCTTGAGCACCACCACGATCGGCTTGCCGGTCTTGGCCACCGCTTCCGCGAGTTCCATCTGCGGCGCCGGGATCACGATCTCGGTGCGCGACTGCGCCTCGCCCGACATGTTCTCCGCCTCGCCGATCGCCAGGATCACCACATCGGCCGCGTTCGCCGCGGCCACCGCCGCCGCCACGCCGCCGGCCAGCGGCTCCTCCACGCCCGAGCCGAGCGTCACGCTCACCGCGCCCTTGTCGGCCACCGCCGCCTTCACGCCGGTCGCCAGGTCGATCGCCTGGGCATTGTCGCCATAGACCACCCAGGGCCCGTTGATGTCGTGCGGCCCCTCGGCGAACGGGCCGATCAGCGCGATCTTCTTGCCGCTCTTGGGCAGCGGCAGCAGATCGCCGTCGTTCTTGAGCAGCACGATCGACTTGCGCCCGCTCTCGCGCGACAGCGCGATTGCCGCCTTGGTACGCGAACGCGCCTTTTCGCGCTTCAGGTCGATGCGGCGGAACGGATCCTCGAACAGGCCCAGACGCGCCTTCATCGCCAGCACCTTGCGCACCGAATCGTCCAGCGTCGCCATCGGCACTTCGCCCTTGGCGACCAGATCGGGCAGGTGATCGCGGTAGAAGCCGCTGGTCATGCTCATGTCGACGCCGGCGAGGAAGGCGATCTTGGTCGCCTCGCGCGCATCGGCGGCGAAGCCATGGTCGATCATTTCCATGTCGCCGGTATAGTCCGACACCACGAAGCCTTCGAACCCCCATTCGTCGCGCAGCAGCTTGCGCATCAGCCAGTCATTGCCGGTCGAGGGCACGCCCGAGATCTCGTTGAACGAGGCCATGCCCGCCAGCGCGCCCGCGTCGAGCGTAGCCTTGAACGGCGGCAGATAGACTTCGCGCAGCGTCCGCTCGGAAATATCGACGCTGTTGTAGTCGAGCCCAGCCTCGGCAGCGCCATAGGCGGCGAAATGCTTGAAGCAGGCCAGCATCGCGTCGTTCGCCTTCAGGTCCTTGCCCTGGAAGCCGCGCACGCGCGCCGCAGCGATCAGCTCGCCGAGCAGCGTATCCTCGCCCGCGCCTTCCATCGTGCGGCCCCAGCGCTGGTCGCGGGCGATGTCGACCATCGGCGCGAAGGTCCAGTCGATGCCCGCCGCGGCGCCTTCGTACGAGGCCATGCGCGCAGTACGCTCGCACAGGTCGGGCTCGAACGACGCCGCCTCGCCCACCGGCACCGGGAAGATCGTGCGGTGGCCGTGGATCACGTCGGCGGCGAAGAGCAGCGGGATCTTGAGGCGCGACTTGGTCATCGCCACGGTTTGCATGCGGCGCGCCATCTCGGCGCCATTGCCGTTGAACACGCCGGTCAGGCGGCCCTTCTCGACGTCGGCCAGCTGCTCCTCGAAGCTCGGGCCGTTGGTCGGCGGGTTGAGCGCGGTGGCGACGCCGCCGCCCCAGGCCGCGGGCAGCAAGGTGAGCTGGCCGGCCTTTTCCTCCACCGTCATCCTGGCGATCAGCGCATCGATGAAGGCGGGCACCGGCAGGCTGCCTGCCGCCTGCAGCATCGCGCGCGCCGGGCTCGCGGCCCAGGCCGCAACCGCACCGGCTCCCAACAGCGCCGCGCGTCGCGAAATCCTGGTGTCGAACATCGTGTTTCCTCTCCTGAACCCCCGGCACCACCCATGCCGGGATTTGATATCGAACATGCCCGGCGCGAAACTTTTTTGCTTGTGAGCGCCAACCGTAACCGGTTACATACTCCTGAGACAGCTTGTATTGCAATCGCCGAAGCGGTGTTAAACGCAGGAAACATGCGTGACCCGGGGAGAAGGGACTAAATGGGCGAGGCCACCATTCGCGACGTTGCACGGCGCGCCGAAGTATCAGTGGCATCGGTATCGCGCGCCCTCAACGGTCTCGACAATGTCCGCGCCGAAACGCGCGACCGGGTGATCAAGGCCGCGGCCGAGCTCGGCTATGTCCCGCATGCCGGCGCACGCAGCCTCAGCCTGGCCCGCGCGCATGCGATCGGCGTGGTGCTGCCCGATCTGCACGGCGAGTTCTTCTCCGAATGCGTGCGCGGCATGGACAAGGAAGCCAGCCGCCGCGGCTATCTCCTCCTGCTCTCCAACATGCACGACGACGGCGATCAGGCCGCGGTGGCGCTCCGGGCGATGCGCGGCCGCGTCGACGGACTGCTGGTGATGGCCCCGCACATCGCGCCCGCCACGCTCGAAAGCGCGCTGCCGCCCGCGCTGCCCTCGGTGATGATCAACAGCCATGCCGAGCTGCCCGGCCGCCCGGCGCTGCGCTTCGACAATCGCTCGGGCGCCGAGGCGATGGTCGCGCATCTCCATGCGAATGGCTATCGCCACATCGTCCACATCGCCGGCCCGCAGGGCAATGTCGATGCGCGCGAGCGTGCCGACGGCTACCGCGCCGCCTGCAAGCGGCTGGGCCTCACGCCGCATATCATCGCGGGCGACTTCAACGAAGAGGCGGGCGAAGCCGCCGCGCAGGAGATTCTCGCCGGCGCCATCCCCGTCGACGCGGTATTCGCCGCCAATGACAGCATGGCGATCGGCTGCCTCCACATCCTGCGCACCAGCGGCAAGCGCGTGCCGGAGGACATCGCCGTGGCCGGCTTCGACGACGTTCCCCTCGCCCGCTATCTCGCGCTCAGCACGGTGCGCGTGAACATCGCCGAGATGGGCGCCCGCGCCGTCGCCCGGCTGATCGACATGATCGAGGGCAAGGACCAGGTCCGCGCCAGCGAAACCCAGACCCCCGAGCTGGTGATGCGCGCCACCACGGCGCCGCGCACCGCTTCCCCCGGCGGAGCCGCATATGCGTGAGTGCGGCTCCGCTTCTTTTTGTCCTGAAACTGTAACCGGTTTCAGTCACGGCCCTTCGCTGGTTACACCCCCCCTGGGGGGCGGCGCCCCATGCGCTGCCCCCGATTTTTTGGGCTGCGGCTAGGTCCGGGGCAGAACCCTTTTCCGTTCTCGTGTATGAGGCTTTGATCATGATCGACCGGCGCGCGCTCCTTTCGCGGTCTTCGCTCCTGCTTGCCGGCGCGGCGCTGCCCGGCGCGGCCGCCGCCCAGTCGCGCGGGAAGCCTGCGCCCGCCGTGCGCACGCTGCCGGCCTGGTACGCCGACATCGAATACCGCACCTTCCGCTGGTTCTGGGAAACCGCGCGGCGCGATAATGGCCTGGTCCCGGATCGCTATCCCTCGCCCAGCTTCTGCTCGATCGCCTCGGTCGGCTTCGCGCTCACTGCCTATCCGATCGGCGTCGAGCGCGGCTGGATCACCCGGGCCGAGGCGCGCGACCTCACGCTCACCACGCTGCGCTTCTTCTGGGAATCGCCGCAGGGCCCCGAGCCCGAGGGCCGGATCGGCCACAAGGGCTTCTTCTACCATTTCATCGACATGATCAGCGGCGCCCGCTTCCGCGACGTCGAACTCTCCAGCGTCGACACCACGCTGCTGCTGATGGGCGTGCTGTTCGCCGGCCAATATTATGACCGGGCAGATGCGAAGGAGCGCGAGATCCGCGACCTGGCGCACAAGCTCTATGCCCGCGCCGACTGGAACTTCTTCCGCTCCGACGGGCGCAAGGCGGTGTCGATGGGCTGGCATCCCGGCCGCGGCCTGATCGAGCGCAACTGGGACGGCTATAACGAGGGGATGTTCGTTTACATCCTGGGCCTCGCCGCCCCGGAGCATCCGCTGCCCGCCGACAGCTGGGGAGCCTGGACGGCACCCTATGACCGGTTCTGGCGCGGCGAGGGGCCGACCCGCCGCCTCGCCTTCGCGCCGTTGTTCCCGGGCCTTTACAGCCATATCTGGATCGACTTCCGCGGCATCCGCGACACCGCGATGCGCCAGGCCGGGCTCGACTATTTCGAGAATGCTCGCCGCCAGACGATCGCCAACCACGCCTATTGCATCGCCAATCCGATGGGGTGGGACGGCTATGGCGCCCGGAGCTGGGGCCTCGCCGCGTGCGACGGACCGGGCAATTTCCGCAAGCCGTTCAAGGGCAAGGACTGCGAATTTTTCGGCTATTCCGCGCGCGGCCCGATCGACGAGCCCGATGGCCGGGACGACGGCACGATCACCCCCAGCGCCGCACTCGGCTCGCTGCCCTTCGCGCCCGAGATCGTCATTCCCACGGCCGAAGCGCTGATCCGCGACCATGGCGACCTGCTCTATGGCAAATACGGCTTCTACGATGCCTTCAATCCCAGCTTCCGCTGGCCGGGGCAGCCGCTGGAAAAGGGCCAGGTCGATCCGGCCAAGGGCTGGTACGACACCGACTATATCGGCATCGACCAGGGCCCGATCCTGCTCCAGGCGGCGAACTACCGCAGCGACTTCGTCTGGAAGCGGATGCGGGGCTCCCCGGCGATCCGCAAGGGGCTGGCGCTGGCCGGGTTCCGGGGCGGCTGGCTGGGCAAATAGCCGTCATCCCGGCGAAAGCCGGGATCTCAGGCGAAGGCGCGGGGGAAGGAGCCGCACGAGATCCCGGCTTTCGCCGGGATGACGGTTGTTGTCCCTACCTGACCCGCACCGCCTTGGTCCGCTTCGAAACCCCATTCTCGTCGAACGCCTCGACCGCCACCCAATAGTCGACGCCCAGGTTCAGCGCGCGGATGTCGAGCGCCGCGCCCTGGTCGGCCCAGCGCTGATAGGTCAGCGTCAGGCGGTCGGGCCGTACACCCCACAGCACGTTATATCCGACCGCACCCTTCACCGGCTTCCACGTCACATGCGCGTTGCGGGCGTCGGTGTCGCGCACCGCCGTCACCCCGGCCGGCGCGGTCGGCGCCTTGCCCCCCGCGCTGCCGAACACGCGCAGGTCGCTGATCGCCAGGTTGGCCCCGCCGACATGGCCATGGACATAGCGCACGTACCGCGCCTGCACCGGCGCCGGCAGCTGGAAATAGGCATTGGGCCGGTCGCGCCGCGGCGCCTCGGTCTTCGCGAGCGGGGACCAGGACTTCCCGTCCAGCGACGATTGCAGCGCGAACTCGGTATAGATGTCCGGCGCATCGCCGAAGCGCCCGGCCTTGTAGTCGGCGAAGTTGACCTGCACCGCGCGCAGCGTCTTCGCCGTGCCCAGATCGACCGTCAGCGTCTCGCCCGGCTTGTTCGCCCCCGCCACCCAGAAGCTGCGCGGATCCTCGTCGGTCACCCGATCCGCGGCGAATTCACCCTGCGTCGACGAAGCCGTCGCCGCCTTCTTGTACGAAAGCAGCATCCAGCCAGTGAACAGGCTTTCCGGGTCCTCCACCTTCGCGGTCGGGGCATAATGGGGAAAGTCGCCGAAGCGGGTCGAGACCGCCATCTGCCCGTCCGCCCAGAACTTCGCCGGCCACATGCCGATGCGCCGCTCGAAGGTCCAGTTATAGCCGATCCACGGCGTGCCGGTGTTCCACCAATTGCCGTTGACGTCCTGGAAGGTCGAGCCGTGCCCCGCGCCCTGCACGAAGCCGCCGGGCTTGTAGGCGACCGGATTGTACGGCGCATATTCGAACGGCCCCAGCGGCTTGTCGGAGACATAGGTGCCGTTCGAATAGGCGTTATATTCGGTGCCCGGCGCGCCGTACTGGAGATAGTAGCGCCCGTTCACCTTGGTCATCCAGGCGCCTTCCATGAAGGGCTTGATCGGGGTGCCGTTGGGCAGTCCGCCGCTATGGTCCTGGCCGAAGCGCTCCCAGCCATGCTGGTCCGGATGCAGCGCGAGCATCGTCTGCGGATGCCCCTTGTAGATCAGCTTGCCGTCCTGGAACGCGATCTCCATCCCGTAGAGCGGGAACACGTTCGACGAGTTCCAGTACAGGTACCATTTGCCGTCATCGTCCTTGAACAGCGCGGGGTCCCAGGGGCCGGGCGGGATCTTGCCCGAACCCGGCTCGGGCACATTCCCCTCCCCCACCGCATCGGTAAGCTCGGGCATCCGCCGCACCCAGAAATCGAGCTTGCCGCTGTCGGGATCGCTGGTCGACAGGATCGATTCGGGCCGCGTCATCGAAGGCTGGATCAGGATGCGCTCGCCGTCGCTCCACACCGCCGGCGCGACGATCGAATTGAACGGCCAGCGGCTCGGCGTGATGAAGGTCCAATGGACCAGGTCGCTCGACGACCAGTATCCGTCCGCCAGCGTCTGGAAGAGGTAGTATTTGCCCTTGAAGGTGACGATCGCCGGGTCCGCGCCGGTACGGTACGAAATGCCCTGGTTCACCTGCTCGAAATTGTAGCGGTAATCGATGTCGATCGGGTTGGCATAGGTCTGCCGCGTGTCCTGCGCATGCGCGGCGCCCGAGGCGATCAGGCTGGCGGCGAGAAGAAGCTTGGTACGCATCATCTTTTTCCCCGAACGAAGAGATTGAGGGTCAGCCGGCCCACGCGGGGATCAGCACTGAAATCTTGGGTCGCGGGGATGATCCCCGAATGGAGCAGCCGCCCCTGGTAGAGCGCGAGTCGCCCGGCATGGCCGGCCACCGCACCGATCTGCTCGAAATGCGCGTTGGAGCCGGCGGTATAGCCGGAGAGCCCGGCGCTCTCGCGCTTCGCGGCCTCGATGAACACCGGCAGGTTCTCGGCATTCACCGCCTCGATGCCGGTGGCGCGCTGGCGGTAAAAGGCGGTGCCCGGCGTCTCGTTCAGATAGAGCAGCAGCGCGAGATAGGCCGGATCGGTCGAATCGAAATGCGGCGCGCGCTGCGCCGGATCGAGCGTCTCGGGCTGCGCGGTAACCATCGAAAAACTCGCCTCGATCAGGTCGAACCCCTCGAAATCGAAGCCGCCGCCGATGAACGGTGCGGCACCCTCGAGCAATTGCGCGGTCATCTCCCAGGCCGCGACGTCCGTCGCCCCGATCACCCGCCGGAGCCCGGGATAATAGGTCCCCTTGCTCGACGGGAAGGGCGCCATCTCCGCGGCCAGCGCGATCCACGGCGCCGGATCGGCGAACCCGTCGATCGTCACCACCGGGCTGCGGCTCGTACCGATGTGAAAGCGCGCGGGTTTCATAAAGCCTTTCTCCCTCTCCCCGAGGGGGAGAGGGAAACAAAAAGGGGAGGAAAGCCAAGCTCCCCTCCCCCCATTTCGCCAAGCCCTGTGGGCTCAGAACTTGTACTTGGCGCCCACCTGGAAGCTGCGGGCATTGCCGACGGTGCCGTTCTCCTCGAACGTGGGGTTCTCGCCGCTGCCGGCGCCCCATGCCGAATAGTTGCGGTTGACCGTGTCGAACACGTTGAACGCCGCGAAGCTCACTTCCAGCTCATGGCTGTTGGCGAACGGCATCTTGAACTTCTTCGCGATGCGCAGGTCGAGGTTCGAATAGGCAAAGGTCTCCTTCGGGAAGAACACGCCGCCCATATTGCCGTAGCAGCAGGCGTTTTCCGGCGGGTTCGCCTTGAAGATGATGTTACCGAAGGCCGGGCCCGAGCTCAGCGTCAGCGTGCCCGAGAGCACCGTGTCGAACGGGCCGCGGACGATGCCGGTGCCGACGAAGCGATACTTCTCGACGCCCTGCACATAGTTCCAGCCATAGGCATCGACGCGCGGGCCATTGTAGAACTCGTCATTGTTGGCGAGTTCCTGCGCCACGTTGGTGCGCGCCCGCTGCAGCGTGATCGAGGTGTTGAAGCCCCAGGTGCTGTTCGCGGTGAACGGCTTCTCCGCGGTGATATAGACCGCGTTATAGACCGCCTTGCCGTGGTTGTCGCCGATGTTCAGCTTGCCGCTGAAGCCCGGCAGCTGGCCGGCGGCAGGGAAGTTGTCTTCGATCCACTGGTCGCCCTGGCTGGTATAGGTGCCGTTGGGCAGGCGGTTGCCGCGCACGTAGCGGAAGATGTTGTGGCTGCGGACGTGGCTGAACGCGATCGAGGTCTGGATCTGCCCGAAGCGCTTGCGGATGCCGATGTTGAACTGATCCGAGAAGGGCAGCTTGGTGTCGTTGTTGAGCAGCCACACATCGCCGCCCAGGCCGGTCGCGGTCGCCGCGGCGCGCAGCGCATCGACGTTGCGCAGCCCTGCGCTCCACGGGATCATGTTGGCCGGCAGCACGCCCGGGCAGACCGGGGTCGCGGTGCCCGGACCGCAGAAGTTGAGCGTCACCACCTTCTGGTAGTAGCTCTTCACCGTCTCGATGCCCGAGGTGATGAACAGCGGACGGTCGTAATAGCGGCCGGCACCGGCGAAGAACACCAGGTCGCGGTCGCCGTTCACGTCATAGCTCACGCCCAGGCGCGGCTGGATCGCGCCCCAGAAGGCATGCCGGTTCTCGCCGGTCGAGATATAGTCGTTCGGGTTGATGCCCGCGGCCTGCCAGCCCGGATAGTTCATCAGCGCAGTGCGGATGTTCTGCGGGGTGACGAACTTCTCGTTCTTGGCGTTGGTCTCGAAGTCCCAGCGCAGGCCGAGGTTGAACGTCCAGTGCTCGTCGGGCGTCCAGTCGTCCTGGACGAATGCGCCGATCTGGGTGTTGTTGGCGGTCGCCGGGCGGAAATCGATCACCGAGACGCGCGCACCGTAGGGCGTGCTCGAATCGAAGCCGGTATAGCCCGCCGCGTTGAAGAAATAGCCGCCGTTCGAATAGCTGTCCTCGGTCCGCTCATATTTGTTGAACGAGACCTTGGCGCCCATCTTGAAGACGTGGTTGCCGCCATAGAAGGTGACGTTGTTCTTCACCGTGAACGATTCCTGGTGGTCGTTCTGCTCGAAGCTGTTGGTGCCGAGCGCGGCGATCGTGCCGAAATCGGTGCCGTTCGAGAGGACGATCTCCGGGCCGTCGGTGGTGCGCGGCGTGCCGTTGTCCACCTTCGAGTACGAGATCTGCATCTCGTTCAGCCAGTTCTCGCCGCGGTGGTTCCAGTCGGCGATGAAGTTCTTCACATTGTTGTTGAGATAGTGGCCATGGCTCGGAACGGCAGTGCCGCCGAAGTCCGCCAGGTTCTTCTCGTTACGGATGAAGGCCGACAGGTTCACCGTGTCGTTCGCCGTGGCGAAGAAGGTCAGCTTGCCGAAATAGAGGCGCTGCTTGAAGTCCTGCGGATAGCTGCCGTTATACTGCGAGATGATGCTCGCCGGCACCGGCGCCGAGAAGTTCACCGTGGTCGACGGGCTGGTGCGGTTCATGCCCTCGAACGCGCCGTAGAAGTGCAGCACGTCCTTGATGATCGGGCCGCCCAGATCGGCGCCGAACTGCCAGCGGTTATAGTCCGGCTTGGCGATCGTGCCGTTCGGGTTGTTGGCGTTGCCCGGGCGATCGAAATAGGGGCGGCCGACGAACGACTTGGGCTGCCACTCGCCGAACAGGTCGCCGTGGAATTCCTGGCCGCCGGTCTTGGTCACCGCGGTGATGATCGCCGAACCGGCCTGCTCGTACTCGGCCTTGAAGTTCTGCGTGCTGACCGCGAACTCCTGCACCGCCAGCTGCGGGAAGGGATTGCCCTGCGAGAAGTTCTGGCCCGAAAGGCCGCCATGGTTGATCGGGTTCTTCAGGCTGAACCCGTCGATGAAGGTGTTGGTGTTGTCCGGGCTCACCGCGCCGGCCTGGACCTGGCGGTTCGAGCCCGGCGGCGAGACGTTCACGCCCGGCGCGAGCGCGGCGAAGTTCAGGAAGTTGCGGTCGCTCTGCGGCAGATTCTCCATCTGCGCCGGCGTCACGTTGGTGGTGATCGTCGCGGTGCGCACTTCGGTGCGCCCCTTGGCGCCGGTCACCACGATCTGGTTGCTCGAGTCGGTCGGCGCGGCGATGTCATAGACCACCGTCTGGCCCACCGGCACCACCACGGTCGCGGCATCGGCACCCGGCGCCTCGACATTGTAGGTGCTCGGCCGCAGGCCCGGCACGAAATAATTGCCGTTGGCGTCGGTCGTCGCCGTCACCTTCTGGCCGGTGTTGTTGTCGGTGATGGTGATCGTCGTGCCCGCGGTGGCGCCGTCGACATGGCCGCGCAGCGACGAGCTGGTCTGCGCCATTGCCGGTGCCGCTACGGTGAGCGCCGCGGCAAGCGCCGCTGCCGAGATACCACGCGCCAGGACCACGCGCTTAGCGTCGAGCTTCTTCATTCATTCCTCTCCCCAACCCATGCCAGGCTGTAACCGGTTACAAATCAGGACATGTTCTGTTATGTTTTGTTATGTTCTGTAACAGCGTCTGAAACCGGTTCCACAAACGATTGTCAAGCGCTTCTGTCAGCGCTGTCGGATGTGTCCGGCAGCTTTCCGGAGCCGCTGTGCCTATCCGGCAACAGTCGGGTAAGCCCGATGATGTCTCTAATCTAAGCCCCTCCCCCGAGGGGGAGGGGCTTATGAGCGCACTACCCTTGCAATGTAGGATTTCGCCTGCTTGGCTTCCCGCATGGCTTGGCCGGCATCCCGATTCCGCCCGGATTCGCAGCAGGCCCGCCCGAGACCGGGCAAAGTGAAACGATTTGCCCCGAGTCCCTTCACTTTGCCGCGCGGCTCAGCCCATCGCGGGCAGCGGCGGCGCCTTGCAGTTGCGGTCGATGAACTCCTGCTGGGTCGGCATCGCCTTCGCCACGTCGGCGATCACCTCGACCATGTCGTCCATGAAGCGCGCCAGTTCGCCCGGATCGATCATGTCGACCATCGGGTCATGGCGCATCTTCAGCCCCTGCCCGATCAGCACCTGCACCCAGCTTTCCTCGCGGAACAGCTCGGCCTTGCCGTGCTGGAAGAAGCGCGCCGAGCTCTCGAACAGCGCCAACCGCTCAGCCAGGCTGTCGGGCACGTCCATGTGCTTCAGATAGCGCCAGAACGCGGTGTCCTCGCGCTCGGTCACCTTGTAGTGCGCGATGATGAAATCGCGCACGTCGGTGAATTCGAAATCGTGCTGGCGGTTGTACTCGGCGATGTCCGCCGCGTTGAACCCCTGGCCCGGGAACAGCGCCACCAGCCGCAGGATGCCAGTCTGGATCAGGTGGATGCTCGTCGATTCGAGCGGCTCGAGGAAGCCGCTGGCCAGCCCGATCGCGACGACGTTCTTCTCCCAGGCCCGGTCGCGCTTGCCCGGCGCGAACTTCACCGGCCGCGGATCGGCGAGCGGCTTGCCGTCGAGATTGGCGAGCAGTGTCTCCGCGGCATCCTCATCGCTCACATGCGCGCTCGAATAGACATGGCCGTTGCCGGTGCGGTGCTGGAGCGGGATCCGCCATTGCCAGCCGCCACCATGCGCGGTCGATCTGGTATAGGGCGTCAGCGGCGCCACGCTCTCGCACGGCACCGCCAGCGCGCGGTCACACAGCAGCCACTTGTTCCAATGCTCGTAGCCTACGCCCAGCGCCTGCCCGATCAGCAGCGCGCGCATGCCCGAGCAGTCGACGAACAGGTCGCCGTCGACCGTCCGCCCGTCGCTCAGCACGACATGGTCGACGAACCCGTCCTCGCGCTGCTTGGCCTCGACGATCCGTCCCTCGATCCGGGTGACGCCGCGTGCCTCGCTCTGCCCGCGGAGGAACTTCGCATAGAGCGAGGCATCGAAGTGGAAGGCATAGTCCAGCCCGGCGATCGGCGAACCCGGGTTGCGCGGATCGGGGAAGCAGAACCGGTCCTGCCGCGCCGCCACACAGTTGAGCGCATAATGGTCGAAGTGCTTCGCCTTCCCCAGCGCCTGCATCTTGAGCCAGAGCTGGTGCGCGTGCAGCCACCACACGTCCTGGCCGATCTTGCCGAAGCCATGGATGTAGCTGCTGCCGATGTCCTTCCAGTTGCGGAACTCGATGCCCAGCTTGAAGGTCGCCTGGGTCGCCTTGACCATCTCGACATAGTCAACGCCGGCCAATTGGTTGAACTCGCGGATCGCCGGGATCGTCGCCTCGCCCACCCCGACGATGCCGATTTCGTCGCTCTCGATCAGCCGTATCTCATAGCCGCGGACGAACAGCTTGGAGAGCATCGCCGCGGTCATCCAGCCCGCGGTGCCTCCGCCAACGATGGTGATCTTCCTGATCGGCGCGTTGTCCGCCATGTCTCTCTCCCGTTCGCGCCCTGCTATCATCGTAACCGGTTACGGGTCACCCCCTTGCGCGCATTGCCGCTCCCTCCCCATATCCGCGCCATGAGCGAAACAAATGCGTGGCACGGCACGACCATTCTATCCGTGCGCAAATCCGGCAAGGTGGTGATCGCGGGTGACGGCCAGGTCTCGGCCGGCAACACCGTGATGAAGCCCAACGCGCGCAAAGTGCGTCCGTTGGGCGATGGCAAGGTGATCGCGGGCTTTGCCGGCGCCACCGCCGATGCCTTCACCCTGTTCGAGCGGCTCGAGGCCAAGCTCGAGCGCCATAATGGCCAGCTGCTCCGCGCCGCGGTCGAGCTCGCCAAGGACTGGCGGACCGACAAGTATCTCCGTAATCTCGAGGCGATGCTGATCGTCGCCGACAAGGACGTGACCTTGGTCGTCACCGGCAATGGCGACGTGCTCGAGCCCGAAGGCGGCGTGGCGGCGATCGGCTCGGGCGGCAATTTCGCCCTCGCCGCGGCGCGCGCATTGGTCGATTACGAAAGCGACCCCGAGAAGATCGCACGGGCTGCGATGAAGATCGCCGGCGAGCTCTGCGTCTATACCAACGACCGGCTGACCGTCGAAATCCTCGACAGCGCGACCTGAGCGTCGCCGCTCCCTTACCAACCACCCAATGATCCGCCGGGGGCGACTGCGTGAAGAAGTTCGAGTTGGAATATGATGCCGGTCGCAACCGCATGCTGGTCGTCATGCGCGATTTCTGGACCCTGGAGACGATCCGCGATTTTGCCACCGCCGCCGGCGCCAAGGCGCAGGAAGTGCGGCAGATCCGCGACGACTATGACGTGCTGCTCGACACTCGCGACTTCCCTGTCCAGGCGAACGACGTCGCCGATCTGCTGCCCAGCATTGCCGAGGGCGGGCTGCGGCTCACCTCGGGCCGCGCCGCATCGGTGGTCGGCAGTCTTCTCAACAAGCTCCAGGCCGAACGCACCCAGTCGCATCCCCGGCTGCGGATCTTCATGACAATGGACGAGGCGGAGGCCTGGCTGGCCGAGCCGCACTAGGCTGCGGCCATGAGCTCCGCTCATACCTCCCCCAATCCAAATCAGGGTTGAGCCGCGCGCGCCTGCGCCTACCCTGCGCACCATGCTGATCGCCCGCCGCCCGCTGATCGCCTCCGCCGCGCTCGCCTTGCCCGCCTGCACCGCGATGCCCCGGCCGGCGGCAAGACCCGATCCGACGCGCGGGCCCAAATGCCTGCCCGCCGTCCAGGTCGCGCCGGCCCGCGTCATCCGCACCGTCGCCGGCCTGCGCCCCTATCGTGCCCAGGGCTTCGTCGTCCGCGCCGAGCCGCTCGGCGACAAGCGCCTCGTCCATAATTACGGCCATGGCGGCGCCGGCATCACGCTCAGCTGGGGCACGTCCCGCCTGGCGGTCAACCTCGGCCTGCCCGGCCATAGCAGCCCGGTCGCGGTGCTCGGCTCGGGCATCGTCGGGCTCACCACCGCCCGGCTGCTCCAGGAGGCCGGCTGCCAGGTCACGCTCTACGCCGCCGCGCTCCCGCCGCACACCACCTCGAACATCGCCGGCGGCCAGTGGCACCCCGCCAGCCTCTACGAGCCCGGCCAGGTCACCCCCGAATGGCTCGCGCAGTTCAAGCTGGCGATGGACTATAGCTGGCGCCGCTTCCAAATCATGGTCGGCGAGGAATATGGCATCCGCTGGGTGCCGACCTACCTCCAGATGCCCGCCGCGGACGATGCCGAGCCGGACCTGTCGAACCTCTACGAGGCGGATCGGGTCGTCCTCGGCCCCGGCGAACATCCCTTCCCGGTCCAGCGCGTCCGCCGCTTCTCGACCATGTATGCCGAGAGCGGCCATCTCCTGCGCCAGCTGATGCGCGACGTGCAGATCGCCGGCGGCAGGTTCGTCCTCCGCGATTTCGCCACACCCGCGGACATTCTCGCGCTGCCCGAAACGCTGGTGTTCAACTGCACCGGCCTGGGCGCCGGCAAGCTCTTCGGTGACACCGGCATCGAGCCGGTGCGCGGCCAGCTTGCCGTGCTGCTGCCCCAGAGCGAGGTCCAGTACGCCTATGCCGGCCGCATGGGATATATGTTCCCCCGTGCCGACGGCATCATCTGCGGCGGCACCTTCGAGCATGGCGAATGGGATCCCACCCCCCAGCCCGAGCGGATCGCGAAGATCCTCGACAAGCAACGGGCCTTCTTCGCAGGCTTCCGCTGCACGGCTTGAAGCGGCGGCCCCGACACCCGACATCCGGGGTCGAAACAATGCCAGAGACCCAATTCCCCCAATGAACGAGAATCTCACGCCCAAGGCGATCGTCGCCGCCCTCGACGCGCACATCATCGGCCAGAAGGACGCCAAGCGCGCCGTCTCGGTGGCGCTGCGCAACCGCTGGCGCCGCCAGCAGCTCAGCGCCGATCTGCGCGACGAGGTGACGCCGAAGAACATCCTGATGATCGGGCCGACCGGCTGCGGCAAGACCGAGATCAGCCGCCGCCTGGCGAAGCTCGCCGACGCGCCCTTCGTCAAGGTCGAGGCCACCAAGTTCACCGAGGTCGGCTATGTCGGCCGCGACGTCGAGCAGATCGCCCGCGACCTCGTCGAGGAGGCGATCCGGCTCGAGAAGGAGCGCCGCCGCGCCGCGGTGAAGGACAAGGCCGAGGAAGCCGCGATGCAGCGCCTGCTCGATGCGCTCACCGGCAAGGACAGCAGCACCGCCACCCGCGAGGCCTTCCGCCAGCGCTTCCACGAAGGCACGCTCGACAATTCGGAGATCGAGATCGAAGTCGAGCAGGCGCCCTCGATGCCCTTCGACATCCCGGGCGCCGCCCCGCAGATGATCAACCTGGGCGAGATGATGAAGGGCCTGTCGGGCTCGCCGCTCAAGCGCCGCAAGCTCAACGTCCGCGCCGCCTGGGAGAAGCTCGTCGAGGAAGAGGCGGACAAGCGCCTCGACCAGGACGAGGTCAGCCGGGTTGCCCTGGCCGATGCCGAAGCCAACGGCATCGTCTTCCTCGACGAGATCGACAAGATCGCGGTGAGCGACGTGCGCGGCGGCTCGGTCTCGCGCGAAGGCGTGCAGCGCGATCTGCTGCCGCTGATCGAGGGCACCACGGTCGCCACCAAATATGGGCCGATGAAGACCGATCACATCCTCTTCATCGCCTCGGGCGCCTTCCATGTCGCCAAGCCGAGCGACCTGCTCCCCGAGCTTCAGGGCCGCCTGCCGATCCGCGTCGAATTGAAGGCGCTGACCGAGGCCGATTTCGTCGCGATCCTCTCCGACACCAAGGCGAGCCTGGTGCAGCAATATGCAGCACTTCTCGGCACCGAGGGTGTGCAGATCGACTTTACGGAGGACGGCATCCGCGCCGTCGCGAAGATCGCTGCCGAAGTGAATGCCGAGGTCGAGAATATCGGCGCCCGCCGGCTCCAGACAGTGATGGAGAAGCTGCTCGAGGACATCAGCTTCGACGCCGAGGACCGCAAGGGCGAGACGCTGGTGATCGACGGCGCCTATGTCGACGGCCAACTGTCGGCGGTGGCGCGGAATACGGACCTGAGCAGGTACGTGCTCTGACCCAAAATTCCTCCCCGAGCTTGCCTCGGGGAGGAACTAGGGACCTATTTCGCCATCTCGTACGGCGTGAACTTGCCGAACATGCAATAGGCGCTGGGGATCGTCGTCCCCGGATCGAGCACGCGGAAACGGTCGTTGCGGCAGATCTGCGATCCGTGCACCTCGACGATCAGCGTGGTGTAGGGCCGCAGCCCCGGGCAGCTCGCCGCCAGGTCGTTGCGCCACAAGGTTCGGCCCACCGGCTTGTAGAGGATGGTGTGGTCGTCGATCACCTGCGGCGCATCGGAATCGCTGGTAGAGATGCAATCGCGCGGCGTGCCGGGTGTGCGGTCGCCCAGCGCCTGGGTCAGCTCCTTCGCCGCCTCGGCCTGCTCGCTCGCCTGCATCTGGGCGCTCGGCATGCACCCGGCCAGTGCGATCGCGCCGAGGATCGCGACGACGCCGACCGCGCGCCCCTTCACTTCGCCCTCGTATAGGGCACGAACGGGCCCAGCGCGCAGCTGCTCGTCAGCATCCCGCCCAGCCGCGCCCGGGTGCTCGCCCGGTCGCCGCGGCAGATCCGGCCCGACATGCTCTCCACCACCAGCAGGTCGCCCTGCGCCAGGCCCGAGCAGCTGCCGATCGGATCGTTGCGCCAGATCTTGTTCCGGCCGCCGACGTAGAGGATCGTGTCGCGATAGCCGCGGACCTCGCCCACCCGGGTCCGGTCGATGCAATCCTGCGGCGCGCCGGCGGTGAGCCCCTCCAGCGCCCTGGCGATCTTGGCGTCGTCCCGGTTCGACGTCTTTTGCGGCAATGCTGCATTGGCGGCGCAGGCGCCCAGGATCAGCACGGGCAAGGCGAAGCGGATCATCTCTAGTCTCCCGTCGCCCCCGACATTGCGATGCTTATACCGCGCCGTCGATCAAAAAGCATCCTTGGCGGCGCGGCGCTCGGCAAGCTGCTCGGCGCTTTCGGCACGCAGGAACGGGTTGGTCGCCAACTCGGCGCCGATCGTCGTCGGCACCGTCGGTTCGCCGGCTTCGCGCAGCGCGTCGACTTCGGCCATCCGCGCCTGCAGCGCTTCGTTGTCGGGCTCGATGGTCAGCGCGAAGCGGCCGTTCGCCTGGGTATATTCGTGCGCGCAGTAAACCTGGGTCTCGGGCGGCAGCTTGGCGAAGAGCTGCATGTTGCCGAACATCTGCTCCGCGGTCCCCTCGAACAGCCGGCCGCAGCCCATCGCGAACAGCGTGTCGCCCACGAACAGCATCTGGTCGTCGGCGAAGTGATAGGCGATGTGCCCGGCGGTGTGCCCCGGCACTTCGAGGATGTGCGCCACGTGCTGGCCCACCTTGATCTTGTTGTTGCCGCCCGCCAGCCAGTCGGCGCCCGGGATGCGTGTGCCTTCGCCCGAAGGCGCGATGATCACTGCGCCGGTCTCGGCCTTGAGCGCCGCGTTGCCGCCGGTGTGATCCGGGTGCCAATGCGTGTTGAGGATCGCGTTGAGCTTCCAGCTGCGCCGCTTGAGCTCGGCGAGCACGGGCGCGGCCTCGCCGGGATCGACCACGGCGGTCTTGTCCGCGCGCTTGTCGTGGATCAGCCAGATATAGTTGTCGCTCAGCGCGGGGATGCGCACGATCTCGAGTGCCATTTGAACCTCCTCCCCCGCTGGCTTTGTAGCCGGTTAACCAGGCTTTGCACCAATTTCGCGTAATTTAGGGGTTCAGCCGACCCGATTGTAGCGCCCCTTGCGGATCCGCGCATAGCCCGCTGCGAGCGTCACCGGCTCGCACCGCGCCAGGTCGGCAAGCTCGGCAGCGATGCACACCACCGTGCCCGGCCGGACCTGCGCGAAGCTGCGCATCTCGCCCGGCTGCAGCGTCGTGCGCACCGCGCCAGCGCCACGAAATTCGATCTGGCAGGCGCCGCCGCTCGAGGCGATGCACTTGGCGCTGGACCGCCCGCCGTCGTCGTCGACGTCGAACGCCATGTCGACGCCCACCTGCTGCGCGCCGTGGCAGCCCGCCAGTGCCAGCAACAGCAAAACTGCATGCACGCGCATCTACGCAACCCCGCAACTGTATTATCAAAGCAATACAGTCAGGCACGTGCCGACGCAAGCTCCTCCACCAGCTGCCCGACGAGCAGCTCGGCCGCCATCGCGCGCGCCCGCGCCACCCCGGTGCCCGCCCAGAGCGGCGAATAGTCGCCGCGCCCGTCCGCCTCCGCCGCCTTGCGCAGCGGCGCCAGCGCGGCCGAGGCAAAGGGAAAGGCCGGCGCTTCGCTGCGGATCGGGCCGAGCTCGCGCATCAGCCGGTTGACGATCCCCCGCGCCTCGCGGCCCGAGAACAGGTTGGTGAAGCCGGTGGGCACATCGGCGCCCAGCAGCGCGCGGAACGGTGCCGCGATGCTGCTCTCTGCCGCGGCGAGGAACGCCGTGCCGATCTGCACCGCGCTCGCTCCCGCCGCCAGCGCCCGGGCGATGTCCGCGCCATCGGCGATTCCGCCCGCCGCGATCACCGGCACCCCGAGCGTCTCGGCAAGCAGCACGGCAAGCGGCGTCGGCGCATGCGCCTCGCCCAGGAACCAGCCCGAATGCCCACCCGCCTCGGCGCCCTGCGCGATCACGGCATCGACGCCCTGCGCCGCGAGCCAGCGCATCTCCGCCACCGTCGTCGCATTGCCCCATAGCTGCGCGCCGGTGCCGCGCACCCGTGCGAGCAGCGCCGCATCGGGCAGGCCGAAATGGAAGCTGACGATTGCGGGCCGCGCCGTCTCGACCGCTTCGCACAAGGCCGCATCGAACGGCCGGCGCAGCGGCGGCGGTGGGCCGGGTTCGACGCCCTCGGCGGCATAATAAGGTGCGAGCAGCGCCCGCCATGCCATCTCGTCGGGCGCCGGCTCGGGCAGATGGTGGCAGAAGAAATTGAGGTTGAGCGGGCCTTCGGCGCTCTCCCGCACCGCGGCGACCTGCGCGGCGATCTCAGCCGGCGTCAGCATCGCGCAGGGCAGCGATCCCACCGCGCCGCCGCGCATCGCCGCGATCGCCAGGGCAGGGCCGCCGGCGCCGGCCATCGGCGCCTGCACGATCGGGGCGCGTGCCCCGATCCGCGCGAGATAGCCTACCACGCCCCCGTGTTCGGCATCGATGCCCAGGGCTCGGCCGGCGGCAGCGGATCGCCCGCCTGGAGCAGCTCGATCGAGATGTTGTCGGGGGTGCGGACGAACGCCATGTTGCCGTCGCGCGGCGGGCGGTTGATCGTCACCCCGCCGTCCATCAGCCGCTGGCAGCTCTCGTAGATATTGTCGACGCGGTAGGCCAGATGCCCGAAATTGCGCCCGCCGGTATAGACTTCCGCCGGGCTGCCGTCCTCGGCCGGCCAGTTCCAGGTCAGCTCCACCTCGGCATCGGCACGCTTGCCCTCGCCCTTCGAATCCTCATCGGCGGCCAGGAAGATCAGCGAGAACCGCCCCGCTTCATTGTCCATCCGCCGGACCTGCTTGAGGCCGAGCAGCTCGAAAAAGGCGATGGTGGCGTCGGGATCCGTCACGCGGATCATCGTATGGAGATAGCGCATGGGCGGGGAGATAGGGCGCGGTGCCGGCGAGTGCAATTCTGTAAGCCCCTCCCCCTCGGGGGAGGGGTTTGGGGTGGGGCAGAGTCTCACCGAGACCGAAAGCTGGCGGACAGGCCCCACCCCAACCCCTCCCCTAAAGGGGAGGGGCCTGGAGGCCTACTTCTCCGTCGCCGAGAACTGCGCCAGCGCGTTGCGCGCGGCGGTGGCGAGCGCGGTGCCCGGCGCCAGCTCGATCACCCGGCTCCACGCCGTCCGCGCGTCCGCCTCGTTGCCGCTCGCCGCGGCGATATTGCCCGCCTCGAGCTGGACAGAGGGGTCGTCGCCCGAGCGGCGCAGCGCCTCGGTGATGTCGCTCGCCGCACGCGGCAGATCGCCCCCGCGCCGCGCCAGCGTCGCCGAGAGCAGCCAGGCGAGCGGATCGCTCGCGGCATAGGTCAGCGCCTTGTCGATGTCGCTGCGCGCTGCCTCCATGTCGCCCAGCGCGACCATCGCGCGCCCGCGGTCGAGATGCGCCTCGCCCAGCTCGAGCCCGGCCAGCGTGCCGGCCGCCAGCGCCGCGTCGATCGCCGCGCGCGCCTTGGCCGGCTCGCGCGCTGCGATCCAGGCATTGCCGGCGGAGGCCCAGAATTGCGGCGCGCGCGCATCCTTGGCGATTTCCGCCTCGCGTGCGGCATCCTCGAACGTGCCCGCCGCGGCGGCCCACTTCCCTTGATTGGCATAGGCCACGCCCAGGCATTGCCGCGCCAGGAACCCGCCGCCTTCGGAACGCCACTGCACTGCGTCGGTCAGCGCCTTGGCGGGATCGCCGGTGGCAAGGTCCATGCACTGGGTGAAGCGCGGCGGCTCCTTTTCCGGTGCGGCGGGCGCAGCCTGCGCCGGGGCGGTCTGCAGGGCGAGGATCAGGAGGGGGAGCATATCGACAGGACTTCCTCGAGCGCACGCACGATCAGGGCCAGGTCCTGCTCGCGCGAGAAACGGTGCTCGGCGTCCTTGACCAGCAGAGTCTGCACCATGTCTGAACGGATCACCGCCGCCAGCCGCGGCGCATGCTCCCACGGCACTTCCTTGTCCTTCTGTCCCTGGAGCAGCCGCACCGGACCGCCCCAGGCGATCGGCTGGACGAGCACGCGATTGGCCTCGCCCGAGGCCCAGAAGGCGCGTGTCGTCACCGTCGGCTGATCGCCATAGTCGTTGGGCGTCTCGATCCGCCCGCTCTGCAGCAGCGCCAGCTTCTGCTCCATCGTGAAGCCCCAGTCGGTGAAGTCGGGCGCCGCGGCGATGCCGACCAGCCCGGCGACCAGCTCGGGCCGCGCCTTGGCGATCATCGCCATGATCCAGCCGCCCATCGACGAGCCGACCAGCACCACCGGCCCCTTCACGACCTCCTCGATCATCCGGATCGCATCGTCGCGCCAGCTCGCGAGCGTCTCGTCCTCGAAATTGCCTTCGCTCTCGCCGCAGCCCGCATAATCGAAGCGCAGGAACGCCCGGCCGTTCGCCTTCGCCCAGGCCTCGAGGTGCAACGCCTTGGTGCCTTGCATGTCGGAAGCATAGCCGCACAGGAACATCACCGTCGGCCCGGCGCCGGGGGTGTGGTGATAGGCGAGTTTGGGGCGTTCGGGGGCTTCGGGAGCGATGGTTTCTTCGGTCATGGGGTCGGGAGATAGCCATTTCGTCACCCCGGCGAAAGCCGGGGTCTCGGGCGGCTCCTTCCGCGCCATCGCCTGAGATCCCGGCTTTCGCCGGGATGACGGATTACCTCAAATCCCCCCCGAAAACGTATCGCACACCGCCGGATCGCCGCTCTCCAGCCCCTTGCGCAGCCAGGCCATGCGCTGCGCCGAGGTGCCGTGCGTGAAGCTCTCCGGCACCACCGTGCCCTGGGCCTGGCGCTGCAGCGTGTCGTCGCCGATCGCGTTCGCCGCGGTCATGCCTTCCTCAATGTCGCCCGGCTCGATCCGGTCCTTGTTCTTCGCCGCCCAGACGCCGGCATAGCAGTCCGCCTGCAGCTCGAGCCGCACCGACAGCGCATTGCCCTCGGCCTGGCTGGCGCGCGCCTGGCGCCGCGAGACTTCGGTCGAGACGCCGAGCAGATCCTGGATATGGTGCCCCATCTCGTGCGCGATCACATAGTCGCGGGCGAAGTCGCCCTTGGCACCGAAGCGCTGCGCCAGTTCCTGGAAGAAGCTGGTGTCGAGATACACGCCCTGGTCCGCCGGGCAGTAGAAGGGGCCCACCGCCGAGCTCGCCGCGCCACAGCCCGATTGCACGCTGCCGGCATAGAATTTGATCGTCGCCGGCTGATATTGCTTGCCCTCGGCTCGGAAGATCGCTGCCCAGGTATCGTCCGCCGAGCGCATCACCCGGCACGCTTCCAGCCGGTCGCCGGTGCAGACCTGGCGCCCGCTCTGGCCCGCGGTGGTCGACTGGCCGGTGCCGCCGCCGCCCGCGCCGCCCAGCAGCCCGCCGCCACCGCCGCTCATCGCGAAATAGGCGATGGCGATCAGGCCGATGATCGCGATGCTGCCGCAGCCCATGCCGCGTCCCAGCAGAAGCGGCAGCAGCCCGAGCAGGCCGAACCCGCCACCACCGCCGCCCCCCCCGCTTCCCAGGTCCTGGGCGTTGTCGGTGGGATCGATATCGTCGAGCCGCATGGGGCACATCCTCCTCGTTGGCGCTTCGCAACAATGCCTCAAGCCGCGCCCGGTTGCACGCCGTCAACCTTACGAAAGTTACACTTTCCTCCGCCCGGCGTTTCGGCCAAGGCAGGGGCATGGCAGACGCCGAGTCACGCCCCCGCCGCCAAGCGCCCGGCCTGCCGCTTCCGGATACGGTCGCATTGGTACTGCAAGGCGGCGGTGCGCTGGGTGCCTATCAGGCCGGCGTGATCGAGGAACTCCACACCGCCGGGATCGAAGTCGATTGGGTGGCGGGCATCTCGATCGGCGCGGTCAACGCCGCGCTGTTTGCCGGCAACCCGCCCGAGAAGCGCCTCGCCGCGATCAAGGCCTTCTGGGACCAGGCGACTTCCGCCCTGCCCGACGTCTCGCTGCCGCTGAACGATGCCGCGCGCGAGTTCAGCCATGAATGGGCCGCCGGCATGGTCATGCTCGGCGGCGTCCCCGGCTTCTTCCGCCCGCGCCTGCTTCCCCCCGGCTTCGCCGTGCCCGGCACGCCCGAGGCGCTGAGCTTCTACGACACCGCTCCGCTCAAGGAGACGCTCGACGGCCTGGTCGACTGGGACCTGCTCAACCATGGCCCAGTCCGCCTCTCGGTCGGCGCGGTCGAGCTGCAGAGCGGCAATTTCCGCTATTTCGACACCCGCGACGAAACGCTCGACGCGCGCCACATCATGGCCTCGGGCGCCCTCCCGCCGGGCCTGCCCCCGGTCAAGATCGACGGCTGCTGGTATTGGGACGGCGGCCTCGTCTCGAACACCCCGCTCACCCACATCCTCGATCGCCAGGATGCGGCGACGCTGATCTTCCAGGTCGATCTCTTCCCCGCCGCCGACGAGCTGCCGCGCACGATCACCGACGTGATCGCCCGCGAAAAGGAGATCCGCTTCTCCAGCCGCACCCGCGCCGTCTCGGACGAGCGGATGCGCCTGCGCCAGGAGCGCCAGATGGTCTGCCGCCTGCTCGACAAGCTGCCGCCCGAGTTGCTCGCCGATCCCGAGGTTCAGGAGATCCGGCAGCGCGTTTCCGAATATCCGGTCAGCCTCGTCCAGCTGATCTACCGCGCCAATGCCTGGGAAGGCGGCTCGCGCGACTTCGAATTCTCGGCGCGCTCGATGCACGAGCATTGGCAGGCCGGCCGCGCCGCGGTGGCCGAGACCATGGCCAATGCCCAGATCGTCGCCCGCAACATCCTCGACGGCCACACCGCCGCGTTCGACCTGACGCAGAAATGAGCTGCTCTTCCCGTTTCCCCTTCCTCGTCATCCCCGCGCAGGCGGGGATCCATTGTGGCTGTCCCATCGACAAGAACGAAACGGCAGCGCGAATGGATTCCCGCCTTCGCGGGAATGACGGCAGTTAGCCAAAAAGGAGTCCCCCATGTTCCTCAAGGGCAAGTCCGCCATCATCACTGGCTCCACCTCGGGCATTGGCCTCGCCTATGCCAAGGCGCTGGCAGCCGAGGGCGCGAGCGTGATGATCAACGGCTTCGGCGACGCCGCCGCGATCGAGAAGGAACGCGCCGCGCTTGAGGCGACCAGCGGCGCCAGGGCGCTCTACGACGCCGCCGACATGACCAGGCCCGATCAGATCGCGGCGATGGTCAAGCGCTGCCACGACGAGCTGGGCGGCCCGCACATCATCATCAACAATGCCGGCATCCAGCACGTCTCCCCCATCGAGGATTTCCCGCCCGAGAAGTTCGACGCGATCATCGCGATCAACATGTCCTCGGCCTGGCACATGACGCGCGCCGCGGTGCCGTTCATGAAGGCGCAGAAATGGGGCCGGGTGATTTCCACCGCCTCGGCGCACAGCCTGGTCGCCAGCCCCAACAAGTCGGCTTATGTGATGGCCAAGCACGCGATCGCCGGCCTCACCAAGACGATCGCGCTCGAAGTCGCCACCTCGGGCATCACCGTCAACTGCGTCTCGCCCGGCTATGTTTGGACGCCTTTGGTCGAGAACCAGATCCCCGACACGATGAAGACGCGCGGGATGACCCGCGAGCAGGTGATCAACGACGTCCTGCTCGATGCGCAGCCCACCAAGGAGTTCGTCCAGCCGGAACAGGTCGCCGCGCTGGTGCTTTTCCTTTGCCGGGACGAAGCGGCGCAGATCACCGGCGCCAATTATTCGATCGACGGCGGCTGGACCGCCGCCTGATCGGAGTTAAAGGTCGAAGGCATGATGAAGGGGATCTCCGCCGCCGCGCTGCTCGCGCTCGGCCTCACCGGCTGCAGCGTCTATCGCGACGCCACCAGCACCGAGCCGCCCGCCGGCTGGGGCTGGCGCAAGGTCGTCACCGACAATGACGCCGATCGGCTGCGCAACTGGCGCAAGGCCTGGGACGATGCGCTCGCCCCCGCCAAGGCGGAGAACCCGGCGGCGATCGCGGCCGATCCGCAGCTCTTCGATCCGGACGTCGCGCTGGGCCAGGCGATGCCGCCCGCGGGCAATTATCTCTGCCGCACCTTCAAGCTCGGCTCGCAGCAGCCGGTGACGCGCTATTTCACCGCCTATCCCACCGCCCAGTGCCGGATCACCCCGCGCGGCGACGCGCTGCATCTCTCGAAGCTCGGCACCGAGCAGCGCCCGGACGGGCTGATCTATCCCAACACCGATGCCCGGGCGATGTTCGTCGGCACGCTCGTCCTCGGCGACGAGACCGCGCCGCTGCGCTACGGTGTCGATCCGCGCCGCAACATGGTCGGTTATGTCGAGCGCATCGGCGAAAGCCGCTGGCGCCTCGTCCTCCCCTATCCGGGTTTCGAATCCAAGCTCGACGTCATCGAACTCATCCCGGCGGGTTGAAATCGCGGGCGGGCGTTTGACAGCCCGCCCACCCCAAGCGACACTCCCCGCTCCATGCAGGGGGGAACCAAATGCTCCGAACGCTTCTTCTCGCCAGTGCGATGAGCCTGGCAACGCCCTCCTTCGCCGATCCGGTGCACGACGCGACCCAGGCCGCGCTGCCCCAGCTCATGGAATTCTACCGCGACTTCCATTCGAACCCCGAGCTCAGCCTCCACGAAGTGAAGACCGCCGCCAAGCTCGCCGAGGAAGCGCGCAAGGCTGGCTACAAGGTCACCGAGAAGGTCGGCGGCACCGGCGTCGTCGCGGTGCTCGAGAACGGCCCCGGCCCGGTCGTGCTGATCCGCGCCGACATGGACGGCCTGCCCGTCACCGAGGCGACCGGCCTGCCCTTCGCCTCCACCGTTCGCACCACCAATGACGACGGCGTCGAGAGCGGCGTGATGCATGCCTGCGGGCACGATACGCACATGGCGAGCTGGATCGGCACGCTGCGCAACCTCGCGGCAATGAAGGCCAAGTGGCACGGCACCCTGGTCATGATCGCCCAGCCCGCCGAGGAGCGCGGCATGGGCGCCAAGGCGATGCTCGACGACGGGCTGTTCACCCGCTTCCCCCGGCCGCAATATGCGCTCGCCTTCCATGACAGCGCCAGCCAGCCCGCCGGCCAGATCGGCGTGACCGCCGGCTATGCGCTGGCGAACGTCGATTCGGTCGACATCCAGGTGAAGGGCGTCGGCGGGCACGGCGCCTATCCGCAGACCACCAAGGACCCGATCGTCCTCGCCGCGCGCATCGTCACCTCGCTCCAGACGCTGGTCAGCCGCGAAGTCGACCCGCAAGAAGCCGCGGTGGTCACCGTCGGCATGATCAAGGGCGGCTCGACGCACAACATCATCGGCAGCGACGTGACGATGCTGCTCACCGTGCGCAGCTTCAAGCCCGAGGTGCGCAAGCAGCTGCTCGACGGCATCGCCCGCATCGCGAAGGGCGAGGCGATCGCCGCCGGCGTCCCCGAGGACCGCATGCCCGAGATCAAGGTACGCGACAATTTCACCCCCGCCACCTTCAACACCCAGCCGCTCACCGACCGGATGAAGGCGCTGTGGACCGCCCGCTTCGGCAAGGACCGCGTGGTCGAGACGCGCGCGGTGATGGGCGGCGAGGATTTCGGCCGCTACTGGCTGGCGGACGAGAAGATCCAGAGCCTGATCTTCTGGGTCGGCGGCGTGCCGGCCGACAAATGGGCAGCCTCGGACAATGGCAAGAAGCCGCTGCCCTCGCTCCACAGCGCCTATTGGGCGCCCGATGCCGAGCAGGTCGTCGGCACCGCCACCGAGGCGATGACCGCGGCGGCGCTGGATATCCTCAAGAAATAGGAGCTGCGGGGGCGCCTCGAGTCGAAGCGTCTCTTCCCACTATCATTGTCTAACCCGGAACCGGGCTTGCGGCAAGCCGGGGTCCCTGTTCCATGAAGCCGCCCTCGATTCGCAGACGAGGGAACAGGCACATGATCTATTACCACGGCACCCGCGCGTACCTGGCGGCCGGCGACCTGATCGCCGCCGGCTACAGTTCGAACTACGGCCACCGCAAGGCCGCCCCCTGGGTCTATTTCGCCGGCACGCTCGAAGCCGCGATCTGGGGCGCGGAACTGGCACGGGGCGAAGGCCGCGCGCGCATCTACATCGTCGAGCCGACCGGGGCGTTTATCGACGATCCCAACCTCACCGACCAGAAATTCCCCGGCAATCCCACCCTCTCCTATCGCTCGCGCGATCCGCTGCGCGTCACCGGCGAAGTCGCCGAATGGCAGGGCCATCCGCCCGAGCAGCTCCAGCACATGAAGGACGCGATCGCCCGGCTCGAGGCGCAGGGCATCTTCGCGATCGACTGAGCGCCCGTACACCGCACCCGGTTTCGGCCGGGTGCGGCGTCAGCGGCACTCGACGGTGAGGTGCGCCAGTTCGTGCACCGGCGCCAGCCGGGCGCGCACCGTCTCGGCATCCAGCCCGGTCACGCTGACGATCGCCGCTCGCGCCTCGGGGCCTACCCGCCACACATGCAGGTCGACCAGCTGCACATCGCCGAGCAATTCGCGCACTTCCCCGGCGACATGCGCGTCGGTCCGGTCGAGCAGCACCGCCGCGGTGTCGCGCATCAAGGTCCACGACCAGCGCGCGATCACCACCGCGCCGACGATCCCCATCGCCGGGTCCATCCACCCCCAGCCGAGATAGCGTCCGGCAAGCAGCGCCGCGATCGCCAGCACCGACGTCAGCGCATCGGCGAGCACATGGACATAGGCCGAGCGCAGGTTGTTGTCGTGCCCGTGACCATGGTGGTGATGGTGGCCATGGTCATGATCATGGTGGTGGTCGTGCCCGTGATGATGCCCGTGCCCGAGCAGCACCGCGCTCGCCAGGTTCACTGCCAGCCCCAGCACCGCGACGATCGCCGCCTCGCCGAACGCCACGGTGATCGGCTCGAACAGCCGCAGCACCGATTCCACGCCGATCGCCAGCGCGATCAGCCCCAGCACGATCGCCGAGGCGAAGCCGGCCAGGTCACCCACCTTGCCCGTGCCGAAGCTGTAGGCCGGGCTCCGTGCATGTTTGCGCGCATAGGCATAGGCGGCGGCCGCCACCGCCAGCGCCCCGGCATGCGTCGCCATGTGGAAGCCGTCGGCGAGCAGCGCCATCGATCCGGTCCAGTATCCGGCGATGATCTCGCCCACCATCATCACCGCAGTGAGCAGCACCACCCACAGGGTCCGCCGCGCATTGTCGTCATGCGCGGCGCCCAGGAACACATGCTCGTGCGCCAGCGCATCGATCTCGGGAAGCGTCGCCATCGGATATCCTATTTCGAATAGCGGCGGATCACCGCCAGCAGCTCTTCGGCGCCCTGCGCCCGCTCGGCATCGCTCAGCCCGGGGGCCGCGACATGCGCCTCGAGATGATCGGCGATGATCTCGTCGAGCAGCCCGTTCACCGCGCCGCGCACGGCAGCGACCAATTGGAGCACTTCGATGCAGCCGGCATCGCCCTGCAGCGCCCGCTCGACCGCGCCGACCTGCCCGCCGATGCGGCGCACGCGCGCCAACAGCGCGCCATTGTCATGGGAAAGATGAGCCATACCCATACCCCCTATGGGTATAAGCGGATCTCGTAAACCCCCAATCCGATCGCCGCCCCGGCCTGCGCCACCGCGATCAGCATCAGGTACAGTGAGAAGGGCTGCTTGCGCGTCTTGTGCCGGAACAGGTGCCGCGCCGCGAACGCGCCGGGCGAGCCGCCGAGCAGCGCCAGCCATAGCAGGTCGGCCTCCGGGATCCGCCGTGCGCCCGCGATCGCGCGGCTTTTGTCCTGCCAGAAGCGCAGCACCGTCCACAAGTTGATGAGCAGGAGCCAGGCGAGCGCGGCGATCAGCATGCCGCGCCCTTACCCGGTCTCCGCGCCGGGCTACACCCCCGCCAGGCCGCCGATCTCGGCGAGCAGCGCCGCGCGCATCTGCCTGCCGCCCGCGCTCGACATGCCCGCGCCCGCACCGAACCGTGCGAAGACGATGCGCTTTCCGCCCTTGTCCGCCCAGCCGACGAACCAGCCGAGCAGGCTGCCGTCGGGCAGCGCGCCGCTGCCGGTCTTGCCGCGCACATGCCAGCCGCCGCTGCCGGTGAATGCGGGGATGATCCGCTCCGCTTCGGCATGCGCCCGCGCCGAAACCAGCCTGTGCGCCAGCATCCGCCGCAGGAACGCCACCTGCTCGTCGGGCGAGATGGTGAGCGAGCTGCCCAGCCAGGCGCGGGTCAGCCCGTCGCCCTTGCCGGGCGTGCCGCGCAGGTCGCGATTGCCATAGCCGAAGCGGTCGACATAGGCCTGGAAGCGCTGCATCCCCAGCTTGCGGGTAAGCTCCTGCGAATACCAGACCACCGACTCCGCTTCCCAGCGCGTGGGATCGGTGCGCGCGCGCTCGACGTCGCGGTGCGCGGCGTGGCGCTTGGGGTCATAGTCCCAGGCCGGATGGTGTGCGTCGATCAGCACGCCGCTGTCGAAGCCCATCAGCGCCAGCGGAACCTTGAAGGTCGAGCAGGGCGTGAAACGCGTCGCGCAGGCGCCGGAACGGTGCAGCGCCCGCCCGCTCGCGGCGTCGAGCACCACTGTCGCACGCAGCTTGCGCTGCGCGCCCACCGCCTCCGCAGTCCCCGGAAACCCGGCCAGTGCGGCGCCCCCGCCCAGCAGCAAGGTCCCGCCAAATGTCCGCCGATCGAGCTTCATCGTTCATCTCCCTTGTCGATGCGGCGGAAGAAGTAAGCCGCGGTGCGGCCTGCGCACAAAGGATCAAAGCTGGCGCGAGCCATTAGCTTTTCTTATGCTCGGTGCCGCATGGTCCGCCCTCACCTCCCCCTCAACGCCCTGCGCGCCTTCGAGGCCTCGGCCCGGCATCTCAGCTTCACCCGCGCCGCGATCGAGCTGTGCGTGACCCAGGCGGCGATCAGCCATCAGGTGAAGGGGCTCGAGGAGCGGCTCGGCGCGCAGCTCTTCCGCCGCCTGCCGCGCGGGCTGGCGCTCACCGACGAGGGGCAGGCGCTGTTGCCGGCGCTGGGCGACAGCTTCGATCGCATCGCCGAACTGGTCGAGGGGATCGCCAGCGGCACCGCCGCGCAACTTCTCTCCGTCGCTGCGGTCGGCACCTTCGCCACCGGCTGGCTGCTGCCGCGCCTGCCCGGCTTCCACGCCGCGCATCCGCGCATCGACTTGCGCCTGTTCACCAACAACAACCGCGTCGACCTTGCCGGCGAGGGGCTCGACTATGCGATCCGCTTCGGCGCGGGCGCCTGGCACGGCACCGAGGCGGTACCGCTGATCGAGACGCCGCTGACGCCGCTCTGCACGCCCGAACTGGCCGCCGGCCTCTCCGCGCCGGCGGGCCTGCTAGCCCTGCCGCTGCTGCGCTCCTATCGCGCCGACGAATGGCCGCGCTGGTTCGCCGCGGCGGGGATCACGCCGCCCACGCTGCGCGGCCCGGTGTTCGATACTTCGCTCGGCATGGCAGAGGCAGCGATCCAGGGACTCGGCATCGCACTCGCCCCGCCGGCGATGCTCTCGCGCCATCTCGCCGAAGGCCGCCTCGTCCGCCCCTTCGCACTCGAAGTCAGCACCGGCCGCTACTGGCTCACCTGGCTCCAGTCGCGCACGCCCAGCCCGGCAATGCAGGCGTTCCGGGAATGGCTGGTGGGGGAAATTTGATTCACGCGAAGGCGTGGCGCCAATAAGCCACGAAGGCTGTCAACGGACCGTCATCCCGGCGAAAGCCGGGATCTCAGGCGAGGGCGCGACACGGCATGAGATCCCGGCTTGCGCCGGGATGACGGATTTTGCCGCAGACGGGCTTTCTCTGCGCCTCTGCGTGAGAAATCAGCCTCACCCCATCGCCACCGCGTCCACCGCGTCTTCCTGCTTCTCCGGCCGGATATAGATCGAGCTGAGCTTGGGCTCGGCAGCCTTCAGCCGCTGTTCGATCCGCTCGATCAGGCTTTCCGCCTCGCCCATCGGCAGCGCGTCGGAAAAGTCGGCGCTGATCGCCACGAAGATGCGGTCGGGCGCGGTGTGGATTGTGCGGACATGGTTCACATGGGTGATGCAGGGCTCGGCCTCGAGCAGCGCGCGGATATGCGCCACCATGTCGAGATTCGCCCGCTCGCCGATCAGCAGCCCCTTGGATTCGCGCGCGAGCAGGCTCGCCACTGCGGCCAGGATCACGCCGATCACGATCGATGCCCAGCCGTCGATGCGCGGATCGCCCCAGTGATGGCTTGCCCATACGCCGATGCCGGCGACGACCAGCCCGGCCAGCGCCGCCGAATCCTCGAACAGCACGATGAAGCCCGACGGATCCTTGGAATCGCGGATCGCCTGCCACCAGCCATGCTCGCCCTTGGACTTGGCGAACTCGCGCATCGCGATCCACCAGCTCGTCCCTTCGAGCGCGAAGGCGATGGCGAGCACGATATAGTTGATCGTCGGGTCGTGCAGCGGCTCGGGCTCGCTGATGTGCTTCCAGCCTTCATAGACCGATACGCCAGCGCCCAGCCCGAAGATCAGGATGGCGACGATGAAGGCCCAGAAATAGAGCTCGCGGCCATAGCCGAACGGATGGTCGCGGTCGGGCGCGCGCTTGGCGCGGTGCTGGCCGTAGAGCAGCAGCCCCTGGTTGCCCGTATCGACCAGGCTGTGCACGCCTTCGGTGAGCATCGACGACGACAGGGTAATCGCGGCCGCCACGAACTTGGCGACCGCGATTCCGAGGTTTGCGGCGAGCGCCGCGTAGATGACGATGTTGGCGCGCCAGCCGGACGCGGGCGAAGCCGCCATTCCGGGCTTAGCCCAGGCCGATCTTCGACAGGATCTTGCCGATCACGCCCTGTTCCTCGCCCTTGGCCAGCTTGGCCTCGGCCTTGGGATCGTAGCCCGAGCTTTCGGGAAGCTCGCTATGGCTATGGTTGTGCACCGGCTGGGTCGATGCGGGCGGGTCCGACGCGTCCATCGACTCGTCGAGCGCCCGGTCGAGCCGCGCTTCCTTGCTCTCCGGGTTGCGGTAGAGCCGTTCGGCGATCGATTCGTCGGTGCCCGCATCCGCCGCGTGCGCGAGCGGACGGTTGGTATCTTCGTCGGGTCCCGGTGCCACCGACATATGGTCCAGAGCCGGGTCGATCGGGTTCGCTTCCATGACTTCACTCTCCTGAGCGTTGCCCTGCTGAAACGAACGCCCCGCGATTCGTGTTCCCGCGCTCCGGTCGCCCGGGCGCAAAAGAAAACGGCCCGGCGAGTTTCCCCGCCGGGCCGTGCTTTCTCTCGTCCGATGTCGGAACTTAGTTCCGCTGGCTGCCGAACAGGCGCAGCAGGAACAGGAACATGTTGATGAAGTCGAGGTAGAGCGTCAGCGCGCCCATCACCACCGCCTTGCCCACCACGTCCGTGCCCTGGACGTAGAAGTACATGCTCTTGATCTTCTGCGTGTCATAGGCGGTCAGGCCCGCGAACAGCAGCACGCCGATCACGCTGATCGCCAGGCTCAGCGGGCCCGAGCCGACGAACAGGTTGACGATCGACGCAACGATCAGGCCCACCAGGCCCATGATCAGGAAGGTGCCGAAGCCCGAAAGGTCGCGCTTGGTGGTGTAGCCCCACAGGCTCAGGCCGGCGAAACCGGCGGCGGTGCCGAAGAACACCTGCGCGATCGAGCTGTCGGTGTACTGGAGGAAGATCGTCGACAGCGACAGGCCCATCACCGTGGCATAGACCCAGTACAGAACCTGCATCGCCGGGGTGGACAGGCTGCGCTGGCCGAAGCTCATCACCAGAACGATGCCGAGCGGGGCCAGCATCACGATCCAGCCGAGCAGGTTGGGCGCGATGCCCACGCCGCGCGCGGTGGCGACTTCGGTGAACAGCGACGCGATCGCGCCGCTCTTGGCGAACAGCAGCGCAACGAAACCCGTCAGCAGCACGCCCGACGCCATGTAATTATAGACGGACAGCATGTACGACCTGAGCCCCGCGTCGCGTGCATCCGCACCCGCGCCGGCGGTCACATAGGCGCCCGTCCGGGGATCCGACCAATTCGCCATTTGAAACTCCTTTTCCCGGCCCGTGCCGGTCACGGTGTAATATCGCCCTCAGACGGGGTGTTTTCAAGCGAAACCGGGCAGGCTACCGCGGGGGGCATGCTCCGCTTGTTCGTCGGCCTTCGCCCGCCCGCCGCCATCCGTGCCCAGCTGCTCGCGCTGATGGGCGGCATTCCCGGCGCGCGCTGGCAGGAGGACGAACAGCTCCACATCACGCTGCGCTTCATCGGCGAGGTCGACGAGCGCGCCGCCGAGGATGCCGCGCTCGCGCTCTCCGCGGTCCGCTGGCCGCCGCTCGAAGTCGCGCTCGACGGCGTCGGCACCTTCGACACGCGCGGCCGGGTCAACGCGGTCTGGGCCGGGGTCCGCCCCAGGGAGGGGCTGGCCGGCCTCCACCGCAAGATCGACCAGGCGCTGGTCCGCGCGGGCCTCGCCCCGGAGCGCCGCGCCTATCTCCCGCACGTCACGCTTGCCCGGATGAACGCGCCGGGCGAAGCCGTCGCCCGCTTCGTCGAGGCGCATGCCGGCCTCGCCAGCCCGGCCTTCCCGCTCGCGCATTTCTACCTGTTCGAAAGCCATCTCGGCCACGAAGCCGCGCGCTACGAGGCGGTGGAGCGCTATCCGCTCGAGGCCTAGCCCTTCTTCGCGGCCTTCGCCTCCAGCACCGCGCGCACCTTCCTGGCAAGCTGCTCGCGCGAATAGGGCTTGGAGAGCAGCTCCACCCCGGCATCCAGCCGCCCGTCATGGACGATCGCGTTCTCGGTATAGCCCGAGGTGAACAGCACCGCGAGTTCGGGAAGCCGCGCCCGCGCAAGCCGCGCCAGCTCGGGGCTCTTCAGGCTCCCCGGCATCACCACGTCGGTGAACAGCAGGTCGATCGCCATCCCGCTCTCGATCACGCTCAAGGCGCTGGTCGCGTCATTGGCGCGCAGCACCGTATAGCCCAGCTCGGTGAGCAGCTCGACCACCGTCGCCTGCACGTCGGGATCGTCCTCGGCGACCAGGATCGTCTCGGTGCCGCCGCGCATCGGCACCGTCTCATGCGACGCAACCAGCACTTCCTCGCGCTTGCGCACCCGCGGCAGGTACAGCTTCACCGTGGTGCCGTGGCCGATCTCCGAATAGATCTTCACATGGCCGCCCGACTGCTTGACGAAGCCATAGACCATCGACAGCCCCAGCCCCGATCCCTGCCCCTCGGGCTTGGTCGAGAAGAAGGGTTCGAAGACCTGCTCGATTAATTCGGGCGCGATGCCGCTGCCGGTATCGGTCACCGCCAGCATCACATATTGCCCGGGCGGCACATCCTCAAGCCGGTGGGTATAGTCGTCGTCGAGCGAGGCGTTGGCCGCCTCGATCGTCAGCTTGCCCGCTCCGCCCATCGCGTCGCGCGCGTTGATCGCCAGGTTGAGGATCGCATTCTCGAGCTGGGTCGGGTCGGCCTGGCAGTTCCACAGCCCGCCCGACGTGATCACTTCGATCCCGATCGCCTCGCCCAGCGCGCGGCGCAGCATGTCCTCCATCCCGCCCAGGAAGCGCCCGACATTGAGCACCCGCGGCTCGAGCGGCTGGCGCCGGCCAAAGGCGAGCAGCTGGCTGGCCAGCTTCGATCCGCGTTGCACGCCCGCCAGCGCATTGGCGACGCGGCGCTCGGGCTTCTCCTGACCCTGCACGTCGCGCGCGAGCAGCTGGAGATTGCCGGAGATCACCTGGAGCAGGTTGTTGAAGTCGTGCGCCACGCCGCCGGTCAGCTTGCCGATCGTCTCCATCTTCTGCGCCTGCTGGAGCGCCGCGAACGCCGCCTCGCGCTCGAGCAGCGCCTCAGCCACGCGGATCTCCAGCCGCTCGTTGAGCACGCGCAGCTCTTCCTCGGCCTGGGCGCGGCGGACCAGCTCTCGCGCCACCGTCTCGAACAGCCGGGCATTGTCCATCGCCAGTGCCGCCTGGCCGGCCAGGCTCGCCAGGCTCGCCTCGGCCGCCGCGCCGAACATGCCGGGCTCGGGATGGCCGTAGAGCAGCCCGCCGATCACGTCGCCCGCCGGCGTGCGCACCGGCACCGCCAGATAGGAGCGCACCGGCAGGTGCCCCTTGGGCATGCCGTGGAACGGCCCGGCCAGGCCATAGCGTTCGTCCGCAGTGATGTCGTCGACGCGGATGATGCCGGTTCCGGCAAAGGTCGGCTCGAACAGCTTGGTGATCCGCGGCATCGGGAACTTGTCGAAGGCCGATCGCGGTGCCCCGGCCAGCGCATAGAGCATGTAGCGCTCGCCCTCGGCCTCATCGGTATTGTTGTAGAAGAAGGCGCCGAATTTCGCGCCGATCAGCGCCACCCCGGCGTCCACCGCGGTCTGCGCCACCCGCGCGCTGTCGCGCTCGCCGGTGATCTCGGCACCCGCCGCATTCACCACTTCCAGCGTCCGCGTCTTCTCCTCCAGCCCGGCGCGGGCCTCGCGCTCGCGCGCCTGGATCTCGTAATGCTCGGTGCGGTCGGCGCTGGTGCCCAATATGCCCAGCACCCTGCCGTCGGTCGCGCGGATCGGCGTCATCGACAGGTCGACGCGGATGTCGATCTTCTCGCCATTGCCGCGCACGCTCTCGACGTGCAGCCCGGGCCGCAGCACCGCCTCGCCGGCATAGGCCCGCTCGAAATAGGGCCCCACCGATTCCCACACCTTCGGCCAGCTGTCGCGATAGGAGCGCCCGAAGATGCGGCTGTTCTCGTCGCGATAGGCGTCGAGGATCCGGTCGTTGTAGAAGAAGGTGTAGTCGGCGCCCCAGGTGACGAAGGCGCGCTGGGGCGAAGCGAGCATCAGGTCGATCGCCACGCGCAGCTCGGCCGGCCACTCGGCCACGGGCCCGAGCCCCTGGGCCTCGAAGCCCGGGGCACGCAGCATTTCCCCTGTCTCTCCGCCATGATCGGGCCAGGCGGCACCGGCTCTTGCCATTCAGCGTCCCTTGGGCCCCCGCCCGGAGAGGCGGTTATACAGGCTTACCCGCAGAGGGAAAGCCGGGGGTGTAACGGAAAGGCTTGCCCGCGACTTGGTTCGCGCGTCACCCGCCCCCGCGCGGCCCCAGCAGGATCACCGCCGATCCCGCCAGGCAGATCGCTACGCCGATAATGTCCCACCGATCCGGCGCGGTCCCCTCGGCAAGCCAGAGCCAGAAGATCGCGCACAGGATGTAGATGCCGCCATAGGCGGCATAGGCGCGCCCGGCATGCTCGCTATCGACGAGCGTGAGCAGATAGGCGAAGACGATCAGCGATCCGACGCCGGGCACCAGCCACCAGATCGACTTGTCCATCCGCAGCCATGCCCAGAATGCGAAGCATCCGCCGATCTCGGCAAGCGCGGCACCCAGATAGAGGATATAGGCCGTCACCGGTCGTCCCCCTCGCGTTCGACGGGCGCGAAGATCGTCAGACCCATTGGCGATTGCTCCTCAAGCGACTTGAGGATGTATCTGGCGCGCCGCCAAACCGCAAATGAAGCATGGCGTGGGCAACCCCGCACTTGCCGCCCGTCACGCGCGCCAAGCTGGCGGCGGCACCGGCCAGGCCCTATGCTCTCCATGGGGGGCCGCCCGCGCGGCGGCCGGGGTGAAGGAGTTGGAGCGTGGCGACACTGGCGGATGTGGCGGCAAGGCCGTCGTCGCGCACGGGCGAGGCGGCGCTGCGCGGGGCCGCGATCTTGCTCGTCGCCGCGAGCTGGGTCAGCGCCGGGCTGTTCGGCGCCTTCATCCTCGCCTTTTACGGCGGCACCGCCGCGGGCGGCGCGGCCGGCCGCTGGAACGAGACGCTGCCCAATCTCCACAGCGCCAACCTGGCTGCCACGCTGGCGATCGGCGCGCATTTCGTCACAGGCGGAACGCTGCTGCTGCTCGGCCCGGTCCAGCTCGTCGCCGCGATCCGCAACCGGGTGCCGGCGCTGCATCGCTGGCTCGGCCGGCTTTACGTCCTCTCCGCCGCGCTCGCCGGCACCGGCGGGCTGGTCTTCATCGCCACCCGTGGCACGATCGGCGGCCCGGCGATGGATATCGGCTTCGGCATCTACGGCGCGTTGATGGTGCTGTGCGCCGGCCTCGCCTATGCCCATGCTCGCGCCCGCCGGATCGAGCGGCATCGCGCCTGGGCGATCCGCCTGTTCGCGCTGGCGATCGGTTCCTGGCTCTACCGGATGGACTATGGCTTCTGGTTCCTCGCCTTCGGCAAGGCGGGCCATACGCCCGATTTCCGGGGGGGATTCGATCTGGCGATGGACTTCGCCTTCTACCTGCCCAATCTCGCCATTGCGGAGCTGTTCCTCCGCGCGCGCCGTACCGGCACTGCGCCGGCGCTGCGCTATGCCGCCGCCGCGCTGCTGCTCGGCGCATCCGCCTTCATCCTGCTGGCGACCTGGTTCTTCGCCACCCGGATGTGGTTCCCGGGCATGGCCGCCGGCTGGCAGGCGCTCAGCGGCTGATCCGCGCCACCAGCGCCTCGGCCGCTGCGCTCACATCGCCCCACGTCACGTCGAAGTCGCTGTCGTCGCCATAATAGGGATCGGCGACCGAGCTGCCCTCGCGGCCGGGCACATAATCCATCAGCAGCCCCAGCTCGGCGGTCGCATCCGCCGGGCGGATCGCAGCCAGGTCGCGCAGGTTCTGCGTGTCGAGCGCCAGCACATAGTCGAAGCGGCGGAAATCTTCCGCGCGCGCCTGCCGCGCCCGCAGCCCGGAGATATCGGTGCCGTGCCGCCGCGCCGCCGCCTGCGCCCGGCGGTCGGGCGGCTCGCCGGCGTGCCAGCCGCCGGTCCCCGCCGAATCCACGGTCAGGTCGATCCCGGCACGCGTCGCCGCCGCCCGCAACGCGCCCTCGGCAAGCGGCGAACGGCAGATATTGCCCAGGCACACGAACAGCACCGAAGCCACGCCCCCGGTCTTCCTCACATCGCGTGGAAGACGCCGCAGGCGATGCGCCCGCCCGAATTGCCCGAGGGATCGGTCTTGTAGTCGTCGGCCGTGGCATGGACGACCAGCGCGGCGCCGTCCTCGTCCATCAGCCCCTGATAGGTGCCGCCCGGCAGCGTGAAGATCGTGCGGTCGCGGCCGTCCTCGCCCACCGAGAGATTGGGCATGTCGCCCGCATGCGGGCCCATCGGATTGTCCTTGCCGTGCTGGTGCGCGGTCGGGTTCCAATGGCCGCCGGCGCTGGCGAAGTCCGGCCCCTCGCACTTGCCGACGGTGTGGACATGGGTGCCGTGCACGCCCTTGGTCATGCCGTGCACTTCCACCATCACGCGGATCGCGCCGTCGACTTCCTCGGCCACTGCCTTGCCGACATCGGTGCCGTCGGCCATCTTCAGGTCGGCCTGGGCGCGGAAATGGCCGGCCATGTAGCGGGCCTCCTTCTCCGGGCTCGCGCAGCCTGCCACCGCCAACAAACCCGCTACCATCACAAGACCGCGCATTGCCCACACTCCGGATAAATGTTCCCGTCACGTAATGGCTGGCCGGGCCGCCGGTTCCAAGGGGTCAGCGCAAACATTCTCCGTCCGTCTTGCCGGCGACGCTGCCCACCCCAAGAATGATTTTCGCGCGCCTTTCGAAGGTCAGCGCCTGCCACCGGCCCGAATTGCCGATCGCGGTACGGCTCCGCAGGAAGGTGAGATGGAGCATCTCATATTGCTCGGGATCGATCCGCCGCGTCTCGAGCATGCAGCGCCAGCGATCGACGTTCCAAGTCCAGTCGCGCTGCACCCCGTCCTGGTCGATGCTGCGCGCCAGCGCGCCATACCATTGGAAGATCGCCGCCAGCCGGTCCCAGCGTTCGCCCTCCGGCATCGCCGCCAGCTTGCGCCGCAGCCGCGCCAGATCCTCGTCGAGCGGGAAGCCGCCCTGCTGCACCTTGGTGTCGACTGCCCAGCGCACCTTGCGCGGCGTGATCGGCTGGCCGGGAAACACGCGCAACAGGTCCTGGCGCACCCCTTCGAGCAGCACCAGATAGGCGTCGAGCTGCACCTGCATCATGCCGTCGCTCTCGAACAGCGCGGCCAGCTCGCCGCGGATCACCGGGTTCAGCTTTCCGTCGGGGCCGTGCGCCGCCAGGATCCTTGCGCGGCACTTGCCCTTCACCGGCACCGCCAGGCAGTCACGCGAGAAGAGCGTCCTGCCATAGGCCGGCATCAGCGCCTTGCGCGCGTGCCCGAAACGGCGCTGCCCCTTTTTCCACGCCTTGAGCAGCGGCTGCAGGCTGCCCGTTCCGAAATTCCACTGCGACATGCCGACCGAGATCAGCTGTCCGTCGAAATTGCCCGTCGGATCTGCCCAGCAGCCCGAAGTCTCGGGGATCGAGGTCTCGTGCATCTGGGCGAAGATCGCCGCGCGATCGAGCCCGATCGCTCCCAGCCGCGCGGCGCTGTCCGCGTCGATCACCAGCACGGGCACATCGCCTACCTGGCGGCACGGCGCGGGTGCTGGCGGAGGTGTTGCCCCGGGGGTGGTCTGTGCCATCGCCGGTGACGCCGCCAGCAGCACCGCCAGCCCGATCCCCCATCCCGCTCCGCGCATCGCCGGCCCTCCCTTGCCGAAAACAGCCTAGCGGCGGAGCCATTTGCCGCGCCATTCATTGATGTTGGCATGGCCATGCCCTGGATGCCTCGCCGATGCGGCGGCACCGGCGGGCCGGGCAATCGCAGTGGAGCCGGCCGATGTCCGTGAAACTGTCTTCCGTCGTCTATGCGATCCTCGCGGCGCTGCTGCTGTCGGCGCCGATCCTGGCGATCGAGGTCCAGACCGAGGCCGAACCCGCCTTGAGTCCCGCGATCGCGATAGAGCGCTAAACCTCGTTGCCGTGCGCAAAAGGCCGTGCCGCGCCCGGCACTGTGCGGCCGATTGTTCACAGAACCATGCAAATCACGCCAACCCCGTGCAAAACCACGGATTCCTTCTACTCAAAATGGCGATTCGGGTGTTAACCATCTTTCCGCCTGCGTTACCGTCCCCCAGATATCGGGGAGAAGATGCCGACCCATCTACCACTCGACCCGCCGCCGATCCGCCTGATGACACGGCTACTTTCCGAGTTGCAGACGACGATTCTCGCCCATGCGATGCGCCTGTTCGACGGCGATCTCGATCGGGTCACCATCTTCGCGCTGATCACCCGCGACACCTATGGCTTCGAGCAGGAAGGCCAGCCGCCGCCCACCGGCATCTCGGCCCATTCGCTCGCCATGTCGCTGTCGCGCCCGTACGAAACTGTCCGTCGCCACGTCCATGCCCTGGTCGATGCCGGCTGGTGCACGCGCGGTGACAGCGGTGTCCATGCCAGCCCGGCCGAGCTGGCCCGGCCCGAGCTGGTCGCCTTCTCCACGCTGATGCACGATGCGGCAGTGCGCTTCGTCGCCGATCTCGCTTATGCCGGGGTGCCGATGCCCGAAGTCGGCAGCGCTCGCCCCTATCACCATTCGGCCGGCGTCCAGGCGGCGATCGACATGATGCTGGCGGTGATCGACAGCAATCGCCGCGTCCATGGCGACTGGCTCGAACTGGTGGTGTTCTCGACGATCTACTGCGCCAATTCGCGGCTGCTCAATCGCGACCAGGCGCTGTCCCGCCTCTATGCCGACGGCCGCAACGCGCCGCCGCCCGATCTGCGCCCGCCGGTGCGCACCAGCGCCGTGGCCCGCGCCCTGGGCCTGCCCGAGGCGACGGTGCGCCGCCGCGTCGCCAGCCTGTGCGGCGATGGCCGGGTCGAGCGGCTGGGCAAGAAGCTGGTCGTCTCCGAGGTCTGGCTCAACCGCCCCGAATCGATCGCCACCAGCACGCAGAGCTTCGCGATCGTCCGGCTGCTGCTCGCCCGGCTCGGTGCCAACGGCTTCCCGCTCGAGGATCCCTCGCGCGCCTATCTCGCGCGCCGGCCCGAGGTTCTCGCCTTCGACTGACCCGATCCCGGCGCCCCGGGCCGCGCCGCTTCGTCAAAATGAGCAGCGCGCGGCTTGAGCCGCCGCGTGCCCGCCCCCTAGGGGCGGGTGGACAGCGTATCGGGGCGGCATGACGCCACTCCCTCCGCCGCACTGCCCTCGTTCCCAATGCGGGGGCATGCAGACCGCCGGCTCCCTCCGTCGGTCACCATCGGTGGGCGCGGGCCCCCAAGCCCGCGCCCTTTCCGATTCTCCGGCCTAGGGCGCCGGGTTCCAGCCGACCGTGCCGTTCCACTGCGCGAAAACCTTGGCGCGGGTGTTGAGCGCCGAAAGGTCCGCGGTGCTGCTGCCATAGGTGGTGTTGCGTCCGGTCATCGACAGCGCCGTGCCCGCCGCGTTGAGCGAGCCGCTCTCGCGCCAGCCCTCGGCATTGCTCGGCAACAGGTTGGGGATCGGCGTGATCCACCAGCCGGCGGTGGCGACATGCCCGCCCATCCGCACGCCGATGAACGAGACGTTGTCGCAATATTGCGTCGCGTTGCTCGCCGATCCGCCGCCCAGCACCAGCATGGTCTGGCAATAGCCGCCGGCCTGATAGACGCCGCCCGAGCGCGCCAGATAGGTCGATCCGCTCGGCACCGTGCTTTCCGACGTCAGCGAGCCGCCCAGCACCACGAAGCCCGGATAGCCCTTGGCCGAGCGCGCCTGGAAGATATATCCGCCCGAAGTCGGCGCCGACGGGTCATAGACCGTGCGCAGCTCCGAATTCTCGATCGCCATCGCATAGGGATAGCCCCAGATGAAATCGACGTCGCCGGCGATCAGGCTGTTGTAGATCCACACCCAGCCTTTCATCTGCAGCGTGTCCTGCGTGCTGAGGAAGTTCATGTCGGTGCCGACGAAGCGCGAGCCGTTGATGTTCGCCGAGTTGAAGTAGATCACCTCGGCCTGGCTGTTCTGGGTCGCGTCCTTCACATGCGTGTTCCGCATCGTGAAGTTGGTCACCTTGATCTGGTCGCCGCCCTCGATCAGCATCACCGCGCGCCCGCCGCCCAGCGACAGCCGGTTGCCCAGCGCCGAGGCGCCGCCGATATTGGTGAAGGTGGTGTTCGGCGCCGTCCGGCTGCCGCCCACGCCGGGGTTGAACGCGTCCCAGTTGCTGCTCGTCACCACCGTGCCCGCGCGGCTCTCGCCCACCAGGGTCAGGTTGCTGGTGTTGCGCAGGAACAGCTGCTCGTCATAGGTGCCGTTCTTGATCGTGATCGTCTTGGCCGCGGCCGAGCCCGCGCACGAGGTGCAGCCCACCGTCATCATGTAGTTGAGCGCGCCCTGCACCGAGCGGAAATCCGCCGCCCCGTCATCGTCGACCGTCACTGCCGTGGTCGAGGTCGGCGCCGACTTGGTCTTGAACGTCCAGGCCGTGGTGCCGCTGATCCCCTGGAAGGTGCTCGATCCGTTGAACTCGCCGTTGAACGTGCTCTTGTCGATCGTCACATAATAGGAAGTATCATAGGCCAGCACATTGTCGTGCAGCTTGATCGACACCGTGTTGCCCGCGATCCGGATCGGCCGGTAATAGGTGAAGCGCCACTGGGTCAGGCTCGGCACGCCGTTGCCGATCTTGTCGATCTCGGTGTTGCCGTTGCCCAGCGCCACCTGCGTCTCGCCGCCGGCCGCGACCACGTCCGCCGAGGTGTCGATCGTGTCGACCAGCGTGCCGTCGCTCTTATAGACGCGGATCTTGCCGCTGCCGGTCGCCACCGGGGCGCTGGCGAAGGTCAGCTTGAGCAGCGTGTCCTTATATGCCGCCGTCTCGCCATTGGCGGGCAGCACGCCCGAAACCGCAGCCCCCGGCGACGGCGTCGGGGTTGCCGACGGTGCCGGCGTCGAAACCGATCCGCTGCCGCCGCTGTCGCATGCCGATAATGCCAATAGCAGTGCGACGCTCGCACCCGTGGCGCAAAGTCCCTTCATCTTGCCTCTCCCCTTGGATGGCCGGGTTGACCCGGTCCATTACTCCGGCGCGCATCTTGATACCGGTGTCAGACACAGTCAAGACACAGTTGCGCGCGGCAATTTCACGCCAAGCCCATGAAAATACACCGCTAAGCCACACCCGGCATTTCGCCGTCCGTGCCGTGTCGGCGCAATACGCCCCACCGCGCCCTATGCCAGCGGTATCAATTGGGCCGCCGAACCGACGCAGCGCCCCGCTTCTTCTCGCCTGCCTTTCCCCCGGCCTTCGCCGGGGAACAGGATGCACTCAGGGACAGCCGGTGATCCGCGGCAAAGCCTGGCGCGGACGCGCGGGCCACGCCGCCTCCGCCGTTTCCCGATCCCGATCCCGATCGTCCCCGTCCTCCGGATTCGCCCCCTCGTTCGCCTCCGCCTCCGCATCCATCCCCACAGCAGAAGCCGTTTCCTGCTCGGCGCGGTGCCGGGCCTCGATCGCCCGTGCCTTGTCGATCATGTCGAGCTGCCGCATGATCGCGGCATCGGTATCCTCGGGCCGCGCCCGCTGGCCGAAGAACCCGCCCGCGGCCTTCGCCGCTTCCTTGGCGAAGGCGACCAGTTCCTTCTGGCTCGCCCCGCGCCGCGCCTGTCCCGGATTGCCGCGCGACAGCAGGAACTTGAGCAAGCCGTCCGAATAGCGCCGCTTGCGCGAAACCTCGACGCCGTCCTTCCACACGATCTCGTCCCAGCCCTCGACCGCGCGCTCGAAGGCAGCCTGCTCGAGCGTCGGCGCGGCGGTATCGAGCGCCTTCTCCCAGGCACGCGCGAAGTTCAGGTCGCGCTTGCGCATCCGATAGGCCGACTGGTTGGAGATGTTCGCCCGCGCACAGGCATCGCGCACGCAGCCGGTCTCGGAGAGCGCGCGCAGGAAGATGCGGGTGCGCACCGGGGTCCAGCCGTCGCGGCGCTGGCGATAGTCGCCGAACATGCCGTCGCGCCGCGACACCTTGGCCGCCGCCTCGGCCAGCCGCGCCGCCCGCGCCTCGCCCGCCCGGGCGACTGCCTTCAGCCAGAGCTTCTCGAAATCGGGATCATGCTTGCGCACCCAATAGGCGCCGGGAGCGCTCATCCCCGTCTCGCGGCACGCCCGCCGCACCGAACCATGCGCCGCCAGCCCGCGCAGGAACGCCTCCCGCACCGCCCCCGACCAACGCAACCGCCCAAACTCGCCCGCCATCGCGACTCGCTCCGTGGTTATGGAGCGGAATCAGTTATGGGGGATTTTCCTACATTGGAAGAACAAAAGATAAACATCGAGAGTTGCGGAGCCGTTGCACCGCCTTCGCATCCTGATAAGCTTTGTCCTTGTCTGCTCGGGGGAGGGGATGATGAACGCTACGGAAAAAGCGGAGCCGTATTTCAAGGCGGCGCAACTCGCGAAGGATCGACTTCACACGCTGCAATCGACCGAGTGGAACATGTATTATGCCGTCTGGCTGGTCCTGCTGGCGACGATGTACGGGATCATGACTGCCTTTGGTGGCGTATTACCTATGATTGGGGATGGCCTGTACAAGCTGATGCGATATATAGTAATTGAGGATATTACTCGATCAATACTGTCAAGATTTATTCGATCTGCTCTTTTTTCGAGCCTTGTCTGGATATTTTTTAGACAAATAAAATCATATTATCTTACTGATTTCTACAAAGCCAATTACAAGAGCCTGGTAACCCAACGCATATTATATTATCTATACTTGGGAAAAGCGCTCCAGATTGCCTATGGGAAGGATCTACCGAACATCCCTCCACCGCTAAGATATCAGATCGGGAGTGGCCTCCCCCTGTCCCTGGATGACCTCGCGAAAGACGAGGAACCCAATGAGACCAGTGGTGGCAATATCGGAACGGAGCAACCTGACCCGAAGCTCGCGAAAGACGAGGAACCCAATAAGGCCGGTGGTGGCAATACCGGAACGGGGCAACCTGACCCGGAGAAAGCCCGCCGTCGGCGAAGCCGCCTGCTTGCGCGTTTCCGCGTAGAGTTGCGAAAGCTCGTGGAGTTCAGAGCCTCGAAATGGATGCGAAAACACTGGCTGGGTGACCCGATCCACATGCCGCAGAAGTCCGAGTTTCGCGTGGAGGAGATCCTGCTTCCCAAGAGTCTACGGGACGCAACCGACGATTATCGGAAGTCGGGGGTATATAGCGGACGGGCCATGGTGATGCTTCGCGTCACAAGGCTCGGCGTGCTGATGGCAGCGCTGATCAGTTTCTTCGCGCCGATCCATCCCGCGGCGCATTGACATTTCCTCCTACACCCTCCCCTTCCCCTCTCCCCACACCCGTGCTAGCGGCACCGGCGAATCTTCGCATTCGCAGCACCCGTTGCGCCCGCGCGGCCTACAAAGAGGCTAGCGTCCCCCGAGCGCCCGGGACCGGACAGACTGGGAAAGGACCCCGCGCCACATGACCGCCATCGGCAACGATACCCTCGGCACTCGCGACACGCTCACCGTCGGCACCGCCAGCTATGACTATTTCTCGCTGCCCAAGGCCGCGAAGAAGCTCGGCGACATCAGCCGCCTGCCCTTCTCGATGAAGGTGCTGCTCGAGAACATGCTGCGCTTCGAGGACGGCACCACCGTCACCAAGGACGATGCCCAGGCGATCGTCGACTGGCAGAAGGACGCGCGCTCGAACCGCGAGATCCAGTATCGCCCGGCGCGCGTGCTGATGCAGGACTTCACCGGCGTGCCCTGCGTGGTCGATCTCGCCGCGATGCGCGATGCGATCACCAAGCTCGGCGGCGACGCGCAGAAGATCAATCCGCAGGTCCCCGTCCACCTCGTCATCGATCACTCGGTGATGGTCGACGAGTTCGGCACGCCCAAGGCGTTCGAGGATAACGTTGCCCTTGAATATGAGCGCAATGCCGAGCGCTACGAATTCCTGAAGTGGGGCTCGAAGGCGCTCGACAATTTCTCGGTGGTTCCGCCGGGCACCGGCATCTGCCACCAGGTGAACCTCGAATATATCTCGCAGTCGATCTGGTCGTCGAAGACCGGTGACGGCGCGAACATCGCCTATCCGGACACGCTGGTCGGCACCGACAGCCACACCACGATGGTCAATGGCCTGGGCGTGCTCGGCTGGGGCGTCGGCGGCATCGAGGCCGAGGCTGCGATGCTCGGCCAGCCGGTGTCGATGCTCATCCCCGAAGTCGTCGGCTTCAAGCTGACCGGCAAGCTCGGCGAGGGCATCACCGCCACCGACCTGGTGCTCACCGTCACCCAGATGCTGCGCGCCAAGGGCGTGGTCGGCCGCTTCGTCGAGTTCTACGGCCCGGGCCTGCACGCGATGACGCTGGCGGATCGCGCGACGATCGCCAACATGGCGCCCGAGTACGGCGCGACCTGCGGCTTCTTCCCGATCGACGACAAGACGCTCGATTACATGCGCCTCACCGGCCGTCCGGACGAGACCGTCGCGCTGGTCGAGGCCTATGCCAAGGCGCAGGGCATGTGGCACGACGTGAACGGCCCCGAGCCGATCTTCACCGACACGCTCGAGCTCGACATGTCGAGCGTGCGCCCGTCGCTCGCCGGCCCGAAGCGCCCGCAGGACCGCGTCAGCCTCGACAGCGTCGACGAAGTGTTCAACGGCGACCTGACCAAGGTCTATAAGAAGGACCATGCCGCGCGCGCCGATGTCGAGGGTGTCGATCACGGCATCCGCGACGGCGACGTGGTGATCGCGGCGATCACGTCGTGCACCAACACCTCGAACCCCTCGGTGCTGATCGCGGCCGGCCTCGTCGCCCGCAAGGCGCGCGAGAAGGGCCTGACCCGCAAGCCCTGGGTGAAGACCTCGCTGGCGCCGGGCTCGCAGGTGGTCACCGACTATCTCAACAAGACCGGGCTGACCGAGGATCTCGATGCGATCGGGTTCAACCTGGTCGGCTATGGCTGCACGACCTGCATCGGCAATTCGGGCCCGCTCGCCGAGCCGATCTCGGCGGCGATCAACGGCAACGACATCGTCGCCGCCTCGGTGCTGTCGGGCAACCGCAACTTCGAGGGCCGCGTCTCGCCGGACGTGCGCGCCAACTTCCTCGCCTCGCCGCCGCTGGTCGTCGCCTATGCGCTCAAGGGCACGGTGACCGAGGACATGTACGAGACGCCGATCGGCGAAGGCACCGATGGTCCGGTGTTCCTCAAGGACATCTGGCCCTCGAACGAGGAAGTCGCCGGGCTGATCACCGCCAACATCGACGATGCGATGTTCCGTTCGCGCTACGCCAATGTCTATGCCGGCGACGCGCACTGGCAGAAGATCGACGTGACCGGCTCGGACACCTATCGCTGGCCGACCAGCTCGACCTACATCCACAACCCGCCCTATTTCGAGGGCATGTCGATGACCCCCGCCCCGGTCACCGACATCATCGAAGCCAAGCCGCTCGCCATCCTCGGCGACTCGATCACCACCGACCACATCTCGCCGGCCGGCTCGATCAAGGCGGACAGCCCGGCAGGCACCTTCCTGCAGGAGCATCAGGTCTCGAAGAAGGACTTCAACAGCTACGGCGCGCGCCGCGGCAATGACGAAGTCATGGTTCGGGGCACGTTTGCCAATATTCGCATTAAAAATGAAATGGTTAGCGGAATAGAGGGTGGCATGACGCGCTATGGCGGTCAGGTCATGCCGATCTACGACGCCGCGATGCGCCACAAGGCGGACGGCACCGCGCTCGTGATCGTCGCGGGCAAGGAATATGGCACCGGCTCGTCGCGCGACTGGGCAGCCAAGGGCACCAACCTGCTCGGCGTCCGCGCCGTGATCACCGAGAGCTTCGAGCGCATCCACCGCTCGAACCTGGTCGGCATGGGCATCCTGCCGCTGCAGTTCGCGGAAGGCGTGACTCGCGAGACGCTGAAGCTCAAGGGCAGCGACACCTTCACGATCAAGAACGTCGCGGGCCTGCGCCCGCGCCAGGACGTCGAGGTCGAGCTCACCCGCGAGGACGGCACCAAGGAAACCTTCCTCACTCGCTGCCGGATCGATACCGTCAACGAGCTGGAATATTTCCTCAACGGCGGCATCCTGCACTACGTGCTGCGCAAGCTCGCTTCCTGATCGCAAGCGATCGGCTGAAACAGGAAAGGGAGGGTCCGCCGGATCCTCCCTTTTTTGTTGCACGCTCGCAACCAGACGAAGCCGAAGCGCGATCCCGTTGCAATCGCCCGAAAATCCCTCGTGACGCCCCGCCTCCAGCACTGCCGTCGCGCCGCCGCCCCCTGCGGCGCCAGTGCATGGAGTAGACAATGAACAAGTTGCGTATCGCCCTCATCGCCGCCGCAGGCCTCGCCGCCACCCCGGCGCTGGCGCAGGATGCGAGCGAATTCACCGGCCCGCGCGCCGAAGCGACGATCGGTTTCGACCAGATCCGCTTCGACCTCGCCAGCGCGACCGACGGGCGCGAGAAGCAGGCCGATCTCGGCTACGGCGTGGCGATCGGCTACGACGTCGCGGTGGCACCGAAACTGATCGCCGGCGTGGATGTCGGGGTCAATCTCGCCGATACCGGCTACAGCTATGGCGACGCCACCGACGGCGGCGAACTGCGCAAGCGGCGCGAGATCACCGCGGCCGCACGGCTCGGCACTCCGATCACCTCCAACACCCTGCTTTACGGCAAGCTCGGCTATGCCAATCTGCAGCTGCGCGAGGACCTCACCTCCGCCGGCGTCACCAGCAGCAGCCGCAACAATCTCGACGGCGTGCTGCTCGGCGCGGGCGTCGAGGTGAAGCTGCTCCCCAATGCCTATTGGAAGAGCGAATATCGCTACACCGACTATGCCCGCGGCATCGTCACCAACAATGTGACGACCGGTGTCGGCATCCGCTTCTGAACGAAAAAAGGCGGCCTCCCGAAGGAGGCCGCCCCGTTTTCACGATCTTCAAGCCGCTGTCAGAACTTGAAGGTCGCGCCCGCCCGGAACTGGCGGCCGATCAGGCCGGAATAGTGCCAGGTGGTAAGGAAGTTCGGCGCGCTGGCATAGGCGGCCGGTGCGACCGGAGCTCGCGCATCGAGCAGGTTCTTCACGTTCAGGAAGAAGGTGAAGTCGTCGGCGACGCGGAAGGTCTGGTTGAGATCGACGCTGATGAAGCTGTTGACATAGCAGAACTTCTCATAGCCCGGCGCCGATGCCGCCACCTTGTAGAGATTGGCGGTGCAGGCCGTCGACAGATTGCCCTGGTCGGTGGCGACTTCCTTGATCCGGCCGACATAATAGGTAGTCGCGCTGATCGTGTAGTTGCCGAAGTCCAGCGTGTTCTGCCAGTTGCCGCGGATGCGCGGCGTGCCGTTGCCGGAGGACAGGTCATAGGGCCCGAACGTGCCGGCGAAGCGCTGGATGCCCGCCGCCGTGTCACGATCGTAGCGCAGGACATAGGTCGCCTCGACGCGGCTGGTGAACTTCACCCCGCTGCTGATCGGGGCCGAGAACGTCGCCGAGAAATCGAGGCCTTCGGTCTTGTCCGAGTTCACGTTCACGAACGGCGCATTGACGATCAGCACGCGCGGCAACGCGTTGGGGAACAGCGGATCGACGCCGTCGATCAGGTTGCACGAATAGCCCGCGCCCACTGCCGCCACCGCGGCACAGCCCGCCGCCGACGCTGCCGCCGCCGACGCATAGCTGTTGCCGGCAACCGAATAGTAGGCGTTGATCGCGGCGCCCGCGAGCGGGCCGTTCGCCACCAGATTGCTCTTCTTCACATTGTAATAGTCGACCGTGGCGCTGAACCACTTCGCCGGCTGGAAGATCACGCCTGCGGTGAAGCTGCGCGACTTTTCCGGCTCGAGATCGGGGTTGCCCGCGAAGCCGCGGCCGACCGAATATTGGAAGTTATACGGATTGCCGCCGTTCACGCAGGCGCCGGCATTGTTGCTGCCGCCATGCTGCGCGCAGAAGGCGCCCGGCGGCGTGATGGTGACGAACCCGGCATATTGGCTGCGCGGCCCGGCTTCGGCGAAGGTCGGCGCACGGAAGCCCTGCGAATAGGTACCGCGAACCGCGAATTCCTTGACCGGCGCGAACTTGATGCCGACCTTGGGCGAGAAGCGGCCATAGCCTTCCGAATAATGGTCGTATCGGCCGGACAGGTTGACGTCGAGCGTCGACAGGATCGGCGCGTCGAGCTCGGCGAAGGCGGCATAGACAGTATGCGCACCGAATGCCGACGACGTCGTCAGGCCATAGGTGTCGAGCGCCGCGTTCTGGTTGTTGTTCTCCAGCTTCTCGCGCCGCACCTGGCCGCCGACCGCGAGCTGCAGCGGTCCGCCCGGCAGCGTCGCCAGCTCGCCGGTGAGCGAGGCGTCGAGCGAGTACATTTCGGAATAGGACGGTGTGGTCTTGTCCGGCGCAAGCTGGTTGCGCACCGCCTGGCTGTTCTGGCTCGGATTGACGAAATTGTACGCGCCCGTGTTGATCACCTGGCGTAGCGCGGCGATGTTGATCAGGCCGTGCTGCGTGATCTCCAGATTGTCACGCGCATAGACGCCCTCGAGCCGCCAGTTCCAGCGATCGTCGCCGAAGCTGCCGTTGAGGCCCGCGCTGAAGCGATACACGTCGTTGGTGCGTTCGCTGCCGCCGGGAATGTCGCCGAACAGATAATAGATGCGCGCGGCGTTCGCGGCGGCAATCGCCGGGGTTGCCGCCGCGTTGGTGGCATAGGGATTGTTCGGGTTCAGGCGCCGATCCGCCGCGGTGGCGCAATTCGTGCCCGCCGAGCAGACGAAATAGGGCAGCACAATGCCCGGGTTGCTCGTCGCGACGAGCGGGCTGCCACCGAACGGCTGGGTCTGGCGGATCGCCGAGGGAAAGGCGCTGGTGATCGAGACATAGCTGCGGCTGAAGCTGCCGGTGACATAGCCTTCGACATTCTCGCCCAGGCGCACGCTCAGGCGGCCATTGAGCGAATAGCGCTCCTGCAGCGGCTGGATCTGGCGGTACAGGTCGGTGAGGTCATAGGGGCAGCCGACGCCGCGCGCCGCGCCGGTGGTGACCGTGTAGGTCGGCCGCGCGCAGTTGGCGATGCCCAGCGCGGTGTAGGTCGCATAGGTCTGGCCGGGATCGTTGGTGACCGCAGTGCCGCCGCTCAGCGGATTGTTCAGGTCGCTCTGCGTGGTGCGCACGACATAGGCCGTGGGCGTGTTGACCGTCAGGCCGCTGTCGGCGGTGTTGTTGTCGTTGCCGCCGATCGCAGTCAGGTCCTGCGTGTTGTACGGGAAGCCGCGGTCGTGGTTCGAAACGCGGTCGTCGCGCTGATATTCGCCGTTGAGGTAGAAGTTGAAGCCCGACTTCTCATAGTCGCCGAAGCCCACGGTGAGGTCGGCGCGGATATGGCCCGCATCGCCGCGCTCGGCCACGCCACCCTCGACGGTGCCGGCAACGCCGTTGAACTGCTTCTTCAGGATGATGTTGACCACGCCGCCGATCGCATCCGCGCCATAGGTCGAGGACGCACCGTCCTTCAGCACTTCGACGCGGTCGACCAGGCTGAACGGAATCGAGTTGAGGTCGACATAGGCGTTGTGGCCGTCGTCGTTGATCGGGAAGTTGGTCGAACGCAGGCCATCGACCAGCACCAGCGTCGAGGACACGCCCAGGCCGCGCAGCGACACGGCCGAGCCACCCGCGGAGAAGCCGGTCTGGAAGCCGGTGCCGATCGAGCCGGCGCTGTCGGCCGAGATCGAGCGGATCGCGTCGCTCATCGTGGTGATGCCCGCCTTGGCAAGCGAGTCCGAGGTCAGCACGGTGACCGGCGACGGCGTCTCGGTGTCGGTGCGGCGCAGCAGCGATCCGGTGACGACGATCGAATCGCCTTCCTCGGCAGCCGGCTTGTCCTGCGGCGCGGCAGGCGTGGTCTGCGCATGCGCCGGCGCGGCGATCATGCCCAGCGCGAGCGCAAGCGGCGCGGCGCTGCGGGCAAGGCGCCGCAGATTGGTGGTCGGGTGCAGCATGGAATATCCCTTCGCTCTCTCCCGGATCTTGTCCGGATTGTTTCGAGCAGCCCTACTCCCCGAAGGGCCTCTCTAGGCTAAGGGTGTTTCACTCTGTTGCAGTTGTAAAGAACCAGAAACATTAATCGCAACCTTTGGAAACGTTTATCCGGACGTGTGCCACAAAGGCAACACAGTGGCAGGCAGGCGCCTGTCCGCTGCCCGAACAAGTCGAACCATGGAAAGCCCGGACGATCACGATCGCCCGGGCCACGAGTTTCTGGGGAAATCTGGAGTGGACCTACTGCGCCGCAGGAATGTCGAGCAGCTCGATCTTGAACATCAGCGTCGCGCCGCCCGGGATCGGCCCCTTGCCCTTGAAGCCATAGCCAAGGTTGGCGGGGATCGCGACTTCGAACGTGTCACCTACGCCCATCAGCGGCACCGCGACCTGCCAACCCTTGATCAGCATGCCGAGCGGGAAGGTCGCCGGCTCGCCGCGGTCGTACGAGCTGTCGAACTTCTCGCCGTCGATGAAGCTGCCGGCATAGTGCAGCGTCACCGTGTCCGCCACGGTCGGGTGCTTGCCGCTGCCATCGCCCTTGATCCGGCGCCAGCGCAGCCCCTCGGGCGTGCTGTGCCAGCCATCGGCGCCGTTCAGCTTGGCCAGAGCCAGCATCTGCTGGCTCTGCCAGGCCATGTCCTGCGAGCGATCGGGCGCGGGCGCGTCCTGCGCGGCGAGCAGGGCAAGGGCAGCGAGAAACGACATGATGGTTCCTTAGTTGGAGAGCGCGCGGCCGGCGATGGCGTCGAGCTTGCGCAGGAGATGCGGATCGCGGGCGTTCGGCGCAGTGATCAGCGCGAAATCGAGGCAGGTGTCGATCGGCGAGGACGGGCGCTCCTCGGGCAGGTTGGTGAGCAGGTGCATCACCAGCTTGCGCGCCTTGTCGGCATTGGTGCCGAGCTGCGCGATCACCGTGGCGACGTCCACCGCCTCCTCGCCCTCACGCCAGCAGTCATAGTCGGTGACCATGCCGACCAGCGCATAGGGCAGCTCCGCCTCGCGGCACAGCTTGGCCTCGGGCATGCCGGTCATGCCGATGATGTCGCAGCCCCAGCTGCGGTAGAGATTGCTCTCGGCGCGGGTCGAGAATTGCGGGCCTTCCATCGCCAGATAGGTGCCCCCGACATGCGTCGTCGCCCCCGCCGCCTTCGAAGCCTCGGCCGCCAGCGCGGAAAGGCGTGGGCAGACCGGATCGGCCATCGAGACATGCGCGACCATGCCCTCGCCGAAGAAGCTCGAGGGCCGGCCCTTGGTGCGGTCGATGAACTGGTCGGCGATCGTGAAGGTGCCCGGCGCGCGCTCCTCCACGAGCGATCCCACCGAGGAGATTGCCAGCACGTCGGTCACGCCCAGGCGCTTCAGCACGTCGATATTGGCGCGGACGTTGAGATCGCTCGGCGAGACGCGGTGCCCGCGGCCGTGACGCGGCAGGAACACTACGCGGACATGGCCGACCCGACCGACGAAGCAGTCATCCGAAGGCTTGCCCCAGGGGCTCTCGGTCGAGATCCACTCGCCCTCCTCGATGCCCTCCACATCGTAGAGCCCCGAACCGCCGATGATCCCGATCGTCCAGCCCGCCATCGCTCACCCCTTTGCTGCGTTGCGGCGTGCATAGGCGAAATAGACGACCAAACCCAAGAGGTTCCAGCAACCGAACCAGATCTGCGTGCGCTCTGGCAGGCTGATGAACAGATAGGCGCAGCCGAAGATCGCCCCCAGCCCGACCAGCCAGGGCGCCGGCGTGCGGAACGGGCGCGGCGCGTCCGGCGAACGGCGGCGCAGCACGAGCAGGCACAGGCCGACCGCAGCAAAGGCGAGCAGCGTGCCGGCATTGGCCAGCGCGGCGATCTCGTCGATCGGCAGGAAGGCGGCAAAGATGCTGACTACGCATGCCGTGAAGATGGTGATGCGCACCGGCGTGCCGCGCTTCGAGACCTTGGCGAGGCTCTGGGGCAGCATGCCGTCGCGTGCCATCACGAAGAAGATCCGGCTCTGGCCGAACAGGAAACCCAGGATCACCGTGGGCAGCGCGATGATCGCGCTCAGCGCCAGGAACTTGGCGACGCCGGGCTGGCCGATCTCGCGCAGGATCAGCGCCAGCGGCTCGGGGCTGTCGGCGAAGCGCGTGTAGCTCAGCGCCCCCACCGCGGCGACTGCGACGATCATGTAGATGGCGACGCAGGCGATCATCGATCCGACGATGCCGATCGCCAGGTCGCGCCCGGGATTCTTGGCTTCTTCCGCCGCCGTGGAGATCGCGTCGAAGCCGTAGAAGGCGAAGAAGATGATCGCTGCCGCCGCCATCACGCCGCGCTCCACGCCACCTTCGGTCATGTGCTTGGCAAAGCCGAACGGTGCGAAGGGATCAAAATTGGCGGCGTTGAAATAGGGCAGCGCCACCGCGACGAACACCGCGAGCGCGACCAGCTTCACTACCACCAGGATCGCGTTGAGCGTCGCGCTCTCGCGGGTGCCGAGGATCAGCAGGCCCGAGACCAGCCAGACGACAAACAACGCCGGCACGTTCACGCCCCAATGCGCGATCTGCCAGCCCGCCATCTGCGGCCCGTGCGTCAGCTCCACCGGCACGCCGATCCCGGTCAGGAACGGTGTCGCATAGCCCGACCAGCCCACCGCCACTGTCGCCACGACGAGCGTATATTCGGCGAGCAGGCTCCACCCCACCACCCAGGCGACGATCTCGCCGAGCGTGGTATAGCTATAGGTATAGGCGCTGCCCGACGTGGGGATCATCGTCGCCAGCTCGGCATAGGCGAGCGCGGCGCAGGCGCAGATCGCGCCGGCAACGACGAAGGAGAGGATCACCGCCGGTCCTGCACGGTCCGCGCCGACGCCGATCAGCGTCAGGATGCCGGTGCCCACGATCGCGCCCACTCCCAACGCGACGAGATGCGGCCAGGACAGCGTGCGCGCGAGCCGATGCTCGGGCGGCCGATCCTCCTCGGCAGTGATCGGCTTCAACCGGAACAGGCTGGACATGCTGCTAATCCCCTCTCGCTTTGGAGACGGGTGTAGCGCGGTGTGAAGCCCGCGCAACTTTGTTTCCTGCCGATCCCGGCGCTTGCAATGTAGGATTCTGCATGATCATGTCATCGGCATGTTGACCGACTCCGCCTCGCCCGTTTCAGCCGGCGGCGGGGAGCGGCGGCAAAGTGAAATAATGTTGGTCGACTCCCTTCACTTTGCCGGTGCCGGCGCCGTCTCTCGGCCTGCCGGTTGTTCAGCGCAGGTGCAGCCCCGCGGGGAGATCGTTGCGCATCCGATTCGCATGGGAGAAGGCCGATGCTGCTTTTCACTGCCCTGGCACTCAGCCTGGCCGCACCGCAGGACCCGCCCGCCAATCCGCAGATCGACTATGCCGGCTTCGCCACACTGACCCGCGACGTCCGTGCGCTGCGCGCCAAGCGGCTGCTCGCCTTCGACAAGTTCCAGGCGATGGCAGCCGGGAAGGACGTCCTGCTGCTCGATGCCCGCTCGAAGGATGCCTTTGCGCGCGGCCATATCGCCGGCGCGGTCAACCTGCCCTTCACCGATTTCACCGCGGAGGCGCTGGCCGCTGTGGTCGGCCCGAACCGCGACCGCCCGATCCTGATCTACTGCAACAACAATTTCTCGAACCACCGCAGCCCGGTTCCGCTCAAGAACCCGCAGCTCGCGCTCAACATCCAGACCTTCATCAACCTGGTCGGCTATGGCTATGCGAACGTCTGGGAGCTGCGCGACGTCGTCGACTTCAACGATCCCAAGGTAGGCTGGGTGACGACCGCCGGCTGATGCATAACCGTCATCCCGCACCAATCCGTCATCCCGGCGAAAGCCGGGATCTCATGCGAAGGCGCGGGGAAGGCGCCGCCTGAGACCCCGGCTTTCGCCGGGGCAACGGGCAGTCAAAGCGCCTTGAACCGGATCGCCTGCCCGCCGCCCGGCGCCAGCTTGAGCACCAGCGTGTCCTCGGCGGTAACCCGCTTCTTCTCGATTGCGATGGAGAAGCGCTTGTCACCGCGATAATCGGCATCGTCGCCGTCGCGGTAGATCTGCGCCTCGTAGCGCTTGCTGGGCGTCAGGAAGTCGAGCTTCACGCTCAGCGTGCGCGCCTGCTCGTCGCCCACCGCGCCCAGATACCAGTCCGGGTCGTCCCGCGCCTGGCGCGCGAAGGTCACATAGTCGCCCACCTCGCCGTTGAGCACGCGCGTGTCGATCCAGTCGGTCGGCACGTCCTTGATGAAGCGCATCGGCCCGGGGAAGCGGGCATAATTCTCCGGCAGGTCCGCCGCCATCTGCACCGGCGAATAGATCACCACGTACAAGGCGAGTTGCTTGGCGATCGTCGATTCGATCGGCGTGTCGCCCTTGCCGACCAGGCTCAGCACGCCGGGGGTGAAGTCCATCGGCCCGGCGAGCATGCGGGTGAACACCAGGTTCGCCTCATGCTCGGGCGGGTTCTTGGGATTGCCCCAGCCATTATATTCCATGCCGCGGGCATGCTCGCTGCTGATCCAGTTGGGATAGGTGCGGCGCAGGCCGGTGTCCTTGATCGGCTCGTGGCTGTCGATCGCGATCTTATACTTGGCGGCGGTGGTGACCACCTTGAGATGGTGGTTGGCGCTGTACTGGCCGTCATGCCATTCGCGCAGCTGGCGGCCGTCGGGCTCGACCCGCTCGAGCTGCCCGGCATCGGTGACATAGCCCGTCTTCACCACGCTCTCGCCATGCGCCTGGGCAAAGGCGAAGGCGCGGTCGAGCTGCTGCTCGTAATGGGTAGTCGATCCGCCGGTCTCGTGGTGGCCGATCAACTGCACGCCCTTCTTCCTGGCATAGGCGGCAAGCGCATCGGCGTCGAAATCGGGGGTCGGCTTGTCGAACTGGAAGTCGTTGCCATTGGCGAACCAATGGCCGTCCCACCCGACGTTCCAGCCTTCGGCCAGCACGCCCTTGAAGCCGTTGGCGGCGGCGAAATCGATGTAGTGCTTCACGTTCGCGGTGGTCGCGCCGTGCTTGGCCCCTGTCGACCAGGTCGCCTTGTCGAGATGCATCTCCCACCACACGCCGACATATTTGCCGGGCTTGAACCAGCTGACGTCGCCCAGCTTGTTGGGCTCGTTCAAATTGAGCTCGATGTGCGAGCGATAGAGGCCCGGCGCATCGTCGGTGATCACGATCGTCCGCCACGGCGTGGCGAAGGGCAGCACGCGGCTCACCTTCGGCCCCATCGCGCCGGGCTCGAGCACCGCCTTCAGCTTGGTGCCGCCCTCGGTGCCCTGCAGCCACATGCCCGAATAGTCGACCAGCGCCGCCTCGTGGATCGCGACATGGGTGCCGTCGTCGAGCTTCAGCGTCAGCGGCGTATGCGCGAGCGGGACCTCGCGGATCGGCGTCTTGTGCCACAGATATTCGTCGCGGTTCCATTCGGCGCCCGGAATCCACCAGGCTGTGCCGTCCTGCGCCAGGTCGAACTCGGTCAGTTCGTCGGCGATGTGCATCGTCTTGAGGTTGGGCTGGGCGGGCAGCTCGTAGCGGAAGCCGATACCGTCGTCGAACAGGCGGAACACCACCACCATTTCGCGGCGGAGCGCGATCTGCTCCTGCAGCCGAACGCGCAGCTCGACATGGTTGTCGCGGATCGTCTTCCATTCGCCCCAGGGCTGGTCCCAGCTGCTGTCGGACTTGCTGGTCTCCTGCCCGATGATCGCGAAGTCGCGCTCCAGCTTGGGCGCGTCGCCGAGCAGGAAGCCCAGCCGCGAGGGGCGGATGACGATCTTGCCGCTGCGCGACACCGAGTAATAGGGCCGCCCGTCGCCGTCGGTGGTCACCGTCACTTCGATGTTGCCGTCGGGCGAGGTGGCGCGGACGGCAGCCGGACCGGTGGCAGTCTTCTGCTCAACCTGGGCGGGCGCGGGAACAGCCAGGAACAGCGCGGCAAGCGCGGCCAGGATACGCAGCATGATCACCTCTCCTGGGGCGATTCATGCCGATGTAACCGGTTTCGCCCGCAGCGAACCGATAGCGCGCCGCGGCGCGCCGCGTCCAGTCCGGGGTTATTTGCTGCAGGTGGTGAGCTGGGTCGCCTGGGCGCTGTTGCTCACCGCAGCGCCCTGCTTGACTTCGAAGAGCTGCGGCCAGCGCTTGCCGACGACGAACACCCGCTTGGATGCGGCGTCATAGGCGATGCCGTTGGGCACCACGTCGGGATCGTCGCTCTTGGGAGCGATGCCGGTGACGTCGAGGAAGCTCTTCACCTCGCCGTTGGCGGGGTCGATGCGCGCGATCAGGTTGGTCTGCCAGATGTTCGCCCAGATCTCGCCATCGACCCATTCGAGCTCGTTGAGCTTCGCGACCGGGCAGCCATTGGCGGTAACCGTCAGCGTCGAAGCGACCTGCATGGTCTTGGGATCGAGGAAGCGCAGCTCGGGCGTGCCGTCGGACAAGATGATGTTCTTGCCGTTCTCGGTCATGCCCCAGCCCTCTCCGGTGTAGGAGAAGGTGTCGCCCAGCGCGAAGTCCTTGAGGTTGTAGGTGAAGCCGGTCTTGTCCTGCCAGGTGACCTGGTAGAGCTTGTCGCCGAACGCGATGATGCCCTCGCCGAAATAGGGGGCGGGCAACTCGGCCTGCTGGAGGATCTTGCCGGTGGCGAGGTCGACCTTGCGGATCGTCGAGCTGCCGATCTCGCCGGTGCTCTCGTAGAGCGCGCCGCCCTTGAAGAAGAGGCCTTCGGTGAAGGCCGTCGGGTCGTGCGGATGCGTTGCGGCGATGTTCACCGCATAGACGGGAACCCCGCTGGTCCGCAGGAAGAAGAACCACGCGCCGACCGCGATCACGGCCAGGGCAACGACTGCGAGGAGAATCCGCTTCATCGCGGCGGAGAAAGCCGTGCGAGGGCGTCGCTGTCAACGGCGAAGCCGCGATAATGGCGTCTCCGCGACGATCGGCGGGCGGAGCTAGCCCTTGGGCGTCACCCACACCGCGACCGGCACCACCACCTTGCCCGGCGCCGGCTTGCCCACGTCGATGCGATCGGCAGTCACCAGCTCGCCGGTCTCGAGCGTGAACGACGCCCAGGGTTTCGGCATGCGCCCGAAAGTGAGTTTCTGAATGGGCTGACCGGTGGTCGAGTTCATGATCGTGGCGACGATAGGCATGGCGCGCGGATAGCGGCCGGCTTCGAAGGCCGTCCAGCACCCGGCGCCAAGATGTCGTGGACAAATGACGCGCTGGTTCGTCCGCCGAAACTACTTACACGAGTGTTAGTCGGAATTCCCACGTCGGAGCCGTCGGAATGCGGGTGCGATTTCGAGCGCGAACAGGCAAAATTAAACCCGCTAAGTTGCTCACCTAGCGGGCTTCTATTGTGCGGGGTTGTTGGTTGCGGGAGTAGGATTTGAACCTACGACCTTCAGGTTATGAGCCTGACGAGCTACCGGGCTGC
>NZ_JARQXA010000005.1 GCF_029543155.1 Sphingomonas sp. HITSZ_GF | reverse complement strand
ACCGCACCCTGCGCGGTGCCGCCATAGGCCAGGCTACCGCCTAGGACTGCGGCCGTCTCGCCGTTGACGAGGCCGGTATAGGTCACGCCGTTGCCGCCGGAATAGGCGAGGCCGTCATAGGTCTTGGTGGCGCCGTTGACGGTGACGGTCAGCAGCGCCGGGTTCACCGTCACTGTGCCATCGACATAGTTGATCGTGTAGTTGCCCGAAGTCAGGCCCGAGGCGGTGAGTCCATAGCTGCCTGCGTTCACCGCACCCTGCGCGGTGCCGCCATAGGCCAGGCTACCGCCTAGGACTGCGGCCGTCTCGCCGTTGACGAGGCCGGTGTAGGTCACGCCATTGCCCCCGGAATAGGCGAGGCCGTCATAGGTCTTGGTGGCGTTGCCGACGGTGATGGTGAGCGCGGCAGGGTTCACGGTCAGGCTGCCGTCGACATAGCTGATCGCATAGTTGCCCGAGGCGAGACCCGAAGCAGTGAGACCGTAGGCCCCGGCGTTGATCGCGCCCTGCGCCGTACCGCCATAAACCAGCGTGCCGCCGAGGACCGAAGCGCCCTCGCCATTGACGAGGCCGGTATAGGTCACGCCGTTTCCGCCGCTATACGCCAGCCCGTCATAGGTCTTGGTGGCGCCGTTGACGGTGACGGTCAGCAACGCCGGGTTCACGGTCACCGTGCCATCGACATAGTTGATCGTGTAGTTGCCCGAAGTCAGGCCCGACGCGGTGAGGCCATAGCTGCCGGCGTTGACCGCGCCCTGCGCCGTGCCGCCATAAACCAGCGTGCCGCCGAGGACCGAAGCGCCCTCGCCATTGACAAAGCCCAGATAGCTGACGCCGTTGCCGCCGCTATAGCCGAGGCCGGTATAGGTGCTGGTGGCATTGTTGACGGTGACGGTCAGCAACGCCGGGTTCACGGTCAGGCTGCCGTCGACATAGCTGATCGCATAGTTGCCCGAGGTCAGGCCAGACGCCGTGAGGCCATAGCTGCCGGCATTGACCGCGCCCTGCGCCGTCCCGCCATATACCAGCGTGCCGCCGAGAACCGCTGCGGTCTCGCCGTTGACCAGGCCGGTGTAGGTCACGCCGTTACCGCCCGAATAGGCGAGGCCGTCATAGGTCTTGGTTGCGCCGTTGACGGTGACGGTCAGCAGCGCCGGGTTCACGGTCACTGTGCCGTCGACATAGCTGATCGCGTAATTGCCCGAGGTCAGGCCCGAGGCGGTCAGCCCATAGGTCCCGGCGTTCACCGCACCCTGGGCGGTGCCGCCATAGGCCAGGCTGCCACCAAGCACTGCGCTGGTCTCGCCATTGACCAGGCCGGTATAGGTCACGCCGTTGCCGCCGGAATAGGCAAGCCCGTCATAGGTCTTGGTGGCGTCGCCGACCGTGACGGTCAGCGCGGCCGGGTTCACGACCAGGCTGCCATCGACATAGCTGATCGCGTAATTGCCAGACGTCAGCCCCGAGGCGGTCAGCCCATAGCTGCCGGCGTTGATCGCGCCCTGTGCCGAGCCGCCATAGACCAGCGTGCCGCCGAGCACCGAAGTGCCCTCGCCATTGACGAAGCCGGCATAGCTCACGCCATTGCCGCCGGTATAGGCGAGACCGTCATAGGTCTTGGTCGCGCCATTGACGGTGATGGTCAGCGCAGCCGGGTCGATCGTCAGCGTGCCGGGCGCATAGCTGATTGCGTAATTGCCGGAGGTGAGCCCCGAGGCGGTCAGCCCATAGGTGCCGGCATTGACCGCACCCTGCGCCGAGCCGCCATAGGCGAGCGTGCCGCCGAGCACCGAAGCGCCCTCGCCATTGACGAAGCCGGCATAGCTCACGCCGTTGCCGCCCGAATATGCCAGGCCGTTATAGGTGCTGGTCGCGTTGCTGGCGGTGACGACCAGCGGCGCCCGATTGATCGTCAGGGTCCCGGCGAGATAGCTGATCGTGTAATTGCCGGAGGTCAGGCCCGAGGCGGTGAGACCATAGGTGCCGGCATTGACCGCACCTTGCGCCGCGCCGCCATAGGCCAGCGTGCCGCTGAGGACCGAGGCGTCCTCGTTGTTGACGAAACCGGTATAGGTGACGCCGTTGCCGCCCGCATAGCCAAGGCCGGTATAGGTCCTGGTCGCGTCGCTGGCCTTGATGATCAACGTTGCCCGGGTGATGCTCAGGAGCCCCGGGGTATAGTGGATCGTGTAGTTGCCCGAGGTAAGGCCCGAGGCGCTCAGCGCATAGGTGCCGACATTGATCGCCCCCTGCGCCGCGCCGCCATAGGTCAGCGTGCCGCCGAGCACCGAAGCGTCCTCGTTGTTGACGAAGCCGGTATAGGAGACGCCGTTGCCGCCGCTATAGCCCAGCCCGTTATAGACCCTGGTCGCGCCGTTGACCGTGACGATCAGATCGGCCGGCAGGATCTGGAAGCTGCCGGGCACGGCGATGATGTCATAGCCCGCCTGGTTCGAATAGAGGCCGGTCAGCCGCAGGCTGCTGCCGCTATAGGTGCCGGCATTGGCGCTGGAGGCGACATAGAGCGGCGTGCCGAACAGCCGGCTATAGTCGGGCGTGCCGACGCTGTAGGTCAGCGTGCCCGGCGTGCTGGTCGCCGAACCGCTATAGGTCTGGGTGACGTTGCCGCCGGTCGCAGTGAGCGGCGTCAGGAAGCCGCGGAGCAGCGGTGTGCTGTAGCCGTCATAGATGCGCCAGACCGCACCGGTGCCGCCGGCATCGTCGATGTTCCAGCCGGCTGACGCGAAGCTGGCGAGCGACGTCATCTGGGCAGTGCTCAGCCCGGTGATGCCGGCGGTCGAGCCTGACCCGCCGCCAATGGCATTGCTCTTGCCGCTGGTGGTGGTGTTCCAGAAGCTGTTCGTGACCGTGCCGTCGAGATAGCCGATCAGCCCCCCGGCCACCGCCGAGCTGGTCGCGGTGCCCGATGCATAGGAATTGCTGATCGTCGAGCTGCCGATCGCGAGCCCGACCAGGCCGCCTGCCTGGTTGTTGGTGGCGGTGGCGGCGCCGGTCGCATAGGAATTGCTGATCGTGCCTCCCGTCATCTGGCCCAGCAGACCACCCGCGCTGAAATTGGAGGCCTGCACCGTGCCGGTGGCGAAGGACTGGTCGATTCCCGACGTCCCGCTCTGCGCGCCAACCAATCCGCCGGCCGAGGCGACACCGGAAACATTGCCGCTGGCAGAGGAAAGCGTGATCGTGCCCCCCTGCAGGCTGCCGACCAGCCCGCCGACCTGACTGCCCGTACCGGTGACGGTGACGGCGGCACGAACGCCGGTCACGCTGCCGCCCGTCATGGCGCCGATCAGACTGCCGGTCATGCTGCCCCCGGTGACATTGCCGGTGAGCGACAGGTTGCTGATCGTGCCGGCGGAATAGCCGAACAGCCCGACATTTGAAGTGCCCGGCCGGTTGATCCGCAGTCCGGTGATCGCATGGCCATTGCCGTTCAGGCTGCCGGTGAAGGCGTTGCTAAGGCTGCTGCCGATCGGCAGGAAGCCGGCCAGCCCGTTCCACGCCGCGGCGCTGCTGGCGTTGATGTCGTTGGCCAGCACGAAATTCTGTGCGCGCAGGCTGATCGAGGCCATGCCCTGCAGGCCATAGACGTCGGCGATCTGATAGGGATTGGCCACCGTGCCGTCGCCGCCCCGCGCGCGGATGAAGGTCGCGCTCGGGGTCAGCTGGAAGTCGACCACGGAGAAGTTGGGCAGCGTGCCGATCTGGCTCCACGTGCCGCTCAGCAGCTTGAAGGTGTTCACCGACAGCGTGCTGTTAATGGTGATGTCACGGCCCGAGGAGAGCGACAGCGTGCCGGCAGGCGCGCTCACGCCGACGAGTGCTATGTCGTTGCCGGCGGTAGTGATCAGCGCCAGGCTCGATGCATCGGTCCAGGTCAACCCGCTGATATCGAGTGCGCCATTGGCGGTCAGGCTGATGTCGCCGGTGACCGCCATGGTTCCGTTACCCACGGAGAGCGCGCCGCCGGAATTGAGGTTGGCATCGAGCAGATAGTTGCTGCCGGTGCGGATCTGCATGCCATAGCCGGTCGCGGTCGACAGGCCGGCACCGGTGACGAAGGCGAGGTCGCTGTCGCTATAGCTGCCGAGCGTGGCGAGGAAGCCGGCCTGCGTCGCGGTGAGCGAGGCACGATTGGTCGACAATTGCAGCGTCGAGCCGAGGAGCGAGATGTTTTGGATGCCGTTCGAGGACAGCGCATCGGCATAGGTCGCGCCGCGCGTCGCGCCATTGTCCAGATAGGTGATCACGCCGTTGGAGCCGAGCGTGCCGGCGTCGCCCAGGATGTAGAAATAGCCGTTCGCGCCGGTGGTCGCGCTGCCGAACACGGTGCCGTTGGTTAGCGCGGTGACGGCGGCGCCGCTAAGCGCGATGGCGCCGGTCAGGTCGGTATAGGCGCTGCCGCTGACCGCGACCGGGGTGCTGGTGTAGCGCCAGCCGAGATAGGGGTAGAGGTTGGTGCCGGTGCCCCAGATCGAGGAAGAGAAGCCGGTTGGCAGCGCGGCCTGGAGTTGCGCGGTAGTGCGGCCGGTGATTCCGGCTGCTTGGCCGCCGCTGACGCCTAGCGCCAGGCCGGTGGTCTGGGTATCCCAATAGGCGTTGATGATCGAGCCGGCGGCGCCGTTGTTATACCCTGCGAAACCGCCGCGGCTGGCTCCGACCACACGGCCTGTCGAGAAGGCGGAATGGATCGTGCCGTTGATGTAATTGACGCCGACAAACCCGCCGATATTGCCGGCCGACCCGGTACCGGTCACCGCGCCGGTCGCGTAGGAATCGGTGATCGTGCCGTCATTATGGCCGACAAAGCCGCCGACCGGACCCGCCGCGCCGGTGACGGTGCCGGTCGCATAGGATTGCGAAATCGTCCCGCCGTCGCCGGAAAATCCGTTTCCGCCGACCAGGCCGCCGATATAGCCATAGCCCGCATTGGCGTTGGTGCCGGTGACGTTGCCGGTCGCATAGGAGCGGGTGATCGTCGCGCCATTGGCGTTGAACCCGACCAGGCCGCCGATCTGATAGCCCGCGCCGGTCACGGCGCCGCTGGCCCAGGAATCGGCGATGGCACCGCCGTTATTGGTGCCGACCAGGCCGCCGGTATTGGCCTCGGTGGTCGAACTGCCGGTTACGGCCGTGGAGGCCCCGCTGCTCGAGACCGAACCGCCGAGGAGATAGCCGACAAGCGCGCCGACGCCGTCATTGCCGGTAACGCTGCCGCCGATCAGCCGGAGATTGGCGATCGTGCCGCCGGTCACATAGCCGAACAGGCCGACATAGTTGGTGCCGGAGCGGCTTATCGTCAGCCCGGTGATGCTGTGGCTGTTGCCGTTCAGGCTGCCGGTGAAGGGCGTGCCGCCCGAGCCGATCGGCGCGAAGCCGGTGGTATTCCACACGTCACCATAATAGCCGCCATTCAAGGTGAAGGCGGGGGTCAGGTCGATATCGGCGCCCAGCGTATAGCTGCCCGCCAGATTGAGCGACATCAGCTGCAGCGCATGCGGCGTGAAGATCACGCTCGACGCTTCGTTGCGCAGCATCGGGCGCGTGTCGCCGGGCAGCATCACCCAGGTGTTGGTGAAGTCGAAGCCGAAGCCGCTGTAGGTGTTCTGGTTATAGGCGATACCGTGGACGAAGCCGAGGCCGAGCGCGCTGGTGGAAACGCCGGTGGAGCCCACATCCCAAAGCGCGCCGCTAATGTTGGCGGTGCTGCCGCGCCATTGCCCGATGAGCCCGCCGGTCAGCGAACTCCCGGAGACCCTGCCGCTGGCATAGACGTTGGTGAGCGTCAGCGTGATGCCGTTGTCGGTGTCGCCGATCAGCCCGCCGACCATGCTCGTACCGGTAACCGCGCCGACGGCGTAGGAATTGGTTATGCTGGCGGTGGAAAAGACATAGCCCGCCAGGCCGCCGGCCTTGTTCTGCGAAATCGCGACGGATGCGGCGGACGAAACGCCATTCAGCGTGCTGTCGAACAACCAGCCGACGACGCCGCCGGCTTCCTGGAAAGCGCTGACGCTGCCGGTGACGTGGACATTGCTCAGCGTCGTACCGCCGGCATAGCCCACCACCGCCCCTACCCGGGAGCTGCCTGTCACCGTGGCGTTGGAAAGCGTGAAATCGCGCAGTACGGCGTTGTTCGTGCTTCCAAACAGTCCGGTCTGGCCCTGGTTTGGCCGGTTGACCGTCAGCCCATCGATCGCATGGCCGAGGCCGGCGAAAATGCCCTGGAAATTATCGAGCGTCGCGAACCCCGCGCCGCTGTTCCAGGTCGCGGTCGCGGACGCATCGATGTCGTTGCCGAGCGCATAATAGCCGGTGGCGGATGCCGGAATCGCCTGGAGCTGGGTGGCGTTGTGGATCAGCGTATAGGCATTGCCGTTGATCCTCAGGTTCGCCGCGCTCCCGGGCAGCGATATCCGTGCCCCGCCCGTAAGCGCATAGCCGCTTGCCGCGCTCAGGTAGAGGCTGGCGGACTGCCCTGACAGCGTCACGTCCTTGGCGATGGTGAGCGTGCCGCCGCTGGATTGCAGCGTGTAGCCGGCGCCGACGGCGGTGTCGGTCAGCGCTGCGTTGATCGTCAGGTCGCCGGCAGCGATGAGGGAGACAAGGCCGCTGCTGCTGGCAACCGCGCCGGTCACGGTCAGCGCCGTTCCGTTACCGAAGTAGAAGATGCCCGACGCGGACGAAGCGCCGAGCCGCGTGACCTGATTGTCCGCCACGTGGAGCATAACGCCACCGCCGTTCGCGGCGTTTGCGGTCAGCGTGCCGACGGTGATGGCGCCGCTGGCGTTCTGGTTGATGCCGCCCACGCCTGCATTGAGCGCAAGGCCGCTGTTCGCGTTCGAACCGGTGATCGCAGCGTTGAGGAAGATGCCGCCGGTCGAGCTATTGGCGTTGAGCGTCAGCGTGGTGGCGGCGCTCCAGGTCACGGCGTCATTGACGGTGATATTGCCGGCTTGCCCGCCGCCGCCACCATCGACCAGAACGATGATATTGGCTGAATTCAGCCATCCCGAGAGCGTGGCATTATTGAGATTGGAGGTAGTACCGATCGACCCGACATATCCGGGGTTACCGACTACGTTGATCCCCAGGGAATAGGAAGAATTGGCCGAGATGGTCAGATCGTACGGATCGATCAGCCAAGTGCCGGTCGTGCCGTTCGCCGCCGAGGTCAGGACCTGCAGATCGTCGCCGAAGCCGACCATGTGCGCGGAGGTTTCGACGAAGCCGCCATCGCCGCCATCGGGCGCCGACGCGTCGAGCGTGCCGCCGGCCTGCGTCACGCCGCCCTGCATGTCGGCGAGGAGCAGGATCTTGCCCGACTGGTTGGAGAGCGTCCGCGCCTCGATCGTGCCGATGTTCGAGACGATCGAGGAGACCGCCGCGCCTGCACCCTGCGCGGTGAGCAGCACCTGGCCGCCGCCCGCTGCGATCAAGCCGCCATTCTGGACCAGCGCCTGGCTGGTCGCGGGATCGACCTCGACCTTCAGATGCCCGTCGGCGCCGGCGTCGAGCGTGACCTTGCTGCCTGAGGCGAGCACCACGTCGCCGCGTTCGGCACCGATCGTGCCGAGGTTCGACACGCTGCCGCCGACCAGCACCACTGCGCCGCCGTTCCGCGCGGTCAGGCTGCCTTGGTTGATCACCGAAGCGGTGGGGCTGATCGTGAAGGCGTCCTTGCCTGCCAGGAAGTCGCTGTCGGCGATGTCGCCGGCGGCGGCGACCAGCCCGCCCACGTCCACCTGCGCAGTCGACGTGAACAGCACGCCGTTCGGATTGACGACATAGACCTTGCCGTTCGCCGAGAGCTTGCCGGCGATCGTGCTGCCATTGCCGCCGAGAACGCGGTTGAGGGTGACCGAACTGGCGTCGGGTTGAACGAATTGTACCGACGCATCGCTGCCGATATCGAATCCCTGCCAGTTGATAATCCCCCGCCGCGTCGACTGGGTGACCGTCATCGCGGCGCCGCTGGTGCCGATCGTCGCCTCGCCGGCGACCACCTGGCCGCCGGTCGGCAGCGCAGTGCCGGTGGGGCCGTCCGGGCCTGCCCAAGCGGGTGTCGCCAGCACGAGGCTGAGCAGCGAGACGCCGGCAAGCGCGCCGAGGCGGCGGCCGCGCGGCTGCGAGAGGTTCGGACGCGAGAGGCGGCGGACCGTGGTGCTGATCATGCGCTTAACTCCGCTCAGAAGGTCTTGGAGACAGTGAACCAGCCGCGGGCGCGGCGGCGGCTGCCATCCTGGTTGTGGCGATCGTCGGGGCCGCCCGGATTGGCGCCGATCGGCGCGGCGATCACGCCGCTGACGGTGATGCCGCCGGGCAGCGGATAGGATACACCGGCACCCGCACCGGCGATGCCGTAGCTGTTCTTGTCGCCCGGCCCGCCCCAGCCCAGCCAGGGATCGGCATGCCGCTGGGTGATGCCGCCATCGACGAAGCCGTAGAAGTCGATGCCGCCCAGCGCGCCGCCGTTCACCGGCAGGTGCAGCTCGACATTGGCGACGACGCCGCGATCGCCCAGTGCTTCGTTCACCGGATAGGCGCGCACGCCGTACGGGCCGCCGAGTGCGAACTGCTCGCTCGAATCGAGATTGGCGAGCGACAGCTGGCTGGCGACGCGGACGCGCAGGAACGCCGGCGCGCCGAGCCGCTGGTCGCGGATCAGCTCGGCGGCGAGCTTGCCATAGGCGCCGTTCACCCGGGCGGTGAGCTGATCGTAGAGCCTGTCGAGCGCCGCGCCCGACAGGTCGATCGTGCCCAGCGTCATCGCAACGTCGTACCGGGTGCGCCCACCGCCGCCCAGGCCGTCGCCGGCATCGCCGCTCAGCGACAGCGCGACGCGGTGGACCTGCTTGTTGTGCGCGACCGCGCCGAACAGCTCGTCGTGATAATGGCCATGCTCATAGGCGATGCGGAAGCGCGCCGTCGCCGCGCTGGTGCGCAGGATCGGATAGGTCAGCTCAACGCCCTGGGTATCGGCATTGCCGCGTCCGTCGAGCGCCGCGAAGTCACCGCCCAGCGTGTAGCGCAGATAGCTGGTATAGACGCCGGCGCGCCAGCCGCCGCTGCCGATCGCCAGGCTGTAGCCGATCTGGCCATAGCCGAGCCGCTCCGATCCCAGCCCGAGCAGGGTGAGCTGGTCGCCGGTGCCGGTCAGGTCGTTGAACGCGAGCGTGGCGATGCCGCGATAGCGGCCGGTGGTCTCCACGCCGCCATTGTCCGCCCCGATGCTGCCGCTGACCAGCGGCGCGTCGCGCACGGTGAGCGCCAGGTCGCTGGTGCCGGGCGCGCTGCCGGCCTTGAGCACGCCGTCGGCGCGGATGCCCGGCAGGTCGTTGGCGAGCAGGATGCCGCGCTCGAGTGCGTCGGCCGAATAGGGCTGCCCCGCCGCCAGCCGCCCGCCGACGACGCGCGACACGAAAGCGGGGTCCGCGCGCTTTGCCTGGTTGTCGAGCAGGATCTGGCCGAAGCGTCCTTCGACGACCTGGATGCGGACGGTGCCGGCGCTGGCATCCTGGGGCGGCAGCAGTGTGCGCGCGAAATAGCCGTGGCGGCGATAGACATCGGCCACTGCCTGGGCGGCGGCCTGGAGCCCCTGCAGATCGAGCGGCCGACCGATATAGCCGCGGGTCGCGGCCTCGAGTTCGGGCAGCGGGACCAGCGTCGCCCCCTCGATCACGAAGCGATCGACCTGCACGGTGTCGCCGGTGGGCGCCGCGACGTCCCGCGTCGATGCGGGCGGCGGCGAGGCGGAGCGGGGCGTGCCGCCGGGCAGGCCCTGGCGCAGCTCGCGCTGCAGGCTGCCGGCGTCGGGCACGGTCTGCGCCGCGGCAGGTGAGGCGGTGGCGGCGATTGCAGCACAGCCGAGCAGCAGCGCGACACGCCGGTTCCTCGAAATTTGCCGGCCGATGCTCCCGCTTTGGGCGCGCAACTTCGTTTTGCCGACAAATTCCATTTCACCCCCCGATGATCTTTCACGCCTCGGAAGCTGAAACTTCAGCAATTGCGAAGCTGTTCGCTCATCGGGCAATTTGATGTCCGAAGCATTGCTGCGACGCAAAATTCTGTTTGTCTTCGCGCAAGTTTGACCATGGTTATTTTCTCAGCAACCAGGCGCAAGCATCTGGATCAGTAGCTTTGCCCGGTTTGTTGCTGCGCAGCGTGGTTGCGATCGCGAAGCCTCGCGGAGGGCACATGGCCGCGCCCCGCCGCCGCGCTTGCCCGGCCGGTCAGCGTGCCTGTGCGCGTCCACGCCTCGGGCTTATCGGCGCGGCGCATTTCCCCGGCGCAGTTCCCGCCGGGCCAGGTGAAATGACGTGGCTGACGGGGTGCAAAAAATTGATCGGCAATTTGTTTTCGGGGCGGTTGACAGCGCAGGACGTCCCCCGTAGAGGCGCTCGCCTACCCCGTGCCCAGATGGCGGAATTGGTAGACGCACCAGCTTCAGGTGCTGGCGCTCGCAAGGGCGTGGAGGTTCGAGTCCTCTTCTGGGCACCATTTTCCCGGTCCATTGACGTCCATCAGCGTCGCGTAAGTGGCTGGGTTAAAAGCCTTTTTCCAAATATCTTTCCGACGAGATTTGGGCGGGTCCGCCGACATACCACCAGTTTTGGTGGCATAAATCGGCAGCGAATTCGCCCGTTTTCGGACGGAGATACCACCATGGCTCTTACCGCACTCGCGATCAGGAATGCGCAGCCCCGGGCAACGCCCTACAAGCTCAGCGACGAGCGATCCCTCTTCCTTCTGGTGATGCCCAACGGCGCCAAATACTGGCGCCTTCGCTATCGATTTCTCGACAAGCAGAAGACCCTCGCACTCGGCGTCTGGCCGGAAGTCAGCCTCGCCCAGGCACGCGACAAGCGCGATTCCGCGCGCAGGATGGTCGCCGACGGTATCGATCCGATGGTCGAGAAGAAGCGCCGGAAGCTTCGCGCCCAGATTGATGCGAACGTCACCTTCAAGGGCGTCGCCGAGGAGTGGTTCGTGAAGATCACCCGCGAAGAGCGGGCCGAGGTTACGCTTAGCAAGGTCCGTTGGCTGCTGGAGAAGGTCTATCCGTTCCTCGGCCATCTCCCGCTCCACGAGATCGAGGTGCAGGAGGTGCTCGCCGTGCTGCGAAAGATCGAAGCGACCGGCCGCTACGAAAGCGCGCGCCGCATGCGCAGCGTGATCAGCCGGGTCTTCAGATATGGCATCGCCACCGGGCGGGCGAAGGTCGATGTCGCCCGCGACCTGCGCGGCGCGATCATCGTTCCCAAGACCAAGCACTTCGCGGCGATCACCCGGCCCAAGGAAGTCGGGCAACTCCTGCGCGACATCGACGATAGCGCGGGAAGCGCGATCACGAGGTTCGCGCTTCGGATGACGCCGCACGTCTTCGTGCGCCCAGGCGAACTTCGCCGGGCCGAATGGAACGAATTCGACCTGGAGCGCGCGGTGTGGTCGATCCCGGCGGAGAAGATGAAGATGCGCTGGCCACACCAGGTGCCACTGTCGCGGCAGGTACTCGACCTGCTCGACGAGATACGTCCACTGACCGGCCATAGCCCTTATGTTTTCCCGGCACTCCATACTTGGAAGCGTCCCATGTCGGAGAACACCGTCACGTTCGCGCTCCGGCGTATGGGTTACAGCGGAGATCAGATGACCGCGCATGGCTTTCGCGCCATGGCGGCGACGCTGCTCAACGAGATGGGCCTATGGAACCCCGACGCCATCGAACGGCAGCTCGCGCACATGGAGAACAATGGCGTGCGCCGCGCCTACGCTCGCGGCCAGTATTGGGAAGAGCGTGTGCGGATGATGCAGCACTGGTCGGATTATCTCGACCAGCTCCGTGGCGGAGGCGACGGCAGCGACAAGGTTGCAGGTGATGGCAAGGTGGTCACGGTGGACTTCGGCCGCCGCGGTGCTCGCGCGCGCTAGATCCCAGGGGCGGAGACGGTCGGTCGCTGGCCCGTGCGGGCGCGATTTCGCCTCCGGCTGCCGCCTCGCCGGTCGAACCGATGTGAAAGCCGGACGTTGGCGCCTTGATCGAAGCGACAGGCAATCCGCCCGTCCGCGCTCATCGAGGACAATCGAGCATGCCCAACCGCGCCCAGAAGATCTTCGCGCCGGAATTTTCCTTCGGCCTCGGCGGCGTGCCGCTCGGCAACGAGTTCAACAAGCACAGCGACCGGGAAGCCGCGGAGACGCTGGAAGCGGCGTGGGGTCTCGGCGTGCGCTACTATGATGTCGCGCCTTGGTATGGCTTTGGTCTCTCCGAGCGGCGGTTCGGTCACTTCCTTCACAACAAAAATCGTGACGACTTCGTCCTGTCCTCCAAGGTCGGAAAGTTGTTCAAGGCTTCCCGGGAAAACCGGCACGCCGACTATTTCCCGCTGTCGGATTCTCCGAACGATATCATATTCGACTATACGGCAGACGGCGTGCGCCGCTCGATCGAGGACAGCCTGCAACGGCTCGGCGTGTCGCATCTCGACGTCGCCTTTGTGCACGACCTTTCGCCCGACTTCGTCTACTTCCCGAACGGCTGGGAGGAGCAGTACGAGATCGCGCGCAAGGGCGCGTTCCCGGAACTCTCGAAGATGCGGGACGAAGGGATCATCCGCGGCTGGGGCGTCGGCGTGAACACGCCCTACGCGATTCTCAGGGTGATCGAGGATTCCGATCCCGACGTCTGCCTGTGTGCTCGTCAATACTCGCTCATCGACCATGAGAATGCGGTGCGTGAGGTTTTCCCCGCGGTGCGCGCGAAGAACGTCTCGCTGGTGATCGGCTCGTCACTCAACGCCGGGTTCCTATCCGGGAGCGCGCGTTACAATTACGGCAAGGAGAATTTCGTCATCCCGGCGGAGGTGATCGCCAAGCGCGAGCAGCTGCGCGCGGTCGCGGAGCGTCACGGCGTCGACCTGCGCACTGCGGCGCTGCAATTCTCTGCGGCAGCAACGGAAGCGGTTTCGCTGGTCGTCGGCGCACGCAGCGCGACCCAGATCTCGGAAGACTGGAACTCGATGCAGGCAAAGATCCCGGCGGATTTCTGGGCTGAACTGCAGCACGAGAAGCTTATCGACGCGGAAGCTGCGCTGCCGGCAAGGAGCGAGTAAGCGCTCGCCGGATCGAGGACTCAAGTTGGCGGCGCGACCTTCCTAGCGGGCCGCCAACTTAGGGCAAGAACGTCAGCGCTCAGCTCCGCTCGAACAAGCGCTTGAGGCTCGGATAGAGGATGAAGGTCGATCGGCCGATCTTCACCGTCTCGATCGTCCCGTCGCCGATGAGCTCGTAGATCGTCGAGCGGCAGATGCCGGTCAGCTTCACCGCGGTGGAGATCCGCACGGCGATCGGCTCTAGCGCGTCGGGATCGGTGTGGAAGATGCCGGCGCTCATTTCGCCCTCGTCTTGCTGAAGGCCCGGTCGCTCTCGAGGAACGCCGTGAGCATCGCCGGGATGAGGTCCACGACCGGCTCTTCCCGGCCGTATGCTTGCGCATAGAATGCGGCATAGTCATTGAGGGCCTGGTTCAGGTCGGGCATAACCGAGATGCCGAGCTTGACCGGCGTGCGGTCGCGCAGCTGAGCGAGCTTGATGTCAGGCATGTTATTGCTCCTGGCCGGGCCATGGCGCGAGGACGATGTCCTTGTGCACCACGACGCGGAGTGGCCAGCCGGGCCGCACCTTGATGGTCGGCTGGATGTTGAGGTTCTTCATGACGATCTGGTCGCCGGCGCGCGACGCGCCTTGCTGGGCGGATTCGCGGATCGCGCGGACGAGGTCGCTCTCGCTGTCGCCCAGGCTCAACTCGGTGCCTACGCCCAGCAGCGTCGCCAGACCGATGCCCTTGAGCAGCCGCCAGGTGTGAACATCGACCTTGTCGGCAAGGCCGGCATAGCCGGCCATGTCGGTCGCCGGCACATTGTCGATCCGGATCGAGCTGCCGTTCGGCAGGACGATGCGCTGCCAGACGACCAGAGCCCGGTTTTGGCCATAGGCCACGACGCTGTCGTAGCTTCCGATCAGCCGGGCACCCTGTGGAACCAGCAGGATGTGGCCGGTGGCGCTGTCATAAGCGTTCTCGGTCACCTGCGCGATGACGAGGCCGGGCAGGTCCGAGTTGAGACCGGTGATCAAGCTGGCGGCGATGATGCTGCCGGCGCTCAGCGTGTACGGCGAGACCTGTGCCACCAATGCGTGCGGGTTGATGTCGCCGGCCTCGTCCTTGCCGGCGAGGAAGTCGGCCTTGCGTTGCTGGTTGCCCGGATCCCGCACCGGATCGACCGCGATCGTCGCCGATGGCGCCTCCCGTGCCGGAACGGCGGACGGCGCAGAGGCGGGCGGAGCCGCATTCGCCGCGTGTACGGAGGCGCCGAGCTGCATCATGATACCGGATTCGCGGGCCGCCTTGCGTTCGGCGAGAAGTCGCTGTCGCTCGGCTTCGGCCGCCTGCGCAGCCTGGTCCGAGGAACCCGCAGGCGGCAATCCACCGAGCGCTTCCTGCCGGCGCAGGATCGGACGCCCGAGATCGCCGGGGAGCGGCGGCCCGAGCCTGGGTACGTCACCATAGCTTTTCGGCGCGCCGGCGAGGGCGTCGTCGGGCGCATGGTTGGCGATGTCCTTCTGGTCCTCGGCGCCGGCGACGATCCGGAAAGTCGCGGGCTTGAGCGCGACCCAGGTGACCCCGACGATCGCCGTCGATCCCACCGCCGCGATCGCGATGATCGCGCCGCGACGAAAGCGGATGATCCGGTTCGGGCGGCCGCGCAGCACCAGCGTCTCGGGATCGAGTTTGGGCGAGGCTGCCATAGTGGGAACAGTCTCGCTCATGACGTCCTCCGCTGCCGGCGACGGTCGATGCCAGTACGGCTGATGCGCACTACCACCTGCTTCTTCGTCCCCAGGCGGAGCTCGGCCGTGTCGAACAGCCGATCGACCACATAAAAGCGGCCGCTCATACGGTAGTTGACGAGTTGGGCTTCACCCCGGTCACCGATGACGAACAGCGGCGGCGCCTCCCCGACACCGACGCTTGCCGGGAACTCGACAAACGTCTGCCGCCCGTCGTCGAACGCGCGCAACGGCCGCCAGGCCGGTCTGTCGCCGGCCACGACATAGCCGAAGTCGAGCCGCTCGACGGCGAGACCCGCCGCAACCGGCCTTGCCGCCTCCGCCGCCGCCTGCTGGCGGCGGATCGCGATCATCTCGTCCTGCGGGTAGGTCCAGGACAAGGCGGCCATGGCGGTGGCCGGCGTGCTGTCGAGCTGCAGATGATAGGCACGCCGGTCGGTGGTGATGACGAGGTTGGTCGAGAGCCCGGTGGCGAATGGCTTGACGAGGATATGGACGCGCCTGCTCTCGCCGGCACCGCTAGTCGTGTCGCCGACCGTCCAGCGGGCGGTGTCGCCCGCCGCCACCGAGACGATCGCCTCGCCGGGTTGCAGGGCGATGTCGCTGACCCGCTCGGGCGCGGCGAGCAGCCGGTACAGCACGCCTTCGCTATAGGGATAAACCTGCACGGCGTTGACGAAGGCCGGGGTCGCGGGCTCCTGGGTCGCCTTCGCATTCGCCGTGCGAACCCGAAGCTCGGCCGGCGACGGCTTGTGGCGACGGGGCGCCACGGGAGGCACTACCGACGGGGGAGCGATGGTAGTCGCGACCGGCGGCGAGCTGGGACTCGCCGTGGCGGCCTGAGGCGGTTGGGGCGGCGAGGTTTGCGCGAGAGCGGGCACGGCGACGAGCGCGCTCGCGGAAAGCAGGATGCGGTTCATGGGCGGTTCTCCGGTTGGACTTGGGAGGGCTGGCCGAGGCGGGGATCGAGCGGCGATCCGCTGGGCACGCCCGGATCCGGCACGGGCGTCGGCGCCGTTCCCGACGCATGGTCGGCAGGCGTCTCGAGCTCACGGCTCCAGTCGATCGCATCGACATAGAGGCCAAGCGGATTCTTGCGCAGCGTCTCGGCGTCGCGCGGCGGCTTGAGCAGGACCGTGACGATCGCGGTCCAGCGCGACGTACCAGCGAGGCTCCCGCGGTCGTAGGCGCGCTCGGCCCATTTCACCTGGAAGCTCGTCGCGGACGCGCGGACCACGCTCGTCACCTGGACCGAGACGGTCTTGTCGCCGACATCGGCGAACGGGTTCGCCGAGCGGGCATATTCGCCAAGAAAGATCGCGCCGCGCTTCGACGCGAAGTCATAGGCCTGGAGCCAGTTCTCGCGCATCAGCACCGCGTCGAGCGACCGGCCCCGGATATCGGTGATGAAACGCGCGAGGAACCAGGCGATCTGGGGGTCGGTCGGCCGATATTCGGCGGCGGCGGGAGACACGGCCTGGGCCTGACCGAGGGTGTCGACCGCCACCACATAGGGGACGACGCGGCTCTGCATCGACTGCCAGACCAGCGCGCCCGACAGGCCGGTGGTGAGCGCCAGCCCGCCGAACGCCATCAGCCGCCAGTTGCTCGCCTGGGCCCGGGCGGAGCCGATCCGCTCGTCCCAGAGCTGGCCCGCGCGGCGGTACGGTGTCTCCGGTTCGTCCGTGCGCCCGTAGCGCTGGACGGCACGTTTGAAGCGCATCAGTCCTTCTCCTTGATGTCGGGGGTCGCGCCGCCGCCGCCGCGATCCGAACCCTGGAGGGCGTGGATCGCCGCCTGGCGATGGTGACGGCGGGATTGCGTGTTCTGGAGGTCGCGCGCCCAACCCGGCATCGCGTTAGACGCAGGAGCCGGCGCTCCCCCGGGGTTGGATTGCGTGCCCGTCGCGCCGGCATTCCAGGCGGCGCGTTGGCCTTCGCCGGCGGCGGCGCGGAGCCCGAGCCCGCCGCCCATGCGCTGCGCGAGCGCGCCACGGGCGGCGCTCGCGACACCGCCCATGCCGGCCGCGACCGATTTCGAGCCGGAAGTCTCCTGGCCGAGCCTGTACGCGGTCGACGCGGCAGACCCCATCGAGGTGCCGGCCCGGATTGCGCCGAGCCCGGCACCGGCCAGGCCCTTTGCCGCAGCCATGCCCGCACCGCCGGCGACCGCGAACCCGCCTGCGGCCAGCGCCGTGGTCGCGACCGCCGAGCCGGCGCCGAGCTGCGGCGCGCCGGATACGAGCCCGGAGGCGATGCCCGGCCCGAATATGCCGAGGCCGAACAATGCGAGGCTGGCGAGCACCAGGCTCATGGCCTGGCCGATATCGGGCTCCTTGCCCTGGAGCGCCGAGGCGAATTCGGTGAAGAAGCCCGACCCGATGCCGACGATGACCGCCAGCACCATCACCTTGATGCCCGAAGAGATGACGTTGCCGAGCACGCGCTCGGCGAGAAAGCTGGTCCGGTTCCACAGCGCGAACGGCACGAGGATGAACCCGGCGAGCGTCGTCAGCTTGAACTCGAGGATGCAGACGAACATCTGCACCGCGAGGATGAAGAAGGCGACGATCACGATCACCCAGGCGATCAGGAGCACCATGATCGTCATGAAATTCTCGAAGAAGGTCGTGAAGCCGAGCAGATCGCTGGCCTGGTCGAGCAGTGGCCATGCCGCCTGGAACCCGGTGCCAGCGAGCCGGCCCGGGCGCAGCAGGTCGTCGGCCGAGAGCGTGCCCCCGCCGGCGGTCAGCCCTGCCTGGGCGAAGGAGCGGAAGATGATGTCGGCGAGCGTTGAGAAACGGTTCAGGATCAGCGCGAACACGCCGATATAGAGGATCTTCTTGAGGAAGCGGCCGATCATATCGTCCTCGCCGCCCATCGCCCAGAACAGGCCGGCGAGCGTGATGTCGATGCCGATCAGCACGGATGTCAGGAAGCCGACATCGGGCCCGAGCAGGCCGAACCCGCTGTCGATGTAGCGGATGAAGTCGGCCATGAACCGGTCGATCACGTTGAGGTCGTTCACGGGTTCTTCCTTGGATCTGGGTGCCGCGGGGCCCGGCCAGGGGGAGCGGTTGGCCAGGCCCCGCGGGCTGCGACTGTGGCGGCAGGGGGCTGTTGCCGCCGCGGCCGGTCTCGCTATTGCCGGGGCGTGTAGGCGGTGCCGGTGCCGAGGAACCTGCGCGTCGCGGCGCGCGACGCCTCGGACTCGGTCAGCTGGCGCTGCTTCTCGAGCGCGTCGGCGCGGAACTGCGCGGCCATCATCTGCTGCAGCGCCATGCCCTGCTTGGCGGTGAGCGCGAGCAGCTGGTTGGTCGCCTGGCCGACGGCGAGCGCGCCTTCCGCACCCTGGCTGCGTGCCGCGATCTCGGCCAGCGCCTCGGCATCCTCGCGCGCCTGCTGCACGATACCGCTCTGGACGGTCATCGTCCGGTGCAGCGCGTCGGTGCTCGCGTCGTAGCGCGCGCGGGCCGCCTGCAGCCGCTGGTCGCGTGTCGAGGCGGGATCGAAGCTGCGCGGATAGAGCGCCTTCAGCCTGGCCTCGAGCTGGTCCACTTCGAAGTCGACGCTCTGCGCCTGCTTCATGAGCCGGTCGATGCCATCGAGCTTGTCGAGCAGCGCCTGGAGCTGCGGAAAGGCGATGCCCTTCAGGTTCTGGTCCAGCCGGAGCAGCATCTGCGCCTCGTTCTGGAGCGACTGGATCTGGTTGTTTACCTGCTGGAGCGTGCGCGCAGCGGTCAGGACGGTCTGGCTGTAGTTGGTCGGGTCGAACACCGTGATCTGCGCGTGCGCCGAGGTGGCGAAGCCCATCGTCAGCGAACCCAGGGCGCCAAGGCCCAGCGCCGTCGCGATCAGGTTCTTGCGGGTAAGGATACGCATCACTTCTACTCCTTCGCTTGGGGATCGGGGAATTGGGCGAGCAGCGCCGCGGCCCAGTCGAGTCCGGCCTCCTCGAGAAACCGCGCGGCAAATCCGGCCGGGCCGTACTCCGCGAGCAGCGCGTCGATGCGCGCCTGGGTGGCGGGATCGGAGGAACCGCACAGCGCGAGCGCGACGGGCCCGAGGCCCAGCTCGAAGAGGCGGTTGCCGGCGGCGGACTGGAGGTAATAATGGCGCTTGGGCGTCGCGCGGCTGACGAGCTCGATCTGCCGGTCGTTGAGCCCGAACCGCTGATAGGCAGCGCGTCCCTGCGGCTCAATCGCCGCGGCATTGGGAAGCAGGATGCGCTGCGGGCAGCTCTCGATGATGGCGGGCGCGATGCCGCTGTCGGCGATGTCGGCGAGGCTCTGACTCGCGAAGATCACCACGACATTCTTCTTGCGTAGCGTCTTCAGCCACTCGCGGATGCGCGCGGCGAACAGCGGGTGGTCGAGGAACTTCCAGGCCTCGTCGAGGATCAGCAATGTCGGGCGTCCGGTGAACCGCGCCTCGAGCCGGTGGAAGAGATAGGTCAGGACGGGCGCGACCACGCTGCCCGCGCCCATCAGCGCCTCGGTCTCGAAGCACTGGACGTCCGCCACGCGCAGGTCGTCCTCGGCCGCGTCGAGCAGCCGGCCGAACGGACCTTCGAGCGTATAGGGCGCGAGCGCCGAGCGGAGCGCCATCGACTGGAGCAGCAGCGAGAGGCCGGTGAGCGTCCGTTCCTCGATCGGCGCGCTCGCCAGACTGGTCAGCGCCGACCAGACGGCTTCCTTCACCTCCGGCGTGACCACGACCTTCTCGTGCGCGAGCAGCGCGGCGATCCACTCGGCTGCCCAGGCACGCTCGCCGGCGTCGGCGATCCCGGCGAGCGGCTGGAACGCAATCGTCTCGCCGGCGTCGCCGCCGAGCCCGAGCCCGTGATGCGCGCCACCCATCGCGAGCACCGCCGCGCGCGCCGAGCGGCCCATGTCGAAGAGGTAGAGCTGGCTCCCCGGATAGCGGCGGAACTGGAGCGCGATCAGCGCGAGCAGGACCGATTTGCCGGCACCCGTTGGCCCGACGATCATCATGTGCCCGACATCGCCGACATGGGTCGAGAGCCGGAACGGAGTCGACCCGCTGGTCTCGGCATGGAGGAGCGGAGGCCCGTCGAGGTGCCTGTTGCGCGCGGGTCCCGCCCAGACGCTAGACAGCGGCATCAGGTGCGCGAGGTTGAGCGTATGGACGAGCGGCTGCCGGACATTGGCATAGGCCTGCCCGGGCAGGCTCGAGAGCCAGGCCTCGACCGCGTTCAACCCCTCGCGGATGCAGGTGAAGCCGAGCCCGTTGACGATCCGCTCGACCGCGCGGACCTTGTCCTCGACACGGGCGCGATCCTCGTCGGCGACGGTGATCGTCGTGGTGAGGTAGCCGAAGGCGACATGGTCGCCGCCCAGTGCCTGGAGTGCGAGGTCGGCGTCGGCGGTTTTGTTGTCGGCGTCGCTGTCGAGCAGCTGTACCGGCTGGTTGTAGATCACCTCGCGCAGCATCGCGGTAACCGACTTGCGCTTGTTGAACCATTGGCGGCGCAGCCGGGTCAGGGCCCTGGTTGCGTCGGACTTGTCGAGCGCGATGAACCGCGTGACCCAGCGATAGCCGAAGTCCTGGTGGTTGAGCGCATCAAGGATGCCGGGCCGGCTGAGACCGGGGAAGCCGAGGATGGTGAGCGTGCGTAGGTGCAGCGAACCCAGCATCGGCTCGAGGCCCCCGGTCAGCGGCGTGTCCGCAAGCAGCCCGTCGAGATACACCGGCGTCTCGGGCATGCGCACGCAGTGGCGTCGCGTTGAGATGGTGCCGTGAAGGAAAGTCAGGGTCTCCGCATCGTCGAGCGCGGCGATCTCCGGCATGAAGCCAGAGAACAGGTCGAGCGCGCGATCGGTCTCCGCGACGAACTCGGCCAGCGCCTGGCGCCAGTCGCGACCCTGCGGCGCCTCGGCACGCTCGACTAGCGCGCGGCCGGCACTGTCCGCCTGGTCGGGCGGCGGCAGGAAGGTCAAGGTTAGATGGTAGCGGCTCTCGAAATGGGCACCCGCCGCCTCGAACGACGCGCGCCGTTCCTCGTCGACGAGCCAGGACGCTGCGTCCGGGAAGTCGCTCGCCGGATAGCCCGCGGCCTCGCGGCGCTCGGCCTCGATGTGCAGCGCCCAGCCCGATCCGAAGCGCTTGAGCACATTGTTGGCGCGGGCGCAGGCGGAGACCAGCTCGGCCTCGGTCGCCGATTCGAGGTCGGGGCCGCGGAAGCGCAGCGTGCGCTGGAAGCTGCCGTCCTTGTTGAGCACCACGCCGGGCGCGACCAGCGCGGCCCAGGGGAGGTGATCGGCCAGCCGGTCGGCGCGGCTGCGATATTCGCGCAGGTTCAGCATGCGAAATAGCCCCGCTGCCGCAGGTGGCGCGCGAGCACCGGTGCGAAGTCCGGGTCGCGCTTCGCAGCGACAACCGCGATGGTGTGACCGACGGCCCAGACCAGCACGCCCGCGATCCATTGCTGGAGTCCGAGGCCGAGTGCGGCAGCGACGGTGCCGTTGACGATCGCGATGGCGCGCGGCGCGCCGCCGAGCAGGATCGGCTCGGCGAGCGACCGGTGGAGCGGCGCCTCGAACCCGTCGAGATGCTGTCCGTCGCCGATCATGCGAGCAGCGCCCCACCGCCGAACGAGAAGAAGGACAGGAAGAAGCTCGAGGCCGCAAACGCGATCGACAGCCCGAAGATGATCTGGATGAGCCGTCGAAAGCCGCCGGCCGTCTCGCCGAAGGCGAGGGTCAGGCCGGTCACGATGATGATGATCACCGCGACGATCTTGGCGACCGGACCCTGGACCGACTCCAGCACCTGCTGGAGCGGCTCTTCCCACGGCATGCCGGTTCCGGAGGCCCAGGCCTGGCCGGCGGCCAGGACGGCGATGGCGGCGCCGGCCAGCAGGCGCGGCTTGGCGGGCAGGTTCATGGTCTTCATGGTCAGGCTCCTTGGCTGGTGGGCAGGTGGAAGGGGGCGAGCGCGTAGGCGCCGCTGTCGGGATCGACGCCGGCGACGCGCGCGATCGCGTCGACCGAGCGATGGGCGCCGCGGCCGGCGATGAAGACGACGAGGTCGATCGCCTCGGCGACGAGGCGGCGGGGCACGGTGACGACCGCTTCCTGGACGAGCTGCTCGACTCGGTAGAGCGCGGCCTCGGCCGAGTTGGCGTGGACGGTCGCGATCCCGCCGGGGTGCCCGGTGTTCCAGGCCTTGAGCATGTCGAGCGCTTCCGGCCCGCGAACCTCGCCGACGATGATCCGGTCCGGGCGGAGGCGGAGCGTCGAGCGCACCAGGTCGGTCATCGACACGATTCCCGGGCGGGTGCGCAGCGCCACCGTGTCCGGCGCCGGGCTCTGCAGCTCGCGCGTATCCTCGATCAGGATGACGCGGGCATCCACCCAGCGCATCTCGGCAAGGAGCGCGTTGGCGAGCGTCGTCTTGCCCGAGCTCGTCCCGCCGGCGATGAGGATGTTGAAGCGCTGGGTGACTGCCGCCCTGAGCGCCTCCGCCATTGCGGCGGACATGATCCCGTCCGCCGCATAGTCGTCCAGCGTGTAGAGGCGCTGGGCGGGCTTGCGGATCGAGAAGCAGGGGCCGGTCGAGACCGGCGGCAGCACGCCTTCGAAGCGTTCGCCGGCCCGGCCGTCGAGATGCGCCGGCAACTCGGCCGAGATGATTGGCTGAGCCGCATGGACCTCGGACCGCGCATGGCTCGCGACCAGCCGGACGATCCGCTCGACCTGCGGCGCCTCGAGGACGATGCCGGTGTCGATCCGGCCTTCGCCGAGCCGGTCGAGGCGCAGCGAGCCGTCGGGATTGACCATCACCTCGACCACCAGTGGATCGGCGAGCGCCGAGGCGATGTCGGGGCCCATCGCCGTGCGCAGCATCGCGCGTCGGCGGTCGGAGGAGAGGATCTCACTCATCGCTCTTCCTCTCCGGGGAGAAGCGTGCGCCTGCCGGTCGCGACGGCGCGTCCGACCTGCGTCACGAACGCCTCGAAGCGCTCGCGCGCGAGCGCGCGGCCCGACACGTCGTTCTCGGCGAGCGGCGCCTGGATCGAGAGTTCGAACCGGATGAACAGCGCGAGCGTCTCGAGCACGACATGGCCGTCGCGCTCGATGCGGCCCAGCGCATTGGATATCCGGTCGAGGCGGAGCGCGAAGCGATCCTCGAGCTCGGAGGTGCCGCGGCGGTTGAGCCAGGCGGTCACCGCATCGGCGAGAATCGCGGACTTGGTCGCGCCGGGTGCTGCGGCAAGCGTCTCGAGACGGTCGCTGACCGGCTTCGGCAGGAAGAGCTGATGGCGGACGCGCTCGGCCATCTCAGAAGTCCAGTTCGAGATTGCCGGGCCGCTTGTCGGCCATGTCCAGCGCATAGGCGCGCCGCGCGGTACCGGTCGCGGTCTGGTCCATCGCACGCTTGTCGGCGGCAGGGTCACTCTCGTCCTCGCCCAGCCCGAGCGGGTCAGCGGGCGCCAGATCGACAGGTGCGGCGGCGACGATTTCCTGGGCGGGATGGCGCGCCTGCTCGAGGCCGCCGGCCTCCTCCTCGTCTTCAGCCGCGGCCTCGGCGAGCCGCGCGTCGATGGGCCGGACACGGTCCTGCCAGTCATGGGGGCGGTGGGACGGCAGGTCGGCTGCCTCGGCGCGTCCCAGAGCGGGAGGCGGGAGCACGCGCGCCTTGAACTGCGCATCCTCGAAGTAGCGCAGCTTCCGAGCCCGGACCGGCGGGTAGCCCGCAACCAGCACAACCTCGTCGGTCGGCGGCAGCTGCATGACCTCGCCGGGCGTCAGCAGTGCCCGGGCGGTTTCCTGGCGGCTGACCATGACGTGCGCGAGCCAGGGCGCGAGGCGGTGGCCGGCATAGTTGCGCATGGCGCGCTGCTCGGTCGCCGTGCCGAGCGCGTCGGAGATCCGCTTGGCCGTCCGCTCGTCGTTCGTCGCGAAGGCGACGCGGACATGGCAATTGTCGAGAATCGCGTTGTGCTCGCCATAGGCCTTCTCGATCTGGTTCAGGCTCTGCGCGATCAGGAAAGCACGCACGCCGTAGCCGGCGAGGAAGGCCAGGCTGGTCTCGAAGAAGTCCAGGCGGCCGAGTGCCGGGAACTCGTCGAGCATCAGCAGCAGCTTGTGGCGCCCAGGTAGGCCCGCGGCATGCAGTTGCTCCGTCAGGCGCCGGCCGATTTGGTTGAGCACGAGGCGGATGAGCGGCTTGGTGCGGCTGATGTCCGAGGGGGGCACGACCAGGTAGAGCGAGACCGGATGCCGTGCTGCGACCAGGTCCTCGACCCGCCAGTCGGACGCGGCCGTGACCGCGGCGACGGTCGGATCGCGGTAGAGGCCGAGGAACGACATCGCCGTCGACAGCACGCCCGAACGTTCGTTGTCCGACTTGTTGAGCACTTCGCGCGCGGCCGAGGCGACGACCGGATGCACCAGCGGCATCTCCGCGGTGCCGAGGTGGTTGGTCGCCATCATCGCGCGCAGCGTGGCGACGAAGGGGCGCTCGGGATCGGACAGGAAGGTCGCGACCCGGGCGAGCGTCTTCTCCTCCTCGGCGTAGAGGATGTGGAGGATAGCGCCGACCAGCAGCGAGTGGCTGGTCTTCTCCCAGTGCGAGCGCCGCTCGAGCGCCCCTTCGGGGTCGACCAGAATGTCGGCGATGTTCTGGACGTCGCGGACCTCGTCGGCGCCGCGGCGAACCTCCAGCAGCGGGTTGTAGCGGGCCGAGCGCCCATCGGTCGGATTGAACAGAAGGCAATGCGAGAAGCGCGACCGCCAGCCGGCGGTCAGCTGCCAGTTCTCGCCCTTGATGTCGTGGACGACCGTCGAGCCGGTCCAGCCGAGCAGCGTCGGCACGACGAGGCCGACGCCCTTGCCCGAGCGCGTCGGCGCGAACGCCATGACATGCTCAGGCCCATCATGGCGCAGATAGCGCGAGGCTGCGCGCCCGAGAAACACGCCCGCCTCGGCTGCCAGGCCCGCAGCGAGGATATCGCGCGGGCTCGCCCAACGCGCCGATCCGTAGGTCGTGACGTTGCGCTGCTGCCTGGCTCGCCAGACCGAGCCGGCGACCGCCGCGCCACAGCCCATCAGGCCGCCCCCGGCCGCGATCGCGCCGGCCTCGTCGAAGACCACCGGGGCATAGGCGTCGAAGTGGAACCACCAAGGGAAGATCGACCAGGGCGCGTAAACGGGCGTTTCGCCGAGCCGGAACCAGGGCGTGCCGAGCTCAGGCTGGTAGGCGAGCGACGCCGCCGCCCACTGCGTTGCGAACCAGATACCCGCGACGACGATCGCGGCGACAACCAGCATCTGGCCAAGGAGGAGCTTCGTCGGTGTCATGCGGGCCTCCGCCCGCACGACTCGATGGCGCGGGCTCGGCCTTAAAGGTCGCTCGGTTCCGGCGCGAAGATCAGAGGCTCACTGGTGACCCCAGGTGCCTTTTTGGGGTCATCAGTGGAGGCGGGTCGATTTCAGAGCCGCCCATTGCTTGGCCATGGCCATTCAGAGCTGGGTGGCGGCGTCCGCATAGCGATACTGGAAATTGATGTTCAGGCAGTCGATCTCGCCATGGAACGCGATAACAACGTTGATACCGTCCGCGGACAGCCACTCGCCGGTCGAGAAGGAGGTCGGGTTCTCCTTGAACGAGACCTCGCGCCCGTAGCGCAGGCGCAGTGCATTGGCGACCGCGTGGAAGTCGTTGAGCGTCGGTCCGCCCCTCGTGGCGATTGTGACTTGCGAAAGAGAGCCGTGCAGAAAGTAGAACAGAACCGAGTAGTCGTGTTCGGCAAGCCGCAAGGTCGGTATCCGAAGCTCGCTGACGGCGCCGTTGTGGAGCATCTGGCGATCACCCGACGGAGCCGCATCGGGGCGAGTGGCCAACACCTCCTCGACCGTCATGCCATAGGCAGTGTTCTGCCAAAGTAACGGCGAAGGCGCCTCGGCTCGCCGTGCAACGGGCACCGGAACCATATCGGAATCCTGCGTTGCTTCGAGCCGCAGCTCGGACGATGTCGGCGCAGCCTCGGTCTCGGCTCCACGACGACGGAAAAGTCCCAGGACCATGAAAACGTCTCCTAAAGAGCAGGCAGCGCGAGCGAATTGTTCCGTGTGCCGGTGGTGGCGACCAGCTTGCGCGCCGCGGCCGACAGATGCTGCGCGCGACCGTTCGAGGACACCTGCAGCAATTCGTTGAGCCCATTGCGGCTGCGCAGGTGAATCGATTCGTATAGACAGATCGGCAGCTGGCGATTATTCGCAAACCTGCGGTCGGGACCGCCATTCTTGTTGGGATGCTTCCAGGTCTGACCAACGATGGTGGCATCGCGCGGCACCGCGTCCTCCTCGATGAAGCGCGAATCCTGCCACAAGATCTCGAGCATGTCGTATGCGACTGCACCGACCTTACCGCTCTCGACCACGAGAACGACGTCCGGAAGCCAATATAGCGTTTCCTTCCCGACCTTCATGAAAGGCGGGGTGATATTGGTCTTCAGAACCCGCGGAAGCGCATACCCGAACTCCGTGGGGCGCTTGTCGATGATCGTGGAAGCCCCAGCATTCCGCTTCCATGTGTGCAAGTCGCGGACAGCGCCGCCGGCGTCGACGTGCCATTTCATGGACGAGGCCGCGAGATCGTCAAAGGCCTTGGTCAGCGCTTCATAGGCCGCCGCCGCGTCCGGCTCGAGATCATAGACCACTACGGCAGAGCGCCGGTGGGCATCGAGCCTTGACCCGATCAGCAGCGCGACCAGAATGAGTAAGATGCCAACGGCGCCACCCGCCGCTCCGCCGCCCAAGATCGCGAAGAAGGCACTCAGGCCGGCGACCAGACCAAGCGTCACCATCATCGAGATGGCACTCTGCTTGGCGTTGAGTTCTTCGAGCAGTTCGCCGTACCGCTCGTCGGTCATCTCGAGCACGCTCGATGACGAAACGGCAATCATCTCTACATTGGGCTCGCTCGACGCGACGGTTCGGCGAGGACTTGCCGGCGCAAGCGGGGCCGAGGCGGCCGAGGTCGATGACCGCTTGGATCCGCCCCCGAGTGACGCGCGATAGTAGAGTCCGCCACGGCCCGCATGGACATAGTGGCCGCGAGGGCCCGTGCCGATGCGGAATCCCTTGACGCCAACGGAGACACCGACACCGCCCGAGGACAGGTTGAAGCGAAACGGGCCGGCCGAGACCGACTTCCTGAAGTAAAACGGCATAGGGCACCCCCTCCCTTCGAAGAGGTTGGCATGATGGCTGCCGCGCGGTCAAATCGAACAGGCACCAGTTCGGCTGGCGCTCAAAGGTGTGGACCGGCACGATTCCGACCGAGACTCCAGCTGATCCCCTCGCTCCGCATTATGCCAGCCACCGGCTTGCCTAGTTGTCGCTCGAGCACCGGCCGCCACGGAACCAGGCTGAACTCGCGACTGCGCTCGACCAGCCCATAGCGCCCGCTCGCCAACTCGACCCGGCGCGTCAGCTGGCCCTCGATCCTCTGGCTCCGCACCGGCTCGACGAAATCCTTGCCAAGCTCCTCGCTCAAGGTGTCCGCGACGCGGAGCAACTCGCGGCGTTGCAGCGCTGCGAGCACCCCTCGCTTCAGCCTGACGACATTGTCGCCCTCGGCGCTGGCTAGGCCTTGCTCGACCAGCCATTGCCGCCGCGCGGCGAGCGCGCCTCGCACCTCGCGCCCGAAACCGGCGTCGCGCGCCATTACGGTTTCCTCGCCGGCCAGCGCGCGGTCGAGCCAGGTGGCGGCGTCGGCACCGGGCAGTTCGTCCAGCGGCACCGCGGACAGCGTGTCGATTGCGACGGGCCGGTCGCGAAGTTGGCGCGCCTCATACGCGGCGGCTCGTTCGACATGGTCGTCCGGGATGGCCCAGCTCCCATCCGCCAGCCGTTCGGAGAACCCAGCCCGCCGCATCGCCTCAAGGCGGCGGACATGCGCCTCGGCAAACGCCCGGCTGGCCTGCGGATCATGCTCGAGATGCAGCTCCACCGAATAGGTCCCGCTGCGCGCGGCAGCCACCGTTGCAATCGTTCGGTCGACCTCGCGGACCTCGGCCGTCCGCGGCGCCACCCGGACGATGGCGCCCTCCGGCGTCGGCTCATTCGCGGTGGCGCGCCCGATGTCGAGATAGTGCGTGCGCCCGTCGATCCCGTCGACGATCAGATAGTGCTGGTCGCGATGCTCGTCGGAGAAGCCGCGCCGGAGGACACGGCCGATGACCGGCTCCCGCAGCTCGCCCTCGATGACCCGGTCGGCCTGCGCCCGCTCGAGACGCCGCGCGGTCAGTTCGCGCTGCATCAGCCGGATGATGTCGCCGCGCTCGCCCATGCGGCGCAACGTATCCTCCAGGCCGTCGGCGAGCCGCCAGCGCCCGTTTGCCAAGTCTTCGGCCAGTCCCATCGCGGCGAGCTTGCGGAGACGCCCGGTGGCGACCGCCTGCTGGAACGGATCGTTGTGCGCGGGACCGGTGATCCGGTCGGCGTCCATCCGCCGCAGCAGCCGGCGGTCGATCGCGGTCAGTCGTTCCTGCTCGACATCGCGGCGCAGCCGGTCCTGGATCTCGCGATCGGTGCGCGGGCCCAGGTCGAGCGTGGCAAGCTCGGCGGCGCGCTCGCGGAGCCCATGCGCGATATACTCGCGGGCGATGACGAGGTTCTGCCCTTGGTCGTCGACGCCGCGCAGCATGACGTGGGTATGCGGATTGTCGGTGTTGAAATGGTCGACCGCGACCCAGTCGAGGCGGGTGCCGAGGTCGTGCTCGGCCTGCGCCATCAGCCGGCGCACATAGGGCTTGAGGTCGGGATATTCCGCGCCGTCCTCGGCCGAGAGGATGAAGCGGAACTGGTGGCGGTCGCCGGCACAGCGGTCGAGGAACGCTTTGCCGTCGGCGGTGTCGACATCGCGTCCGTAGAGTTCGCCGGGAGTGCCTTCGCGCGTCACGCCGTCGCGCTGGATGTAGCGCAGATGCGCGCGCGCCGCGGCGAGCCCGCTGCCCGCCATTCGCACCAGCCGCACCTTGACCATCGCCCGGCGCGCCCGCGCGCCGGCGAACCGGTCTCGGCTCGACAGCAGCCGGCCGATGCTCGCGCCGCGCCCGATCCGGCTGCCATCGAAGCGCCGCGTCCGCACGCCCGTCTTGCTGCCCGCCAACCGAGCGGCGGCAAGGACGCGGCCGCCATATTTGACGAGGCGCTTGCCGTCCTTGGCGCCGGGCTTGCCGAGCTTGGGCGTGAACTCGTCCTCGCTCACCGCCGGCATTCCCGAGTCTCGTGGGAAGTCGCAAAAAACGGCAGATTTCCGCCACTTTCGCGAAGCCTGTCTCGCGCCGCCGGCCGCGAGTCTCCTAAAAAAAGGATGTGCAGACAGATAGTTGAGCAGGGTCGCGAGACACTGCCTTTATCTTGTTTTCCCTGTTTCTCCTGCCTGCCTCCCACAAGACGCAAAAAGAGAGCCGGGACACGCTGCGTGGCCAGCAGCGCATCCCGGCTCGATCCGAGGCGGTTTTCACGCATCCGCGAATGCCCTTCGCGCCTGCTCCCTGCGTCCGAAGAAGCGCTTGCCGAGCATCCCATGTGAGCCGCCATCGCCGTCGACGAGCATCACCGCGACGAACCAGCGCCCGTCGATCCGCCCGAGAATCCGCACCCGGTCGAGCTCGATTTCGCTCTCCTCACCGCCGAAATAGCAGCCGAGCCAGCGCTCCTCGATCCGTGCGTCCCAGAGAAAATCGGCCTCCTCGGCATCGAGGAAACGTTCCGCCAATGCCGCACCCGCCTGCCGTCCGAACTCGATCTCGAGCCCCGAAACCAGTGCCGCCATCACGCGATCGGCCGCGTCCGAGATGATTTGAACCTGTGCCATGACCAGTCTCCGCTTGCGGTCCTCACCATCGAGGACAGCGTCTCGAAGACGGACGGCGAAGCGGCGGTCAGGGCCGCCGGAGCGAACGCGCAGGCGCCGCGAAGCGGACATGGGGGGAACCGATTTGCGTAGCAAATTGGGGGGCACCCATGGGCCTTGAGGGCCGCTTTGCCGCCCGTCATGCTGGGACTTCACGACGAGCCCTTCCACCCCCGCCATGTCACGGCACCTCGCGGCGGAGCACGAACATCGCCGGTGCCTGGCTCGGAGCGGGGACCGTGGCGTTTGGTGCGGGCGCGTCCCGACGGACCAGGAACAATGTCTCCGGCGCTGTGGTCGCTACCTCTACTGGCGCGGGCGCTGGACCGCTGACGCGCCGCAGATAGACCATCGTTTCCGCCGGCAACTTCGCTTCGCCGGCAAGCCACGCGGCGTAGCGCGCAGGCCCGGCATTGTACGCGCCGAACAGTCCGGGATAGCCGAAGCGGTCGTACATGCGCCGCAGATAGCAGGCGCCGGCAACGATATTGTCGGCGGGCAGGTCCGGATCGTCGCCGAGCCCGAGTTCGCGCCGCTGTTCGTCCCACGTCGCCGGCATCAGCTGCATCAGCCCGATCGCGCCCTTGAGGCTGCGGATCGGCTGTCCGTCGAGGGTGGTCCGGCCGGCGCTCTCGGCCCGCATCACCCGCGCGATCCAGTCTTGAGGTACGCCGCAGCGTGCCGCGGCGGCATCGATCTCCGCCGACCAGCGCCCTGTTCCGGCTGGGGGATCGGCCAGGACCAGTGCGCCGGTGAGCGCAAGGAGGTTCAGCGCCGCCATATCAGCCTCGCCCGGCCGACCAGATCGTGGCTCGCGCTGATCCCGAAATAGCGTCCGTCGAACGAGCCCGGCGCATCCGTCAGCAGCAGATATTCGTGGGCGAGCAGCCGCCGGCAGCCCTGCCACCAGGGCAAAGCGCGGCCGCTCGGATCGTGCGTGAAGCGAGTCGCGACGCGCACGCCATTGACCGAAACCTCGGGCCCCGACGCGCAGACCAGGTCGCCGCGCGCGGCGGCGACGCGCTTCACCAGCGGGACATTGGCGGGGAGGTAATGGCGCTCGGCGGCAAGCGCGCGCCAGTGCGACGGCGCCCAGGCGATCGCCGTCTCCCCGCGTGCGGGCGCATCGTCCGGCCATACCCAATAGAGCCCGATCGGCGCGCTGGCGCTTGCATTCCACACCAGTCGCGTCGCAGGTCCATAGACCGGCGGCACCGCGAGCAGCACCAGCGCCGCGCCTCCGAGAATGCCCAGGCGCAGCTGGCGGGTTTCGCGCTCGCGCCGGGCATGGCGCGCCTCGCCCCATGCGAGCAGCGGCGTATCGCCGGACGGGCGGCGCCGGTTCATGGCCGGATCCCGCGCGCGCTATGCGCGCGGCTCCAGGCATCGAGATCGTCGATATGATATTGGACGAAGCGGCAATGCCGGCGAAACACCGGCCCGTCGCCCCGCACGCGCAGCCGCTTCAGCGAGCGGCTCGACAGGCCCAGCCAGGCGGCCGCCTGCTCGGTGTTGAGGAAGGGCGAGCCGCGTTTGGCGCTGCTTGCCCGGTCGATATCGTCGCCGTCCATGCGCAATTCCTCGGATGCCTCGAACGGCACCCGGGATGACGGACGAGGCACCCCGCGAGGAGTGTCGAAAACGGCACCTGCCGAATTCGACACCCCCGGGCGCATGCTCAGCGCGACCAGATCAGGTTGTGCGTGCCGTGCTCGCCCTCGACCAGGGTCGCGTAGATCGGCGCGGGCAGCGACGGATCGTCGAGCTTGACCGAGACATAGGGCCGATCCTCGCGCGAGGTCTTGGTCCAGCCGGCGCCGAACTCGACATTGCCCGAGTTCATGACCCGGTAGTCGGGCGCCTTGTCATTGTCCTTGGTCGCGGGCCGGATGCTCGCCTTCACGTTGAGCGTCAGGGTCCGGATGGTGCCGGTGAAGACGCCGGAGTCGTCGCGGGTGAAGCTGCCGATGGTGGCCATGGTATTTCTCCTCGTTCCCACGAAGCCGCGCCAGTGCGGCCTCGATGGCGTCGGTCCGGCACCGCCAGCGGCCGGCATGCACCCGGCCCGCAGGGCCGGGCCGCAGCGACAGCGAAGGGCGGCCAAAGCCGGCTTTCTTGCCTCGCGAGGAAGGCGCGAAGGCGAAGCCTCAAGCCGGGGAAGAAAGCCGGCGACGCCGTTGCTGGCCGAGGCCGCGCGGTGCCAGACGGCCATCGTGAAGAGGCCGCGTGCGGCGTCGGGGGGATACGAGAGGAGGCGTCTTGCCCAGCCCTGGGCGAATCACCCGCTACCGTTCGGCTCGCCGCAGCCGGGCTGCGCGATAGGAGGCGACGCGCTAACGTGCCGGATCGAGGGGGAAGACATGACGGTATTGGACCAGGTCAGGGGACTGATCGAGCGGCTGGCGCCGGAGCCGGTATGTGACGACTGCATCGCCGAGCGGCTGGCCTTGAGCGTCCGGCAGCACGCAAACCACAAGACCCGCGAGCTCGCCGGCCAGGGCGGATTCGAGCGCCGCAAGGATGTCTGCTCGCTGTGCGGCGAGACCAAGATGGTGATCCGGCGTGGCGCACACTGAGGCGCGCGTCCTCGCGGCACTGCTGCTGATCGCCGCCGCGCCCGCCCCGCAATCGGGCGTGGTCGCCTGGGTGACCGACGGCGATACCTTCCGGCTGGAAAGCGGCGAGCGCATCCGCATCGCCGGGATCGACTCGCCCGAGACGCAGCCCGGCAATGCGAAATGCGGCGCCGAGTTGGCGCGCGGCAAGCAGGCGACCCGCGCAGCGATCGCGTTGCTCAAGGGCCGGACGGTCGAGATCGAGCGGGTCGGGCGCAGCTATAACCGCACCGTCGCCAGGGTCCGGCTCGACGGCCGGGACCTGGCCGAGACGCTGGTCGACAGGGGGATCGCACGCTGGTGGCCGCGCGGAAAGGCGAAGCCCGACTGGTGCCGGGGCTAGGAAGGAGGGGCGGCAGGACGCCGCCCCTCGTAGGTCAGGCAGCGAGCGGCTGGGGCTGCGGTTCGGGCGCGTGCGCCGCGAGCGCCGCCTCGACCTTGGCACGCGCCGCAACCGTGCCGACGCCGCCGCGCGCGGTATAGGCGGAAGGCGGGAAGGCCATCCAGCGCGGCACCCAGTTCTCGACCTGGGCGCGTCCTCCGGCACCGGCCAGATGGTCGGCGACGATCCGGCGCATCGTCTTGCCCGTCTCGCCGGCATTGGCATCGGCCACGGTCGCGCCGGCCACGTCGGCGACGACATGGGCCAGCACTTCCTTGTCGCGGACCAGTTCGAGGAAGGCGGTATCGGCCTGCCACCACTCCGCCATGCGGACGCCGAGTTCGGACCCGACCGCCTCGACCGCCGCGCTCCCGGCGGCGAGCGTCTCGCCCATCAGCACCGCGATCACGTCCATGACCTTGGCGTCGGGCAGGTCGAGCAGGGTCAGGAACACGCCGACGACGCCATGCCCGCCGTGTCCGCCCCGGATCGTCGGAGCCTCGGGATCGAAGCCGAGCACTGCCAGCATCCGGCGCCGCTTGGCGTCGAAGAACGTCTCGCCCCGGCAGGTCTCGACCGACTCGGCGATGGCGTCGCTGCGCGCCTGTTGCGGTTCGACATCGACCCGCCAGAGGGGCGAGCCGGCGATGGCGTGCGCGACCATCAGCCGCAGCGCCACCTTGGGCCGCGACAGCAAAGCGGCGCGCACGGCGGCATGGCGATGCAGGTCGATATAGACCTGCAGCGGCCCGCTGACTTCGGGCCGCACCGGTCTGGCCTCCGTCTCGGGCGCCTCGCCGCGTTCGATGCGCCTGGCCTCTTTGCGGGTCAGATAGCCTTCGTGGAACACCACCTCGCCACTCGCGCGGACGTCGATATAGACGCGGCCGCCCCTGCGCTTGGGCGTCTTCTCATGCTCCCAGCCCTGATATTGCTCGGCGGGACCGACGATTTCGACGCCGCTCCAGCCCGCCTCCAGATAGGCCACCCGCCGCGCCTCGATGGCGGCATTCTGCGCGCTCCAGAAGGCGTCGGGGTCCGCGATATAACGCTGCTCGGCGAACAGGTCGGCGACCAGCGCGAGCCCGCTTTCCTCGACGTCGAACAGCGCATGATGGTCGCCGATCGCCTGCCCGCCGAGCAGCCAGCCGCGCAGCTGCCAGCCGGTCGGGCAGTGGGTGTCGGGCGAATCCCAGAGCGCCAGCCAGTCGCGCTGCTGCGCCTTGCTGGCGAGGGTCAGGTGGCGCACCGTCGCCGCGTCGATCTTCTCGCGCCGGTAGAGATCGCGGATGCGCGGCAGGAGGTTGCCGAGCGCGAGCGTGCGCCGCACGGCGAGCACCGGCAGCGCGAAGGTGTCGGCGATCTCCTCGGGCGAGCGGCCCTCGCGGACCAGCCGGACGAAGCTCTCCCAGCGCGTCACCTCGTCGGGATCGAGCCGCGCCATGTTCTCGATCAGCGACGCCTCGACGGCGGCGGCATCGTCGCCGGCCTCCAAGATCGCGCAGGGGAAGAGGAAGGGCTCGGGGTTCGGGCCGTCGGCGTCGGCGCGCTCGCCCGCGACGATCTGTCCGGCACGGAAGCGCCGGGCGCCCGCGAGGATGCCGAACCGATCCTCCTCGCCGGGACGGACGATCAGGGTCTGGAGGATACCGCGCTTGCGCACGCTCGGCAGGATGTCGGCGACATCGGGCGGGCGCTTGGCGAAGCGCATATTGGCCTTGTCGACATAGAGCTTGTCGAGCGGAAGGAAGTCGAGTTTCATCGGTCTTGCTCCTTGTGGGCGCCGGTCCCGTGCATCTGGACAGTGAGCGGGACCGGCTTCGGGATCGCGGCGGGAAGGCGCGCCGCACGCCTTTCGCACCGTCACTCGGGCGGCGGAAACCGGTCGGTCAGGTCGCATGCGGTGTCGCTCGCGCGGCGCAGCAGCGCCTCGGCCCAGAGGATCGAGCCTGCCTTGCGTGCCCAGCCCGCCCAGTCGGACAGCGACACATTGGTCGAGAAATGCAGGTCGCGCTCGATCCGCAGCCCGAAGGGCAGGCGCAGCGCCTCGATCTCGGACAGCGAGAACCAGCCCAGTTCCGGGCAGCCGAAACCGAGGTCCGCGAGCCCGAACAGCGCATTGCCGTCCTCGGCCAGCTCGCTCGCCAGCCATGTCGCGGCGGAGAGCGGGTTGAACAGTTTGACCAGCGGGCGCTTGCCGCCCACGTCGCTGCGATATTGCGCGCGGAGCGCGGCGCGAAGCTCGGGGGTCAGGAGCATCACGCCGCCGCCTCCATCGCAGGCGCCTCGGCCTGAAAGGCGAGCAGATAGTCGGCGGCCTTGGTGGCGAGGCTGGCGGCGCGAAAGATCGCGCGATTGTCGGCGCGCAGCACCGCGAGCCAAGCGCCCAGATAGTCGGCATGACGGACGCTCGGCACGATCCCGAGCGCGGCGCAGAGGAACGCCGAGGCAAGCTCGGCAACCAGTTCCTCGCGCGCATAGCCCGCGCTGCCGAACGGATTGGACAGGTCGCGGGCCAGCCGCGAGGCGTGCCCGGTCCAGTGGCCCAGCTCGTGGAGCGCGGTGCGGTAATAATCGATCTGGTGGCGGAAGGCGGGCTGCGGCGGCACCCGGACATAGTCCTCGCCCGGCGCATAATAGGCCTCGGCCCCACCGATCCGGAAGTCGGCTCGGCAAGCCGCGATCAGCGCCTCGGCGACGGGCACGATCTCGCGCGGCGGCAGCGGCGCGGCACGGCTGAGCATCCCCTCGGGCAGGCCGTCACACTGCGCGACGTTGAACACAATGAAGCGCTTGAGGAACGGCACCGCCCGCGCCGCGTCGCCCTCGGCAGCGGCGCGCTCCTTCTCGGCCTCTGGGGTGAACCGGTCGGCATAGACGACGCCGACGCCGTGCTCGCCCTTGCGGACGCACCCACCCGCATCGAGCGCCTGCTTGAAGGTCAGCCAGCCCTGCGAGGCATAGTCGCGCGCGATGGCCTCGCCCCACAGGATCAGGACGTTGATCCCGGAATAGGCGCGGTTCGAGGCGGCGTTGCGCGGCAGGCCCGGCGCGGCGGCGGCGCTGTCCCAAGGCTGCACCCATGGGAAGCGCCCGGCCTCCAGCTCGGCGATGACCCGCGCGGTCACCTCGTCATAGAGCGAGGCGCGAGCCGCACCCCCGTCCACCTCTCCCCGCGCTCGACGCCCGCTTGTCCGGCCCACGACCCATCCTCCTCACAAAAAACCGCACCCGGCCCCGGAAAGCGGGGTGGGCGGCGAGGAAGCCCGAAAAGGACCGCTTGCCAGGGCGGGGCGCACCGCAGGCAGGAACGTCAGTGGAGGACCCGGGCAGCGCCCGGGTTGCGCCCCGCCCGAGCGGGCCTAGAAGGGCGCGACGGCCATCCCGCTGACCGGGACCGGCCAAACTACGCCGGCGCGCGAGCGCGCCGTCTGCATCAACAAGCGCCAGCGATCGTCACCGCCAGGCCGGGACGCAGCGCGGCCCGGCGGCGCGAAGCGCCGTAGAGCGCGGTCGCAAGGCAGCGATCCCGCAAACATCGCACCCTTGCCGACACCGCAGGCGCGGCGGCGTGCGCGCGCAGACATGTGCGCCAGCCGCCGCCGCGCCCCCCGGTCCAAGGCAAGCGTGCCGCGCGGCCCCAACCGAAGCGCGAACCCTGAGGCTGCGCAGCAGCCGCAGTGTGCGCACGATCAAAGCCGCGCCCAAGAATGGACCGCGCCGCGAGGCGCCATCTCAAGAACCGGCACGCACGCCGGACAGCGCCCGGACCACGCAGATCGAAGGCATCGCCGGGGCGATGGCGACAGTCCCTGTCGCGACCTCCGCAACCGTTACGGCCGGTACACGTTCATCCAATCGACCAACCGTCGGTCCGAACGCAAAAAGGGGTTAGTCCATGAGGAAACTGTTTGCCCTCGGCGCTGCCGCAAGCGTCCTCGCGCTTTCGGCCTGCAATAACTCGCCACGCGAGCAGGTCGCCGACAATATCGAGGCAAATGCCGATGCCGCGGCCGATAATCTCGAGGCCGCCGCCGACAACGCATCGACGACCACCGCGAAGGACGCGCTGGACAACCAGGCGGATGCGGTCCGCGCCACCGGCGACAAGAAGGCCGACGACATGCGCACCCATGATGCCGACACCAACCTGGCAAACGGCATCTGACGGTATCGGGCCGCGCTGTTCCCACGCAGGCAGCTCGGCCCGGGGGGCGCTCGCCTTTCGCGGGCGCCCTTTCCCAAGACCGCGCCGGCGGCCCCGAGCGGGCCTCGGTCAATGGCGCTTGCGCGCGGTGGGTTTGGCACGCGACGCGGCCTTCTTGGCCTTCGGCGCCAATGCGACACCGAGGCGACCGGCGAGATTTCGACCGATCGCTGCGATGCTTTCCTCGCCCTGACGCGTCAGGACCGGCGGCGCGGAGAAGCTTCGCGCCGTCAGCATGACGACCACGTGCTTCGAGCCCGCGAGCCGCTTGACCGCCGGCAGCTGGGATTCGTGGATCTGGCCGGCGCGGTCGATGATTTCGCCGATCCCCTCGATCGTTTCCCTGACGAGGCCGGCGAGACCAGGGGTCCCGGCAAAGCCGGTGAACGGCGTCACGAAGCTGGTGAGGACGCCATCGAAACTGTAGGTCTTGTCCGGAATGAAGACATGCGCGTGATAGTCGCTCGCGATCTCGGTTTCGTTGACGCGAATCACCTGCTCGTCCGGCCCGCCATAGGGTGAGGGCACGAATTCCTCGATCTTCGCACCGGCGGCGATCCCGCTCCAGACGAAGCGTTCCCCGTGACCGGCCATTTCGCGCAGCACCGCCTCGAGCGCGTGCGTGCCCCGGCCCTCGAAGACGACGTCTTTGAAAAGAAGGTTGTGACGGCGCAGCACGGTCAGCGACCCGCTTCGCCTGCCTCCCTTCAGCCACCTCGGTCCGAACGCGATCCCGGGAATTGCCGCAGCCCGGTCGGACACGACCCAGCCATACCGTACCTTCGCCATGGAGTATCTCCTCTGTTGATGCCCGGCATGTCGGGCGGTCACCGCATGCGAATCGAAAGGCTCAGCAGGTGCCGGATTGCGGCTGCACGGTCGTCCCGGCGATGCGCAGGCAGGTGCCCGAGCGCTGCCTGGGAATCTCGTTCCAGTAGCCAGCCTGGCGCCAGTCATTGTGGAAGAAATCGAGTTCGCCCAGCACGGTGAGACCTTGCGCATCCGCCGGTACGGAGATGGTGCGCCGCCAGCCCGCGGTCTGGACGCCGCTATGCCAGACTCTGTCCTCGGCCTTCGCGCCATCGACCCGCGGCTGCCGCCATTTGACGATGAACTGGCCCCGGTACCCGCCGTCGTGGCGCAGCTCGATCGCGTAATTGTCGAGGGTCTCGCAACTCGGTACCGCGAAGGGACCGTCGTAGCGGGCATGGGCCAGCTCGCCGGTCAGCAGGTTGACGGTATAGCCGATCGGCAGGCCGGGATTGTCCCGGGCGAGCTGGCTGCCGCTCTCGATGATGTCCTTCACCTGCCGGTCGTTGTCCGGACCCTGGGCGACGACACGCGCCGCGTGTTCGGCGCCGCCGCCGAGCACGATGACGCCGAACCGCGAATTGTTCGCCACGCGCCGCAGGTGCGCGTTGACCTGCCCCTCGGCGCCGGTCCCGCCCGTCGCATAGTCGATCGCCGCTTTCGCATCGGCCTCGCTGACCGAGGCATCGGTCTCCATGCTGACCAGGATGAGCCGGCCATAGGCGACGCTGCTCACATAGCCGGGCAAGCGCGTCGGACCGAAGTCGCTGCGCAGGCGCGCGATGCTGACATCCCTGCGGAAGAAGCCGGCGACGTTGCGCGGGCGATCTACCCCGACGGTATAGAAAACCTGGCGGAAGACGGCGAGATAGGTCGCCCTGGACTGGTCGCTCGACGCCGAGAGCATCGCCGATGCCCGACCCCCGGCCCATTGCGCGCTGAAGCCGAGGCCGGCCGCGGCCTGCTGCGCGTTGTAGGAGCGCGTCCTGCGGTAGCTGACGTTCGCGGGCGCCTGGTAGCCTCGTCCTGCCGGGCCGGAAAGCCAGGCGCTGACGACGCTGTCCACCGCGGCATGGACGGTGCCTGCGCTGGGTTGCTGGACCAGGAACCGCGCCTCGGCGCCGAGGCCGGGCAGCGAGATGTTCAGGGCGAGGGGCGGCCGCGGGTAGCTGGTGACGGTCGGCCGGCCCTGGGCGAGCCGCTGGTCGACGACCAGGATCGCCCCGGGATAGATCCGGTTGGTATCGGCGGACAGGATCGCGAAGGAATCCTCCAGCTGGCTGCCGGTGAGCGCGCGGGCTTCGCAGATCGTCGTCTGCACGTTGGTCTCGTGCCGGGAAGCGGCCGGCACGGCCGGTGCCGCGAGCGAAAGCACCTGGGTGGCATCGCGCGGCAGGCCGAGCAGGAAGGCCTCGACCGGGTCGGTGGCCTGGGCCGCGACGCCGGGGGCCAGGGCGAGAAGCATGGTGGCTGGCAGCATGGCACGCATGTGGCTGTCCTTTCCTCGGTAAGAGCGCGGCGACGGCGCAGCGCGCGCCGGGTTGTCGAAGCCGGCGGCGACGCGCCTGGCGTGGCCGGTGCCAGGAGTTCCCCGGCAGGCAGGTCGCGCCGCCCTGCTGCACGGCGCAGGCTCCGGATCCGGCGCCAGGGCACCCTGTAGCGCGACGCGGTTCCGGTGCGCCGGGCGCAGGCCGCACGACCCCGTGCGCAGTCCGCGAACAGATTCAGCACGTGGGAGCCAGGCGTTCAGCACGGGGTGCTTAAGGCCATGCCAATCATCAAATGCTCTGGCCTGGCCTTCAGGCGGGCAATATTCTTGGTCGACCGGCGCATGCTACGTGCGGAGGACCAATCTGCAACGCAACTTTGGTGGCATATCCTCCCCGGCAGGCAGCGCGACCGGCACCCCGGCGCCGGCACCAGCGCCAGTGCCAGCGCCTCCGCCCCCATATGCGGCGGAATGGATGGAAGAGGCGGCGCGCCTTTTCTCGCATCCGGCGTTCGGCGCGGCGCTGGTCCGGCTCGGCGCGAACCTGCTCGCGATTTCGGAGGCGAACCGGTCCTGCGCCCGCGCGATCGGGCAGCATCGTCGCTACGGCGTCGCGGCGCTGATCCTCTATTTCGACGATCGCTTCCGAAGCGGGCTCGGGCCGGCGCCGACCCGGGCGACGCTGACCAAGCTGGCGGAGCGGGCCGGGCTCGGCACGCGCCGCGGCATCGGGGCGATTCTCGACGTGCTGCTGCATTTCGGCTTCGTCTGCGAGGCGGCCTTGACCGATGCGCGGTCGCGGCGCCTTGTCCCGGCAACGCCGCTGACCGACTATCTCGCCGCCGGGCTCGCCGCCCGGCTCGACGCGGCGGCCCTACTCGGACCCCTGCCGTCTGCTGCGACCCATCCCGAGCGAGTATTGGCGGTCTATCTCGGTCAGCTCGTCGAGCCGCTCCTGGAGGAGAACCGCATGCCGCGTCAGGCCTTTCCGGAGCTGGCGCCCTTCGCCGACCGCGTCGCGGGATATATGCTGCTCTTCCATGTGCTCGCACTTTCGGAGCAGGCGCCACCGGGCGCGCCGGTCGCGATCCGGGTCGCCGATCTCGCGCGCCAGCTCCACGTCTCGCGCATGCAGGTGGCGAAGATCCTGGCGGCGGCGGCGCGTGCGGGACTTTGGACGACCCATTCCGGGCCGGCCATATGCTGGAATGGGGAGGTCCATCAGCGGCTAAGGCTGTTCGCCGCGGTCGAGCTGGCACGCGCAACCTGCGCGGCGCGGACACATGACTTGGCGATGCAAGCATAAACCCACGACACTAACAGTGCGCTTGTCCAGGCAAGCGTGCCGCGCGGCCGCAGGGAGCGGCAAAGGCACGCCCGCCAGACCAGGCACACCTCGGCTCGGGCAAACTCTCGCGGCGCATGTCATCGGCAATGACATCCATTCTCCATCGCAAGAATTGCCGCCATTTCGGACCGAAGTTCCACAGGCCACATGGCCCCCAACAACTATTCATCAATTGAACACGCAACTTCTCTCTGCAACATTGACCCTCGGGGAGAGCATAGTCATGGCACAGACAGGCATGTCCGGTGCGGGGATCGCCGGCTGGGTGGTCGCCGGACTTCTGGGTCTGGTGGCGATCGCGCAATGCTCGCGAAACCCGGTCACTACATCGGCGTCCACCGCCGCACTCGCGGCAGCGCCGGCACCCGCCACGCACAAGGTGTCGGCGCGGTTGCTGAAGTGCCGATCGGTCGCCTCGGCCACCGCGCCGGTTCTCAAGACGCTCGCGCGCAACGATGCGGTACAGATCAACGAGGAGGCCAAGGGCTGGGCGCATGTCGGCGACAGCCCAGGCTGCTGGGTCGCCACCCGGTATCTCGCGGCACTCCCGGCGTCCCCCGCTCCTGCGCCTGCCGCAGTGAAGGCGAGCACCCTGCTGGCCTCCCCAGGCTCGGCCGAAGCGATTTCGACATCCGAGGCCAGCGCGAAGCCGGACCTCACTACCCCAAACCTCTCGCTCCCGAGCACAAGCTCGGCTCGAAAGGCACATCGCGCACGCGAAAGGTCACGCTACAGCGCCAGGTCCCACGGCTGGAGCACGCCCAAGAAGAAGCGCCGCTCCTATGGCGGCGACTATTACGGCAGCGGCTGCCCCTGTTCCGGGCGTCAGGTCTGTATCGGCCCGCGCGGAGGCCGCTATTGCATCACCAGCGGCGGCAACAAGCGCTATGGCGTGTAGGGCATCACCCGCTCCACATGATGTCGCAGCGGGCGACGACAGACTGAACCGAGCCATGGGATTACCGCCGGCGCCGCGCTCGAGCCCAAACGGGTGACAAGGGGGAAATGATGGAATTTGTCGACGCACAGGAGGCGAAACAGCGGGTCCGGGATCTATTGCGCTCATCGGCGAAAGCGGATCTTGTGGTGGCGTTCTGGGGCGATGGGGCGATCGACGAGCTCGGGATCAGGGATCGCTCCCAGCCCCTAAATATCGTCTGCAACCTGGAAACGGGCAGCACCAACCCCTCCGTCATCGCCGAGCTTCAGAAGATCGCCAGGGGGAGAGCAAGGATTACGGTCGCTCAAAATGATCGGCTGCATTCCAAAATCTATCTCTTCGACGACACGGTGATCATCGGATCCTCCAACGCATCCACCAACGGTCTCGCCTTCGAAGGAGGCGAACTGACGCACTGGATGGAAGCGAACGTCGTCTCGAGCGACCCCGAACTATTGAAGGCTACGCGCGAATGGATCGACAAACTGGGACGTCGCGACATTTCGGCGACCGACTTGAAGCGGGCTCGGGCAGCGTGGAAAGCACGGCGTGCCATTGTGCATATGCCTCGTGATGTCAGCACGACGGTCCTCGATGCGATGCGATATGAGCCCGAAACGATCGCCGGACTGCCGATCTTCCTCACTGTGTATGAAGACGAGCTGTCCGACGAAGCGAAGGATCGCGAACAGGCGCTCAAGCGATCCTGGGGGACGGACAGGGTCGGCATTTTCGAAGATTGTGACGAGCTCCCCGCCGTCGGAATCCTCCTAAGCTTCGAAGCGCGGGCGCGCTCCTACAGATGGCAGGGCGCATGGGAGCGAAGGGGAAAGGGCGAAGACCAGATCCTGAAGAAGAATCGCAACTCGGTTCAGCTCGTCTGGAAAGCCGACGACGTTTTCGGCAAAGTCCCTTTTCGTAGCAATGAGATGAAGGCGTGGAGCGAAATCTGCAGAAACGCCATGCAGCTGCCGCAAGCCAGAAGAGACGGCGGCATCTGTATTCGCCTTTCAAAGGTTGCGGCAAAGCTATTGCCAGTGGCGTTGCGATCGGCGTCATTCGAGACCGATGTCTGGCGCAGCATCCATGAACTGGAGGCAGCGCTCCGCCTCGAAGGCAAGAAAGGAGCCACGCTCGGGCGAACGCGACTGAAGATTTCGCGAGTGGGCGAGCAACAGACCGTCGCAGACCTGCTGCGCGGGAAAGCGTCGCGCGGCTTCGGAATGCTCGTCGACCGTGGCCTGCTCGAGCGCACCTTCGAAGCAGTGGCGCTGCGCCATCCGCAGCTCTTCGAGGAGGATCTGCTGAACACCGCAACAACGCGTCTGCAGCGGGCCGAGCGGCCAGGCCCTGCCCCGCCGCTCGCCGTCTCATGACCCGCCATTAGCCGAGCGCCGCACAAATGCCGCCGACGGTTGCAAAGCGTCGAGCGATATCGCCGGGGTCGGGCAAGATGGCCGACAGCGTCTGAGCTGCAGTGAACGAGCCGCGTGAACCAGTGGCGAGACCTGAGGTGTAAAAAAACCTATTGCGCCGCTTGCGAGGTCGCCCTCCCGATCCCACTATGAGGTCTGGAGCTGATTGCCTGGGCTGCAAGCGACCCAAAAGGCGGCATTGAATAGCGACACTCTTCATCGGCGACTTCTTTTCGCCGGCGCGAGGTGGTCACCAAGCGTTTGCGATCACCGGTAAGACGCCGGTCAAAGGAAGTATCGCATGTCTGTCCACAAGGACTGCGCAGACCATCTGCGCGCGCACCACAAGGCGCTCACCGGCGGCAAGCTGTCGTCTGGCCATGCTCATGAACTCGTTGCCGCCTTTTTCGGGTATGGGACCGGCGCTGCGCTCCGAGCGGAGGCCGAGCGACCGCTGGACTTACTGCCCGGGGCAGCGATCATGATCCCCGATTTGGCGCTGCTCGACGCTCGGCGGAGCAATCTTGCCGGTCTGCCGGAGGATCTGATCGGAACCGACGAGATCGCAGACCTGCTGGTCGAGCATCTCTCGTCCGCTGGCCATTTTACGGGTGAGGCCTGGCTGACGAGGGACCTGAAGGATCACATTGGTTCTGACTTCATTCAGGACAATGCCCTCACCATCGAGGACGCTCTGTCCGGTGAAATCGCGTCGACCAATGCATTCTTCGACGAGCTCTATCCAGAAGAGATAAGCGTGGAGCGGTATCACGATCGACTGAGCGCGAGCGTCGCAGGGCATCTCAACGGCGAAAGTGATCAGGATCGCGCATTCCACGGCGATTCCATCGCCTTCGAAACCGAGATTACGTTCGATCTGGTCGCAGGGCGGACCGCCTATGCCAGCCCGAACTTCGAGACTACGGGCGCTGTGGACGATTCCCGATATTACGAAGACGAATGACGATTTCGGGACGGCGGAGCTTTCGGCTTCGTCGTCCCGGCACCTTGCTTTTTAGCCGAAGGACGTACGTCTGCCGTGCCGCTGTCACTCGGAGCAAGGCTTGGGCCTCTCGTATCAAGATGCCGCGGCATGCGCACCTTGGGAGCCGACAAATCGGGTTCCTTGCGAATGTCCGATCCCCACATTGGAGGTTCTTCGAGCATCGCGATGCGCGTGGTCTCCCACTCGCGTTTCAGGATGCGCTGGCAGATGATCAGATAGTCGCCCGCAGCCTCGCCATAGGTCTTACCAACGAGGCGGTCCTGGGCCGCGTCGAGGACTTCATCGAGGGCGACGATCAGCCCGTCATATTCCTTATCCCGGTTGTTCATCCTGAGTAGGATCATCGCCATCGACTCGATGACCTCAGGCTCTTTGGCGCGATCGACAACATATTCCGCGGTAAGCGAAAGAAACCGTGCCATTTCCTCGCGGAGTCCGTTGATCCAAGCCTGTCGGAAATCAGCGTGCTTCAACTGTTGCGTGGCCCGGGTCTGGATAAAACCGTTCCGGCGCGCGACCCATGCGGTAAGGATCACGCCACCGAGCGACAGTAGGGCAGCGACAGCAGCCACAACCGCCGTGACGGTCGCTGCCGTGATCGCGCCATGGGCGGCGGTTTGCGCGGCCTCGATTTGCGCCAGGCGCTGGTTGATCGACGCGGCAACGGCGGTGAAGTCTGGTGTGGACATTGGCGCGGTCTATTCGCTTGCAGACAGTCGCCGCAAGGTCGCCGGCGATCACGGGCACCTCACCGCCGGCGATTAGCTTGAGAGCAGCCTTAGTCAGTTTACCTGCCTAGCAAAGCCCGCCAGCCTCCCGCCGCCATAGCCCGTGCCTCGCCCGCGCGCCGACGGACTCGCGACATCAGGAAGTCGGACCGTCCCCTCCATTCGGAGCGGACCAGGCCCTCGCCGTAGAGCGCAACGGCCATCTCGCGGTACGATGCGCCTGCCGCGATCGCATCGCCGACGCGCAGTGTCTCCAGTCGCCGCGGCAGGCCTGGCTCAGTCGGATAGAGCAATCGCGCGAAGCGGCCGGTGCGCCACAGGCCCAGCATGCGCCGTAGCGTCAGCACCGGCGCATCGACGCGGGTCAGCCCCGATAGCAGATAGTCGAGCCGCGCCGGCCCTTCCTCGACCAGAGTGCCTTCGACCACGTCGATCCGGATGCGGTGCCAGCCATCTGACAGGGCGACATGCTCGCGCCCGCCGCCGCGCACGATCGTCGCCCAGCGCATCAGGCGGGCGAGGTCGATCGCATCGGGATCCGAGGCTGCACTCGGCACCGCGCGGACCTGCAGCACAAACGGGTCCAGATCGGCATGCCATAACAGGCGTGCTTCGGGCGCCGGCCGGCCGGCATCCTCGGCGAAAGCACAGCCCGAAAGCCCGGGCGTCCGCCTCCATCTCGAGATGCGGCGCCGTCCCGACCCCGACGCGCCGCAGCCGCGCGCTGATCGCCGCATAGGCGGGATCGCGGCGCAGCCACTCCCAGGCGAGCCCGGCGCGATCGATTCCCGCCAGCGCGCGGTAGGGCGCGCTGTCCCGCCAATCGGGACGGCCGTCAGGCGGCGGCCCCATCGCCAATCCGGCGAGGCGTTGGGCTTGCAGCCGAGCGACTTAGCGAGGGTTGCTGCCACGCGAATTTGCCCAGCCCCCAGAATCGGATTAAACGCGACGCCTTATCGATCCGACCGCGACGGCGACGGGAAAGCGCCGGGCACGGACAGGGCAGGTGTCGGCCACGGACGCAGCAGCTTGGGGCGCGTCCTTCATCGGTATGGCGTTGCCCATGGTACTCGCGACAGCACAACAATTCGCCACTGCGGCCGAAACCGCGGTAGATATCGCCGAACTCGGTGCCCATGTGGACGCGATCACGCGGGAGATGGGCTTCCGCTATTTCGCCCTGGCGCATCACGTCGATATCGCGCGGACGCCGCAGCCGGCGATACGCATCCACAATTATCCCGCAGAATGGGAAGCGTTCTTCGATGCCGAGGGGCTCGGGCGCTCGGACCCGGTGCACCGGGCCAGCCATCTGCGCAATCTCGGCTTTCCCTGGGCGATGCTGCGCGACCTCATCGAACTGAGCCGGCGCGACGAGGAGATTATCGCACGATCGAGGCGCGCGGGAATCGCCGACGGCTATACGGTGCCCGCGCATATTCCAGGCGAGTCGGAGGGCTCGTGCTCGTTCGCGACCGCCCATGGGCAAAGCTACCGTGTGGAGTGGCTGCCGCTCGCGCAGTTCGTTGGCACCGCGGCGTTCGAGGCGGCGCGGCGCCTGTCGGGCGTGCGCCGGATCGATCTCGACCGGCCGCGGCTCAGCGATCGCCAGCGCGACTGCATCTACTGGGCAGCCAGAGGCAAGTCGGAATGGGAGACGGCGCAGATACTCGGCATCGGCCATGGCACAGCGGTCCAGCATATGAAGGAGGCACGGAAGCGCTACGGCGTCTTCAACAAGACGCAGCTCGCGATCCACGCCCTCTATGACGGAGCGCTTACCTTCACCGATGCGCTGTGGCGTTGAAACTCCCCATTTCTGGGGAATGGCCAGCGCCGGCCACCGGGCACAGCATCGGGCCTCCACGACCAGGGGAGCCCGGCCATGCTGTTCACCCACGACGACGAGAGCGCTGCCAGCGACGCGGTGATGCGCGCGATGTTCGAAGCCAGGAAGCGCGTCTTCGTCGACCTGCTGGGCTGGGATCTGCCGGTCCTCGCCGGCCGCTACGAGATCGACCAGTATGACGACCCCCATGCGCGCTACCTGATCCTCGCCGACACCGACCAGAACCATCTGGCGTCGGCCCGACTGCTGCCCACGACCCGCCCGCACATCCTCGGCGACCTGTTCGCGGGGCTGTGCGACGCACCGCCGCCCAGCGGCCCCAGCACCTGGGAAATCACCCGCTTCTGCCTCGACCGCGGCCTCCGCGCACCCGAGCGCCGGCGCTGGCGCGACGCTCTGGTCACGGCACTCGCCCATTATGCGTTAGAGCACGGGATCACGACCTATACCGGTGTCGCCGAGCAGGGATGGCTGGGCCAGATCCTCCAGTTCGGCTGGCACGCCGAGCCGCTCGGCCGGCCGCGCACGATCGACGGGATGACGCTCGGGGCGCTCCGGATCGAGATCACGCCCGAGACGCCGAAACTGCTCGCGGCCAATGGCATCCATGCCCCGGCCGAGCTCGAGCAGGAGGCAGCGTGATGGCGACGAAGCTCCAGCCCGTCGCACAGGCGGCCACCGATGTGACGCGGCAGCTGCTCGACCAGGGCTATTGCATCCTGCCCAACGCTCTGCCGAGCACGACGATCAAGGCGCTCGATGAGGACCTGACCCAGGCCTTCGCTGAAACCCCGTTCTGCCAGGGCGGCTTCTATGGCGAGCGCACCAAACGCTTCGGGCGGCTGCTCGCCCGAAGTCCCCATGCCGCCGATCTGGTCATGCACCCCGAGATTCTCGGCATCGCCGAGCACGTCCTCGGCCCGTGGTGCGACTGCATCCAGCTCAACCTGACCCAGGCGATCGCGTTGCACCCGGGGGCGCTGCCTCAGCTGCCACACCGCGACCAGGACATGTGGCGGGGACCCGTGGGCACCATCGAATATCTCGTCAACGTGATGTGGGCGTTTACGCCCTATCGCGAGCTGAACGGCACGACGCTGCTCTGGCCCGACAGCCACGGCGCCAGGGCGCTCGAGCCGAACCCCGACACCGCGCCGATCGCGATCGAGCTCGATCCCGGCGACGCGCTCGTCTTCCTCGGATCGACGCTGCACGGCGCGGGCGGCAACCGCAGCTTCACCATCCGCCGCGGCGCAATCATCAGCTACTGCCTGGGCTGGCTCAAGCCATACGAGAACCAGTGGCTCGCCTATCCGCCGGAGACCGCCCGACACTTCCCTCCCGACCTCGCGGCTCTGGTCGGCTACCGCCAGCATCGGCCCAACCTCGGCAACTACGAGGGTCAGTGCCCCTCGATCCTGCTCCACGACGCACCCAACCAAGCAATCGGCGCGGTCGATGCGCTGCGCCCGGACCAGCAGGCGCTGATAGAGGCATATGTCGCCGGCCAGCGGGTCGAAGGATAGGCCATGAGCCCCGGTGCCACTTTCGAACGGGTCTACAACGAGCTCAAGCGCATGCTGGGCGAGGGCGAGCTACCCCCCGGAACCCCGATTGAACCCGCGCTGATCGGCAAGCAGATTGCCTCAAGCATTACGCCCGTTCGCGACGCACTGCACCGTCTCACCGGCGAGCGGCTGGTGGAGGCACCGAACCACAATGGGTTCCGCGTGCCACTCCTCACAGAAGCGGGGCTCCGCAATCTGTATGATTGGAATGGCGTGGTCGTCAGAGCAGCAGCGAAACACGGAACGCTCGGGTTAGGAGAAATTGAGCGCCCTATCTCCGACGCAGATGTTCCCAGATGCACGGCAGCCCTTTTCCGCGACATCGCGGACCGAACAGGGAGCTCCGAGATCATCGTTGCGGTCGGTTCACTCAACGACCGCCTTGCGCCATTCAGGCGGGCCGAAGTCATGGCTCTCGGCTCTGGGATAGGTGAGCTGATAGAGTTGGCGAGTGTCGTTGCCGTGGGCGACCGGACGGCGCTGATGGGTGCGATAACGCGGTATCATCGCCGACGGGTTGCGGCGGTTATTCGAATCGTCGCGCAGGCGACGAATGCTCTGGTCAAATAGCTGGTCGGAGAATGCGCGGGCTGTTCTCGGACGAAGAAGCCAGCCTCGCCCGCAGGCGGCTGAAGCAACCTGGATACGCGCTCGCGACGGGGAAGATGAGACCGATGCCCTCCCCTGATCCGGCGGTCAGGCGGGTAAGAAAAGCGTCGATCGCGTAAGCGTCTTGGCCACCAGCCCGACATACCAGGCATTCATGCGGCTGTCCCAGCTGCGCACCGACGGCATGGCCGGAGGCGCGCTGCCGGCTACGATCGACAGCCACGGTAAGGCGGTCGCGCTCGAACTCTACGACATGGTCCGGCTGAACCGCGTACTGGGTGAAGGCCAGACCCGCGCCGACATCGATGTCGATCTCGTCGCGCTCGCCGGCCACCGCATCGCCTGCCTGCCGGTAGCGTCGGGCGCCGGTCACTACGAGGCGTTTCTCGCTGCTTTTCCCGGTGAGACGCTATCGCGCATTTACGACCGCTACGGTATCGATCCATGCCGGTCGCGCTCAGTTGCCAGCGTGCTGCCCGCGTCGGCGTATGACCGCCGCTCGACCATCCTCGAAACGGGGATCTTTGCGCGTCAGTGGCGTTCTGAGGATCACACGGGACCGTTTGAGCGCGGCACGGCCCTTGCCGGTCACCTCCGGCGACCACGCATGAAAGCTGCCATTGCGATCGCTTGCGGCTAGTAAAAAGGGATCGCGCATAAGCGTCGCGCTTCGGCTTCGGCGCCATCAAGTCGGCTTCTTCGTGCGGATCGGGCAGCTGTATTGCCTCGCCTAGCGTCAAGCTGATCTCCACCGCTCGGAAGACGCGGTGTCGAGCAAAGATTTCAAGATTGATGCCTTCGGAGGCTCCTTAGGTGCCGCCAAATCTCGTCAGCTCTAATCAGAAGCGATGGCAGCGCCGAGTATTCTCGGCCGGGCAGCTTATGTCGATTGATGCTCGTCATGCCTTCCGAGCGAGTTTACGGCCGGTATGACATTTTCTTAGCACGTTGTTGCTAACCTCGCCTCCACATCGCTTAAACCATTGGGATCGGTCTTGTCCCAGTAACCCTTCGAGCACGGGCCCTAGGTGTTGACGATGATCAGGGTTGAATATAGTCAACTGCACTTTGGGGGTGACGATGGCAGAACGCGAGCACTGGCACGTCGCTGATGCAGCGGCCGAAGCGGGAATATCCAAGCCCACCCTGCTGCGATGGATCAAGCAAGGGAAGATTGCCGAAGCCGCCAAGCGCGACCGAAACGGTTGGCGCTTATTCGATCGAGGCGAAGTCGATCAAATCAAAGCGCTGGCTTGCGCGACCGCACCCTCAGGAGACCCCAAATGAGCGCACGATCGAAGAGCGCGGCGGAGCGTAGGGAGCCCTCCTTCCTAGCGGTCGATTTTTTCTGTGGCGCTGGCGGGACGACTCGCGGCCTGATCGACGCCGGAGGTTACGTCCTCGCAGGTGTCGATAAGGATACGCGCTGCAGAGAAACTTACGTCGAAAACAACTCCAACGAGAAGCTCGACTTCACGGCGCCGCGGTTTTTACATCGGGACATATTCCCGCGCAGTGAGGATTATTCCGCGGGCGAACAGAGCGAACTCATGGCTGAGTTGGACGCGCTAATCATGCAATACAAGCAGGAGGTGCCCACGGCGCCGCTGCTCTTCGCCATCTGCGCCCCTTGCCAACCCTTTACGAAATTATCCCGCAAAGAGCTGAGTGCGGCGCGAAAGGCAGGACGGGAGAAGGATAGCAACCTGCTTTCCGAGGCGACGAAGTTCGTCGAACATTTCAAGCCGGAAATGGTCCTGTCTGAGAACGTCCAAGGGATCAAGGATCCCAGGTACGGTGGCGTGTGGCAGGAATTCCGAGAGGCTCTGGAGAGTCTCGGATACGTCACGGGCACGAAGGTCGTGTGCACCTCGGATTTCGGCGTTCCGCAATATCGCAAGCGCTCAATTCTCATCGCGGTACGGAAAGCGCTTGTCCGTCCGGAATTCTTATCAACCGACGGACGTGACGAACTCCATGTGCCTGTCGCCGATCCGGACAATGTTGTGAAAACCGTCCGGTCCGCCATCGGCCATCTACCGCCTCTGGGTGCGGGGTCTATCCATCCCACAATCCCCAATCACAAGACCCGCACGCTGAGTGAGCTGAACTTGAAACGCCTCGCCGCCGCTCGTCCGGGTGTATCAAACATCTATCTCGAGGATACGCCGCACGGCGATCTATCGCTGGCCTGCCATCGCAAGGTAAACAAGAAGCTCCACGTCCGGTGTTTCACGGACGTATATACGCGTATGAGTCCGGACCGTCCGTCGCCGACCATCACCACGAAATGCCATAGCATCTCGAACGGCCGTTTCGGCCATTTCGACGTGGATCAATTGCGAGGCATCTCGCTGCGAGAGGCCGCCATGCTGCAGTCTTTTCCGCCGGACTATATCTTCTACCCCATCGATAAAATCGAGCCCGTCGCCCGGATGATCGGCAACGCGGTGCCGCCCCGGCTTGCCGAATATTTCTCGCGCTATCTTCATTCTGCGATTGGCGCCGCCGATGCATGAGGCGGTCCGCGTGCCCCCTCAGAACCGATCGAGTAGATTGATCGCGCCGAGTGTGGGTCGGAAAGGTTCCGCCGGACCCTATCATGGACTTCTGATTGGGCATTTCGATGCCTGAGGCCTCTGCTTCAGGAGAAGTAGCCGCTCAGCCAGAGTTGGAGACGGTTGCGTTCAAAACGCGCGCGCGCACGATCGATCATCTGGGCCGCGGACAGATCGCCGATGCGCCGACGGCCGTTAGCGAGTTGTGGAAGAACGCATGGGACGCTTATGCGACCCAAGTATCCTTGAACATCTTCGACGGCGACCCGGTGATCGCTGCGGTGTTCGACGACGGCGTGGGAATGTCTGCCTCGGACTTCACCGACCGCTGGCTCGTCGTCGGGACGGAATCGAAAGTAGACGGGCCGCCACCCCCGCCGCCGAAATTTTTCAAGGGTCCGCCTCGCCAGCGTCAGGGCGAGAAGGGCATCGGGCGTCTCTCTGCCGCATTTCTCGCGCCAGCGACACTCGTCCTTTCTCAGCAAGAAAACGGCACGATGTCGGCGGTCCTCGTGGACTGGCGCCTTTTCGAGAACCCCTATCTTTCGCTCGACGACATTACGCTGCCGGTTCGGACCTTTGCCGATCCGTCGACGGTGCTCTCGGGCCTCGCGTCAATGGCTGACGTACTACTCGGCAATCTAAGCATTACCGATGAGGACGGCGCGCAACGCCCCAACCCGGCTTGGGAACGCTTTTCGGAAGAGGAGCGCGATGAGGGCCGCACACCGACCGCCGAGACGTTGCGCAAATTCTGGTTTCGGATGCCGATCGAGCAGCGCCATCTGGATGAATGGCCTGTGATGGCCAAGTTGGACACGCACGGCACCGCTCTGTTCATGCTCGGCGCACACCATGAACTGTCGGTTTGGCTCGGTTCCTCCCATGAGGATGAAGAAGCGGAGCGCGTAAAGGGCAGGCTCAAGGATATTCTGACCGGCTTCACCGACACGCTCGCTGAAAAGCCCGTCCAATTCGAATACGAGGTGCTCGCCTATCGCGGGGAGGTTCCGAGGCGAATTCTGGCTTCGTCCGACATCTTCGATCTAGAGCAGTTTCGTGATCTCGAACATACGGTTGAGGGATCGTTCGACGCTGCGGGTGTCTTTCGCGGAAATATAAAGGCCTTCGGCAAAGATTTGGGCGAGCGCATAATTCCTCCGCCTCGCCCGCTGCCGAGCGCTCCCAGCGAACAGCCCGGCCCGTTCGACTTTTGCATCGGAACGTTCGAGCAGGTCGCGACAAGTTCGTCGCACAATGCTCGGCGCCACAGCGATCTCGCGGCTCAGGTTCAAAAGTACGGCGGTGTGCGCGTCTATCGCGACAGCTTGCGCGTGATGCCTTACGGATCGGCAGACGCGGATTTCTTCTCGCTCGAAGAGACGCGTCAGAAGCATGCCGGGCGCTATTTCTGGGCACATCGGCGCAGTTTCGGACGCCTCGCCTTCACCCGGTCGGCCAATCCGTATCTGCGCGACAAAGCCGGACGTGAAGGACTGGTTGAGAATAGAGCGAGCCGCGAACTCAGAATACTTGTGCAGTCGCTGCTTATCGGGCTAGCGAGGGACTATTTCGGGACGGATGCTCCGGAGCGGAGTGAGCGCATCGCGGAAGCGCAAAGCCGCAACGTCAAAGGCAAAAAGGCGGCGGACGAGGTTCGAAAAAAGCGCAGAGCCGAGTTCAGCGCTTATCTCAAAGATGCCGTCGCGCGAATGCCGATGGTCGCGGCTCGCGCGCAAAGCATCTCCGCTCGGATCGAGGATCTCAGGGAAGACCCCAATCGCGAGGATATTGCGGTGCTGAGGGGCGAAGTTGAGCAGACGCGAGCCGACATCACGGGCCTTACCCCCACTGATGTACCGAGGTCATTGGGCAGCTCGGAAGAGCGATATCGCAGCTTTCGGGACGAGCTCGACGACGCGCGTGAACTTATCCGGATATCGGACGACGTACTACGTGATCTGGAAGCAAAGGATGGCATCGCGTCACCGCGCGAAGTCGCGCGAGCCGTACAGACGCGCCATCGTGATGCTTTGAACAGGCAGCTCGATGGATATCAGCAACAGATTCGAGAGAATATTCGTGCGGCGACGGGGCTCTGGACGGGAGATTTGGCGGAAGACAAGGAGCGGTACGATAAAGCGACGGCACCGTTCCTTCGCAACCTTTCGACCTCTACCAACCTCGTTGATATACTTTCTCTACTCGAATTGAACCGACGCGAGTTGGAAGCGGAATTTGCCGATCGGTACCGGCCACTCATTCGTAACGTCGCCGCGGTCCTGGAAGGCATCGATGCCGAGACCGCGTTGACGGCCGTCGACGAGGATCGCGAAGAACTCGAAAGGCGCGTGCGCGATCTTAGCGCGGTAGCGCAGCTCGGTATCACTGTGGAGATCATCGCGCACGAACTGGAAATGCTCGACAGCGAGGTTACCAGAAATCTGGAGCGCCTGCCCCAGGAGGTCCAGGGTAACCGCGCCTTCAGCCAAGCGCTATCCGCTCATCATGCACTGACCGAAAAGCTGCGCTTCCTTTCGCCGTTGCAGCTAGCTGGCGCTCGAATAAGAGAGCGGATCACCGGCGCCCGCATTGCCGATTATGTGAACGAATTCTTTGGGGAGATATTCCAGGGAGATCACGTGGAGTTCTTCGCTTCCCCGGCATTTCGGGGCATCGAGTTTACTGAACTTCCGTCGCGGATATTCCCGGTCTTCGTGAATCTGGTCAACAATTCTCTCTACTGGGTAGGTAGGCAAGAGTCTCGCCGGATTCACCTCGACTTTGTGGACGAAAAGATTGTGGTTGCCGATAGCGGGCCCGGCGTCGACAAGGACGATATTGGACGCCTGTTCCAGCTCTTCTTCACGCGTCGGAATGCCGGCAGAGGTGTTGGACTGTATCTGGCGAGAGTTAATCTTGAGGCGGGTCGGCACATCATTCGATATGCTACGGATGATGATCCGCACGTTCTCCCGGGCGCGAACTTCATAATTGAGATCAGGGGGGTCTCCAGCAGTGGCTGATGTTGCCGAAATCGATTACGGCGCAGCGATCGAAGCGAGCTTTCGGGATCACGCGATCCGCACTGCGGTGCTCATCGACGATCAGTTTCCGGACTATTTGCAGATCGGGACCGAGGACGCGAGTGCCTTCAAGGAGGCTTCACGAGCCAAGAGCATCTATCAGTTCATTCATCGACGCGGGCTGATCTGTGATGTGCTGAATTGGCGCAACGTTGGTGATGACAGACTCGAGTTGATAGACAAGGTTCGAAAGAGCGACCTGATCGTACTTGATTACAAGCTCGATGGAGACAAGCCCGAGCCCGCACTGCAAATTCTTCGGCGGCTCGCGAATACCGATCACTTTAATATGGTCGTTCTGTATACCGCCGACCAAATCGCACCCGTTGCCGTGGCGGTGGCCGCAGCGATGCGCGGTCTGACGCCGCCCGATCAACGGGCGGTGCTGACTCCCGAAGAAGAAGCGACTGCCAACGATTTTCTCGAAGATCCGATCAATGCTGAAGTCGACGGTTCCGCCTTGCTGTCTTGGTTGGCCACAGGCGACGTACCCAAAGAGTGGCGAAAAGACTTCGTAAAGAGAGTGGGGGAGGCCGGCCTCGCGGGGGGCTTAATGAACAAGCTGCTCGACACCTTACGGCGACGTTGGATCAAGCGGCTTGTCGGCGACTATGTACATGAATCGGACTCGATCCTTCCTATCCGGTCCAGCGCCTATGGAGCGAGCGATCTTTGGGTTCAATGCGGCAGTTGCTTCGTCACGATCGTCAGGAAGGTTCAGGCAAATCAGGACGTCGACGAAGGCCAGCTCATCTGGACGAAGCTCGGCGCTGCTCTTCGCGCGTGGCATCCGAATTTGTACCGCCTTTTGCTCTCGGATATTCAGAACGCCCTCGAACAGGAGTCGATCGCCGACCACACGCGGTGGCTTGCGGATGATCTTTGCGTCGGCCTCGGCCTATATCTCCTGCCAAACGATGCCGCGGCCAACGACACCGCGAGCAACGCCGCTCGGCGAGGCTCCATTGAAGACCTGATCGATCGCTTTCTCGATATGATGCGCCACCGGCTGGCGGTGAACGACAGGCTTGCCGCGGGCGGAGCCGATCTGCTGGGTGAGCGGCTCGCGCAACCGCTGGTTCACCGGCCGGCTGAGAGCGACCGATATGCTCGCGCCCGGCAACTCGCCCATTGGATGGACGAAGCCGAGCCGGATTGGCGCGGGAAAGTGATCACCTCCGTAAATGCCTTCATGGTCTCGGACGAATATCGCGGCTCGCACATCACCACCGGCTCCGTCCTCTTTGATGCGGCAGCGGGTAAATATTGGCTGGCCGTGTCACCCGCTTGCGACCTGATTCCTCGCGGCGAGGACCAGTCGCGTATCGTGCAAGTGATTCAGCTGCATGATGAAAATCTGGTGGGGGATCTTAGTCGGGGTGACCGGATCGTCGTTACGGTAAGGGATGGGTCGAAGGTACTGCGGGTTCTGCACGAGCAAACTCGTCAGCCGGACTTGCGAGCCATCTATCTGCCCAACGGCACCACCACGGCGATCGATGAGCCAACGGGAGAACCGGTGCTTTACGGTGTGTCGGGCGAGAAGGTTCAGCGGTTGATTGTGGAGGCTTCCGCCGTACGCCCCGCCTCGGCGCCGAAGCGCGGGAGGAAGGGTGTAGCCGCAGCGGCACCCGCTGCTTTCGGCCTGACCACCTATCGCGTGGTATCGCAACTTAGAAGCTCATTCGCGCTGCGCCTGCTTCATGTAACCGGGCATCATCTGTCGCGTGTCGGCGTCGACTTCGTGGACGCCTGAGTTCCCCGGACGGAGACTGGTAGATGCAACGGTCGGCGGAGTTGATGACGGTCGGCTGCTTCCTTTCGAGATTCGGCGCGGTCGGCTCCGACGGCAAAAGCGTGCCGCCGCATGAGGCCGCCGCCACAACGTGGGCCGACACCTATCTTTGCTTTTATCGTAGCCTTTCCGGGGGGCGGTCGATCCGACAATTCGGTCACGCTCTCAAAAACACGCGGGACGAGTTCGACGGATTCTTCCCAAACGGCCGAGTCGGTTGGCGTTCGACGGGCGCCGAACGCGAGGCCCGCCCGCTCACTCCGGATATGCAGATCGTCTTCGACCGTTGTTCCGAATTAAGCCGGCCGGATCACTGGGACCTAATCTCGGGATTCCATTCCCTAGCATGGAACCGGATCGATCCCTCCGAACTCGATCTTTCATCCCATGAAGGCGGCGGCGCCGACGAAGAGGATGTCACTTCGCGGACCGAAGGCGGAAGAAAGGTCGTGTTGTCTAGCAGAGTTGAACGGGATCCTCGCCTGAGAGCTCAGGCGATCAGATTGCACGGCGCAAAATGCACGGCGTGCGGATTCGACTTCGAAGCTGCCTACGGTGAATGGGGAGCCGGATTTTGCGAGGTCCATCACCTGTCGCCGCTCGGCAAGGCGGAGAATGCTCGCCTCACGAACCCCCTGTATGACCTGGCTGTGGTCTGCGCGAATTGCCATCGAATGATCCACCGCCGGCGTGGGGTCACCTTGAGCATTGCGGAACTACGCGCAAAACTAGACGCGCGAGGTTTCCAATAACGAGGTCTCGTTCGTTCGCCCGGCTACCGCCAACAGGTCGTCGGCCGATCGAAGCCACCCATCTAGCTTTTCCGCGACCGCAGCCGCCCCGAGCCGACCTTTGCCCAGCAGCGCGCATTGCCAAACCGTCGCGACCCGCCAACCCTGCGCGCGAAGCTGGTCGACCTGGCTAACATCGCGGCGCGCGTTCGCGGATATCTTCTCGGTCCAGAACCCGACATTCGACTGGGGAAGGGCGCCACGGGCGCAATCATGACCGTGCCAGAAACAACCGTGTACGAATATGACGGCTCGCCATCGGCGTAGTACGATGTCGGGCCGACCGACCAACCGGGCGTCGTGAAGGCGATAGCGCAAGCCACGGCTGTGCAACGCGCGACGTAACAGTAACTCGGGCGTGGTATTCCGAACCTTGACGCGGCTCATCACGAGGGATCGCTGTTCCGGCGTTAGCCTATCCCGACGCTCGTCCGGCCGAGCCGCCGGCTTCGAGTCAGGCATGGGGCTCACGGGTTGGATTTAGCATCACCCCCAGATCGGCGACCGGAAATGCAAAGCTTTCGGGCTTGAAGACTCCGCGCTGGTCACGCTCATTGCGGGCGCAGAAGGCCATGACCTGCCTGACGGTGCCCTTTCTCACGTTGCGAAGTGCCTTCCGCAGATTGTCCCAACTCGTCCAGACGGCTCGTCGATCATGATCGGCGTACCCGCTGAAGTGCGCATGATATCGCGCTACCACCATCAGCCTTAGCTGGGGGGGCTCCGGCGTGGAGAATCCGAGTACCCTCGCCAAGGCATCGGTACCGAAATCCTGAGCATAGTCGGAAACCCGGTCGATCCACTTATTGCACTCTTCAATCAGATTTTTCCCGAGGCTCCGGCGAGAACGATTGTCGCCCGAGACCAGTTGCTGCCATTTCAACTGAAAGACGGTCAGCTCGTTCGTTGCAGGCTCATAGACCGCATAGTCGACGTCGGTGACCACCTTGCCGTCGCGTTTCAGCTTGGCGCATTTTGCATTGGTCCGAATTCCGTCGCGGGCGAACTCAAGCTCAAGCTCCTCGAGCCAGCGCTTTTCCCTGCGATTTGCCGCTTCGAACCATTCCGAAGGGTATCGGAAGCGAAGGTCCCGGAGCAGGAACATGAACGGGTTCGCTTCGAGACCGAAGAGCGGCGCGATCAACCATTCGGCATTGGTTTCGATCAGCGGTGCCCAACACCCTTCCTCGTGACCGAGATGCAGGTCCGCGTTCTTCCCGGTGAGCGTCATACTTTCAAGCGCTTGCTCTATGACTTCGTGAGGCAGGTCGGTTATGAGGTGTACGTGTTCGATGAGCGTCCGCTTTTCCACCAGAGTTGTCAGCAACGTGCGTAAGTCGGCATCGGGATAGCGGATGCGCAACGCGGATACGTCTGCCAGGTGCCTATGGCCCCGAGCCGCAAGTGCCGTCAGGACCGCGACGTAGGCACTATAGGCAAGGCCGCCGAACGTGTCCTCGTCACCAATCAGATCGCGACCTCGCGTGCCGGTGAAGTAATACTCGGCTACGCTTTGGAACAACGCGTCCAACTTGAGCGACGCGAGCGAGACCGGCATGTTCCCCTCGACAAGATCACAGCTCCGCTCAATCTCGCGCGCGACCGTCTTGAAGCGTTTGGCCAGTTCATTCGCCAGCGGGCGCCCGGCTCTCATCCTGTCCCCGCTCGCCCATGCCAGCCCCGCACTGCCAAGATGTTCGTCGTACAACGAAGGGTCCGCACTATGCAGTGTTAGTACGGGTTCGCCGTCATGCTCGCGAAATGTCGCCCCAAGGAGTCCTTCTCGCAGCCATTGAAGCAGGCGCTCGCCGGTTTGAAGCGAGCCGCAATCGAACAGACATCGATCTACCTTCGCCTGCACGGTGGGGTGGGAAGGAACCCATCGCGGAACTGCCGCGATCGGCGTGGACGGCAATACGAGCCACAATGCGCGATTACAGCCCGTCCTCATAAGCGTGCGCTCTATCCGGCCCACCGGGTCACGATTGCGTGCCATAAAAAGAGGCGCGCAAAACAACATATCGAGTCCGCGCACAATCTCCAGCGTAGTGACGTCCGAACGTTGCTCCCACGCTTCCGTCCTGGCGCTCAAAGCCTCCAGCGCGCCACGCAAAACCGCGATATCGTCGGCTACTTGCGGACTGCTAGCCTTGGGGCTTGGTGTTTGATCGGAGGGTGCTCGCTGCATGTCGTCAACAGCCTTCTATGTCGCACCAAGCTATAGCAAAACGCTTTGTGGGCACGAAATTTCGAGGCGCCGCAGAAGAGGACATCGCAATTTACGCTTTGACCATTGCGTGGTCAGGTCGATCAGCTCATCGACGAACGGTGGTGTGGGGGGGGGAACGGCCGCACCCAATAAGCTACGCTACGCGGCACGCGCAGAGCGGCTGTTTCTTGGGACCGAGTGTACGCGAGCGGAACGACGGCGACTAGGGCGCGAAGCTGATGTTAGCGGCAGCACGATTTATGCAGCTGCGGATCGTCCAAGCGCTGCGATGTGCTCATCGCAGATGACCTGCACGGTATGGCCAAGCTCTTCCACGCGCGCACCGAGCCAAGCCAGCTCCTCTTCGCTGATGCGATAGTGCTTCGAGTAACGCGCTTTCACATAGGCTTCCTTGAGCTTCTCGAAACGCCCGCGGCTGGCGCGTGTATCACGCGGCCAAGCCTCGATAAGGCGCGGATCAATCCGTTCGGCCTGCGTGCGGAGGAAGCCAAGATTGTGAACGTGCGGCGTGTAGAACGTGCATACGAGCAGAACACAGTGATAAAGTCGCTCGACAGTTTGATGGAGGTCGAACGCGGCGTCCTTCAAATTCCCGTGTTCAATATGGAATTTGGCGCCGTCGAAGCGCTTGTTTGCCGCCGGAAACCACTCCGCGAAATACTCCTTCGCCATCGCCAGCGCTTGCTGCGGCGTCTTCGGCTTGGGCTCGTGCAGCTCGGTGCCGTCGCTTTCGTACAGCGCGATCCCATCGCGAACAACATCCATGAAGAAGTAGCGGCCATGCGCCAGCCCGTCGTTCACCTCATGCAACGTGTGCACGATGAAGTTGACCGGCGTGCGTAGCGTCTTGGTAACGGCCAGTTCGCGATTGAGCCGATCCTCGGCCGTGGACCAGAAGGCGGCGCGGTCGGTCAGCTTCTCGTGATTGACGACGATCAGCAGGTCGAAGTCGGATTGATAACCCTTGGCGGTATGCGGTTCGTCGACCCAGCCGCCGCGCGCATAGCTGCCGTAGAGGATGACCTTGAGGATACGCGCCTGGCGCTTCCAGTCGACCGTGGCGGTCGCGGTCGCGTCGCGGAACTCCTCGAACAGGATCTGCACCACGCGTTCGAGCTCGCGCTGCTTGGCGGCTGGCAGATGATCGAGATCGGTACGCATGCGCGGAATCCTAGAGTGCCGGGGCGGCGATGCAACCGCCGGAGCGCCGATCAAGCGCCATTTCCGAGCGGTCGTCCATCAGCGTCCATCGGCGCCGAGATCGCGGCCGAGCCGCACGAGCGCGCTCGCGAGCAGTCGTTCGACCTCGTCCACGCCGATGCCGAGCCGGGCGGCGACGGTGGCGAAGTCGTGTTCGTCGACGGCATGGAGCAGGAACACTGTCTGCTCGGGTTCGGGCAGCGCGGCCACCGCGGCGCCTATGCGCGCAACCAGCCTGGGATCGATATCGGACATCGGAAACGCTCCTTCCAGCCGGCCCGCCGGGGCCGGAGGAGACGCACACCGGGCACGCCACAAGCGGTGGCCCGCACCGCAGGGCGAAGCGCCAAGCGGAGCACCCGGCATCGCCGGGTTGCGGGGTGCCGCGGCGTGCCCGACATGCGGCGCCCGGTCCCGGTCGGTGGAGGAGGCGGTGTCCAAGTCCGTCCGCCGGCTGTTGCGAATGCCCGCGAACTGACGCAGACTCAGGCTGCAGCGCGGTTTCGAGCCGGCAGCCCGCTGCGGACTGACCGCCAGGCATCAAGCGCTTCCGGCCATCACGGTCGGGGGTAACCTCCAAGGCACTGCCCGGCACGAGACAGGCTCTCGTGCGATCGACTTTCCTCGCCCGCGCACCGCGCGGCGGCAGCTGCGCGCGATAGCGCGATGCGGCGGCCGGATGACGACCCTGACCAGTCGCCCGGTGGCGGCGGCAACGGCCAGGCACGCTTCGATGTGCTCTACCGCGAGCAGGCACCTCGCCTGCGGCGCTGGCTCGATGCACGCCTGCGCTCGAGCGAGGAAGCCAACGACCTGGTGCAGGATGCGTTCGCGCGCCTGCTCGGCTCGGATGCCCGCGACGGGCTGCGCCAGCCCGAGGCGTTCCTTAACCGGATCGTGCGCAACCTGCTCATCGACCGATCGCGCCGCGTATCCAACCGCACACCGCACGTGCCGATCGACGAGGCGAACGAGCCGGCCGCACGGGCCACCCAGGAAGACGGAATCGAGGTCGCGCAGATGCGGGAACGCTATCGATCGGCGGTCGCCGCGCTGCCGCCGCGCACCCGCGAGGTGTTCGTGCTGCACCGGGTCGAGGGTCTGGGCTACAAGGAGATCGCGACTCAGCTCGGCATCAGCATCCGTACCGTCGAATGGCATATGGGTGAAGCGCTGCTGAAGATCGGCAGGGACCTGAAGCAATGACCATCCCGGAAGGCCAGGCGGAGGAAGGCGACGATGCGCTCGCCCGCGAGGCCGCGCACTGGTTCGCGCGCATGCGCGGTCCCGATGCCGATGCCAGCCGCGCCGAGTTCGAAGTGTGGCTTGCCCAGGGAGCGGCGCACCGGGTCGCGTACAACGATGCCGCCGAGGTCTTCGCGATGGGAAAGCTGCTCGCCGAACCTGGCGAGCCCGCTCCTGCGCCGACTCGGCGCCGGCCGGTCCTCGCCATGGCGCTGGCCACCGTCGCGGCCTGTGTGGTCGGCGGCGGCGCCTGGGTCGCCATGCACCCGTCGGGGCCCGCCGGAGACCAGCACGAAGCCATTGCCGGCACGACAGAGCATCGCAGGATCTCGACGATCGCCGACGAGGCGCGCGTGGTGCGGCTCGCCGACGGCTCGACCGTGCGCCTCGGCGACGGGACGATCCTCGATGTCGATATCGGGAGCGGGCAGCGCGGCCTGAGGCTGCTACAGGGCCAGGCGCGGTTCGAGGTCGCGCACGAGCAGCGCCCCTTCATCGTCTTTGCCGGCGGGGGGAGCGTGACCGCGCGCGGCACGATCTTCGAAGTCGCGCTGACGCGCTCGGGCAAGGTCGACGTCCGCCTCGTGCAGGGCGCCGTCGATGTAGCGCTGCCCGGTGCACCGACTTCGCCGCAGCCGCCGATCCGCAAGCTCGCGGCGGGCGAAGGCGTATCCTTCGCGGCGCAGCCCGACGTCCCGGCGACCCCCGCGGCACCGGCCGGCGCGACGTCCGCGCCATCCGCCGCGCGCGAGTTCGAGGCAACGCCCGTCGCCGAGCTGGTCGCGCTCGCGAACCATGGGGCAGTCCGGCCGATCCGGCTGGCCGACGCCTCGCTCGCCGGCCAGCGCGTGTCCGGGCGGTTCCGGGTCGATGATACCGAGTTGCTGGCAAGGCGGCTTGGCGCGCTGTTCAACCGGAGCGTGGACACCAGCCGGGCCGGCGAAATCGTGCTGGCGCCGGCAGGCGCGCCCATTCGCTAGGATATCGGCAGCGGCACCCGTGCACGGGGAGAAAGCCGGCAACCGGAGCGCCCGGCCTGGCGAACCCCGCGATGATGATTAAGTCGATTTCGGAGTGATCGGCTTTTTCAGTCCGATATGGACAGTATATCATCTGGAAATAAAACTGTCACATAGACCAGCGCGGCCGGGTGGCCACCACTATGTCCAAGCCTCGCGGCCAAAGGTGGTGGCGCATGTTCCAAGACATGCTTTTCCCGCCCGGCTTCGTTAGCACAATAAGCCTCGACGAAAACAATCGGATTATAATTGGATTATAAACTACTCATATGTGCTGAGTCCGGTACATTGGGTCTGGTCATGGCCATGACGTTTCTCGTGAATGGAGGAATGCCATGAAAAGCGAACAGACCATCGAGCTCGGTGTCGTGAGCACCGACACCAAGGGCCTTCCGGTCGGCGCCGCCGACACGGAGTTCGGTCACCGCAAGCAGATCGAGCTCAGCGACGACTGACGGACCTGGCGCGTGCCCAATGGGCACGCGCCCTTCCGGCGCATCCCCATGTCGCACATCCTCCGCCCCGGCCTGTCATGGTGCCTATGCGCCGACCGGGCCGTATTCCTGGACCTGACGTCCAATCGCTATTTCTGCCTGCCCGAAATGGCCGACACGCTCTTCCGGCGCTGGGCCGCGGGCGAGATACTCGCCCCCGACGCGCTGGCGCCACTCCTCGATTGCGGAGTCATCGTGGCCGGGAAAGGCAGCCGCTCCGCGGCCACCATGCATCCCGCTGCTACCCGGGACTTCGGCCTCGACAACGTACGCGGCGCTGCGGCCACCGATGTGATGGCGGCGATCGCCGGCCAGCTCCAGGCGCGCTGGTGGCTGAAGCTGCGGCCGATGGCCAGCATCGCCGCCCGCCTGGTGCGCGAGCGGACAGCCACGGGCGGCCGAGCACCGGACGAGGCACGGCAGCGCCAGGTCGCGGGCGCGTTCGTGACCAGCGCGACGCTCCTGCGCGCCGCCGACCAATGCCTGCCCCGGGCGATCGCGGCACGCCGGCTGTGCCAGCGGCACGGCCAGGAGGGGGCACTGGTCTTCGGGGTGCGCCTCGAGCCTTTTGCCGCGCATAGCTGGGTCCAGTGCGGCGACGCAGTGATCGTCGGCGAGCTGGAGAATGTGCGGCTCTACACCCCGATCCTGGTGCTGCCATGAGGCCGCGCTATCTCGTCTTCGTCACGGCCAGCGCCGAGCTCGCCGAAGGCGCGCAGCGCATCGCCGAGCGGACCGGCCTGCGGCTGGCGCGCTGCACGCCGTGCTTCGCGGTGCTGGTCAACGAAGCCTGTTGCTGCCTCGAACTGGATTGCGACGGCGTGGTGCTGGGCACGCTGTTCCACCGGCACGGGCCGGCGCGTGCCATCCAGGCGCTAGGCGCTGCCGAGCGCAGCGTCCTGGCGCGCGGCGGGACCGAGGCGCTGCTCAAATCCTATTGGGGCGGCTATCTCGCCGTCCGGACCCAGGGCGGCGCGGTCGAGATCCTGCGCGACCCCTCGGCGGCATTGCCCTGCTATCGGGCGCAAGCGGATGGGATCGCGATGCTCGCGTCCGATGTCGAGCTGCTGGCGATGGCGGGCGGTGCGCCGGAGGGTGTCGACTGGGATGCGCTCGGACGAATGCTCTATTCCTGCGGTCTCCCCACGATCGAGACCGCGCTCGGCGGCATCACGACGCTCTTCCCGGGTGCGGCCATTGCGCTGAAGGACGGCGCCGAGCGATCCCTGCCGGGCTGGTCGCCCTGGGATTTCGTCGCGCCGAACGCCGGGGAGGAGACCGCCGCCACCGCCGAGCGCCTGCGCAGGGTGGTCGAGCAGTGCGTCGCCGCCTGGGCCTCGCTCTACCGGCACCCGCTGCTCAGCCTGTCGGGCGGCCTCGATTCCTCGATCGTCGCCGCGTGCCTGGCGCGTGGCGGTAGCCGCGCGACCTGCATGACCATGTACACCGACGATCCGGCCGGCGATGAGCGCGGCTTCGCGCAGACCGTCTGTACCAGCCTCGGCCTGCCGCTGGTCGACGCCCGCTACGATCTCGACGCCGTCGATCTCGGCCGCGCGCTCGGCGCCCATCTGCCCAGACCGCTGGGGCGGGCTGAGGCACAGCCCTATGAGGTCGCGCATCGCGAGGCGGCCGCGCGCATCGGTGCGGACGCGTTCTTCACCGGCAATGGCGGCGACAATGTCTTCGGCTTCTCGCAGTCCGCCGTAGCGCTGGCGGACCGCGCCCTGCACGAGGGCCCCGGTGCAGGGGCGTTCGCGACGCTGCGCGATATCTGCCGGCAGACGGGCGCCGGGCCGCTCAGGGTCACGCGCGCGGCGGTGGCGATCGCCAGACGGGCGCCCGCCTATCACTGGAAGCCGAGCCCGGCCTTCCTCCATCCCGACCTTATCGCTTCGCTCCGCGACCTCGAGCTGTCTCACCCCTGGCTAGAAGCTCCGCTCTGGGCGTTGCCCGGCAGGGCAGTCCATATCGCCGGCCTGGTGCGCGCGCATCCGACGCTCGAGTCCGATCGCAGCCGGACCGCGCCGGTGGTCAATCCGCTGCTGTCGCAGCCGATCATCGAGGCCTGCCTCGCCATACCGAGCTGGCAGTGGCGCGAGGGCGGCCGCGACCGGGCGATGGCGCGAACCGCCTTTGCCGAGCGGCTTCCGGCCACGATCGTCGAGCGCAGGGTCAAGGGAACGCCGGACCCGTTCTGCAGCGAGATCGTGCGGCGCAGGCGTGACGAACTGCGCGAGCGGCTGATGGACGGGCAGCTCGCTGCCCATGGAATTCTCGATCCCGGCGCGATCGAGGAGGCTCTCCGGCCCGGGCGACCGACTGCCAGCGAGCAGAATGTGCGCCTGCTCGAACTGGTCAATGTCGAGGCATGGGCGACCCTCTGGTCTTCCCGTCGCCCCGGCACGCCTGACCGGCTCGAGCACCAATGACTGCACCTGCAAACAGGAGACTGAAGATGCGTATCGAGGACAGGAAGATCGTCGAGCTCGGCAGCGTCAGCGCCGACACCCGCGGAGCCGTGATGGGTATCTCCGATCACGAGTTCGGCTGGATGAAGCCCACTGGCCTGCACGACGACTGATGCGGGGCGAGCGGGCGCCCCGGCGCCCGCTCGGTCCTGCCGGCTTCAGGGCGGCGGGGCGGTCGCCGAAGCACCGGCCGACCCCGACAGGCCGTGGCGAAGCGCTTCCCAATATGCCACTTCTCCGGCGCGCCCGGGGGCCTTCACCCCGTTTAGCCAATAGTCGAACCAGTCGAGCGCCCGGCTATAGACCGCGAGCCGGTGCGCCGGCTGCCATTTGACGTGATGCTCGTCCGGGAAGACGTAGAGGTCGATCGGGCGGTCCAGTTCGCGCAGCGCCGTGACGCTCTGGAGCGCGACCCAGAATTCGTCGTCCGACACCTGCGCGAGGATGGGCGCGTGGATATCCCGGGCGTTTCGGGAGACGGAGAAGCCACGCCAGAAAGCCTGGGCGGCTGCGTCGTCGTCGACGGTCCGGGGATAGCCCATCTCGTGGAACTGCCGCGCTGCCATCGGCCCCACGCGGAGCGGCAGGCTGCTATCCCAGCAGCAGCTGCTCATCGCGAATGCCGAGAACAATTTGCTGTGCAGCAGTGCATATTGGACCGTCGAGGCACCGTCGCTCAGGCCGGTCATCCCGATCCGGGCGGGGTCGGCGATGCCGCGCTCGATCGCAAGGCGTACCGGGCTCTCGATCGCCTCGAGGACGCTGCGGCGGTCGGCGAAGTCCTTGAGGTTGATCCGTTCGGCCTCGACGGGGTCTGTGGTGGACTTGAAGCCGACCGAGCGCGGCCGGTCGAAGCTCAGCACCGCGAAGCCGCGATTGGCGAACGCCTGGATCGGATAGTCGTCGCCGGTCCCGCCGCGCAGGAAGCCGCGCGAATTATATTGGACGACGACGAGCGGATAGCGCTGCCCGGGCACATAGCCGACCGGCAGGACGAGGTCGGCGAAGGACTCCATACCGAAGCTGTTGCGCGAGCGCAGTCGCTCGACCTGGCCCAGCTTTAGGCTCGCGAACTCCGGGTTCGGGTCGAACAGCGGCGTCCGCTCGCCGCTGGCAGGATCGAGCCGCTCGAGCCGCCGGGGCTGGAGCGATCCCTCGCGCAGGCAGGTGAGCGTCGCTCCCGTCGGCACGCAGCCGAGGAAAAGGTCCTCGGTCGCGTAGAGCCGTCGCACGCCGGGCGTGCCCGGCGTCCATTCGTAGATCGCGGTGACGCTGTTGGCCCAGCCTTCGTGCCGCACGAACCGAACCTTGCCGCCCACCCACCAGGGCTGGTTCGCGTCGGCGCATTCGGGCGCGCCGCAGGTCAGCGTCTGCCCATGCCTCGTCACGATAAGGCGGCCCCGCGCGGCGTAGAGCGTCCTGGCCGGCACCTGCAGCGAGGCGCGGTCCCCATCGACGGAAGTCGCCTCGCTCCAGCTGCCTTCCTGCATCGCGCCCTTGTCGAGCAGCGCGGTCTCCTCGGGCGTCGCCGGCCGCACCGTCCGGCTCGCCAGGTCGAGATACCATGCCGCCCGCGCGATCGGTGCCAGCGGGAAGGGGCGGCTGGCCGCCGCCGGCACGAAGCGATCGTCATAGCGGAAGCCCGACAGCCCCTCCTTGTCGATCGCGGCCGATGCGTCGCGCAGCCCCGGCTTGGTCGCATAGACGATACCCAGGCCGTCGATAGTGAGACGGAAAGCGTCCACGTCGTCGATGCTGTCGGTGATCGCTTCGCTGCCGCTGCCGTTCGCCTCGGCGCGCCACAGCTGCACGGCGCCGCGGTCGCGGCGGCGATAGACGATCGATTTCCCGTCGGGCGACCAGCGCGGCGTGACCGGATCGGTGAACCCGCTCGGGAAGCTTGCGACGCCGCGCGCATCGAAGCGCAGCCGCATGAAATCCCCGCCGCGGTCGACGACGCGCACGGCGCGGGTCCGAAGATCCACCACCAGCATCGCCAGGCAGAAGCCGTTGCTGGCGGGATCGCCGCGCCGGAGCTGGAACGCGGCGTGGCGACCGTCCGGCGATACCGAGAACAGCCCTTCGTCCTGCTGGTTCGGATCGACCGGCCCGATGTCGCGCAGGCGGACCAGATCCTCCGGCACGAGGTTGCGGGCGGGAAAACGTGCCCCGGACGGCATCAGGTCGGTGCAGTCCGGGGCGGCCCAGGCCGCCGCAGGTGCCAGGAGCGAGGCGGCGACGGCGAGCGCCATGCGGAGGCTCACCATTGCTTGGTCACCGAGAAGCTGACGAAGCGGCCGATCGGCGACTGGTTGGTCGAATCGAAGGGGATCGACGAGGCCGAGGAATTGCGGATCGGATCGGGCTGCTCGTCCAGCAGGTTCTGCAGGTTGAGCCGGAACTCCAGATTGGCGAGCGGTCCATGTGCGATGGCAGGGCGGAACGCCCCGCTCAGGTCGAGCGTGGTGAAGGCACCGATCGTCTCGACCTGGGGGAAGCGATTGTCGAGGGTGCTGCCGACATAGTTCACCGAGGCCGAGAGCTGAAATTCCCGGTCCTGCCAGCTCGCCGAGCCATGGGCCCGGAAATGCGGCGGGGTGAAGACCAGGCCCGCGCGCCCCTCATAGGGCTGGCCGGCGACGGGCTGGCGCTTGCCGTCCAGATAGCTCGCCGACGCCGCCAGCTGGAGCTGGCTGCCGCCCTTGAGCGCGGCGTTGTAGTCGATCGCGAGATCGACGCCGCGGGCATGTTCGCGCGCGGTGTTGCGCAGGCTGGAGTCCACCACCGCCGCGACCTGCGCCGGATCATAGGCCTGGCTGCTCTGGTTATCGAGGCCGAGTGGCGCCTGCGCGATCAGCACCTGCAGCAGGGACGCGCTGGGGGCGAAGGTCACGAAGTCCGCCGCGACCGGGTTGGTCAGCGCCGTCGTGAAATCGCTGACCGCCTCGGCGATGCGGCCGCGATAATCGATGTCGAACCAGCTCGCCTCGATGCGCAGGCCCCTGAGGAAGCGCGGCTTGAATTCGATCGACAGCGTCGAGCTGGTCGCCCGCTCGGCGCGCAGGTCGGGATTGCCGCCGGCCAGCAGCAATACGGTCGAGCCTGGGGGAAGCGCGGGGACGGGCTGCGGCGAGAATTCGCTCTCGTCCAGCAGTATGGCTTCGCGCGGCTGGTTGACCTGCTGCAGCGTCGGGATCTTGAACGATCGCCCCCAGCTATATTTGAGCGTGACGTCGGGATGCGGCGCATAGACCAAGCCGAGCTTGGGGGTCGCGACCGCGTCGATGCCCCTATAATCCTCGTAGCGGACAGCAGCGCTGAGCCGCAGCGCCTCGAGCCAGGGCATGCGATTGGCGGCGCCGACCAGCGGTACCGAAAGCTCGCCATAGCCGAAGCGGCTTTCCCGCCGCTCGACCGCGTCGCGCATCACCTGGGTGACGCCGCCGCTGGTCGCCCGGACGTTGAACGCGAGCCGGAAGCGCCGATAGCCGCCACCCAAAGCGAGCCGCATATCGCCGCCCGGCAGGCGGACCAGCGGCCCCTCGGCGCTCGCCTCGAAGTTGGTGAGATAGTCGTCATAGGCGGTGCGGCCGACCAGCAGGGCGCCGCCCGTGTAGCGCATCGCGGTGCTGACGGTGGAACTCTCCCCCTGCGTCGCCTCTAGCGTTGCCTCCCAGCCGCCGGGCCGGAGATGCAGCGACGGCGTGATCGCATAGGAGCGCACCACCGGCAGGTTGACCTGTCCGAAATAGGTTGCCGGGTCGGTCACCGAGAAGGCGTTGGTCTTGCGCGCGCGGCGATCGGCGAGCTGGGCGTCCAGCTCCAGCGAGGCCCAGCCGGCAATGTCCTGGTGCCCCGCAAGCACGCCACTGATCTGCCGCCCGCCGCTCGCGATCATCTGCGAAGGATGGAGGCTGCGCGTATAGTCTCGCTGGTCGGCGTAGATCGGCGTGGTCTTGCTAAAGTCGAGCGCGGCCATGAAGCCGCCGCCTGCCCAGCGTGCGCCGCCGACGCCGGAATATTGCTGCTGGAAATTGCCGCCTTCGGTCGAGGCGCCGAGGCGGGCGCTCGCCTGAAGGCCGTCATAGTCGCGGCGCAGGATCAGGTTGGCGACCCCGCCGACCGCGTCCGAGCCGTAGAGTGCCGATGCGCCGTCGGTGATCACCTCGATGCGCTCGAGCGCAGCCAGCGGAATGGTCGAGATGTCGACGCCCTGGTTGACGGCGTCGTAAGGAAGGCGGTGACCGTTGATGAGCGTCAACGTCGCGTCCGAGCCCAGCCCGCGAAGGTTGAGCGTCGTCGAGTTGTTGATGTTGTTGTAGCCGCCCTGGTCACCGCCCCCCGCGACCCCGGGGTTTTGCCCTCCGGTGAAATTCTGCGGGATGATCCGCGAGACGCTTGCCATGTCCGGCAGGCCCTGCGCCTCCAATGTGCGCCGCGTCATGACGATGACCGGCGAGGGTCCGGTCGCGCCGCGGATGCGCGTTCCGGTCACCGTGATCGCCGGATCCCCGGCGCTCTCCTCGGCCGGTTGGGGACGCACCCGCACGACGAGCGCGCCGGACTGCTCCTCGACGATGAGGCCGGTGCCGCCGATGGCAAGGCGCACCGCCTGCTCGACGGTAAAACTGCCCCGGACCGCTGGCGACCGCTTGCCGCGAACGTCCTCGTCCGCGAACAGGATCTCGCGGCCGCCCTGGCGGGCGAGCGCACGCAGCGTCACGCCCAGGTCCTGCGGCGGCAGCTCGAAGGCGATCGGCGCTTCCTGTGCGCTTGCCGGCAGGATCGCCATGCCGGCCGGGATCGCCGTCGCGCAAAGCAGCGCGGCGCAGAATGCTTTTCTCGAGACTCTCATTTCCACCCTCCCAAATCGCCGAGCTTCGTGCGGCGTTGGGGGATTGACGGGCGGGCCGGCGGACTACGGGGTCGGACCGCAAAATATTTTTCTTGGCTGACGGCACCGTAACGACCCGAGGATTTGCCTCTGCGCGAACGGCGTTCCCGGCGTTCCCGGCAAGCCGACCCCGGGGCCTCGACGTCGGTGCCCGTTCTTGACGGCCCGGCATTCTTCCGAACAAAAAGGGAACGAATCAACCTCTTGTCGAGTCTTGGACCTTCATGCGGCAGCCAGCTGTCATCGCCGATCTGCGTTCGCGCATCGCCGCCATCGAAGGCGTAGGGCAGCGGCACGCGGCGGTGCCGTTCGGGATCGCGTCGCTCGACGGGCGGCTTCCGGGCGGCGGCCTGGCGACCGGCGCGCTCCATGAGGTCGCCGGCAGCGCTGCGCTGTGCGACGACGCCGCCGCCACCGTCTTCCTTGCCGGCATCCTCGCCCGGATCGAGGGCCCGGTCTTCTGGTGCCTGAGGTGGCGCGACCTGTTCGCGCCCGCGCTCGACCTGGCCGGCCTGCATCCGGACCGCGTCATCCATGTCGAGGCCGGCAGCGACACCAACGTCCTGCTGGCGATGGAGGAATGCCTGCGCCATCCCGGGCTCGCCGGGGTGGTGGGGGAGGTCGCCAAGCTCTCGACGACGGCATCGAAGCGCCTGCAGCTTGCCGCCGAGAGCTCGGGCACCACGGCCTTCGTGTTCCGCCGCGCCTCCCCGGCCGACGCCGTTGCGGAAGGCACCGCGGCGGTCACGCGCTGGCGCGTGCTCGCCGCGCCCAGCGAGCCGCTCGGCATCCCCAGCCTCGGCCGCGCCCGCTGGGACCTGCGCCTCGAGCGGGTGCGCGGCGGCGAGCCCAAGTCCTGGATCGTGGAGGCCTGCGATGCGCAGGGTCGTCTCGCTCTACCTGCCAAGCTGGTCGACCGACCGGCTGCGGCGGAAGAGCGGCGTCTCGCGAGCTGAGTCTCGCGACGCCGCGCCGGCCGGCGACCGGCCGCTCGTCACTGCGCTTCCCGATCATGGCCGCAAGATCGTGGCCGCAGTCGATGCCGCTGCGCGCAGCCGGGGCATCGCCGCCGGCATGACCGTCACCAAGGCGCGCAGCCTGGTGCCCGGGCTGATGGTGGTCGATGCCGATCCGGAAGGCGATCTCGCCGCGCTCCGGCGCCTCGCCTTGTGGTGCTCCCGCTATTCCCCCGTCGTCGCCCCCGATCCGCCCCGGGGCATCTGGATCGACGTCACCGGCTGCGCGCCGCTGTTCGGCAGCGAGCGCGCGCTGCTCAAGGACCTGCACCGCCGCATCGCCGGCGCCGGCTTCGCGGTGCAGGTCGCGGTGGCCGATACGCCGGGCTGCGCCCATGCGGTCGCCCGGCACGTTCCGGCCGGCCGGCCGGTCGCGATCCCCTCGGGCGACCAGCGCAAGGCGATGGCGCTGCTGCCGCTCGCGGCGCTGCGGCTCGAGGCACAACTGGTCGAAGGGCTGCGCAAGCTCGGCTTCGAGCGGATCGAGCAGATCCTCGACACGCCGCGCGGCCCGCTCGCCCGCCGGTTCGGCCGGGTGCTGCACCAGCGGCTCGACCAGGCGCTCGGCCTCGCGCCCGAGCCGATCGAGCCGATCTTCGCGCCGCGGGTGCCGCGCGCCCGGCGCGCCTTGCTCGAGCCGATCGCGACGCCCGAAGCGTTCGGCCGGGTGATCGCCGACCTCGTCGGCGACATGACCGCGGAGCTCGTCCGGCTCGGCAAGGGCGCGCGCCGTCTCGACTGCCATTTCCAGCGCGTCGACGGCCTGGCGCAGGCGATCCGCGTCGGTACCGCCACGCCGACACGCGACACCGCCCATCTCGTCCGGCTGCTCCAGGCGCGTATCGACCAGATCGAGCCGGGGCTCGGCATAGAGGCGATGACCTTGGTAGCGCCGCTCGTCGAGCCGCTGGCCGCCGCCCAGGCCGACCTTGCCCGCGCCGGCCGTCGCGAGGCGGACCTGGCAGGCCTGATCGACACGCTCGCCAACCGCTTCGGCGAAGCGAGCCTTCGCCGCGCCGCGCCCTTGCCGGGCGGCATGCCCGAGCGGTCGGTGGCGACCTTGCCCGCGCTCGCCCCTGCCGCAGGCGCGCGCTGGGCCGAGGACCTGCCGCGCCCCGGCCGACTGATCGATCCACCCCAGCCGATCCAGGTGACGGCGATGCTGCCCGATCATCCGCCGGCGATGTTCGTCTGGCGGCGAAAGCGCTACCGGGTGGTCCAGGCCGACGGCCCCGAGCGGCTGCACGGCGAATGGTGGCGCGAGGGCGGCACGGAAGCACGGGCGCCCTATTCGGTGCGCGATTATTTCCAGGTCGAGGTCGAGGGCGGCGGACGCTACTGGCTGTTTCGCCTCGGCGACGGCGAGCGCGGCGCCACCGGCCCGATGACCTGGTTCATCCACGGTGCCTTTGCCTGATCGCGCCGCGGACGGGCCAGGCGCCGGAACGACATCGGCCCGCCCTTGGCAAGCGCAGGCGCGGCGCTGGCCTCCTCGCGACGGGCCCGGCGATCCCGCCAAAAAATTTTGGAAAGAGGGTCTTGAAGCCATCCCAGCGAAAACCATCTTCGCGCCGCCGGACGCGAAAACTCGGTCCGGCAGGACCTGAGGGCACCGGCTCTCCCGGTGCGCCTCGTGCTCAAATTGCTCATTTGGAGGATTTGGATATGAGGACTTTCGACTTTTCGCCCTATCGCCGCTCGACGGTCGGCTTCGACCGTCTGTTCGATCTGCTCGAGGCAGGCGCGCGCAGTGAGACCGACAGCTACCCGCCGTTCGATATCGAGCAGGCCGGCGAGGACCGCTATCGCATCACCCTGGCGGTCGCGGGCTTCCGTCCCGACGAGATCGAGATCGTGGCGCAGAGCAACCAGCTCACCGTGACCGGCCGCAAGGAAGAGGAGGAGGGCGACACTGGCCGCTTCCTGCACCGCGGCATCGCCACGCGCGCCTTCGAGCGCCGGTTCCAGCTGGCCGACTTCGTCGTCGTCGAGGATGCGCAGTTCGACAATGGCCTGTTGCGGATCGCGCTCAAGCGCGAGATCCCCGAGGCGATGAAGCCCCGGCGCATCGCGATCGGGGGCACGGCATCCGCGCCCGCCAACGACCGGCTCGAGGGCCCTTCCGCGCACGCCGGCGCCGCCGAGCCCGAGCCTGTCGAGCGCGACGCGGCGTAAGCCTGCATGCCCGCCCCGTAAGGGCGGGCATGTCCCTTTCGACAGCCATCGAGGAGGATTCGACGATGACCGTCCATTTCCTGGGGCTGCTGCGCCATCCGCGGGAACTGGTCGAGCACCCGCAACTCGAGCCCGAGGTCAAGCGCGCCATCCTGGCGTCCTGGGCCTCGGACGCTCACACCGTCCGCTCCCAGCCCAGGCTGCGCAAGCCGCCCGAGCTCAGCGATCCGGTCCCCGTAGGCGAGCTGCTCGCGGCGCTCCGCCAGCTCGACGCGGGCCAGCCGGGAGCCGCCTGACATGCCCGTGACGATCGCCCCGGAGATCGTCGCGTGCATCGCGCGCGGCGGCCAGCCCAGCGAGACCGATCTGCAGCGGGTGGCGGCGCACATCCGGCGCGATCTCGAGATCGCGCTCGGGTTCGGCAGACGGCCCGGACCATCGGCGCCGGATCGGGTCGCCACGGAGGCAATCCGCGCGGCGCGTGCCGCGCTGGAAGGTGCGCCCTGAAACAGGACGCCGGCCGCCTTAGGCAGCCGGCGTCCAGTCTTTCGGAAATAGCGCGACGCCGATATCGCCCGCGCGTCGCGCCGTGCCGTCAGCGAAGGCTGCCGCGCCGTACCAAGTTGACGATGCCGAGCAGCACGACGGCGCCGAGCAGCGAGACCAGGAACGAAGTCACCGTCAGCGGCGCGTTGTTGATCGAGCCGCCGGCGACGATGAGGCCGCCGATAAAGGCGCCGACGATCCCGACCACGATGTTAAGGAAGACGCCCTGCTGGGCATCGGTTCGCATGATCATGCTCGCGAGCCACCCGATCACGCCGCCCACGACCAGCCACAAAATGAATCCCATCGATCTTCTCCTTTGCGCAAGGCGAGACGCGCCGGCCACGGTGCAGGTTCCCGCACGCCGGAGCCCGAAAGCCGGACGGCGCCGTCAATAGCGCGCCAGCAGGCGCTCGACCGTCGGGCGGGTCGTCGTCTCCTTGCCATGGTCCTGGGCGATGTCCTTCTCAAGCGCGTCGCGGATCTCGCAAATCTGCGCATCGGTCAGGTGCTCGATGCCGACGAACTCGCCGCGCGCCTTATCGACGGCGCGCAGCAGTTCGTCGAGCTTGGCCTGCATCGCGGCGCCGTCGCGGTTCTGGCTGTTCTGGATCAGGAAGACGGCGAGGAAGGTGAGCACGGTCGTCGCGGTGTTCACGATCAGCTGCCAGGTGTCCGAATAGTGGAGCAGCGGACCGCTCGCGGCCCAGAGCAGCACGAACGCGACCGAGATGATGAACGCCAGCGGGTGGCCCATCAGCGAGGCCGACCGGCTCGCAATCCGCGTGAAGAACTGGTCCATTTAATCCTCCTTGCTCAGGTGGATGGCGCAACGAATCGCCATTCGCGCCGGTTTCACGCGGCCCTGCGAACGCAACCGGTCCTGTGCGCGATCATTGCGCCGGCGTGACCGAGACCGACTGGCTTTCCATCACCGCCTCGCCGAACGCGGTGAGGAAAGCGACGTCGGCCGCATCCCGGCCCACGCCGATCTTCGCCATCGCCGCCTCCGTCGCCATGCCGGTCGCGTCGAGCAGGTGCCATTCGCCGCCGAGGAATATCTCGGCGACCGCATGGAAATCCTGGGGCTCGACGCCCAGCGCGTAGACGCTGGCGATGCGCGCGGGAATGCCGGCGGCGCGCGCGAAGGTGATCAGGACATGCGCATAGTCGCGGCAGACGCCTTCGCGCCGGATGAACGTATCCGCACCGGTGGTCTCGGTGTTGCTCACGCCCGGCACGTAGCGGAAATTACGCTGGATCCAGTCGCGCATCGCAATCACCCTGGCCCCACCCGCGACGCCTCCGAACTCCGCTTCCACGAAGCTCTGGAACTGGTCGGCGGGACAATAGCGCGATGCCATCAGATACTGGACCGTCTCGCCGGGCAGCTGGTGGGGCGGCACGATCGCTAGGTCGGCGCATTCGGTCAGCAGGCGCTGGATCGAGACGGTGGCGCGGTAGTCGACGAGGAGCCGGTCCTCCGCGCGCACCCAGATCCGCTCGCCGATCCCGTCCTGGGCCGCGACGCGCGCGAAATGCACATGCGGGGACACCTCGATATGCGCTTTCTCGACGCACTGCTCGGGGATCGCCGCCGCCTCGAGCTGCAAGAGAATGTCGGTCGGCTGCGCCAGCCGATAGGCGATCTCGGTATGGATATAGATCTTCATGCGCGCCGCAACGCGCCGGGATCGCATTGGGAGCCAACTGCCTCGGGCCGGGAGAAAAGTTCGGCCAAAAGGCGCTGGCGCGACGATCCACGGGACGGCCGCGAGAGGCGTTTACAAGGCAGCTCACCCGATATTCCAGGCCAGGCCCGCGGCACTGCAACCGATTGATTAATCGCGCATTGTGCCGGCATGCCGCTCTATCACTTCCAGGTCACCCGCCACGGCGACGCCGAGATCTTCGGACGCGAGAGCCACGATTGCAGGGACCTGCCGGCGGCGCTGGGAAAGGCGCATGCGCGCGCCCGGGCGTTCCTGCGCCGCTACGCTCGTTGTCGGCCCGAGGAGCTCCGCGGAACCCTCGATATCGAGGATGCGCGCAACCATGTCGTTGCGCGCATCTATCTCTCGGAGCTGGCGCACCAGATCTCCTAGCGGTTTTGTCCATCGGCCGGGGCCGACCGAGAGCGTCAGCCGAGGGTCGCCTGGCCCGTGCCTTGGACGGTCATCATCGCCGCGGGCGGCGAAGCTGCCGCGAGCGCCGGCCGCAGGTAGTCGGGTTCGAATTCCGCGGCGCGCGCGAGGCGCGGCCAATCCGGAACCTCGATGATCCGTCCGCGGGCGATCGCCAGGCCCTCGCCGCGCAGCTCCTGCAATGTGCGACTCACATGGACGGACGTGAGACCCAGGACATCGGCGAGCAGCGCCTGCGACGCATCGAGCCGAAAATGCTGGCGCGACCCGAGCCCGGCCGCCTCCAGGCGCAGGCCCATCTCGCAAAGCAGATGGGCAAGACGGGATTTGGCGTCGCGGCGGCCGAGGCCGACCAGCCATTCCGCTGTGATTCCCGCCTGTAGCGCCGTCTCGCCCCACAAGGCGCGTGCAATTGGCGGATGCTCCTGTGCGATCCCCGTCACGGCCTGCCGCGACAGACTCAGCACGAGCGAGTCGCAGCTTGCGCAGACCTCCCAGCCGCGACGCGGCGCAACTGCCCGGTCGAGTCCGCAAAGGTCGCCGGGGATGTAGAGCGCCGATACCTGGCGCCGTCCGCCAGCGAGTTGACGCGCGCTGGCCAGCAACCCCTCGATAACGAAGTGGACCCGGGCATCGCCGTCACCCGGAGCGATCTCGGTCGCGGCGCGGCAGCGGACGACCGACCCCGGAAGCGCGAGCAGGGCCTGTCGCTCGCGCGCGCCGAGCCCATGCCGGGTGGCAAGACCATCGGCCAGGCGCTCCAGCGCAAATTTGCCAGTGCCCTGCATGCTCGCACTCCAAGGAGCGCGATCGGTGCTCCTGCCGCACGCTGCTGCCCGGTCGGGCGGGGGCAATTCCACAACCTGGGTTGGGTTCGGCGGCAAACGCGCTGCCTGGCGGCCGCATATCGTTGCAGCCGGGGAATGCTTGAAACCTCTCGCTTTCGCGGAAGTTTTCGCCGCCATGCGGTACTTTTTCCATATCCAGAACGGCAATGGCTGCACCCGGGACGAGGAAGGCCAGGAATTCGCAGATCTCGATGCGGCCCGCCAGTCCGCGCTGACCGGCATCCGCTCGGTCCTCGGCGAGGAACTGATGCGCGGCGTGGTCGATCTTTCCGGACGCCTCGATATCTGCGACGGGACCGACAGGGTGCTTCTGTCGGTCCCGTTCGGCGAGGCGGTCCAGGTCCAACAGGCGCGAGCGGAGCGATGATCGAAAAGCATCTCCGGATGCTCCGCGTCCGCGACGACGTGTCCGCGGAGGAAGAAGCGGTGCTGCGCGCGCTGATCTCCGAGACGCGGGAGGTTCCGGCCAAGGTCAATTTCATCCGGGCCGGGCAACGCCTGTCCAGCTCGACCTTGCTGCTGGAAGGCATGATGTGCCGCCACAAGGATCTGCGCGAGGGTGAGCGCCAGATCACCGACCTGCACCTCGCCGGCGATTTCGTCGACCTGCACGGCTTTACCCTCAAGCGTCTCGATCATCACCTGATGACGCTGACGCCGTGCAAGGTCGCCATCGTGCCGCACGAGCGCCTGAAGGCGCTGTCGGAAGACCATCCGCATCTGTCGCGGCTCTACTGGTTCTGCACCAACATGGACGCGGCATCGCACCGCGAATGGGAATTGTCGCTGGGGCGCCGCACCGCGATCGCGCGCGTCGCGCACCTGCTGTGCGAGCTCCGCGTCCGCTTCGAGGTGGTCGGCATGACCGAAGGCCTGGCCTTCGCGCTTCCCCTGACCCAGGTCGATCTCGCCGAGTGCGTCGGCCTGACCCCCGTCCATGTCAACCGGACCGTCCGGCAATTGCGCGAGCGCGGCCTGGCCGATGTCCGGCGCGGCCATGTCGAGATCCTGGACCTGCCGGGGCTGGAAACGCTCGCGGAGTTCGATCCGGGCTATCTCTACCTGGAGAAACTGCCGCGCTGAGCCTGGTCGGCGCCCGAAGCGGTGCACGCGATGTGCGACGGTCCTGACGGCTACGCCTCGCGCCGGAAGACCGCGGCCACGGCGGCGATCCGGTCGACCTCGCGATAGGCCTCGCGCTCCAACTCCTCCCCGAAAATATCGGGGTCGATCTCGTCATAGGCGAGCCGGCAGCCATGCTTCGCCGCCAGCGCATCGAGCGCGGCCGCCAGGTCGTCGCGCCCGTCCGCGATGGCGCTGCCCGTATAGAGAATGAGCCGGCCGCCGGGCGCCAGGCGCGGCAAGGCCTCCGCCGCCATCTCGACCGACAGCGCGCCGCCACGCATGCCGCCGCCGTCGCGGTAGCTGCGGTTCTTGCGATCGACGAGGAAGGGCGGATTGGCCAGCGCCAGGTCTATCGTTCCCGCGAGATCGGCGAGGCCAGGCCCATAGCTGCAATGAACCTTCACACCCGCGCTTTCGGCATTGACGCGCGCCAGCGCGAGCGCAGCGGGGTTGATGTCGGTCAGTGTCGCGCGAGCGAGGACGAGGGATCGCGCGGCCACGATCGCGCCGACGCCCGCGCCGGCGCCGATATCGACGAGGTGCGCCGGGTGGCCGAGCGGGGCGCGCGTCAGCTCCTGCGAGACGAGGCGGGCGAACCTGTAGCTGTCCGGCCCGAAGAAGACGGCGTCGCGCTCGGTGGTCGGATAGGCGCTGTGCAGGTAGAGGTCGTCGCCGAGGCTCGAGACGCGCAGCCTGCTCTTGAGACCGCCCTCGGCCGAGACGAGGGCGCCGGCTTCGCGCAGCAGCGTCTCGATCTCGGCATCGATGCTGCCGGGCCGGAAGGCGCGGCTCCAGCCCAGCACGTCCTCGAGCGATGCCGCCATCCGTCCCGGATCGCGCGCGAGAACGCGCGCATGGGTCGCGGGCGTCGGCGTCACGAAGCGGTAGCCGCGCACCTTGAGCGCCTCGAGCAACGACGCGAGCGCGGCGCGCCCGCTTTCGATCTCGTCGATTCCCTCCGCCATGCTGCCGTCTCTCCCGTCGCGGCCCGTCGGCCGGACGGAGCAACGCGGTCGCTGCAGCGTCGTTCCAATTTAATCCATGTTATCAGATGCTTGAAACTACCCCGACTTCGGGAACGGCGGGAATGGCGGCACGTTCAGCGGGCAGGAAAATTCGGAGACGATGATGCTTGCTACCGCCGACCGACGAACCCAGCGCGGTTCGCAGTTCCTGACCGACAGCTTCCAGCGCGGGCTTGCACACTGGAACCGCGAGCGGCTCGCGCCCGGCCTCGCCGATGACGAGTGGCAGAAGGTCTTTGAGCGCGACGTGAAGATGCAGCGGCTCGAGGGCGGCTTCCTCGAGGAGCTGCGGGCCCAGGTCGCGGACGAGGCCGCGGCGGCGCCCACGGATGTCGAGGGCTTCATCGCCTGGTTCGAGGAGTTGAAGGCCGTGGGTCCGGGCCAGGGCGACCCGCTCTTCCCCTGGCTCGCCGAGCAGGCCGACCGCGACGAGCTGCGCTGGTTCTTCGAGCAGGAAGCCGCTGGCGAGGCCGGGTTCGACGATCTCGTAGCGATGACCCAGGTCAAGCTGCCGGTGCGCCCCAAGCTGGAGCTCGCCCGCAACTATTGGGACGAGATGGGGCACGGCACCGAGAAGGGCATGCACGGCCCGATGCTCGATGCGCTCGTCGAGACGCTCGAAGTGAATCCCGTGATCGAGAACACGGTGTGGGAAAGCCTGTGCCTCGCCAATGCGATGACCGCGATGGCCACCCAGCGCCGCTATGCCTGGCATTCGGTGGGGGCCCTCGGGGTGATCGAGCTGACTGCGCCGGGTCGCGCCGCGCTGGTCGCCGAGGGACTCAAGCGCGTCGGCCTGACGCCGAAGGAAGCACGCTATTTCACGCTGCACGCCGTGCTCGACGTCAAGCATAGCGAGGATTGGAACCGCGAGGCGATCCGCCCGGCGGTCGAGGAGGATCCGCGCCGCGCCACCGCAATGGCCGAGGGTGCGCTGATCCGCCTGCGCTGCGGCAAGCGCTGCTTCGCGCGCTACCGCGCGCAGTTGATGCCCGGCAGCTGACCGGTCCCGCCGGGCGATCCCCGCGATCGACGAACCAACGACTTCACCGGGCAACCAGGCGATCGACACCGGGCATGGGCCCGGCTCAAAAGGGAGATGCGGACATGGTCAAGGGAACGAACGACAAGCTGGTCGGCGATGCGCCGGCCGAGTTCGAGACGAAGCGCGGCAATGGCGGCGAGCTCCACCAGCTCGCTGGCGACGAGGGCGCGCTCACGACGCAACAGGGCGTGGCGGTCGCAGACGACCAGAACACGTTGCGCCTGGGCGCGCGCGGACCGGCGCTGCTCGAGGATTTCCATTTCCGCGAGAAGATCTTCCATTTCGACCATGAGCGCATTCCCGAGCGCGTCGTCCACGCCCGCGGCTACGGCGTGCATGGCACCTTCACCTTGAGTGAGTCGCTTGAGGAATTCACGACCGCGCGCATCCTGACCGAAGTCGGCGAGAAGACGCCGATGTTCACGCGCTTCTCGACCGTAGCCGGCAGCAAGGGCTCGTTCGACCTGGCGCGCGACGTGCGCGGCTTCGCGTGCAAATTCTACACCAAGGACGGCAACTGGGACCTGGTCGGAAACAACATCCCGGTCTTCTTCATCCAGGACGCGATCAAGTTTCCGGATCTGATCCACGCCGCCAAGCCGGCGCCCGACCGCAACTTCCCCCAGGCGCAGACGGCGCACGATAATTTCTGGGACTTCATCAGCCTCACCCCGGAGGCGATGCACATGATCATGTGGACCATGTCCGACCGCGCGATCCCGCGCTCGTTCCGCTTCATGGAGGGCTTCGGCGTCCACAGCTTTCGGCTGATCAATGCCAAGGGCAAGTCGACCTTCGTCAAGTTCCACTTCAAGCCCCGCCTCGGCCTCCAGTCGGTGCTGTGGAACGAGGCGGTCAAGATTAACGGCGCCGATCCCGATTTCCATCGCCGCGACCTCTGGGACGCGATCGACATGGGGACGCCGCCCGAATGGGACTTCGGCGTACAGCTGTTCGACGAGGACTTCGCGGAGCGCTTCGAGTTCGACATTCTCGACCCGACCAAGATCATCCCGGAGGAGCAGGTGCCGGTGCGGACCATCGGCAGCTTCGTCCTCGACGGGCTGGTCGACAATTTCTTCGCCGAGACCGAGCAGGTCGCCTTCTGCACCCAGAATGTCGTGCCGGGCATCGGCTTCACCAACGACCCGCTGCTCCAGGGCCGCAACTTCTCCTATCTCGACACGCAACTGAAGCGGCTGGGCTCGCCGAACTTCACGCATATCCCGATCAACCAGCCGCGCGGCTGCCCGATCCACAATTTCCAGCAGGACGGGCACATGGCGATGCGCAACCCCAAAGGTCGCGCAAACTACGAGCCGAACAGCTGGGGCGGGCCGCGCGAGGATTCCAAGTCCGGCTATCGGCATTTCGCGGCGGAGGAAGCGGGCGAGAAGGTCCAGCTTCGTCCCGAGAGCTTCGCCGACCATTATAGCCAGGCGCGCCAGTTCTTCGTCAGCCAGACCCCGATCGAGCGGAAGCATATCGGCGATGCGCTGGTCTTCGAGCTGTCCAAATGCGCACGCGTCGATATCCGCGAGCGGATGGTCGGCCATCTGCGCAACATCGACGCGGCACTCGCCAGCACCGTCGCCGCAGGGCTCGGGCTCGCCAAGCTGCCCCCGGCGGCGAAGGCGGCGGTCGCACCGCGCGACGACCTGCCGCCTTCCGATGCGCTCAGCATCGTCAAGCGCGCACCCGGCAGCTTCGCCGGGCGCAAGCTCGGCATCCTGGTCAGTGACGGCGCACCGGCCGCACTGCTCGCCGCCCTGGTCAAGGCAGTAGAGGCGCTTCCCGCGAGCTACGAGCTCGTCACCCCCAAGGTCGGCGGCGTCGTCCTCGACGACGGCACGCTGGCGCAAGGCAAGCAGAAGATCGATGGCGGCCCCTCGGTCCTGTACGACGCGGTGGCGCTGCTGGTCACCGCGGAGGGCGCGGCACAGCTCGCGCGCGACGGGGCGGCCCGCGACTTCGTGGCCGATGCCTTCGGGCACCTCAAGTTCATCGGCTACACGCCGGAGGCGATGCCGCTTCTCGCCAAGGCGGGAATCGCGGAGGCCGACATGGACGAGGCGCTAGTCCAACTCGAGGGAGCGGCCTCCGCCAAGGCCTTTCTCGCCGCCGCCGGGCAGCTTCGCTTCTGGGAGCGCGAGTTCAAGGTCGACCTCGATGCCCAGGCGTTCCTCGAGAATAATCCCGTCGAATAGGGTGTCGCGTGGGACGCGCCGCGCGGCGGCGCGTCCCTTGCGCAACCAACTAATCGCCGGGCCGACAGCCCGCCGCCTGGATATCGCCGGCAGGGCCTTGGCTATGGCGTGGTGCCCGGTGCCGAGGGCGGGCGTCCTCTGCGCCGGGCCGTCTCGCCGCGCGCGCGCCGCGCTGTCTCGCGCAGCTGCCGCCGGATCGTCGGCCCGTCCAGATAGGAGGCGACGTGCGAATAGCCCTCGGCGGTGAGCTTGCGCTCGATTTGGTCGATACGCTCGTACGCGCCGGTCGCGGCGAGCTCGAGCGCGCGTTCGATCAGGTTCTTGTCCATGGCGGCAATTTGGCCGCAAAGATCGGCCCGCTCGCCAACCCAGGTTATGAAAGCTTGTCCGCTGACCTCGGCTCAGCCGCGCAGGCTGTCGGGCACCACGCCGCCATTTTCGGCGAGCTTCGCCATCACTGCCTTGTGCAGGGCGATATTCTGCTCCGCGCTTCCGTTTTCGCCGGCATGGACACCCAGTTCCTCTCCGAGCGCCTGGCGCGCCTCGAGGCTCGAATCGAGATCGAGCAGCTTGAGCAGGTCGACGATGGAGGTCTGGTAGTTGCCGCCTCCGCCCTTCATCTCCGCCATCTCCGAAAGGACGGCGCCGACATCGACGGCCGGACTGGGCGCGGGCGTCGCTGTCGGCGCCGGGGCGGGCGCCGGCGACGCGGGGCTCGGGGCCGGCGCCGGCGACGCGGGGCTCGGGGCCGGCGCCGGTGCGGACGCAGCGGCCTTGTGACCGAAGATCTTGTCCTTGATGCTGCTGAAGATGCCCATGGCCTGCTCCTTGTCTCCTGGCGTCGGCGAGAAAACGCGGAACCGCTTCAAAGGGTTCGCGCGGAACGCGCCGCAAATGCGGGCGTTGGAGGAGCGAGCCCGCAAGGGGCGACAATCGGGAGGCAAGGATGCACGCAGTTCGTTGGATGACGCTGGGCGCCGCGGCGCTGGCACTCGCAGGCTGTGGTTCGAAGACCGAGACCACCACGGATACCACGACCGTCACCGCCAATAGCGATGGCACGATGGCCAACGAAATGGCGATGGTCCCTGCCACCTCGGCCGGACAGACCTTCGCCAATGCGGCGGCGGCGAGCGACGCCTTCGAGATCGCGACGTCGCAGCTCGCCGATGCGCAGGGCGCCTCGGCCAAGACCAAGAAGTTCGCCGCCGACATGATCAAGGCGCACACCGAGTCGACCGCGAAGCTCAAGGCCGCCGCGAGCGCCGCGACGCCGGCGATCGTCCCCGATGCCACGCTCACCGCCGAGCAGCAGCAGGTGCTCGACTCGCTCAAGGGCGTGAAGGGGGCCGATTTCGACAAGGCCTATGCGACGGCCCAGGTCGATGCCCACCAGAAGACGCTCGATGCGCTCAAGGCCAATGCCGGCGACAACGCCGTACCGCAGTCGCTCCGGGACTTCGCGACCAAGCTGATCCCGACCGTCACCGCGCACCTCAACATGGCCAAGTCGCTCTGACCGACGGTCTCGCGAGGCAATGCGCGAGTCCGCCCCACGCTGGCCCCTGCAGCTCTGGCTGGTCCGCCACGGCCAGAGCGCGGGCAATGTCGCGCGCGACGAGGCGCATGCCGCCGGTCTCGAGCGCATCCCGCTGACGCTGCGCGACGTCGATGTGCCGCTGTCGACGCTCGGCGAGCAACAGGCGGAGGCGCTCGGCCGCTGGTTCGCGCGCGGCTGCGGCAACGGCCTGCCCGACGTGATCCTTTCCAGCCCCTATGTCCGCTCGAAGGACACGGCGCGCCGCTTCCGCGACGCGGGCGGCGCCGAGCCCGCCGAGCCGGTCTGCGTCGACGAGCGGCTGCGCGAGAAGGAGTTCGGCATCCTGGACGGGCTCACCACCGCAGGTGTCGCCGCGCAGGAACCACAGCAGGCGGAGTTTCGCCGGCTGCTCGGCAAATTCTATCATCGTCCGCCCGGCGGCGAGAGCTGGGCGGACGTGATCCTCAGGCTGCGCAGCCTGCTCGACACCGTGTCGCTCCACTACGGCGGACGCCGCGTCATGATCGTCGCCCACCAGGTGGTAGTGCTGTGCCTGCGCTACATCCTCGAGAATATGAGCGAGGAGGAGATTCTCGCCGTCGACAGGCTCGGCGATGTCGCCAATTGCTCGGTGACCGAATATCGCTTCGACGCATCGTCGGGCAAGGACGGCGGGCTCGTGCTGGTCCGCTACAATGAAGTGGCGCCGATGGAGGAAGATTCCGCGGCGCAAGTGACGCGCGCGCCCGACGCGCGCGTCGCCGCACGCGGATGAGCCCGCTCGACTCCGCCTGGCTGGCGGCGCATCCGCTGCCCGCGATCGGGCAGGAGACCGACAAGAATGCGCGCGGGCGCATGCTCTGCGCCGGCGGTTCGCTGACGGTTCCGGGCGCACTCGCGCTTACCGGCGAGGCGGCGCTGCGTGCCGGTGCCGGCAAGGCGCTGCTCGCGGTGCCGGAGCCGGCGAGGCTGGGGCTCGGCATCGCCATGCCCGAAGCCGCCGTCTTCCCGCTCCCGACGAATGACGAAGGCGAGCTGGCCGGCAAGGCCGGCGAACGGATCGCCGCCCTGCTCGATCGCTGCGACAGCCTGGTGCTTGGTCCGGGGATGGGCGAGCGATCTGCCGCGGCTACGATCCTGCGCCATATCCTTGCCGAGGCGCGTGCCGACTTGCCGATCCTGCTGGACGCTGCGGTCATCGCGGGCGCGCGCGGATGCGCCGACGCGGTCCGGGCTCGCGATGGCAGGGTAGTGCTGACGCCGCACCCCGGCGAGATGATCGCGCTGATGGAGTGCGACGCGGCCGAGCTTCGCGATGCGCCGGAGGAACTGGTGCGCCGCGCCAGCACGCATTTCGGTGCGGTCGTCGTGCTCAAGCAGGCCGAGACCTGGATCGCGGCCCCGGATGGGGAATTGCTCCACTATCGAGGTGGCGGCCCCGGCCTTGCCACCGCGGGATCGGGCGACGTGCTGGCCGGGATCCTTGGGGGGCTGCTGGCGCGCGGTGCGTCGCCCTGCCTCGCAGCCGCCTGGGCAGTGTGGCTGCACGGCGAGGCCGGACGCTTCGTCGCCGAGGAGTCAGGCCCGATCGGCTTCCTCGCCCGCGAGCTTCCGCCGCGCATACCGTCGCTGCTCGCCGCGTTCGGCACGCGATGAAAATTGCGGCGGGGCGCGGACCCCGGGGAAATCCCGGCGGGTTGAACCCTGGTGCACATTTCCTGTGTGCGAGCAGAGGATGACGAGATGGACAGGCAGATTTCCGAGCCGCCCGCCGATGCCGGGCAGGACAAGGACGACCAGACGCCGGGCGGCCTGCCGCCGGAACCGGTCGAGGACCGCCCGGGCGTGGGCAGCGTGAAGCCCGAGGACTATCCCGAGCCTGCCAAGGGAGACCAGGCATGACCGACAAGCGTAATGAGGGACCGGGCGAGGCGGAACGCGCCAACCCGGGCAGCACGGATGTGGACCCGGCGAACAAATCCTCGCAACAGCCCGCCGAGGGCGCCGACGATGCGCCGCCCGAGCAGCCAGGCTCGCCGCGCGGCTAGCGACGCCGCTTGGGCACGACGCTGAGCTTTCCGCTGCTTTCGAGGGTCGCCAGCGCGACATCGTCGATGTCGCGGATCTGCTCGCTGCGGATGCCCTGGGCAAGGTCCTGGTCCGAGAGGTTGGCGCGCCGCATCGCCCTGGCATCGACCTTGCCGTCCTCGACGAGCGTGATCGGTCGCGACTTGACCAGCGCCGCCACCCATTGCCAGCGCATTGCGACAAAGGCCAGCAGGCGGTGCAGGACCACCAGGGCCAGCGTCGCGGCAAGGACGGGGAAGAACGGCGCCTTGCCGGTCATGACGCGACTGATATTGGATCCGACGATCAGCGCGACGACGATGTCGAGCGGGGAGAAATGGGCGAAGGTCCGGCGCCCCGCGATCCGCACGCACAGGATGCCGAAGGCAAGGAGCGGCAGCACCCGGAAGCACAGCTGCAGCGCGCTGGCCCCCTCGTCGGGCCCGATGAGCTGGCGAAACCATTCCATGCCCGGCCAACGCCCGCGATTTAGCGCGGGTTTCACACAAGCCGGAACCGCGCCCATTCGGCAGGGTTTTCGCGCAAAAGCATCGGGAGGCTGTCGGATGATTAGCATGCGCGTGATCGACGAAGCCGGGCTCGTCTGTCCAGACAGACCGGGGATACGCGCACCCGGTCCCGGGGCCGCGCGGTCGTATTCAAGTCGCATGGCCGAGGATGGAACGCCTGTCCGACTTGCCGGCGAACGCTCTCGGCAGCCGCGCCGCGCTGCCCGGTGGGAGCGCGTCTAGCCATGCATGGTCGCAGCCATGACCCGGTTGCCGGCGCCACGCCGGGCGCGGTGCTACTGCGAGACGAGCTGCGCCGCGGCACGATGTCCGAACTGGGCCAGCTGTCGCTCGGCGCGCGGACGATCTCGCTCGCGGCAGGCCATGACGCGATCTGGGTGATCGTGCGCCGCCCGGGCCGCGGCGGCATCGCGATGCGGGCGGCCTTCTGCCCGGCGGGCTATCGGGAAGCGCGAACGGTACGCGCCCGGAAGGGCGAGGCGGCGCGGATCGAGGTCAGGAGCCCGATCGGTACGCACCGGATCGCGGTGCGACTGGTCGAGGGTGCGATTCCGGTGCTGGAGGTGGCGACGAGCCTTGAGGCCAAGGTCCCGTTGCTCACGTCCTTCGTGCCGCGCGACCTATATCCGCTCGACGCGCGCGACGATCCCTTGGGCGCGGTCGGGCAGGTCGAGGCGGCACAGCGCGGCTTCAACACCGGCGCCGTCTATTTCCGGCTCGAGGAGCCGGACTTCGGCAGCGTGCTCTACTGCCAGGACCTGACCCGGCTGAACCGTTATTTCGCCCTGACCGATACCAAGCCCGACGGCGCGGTCGGCGGCGTCTGGCCCGAGATCGGCTATCTCCTGCCGACGCCGCCGCAGCGCGGAACCCCGCCGGTCGATCCCTTGCCCGCGGGCGAGGAGGTTCTCCTTTCCCACGCCCTGATCGCGTTCCACGACGACAGCGATGGCGACGAACAGGCCATGGCGCAGCGCTATCTCTCGCTGCTCGGCGCCGTGTTCGGCCAGATCGAGCAGCCCGACATCGCCTATCGCGACTGGATCGCCCGCGCCGAGGGTTCGCTGCGCGACCTCGCCCATTCGCCCAAGGCCACGATCCGCCACTATGGCCATCGCTACGTCCATCCCTATACCGCCGCCGAATATCCCGATTCGATGGTCCAGCTCTCCGTGCTGAGCGCGATCCGCGACTGGGAGGTATGGGCCGGCGAGAAGGCCCCGATCGGAGCCGAGCTGGCGGGTGGGCTCGGCAAGTTCTACGATCCGCGGCTCAAGACACTGCGCCGCTACCTGCCCAATGTCGGCAAGGACAAGGACCGGAACGCGGTCGACAGCTGGTATCTCTACCATCCGCTATCAAAGCTCGGACGCCTCGCCATCGATGGCGACAAGCCGGCGCTGCGGCTGTTCAGCAAGTCGCTCGACTACGGGATCCGCGCGGCCCGCCACTTCGAGTACAGATGGCCGATCCAATATGACGTGCGCGACTTCAAGGTGCTGCAGGAGGCGCGCGACGATGCCGGGCTCGGCCAGACCGATGTCGGCGGCATGTACGCCTATGTCATGCTCCAGGCCTTCGAGCTGACCGATGAGTGGCGCTACCTAGACGAGGCGCGCGCGGCGATCGACGCGGCACGCGAGATGCGCTTCGAGCTCAACTACCAGGCGAATCTTACCGCCTGGGGGGCCGCCGCCTGCATCCGGCTATGGCGGATCACCGGCGAGGAAACCTATCTGCGCCAGAGCTATGTCTATCTGGCGAGCTTCTTCCACAACACCGCAATGTGGGAATCCGAGATCGGCCATGCCCGCCACTATCGCAACTTCCTCGGCGCGACGGCGCTCCACGATGCGCCCTATATGGCGATGTACGAGTGCTTCGACAGCTTCGCGGCGTTCGAGCGCTATCTGAAGGACGCCGGCCCCGAGCTCGATCCCGCCGCGAAGCTGCTGATCTGTGAATATTGCCGATATGCGCTCGACCGCGCCTGGTTCTACTATCCCGACGCGCTTCCGGAAGACGCGATCGCGCCGAAGCAGCGCCCGACCAACGGCCATATCGACCGCGCGCTCTCCTTCCCGGTGGAGGACCTGTATGTCGACGGGCAGCCGGCGGGGCAGGTCGGGCAGGAGATCTATGGCGCGGGCTCGGCCTTCGTCTTCGCCAGCCGCGCCGTCCACCGCATCGACGACGCGCCCTTCCTGCTGTTCTGCGATCACTTCCTGCTCGGCCTTGACCGCCCGGGCGAGAAGGCGCTGCGCTTCCAGCTCGCGGGTAGCCCGGGCCGCGACGCTCGGCTCAGCCTGATCCGGGCGGGAAGCGCCGGGCTACCGGAATTCACGCTGTCGGCGCACGGCGGCAAGGCATTGCGGCCGCGGCACGCGTCCGCGGGCCGCATCGAGTATCACGTTCCGGCGGACGCGACGATCGAGTTGCTCTGGTAGGCTAGGCGCCAAGCTCCGTCTTCATCGCCGCAAGACGCTGCTCATAGGCTTCGGCGAGCCGGCGATGGGCATAGGCCACGCCCATATCGTCCGCCTGCCCGGCGCGCGCGCGTTCCTCCCGGGCGCGCCGCTCGAGATAGTCGCGGTCCGTCGCGTCGCCCGCCCGGCGATCTCCCCATGGGTCGCTCATCGCCGCCTCAATGCGCGTGCGCCTGGTGGCGGCGGGTCTCCCAGCCCTTCTTCGCCGCCGCCGAGCGTTTGGCCGCACTTTGCGAGGCGCCGCCCTTCTCGCCGCCCTTGCGCGCGCTGCCATGGTTCTCCTGCTTGCCGCGTCCCGAGCCCGATTTCTTGCCGCCGCCGGACTCCTTGTTGACGGTCGCCCAGGCGCGGCGCTCGGCCTCCTCCCTGCCGACGCCGCGGTCCTCATAGCCTTCCTCGATATGCTTGGCCTTGCGCTTCTGCTTGCCGGTGTAACTGCTCTTGTCGCCTTGGGGCATGATCGCTCTCCCATCGTCTAACCGACTGCAACAACGCCCGATTTCGGCGGCCAGTTGCGCGCGATAACCTGGGTTATGCCGGGAACCCGCGCGCGTCCCTTTGGTTCGAGCGGGGAAGGAGAATGCAGCGATGACCGAGCTTGCCGACCCGCCCGCCCGCGACCTTTCCGACGCGCATACCGAGATGCCTGGCCTCAAGGGGCGCAAGGCGATCGTCACCGGCGGGACCACCGGCATCGGCCGCGCGATCGCAGTGCTGCTCGCCTCCGAAGGCGTCGATGTGTTCATCTGCGGCCGCGATCCGCAGCATCTCCAGGACGGGCTCGGCCGCATCCGCGAGGTCGGCAAGGGCGACGGCATCAATATCGACCTCGCCGACCCCGACGGCGTCGCCCGCTTCGTGGAGGCGGCGAAGGACTATTTCGGCGCGTTCGACATCGCGGTCGTCAATGCGGCGATCCCGGCGCAGGGCGTGACCAAGATGAACGCGGAGGAGCTCCGCTATGCCATCGCCACCGACTTCACCGCCTATCTCGCGAGCGTCGACGCCGCGGCGGAGGTGATGCAGGACCATGGCGATATCGTCCTGATCGGGTCGATGAGCGCGCATGTGCTGGGGCCGGATTCCAGCGTCTATGCCGGGATGAAGGCCGGCATCGCCGGCTTTGCCGAAGCGGTGCGCAAGGAACTCGGCCCCAAGGGAATCAAGGTCGCGCTGGTCGAGCCCGGCAAGACGGGCGCCGACTTTCAATATTCGAGCTTCACCGCCGAGGAGCAGGCCGAGCAGATCAACAAGGAGTGGATGCTGCGCGCCGAGGATATCGCGGTCGGCGTCCACTATGTCCTGACCCAACCCCGGCGTGCCGTCGTCCAGCAGGTGACGATCGCGCCTCGCACGCAGGACAAGGAATGAGCGGCCTCCCGATCGACCGGCTCGTCTTCGGCCCCGACGACATCGACCTGTCGCGGTCTCCGCTGGCGGGGCATTTCGGTGCCGAGACCTATGTGCTCGGCGCCTTCAACCCAGCGCTGACGAGGCTTCCCAACGGCAACCTGGCGATCTTCGTCCGGGTGGCGGAGGCGCTCCGCAATCCGATCGTCGACGGGCAAATTCACGCGATCCGCTGGCACGAGGGCCGCTATGTCCTCGATCCGTGGCCGCTCGAGCTGGTCGATACCGGCGATCCCCGCAAGTTCCTGATCCGCGGCGGCCGGTGGAAGGTGATGGCGCTGACTTCGCTTTCGTGGATCCTGCCGGTGGAGCTTACACCGGATGGCCTCGAGATCGTCGAAGTCCATTACGACAAGGCGATCGCGCCCCAGGGCAGCTTCCAATGCTACGGCGTCGAGGATGCGCGCGTGTCGAAAGTCGGCGATCGCTGGCTGATGACGACGTGCTCGGTGAGTCCCGAGCGCCACTCGACGACGCTGTACAGCTCGCAGAACGGCCTCGACTTCACCTTCGAGGACGTGGTCCTCGACCACCAGAACAAGGACATGCTGATCTTCGAAGGGCTGGTGAACGGCAAATACTGGGCGCAGACGCGGCCGCTCGGCGATCTTTATTTCACCTATCCCCCGGGCAGCGAATGGCGCGGCGGCCCCTCAATAAACCTCGCCACCTCGCCCGATGCACTCCACTGGAAGCCGCACCGCGAGCCCGGCATCCGGCCGCACGCTGCGACGATCGCCACAGCGCGGATGGGCGGTGGCACACCGCCGATCCTCACCGATGCCGGCTGGCTGACCTTGTGGCACGGCGTCGAGCCCAAGGAGATCGTCGGCATCTATCGCACCTATTGGTCGATCCTCGACCGCGACGATCCCGCCCGGGTATTGCGCACCGAGCATACGCCCTTGCTCGAGGCCGCGCCCGAACTGACCAGGCCACTTGAGGACAAGATGTATGTCCGCGACGTCGTGTTCACCACCGGCATCGCCGATGCGGGCGATCATTATGTCGTGGCCTCGGGCGAGGCGGACCTCGCATGCCGCATCACCCACATCCCCAAGAGCAGGTTCGCCTGACCGACAGGCGCGGCGCTGGGGCGCACGTCAGCGCCGGCGGACTCCCCGCAGTCCGTTGATCAGCGCCATCGCGGCGATCCCGATGAACGCGGCGCTGGTCCAGGGACGCGCCTTGGCAAAACCCTTGGCCTTTTCCGTCAGCGGCGCGTCGCCGGAGAAATGCTTGACGATGTCGTCGGTCAGCGCGGTCTTGCTGTTGGATTGCGGGGCGAAAGCGTCGTCGGTCATGCAAATCTCCTTGAAGCACCGGCGGATAACGCGGTCGCCGCCTCGAAGTTCTCTCCGGCTGTGGGCGGAGCAACTATTGCCTGCCGAGGGCCGGTCCACGCCGCAGATCGGCACCGCTGCGGCGAAATCACGATGCCCGCAAGACGCCCGCCTGCCAGTTGCAATCGATTCGCAGGCGGAACCGAAGGCAATTCCGGACCGCTTAGCTCGCGCGCAAGCGGGAGATCCGAACATGGCTGAATTCACCGACGCAATCGCACTGCTCAAGGCCGATCATCGCAAGGTCGAGGAGCTGTTCGAGCAATATGAAGGTACGTCCGGCGCTGCCGCCAAGAAGAAGATCGCGCACCAGATTTGCGTGGAACTGAAGATCCATACCGCGATCGAGGAGGAAATCTTCTACCCGGCGTTCAAGGGGAAGATCGACGACGATATACTCGAGGAAGCCTATGTCGAGCATGACGGCGCCAAGGTCCTGGTCAACGATATCGAAGCGGGCGATCCCGGCGACGAATTCTACGACGCCAAGGTCAAGGTGCTTTCCGAAGAGATCAAGCACCACGTGCACGAGGAGGAGATGCCGTCCGAAGGGATGTTCGCCCAGTGCAGGGCAACCGATGTCGATCTCGTCGCGCTGCGCGACGAGATGCTGGCGCTGAAGCAGAGCCTTCTTGCGCAGGAGGAAGCGTCGGGGCTTCCCGTGGCGAAGCCTCGGGCCGTGAATTTGATCACCGCCTGAGCGGGACAGGGTGCGGGCGCCGGTTCGCCCGCGCCCTGCGCACGTGCGGCGAAAGATCGCGAAAGGCCGGCCTTGCGCATCGCTCGGCTGGAAAACCCGTCTGGCGATCGATGCCGAGGCCAAGACGGAAACGGAGAACGCCATGGATCGCGAATCCCCGTTGGAAGCGTTGGCCATCGGCTTTCGGCTCTGGCAGCTTGGCGTCGAGGCGAGCATCGTGATCGGTCTGCGGTCCTGGAAGATCGCGAGCGGCGGGAGCGGCGCCGGCGCCGAGGCGAGCCGCATGGTGACCGAGAAATGGCTGGCACTGGTCGAGGCGAATACGCGACTGCTGACCGGCGGCTACGGCAGCTCGCCGCACGGCGTAGCCGATGCTTTGCTGCGTCTTTACGGCGGCAAGGTCCGCGCGAACCGCAGGCGGCTCACCCGGCGCTGACCCGGTCGCAGCATTTCGAAAACCTTCGCAAATTCGCAGGCATCCGCGCCGACCCGGAAACGGCACCGGGGTGGCAGGAACGGGCGCGGCGCGCCGATCGTTGCTCGACGCGATCATGAAGTCGCGTTCGATTCCGCAGCCGATGGAGGCAGTGCTGGCCGACGACCTGCCTACGGGCGGCGGCTGGCAGTTCGAGCCCAAATGGGACGGATTTCGCGCGCTTGCGCTGCGCGAGGGAGATGAGGTCGAGCTCTGGTCGAAATCGGGCAAGCCGCTCGGCCGATATTTTCCCGACATCGTCGACATGCTGCGGGGCCTGGCGGCGAAGCGCTTCCTTCTCGATGGCGAGCTCATCATTCCCGTCGGGGACAGCCTGTCCTTCGCGGCCCTCCAGGCCCGGCTCCATCCGTCGGCTTCCCGTGTCGCCAAGCTGGCCGCCGAGGCACCCGCACAGTTCATGCTGTTCGACTGCCTGCAGCTCGGCGAAACCTTCCTGGCAGACAAGCCGCTCGTCGAAAGGCGCGCTGCGCTCGAGACCTTCCACGCGGCGCATGCATTGCCCCGGCTGATGCTGTCCCCTCGGACCGAACGGGCGCAGGTCGCAAGGAACTGGCTCGCCGGAAGCGGCGGCGCGCTCGACGGCATTGTCGCGAAGCCGCTGGGCGAACCTTATCGCGCCGGCGAACGCGCCATGCGCAAGGTCAAGCTGCTAAGGACCGCCGACTGCGTCGTGGGTGGCTATCGGCAGGGTGCCAAGGGAAGCGTGTCCCTGTTGCTCGGTCTCTACGACGAAGAGGGATTGCTCGATCATGTCGGCTTCACCTCGAGTTTCGCGGCCGCCGACCGAGCTGAAATCCTGCAGAGGGTGACCGGAGCCGAGGGCGAGCCAGGGTTCACCGGCGACGCACCCGGCGCACCGAGCCGGTGGAGCGGCGTTGCCAAGCCTTATGTGAAGCTGCGCCACGCGCTGGTGGCCGAGGTGGTCTACGACCAGGTCAGCGCGGGGCGCTTTCGCCATGGCACGCGGTTCCTGCGCTGGAGGCCCGACAAGGCACCGGCGCAATGTACGCGAGAGCAGTTGATACGCGAACTCCGGCCCGCCGAGTTGGAGGTGATCCTGGCCAAGGCGTGAGTTACCCGGTCGAATTGCCCGGGAAGGACGATGCGCGAGCGCGCGCCGCGAGTGGTCGCCCGCGACAAGTCATTTTGGTCAAGGCGCGCCGCAGGCCGATCGGGCATGACAGGCACTCCCGCGCGAAACCCAGGTTGAACTGTGGCGGCAGATGGAGAGCGGCGCGCGACGGACGGATCGACGCACGCGGGAACAGCGGGAATAGCGCATTGTTCTAACGAGATAATCTCCCGGAGAGACGAAGATGGGCGAGACTCTCGACACGCCGCAGCGCGACGATGCGCCACTGGCGACTTCCAAGGATAGGGCCGCGGCGGATGCGGCCACCGATACGCTGATCGACAAGCCTGGCCAGGGTGACGCCGATGTGCTGGTCGGCCGCACCGTGACGATAAACCGGCCGCGCGAAGAGCTGTTCGCCTATTGGCGCGACTTCGCCAATCTTGCGATGTTCATGGAGAATGTCGAGCGCATCGACGTGCTCGATGACAAGCGCTCGCACTGGGTCGTCAAGGCGCCAGGGGGCAGGACCGTCGAATGGACCTCGGCCATCACCGAGGAGCAGGACGGTAGCTTCATTGCCTGGGCCTCCGAGGATGGCGCCGACGTCCCGAACAGCGGCCGGATCGACTTCCGCGACGCACAGGGCGGCCGCGGCACGATCGTGACTGCGACCATCCTCTACGATCCGCCCGCCGGTGCGATCGGCAAGCTGATCGCGAAGATGTTCCAGCGCGAGCCCGCCATTCAGGCGCGCCGCGACCTGCGGCGCTTCAAGCAACTGATGGAGACCGGCGAGATCGCCACCGGCGCCCGCAACAGCCGCCTCCAGGACGAAGGGAAGAACTGATGCGCGCAAGTCTTTTTGAAGAGGGAGCACGCTGATGCGCGCACTGGCCTGGCACGGAAAGCACGACGTCCGCGTCGATACCGTCGACGATCCCGAGATCCTCAACCCGCGCGACGCGATCATCAAGGTGACCTCGACCGCGATCTGCGGATCCGACCTTCATCTCTACGACGGCTACATCCCGACGATGATGAAGGGCGACATTCTCGGCCATGAGTTCATGGGCGAGGTGGTCGAGACCGGCCCGAAATCGACGCTGAAGAAGGGCCAGCGCGTCGTGGTGCCGTTCACCATCGCCTGCGGCAGCTGCTATCATTGCGGCAAGCACCAGTACTCGGCCTGCGATAACGGCCTGCCCGCCGACAACCAGGACATCGCCCAGGAACTGTATGGCCAGCCGATGTCAGGCCTGTTCGGCTACAGCCATATGACCGGCGGCTATTCGGGCGGACAGGCCGAATATGTCCGCATTCCCTTCAGCGATGTCGGCCCGCTCGTCATCCCCGACGGGATCGAGGACGAGAAGGTGTTGTTCCTCTCGGACATCCTGCCAACCGGCTGGATGGCGGCGGAGAATGCGCAGATCGAGCCCGGCGACACGGTGGCGGTCTGGGGCTGCGGCCCGGTCGGGTTGTTCGCGGTCCAGTCTGCCTTGCTGATGGGGGCCGAGCGCGTGATCGCGATCGACCATTTCCCGCGCCGGCTGGAACTCGCGAAGAAGTTCGGCGCGGAGACGATCAACTTCGAGGAGACGCGCACCTACGAGGCGCTGATGGAGATGACCGGCGGCATCGGCCCCGACGCGGTGATCGACGCGGTCGGGCTCGAAGCGCACGGATTCTTCGTCGACAATGTCATCGACCAGATCAAGGCGAGCACCTTTCTCGGCACCGATCGCATCCACTCGATCCGTCAGGCGATCCACGCCTGCCGCAAGGGCGGCCGCGTCTCGATGCCGGCCGTCTATGGCGGGTTCGTCGACAAGTTTCCCCTGGGCGCCTTCATGGAGAAGGGGCTGACGCTCAAGACCGGCCAGACCCATGTCCAGCACTACATGCCGGCGCTGCTCAACGCGATCCTGGAAGGCAAGATCGATACGACCTTCCTGATCAGCCACACGCTGCCGCTCGAGGACGCGCCCAAGGGCTACAAGATGTTCCACGACAACCAGAACGAAGTGACCAAGGTCGTGCTCAAGCCCGGCCTGGCGCTGGCAGCGGAGTAAGGAAAATGGCGAACAGACTCGCGATCGTCACCGGTGCCTCCACGGGGATCGGCTTCGAACTGGCGACACTCGCGGCGAAGGAAGGCTATGATCTGATCGTCGTCGCCGACGAACCGCTGATCGATGCGGCGGCAGCGGACTTCCGGCAGTTCGGCGCCCAGGTACAGTCGGTGCAGGCCGACCTCTCGACGCTCGACGGCGTCGATGCGCTGCTCGAGACAGCTGCCGGCCGTGCCATCGATCTGGTCTGCGCGAACGCGGGCATCGGCACCGGCGGTCCCTTTCTCGAGCAGGACGTCGCGGCTTGGCGACATTCGATCGACACCAACGTCACCGGAACCGTCTATCTGCTCCAGAAAGTACTGCGCGACATGGTAGCGCGAGACAGCGGGAAGGTTCTGGTGACGGGCTCGATCGCCGGATACATCCCCGGGAGCTTCAATGCCGTGTACAATGCCACCAAGGCGTTCATCGACAATTTCACTGAGGCGCTGCGCAACGAGCTCAAGGACGCCAAGGGCGTCACGCTGACCACGCTGATGCCTGGCGCGACCGACACCGAATTCTTTGCACGTGCCGACATGCTGGACACCAAGGTAGGCCGGGACGAGTCCAAGGCCGATCCTGCCAAGGTGGCGAAGGACGGCTGGGATGCGCTGATGGCCGGCAAGGGTCATGTCGTATCGGGCCTCGCCAACAAGCTGCAGGTGGCAGCTGCAGGGATCGCGCCGCAATCGGTGCTGGCGGAACTGCATCGGGGCATGGCCGAGCCTGGTGCCGATTCCGACTGACTAGATCTGGCCCAGGGTGGCGAGGCAGGCTTCGGTGCCTTCGCGGCGATGCCGGCGCTGGCGCCGGCGAGAGCCGATCGCGAGGACGGCTAGCCCGGGACGAAGTCCGGCAATGGCGTCCGGGTCGCGACGCGCTTCGCCGTTAGCCGGGCCTGGCCTTACCGAACAGAATTCGTGGATTCGCCGTCGCCGGTCTCGCGGATCGTCGCGAGCAATTCCTCTATCCGCTCGAGCCTGGCGAGCGGATCCTCGATGCGATCCCTTGCGATCAGCCGGTCGCCTTTCGGCTCGAGCGCGAGGCCCTCGAACGCTCGACCGCTATCGGGTCGCGGCGTCAGCGCGATCGCAGCCGGCCCGGCATCGATGCGGGCGATGCCTGCCGAGCGCGCTTCGGTTCGGACGCGGGCGATCGCAAGCAATGTCCTCGCTTCGGGAGGTAGCGATCCGAACCGATCTTCCAGTTCCTCCTCGATCCGATCGATCTCGCCCGCCGATCGCGCACGGGCGAGCCTGATATAGAAAGTGATCCGGATCTCACCTTCCGGAATCAACGATTCCGGGATCCGGCCCTCGATGCCGAGGCGAAGATCGGGCGTCCAGCGCTCCACGGATTCGCCGCGCTCGGCGCGAAGGGCCGCCCCCAGAAGATCCTGATACAGGTCCATGCCGATCAGCTTCATATGGCCGGCCTGTGCGTCGCCCATGAGGTCGCCCGCGCCGCGCATGTCCAGGTCCGCCGCACTCACCGCGAAGCCTGCGCCGAGCCGGTCGAAGGCCTCGAGCGTCCGCAGGCGCTTCAGCGTTCGCGGCGCCAGCGCCTTGTCCGGGTCGGTCAGGAGGATGACCTGGCCACGGCGTCCGCCGCGACCGACGCGTCCGCGCAGCTGGTGGAGCTGGCTCAGGCCGAACCGGTCCGCCCGCCAGATCACCATGGTATTCGCCCGCGGCACGTCGAGGCCGGCCTCGATGATGTTGGTGGCCAGCAGGACGTCGCCGTCGCCCCGGGCGAAGCGGACCATGGTCTCGTCGATCTCCGCCGCGCCCATCTTGCCATGGGCAGCCAGCACCTCGAGTTCCGGCACGAGCTCGCCGAGAATTGTGGCGAGCGGCGCCATGTCCTCGATACGCGGCACGACCACGAAGCTCTGGCCCGCCCGGCTGCGTTCGCGCAGCAGTGCGGCGCGTATCGCGGCCTTGTCGAACGCGGCGACCGCAGTGCGGATCGGCTGGCGCCGCGCGGGAGGCGATGCGATGATCGAAAGCTGCTGGAGGCCGACAAGTGCGCTCTGCAGCGTGCGCGGGATCGGGGTTGCGCTCAGCGAGAGCGCATGGCCTGCGCCCAAATCGCGAAGGCGTTCCTTGTCGGCTGTGCCGAACCGCTGCTCTTCGTCGATGATGACCAGGCCGAGCCTGTCGTAGGTGACGCCCTTGCCGGCCACGGCGCCCGTGCCGACGACGACCCGGATCGAGCCGTCCGCGATGCCGGCTCGGACGCGCCTGCGCTCGGCCGGCGTGGAAAGCCGGGACAGGCCCGCGACTTCTATTCCGGTTCCTTCGAACCGCGCGGCGAAATTTTCCAGGTGCTGACGCGCGAGCACGGTGGTGGGGGCGGCGATCGCGACCTGGTATCCCGCAAGCGCAGCGAGCGCGGCCGCGCGCAGCGCCACCTCGGTCTTGCCGTAGCCGACATCGCCGATGACGAGGCGGTCCATCGGCTTTCCCGAGGCCAGATCGGCGCGCACCGCATCGATCGCCTTGGCCTGGTCCCGCGTCTCGGTGAATGCGAATCCGCCGGCGAATTTCTCATACTCACCCGAGTCCGGCGAGAGCACCGGCGCCGTTCGCCTGGCGCTCGCCGCTGCCATCTCGATCAGCCCCGCTGCGGTCTCGGCGATCGCTGCGTCGATCGCGGAACGGCGCTTCTCCCAACTGGAACCGTCGAGCCTGTCCAGCGGCACTGCGTCGGCGTCCGCGCCGTAGCGCCACAGGCGATCGGCCTGGCCGATCGGCACAAGCCGCACTGCGCCCCCTGCATATTCGAGCGCGATCGCTTCCGTGTCCGCTGCCGGCGAGGCTTCGAGCCCCCTGACGCGGCCGATGCCATGGTCCTCATGGACGACGACGTCGCCGATGCGGATCTCGTCCAGCGCGAAGACCAATGCTTGGTGGCTGTCGGCGATCTCATCGCCGCGTTCCGCCCGGCTGCCGAGCAGGTCGGCGGCCGCAACGGCAACCAGATTGCCGCGGCGGAAGCCGCGGTCCAGGGGCACTTCAAGGGCGAGGAGGCGGCCGGACTCGGCTCCGACGACGCTCGCCCAGTTCGGCATGCCCGTGATCTCGGCCCTTGCCGCCTTGGCGACGCGTGCGCGAAGAAAGCGCAGGTCGCGGGCGGTTGCGAGGATCGCCAGGGTGCCACCCTCCGCGAGCAGCGCGCGCGCGAACGCGCCAAAGGCGCGCATCGGCGATCTTTCCTCCACGAACCGGGGGACGGGAGCCGGTTCGGCCTCGAGCTCTATCGCTTCGCGCTCCGCGATCGATGCGGACCAGTCGCGATCGCCGACGACGTGCCGGCGCGCCTTGCCAGGACGCCGCCGCTCGGCATCCGCGACGAGGGCGAGCAGTCGACGCCGGCGCTCCTCCGCGCCGGTCTCGATCGCCAGCCGGGCGCCGGGCAAGTGATCGACGAGCGAGACGCCTTCGTTCCCGATATCCGGTTCGGCCACGCGCCCAAGCTCGCGCGCGTCGAGTTCCTCTACCGAGCGCTGGTCGATCGGATCGTAGCTCCGGATGGAAACAACGACGCCATCGACAATCTCGACGCGCAGCGGCAGCTCGGCATCGGCCGGAAACACGTCGAGGACCTGCCCCCGAAGCGCCACTTCTCCCGGTTCGTCGACCCGTTCGTCGCTGACATAACCAGCTTCGACCAGCGCGTCGAAGAGACTGGCCAGGTCCAATGCCTCGCCGCGGGCAACCCTGGGCGGCTCGGCATCGAAAGCCTGTGGCGGCGGGTAGCGATGGCCGAGCGCCTCGCCGCTGGTCACCAATGCGATCCGGCGCTGGCGCGCGTGCGCCTGCGCGAGGCGGAGCCGGCGCAACGCAGAGACGCGTTGCCCGACATTCACCGGGGATGCCGGCGCGTCGTCGCCCGGAATCGCGTCGCTGCCGGGGCAGTAGAAAATCTCTGCCTCGGTGAGAGCGTCCAGGGTCCGGGCAAGCGCCGCCGCCCGCTGTTCATCGCCAGCGGCGACGATGACGTCTTCCACGGCAAGGACCTCGGCCAACTGGGCCGCGGCCGCACCGATCGGTGCGGGGCGCGCCGTATCGGCGGCAGCGAGGGCGCGGACCGCAGGCTCGGGCATGGACGACACGCTGTTCTACCTTTCAAAACGGGATGGTCATGCCGCCGGAGGCCCGGCGAGCGTCCTCCGGAAAGCCGCATCCCCACGCGCAGGGCGCAGACGGAGAGCTGCACCCGACCGGACGATGCAGATCAGGACGCATGGAGCAGGTCGACTTTCACGGGCCAGTCGCCGCCGTCGAGCGGCTCGATCGCGTCGAAGAAGGAACGCGGCATATCGAGCGCCAGGGAGTCGCAGCCGAAACGGATCGCCTGGCGCGGCACTGCGCGCAGCGCCTCGCCAATCCCGGTGGCCGGGCCGCTCGCCACCACTACATAGCTGATCTCGCCGGTCGCGCATTCGACAAGCGCCTCGACCGCCTTCCCCACGCGGTCGCCGACGCTGTCGACCACGGGCATCCCGGCCAGGCCGGTGGCAGTGAATAGCGAAGGCGCGGCGGCGCGCCGGCTCGCTTGGGAGGCCGACTTCCCACCATCCTCATAGACGCGCTGGCGGCCCAGCCAGCGCCAGATCCCCACCGCGTTGACGAGCGTCAGGAAGCAGTTGGTCGCGAGCAAATTGGTCTGCCCGCTGGAAAGGCCGACCGTCGCCCAGCCGATCGATCCGATGGTGAAGACGACGAAGCCCCATCCCGTCAAACGGGCGCCGAGGTTCGCGGCGGTCATCATCGCGGCAATCATGGTTGCGCAGGGCGCCACCCAGCCAGCAATCGCAATAAGCGTGGCGACCTCCCATCATAGCCCGGCCGCGACGCGCAAGTCGTGGCCTCGCGGCCTTTGCCAAAGTGGCGCGTCGCCCTATGGCGTCGGTGCGCTGCTCAACTCGAAAGCGGGCACAGCGTTCCTCAGAAATCTCGCGCTCGCTCAGGCACTTGCTTCAGGTTAAATCTATCGGCGACAGTCGGGAGCACGGCAGCAGCAACAGTTTGTTACAATCCGTCCGCTCGGGCGTTGCAGCGTTTCCCAATGAGGAAACCAGATTTGCCGATGCCACTCCCAGCCGACCGCAAGACCATGTTGGAAAGTCGCCGCGCCATGAAGATGGCCCGGTCCGCGCACGCCTTCGTCCGCGGCAACACCGCCAAATTCTACGAGTGGCTGGCGGCATCGCCCGCCGCGAGCCGGGTGCCGCAGGGGCCGGCGATATGGATTTGCGGCGACTGCCACCTCGGCAATCTCGGACCGCTCGCCAACGAACAGGGCGATGTGGAAATCCAGATCCGCGACCTGGACCAGGCCGTTATCGGAAATCCGGCCCAGGATCTGATTCGCCTGGGCCTGTCGCTCGCGACGGCGGCGCGCGGTTCGGATCTTCCGGGTGTCGTGACCGCCCGGATGATGGAGGAAATGGTGGACGGCTATGGTGCCGCGCTGCGCGATCCCGACCAGGACGACCCCGGCGTGGAGCCCGAGCTTGTCCGCAGCGTCAAGCGGCGTGCGCTGGGACGCCGCTGGAAACACCTCGCCAAGGAGCGCCTGGACGCGGTCGAGCCGAGGCTGCCGCTGGGCAAGCGCTTCTGGGCGCTCGACCCCGACGAGCGTGTCGCGCTGCAAAGCCTGTTCGAGGATGGCGATGTCGCGCGGCTGATCCTGTCGCTCGACCGCAAAGGCAAGGAGCGCAGCGTCCGGCTCGTCGATGCGGCCTATTGGATGAAAGGCTGCAGCTCGCTCGGGTCGCTGCGTTTCGCGGCGATCGTCGGCTTGGATACCGGCAAGGGGAAATCGGAATATGCCTTGATGGATTTGAAAGAGGCGGTCGAGCCTATCGCGCCGGCCTATCGAGGCGCCCGGCTGCCCAAGGACCAGGGGGAAAGGGTTGTCACCGCCGCGAAGGCACTCTCGCCTTACCTTGGCTCGCGCATGATGCCGGTGCAAATGCTGGATCGAAGCCTGGTGCTGCGCGAACTGGCGCCCCAGGACCTCAAGATCGAAGTCGAGCAGTTCAGCCAGGGACAGGCGATAAAGGCCGCACGCTATCTCGCCTTCGTGGTGGCCAAGGCGCATGCGAGGCAACTCGACGCCTCTTCCCGGAAGGCGTGGGGGGAAGCGCTGGACGCCGACCGGCGCGGATTGATCGACGCCCCCTCCTGGCTCTGGGAAAGCGTCGTTTCCCTCGCAGGGAGCCACGAGGCGGGATATCTCGAGCATTGCAGGCGCTACGCGCTGGCCGCCTGACGCGCGCCTCTCCTTGCCATCGCCGTGTCCCTCGTGGCGGACGGCCTGCCTCTGCCGGCAAAAGGGAACTGGGTGCATTCGCGTCGGTTGAGAGCGCGAATTCCGACGGGAGCAAATCACATGACCACGACTCCGACAGAAGCCGCCGGCGCCGCCGCGGCGCCCGAGGCGCCCAAGGCGACATCGCCCTCGACACTGTCCCACATCGCGAGCCGCATCGGCACCTCGAGCAATATGCTTGTCGACCAGGGTATCGCGCGGCTTGGCCGGATTGCCGAAGAGCGAAAGGCGGGGGCTGCCGACGCCATCGGCACCGTCGTCGAGATCGTGCGCCAGTTCGGCGACGATGCCGGGGAAAGATTCGGCGAGACTGCCGGAAGCGCCGTGCACCGTGGTGGAGACGCCCTCGATCGTCTCGCGGAGACGGTGCGGAACACGCATGTGGACGAAATCGCCGACGGCACGCGGCGCGTCATCGGGCGCAACCCGGTGATCGCGATCGGCACGGCCTCGCTGCTGGGCTTCGCGGTCGGACGCATTTTCAAGGCCGGGCTGCTTCGGTCCGGGTCGGGTAGCCAGGCACGCGCAAAGGAGGCGCTCGCATGACCCGTCAGACCGCTACGAAGCCCGAAGCCGCCACGAGCCAGGCACGGGGGGCGCGAAAGTCGCGCCGCATCGACACAGGCCGCGCCGCGATCGCCGGCGCTGGCGGTCGCCTCGGCCGGCTGGCATCGGCAGGTGCCCGGCAGGTCGCGGAAAATCCGATTACCGCCGCGCTCGGTGCCGCCACGATCGGCGCCGGAATTGCGCTGCTGTTGCCCGTCACGCGCCGCGAAGCCGAGGTTCTCGGTCCGCTCGCGGACACGCTGGAGGATGTCGCGCGCGGCGCGACGGAGAGTGCGATCGATATCGGCCGGCAGGAAGTGAAGGAGCTGGCGCAGACTGCGATCGCGGGCGTCGGCGGCGCCATGGTCGAATCGATGCTGGCAGGCGACACGGCGACAGGCGGCAAGTCCTAGCGCGATGCTTCGCCGGTGCCGTTGGACCTTCGGTTGCCAGGACATGTGCCACGGCATCGTCTCGATCCTTCAAGCTCGGGGCAGGCGCGATTGAAGGATTTCGCCATGGCCGGCTTGCCCCAGTTTAGAGCCGTTGCGGCAGCAGCGATGCTAGCCCCGGTTCGACGCGCGACCTGCGAAAGGCCTGTTGAGTGAATCAAGACGAAGAGAGAGGCGGCGGGCGCGAGGCGACGGGGATCCCCGCCGGGGACCTCCCGGACGACACCTCCTACTTTCCGACGGGCGACCGCCCGAGCCATCATTGGAAGAGCTCGACAGTCGCGCAGCCCGGGCTCACCGATCGCGGCACCATATTCTTCGCGGCATTGCAGATGACGCGGATGCCGATGATCATCACCGATCCCAGGCAGCCCGATAATCCGATCGCCTTCGCCAACAAGGCGTTTCTCGACCTGACCGGATATTCGGAAGCCGAGATCCTCGGCCGGAATTGCCGCTTCCTCCAGGGACCGGATACGGACCGCGGTTCGGTGCGCGAGCTTCGCGAGGCGGTCGCTGCCGAGCAGGCTATCTCTCTGGAGATCCTGAACTACCGTCGCGACGGCACCTCCTTCTGGAATGCGGTCTTCGTCGCGCCAGTCTATGACGATGCCGGCGCGCTGATCTACTTCTTCGCCAGTCAGCTCGACGTCACGCGCCGTCGCTCGTCCGAACAGTCCTTCCGCCAGGCCCAGAAGATGGAGTCGATCGGCCAGCTCACGGCCGGGCTGGCGCATGACTTCAACAATTTGCTGCAGGTCGTCGCCGGAAATCTCGATCTGCTGCGTAACGACCCCCTGAGCGAGCGCCAGCTTCGCCTGCTCGACAACGCCGCCCGAGCGACGGACCGCGGTGCCAAGCTGACGCGGCAGTTGCTCGCCTTTGCGCGCAAGACCCGGCTCGAACCCAGGAATGTCGACCTCAACGATCTCCTGCACGAGTTCGGGGATCTGCTCGACAATACGGTCGGGGCGCAGATCAGGCTGGTGATGGCGCTCGAGCGGCGCCTGCCGGCCATCAGCATTGACCCGACGCACCTCGAGATGGCGGTGCTCAACGTGCTTATCAATGCGCGCGACGCCATGCCCTCGGGAGGCACCGTGACGATCGCGACCGAACGGCTGACGCTGAACGGCAATGCCGAGGCCCGGCAACTGCCGCCCGGTGACTATGTCGTTCTGGCGATCCGCGACCAGGGCACCGGCATGTCCGCCGACGTACGCCAGCGGGCCACCGAGCCCTTCTTCACCACGAAGGGCAGCGAGCGCGGTACCGGACTGGGGCTCGCGATGGTGCATGGCTTCGTCCAGCAATCGCTCGGGCGGCTGGAGATCGAGTCCGCACCCGATCAGGGCACCGAGATCCGGATGCTTTTTCCGGTCGCGCAGGCCGAGGCGGCGAGCCTGCGCCGGGTCGAGCACGCCCGGGCGGGCGCGCTCCCGAAAGGAAGCGAAACGATCCTGCTCGTCGAAGACAGTGAGGATGTGCGGATGCTCGCGCGCGAGCAGCTAGTTTCGCTCGGCTACCAAGTCATAGCGGTGGCCAGCGGCGAGGAAGCGGTTCCGATCCTCGAAGGGCAACCCGTGGATCTCCTTTTCACCGATATCGTGATGCCGGGTGGCATGAGCGGTCTCGAGCTCGTCGAGCGAAGCCGCGCCATTCGGCCGTTGCTGCCCATCCTGATGACGACCGGCTATAACGAGGATCTTGTAGCGGACATCCCGCGCGGCACGCAGCTCGACGTGGTCGGCAAGCCCTATCGCAAGGAGGAGCTAGCGGACCGGGTCCGGATCGCGCTCGACCGCCGCAGCACGGCGGCGCGAGACGATATGGGCGACTTCGGACCCAAGGAGGGCTAGGCGGCGTCCCGCACGTCGACCAGCCCGGCGAAGGTGCCGCGGATCGACGGATCGGCATCCCGGCAAAGAGCGGCGATACGGCCGCCGAACTGGTCCTGCGTCTCCTGAAAGCTGCGGCGGGCCATCGACCATTCGCCAAATTCGCGCCGCGTGGTTTCGCGCCGCGAGAGAAGCACCAGTGCATGGTGGCGAGGATCGGCGATGATGCGAAGGAAGACGTCTTCGACCGCGGTCTTCGGTCCTTCGAGCGCCTGGAGAAACCGACGGCCATCGGTGTAGAGAAGGCCGGTGATCTCGTCGCGCGCATTGTTTCGCTGCGCCTGTGCAAGGAGCTGGTCGAGATCGATGACTTCGTTCCTGCGCGCCGAGCTGATGTAGAGAAGTTGCAGCATCGAATTCTCCTTGCAGAAGTCATCTGGGCGCTAACCTCCTAATAAATCACGAATTAACCCAGATCAGGCTCGGGCCGAATGGTAGTGCCGGGGGGCGCGCGCGATTGGGTAAGAGACTCGGCCCGGCAGCAGGCCGGCCGAGCGGAGATCATGTCTCGCCGTGCGACGCCGGATCGGCAACCAACAGGACGCCGCGACCCGAGGCGGCCAGCTCGACCTGGTCGAGCTGGCGCAACAGATCGTCGAACCCTCCGTCGGCCGGCACGGGTATCGCGCCCCGGAAGCTTTCTCCCAGCCGGTCCAGGTCCTGCCGGGTGAGCAGACCAATGGCGACGATTCGAGAATCCGACACAATGATTTCCTGCACTTAGCTGACTTTGGGGCATGCCTTGCACGCGGTGATATCAACCCCTTGGCAACGCGCACGTTCCGCCCGCAGCCATAACCGGCCCGCCGTTCTGAGCCATGCTCGCGTCTCGGCCGCTCTCGGGTCGTGGCGCGTCGTTCGGCCCGGAGGAGCTGGACAATTTCCAGCAATCTCCGCCCACTAGCGGGATTTGCGCGGCCGTGCCCATGCGCGCTATGGCGGCGCAGCGCCTTCTTTTCAGGGAATAAAATGGTCCAATCGCCGTTCGAGGATCCTGTCGCAAACCGGTTCGAGATACTGGTCCAGTCGGTGATCGACTATGCGATCTACATGCTCGATCGCGAAGGCCGGATCGTCACCTGGAATGCGGGTGCCGAGCGGCTCAAGGGCTATGCCGCGGAGGAGATCGTCGGCGAGCATTATTCGCGCTTCTTCACGCCGGAGGATCGCGCGGCCGGGCTTCCCGCCAAAGCGCTCGCCAAGGCGGCCGGCGAGGGCCGCTCTGAGGTCGAGGGCTGGCGGGTGCGCAAGGACGGCAGCCGGTTCTGGGCGCATGCCGTGCTCGACCCGATCCGCGCCGAGGATGGGACGCTGGTCGGCTTCGCCAAGATCACGCGCGACATCACCGAGCGGCGCCAGCTCGAACAGGCGCGCCTGGCCAGCGAACTGCAATTCCGCATGCTCGTGCAGGGCGTGCACGACTACGCCATCTACATGCTTGATCCGGTCGGACGCATCACCAGCTGGAACGCCGGCGCCCGCGCAATCAAGGGCTATGAGGAGCAGGAGGTGCTGGGCCAGCATTTCTCGCTCTTCTACACCCAAGAGGATCGCGCGCGGGGCGCGCCGGCCACGGCGCTCGAGACGGCACTGCGCGAAGGCAAGTTCGAGGCCGAGGCTCGCCGCGTCCGCAAGGATGGATCACTATTCTGGGCCCATGTCGTCATCGATCCGATCTACGACGAGGCCGGCACCCATATCGGCTTCGCGAAGATCACGCGCGACGTGACCGAGCGCAAGCTCGCGCAGGACGAGCTGCGCGACACCCAGGCCGCGCTCCTCCAGTCGCAGAAGCTCCAGGCACTCGGCGAGCTGGCCGGAGGCATCGCGCACGACTTCAACAATCTGATGACCGTGATCCGCGGCTCGACCGATTTCCTTCTGCAGCAGCCGGACCTGCCCGCCGAGAAGCGTAACCGCTATCTCCACGTCATGCTGGAGACCGCCGAGCGCGCCGCCAGCCTGACTTCGCAGCTCTTGGCCTTTGCGCGGCGCCAGCCGCTCGAGCCCGAGGTTCTTGATCTGAGCGTGCGTCTTGATGCGGTGGCCGAAATGCTCCAGCGTACGCTGGGCGGCAATGTCGCGCTCGAGCTCGACCTGGCGCCGGCGCTCTGGCCGGTCGAGATCGATCCGACGGGGCTGGAGACTGCGCTGCTCAACGCGGTGCTGAATGCGCGCGATGCGATGCCGAACGGAGGCCGGATCCGTCTCGTGACGAGCAACCTGTCGCGGCCCGAGGGCGACATGGTGTGCCTTGCGATCAGCGATACCGGGGAGGGCATCGCGCCCGAGAAGCTGGAGCGCGTGTTCGAGCCCTTCTTCACGACCAAACCGGCCGGAAAGGGCACCGGGCTCGGCCTGTCCCAGATCCATGGGTTCGCCGTGCAATCCGGGGGGGCCGCAACCATCGAATCGGAGCTCGGCCAGGGCACGACGGTCCGCATCCTGCTGCCCCGGACCGACAAGCCGGCGCAAAAGTCAGCCGAGCTCGATCCCCAGGTCTCGATTGCCGCTGGCCTCAAGGTGCTGCTGGTCGAGGATAGCGACCATGTCCGCTATTTCGCGCGACAGCTGCTCGAGGATCTCGGTTGCGAGGTGGTCGAGGCTGCGAGCGGCGAGGAAGCGCTCGAGCGCCTGAAAGACAACTCGGTCGACCTGATATTCTCCGACATCGTCATGCCGGGCATGAACGGCTTGGAATTGGCCAAGCGCGTGCGCGAGCAGAACGATCGGGTCGCGGTGCTGCTTGCGAGCGGCTATAGCAGCAAGCAGTTCATACCCGCGGACCAGCGGGAATTTCCGATACTTCGCAAGCCATACAAGCTCCAGACGCTTGCGGTGGCGATCCGCACGTTGCTGGCGCAGGGCGACTAGGCGGCAGTCGGCCCCGGACACGAGCGTCGGTCCGGGGCAACGAGCGAGGCTCGAAGATCGATTCGACCCGCCCGGCAAGAACATATAAGGAACATCGTTCCTCTTGCCGACTCGTCCCATGTCCCGCCCCTCTTATGTCGAACTCCAGGTAACCACGCATTTCAGCTTCCTGCGCGGCGCCTCCTCGCCCGAGGAATTGTTTGCCGCGGCGGCACTGCTCGGTCTTCCCGCGCTCGGTATCGCCGATCGCAACTCGGTCGCGGGAATCGTTCGCGCCTGGGACGCTCAGAAGGCGACCGGCGTGCGCTCTATCGCCGGCTGCAGGCTCGATCTGGCCGATGGCACTGCGCTGCTCGTCTATCCGACCGACCGGACCGCCTGGAGCCGGCTCACGCGCCTGCTTTCGATCGGCAAGAGCCGCGCCGGCAAGGGCGCCTGTCATCTCGACTGGGGCGATATCGAGACCTGGAACCAGGGACTTATCGGCGTGTTGGTTCCGGACCGGGCCAATGCCGATACTCAGGCGGCATTGGACCGGACCAGCCGCATCTTCGCCGACCGATCCTATCTGGCGCTTGCGCTGCGCCGCGGCCCGCGAGACGCGGTGCGACTGCGCGACCTGTCCGAGATGGCGGCGAAGGCGCGGGTCGCCACCGTGGCGACGGGCGATGTGCTCTATCACGCGCCGGAGCGGCGTTTGCTGCAGGACGTGGTCACCTGCATCCGGGAGAAATGTACGGTCGACGCGCTGGGCGACCGCCGCGAAAGCATCGCCGACCGGCACCTGAAGACCGGCGCGGAGATGGAGCGGCTGTACCGCCGCTATCTCGGCGATACGCGTCCGGTCGCACGAAGCCTCGAGATTGCGGAGCGCTGCAGCTTCGACCTCGAGCACCTCCGCTATCAATATCCCGACGAGATCAAGGGGGCGGGGCGCACTCCCCAGGAGGAGCTGGAGCGCCTGACCTGGGAGAAGGCCCCCGGGCGCTATCCGGACGGCGTGACGCCGAAGATCCGCGCGCAGCTCGAGCATGAACTGCGCCTCATAGGCCAGCTCGACTATGCGCCCTATTTCCTGACCGTCCATTCGATCGTCGCCTTCGCGCGCTCGCGGGACATCCTCTGCCAGGGCCGCGGCTCGGCCGCCAACTCGGCGGTATGCTATTGCCTCGGCATCACGTCGATCGATCCGGTCCGCTCCGAACTTCTGTTCGAGCGCTTCGTCAGCGCCGAGCGCAGGGAGCCGCCGGATATCGACGTGGACTTCGAACATGAGCGGCGCGAGGAAGTGATCCAGTGGATCTACGAGACTTATGGCCGTGACCGCAGCGCGCTCACCGCGGTCGTCAGCCGCTACCGCGCGCGCGGGGCGGTACGCGAGGTCGGCAAGGCGCTGGGGCTCAGCGAGGACATGACCGCCGGGCTGGCGAGCCAGGTCTGGGGCTGGAGCCGCGAGGGTGTCACTTCCGCCCAGGCCGAGGAACTCAATCTCGACATGGCAGATCCCCGGCTCGCGCTCACGCTCGAGCTGGCGCGGCAGCTGATCAACACGCCGCGGCACCTCTCCCAGCACCCCGGCGGCTTCGTGCTGACCCGGGACCGGCTCGACGACCTGGTGCCGATCGAGCCGGCCGCGATGGAGGACCGCCAGGTCATCGAATGGGACAAGGACGACATCGATGCCTTGGGCTTCATGAAGGTCGACGTGCTGGCGCTGGGCATGCTGAGCTGCATGCGGCGGGCCTTCGAATTCCTCGAGGCCGACAAGGGCGTCGTGCTCGACCTCGCGACCATCCCGGCGGAGGATCCAGCCACCTATGCGATGATCCGCAAGGCCGACACGCTCGGCGTCTTCCAGATCGAGAGCCGCGCGCAGATGGCGATGCTGCCGCGCATCAAGCCGCGCACCTTCTACGATCTGGTGATCGAGGTCGCGATCGTGCGCCCGGGCCCGATCCAGGGCGACATGGTCCATCCCTATCTCCGGCGTCGCGAGGGCAAGGAGGCGGTCACCTATCCGAAGGAGGAGCTGCGCCGCGTGCTCGAGAAGACGCTAGGCGTACCGCTTTTCCAGGAGCAGGCGATGCGCGTTGCGATCGAATGCGCCGGCTTCTCGGCGAGCGAGGCGGATCTGCTCCGCCGCGCCATGGCGACGTTCAAGCTGACCGGCGGCGTCAGCCATTTTCGCGACAAGCTGATCGACGGCATGGTCTCGCGCGGATACGCCCATGACTTCGCCGAGAAGACCTTCAAGCAGATCGAGGGATTCGGCAGCTATGGCTTTCCCGAGAGCCATGCGGCGAGCTTCGCGCTCATCGCCTATGCCTCGAGCTGGATGAAATGCCATCATCCCGACGCCTTCTGCGCAGCGTTGCTTAACGCCCAGCCGATGGGTTTCTACGCGCCCGCACAGATTGTCCGGGACGCCCGCGAGCATGGCGTCGAGGTGCGCCCGATAGACGTCAACGCCAGCCGATGGGACTGTACGCTGGAGCCGACCGACGGGCGCTACATGGCGGTGCGCCTGGGCCTGCGCATGGTTCGCGACCTCGCCAATGCCGATGCGGCTGCGATCGTCGCCGCGCGGGGCGAAGGGCGATATGCCAGCGTAGAGGAAATCCAGCGGCGCGCCGGAATCGGCGCCGGCGCGCTCAACCGTATCGGCGAGGCCGATGGGTTCGGCTCGCTGGACCAGACGCGCCGGAGCGGGCTTTGGCAGGTCAGGGGCTTGGCGGACGCGCCGCTGCCGCTGTTCGCGGCCGCCGACCGGCGTGACCAGGCCTGGCGCGACGAGACCGTCGAGCCCGAAGTGATACTGACGCCGATGGGCGAGGGCCAGGAAGTGGTCGAGGATTATCGCAGCACGAGCCTGTCGCTGCGCGCGCATCCGCTCGCCTTCCTTCGCAAGGAACTTGCCGACAGGCATATCCTGCCCTGCTCGGCGACCCGGACGACGAGGGACGGCCGCTGGATCAATCTCGCGGGACTGGTCCTGGTCCGGCAGAAGCCGGGCTCGGCCAGGGGCGTGATGTTCATCACGATCGAGGACGAAACCGATATCGCCAACCTCGTCGTCTGGACTGGCGTCTTCGAGAAATATCGCAGCGTCGTGCTCGGCGCCTCGATGATCGGTCTTCGCGGAAAGGTGCAGCGCGAAGGCGACGTCATCCACGTCATCGCCGAGCGGCTCGACGACCTGTCCTCGCTACTGGCGAGCGTCGGGAGCCGGCGCGAGGTCGCCGACATCTACCGCGTCGCGCGGGCCGATGTGGTCAGGCACGGCCAGGGCCCCGATCCGCGCGATCCGGCGGAGCGGCCGCTCGGCCGCAATCCTCGCGATATCTATATCCCGGACCTCCGCCTGGGATCCGGCATCATTCCCGGACAGCCGACCGAGGGCATCAAGATCAAGCCACGGGACTTCCGCTAGATCGGCGGTCAGCCACTCGGGCCGGGCCCGGTCACGCCAGCCACCTCAATGTCCTGCGCCGAGCCCGGGATACGACCGGGCTCGATGCTGTCGCTACCGTCCACCGACTCCTGCGGCGCCTCGGCGCGCTCAGTGCGCGCGAACTCGGCGGCACCCGCGCTCGAATCGCCGTCGCTCACCTGCGCGAGCGGATCCTCCTCGCCGGTCTGGGGGATGCCATCGGCATTCTGCCATCCCGGATCGTCGCCGGCCGGTACAGCCGCGGCTGCGTAGCTGGCGCTCTCATCGGCGATACCTGCATCGAGGCTGCGTTCGGCAGTCTCGCGGAAATCCTGGGGACTGGCCCCTTGGGGAACATGATCGGTCATACGTCTCTCCTAGTCCTTTCCCAACCGTCCCGCCGGGTGCCCGTTCCGGGCCTCAGGCGGCCGCGCGCATCCCGTCGGTCCGCGCGCACCACAGGCCGCTCTCGAGCGGCGGCAAATCCGCGTCGACCTCATTCAGCCGCCAGGCTTCGTCGAGCAGGCGCTCCGAGCACATCACATGACGGTCGCGGGCGTCGACGGACTGTGCGGTCCTGGCCCGGCGAAGCTCCGTTTCGGATTGAGCGATGAGGCGGTCTATCTCTGTCATGGCACGCTCCAGTGCCCCCATCGACAGAACGAGGAGCCATCGGCGCGGGTTCCTGGGAAGGCGTCCGGTCCCGAATGGCAGGGCCCGGCCGGGCTTCGAGAGGCGTCGTCGCCCGAAAAAATGCGTGCGATGTCAGCTCCTTGCGATTGAAACAGAGGCACCGGCATCCCACATCCAGGCCATCGTCAACAACGGAAAGGAGGTGGTCGGATGTCTCATTGTCACATGCCGCTCGCGGCAAATTCTCTGAGCATGGCCTCCACCGCGGTGGTCCGGCTCGGCTGAGCTGTCCGGGTTCGGATGACAATGGAAGGGCCGTCCGAAAGGGCGGCCCTTCGCGTTTCACTTGTCGGCACCCAGGAGCGCGCCGCGCGTTCCCGTGCAGAGAGGATCGGAAATGGCCAATGGCTGGGCGCAAGATGGCGCCGTTCAGGAGCAGATCGAGGATACCGTCACCGACGCAGTGAGCCTTGCGCGGGCGAGACTCGCGACCGGCGAAGGCACGCGGTATTGCGAGGATTGCAGAGAAGAGATTCCCGAGGCCCGGCGCAAGGCGCAGCCGGCAAGCCGCACCTGCATTCCTTGCCAGTCCGATCGCGATGCGGCGGTCCGCTCCACCGGAATCAACCGGCGCGGGAGCAAGGACAGCCAGCTACGCTGATGGTGGAAAAGGTAGGTCCTGCCGGCAAATATCCGGTGACGCCGGACCGTCGGTATTTCGTCGTGCGCGGACGGCTCTGGCGGATGGCTAATCCCGCTTTGCCTGACCGCGAGCGAGAGACGCTCGTGCATGCCCTGATGGCTGCCAGGCGGGCGGTCGGCGTTGCGAAGCGGCGTGACGACCCATCCGGAGAGGCCGAGGCGCGCGCCGCGGTCGATCGCGCGAAGCATGCCTTGGGCGAGCGCGGGCCGGTCTGGTGGGACGACGGCGCACCGGACCTGAACCGGCGCATGGCGAGGACCACCGACTACGCCGAATGGTTCGCCGGTCTCGAGGACGCGGTCCGTCCTGGTCAATCCGATAGTTCGACCCACACGGGGGCGTGATCGCTCGTCTTCTCCCAGCCACGCGGGCGCCTGTCGACTTCCGCCGCGATCAGTCTTCGGGCAGCGACCGGGTTGAGTAGAAGGTGATCGATCCGCAGGCCCGCGTTCCGCTCGAAGGCAAAGCGTAGATACTTCCAGAAGGTGTAGATCGTCTCGTCCGGATGCATATGGCGTAGCGCGTCCGTCCATCCCTGGTTGAGGATCCGGAAATAGGCTTGCTTCACCTCCGGCGCGAAAAGCGCGTCGTCGCGCCAGCGGTCGGGCACGTAGACGTCCAGATCGGTCGGCATGACGTTATAGTCGCCCGCGACGATCACTGGTGCATCTAAGGCGACCAGCCCGGCCATGTGCTGGTGCAGGCGCTCGAACCAGCGCAGCTTGAAGTCGAATTTGGGTCCCGGCCGCGGATTGCCGTTAGGAAGATAGAGACCAGCTACCAGCACTCCGCCGATCGCGGCCTCGAGGTAGCGGCTCTGAACGTCCTCGGGGTCGCCGGGCAGCCCTCGCCGCGTCTCGTGGATTTCGCCGACCCTGCTGAGGAGCGCGACGCCGTTCCAGCGGCTCTGCCCGTGCCAGACGACCTCATAGCCGAGGTCCCGGATGGGTTTTTCCGGAAACTTGTCCTGCGGGGCCTTCAACTCCTGGAGGCATACGATGTCGGGTTCGGCCAGCTTCAGCCAGCGCAACAGCACCGGTAGCCGGCCGTTCACGCCGTTCACATTATAGGTGGCGATCTTCACAGGTCCGGGAGTTCCTGATCGGCGCGACCCCAGTTGGACAGCGCCTTGGATCCGGCGCGCCGTAGCAGCTCGCCCGCGTCTCGGATGCAGAAGTGTGAAGGCTTGTCGATCGTTTCCATTTCCTTCCAGGTGATCGGCGCCGCCACGGGCGCCCCCTCCCGGGCACGCACGGCATAGGGCATCACTGCGGTCGCCCCGCGCTGGTTGCGCAGATAATCGACGAAGATCCGGCCCTTGCGCTGTGCCTTCGGCAGCGCCGCCGTGAAATTCTCCGGGTCGCTTTGCGCGACCGCGAGCGCCAGCCGGTGCGCAAAGTCCTTCACCTCCGGCCACTCCGCGCGCGGAGTCAGGGGTGCGATGACATGCACGCCCTTGCCGCCGGTAAGCATGGGGAAGGTCTCCAGCCCGATCGAGCGCAGGATATCGCGGAAATGGAAGGCAGCTGTCCTCACATTCTCGAAGTCTAGGCCAACGTCCGGGTCGAGATCGAACACCAGCCGGTCGGCCTTTTCGACATCCTCGATCCTTGCGCCCCAGCCGTGAAACTCGATCGTGCCCATCTGGACGCAGGTCATCAGGCCGGCGGGCGTGTCGATATAGAGATAGGGCTCCTCATGGCCGTCCTTCTCCAGTATGCCGACATGCCGGACGGCATCCCCGAAACTCCCCGCGTCATGCTTCTGGAAGAAGCACTTCCGGGCACGCCCCTGCGGGCATCGCACCAGACTGATCGGTCGCGATCCGACCCAGGGCAGCATGATCGGCGCGACCGCTTCGTAATAGTCCGCAAGTTCGCCCTTCGTGATCGCGCTTTCCGGATAGATCACACGTTCGCGATTGCTGATCTTCACGCCTGAACCGGGCGCGCCCGCCGTGGCGGCAGGCGCTTCCGTCTCCAGCACCACCGCCTCGGGCTTCTTATCGGCCCGAAGACCCAGATAGCTGGGATGACGCAGCGTCCCCTCGTTGGTCATCTCGGTATAGGCGATCTCCGCGACCAGCTTCGGCACGATCCAGTGCGCTCCCCGAACCTCGGCGCGCGGGGCCTCGACGGTGGGACCCTCGATCTCGAGGGGGCGCATCAACTCCATGAGCCGGAATAGTTCGTCGGTGCCGAAACCGGTCCCGACCTTGCCAGCGTAGCGAAGATGGCCCTGATCGTGGAGACCAAGGATGAGCGAACGGAAAGTTCGCGACTTGTCCGAAGGCGTCCAGCCGACGATCACGAATTCCTGCCGCTTGATGCACTTGGTCTTGACCCAGCTTCCCGAGCGCGACCCGACATATTTGCTCGACGCGAGCTTGGAGATCACGCCCTCGAGACCGGCCCCGCAGAACTGGCCGAGCAGCCGCTCGCCATTGCCGACGATATGTTCGGAATAGCGCAGGCGGCTTGAGCCCGCGGGAAGGATCGCCTGGAGCCGCTGCTTGCGCTCAAGGAGTGGAAGCCCGGTCAGGTCTTCACCGTTCAGTTCGAGCAAATCGAAGGCATAGAAATCGATCTGTCCGGGCGCGCCCTTGAGCGCATTCTGAAGCGCCTGGAAGCTGGAGCGGCCGTCGCGGTCGAGCACGACCGCCTCGCCGTCAATCAACGCCGAAGAGACAGCGAGCGACCGTGCCTCTTCGAGGATCGCCGGGTAGCGATCGGACCAGTCGAGGCCGGAGCGGGTATATCCGCGCGCATCGCCGCCGCCGATCGCGATGAGCGTGCGGTACCCGTCATACTTCATTTCATGAAGCCAGCGATCGCCCGCCGGAACGGTGTCGACGAGCTGGGCGAGTTGCACAGGACGAAACGCCGGTGGCTTCTGGGCATCCTTGAGGGAGGAGCCTTTGCGGCGCCGGGGAGGATTGACGGATTTGACGGCCATGCGTGCCATCTCTCCTAGACTCGATTCAGCAACGGTTCGTTCCGCTCCGACGCAACCCACCGGAAACTCACGGGAATCGGAAGCGTTGGGCCCTCAGCAAAAGAGGAGGCCGACATGGCGGACAACAAGACCCTGCGCGCGCCGCAGGACAGCTCCCGCATCGCAATGGGTGAGGATTACGAGGTGCAATATTGGACGGACAGGTTCGGCGTGAGCCGAGAACGTCTGCAGGAGGCCGTCGATGCCGTCGGCAACGGAGCCGATGCGGTCGCAGCCTATTTCAAACGATAGGCGGTAGTCGCTCGATCCGGCCGGACGCTACCAGGGCAATTCCTCGATGAAGAGGATCATTTCCTGAAAGGCCGCACCTTCGAAGCCAATTCCGCCATCCGCTTCGACAAGCGGGTGGCGGGCCGTCGCTTCGATCGCCGCTTCCGGATCTGATTGCCGTAGCGGGTCGTGCAGAGCCGTCCATTTCGCGAGAGCCGTAACGCGTGCGTGCAGCGCCGCACCGGCGATCGCTACGTCGGAAAAGCCCGCATCGAGCGCGTAGGTCTGAAGCGCAACCGCCTGTGCAAGCGGATCGTCGCGTTGCCGCTCCGGTAACCCCGCAAGGATCTGGAGCGCCGCGGCGATCTGGGGGCCTGTCAGCGCAACCGAATTGAGTTGCGCGGTCGCCGCGGAGGCTAGCTGGACGGGCGCGGTCATGGGAGATGTCTGGCTGAACATGTGCGATCTCGATCAAAGAGCCAGCATGCGCTGGCGGTCGGCGAGGCCCCGCTTGCCCACTTCCTCGATCTGATAGCTGTGCTTGGGCAGCGCCCTCAGCAGCTCGGATTGGGGTTGAGTGAAGTCGAGCCAGGCCATGTTCTCACGCCGAAGCAACACGGCGCCCTGACGCTCCTGGTAGAAGAATATGTCCGGATTGGCCGGAATCGTGATGATCGCGTAGCTGACGTCACGCTCGCCCGAGCTGGGGCGCCAGATCCCGGCAAGATAGAAAAAATTCCCGTCGTCGAGCGTGACGCGGAACTTGCGCTCGCCATTGGTCACCTGGAATTCGCTCGCTGGCACCAGGCAGCGCTGATGGGGGAATGTCCGGCCTTCGGAGCGAATGAACCTGAAAGGCTTGCCGTCCGGCTCCCACGGCTCGAGCCCCCAGCTGGCCTCGATCGCCTGGGGCTTGCCCGACCGCGGGTTGCGCCGGATGATGATCTTGCGGCTGCCAAAGGGTGCATCCGACTCGAAGGGACTCGCTTGCATGGCGAGAACATAATGCGAACGAAGCCTGCGTGCAAATCGAGGATCTCTCATGTGCAATGACTATCGCCTCGAGGTGGACATCGCCTCGATCATCGAGGATTTCGACGAGCTGGAGATCGACATCGATACGCCGGAGGGCACACCCAATGTGGCCGCGCGCGAGGACATCAAGATCACCGACGTCGCTCCGATCGTCACCAATCCGCAGGGCGAGAGCGGGCGAGGCGCACTGGTCAACAGACGATGGAGCTGGCCGGGACCGACGGGCAAGCCGGTCTATAACTATCGCGCGGAGGGCCGCGAGTTCGCGGCCAATCGGTGCCTCATCCTCGCCGACGGGTTCTACGAATTCACCAAGTCCGATGATCCGAAGCAGAAACGGCAGAACAAGTGGCTGTTCACGCTCAATGATCACGACTGGTTTGCCATTGCCGGAATCTGGCGCAGGGATCCGGTGATCGGCGAGGCCTTCACGATGCTGACGTTGGATGCTGGTCCTGATGTAGCGCCATATCACCATCGACAGGTCATTCCCCTCGCGCGCGATCAATGGGCAGCGTGGCTCGACCCTGCTACTCCCGCCGCAGGAGTGCTGCGCATCCTTCCGGCCGGCAGTCTCACGGTCCGCCAGGTTCACGGCACTCCGCCCGCCGAACCGTTGCCGACGCTTCTCTAGACGTTACTCGCCGCCATCCTCCGGCACCGTGCTGGACCTAACTCAATCTGTACCAGCGCGAGCCATCGGTGTGTTCAACGGCGGCAGCCTCCTACAAGTTCATCATAGCAAGTTCTTGGGCGTGCGCCGATGTCAGTATGGACATTTCGGGTGACATAGAGTATATGTTCGGTGTCGGCGAGATAAGGAGAAGGTTGGCAACTCAGGACTCGAACCGTTGACGCGGAATGATATCGTGGTGCTATTTGTGGGCACAATTTCTGCGTCAGAAATAGTTTGAGAAATCATCTCAAATCGATGTCAATATTTCGTCGGTTCTCTTCTGGCACCATTTTCCTGTGCGCGAATGTGCGCGACAGGTTGGGAAAATCTGAGAAATCTGCTAAAAATGCGGGCGAGCACCCCGTGCTTGTTCGACCGCATTCGCAGCGCGTTGGGGTTTGTCGAGGCCTCGCCAGCCAGGAAGCGCGCGCCGGGCCCAAAGTCGATGCGCCGCAACCAGTGCAAGGACAGGAAGAGCAGACCCTTTTCCTGACCTTCGCGGTACGCGGAGTTCGCTTGCGCTGATCCATCGCCGGGGCGCGATAGTCCGCGCAAATCGTCGGATGGGTGCACGCCGCGGCCACGCCCCGCTAAGGATTCGAGGCGCAGCCGCGGCGGGGCGGGGGAGGGATTCGTACTTCCGCCCGCCGGAGACTTCGTCAGGGCTTCTTCACGACATTGCCGTCGGGATCGAGCACGGTAACTTCGCCAAGACCCAGCGCGCGGACCGATGCCTCGATCTTGTCGAGCGGGCCGACGATGATCCAGGTCAGCGCCTCGGGGTGGATCGCCTGGCTGAATGCCTGCTGCGCCTGGGCGGGCGTCATCGCGCGGATGCGCTCGATCTTCTGCTCGACATAGTCCTCGGGATAGGATTTGCGCAGGATCTTCATGACTTCGCTGCCGATCGCGTCGCCGGTGTCGAAGCGGCCCGGATAGGAATAGAGATCGAGCTGCGCGCGCTTGACGTCGGCGGGACCGATCGGCGCAGTGCCGTTCGCCAGCCGATCGATCTCGCCACGCATCTCCTTCGCCGATTCCGCGGTCTTGTCCGCCTGCACCGACGCGTTGGCATACCAGATCGCCTGACCGTTGCCGTCGCCGGTCCCCGATCCCGCGCCATAGGACCAGTGCTTGTCCTCGCGCAGATTGAGGTTGAGCCGCGACATGAAGCCGCCGCCCAGCGTGGCATTGGCGACGCCGAACGCATCGCTCTCCATCGTGTTGGCGCTTTCGGGGATGAGCTGCGTCGCGAAGATTTGCGACTGCGGCGCACCCGGCTGATCGACCAGGATCACCCGGGCCCCGGCAGGCAGCGCGGCCCTGGGTGCGCTCGCCTGGATCGAGGGACCTGCCGGCTTCCAGGGCGCACCGAACCGCGCCTCGAGCATCGGCTGGATCTGCGCCATCGTCGTGTCGCCGACGATGATGATCCGCGCGCCGTCAGGGCGGATGCGCGCCTGCTGGAAGGCGATCAGATCGTCACGCGTAAGCGCCGCCACGCCCTGCTCGGTCATCATCTCGCCCAGCGGATGACCGGCGCCGTAGAGCAGCGGGTTGATCAGGCGGCCGGCGATCGACTGGCCGTTGACCTTGCCCGCCTTGATGCTGGCGATCGCCTGGTCCTTGCGCCGCTCGAACTCCCTGGCGTCGAAGCTGGGGTGAAACAGCACATCGGCCATCAGATCGAGCGATTCCGGCAGGCGGGCGCTGAGCGCGCTGAGCGTGACCCCGGTATCGGTGAGGCTGGCGCCCGAGCCCACATTGGCGCCCAGTTCCTGCTGGCGCTCGCTCAACTGGGTCGAGTCATAGCTGGTGGTTCCCGCCGACATCATGCCGGGCGCGAACGAGGCGCGGTTGACCTTGCCGCCCGAAAGCCGGTCGGCAACGGTGCCGCCGGGCATCATCAGCGTGAACGACACGGTCGGCGCATTGTGGCGCTCGACCAGCACCAGCTCGATGCCGTTCGACAGCCGGGCGTGCTGGAGCGCCGGGAAATCGAACTTCGGGAAGCTGGTCACCTGCGGCACGCCGGTGCTGCGGTCGACACCCGGCCCGCTCGCCTTGAAGCGCGTGTCCGCCGGCGGCACCGGCACCGGGGCGCGGGTGATGTTGACCACCGGCTCGGGGCGCGAGGCGGCGGCGACGTCGCTCTTCTGCGTGTCGAGCGTGAAGCTGTGCCTGGTCAGCCACTTCTGCCCGGCGGCGCGCACGCTTTCCGGCGTCGCGGCGAGATAGCCGCGCATCTCGTCCTGCCAGCAATCCGCCTTGCCGGTGGTGATCGCGCATTCGCTGAGCGTCTGCGCGCGATAGGCGAGCTTGGGCAGCGCCTTGGTCATGCGCGTGACGAACACATTGCGGGCGCGGTCGAGCTCGGCCTGGGTCGGCCCTTCGGCGAGCAGGCGCTTCAGCTCCTCGTCGATCAGCGCTTCGACGCGCGCCTTGTCGATCCCGTCCTTGATCGCGGCATCGATGCTTAGGCGCCCCGCCAGCACGCTGCCCGAATAGAAAGCGCCGGCGCCGGTCGAGACCTTCTCGTCCTTGACCAGCCGCTTGTAGAGCCGCGAGGTCGAGCCGCCGCCGAACACGGTCATGAACAGCGTGAGCGCAGGCGCTTCGGCGCTGGCGCCTTCCGGCGCCTGCCACGAACGCGAGAAGCGATTCTGGGTTACGCGATCGAGATAGGTTTCGCGCGCGTCCTTGGTCAGCACCGGGATATTGGGCTTGGGCATCGGCACCGAGGCGCTCGGCTTGATATCGCCGAAATAGCGCGCGACCTTCTCCTTCGCGGTGGCGAGATCGATGTCGCCGGCGAGCACCAGTACGGCGTTGTTCGGGCCATACCAGCTACGATACCAGTTCTTGACGTCCTCAAGGCTGGCAGCGTTGAGATCGGCCATCGAGCCGATCGGGGTGTGGCGATAGGGATGGCCCTCCGGATAGAGGCCGGCGAGGATATGGTCGATCGCCATCGCGCCGGGCTGGCCGCCGCGCTGGCGCTTCTCGTTCTGGACGACGCCGCGCTGCTCATCGAGTGCCTTCTGGTCGATCGCGCCGAGCAGATGCCCCATGCGATCGGATTCCATCCACAGCGCCATGTCGAGCGCCGGCGTGGGCACGGTCTCGAAATAGTTGGTGTAGTCGGTATTGGTCGATCCGTTGCGATCGGTCGCGCCGACCTGCTCGAACGGGCGGAAATACTCGTCCTTATGGTTCTCGCTGCCTTGGAACATCAGATGCTCGTAGAGGTGCGCGAAGCCGGTATGGCCCGGCGTCTCGTTGCGGCTGCCGACGCGGAACCACAGATTGACCGAGACCAGCGGCGAGGTGCGATCGGTATGGACGATCACCTTCAGCCCGTTGGGCAGGGTGAATTCCTCATAGGGGATCGAGATGCCCGCTACCGCCTGGTTCTTCGCCCCGGGCCGGGCCGGCGCCTTCTGGGCGTGGCCGATGCCGGTGAGGCAGGTTGAAACCAGCGCGAAACCCAGCAGGCCTTTACCGATACGCTTCATGATAACCCTTTCCCATATGGGCGCGCCGCAACACCCCGGCGAAGCCCGGGCGCGTTGCGACGTCGCCTTCAGTCGTCAGAATTTCTGCGAGATGCCGAAATACCAGGTGCCGCGCCGCGGATCGCCGAACTGGCTGTAGCTCGTGCCATCGAAGGGCGGCTGCTTGTTGAGCAGGTTGCGGACCCCGGCGCGGAATTCGGTCTTCTCGAACAGCCGATAGCTGCCGTTGAGATCGAAATAGATCTGCGCCGGGATCATCGACTTGCCGAGCACCACGTTGCGCTGGTGATCGGGCGTGAAATAATAGCTGTCGTAGTAGCGCGCCGCGGCGCCGAGGGTCCATTTGTCGCTGGCATAATGGATCGCGGCAGAGCCGCGCCATTCGGGGCCGCCATCGGCGCCGGCGCCGAAGAACGCCGTGCCGGCGACGCCCGCCCAGTTGGTGATCGGCGCGCCCTCGGCAACCTGGACCTTGAACTTGTACAGCCAGCTTGCGGTCAGGTTGAAATAGAGCGTGCCGTTGCCGACCGCGGTCTCGTAGCTCCCGTTGAAATCGAGCGCGCCGATATTCGCCCGGGCCAGGTTGATAATCGTGCCGTCGATATAGGTGATCGGCGCGACGCTATAGGCACCGAGCGCGCCCGAGCGGGTGAAGCGCTCGGGATAGGCGGCGAGGAACTGGTTGAACAGCGTCTGCGCCGCCGCATTGTACCCCGCCGAATTGGCGAGAAAGAGCGTCGAGGGCACGAAGTAATTGTCGCGCTTGTCGGTCTCGGTCCAGTCCACCGACAGGCGCAGATGCGGGATATATTGCGGCGTCAGCACGAAGCCGGCGGTGTAGCTGGTCGCCTGTTCGGGCCGCAGGTTCGGATTGCCGCCGGTGAGGCCGGGCACGAAGGCCAGTCCGCCGGGGATCGCCGGGTTGCCGACCGATTCATTGCCGCGCTGCGGGTCCTGCGCGACGACGAGGAACGATCCGGCGGCGGACACCAGCTGATCGGTGCTCGGCGGGCGATAGCCGGTGGCGTAGGACGCACGCAGCATCAGATCCTTGGCCGGCTTCCACTTCACGCTGTAGGTCGGGTTGAACGACGAGCGCGAATTGGTGCCGGACCGGATGACGGAGGTCGTCAGCGGGCATGGCAGGTCGAGGTCCGCCTCGGTGAGCGGGCGCCCGGTGAAGCTGTAGCAAAGCGTGCTGCTGACCGTGCCGCTGACCGAATATTTCTCGTATCGACCGGCGACCTGGAACTCGAGCGTGTTGAGGAAGGGAATGTGGTTGGCCTCGGAGAAGAGCGGGATCCGCCCCTCGAAATAGCCGCTATCGGCCGAAACCACGCGCCGCGGGCGATAGCTGATCGACGAGCCGGTGGCACCCGAGCTGTAGCCCACCGAGCCCGGCAGCGTGGTGTTCACCCGCTGCAGCTGCATGGTGAGCGTCGGCTTGCCGCCGGGCAGGCCGATCGGGAGCGGGCCGGCAAGTCGTAGCGAGGTGGTCTGCGCCGTCGAGGGCACATTCTCCTGGAACGAGCCGAGGTCAGTCAGCTGATAGGCGATCGGGTAGGCCGCGACGTCGCGGATGATGTCGATCGCACCGCTGCTCAGCCCGGTGATCTGCGAACTGACGACCCTGCGCGGGCTTTCGCTGTCATAGGAGGTGCGGTTCCACGAATAGTCCGCCGCGCCCGTCCAGCCGAAGGGCAGCTTGAGCACCGCGCCGCCGGTCAGGCGGATGCCCTGCGTCTTATAGTGGAGGAAGTTGTCCGAGTAGAGCGGCAGGGTGACCGCGATCGCCTGCTGGAACGGGTTGTTCGGCGCCGTCGCCGCCAGCGTGATGACCGTGCTGTCGAGGATGTTGTTGACCGAGGTGCCCTTGCTCTGATCGCCGGCGGCCTCGACGAACAGGTTGAGCCACTTGGTCACGTCCTGCCGGATCGCGAAGGTACCGGAGATCGTCTCGACGCCGGTGAGCACGCGCGCATAGGCGCCGGCGACGCCCGCGCTGGTCTGCGCGGTCGGCGAGAGATCGTAATTATAGTGGCCGGCATTGGCGAGCAGCCCCGCGCCCACCGCCAGCGCGCCCTGCGAGGCGACGCCGGCCGAGCCGAGCGGGACATAGGTGATCGCCGAGCCGAGCGACTGGCCGCCATAAGCGGCCTTGAGCACGAGGTTCGCACCGGTGGTGCTGCGGATGTTGGGCGTCCTGCCGAACGGCAGGACCGCGGGATTGGCGGCGATGTAGAGCTTGCCGTAATCGGTCAGATAGTCCGCGTCCTTGAAGTAGAGCGGATTGGTCTTCTGCCAGCTGCCGGTGACCATCACCCGGGTGCCGCCGCCGAACAGGTTGGCGCCGGCGGAGAAGTCGACGCGGCCGTTCTTCGCGGCGCCGTTGTAGCTGCTGCCCAGCGTGCTGCTGATATCGATCCCGCGATAATCGCGCTTGAGGATGATGTTGACCACGCCGCCGGTGGCGCTGCCGCCATAGATGCCCGAGGCAGCGGAGGCGAGCACCTCGATCCGCTCGACCGCACTGATGGGAATGCTGCTCACCATCGGCTGGTTGACGCCGCCGCCCAGGTTGATCGGCGCGATGCGGCGGCCGTCGACCAGGATCAGCGTCTCGTCGGTGCCGAGGCCGCGCAGGTTCACATAGCCCTTCTGTCCGCTCGACCCGCCCGCCTGCGTCATCGGGCCGCCGACGTTGGAGTTCAGATAATCGCGCAGGAATTCCTCGACATTGTTCGAGCCCGAGCGCTGGATTTCCTCATGGGTGAACACCACGAAGGGCTGGGAATCATCCTCGGTGCGGCGGATGTCGGTGTTGAGCGTCCAGCCCTTCTGGCCGGTGACGAGGATCTCCGGCCGCGCGCCATGATCCTCGCGCTGGCTGTCGTCGTCGCTCACCCGCGCCGGGCCGACCGGCTTGATCACGAAGGTGTTGGCATTGGCTTTTTCGAAGGTGAAGCCGGTGCCCGTGAGCAGCCGCTTCAGCGCTTCCTCGGTCTTCATGCGCCCTTTGATCGCGGTCGAGCGGGCCCCCATGACCTTTTCGCGCTCGAACATGATCGACTTGCCGCTCTGCCGCGCGAAGCTCTCCAGCGCGCTGGCAAGGTCGCGTGCCGGGATCGAGAAGCCCGACGCCGCCTGCGCCATGGCAGGCGCCGGCAGCGCCACCGCGATCGCGGCGACCGAGCTGGTCGCCAACACCGAAGTCATCAACTTGATACCAAGCGTACGTCCCATCATTTCCCCCCGGAAATTTCCCCCGGCCCCGAGATACGGCGCCTTGGGGATTAGGACGTAGGCGGCGCGCCATTCCGAACGGGATGTGGCATTTATTTTACAGATTTACCGGATTTCGTGTCGGCGCGCAGGCTGAGCAGGATCGACCGGCCGGTGCGGCGGCTCTCCACCGGATAGAGATTCTCGAGCGCGGCGACGAAATCCTCGGGCCGGTCCGCCGGGAACACGCCGCTCACGCGCAGCGCGGCGACGCGGGGATCGGCATCGAGGTTGAGATCGGAGGCGCGACCGAAGGCGCGCAGCGCCTCTTCCACCCGATCGTCGCGCAGGATCACCAGGCCACGCTGCCACGCGGTCTCCTTCTCGACATCGCCGACCTTCACGGCAGGCTCGCCTGCGACCGGCGCGACGAACTCGTCGCCGGGCTGAAGCTCGGTGGTCGGCGCCAGCGCCGGCACCAGCCGCGTCCAGCCGCTGCGCTCGACCGGATCGACGCGCACATGGCCTTCGATCAGCACCACGCGCACTTCGCCGTCCGCGCCGATCTCGACATTGAAGCTGGTGCCGGTGGCGGTCACCATCCGGTTGCCCGCCGCCACGATGAAGGGCCGCGACGGATCCTTGGCGACATGGAAGAAGGCCTGGCCCGAAAGCAGGCGGATCTCGCGGCGATCGCGGGTGAAATGCGTCTCCATCACGGTGCCGCCGTTGAGCGCGATCTTCGAGCCGTCAGGCATGGTGACGTTGCGCCGGCCCGCCTTGGCGGCGGTCAGCCGCTCGACATTGGCCAGGCCGTCGATGCGCATCTGCGCCTGGGGCGGCAGCGAGGCGACGATCGTCGTACCGATCGCCAGCACCAGGCTGGCGGCGAGCGCGCCCGATATCCAGTAGCGGTTGCGGCGCCCGAAGCTCGGCATGGTCTCGAGCGCGGTGCTGCGCATCGCCAGCAGCTCGGGCCGCGAGGCGAAGCCGCCGATCCTTGCATCGAGCGCCAATTGCCGCTCCCACGCCTCTGCGTTGCCGGCATCCTCGAGCCAGCGGGCGAAGCGCGGATCGCTGGCGAAGCGCTCGGGGTCGACGGCACGGCGCGTCGCCCACCAGATCACCGCCTCGCTGCGGCTGAGCGGCGGCATGTTGCCCGCGGCCCTCACGACAGCCGCTCCCGCAGATGGGAGAGCGCGCGGCTGATATCCTTCTCCACCTGGCGCTGCGAGATGCCCAGGCGATAGGCGATCTCGCGCCCGGTCATCTCCTCGAACCGGTTCAGCACGAACACGTCGCGCGCGCGCTGGGGCAGCTCCTGGAGCGCCGCGATGAAGCCGGCATAGGCTTCGCGGCCGAGCAGTTCGCGCTCGGGCGAGATTTCGTCGACGAGTTGCTCATGCGGATCGGCGCCGCCGTGCAGGTCGATCGGTGGCCGCGCCCGCACCCGCCGGGCACGATCGCGCAGCTGGTTCGCGGCGGCCTGGAACACGTAACGCTCGACATTCTCGATTCCCTGCGGAGTGCCGCGCCGGCTGAGCGCCGCGAACAGCTCCTGAATGGCATCCTCGGCATCCGCCGGATTGCGCAGCCGCCGGAGGAAAAACGCATAGAGCGCAGAACGATAGCTGTCCGCAATCGCCGCGACATCGGACCGCGCGGGTTCGGGGGCGGGCTTCATGGCCTGGCGGAAAGACGAAACTGCATCACTACAAGGACGCATGCTGGCGGCGTTTCCGAATGCCACAAGCGAATTTATTTGGCGCGTCGCTGCAGTTTGCCGTCGGGGACGGGGAAGGAACATCCTTGACCCGCTTCCCCTGCAGCGGGGCGAATTGCGTGGCAGTTGGGCCGGCAGGCGCTGCCCGAAGCTATCCCCTCGGCCCGGTCATGGTTTGAAAGCGATCCACGCCGCGCCGATCCGGCGGGCATCGGCATCGGGAAGCTCGGCGCCGAGCGGCGGGGCATCGGGCCGCGCGCGCAGCGAGCCAAGGATCAGATCGACATAGCGCCGCACGGCATCGGGAGCGACCGGCTGGCTGCGATGGCCGAACTCGACGAGCATCAGAATCAGCATCACGACATCGGCGACGGTGATCTCGGGGCGGAGCATGCCTTCGGCGCGAGCACGGTCGAGCAATTGCGCGAGCGGACCGGCGAGCACCTCCTGATGCGAGGCGAGCCTGCCATCGGCGCCTTCCACGCCGAAGATCGCATCGCGCACCCCCAGATTGGCGATGTTCATCGCGACCGCCCCGCGAAAGACCAGTTCGAACGCCGCCCAGGCGCTGGGTGCAGCGAGCGCCTGTTCGAGGAAACCGTCCATTTCCGCGATCCGCCCGTGCATCACGGCTTCGATCAGCGCCTCGCGGCGGGGGAAATGCCGGTAGATCGTACCGACGCCGACTCCCGCGCGGTGCGCGATCTCGTTGAAACCGGCGCCCAGCCCCTTTTCGGCCAGCACCGCCGCCGCCGCCGCGATGATCCGCTGACGGTTGCGTTGCGCGTCCGCGCGCAGGGGAGTGTCGGCATCGTCCATTGGAGCGTTCCTGAAAGCGGATTGACTCTATCCACTTTAGGGATAGGGCATCAAGCGGATAGTGATTATCCGTTTATGAGTCGCTCAGAGAGGAGTTTGGAATGCGCGAAGAGATCCAGCCAGCTTCCGGCAACGGCACGGCGTCGGCGAACCGGAGGGCATTCCTGGCATTGGCTACCGCGCCGGCGCTCCTCGCTGCGGCCGGCGCACGAGCGCAATCCGCGACGCCTTCGCCTGCCGCACGCAACATCTATGTGCCCCACGCCTATCCGGAGAAGCAGGTCGATCTGGGCGAGATCCGGATGAACTATGCCGAGGCGGGTTCGCCGTCGAAACCGGCGCTGCTGCTGATCCCCGAGCAGACCGGATCATGGTGGACCTATGAAAAGGCGATGCAGCTGCTCGAGAAGGATTTCCACATCTTCGCGGTCGATCTGCGCGGGCAGGGGCGCAGCAGCTGGACGCCGGGACGCTACAGCCTCGACAATATGGGCAACGATCTCGTCCGGTTCATCGCGACGGTGATCCGCAAGCCGGTGATCGTCGCAGGAAACAGCTCGGGCGGCGTGCTGTCGGCATGGCTGTCGGCCTTTGCGCTGCCGGGGCAGATCCGCGGCGCGATGTACGAGGATCCGCCGCTTTTCTCGTCCGAACTGACGCCTGCTTATGGCCATGGCATCCGCCAGACGATCGCCGGTGTGATCTTCCGGCTATACCGGGATTATCTGGGCGACCAGTGGCAGGTGGGCGACTGGGACGGCTATCTGCGCGCGGTGAAGACCTCGCCGGTCAAGGTACTGCAGATGCTGCCCGCCCCCGCCGAGGCGCCGCAGAGCATCAAGGAATATGACCCCGAATGGGCGCGCGTCTTCTACGAAGGCACGGTTGCGCAGAGCTGCCCGCACGACCGCATGCTGGCCCAGGTCAAGGTGCCGGTGCTGATGACGCATCATGGCCGCACCATTCCGCCGACCGGGCTGCTGATCGGCGCGATCTCGGACCTGCAGGCGCAAAAGGTGCAGGAACTGGTGAAAGGCGCGGGACAGAAGATCGACTATGTCTCCTTCCCCAGCGCGATGCACGTGATGCACGCGAGCGATCCGGAACGCTATGCGGGCACGCTGACCGGATGGGCGGCGAAGCTGCCCTGACGCGAAGGGGCCGGGCCACGCGCATGCGTGACCCGGCCCCGTCCCCCCTTCAGTATTTCATCCCCAATTGCAGTGCGATCGTGCGCGGTTCGCTGGGGATGGCCAGCACGTTTCCGGCGGGCATCAGCGGCGCCGGGAAGACGAAGCCGAAGCCGCGCTCGTCGTTGAGGTTCTTGCCGATCAGGCGGATGCTCCAGCCATCCTTGTCGCTGAGCAGGCCGATGCTGGCGTTGATCCGCTGCGACGGCTGGATGCGGATCACGTTGGCCTGGTTGCGCTGGCCGGTTTCGCTCGAGCGATAAGTGAGGTCGCCGTCGAGCGAGAAGCGGATGCCGTCGGCGATCTCGGGGCTGAACGATCCACCGACGACGCCGGCCCAGCGCGGCGCATGCGTGGTGTCGCTGTGCGTGATCGTGTCCTGCGCATTGGCATAGGTGTTGTTCCAGTAGAAGCGCATGTCGCGCCGCGGCGCCCAGGCGATCTCGGATTCCACGCCATAGGTGCGCAGATTGGTGTTCTGCACTTCGAAGGCGAGGCCGGTGAAGGTGACCAGCTGGAAGTCCTTCACTTCGGTGTAGAAGGCTGCCGCGTTGATCGTCAGCCGGCGATCGGCGAACTGGCTCTTGAAGCCGAACTCGGCCGTGCGCGCGCGCTCGGGATCATATTCGGACTTGTCGAGGAACGAGGCCGACTGGGCATAGCCGCCCGCCTTGGTGCCCTGGCCGATCGACGCATAGACCATCGCCGTGGGCGAGAGCTTGTAGCTGAGCCCGAGCGAGGCATCGACATTGCCTTCGGTCTTGGACATCGAGAAGGGCGCATAGGGCGGCAGCACGACCGTGCTGTACAGTCCCGGTACCACCGCCTTGCGGCCGAGATCGACCGACTTGGTCTCGCTGGTGTAGCGCAGGCCCGCGGAGATGGTGAGGTCCTTGACCGGCTTCACATCGACCTGGCCGAAGCCTGAGAACGCCTCATTGTCCTGGTTGAAGTTGGTCAGCGAGGTACCGGTGACCGGCGGCGTTCCCGGATAGGCGAATTTGCCGGTGGTATCGTTGTCGTAGCTGCCGTTGAGATAGAGCGCGCCGACGATGAACTGGACGTCGCGGCCCTGGGGCGAGGTCAGCCGGATTTCCTGCGTCACCTGCTTCGACTTGTCGGTGACCCATTGCAGCCCGTAATTGCCCGGCACGAAGGCGACGTTGCTGTTCGAACTGGTGTCCGACTGGGTATAGCCGGTCTGCGCGGTGAGCGTGTAGTCGCCGAGCTTCCAGTTGACCGTGAGCGCGCCGCGCTGGCTGTTCATCACGCCGTGGCCAGCGCCGCCAAGCGCCGGCGAATAGACCGAGGTGCTGTTGTCGAGATTGGTCTCGATCGTGCCCGGATAGCCCGCCGCCGCGGCCAGCGCGCCCGGCACCGGCGTGGCCTTGACGAACTCGGCGGTGGCGCCGTTGTTCACTTCGCGGGTGACCTGGTACATCGCGGTGACGTCGAGATCGGCGCTGGGCTTCCACACCGCCTTTATCCGGCCGGCGCGCGCATCGGTGCTGGGGCCGTAGCTCTTGTCGATCCGGTTCTGGATCGCGCCGCGGTTGTAGTCGTACAGGCCCGAGATGCGGACCGCGAAACTGTCGCTGAGCGGCAGATCAATCCCGCCTTCGACCCGGTTCTTGTAGATCTCGAACTCGTGGGTGGCGCGAATGTCGTAGCCGACATGGTCGCCGGGATTGCGCGTCGTCAGATTGACTGCGCCGAGGCTGGTGTTCTTGCCGAGCAGCGCCGCCTGGGTGCCCTTGATCGTCTCGATCCCGCCGACATCGAACAGCGAGGTCGAGAATTCGCGCGAGCGCGGCGTATAGACGCCGTCGACGAACAGCGAGACCGAGCTGTCGAACGAGGGGTTGCCTGGCTCCGAGCCGAGGCCGCGGATCGTGATCGAGAAGGCGTTGGGGCTCGGCGCGTCCGAGATGTTGATCGACGGCGCGACCAGCGAGATGTCGGTGAAGTCCTGCACCGCCTTGGCGGCGATCGTGTCGGCATCGATCAGGCCGACCGTAGCGGGGACATCCTGCACGCGCTCGCTGCGCTTGCGCGCGGTGACGACGATCTCGTCATTGGTGGTAAGTTGCGCTTCCGGATGCGCGGCGGGCGCGTCGGGGGTCTGCTGCGCGAAAGCCGGCGCTGCAATGCAGGTGGCCAGGGCGGCTGAGCAAGCGAGTGCAATCTTTCCTTTCATATACCCTCCCAATGTTTCAATGTTTTTATGATTAAAAAATATATTATTTGCGGAGCGAGTCAACGTTTGCCCGGCGGGATGCCAAGTGGCGGGAAACGCCGGATTTCGAGTGTTCAGGCGGCCGGCGTCATCGGCAGGCAAGGGAAGCCGGGTGCCGACGGGCAGGCGAAACGGAGGCGAACATGGTCGGCAGGGGTATTTCGGCCGATCGCATCGTCACGCGCAACCACGGCGCGGCGATCGCGGATCGCACGATCATGCAGATGGGGATCGGCGATCCCGGCTTCCGAATAAATATCGTCGGCATGGCCCGGTAGCATTGTCGCCTCCCTTCTTCCCGGCGCTCAGGCTGGGCACGCCTCCCCGGCGACCCGCTGGTGCCAGGCGGCGGCGAGCGCGTCGGCATCGCCGGCGCCGAACACATAGCGATCGGGGCGAACCAGCACGGCCTCGGCGCCGCGCTCGAACAGCCACGCCTCGATCGCCGCGCGGAACGGCGCCAGCCGGACATCGTCGAGCGCGAAGCCGGTGAGGCCGTTGCCGGTCTCGCCGCCGATCAGCCAGGCGCCGGCGCCAAGCGCGTCGTCCATGCGGCCGCCGTCCTCCGCCAGGAATTGCGGGAAGATCGTGCCAGCCGCGACGTCTCCGGCGACGAACACCCCGCCCTCGCGCCCCGGCCCGTGCGGCGGGGGCAGGGGGAGCGCGGCGCCGGCCGCGAGCGCGGCCATCATCATCGCGTCGCGCTGGGCGCAGACCTGCGGATCGCGCGAGCAGACGATGCGGCCCATGTGGATCGCCAGTTCGATATAGCTGCGCGTGCAGGGTTCGCGCTCGGTCTGATAGCTGGCGAGCAGCGCATCATCGGCACCGCGGCCGAGGATCGCATCAAGCTTCCAGGCGAGGTTGACCGCGTCGCGGATGCCCGAGCACATGCCTTGGCCGGCAAAGGGCGGGGTCTGGTGCGCGGAATCGCCGGCGAGCAGCACGCGGCCATCCCGCCACTGCTTCGCGACGAGGCCGTGGAAGCGATAGACCGCCTTGCGTTCGATCTCGACCTTGGCCTTCCAGGGTTCGAGCAAGGCTTCGAGGAAGCCCGGCGCCATGGCCTGTTCCGCCGTCTCGTCGGGCGCCAGCATGAATTCCCAGCGGTGGCGGCCCGGGCCCATGCGGACGCAGGTGGTGGGCCGGGCGGGGTCGCAGATCTGGAGATTGACCTTGGGCACCGTCTCCGGATCGACGGGGATGGTATCGACAACCAGCCAGGGCTCGTCGAACTGGTAATCGTCGAGCGCGACGCCCATCGCTTCGCGTACCGCGCTGCGCGCGCCGTCGCACCCGACCAGATAGCGCGCAGTGACGACATCGCCGCCGGCCAGCGTGACCTCGACATGATCGGCATGCTGGACATAGGATTGGAACGCGTCGCCGAGACGGACTTCGACATTGGGCATCGCGGCCAGACGGGCGCGCAGCGCGCGCTCGATGCCGGGCTGGTTGAACATGTACGACCCCGCCCAGCCGGACAGGCCCTGCGCGTCGAGGCGCGCGTCCATCAGCAAGTCGCCGGCTGCGTTGCGGAACTCATATGCGCCCGCGGGCTCGGCATGGTTGAGTGCCTCGTCAGCAATGCCGACCGACTGGAAGACGCGCATGATCTCGTGATCGAAATGCGCGGCGCGGGGCAGCGGATAGACTTCGTGCGAGCGCTCGACCGCGAGCACACGCAGCCCCGCCTGGCCGAGCAGGCAGCTCAGCACCGCACCGACCGGGCCAAGCCCGATCACGACAACCTCTGCACGCGCGCTCATTGTCCGCATCCGCATTTGCGCCCGAAGGCGGGGAACAGCCGCGCGGCATTGCCGTGCAGCACCTGCGCCTGTTCGGCGGCATCGAAGGGCAGATGCGGGAAGGCCCCCGCCGCCATGCGCGCGAGGATCGCCGGCGAGAAGGGATAGTCGGTCCCGTAAACGATCTGCGAGGTGGGGACCATCGCCTTGAGCACCGAGACTTCGGCGGGCGAGCCGATCAGCGTGAGATCATAATGCCAGCGCGCCAGCCATTGCCGCGCCTCGGCCATCGGCAGCGCGCGGGGGCCCAGCAAGGGGGTACCGCCGATCATCGTCATCCGCGAGGCGAGGAACGAAGTCGGCCCGCCGCCATGGCTGAAGATGAAGTTGATCTTCTCGCGCCGCGGCAGCGCCTGCGAATAGAGCAGGCTGGCGATCGCGCGGGTGGAGTCGAAGGGGAACTCGATCATCGGCGCGGGGAGGCCGAGGCCGAAGGATTCGAAACAGCAGGGCATGGTCGGGTGGACGAAGACGGTGGCGCCGCGTTCGTTGAGCGCATCGAGCACGGGCGCGAGCTTTTCCTCGCCGAGATAGACGCCGGCGGCATTGGTGGGCAGCGCGATGCCGTCGAGCCCGAGCGTGTCGAGCGCGCGTTCGATCTCGGCCAGGCTCTGGTCGATGATCGGCACCGGCAGCATCGCCAGCGCCCCGAAGCGCGTCGGGTAACGCTGCTTCATCTCGGCGGCATAGTCGTTGACCGCACGGCAGAGCTCGGGCGCGTGGCTGCCGGCGAGCGACACCGCGAAGGGCGAGGAGACCGAGAGCATCGCGCCGGCGATGCCGAGCTCGTCCATCAGCGCGATCGCCTCTTCGGGCGACCAGGCGGGGATGGGCATGCCGCCATCAAGAAGCGTGAGGCCTGCGCCGCGCAGAGCCTCACGATAGGCGGGTGGAAGGAAATGGGCGTGAACGTCGATCGCCTTGGCGGGCAGCATGGCTATGTCCTCCCTGGCGCGATCAGAATTTGTCGAGATCTTGGGCGAAGGTGACGGGACCCTTGTAGTTCTTGGCGATCGACGCGCGGGCGCCCTCGATCGCATCGTCGGGCAGCGCGTTATGGGTGAGCACCAGCTGCTTCACGCCGGCGCGCGACGCCATCAGTCCGGCCTCCAGCGGCGAGACATGCTCGCGGCGGAAATGCTCGGCGATCATGTCCTTGATCTGCTGCGGCGCATTGGGCGTGCCGGCGAAAACCTTGGCGAGCGCGATGTCGGGGTCCATGATCTCGCTGACCAGCAAGTCGGCGCCCTTGGCCAGCGCGGTCACCGCATCGCTCGCGCCGGTGTCTCCGGTATAGACGATCGCCTTGCCGCCCATGTCGAAGCGATAGGCGAAGGACAGCGCATCGGGCGTGTCGCCGCCGGGCGTGGCGACGAAATGGGTGTTGCGCACCGCACGGACCTTCACCGCGCCGAGATCGAAACTGGCGCCATCGGCGAGCTCGACCACGGTGACATTGCCGCCGGCGGCACCGGGCATGAAGGCGCGCATGTTGTTGCCGCCCTTGCTCGACGCCGTGATGGTGGCGACGATCCCGTCGACCAGCGCCTTGGTGCCCGGCGGGCCATAGACGGTGAAGGGGCTCGGCTCGAGCATCTGGTAGCGCTGGCTGATCAGCGCGAACAGGCCGCCGGTATGATCGAAATGGAGATGGCTGATCAGGATCGCGTGCAGGTTCTTGAGCGGCACCCCCGCCTTGGCGAGCTGCCAGGCGGCGCCGTCCCCTGCATCGATCAGGATGTCCTGATCGCCGAAGCGCAGCAGATTGGCCGGCTCGGCGCGCTTCGGATTGGGGATCGGCCCCGAATTGGTGCCGAGCGTGACGAAGCTGGCCTCCTGCGCCGCCGCAGGGGCAACGCCGCCCAGAACCGAAACCAGCAACGCAATCGCCAAACTCGTCCGCATCCCGAACTCCATGTTGTCCGCCGCCTCTTGCGGGCGCCTGTTGGTTTGAAAGAGAGTGATCAATGCCAGGGCCGGGGGGGATCCTTCAGCGCCTGCATCAGCGTCTTGGCCCGGCCGAACGACATTTCCTTGCTCGCCCGGATATTGCGCCACGCGCGCCAGAGCAGGCCGAGGCTCATCTTCGGCTTCTCGAAATCGGCGGGGACCGCCGGCCCCCATTGATAGAGCCCGCCGCTGGTGAGCGGCGAGACATCGACCTGGCGGTCCGCGGTGAACTTGTCGCTGTCGATGAAATGCTCGACCTTGTCGCCCGCCGGATCGCGCCAATAGTCGAAGATCTGGCTGCCGAGCAGATGGCGCCCGAGCCCCCAGGCATGTTTCCAGCCATGCGCCGCCAGCCATTCCTGGCCCATCGCGATATCGTCGATGTCGAGGCATTCGAAGGCGCAGTGGCTGAAGCCGTTGACGACGTTCTGGGCGATCACCAGCGTATGGTGATCGGCGGGGGTGTCGCCCCGGTCGCAGCGCATGAAGACGAGCGCGGGATCGCCGTCGCCGATCGTCTGGATGTCCGACGGGATCAGCCCGAAATGATCGATGTACCAGCGCACCACCGCGAAGAAATCGACGACGCCGAGCACGGCATGGCCGATGCGGAGCACCGTGGCCGGCTGGGCGGGCGGGCGCTGCATCGCGTTCAGCCGGCGCAGTTCGCCATCGATATTGTGCGAAAGCGACTGGCGGGGCAGCGCGGGCGCAGTGTGCGGGCCATGCACGGCATGGACGGCGTTGCCCGCCGGATCGGTGAGCCGAACCTGCTCGCCCTCCGGCCAGCCCAGCGCCGGCTCGATCGGCGAGGCCCCCGGCAGCGCGGCAAGCGTCTCCAGATCGGCGCGCGACCCGACTGCCAAGGCGATGCCGCGAAACCGGTCTTCGCCCTCGCGCAGCAGATAGCAGGGGCCATAGCCGCCCAGGCCGGAAAAGCCGGTCCATTCCCCCGCCCGGCCCGTTTCGCGGAGACCGAAATCGGCGAGGAAGCGGGACTGACGGGCAATATCGGCGCGGCTGAAGCGGACATGGGCCAGGTCGATCGCCTTGACGACCGGCGCGGCGCTGCGTGCCAGCCGCGGGTCGCTGCGGACCTTATCCACTATCGCGGACTGAACGGCATTGTCGTTCATTGCCTCTCTCGCTCCCACTCCAACCGACCGGCCAGCTGAAGCCGATCGCCCCCGAGGGCAGATCCTAGCTTCGCATGCGCTCTTTCGTCTGCACATTTCATAAAAACATTTTTTTCCTAGTCAAATCGGTTTTTTCGCTTCTATGAATGCGCCCATGGCATGAAATCCGGACCCGGCGAACGACCGGGACGAGGGCAAGGAGGAAGTCTGATGCGGCTGGTGCGCTTCGATTCTGCGCAAGGAGTGCGGCTCGGCGTGATGCGCGGGGACGAAGTCGTCCCGCTCGATTCGCTTGCGGATCGCTATCCGACGATGCTCGCGGTGATCGCGGACGGCGCGGAAGCGCTGGAGGCGATCGCCACGCTCCGCGATTCGGGGGCGGCCGGCCTCTCGCTCGGCGACGTGTCGCTGCTCGCGCCGATTGAGCGGCCCGGCAAATATCTCGCGATCGGCATGAACTATCGCAAGCATATCGAGGAGGCGAAGCGGCTGGGCGTCGCGACGCCGACCAACCAGTTCTGGTTCAACAAGCAGACCAGCTGCATCGTCGGCCCCTATGCCGATACCGATCCGGGCGTGTCCAAGGCACTCGATTATGAGGTCGAGCTGGGCGTGGTGATCGGCAAGCCGGCGAAGCACGTCACCGCCGACCAGTCGCGTGACCACATCTTCGGCTATGTCGTATGCAACGACGTCTCGGCGCGCGACTGGCAGCAGCATTCGCCGACCTTCACCATGGGCAAGTCGTTCGACACGCACGGGCCGATCGGGCCGTGGATCGTCACCGCCGACGAAGTGGCGGACCCGCACACGCTGGGCCTGCGCAGCTACGTCAATGGCGAGCTGCGCCAGGACGGCAATACCGAGCAGCTGGTCTATAATATCTGGGACCAGATCGCCTATCTCTCGACCGCCTTCACGCTCGATCCCGGCGACCTGATCGCCACGGGCACGCCCGACGGCGTGGGCGTGGCGCGCCAGCCTCCGCTGTTTCTCCAGCCCGGCGACGTGGTGCGCTGCGAAGTCGAGCAGATCGGCGCGATCGAGAATCGCGTCATCGCACCGGCGGCCTGACCCGTCCCCTGCCGCCGGGATATGGCGCCGCGGCGCCGATTATGCGACACCGGCGCAAATAGTGGTTCGATACGAAAAAGGATTATGTCGCTGATTGGAGAGATTCGGGAGCTGGAGAATGGCGGCGCGCGCAGCCAGACCACGCTTGCCTATGAGGTTATCCGATCGGACATCCTCAAGGGCCGGCACGTTCCCGAGAAGAAGCTGAAAATCCAGGAGCTTGCCGAGGAACTCCAGGTGAGCCCGGGCGCGGTGCGCGAGGCGCTGTCACGACTGGTGCCCGAGCAGCTGGTCGTCTCGCGCGATCAGCGCGGCTTCGTCGTCGCCCCCCTCTCGATCGCCGATCTCGAGGACCTGACCGACCTGCGCTGCGAGATCGAGGCCGTGGCGCTGCGCCGCTCGGTCGAGCGCGGCGATGTCGAGTGGGAAGCCAATATCCTGGCCGCCGAGCATCGGCTGCGGCGCGAGCCGGTGGTCGTCGGCGAGACCCAGGAAGCGCTCAATCCTGAATGGGTCGATCGCCATGCCGCCTTTCACTATGCGCTGGTCAGCGCTTGTGGCAGCCGCCGCCTGCTCGCGCTGCACAGCCAGCTCTACGAGCAATCCGAACGCTATCGCGGCCTGTCGCTGCACGTGAAGGCGCCGCGCGACGTCGACGACGAGCATCATGTGATCGCCGGCCTGGCGCTCAAGCGTGATGCCGAGGGGCTGGTGCGCACGATGGTCGCGCATCTGCGGCGGACGACCGATCTGATCGTCAGTGCCGCGGCCCAGACCAAGCGGGTCGCCTGATTACATTTATTCTATCAAAAAATATTGATTCTTGACGAGCCGCCCGAATAGGGTCGGTGCGAGCCGGCGGGTAGCGCCGGCCGCAGGAGAGTCGCCAGAATGACCACGCTGATCGCGCAGTTCCGACAGGCGCTTGCCGCCGCCGGCCATCCCGAATTCGCGGACTTCGAGGCGCTGCACCGCTGGTCGGTCGAGCAGCCCGAGGCATTCTGGCGGGCGCTGTGGGAGTTCGACGCGATCGAGTCGCCCGACACGCCCGGCCGGGTGCTGGCCAGTGACGCGATGCCGGGCGCGATATGGTTTCCCGGCGTGCGGGTCAATTATGCGCGGCAGGCACTGCGCCATGCCGCTGCCGGGCAGGCATCGGGGCATCCGGCGATCATCGCCGAGGATGAGCGCGGGGCGGTCGAGACGGTCGAATGGCGGGAGCTGGCGCGCCGGGTGGCGGCGTTCTCGGTGTCGCTGCGCCGGCTGGGGATCGGGCGCGGCGACCGCGTCGTCGCCTATCTGCCCAACCGGCCCGAGGCGGCGGTGGCGTTCCTCGCCTGCGCGGCGATCGGCGCGATCTGGGCGATCTGCGCGCCGGACATGGGGGTGCCGGCGATCCTCGAGCGTTTCCGCCAGATCGAGCCCAAGCTGCTGATCGCCACCGACGGCGTGCATTATGCCGGGCGCGACCTCGACCGCAGCGACGTGGTGGCGCAGCTGCGGGCCGAGCTGCCGAGCGTCGAGGCGCTGGTGCTGGTGCGATCGGGGCTGGCGACGGGCGATATCGGCGATGCGCTGGATTTTGCGGCGATGCAGGCGATCGACGGGGAAGAGGTTGAGAATTTCGAACCCGAATGGCTGCCCTTCGATCACCCGTTGTGGATCGTCTATTCGAGCGGCACCACCGGCAAGCCCAAGGCGCTGGTGCATGGCCATGGCGGCATCCTGCTGGGCGGCGCGGCAGGGCGCATCCATAGCGACCTGGGCGCCAGCTATGATCCCCGCACGCCGGGCGAGCGCTTCCACTGGTTCAGCTCGACCGGCTGGATGATGTGGAACACCCAGATCGGCGGGCTGCTGGCGGGCGCGACGATCTGCATCTTCGACGGCAGCCCGGCGGGTTCGCGTGACGCACCCGACTGGGGAACGCTGTGGCGCTTCGTCGCGCGCAATCGCGTCACCTTCTTCGGCTCGGGCGCGCAATTCTATTCGATGTGCGCCAAGATGGGGCTCGACCTGGCGGCGCAGGGCGACCTCTCGGCGTTGCGCGCGCTGGGCAGCACCGCATCGCCGCTGCCCGCGGCAGTGCAGACCGGCATCTCCGCTGCGCTTGCCGGTGCCGGAGTGCCCGGCATCTGGTGGTTCAACAGCTCGGGCGGCACCGATATCTGCGGCGCCTTCTGCACCGGCAATCGCGAGCTGCCCGAAGTGCCCGGCAAGCTGCAATGCCGCCAGCTCGGCGCGGCGGTGGAGGCATGGGACGAAAGCGGCAGGGCGGTGACCGACGAGGTCGGCGAGCTGGTCTGCACCCGCCCGCTGCCCAACATGCCGCTGTTCCTGTGGGGCGATGCCGATGGATCGCGCTACCGCGATTCCTATTTCGACACCTATCCGGGCGTGTGGCGGCACGGCGACTGGCTGAAGATCGAGCCCGACGGCACCTGTGAGATATTCGGGCGCAGCGATGCGACGATCAATCGCGGCGGCCACCGGATGGGCACCAGTGAGATCTATGCCGCGATCGAGCAGCTCGACCAGGTGGCGGATTCGCTGGTGGTCGATGTGCGGGTGGCGGAGGGCGACAGCCAGCTGCTGCTGTTCGTCGTGCCCGGCGGCGGCGCGCGGGCAAGCGATATCGCCGATCTGCTGCGCGGCACGATCCGCAGCGCGCTGTCGCCGCGCTTCGTGCCCGACCGGATCGTCGAGGTGGCGGCGGTGCCGCGCACGCTCTCCTCGAAGAAACAGGAACTGCCGATCAAGCGGCTGTTCGAAGGCGTGGCGCTTGCCAAAGTGATCGATCCCGCGGCGATGGCCAACCCGGAATGCCTGGACGAATATGTTGCGCTCGCGCGCGTGTTCAAAGCCGCCGCGGCGCCGGCCTGAAGGGCACCCCGCGGCGAGGCACATCGGGTTTCGATGCCTCGCGCCATTGGCGATGAACACACGCGCGCCCGATCTACGCCTTAAGGACGCGTGTCTGCCGGCCTCTACGGCTTTTGCAGCGCCCGAAAGTCATCGATCCACGCATAGCCGAATGCCGCGCTGCCATCGGGATTGGGCCGGACGGTGCGGCTGGCGAAGACGCTGTTGAGCAGCCAGGGCGTGGTGGCTTCGCCGAAGTTGCGGCTCATCGAGCTGGCCTGCTTGAAGCCATAGGTGGCGACGGCCAGCCGGCCCGAGGCGCGGAAGATCGCCATCTGATCGCGCAGATAATGTTTGTGCGCTTCGAACCACGGGCTCTGCGCCAGGAAGTCGTCCCATTCGGGCTTGGGGAAGGGGGCGTTGAGCGCCGCCTTGATCACCTGCCAGTTCCTGGCGTCGGGCGGCAGGCGATATTGCGCGAGGAACGCGGCCGGCGCCGCGGCCTTCATCTGCTGCTCCCACCAGCGCACGATCGAGAATTCGGTGGCGATGAACTTCTGGTCCGGTCGCATCCGCGCGGTCACATAGTCGACGAAGATGCGCGAGCCTTCGATGTCGGGAAGGTGTGGGTGGATGTCGACACCGTCGATCTCGGGCGTCGCCTTGACGAACGCCATCCAGCGCTCGGTCGAGGCCGTGCGGTTGATCGCCAGGTCGAGCCGGTTGAGCGCGCCCATGTAGAGATGCGTCCGGCAGCCGCTTGCGCAATGCGCCTTGCGATAGGCGATCGCGCGGTTCGCCAGCGCTTCGTAATAGACGTTGAGATCGAGGTCGCGGTCCTCGCGCCGGCTCTCGATATAGGGCTCGTTGCCGATCACCAGCATGTCGACCTTGCCCATCACCAGCGGCAGCACCTGATCGAGCCACGCCGTCTCGCGCGCCATTTCGGGGTTGCCCGGCGCCGGGAAATCCTGCCGGTTGCGCGGGAACTTGAGCGAGAGGATCGTCTTGTAGCGGCCCGACACCTTCAGGATGGTCCGTACCGCGCCATGCTCGGCCGCGGGGATGCGGTCGAGCTCGGGCATGGTCAGGAACAGGCGGACCCAGCGCGCGCCGGCCTTGTCGAGGTCGCGGCTGTCCACGTCCTCGAAATGCTCGTTGTAGTTGGCGCCGAGCGCGCCCTGGGCCTGCGCCGCCCCGATGCTCAGCAGCGCGGCGCAGGCCGTGAGCAGGGTCTTCATGGCTTCTGCACCGCCTTGAAATCGTCGATCCAGCCATAGTTGAACGCCGCGCTGCCGTCCGGATTGCGCTTGACGCTGCGACGCATGACCACGCTGTTCAATTGCCATGCCGCGGCGCCCGGGCTGAGCTTGTCCGCCGGGGCCAGGCCCTGGGGGAAGGCGATGGTGGCGACGGCGAGGCGGCCGGTTTCCCGGAAGACCTGCATCTGGCTCGCGATGAAATGCTTGCGGCTCTCCAGCCAGGGGCTCTGCGACAGGAACTCGTCCCACTGCGCCTTGGAGAAGGGCGTCTCGAGCGACGCCTTGACGATCTGCCAGTTCTGCGCGTTTCGCGGCGCGCCATATTTGTCGGCGAAGGCCTTGGGGATCTCGGTGCGCATCGCCTGTTCCCAGGTCTTGACCAGCGAGAAGTCGGTCACGACGAACTTCTGGTCCGGGCGCATGCGCGGCAGGATGTATTTCAGATAGGCCTTGGACTCGTCGACTTCGGCCACATGCGTCTGGATCGCCACGCCGTCGATCTCGGGCGTCGCCTTGACGAAGCTCATCCAGCGATCGACCACCTTGCCGCGCTCGGCGGGCATTTCCAGCCGGATCAGCGCGCCCATGTAGAGGCGCGTCTTGCAGCTGGCCGCGCAGTTCTTCGCGCGATGCTCGATCACATGCTTCGCGATCGCTTCGTAATAGGCGTTGAAGCTGTCGTCGCGGTTCTTCTCGGGGACCTCGAGAAAGGGATCGTTGCCGATCACCAGCACGTCGACCTTGCCGGTCACCAGCCCGAGCACCGCGTCGAGCCGGGCGATGTCCTTCAGCCAGGCGTCACTGCCCAGCTGCGGCGGGATGGTGCCGACATAGCCGAGCTTGAGCGACAGCACGGTGCTGTAGCCCTTTTCGGAGACTTCGAGGACCTTGTTGAGCACGCCGTTGCTGCCGACGCCCTTGTCGAGCTGGGGCAGGGGCAGCGACATCCGCACCCATTTCGCGCCGGAGCGCTCGAGGTCGCGATAGTCCAGCTCGCCGAACTGGTCGTTGTAGCTGGCGCCGAGCGCGCCCTGGGCGTGCGCGGGCAGGGCCGTGGCGGCGCCGAGCAGCGCGGCGCCGATCATCAGTGACTTCAACATCCTTCCCCCTTGTTTGCTTGGCTTATTTCGCGATGGTCTCCGGCGGCGCGAGATAGGCGGTGGCGAGCCCGCCCAGATCGAGGACGAGCGAGTCGAGCACCACGCCCGGATCGAGCGCGTAGATGCGCAGCCGATGCTCGCCGGCGGACAGCGTCGGCCAGTCGGTGACCGAGGTAATCGCGTTGCGCTCCACCCCGTCACTCCAGTCGCGCTTGGCTTCGGCATCGACGAGCTGGATCGGACCGCCATCGATCGAGACGGCGTAGCGCAGCTTGTTCTCGGCATTGAGCGCGAAGCTGGGCATCAGCGTGGTGCGCAGCTTGGCCGCGCCCGCATTGGTCACGCGGAAGCGATATTCGGCATAGGGCGCCTTGGCCGGATCGGCGGCGCTGGGCAGATCGACGCTGCTCTGCAGCGCCAGGCCCGAGCGGCCGAGCCGAGGCATGTCCTGCCAGCCGAGCCCGCCGACCGCCTGGAGCTTCGCATAGCGCTGCGCCGAGAAGGCGATGATGCCATTGTCCTCGACCAGCATGCCCCTGGGCGCGGCAAGGTTGCGCGCGGTGACCGCGATGCTGCGGGTGGCGCCTGCCGCCGAGACGGTGACGCTGCCGGTTGCAGTCTCGCCTGCCTTGAGCTTCGCCCAGTCGATCGAGACCCAGAGCCGCTGGTCGCCGCCGGGCTGCATCTCGCGCTCGATGCGGATCCAGGGCGCGGAAGGCGTGGCGGCGATGTCGAGCGGGCCGGTGCCGGTGTTGAACGCATCGATGAAGTGGCGTGCATCGGTCGCGCGCTCGAAGCCGGGCAGCCGGTCGCCGGGCGCGCCGGGCGTGCGCCAGCGCTGGACGCGCAGCCTGGTGTCCGCGGCCTCCGCTGCCTTGGCCGGATGCTCTGCCCAGGCATCGATCGAACCTTCGACAGCAACGCCAAGCCCGGGCGCGGCGGCGGGCGTCACCCGGCCGAGCGGCGGCATGTTGAACACCGCCTGATAGCGTGGCTCGTCGTGCATGAAGTGCGCCCATTGGCCGCCGCCGACCGCATTATAGGCCTCGGTCGCCGTCTTGGTGCGCTTGTACGCGTCGATCGCGGCATCGGCATAGAGATTGGCACTGGCCCGGCCCTGATGCGCGTAGAGGAAGCTGCGATCGGCATCGAGCATCTTCACGTTCATCATTGCGCTGCCGCGCACCGGATAGAGCACCAGGTGATAGAAGCCGTCGCGCTTCCCGGCCGGCAGCCTGGCGGCGATCTCCTCGGCGCGCTTGTCGAGCTCGCGGAACTCGGCGGTGCGCCTGCCGGCCTCGTCGCCATAGGCGACCGGCGAGAATTCGGTGGGCCGCGGCGCGGTCTCGGCGTCGTTCCAGCCCATATGCTCGGGCTTGCGGGCATAGTTGAGCCGGTAGAAGTCGCCGAGCAGCGCGGCGATCGCATCGGCCTGGTCAGGCCCGAAATTCTCGGTCGCCCACTGCTTCAGCCAGCCCTGCTGGCCGAGCTTCGCGGTGCCTTCGTAATCATAGGCGAGGTCGAGGAAATAGTTCAGGCCCTTTTCGCCGGGCTTGATGTCCCCGACGTTGAGCACCCAGAGGCGCTTCGAATTGGTGGCATAGGCCTTGCCCATCTCCTCGCCGATCAGCGCGGGCGGGGTGGTGTCGAGCCACAGATAGTCGTTGGGCACGCCCCAATAGGAGATGTGGTAATAGACACCGCCGCCGCCGGGGCGCTGCTGCTCCGCCTTGGTCGAGAGCTGGCGGATATAGCCGTAATTGTCATCGACCCAGGCGAGGGTGACATCCTCGGGCACCTTCATGCCCTTGCGGTAGATGTCGAGCACTTCCTTGTAGGGCACGAAGATCTGCGGGACCTTGGTCGGGTCCTCGCCGACCTCGCTGAGCAGGCCACGCTGGTCGCTCACCACCCTTTCGAGCAGCCGGACCCCGTCGAAGCCCTTGTTCATCTCGGCCGGGCTGTCGTGGATACCGCGCATGCCGACGGTATAGACATTCTCATACTGGTGATTGGCCTGCACCCGGTCGCGCCAGTACTGCAGGATGTTCTTGCCGTTCTTGGCGTAATTGAACTCACCGCGCTGCTCGAAATTCCACTCCGCAACATTGTCGCGCAGCATCGGCTCGGCGTGGCTGGCGCCCATCACGATCGCGTAGCGATCGGCCATCGCGGCATTGCCGTCGACCTGGTTGAAGGCCGAGCTGACCTTGTGCATCGCCGGCCACAGGAAATTGGCGCGCAGCCGCAGCAGCAGCTCGAAGACATGCGCATAGGTGGTCGGCCCCATGTCGCCGGTCGGGTCCTTTGCCGTCGCCCAGGGGCGGATCGACCAATCCTCGTCGTTAATGAACAGCCCGCGATAGCGCACCGAGGGCGAGCCCTGGACGATGGTGCCGCCGCCGATGCGCAACCGGTCCTGGTGCGCGGGCGTGACGTTCGCCCACCAGACCCAGGGCGACACGCCGATCTGCTCGGAGAGGCGGAAGATGCCGTATGCGGTGCCGCGACGATCCGCCCCGGCGATCACCAGCGCGCGCTCCACGCCCGGCACCGGCTTGTCGACCACCGCGATCGTATAGGCCTCGCTCTGGCCCGCCACCTTGTCGACCGTGATGCGCCTGTCGGCGATCAGCCTGTCGATCAGCGGCGAGCCGCCGATCGTGCCGGCCAGGATCGCCAGCTTGCCCGAAGGCGCTTCCTGCGAGACCCTGGGCTTCACGCCCGAGACGCGCTCGACATCCCCGGCAAAGGCGCGCGCGGCGATCTCGACCACCGGCGCATCGCCCGCGCTGAGGAAGATCGTCGGCGCGGCGCCATCGGCGACCAGGTCGAAGCCGGGGGCAGGGGCGGGCGCCTGCTGCGCCAGTGCCTCTGCCGGCAGCATGCCGGGAACGGTCGCGGCAAGGCTGAGCGCAGCCAGGATGCGGACAAGGGCCAAATCTACTCTCCTGCTTATCATTGTCTCGGCATGGCCGGGCTTATTTCAGATAGGGGCCCTTCGCATTCCAGCCGATCTCGGTGGCGGCGAGCGTCCAGCTCTTGCCGCGGTCGTTGTTGCCCTGGAAGAACAGGAAGGTGCGGCTGCCGTACTGGAAGATGCCGGGATGGCCCGATTCCGAGCTGTTCCAGCTGCCCTTGGGGCCATTGGCGAGGAACGGCTTGTCGGAGAGCCGCTTCCACTTCACGCCGTCGGTGCTCACTGCGACGCCGATCTGCTGCGGCTCGTTGTTATAGCCGCCGGCATAGAACATGTAGAGCTTCTTGCCGTGCCGGACGACGCTCGGCGCCTCGATGCAGGCGCGCTCCCAGCCCAGCTCGGGCTCGAGGATCGACTTGTCGTTGTTGATGTTGGTGAAGTCGCCCTTGGTGAACTTCGAGTCGAGCGGCGCGCTCGCCACGCCGACCTTCTGTACTTTGAATTCGGGATCGCGCGTCGCGTAGTAGAGCATCAGCTTGCCGTTATGGACAAAGGCATCCGCGTCGATCGCGCGGCCGACGCTCCACTTCGCGGTGGCGGGATCGGGATGGAAGACCGGATTGCCGGGGTCGCGCTCGAAGACGATGCCGTCCGACGACCAGGCATGGTTGATCGCGTCCCTCTCGCGATTGCCATAGGTCTGGTAGAACAGGTGGACCTTGCCGCCGATCACGACGGCGCCGGGCGCGGCGATGCCATTGGCCTCGACCTGCTGCTTGGGCAGGATCTCGCCCACCTTGGTCCAGGTCTTGAGGTCGGTGCTCTCGGCGATGCCGATCGCCAGGCCCTTGGGGAAATCCTTCACGCCCACCGGATTCTCGCGCGGGGCGGGGACGGTGTAGTACATCAGGAACTTGCCGTTGAAGCGGACCACCGACGGGTCCTTGGCCCAGGGCGTGCCGAGCCGGGTGGTGTCCGAATATTTGGCGATCAGCTTCGCCTCTTTCACCGGCGCTTCCTGCTTGGGCGCCTGCTGCGAAATCGCTCCGATCGGATAGGCCAGAAGCCCCGCTGCGAGCCCTGCGCTGGCCAGGAAAATATGCGCTCGGCGCGTTTCGGTGCTCATGCGGTCCCCTCCTTGTTTTGGTCAGGCCAATATAGTAACATTTATCTGACCAATCTAGCTAGAATCGCACGCCGAGGTGAAATCCGGCAAGCGCCAGGGGGAGAGTTGGATGTCGCGTGTTTTTCTGGGCGGGTTCGTGGCCGCTCTCCTGCTCGGCAGCGGCGCGGCCGGGGCGCAGCAGGGGCCGGTGGAAACGCCGCCCGGGGCGCCGGTCATTCCCTATGAGGATCCGGCCAAGGCCTATCTGTTCGCGCACATGACGAGCGAGCATTACGGTACGCTCTACTATTCGGTGAGCCTCGACGGGCTGCACTGGCGCCGGCTCAACGGCGGCATGCCGGTGTCGGAGGACTATCACGGTCATCCCTCGATCGTGCGCGGGCCGGACGGGCGCTACATCCTGGTCGGCAACAAGAGCGACAGCGACAATCTGATCCGCTTCTGGAGCTCGCCGGACCTGATCCGCTGGACGCCTTACGGCACCTATGAGCCCCGGCTTTCGAACATCCGCGGCTTCCCCAACCCGCTGCCGCGCCTCGGCGCGCCCAAGCTCTTCTTCGACAAGCCTTCGGGCAAATATCTGCTGACCTGGCACACTCCCAACGTGCCGCACGTGCCCGAGGACCCGGAGCGGCTCTGGGCGAGTCAGCGCACGCTCTATGCGCTGTCCAGCGATCTCAAGACGTTCGACGGGCCGCCCAAGCTGCTGTTCGACTGGGATATCGCGACGATCGACACGTTCATCGTGCCGGGTGACGGCGGCAAGGGCTATTGCGCGGTGGTCAAGGACGAGCGCTATCCCTCCTACAACTGGACGACGGGCAAGACGGTGCGGATCAGCTGCGCGCCGGCGCTGCTCGGCCCCTATCCGATGCCCGGGGCGCCGGTCAGCCCGAACTTCCGCGAGGCGCCGACGCTGATCCGTGCGCCGGGCGGCCGCGACTGGCTGATGTATTACGAGCAATATGCCGGCGTCAGCTACGGCGTCTCCAAGGCGCCGCGGCTCGAGGGGCCGTGGTTCCAGATGCAGGGCAATAGCGGGGTGGAGCGGTGGAACCGCTTCTCGATGCCCGCGGGCACCCGCCACGGCTCGATGCTCGAGATCAGCCGCAAGGAATATGACGCGCTCGTCGCGGCGTTTCCCGAAGCGCGGAAGCCCTAGGCGTGAACGCCTGGTCTCCCCTGGCATTTCCCGGGCCGGCTGTGGGTGGCGAGACGCGCCCGCAACTGGGGCACAACCTCACCTTCGGGCTGCTCCATGCGATCGGCGGGGCGATCGCGGCGGGCCATTATGACGGCAAGCCCTTTCCGCCCGAGGCCGAGCTGGCCGAGCAATATGGCACCAGCCTGTCGGTGACGCGCGAGGCAGTGAAGATGCTCACTGCCAAGGGGCTGCTCGCCAGCCGCCCGCGCCAGGGCACCTTCATCCTGCCCGTCTCGCATTGGAGCCTGCTCGATACCGACGTACTGCGCTGGCTGCTCCAGCAGCGCCAGTCGGCCGAGGTGCTGCGTCAGTTCAACCAGCTCCGCATCGCGATCGAGCCGGCCGCGGCGGAATTCGCGGCGCGCTTCGCCTGGCCGCGCGACGTCCACCGCATCTCGGGTGCCTTCGAGGCCATCCGGCGATCGAAGCGGCATCAGGAAGATCCGCTCGATGCGCAGATCGCCTTCCACTGCGAGATTCTCGAGGCCTCGCGCAACCCGTTCTACAAGCAGTTCCAGGCGGCGGTGGGCACCGCGCTGCGCATCTCCAGCCGCGTGCGTGGCGCGGGACGGGCCACGGCGCCCGACATTCCCGCCTATGCCGCGGTGCATGGCGCGATCGCCAGCGGCGACTGGGCTGCGGCGCGCGAATCCATGCGCGGCATCGTCGCCGCGGCGCCCGGTTTTCTCGACGAGTCCGGCCGGCAAACTGAGGGTGCAGCCGCGAGAAGCTGTCATGCCAGCGCGGGGGCTGCCTGGATTTCGCTATGACATGAAGTACTTGCGCGGAAATCGGTCAGACATCGGCCTTGATATTGTCAGGCCAATTTTAGTATGATAATTCGGATAGATAAGCCCCGAGTGGCAAAACTCGGACGAAATGGGAGGGGAAGAATGGTTCGCTGCAATTCTCGTTGGTTGGTTTCGGCTTCGGCCTTTGCACTGATGGCGGTTCCGGGTGTCGCCGCGGCGCAGACTGCGACGCCGGCGCCGACGACCGTGCCGGTGGCGCAGGAAGAAGAATCCACCGATCCGACCGAGATCATCGTCAGCGGCTTCCGCGCCAGCCTCGAGACCGCGCAGGCGATCAAGAAGGATTCCGACGACATCGTCGATTCGCTGGTCGCGGAGGATATCGGCAAGCTTCCCGATTCCACCGGCGCCGAATCGCTCGCGCGCATCACCGGCGTGCAGGTCGACCGCCTGAACGGCGAGGCCGGCGGCGTTCGCCTGCGCGGCCTGCCCGACATCACCACCACCTATAACGGCCGCGAGATTTTCACCGCAGAGGGCCGCAACGTCGCGCTGCAGGATTTCCCGGCATCGTCGGTCTCGCGCTTCGACGTGTTCAAGACCGCGGGCGCCAACCTGGTCGAAGCCGGCATCGCCGGCGAGATCGATGTGAAGTCGCACAAGCCGTTCGACTTCAAAGGCTCGCGCATCGTCGGCGGCATCACCGGGCTGCACTGGCAGCAGTCGCAGGAGTTCGGCATCGACGCCAACCTGCTGATCAGCAACCGCTGGCAGACCGGGATCGGCGAGATCGGCATCCTGGTCGAGGGCAGCTACACCGACAACAAGTTCGTCGATTCCTATCGTGACAACAACACGCAGATCCTGCGGCATGCGGCGAACGTCGTGGTGGGCGGCGTGTCGAACTATCCGAACGTCCGCTACCCGACCCGCGTCTCGTTCCAGTATCCGAGCTCGAACCGCTTCCGCCCCTCGGCGGCGGCGGCGCTCCAGTGGCGCCCGAGCTCGAGCCTGGAATTCTATGCCGACTTCCTGTTCCAGGGCTTCCGCGCGGCGGGTGAATCGAGCGCGCTGCACTTCGATACCGGCAGCAACGCGCCGCTGTACGACGTCACCATGTGCCCCAACAGCACGACCCTGGTCTGCCAGATGACGATGCGCGGCGCGGGCAACGGCATCACCGGCTACCAGGTCGCCCAGTGGAACAAGACCGACACCTATCAGGGCGGCACCGGCTTCATCTGGAAGGTGCCCGGCGGCGGCCGCATCACCGGCGACGTTGCGCTCACCGATTCGCGCAACTGGAACCGCAACATGCAGTTCAACATCTTCACCAACTCGCTCGGCACGCGCGTCTTCAACTTCGACGACCAGTCGGGCGGCGGCGGTGCCTCGGCCTATGTGACCGACATCGACCTGGCCAGCCTGTCGTCGTGGCGCATGCTCAACTTCGCCGAGAACGGCGCCGACAACCATGGCAAGAGCTTCCAGGGCCGGCTCGACGCGGACCTGCCGATCGACTTCGGCATCTTCGATCGGCTGCAGGCGGGCGTTCGCTACAGCAACCGCGACTCCGATTCGTACAACGATCCCGCGGAGAACCGCACGCCGGTGCTCGGCGCGACCGATCCGCGCATCCAGTATGTGAACCTGCCGCTCGACTTCCACATGTCGATGATCGGCTTCGACGGCGATCCGACGGTGCATCCGCGCACCTGGATCACGCCGACCCGCCAGAGCATCATCCACAATGCGGACTATCTGCGCATGCTGGTGGGCCAGCCGGCGGGCTATCCCAAGCTCGACTGGGTCTATAGCGCGAACGAGAAGTCCTACGCTGCCTATCTCCAGACACACTACAAGTTCCCGATCGGATCGATGCAGCTCGACGGCCAGATCGGCCTGCGCGTCGTGCGCACCACCAACGACATCAGCGGCACGCTGAAGATCGGCAGCGGCGCCGGCACGCCCTATGCCAAGACCAACGACTATCTCGACTATCTGCCCAATGTCAGCGCCCGGCTGAAGCTGTCGCGCCAGCTACAGGCGCGCTTCTCCTTCACCAAGACGCGCACGCGCCCGGCCTTCGGCTCGCTGAACCCGACGCTGACGATCAACGCGACGCTGGCCTGCGACAACAGCGTGACTCCGCCGGTGTGCAACTACCGCACCGCGAGCGGCGGCAACCCGGACCTGCAGCCGGTCGAATCGACTAACTACGACGCCTCGCTCGAATATTATTTCTCGCGCTCGGGCTCGGCGACGGTGCAGGTGTTCCGCCGCGACGTGGTCGGCTTCATCAACAACGCCACGGTCTTCCTCAACGATCCGGACCTCGGGCCGCTGCGCGTCGATCGCCCGGAGAACGGCCAGAAGGGCTATATCCAAGGCATCGAGGCGGGCTTCCGCACCTTCTTCAAGATCCCGTCGCTGCCGCAGTGGATGCAGAATTTCGGCGTGCTGGCGAACTACACCTATCTCGACCATGGTTCGGAGCTGTCGCCGAGCGCGGCGGCGACGCTGCCCGGCATCCAGCCGCTCAGCGGCGTGTCTTCGCACCTCGCCAACGCGCAGTTCTTCTATGACAGCAAGCCGCTGTCGCTGCGCCTCTCGTACAATTACCGCTCCAGCTTCCAGACCTATGGCGTCGTGACCGATCCCGCGGTGACCACGCAGCTCACGCTGCCCACCGTCGAGAAGGGCCGCGGCACGCTGGACTTCTCGGGCTCGCTCAATCCCACGGACTTCGTGTCGCTGAACTTCAGCGTCGCCAATCTGCTGGGATCGCAGCAGCGCACCTACCGCGCGTTCAACGCAGCGGGCGACACCTATGCCGCGCAGGTCCGCTACCTCGAGACGGTCTATCGCCTGGGCGTTCGCTTCCGCTTCTGACGCTTACCGAAAACCGGCTCCCCGTCGGTTTCCTGGCGCTGCACGCGGCATGCCGCGGGCAGCGCCTCTTTCGTCCGGTTCCCGGAGGGGCGTAGCCCTGGCGTCGGTCAGCCGGTGACGTAGCGCTCCAGAAAGGCCTGGTGCGCCGGCATCTGCGCCACCGTCCCGGCGATGTCGGACTTGAGGCGGCCGAGCGCCTCCTGCAGCTCGCCCTCCACGATCATCCGGCCCATATGGTGGTGGCTCCTCGGCTCGAGCCGCTGGCCGAGCATCACCTGCACCCAGGAATCGACGCGGAACAGGTCGTCCGAGGCCTGCCAGGCGATCGCGCCGTCGCGGAACGCCGCTATGCGTTCCGCGAGGGTATCCGGGATTTCCATCGTCCGGCACTGGTCCCAGAAGCTGCCGTCCTCGCGCTGGTTCAGGTGATAATGGAGGATGATGAAGTCGCGGATCTTCTCGATCTCGGTACGGCTGAGCGCGTTGAAGCGTTCGGCGACGCCTTCGCCCACGCCGCCGAACGGGAAGAGCTGCACCAGCCGGGTGATCGCGATCATGATCAGGTGGATGCTGGTCGATTCCAGCGGCTCGACAAAGCCGCTGGCCAGCCCGAGTGCGACCACGTTCCTGTCCCACACCTTGCGCCGGCGCCCGGCCTTGAAGCGGATGATCCGCGGCTCGATCAGCTTTGCGCCTTCGATCCGGCTGTCGAGCAGTGCGCGGGCGCCGTCGTCGTCGAGATGATGCTGCGCATAGACCAGCCCGTTGCCCACGCGGTGCTGGAGCGGGATGCGCCATTGCCAGCCGGCCTGATGCGCCGCAGCGCGCGTGTAAGGTACGGCCGGGCCCATCGATTCCGTCTGCACCGCGATCGCGCTGTCGGTGGGCAGCCAATGCCCCCATTCCTCATAGCCTGCCGCCAGCGTCTGCTCGATCAGCAGCCCGCGGAAGCCGGTGCAGTCGAGGAACAGGTCGCCTTCGATCCGCGCGCCCGAGGCAAGCTTGAGCGCAGTGACGAAGCCTGTCTCCGGGTGCTGCTCGACCGCGTCGATCTTGCCCTCGATCCGGCGAACGCCCAGCGGCTCGGCGAAGCCGCGCAGGAAGCGCGCGTATAGCCCGGCATCGAGGTGATAGGCATAGTTGATGTGCCCCTGTTCAGGGATCGCGAAGCGACCGGCCTTCGCTGCCTGCAGCTCGAAGCAATAGTCGCCCAGCTCGCCGCCCCAGCCTTCGTCGCGGGCGTGCAGCCAGAAATGGTGGAAGTCGCCCATCCAGGTCGATTTGCCGATCTGGCCGAAGCTGTGGATGTAGCGGTCGCCCTGGCGCGCCCAGTCCTCGAACAGGATGCCCAGCTTGAAGGTCGACTGTGTCTCACGCAGGAACGCCTTCTCGTCGATGCCGAGCAGCTGGTGGAAGGTGCGCGCGGTGGGGATGGTGCTTTCGCCCACGCCGATCGTGCCGATCTCGTCGCTCTCGACCAGCGTAATCTCGAGCAGCGGCCCGAGCAGCTTGGCGAGCGCCGCCGCCGCGATCCAGCCCGCGGTGCCGCCGCCCGCGATGACGACGCGCCGCACCGGTGCCTGCTCCATCTTCCCCCTCCTAGCGATTGAGCTTGTTGATGATCTGCGCGCGCAGCCGCCTGGCCGACAGGGCGTCGATCGGCGCGAGCGGCCCCTGCGCATGGTCCGGCAGGTGCGCCGCCGCCTGGCCGGCGGGGCCGAAGACATAATAGTCGAACATCGCCTTCCACGCCGCCTTCTCGGCATCGGGACGGTCGCGCAGGCTCAGCATGGCGTGGAGCAGCGTGGTCTGCGGCGTGTCGAGAAACGCCGGCGCCTCGTTCCACCAATAGTTGACCAGTATATTGAAGCGCTCGAGCGCCTCGACATGATGCCACCACAGGGCAGGGTAGAAGAGCAGGTCGCCGGGCTCCAGCTCGGCCACCTGTGCCGCCGCCAGCGCATCGCGGAAGCGCGGATGCTGCACCGGATCGGGTGCAGCAAAATCGACCATCGAGATCACCTGGCCGCCGGGCGTCGGCTCCAGCGGGCCGGGATAGAGGTTCGCGACCTGGTCGGGGGGAAACAGCGTGAAGCGCCGCCGCCCCGCCGCGCACACCGCCATATTGTGCGACATGTCGTGATGCGCCTGCGCGGTGGTGCGGGTGCCGATCCAGATGCTGGCGAGCACGCCGTGCGCGAACATCGGATCGGCGAGCGGCAGGTCGTTCTCCGCGCGGAAGCCGGGCAGGTAGCGGTCGAGATCGGTCGAGCCGATATAGACGCTGTCGGCGGCAGGCACGTCCAGGCTCGCGCGGATCCGCTCGAGCAGGTCGGTAAGCCCGGCGCGGCCGCCCTTGAAATTGAAGCCGGTCAGATCGGCATTGTAGTGGAAGCGCCCCTCGATCTCGGGCGGCCCGGTGAAGCCCACCACCGGCTGGCCGGCATCGAAGCGCTCCAGATAGGCGATCGCGGCTTCGTCGCTCTCGCGCGCGGCAACGATCAGCGGCCAGTCCCGCGCCACGCCGCGCAGGATCACCGGCGCCTGCGCGGCCAGCAGTTCGGCATAGGGGATGGCATCGGGCGCGATGCCGTGCAGCTCGCGCACCCGCGGCGCGTCCTGAACGACGGCGTTCATCCCGCGCGGTTCTTGCGCTCGATCAGCCGCGCCATGTTGCCCAGCGACGCGGCGAGCAGGAAGGCGGTGCCCAGATGCCCGGCGCGGTTGAGCTGGTCGAGCGCATCCGGGCCGAGCGCGGCGAGCTTCTCGGCCGACAGCACTTCGTGATCGCGGATCACATAGCGGCGCTCGTCGTCGAGCAGCAGCTCCAGCGCCATCGGCTGGATCAGCCCCAGTGCATCGAACGCGGCGTACATCGGCGGCGCGTCACTCATGCCGACATGGATGGCGGCGAGGATCTTGCCGACATGGTCGAGATAGCGGCCCTGCCCGCCATGCGGCAGGAACAGCGGCTCGCCGTCCGCGGCATCGACGCGGGGGTCGTCGAGATCGATCTGGATCACTGGCGCGCTGCCGTCCGGGTTGAGCCCGATCAGGAAGGGGCCGCGCTGCAGGCTCAGGGGCACGTGCCGGCTGGTCCAGCGATCGCCGTCGAGGAACAGGTTCTCGTCGCGGTCGAGCCCGAGCAGGGCAATCGCCTGGAGCCCCTCGGCGGGATCGCGGCGGAACAGGATCGGGAAATCGCGCTGCGCCTCGGCGAATTCGGTGGGGAAGAGCAGCGCCTGGTTGACCGCGTCGCCATAGGCGGCGCCGTGGCGCAGCGCGACGCGCAGATCGGCATGGGCGACATTGTCGAGGGCGACCGGTCGGGTCATTCGGGGCGTCCAGCTTTCGGGCGGCCAGCATGGCGCAAAGCGCCGCGGGCCTCAACTCGGAGAGAAAAGGGGCCGCCGCGCATGGCGGCAGCCCCCAGTCCCCCTTTATATCTCTCTCTCCCCATCGGGGAGAGGGTGGCGAGGCGAAGCCGAGCCGGGAGAGGGGCAGTGCGATGTCCTCTCGATAGGCCCCTCTCCCCGACCCTCTCCCCGGAGGGGAGAGGGAGAAGAGCAGGGCGGCCCCGCCGCGATTGCCTCAGAACTTGAAGCGCGCGCCGAGCAGGAAGCGCCGGTCGAGCTCCTGCGCGTACCAGAGCTGCTTCTCGTCGCGGGCATAGGTCCGCACCGCGGTCTCGGTGAGGTTGATGCCTTCGAGCGTGATCGCGATGTTCGGCGTGATCTCGTAGCTGATCGATGCATCGAGCTGGCCGAACGGCGCGGTGAACTCGGGGTTGCGCGAGTCCTGGCGGTTGATCCCCGAGAGGAACTTGTCGCGCCAGTTATAGGCCACGCGTGCCGAGATGCCGTGCTTCTCGTAGATCAGCGTGCCGCTGAACGTGTCCGAGAGGCCGAGCAGCGCGAACTGATCCTGCGAAGGATCGGCCCCCAGGTTGAAGCCGACGTCGCCGCGCACCAGCGTATAGGCCGCCGCGATGCCGAAGCCGGTATTGCCGAGGAAATACTGGCCGGCCAGTTCGACGCCATAGATCTCCGCGTCCTTGTTGTTGATCGGGCGCGTCACCTGGAACTGGTAGAGCGGATCGCTGGCGATGCCCTGCAGGTCATAGGTGTTGTTGATCTGCTGGACGAAGGCGTCGTTCAGCTGGCGGGTCACCGGGTTGTAGTTCGCCGCGAAGGTCGCAGTGGCGGCGGCGACCGAGCCGGTGGCCTGGATCAGCGCCGACATCACGAACAGGTTGGCGTCGCTGGTATCGGCGCCCAGTCCGGTGATCGCGGCGCGGGCGCTGCCCGAACGGCTGCCCGCCGCGCCCGAGCTCGGATCCCGAAGGCCGAACAGCGGCGAGGTGAACTGGCCGTTGCCGATGAAGTTGCGCACCCGCTTGTCGAAGAACGCCACCGACACATAGCTGTCCGGCTTGAAATACCATTCCAGCGAGGCGTCGAAATTGTCCGATTCGAGCGGCTTCAGCCGGGCGTTGCCGGTGGTGCCGGTGGGGATGCCGCCATTGTAGATCGGCCGCGACGGGCCGCCCACCGTGGTGGAGGTATAGAGGTTGTTGTAGTTCGCCCGGGCGATCGTCCGGCTGTACGACAGGCGGCCGACGACGTTCTTGGCGAATTCCACCTGGAAATCGACCTGCGGCAGGATGTTGTCGTAGCTGCCGCCGTCGCTCACGAACTGGGTGGCGTTCGAGATCGACACGGTGAAGTCGTTGTCCGAAACCCAGGCGATGCCCGCCGGGATCGCTTCGAGCGACGTGGTCGAAGACTTGGTGTGCTCGTAGCGGACGCCCGCGACGAGCCGTGCCGGCGCGCCGCCCAGCTCACCCTTCCAGGTCAGCTGGCCATAGGCCGCCCAGATCTCTTCCTTGACCCGGTTGTCCTGCTTGCTGGTGATGCCCACCGCGTTGCCGCGGCTCGCATAATAGGGCGAGAGGATCGAATAGAGGTCCGATGCCACGCCGCGGAAGGCGAGCTGCGATTCGGGATCGCCGCCCGGATTGAACTTCGAGAATTTGCACTCGAGGCAGAAGGCCGTGAGCGCCCCCGGCGCCAGCGTGTTCACGTCGCCCGGGCTGGTGATGCCCCAGTCGCCCAGCGTCTGCTGGGTGGCGAGGAAGGTCTGGTGCATGTCGGTGGTGCGGTAGTTGCCGCCGAAGTCGAAGCGGCTCTCGCCGCCCAGATCCCAGCCGAAGTCCGCACGCAGCTCCTTCACCTTCTGGCGCTGCGTCGAGCGGAAGGTGCGGCCGACCTGCGAGCCGACATCGTTGACGTCGAGCGGGCCGCTCGCGCCCAGCGTGATGTCCTGCTGCGGGATGCCGTTGGAGAAGTCGACCGAATGCGCCGCGACGACATTGGCGCCCATGCCGACCAGCGTCGACGAATTGCCGTTCGCATTGTCCGGCGTGCTCGCCGAGGTCGAGATATGGCCGTCGAGCTTCAGCGAGAAATTGCTGGCCATCTCCCATTCGAGGTTGAGGCCATAGTCCTCGAGCTTGCCCTTCTGCGCGCGCGACTGGGCCTCGAAGCCTTCGTCCTTCTGGCCGTTGATCGTCTCGTGCAGATATTGCGCGGTGGCGACGGTGGTGTTGCCGTCGAAGGTCACCACGTCGAACGGCCGGCTGAACCAGTTGGAGAGGTCCGAACGGGTCTCCTTCTGCTTGTTCTGCGCATAGAGCGCGTCGGCGGTGATCGTCAGCGAGTCGGTGGGCCTGAACTGCACCACCGCCTGGCCGTTGATGCGCTCGCGCGTGCCCTCGGCATAGTGATAGCGGCTGTCGTTCGGGATCGCGACGAGCTGGTTCGGGTTGCTCGGCGCGTTGTTGACCACGGTGCAGTTCGGTCCCGGGGTCGAGGTCGGGCAGGCGCCGCCCGAACGGGCGAAGCCGCCGGTCAGGAAGGTGCTGTAGGGGATGATGTTCCAGTTGTTCGACGTTGCCGCGATCGACGTGTAGTTGCGCTTCTGGTAGCTGCCGAACAGCATCACGCCGAAGCGCTCGTCCGGATCGGCCCAGCTCAGCACGCCCGAGACTTCGGGGGTGACCTTGGAGCCGCAGTCGAGGCAGCCATCGACGCTGGTGTCATAGACCGCCTTGGCGCCGATGCTGCCGTTGAAGCCTGGCTTGCCGTCGTCGAGCGGGCGGCGCGAGACGACGTTGATCGTCGCGCCGATGCCGCCCGACGGGACCGCCGCGCGCCCGGTCTTATAGACTTCGAGCGTGCGCACGCCTTCGGTGGCGAGGTTCGAGAAGTCGAACGAGCGGCTGGTGCCCTGCGAACCGTCGGCATTCTGGTCGCCGCCGACCACGGACACGGCTGCGGTGGCGAGCTGGCGGCCGTTCAGCGTGACCATGTTGTAGGTCGGGCCGAAGCCGCGCACGGTGACCTGCGAGCCTTCGCCGTTGGTGCGGTTGATCGACACGCCCGGGATGCGCTGCAGCGATTCGGCCAGGTTGGTGTCGGGGAACTTGCCGATGTCCTCCGCGGAGATCGCATCGACGATGCCCGGCGCCTCGCGCTTGATCTGGATCGAGCGCTCGAGGCTGGCGCGGATGCCGGTGACGACGATGGCATTGTCGTCCTGGACGTCCTGGCCGCCGCCGCTGTCCGCGGTCTGGGCTGCGCTGACAGCGTTGTCGGCTTGCGCATGGGCAAGGCTGGGCAGCGCAAGCCCGGCAGCGACAGCGATGATGGATGCGGAGCGCGCAAGTATAGGCGTACGCCTCAAGCTCTTCATAACCCCTCCTCAGTGCGCCCTTATTTGGCGCGACTTTTTCTTTATTGTCGGGCGGGCAATATGCCTCCCTGATGTTATCGCTATCATCATCGGAACGGCTGTCAATCGGGCTGAATCAACTGGAACCGTTTACAATTTCGGATTGATGCAAACTGTTGCATTGGAGCGACAGAATGAGGGCGCGGGCAGGCCGTCGCGGCGCCGGCGGACCCCGCTGCCGTGCTGCTTTTTGAACCGTTTCGGTGGTGCTGCCGCTAGTCGGCGGCGGCGCGCAGCGTTGCGAGGAAGTCGCCGGCCAGCGCCGCGCGTTTGCCAGCCGGCGCGGCTTCCAGCGCATCCTCGAGCGCCGATGCCTCGCTGCCCAGCGCCGCCTGGCCGAACAGCCCGGCCGAGCCTGCGAACTTGTGGAGCAGGCCGCGCAGCGCCTCGTTCCCGGCATCATCGGTGCCGCCCGCATCAACGAACGCCTCCGCGGCGGCCAGCAGTTCGTCCTTGCGCGCGGCGAACTTGGCCCAGAGCGCAGGGGACAGCGTCAGGCCCGGCTCCTTCGCCTCCGGCGCGGCAGGGGCGGGCGGTTCCTCGGCTTCCGGGGGCGTGGCGGCGGACCAGCGCTCGATCGCGGCGGCGAGCTCCGCGAGCTGGATCGGCTTGGCGAGATGCGCCTGCATGCCCGCCTCCAGGCAGCGGGCGATGTCGTCGGCATAGGCGTTGGCGGTGAGCGCCAGGATCGGCAGCTTCTGCGCGGAGAGCCCGGCGGCGCGGATCGCCTTTGTCGCGCCGATGCCGTCGAGCACCGGCATCTGCATGTCCATCAGCACCAGGTCGAACGGCATGCCTTCCGCATCGGCGGCGACCGCGCGCTCCACTGCCTGGGCGCCGTCGGGAACGATCGCCACGGCATGGCCGAGCCGGCCGAGCATATCCTGCATCAGCAGCTGGTTGACGTCGTGATCCTCGGCAACGAGCAGGCGCAGGCTGCGCACGGGGGCGGTGGGTCCCTGCGGCACGGCCGCGCCCGTCTCTCCCCCCCTCGGCGGCGGTCAGCGGCAGGCACAGGGTGAACACGCTGCCCTGGCCCTCGGCGCTGCGCAGGCCCAGTGCGCCGCCCATCAGCGAGGCGAGCCGGCTGCTGATCGCCAGTCCCAGCCCGGTGCCGCCATAGCGGCGCGCGGTGGACTGCTCGGCCTGGACGAACTGCTCGAAGATCGCGGCGTGGCGATCGGGCGGAATGCCGATGCCGGTATCGGTCACTGCGATGTCGATCCGCGGGCTGCCGTCCTCGCCCTCGGTGCGGGTGGCGCTGAGCGTGACGCTGCCCTGCTCGGTGAACTTCACGGCATTGCCCAGCAGGTTGAGCGTGATCTGGCGCAGCCGCAGCCCGTCGACCATCACGAAGCGGGGCAGGGCGGGGTCGATCTCGAACTCCAGCGCCAGCCCCTTCTGCGCGGCAGCGGGCTCGATCAGCTTGATGCAGCCCCTCAGCGCGTGGCGCAGGTCGATGCGCTCGGCGCTGACCTGCATCTGGCCGGCCTCGATCTTGGACAGGTCGAGGATGTCGTTGAGCAGCCGCATCATCGCCCGGCTCGAATCGACGATCAGCTGGGCCTGGCGATGCTGTTCGGGCTGCAGGTCGCTGGCGAGCAGCAGGTCGGCAAAGCCCAGCACGCCGTTCATCGGGGTGCGGATCTCGTGGCTCATATTGGCGAGGAAGCTCGATTTGGCCTCCATCGCCGCCTCGGCGCGGGCACGCGCGGCCTCGAGCTCGTGCTCGAGCTCCTTGCGCCGGGTGACGTCGCGCAGCGAGGCGATGATCTCGGCCGGGGCGCCGGTGGCGGGATCGCGGACGAGCCCGCAATGCGCCTCGATCCATTGCGGGTTCGCAGCGTGCTCGATCGGCTGGGTGCGATAGGTGATCACGCCGCGTTCCACCGTGCCGTTGGTGAGCAGGCGCTGGAACTCGAACATCTCCTCGCGATGCTCGGCCGCCACGCCGAAGCCGATCTGGCGTCCCAGCACATGCGCGGGCTCGACGCCGAGCACCGGCTCGGTCGAGGGCGAGGCATAGATGATATAGCCGTCCAGATCGAAGCGCAGCACGGCGTCGGTCGCGTTCATCGCGAGCAGCGCCAGCTCGGCCTCGACCACTTCGCGGCGGGCGATGTCGCCGTGCAGCCGGCGATTGGCCTCGCGCAGCACTTCCATCCGCTCGCGCCGCTCGCGCGCGATCAGAAAGGCAAGCAATAGCACCAGCAGTCCACTGGCCACGCCGGCAATCTGAATCGGTACTTCATACCCCCGCGCCCGCGCGAGGCGCTCGTTGAGCAGCGCCTCTTCCTCTGTGCGGATCTCGCCGATCAACTGGAGCATCCGCGCCGTCTCGCGCCGATTGGCGTTGCTGGCTAGGATCGACGTGGCCTCCGCCGCCCGGTTCGCGCCGCGCATCTGCAGCGTCTGCTCGGTCTCCACCAGCCGCTGGCGGATCAGCGCGGCGAGATAGGCGACGCGCTTGCGCTGCGGGGGATTGTCCTCGGTCATGCCTTCGAGCGCGGTCAGCTCGCCGGGCAGCTCGCGGCGCACGCTCTCGATATTCTTGCGGGCATCGGCATCGCCGGTGAGCAGGTAGCCGCGGCGATAGACTTCGGCGCGAAGCGTCAGGATGCGGACATGCGACAGGCGGTCGGCGACCTGGAAGGTGTGGCGTACCCAGTTGTCGGCGCGCTGCTTCTGCGCGAACAGCCAGATGCCCGATGCGGCAGTGCAGGCGAGCAGCGCCAGCGCGGCAGCGAGGATCCAGTGCGACCGGCGCGTCATCATATCCGCCATCGGCATCGGCAAGCCTCCTGTCCTGTCACCCGGTCCCTAAGGGCCGAGCGTTAACGCCCTGTTCGGTTCCTCTCCCGCAAAACGCGGAAAAGGCGCGAAGGGCACAAAATTTGGCACGGACCTGCAACCATCTGCGGCCCACGCGTTATAATTTAGGTTAGTATCGAGCGAGAAGGGCGATGGCGCGCATCATCATAGCGGATGACGACGAACTGGTGGGGGAGATCGCCCGCGATGCGCTGATTGCGGCGGGCCATGGCGCCGGCCTGGTCAAGGACGGCGCCGAGGCGCTGCGCGTGATCAAGGCGCGCAAGCCCGATCTGGTGATCCTCGATTGCAACATGCCGGAGATCTCGGGCGTTCTGCTCGTCCAGGAGCTGCGGAAGATGCCCGATTTCGCCGATCTGCCCGTGATGATGCTCACCGGCCGCCGGAGCGATCGCGACGAGGAGCTGGCGCGCTTCGCCGGCGGCAACGAATATCTGAAGAAGCCCTTCGACCCGGACGAACTCGTCTTCCGCGTCGAAGAGATGCTGGGGAAGGCCTGAGCCATGGCGCGCATCATCTATGTCGAGGACGACGAGCTGGTCGGCGCCGTGGTGCAGCAGGTGCTCAGCCGCGCCGGGCACATCGTCGGCGTGATCCATCACGGCACGCTGGCTTTCGATACCATCGCGTTCAAGAAGCCCGATCTAGTGATCCTCGATCAGTCGCTGCCGGGCATGCAGGGGCTCGACATCCTGCGCGCGCTGCGCCGGCTGCCGGCGCTGTACCTCACCCCGATCCTGATGCTGTCCGCCAAGGGCAGCGAGCGCGAGATCGACGAGGCGATGGGCGCGGGCGCCAACGACTATCTGGTCAAGCCGTTTGAGCCCGACGAGCTGGTGCAGCGGGTGACCGACGTGCTGCGCAACAACAATCTGCGCCGGGAGAGCGTCTAGCCCTGCGCGGTGGCGAGGATGCTCGCCGCCTTCTCCGCCAGCGCGCGCAGCCGCTTGCTCTGCTCGGGCAGCAGGCTCATCCGCGGGCGCGAATCGATCGCGCACAAGGCGCCCAGCGCCTCGCCCTCGGACGAGATCAGCGGTGTGCCGACATAGAAGCGGATATGCGGTGTCCCCAGGACCAGCGGATTGCCGGCGAAGCGCGGATCGTGCGTTGCGTCGAACACGCACATGATCTCGTCGGGCCGCGCAATGGTGTGGCCGCAGAACGAGATGTCGCGCGGACCCGATTCGAGTTCGCCGCCATGGCAGGCGAGGATGTGCTGGGTCTGCCGGTCGATCAGCGTAGCGATGCCCATCTCGGTGCCGAAGATTTCGGCGACTTCCTCGACGATCGCCTTGAGCTCGGCAGACTGCTTGGTCTCGGCGACATCGACCTTGTCGACCGCGGCCTGACGCTGCTTTTCGCCGCGCAGCAGCGGGGCAAGGGCGTGAAAGATCGGCTTGAGCTTCGGTACCATTACGCTTTGTTGCCGGAAAATGTCTAACTCATCGTGAAGCCGGGGCTACGCGCTTCCTCGGGCTGGCGTCAGGCGCGGACGAACAGGTTCTTGAGCCATAGCGGGCCGGTGCGCGCCGCGTCGCGCCAGTCGCCTTCGTCCTCCGCCGCATCGGCGGTGTAGCCGCGCGGATCGAACAGTTTCACGCGCGCGCCGCGGAATGCCGCGGTGTTGCGCGTCACCAGCGTGAGCCCATGTTCGAGCGCGGTGGCCGCGAGCAGCGCGTCGCGCGTCTCGGCAAGCGCGAGCTGCCCGCGCCGGCGCGCCACCGCAGCGTCGAGCGGCAGCACATGGCCGTCGAAGGCCGGGATCAGCTGCTCGTCGATCCAGCTGCGCAGCATCGCCCCCGCCGCCTTGTCGCGCCGTGCGGCTTCGGCGGCGCTGGTCTCCAGTTCGACAAGGCTGATCGCAGATAGGAACAGCCGCTCGCGCGCCACGCTCGAAGCCCAGGCAGTCAGCCCCGGCTCGGCGCGTCCGGAGCGGGCACTTCGCAGCTCGAAGACGATCGGCGTGTCGAGCAGGAACATCACCAGCGGCCCGGCGGCGCCAGCTCGGCATCGGGGCTGCCGGCGGGCAGGGCGAGCAGGTCGACGATGCTCTCGCGCTGGCCGGTGAGCTGGCGGAACTGATCGATGCTCATCAGCACATGGGTAGGCCGCCCGCGATCGGTGACGAACACCGGCTCGGCGCGCGCGACTCGCTTCGCAGCGCTCACGTCCTGGTTGAATTCGCGGCTGGTGACCACCTTCATTTTGTACCTACGTACCTAGATTGTCCGCGTTGTCATGTAGGTACGTTACTACTGTGTGCGCTCGATGCAACAGAAAGCGCGACGGGGACGGAAAAATGCGGGGGGTGCCGAATTTTGCTGTTGCATGCTGGCGCCGGGCTGCGCTCCCTCAGGCCATGCGACAGGCCGGCAAGCGGCCGCGCGAGAGGATCGTGGGGGAAGGTTGATGCTCGAATTGCTGAACGAAGGCCTGCGTGCGCTGGGCGATGTGCTGGGAGCGCATGGGCCTGCGGTGAACGCCGTCAAGTCGATGGTGCCGGGCGATTATTCGATCCACTTCTTCCTCCAGATCGCCGTGATCCTGGTCACCTGCCGCATCGTCGGCTGGGCCGGCCAGAAGTTCCTGGGCCAGCCCCAGGTGGTCGGCGAGATGATCGCCGGCGTGCTGCTCGGGCCGTCGCTGCTCGGCCTGGTCTTCCCCGATTTCCAGACGGCGCTCTTCCCCAAGGAGACGCGTAACGTCCTTTATGTCGGCGCCCAGTTCGGCGTCGGGCTCTACATGTTCCTGGTCGGCTGCACGCTGCAGACCGATCACTTCAAGTCCAAGGCGAAGAGCGCCGCCGGCGTCTCCGCCGCGGGCATCGTCACGCCCTTCATCCTGGCCGCGATGATCACGCCGTTCCTGCTCACCGTGCCGGGCCTGTTCGCGCCGGGTATCAGCCAGTCGAACGCCACCTTGTTCATGGGCGCCTGCATCGCGCTCACCGCCTTCCCGATGCTCGCGCGCATCATCAACGAGCGCGGCCTGGCCAACACCTCGCTCGGCACGCTGTCGCTCACCGCAGGCGCGTTCGACGACGCGGTTTCCTGGTGCGTGCTGGCGATCGTCCTCGCCACCTTCGGCGCCGGGCCGGGCGTCGCGGTGATCGCGATCGGCGGTGGGCTCACCTATGCGCTGTTCATGATCCTGTTCGGCAAGCGCCTGCTCGCCCCGCTCGGCCGTGCGGTCGAGGCGCGCGGCGAGATGAGCTACACGGTGATGGCGATCACGCTGACGCTGTTCAGCCTCTCTGCCTTCCTGATGGACGCGATCGGCATTCACGCGGTGTTCGGCGGCTTCCTGCTCGGCGCCTGCATGCCGCGCGGCCTGTTCGTCGAGGAGCTGAAGAAGAAGGTCGAGCCGTTCGCGGTCGTCCTGCTGCTGCCGATGTTCTTCACCTATTCGGGCCTCAACACCCGGATGGACATGGTCAATTCGGTGCCGCTGCTGCTGATCGCGCTGGGCATCCTGATCGTCTCGATCCTCGCCAAGTTCGGCGCCTGCTGGGCGGCGGCGCGGCTGGCCGGTGAGGACAACCGCACTGCGCTCGGCATCGGCGCGCTGATGAACTCGCGCGGGCTGATGGAGCTGATCATCATCAACATCGGCCTGCAAAAGGGTGTGATCGGGCCGACGCTGTTCTCGATGATGGTGCTGATGGCGATCGTCACCACGGTGATGGCCACGCCGCTGTTCGAGCTGGTCTATGGCCGCAAGGCGCGCGCCTCGGGCGAGCTCGAAGCGCTCGATCCCAAGCTGGCCGTCGCCGCGTAAGAGCCCCCCCGGTGCCCGCTCCGCGCGCGTGACGCAGAGCGGGCACATCCCGGAGAAATTCGATGCGACATGCGCTTTTCTGCGCCGCGGGGCTGCTCGTGCCCGCGGCCGCCCATGCCCAGCAGGTGAAGCTCATGCCGACCGCCGAGGTGCGGCTGCGCTATGAGCATGTCGACCAGGGCGGGCTGCCGGAGGACGCCGATGCAGTCACCCTGCGCGTCCGCCCTGGCCTCGCCGCCAGCTGGAAGCGCTGGTCGGCGCTGGTCGAGGGCGAGGGCGTGATCGCGCTCGCCACCGGCTACAACGACGGCACCAACGGCAAGACGCGCTATCCGCTGGTCGTCGATCCCGAGAATATCGAGCTCAACCGCGCCCAGCTCCGCTATGCCGGCAAGGACGGGCTGGCGTTCACCGCGGGCCGCCAGCGGCTAAACTTCGCCGATGATCGCTTCGTCGGCACGGCGCCGTGGCGGCAGAGCGAGCAGACCTATGACGCGGTGCGCTTCCAATATGGCAAGCCGCTCGGGCTGAACGCGGACATTGCCTATAGCTGGAGCGTCCGCACCGTGAACGGTCGCAACGGCACCGGCGCGCGGCCCGTGTCGATCGGCGGCGACAATCTCTTCGCCGTGCTCGGCTACGGCACCGGCGCGGGCACGCTCAGCGCCTTCGCCTATCTGGTCGACCAGGACCAGGCGGCGGTCCAGGGCTTCCGCCTGTCGAGCCAGACCTATGGCGTGCGCTTCGCCGGCAAGCAGACGCTCGCGAAGCAGGTGTCGCTAGGATATGTCGCCAGCTGGGCCCGCCAGAGCGACTGGCACCGCAACCCCAATCGCTACACTGCCGATTATTGGCTGGGCGAGCTGAACCTGACTGCCCGGGCGCTCAGCCTCACCGCCGGCTATGAAGTGCTCGGCGCCGACAAGGGCGCGGCGCTGACCAGCGTGCAGACGCCGCTCGCCTCCTATTTCAAGTTCAACGGCTGGGCGGGCAAGTTCGGCACCACACCGCCGGCCGGGCTGCGCGATCGCTACGGCACGGTCGGCTATGGCTGGAAGCAGGTCGGCCCGCTCGACGCGATCACCCTCGGCGCCACCTGGCACCGCTTCGATAGCGACCGGCAGGGCCAGCATTATGGCGACGAGCTCGACCTGATCGCCGGCGTCAAGCGCGGCCGCTACGCGCTCTCGGCGCGCTATGCCCATTACCGGGCGGACAGGTTTGCGACGGATACCGACAAGCTCTGGCTGCAGCTCGACTGGAGCCTCTGACCATCAGCCAGCCCAATGGCCGTCATCCCGAGCGGCCCTTGTCCCGCGCCTTCGCCTGAGATCCCGGCTTTTGCCGGGATGACGACAAGGCTTATGGACGCCTCGGGGTCACCCGTTGATCGCCCGGATCAGTGCCCGGTGCGTCGGCAGGTCCTCGGTCGCGCGTTCGGAGAAATTCCGGATTCGCGCGAACAGCTTCTCCGCGGCCGCCATGTTGGGGAAGTCGCCGCGCCCGCCTGACAGGTCGGTGCGGAAGTCCATCCCGTAGAGGATGTACTGATAGTTGAAGAAGGCGAAGCTCTCGAGGTCGAGCGTGAAATCGAACCGGCCCGGCGGTCGGTAGCGCCACTGGGCGAGCAGCTCCTGCAGCGCCTGCGGGATCGACGCCGGATCGGCATTGTCGCGCCAGAAGGGCTCCTCGCGCCGGCTCAGGCAGTAATGGAGCTTGAGGAAGTTGATGATCCGCTCGTAACGCGCGACAATCAGCTGGTTGAAGCGCTTCGCCGGCGCATCGATCGGGCCGCCATGCGGAAACAGCTCGGCGATCATCCCCACCGCCGCCTCGATCAGCACCACGCCGGTCGATTCGAGCGGCTCGAGGAACCCGCCCGACAGGCCCACCGCCACGCAATTCTTCACCCATTGCGCCTCGCGGTAGCCGGGCTCGAACGGGATGATCCGCGCCTTGTATTCGTCATGCCCGATATAGCCGCGCAGCACCTGCGCGGCCTCGTCGTCGGACATATGGGTCGACGAATAGACGGTACCGATCCCGCGCGCGCCCTCCAGCCCGATGTCCCAGGTCCAGCCCGCCGGATGCGCGGCGGCGATGGTGAAGCTCTCGATCGGCGCGTCGGGATCGCCATAGGGGATCTTGCAGGCGAGCGCCCGGTCGGTGAACAGCACGTCGCGCACCGAACGGAAGCCGACGCCCAGCGCCTTGCCGATCAGCTCCGCCCGGAAGCCCGAGCAGTCGATATAGAGGTCGGCCTCGAGCGCACCCTGCTCGCGAGTGACGATCCGCGCGATCGCGCCGTCCGCGTCCAGCTCGACATCGGTGAGCAGTCCGGTGACGTGCCGCACGCCCAGCTCGATCGCCCGCTCCTCCAGCACCTTGGCGAGCCGCGCCGCGTCGAAATGATAGGCGTAGTTGAGCGGGCCGGAGAACTCGCCTTCGCCTTGCTTCTTGGGCGCGCGCCGGCTCTCGGCGACGCGGTTCTGGATCGTCACCGCCTCGGCGAAGGGCGGGCGGGTCGCCGTATCCTGGAGCAGCCAATAGGGCACCAGGCTGGTGCCCTCGGTGTAGAAGGGTGCCTCGAACGGGTGCAGATAATGGTGGCGCGTGCCGTCGGGCAGCGGCGCGTGCAGCCAGTCGTTGAAGCGGATGCCCTGCTTGAACGTCGCCGAGGTTGCGCGGATGAAGCGTGTCTCGTCGATACCGAGGAATTTGAGCGTCGAGCGGATCGTGGGGAAGGTGCCTTCGCCCACCCCGATGATGCCGAGCTCGGGCGATTCGAGCAAAGTGATCTCGATCTGCGCCTGGTCGGCCAGGTCGAGGAAACGCGCGAGATAGGCGGCCGTAAGCCACCCCGCGGTGCCCCCTCCCAGGATCAATATGCGCCTCTTGCCCATGTTGCGGCGAGCTTAGCGGCGACGCCAAGGCTGCGCCACCTCCTCAATCCTCCCCCGGAGGGGGAGGGGGACCGCCGAAGGCGGTGGAGGGGGCTCGCCGCAGGTGGTGAAGACGATGTGGCGGATCACTGCGTCCAAATCACTCAGCACCTCCCGCACGGGAATACGAAGCGTCCGCACGCTCTGCATCGCAAGCCAGGCATCGCGCACGGCATCCAGTGCCGGCCTGTTGCCGCGCTCATGCACTTCGCCGTCCACCTCGATGGCCAGACGAACGGCGTCGCAGTAAAAGTCGAGCACATAGGGGCCGGCAGGATGCTGGCGCCGGAATTTCAGGCTTGCTGGGCGTTTTCGCAATTCGCGCCATAACAATGCTTCCGGCAACGACATCTCGCGCCGCAATCGCTTCGCCTGCCGGATTGTCCCTGGCGGGCCGGTGATTTCCACGGCGCTCCCCCTCCACCACCAGCTACGCTGGCGGTCCCCCTCCCCCTCAGGGGGAGGATTTGGGGATTAGCACATCCGCGTGGCGTCTAGCGCCAACCCGCTCCGTTTCGGGCCTAAAGCGCCCGGAACCGGAAATCCCGGAACTTCGCCTCGCCGGCGCCGGCCGAATAGAGCCCGGGCCGCAGCATCAGGAAGCCGCCGCGGACATTGTGGTGATAGCCCGACACTTCCATGCCACGGTCGAAGCGCTTCCAGCTCTTTCCGCCGTCGCCCGAGATATGGAAGGCGATGATGTGCTGCCGGTTCGACACGCGCATCTTCAGCCGCCGGCCATGGGGATTGGCCGGGCGGCCGCGCTCCATGCCATATTGGTGCGTGACGAAGCGCTTCTCGTCGAAGCCGAGCCCGCAATAGAGCTTCTCGTCGTAGAAGAGCACCAGCCCGGCAGTGCCGCCCGGCGCGATCTCGATGTCGCATTCGAATTCGTAGCCGGTGTCGCCGGCGATCAGCAGCAGCGGCGAGCTATCCACCGGCGCCTTGCCCGATGCCTTGAGGATCAGCGCGCCGCCTTCGGTGCGGGCGCGGCTGCTCTCGTCGGGCGCCGGCTTGAAGAAATTCCATTTCTGCCCAAGCGCGAGCGGCCCGGCGAAATCGTCCGACAGCGGCTGGCCGTGCGGCACCGCCGCGCCGCCCTTCGGCTTGCGGATCGGCCTGGACAGGTCGCCGCCGGTCATCCGGAACCAGCCGTCCGTGGTCCATTCGATCGGATCGAGCAGCGCCTGGCGCCCCAGCGTCCAGTATCCGTTCTCGAAGCCGTGATAGATCGACCACCAGCTGCCGTCCGGCGCCTCGACGAGCGAGGCATGCCCGCGCGACCACCAGGCCTCGTCGTTGCGCACGGTGCGCACCAGCGGGTTGGCCGGGCATTGCTCCCAGGGGCCGTGGATCGACCGCGAGCGCGCCGCGATCACCATGTGCCCGGTCGGCGGGCCCGCCGTGCCGCCCACTGCGGTGATCATGTAGAACCAGCCGCCATGGCGGTGGATCTTCGGTCCCTCGGGCGAGAAGCTCTCGACGTCCCATTCCTCGGGATAGTGCCAGGGATCATAGACATGCTCGACCGGCCCGACGGTGGAGAGCCCGTCCTCGGACAGGCGCACCCGGTCGCCGCCCGAAAGGAACAGCCAGCGCGATCCGTCCTCGCCCACTGCGTGGCAGGGATCGATATGGTTGTGCAGCCCCAGGTCGATCGGCTCGCTCCACGGCCCGTCGATATGATCGGCCCAGATCACGAAGATCGAGTTCGGGCTCGCCTTGACCGGGATGTAGAGGAAGTAGCGGCCCTTGTGCTTCTCCAGGCTCACTGCCCAGACCGATCCGATGTTCTTCGTGAGCGCGGCCTTGCGCGGCTGCCAGTTCACCAGGTCGCGGCTGTGCCAGATCGTCAGCCCCGGATAGGAATCGAAGCTGGAGAAGGTCATGTAATAGTCCGCGCCGTCCTTCAGGATGGCGGGGTCGGGATGGTCGCCGGCGAGCAGCGGGTTGAGGAAGCGGCCGTCGCCCAGGTCGCAGATGCGCTGGTTGTCAAAGCCGCGCTTCCAGTCGGGCGCGGCCGGCGCTGGGGCGGGGGCCGCGGAGGCGCTTGCCGGGCCGATCAGCGCCGCGGCGCCTCCCGCAAAAGCCGCACCGAACGCTTCGCGCCTGCTGATATTCATGCTGATCCTCTCCTCTTTCCTGCCTTATGACACCGGGGTCATTGGTCGGAAAGAGCCTATTGTTCGCGCTAACATTTCGTCACGAAGGTGAACGTTGCGTCCACTTCGGCGCGAAGTCGAAAATTTCCTATCCTTCATCGAAATGCAGACTCTACAAACGGCACCACGTTTGAGGGGGCGTATGGGGATGCGGCAAACCACGCTGTCTGTGGCCTTGGAGGTGAAGCCCGAAAGCTTCGACCATCTTTCGGGCCTGCTCGATGCACTGCGCGATCGGCGCAGCCAGAATCCGTCGGGCGGCACCGGGCCGTTCGCCGATTTCCTCACGACGGTGCCCGCAGTGCACTTCATGTCGCTCACGGCCTTTCCCGGCTTCGACTATGATCCGCTGTTCGTGATCGAAGCCAATTTCGATGGCGCGCCCGGCCCGTTCTGGGCGCAGCTCGAAGCGGCGATCGGGCCGGACCTGCGGGCTTTCCTGCGCTGCTGCAAGCGCCCGCTCGACAATAGCGGCCCGCTCTACGATTCGGTGACGGCGCCGGACAGCCGCGCCCCGATCGCGCCCTATCTCGAAGCGCGCACGCTCACGCCCACCGTCTATCACCACGGCAATCGCGGCATGACGCGCGACCGTATCCTCGACGAGAGCAAGCTGTTCCTCGGCACGCGCACCGAGCTGGCGCACAGCAACGATGGCGGGCCGAGCCCCTATCGCAAGCTCGATCCGGTGCAGATCCATGCGAAGCTGCGCGCGGCGCTGCTGCCGCAGTTCGGCTGGCTCGATCAGAAGGCGCCGGGCCGCATTCCGCTCAGCCAGAGCATCGGCGACTATGCCCGGCTCGCCGGGTTCGTGCTGCTCGTAGTCTTCGCGTTGTCGATCCCCGGGCTGATCCTCAAGAGCCAGCTCGCCTGGCAATGGTATGCCGCGCTGTGCGTCGCCCTGTTCGCGCTGTTCACCGGGCTGCTCTACCGGATGGGCAAGGCGCTGCCCGGCACCGCGACGCCGACGCGGTTCAGCTTCCTCGCCTTTTTCCTGCGGCACCTGCTCGTGCCCGTCGCCATCGCCGTCGCTGCCTATGTCGCGATCGCCGCCACCGTCACTGCGCCGGTCTGGTCGTGGATCGGCCGCAAGCCCTTCTGGCCGGCCTGGTGGGACATGGCGGTATGGGCTGCGTGGAGCGGCGCCAGCATCGCGGTGACGGTCGCGGGTATCCTGGTCTGGCTGCGCTGGCTCGAGCGGCGCGACGCATCGCAGGACGCGCCGCCGGTCGATCCCAAGATGCTGCGCGAGATGGCGCGGCGCGAGGACTGGATCCCGCAGAACCACATGGGCTCGATCGTGCTGATCAAGCCGGGCGTGCTGCGCGCGATCCTGATCCGCGTCGGCCATCACGGACTGCACCTGCTGCTGCGGGCGCAGAAGGCGGCGCGCAACGGCTATCTCGGCTCGATGCGGACGATCCATTTCGCCCATTGGGCGCGGGTCAACAACGACAGCCGGCTGATGTTCTTCTCGAACTTCGACCAGACCTGGGAAAGCTATCTCGATGATTTCATCGAGAAGGCGCATGCCGGCCTCACGCTGGCCTGGAGCAGCGGGGTGGGCTTCCCGCCGACGCGCTTCCTGGTGAAGGACGGCGCCAGCCATGGCCGCCAGTTCAAGGAATGGGCGCGCCATTCGATGGCGGTCAGCCGCTTCTGGTATTCCGCCTACAAGGATCTCACCGCGGAGCAGGTCGAGCGGAATTACCGCATCGCCTGCGGCCTCCGCAAAAAGCAGCTCAGCGAGAAGGAGGCCGCCGCGTGGATCATGGACCTGTGAGCGAAGGCTCCAACGCGCCGAGCTGGCATCTCTCCGCCCCCGCCAACACCCAGGCCCAGGGCCTGGTGGTCAGCGGCTTCGCCAACCTGCCCACCGGCCGCGCGCTGTTCCTCGAGCTCGGCTGGAAGGGCGCGAAGAAGAAGGGCGGCGGCGCCTGGCTCCAGGCGCTGGCGGAAGTGGCGAAGGTCACTGATGCCGATGGCCGCGATCCGCGCGCGGTGGCGCTCGGCTTCACCTGGTCGGGCCTGCAGAAGATGGGGCTGAACGAGAATGCGCTCGCCTCGTTCGATCGCCCGTTCAAGGAAGGCATGTTCCAGGAAGACCGCCTGCGCCGCCTGGGCGATCGCCGCGGCGAGGCATGGCAGGGCACGGTGATCCCGGGCGGCCCCAAATGGAGCGGCAACACCCCGCTCGACGATGCTGCCTCGGACGACGAGGTTCGCGCCTTCGACGATCGCGACGAAATCCGCGAGGCGCGGGTGAAGACGCCGGTGACCGTCCATGCGCTGCTGCTGCTCTATTGCGAGCATGACGAGGCGGCCGAGGCCTGGTGCGCCGAAGTGAGCGCCAAGCTCGCGCCGCTGGAGGTGAACGTCGTCCACCGCCTGCCGCTCGACCTGCGGCTCGACAAGCAGGGCATCGCCCGCGAGCATTTCGGCTTTGCCGACGGCATCTCGCAGCCGATCCCGTTCGAGCCCGGCACCGTCGTCCACCGCGACGGCAGCGACGTGCCCAAGGATTACTGGAACGGCGTGCCGCTCGGCGAGATCCTGATGGGCCATATGAACGGCCACAATGAAGTGGCGCAGGGGCCGGTGATCGCCGACGGCATCGGCGACACCAGCGGGCTGCCGGCGCATCCCAAGGGCGTGGGCTTCAAGGATCTCGGCCTCAACGGCAGCTACATGGTCGTCCGCGAGCTCAAGCAGGACGTCTATGCCTTCTGGCAGTCGATGCGGGCGAATGCGGCGCATCTGCGCGAGCGTGATCCGGAAGGCTCGGCGCACGTCACCACCACCTGGCTCGCCGAGCGCGTGGTGGGGCGCGACACCCACGGCAATCTGCTCTGCCCGCTCGGCGGCACGATCCCGGTCGCGAACAATGATTTCGGCTTCTGGGACCGCGACCGCCACGGCGCGGGTTGCCCGCTCGGCAGCCATGTCCGCCGCGCCAATCCGCGCGACGGGCTGGCGCCGACCGAGGCGGACAAGCAGACCCTGCTCGATGCCGCGAACAACCACCGCATCCTGCGCCGCGGCCGCAAGTACGGCGCGACGATCAGCGTGCCGCCAACGCCCGATAACGTCGATCGTGGCCTGCTTTTCGTCTGTCTCAACACCGACATCACCCGCCAGTTCGAATTCGTCCAGCAAACCTGGATCCTCAACCCGAACTTCGCGGTGCTCTATGACGAGACCGATCCGCTGATCGGCCCCAAGGGCAGCATGACGATCCCCGAGCAGCCCTATCGCCGGATCATCGACGTCGAGACCTTCGTGCAGATGGCGGGCGGCGAATATTTCTTCCTGCCGAGCATGCCGGCGCTCACGTATCTGGCCTCGCTGTGAGCGCGCTCACCTCGCGCGACGTGCTGCGCCCCGGCAAGAAGGGGCTGGCCCGCTGGATCGAGGGGCGGGTGTTCGCGCTGATGCCCTATGCCTTCGCCTTTTTCCGCCGCTGGAAGCCGGTGGTGAAGTTCGGCGGGATGACGCTTACCTCGCGCTATGACGACGTCCGCCAGGTGTTCGCCACCGATCCGGTGTTCGGCACGCCCTACAAGGCGAAGCTCGACGTGATCATGGGCGGCGAGCCCTTCTTCCTCGGCATGGGCGACACGCCGCTCTATCACCGCGACACCGATGCGATGCGCATGGTCGTCCTCCCCGGCGACCTACCCGAACTGGGCAGGCGGACGGAGGCGATGGCCGCGGCGATCGTCGCGGCGGCGCCCGGGCGCGTGGAAGTGGTCGACACGCTGGTGCGCCGCGTCACCTTCAGCCTGCTCGGCGATTATTTCGGCGTGCCCGATCCGGTCGGCGGCGATCTTCGCGTCTGGGGCACCCGGCTGTTCGAGTTCCAGTTCGCCGATCCCAAGGGCGATCCGGCGCTGCGTGCCGAGGTCGACCAGATCGCACCCGCTCTGCGCGCGCATATCGATGCCGAGATTGCGAAGCGGAAGGCGGCACCGGGCAAGGACGACGTGCTGTCGCGCTGCCTCGCGCTGCAGAAGAAGGGCGTGCCCGGCTTTTCCGATGTCGAGATCCGTACCAATCTGATGGGCTTCATCGTCGGCGGGCCACCCCAGCCGCCGATGGTCGTGCCGCAGGCGATGGAGCAGCTGCTTCGCCGCCCGCAGGCGCTCGCCGGCGCCCAGGCGGCGGCGCGGGCAGGGGATGACGACCTGCTCTGGGGCTATGTGGTCGAGGCGATGCGCTTCGATCCGCTCGCGCCCGGCCTGCCGCGCAACGTGCTGACGGACGGCGTGATCGCGGCGGGGACGGCGCATCAGGCCGCGGTCAAGGCCGGCGACACGGTGCTGGCCGCCTTCGCCTCGGCGATGATGGACCCGCGCCGGATCACCGATCCCGCCCGCTTCGATCCCCATCGCCCGGCGAGCGACTACATTCATTTCGGCTACGAACTGCACCAATGCTTCGGGCGGCACATCAACCGCGCGACGCTGCACCGGATGCTCAAGCCGCTGCTCCAGCGCAACGTGCGCCGGGCATCGGGCGGAGCGGGCAGGCTGGTCAAGAACGGCCCCTTCGCGGAATCGCTGACGGTGGTGTTCGACTGAACAAGGCCGTCACCCCGGCGAAAGCCAGGGTCTCAAGGCGATGGCGCTGCGAAAGAGCCGTATGAGATCCCGGCTTTCGCCGGGATGACGCTCCTTTACCGCCGCTCCGACGGCGCGGCGCGATAGCCGCCCTGGCGTTCGAGCATCCAGCCCGGATATTCCGCCGGCAGCTGGCTCACCGCATCGAGCCGCGCCAGCTCGTCCGCGCTGAATTCCACCTCGACCGCGCCGAGATTGTCCGCCAGCTGCTCGGGCCGCTTGGCGCCGACGATCACGCTGGACACCGCGCGCTGGTGGAGCAGCCAGCCGAGCGCGAGTTGCGCCACCGATCGGCCCTTGGCCCCGGCCAGCTCGCGCAGCACGTCGACCACGTCATAGCCGCGTTCCTTGTCGACCGGCGGGAAGTCGAAGGCGGCGCGGCGGCCTTCGCCGTCGCCGTCGCGCGTATATTTGCCCGAGAGGAAGCCGCCGGCGAGCGGGCTCCACACCATCAGGCCGACGCCTTCGCTCTGGATCGCCGGGATCACCTCGCGCTCCAGGTCGCGGCCGGCGATCGTGTAATAGGCCTGGAGCGAGGCGATCGCGCTATACCCCTTGGCCGCGGCAATGCCGATCGCCTTCATCAGCTGCCACGCCGCCCAGTTGGACAGGCCGATGTACCGCACCGTGCCTTTTCGCACGAGGCTGTCGAGCGCGTAGAGCGTCTCCTCGATCGGCGTCGCCGCGTCGAAGCCATGGACCTGGTACAGGTCGATATGGTCGGTGCCGAGCCGCTCCAGGCTCTTCCCGACCTGCGCCAGGATATGCCCGCGCGAGGCGCCGGCGCCGTTGGGCCCGTCATGCATCCGCCCCAGCACCTTGGTGGCCACCACCACTTCGTCGCGCGCCACGCCCAGATTCTTGAGCGCCTGGCCCAGGATCCGCTCCGAGCGCCCCTCGGCATAGACATTGGCCGTGTCGAAGAAGTTGATCCCCGCATCGAGCGCCGCCTTCACCAGCGCATCGGCCTCGTCCTGCTGGAGCTGGCCGATCCGCCCCCACATGCCGCCCTCGCCGCCAAAGGTCATGGTGCCGAGGCAGAGTTCGGAGACGATCAGGCCGGAGCGGCCGAGCTGGTTGTAGCGCATGCGTGCCTCTTGGGAGCGAGGGAAGGGGAAGACCCGGCAGATGTGGTTGCGCCCGGCCACCCGCAATGCCGCGCTACCGAATTTTCGGCTGAGTCGAGCCGATGGCAACGGTGTCATTTAACTCATACAAATTGGTGCGGTGCGGCGACATTCCTGCTGTGGCGCGGTAAGTAATTGCGGAAGAGCGGAATTATTCCGGCTCAAATGTATGAGTTGACAGCGCGGCAGCGCGAGCATAGCCAAATGTGACCGCTAACATCGCGCAATGCGATGCCGGCAATCCGGCCCGGAAGAGGCCTATCAGGAGGGGAATATGCGCGCTCGAGTGGCATCCCGTAACTACGCCCGCCGTCTGGCGATCTGCAGCGCGGCGCTGCTTGCCGGCGCCGCATGGCCCGCGCTCGCGCAGACCGGCGCGACCCAGACCGTCCCCGATACCGCGCCGGCGGTGCAAGGGCAGGAAGTGCCCGAGGAAGAGCAGAGCATCGTGGTGACGGGCTATCGCGCCTCGCTGCAGAGCTCGACCAACGCCAAGAAGAACTCGGTCGGCTTCACCGACTCGATCTTCGCCGAAGACATCGGCAAGTTCCCCGACACCAACATCGCCGAGAGCTTCAACCGCATTCCCGGCGTCACCATCGCTCGCGAAGTGACCGGCGAGGGCCTCAACGTCACGATCCGCGGCCTCGGCACCAACTTCACCCGCGTGCTGCTCAACGGCGCGCCGGTGGCGGTCGCCTCGACCGGCCGCACCGATTCGCAGAACACCAATCGCGAAGTCGATCTCGACATGTTCCCGACCGAGCTGTTCACCTCGCTGACGGTGAGCAAGAGCGGTATCGCCGATCAGCTCGAAGGCGGTGCGGCGGGCACGGTCAACATGCGCAGCGCCCGCCCGTTCGACAAGGCGGGCACGCACGTCACCTATGGCGCGCAGCTCACCAAGAACACCAATGCCAAGGACTGGGGCTATCGCGGCTCGCTGCTCGCCAGCACCACCATGGGCGATTTCGGCGTGCTGCTCGGCGTCGCGGGCGTGCACAACAAGGTGCGCACCACCGGCTTCGAGACGATCGGCTGGACCAACCCCAACCTCTCCGCTGCCCAGTGCGGCGCGGCGACCGGCTGCAACCCCACCGGTGGCGGCAACTGGACGATCCCGGCGACCGTCCCCGCCGGCGCGGGCGCGGGGTTGATCACCGGCACCCCGATCGATCAGGCCTTCCTGCTCGCGCGCAATCCCGGCGCCACCATCTCGCAGATCGACAACGGCATCATCCCGCGCCTCGGCCGCAAGATGTTCGAGGAAGGCACCAAGGACCGGATCAACGCGATTGCCAGCCTCGAATACAAGGGCGAGAGCTTCCACGCCTATGTCGACGGCATGTTCGGCTGGAAGGACAACCAGCTCGAGCGCGTCGACATGAACTGGGTCGGCCGCAACGGCGCCGCGATCCCGCTCAATACCACCTATGACCGCGCGGACTGCACCACCGGCTGCGTGGTTACCAAGGGCACCTATGCCAATGCCCAATGGTTCCTCGAATATCGCCCCTTCATCGAGAAGACCAAGTTCTGGGGCGTCAATCCCGGGCTCGAATGGGAGATCGCGGACAAGCTGAAGTTCGATGCCGCGGCGAACTACACCTGGTCGAGCTTCCACCGCGAATCGCCCAGCGTCGTGGTGCTCACCGCTCCCAATGCGGGCGTGGTGGTGAACTATGACAACACCGGCGACGTGCCGAACATCACGACCAATATCGATCTCAACAACCCCGCCAACTTCGCCTGGCCGGGCGGCCGCGTGAACATCCAGGACGAGAAGCGCAAGACCGAGACCAAGGGCGTGCGCGGCAACCTCACCTGGGGCGACAGCACGCTGAACTTCAAGGTCGGCGCCGCCTATGACGATACGTCGCGCACGATCAACGCCTATGACAACAGCCAGGCCTGGCAGAACGCAGTGTGCGGCAACCGGCCGAGCGTGTTCGTGCCGTCGCCCAACACCCAGCCGCCCTGCAACGGCCTGGTCCAGCCCGGCGCGGCGCCGGCGGGCTATCCCAGCTATCCGGCCTATGGCACCGGCTATACCGCGGGCTCGACCGGCCCGGTCACCTATGCCGGCTCGCTGATCTCGAACGCGCAGCTCCCGGGCCTGCTGACCCCCACCTCCTCGGGATTCGTCACGGTGAACTGGGACGCGTTCCGCGCCGCTTCCAACTATGACGCCTTCCACGATGCCGCGCCCGAGGCGGGCTCGTCGAACACCGGCGCCAGCGGCGGCTATGTCCGCGAAAAGGTGCTCGGCGCCTATGGCGAGGTGAATGGCGATCTCCAGCTCGGCGACAGCAACCACCTCAACTACAATGCCGGCATCCGCTATGTGCGCACCGATCAGACGATTGGCGGGCGCGTGTCGATCTCCGATCCGCGCAACTCGATCGATCCGGACGGCGCCGGCCCGCTGCCCAATGCCTGCCCGGGCACGGGCAATCCGCGTGACGGCAGCTGCTACCCCAATCTGGTCAACTTCGTTTACACCAACAGCAAGTACGAGAACTGGCTGCCCTCGGCGAGCGGTGCCTTCCATATCGGCGAAGCCGCGGTGGTCCGCGCTGCGGTTTCGCGGACGATGACCCGGCCCAATCCGAACACGATGCTGCCGGGCCTCAACTTCTCGACGCCCTCCGCCGATGTCGGCTCGGTCGGCAACCCCTCGCTTCAGCCCTATCTCTCGACCAACATCGATCTGGGCTTCGAATATTATACCGGCCGCGAGGGCTATGTCGGCTTCACTGCCTTCCGCAAGGCAGTGACCGGCTTCACCACCACCGGCACGGCGACGGTGCCCTTCACGGCGCTGGCGGCCTATGGCGTGACCTATGACACGCTGACGCCCACCCAGCAGGCGGCGATCAATTCGCGCGGTGGCCCGAACAGCGCCACCGTGGTGCTCAGCCAGCAGGTCAACGCCACCGGCACGCTCAAGGTCAACGGCCTCGAAGTGAACTGGGTGCAGCCGCTCGACTTCCTGCTCGGCAAGCTCGGGCTCAACGGCTTCGGCTTCAACGCCAACCTCACGCTGATCGACCAGACCGGCTCGGGCGCGGCGCCGGCGGTGGCGGTGGGCGTCTCGCCGGTGACCTACAACATCACCGGCTATTACGAGAAGGGCGGCATCAATATCCGCCTGTCGACCACCTTCCAGCGCGGCTCGGTCACGTCGGATGCCAACCAGAACGGCATCGCGCTCGCCCGGCTCTATTCGGACGACTATCAGCAGTTCGATCTGTCGGCCTCGGTCGACTTCGCCGAGCTGCTCGATCTGAAATGGGGGCCGCAGCTCACCCTCGACGTGATCAACCTCACCAAGGCGCAGCAGCGCAGCTACTTCCAGTTCGAAAATGCTGCCTTCACGCTCTACGATCCTGGCCGCCAGGTCATGATCGGGCTGCGGGGCCGCTTCTAGGCGCCCCAAGGCAAAGGGGGAGTGGCGGCCGGGGCGCAAACCGGCCGCCGCTGCCGCAACACCGCCTCCCCCGGATGGGGCTGCCCCTGGGCGGCCCCTCTTTTTTGTCCGGGCGAACCGGGCTAGCGCAGGCGGCGATGACGCAGGAAAAGCTGATCGCCGGCGTGGAGCTGGGCGGCACCAAATGCGTGGCGCTGCTCGCCACCGGCCCCGACGACGTGCGCGACCGGGTGACCATCCCCACCACCGATCCGGCGACGACGCTCGCTGCGATCGAGGCGGCGCTCGATCGCTGGCGCTTCGATGCGATCGGCGTGGCGAGCTTCGGCCCTGTCGGCCTCGATCCCGCCCGCGCCGATTATGGTTCGATCACCGCGACCACCAAGCCGGGCTGGAGCGGCACCGATCTCATCCGCCGGCTCGACGCGCGCTACGGCAAGCCCACCGCCTTCCAGACCGATGTCGAGGGCGCCGCGCTGGCGGAGGGCCGCTGGGGCGCCGCCCGCGGCATGGCCGCGCATGCCTATATCACCATCGGCACCGGCGTGGGCGTCGGTCTGGTCACCGGCGGGCGGCCGGTGATGGGCTGGGCGCATGGCGAGGCCGGCCATATGCGCCTGCCGCGCGCCCCGGACGATAGCTATCCCGGCTGGTGCCCCTTCCATGGCGACTGCCTCGAGGGGTTGATCGCCGGCCCCGCGCTCGCCGAGCGCTTCGGCATGCCGGGCGACCAGCTGCCCGACAAGGGCCCGGTCTGGGACCTCTTCGTCCACGACCTCGCCGGCATGCTCCACAATCTCGTCGTCACCGCCGCGCCCGAGCGCATCGCCATCGGCGGCGGCGTGATGGCGTCGCGCGGCGACTATCTCTTCCCCAGGCTGCGGACGCGGCTGGTCGAAAGCCTGGGCGGCTATGGCGCGCTTGCCGAATGGGCGGCGGACATGGACAAGCGGCTGGGCGCGCCGGGTCTCGGCACGATGGCCGGCCCGCTAGGCGCGATCGCGGTGGGGCTGGGGGCCTGATCCTCCGAAGCCCCTCCCCCTCGGGGGAGGGGTTTGGGGTGGGGCAGTGTCTCACCGAGACCATCGCCCGCGGATAGGCCCCACCCCAACCCCTCCCCTGAAGGGGAGGGGCTAGGCGGCGCTCAAATCACTTCCATCTCGCTGTTATAGTGATGCCAGGCGAATACCGCTGCCGCCCCCCGATGCGGGCGCCAGGCCTCGGCAACCTCGCGCGTCAGCTTCTCGCTCGGCCGCTCGGCATGCCCCAGGATCCGCCCGACCTCGATCTGCACCGCCAGGTCGCCCGCCGGCCAGATGTCGGGTCGCCCTTCGGCGAACAGCAGATAGACTTCGGCGGACCAGCGGCCGATGCCCTTGATCCGGGTCAGCGCCGCGATCGCGTCCTCGTCGTCCGCGGGCAGGCGCGCGAAGTCGAGCCGTCCGCTGGTCACCTCGTCGGCCAGGCTGCGCGCATAGGCAGCCTTTTGCCGCGACAGGCCGGCCGCGCGCAGGTCCTCGTCGCTCACCCGGTCGATCGTGCCGGGGTCCTCCAGGTCGCCCAGCTGCGCCGCCATCTTGTTCCAGATCGATTGCGCGGCGGCGACGCTCACCTGCTGGCCGATGATCGTGCGCAGCAGCGTCGCATAGCCGCGGTCGCGGATGCGGGGCGGGGGATAGCCCACCCGGCCGATCGCGGCAGCGATCAGCGGCTCGCGCGCCGCCAGCGCATCGAGCGATACCTTGAGCTGATCGGCGGTCAGGCCCATGGCTGCCCGCCTTGCGGAGCGCCGTTTTCGGCGGCATGGACAGGGCCGGAACAGGAGAATCTCATGCCCAAGCTTATCGTTGTGACCCGGGATGGAGAAGAGCGCGAGGTCATGGGCGAGGCGGGCCTGAGCGTGATGGAAGTGATCCGCGAGAACGGCTTTGACGAGCTGCTCGCCTTGTGCGGCGGCTGCTGCTCGTGCGCGACCTGCCACGTCCATGTCGACCCGGAATTTGCGGCCAAACTGCCCAAGATGAGCATGGACGAGGACGATCTGCTCGACAGCGCCGGCGATCGCGACGCAAGCTCGCGCCTGTCCTGCCAGATCCCGTTCACCGACGAACTCGACGGCCTGCGCGTGACGATCGCCGAAGAGGACTAAACTCCCTCTCCCCAAAGGGGAGAGGGAGAAGGTTCACCGCGCCGTCACCGCGTACAGCGCGATCGCCGCGGCGTTGGAGACGTTGAGGCTCTCCACCTTGTCCGAGATCGGCAGCTTGGCCAGCTCGTCGCAATGCGCCTCGGTGTTCTGGCGCATGCCTTCGCCCTCGGCGCCGAGCACCAGCGCGATCTTCTGCTGATCCGCCATCACCTGGGCGAGCGTGCCCTTGGCGTGCCCGGTCAGCCCGATCCGCCAGAAGCCTGCCTCGGCGATCTCCTCGAGCGCGCGCGCCAGGTTCACCACCCGGCACCACGGCACCACTTCGAGCGTCCCCGCCGCCGAGCGGGCGAGCGTGCCCGTCTCGCTCGGCGCGTGCCGGTCCTGCGTGACGATGCCCAGCGCGTCGAACGCCGCCGCCGAACGCAGGATCGCGCCGACATTGTGCGGATCGGTCACCTGGTCGAGCACGATCAGCGGGCGGTTGTCGCCCGCACCCTGCGCGAGCAGGTCGCCCAGCCAGATCTCCTCGAGCGGATCGACTTCGGCGACCAGCCCCTGGGCCGGCGCGTCGGCGGGGACGAGCCGGCCGAGATCGGCGGCATTGGCATAGGTGATCGGGATGCTGGACGGGATGTCGAGCCCTGCCAGCGCCTCGTGCGTGCCCCAGATCTTGCGCACCACGCGCTCGGGATTGGCGAGCGCCGCCAGCACTGCGTGCCGCCCGTAGAAACGCGGGCGGTTCGACGATGCCTGGCTCGGCCGGTGTCCACGCTTGGCCATCAATGCGCTCCCGGTGCCGCATAGAATTCATCCGACGGCTTCGGCTCGGTCGCCATCGGCACGCGCGGCAGCGGCTCGGGGGCGTTGGCGGCGTTGACCAGGAAGGCGGCGAGGATGATCGCGCCCTGGCGCATGTCCTCGGACTTCAGATGGTCGAACGTGTCGACATCGGTGTGGTGCACGGTCGAGCCATAGTCGAGCGGGTCCTGGATGAACTGGAAGGCGGGGACGCCCACCGCGTCGAAGAACACGTGATCGGTGCTGCCGGTGCGGCCCGTCCCCACCTTGGTCGCGCCGAACGAGTTGAACGGCGCCAGCCAGTCCTTGAAGATCGGCACCACCTGGGTGTTGCCCTGGGTGTAGATGCCGCGGATCTTGCCCGAGCCGTTGTCGAGGTTGAAATAGGCGGCGAGCTTCGCATGGTCGGCGCCCGGCTTGATCGGGAAGGCCTTGCTCCAGCCCATGTAGCGGGCGATGCCGGTCAGGCCAGGATCGACCGGGCGGCTGGCGACATGGTTCTCGACATAGGCCATCGAGCCGAGCAGCCCCTGCTCCTCGCCGGCCCATAGCGCGAAGCGGATGCTGCGCTTCGTCTTGATGCCCGATGCCTTGATGATGCGCGCGGCCTCCATCACCATCGACACGCCGGCGGCATTGTCCGCCGCGCCGTCGCCCATCGCCCAGCTGTCCATGTGCGCGCCGGCCATCACGTACCCCGCCTTGGCGTCGGTGCCGGGGATGTCGGCGAGGATGTTGTAGGCCTTGGTGTCGCTGTCGTCGAAGCTGACCTCGCTGTTGAGCTCCAGGCTCGGCGCCAGGCCCATCTTGGAGAGGCGTGCGAGGCGGCGATAATCCTCGGCGGCGATCTCGAAGCCCGGCAGCGGCGGCGTCGCGCCCACCTGGAACTGGCTGTTCTGGCCGTGCACCAGCTTGCCGTTGCGGCTCGACATGGTGGCAAAGGCGATCGCACCCTCGGCCTTCAGGAAGGCGTCGCGCTTGGCGGCCAGGGTGAAGCGGGCGGCGCTGTTCGGGCGGCGCGGCCCGGCATTGGGGCCGTTGGCCATCTGGAAATTGTCGGCCTTGTCGAGGTCGGCGTCGTTGTAGCGGCGGAAGTCGGGATCGGTCGCCTCGGCAAGGTCGGTCGGCTCGGTGATCAGCACGATCTTGCCGGCGAGCTTGCCCTTGTACTGGGCGAAGGCGGCTTCGTCGGCCATCGGCGCGAGCACGATCTGGCCGGTGATCGGGCCGTTGGTGCCCGGCGTCCAGGCGAGCGGCGCGGCGACCAGCGTCAGCGGGCGCGGCGCGATCATCTTCACGCTGGCATTCTTCGCGCTCCAGCCGCGGCCGAACTCGAAGCCTTCCTTGTGGACGTTGGCCAGGCCCCATTCGCGGAACTTGGCCTGGGTCCAGTCCTCGGCCTGGCGCATCGGGGGCGAGTTGGTCAGCCGGGCGCCGATCACGTCGGTCAGATATTGCGCGATGCGCATCACTTCGCTGTGGTTGGTGCCTTCGTCGACAAGTTTGTCGACCGGCGCGGTGGGGCCGTCCGGCCCCTTGGCGATGGCGAGCGGCGCCGTCGCGGTGGCAGCGAGCAGCGTGGCGATGACGAAGGAAAGACGGCGCATTGGGGCCCCCCGGGGACTGGCATATTTGGAAGCGGCGGACGCTATTCGTGCCGAAGCCTGCGCGCAAGGCGTTGACAGGCGTGCACGGCTTCGGCAATGGGCCCCCTCTCGCCGAACGGCGCCATGGACAGGTGGCCGAGTGGTTAAAGGCAGCAGACTGTAAATCTGCCCGGGTTTCCCGTACGCTGGTTCGAATCCAGCCCTGTCCACCACCTTCCAAGCCAGCGGGGCCCAGCGCCTGGCTGGCTTTGTCATTTCCGGGGGCAGGTGCAGCGGAGACAAGGGAGCCGATCTCCCGGACCTGGCGGAGAGGATGCCAGGCCCTGGAGACCGGCCCAGGTGCCTAGCGAATCCGCCTGAAGTGGAAGCTGCGGACGAAGGGCGCGCCCGTCTCGTCGACATTGGCCGCCGATTCGGTCATCTCCCGGCCATCGGCCGAGATCACATAGGTGCGCACCGCGCCCAGCGTCCGGTTCTTGGCCAGGCCCATCACCAGCACGTTCGGCGCGGGCGACAGGAATGCGGCGCTGTCGGCCTCGCCGGTATCGCCTTCGCCCGGCACCATCCTGCCGTCGCGGCGATACTGGACCGCCGAATGCCGCACGCTGTCGTCGGGCGCAGTGATGTCGATCTCGGTGCGCCACTGGCCGGCGCCGACATCCCTGAAGGTGAAGGTCACGCGCTTGGGCGGCGGGCCATAGCTGTCGGGCATCCGGCTCAGGTCGAGCTCCCAGGTGCCGAGAAAGGGCGAGGCGTCGGGCGTCGGCCGGGCCGGGGCGGCGCCGCCGATCAGCAGGGCAGCGGGCAGCAGCAGCGCGGCGAAGCGGGACTGCGAATGGGGCATGATCGTCTCCTTGGTTCGCACCGCGTTCAGGCGCACGGCCGCGATCTCCGGGGCGGTGCGCCCGAAGCCCGGCAAACCGGTCGGTCGTTATTCGCTAGCCGGGCTGTTCGGCCCCCGCGGGCGAGAGCTGGGCGTGCCACCGCGCCACCCCGCAGAGCGTCGCCAGCTCGATCGCCAGCACGGCGCCCTGCAGCAGCACCTGGCTGCCGTCGAGGAACAGCACGCCCATGAACAGCAGCAGCGTCGCTGCCGCGGCCAGGGTCAGCGTCGCGCGGCGGGTGACGCCGGCCCAGTCGCCCTCCAGCATCGCCCAGGCGATGCACAGATGGCCGATACCGATCAGCAGCTGGAGCAGCGCGAGCGAGGGAATGGCGGCCTGATAGACGGTGCGCAGCAGGTCCTCGTGCGCGCGCCCTTCGAGCAGCGCGCCGGCCAGCCCGTGCTGGTCGGGATAGAGATAGGGCAGGCCGAGCAGCGCGCAGCCGATCTGGAGCGCCGCCATCGGCAGCATCAGCCCCAGCACCAGCGCATAGCTGGTCAGCGCGAAGCGGCCTTCTTCGCGCGTGACCAGCTCGCGCAATGCCGCCATCAGGCAGCCCGCCGCGAAGCGCAGCGGCGCTCCGTCCTCCGCCGCCGCCTCGAACTCGGCGCGCATCGCCGCGCGCCATTCGCGGCGGCTCTCGCCCAGGCAGCACAAGGCCAGCGCCAGCACGGCGCGTGCGATCGGCGCGCTCATGCGAGCGATCCTCCGGATGGCAGCGTCGCGCCGCCGCCGGGCATCTCCAGCGCGAGCGCGAAGCCGGCCGCGGTCAGGCGATAGGCGTGGCGGGCCGGGCGGCCGGGCTGCGCCGGCTCGCGCCATTCGGCCTCGACCAGTCCCTGCTCGGTCATCCGCATCAGCAGCGGATAGAGCGTGCCCGAGGCGAGGCCGGTCTCCTTCATCAGGTCATAGCCGTGCCGCCATTGCTGGCGCTCGGCGGACAGCACCTCGAGAAGGGCGCGCATCTGCCTCGACGGGTTTCGCTTGCGGATCATGGCTTAAATCCAACATATGTAGATTTAAGAGTCAAGCGCTGCGGAAACCTAGCGCGCCGGGCCGCTCCGGCCCTTGAGATAGGCAATGATGTCCGCCCGATCGAGCGGGTCGCGCACGCCTGAAAACTGCATGTTGGTGCCGGGCACCACTGACTTGGGATCGGCGATCCAGGCATCGAGCGTCGCCGCGTCCCATGTGCCGCCCGCGTCGCGCAGCGCGGCGGTGTAGCTGAAGCGTGGGCTGTTCTGCCCCATCGGCTGGCCATAGACGCCATAGAGGTTCGGCCCGCCCAGATCGGGCGCCCCCGGACTGATCCGGTGGCAGGCAAAGCACTGGCCGAACTTGCGCTCGCCCGCCTTGGCGTCGGCGACCTTGAGCAGCGCGGTAAGCGAGGGGTTGGGACCGGCCTGGCGCAGCCGTTCTTCACGCGCGTCGTCGGTGCAGCCGGTGAGCAGGGCCAGGACGATCAGGGCAAGCGAAGCGCGGCGCATGCAAGCGATCTAGGCGCGGGCACCCGCCACCGCCATGCGGCGAATCGTCCCACGCCCCTACCGGCACTCCAGCTTTTCCCCGGCGAAGGCCGGGGCCCAGACTAAGCAGTGCGCGGCGAAGACGCGCCAAGGCGCGTGACTTTCAAGGCTGGGCTCCGGCCTTCGCCGGAGAAAGCGAGATCGCGTCACTCGCCCCGCAAGATGGCCGGTCTATGCCAAGACGGCGCCAAGCGTCATCGCCAGCGCGATCCCCCCGACCAGCATCAGCGCCACCACGACAAGCAGCAGCTGCGCCCAGTAGAGCGCCGGCGTGTCCGCCCGCGAATAGACTGCGCCCCGCACGTTGATCTCCCGGTGGCGCAGGATGACGTAGAGCCGGTTCGCCACGAATGCGGCGACGCCCCACATCAGCAGCAGAAGGATCGCGTCGCCCGGCGTCATTCCCGCTCGATCTCAGATCCTATTCGCCCGCGCAATCGCGCCCAGGTGGAACGCGCTCGGCCGCGGCGTGCGCTTGAACGTCTCGCGGTCCACTGCGACCAGCCCGAACGGGACGCCATATCCCGAGGTCCATTCGAAATTGTCGAGCAGCGACCAGTAGAGATAGGAGTGTACCGGGATGCCCTCGTCCAGGCAGGCGCGCACCCCATCCAGCGCCTGGTCGATAAAGGCGATGCGCCGTGCGTCGTCCTTCGCCGCGATCCCGCTCTCGGTCACGTAGATCGGCTTGCCGATCTCGCGGTGCGCCCAGCGGATCGTGTTGGCCAGCGCCTGCGGGTAGAATTCATACCCCGCCATCGTCATCTCGGCATCCTTGGGCGGTGCGACCATGCCGTTCGCATCGAACACGAAGCGCGTATAGGTCTGCACCCCGAAGAAGTCGGCCGCCTCGCGCGCCACCTGCGCCCAGCCGCCATAGAGCTTGTCGTTCCAATAGGCGGCGCGCTCGGGCGTGTCGGCCTGCACGTCCTGCGTGGTCAGCGTGATGCCGACGGGCAGGGCAGGGCGGACGCTCTTGATCGTTTCATATGCCAGCCGGTGCGCCTGCTGCATGATCGGCGAGACCACCGCCGCATCGGCATAGGCGAGCCGCGAGAATTTGGGCGAGTCGGTCGCCTTGGCGGCCGCGGCGATCGCCGCCTTCACCACCGGCACGAACGCGCTGATCCCCGGCATCATGTCGACGAGCAAGCGGATATTCGCTTCGTTGAAGGTCGTCGCCATGTGCATCAGCCCGCCCAGCCGCTCGGCGACCTTGCGGCAATAGCGCGCGAACAGCTGCGGCGCGTCGGCCACTTCGAAGCCGCCACGCTGTGCGAACCAGAGCGGCGTGGTGAAATGGTTGAGCGTGACGATCGGCCGCAGGCCGTGCGCCCGGCAGCTCTCGAGCATCCGGGCGTAATGGTCGAGCGCGGCGTTGGAGAAATGCCCCTCGCTCGGTTCGATCCGCGCCCATTCGACGCCGAGCCGGTAGCTGTTGAAGCCCAGCCTTGCTGCCAGCGCGAAATCCTCGGCATAGCGATGATAGGAGTCGCAGGCGTCGCCCGATCGCTCCTTGAACATGCTGGGATGGAGATTCTCCATCAGCCAGGCATCGGCGTTCGTGTTGTTGCCTTCGCTCTGATAGGCGGAGATGGCGGTGCCCCACAGGAAGCCGGGCGGCGCCGGCTTGCGCTTGAGCGGGGCCGCCTGTGCCGCCGAGGGGATGCCCCCGGCGGCGCCGAATGCGGCGGCAGCGATCAGCTCGCGCCGCCCCAGCCGGAGGTCGTCGCTCACCGCACGCCGGCCGGAACCGGGGCGCTGCCGGTGGCCGCCGCCACTTCGCGCTCGGACTGGGTGAAGCCATAGGCGGGCACGATCTCGCCGCTGCGATCGGTGACCGAAGCCCATTGCGCCGCGACCTGCTCGCCGGCGTCTTCCGCGTCGCCCACCTGGATGCCGTCGGTCAGCGTGACGTGCGCTGCGGCGAAATGGCCGGCGCCGGCGCACAGGATCGCGCGGGTAGGGGCCTCGTCGCTGACGAGCGCGAGCAGGCCGGGGCTCACCAGTTCGGGGGCGAGCAGCTTCAGGCTGTCGCCGGTCAGCACGCCTTCGGTCATGCCGGTCGCCGCGGTCGGCGCCAGGCTGTTGACCTTGATCCCGTATTTCTCGCCTTCGATCGCGAGCGTCTGCATCAGGCCCACCAGCGCCATCTTGGCGGCGCCGTAATTCGCCTGGCCGAAGTTTCCGTACAGACCGGACGACGAAGTTGTCATGACGATCCGGCCGTAATTCTGCGCGCGCATCGTGTCCCACACCGCCTTGGAGCAGATCGCCGCGCCGATCAGGTGGACCTCCACCACCAGGCGGAAATCCTCGATGCTCATCTTGGCGAAGCTCTTGTCGCGCAGGATTCCGGCATTGTTGATCAGGATGTCGATGCGGCCCCAATGGTGCAGCGTCTCGGCGATCATCGCGGCGACCGCAGGCTCGTCGGTGACCGAGAGCGCCATCGCCATCGCTTCGCCGCCGGCCGCGCGAATTTCCGCGGCCACTGCGTCTGCTGCGGGCTGCGACAGGTCGTTGACGACGATCTTGGCGCCGTGGCGCGCCAGGAACAGCGCATGCGCGCGCCCCAGTCCCCCGCCCGCACCGGTTACGATGGCTACCCGACCTGCAAGCTTCAGCGACATCCCACTCTCCCATTTGATTCTGGGAGCGAGGCATAAGCCGTCAATTACTCACTCGCAAGGCAGTGAATATGCGTCGACTCTGCCCCGACCGCGCCACTTTAGCGCAGGTCGGCGTTCACTTGTTCTGCTTGCAGATATCCAGGAAGCCCGCGGCCAGGAAACTCGCCATCCGCTCCTTCACCGCCTCGAAATCGTCCGAATGGCAGATGCCGCCCGAGAGCTTGTCGATGCGCCCGGTGCGGGCGAGGGTGAGCGTCAGCGCGCCGGTGACGAAGTGATATCCCCAGAAGATGTCCTCGTCGGCGCAGCCCGGCAGCGCCTGCTTGAGCAGCCCGATCAGCCGCAGCACCACGGGATCGAAATGCGCGTCCATCAGGTCGGCGCCCCAGGCCGGGGTGTTGGCCACCTGCGCGGCGAGCTTGGCATAGTTCTTCCAGCTCTCGCCGCCCTGGATATAGGTGTCGAGATCGGTGTCGAGGAACGCGCGCAGCGCCCCTTCCACCGTGGGCTTGCCGGCCGATGCCTTGTCATAGGCGTCGAGCGCATCCATCCGCCGCCCCGCCGTCACCACCGCGCGGCGCGCGAACACGGCGTCGAACAGCGCCTTCTTGTCGGCGAAATAATAGTTGAGCAGCGTGTGGTGGACGCCGACCTTCTTGGCGACGTCCTTCAGCGTCACGCCATAGAGGCCGTGCTGCGAGAACAGCTCCTCGGCAGCGTCGTAGATCTGCTCCATCGTCTCGGCGCGCTGCTCGGCCTTGCGGGAGCGGCGAACGGGCTTGGCGGTCTCGGTCACGCCCATGTTCCTTCCCGTCTAAGGGCTTAGCGTCAAGCCTTTCGCGAAGATATTCACACGCGAGATAGTGTCTGTTGACAGGCCCGCGCGCTTGCCCGCATGATGCCGGGAAAGGCGGAGAAAACCGTCGGGAGAGAGGTAGCGTGGAAACTCAGGCAGGCGGCGCACGCCGCTGGATCGTGCTCGTCACGCTCACCTTCGTCTATGTCCTCAATTTCCTCGATCGGCAGCTCCTCGGGATCCTCGCCAAGCCGATCCAGGATTCGCTCCACGTCACCGACAGCCAGCTCGGCCTGATCGGCGGGCTCTATTTCGCGATGTTCTACTGCTTCATCGCGATACCGGTCGGCTGGCTTGCCGATCGTACCAACCGGGTGACGATCCTGTCGCTCGCCTGCGCGATCTGGAGTGGCGCGACGATCGCCTGCGGCCTCGCCACCAGCTATACCCAGCTCGTCATCGCCCGCATGACGGTGGGCTTCGGCGAGGCGGGCGGGGTGCCGCCCAGCTATGCGATCATCACCGATACCTTCCGCCCGGGCGAACGCGGCACTGCCTTCGGTATCTTCAATCTCGGCCCGCCGATCGGCGCGGCGCTCGGCATCGCCTTCGGTGCCTCGATCGCGGCGATGCTGGACTGGCGGGTGGCGTTCGTGGCGATCGGCATCGTCGGCGTGATCACTGCGTTGCTGGTCCGCGTCATCGTGCGCGAGCCGAAGCGCGGCGCCACCGATCTCGCGCCTGCCGCCGTGCAGCCCGCCGCCGCCAAGGCGCCCTTCTGGGGCACCTGCTGGATGTTCTTCAGCCATCCGGTGCTGATGCTCGCCGCGCTCGGCAGCGGCGCCACCCAGTTCGTCACCTATGGTCTGGGCAATTTCTCGGTGCTGTTCCTGATCCGCGAGAAGGGCATGACGCTGCCGGAGATTGCCTTGTGGTACGCGATCGTGGTCGGCGTCGGCATGAGCGCGGCGATGCTGATCTCGGGCCGCGTGATCGACCGGCTCTCGCGCCGCAGCCGGCTGGTCTATGCGCTCGGCCCGGCGATCTCGCTCGCCATCGCCTTGCCCTTCTATGTCGGCTTCGTCTGGGCGCCGGCCTGGCCGCTCGCGCTGCTGCTGCTGACGATCGTCAACTCGTTCAACTATTTCTACCTCTCCGCTTCGGTCGCGCTGGTGCAGGAAGAGGTGCGGCCCGATCAGCGCGTGCTGTCGGGCGCGCTGCTGCTGCTGGTGATGAACTTTATCGGCCTGGGCCTTGGCCCCACCTATGTCGGCGCAGCGAGCGACTGGTTCAAAAACCACGGCTATGAGCACGGCCTGCAGCTGGCGCTCTACACGCTCTCGCCCTTCTATCTGATCGCGATCGTGCTCTTCCTCCTGCTCGCGCGCGTCCTGCGCCGCGAGACTTTCGCAAAGGTGCCTGCATGAAGCTGCTCCGCCACGTTGCCCTTGTCACCGGCCTGCTGCTTTCGGGCACGGCGCTGGCGCAGGAACCCGTCGTCAACGCGCCCTCGGGCGGCGTCGGCGGCACGCTCGACGGCAGCATCCGCAGCTTCAAGGGCATCCCCTATGCAGTGCCTCCGGTGGGCGGCATGCGTTGGCGCCCGCCCGCGCCGATGAAGCCCTGGACCGGGGTGCGCGCCGCGAAGGATTTCGGCCCCGCCTGCGTCCAGCCCCAGGGCAAGACGCCCACCAGCGTCTATTCGCCGCCCGCGCCGCTGCCGGTCAGCGAGGATTGCCTGACGCTCAACATCTGGGCGCCGGCGAACGCGAAAAAGGCGCCGGTGTTCTTCTGGATCCATGGCGGCGCGCTGTCGGGCGGATCGAGCCGCGAGCCGATGTATGATGGGCAGAAGCTGGCCGAGCAGGGCGTGATCGTCGTCTCGGTCAACTATCGCCTGGGGGTGCTCGGCTGGCTCGCGCATCCGGCGCTCTCGGCGGAGTCGCCGCAAAAGGTCTCGGGCAATTACGGCCTGCTCGATCAGATGGCGGCGCTCGCCTGGGTGAAGCACAATATCGCGGCGTTCGGCGGCGATCCGGCGCAAGTGACGATCGCGGGCGAAAGCGCCGGTGGGCTCAGCGTGATGTTCCTGATGGAATCGCCGCTGGCGCGCGGCACCTTTTCCAAGGCGATCGCCCAGAGCGCCTACATGGTCACGATGCCCGAGCTCAAGAAGGGCAATTACGGCCAGCCTTCGGCCGAGGCGATCGGCACGATGCTCTCCGCCGGCGTCCAGGCGCCCGACCTTGCCGCGCTGCGCGGGATGGACGCGCAGGACATCACCGACAAGGCCGCCAAGCTCGGCTTCTTCCCGTTCGGCGTGGTCGATGGGCTGGTGCTGCCGACGCAGATGGTCGACGCCTTCGACCAGGGCAAGCAAGCCCCGGTGCCGATCCTCACCGGCTTCAACCAGGGCGAGATCCGCTCGCTCCGCATGCTCGCCCCCAAGGCCCCCGCCACGCCCGAGGAGTATGAGAAGGGCATCCGCGAGAAATATGGCGAGTTAGCCGACGGCTTCCTCAAGCTCTATCCGGCGGCGGACTATAAGGAGAGCATCCTCGCGGCCAGCCGCGACGCGCTCTACGGCTGGACCACCGAGCGGCTCGCCCGCAAGCAGGCGGCGATCGGCCAGCCGGCCTTTGTCTATCTCTGGGATCACGGCTATCCGGCGATGGACGCGAAGGATCTCCACGCCTTCCACGCCAGCGAGCTGCCCTATGTGTTCGGCAATCTCACGCCGCTGCCGCCGCTCTGGCCGGCGATGCCGGAGAGCGATCGCCCGCTGTCGGACGCGCTGGTCGGCTATTGGGCGAGCTTCGTGAAGAGCGGCACGCCGGGCGCGACCTGGCCGGCCTTCGGCAAGGATCGCACCTATCTCCACATCACCGACACGCCCAGGGCCGAACCCGGGCTGATGCCGGGCATGTACGACCAGTATGAAGCCGTGGTCTGCCGCCGTCGCGCCGCCGGGATCGCCTGGAACTGGAATGCCGGCCTGGCCTCGCCCAAGCTGCCGGCCAAGGCGCAGGGGTGCAACTGACAAATCGTCATCCTGTCTCCAACCGTCACCCCGGCGAAAGCCGGGATCTCAGGCGAAGGCGGGAAAAGAGCTGCACGAGATCCCGGCTTTCGCCGGGATGACGGACATTGCTGCAAGGTAGGGACGGGAAGTTACCGCCCCACCTTGCTCGCCGCGATCCGCCCTTCGGCATAGTCGTCGCGCAGCCGCTTCTTGTCGATCTTGCCCGATGCGGCGAGCGGCATCGCGGGTACTTCCGCAACTTCGCCGGGGATCCACCAGTCAGCCACCTTGCCGCGCAGCATCGCGAGCAGCGCGCGCGGATCCTCGCCCTGGCTCTCGACGATCAGCACCGGCCGTTCGCCCCATTTGGCATCGGCCCGCGCGATCACTGCGACATGGCGCACCGCCGGATGCGTGCCGACGATCGCTTCGATCTCGGTCGGGTTGATCCACTCGCCGCCCGACTTGATCAGGTCCTTGGCGCGCCCGCAGATGGTCAAATTGCCGGCCTCGTCGATCATCGCCAGGTCGCCGGTGTCGAAATAGCCTTCGCTGTCGAGCGCGCTGTGCTCGGCGCGGAAATAGCGCTCGACGACGCTGTGGCCCTTTACCTTCAGGTGCCCCAGGATGCCGCGCTGGGGCACCAGCGTGTTGCCCTCGGCATCGGTGAGCTTGAGGTCGAGCCCCATGATCGGCCGGCCCGATGCGGGGGTCGCGTCCGCCGGCAGGTCGCGCGGGGCGACGGTGCCGATCGGCGAAAGCTCGGTCATCCCCCAGCTCGTCTGCACCTTGGCGCCCAGCTTCTCCTCGAGCCGGCGCAGCAGCGCGTCGGGGCAGCTCGATCCGCCGATCATCACGCGCTGGAGCGTGGGGAAGGACTCGCCGCTCGCCTCGGCCTGGTCGGCCAGCGTCAGCCATACGGTCTGCACGCCCACTGCCACGGTCACGCCTTCGTCGCGGATCAGCCGGGCCAGGCTCTGCCCGTCGAGCGTCCGCCCCGGCAGCACCAGCTTGGTGCCGGCCGCCGGCGCGGCGAAGGGGATGCCCCAGCCATTGGCGTGGAACATCGGCACGCCCAGCAGCAGCGTGTCGCGCGCGGTGATCGCCACGGCGTCTGCTTGCAGCGCGCGCAGCGTGTGGATGTAGTTGGAGCGGTGGGTATAGACCACGCCCTTGGGGCTGCCGGTGGTGCCCGAGGTGTAGCAGAGCCCGGCGGCCAGGTTCTCGTCGAACGCCCCCCAGATCGCCGGGGCGCCGTGCGCCGCGAGCAGCGCGTCCTGTCCCCAGACGCGCGCCCGGTGCGACCCGAGGGACTGCGCGTCGAAATCGGCGGAATCGAGCACGACGACATGCTCGATCGTCGGGCAGTGGGGGAGCAATTCGCGGGCGATCGGCAGCAGGTCGACCGCGACCGCGAGCACGCGGTTCTCGGCCTCGTTGATCATCGCCGCCAGGTGCGCCGGGGTCAGCCGCGGGTTGAGCGTGTGGCAGACCAGCCCCATGCCCATCGCGGCATAATAGATCTCGAAATGGTGGATCGTGTTCCAGGCGAGCGTGCCGACCACGTCGCCCTGGTTCAGCCCCAGCGCGGCGAGCGCGCCCGACAGGCGGTTGCTGCGCTCGCGCAGCGCCGCATAGGTCGTCCGCCGAAGGACCTGCCCCGCATCGGCCTCGACCACTTCGCAGTCCTGGAACCACTTGGCGGCGTGATCGAGAAACTTGTCGATGGTCAGACCGTAGGGCTGCATGGGACCTTGGGAATTCGGGGAAAGGAAAGGCCGCCGGCGAGGGAGACTGCCGGCGGCCAGGTGGAAGCTTAGAAGGTCTTGAGCAGCTTGATCCCGTACTGGCGGGGCGGGCCCGCGAAGTAGAGGCCGGAGTTCAGCGCTGCCGGGTAATGCTGGTCGGTCAGGTTTGTGCCGTACGCGGTGATCGTCCAGCTCTTGTGCTGGAAGGCGAGCTGGGCGTTGAGCACGTTGCGCGCCGGCAAATGGTCGCCGCGCGAGGCGTTTTCGAACAAGGTCGCCCACTGGTCGCCGACATGGCCGAAATTGGCACGCGGGGTGATCTTGTCGCCATTGCCGAGCTCGAGCACATACTGCGCGCCCAGGTTGAAGGTCAGGTTGGGCGCATAGGTCTGGCGGCGGCCCGCCAGGTTGATGCAGTTGGCCGCGTTGGTCGGGCTGCCGGTGCGCGGATCGCAGGCGCCGGTGCTCGCGACGCGCGGATCGCTGGCATAGAAGGTGCCCAGCTCGGTCTTGAGCACGTTCACGCCGGCATCGAGCTGCAGCCCGCCGAAGTGGAACTCGGCCTCGGCCTCGAAGCCGTAGATCTTGGTCTTGTCGGGCACGTTGAGCTCGATCCCGAAGGTCGGGAAGGTCGGGTAGCCGATGATGACCTGGAAGTTCTTGTAGTCGTTGTAGAAGCCGGTGATCGTCGTGCGGACCTTGCCGCCCGCCCAGTTCGCCTTCCAGCCGGCTTCGTACGAGGTCACTTCCTCGGGCTCGAACGGCGCCGGGTTGCCCAGGCCCACCGGCACGTTGAGCCCGCCCGGACGGAAGCCGGTGGCGACGAAGCCATAGAGATACTGGTCCTTGCTCAGCTTCCAGCCGAGCGACACCTTGTACGAGACATTGTCCGACTTCACCTGCTGGTCCTGCCGGATATAGGCTCCGTACTGGAGCACATCGACATGGTTGGTCGACTGGCTCGCCGTATAGCGGATGCCCGCATCGATCTTCAGCTTCGGCGTGATCGCGAAGCCGATCTGGCCGAATGCCGCAAGCGAGCGGGTCGGGTTGGTGCCCTGCAGCTTGTACTGCGCCGAAGGCAGGTTGAACGGATAGGCGAGGTCGATCACGAACTCATAGGGCTTGCGGAAATAATAGTCGTTCCACAGGCCGAACGCGCCGAGCAGCCAGGTCACGCGGCTCGTGTCCGGCGAGATCAGGTTGAGCTCGGTGGTGATCTGCTGCTCGTCGACGCTGTCGTAGAAGGTGCTGATGCCGGTCGCGGTGCCGTCCAGGTCCGCGCGGTACATCGTGTTCGCCCATTGATAGCTCGAGACCGAGCGCAGCTTGATGCCGCCGGCCAGCTCATATTCGGCCTTCAGGGTCGATCGGACGAACTCGTCGCGCGCAGCCTGCGGCGTGTTGAACGACACGTCGAACAGGTCGCGATGATTGGGGTTCGGGGTCGAGGTGCCGGGGATGTTCTCGTAATAGTTGGCGAACGGCGTCGCCGGATAGGCGCCCATGTCGAGATGGCCGGCATCGGTCTTCCACAGGATCGACAGGCGGTCGGTCGGCTTCCACAGGAAGCTGATGCGCCCGGCCATGATACCCTGGTGCCCCTTGTCGAACGGGTAGGCCGTGCCGTTCGGGCCGGTGATGTTGTAGAAGCTGTCGCGGCGCGAGCCGTAGAGCGCCACGCGCGCGGCAAAGGTGTCGCTCAGCGGCAGGTTCACCGCGCCCTGCATGCCGGCTTCGTTGTAGTTGCCGTAGTTCAGGTTGAAATAGCCGTGGATGCCGCCGCCGATGATCGGATCGTTGGTGTTGACGAACACCGCGCCGCCGGTGGCGTTCTGGCCGACGATCGTGCCCTGCGGGCCGCGCAGCACCTGGATGTTGCCGACGTCGTAATAGGGTTCGCCCTGCACATAGCCCGGGAAGGTCGGAACCCCATCCCGATAGGTGATCACGCCGGTGGTGGTCTGGGTATTGTGCTCGGCCTTGCCGATGCCGCGGACGTTGAAGTCGTTGCCCTGGCCGAAATTGTTGACCACGACCGAGGGCATGGCGAACTGCAGCGCGTCGACATTGGCGACGCCCTTGTTGTCGAGCTGCGTGCCCGAAAGCACCGAGGCAGAGACCGCCGTGGTCATCAGGTTCTCGTTGCGGCGCTGCGCGGTGACGACGATCTCGCCGTCTTCGGGCTTATCCTGATCGGAAGAAGCGGACGCATCCTGCGCCGGGGTGGCGGTCTGCGCCGCGGCCGCGCCGCTCCAGACCAAGGCCAGCGCCGAGGCGCCAAGCAGCAACGGGCGATATTTCATTCGGTCCCTCCCAACATCCATCTCCAGACGTGCTCTTCGGCACGATGCAGAAAGACTGCCGCAAAGCCCGGGGGCTTGCAACATTAATTCTCATCAGAGTGAATGTTGAGAAGGGGACCGTTGCAAAGCGAGCACAGGGGGCCTGCGCTGCGGTGCGGGCTGGCTAATTCCGTTGGAGAGGGTGGCGGCGCGCGTCGGCGCCGGGTTCGGCCTCGGCGGCGGCAAGCGCGATCTCGGCCCGATCGGGGGCGAGCGTCAGCACATCGTCCGAGTTTTCCTCGGCAACGCCCTGGCTATGCACTTCGTGCACATGGCGGATCATCGACGCCAGCTGACGCATCGAACCCATTTACGACCTCATTGTTTTTTTGTTGTCCTAGGGGTTGTACCCTAGGGGAGGCGCAAATGTTGCACGGTTTTCATCGTTAACGCGGCGCGAATCACCTTTATGCGTCGAGTACCGCGCTGACGAGCTGCCGGAACGCATCGGCGCGGTGGCTCATCGCATGCTTGGCCGCCGGCTCCATCTCGCCGAACGTCTCCTGATGCCCCTCGGGCAGGAAGACCGGGTCATAGCCGAAGCCCTGGGTGCCGCGTGGCGGCCAAACCAAAGTGCCGTCGACGCGCCCTTCGAACCATTCGACATGGCCATCGGGCCAGGCGAGCGCGAGCGCGCAGATGAAATGCGCGTCGCGGCTGGTCTCGGGCGGCAGCGCCGCCAGCTTGTCCTCGACAAGCTGCATCGCCACGCCGAAGTCCTTGCTCGGGCCGGCCCAGCGCGCCGAGAAGATGCCCGGATCGTTGTTCAGCGCTTCCACGCACAGCCCCGAATCGTCGGCCAGCGCCGGGAGGCCCGAGAGATCCGCGGCCTGCAGCGCCTTCAGCTTGGCATTGGCGACGAAGGTTGTCCCCGTCTCCTCGGGCTCGGGCAGATCGAGCTCGGCCGCGGAGACCGGCTCGACCCCGAACGGGCCGAGGAGTTCGCGGATCTCGCGCACCTTGCCGGCATTGTGGCTGGCGATCACCAGCTTGCCGGGCTTGAGCTTGCGGATCGCCTGGGGAGTGTCGCCTTCGCCGGTCATCCGATTGCCTTCAACTGTGCTTCGAAGATCTGGTTGCAGCCGATCCGGGCGAGGCGGAGCAGGCGGAGCAGCCCTTCCTCGTCATAGGTCGCGCCTTCGGCCGTGGCCTGCGCCTCGGCGATGTTGCCGTTCGACAGCAGCACGAAGTTCGCATCGGCGTCGGCCGCGCTGTCCTCGACATAGTCGAGGTCGAGCACCGGCGTGCCCTGGTGGATGCCGCACGAAACCGCGGCCACCTGCGCGATGATCGGGTCTTCCTTGATCAGCCCGGCCGCCATCAGCTTGTTCACCGCGATGCGCAGTGCGACGAACGCGCCCGAGATCGCCGCGGTGCGGGTGCCGCCATCGGCCTGGATCACGTCGCAATCGAGCGTGATCTGGCGCTCGCCGAGCTTCTTCAGGTCGGTCACGGCGCGCAGCGAACGGCCGATCAGCCGCTGGATTTCCTGGGTGCGGCCCGATTGCTTGCCCTTGGCCGCTTCGCGCTGGCCGCGGGTATGTGTCGCGCGCGGCAGCATGCCGTATTCGGCGGTCACCCAGCCTTCGCCCTTGCCCTTCAGCCAAGGCGGCAGCCGCTCCTCGACGCTAGCGGTGACGAGCACGCGGGTGTCACCGAAGCTGATCAGCACCGAACCTTCGGCATGGCGGGTGAAATGCGGTTCGATCGTGATCGCACGCATTTCGTCGGGGGCGCGGCCGGAAGGGCGCATCTGCTTCAGTCTCCTGCAAGGTTTGACGCGCCACGTAGACGTAACGGTTGGAACGCGCCAGTCTTGGCGGGCGATCCGTGAAGAGTGACCGTGGAGGAGCAGCATATGCGCAGGCTTGTGATCATCGGGGTGGCGACGCTGGCGCTGGCGGGCTGCGTCAAGCCGAGCGGCGGGCCCGGCCCGGGCAAGCCGATCCCGATCGAAGGCGATTCGATCCGCTACGAGACCGGCCCCTGCTTCGGCCGCTGCCCGATCTACAGCGTCACCGTACGGCCCGACGGCACCGGCGTGTTCGAGGGACGACGCTTCACCGCGGTCACCGGCGAGCGCGCGTTCAAGCTCAGCCGCGCCGAATATGACGCCTTCGCCGCCAAGCTCGCGCCGTGGCGGCCCGAGAGCGGCGAGGTCCGCTATGCCCCCGGCGAGAAGAATTGCCCGCAGGTCGCCACCGACCTGCCCAGCGTCGACGTCACCTGGACCCGCGCGATCGGCGACAGCCAGCACCTCTACGTCTATTATGGCTGCGTGATGCAGAACCAGGCGATCAAGCAGGCGCTGGGCGAGGCGGCGGACGGACTGCCGATCCAGGACCTGATCGGCGAGCGGCCTTAGCATCTTCCTCTTCGTCACCCCGGCCTTGTGCCGGGGGCCACCGGGAGGTGAGCGAAGGACAGGAGGCGAGAAGACAGAATGCGCGGCACCGTGGACCCCGGCACAAGGCCGGGGTGACGGTGGAGGAAAGGCTGACTACATAGCCAGCATGACCACCCCGCCTATCCACGAGCTGACCGACCGCGCCCGCGACGTGTTCCGCCTCGTGGTCGACTCCTATCTGGAGACCGGCGTGCCGGTGGGTTCGCGCACGATCGCGCAGATTTCGGGGCTCAACCTCTCGCCCGCCTCCATCCGCAACGTGATGCAGGATCTCGAGGAGCTCGGCCTGCTCGCCTCGCCGCACACCAGCGCCGGTCGCATGCCCACCCAGACCGGGCTGCGCCTGTTCGTCGACGGCATGATGCAGGCAAGCGCGCCCAGCGCCGAGGAGCGCGCCGCGATCGAGCGCAACGCTGCCGAGCGCGGCCCGGTCGAGGAGGCGCTGGCCAACACCACCGCCGCGCTTTCCGGCCTCTCGGCCTGTGCCGGCCTCGTGCTGGTCCCTAAGGCCGAACCGGTGCTGCGCCAGTTCGGCTTCGTGCCGTTGAGCCATGATCGTGCGCTCGCCGTGCTGGTCAGCGAGGACGGCTCGGTCGAGAACCGCGTGGTCGAGCTGCCCGGCGGCATGGACCCCGCGGCGCTCCAGCGCGCGGCCAATTATCTCTCTGCCACCTTTGGCGGGCTCACGCTCAGCCAGGCCCGCGCGCGGGTCGAGCGCGAGCTGGGGGCGCAGCGTGCTGCGCTAGACGATGCCGCGGCGGCGCTGGTCGCACGCGGCATGGCGGTGTGGAGCGAGGATGGCGGCCGCCGCCCGGTGCTGATCGTGCGCGGCCAGGCCCGGCTGATCGACACCGCCGCGGCCGAGGACCTCGACAAGGTCAGCCAGCTGCTCGACGAGCTCGAAGGGCAGGAGGAGATCGCCCGCCTGCTCGATTCGGCGCGCGAAGGCGAGGCGACTCGCATCTTCATCGGATCCGAGAACAAGCTGTTTGCGTTGTCCGGTTCGTCAGTGATCGCCAAGCCGGTGCGCGCGATGGACGGGCGCGTGGTGGGCGTGGTGGGCGTGATAGGTCCCACCCGGTTGAACTATGCGCGAGTCGTCCCCATGGTGGATTTCACGGCGGCCACTTTGGCCCGATTGCTGGCCTGAACAGGGAAATATGACGGAAGAGAATAAGGTGACGGACACCCAGGACGATACGCTGCGCGCGGAAACCGCGGACGCTGCCCCGGAAGTGGCCGAGCATGACCGCGTGGCCGAGCTGGAGGCCCAGCTCGCCGAGGCGAAGTCGGCAGTGATGTACGCGCAGGCGGAGACGCAGAACGTCCGCCGCCGCGCCGAGAAGGAGGCGCAGGACGCCAAGACCTATGCCGCGACAGGCTTTGCCCGCGACGTGCTGTCGGTGGCCGACAACCTCACCCGCGCGCTTGCCACGATCCCGGCCGAGCTCAAGGAAGACGAGAAGTTCAAGGGCCTGGTCACCGGGCTCGAGGCGACCGGGCGCGAGCTCGATTCGGTCTTCGCCCGCCACGGCATCTCGAAGATCGTCGCGCTGGGCGAGGCGCTCGACCCCAATCGCCACCAGGCGATGATGGAAGTGCCGAGCGCCGATGCCGAGGCCGGCACGATCGTCCAGGAGATCCAGGCCGGCTACATGATCCGCGATCGCCTGCTGCGCCCGGCGCTGGTAGGCGTGGCGAAGAAGCCGGATTGATCCGCGCGTCCTTCGCGAGACAAAGAGGCCGGGGCGGTGCTCCGGCCTTTTTTGCGCGCTTTTCCCTCTTCTTTCCCCGGCGAAGGCCGGGGCCCAGTCTTGAACGTCACGCGCCTTGGCGCGTCTGCGCCGCGCACGCCGAGTCCGGGCCCCGGCCTTCGCCGGGGAAAAGGGATTTGCTGACCGTATCTCCCTCCCAACATGACGGCTTTTTCATTTGAAATCCGCCTCCCGCGCAGCCATGTCGCCCGCGGGTCGCATAGCCGTGCGTCCTTAACCGCCACAGCTCCGAGAATGGGGTCATGTCCAGCAACGATCATAGTCGATCGACCGTGCCGTCCGAGGCCGCCGCGCTGAGCTGACCCGCTCGCCTCCTGCGCGGCCCGCCCCGGGCGGCCGGTCGGCAGTGAGGTGTACCAATGAACGCAGCCATCCGTTTCCTGTCGGATCTCCGCCGCATCGGCGTGGGTCGCGATCCCCATGCGCTGTTCGACGAGCGGCTGACCTTTGGCGAGAAGCTCGCCGATCGGGTCGCCGCTGTCGGTGGCTCCTGGGGCTTCATCATCGGTTTCGGCCTGTTCCTCGCCGCCTGGGCAGTGCTGAACACGGTCGTGCTGGCGAAGAACGCCTTTGATCCCTTCCCCTTCATCTTCCTCAACCTGATGCTGTCGATGCTGGCTGCGTTGCAGGCGCCGATCATCATGATGAGCCAGAACCGCCAGGCGGCGAAGGACCGGTTCGAGGCGCGGCTCGACTATGAGACCAATACGCGCGCCGAGGCGCAGATCGAGAGCCTGCACGAGAAGATCGACCTGCTCACCGCGGAGATAGCCCGGCTTTCGCGCGTCGCATAAAAAATACGCTATTGATAGTTATTCGCAATAAGCGCTAAGGCATCCCCGCCCCGGAGATCGGCTCCGGGAAGGGGACCGCCTTTGTACGCGTATATCGATCGTTCCGTCGCGGAACTCGCGCCTGCGGATCAGCTGCTGCTCTCGGTGATGCGGCAATGGGTGACGTGCATGCGCGCCGGGCGCTGCCCCTGTTCGGCGATTGGGCCGGTGCTGCACGGGCAGGGGATGGGCGACATGCTGCCCGATCTCAACATGGCAATGCTGCTCGTCGAGCGCGAAGGGATGTCCCAACTTCGCTTCAAACCGCCCTTCGCGGCAGAAATTGGCGACGACGAGGCCTTGCTCCTTTCGCTGCATGCGCTAGCACGCGCCGGCGCGCAGTCGCGCGTGGAAGCGGTCATCGAGCAGATCGTGAAACCCGAAGCGCGCCTTCCGCTTTCCGTTGCGGTGGCGCGTATCGCCGTCGCTTTTGCGCGTTGAAGTTAAATTATATTGCAGTGCACTGTGAATTTGGAAAGAGCGCCTTCGTGAACATGCTTGCCCGAACCCCGATCGTCCTCCCCGAGCACCCCACGTTCCAGACGTGCGCGGTTCGCTGGGTGAAGCACTGGAATGAGCATCTCTTCAGCTTCGCGATCGAGCGTCCGGCCAGCTTCCGCTTTCGTGCGGGCGAGTTCGTGATGATCGGCCTCGAAGTCGATGGGAAGCCGCTGATGCGCGCCTATTCGATCGCCAGCCCGACCTGGTCGGACGAAATCGAGTTCCTGTCGATCAAGGTCGAGAACGGCCCGCTCACCTCGCGCCTCCAGGGCATCCACGAGGGCGACCAGCTCTATCTCGGCAAGAAGCCCACCGGCACGCTCGTCGCCGATGCGCTGCTGCCCGGCAAGCGCCTCTTCATGCTGTCGACCGGCACCGGCCTGGCGCCGTTCCTCAGCCTGGCGCGCGAGCCTGACATCTATGACCGGTTCGATCAGGTGGTGATCGTCCACTCGGTGCGCCGGGTGAGCGACCTTGCCTATCATGACGAGCTGACCGCGCAGCTCGCCAACGATCCGCTGGTGGCGGATCAGGCGCTGCTCCAGTTCCACTATATCCCCACGGTCACCCGTGAGCCGTTCCGCACCACCGGGCGCATCGGCCAGCTGATCGAGAATGGCTGGCTGTTCAAGGCGCCGGTGCAGGGCCATCCGGAACTCAATCCGGAAACCGACCGCGTCATGCTCTGCGGCTCGAACGTGATGATCAAGGACTTCGCACAGATGCTCGAAAGCCACGGCTTCGAGGAAGGTTCGAACGCCAATCCCGGCAGCTTCGTGCTCGAGCGCGCCTTCGTCGGCTGAGGCTGGCAGGGTCGCCTGAAAATCTCCCGTCATCCCGGCGAAAGCCGGGATCTCAGGCGAAGGTGAGATACGGCACGAGACCCCGGCTTTCGCCGGGGTGACGGCAAGCTTGCAATGTAGGATTTCGCCTGCTCTCCTCGGTTCATGGCGAGTGCGTCAGCCCGATACCGGCCTGATTCGGATCGTGGCCTCTCCCACCCGGGCAAAGTGAAACGATTTGCCCCGACTCCCTTCACTTTGCGGCCTCGAGTCAAGATTTCCGGCTTTGCACCCGGCTCGCACCGCCGTTATCTGCGAAGCATGTCCGGCCGCTTCGACAATGTCTCCAATCGCCGCGCCCTGATCGATCGGCGCGCGGTCGCCGAGCGGCTTTCCGCGCTCGAGGCGAAGGATGGCGCGAAGCTGCGCGCCGCGGGCACGAAGGAGCTGAAGGCGGCGCTCGATACCGGCCGCGCCGAGATCGCCCGGCGCCTGGCCGAGCATCCCAGCCGCGGGCACGAGATCGCCGCATCGGGCGCCTTCCTGATCGACCAGCTGCTCCGCCTGCTCTGGGATTTCACCACCGAGCGGCTACATCCCAACCCCAATCCCAGCGCCGCCGAGCGCATGGTCCTGATCGCGGTGGGTGGGTACGGCCGCGGCGAGATGGCGCCGCATTCGGATATCGATATCGGCTTCCTCACGCCCTGGAAGGTCACCGGCTGGTGCGAACAGGTCATCGAATCGATGCTCTATTCGCTGTGGGACATGCAGCTGAAGGTCGGCCATTCGTCGCGCTCGCTCGATGAGATGGTCCGCCAGTCCAAGGCAGATGTGACGGTGCGCACCGCGCTGCTCGAGGCGCGCTATGTCTGGGGCGACACTGCGCTCTACGACGAGGCGGCGCAGCGCTTCAAGGTGGAGGTCCAGGCCGATACCGCGCGTGCCTTCATCGCCGAGAAGCTGGCCGAGCGCGAGGCGCGGCACAAAAGGATGGGCGACAGCCGCTATGTGGTCGAGCCCAATGTGAAGGAAGGCAAGGGCGGTCTGCGCGACCTCCACACGCTCTTCTGGATCGGCAAATACGCCTATAACGTTCGCGAGACTGCCGAGCTGGTCGACAAGGGTCTGCTCACCAAACTCGAATATCGCCAGTTCCGCCGCGCCGAGAATTTCCTCTGGGCGGTGCGCTGCCATCTCCACCTGATCACCGGCCGTGCCGAGGATCGGCTGACCTTCGATGTGCAGCGCGAGATTGCCGAGCGCATGCGCTATGCCGACCGGCCGGGCATGTCGAAGGTGGAGCGCTTCATGCGCTTCTACTTCCTCCAGGCGAAGGGCGTGGGCGACCTCACCGGGGTGTTCCTCGCCCATCTCGACGAGCAGTTCGCGGCGCGCGGCAGTCGCTTCGGCTTCCCCACCTTGTGGCGGCGCCCCAGGAAGCTGAAGGGGTTCACGCTCGATCGCGGTCGGCTGGCGCTGCCGCGCGACAATTTCTTCCAGGAAGACCCCGTCCGTCTGATCGAGGTGTTCCAGCTCGCCGACCTCCACAATCTGGAGGTCCACCCGCTGACGATGCGGGCGGCGGCGCGCGACGCCAAGCTGGTCGACGATGTCCGCGAGGATCCCCGCGCCAATGCGCTGTTCCTCGACGTGCTGACCTCGCCCCGCGACCCGGAAACCGTGCTGCGCTGGATGAACGAGGCGGGCGTGTTCGGCCGTTTCGTGCCGGACTTCGGCCGCGTCGTCGCGCAGATGCAGTTCGACATGTACCACCACTACACGGTCGACGAGCATTCGATCCGGGCAATCGGCCTGCTTGCCCGCATCGAGAAGGGCGAGCTGCGCGACGATCATCCGCTCGGCACCAGCATCTTCAAGCAGATCGCCCAGCGCCGCGCGCTCTATGTGTCGGTGCTGCTGCACGATATCGCCAAGGGGCGCGGCGGCGATCATTCGATCCTCGGCGCCGAAGTGGCCGAGCGGCTCTGTCCGCGCCTGGGCATGACCGCGGCGGAGACCGAGACGGTGGCCTGGCTGGTGCGCTGGCACCTGCTGATGTCGGCCACCGCCTTCAAGCGCGACCTGAGCGACTTCAAGACGATCCTCGATTTCGCCGGCCATGTGCAGAGCGCCGAGCGGCTGCGCATGCTGCTGCTGCTGACCATCGTCGATATCCGCGCTGTCGGCCCCGGGGTGTGGAACGGCTGGAAGCGCCAGCTGCTCGCCGATCTGTTCGATGCCTCGGAGGAGGTGCTGCGCCTCGGCCACAAGCAGAAGGGCCGCAACGAGCGCATCGCCGCCAAGCAGGAAGAACTCGCCCAGATGCTCGGCTGGGACGACGCGCGGATGGCGGCGTTCAAGAAGCGGATGACCGAGAGCTACTGGATCGCCGAGCCGGCCGACGTGCTCGAGCGCAATGCCCGCCAGGTCGATGCTGCCGGCAATGCCCAGCTGTCGGTCGAGGCGCAGGTCTATCCCGAGCGCGGCGCGACCCTCGTGACGGTCTATGCCGCCGACCATCCCGGCCTGTTCTACCGCATCGCCGGCGCGATCCATGTCGCCGGCGGCAACATCATCGATGCGCGCATCCACACGACGCGCGACGGCCTGGCGCTCGACAATTTCCTGATCCAGGATCCGCTTGGCCGGCCGTTCGATGAGGAAGCGCGCCTCAACCGGATCAAGACGACGATCGCCGATGCGCTGGCCAATCGTGCCAAGCTGCAGGACCGGCTCAAGGCCAAGCCGCTGGTGCGTCCGCGCGCCGAGGCCTTCGCCATCGAGCCGAACGTGCTGATCGACAACAATGCCTCGAACCGCTTCACCGTGATCGAGATCAACGCCCGCGATCGGCCGGCGTTGCTCTGCCACCTCGCCTATGCGCTGTTCCAGTCGAAGGTGACGATCCACTCGGCGCATGTCGCCACCTATGGCGAGCGCGCGGTCGATACCTTCTATATCACCGATCTGATCGGCGATAAGATCGAGAGCAGCGGGCGGCTGAAGACGATCGAGCGCCGTTTGCTCGAAGCGGCGGCAGGCGACGGTACCGTGGCCGAGGCAGCCTGAGGCAAGGGGATTTGCGATGCCGGTGATCGGATTGGGTGGCTTCTTCTTCCGGGCGCAGGACCCCGAGGGGCTCAAGGCCTGGTATGCCGAGGTGCTCGGCGTCGGCGGTGGCTTCGGCACCGATGGCAGCGGCCAGACCAGCCCGTGGTTCTGGCATCCCGAGCCCGGCCCGGTGGTGTTCGAGCCGTTCAAGGCGGCGACCGATTATTTCGCGCCCGACAAGAGCTACATGCTCAATTTCCGGGTGCGCGATCTCGACAGCCTGCTCGAGCAGCTCAATGCGCGCGGGATCGAGATCATCACCAAGGACGAGTGGGACACGCCCGAGACCGGCCGCTTCGCCCGCATCCATGATCCGGAAGGCAATCCGATCGAGCTGTGGGAACCGCCGGTGGCGGATCAGGCCTGAAGGCATGGAGATTGTCGGGGATTATCCGCGCGACGGCTATGCGCATGTGAAGGGGCTGATCGCGCCGGAGATAGCCCAGGCGACGCTCCAGGCGCTGCGCGAGGCGATTGGGCCCCGCGACATTCCGCTGAGCGGGGTGCGCGACCATCCCAACCTGCTCCGCCGCGCCGCCTTCGAAGTCTATGGCCATCATTACCGACCGATCCTGCATTTCCTCTGGGGCCTGACGCCGCAGATGAGCGCGATGGCCGGCAAGGACCTGCTGCCCACCTATTCCTATCTGCGGATCTACCGCGAGGGCGATGTCTGCCGCGTGCATTGTGACCGCTATTCGTGCGAGCACAGCATGTCGCTCACGCTCGACTATAGCGACGGCGTGCCCTGGGCGCTTGAGGTCGACAAGGATCCGCAGGCGCCGAGCGCGCGGGTGGAGGAAGGTTTCGACACCGATCGCTACGCCTCGATCCCGATGGCGGTGGGCGATGCGGTGCTCTATCGCGGCGTCGATCATCGCCACGGCCGGGTTACGCCCAACCCAAATGGCTGGTCGGCGCACCTGTTCCTGCACTGGGTGGACCGCAACGGGCCCTATGCCGAGCATGCCTTTGACGGCCAGATGAAGCCCGCCCCGGTCGACTTCAGCTTCGCCTAGCGCTTCTGCCAGATGCGGACATAGTCGACCTCCATCCGCGACGGGAAGGCGTCGGCGTCGATCCCCTTCTGCCCGCCCCAGCCGCCAATGGCGACGTTGAGGATCAGATATTGCGGCTTGTCGAACGGCCAGGTGGCGGGGTCACCCTTATGGTCGTTGTCGAAGCGCATGAAGGCCCGGCCGTCGATGCCGATCAGGATACGGTCGGCGTTCCAGTCGAGCTGATAGCGGTGGAAGGCAGTGCAGGCGTCGGGCAGCAGCGTGTTGGCGCCGCGCTGGGTGTGGATGGCGTGGTTATAGGCCTTGGTGTGGATCGTGCCGTGGACCCGGCCCTCGTCCCAGCCGACATGCTCCATGATGTCGATTTCGCCGAGCGCCGGCCAACCTACCTTGCCGTCGGTGCCGAGCATCCAGATCGCCGGCCACACGCCGCGGCCACAGGCCAGCTTTGCCCGGACCTCGACAAAGCCATAGGTCCAGTCGGCGATGCCGGCAGTGACGAGCTTGCCCGAGCTATAGTCCTGTCCGCCGAAATCCGGGCGGTCGGCGAGCCGTTCCTTGCGGGCCTCGATGACGAGATGACCCTCCTCGACCCGGACATTCTCGGGCCGGTCGGCGGCATAGTACTGGAGTTCGTTGTTGTACCAGCCCGCTTGGTTGCGGCTGGTGTCGTAGCGCCACTTCTTCGGATCGAGCCGGTCGAACTCGTCGGCCCAGACCTGGCGGTAGCCGGCGGGGACCGCCATCGGCTCGCTCGTTTCGGAAGTGGTGGAGGAGGCGGCCGTGGTTTCCTGCGCCGCCGCGGGCAGGGGGAGGGCGGCGAGGGCCGCGATCAGCAGCCCTCGCGCCTCGTGCATCACTTGGGCGCCAGCACCATCAGCATCTGGCGGCCTTCCATGCGCGGATAGGACTCGACCTTGGCATCCTCGGCGCAATCCTCCTGGACGCGCTTGAGCAGGTTCATGCCGAGCTGGCCGTGCGAAAGCTCGCGGCCGCGGAAGCGCAGGGTGATCTTCACCTTGTCGCCTTCGCCGATGAACTTGTGGACGGCCTTCATCTTCGTATCATAGTCATGATCGTCGATGTTCGGACGCATCTTGATCTCCTTGATCTCCTGCGTCTTCTGGCTCTTGCGAGCAAGGTTGGCCTTTTTCTGGGCCTCGTACTTGAACTTGCCGACATCGAGGAACTTGGCGACGGGCGGGTCCGCATTGGGGGACACTTCGACCAGGTCGAGGCCATGCTCCTGCGCCTGTTCGATCGCCTCGCGCGTGTACATCACGCCGAGATTCTCGCCCTCATGGTCGATCACGCGGACCTTGGGCGACTGAATGAATTCGTTAAACCGCGGACCGTTCATCGGCGGTGCCACCATCGAGCGGCGATTCATGGGCGGACGTATACGACTTGCTCCTGTTGTTGCAGACTCAGGGTTTGGGCGGCTCAATAACGCAGGACGCGGCACTTCGGTAGCCCGATGCCTGCATTTCCGCCGAAATTTCGCGCAGTGTGGCCTGCGCGTTACTGCAATATCGGCGCGGGGCGCAGCTTGCGCAACCCCGCGCCGGATTTGAATCAGCGCAGATCGGGCGGCGTCGCCTCGGCCACCAGCCGCTCGACGACTTCGTCAAGGCTCAGCATCTTCTGGCCCTGATCGCCGAGCACGCGCAGCGCCACGGTGCCTTCCTCGGCCTCGCGCTTGCCGACGACGAGCAGATTGGGGACCTTGGCCACCGAATGCTCGCGCACCTTGTAGTTGATCTTCTCGTTGCGCAGATCGGTCTCGACGCGGATGCCCGCGGCCTGGAGCCGCTTCGCCACCTGCGCCGCATAGTCGTCGGCATCGGATACGATCGTCGCGACCACCGCCTGGGTCGGCGCCAGCCAGGTCGGCAGGCGACCGGCGAAATGCTCGATCAGGATGCCGATGAAGCGCTCGTACGAGCCGAAGATCGCGCGGTGGAGCATCACCGGGCGATGCCGCTCGCCATCCTCGGCGACATAGGACGCATCGAGGCGCTCGGGCAGCACGCGATCCGACTGGATCGTGCCGACCTGCCAGGTGCGGCCGATCGCATCGGTCAGGTGCCATTCCAGCTTGGGCGCATAGAAGGCGCCTTCGCCGGGCAGCTCTTCCCAGCCATACTCCTCGGTCGCCATGCCGGCACGGACCACCGCGTCGCGCAGCTCGGTTTCGGCCTGGTCCCACATCTCCTCGGTGCCGAAGCGATTGTCGGGGCGCAGTGCCAGCTTGATCGAATAGGTGAAGCCGAAGTCCTTATAGACCCGGTCGGCCAGGCGGCAGAAATCCTGGACCTCGTCGACGATCTGGTCTTCACGGCAGAAGATGTGGCCGTCGTCCTGGGTGAACTGGCGGACGCGCATCAGCCCGTGCAGCGCGCCGTGCGGCTCGTTGCGGTGGCAGCAGCCGTTCTCGACGAGGCGCAGCGGCAGGTCGCGGTACGACTTGATCCCCTGCTTGAAGATCAGGATGTGCGCCGGGCAGTTCATCGGCTTGAGCGCCAGCCACTGCGCGTCTTCCGACACCATCGGGCCTTCGTCCTCGATGTTCGGCGTCTCGTCGGGGATGACGAACATGTTCTCGCGGTACTTGCCCCAGTGACCGGACTGCTCCCACTGGCGCGCATCCATCACCTGCGGCGTCTTCACTTCCTTGCTGCCCGCGCCGTTCACCGCGCGGCGCATATAATCCTCGAGCGCGCGGTAGATGACATAGCCGTTCGGATGCCAGAACACGCTGCCATGTGCTTCGGCCTGGAGGTGGAACAGGTCCATCTCCTGGCCGAGCCTGCGATGGTCGCGCTTGGCGGCCTCCTCGAGGCGCATCATGTGCTCGTCGAGCTGCTTCTTGTTGAGCCAGCCCGTGCCGTAGATGCGCGACAGCATCGCGTTCTTCTGGTCGCCGCGCCAATAGGCGCCCGAAACACGCGTCAGCTTGAAGGCGTTGGGATCGACCTTGCCGGTGGAGGCCAGGTGCGGGCCGCGGCACATGTCGAGCCACGCGTCTTCGCCCTTGCCGGCGCGATAGACGGTCAGCTCTTCCCCTTCCGGAAGTTCCTGCGCCCATTCGGCCTTGAAAGTCTCGCCCGCCTTGGTCCAGCGGTCGATCAGCTGCTGGCGCGACCAGACCTCACGGACGAGCGGCTCGTCGGCGGCGATGATCTTGCGCATCTCCGCCTCGATCGCCGGCAGGTCCTCTTCGGTGAAGGGGCGGTCCTTGGGGGCGAAGTCGTAATAGAAGCCGTCGTCGGTCGCGGGGCCGAAGGTGATCTGCGTGCCGGGGAAGAGGTTCTGCACCGCTTCGGCGAGGATATGCGCATAATCGTGGCGGGCGAGCTCGAGCGCGTCCTTCTCGTCCTTCGAGGTGACGAGAGCCAACTGGGCGTCACCCTCGAACGGGCGGCCGATGTCGCGCAGTTCGCCATCGACGCGCGCGGCAAGCGCGGCCTTGGCCAGACCCGGACCGATCGCGGCGGCGATGTCCGCCGGGGTAGTCCCCGGGGCTACCTCGCGGACGGAACCGTCGGGCAGCGTAATGCGGAACATCTCGGACACGGGTTTGACTTTCTTGAGGGGTTGATCGGAGCGCGGCTTATGCCTTCGCGGGTGCGATATAGGCAAGCGCTCGTGCAATTGCTTGTCCCGCGGCCCAAAGTGAAGGGAGTCGGGGCAAATCATTTCACTTTGGAAGCTTGGCGGCGGGGGCGTTTTCCGGTGCGCTCGAAAAAATCGCGCGGTGCCCATGTAGAGCGGCCTGACAGACAAAATCCTACATTGGAAGCCTGTTTCGACATGGCGTAGAGCCGCAGGCGAAACGGGAGAGAGCCGAGATGGACAACCAGCGCGCGACCACGATCCTGCCGTGCAACGACCTGGATGCGAGCCTGGCCTTTTACGAGCGGCTCGGCTTCCGGCTGACCAGCGATCACGGCCACTACAAGATCCTGGAAGACGGCAAGGGCTGGCACCTCCACCTCAACAAGGCGGTGCTCGGCTGGCTGGTGCCGGGGCACAATCCCTTTGGCATCTATCTCTACACCGACGATGTTGACGGCGTGGCGGAGCGGGTGCGCGAGCTGATCCTCGAACCCGAAGGGCCGAGCCTGAAGCCCTGGGGCTGCTACGAGTTCGCGGTGAGCGACCCCGACGGGACGCTGGTGCGGGTCGGGCGCATTGCTGACTGAACTCGCGCAGTTGCTGGGGCTCGCCGAGGACGCCGCGCGCCGGGGTGCGCTCGGCCAGACGCTGCCGGCGCTGAGCCGCGCGCTCGCGATCGATGCCGAGGCGGCGGCGCCTGCCTATGCCGATCTGCTGGCGCGCTCGATGCTCACTGGCTGGCCGGCGCAGCTCGAGGCCGATCTGGTGACCTGCCTGTATGCGGGCTCGGTCGACCCCCAGCGGCTGGCGCGGACGGCGGCGCGCATGCTGCTGATCAAATATCCCGAGCCGGTGGTGGCGGAGGACCCGCTGTTGGACGCGTTCCTCAGGCGCTGCATCAATGTCGATCCGGCGATGGAGGCGCGGTTGGTGTGGCTCGCCGGGCAGGTGCTGCCCGAGGGGCTGCGGGCGGTATTGGCGGCGCAGGCCTTTGCGAGCGAATATGTGTGGGGCGGGGAGGGGCTGGGAGTTCCCCCTGACACGGCTGCGGAACTCGATGAGGAGCGTGCGCTTGCAGCCGATATGCCTTTTCTTTCTCCCCGGCCTTCGCCGGGGAAAGAAGAAGGGGAAAGCCGGCGCGTTTCCGATGCCGTGCGCGATCAGTATGAAGCCAATCCCTATCCGCGCTGGCGTGCTCCGCCGGCGCCGCAGCCGGTATCGGTGGCGCAACATCTCGCCCAGCTCGGTGCGCCACAGGTCGAGCCGCTCGACGTGCTGGTCGCCGGCTGCGGCACCGGGTTCGAGCCGATCGACCTGGCGCGGACAGACCCGTCGCTGGCCATCACTGCGCTCGACCTCAGCGCCGCCAGTCTTGCCTATGCCCAGCGCATGGCCGGAGTGCTGGGGGTGGAGAATGTCCGCTTCGTGCGCGGCGACATCCTGGACATCGCGGAGCTGGACCGGCGGTTCGGAATGATCAGCAGCACCGGCGTGCTCCACCATATGGAGCGCCCCGAGGACGGGCTGGCAGCGCTTGCCGAGGCGCTGGCGCCGGGCGGTGTGTTGCGCATCGCCCTCTACAGCGAGCGGGCGCGGACCTGGGTGGCCGAGGCGCACCGCGCGATTGCGGAGCATGGCTGGGACGCGAGCGCGGCGGGTATCCGGTCGTTTCGGTCATATGTGCTGGCGCTGCCGCCGGAGCAGCCCCTGGCAGGCCTGCGCGAGAGCGACGATTTCTACACGCTGAGCGGCTGTCGGGACCTGTGCTTCCATGTTCGCGAGCATTGGTATCGGCTGCCCGCGATCGGCGCGATGCTCGCGGGGGCGGGGCTGGAACTGCTGACGCTGGATGCGCCGCCCGAGGCGCAGGCGCGCTTCGCGGCGATGCATGGCGAGGCGGATCGGCGCGATTTGGGGCTATGGGATCAGGTGGAGGCGGCGCACCCGCATCTGTTTGCGGGGATGTTCCATCTCTGGGCGCGGAAGGTGACCGGATAGCATCCAGCCATCAGGTTATATTCCTCGTCATCCCCCGCGCAGGCAGGAATCCGTTGGCGCTGTCGCCACGGTTCTATCCGACAATTCAGCCAGAATGGATCCCCGCCTGCGCGGGGATGACGGGCGAGAGGGCGGGCCAAGCGCCCGCTCCTCTACCTCAGCTGTCGATAGGCAGCGGCGCTTCCGGCGAGACCAGCGCCGCTTCGCGCAGCTCGCGCCAGAAATCGGCGGGGATCGTCTCGTTCAGCGCGGCATGGTCCTCGGCGATGCGGCTCGGCTTGCTGGCGCCGGGGATCACCGCCGCGACCGCCGGATTGGCCAGCGAGAATTGCAGGCCCGCTGCCTTCATGCTCACCCCATGGCGATCGGCGATCGCCTTGATGCGGGCGACCTTGTCGAGCATCGCCTGGGGTGCGGGCGCATATTCGAAATGCGCGCCGCCGACGAGCACGCCCGAGCTGTAGGGGCCGCCGACGACGATGCCGAGGCCGCGCTCGACGATCTTCGGCATCAGCCGCTGCAGCGCGCGCTCATGATCGAGCAGCGTGTAGCGGCCGGCGAGCAGGAAGCCGTCGGGGCGGGGCTCTTCAAGATCGAGCAGCAGCTCGCAGGCCTCGACCCGGTTCACGCCAAGACCCCAGGCCTTGATCACGCCCTCGTCGCGCAGCTTGTCGAGCGTGCGGAAGGCGCCCTTGCGCGCCTCGGCGAAGCGATCGACCCATTCGTCGCGGTAGAAATCCTGGGCGAGGTCATGGACGAAGACGATCTCGATCCGGTCGGTTCTGAGCCGCTTCAGGCTGTCCTCGATCGATCGCATCGTCGCGTCGGCCGAATAGTCGTTGACCACCTTGTTGGCGCGGCCGTGCGCGAAAACGCCGGCCTTCTCGCCCTGGTCGCGCGCGCCGACATCCTCCAGCTCGTCGAGGATGACGCGGCCGACCTTGGTGCTGATCACATAGTCTTCGCGCGGGCGGCTTCCCAGCACCTCGCCCATGCGGATCTCGGCCAGGCCGGCACCGTAGAAGGGCGCGTTGTCGAAATAGCGAATGCCCTGGTTCCAGGCGGCATCGACGGTGGCGAGGGCTTCCTCCTCGGGAATGTCGCGGAACATGTTGCCGAGCGGCGCGGCGCCGAAGCCCAGCTTGCCGGGAAGAATGTCCTTGATCGCCATGTCGCACGCTCCTTGCTTTTGCTGGTCGGCAGATAGGAAGCGAGGGTGGGGGGCGGAAGGGGTACGGGCCTGCCGCTCACATGCCGAAAACAATGCGGAAACGAATAGAAACAACGCTTTCGGACAGATCGATTGAATCCGCATTGTCGCGCCCGGATTCGGCATGGGAGCTTCCCGATGGGGCGGGGAAATGCCCGCGCCTTCAGAAGCGGAGGAAATGCATGCCCATGCTACATGTACTTTCGAGCATCTATCTGGCGACGGCGGGAATTGCGCAGCCCGCGCCCGCATTTCTGCCCAACGCCGATCCGGTTGCCGTGAACGACACCAAATCGGTGCAGTGCGGGACGATCGACTGGATCGACGTTCTGGCGAACGACTATGATCCGGACAGCGATCCGCTGACCATCACCGGCATCGTGTGGCAGACCGGCAATTACGGCGGCGCGGAGGTCGATGGCGACACGATCGCCTATTCGGCTTCGGCCTATGGCACCGATGAGATCTATTATTCGGTGTCCGACGGCCATGGCGGCTCGGCGATCGCCAAGCTCACCGTAACGGTCAACTCCGGCACCTGCTAGGTTGCGGGGAGATGCCCTGTCCCGGCGCGGCCGGGATGGGGCATGTCCGCCCGATCGGGTATCAGGCTGCCTTGAGCAGCCTGCGCTGTTCCTTGCGGAAGCGGCGCACGGTATCGAGCAGGTTGAGCCTGGGCGGGGCATAGGGCTGGAGCCCCGCGGCGATATGCGTTTCCAGTGTGTCGAGCGCACGGATTGGGTCGGTCAGGTCAAGGTCGAGGTTCAGGATGTTGTAGCGCCACCATTGCACGGCGAGCATCCGCTCGATCACCGCATCGGGGAAGCGCATGCGGATGATCCGCGCCGGCGATCCGCCGACAATGGCATAGGCGGGAACGTCGCGCGTCACCACGGCATTGGCGCCGATGATCGCGCCGTCGCCGATCGTCACGCCGTCGCGCAGGAAGGCGCCGCTGCCGATCCAGACATCGTTGCCGATCATCGTGGTACGCCGATCGGATTCGCCGCGATCGGCGACGGGCAGCACGCGCCGCCAGGTGGCGTCTTCGTCGCGCAGCGGATCTTCGAAGGCGCGATACGCCTCGAAAGCGAGGGCAGAGCTGGTCAGCCAATCGGTCGGGTGGCGATCGAGCCCGATCTGGACGAGCTTGGCGACCGAGCAATAGCGGCCGATCTGCGCCTGGGAGAATTGCGAATCATAGCCGAGATAGGTGAAGGCGCCGATCGAGACAGGCGAATCCCACACATAGGCGTGCGAGAGGTTGGTCGGCGTCTCGATTTCGCTCTCGCTGTCTATCCGCCAGGTGCCGGGCGCGATCCCGCGGATACCGAGCAGCGACAGATGCGCGACGAGTTCGGGGGTGAATTCGATTCGGTGCAGCGCCATCGCCAGTCTCCCTCGGATAGGGGGATGGCATGGCATGGTTAATGACGGGTTAGGGGGTGAGTTCTTCCGCTAGCGGCGCAGCGCGTCGGATGCGGCGCTGGAATGCCACGGGCGCTCGCGAAACCATTTGGTGAGGACGTGCTTGACGCCGCCTTCGACCATCATCCCCTCGTGATGCGAATTGCGGTTGGGATGCCCGTCGCGATCGAGGTTGTTCCATACGAGCAGCACGCCCGGGGTTGGCGGCACTGCGATCGGGATCTTCGGGAAATGGGTCTGGCCGCCGCCTTCGGGTCGATCGAGATAGGCCATGGCCGTCCAGGTGCGCTGCCCGCCTTCTGCCGCGACCACGTCCGAATAGGACTGGCCGGCGGCGAAATAGTCGTTGTGCACCTTGAACTGCTGCCCCGGCGTGTAGCGCTGGCCTTGCACGGTCTCGCTATGGTCGAGCGGCTGGTTCAGCAGCGTTGCGATCCGGCGCTCGATCTCCGCAACGAGCGGCACATCGGCGGAAAGGAAGCAGGTCTCGCTGGTCCGGCGCGTCGGCGTGCCCTCCTTGCGCAGACTTAGGGAGGGCTTCACGTCGCGATCGATCATCGCGATCAACTCGATGCATTCCTCGGGGCGAATGAAGTTCTTCACCGCATAGATTTCGAGCAACGGCGTCTGGATGCGAATCGCCGCAGGGTTGGCATCAAGTGCAGTACGAACGGTGGCGCCGATCTCGGCAAGCCAGGCATTGTCCGAGCCCGGCAGGCTGGCCGGTGGCGCCTGGGATGCGGGCTGGGCCGCGGTGACGGCAGGGGTAGGGGCAGGCGCAGCCGGTGGCGGCGGCGGCGGAGCGGCGTCGGGCTTGTTGGCGCCCTGCCTGCCGAAGAGCTTCATGTCAGCCCGAACGGCACGACGCGGTTGAGGCGGACATGCCCTATCTCCGCTCGGCCGAGATAGGGCACACCCATGTCGCGGCACCAGCGGACGATCATCTCGTCGATCGTCTCGCCGAAGCTGTAGTTGCCCGAGGCCTCGCCATTGTCCTTCACCGCGCTCACCGCACCGAGCCGTACGCCCGCCACGCCCTTGAGCTGGGTGGCGTGCGCCATCTGGAACAGCATCCGGTCGATCCGGTAGAGCGGCTCGTCGACCTCCTCGATGTAGAGGACATGATCGGTCAGGTCGGGCAGATATTTGGTGCCGATCAGCGCGTTGAGGATCGACAGGTTGAAGGCGGCGGCGGGGCGGCCGTCGGCCAGCGCCGGCTCGAGCCCGCGCTTGTCGCCGTCGATCAGCCAGCCGAGCACCCAGCCTTCGGAAATACCCTCGTCCTTCTGGCCGAGCCCCGACGACATCGAGCCGTGGGCGACGCGGCCGACCCGCGCGGCATAGAGCGCGCCGAGCATGAAGCCCATGTCCGAGAAGCCGATATAGGTCTTGTGCCGTGCGGCCGGGCCGAGCTTGGGCATCACCATGTCGAGGATGCGGTTCGATCCATAGCCCCCGCGCGCGAACCAGATCGCGTCGAACGCCGAATCATTGGCATATTCGAGGAAGGCGGTGGCGCGCTGCTCGTCAGTGCCGGCGAAATGGCCCCATTCGAGATAGCATTGCGGGTGGAACACGATCTCGTGCTCCGGATAGGTCAGCGCCATGAAGGCGGAGAGCCGCAGCGACGACTCCCTGCTGACTGTCCGTGCCGGTGCGACGACTCCGATGCGCATGCCTTGCCCCTTTGCTTCGAATTGCCGATAGCGCGAGGCCATGGAGCATCGCAAACCTTACTTCTTCGTCGGCATCGGTGGTTCGGGAATGATGCCGCTCTCGATGATCCTCGCCGGGCAGGGCGCGACGGTGGCGGGATCGGATCGCAGCCTCGATTCAGGCCGGTTGCCGGCCAAGTTCGACTATCTGAAGGCGAGCGGCATCGCGCTGTTCCCGCAGGATGGCAGCGGCATCACCTCGAGCGAGCAGATCGTCGTCGCCTCGGCGGCGATCGAGGAGACGGTGCCCGATGCGCGCCGCGCCGCCGAACTGGGCAATCCGCGGATGACCCGCGCCGAGCTGAATGCCGCGCTGTTCAACGCATCGCCGCTGTCGATCGGGGTTGCCGGGACCAGCGGCAAATCGACCGTAACGGGCATGATCGGCTGGATCCTCCATGCGCTGGGCCGCGACCCGACGGTGATGAACGGAGCGGTGATGAAGAATTTCGTCACCGCCGACGCGCCCTTCGCCAGCGCGCTGGTGGGTGGCGGCACCGCCTATGTGAGCGAGGTCGACGAGAGCGACGGGTCGATCGCGCTCTATCGCGCGGGCGTGGCAGTGCTCAACAATGTCAGCCTCGACCATTTGCCGATGGAGAAGCTGATCGCGCTGTTCGGCGACTTCATCGCGCGCGCCGGCAAGGCGGTGGTCAACATGGACAATGGCGAAGGCGCGCTGTTGGCGGCGATGATGCCGCGCGACCGGCTGCTGACCTTTGCGATCGGTGCGCCGGCAGACCTGAGCGCGATCAACCTGCGCGAGCAGCGCTACGGCATCGCGTTCGAGCTGGCGCGCGAGGGCCAGGCATCGATCCCGGTGACGCTGCAGGTGCCCGGGCGCCACAACGTCTCCAATGCGCTGGCGGCGATCGGTGCCGCGGTGGCGGCGGGGATCGCCATCGAGGACGCTACCCAGGCGATCCAGGGCTTCCAGGGGCTGAAGCGCCGCTTCGAGCTGGTGGGCGAGGCGAACGACATCGCGGTGATCGACGATTTCGGGCACAACCCGGACAAGATCGCGGCGACGCTCGACACGCTTCACGCGTTCGAGGGCCGGCTGCTGCTGATGTTCCAGCCGCACGGCTATGGCCCGCTCAAGGTGATGCGCCGCGAGCTGGTGGCGATGCTCGCCGAGAAGCTGGGGCCGGACGACCTGCTGGTGCTGCCCGATCCGGTCTATCAGGGCGGCACGACCAGCCGCGAGGTGACCAGCGCAGACATCGTCGCCGATGTCGCCGCGACCGGGCGCAATGCGATGCACATCCCGGAACGCGCGGCGGCAGCGGCCCACCTCGTCGCCACGGCCCGGCCCGGCGACAGGATCGTGCTGATGGGTGCGCGCGACGATACGCTCAGCCAGCTCGCCGCGGAGATGCTGGCGCGGCTGGGACATTAAAAATCGGCAATATCGCCGGATATCTGCGGAAAAACATAGACATTCGCGGTAGAGGTGCCACCATTCCGGCGAGATTCCGGGGAGGCGGCATATGAGCCTGCTGCAGCCAATTTATTGCCTGTTGGGCAAGCACCATCGCAGCCGCGGCCGCGCATGGAATGACGGCAAAACCTATCGTTCGTGGTGCGAGGGCTGCGGCAAGCCGATGATTCGCGGCATCCATGGCTGGAATCTCGATCCCGATCCGGTGCCAGCTGCAAAGCAAGATTAGCATTTAGTCGCGGGTGCTTTCCGATATGGAAAGCAGAATTGACACATCTACGCCAAGCGATGTAAAGTGTCATTTACAAACTGCAAAGGACGCTACTCATGGCAATGAATCGGGCGCAGAAGCGCTACTCGGTTTCGGTGATGCTGCTGATGACCGGCTATGTGCTGATCCTGCTCGGCGTGATCGCCTATCACGACAATCGTCCGCTGCACGGCCCGCTTGGCTATGTCGCGGGCCTGCTGCCGGCGCTCCCGATCATCGGCGTGTTCTTCGCCATCGGGCGCTATCTTGTCGACGAGCAGGACGAGTATCTGCGCGTTCAGGTCACCCGCCAGGCGCTGATCGCCACCGGGTTCGCGCTGAGCATCGCCACGGCCTGGGGCTTTCTCGAGAATTTCGATCTCGTGCCGCACGTCTATGCCTATTACGCCGCGATCCTGTGGTTCGCGGGGCTGGGCATCGGCGGCTGCGTCAACAAGCTCGCGGCGATGCGGGGAGGTGGCGAATGATCAACCGCCTTCGCGTGTTGCGCGCCGAGCGCGCCTGGAGCCAGCAGGACCTGGCCGAGCGGCTCGACGTGTCGCGCCAGAGCGTCAACGCGATCGAGACCGGCCGCTATGACCCCTCGCTCCCGCTCGCCTTCAAGATCGCCGACCTGTTCGGCCTGACCATCGAAGAGATCTTCACCAACCCCAATCGCAAGGACTGACCGATGATCCGTCGCATTGCCTTCGCGCTGCTCGCCACCGCCAGCATCCCCGCCATCCTGGGCGCGCCGACCGCGCATGCCATGGCCGCACCGGCACTCGCCGAGACGATCCAGATGGATCATCTCTCGGTGCAGGTGATCGGCAAGGGCAGCCCGGTGATCCTGATCCCCGGCCTTTCGAGCCCGCGCGCCGTGTGGGACGGCGTGGCGCCCGAACTGGCCAAGACGCACAGCGTGTATCTCGTCCAGGTCAACGGTTTTGGCGGCGACGCGCCGGGCGCCAATCTGGGCGAGGGGCTGCTGCCTGGCATGCTTGCCGACCTGCACAAGCTGATCGCCGACAGGAAGATCGCCGGTGCGGCGGTGGTCGGCCATTCGATGGGCGGATTGCTCGCGCTGATGCTTGCCCAGGCGCATCCGGGCGATGTCGGCAAGGCGTTGATCGTCGATGCGCTGCCTTTTGTCGGATCGGCCTTCTTCCCGGGATCGACGGTGGAGTCGGTGAAGCCCCAGGCCGCGGCGATGCGCGCGCAGATGGCCGGGCTCTATGGCAAGCCGCTGCCCGAGGCGGTGGGCCAGGCGATCGCCAGCCAGAACGCGCTGAAGCCCGAATCGCGCGCGCAGGTCGCCGCCTGGATGGCCAAGGCCGATATGCGCGTCTCCGCCCAGGCGATGTACGAGGACCTCCAGACCGATCTGCGCCCCCAGCTCAAGGACATTGCCGCACCGGTCACCGTGCTGGTGCCGTGGACAGCGACGCGCGGCGGCGAGGCACCGGTGCTCGACCTCTACAGGCGCGAATATGCGGGCGCTGCGAAGGTGACGGTGCAGGGGGTGGGCGATAGCGGGCACTTCATCATGCTCGACCAGCCCGAAGCATTCCGTACGGCACTCACTGCCTGGCTGGCGGGCTGAGCGGGCACCCGCTCCGATAAAGAAGGGCCCGGGAAAGCTCCCGGGCCCAGTTTCTGCTCACTTCTGTTATCTGGGGATCAATAGGTCCCGGAAAAGCTCCGGTTGAGAGTCCGGTCGCGATTCCAGTCCTGCTCGTCGCGGCCGCCGAACAGCGCGCCGCGCTCCTCGTCCTTCCAGGCGGCCTGGGCCTCGGCCGCGGTCTTGCGCAGCGTCACCTTGTCATCGACCGACTGGATCCAGCGCGACGGGATCGAATGATGGTGGCCGCCGGCATCGCTGTCGTTCCTGGTCAGCAAGATGCGGTCGCCGCGCACCTTGTCGACAGTGCCGACATGCTCGCCGTCCGAGCCGACCACCTCCATATGCTCGTTCACCCGGCGCAGTCCGTCGCGCTGGCCCTGGCGATCGGTGCGCCAGCTGTTGAACTCGTTGTGGAAGCGCTGGGCGTTTTCGCGGCGATATTCGGCATAGTCATCGTCGAGCTCGGCGATGCGATCGCGGCGCCAGCTGCTGTAGTGGTCGTCGTCGCGCGCCTGCGCCTGACGGGCGTCGTGGCGCATATCGGCCTCGCGGCGGCGCTCGGCCTCGGTATCGCCGAACCAGGAACGGACTTCGTCTCCGGCGCGCTCGAAGAAGCCGCGCTCGCTGTCATAGCCACGGTCGCGATAGTCGCGGTCGCGGTAGCTGCGATCCTGGGCGCTATAGCCGCGGTCGTAGCGCGGGCTTTCCCAGGTGCCGCGCTCGGGGCGATAGCCGCGATTGCCGCGGTCCCATTCATTGCCGTAGTTCTGGCCGCCATATCCGTATCCGCCGCGATAGTTGCGACCACGGCCGAGTTCGCCGGCGGCGGCATATTCGCGCGCGCTCGAATAATGATCGCCCGTTTCGCGCGGGGTGCCCGCCTGATACTGGTCGTACGGGCCGAAATAGCGGGGATCGTTGTAGCGGTCGTCCATGGGAGTCCTCTCCAATGCCGGGGGTGGCGGGTTGGTGCGGATTCAGCGGACAAGGGGGGCGGTTGGTTCCGGAAAAATGCCGGTTTTCCAATGCCATTCGGCGCGCGGGCAACGCGTTTTGCCGCGCGGGGTTCAAGCCGGTTGCATTGGGGATCGCGCGCCGCTAATGGAGCGCCTCTCCGGGGTCACCCGGGACTGGCGGCGGGGCTGTAGCTCAGATGGGAGAGCGCTGCAATCGCACTGCAGAGGTCAGGGGTTCGATTCCCCTCAGCTCCACCAGCCGCCCTTGTTTCTCAATAGCTTAGATAACCGACCTCGGTGCGCCGCTCGCACCGCGCCGGTTGCGTGCGCGGGTCGAATCAGAGGAAGGGTGCGGCGAGCACCAGTAGCGCCGCGAGCGGCACGCAGGCGCGCGGCACGGCGGGGCGGTAGGTGAGCCCCAGCAGGACGATCGCGCTGACGAACGGGATCAGCCCGAACCACAGCACCAGCGCCTGGCCACCGTCGCGTGCGAAGATCGCCAGCAGCGCGGAGAGCGCGACCAGCGCCCAGCCATAGCGCGCCGGATGACGGAGCCAGGCGAGCTTGCCCTGCGCGCCGAGCAGCGGCGGGCCGTGGCGCGACATGCCGGCGGCGAGCGCGAACATGCCGAGATAGAGCAGGCCGGTGATCGCGAGGGTCATGCGGTGCGCCGCTTGCGCTCGGGGCGCTGCTTCGGGCCGCGGCGCTGCTGCACGGCGAGCCAGGCGAGCGCGGCGGCGGTGACGAGCAGCACGGCAGAGACGATACTCGGCGAGAAGGGCAGCAGCGCGGCGAGCGCACAGGCGGTGGCGGTCGCGCCGGTGAGCAGCGGCCAGGACCAGCGCGGCGGCAGCGCGGCGCCGATCAGCACGGCGGCGGCGGCGGTCCACAGCGCGACCGAGACTTCCATCTCCGCGCGCCCTGCCAGCCCCAGCGCCAGCACGCGATTGGCAAGGAGATAGGCTGCACAGCCGAGCGGCACGCCGCCGATCACGCCGGCGTTGAGGCGCTCGAGGATGCGGTTGCCAAGCGACAGCGGCGCGCGCTCGCGGCGCTTGACGATCCACAGCACCAGTCCGGTGGCGATTGCGAGCGTGAGCATTGCGCCGCCGAGGAAATAGAGCCAGCGCGTCGCGATCGGGGCGAAGCGGGCCATGTGGAGCCCGTAGACGACATTATAGGTCTGTACCGCGCCGCGATTCTCGACCCATTTGCTCAGCGGCTTGCCGGTGACTCCGCCGAAGCTCATCGCGCCGGGGTTGAAGCCGAGCTGGTCGGCATCCGAGCGGAAGGCGGTGACGACTGCGTTGCGGTCGCCCGGGTTGATCACATAGACCCGGCCAAGCGTGCCGCCGAGCTGGCGCTGCGCCTCGCGCAGCATCGGGGCGACGGGTGCAAGCGGGGCGGGGGCATTGGCCTTGGCCCGCTCGGCCACGCCCGGGGACAGGTCATGATACACTGCGGCGAGATCGTTGCCGTAATTGGCGGTGATGCCCCAGGGCATGTTGAGCGATGCGAGCGTGACGATCCCCGTGAAGGTGATCATCAGGTGGAAAGGCGTGGCGAGCACGCCCAGCGCGTTGTGGCCGTCGAGCCAGGAGCGCTGCCCCTTGGCCGGCCGGAAGGTGAAATAGTCCTTGAAGATGCGGCGGTGCGCGATGATCCCGGTGATCAGCGCGACCAGCATCACCATGCCCGCGATCGAGGCGAGCAGCCGGCCCCAAGGATAGGGCAACTCAAGCTCGAAGTGCAGGCGATAGAAGAATTCGCCGCCCAGCGTCTCGCGCGCGGCGGGGGCGCCGCTCACCGGATCGAGCGCGCGGTAGAGATACGCGCCGCCGGTATCATAGGTCGCCTCTACCGTGTTCATCCGGCCGTTCGGAACGTTGAAATACCAGGCGTTGGTATCCTTGGTGTTCTTGCCCAGCCAGTTGACGGCGGCCTGGACGGAATCGGCCGGATCGACCTTCGCGGCGTTTTCCGGGCGCATCCACTGGCCGATCTCGGACTTGAACACACTGAGCGTGCCGGCCAGGCACATGACGAACAGCACCCAGCCGAGCAACAGCCCGGTCCAGCCGTGCAACCAGGCCATGACCTGGCGGACGCCCTCGCGGATCGCGCTCATGCCGGGGCTCCGGCCCACCAGGCGATCGCGGCGAACAGCGCGCCGAGCGCGAGCACGCCGGCCCAGGCGCGCCACGGTCCGCGGGCAAGGAACGCCCAGATCGTGACGGCGGGGCCGACCAGGTAGGCGAGCAGCGTTGCCGGGATCGTCGCGTCGACGCGGGGCATGGGCAGCGTCCGCGCCAGTGCCGCGGCGAACAGCGCGGCGACGGCATAGGCGCCGATCGTTCCCGCTACCGTTCGTGCCGCGACATTGGCCCGATACCGCCATCCCTGTCTCTGTTGTCCCGCCCCTGCCACGTGTCCGGTTCTTAGTAGTTGAAGCTCAGCGCGACGCTAACGCTGCGCGGCGCGGCATAATAGGCCTGACCCCACATCAGGCTGCCAAGGTATTTCTCGTTACCAACGTTGCGCACGTTGACGCTGGCGCGGACCTTGTCGACCAGGCGGATGCTGCCCATCAGGTCGAGCACCGCATAGGCCTTTTGCTTCAGGATCACGTCGCCGGTGACGACGCCGTACGCCTGCACATTGGGATCGGCATAGGTGATGTCGCCCTGCCAGCGCAGCTGCGCGCCGAGCTTGAGGTCGTTGAACTGCGGCACCGTGTAGGTGGAGGCGAGCTTCAGCGACTTGCGCGGCAGGAAGGTGCGGGCGGGATCGCCGGCATCGTTCTCGATCTTCAGCCCGGTATAGCCGCCGCTGATCGACCAGTTGTCTGTCACCTTGCCCGAGACTTCGAGCTCGAAGCCCTTCGACGTGGTGTTCTCCGCGTCATAATAGCTGTCGCCTGCACGGCAGGTGGAGCCGTCGCAGGTGCCGGCATAGGCGGCGAGGCCCTTCTGCTTGGCGCGGAACAGCGAGGCGGTGGCATAGAGCCGGCCGCCGAACCACTCGCTCTTGATGCCGCCCTCGATGCTGCTGCCCTTGGCCGGATCGAGCCGCGCGCCGGAGACCAGGATCTCGCTCTGCGGATTGAAGATGTCGGTATAGCTTGCGTAGAGCGAGACGTTCGGCGTCACCGAATAGAGCACGCCGACATAGGGGCTGACGCCGCTGTTCTTGCGCGACTGATCGGTGCCGTAGGAGTCGCCGATCGATTCCAGCCAGGTCGCGCTGACGCCGACCACGGCCTTGAGCTGGTCCGTCAGGTTGAGGTGCGCGGCGCCGTAAGCGCGCTTGATCCGATCCGAATAGTCGGCGGCGAGATATTCGCCGGGATAGCTCGGCTCGGGGATGCCGATGCGGCCGAGATCCTGGACGGCGGGATAGTCGATCGCGTCGAGCGAGAAATTCTCCCACTCATGCGCATCGGTGCGGCCGCTCGATGCGCCGAATGCCAACTGGTGCTCGCGGCCGAACAGCTTGACCGGGCCGGAGACATAGAAGTCGCCGATATACTGGTCATAGACCGACGGATAGATGCCGGCCATGCCGCCCAGGCCGAGCCCGGTAGCCTTGTCCGGATAGCCATAGGCATAGAGCAGCTTGGCGTCGTAGCTGAGGCGCCGATAGGTGGCGATCGTCTTCGCCGACCAGCCGCCGCCCAGCTCATAGGCAAGCTCGGCCCAGCCGGTCTGGTCGAGCGTGTTCCAATAGGTCCAGTCGGCCGCGGTCGAGGCCGAGACGGGATAGGGGACGCGCGTGCCGTCGGTATAGGTGAGCGGCAGCGAGCCCCACATCACGCCCGAGGCGTCATTGTCCTGGCGGGTATAGCCGGCAGTGAGGGTCAGCCCGTCGGCCAGCTTCGCGCGCAGCGTCGCGCCGAACACGTCGCGATTGACGTGGTTATAGTCGAGATGGCTGTCGCCGTCCTGATGCGCATAGGTCAGCCGGATCGCGAACCTGTCATTGAGCGGCACCGAGACATCGGCTTCGGCGCGCCACTGGTTCCAGGTGCCGTAGCGGATGCTGCCGCTGGCCTGGAAATCGTCGGTCGGGCGCTTGCGAATATAGTTGATTGTGGCGGACGGGTTGCCGACGCCGGTCATGATCGCATTGGCGCCGCGGATCGCCTCGACCCGATCGAACAGCGCGGTGTCGATATCGCCGAACTGGATGTTGGCGATCAGCGGCATGCCGATGCCGTCGAACTGGAAATTGGTGACGTCGAAGCCGCGCGCGTTGAAATAGGTGCGGTCGGTCTCGACCCGCTCGACATTGATGCCCACCGTCTGGGTGAGCAGGTCGTTGACGTTGCTCAGCGCGAAATCGTCGATGCGCGCGCGGTCGATGATCGTGATCGACTGCGGCGTTTCCTTCGGGGTCAGCGCCAGGCCGGTTGCCGAGGGCGTCTTCTGCTCGACCGTGCCGGTGACGACGATCTCGTCGCGCGGCTTGTCCTGGTCCTCGGTGCCGTCCGGGCCGGCGGCCCAGGCAGCGGTCGGCAGGAGGAGCGTAGCGCTGACGAGCAGCGCGCGGCGGAAGTTGGAGCGCATGTCGGATCCCTTTTCGACGCGAAACATTTTGCGCGGCCGATAGGGAAGCACATATTGCGAGTCAATCGCATTAGCGATTTCATTCTATTGCAGCGTTTTACGGGCCCGCAACATTGGCGCAGAGCCGGCCCGGCCGCATGCGCTCGGCCGGACCGGAAGAAAGGACTCAGGCCGGCTTGGCGCCCGCCGTCCCGCATTTCACGAACTTGCCCTTGGCATCCTTGCAGCGAGCCGGCTTGGCAGGCGCGGCCTTGGCCGGGCAGGCGACGAACTTGCCATGTGCATCGCGGCACGGCCCCGCCGCCAGCGAGGGCGAGGCGGCGGCGAGCATGGCGACCGAGGCGCCGGCGATCATCAAACGCTTGAACATGGGCACTTCTCCCGTTTCCCTCAGATTAGGGAGGCCGAAAGCTGCGCCCCGCCAAATGTCTTCCGGCTGTCGTCAGGATGAACTTTCGGCAATATTAGGCGCTGCACCGCACCAAAATGCGATCGATTATTTCGGCGCGCCGGCAAAACGGACTGGCGCACGGGCAATTGCATAGTGCGCCAGTAGGAATAGCCTGCCGACTCGTTGAGCGTGATTCCCCTTTTGCCAGGGAGACAAACGAATGCCCGAGAATGGCCTCTTCGATACGTCGCTTCCGACTCTCACGATCTTCGACCGTGCCGATCGTCCTGCGCGCAGCCTGCTGGCGCATGCCGGGCAGATCATCGAGCTGGGCGCGGGCGGTGGCGGGCGCAACCTGTGGGCCGCGCGGCTCGACGAGGCCGTGCGCCTCACCGAGCGGCCGGTGATCCTGGTGGCGCACGGCATCGGCTGCTTCGCCGTGACCTGGTGGGCGCGGCTCTCGCCAGCCTCCTATGTGGAGAAGGTAGCCGGTGCCGTGTTCGTCCGCCCGCTCGGATCGGCGGTGCGGGCATCGCCCGAGCAACTCTTTGCCGGACCAAGGCTGCGCATCGCCTTCCCTTCGATCCTGGCGGACACCGGGGCGGATGCCGCAGCGCTGGCCCGCGACTGGGGCAGCCGTTTCCTCGATTCGAGCCCGGTGCGCTCGATCGGCGACCTGCTCGCCTCTCTGCGCGGCGACGGGGGTGAGGCGGCGGAACCCACGCCACGGCATCTCAGCCTGGCCTGAGGCAGAAAATACTGGATTCGGCGGGGCGCCTCCCCTAGGGCGCGCCTTGTGCTGCTGTGTGCAGCAACTCGCTATTTGGGGAGTAGCCAGCCGCGCTTCGGCGCGGGCTCCCGCGTCAACATACTTGGCCGAGAGGCCATGGCGCGGAAGGGACGGGACCACCGTTCGGGCGAGACCAATGGCGTCGCATCTCCGCTCTTGCCGGGCGGGGAGATGCGATGTCGTTGGATTTCGTCTCCGTCCGGCCCGGAGTTTGTCCCTTGCTCGAAGCCCTGCTCAGCTCGACCGCGCTCGTTGCCCTTGCGGAGATTGGCGACAAGACGCAGCTGCTCGCCATCCTGCTCGCTACCCGTTTCAAGAAGCCTGTGCCGATCATCCTCGGTATCCTGGTTGCGACGCTGGCCAACCACTTCCTCGCCGCGCTTGTCGGCTCGGAGGCTGCGGCGCTGCTGTCGGGCGCCTGGTTCCGCTACCTGATCGCGGCTTCGTTCATCGCGATGGGGCTGTGGACGCTGATCCCGGACAAGATCGACGATCTCGAGGACAAGCCGGCGCGCTTCGGCGCGTTCGTCACCACTGCGATCGCCTTCTTCCTGGTCGAGATGGGCGACAAGACGCAGCTCGCCACGGTGGCGCTGGGTGCGCGCTTCCACAATGTCTGGGCGGTTACCGCGGGCACCACGCTGGGCATGATGCTCGCCAACGTGCCGGCGGTGTTGCTGGGCAATGCGCTGTTGAAGCGGGTGCCGCTCAAGCTGGTGCACGGCATCGCCGCAGTGCTGTTCATCGCCGCCGGCGTCTGGATGCTCGTCGAGACGGCGGGGTGGTTCTGAAATGCTGGGCTCCTGGGCCCCTCAGCAAGAGGATCAGATCTCGCCCATCTCGGCGGTGAAGGTGACGCGGAGCGCTTCCGAGAGGCTGCGCGCGCCCAGCTTCTGCATCAAGTTGGCGCGGTGGACTTCCACCGTCCGCGGACTGATGCCGAGATCATAGGCAATGGTCTTGTTGGGATAGCCGGCGGCGAGCCCGTCCAGCACTTCGCGCTCGCGCGCCGAGAGGCTGGCAAGCTGGGTGCGGGCGGCATCGGTGCGCGAGGCGCCCCCGGTCTCGTCGATCCGCGCGAACGCCTTGTCGATCGCGGCGAGCAGCTGATCGGCCTCGAACGGCTTTTCGAGGAAGTCGACCGCGCCGGCCTGCATCGCCTTGACCGCGATCGTCACGTCGCCATGCCCGGTGAGCACAATGACCGGCATGCTCGCCGCGCGCGCGCTCAACTGCTGCTGCACCAGCAGCCCGTCCATCTCGGGCATGCGGATGTCGAGCAACACGCATCCCGGCTCGACATTGCGAAGTTCCCGCAGGAAGACGGCGCCCGAGGGCCAGGATCGAACTGAATATCCCGTGGTCTGGAGCATGAATCCGATCGAGTTGCGGACGCTGTCTTCATCGTCGATGATGTGTACGAGACGCCGGTCACTCATGCATGATGCTCCGCTTGATGACAGGCACATCGCCGAATCGCGGGCCCTCATCATTGCGGAGGCGTAATCCCCGGACTGCGCACTTTCACATCCGTGAAAATACAATGGTTAACGACGTGGAACGCGGAAGCGACGAAGCGCATTGGACTTTTTCCCGCTTCGTTATTATGTACCGGTCATTATGGAAATCACCGCCTGCCATGCTGCCAAGGGGCGCCCCCGCGAATTCGACACCGACTCGGCGTTGACCGCGGCGCTGCGCGTCTTCTGGACCAAGGGCTATGAAGGCGCTTCGCTGTCCGACCTGACCGACGCGATGGGGATTACCCGGCCGAGCCTCTATGCTGCGTTCGGCAACAAGGAGGCGCTCTTCAAGAAGACGCTCGACCTCTATCAGCGCGAGAAGCTCGATTACATGGGCAAGGCGCTCGATGCCCCCACCGCGCGCGGTGTGGCGGAGCGGCTGCTGCAGGGTGCGGTCGAGATGCAGATGAGCACCTGCGATCCCAAGGGCTGCATGGGCGTGATCAATTCGGTCGCTTGCGGGACCGAGGCCGAATCGATCCGTGCCGAGGTGCTCGCGCGCGGCGCGATCGTGCGGCAGCAGCTGGTCGATCGCTTCGAGCGCGCCAAGCAGGAAGGCGATCTGCCCGCCGATACCGATGTGATCGGGCTGACCACCTATCTGTTCGCCCTGCTGCAAGGTATTGCGCTGCAGGCAGGCGGCGGCACGTCGTGCGCCGACCTGAAGAAGCTGATGGACACCAGCCTGGCCTGCTGGCCGAGCAAGTAAGCTGAATCAATTCCTCCCCGGAACGGGGAGGGGGACCGCTCGCACAGCGAGTGGTGGAGGGGGCCCGCCAACCGCGGGCCTCTTATTGGTGGAGAGCGGGACCCCTCCACCAAGCCGCTTCGCGCCTTGGTCCCCCTCCCCGTTCCGGGGAGGATTTGAAGTTTTTTCTTCCCGATCTCGACAAAAAATACCGTCCGGTATAAAAATGCCCTTGACGCAGCGCAGCACGATTTCTATACCATTCAGTATAGAAATGAGGGAAGCTGCCGAAGCGAGGGAATGGGACCAGGGTCCCGACCCGAACCTCCAGCAGCGCTGAAATTTTGACAGGACCGGGACGGTGCGCCGCAGACACATGCGTCTGCGCGAAAGCCTCGTCTCGTGCCGGTTGGGGATGACCGGAAATGCCGGCGGAAACAGCTTCCGCGCGGCACGGGGAGGCTTTTGCCTGCCGCCGGGCAACATGCAGGAGGAGACGATCATGGCCTATCTCAACTTCGCCGCGCTCCAGGGCAGCCCGATCGCGATGCCCGCCGATGTCCTCCCGGTCAGCGGCTTTTCCGCGCTCGAATGGCAGGTCGTCGCGATCGCGCAGCAGGACCGGCTCTCGTCGCTGGAGAAGCCCGGCCGCCTTTCGGTGGCGCTGGGCATGATCTTCGGGGGTGAGTCTCCCAATCCGAAACTCGCGGATCAGAAGCTGGAGGCGCTGCGCCGCCTTTCGGTACTGGCCTGGCACAAGGGCTATGCCCTGCCGCGCCACGAGATCCGCGCCTTCCACGAAGCGGGCTTCACGCCCGAGCAATATGAAACGCTGCTCGCAAGCATCAGCCGCGGCCGGGCAGCCCTGAATCAGGGGAAGCGATTCCAATGAACATGATCTCGCGCATCGAAACCGAGACGGGCGACGTCTCGGCCCGTATCCGCCGCATGCCGCTGTGGCAGCGCGGCAGCCTGATCGCGCTGCCTGTGGTGCTCGTCGCCGCCGGGCTGGGCATTGCCAGCAAGGACGCGCCCGCCGCGGTCGGCGCGCCGCCACCGCCGGTGGTGACCGTGGCCAACCCGCTCGTTCGCGACATCAACGAGTGGGACGATTATGTCGGCCGCTTCGAGCCGAGCCGCGCCGTCGAGGTGCGTCCGCGCGTCTCTGGGGCGATCACCGGCGTGCACTTCACCGACGGTGCGATCGTCCAGAAGGGCCAGCTGCTTTTCTCGATCGACCAGCGGCCCTTCGCCGCGGCGCTTGCCGAGGCGCGGGCGGGGCTGGCGAGCGCTCAGAGCGATCTCGCGCTCGCCCAGTCCGACCTGAGCCGCGCCGAGCGTCTCGTCTCGGTCGAGGCGGTGTCGAAGAGCGATGTCGAACGGCTCCAGGCCCGCGTCCGTGCCGCTGGTGCGGCGGTATCCGCCGCCCAGGCCCGGGTGCGCAGCCGCGCACTCGACATGGAGTTCACCCAGGTCCGCGCGCCGATCGCCGGCCGCATCTCGGATCGCCGCGTCGATCCGGGCAACCTGGTCGCGGCGGGCGAAGGGCAAGGCGGTTCGCTGCTGACCACGATCAATGCGCTCGACCCGATCTACTTCACCTTCGACGGGTCCGAGGCGCTGTTCCTCAAGACCAAGCGCGCGAAGGAAGCGGGCGCCCAGGCCTCGCCGGTGGAGATCCGCCTGCAGGACGAGACCGATTACAAGTGGAAGGGCAAGCTCGACTTCACCGATAACGGCCTCGATCCCAAGTCGGGCACGATCCGCGGGCGCGCGGTGCTGAGCAATCCGGGCATGTTCCTGACGCCGGGCATGTTCGGCAACATGCGCCTCTCGGCCGGCGGCACGACCCAGGCGCTGATGGTGCCCGATGCCGCGATCCAGACCGACCAGGCGCGCAAGCTGGTGCTCACCGTGGGCAAGGACGGCACCGTTGCGCCCAAGCCGGTGACGCTCGGCCCCGTGGTCGATGGCCTGCGGGTCGTCCGCTCGGGCCTGACCGCCCAGGACCAGGTGGTGATCTCCGGCACCCAGTTCGCGGCGCCGGGCGGCAAGGTGAACCCGAAGCCGGGCAAGATCACGCCGACCGCAACCAGTCAGGCGCCGGCCCTCACGGCGCCGGTCACGGGCGAAGCAACCTTCGCGCGTTGACCATCAGCCGCCGGCTCTCCCCAGGGGCCGGCGGCTGAACTCTTTTCCGAACTCAATTCACGAGGAGTGGCCCGATGCGCCTCTCGCGGTTCTTCATCACGCGCCCGATCTTCGCGGCCGTCATCGCGGTGATCATCACGATCATCGGTGCGATCGCCTATCTCGCGCTGCCGATTTCGCAATATCCTGACATCGTCCCGCCGACGGTGACGGTCACCGCTTCCTATCCCGGCGCCTCGGCCGAGACGGTCGCGGAGACGGTCGCCGCGCCGATCGAGCAGGAGATCAACGGCGTCGACGACATGCTCTACCAGTCGTCGCAGTCCACGGGTGACGGCAACGTCACCATCACCGTCACCTTCAAGTCCGGCACCAATCTCGATGCTGCGCAGGTGCTCGTGCAGAACCGTGTCCAGGTGGCGGTCCCGCGCCTGCCCGAGGAAGTGCAGCGCCTGGGCGTCGTCACCCGCAAGACCACGCCGGACTTCCTGCTGGTGGTGAACCTGATCTCGCCCGACAAGTCGGTCGATCGCGAATATATCTCCAACTATGCGCTGACCCAGGTGAAGGACCGCCTGGCCCGTGTCGAAGGCGTGGGCGACGTGCGCATGTTCGGCGCGCGCGACTATGCGATGCGCGTCTGGATCGATCCGGGCCGCGCCGCCGCGCTCAACCTGACCGCGGGCGACATCGTCCAGGCGCTGCGTGCGCAGAACGTCCAGGTTGCCGCCGGCACGCTCGGCCAGCCGGGCAGCACGCCCACCGGCAATGCCTTCCAGCTCAACATCGAGACGCAGGGCCGTCTGAAGGACCCGGCGGAGTTCGGGCAGGTCGTGATCCGCACCGATGCCGATGGGCACCAGGTGCGTGTGAGCGACGTGGCGCGCGTCGAACTGGGCGCGGCGGACTATTCGTCCAACACCTATCTCTCCAACCAGCCGACCGTGATCCTCGCCGTCTTCCAGCGCCCAGGCTCGAACGCCCTCGCCGCTGCCAATGCGGTGCAGGACCAATTGAAGCTGATGTCGAAGAACTTCCCCAAGGGGCTGGAATATCGCGTCATCTACAACCCGACCGAGTTCATCTCGCAGTCGATCGACGCGGTCTATCACACGCTGGGCGAGGCGATCCTGCTCGTCGTGCTGGTGGTGATCGTCTTCCTCCAGAAGTGGCGCGCGGCGATCATCCCGGTGCTGGCCATCCCGGTCTCGCTGATCGGCACGATGGCGGTGCTGCTGCCGCTCGGTTACTCGCTCAACAACCTCTCGCTGTTCGGCCTCGTCCTCGCGATCGGCATCGTCGTCGATGACGCGATCGTCGTGGTCGAGAATGTCGAGCGCAACCTGGCGCGGGGGATGACGCCGCTCCAGGCGGCGCGGACCTCAATGGACGAAGTCTCCGGCGCGCTCGTCGCGATCGTGCTGGTGCTGCTGGCGGTGTTCCTGCCGACGCTGTTCCTCAACGGCCTGTCGGGCGCCTTCTACAAGCAGTTCGCAGTGACGATCTCGGCTGCGACCGCGATCTCGCTGCTCGTCTCGCTCACCCTGTCGCCGGCGATGGCCGCGGTGCTGCTCAAGCATCACGAGGGCGAAGCCAAGGGCCCGCTCGGTCGCCTGGTCAAGCGCGGCGCCGATGCGTTCAACAACGGCTTCGAGCGGATGAGCGTGGGCTATGCCAAGCTCACCCGCGTGCTGGTGACGCGCCCGAAGCGGATGATGCTGACCTATGTCGGGCTGATCGCCGCGACGATCGGCATGTTCTGGGTGACGCCCGTCGGCTTCATCCCGCAGCAGGACCAGGGATACTTCCTCACCGTCATCCAGCTGCCGCCGGGCTCTTCGCTCGAGCGGACGGACGAAGTGATGCGCAAGGTGGTCGCCCGCATCCTGCCGATCCCGGGGGTGAAGGGATCGGTGATGCTCGCCGGCTTCGACGGCCCGTCGCAGACGCTCGCGCCGAACTCGGCCGCTGCATATGTCCCGCTGCAATCCTTCGAGGAGCGCAAGAAGCTGGGCGTCAGCATCGAGGACATCATGAACGAGGCGCGCAAGCGCACCGCCGACATCAACGAGGCGATGCTGCTGGTCGTCCCCCCGCCCGTGATCCAAGGCATCGGCTCGGCCGGTGGCTACCGGATGATGGTCGAGGACCGCGCCGAGCATGGCTATGAGGAACTGGGCAAGACGGCCTATGGGCTGATCGGCAAGGCCAACCAGACCCCCGGGCTGAAGCAGATTTACACCTTCTACAACACTGCCACCCCGCGCGTGTTCGCCGATATCGACCGTCGCAAGGCGGACATGCTCGGCGTGCCGCCGGAGCGGGTGTTCGAGGCGCTCAACGTCTATCTCGGCTCGGCCTTCGTGAACGACTTCAACATGCTCGGCCGCACCTACCGGGTGACCGCGCAGGCTGACGCACCGTTCCGCGCCACCGAGGCGGACATCGCCAACCTCAAGACCCGCTCGAACAGCGGCGCAATGGTGCCGATCGGTTCGGTCTCGACCTTCGAGAACAAGACCGGCCCGTACCGTGTGACGCGCTACAACCTGTTCCCGGCAGTCGAAGTCGATGGCGACACTGCCCCCGGCTACAGCTCGGGCACCTCGCTCGACACGATGGAGAAGCTCGCGAGCGAGCTGCCTGCCGGCTATGGTGCCGAGTGGACCGGCATCGCCTATCAGCAGAAGGCGGCCGGCAGCACTGCCGGGCTGGTCTTCGCGCTGGCGGTGGTGTTCGTCTTCCTGGTGTTGGCGGCGCAGTATGAAAGCCTGACCATGCCGCTGGCGATCATCCTGATCGTGCCGATGTGCCTGCTCGCGGCGATGGCCGGCGTGAACCTTCGGGGCATGGACAATAACGTCCTTACCCAGATCGGTCTCGTCGTGCTGATCGCGCTGGCGGCGAAGAACGCGATCCTCGTGGTCGAGTTCGCCAAGCAGGCCGAGGAGCAGGATGGCCTGTCGCCGGTGGAAGCCGCGGTGCGTGCCGCGCGCGATCGCCTGCGGCCGATCCTGATGACCTCGTTCGCCTTCATCCTCGGCGCTGTGCCGCTGCTGATCGCGAGCGGCGCGGGTGCGGAGCTCCGCCAGGCGCTCGGTACCGCGGTGTTCTTCGGGATGATGGGCGTGACTGCGTTCGGCCTGCTCTTCACGCCGACCTTCTACGTCGTCTGCCGCGCGCTGGGGGACCGCCTGGCGCGGCTCCGCCCGCGCAAGGCGGCGGCCGGTGAAGGTGGCCACGAGCCGGCGTTGCAGCCGGCTGAATAAGCACCCGTTCCCCGGCGAAAGCCGGGGCCCAGGGCCACCAACGACTCACTCTGTAACCCTGGGCCCCGGCTTTTGCCGGGGAACGGGAGGAGGAATGAAAATGACCTACAAGATTCTCCTCGCAACCGCTTCGGCCCTGGCGCTTGCCGCCTGCGCCGCCGGTCCCGACTATGTCGCGCCCAAGCCGCCCCAGACAGCGGCCGCCAATTTCGTCGCCGCCAGTCCGGCGGTCACCGCCGAGCCCGTGCAGGGCGATTGGTGGCGGCTCTACAATGATCCGGTGCTCGACGGGCTGGTGAACGACGCGCTCGCGGCCAACACCGATATCCGCGTCGCGGTGGCGCGGATCGAGAAGGCCCGGGCGGTGCTGCGCGGCGCCAAGGCCGATCAGCTGCCCCAGGCCAGCCTGGGCGCCGGCGCCAATTATGGCCGCCTGCCCGAGGGGCAGCGCCAGCCCGGCGCGCCGCTCAACGACTGGCAGGTCGATGCCGGCCTTAACGTCAGCTACGAGGCCGATCTGTTCGGCCGGCTGAGCCGCGGCACCGAAGCCGCGCGCGGCGATGTCGGCGCTGCGGAGGCCGATGCCGACGCGGTTCGCGTGATCGTCGCCGCCGAGACGGCACGCGCCTATGCCGATGCCGCCTCGTCCGCCGAGCGGCTGGGCGTGGCCGAGCATATCGTCCAGTTGCTCGACCAGTCGATCGAGCTGACCGAGCGCCGCCGCGGCGTAGGCCTGGCGACGCGGCTCGACACCGCCCGGATCGGCGCGCTGCGCAACCAGCGCCAGGCCGATGTGCCGACGCTGAGGGCCGCGCGCGACGCGGCGCTGTTCCGCCTCGCCACGCTTACCGGCCGCACCCCGGCCGAGCTGCCGGCGGTGGCGGGCGAGCGCAGCACCACGCTGCGCCTGAGCCAGCCGATCCCGGTGGGCGACGGTGCTGCGCTGCTTGCGCGCCGTCCCGACATCCGCGCCGCCGAGCGCCGCCTTGCCGCTGCCACCGCGCGGATCGGCGTGGCGACTGCGGACCTTTATCCGCGCATCACGCTCGGCGCCTCGGCCGGCTCGACCGGCACCGATTTCGGCGACGTGTTCGGTGCGGGGCCGCTGCGCTGGCTGGTCGGCGGGCTGATCAACTGGGCGATCAATCCGGGCCCGGCACGGGCGCGCGTCGCCGGCGCCGAAGCCGACGCCAAGGGGGCGCTCGCCAGCTTCGACGGCACGGTGCTCACGGCGCTGCAGGAGACCGAGACGGCGCTTTCCGCCTATGGCCATGCGCTCGACCGGCGCACCGCGCTCCAGGCGGCGCGCAACGAGGCGGAAGCGGCGGTCAACATCGCTCGCGCCCGCCAGCGCGAAGGCGATATCGACTCGCTGGCGCTCCTGGATGCCGAGCGCACCTTCGCCGATGCCGAGGCTGCGCTCGCCCAGGCGGATGCGTTCATCGCCGATACCCAGGTGGATCTCTTCCGGGCGCTTGGTGGCGGGTGGCAGAAGAGCTAGGCTCTTCGGCATGACCCATGCCATCGCCAGGATCGGGCGCGACGCGCCCTATGCCACCCAGATCGACTTCGGCACGCACGGGCTCGTCGCCGACGAGCCCGTAGCGCGCGGCGGCGGCGATGCCGGGCCGGCGCCCTATGAGCTGCTGCTGGGCAGCTTGGGCGCCTGCACGGCGATCACCTTGCGCATGTATGCCGAGCGCAAGGGCTGGGCAGTGGAAGGCATCGAGGTGGCGCTGTTCCTGCACGGCCAGGGCGAGACGCTGAACATCGAGCGGGTGCTGACCGTCACCGGAACCGATGCCGAGCAGAACGCGCGGCTGGCCGAGATCGCCGAGAAAACGCCGGTCACGCTCACTCTGAAAGGGGGCGTCCCGATCGCGACCAGATTCGGGTGAACTTTGTTACAACTTAACGCAACACTGTGGACGCATTTTGTCGTAGAAGCCGAAATATGCTTGCTACCGCGACTCCGGCGGACGATTCCGCCACTCTCCTCGTCGTCGATGACGATCGTGACATCCGCATGCTGCTGGCCAACAGCCTTGGCTCCCGCGGCTATCGTGTCGAGACAGCTTCCAGCACCCGCGACATGGACCAGATCCTGGCGCGCACGCCCGTCGATCTCGTCATCCTCGACGTGATGATGCCGGGTGAGGACGGGCTTTCGGCCTGTCGCCGCATCGCCCGTGCCGACGGCCCCGAGATCATTTTCCTCAGCGCGCTGGGCGAGGAGCAGGACCGGATCCTGGGCCTCGAGGTCGGCGCCGGCCATTATCTTCCCAAGCCGTGCAGCCCGCGCGAGATTCTGGCCACGGTGCGCGCTGCTCTGCGCAAGCGCGGCGCGATCGCGGCGGTGGAAAGCGGCGACGTCTATACCTTCGAGGGCTGGCGCATCGACCTGGGCAGCCATGAGCTGTTCGACCCGAACGGTGTGCTCGTAGGCCTGACCGACGGCGAGTTCGCGGTGCTGCGCGTGTTCATCGAGCGGCCGCGCCGCGTGCTGAGCCGCGAGGCGCTGCTGGCGGCGGCGCGTGGGCCGGATTCGGACGCCTATGACCGTGCGATCGACGTGCAGGTCAGCCGCCTGCGCCGTAAGCTGCGCTCGGGCGGGGACGAGATCATCCGCACCGTGCGCAACGAGGGCTATCTGTTCGTGCCAAAGGTGGTGCGCGCGTGACATTGCGCGGCCGGTTCGCCGGATCGCCGCTGTTCCTGCGCGTCTTCGCGCTGATGGTGGTCTGCGTCGCGGTGACGCAGCTGATGAACCTTGCGCTGCTGATCGCGGTACAGACGCCCACTGCGAAGCTCTATACCGTCGGCCAGGCAGTCGATGCGCTGCGCGGCAAGCCGGGCGACGAGGATTTCTCGGTCTCGACGCTCGACCATGTCGAGGAACAGCACTGGAATCCGCGCGGGGAGCGCACCGAGATCGCCATGGCCAAGGCGATGAACGTGCCGATCGAGCAGGTGTTGATCAGCTTCCCCAACCCGATCCTGACGCGTGAGAAGATCTATGACCGGGCCAGCGTGCCGCGCCCGGTGCCGCCGCCGACGGTGCAGGCGGCGCGCGACGTGATCATCACCGGCGACTTCACCGCCTATGCCCGTCGGCCTGACGGCACCTGGCTCAGCGTATCGACGATCAACGGCTTCGAGCCGTGGCGCTGGTTCGTGCTGTGGTGGCTGATCCTTTCCGCAGCGGCGGTCGCGCCCTTCGCCTGGGCGCTGGCGCACCGGCTCGCCAAGCCGATCGGCACCTTTGCCGAGGCGGCGGAGCGGCTGGGCCGTGATCCGCGCGCCGCGCCGCTCGCGATCAACGGGCCGCCCGAGATCGCCGATGCCGCCGCCGCGTTCAACCGGATGCAGGCGCGGCTCAACCGCTATGTCGACGATCGTGCCACCGTGGTCGGTGCGGTGGCGCACGATCTGCGCACGCCGCTGATGCGGCTGGGGCTCCGGCTGGAGGCCGCGCCCGACGCGCTGCGCCAGGCCTGCGAGGGCGATATCCGCGACATGGAGGCGATGATCTCCGCGACGCTCAGCTATCTGCGTGACACGACGAAGCAGGGTGTGCGCAAGCCGCTCGACTTGCGCTCGCTCGCTGAAACGGTGACCGACGACATGAGCGATCGCGGTGCGCCGGTGACGCTGGCGCCGGGCGAACCGGTGGTGGTCGAAGGCAATTCGCCGGCGTTGAAGGCGATGCTCAACAACCTGGTGACCAACGCGCTCAAATATGCCGGCAGCGCCGAGGTGTCGCTCGACCAGACCGACGGCCAGGCGATGATCGAGGTACGCGATGACGGGCCGGGCGTGCCGCCCGAGGATCTTGACCGCGTATTCGAACCCTTCTTCCGCGGCGAGAAATCGCGCAACCGCGACACTGGCGGGATCGGCCTGGGCCTGGCCAGTGCGCGGGCCGTGGCGCGCGCGCATGGCGGCGACGTCGTCATCCGCAACCGCGAGGAAGGCGGCCTCTCCGCCGTCGTTACGCTGCCGGTCTAGAATATCGCCACAAATCGGAAACCTCCCGGCGACGAACCGAAATCCCGCTGACACCCTCTCCACCATACCCTGCGCTCGAACAGCGAGGGTAATTTGCGGCGGGATCAGGACATCGAACGGGATGATGCAGGCGGCGGCGGCGCGGTGCCGTTCGCCGATAATGGGCGCGGGCTCGAGGGCGTGCTGGCACGGCCGGTGCCGCTGTGGAGCCTGGCGCTGGCGCTGCTCCTGGTGCCCGTCACCGCGATCGGCACCGGCGCGATCGTCGACGGCTGGGAGAAGTCGGGTGCGCTCGGCCGCGCGGCAATCACGCTGGCGCGGGTGCCCGACACGCTCAAGCACATGTTCCGCGGCACCGCGCCCTATTTCGGCGGCAAGTACGAGAAGCTGCCCGGCGGCTTCACCCGCGATCCCGGCTTCACCGACCCCGGCTATACGCTGATCTCGCCCTTCGATCCGGCGCGCAAGCGTTCGGTGGTGCAGGTGATGCGCCTGTCGGACGGCGCGGTGGTGCATGAGTTCGTGCCCGATGTCGATGCGGCCAACGCCGCCTCGCGCTTCACCTCGGCGCTGACCGATCTGCACCGCGACAAGAATGCTGCGCGCAACCGGCTGATGCATCCGCTGCTGCTCGCCGACGGCAGCCTGGTGCTGCACGACAGTTCGCCGCTCGCCCGCTACGACGCCTGCGGCAAGCTGCTCTGGTCGCTGGACGGCATCTTCAACCACTCGACCGAGCTTGGGCCCGACGGCAACCTGTGGGTGCCCTATCGCTACCCGGTACCGCGCGAGCCGGGGGTGAAGGCCGATTTCTGGGACGACAGTGTCGCCCAGGTCTCGACCGAAGGGAAGCTGCTCAAGGTCGACCGGGTGGCCGACATCCTCGAGCGTAACGGCCTTGCCCGGCTGTGGCGCGGGCGGCCCTATACCCAGGATCCCTTCCACCTGAACGACATCCAGCCGGCGATGGCGGACGGGCGTTTCTGGAAGAAGGGCGACCTGTTCCTGAGCCTGCGCAACCTTTCGCTGATCGCCCTGTACCGACCGGAAACCGGCAAGATCCTGTGGTGGAAGATCGGCCCGTGGCGCTTCCAGCACGACGTCAGCATCCTCGACGACCACCGCATCTCGGTGTTCGATAACAATACGCTGATGGGCTATCCCGGTGAGCGGGTGAACGGGCACAACCGACTGCTCGTCTTCGACTTCGACAGCAAGGCGACCAGCTCGCCCTGGGACAAGGGCTTCGCCGCCAACCAGATCGCCACGCGCGCCCAGGGCCGCGGCACCCCGCTGCCCGGCGGCGACGCGATGGTCGAGGAGACCGAGCAGGGCCGCCTCGTCCGCATGTCGCCCCAGGGCGCGCTGCGCTGGCGCTACATCTCCGCCGATTCCGCCGAACGGCGCATGGCCCTTAGCTGGGCGCGCTACCTCGATCCCACCAAAGATGGCCCGGCCATTCAAGCAACGGTGAACGCAAAATGTTCGTAAAAACCCTTCGTTTCCTGGCGCTTGCCCTGGCGCTCTCCGCTCCGATCGCCGCCGAGGCCTATACCGGTCCCGGGCTTGGCCTGGGTGCCGTCGGCGTTGCGCTGGGACTGGTCGGCTCGATCTTCCTCGCGATCGTCTCGGTCGTCTGGTACCCGGTCAAGAGGCTGGTGCGGCGCCTTCGCGGGCGCGCCCGGTGATCCTGGCCTTCCTCGCCATCGTCGCGGTGCTCGAGCTGGCCCGCGCCCTGCCGCTTTTCCCGGCATTCCAGGCGCTTGCCGACTGCAGCCGGCACGCCACCCGGCTGCTCGCCCGGCGAGGCGTTTCGGAGTGGGGCAAGGAGCGGGCGCTCCGGATCCTTTCGGGCCGGATGTTCATGCGCTCGCTGCGGGCCGGGGGCCTGTTGCTGGCGACCGCTTCGCCCCTGCTGGCCCTGCTGGTTCTGGACGCCTTCCGTCCCGAAATTAGCGGCATCCAGACGGACTGGACCTCGAAGTTGGCGCTGATGCCATTCACGCTCGCCTATGCGGCGCTCCGCTGGCAGGTTCGGCGTGTACAGCGGGGCTGACAAGCTCCTCCACCGCATCGCTCTGGGCACGCCCGCCCTGCTCGAAGCGACGTTCGACATCGAACGCGCCGTCCATGGCAAGCGGCTGAAAGACATCGAGATTCGCCGGCCGGTGTTCATCACCGGGCTGGCGCGCGCCGGCACCTCGATCCTCACCCGGCTGCTCCACGCCGGCGGCAGCTTCGCCGCGCCCTCATACCGCGACCTTCCGTTTCCACTTGCACCGAACGGCTGGGCAAGGCTGGGCGGCAAGCGGCACGTCGAGGCCCGGGAACGCGGGCATGGCGACGGCTTGACCCATGATCTCGACAGTCCGGAGGCGATCGAGGAGGTTTTCTGGCGGGTTCTGGAGGGCAATCGCTACCTGAAGCGCGACGGATTGGCGCCGGTGCCGCCCCAGCCGGAGACGCTCGCCGCGTTCCGCGACTATGTGCGTCTGGTGCTGCTGCGCCACGGCGGCGCCCGCTATCTGTCGAAGAACAATAACAATGTTCTGCGGCTGGAAGGCATTGTGGCGAGCTTTGGCGACGCGGTTCTGGTCCATCCATTCCGCGAACCGTTGCAGCAGGCGCTTTCGCTGCTTTCGCAGCACCGCCGGGCGACGGCGCTGGCCGAGAGCGAGCCGTTCCGCCGGCAGTTCATGACCTGGCTCGGCCATCACGAGTTCGGCGCCGACCGCCGGCCCTTCCTGTTCGACGGCGCGCCGGCGATCGGCGAGGACGCGATGCGCGTCGATTACTGGCTGAAGCTGTGGGACGCGGTCTATCGCGCGCTGCTCGCCGCGCCGGGCGCGGTGCAGGAGCGCCAGCTGTTCCTCGACTATGACATGCTGTGCGCCGAGCCGCGCACCTATGGCCCCAGGCTGGCGGTGATGGTGGAGGCGCCGATCGACTCCACCGGCCTGCGCGCGCCCGATCCGCGCCACGCCGAGGCCGACCCCGCGCTGCTGGCCCGGGTAGCGGAGACGCATGCGCGGCTGAAGGCGCGGTTCCGCGGGGCGCTGGGGTAGGGAGCGGATACCACGGGAAAGCCCTCCCCCTTGATGGGGGAGGGTTGGGTGGGGGTGACCTCTCCACGAGCGATACCGTTTGAGGCGCGTTCACCCTCATCCCTCCCACTGCCTTCGGCAGCGGGCCCCTCCCTTCTCCCATCAAGGGAGAAGGGGTGTCAGGGCATACGGCTAGTCGAGAAGAGCGGCTGGTCCATCTCCCTCATCCATGATAGCGCTAACGCAATCGAACGGCGGGGAACGCGCCGGCGACAGGGCTTGGGCTTTTCGCTTTCGGAAAGAGGGACCGGGCAATGGAGAGGATGGGGACGCGCCGCGAGATGCTGGGCGCGATCGGTGCTGGGCTGGCCGCGGGGGCGCTGCCGCTTCCGGCCTGGGCGCAGGGCAAGCGCAAGCTGGGCTATGCGATCGTCGGGCTGGGCAATTACGCGACCAACCAGATATTGCCGCGGATCGCCGAGTGCGAATTCGCCGAGCTGAAGGCGCTGGTGAGCGGCACGCCCGCCAAGCTGGAGAAGTTCGGCGCGCAATATGGCGTGCCCAGGACCCATTGGTACGATTACCAGAGCTATGACCGGATCAAGGACAATCCGGACATCGACCTGGTCTATGTCGTGCTGCCCAACAGCATGCATGCCGAATATTCGATCCGTGCGAGCCGGGCGGGCAAGCATGTGCTGTGCGAGAAGCCGATGGCGGTCTCGTCCACCGAAGCCGAGGCGATGATCGCGGCGGCGGCCGGGGCGAAGCGCAAGCTGATGATCGGCTATCGCTGCCATTTCGAGCCGTACAACCTCCATGCCGTATCGCTGGTGAAATCGGGGTTCGTCGGTCGCCCGACCCTGATCACCGCCGAGCATGGCTTCTACGCCCAGCCGGGGCAGTGGCGGCTCGACCGGCCCTATTCGGGCGGCGGATCGCTGATGGACATCGGCATCTACAGCCTGAACGCGGCGCGCTACCTGGCGGGCGAGGAGCCCGTGCTGATCAGCGCGATGGAATTCACCGACAAGAGCGATCCGCGCTTCCGCACCGTGGAGGACCGGATCGACTGGCAGATGCAGTTCCCGTCCGGACTGATCGCCAATTGCGTGTCGAGCTATTCCTCCGGCCACAATGCCTATCGCGTGACCGGGACCAAGGGCTGGGTGGGGATGGAGCCGGCCACGCCCTATCAGGGGCACCAGATGTGGACCCGGGCGAACGGCAAGACCGAGCAGGTCAGCTTGCCGGCGCCGGCCAAGAACCAGTTCGTCGCGCAGCTCGACCATCTGGCGGAAAGCGTGCTGACCGGCATTCCGCTGCGCGCATCGGGCGAGGAGGGGTTGCGCGACATGCGGCTGATCGAGGCGATCTACCGCTCGGCGCGCGAGGGCCGGGCGATCAAGCTCGCATGAAGCGGCGCGAAATGATCCAGGCGAGCGCGCTGCTCGCCGCTTCGGCCTGGGCGCCGGCCGGGTTCGCGCGGGGCATGCCGCAGGACCACGAGGCGCGCATCCGCGAGCTGATCGGCAAGATGACGCTGGCCGAGAAGCTGGGACAGATGACCCAGATTCCGGGCGGGCGGCAAAAGGCGCTCAATTCCAAGCTCGATGCGGCAATGCTCGATCGGGTGCGGCGCGGCGAGGTCGGCTCGTTCCTGCACGTCGCCGGTGCCGCTGCGCTGCGCGATCTGCAGCGCGTCGCTGTCGAGGAATCGCGGCTAAGGATTCCGCTGCTGTTCGCGATGGACGTGATCCATGGCTATCGCACGATCGTGCCGGTGCCGCTGGCGCTGGCGGCGAGCTGGGACCTGGACGCGGCGGAGCAGGCGGCGCGGCTGGCGGCGGAGGAGGCCTGGGCGGCGGGACTGCACTGGACCTTCACCCCGATGGTCGACATCGCGCGCGACGCGCGCTGGGGCCGGGTGGTCGAGGGCGCGGGCGAGGACCCCTATCTGGGCAGCCGCATGGCCGAGGCGCAGATCCGCGGCTTCCAGGGGGCGGACCTCGGCACGGGCAGGCGCGTGCTCGCCTGCGCCAAGCATTTCGCCGGCTATGGCGCGGCCGAGGGCGGGCGCGACTATGACGGCGCCGAGCTGAGCGCGCGGACGCTGCACGAAGTCTATCTGCCGCCCTTCCATGCCGCGATGCGCGCGGGCGCAGCGACGATGATGACGGCGTTCAACAGCGTCGGCGGGGTACCGATGACTGCCAATGCCGAACTGGTGCGCGGCGAGCTGCGCGGGCGCTGGGGCTATGACGGGCTGATCGTCAGCGACTGGAATGCGATTGTCGAGCTGATCAACCACGGCGTGGCCGCGACGCCGGCCGAGGCGGCGGCGCTGGCGCTGCGCGCGGGCATCGACATGGACATGGCGAGCGGAACCTACGCCGCGCATCTGGGCGATGCGGTGGCTGCCGATCCTTCGCTGGTGGCGCTGGTGGACGGAGCGGTGGCGCGCATCCTGACCGCCAAGGCACGGCTGGGGCTGTTCGACGATCCCTATGGCTTCGGCGATCCCGCCGCCGAGCAGAAGCCGCTCGCGCGCGCGCTGGCCGGCGAGCTGGCGCGGCGATCGATCGTGCTGCTGCGGAACGAAGGCGCGTTGCTGCCGCTCAGGCCAGGGCGGGCGCGCGCGCTGATCGGGGCGCTGGCGGCCGATGCCTCCTCCGCGCTTGGCTCGTGGCGGGGCAGGGGGCAGGCGACCGATGTGTGGACGCTCCAGGCCGCGCTCGAAGGGAAGGTCGCGGGCTATGCGCCGGGCACCGACATCGCCGAGGCGGTGGCGTTGGCCGGGCGCGTGGACGAAGTGATCCTGGTGATCGGCGAGGATTACGACCTGTCGGGCGAGGCGCGCAGCCGTGCCGACATCGGGCTGCCGGGCAGCCAGGCTGCGCTGGTCGACGCGCTGAAGGCGACAGGCAAGCCGATTATCGTCGTACTGATGAACGGACGGCCGCTCGCGCTCGAGAAGGTGCTGGAGGGCGTGCCCGCGGTGCTCGAGACCTGGTTCCTCGGCATCCAGTCCGGACCGGCGATCGTGGAGGTGCTGACCGGGGCGGCGAGCCCCGGCGGCAAGCTGCCGATCGGTTTCCCGCGCACGACCGGGCAGGTGCCGATGAGCTATGCGCACGCGCCGACCGGGCGGCCGGCCAATCCGGACCTGGCGGTGGATAGCGCGCGCTACCGCGACGTGGGAATCGGGGCGCTGTTCCCGTTCGGGCATGGGCTGAGCTACGCGCGGTTCGACTATGGGCCGTTGGTGGTCGAGGGCATGCGGGTGAGCGTGGCGGTGACCAATGCGGGCAGCGTGGCGGGCGACGAGGTGGTGCAGCTCTATGTGCGCGATCCGGTCGCTTCGGTGGCGCGGCCGGTGATGGAATTGCGCGGATTCCTGCGGGTGACGCTCAAGCCCGGCGAGACGCGGCGCGTGACCTTCGAGCTCAGTCCAGCGCAGTTCGGCTTCTGGCGCGACGGCAAGTGGATCGTCGAGCCCGGCGAGATCCAGCTGATGGTCGGCAGCTCCTCGGCCGATATCCGCCAGCGCGGGAGCCTGAAGATCGCGAAGGGAAGCACCGGCAGCGTGCCGGCGGCGTCGATCGAGACCCGGACCGCGGTCCTGTGATCGCCGAACCCTGGCATACGTTGCTGATCGTCGGGCTGAGCATCGCGGCGGTGGTCCTGCTGGTGCTCAAGGTGAAGCTGCAGCCCTTCGTCGCGCTGCTGCTGGTGGCCTTGTGCACCGGCCTTGCCTTTGGCGGCGATCCGCAGGCGGTGATCGCGGCGGTGCGCAAGGGGACGGGCGAGGCGCTCGGTTTCGTCGCGGTGGTGATCGGGCTGGGCGCGGTGCTGGGCGGGCTGCTCGAGGCATCGGGCGGGGTGCGCGCGATCGCGCTGCGGCTGCTGGGGGCGTTTGGCGAGAAGCGCATCCCCTGGGCGCTGACGGCGATCGGCATCATCGTTGGCGTGCCCCTGTTCTTCGACGTCGCCTTCATCATCCTGGCGCCGCTGATCGCCACGTTGGCGGTGCGTGCCGAGCGGCGGGTGGTGTTCTTCGCGCTGCCGGTGCTGGCCGGGCTGATGACGATGCATGCGCTGGTGCCGCCGCATCCGGGGCCGGTGGCGGTCGCCGAGCTGCTCCACACCGATTACGGGCTGCTGGCATTCTACGGGCTGGTCTGCGGGATACCGGCGGCGATCCTGGCCGGCCCGGTGTTCGCGCGGCTGGCGCATGGGCGCCCGGGCTGGGGAGACACGCTGCCGCCGCCGATGCTCGACGAAGGCGCGCCGCAGACCGATCCGATCGGCTTCTGGCCGGCGCTGGCGGCGATGCTGGTGCCGCTCGGGCTGATCCTGGCCGCGGCGGTGGCGGGGCAGGCGCTGGCGGCGGGGCCGGTGAAGCAGGCGCTGCTGTTCATCGGACATCCGTTCACCGCGCTGATCCTGACCGTGCTGTGCGTGGCGGCGTGGCTGCGCTTCCGGGTCGACGCGCCGCTGCCGGTGATCTCCGACATTATGACGCGGGCGCTGGGGCCGGCGGGGGTGATGGTGCTCGTGGTCGGCGCGGGCGCGGCGTACAAGGAAGTGCTGATCGAGAGCGGGGCGGGGCAGCAGGTGACTGCGGCGGTGGCGGCGGCGCAGGTATCGGTGCCGGTCTTCGCCTTCCTGCTCGCGGCGTTCGTGCGGGTGGCGCAGGGATCGGCGACGGTGGCGATGGTCACCGCGGCGGGGCTGGCTTCGCCGCTGATCGCGGCAGCCGGATTGTCGCCGGGCCGGATCGCGCTGGTGACGGTGGTGATCGGCGCGGGGGCGACGGTGGCGAGCCATGTCAACGACACCGGCTTCTGGCTGGTGAAGCAATATCTCGGGCTGAGCGAGGCGCAGACCTTCCGCAGCTGGACGCTGTGCGCCACGATCGCGGGCGCGGCGATATTCGCGGTGGCGCTGCTGCTATGGCCGTTTGCATGACGGAGAGGACGAACATGACCCTGACGACGCGCCGGAGCCTGCTGGCCGGCATGGCTGCGCTGCCCTTTGTCCCCGGTGTGGCGCTGGGCGAAGCGGTGGGCGGGATCACCCGCTTCGACCCGGCGCTCGACGCGCTGATCGATGCGGCCAGCCCGATCGAAGTGATCGCGACCGGCTATAGATGGGCCGAGGGGCCGGTGTGGGTGAAGCAGGGCGGGTATCTGCTCTTCTCCGACGTGCCGGCGAACGTCGCGCATCGCTGGAAGGCGGGAGAGGGGGCGAAGCCGTTCCTGTCGCCCTCGGGGTTGGCCGGGGCCATCCCTGCCGGCATCCGTGAGGCGGGGTCGAACGGGATGGTGATCGATGCGCAGGGCGGCCTGCTGATGGCCGATTCGGGGACGCGGGCGATCGCGCGGGTGGACCTGGCGACGAAGCAGAAGACGATCGTCGTCGACAGCTTCGAGGGGAAGAAGTTCAACAGCTGCAACGACCTGGCGATCGGGCGGGGCGGGATGATCTACTTCACCGATCCGCCCTATGGGCTCGCCGACGGCGATGCCTCGCCGCTCAAGCAGCTTCCCTTCAATGGGGTGTACCGGGTCAATGCCGATGGCAGCGAGGTCTCGCTGATCGACAAGAGCCTCACGCGCCCGAACGGCATCGGCGTGTCGCCCGGGATGGACCGGCTCTATGTCAGCCAGTCCGATCCCGATGCCGCCAGGATCTTCACCTGCGAGCTGGCCGCGGATGGCTCGGCAAGCTCGGAGCTGGTGCCGTTCGTCGATTTCTCCGCCGAGGTTTCGCAGAAGCTGCCGGGGCTGCCCGACGGGCTGAAGGTGGCGAAGAGCGGGCATCTGTTCGCGAGCGGGCCGGGCGGGATCTACGTGCTCGCGCCCGACGGCAGGAAGCTCGGGCGGATCGCCACCGGCAAGGCGGCGGCGAATTGCTGCTTCGGCGAGGACGGGCGGACGCTGTTCATCACCTCGTCGGACAGCGTGTGCCGGGTGCGGCTCAAGGCTTCGGGCTGGTGAGTTCGGCCGGGCGGCCCTAGACCGGGCGCATGGCAGACCAAGAGGCGATTCCCGCGGCGACCGTGATCGTGATGCGCGAGCGGAGCGGCGTGCCCGAGCTGCTGATGGTCGAGCGCGCCGCGGCGATGTCGTTCGCGGGCGGGGCGCTGGTCTTTCCCGGCGGGCGCGTCGATCCGGGCGACCTGGCGCTGGCCGAGCTGCATGGCGGCGACCCAGACGAGAGCGCCGCGCGCATCGCCGCGATCCGCGAGACGCTGGAGGAAGCGGGCGTCGCGATCGGGCTGGCGCCGGCGGGCAGGATGCTGGCGATGCGCGAGCGGCTCTATGCCGGCGAGCCGATGGGCGAGCTGCTCAAGGAGGCAGGCGCGGCGCTGGCGCTCGACGCGCTGGTGCCCTTCGCGCGCTGGCTGCCGCACGGGCTGAAGCACAAGGTGTTCGACACGCGCTTCTACCTGGCCCGCGCCCCCGACAATGCCGAGCCGCTGGTCGACGGCAACGAGAATGTCCGCGTGTTCTGGGCGAGCGCGCGCGCGGTGCTGGCGATGGCCGAGCGCGGCGAGGCGCATCTGATCTTCCCGACCCGGCGCAACCTGGAGCGGCTGGCGCTCTTCGCGAAGTTCGACGATGCGGTGGCCGACGCCCGGGCGCATCCGGTGCGCACCGTCACTCCCTGGATCGAGACGCGCGACGGCGTGGAATATCTCTGCATCCCCGATGACCTGGGCTATCCGGTGACGGCGCAGCGGCTGGACGAGGCCGTGCGGATATGAAGCAGGTGCGGCGGGCGATCCTCGCCACGCTGATCGCCGCCATCCTGCTGATCGCGCTGCTGCTCGGCTACGCGGTGCTGCGCAACCGGCCGCAGGACCTGCCCTGGACCCGGCTCGACCTGAGCCAGCCGATCGGCATGTTCACCGGACGCAAGCTCGCCGGACTGCGCGATGACTATGCCGAATGCCGGGTGCTGCTGCGCTCGGCCGGGGTGCGCTACACGGTGCTGCCGCAAGTGACGGGGAACGATCCGCAATGCGGCTATGCCGACGGCGTGCGCTTCGCGCCCGGTGGATCGCGCGGCATCGCCTATAGCCCGGCCAATCTCGGCACCGCCTGCCCGGTGGCGGCGGCGCTGTCGGTCTGGGAGTGGGAAATCCTCCAGCCTGCCGCGCAGAAGCGTTTCGGCCAGGCGGTGGTGCAGATCGAGCATCTCGGCAGCTATTCGTGCCGCCGCATGTACGGCCGCAGCGCCGGCGACTGGAGCGAGCATGCGACCGCGAATGCGATCGACGTGGCGGCGTTCCGGCTGGCGGACGGCACGAGGATCAGCGTGCTCAAGGACTGGGACGAAGGCGGCGACAAGGCCGGCTTCCTGCGCGAGGTGCGCACCGGCGCGTGCAAGCTGTTCTCGACGGTGCTCTCGCCCGACTACAACGCGGCGCACCGGGATCACCTGCACCTCGACGAGGCAGCGCGGGGGGAGATGGGATGGCGGGCGTGCAGGTGATGCCCGCCGCCGCGCCCATTTCCGTCATGGAAGGGTGGAAGGGCGGGGACGGAGCCGCGCGTTCAGGCCCGCCCCTAGCCCCTCCCGCAAGCGGGAGGGGAATTGGGAGCTGCCGTCAGTTCGGCAGGGCGGCCGAGTCGACCTTTTCCACCCAGGCCGGGTAGAAGCTCGGCTGGCGGTTTGACCAGCCCGAGGCCGTCGCGGCGGCTTCGCTGATCGACTGGAGCAGCTTGCGGCGCAGGTCCGGGTGGAGGTGCGGCAGCGCCGCCGCGGCGCAGAAGGCCGAGGGGAGCCAGGGGCGCACTTCGGCGCCGATCAGCCGCTCGTAGAGGAAGCGGAAGGAAGAGAAGCTGGTGAGGCGGCCCTGGCCGAGATCGAAGGCGGCGATGGCGATCAGCGGCGCCATGAACGGCTCGATCGAATCGAGGTCGCTGTCTTCGGGCATCAGTGCGCGGACTTCGTGGAGGCGGTCGTAGATGCGCGACTGGGCGCGGATGCTGGCGGCTTCGACTACGTCGCGCGACCAGCGGAGCATGGCATCTTCGCGCTCGAGCCCGATATCGAGCGAGCGGCGGATGTAGCGCTGCGTCGCTGCGCTGAACCCCGCGAATTCCTTCATTTCGGCCAGCGTCATCGCGCCTTCTGCCGGTTTAGCCCTTGCTCCCATCGTTCAATACTCCCACCCCAATAATGACCCTCCGAGATCGATACTGCGCCCATATGGTTAACGAGGCGCTGAATCTTTCGTCGTCCCCTGTTCATTATAGGAAACTATGTGATTCCGCGGCGCAACATGGATGCGACGAACGGAGGTCCCACTTGTGGAAAACCTCGCCGCCTGATGCACTTGCGCACGGAAATTGCCCATGGAGGGCGTTTCCGGGTCCGGGTTTGCACGGAGGCGTTTCGGCGAATTGCCGCTTTGCACAAGGCGCGCGGGGCCGGGGTTCCCCCTGTTTCGGGGCTATTTCGGCAAGTCATCGGCTCGTCGCAACGGTTCGTCCCATCGGCCGGCCGCAGGGGTGTACTTCGGTCCTATAGTTTGGTCAGTCGCAGTCACACCGATTGCTCTCTTCCTGACCGGGGGGTCCATGAATTTCCGTGTTCTCGCAGCGCGTTTCGCGCTGATGGCGCTTTGCACCCTGATGGCGGCGGCCCCGCAGGCCGCTTCGGCCAAGGGCCGTACCTTCTGGCAGTGCGCGCCGTTCGCCCGCGAGGTTTCGGGCGTGGACATCCACGGCAATGCCTGGACCTGGTGGAACCAGGCCGCCGGCCGCTACCAGCGTGGCGAGACCCCGAAGATCGGCTCGGTCATGTCGTTCCAGCGCACTGCCCGCATGCCGCTCGGCCATGTCGCGATGGTCTCGCAGATCGTCAGCGAGCGCGAAGTCCTGCTCACCCATGCCAACTGGTCGCGTGCCGGCGGCATCGAGCGCAACGTCCGCGCCGTCGACGTATCGGCGGCGGGTGACTGGAGCGAAGTGAAGGTGTGGTTCGCGCCGATGGGCGGCCTCGGCACCTCGGTCTATCCGGTCAACGGCTTCATCTATTCGGGCGGCGTGCCGCGCGATCTGGACGACGACTTCAAGCCTTCGCTCGATCTCGACCTGAGCGACCTGGTGATGGAGAATGTCGCGAACAGCGCCGACGCGGGCTGAGTTTTCCGCTCAGGTTTGAGGAAGGGCCCGGCTTCGTCCGGGCTTTTTCTTATGTGGTGCCCGGCGCCCCCGCGACGCGTCGATTCAATCCCTCTCCGTCATGCTGAACTTGTTTCAGCATCCAAGGCGTCGCGAAGGCTATCGCTCGTGGAGGGTTGGACCCTGAAACAAGTTCAGGGTGACGCTGGGGCTTGTACAAATGGTGGGGAAGGAGCCGGCCGAGATCCCGGCTTTCGCCGGGATGACGGCTATTTGGCCGCGAACCCCAGCGCCACGCCGTTCATGCAATAGCGCTTGCCGGTGGGGCGGGGGCCGTCGTCGAAGACATGGCCGAGATGGCCGCCGCAGCGGCGGCAGAGCACTTCGGTGCGGCGCATGCCGAGGCTGGTGTCGCTGCGGGTGACGACGGCGTTGGGCAATGGCTGCCAGAAGCTCGGCCAGCCGGTGCCGCTGTCGAACTTGGTCGCCGAGCTGAACAGCGGCAGCGCGCAGCCGGCGCAGGTGAAGGTGCCGGCGCGGTGCTCCTTGTTGAGCGGGCTGGTGAAGGCATATTCGGTCGCGCCCTGGCGCAGCACGCGATAGGCCTGCGGGCTCAACCGCTTCCGCCATTCGGCATCGCTGAGGGTGAACTCGAACTTCTGCGCCGCCTCGGCCGGGCCGCCGCCGCACGCCGCGGTGAGCGCACCGAGCCCGGCGATCGTGAGGAAGCTGCGGCGGTTGGTTTCCATGCGGGGAATGTGGGGAGTGGAGGCATCGGCGTCCAGTCCCGTCATCCCGGCGAAAGCCGGGATCTCAGGCGATGGCGGGAAAAGAGCCGCACGAGATCCCGGCTTTCGCCGGGATGACGATTGGCTCAATAGCGCGACAGCTCCACTGCCATCTTCCTGTAGCCATGGACGAAGCAGGCGGCCACGCGTTCGGGCTCACGCAGAACGTTCACGCGCAAGCGGCGCCTGGCCATTTCCTCCATCAGGATGCCGATCTGCAATTCGGCGAGGCGCGCGCCGACGCAGCGATGGATGCCGTGGCCGAAGGCGAGGTGGCGGCGAGCATTGTCGCGATCGACAAGGATCCGGTCGGCCTGTGCGAAGACGCTCTCGTCGCGATTGGCCGAGAGATACCAGAGCGCCAGCTTGTCGCCCGCGCGGATTCGGTGGCCGTCCAGCTCGGTATCCTGCGTCGCGGTGCGGCGCATATGGGCGAGCGGGGTCTGCCAGCGGATGATCTCCTGCGTGGCATTGCCGATCAGGCCGGGATCGGCCTCCAGCCGGGCGCGCGCATCGGGGAACTGCTCGAGCCCCCAGGCATAGGCGCTCATCGAGTTGCGCGTGGTATCGTTGCCGCCGACGATCAGCAGGATCAGGTTCCCGAGGAACTCCATCTGATCCATGTGATTCATCGCGTCCGAATGGATCATCATCGAGATCAGGTCCGGCGTCGGCTCCTTGCCGAGCTTGCCCTGCCAGAGATTGCCGAAATAGGCGGCGCATTCGAACAGGATGTCGCGGCGCTGCTGCTTGCGTACCGGATCCTTGGCGATCTCGATGTCGCCGGCCCAGTCCGACCAGTAGGTGAGCTTGCGGCGTTCCTCCCAGGGAAAGTCGAACAGCAAGGCAAGCATCTGGGTGGTGAGCTCGATCGAGACGCGATCGACCCAGTCGAACTCCTCGCCCACCGGCAGCGAATCGAGGATCTCGGCGGTGCGGGTGCGGATGTTTTCGGTCATCCGCGCCATCTCGCTCGGCGTGAAGGCGGGGGCGACGGTGCGGCGCTGATCGGTGTGCTTCGGCCGGTCCATCGCGATGAACATCGGCATCTTGATGTCGCCTTCCTGCATGTCGGCGATGGTGATGCCGCCGGCTTCGGACGAGAAGATCTCGGGCAGCGACTCGACCTGGACGATCGGCTTGTAGGTGGCGATCGACCAGAAGGGACCGAAGGCGGTGTCTTCGTGATAGTGGATGCCGCCAGCGGCGCGCAGCGCGCGGAAAGGCGCGTGCCAGAGGTCGTCGCGGTAGAGCTCGGGCCGGCTGACGTCGAGCGGATCGACGGCGCTGCCGGTTTCGGGTGCGAGGGTCGCCATGCTGCCTCTCCTGGCTTTTGGTGCAGGAGACGCCTAATTTACAGGTGTGTCAATAGTGGCGCTGGGGCGACAGCGTTCCAGGATCGTCATCCCCGCGAAGGCGGGGATCTATTGTCGCCAAAGGCAGTGAGGCTCATGTCGATCAGCCAGAATGGATCCCCGCCTTCGCGGGGATGACGGCGATGGAGGTGTGCCACCCTTCCAATCTTCACGCCGCCGCCTCGATCTTGGTCCTGCGCTTGGGGCTGCCCGACTTGAGCACGCCGCGGCGGAACCAGCGGGCGCCGAGGGTGATGATCACCGCGACCCACAAGGCCTGCCAGGCGAGCGCGAGCAGATGCGGCCAGATTGCCGGCGAGCTGCCCGCCATGCCGATCATCGCGAAGGGCGAGCTGAACGGGAAGAGCTGCGCCGCGGTGGCGATCCAGCTGTCCGGCCGGGTCGCCGCGCCAAGCGCCAGGCCGAACATCATCATCTGGAAGATGGTGATCGGCAGCGACAGCATCTGCAGTTCGCGCTGGGTGGAAGTCTGCGCGCCGATGCTGAGGAACATCGCGCCGAGCAGCATATAGGCCATGGTGAAGTAGAGGATGAACAGCACCGCATAGACTGGCGCGCCGATCGCGGCGACCAGGCTGGGGAAGCTGCCGGCGACTTCGGGCGGCAGCAGCCTGGTGGCGTTGATGATGATCGTCGCCCAGAACAGCACGAACAGCACCGCGGCGCCGAACATGCCGATCAGCTTGCCGAAGAACACGCTTTCGAGCGGCACGGCGGCGGCGAGGATCTCGATCACCTTGTTCGAGCGCTCCTCGGCCATGGTGCCGACCGCCTGGCCCGAGAGGAACAGCGTGATGAAGAACATCGCGAACACGCCGATCGAGGCGGCCTGGCCGCGCCCGCCGGGCGACGCCTGGCCGCGCTTGACCACGGTCTGGGTGACGGTGGCGAGCGGCTCGGCGCTGCCGATCCGCTGGGCGCGCAGCGTCTGCTCGGCGAGTTGCGAGAGGAACTGCGCCTCGCTCCAGCCGCGCCGGGCATAGAGCACCTCGGGCTTGTCGAGCGGGCCGAGCAGCACCGCGGCGGCGTCGAACTTCTCATTGTCGAAAAAGGCGCGGGCCTGGGCCGCAGGATCGCCGGTGGGTTCGGCGATGGTGAGCGGCGGCGGTGTGAGGTCGCCCTTCTTGGGGAAGAGCTTGCGCAGCTGCTTGTCGGTCTCGAGCAGCACCGGCGCCTGGCTCTGGGGCGCGATCACCACCATCTTCATCTGCGAATCGTCGCCGACGATCGACTGGGCGCCGATCCCGCCGACCGTGCCGAAGCCGATCATCAGCACCGGGGCGAGCAGGAAGAGCAGGAAGGTGGGCGTGAACACCGTGGCGGTGAAATCGCGGCGGGCGACGGTGAGCGCCTGGCGCAGGGTGCGCGCGAAACCGGTCATGCCGCCTGCTCCTGATCCTGATCCTTGAGGGCGTCCTCGCCGACGATCCTGACGAACGCGTCGTGCAGGCCGGGGCGCTCGATCGACAGGCCCGAGACGCCGTAGCCGCCGTCGATCAGCTTGACGAGCAGCGCCTCGATGCCGTTGGCGGGCAGGGTGAAGCGCCAGCCATCGCCTTCGCGCACCGCATCGGCGGGAAGCAGGCTGCCGGCGCCCTCGACATTGTGGTGCGGGGTGTAATGCGCCTTCATCGGCAGCGTGGCGCGGGCGTCGTTTACGGTGCCTTCGAAACGGACCTTGCCGCCGGCGATGATCGAGAGGCGGTCGCACAGCCGCTCGGCATGCGCCATGACATGGGTGGAGAAGAGGATCGTCGCGCCGCGATCGCGCTCGGCGCGGATCAGCTTTTCGAGCTTCTCCTGGTTGACCGGGTCGAGGCCCGAGAACGGCTCGTCGAGGACGAGAAGATCGGGTTCATGGACGACCGAGCCCAGCAGCTGGACGAGCTGGGCCATGCCCTTGGAGAGCTTGCGGATCTTCTCGTCCTTGGCGTGGCCGAGCCCGGCATTCTCGAGCAGCGTGTCGGCGCGCTTGCGCCCCGTCGCCCAGGGCAGGCCGCGCAGCGCGCCCATGAAGGCGATCGCCTCGCGGCACTTCATGTTGGGATAGAGGCCGCGCTCCTCGGGGAGATAGCCGACCAGGTCGCTGGCGTCGCGCGGGTGCGACTGGCCGAGCATGGTGCGCTCGCCCGCGTCGGGCTCGATGATGCCGAGCAGCATGCGCAAGGTGGTGGTCTTGCCCGCGCCGTTCGGGCCGAGCACGCCGTACACCAGCCCCTTGGGCACTGCGATGTTCACGCCGTCAACCACGCGCCGCTCGCCGAAATATTTGACGAGCCCGCGGGCGCTTACCGCCAATTCGCTGGACAAATCGGAGTCCCTCCCTTGCCGCTTTGATGGTAGCGGGGCGGCGTGGAGCAGCACAAGCACCTCGAAGCCCTAATAAAGGCCAAAGCCGCGGAAATCGGGTTCGCCGATTGCGGGATCGCGCGCGCCGACGCCGCGCCGAAGAGCGCCGAGCGGCTGCGGCAATGGCTGGAGGAGGGGCGCCACGGCTCGATGATCTGGATGGAGGAGCGCGCGCACCACCGCGAGCGCCCCGCCGGGCTGTGGCCCGAGGTGAAATCGGTGATCTCGCTCGGCATGAGCTATGCGCCGGGTACCGACCCGCTGGCGCTGGCCGATCATGGCGAGATCGGGCGGATCTCGGTCTATGCGCAGGGGCAGGACTATCACGACGTGGTCAAGCGCCGGCTGAAGGAGCTGGGGCGCTGGCTGGTGACCGCCGCACCGGGCGAGTTGAAGGTGTTCGTCGACACCGCGCCGGTGATGGAGAAGCCGCTCGCCGAAGCGGCTGGGCTGGGCTGGCAGGGCAAGCACACCAACCTGGTGAGCCGCAGCCATGGCAGCTGGCTGTTCCTCGGCGCGATCTACACCACGCTCGAGCTGGCGCCCGACGACCGCGTGCGCACCACCTGCGGGAGCTGCGACGCCTGCCAGACGGCGTGCCCGACCGACGCCTTCCCCGCGCCCTATCGGCTCGATGCGCGGCGCTGCATTTCGTACCTTACGATCGAGCACAAGGGGCCGATCCCGCACGAATTCCGCGAAGGCATCGGCAACCGCATCTATGGCTGCGACGATTGCCTGGCGGTGTGCCCGTGGAACAAGTTCGCCCATGCCGCACAGGCCAATTTGGCGTTCGCGCCCAGGGCGGAGCTGACCGCACCGGCGCTGGCCGACCTGCTCGCGCTCGACGATGCGGCGTTCCGCGAAGTCTTCTCCGGATCGCCGATCAAGCGGATCGGGCGCGACCGGATGGTGCGCAACTGCCTGATCGCGGCGGGGAACAGCGGGAGTGAAGCTCTGGTCGCGCCGGTGCGTGCGCTGCTCGGCGATGCGGACGACGCGGTGCGCGAGGCGGCGGGATGGGCTTTAGCGAAACTAAGTTCCCCTTCCGCTTGCGGGAGGGGTTAGGGGAGGGGCTATCTCTTCCAACTTCGCGTTTCGACATGCCCTCCCCCGACCCCTCCCGCAAGCGGAAGGGGAGAAGAAGGACTACCGCGACCGCGCCCCGCTGAGCGCCGCCACGCAGCTGGCTTCGTCGATCGGGCGGCCGTCGCGCTGGCGGGCATCGACATGCGTCACCACCGGCTCGCCGCGGCCCCTGGGATAGAGATAGGTGTCGAGCACGCAGATTGGCCCGGCGAACTGGAGCTTGCGGGCGGTGCCTTCGCTCGTGTCGAGCTGGGGCTTGCCGAAGCGGGCGATCAGCCGCGGCGCGGTGGCGCCCTGGATCGCGGCGAGATTGGCGGGAGTTGCCGCACCGGGCGCGCTCGGTGCCGCGGGGCGCTGGCTGGGCACCGGCACATAGCCGGCGCGCGGCGGCGGGATCACGCCGCCTCCGCCACAGGCGCCCAGCGCCAGCGTACCGATCAGGATGAGTTGCTTCATGATGCCCGCCTCCCGCGGTGAAATGCATGGGTGGCCATTGCGGCTCCCAACACCGGGGCGATCAGGTTCAAAATCGGGACGAGAAACAGGCCGGTGCCGACCGCCCCCAGCGCGAAACGGCCGATGCTGGTGCGCGCGCGCCATCCGGGCAGGTCGCGCCGGCCCATGTGCCGCGCTGCGACCATATCGCCCAGGTCGCGGCCGAGCAGCCAGGAGTTGACGAGGAAGAAGGCGAGCGCGGTGCCGACGCCGGTGATCAGCAGCATCAGGTAGAGCGGCGAGAGTAGCAGGTTGATCGCCAGCAACCGCAGCGCCGAGCCCAGGCCCATCGCGATCGAGCGGCCGAGCGGCACGTCGCGTGCCTGGGCATGGGCGGCGGGATAGTATTTCTTCTCGACCGCGGCGACGACCTCGTCGGCGAAGATGCCGACCACGGCGACGGCGATCGCGCGGAACATCAGCCAGTGCGCAAAGATCACGAGCACGATCGTGGCGATGTCGGCAAAGGTATCGGAGCCGCTCCAGCCGCCCAGCCAGGCAGCGATCCAGTCGGCCAGTGCATGGATGCCGAACCACATACCAACGCTGACCGCGGCGAACAGCACCAGCGTGAGCAGGATCGACTTGACGAAGACCGCCAGTATCGGCCGGTCGAAGAGCTGGCCCAGCGACAGGAAGAAGGCGTGGATCATTGCGCTATCCTTTGCCCATCATTAGGGCAGCCACGCAATCTTTTTGGAGCAATCGTTTGACCAGCCCCACCTATGACGTCGTCGCCATCGGCAATGCGATCGTCGACATCCTTGCCCAGGCCGAGGACAGCTTCATCGAGGAGATCGGTGTCGCCAAGGGCTCGATGCAGCTGATGTTCTCGCCCGAGGAAGCCGATGCGCTCTATGCCAAGATGGGCCCGGGTCGCGAAGTTTCGGGCGGTTCGGCGAGCAACACCGTGGCGGGCCTCGCCGCGCTGGGCAGCAAGGCTGCCTTTATCGGCCAGGTCGCCGACGACCAGCTCGGCGCGGTCTTCGCGCACGACCTGCGCGCCGCCGGCGTGCATTTCGACACCGAAGTGCGCCCCGGCCAGCCGACCACCGCGCGCTGCCTGATCTTCGTGACGCCGGACGGCCAGCGCACGATGAACACCTTCCTGGGTGCCTCGCAGTTCCTGCCGGCCTCGGCGCTGGACGAGCAGCTGATCGCCAGCGGCGCGATCCTGTATCTCGAAGGCTATCTGTGGGATCCCGAAGAGCCGCGCGCAGCGATGCGCAAGGCGATCGAGATCGCCCGCGCCAACGGCCGCAAGGTGGCCTTCACGCTTTCGGACGTGTTCTGCATCTCGCGCCACGGCGACGATTTCCGCAAGCTGATCGCCGACGGGCTGATCGACATCCTGTTCGCCAACGAGAACGAGCTGCTGGCGCTGTGCGGCAAGGACGATTTCGAGGCGGCGGTGCAGCATGTCCACGGCCAGGTGCCGGTGCTGGTCGTCACCCGTAGCGAGCAGGGCGCGATGGCGCTGGTCGGCGACGAGCGCGTCGAAGTGCCGGCCGAGCCGATCGCGAAGCTGGTCGACACCACCGGTGCGGGCGACAGCTTCGCCGCGGGCTTCCTGCATGGCCAGGCCCAGGGCCGCTCGGTGAAGGACTCGCTGCGCCTGGGCGCGCTGTGCGCCGCCGAGATCATCCAGCACTATGGCGCGCGTGCCGAAGTGGACCTGAAGGCGCTGGCCGCCGAGAAGCTGGGGTGAGCGATCTAATCTTCCTCGAGCTTTGCTCGGGGAGGGGGACCGCCGCCGAAGGCGGTGGTGGAGGGGCCGGCGCATTGCGCCGGTCTTTTCGTATCCGGGCTTCACCGCTGCGTGCCGCAGCGGCCCCTCCACCATTCGCTGCGCGAATGGTCCCCCTCCCCCAGCAAGCTGGGGGAGGATTTAGAGAAAAGAAAGGGGCCGGAGGATCGCTCCTCCGGCCCTTTCTCTTTGCCTTGCGGCCCGGCGCTCAGTGCGTGCCGGGGACCGGCGGGTCGAGGTCTTCATATGCCTCGTGCTCGGGCACGTCGACGATGCCGCGGCCGACATGGCTGCGCGAGCGGCTGTAGCCGAAGTACACCAGCAGGCCGATCGCTGCCCAGATCAGGAAGAGGATGATGCTCTTGTGATCGAGCATCACGAACAGATAGACGCAGCCCAGGATCGCGATCGGCGCCGTGAGCCAGATGAACGGCGTCTTGAACGGCCGCTTGCGGGTGGGGTCGGTCTTGCGGATCACCATCACGGCGATCGACACCGCCGCGAACGCGAACAGCGTGCCCGAGTTCGAGATGTTGGCGAGCTGGCCGACGGGGAAGAACGCCGCGAACAGCGCCACCGCAATGCCCGTGATGATCGTGATCACGTGCGGCGTGTTGAACTTCGGGTGGATCTTCGAGAAGGCGGCGGGAAGCAGACCGTCGCGGCTCATCACGAAGAAGATGCGGGTCTGGCCGAACATCATCATCAGGATGACCGAGGGCAGCGCCAGGCCGGCGGCGAGGCCGAGCAGGTTGCCGATCTGCGGCCAGCCGATTTCACGCAGGGTGAAGGCGAGTGCTTCCTTCGAGCAGACGACGTCCTTGAACCCTTCGGCGGCGCGGGTGGCGCACTGGGCGGCCAGTTCGCGGCTGCCCGGCTCGAGCGCGTGGCCGGCCGCGTCCATCACCGGCTGGGTGCTGAGGCCCGGGGCGCCGATCACGCCGGCGGCGACGAGCAGATAGAAGATGGTGCAGATGGCGAGCGAGCCGATCAGGCCGATCGGCATGTTGCGCTGCGGGTTCTTGGTCTCTTCCGCTGCGGTCGAGACCGCGTCGAAGCCGACATAGGCGAAGAAGATCGACGCCGCCGCCATGCCGACACCGATGAAGCCGGTGGGCGCGAAGGGCGAGAACTGCGCGTCGTTCATCACCGGCACGGCGAGCACGATGAACAGCGTGAGCGCCGACACCTTGATCGCGACGAGGATGGCGTTGACCGTGGCGCTCTCCTTGGTGCCGATGACCAGCAGCCAGGTGACCAGCGCGGCGATCAGCATCGCGGGCAGGTTGATCATGCCGCCGTCGAACGGGCCGGCGACCAGCATGTCGGGTATGTCGACATGGAAAGTATGCTCGATCAAGCCGATCACATAGCCGGACCAGCCGACCGAGACCGCGCCCGCGGCGACGGCGTATTCGAGGATGAGGGCCCAGCCGACCATCCAGGCGATCAACTCGCCCATCACGGCATAGCTATAGGTATAGGCGGAGCCCGAGACCGGGACCATCGCCGCCATCTCGGCGTAGCAAAGTGCCGCGAAGGCGCAGACGACACCGGCGATGACGAACGAAACCATCATGCCCGGGCCGGCCTTCTGCGCGGCTTCGGCGGTGAGAACGAAAATGCCGGTGCCGATCACCGCGCCGATGCCGAGCATGGTGAGCTGAAAAGCCCCCAGCGACCGGTGGAGCGATTTCTTCTCGGCGGTGGCCAGAATGGCATCGAGAGACTTTACGCGCCCGAATATCATGAATGGTCCCCTTTGCGGCGGGTCGTCCGCCGCCCCCAGTAGATGAAAGCGCGGAGCCTAGCCGCAAAACCGGGGGAGGCAATGCTTTAGTGCCGCCAAGCGCGGCTTTAGCGTACGAAAGCGGTGAGTCGTGCGACGGGGGGCGCACGAAAGCTGCAGACATCTTTCGGAAGGATGGCGTCGGCATGGTTCCATTCAGAAAGCAGCAGGTACAGGCGGGGCCTGCCAGGGAAGGGGGGCAATATGGACGAGCAGCATGATGCGCGCAGGGACTTCAACAAGGGGGCGATGCGCGCGCCGCTAGAGCAGACACCCGAATATCGCGGCGAGATGGAGCGGCTGCAGCGCGGCCAGCGGCCGCTGGACATGTCCGGCCCCTTGCCGCCCGGCTATGGCGACGGCGATCCGCGCGTGACGCTGGCGGTGCTCGGCCTCTATGTCGCCGCGGTGGTCGCGCTCGGCGGGATGGCGCTGAGCGGCATGGCGCAGGTGATGGCGATCGGCTGGCTGGCGCTGCTGCTCGCCGTGCTGCTGGTGCCGGCGATCCTGTTCTCGTCGCTCACGCGCGGCTTCACGAAGCTGGAGGGGAGCGCGGCCAAGGCGGCCCGGCGCGATGCCTTCCTGCTGTTGCTGCTCTGCTTCGGGGCGGGGCGGCTGCTCGGCGGTGGCGTGCTGATCGGGCAGGTGGCGCCGTTCGTGGCCAGCGCGGCGCTGCTCTTCGTCATCCTCGGCAAGCGGTTGCCGGCACCTGCCGTGCCCGTGATGGCGCTGGCGAATCCCGCCGGCGTGCTGCTCGCCGGCGGGATCGCCCGGAGCCTGCTCTATCCGTTGTTGGTGACGGTGGGCGGCTGAGCGCTCAGCGCGCCAGCATCGGGCCGAGCGGCTTGCCGGCGAAGATGTGGACATGGAGGTGCGGCACTTCCTGGTGCGCGTCCATGCCGGTGTTGGCAAGCAGGCGGTAGCCGGGCGCGACGAAGCCAGCGTCGCGTGCCACCTGGCCGACCGCGCGGATAAAGCCGGCGATCTCCGCCTCGCTCGCCTTGGCCGAGAAGTCATCCCACGAGACATAGGGGCCCTTGGGGATCACCAGGATATGGTGCGGCGCCTGCGGGTTGATGTCGTGAAAGGCGAGGGCGAATTCACTCTCGAACACCTTCTTCGACGGAATCTCGCCACGAAGAATCTTCGCGAAGATGTTCTGGTCGTCATAGGGCTGGGTGGCGTCGATGGGCATGCGCGGCTCCTTTGCCCCAACCCAATAGCAAACCGTCATCCCGGCGGAAGCCGGGATCTCGTGCCGCAGCGCGCCCTCGCCTGAGATCCCGGCTTTCGCCGGGATGACGGCTAGGAGGAGCGACTCGCCTTTTCCGCGATCCCCGACACGCCTTCGCGGCGGGCGAGTTCGGCGCGGACGTCGTCGAGGCTTAGGCCGGCATCGGCGAGCAGCAGGATCAGGTGGAAGACGAGGTCGGCGGCTTCCTTGGTCAGTTCCTCGCGGTCGTCCTGGATCGCGGCGATCACCGTCTCGGTCGCTTCCTCGCCCAGCTTCTGCGCGATCTTGGCGCGGCCGCGATGCGTGAGCTTGGCGACATAAGAGCTGTCCGGGCTCGCTGTGCGGCGGGCGCGGATCGTCTGTTCGAGCGTGTCGAGCGTATCGGCCATGGTTTCCGGCTGTAGGAGCCGGGCGCCGCTGTCAATCCTTGGGCGCGGTCTTGCGGAAGCGGGCGCGCAGCTGGCGGCGGACGAACCAGATGCCGCCGGCGGCGCAGGCGGCGAGCGCCAGGTCGGAAAGCTCGGGCATCGAGCGGCTGCCGGCGCGGCCGGTATGCGGCGGCTCGTCGGCGGCGAACGCCGGGGCGGCGAGGAGGAGCAGCGGGAACGCGAGGCGGAGCATGGCGCCGGTGTAGCGCGGCGGAGTTGGGGAAGGGTTAAGCCAACACCGTCACGCCGGCGAAAGCCGGGGTCTCGTGCGGCTCTTTCCCGCCATCGCCTGAGATCCCGGCTTTCGCCGGGATGACGGCTCAACTGCGGACCGGAATCCCCGCCGCCGCCAGCGCGGCATGCGCGTCGGCGATGCTCGCTTCGCCGAAATGGAAGATCGAGGCGGCGAGGACGGCGCTGGCATGGCCGTTGACGATGCCGTCGACCAGATGCTGGAGATTGCCGACGCCGCCCGAGGCGACCACCGGCACGGTGACCTGGTCGGCGATGGTGCGGATCAGCTCCAGGTCATAGCCGTCGCGGGTGCCGTCGCGGTCCATCGAGGTGATCAGCAGCTCGCCGGCGCCGAGATGGGCAAGCGCGAGCGCATGGGTGACGGCGTCGATCCCGGTCGGCTTGCGGCCGCCATGCGTGAAGACTTCCCAGCGCCCTTCGGCGACCTTGCGGGCATCGACGGAGGCGACGACGCACTGGCTGCCCATCTTCTCGGCGATCTCGGCCACCACTTCGGGGCGCGAGACGGCGGCGGAATTGACCGCGACCTTGTCCGCGCCGGCGAGGAGCAGCGCGCGCGCGTCTTCGACCGAGCGCACGCCGCCGCCGACGGTGAGCGGCATGAAGCAGACTTCGGCGGTGCGGCGGACGACGTCGAGGATCGTGCCGCGCGCCTCGTGGCTGGCGGTGATGTCGAGGAAGCAGAGCTCGTCGGCACCGGCGGCGTCATAGGCGCGGGCCTGCTCGACCGGATCGCCGGCGTCCTTCAGGTCGACGAAGTTGACGCCCTTCACCACGCGGCCGTTCGCCACGTCGAGACAGGGGATGACGCGGGCGCGGACGGTCATGCCTTGCCCACCTCGATCGCCCATTTGAGATCGAGCCGGCCGTCATAGAGCGCGCGGCCGGTGATCACGCCTTCGATGCCGTCGGCGACATGGGCGCGGAGCGCATGGATGTCGGCAATGTCGGTGACGCCGCCGCTGGCGATGACCGGGATCGAGACGGCGCGGGCGAGCGCGACGGTCGCCTCGACATTGCAGCCCTTGAGGAGCCCGTCGCGGCCGACATCGGTGAAGAGCAGCGCGGCGACGCCGGCATCCTCGAAGCGGCGGGCGAGATCGACCACGCTGACGTCCGACACATCGGCCCAGCCATGGGTGGCGACCATGCCGTCGCGCGCGTCGACCGCGACGACGATGCGGCCGGGATTGTCGCGAGCGGCCTCGCGGACCAGGTCGGGATTCTCGAGCGCTGCGGTGCCGATCACCACGCGGCGGACGCCGAGATCGAGCCAGCGCTCGATCGATTCGCGATTCCGGATGCCGCCGCCGAGCTGGATATGGCCGCCAAAGCCGCTCTCGAGGATCGAGGCGACCGCGGCGCCGTTGACCGATTCGCCGGCGAACGCGCCGTCGAGATCGACGACATGGAGCCATTCGGCGCCAGCCCGGGCGAAGAGCTCGGCCTGGGCGGCGGGATTGTCGCCATAGACGGTGGCGCGGTCCATGTCGCCTTCGGCCAGGCGGACGATCTGGCCGCCCTTGAGGTCGATCGCAGGGAAGAGGATCAGGCCGGGATTCACGGACGCCAAGACAGGAACCTTTCGACCAGCGCGATGCCGTAGCGCTGGCTCTTTTCGGGGTGGAACTGGACGCCGATCATGTTGTCGCGGCCGATCGCCGCGGTGACCGGGCCGCCATGATCGGTGGTGGCCAGCACGCCTTCGCCGCTGAAGGCGAAGCTGTGGAGGAAATAGGCCTCGCCCGCCTCGATCAGCTTGTGGGGGACGGCGGGAACGACGTCGTTCCAGCCCATGTGCGGCACGTGCACGCCGGGGGCGGGCGGGATCGCGCGGACGGTGCCGGGGATCCAGCCGAGGCCGGGGTGCGTGCCCATCTCCTCGCCGGCATCGGCCATCAGCTGCATGCCGACGCAGACGCCGAGAAAGGGCGTGCCCTGGCGGCGGACGCGGGTGTCGAGCGCATCGACCATGCCGGGGATGACGCGCAGCCCCGCCGCGCAGGCGCCGAACGCGCCGACGCCGGGCAGGACGATCCGATCGGCCTTGAGCACCGCCTCGGGATCGGCGGTGACCGCGATGTCGCGCGCGCCCGCCGCCTTCAGTGCGTTGTGGACCGAGTGGAGATTGCCTGCGCCGTAATCGATCAGGGCGACGGTCATGATTTCACCGTCATCCCGGCGAAGGCCGGGATCGCAGGCGATGGCGGGAAAAGAACCGCACGAGATCCCGGCTTTCGCCGGGACGACGGATTATTCACAGCACGCCTTTCGTCGAAGGAATCACGTCCGCCTTGCGCGGATCGATCTCGACCGCTTCGCGCAGCGCGCGGGCCAGGCCCTTGAATGCGGCTTCGGCGATATGGTGGTTGTTGCTGCCGTAGAGCGTCTCGACATGGAGCGTCAGCCCCGCGGTCTGCGCGAACGAGTGGAACCAGTGCTCGAACATCTCGGTGTCCATCTCGCCGAGGCGCTTCTGGCTGAACTCGGTCTTCCAGACGAGGAACGGGCGGCCGGAAATGTCGACCGCGACGCGGGTGAGCGTCTCGTCCATCGGCGAGAGCGCGTCGGCGTAGCGGCGGATGCCCTTCTTGTCGCCGAGCGCCTTGGCGATCGCCTCGCCGATCGCCAGGCCGGTATCCTCGACCGTGTGGTGCTGATCGATGTGCAGATCGCCCACCGTCTTCACCTCGAGATCGATCAGCGAATGGCGGCTGAGCTGCTCGAGCATGTGATCGAAGAAGCCGATCCCGGTGGCGACGGAATAGGCTCCCGTCCCGTCCAGGTTGACGGTGACATCGACGGCGGTCTCGCTCGTCTTGCGGCTGACGGTGGCGGTGCGCATGATTGCCCCCAATAGCGATGGTTGCCGCGCATGCAATCTTGACCGTGATAGTAGGTGCGCTCTACCCAAGGCGCATGACCGGCACCGTGCCAGATAGCCTGATTCCCTATGACGAGATCGTGCAGGAGGCCCTGCGCGCAGTCGTCGGCCGCGTGCTCGGCTCAGTGGCCGAATCGGGCGGGAACCTGCCCGGCGGGCATCATTTCTACATCACCTTCAAGACGCATGCGCCGGGTGTCGACATCCCGCAGCGGCTGATCGAGCGCTTCCCGGACGAGATGACCATCGTCCTGCAGCATCGATTCTGGGACCTGAAGGTCGACGACAGCAAATTCTCGGTTGGACTGAGCTTCAACCAGGTGCCGGCGATGCTCTACATCCCGTTCTCGGCTATCACCGGCTTCCACGATCCGGCGGTGAACTTCGAGCTGCGCTTCCAGGCGGCCGATGGCGGCGACGATCCCGAGCCGCAGCACGAGGAAGCGGAGAATGACGGGCCGGCGGCCAAGCCGGTCGAGGACGGCTCGAACGTCGTCTCGGTGGACTTCAAGCGGAAGAAGTAGGCGGCGCTAGCGATTGTCGGCGGATGGCTGCCATCCCGTCGCGGTGTTTTGCATGCCCCGCGGCAGCGCAAAACAATGCTGCATCACCAAGCCGAGCGAAGCGAGCAAGCGCGCATCCATCACGATGTCGTGCTCGAAGCCTTGGCCGAACTTCAGCCTGACGATGGTGACGATCTCGGTTTTTTTCATGCGTTCTACTGCCGCTAGATCGAGCATGGTCGCGTAGTTGTCGTAGAGAATATCGGGTGACAGCTTGATGTCCTCGAAGAGCGCTTCCTTCGGCCCGCCCGTACCGCTTTTGGTTATGGCGAACTGGTCGACGGCATCCGTGACCGCGAAGAACCAGCGCACTACCGAGGTCGACATCTCGCGGACCTTGGGCGAATTGCCCAAGAGCAGTGTCCCGACCGGCAGGATATCGCCTGCTCCTTCCCCGCGACGGCCCCCGGTTGTGCTAGTGACCCGTAGTGCCTTGCGCCCGGCCGTATCCTGTACGCAGAATATACTGATCTGCTTTTCCCAATGATGGGGATTTGAGAAGCGCGAGATCAGCGCCAGGCCTTCGGGCTCGGCCACGAGCTCCAGAGGGCCGAAGCGGCCGACTTGAAGAATTGCACTGGCCGTCAGCTCATGCATCGTCGGGAAATACATGTTCTTCTCGCCAGGCTCGTCGATCGATGGCGCCTTGTCGGCAAAGTCGAGAACCAACGGCTCTACGCCCATCTCGGCGATATAGGCGGAAAGCGCGCTGGCGATGCTTTGTGCCGTTGAAGCGCGAAGCTCCTCCAGCGCGCCACCCGCTTCAGCCGAGCTGGTCGCGGCGAGGCCGAGCCGGAACTGATGGAAACCGAGATATTCTTGCGGACGATCGGGGGAGGGATGGAGGTAGCTCTTCGGTCGCACGATCGAGAAGAGCATCTCGTCGCCGGACGTCCCCGCGATGTCGCGCACATTTCCGCCGAGGAAGGCATAGGCGCATGAACTGAGGCATCGGCTAGCATTGACGAAAATGACCTGAGTCCGGCGCGCGTAACCCACCTCGGTGTTGAAGCCATAGCGCCGGATCTCGCGCCCCAGCGCCATCGCTGCCCAGAGATCCCCGCCCGTACTGCTCAGAAACACGGTCGCGCGCTTGATGTGCCGGCTATTGACAAGTGCCTTGAATAGGGCCGGGGTTTCGGGGCCGATCACGCCGCTTGCAACGATGTTGGACGTATTCTTTGGGTTCTGCGCTTCCCGTTCGGTCTCGGGGAGTATGATCAGGGTCATTGGCGTCTGCGGCGGCTCTATGACTTCTGGCTGCGACGGTGTACCGCGCGCCTGATCCTGCCCGGGCGCGGGGTTCGCTGGCGCAAGAGCCAGAAGCAAGGCGGCGGTTAGCCGGCCCGCGTGCAGGGCGCGCTCCCGCCGATTTCCCGGATGCCTTTCCCCAGGTCCGGCGCACCGGTGGCCGCCGCCTGCGCTTCGACCACCTTCTGGTAGAGGCAGCGGAAACTATGGCCGTAGCTGCTGAAATAGTTCCGGATGACTTTCGGGTCGCATGCCCCGCTTTCCTCGCAAATTAGAAGCTGGTCGTAGAAATCTGCGATCTCGTGAATTGCTACTACTCCGTTGGGGCTGGTCTGCTTGTCCACTTCCGTCAGCACCAGCTCGATCAGTGCAGCGATTTCCTTCTCCGGCATGCCCTGTTGATTGATGACGGCCAATTGGTCCGAATAGGGAAGCCACATGCGGAGCAACACGGCCCGGTGATCGCTCATCGGCGAGTTTCCGAATTGGCGCACGAATTCGAAGGCTGTCTGAGTTCGGCGCTGGGCGGCGTCTGCGCGGAGCTGGATGACGATCAGAACCAGGCTGACCAATCCGCCCAGATAGGATGCAGCCTCAAGCACCTTCATCGCCGGGATGAGGGGAATCCTCAACCGAATTGGCACGAATCGGTGTTCCATTCGATGAAGGGCTGGTTCCGCGTCGCCGGGGGCAAGGATGCGTAGTAACGAGTAAGGCATTCGAGTTGGGGTTTCGACAGCACGATGATACCGCTGGTGTCGTTGCGCGGAATCGTCACTCCGGATTGCGCCCGTGGCCGCGTATAATCCGAAACCGGCGGCCTTGGATTGGGACATGTACCCGGGATCAGGATCACTGCCTGTCGCGGCTGCGCCAGATAGGCTGACAGATTGTCGCGAATGCACTTCAGATCGCTCGAAGCGATTCGGATCGGCCGCATCGGACTCCTCGGCCCGGCGAGCGGCACGCTCACCAAAGCGATCATCAGCGCCTGTGAAATCCCCTTCATCCCCGCAACCGCCACGTCGTTTGGACTTCGACAAGGCTATCGGGGGCCATTACCCTTGTCCATAGCCGCGCGGGCGCGAGATATCGCGAGATATATTGTTGTGGCCGGCGCCTAGCGCATCAGGCGCGCGCGCAGGTCCTGCATCGCCACGGCCTTGGCCGCGGCGGCGGGATCCTCGGCGCCCAGCACGCTGCCGAGATGATCGAGGATCTGGCTGGCGCGATCGAGATTCTGCAGCGATTCTAGATGCGTGGCGAGCACCTGCGGGTCCTCGACCAGCCGCTCGCCCAGCGAATCGAGCAGCTCGCGGACATGATAGATTTCCTCGACCAGCCGCTCGCCGAGATTGGCGAGATCGGCGGCCGGCTCGGGTGCGGGCTCGGCGGGCAGTACGGCGCCGCCGCGCACCGCTTCCTGGATCGCGTCGACCCGCGCCTGGCCGGCATAGCCGGCGAAATTGGCGACGCGAGTGCCCGACACCCATTCGTCGACGGTGACCGCGCTGGTCTCGAAGGAGACGCCGCACTTGCCCTGGCTCTGCCAGATCACCCGCGCGCCGACTTCAATCTCCGAGCGGCGCAGCAGCAGTCGGGTGCAGGGGCGCGGCAGCACCGACCCGTCGAGCATCGCGCCGCCTTCGGAGAGGTTGCGGATGCGCACCGGCACCTTGAGCCCGTCGGCCTCGATCGTGGCGGCGAGCAGCAGGTTCTTGCGCGGCGCGCGATCCTGATTCCCGGCGGTCAGAATGGGGGCGTAGGCGGACATGCTGACGTTCTAGGCGAGCAACCACGCAAGCAAGGTTAACGCCGCACAAAAAATCTTGGCGTCGCAATCCGATGCGCGCGGTGCTGGAATCGCCGCCCTGCAGGGGCTAGAGCCCGGCCGACTCCGCGGACTGGATGAAGGATAGAGCCAGCGTGACCACCCGTACCGAAACCGATTCGATCGGCGCGATCGAAGTTCCCGCCGACGCCTATTGGGGCGCGCAGACCCAGCGTTCGATCGAGAATTTCCCGTTCGGCGAGATGGAGCGCATGCCGCTCGGCATCGTCCACGCCCAGGCGATCGTGAAGCAGGCCGCGGCACGGGTGAACCGGAAGCATGGGATGGATTCGAAAATCGCTGATGCGATCGAGGCAGCGGCGCAGGAGATCGTCGCGGGCGACCTCGACGACCAGTTCCCGCTGGTGATCTGGCAGACCGGCTCGGGCACCCAGACCAACATGAACGTCAACGAAGTGATCGCCGGCCGCGCGAACTTCGTGCTGGCGGGCACCAAGGGCGGCAAGTCGCCGGTCCACCCGAACGATCACGTCAACATGAGCCAGTCGTCGAACGACAGCTTCCCCACCGCGCTGCACGTCGCGGCGGTGGTCGCGACCTACAAGACGCTGATCCCGGCGCTCGACCAGCTGACCGCGTCGCTGACCGCCAAGGCCGAGGCCTGGGACCACATCATCAAGATCGGCCGCACCCATACCCAGGATGCGACGCCGCTGACGCTCGGCCAGGAGTTCGGTGGGTATGCCGCGCAGCTGGTGAGCTGCAAGGCGCGGATCGAAGGCGCGCTGAACGGCAATTTGCGCAAGCTCGCCATCGGCGGCACCGCGGTGGGCACCGGGCTCAATGCGCCGGAAGGCTGGGCCGAGGACATGTCGGCGGCGATCACCGACATCGCCGGCCAGCAGTTCGAGCCGGCGCCGAACAAGTTCGAGCAGCTGGCGGCCAAGGACGGGCTGGTTTTCTTCTCGGGCGCGCTCAACACGCTGGCAGTGGCGCTCAACAAGATCGCCAACGACATCCGCTTCCTCGGTTCGGGCCCGCGCTCGGGCCTGGGCGAGCTGTCGCTGCCGGCGAACGAGCCGGGCAGCTCGATCATGCCGGGCAAGGTCAACCCGACCCAGTGCGAATCGCTGACGATGGTCGCGGCGCAGGTGATCGGCAACAACCAGGCCGTCACCGTCGGCGGCATGCAGGGCCATTTCGAGCTCAACGTGTTCATGCCGCTGATCGGCGCGAACGTGCTGCGCTCGATCGCGCTGCTGTCGACCGGCATGACGAGCTTCGCCGAGCGCTGCGTCGACGGGATCGAGGCGAACGAGGACCAGATCAAGGCGCTGGTCGACCGCTCGCTGATGCTGGTGACCGCGCTGGCGCCGGCGATCGGCTACGACAACGCCGCCAAGATTGCCAAGAACGCGCATGAAAAGGGCCTGACGCTCAAGGAGAGCGGGCTGGCGCTTGGGCTCGTCGATGAGGCGACGTTCGACCAGTATGTGCGGCCCGAGACGATGATCGGGCGGTGATAGAAGAAACGAGTGACCCTGTTCCCCGGCGAAAGCCGGGGCCCAGGGTTACTCCGCTTTGTCCTTTGTTACCCTGGGCCCCGGCTTTCGCCGGGGAACAGAAAAGCTTCCCGATCTTTCTTCTCCCGTAACCACTTAGTTCGGGAGCAACCATGATCGGGGACGCAATCGCAGGCTGGATCGGCAACCGTATCGACCGGGCGGACGGGGAAGGCGGGGCGCTGGGCGCGATCGCAGGCGTGCTGACCTGGAAGGCCGCGAAGAAGATCGTGCCCGCCGCAATCGTGATCGGCGGTGCGGCCTATGCCTATCACCACTTCACTCGCGGCCGCGCCGAGGCGGCATGATCGGCAAGCTGCTCGCCGCCTTTATCGGCAACCGCATCGACCGCGCCGACGGCAAGGGCGGGGTGAAGGGTGCGGTTGTCGGACTGGCGGTCGAGCGGCTGCTCACTCGGTTGGGGCCGATCGGATGGGTGCTGGCGGCGCTTTTCCTGGTGTTGCGCTTCTTCTGGCGGCTGATTTTCCCGAAGCGGAAGGTCCGCTACGTCCGGTCCTAGCTTGACGCGGAGGGGAGTCCCACGCCAAAGGCACCCATGCCTCACCGTACCGAGACCGACCCGCACGGATTCAAGCGCCGCGGCGTATTGTTCGTGCTTTCCTCGCCCTCGGGCGCCGGCAAGTCGACGATCGCGCGCAAGCTGCTGAAGGCCGACGAGCATCTCCAGATGTCCGTTTCCGTCACCACCCGGCCGATGCGTCCGGGCGAAGTGGACGGCGTCGATTATCATTTCGTCGATCTCGAGCGGTTCCGCGAAATCGCGAACAACCACGAGTTCCTCGAATGGGCGCACGTGTTCAACCACCGCTACGGTACGCTGCGCACGACCGTCGAGGAGATCCTCGATTCGGGCCGCGACGTGCTGTTCGACATCGACTGGCAGGGTGCGCAGCAGCTGTTCCAGCTCGCCGGCGGCGACGTGGTGCGCGTGTTCATCCTGCCGCCCTCGTTCACCGAGCTGCGCCAGCGCCTGGTCAACCGCAACACCGATTCGATCGAAGTGATCGACGCCCGCATGGCGCGCGCCGCCGCCGAGGTCAGCCACTGGGACGGCTATGACTATGTGCTCGTCAACGACGATGTCGAGCAATGCTACCGCTCGGTGCACACGATCCTGAACGCCGAGCGGCTCAAGCGCTCGCGCCAGACGGGCTTGATCGGATTCATCCGCGGGTTGATGAAGTAACCTTCCTCAAGGGGGAGGTTATCATGCAGCGACTAGTTCTCGGCAGCCTGCTGGCGGGCTTCGCCATGTGGATCGTCGGCTTCGTCTTCTGGGGGCCGTTGCTCGGCTGGATCCCGTTCTCGACCGTGCCCGATGCCAATGCCGCGGCGCTGCAGGCGGCGCTCAAGGCCAATCTCGGGCCGACCGGCACCGGCGTCTATGCCATTCCCTCGCCAATGACGACCGCGGGCACCGGGCTCTATGCCCAGGGGCCGGTGGCGATGGTGCACTTCACCGACCGCGGCTTTCCCGCCTTCGATTCGATGGCGCTGATCTGGGGGCTGGTGCTGGCGATCGTCTGCGCGCTGGTCATGGCGCTCGGCCTCAGGCTGGCGGCGGCGGAGCGCGATTATGCGGCGCGGCTCAGGCTGGTGGCGATCGGCGCAGTGGCGGTGACGGCCTATTCGGACCTCGGCCAGCCCATCTTCAACCACGCGCCCTGGGGCTATTTCACCTATTTGTGGATCAGCGACGTGGCGAGCTGGATCGCGGCGGGCGCAGTGCTCGCCTGGGCGCTGCCCCGGCCGGCGGCGGCGCCAATCGCGCCCGACGCCTGATGTACATCTGCGCGCTGGTGATCCCGGTGCCCGAAGACCGGGAGGACGCCTATCGCCGCTGGGCCGAGCGCGGCGCGGCGATCTTCAAGGCCAATGGCTGCCTGGCGATCACCGAAGCCTGGGAGGATTTCGTGCCCGACGGATCGGTGACCGACTTCCGCAAGGCAGTGGCGGCCCAGCCGGGCGAGAAGATCGTCATCTCCTGGCAGGTCTGGCCCGACAAGGCGACGCTCGATGCCGCCGAGGAGCGGATGCATGGCGATGGCAGCCTGGACGTGGAGGGGGAAATCCCGTTCGATGCCAAGCGGCTGATTTTTGGGGTGTTTTCGGGGGCTTTGATCAAAACCGTCATCCCGGCGAAAGCCGAGATCTCAGGCGATGGCGGGTAAAGAGCCGCACGAGATCCCGGCTTTCGCCGGGATGACGTTAGTTGAGCAGTGTCAGGAACTTCGCCCCCGCATCGAAATCGAGCCGGCGGGTGTTGCGGGCCTGGACCGCAAGTTCGTCCTCGCCCCATTGCTCGGCCTGCCACAGTTCATCGACATGCGCGGCCTGCCACAAGGTCTCGGCGTCGATCGCGCCTTCGAGCAGCGCCAGCGCGCCGACCAGCGAGCCGCTGATCGTCACCAGCGGATGCAGCCCGGCGAGGTGGAAGCCGTCGAGCGCGCCGACCGCCTCGGCCAGCCGCGCGGTGGTCGCCTGGGGCTGGGCCTTGTGGATCACGCCGGTCGCGGTCTCGAAATGCACGTCGTAGCGGCTGCGCGCCCAGTCGAGCAGCGGGTCCCAGCTCTCGGCCTGGCGCGCGACCAGCGGTTCGGGCTCTCCGGCGCGGTAGTAGAGCAGGTCGCTTTCGCCATAGGCGGCAAGGCCGGCGGCGAAGGGAGCGGGATCGGGGCCGATCTTGTCGATCGCCGCATTGGCGAGGCCGGTGAGCTTCATCACCCGCGGATCGATCGTCTCGCCGACGGCGCGCCACTCGTCCGCCACCGCCTCGGCCAGCGCCGGGGTGGGGAGGGCCAGCGCCGCGCGATCGGGGGTGCGCACCGGCTTGCCGTCGAGCGCCACCTGGCCGTTCTCGACGCTTACGTCCTTCCAGAAACGCTTCATGCCTCGGGCGCTGCCTCCGCGGGGGTCTTCCAGCGGCGCGCGAGGAAGCGCGGCACCACCGCGATGAAATAGAGCGATGCGAGCAGGATCGCGCCGCCGAACAGCTGCATCCCATAGACCTGGGCACGCCCGGCGACGAGCAGGCCGATCACCGCGCCGGCGGTGCCCAGCATGTTGACCGCGACGATAAAGTAATAGCGCTTCATCGCCAGTTTCTCGGCGGGCGTCATAGGCTCTCCAGATGCGCGGGAAGCTGGCTGGCGTGATCGGCGACGATGTGCGCGCCGGCGCCGAGCAATTCCCCGGACGTGTGGTATCCCCATAGCACACCAACGGCATGCGCACCAGCGGCGCGTGCCATCGCCATGTCGTAGCTGGTGTCGCCGATCATCGCGGTGGTCTCGGGCGCGGCGCCCGCCTCGGCGATGGCAAGCTCGAGCATCGCGGGATGCGGCTTGGAGGGGTGGCGATCGGCAGTCTGCAGCGTGACGAACCGGTTGCGGATGCCGTGATGCTCGAGGATCAGATGCAACCCGCGATCGGACTTGCCGGTGGCGACGCCGAGCAGCCAGCCGGCGGCATCGAGCGCGTCGATCGTCTCGAGGATGCCGTCATAGAGCGGCTCGGGATCGAGCGCCGCGCTGGCGCGCATCGCGTGGAAAGCGCGCTTGTACTCCTCGGCCATCGCATCGTGGAGCCCGGCATCGGCATCCGGCAGCAGCCGCGCGATGGCGGGGGCGAGGCTGAGGCCGACAATGCCGCGGATCGCGGTGCGGTCCGGCGGGTCGAGCCGGTGCGCCGCGAAGCTGGCCTCCATCGCGCGGCAGATATTGGCCTGCGAATCGACGAGCGTGCCGTCGCAATCGAACACGGCGAGGCGGTTCATGCGCAAATTCCTCCCCGGAACGGGGAGGGGGACCATGCGAAGCATGGTGGAGGGGGCCCGCCTTCCGCGAGCGATGGAGTTGAGGAGGGCAGGCCCCCTCCACCACGCCACTTCGTGGCGCGGTCCCCCTCCCCGTTCCGGGGAGGAATTGAGAAGGCTGCCCTCACTTCGCGCCTCGCATCAGCGCGGCCATGGCACGGCGGCCCTGGGCGTCGAGGGCGTTGGCGGCGGCGAGGCGGGCGGCGTCGGGCTTGTTCTGGCCGAGCTTCAGCGTGCCGCGCCAATCCTGCACCTCCAGCCGATAGCCGATGATCGCGGTTGCCATCTTCGCGGCGATCGCCGGATCCATCTTGCCGCGCGTCCATTCCGGCTTGGGGGCGAGGCGGCGCTCATGCTCCTGGCTGATCGCATCGAGGATCGCGATCAGCCCGGCCTCGTCGGTGCGGGTCACCGCGCCTTCGAGCTCGACCGTGACATAGTTCCAGGTCGGCACCTGGTTGGGGCCGCTCTGATACCAGTCGGGGCTGATATAGGCGTCCGGCCCCTGCACGGCGAACAGGCCGGTGGCGCCCTCGATATGGCGGACCAGGCCGTTGCCGCGGGCAAGGTGGAAGCCGAGGGTCGTGTCGTCGAGCCACACCACCGGCACATGCACGACGCGTGGCCCGTCGGGCGTGGCGACGAACAGCGCGCCGAAGCCGAGGTCGCGAACGAAATCGCGGATCGCCGGGCGGTCTTCCCAGCGGAAGGCCGGATGCGTGGGCATCAGCGGCTCCGCGGGCCGCGGGGCTTGTCGCCGCCGCTGCGCGGACCGGGCCTGGTACCCGAGCGAGCGCCGGGCTTGGCAGCGCCGCGCGGCGCGGGCTTGCCGCCCGGCTTGCCCTTGGGTGCCGCAGGCTTGCGCGTGCTCGGCTTGCCGCCGCTGCGCGCGGCGGGCTTGTCGCCGGTCGGACCCTCGCCGCGCCGGCCGCGCTCGCCGCGGCGCTCCTTGCGCACCGTCTTGGCATGCGCACGGGCATTGGCCTTTTGCTGCTCCTTGGTGAGCGGCGGCGGGCCATCGTCGAGCACCAGCGCATCCCCGTCGGCCACTTCGAAGCCGAGCGTGTGGAGCGATTCGGCGAAATGGTGCGGCAGCTCGGCCTTCACGTCGATCTTGCCGCCATCGGGATGATCGACGCGGATGCGGCGGGCATGGAGGTGCATCTTGCGGCTGATGCCGCCGGTCAGGAAGGCTTCGGGCCCGCCATATTTGCCGTCGCCGACGATCGGGAAGCCGATCGCGGCCATGTGGACGCGCAGCTGGTGCGTGCGCCCGGTGAAGGGCTGGAGCTCGACCCAGGCGGCGCGATTGCCGGCGCGGCCGATGACGCGGTAGCGCGAGCGGCTCGGCTGGCCTTCCTTCTCGTCGACCTGCATCTTCTCGCCGCCGGTGCCCGGCTGCTTGCCGAGCGGAAGGTCGATGATGCCGTCCTCGATGCTCGGCACGCCGACGACGAGCGCCCAATAGACTTTCCGGGCCGTACGGCTGGAGAAGTTCTTCGAGAAGGCGGCGGCGGCACGGGCGGTGCGGGCGACGAGCAGCGCGCCCGACGTATCCTTGTCGAGCCGGTGGACCAGCTTGGGGCGGCCTTCGAGATCGTACTGGAGCGCGTCGAGCAGCTCGTCGACATGCTCCGTGGTCTTGGTGCCGCCCTGCGTCGCCAGCCCCGGCGGCTTGTTGAGCACGAACGCGGCATCGTCCTGGTGGATCACCATCGAGCGGGCGAAGTCGATCTGCTCCTCGCTCAGGTTGGTGCGGACGCGCTTGGGGCGGGCCGGCTTGTCGGGCTTGGCGACTTCGGCCGGGGGCACGCGGATCACCTGGCCTTCGGAGACATGGTCGCCCGGCTTGGCACGCGCGCCATCGACGCGCAGCTGGCCGGTGCGCGCCCAGCGCGAGACCAGGTTGAAGCTGGTGTCGGGCAGGTGCCGCTTGAACCAGCGATCGAGGCGAATGCCGTCGTCGTCGGGCTTGACGGTGAACTGGCGGACGGCGTCCTGCGCTTTCGGGGAGGTCATGGAAGGGCTCGCAACAGGCTCAGGCCGGCGAACAGCGCGAGCGCCGAGCCGACGACAGAGGCAAGGATATAGGCCAGGCCCATGCCATAGTCGCCGCGCTCGATCATGTTCATCAGGTCGAGGGTGAAGGCGGAGAAGGTGGTGAAGCCGCCGAGCATGCCGACGCCGATCAGCAGGCGCCACTGCTCGCCGCCCTGGCCGATCCTGGCGAGCGTGCCGGCCAGCGCGCCCATCAGGAAGCCGCCGATCAGGTTCACCGCCAGCGTTCCCCACGGATAATCCGGCCCGAACCAGGCGAGCGTGAGCTTGCCTGTCAGGAAGCGTGCTGCGGAGCCGAAGGCGCCGCCGAGCATGACGAGGAGGATGGGTGGCATCCGCAGCGGTTAGCGCGGAATCGTGGAGAGGGGAACCTTGCTATTTGATCGAACCATTTCCGTCGTCATGCTGAACTTGTTTCAGCATCCAAGGTGCCGCGGGCGATGTCGCTCATGGAGAGTTGGACCCTGAAACAAGTTCAGCGTGACGAAGGCTTTGGAACTGCCGGCTGGAAAGCGCTGCGCCCTCGATCAAATCCCGTTGTTCGCGACCAAGTCGATGTCGGTGCCGCCGTCGGGGCGGGTCGTCAGGAACAGCACGTAGGCGCCGCCATCCTTGTCGCGGGTGCCGCCGAGGATGTGCTCCTGGCCGTCGACCTGATGCTCGCTCGAATAGCCGCCGCGGATCGCCTTGGTGTAGTACCAGTCGAGCATCACCTGCATCGGCTGGGGCGAGGAGAAGCTGACCACGCGAAGCTGGCACTGGCCGGCAGTGCTGCCCGCCGCCTCGGTCACGCGGGCCTGGGGATAGAGCGGCAGGTCGTGCGGCAGGCGCTGGGCCCAGCCCGCGGCGTACTGCAGCGACGAAGCGCACTGGTTGGTCTTGCCGTCCTTCTGGCGCGCGGCGAGGCCGCCCAGCGTCACGCTCTCGCGCGCCGCGGCGCACTGGGTGCAGCTCTTGTCGGCCTGGGTCGGCGCGGGCGTCTTCAGCAGCTGGCCGTTGTCGATGCGGTCGCCATTGGCGGCAACGGCATCGCTGGGCACGCCGCCCGAATAGGGCTGGGCCGGCGGACGCACCGCATCGCCATTGGCCTGGCGGCCGAGCTGGGGGTCGACCATGATCTGGCCCTGGAGCGCGCTGGCAAGCGCCGGATCGGCGGCGTTACCGCTCTCGCTATCCGAAACATCGCCCAGGCTGCCGCGGCTGCCGCACCCGGCAAGCGCCAGGGGCAGGGCAAGCATCAGCAGATAAGGGTGGCTACGGGCCATGAACACGCTCCTTTGCGCGAAGGGTTATGGCGCAGGAGGGTTAAGGAAGGCTTGGGCACGATGGATTTCTGTCCACAGCCCTGTTAACCATAAGCGGAACCCCGGACGGATCCTGTGCGTAGTCTGCCGAACGATCGAAGGGGTGTGCATGCAGATCAACGCGAGGATGATCGGCGCCGGCGTGGCCGCCGCTGTGGCGGCCGGCATCGGCTATGTCCTGCTTTCCCGATCCCGTGAGGATGCCGCATTCCAGACGGTGACGCGCGACGGCGATTTCAGTGTGCGCGACTATCCCAGGCTGCTGGTGGCCGAAGTGGTCGTCCCCGGGCTGCGCCAGGCGGCGCTCTCGGTCGGCTTTACCCGACTGGCCGACCATGTGTTCGGCCGCGGGAGCCCGCATGCGCGGATGCCGGTGCCGGTGTTCGCCGATGGCGACGAGGACGGCCGCGGCTGGCGTACCCGGCTGCTGATGCCCGCCGATGCCGCGGTCGACGCGCTTGGCGATACCGGGGACGGCGTGCGGCTGCGCACGCTGCCGGCGCGGCGGATCGCGGCGCTGCGCTTCGCCGGGCAGGACAGCGAAGGCGCGCTCGATGCGCACGAGGCGGAGCTGCGCGCCTGGATCGGCGCCAACGGGCTGCGCCCCGCCGGGCCGGTGGAGCACGCCTTCTACAATTCGCCCTTCACCCCGGCGCGGCTGCGCAGGACCGAGGTGCTGATCCCGCTCGCGGCCTGACTGTTATATATTGCTAACACACTATCGTTGGGATATAGCGGCGACCATGCTGAACCTGATCTCGATCCTTGTTGGCATCATTGCCCTGCCGCTGATGCTGATCGCGCTGATCCCGTTCCTGGGCTGGCTCAACTACATGGTGATCCCGGTCGCCGTGATCGGGCTGGCGCTGGGCGCGCTCTCGGACTCGAACACCGGGCGCAACCTCAACATCGTCGTCGCGCTGGTCGGCCTCGTCCGCCTGTGGCTGGGCGGCTTCATCTTCTGATCTTCGCGTAGCTTTAGAGCCCCCCACTCCGTCACCCCGGCCTCGTGCCGGGGGCCACGCTGCCGCACGCGATGCGTAAAGCGCTTCTTGTCCAGCCCACGACTCCCGGTGGACCCCGGCACAAGGCCGGGGTGACGAGAAGGGAAGGTCCCGTTTCACGCACAGGAAAAAGGGTCCGGCGTTTCCGCCGGACCCCTTCTCTGCCTGCGTGGCAAGCATCAAGCCCGAAGGCTTAGCGGCAGCGCACGTCGCCGCGATCGATCGACGAGCCGATCGCCGCACCCGCAGCCGCGCCGAGCAGCGTGCCCAGGGTGGCGTTGCGGCCGTTCGACAGCGAATTGCCGAGCAGGCCGCCGGCGACGCCGCCCACGATCAGGCCGGTCGTGCCGTCCGAGCGGCGGCAATAATAGCGCCCGTCATTGCCGCGATAGACGCGGTCGTTCCGCGTCAGGCGGCGCTCGCGATAATAGCGGCCGTCGCGGTAATAGTCGGCCGGGTTGTAGTAGCGCTCGCCCGGGGGCAGGCGGTTATAGTCGTAGTTGCGATAACGGCGATAATCGCGGCGCCACTCGCGATCGTCCCGGCGCTGGGCCTGGGCGATGTCGTTGCGGCAGTCGCGCAGCTCGCGACGATATTCACCGCGCGAGTCGGAATTGCGCAGATCGTGGCGGCAGTCCGCCCGGGCCTCGCGCTCGTTCCAGCCCTGTGCCGCAGCCGGCGTCGCGAAGGCTGCCGCGGCAACCGCGGCGAGGAAAAGGGTACGCATGGATTCTCTCCGTTTGTTTCTCCCGCTCCACCAACGTGCCGGAGCGGGACGGGTTGCGTGAACGGGAAACTACGTGGCGGTCGGGCCCGGTTCAGCTTTCGTGCTCAGGGCGGTGGCGAGACGGTCGAAGCCCGCGCCGTCCGGTCCATAGGAAAAGGTCTCGCCGATCTGCAGCACAGCGTCGCGGATCCAGCGCAGTACGACGACCTGGTCCTCGAAATCGTCGAAACGTATGTCGGTCCAGCCCGATTTGAAGAACTTGTCGACGAGGTCCATCTGCACCGCGTAGTTGACCGCGCACCAGGGCTCGGAGACCCGCAGCGTCGCGGAACGGCCGTTGTCCAGCTGCACGCTGCAACGCAGGGCATCGAAATCGAAGTCGATGCGGCCATGCTCATAGACCGCCGAGCCGCCGCGCTTCGCATTGCCGGCATCGGCGTATTTCCCGCAGGCGAGTGCGATCTCGATCCCGTCGATCGTGCCGTCGAAGCGCAGGAAGGTGGTGGCATCCGCGACGACTGCCTCGGTGGAGGCGCCGCCGATCATCGCGGGCGCGAACGGCGCGATCGACTTGCCCTGCTGCTGCAGGAGCTTGTGCGCGAGCAGCAGGACATGGATCATCGTCTCGAACAACAGGCCGTGCGGGCCGCCTTCTTCGGTCCAGGCCCGGCTGTCCGCCGTCGGGGATCGCTCCGCCGTCTCGACCAGGTCGATCCTGAAAGACTTGAGCTTGCCCAGCGCGCGCAGCAATTCGGGGGCGGCGAAATGGATCGGGCGCGAATCGCCGCCCTCGATTTTGAGGAAGCTCTCGAAATGGTGGTTCCCGGTCAGCAGATAGGTGAGCGGCAGCGCCTTCTCGAGGCCGTAATAGCTGAGCGCGAACATCCGGTCGCGGAACACTGCGGGGCTGTCGATGAAGACCTTGATCTCCTGCGGCAGGCTGGTGATCGGCTTCTCCACCGCGAACCGTACGCCGGCGGCGTTGAGCGCCATCAGGTATCGAAAATGGGAATTGGAAGGCGAGGCGATGATTGCCGGCGATCCGTTGGCGAGCACGCGCTTCAGGACTTCCTTTTCGGCCTGCTCGCGCGATCCGTCGAACAGGTGCACGCGCACGCTCTGGTCGCGGATCGCGCGAACCGCGTCGTCGGCCGTGCCCAGGCTATAGACATGGAGATGGCGAGCGGTGGTGTCCCGCTCCGCGCGGAGCAGCGCAGGCACCATCTTGCGGGCGACGACATCGCCTGCGCCGATCAGGTTGAACAGCGGGCTGGCGCGAAACTTGGTGGTGGGGAACATGCTGAGCAGATTGGCGATGATCACTACCATGAAATACTGGCTGAGCACCGCGACGATCGGCTTGTCGTCGCCGGGGCCGCCCAGCAGCGCGACGAAGATCGGGAAGACCGGCTGCCCCTGCCACAGCGCGATGCTGAAGCACTGGATGCCGAGCATCAACGGGAACAGCACGAAATATTCCGCTGGGTGGAACAGCGTGAAGACCGGCTCGGCGAAATTGCGCCAGAGCAGATAATAGCTGACCCAGACGAAGCTCTCGAAAAAGACGATCGCGGCGAACGTGCGCAGCAGCAGGTGCAGCACCACGGCGACCGTGCGGCCGCCATCGGCAAAGCCGAAAGACCAGAGCGGCCCGATCGGCGGGATCCACCACAGCACCGCGTAGAGCGCGGCAGCCAGGGCGAATATGGTGATGAAATAGACTTCGGTGTCGCGCGCCTCGAAATCCGGGCGGCTCTTGTCGGATCGCTTATGGGTGCGCTGCCAGCGCTTGATATGCTGCAACGGACTCAGGCAACGCGCGGCGAAGAAAAGCCCCGCGAAGAACTGCGCCAGAAGCGAGGGCTTGGCGCCCCATAGCGAAACCGAAGGCGGCGGCACGCCGGCGACCTGGTCGAAATAGTCCCCCAGCCACGCGCCAATCGGTTTCCGGCTCAATGTCGCCCCCTTGCAGCGCCGCTAGAGGCGCTGCGAACCGGGATAGGCGAAGAGCAGGTCGCTGCCCATCTCCGCCTCGATCTCGCACATGCCGTCGAGCAACAGGCATTCGCCGGCCTGCCAGGGCACGCCGTCCGCGACCCCGCGCCCGGTTACCGGAACGAACCAGCCGGGCGTGCCCTCGGGCAGCTCGATGCGGTGGTGGCCGCCGGGCAAGCGCTCGACCACGAATTTCGGACCCTCGACCAGGATCTTGCGCTCGTTGCTCTGGTTCGCAGGCGCCGGGGCCGGCTCGAACGGCTTGGCATCGGCCGCAGCCACCGCTTCCTCGAGATGCAGTTCGCGCGGGCGGCCATAGTCGTAGAGGCGATAGGTCAGGTCGACATTCTGTTGAATCTCGATGACGGTAACGCCCGCGCCGATCGCATGGACGGTGCGCGCCGGCGAATAGATGAAATCCCCGGCCTTCACCGGCTTCCAGTCGAGCAGGTGCTCGACCGAGCCATCGAGCGATGCGGTGCGAAGCTCGTCGGAGGGAACCGGGCGAATCGTGCCGAGGCCGATCGTCGCGTCGGGCTCGGCCGCGAGCACCACCCAGCATTCGTCCTTGCCGCGCGGATAGCCGGCGGCGCGCGCCTGGGCGTCGTCCGGATGTACCTGCACCGACAGCTTCTCGCTGGTGAACAGATATTTGATCAGCAGGTCGGGGCTGTCGTTCCCGGGCGTCTGGAACCAGATTTCGCCCACCGGCTCTCCACCGGGTGCGGGGTCGGCGAAGCCGGGCCACAGGGTATGGCGGCCCCAGGGCTTCTCGACACGATGGGTTGCCAGCAAGGTTGCAGTCACGAAATCCCTCCCGAATTCAGGTTCGTTAGCGCAACGCACGGAACCTGTCTCGGCTCCCGCCGCGCCTTTTTGTCTGCGGTGCCGGCCCGCTCTCCCACCTGGCCTCCCAACGGCATTATCTTGTGGGAGGCCGGGTGGGGGAGAGGGCCGGTGCAGCTCTGACACAAAGAGGCCGCGAAAAGGATTGTTTGACGCCACCGGACCGGTCTAAGACCCCCGTCCATGCGTACTCCTACGACCCGCGCGCTCGCGCTCGCTCTTCTCCCGGTTCTCGCGCTCTCGATGGCCGGTTGCGCCAAGAAGAGCGGCGGCAAGGACCTGCCCTATGTCGCGCGTGACGTCGGCACGCTCTATTCCACTGCCAAGCAGAAGCTCGATTCGCACCAGTACAAGCTGGCTGCGGCGCTGTTCGACGAAGTGGAGCGCCAGCATCCCTATTCGGTCTGGGCGCGCCGCGCGCAGCTGATGGGCGCGTTCAGCTATTATCTGAACCGCGACTACACCGAATCCATCTCCTCGGCGCAGCGCTTCCTGGCGGTCCACCCGGGCAACCGCGATGCGCCCTATGCCTATTACCTGATCGGCCTGTGCTATTACGAGCAGATCCAGGACGTGCAGCGCGACCAGAAGATCACCCAGCAGGCGCTCGATTCGCTGGGCGAGCTGACCCGCCGCTATCCGAACACCAAGTACGCCGCCGATGCGCGCCTGAAGATCGACCTTGTCCGCGACCATCTGGCCGGCAAGGAAATGGAGATCGGCCGCTTCTACGAGACGCGCGGCCAGTGGCTGGCGGCGACGCTGCGCTTCCGCACCGTGGTCGACCAGTACCAGACCACCACGCACGTGCCCGAAGCGCTGCTGCGCCTGACCGAAAGCTATCTGGCGCTCGGCATGCCCGAGGAAGCCAACAAGGCGGCGGCGGTGCTGGGTGCCAACTATCCGGGCACCGACTGGTACGAGCATGCCTACAAGCTGATGCAGTCGAACCAGGACAAGGTTCAGGCGGCGCAGGCGGTGGCCAAGCCCGCGAGCTGATGCTCGGGGCTTTCGTTCTCGTTAAGTTCCTGCGATAGGGGCAGGCGCATGCTTACTGCGCTGGCTATTCGCGACGTGGTTCTGATCGAGGCGCTGGACCTGGAGTTCGGCGCCGGGCTCGGCGTGCTCACCGGCGAGACCGGGGCGGGCAAATCGATCCTGCTCGACGCGCTCGGGCTGGCGCTGGGCGCGCGCGGCGAGACCGGGCTGGTGCGTCATGGTGCGGCCCAGGCGGTGGTGACCGCGAGCTTCGAGCCGCCGGCGCGCGACGGTGAAGTCGCCAATCTCTTCCATCAGAACGGGCTGGAGCTCGAGCCGGGCGAGCCGCTGATCGTGCGGCGCATCGTCAAGGCCGATGGCGGCAGTCGCGCCTTCCTCAACGACCAGCCGGCCTCTGCCGGGCTGCTGCGCGAGTTGGCGCCGCATCTTGTCGAGATCCACGGCCAGCATGACGATCGCGGCATGCTGAATCCGCGCGGGCACCGGGCTCTGCTCGACACGTTCGGGCGCTGCGACACGGGTACGGTGGCGATCGCGCACAAGGCGTGGCGCGATGCCGAGGCGGCGCTGGCGGTGGCCCGCGCCGAGCAGGACGTCGCCGAGCGCGACCGCGAATGGCTCGAACATGCCGTTGCCGAGCTGCGCGCGCTGGCCCCGGAAGCGGGCGAGGAGGAGATCCTCGCCGAGCGCCGGGCAAGCATGCAGCGCGGCGAGAAGATCGCCGGCGAGCTGCAGGGGATCGCCGAGCTGCTCGACGGATCGGAAGGCGGGCTGAGCCAGCTGCGCCAGGCGGCACGGGTGCTCGAGCGGATCGCCGATGATCATGAGGCACTGGCCGAGGCGCTCGCCGCGATCGACCGTGCGATCGGCGAGGCGGCCGAGGCGCAGGACAAGGTCGACGCGGCGGCCGAGGCGCTCGCCTTCGACCCAGCCGCGCTGGAAGCCGACGAGGCGCGTCTGTTCGAGCTGCGCGGGATCGCGCGCAAGCACCGGGTGCAGCCCGACGATCTGTCGGCGCTGCTCGACGAACTGGCCGGGAGGCTGGAGCGGGTGCAGAGCGGCGGCGCCGGGATCGCCAGGCTGGAAGCGGCGGTGACCCAGGCGCATGGCGCCTATGTCGAGGCGGCCAGGGCATTGTCGGCGCTGCGGACGATGGCGGCGGCCCGGCTCGATGCGGCGGTCGCCACCGAATTGAAGCCGCTCAAGCTCGATGCCGCGCGCTTCCGCACCATGGTGGAGCCGCAGGACGAGGCGAACTGGTCGAGCTTCGGCATGGACCGGGTAGAGTTCGAAGTCTCGACCAATCCGGGTGCGCCGTTCGCGCCGCTGATCAAGATCGCCTCGGGCGGCGAGCTGTCGCGCTTCATCCTGGCGATGAAGGTGGCGCTGGCCGAAGAAGGCGGGGCGCGGACGCTGATCTTCGACGAGATCGATCGCGGCGTGGGCGGCGCGGTGGCCAGTGCCATCGGCGAACGCCTGGCGCGGCTGGCGGACAGCGCGCAGGTGCTGGTGGTGACGCACAGCCCGCAAGTGGCGGCGCGCGGCGCCCAGCACCTGCTGATCGCCAAGAGCCATGATGGGACGGTGACCCGCACCGGCGTGACGCCGCTCGACGCCGGCCAGCGGCGCGAGGAGATCGCGCGCATGCTCTCGGGCGCCGAGATCACCGACGAGGCCCGCGCCCAGGCCGAACGGCTGATCGCCGCCTAGGCGGCCAGTGCGCCGGGCATTGCCGGCCGGCGCCCCGCGATCCAGCCGGCATAGCCGATGCCCGCGCCGATCAGCCCCGCCGCGAAGGCGAAGGGCAGGGCGGGGACCGCGGCGAAATGGACGAAGAACGCCTTCCATGCCGCCAGCGGGCCGAGGAATTCGAAGAGCAGGGCAGCGAGCAGCGTCACACCGCCGGCGAGGAAGAAGGGCCGGCCATGGCGCCCGCTGGCGAAGGCCAGGCCGAAGGCGATCGCGGCGGTGACGGCGTTGGCGAGCTGGAAGCCGATGCCGAGCTTCCAGAAATCGCCTGGGCCGTGGATCGCCAGCGGCGGGAGGATCGGCATCAGCCGGCCGAGGATCGGCGGCAGCAGGAACAGCACGGTGGCCAGCATGTAGCGCGCATGGAGCTGGGTCTTCCGGCGCAGGCGCAGCGCCTCGTAATAGAAGCCGGCAAAGGCAGCGACCGAGACCAGGTCGATCAGCGCGAGCCGCGGCGCGAACAGCGTGTAGAAGGGCGAGGCGCCCTCGAAATAGCGCTCGGCCATGCCGAGGAAGATCATCGATCCGCCCGCCAGGAAGAGCGGGAACAGCACCAGGCTGGCGGCGCCGAGCATGCGGTGGAGCGGATTGCGCCCCGAATGGATGCTCCAGCTCTGTGCGACGAGCAGCATCAGCCACAGCGTCGCGGTCACGCCGTGCGCGTGCATCTGCAGCGGCGCGCTGGCGATCGTCGCGAGATAGCCCGGCCAAAAGGCCAGCGCCGCGAGCGGAAAGATCGCGAGCAGAAACCAATGGGCATGGCGATACGGCATGTGGCGGGTCCCCCTGATGCCTTCAGCCTATCGCAGATATGAGCGCCGTCAACGCGCCGCCGGCGCCATCGGCTCGCCGCACGAGGGACTCGCTCTCCCGAAGATGAACGGAACTCCTCGGCCGGCGACAGCTTGCGACACAAAAGTACAGGTGCGGGGACAAGGCTGCGACAGGCCATGCCCATAACGGTGTTCAGGCCGCAGCGTCGGCCCGGTTTCGTAAGAGGAGAGTGCAAATGAACAAGTTCACCCTGATGCTCGCCGGCCTTGGCATCGCTGCTTCGGCCGTTCCGATGACCGCCGCGATGGCCGCGCCGCATCCGGCGCCGTACCAGGCATGGCAGTCGATCAATTCGCGCCAGGCGAACCTCGATATGCGCATCAACCAGGGTGTGCGTTCGGGCCAGCTCAGCCGCAGCGAGGCGGCTCGCCTCCGCGCCGAGTTCGCCAGCCTGAACCGGCTCGAGGCCCAGTATCGCCGCTCGCGCCCGGGCCTGACGCTGGCCGAGCGCCGTGACCTGGATCGCCGCTTCGATGCGCTCTCGGCGCGCATCCGCTACCAGAAGCACGATCGCGAACATCGCTGGTAAGCACTAGCGGGTTCCCCCTTACCCGACCCCCCTTGGGGGGAACCTGACCAGGACGGGCTCCGCCGCAAGGCGGGGCCCGTTGTCGTTTCGTCGTGCGGGCGGTTGACAGGGGCGCCCGGCAGGCGGAACGGGTTGGGGACAGAGGCGCCGCCGTCCGGCCCGCGCCCGTTTTGCGGAGACCTGCCTGAAGGGCGGGATCGGCGGCCTGCCGGTCCCGGTGTACCCCTATGGGAGGCTTACCCTTGGACCTTCAACTTCAAGGCAAGAAAATCATCGTGAGCGGCGGCTCGCGCGGGATCGGGCGCGCGATCGTCGAGGCATTTCTGGCGGAGGGCGCGCAGGTCGCGTTTTGCGCGCGCGGTGCGACCGGCGTCGCCCAGGCCGAGGCGGATCTGGGCGGCGACGCCTTCGGCACCGCGCTCGACGTGACCGACGCCGCGGCCGTCACCGGCTGGATCGAAGCCGCCGCCGAGCGGATGGGCGGGATCGATATCGTCGTGCCCAATGTCAGCGCGCTCGCCGGTGGCAGCGACCTGGAGACCTGGCGCGCGGCCGTGGAGACCGATCTGCTCGGCACCGTCACCATGGCAGGCGCGGCCTTGCCCTGGCTGCGCAAGTCCGATGCGGCGTCGATCGTGCTGATCTCGAGCGTGTCGGGGCGCGAGAACGACATCTTCGCCGAGCCCTATGGGGCGATCAAGGCGGCGCTGATCCATTACGGCAAGACGCTCTCGGCGCGGCATGCGGCGGAGGGGATCCGGGTGAACACCGTCTCGCCCGGCAATGTGTATTTCGCCGACGGCGTCTGGGGCCAGATCGAGCGCGAGACGCCCGAGCTCTTCGCCGAATGCCTGAAGCAGAACCCGCTTGGGAGAATGGCGCGGCCCGACGAAGTGGCCAAGGCGGTGCTGTTCCTCGCAAGCCCCGCGGCGAGCTTCACCACCGGCACCAATCTGATGGTGGATGGCGGGCTGACCCGCGGCGTGCAGTTCTGAACGAAGGGCGCGCGCTGCCGGCCGGCGGCGCGCGCTTCAGCGCAGCGGCTTGCCGCTGTCCTTCCACTTGTCGAGGATCTGGGACTCGTCCTGGTCCATCGGCGAGATGCTCGGCGCGGCTTTGGGCACATAGCCACCGATCGGCGCGCCGCTCTGGGCATAGGCGGGCTGGATGTTCTCGCGCGGCGTCGCAGCCGGGGCGGGGGTCTTGCCGGGTACGGTCGCAAGCGCAGCCGGCACGATCGGGGTAGCCTCGGCCAGGTCGATCCGGGCATGCGGGCCGGGCAGCGGCTCGCCGCCGCGATAGGCCTGGCGGAAGGCCGCGGCGGTGCCCCACCAGCCCTTCCAGCGATGGAAGAAGTGCGCACCGAACACGCCGGTCATCACCAGGCTGCGGTTCCAGGACGGGGTGACGGCATAGGTGTGATAGTGCGTCGCCTCGCCCACCGCGCCGAACACCTGGCCGGAAAGCGCTGCGGCGGCGACCCGGGCGGCGCGGTCCCAGGCGGAGCGCAGCGGCGCGCGGGCCATGGCGCCGTCACAGGCGAAGCTGAACTGGCAGCCGCGCTTCTCCGATCCCTGAAACACGACACCGCACACCGTGGCGGGGAAGGCGGGATGGCGGACGCGGTTGAGGATCACCTGCGCAACCGCGCGCTGGCCGTCGCCCGGCTCGTTGGCGGCTTCGTAATAGATCGCGGTGGTCAGGCACTGGAGCGCGCGTGCCTTGTCCGTGCTGCTGCCGGCCAGGTGGAAGGGCAGGGCCGGCTGGATCGATCCGTCGACCGCGGCATCCACCGCATCGGCGGGGATCGGCATGTCGGGCAGCGCCGTGGTGCCGGTGGTGCCCGCGCTCACCGCGGCATCGTCGTCGACGGCATAGTAGAAGGCGGCGCCGGGGAAATGGTCTTCGGCCTCATAGCCGACCAGCACCGGCTTGGGATCGGATTTCGGCCGCGACGCGGGAGCCAGCGCCTGGGCGGAGAAGCCGGCGCCAACCAGCGAGGCGAGGATCGCCGCTGCGATCCCGCGTGCCTGCATCTTCGAGAAACGCCGCCAGAACACGATGCGCGCTACCCCACCCGGGCCCCTTGCCCGCGTGCGGCATAGCCGATTTCAGTGTCTGCTGCGCCCCCGGATTTCTCCGCGTCCCACGGCGAAACACTTGATGGTAAAGGTAATTTTAACGTTAGGGCGATCGAAATTCGCTTTTCCCCGGCGAAGGCCGGGGCCCAGACTAAACAGTGCGCGGCAAAGACGCGCCAAGGCGCGTGACTTTCAAGTCTGGGCCCCGGCCTTCGCCGGGGAAAGGAAGGATCTAGCCGATCCGGCTTAACCCTGACCGCCCTTGTACGAAGCCCGGAAATCGTTGGCGAACCCGCTCAGCCGTCCCTCGCCGATCGCATCGCGCAGATCCTGCATCAGCACCTGGTAGAACCAGATATTATGCTCGGTCATCAGCATCGCGCCGAGGATCTCGCCGGCGCGGACGAGGTGGTGGAGATAGGCGCGGCTCCAGGTGTCGCAGACCGGGCAGGGGCATTCGGGATCGAGCGGGCCCTGGTCCTCGGCGAACTTGGCGTTGCGGATGTTGATCGGGCCGGTGCGGGTGAAGGCCTGGCCGGTGCGGCCGCTACGGGTGGGCAGCACGCAATCGAACATGTCGATGCCGCGCTCCACCGCGCCGACGATGTCGTCGGGCTTGCCGACGCCCATCAGATAGCGCGGCTTGGCGGGATCGAGCTGGCCGGGGGCGAAATCGAGCACGCCGAACATCGCTTCCTGGCCCTCGCCGACGGCAAGGCCGCCCACGGCATAGCCGTCGAACCCGACATCGAGCAGCGCATCCGCGGAGGCCTTGCGCAGCCCCTCGTCGAGCGCGCCCTGCTGGATGCCGAAGATCGCGTTGTGCGCGGCATGCTCCTCGGCGGCGAAAAAGGCGTCGCGGCTGCGCTTCGCCCAGCGCATCGAGCGCTCCATCGCTGCGGCCTGGACCTCGCGGGTGGAGGTGGTGGGGACGAGCTCGTCGAACGCCATGGTGATCGAGCTGCCGAGCAGCCGCTGGATCTCGATCGAGCGCTCGGGGCTGAGCATGTGGCGCGAGCCGTCGAGATGCGACTTGAAGGCGACGCCTTCCTCGCTGCGGGTGGTCAGGTCGGCCAGGCTCATCACCTGGTAGCCGCCGGAATCGGTCAGGATCGGGCGATCCCAGTGCATGAACTTGTGCAGCCCGCCGAGCCGCGCGACGCGCTCGGCGCCGGGGCGCAGCATCAAGTGATAGGTGTTGCCCAGGAGGATGTCGGCGCCGGCGGCGCGCACGTCCTGCGGCTTCATCGCCTTGACGGTGGCGGCGGTGCCCACGGGCATGAAGGCGGGCGTGCGGATCTCGCCGCGCTGCATGGCGATGGTGCCCAGGCGCGCCTTGCCGTCAGTGGCGTGGATGGTGAACTCGAAGCGGGACATGGCGATCGCCCTTGCCCCCTTTGGCCAGGGAGCGCAACGCTGGGCGGATGATCGCCAATCTCCTTGCTGAGCTTCCCGATGCGCGCGCGGGCGAAGTGTTCACCGCGCTGCTGGCGCGCGCCGGTGTCCGCATCGAGCGGATCGTCTCGCACGGCCAGGCGACGCCGGCGGACGCGCCGATGGTGCAAGGCTGGGACGAATGGGTGCTGCTACTCAAGGGCGCGGCGCGGCTGCGGATCGAGGACGGCGCGGAGATCGCGCTGGCGCCGGGCGATCACCTGCTGATCGCGGCGGGGCAGCGCCACTGGGTCACCTGGACGCCGGACGATCGCGAGACCGTCTGGCTGGCGGTGCATCTCGGCTAGGGCACCAGCGTGGTGAAGACGAACACCCCGAAGATGACGAGATGGACGACACCCTGCAGCACGGTGGTGCGCGCGGTGGCGAGCGACTGAGTCGCCACCAGCAGCGTCAGCGAGAGCAGGACGATGCCGCGCGAATCGAGGCCAAGCGCCAGCGGCAGCCCCTGGAACAGCGACAGCACTGCAACGGCCGGTATGGTGAGCCCGATCGTCGCCAGCGCCGATCCGAGCGCAAGGTTGAGGCTGGTCTGCAGCCGGTTGGCCATCGCGGCGCGCACCGCGGCGACGCTCTCGGGCAGCAGCACCAGCGCGGCGATCACCACACCGACCACGGCGTGCGGCAGGCCGGCGCCGGCCACACCTTCCTCGATCGCGGGGGCCAGCGCCTTGGCGAGCAGCACCACTTCGACGAGGCAGGCGACGAGCAGCAGGCCGGAGAGCAGGGTCTGCCGGCCCGAAGGCGGCGGCGCGTGCGCCTCCAGATCGGCAGCGGCTTCCTCGGGCGGCAGGAAATAGTCGCGGTGCCGCACGGTCTGCACCATCACGAAGGTGAGGTAGAGCAGCAGCGAGACGATCGCGACGAAGGCAAGCTGTGACGGCGCGTAGAAGGGGCCGGCCGAGGCGGCGAAATTGGGTAGCACCAGCGTGAGCACGGTGAGCGTGCACAGGGTGGCGAGCGAGGCGCTGACGCCGACCTGCTGGAAGCTCTGCTCGCGGTGGCGCAGCGCGCCGAACAGGATGAACGCGCCGATCAGCCCGTTGAGGATGATCATCACCGCCGAGAAGACGGTGTCGCGCGCCAGCGTCTCTGCGCCGGCCTTGCCCTGGAGCATCAGCGTGAGGATCAGCCCCACTTCGATCACGGTGACGGCGAGCGCGAGCAGGAAGGTGCCGAAGGGCTCGCCGACCTTGTGCGCGATCAGCTCGGCATGGTGGACGGCGGCGAGCACGGTGGCGATCAGCACGATTCCGAGCAGCAGCGGCGGGATCGAGATCGCACCGAAGAGCAGGCTCGCCGCGCCGGCGAAGGGCGGCAGCCAGATCCAGGTCCAACGCAAACGTTCCATGTCCGTCACTCTACAGGCCGGGGGCCCGAGTTCAACGATGCGCCGCGACGTAGTCCAATATGTCCTCGGGCGTGCGGAACACCACGTCGGGCTGCATCGCGGTCAGCAGCTCCTCCGCAGCATAGCCCCACAGCACCGATCCGGCGCGCATGCCGACTTCGCGTGCGGCATCGACGTCGCGCGTCTCGTCGCCGATCGCCAGCGCCTCGCCCGGCTTGATGCCCATCTTCTTGAGCACTCGGCGGAACTTGGGCGCCTTGCCGAACAGCGAGGAGCCGCAGGCGAAGAAATCGATGCGCGCCGCGTGGACGGGCCCGAGGATCTTGCGCGCATTGTCTTCGGCGTTGGAGGTGACCAGCGCGATCTTCACGCCGGTTTCGGCAAGCCGCTCGAGCAGGTCGGGCGTGCCGGGAAAAAGCTCGATCTGGTGCGCGTTGCGGCCGACCAGGCGGCGGACGTGGCGCGCGATCAGCGGCAGCTTCCATTTCGAGATGCCGAGGAAATCGATCACTTCGCGCGAGCTGCGGTTGCGCAGCATGTCGACTTCGTCGGGCTGGACCGTACGGAAACGGAAGCGGCGCGCCAGCTCGTCGACGACCGAGAGGAACCAGTCGCCGCTGTCGCTGAGCGTCCCGTCGAAGTCGAAAATGACCAGCCGAATGGGCGCGGCATCAGTCATGCGCGTGTCCATTCCCATGCATGCGACATTCGGCCCCGTTCCCCAATTCGATCTGGACCGTCGTATGATCGATCCGGAAGTCGTGCGCCAGCCGATGTTGCAGGTCGAGCAGGAACGCGTCGCCGGGGTGGCCGCCGGGCATGACGAGATGCGCGGTGAGCGCGGCCTCGGTGGTGCTCATCGGCCAGATATGGAGATCGTGGACGCGCGCGACGCCCGGCAGCGCGGCCAGCGCCTGCTCCACTGCCTCGGCATCGATGCCCTTGGGCACGGCCTGCAGCGCCATGGTGAGCGATTCGGTGAACAGCCCCCAGCTGCTCCACAGGATCACCCCGACGATCACCAGGCTGATCGCCGGATCGATCCAGTCGGCGCCGGTGAGCAGGATCAGCCCGCCGCCGATCACAACCCCCGCCGAGACCGCCGCGTCCGCCGCCATGTGGAGATAGGCGCCGCGGATGTTGACGTCGCCCTTGCGCCCGCGCGCGAAGAGCAGGGCAGTCGACAGGTTGATGACGATGCCGGCGGCGGCGACGAGCATCACCGTAATCCCGGGCACGTCGCGCGGGTCTTGGAGGCGCTGGATCGTCTCAAGCAGGATCGCGCCGACGGCGACGAACAGCAGCACGGCATTGGCCAGCGCGGCGAGGATCGAGGAGCCGCGCAGGCCATAGGTGAAGCGGCGCGAGGCCGGGCGCTTGGCCAGCTCGGCACCGCCCCAAGCGATCAGCAGGCCGAGCACGTCGGAAAGATTGTGCCCCGCATCGGCGAGCAGCGCCATCGAATGGGTGAGGAAGCCCGCTGCGCCTTCGATCGCGACGAACCCAAGGTTCAGCGCGGTGCCGATGGCGAAGGCCCGCCCGAAATCCGCGGGCGCGTGGCTATGACCGTGATGGGCATGGCCGTGATGGGCGTGGTGGTGGTCGTGATGCGCGGCCATGTCCGGTCGTTCTTAGCCGCGTCGCGGCATGAGATGCTAGGACATCAATTGGGTCCGCGGCCGCCTTTCTTGCCGCGCCCCATGGGCGGGCTGGTCATCTGCGGGCGGATCGTCACCAGTTCCTTGCGGGTGATCGCGCCGTCCTTGTCGGCATCGAAGCGGGTGAAGAGCAGGTCGAAGCGCTCGGCGATCTCGGCGAAGCTGATCTTGTTGTCGCCGTCGCGGTCCATCTCGAAGGGGCTGGGCACGGTGTTGCGGTCACCCATCCAGCGCTCCTGCCAGTCCGAATAGGCGATATAGCCGAGCCAGCCCTGGCGGCGGGTGTCGACCGCATCGAAGCTGCGCTTGAGCCCGGCATCGAACTCGGCGCGCGTCACCTTGCCGTCGCCGTCGGCATCGAAGGCGGCGATCATCATCCCGACCGGCTCGACGATCACGGTGAAGGCCGGCTGCTCGCGCGTGCTGGCGCCGATCGGCGTTGCGCTGTTGCCCTGCGGCGTGGGGATCGCCACGCGCTCCTGCGCATGGGCCGCCGGCACCAGGGCGGACGTCGCGGTCAGGGCCGCGAGGGCGAACAACAAGCGCATGAGATACCTTCCCGAATCGCGGCGAAAATCACCGTAGCCGCGCGGCGCACCAAGCCGCAATCTGTGGCGAAGGTGGGGCGGGCCGCCCGCCAGGCGCGGCGAATGGCGGCGGCGGCGAAACCGCTAGCATAGGAGCGGCATGCCGCCACGCTTTCGGCGAGACGAGGAATCCTTTGCCAATCCGGCGACGCTTCCCGCTATAGGGAAGGCGTGGCGGCCAGGCCGTGACAGTCCTTCCGCGCGATTTCCGCGCCGCGCACGGAGCATCGCGTGATCCGCCGTATCCTGAGCATCTTCGAGCCGTTCATCCTCACCCTGGTCGGCACCGTCCTGCTCGCATCGCTGCTGCCGCCGCGCGGCGCGCTGGTGCCGGTGTTCGACATGGCGGCGGATGCGGGCATCGTGCTGCTGTTCTTCCTCCACGGCGCCAAGCTCTCGCGCGACGCGATCGTGGCGGGCATGCGCAACTGGCGGTTGCACCTGGCGGTGTTCGCGTCGACCTATCTGCTGTTCCCGCTGCTCGGGCTTGGCTTCGCGCAATTGCCGCTGCTCGCCCCCGGGATCGCGATGGGCGTGCTGTTCCTCGCGCTGCTGCCCTCCACCGTACAGTCGTCGATCGCCTTCACGGCTATGGCACGTGGCAATGTCGCGGCGGCGGTGTGCAGCGCGTCCTTCTCCAATCTGATCGGCATCGTGCTCACCCCGGCGCTGGTCGCGCTGCTGATGCAGGGCAGCCACGGGATGGGCGGGGTGTCGCTCTCGGCAGTCGAGAAGATCGTGATGCAGCTGCTCGTCCCCTTCGTCGCCGGGCATCTGCTGCGGCCCTGGATCGGCAGCTGGGTGGGCCGCCACAAGAAGCTGGTCACCCTGGTCGATCGCGGATCGATCCTGCTCGTGGTCTATACGGCTTTCGGCGCGGCGGTGGTCGAGGGCTTGTGGAGCAAGGTATCGGGGCTCGACCTGGCGATCCTGTTCCTGGTGTGCGCAGTGATGCTCGCGATCGTGCTGGCGGCGACATGGTTCGCGGCGCGAGCGCTGCGGCTGCCGCGCGAAGATGCGGTGGTGTTGCTGTTCTGCGGCTCGAAGAAGAGCCTGGCATCGGGTGTGCCGATGGCCGGGGTGCTGTTCCCCGCCGCGCAGGTCGGCGTGGTGCTGCTGCCGATCATGCTGTTCCACCAGCTCCAGCTGATCGTCTGCGCGGTGCTGGCGCGGCGGCTGGGCTATCTGCCCGAGGACGCGGCCGATCAGGGCAGCAACAGCGAAGCGTCGCCGTAGGGATAGAAGGGGCGCCGGTCGGCGATCGCATGCGAATGGGCCGCGTGCATCCGCTCCAGCTCCATCAGAGCGGTCTTCGTTCCGAGCCTATTGCGCCCTGGCCTTTGCGGTACCGTCCGCAAGTTTGCAACGAACCACGGCCTGGCAACTGTAACGGCCCTGACCGTCCGGATAGCAGGCCGAATGCAGAAATTGGGCCGTGCCGCGGCAAGTGCCGTACAGGCGGTCATATTCCGGTTTGGCGTCTGCGGCATTCGTAACCGTGATGAACTGGTTTCGGTCCCAATAGCCCTTGGGCGGGGTGGTTTTCGGCAGGTTTGGCCGGGGCACATAGGCTGGGCATTGCGGAATGCCGCCATAGGGCTTGGTCGGCGCGATGATGCAACTCGCCCGGTTCGGATCGGCCTTCGCCGAGGCTGTGGGAGACGGTGCCGGTGTCGCCTTCGACGCGGGTGTGACAGGCTGGCGTGCCGCGGCGGCGCGTTCGCGCATCTCCACGATGCGTTCGGCTTCAGGGCGTCGATGCTCCCCCAGCCGCCGCACTTCGGCGTCCACCGCCAGGCGATGCTGGCGTGCCTTCTCCGTCTCGGCCGGCGGCGTGGAGTTTGTCGAGGAGCGTGAAGATGGGCCGGCGCCGATGATGATATCCTGCGCCGCCAGTGCGCAACCGGCTGCGGCGATGGCCAAGGCGCCTATGCGCAGTTGAACATGCACGGTCAGAACCCGGTCGCGTTCAGCGGGCTGCATTTCTCCATCAGAAAGTTCATCGCATAGCCGACGCGCGCGGCCATGTCCGCGTTGTTGAAAAAGATCGCGCGTCGATAGGGAGACCCTGCGTGCTGTAATGCACGCGCATGCCGTCCTGCGCGACATTGTTTATCTTGGTGAAGTCGAGGTTCACCGTCATGCTCTGCGCGCTGTAATGGCCCCAATCCGAATAGACGTTCTGGCGCGTATTGCGATTATAGTATTCGAATTCCCTATGGCTGAACGAATCGCGCGTATAGTTGAACGAAATAACGCATTCGTTGGGATTCTGAATAACTTGGTTCAGGCGGCCGGTCCATTTGTCGATATAGGCCAGTGCTTCGACGTGCTTGTCATGAAAATTGCTGGCGTTCCGATTGAAGCGCATTCCCGCCAAGGTCATTTGCAGGAAGGTCTTGGCGCCCGCTTTCGTCTGCGTTTGCGCGTGAGCTGGCTGTAGCAGTGCGGCACTGCCCCACGCCGCGGCCATGGTAACCGCCGCAATCATACCCCGCCTGGCCATGTCTTCCCCCTTTTTCAGCGCGCTCGGACCCCTGCCGTCGAACCCTCGGTTCGAACGCGTCTCGCCCCAATTCAATGTAAGTTTCCCAGCTAACTTACGAATTTCATCGGAAATGTAGATATCTCAGCTGACGATGTCCACCGGCCCGGCGATGGGGCGGATGGGCCCGAGACCGCCATGGCGGCCGCAGCATTTGGGTGTGCGGCGACCCGCCGAAAGCCTAGCCAGACCTTTGCGGCAGCAGCAGCGAAGCGTCGCCGTAGGAATAGAAGCGGTACCGGTCGGCGATCGCATGCGCATAGGCCGCTTGCATCCGGTCGAGGCCGATCAGGGCAGAAACCAGCATGAACAGCGTCGAGCGCGGCAGGTGGAAGTTGGTCACCAGCCCGTCGATCCCCTTGAAGCGGTAGCCCGGGGTGATGAAGATCGCGGTATCGCCTTCGAAGGGGCGGATGATGTTGTCGTCGCCCGCGGCGCTTTCGATCAGGCGCAGGCTGGTGGTGCCGACGGCGATCACCCGGCCGCCGGCGACGCGCACCGCGTTGAGCCGGTCGGCGGTGGCCTGGTCGATGCGGCCCCATTCGGCGTGCATCTTGTGGTCGGCGGTGTCCTCGGCCTTGACCGGCAGGAAGGTGCCCGCGCCGACATGGAGGGTGAGGGTGGTGTGTCCCACGCCCGCCGCATCGAGCGCGGCGAGCAGCCCGGGCGTGAAGTGCAGCGCGGCGGTGGGCGCGGCGACGGCGCCCGGCTCGTTGGCGAACATCGTCTGATAGTCGTCGGCGTCGCGTTCGTCGGTCGGGCGCTTCGAGGCGATATAGGGCGGCAACGGCATATGGCCGCAGCGCTCGAGCAGCAGCTCGACCGGCTCGTCGCCCTGGAAGTCGAGCGCGAAGCTGCCGTCCTCGGCGCGGTCGCTTGCAAGCGCCGAGACGCCCTGGCCGAAATCGATCGTGTCGCCGTCGCGCAGCCGCTTGGCGTTGCGGATGAAGGCGCGCCAGCGGCGCGGCCCCTCGCGCTTGTGGAGCGTCGCGCCGATCTTTGCCTCACCCCGCGTCCCCTCGAGCTGGGCGGGGATCACGCGGGTGTCGTTGAACACCAGGCAATCGCCGGCACGCAGCTGGCCGGGCAGGTCGGTTACGTGCAGGTCGCGCGTCGCGGCGCCGTCGAGCACCAGCAGGCGCGCCGAATCGCGCGGCGCGGCGGGGCGCAGCGCGATCCGGTCGTTCGGAAGCTCGAAATCGAAAAGATCTACGTTCACGACTGCACTTCGGGGCTGGCGCCGGCTTATTGCGGCAGCGTCGCCTTGGTTTCGCCCGGGGGCAGCGCCTTGGGCGCATCGGCCGGCAGGTTCGAATAAGGCGGCGGGTTGTCCGACAGGATATAGGCGTGGACGATCTTGGTCGGGTTCGCCGGCGGCTCGCCGCGCTGGATCTTGTCGACCCATTCCATGCCGCCGACGACGCGGCCGAACACGGTATAGTCGTGGTCGAAGGCGAGCTTGGGCGACATCATGATGTAGAACTGGCTGTTCGCGCTGTTCTCAGCATCGGCCTTCTGCTCGGGCGTCGCATTGTCCGGCGCGCCGCGGCGGGCGGCGGCGACAGTGCCGCGCACGTGGGGCAGGTTGTTGAACTCGGCCGGCACGTTGGGCAGGTCCGAATCGCCGGTGCCGTCGCCCTTGGGATCGCCGCCCTGCGCCATGTAATAGGGATCGTCGACCACGCGGTGGAAGATCAGGCCGTCATAGAAATGGCGGCGGGTGAGGATCTTGATGCGCTCGACCATCTTGGGCGCGGCATCGGGGCGCAGGCGGATCAGCACGCGGCCGCCGGTCGACAGGTCGAGCACCCAGGTCTCGGCCGGATCGGCAGGCACGACGGCGGGATAGATGCTGTTCACATCCTCGGCGCCGACGCCCTTGAGCGGCTCGGCGGTCTGCTTCGGAGGCTTGCCGCCACCCTGGGCAAGGGCAGGCGTGGCAATCATCATCAGGGCCGAAGCGGCCAGTGCGGCAAACAAACGCATCAATTTCCCCACTCGGAATACACCCTCGATCCGCGGCTCTAGACCAATCGGACGGGCTCAACCACTCCCTTTGCGACCGATGACGGCAATGCGCGCCGCCACTTCGGCTTCGACCTTGGGAGAGACGAACTTGCGGATCGCGCCGCCATAGAGCGCGATTTCCTTCACCAGGCGGCTGGCGATCGGCTGGAGCGAGACATCGGCCATCAGGAAGACCGTCTCGATCCGGTCGTTCAGCTGCTGGTTCATACCCGCCATCTGATACTCGTACTCGAAATCGGCCACGGCGCGCAGGCCGCGGACGATCATGCTGGCGCCTTCGCGCTCGGCAAAGTCCATCAGCAGCGAATCGAAGCTGACGACATGGATCTCGCCTTCGATCCCCGCGACTTCGCGCTTCACCATCTCCATGCGTTCCTCGACGGTGAACATCGGGTTCTTGGATGGATTGGTGGTCACGCCGATCACCAGCCGGTCGACGAGCTTCGCGCCGCGGCGGATGATGTCCATATGGCCGAGCGTGATCGGATCGAAGGTGCCGGGATAGACGCCGGTGCGCGTAGTCATGGTGCCTTCCTCCCCCGGGATGACGGCAAGATTAAGTCAGCGGTCGGCGGGGGCGTGCTGCGCGTGCGAAGCCGAGTCAAGGGCGGGCGTTTCCTACGGCCCGTGCCGCGCCGACTCGCCAAAGAACACGAAGTACACGCCAAGGGCTGGTTTTCGAGGCGCTTATGTTCGCTATTTTCCCGGAAACGCCGCGCATCTCGCAACATCCTTGCGCGGGCGTGAACCTACATTTCCAACAAATTGAAAGAGCGGCCGGGCAGGCGCCGGTCGCGGGAGCCAAGCAGGCGAAATCCTACATTGCAATTGCACACTTCAGTTCCCCGGCGAAAGCCGGGGCCCAGGGTCACAGGCGACGCGGCATAGAAACCCTGGGCCCCGGCTTTCGCCGGGGAACAGGTTAGGGGCGCAGATTCGTCACCTGCCCGGGCTCAAAGCCGGGGTGACAATGGAGGCTCAGCGATCCCGCTCGAGCGTGTAGCGGGCGATGTCGCGCAGCAGATCGGCCTCGGCGCCATAGGGCTTGAGGTGGGTGATCGCCTGATCGACGAGCATGCGCGCCTGCTCGCGGGCGCGATCGAGGCCGAGCAGCGAGAGGAAAGTCTCCTTGCCCGCCTCGCCATCCTTGTGGAGCTTCTTGCCGACCAGCGCCTCGTCGCCCTCGGCATCGAGGATGTCGTCGGCGATCTGGAAGGCGAGGCCGACGTCGCGGGCATAGCCACGCAGCCCGGTGCGCCCTTCGACAGGCACGCGGCCGAGGATCGCGCCGCTCTCGACCGCGCAGCTGATCAGCGCGCCGGTCTTCATCGCCTGGAGCCGGGTGACGGTGGCGAGGTCGAAGCTCGACTTCTCGGCTTCCAGGTCCATCATCTGGCCGCCTGCCATGCCGGCGGGCCCGGCGGCGAGCGCGAGCGTGCCCGAAAGCTCGATGCGCACAAAGGGATCGGGATGGGTGCGCTCGTCGGCGATCACTTCGAAGGCGAGCGCGTGCAGGCAGTCGCCGGCCAGGATCGCGGTCGCCTCGTCGAATGCCTTGTGCACCGTCGGCTTGCCGCGGCGCAGGTCGTCATCGTCCATCGCCGGCAGATCGTCATGGATCAGCGAATAGACATGGATGCATTCGAGCGCGAGCGCGGTGCGGGCGATGCAGGTCCTGTCGACGCCGAACAGCTGGGCGGTGGCCGAGACGAGCAGTGGGCGCAGCCGCTTGCCGCCGCCGATCGCGGCATGGCGCATCGCCCGGTACAGTCCGGCGCGCGGATCGGACGGCACCTCGAGCAGCAGGTCGAACTGGCGGTCCATCTCCGCCGAGACCTGCTTGAGCGCCGCCTGCAGCGCGAGGGAGGCGTGCGCCACGGCCCGGCTCAGCCGGCGTTGAAGGGAGCGGTGCCGGCGGCGCGGCCCTCGGCATCGGTGCGGATCGCCTCGATGCGCGCCTGGGCGGCATCGAGCCGCGCGGCGCACTGGCGGCGCAGCTGGTCGCCGCGCTCGTACAGGTCGATCGCTTCCTGGAGCTGCGCCTCGCCGCTCTCCAGCCGCGCGACGATGCGCTCCAGTTCCTTCAGCGCTTCCTCGAACGAGAGCGCGGTGACGTCCGCTTCTTCTGCCATGTATTCGCTATGCGCCGGGGCGGGGCGCGATTGCAACCGGGCATCCGGCATCCCAATTGCGCGTTACCCCGGTTGAAGGAGACCCGCGCATGTTCACCAGTATCAATCCCGCCACCGGAGAGACGGTCGAGACCTATCCCGAGCTCGACGCGGACGGGATCGAGACGGCGCTGGCGGTCGCGGATGCCGCGTTCCGATCCTGGCGCGATTCGCCGCTGGAGAAGCGCACCGAACTGCTGACCAGGATCGCCGACGCCTGGGAAGCCAACAAGCAGCACCTCGCCGAGACCGCGACCCGCGAGATGGGCAAGACGCTCGCCTCCGCCGTCGCCGAGGTGGAGAAGTGTATCAGCGGCTTCCGCCATTATGCGGCGAAGGGCCCGTCCTATCTGGAGCCGACCCGCGTGGAGACCGCGAGCGGCCATGCAGTGGCGCGCTGGCTGCCGATGGGACCGGTGCTGGCGGTGATGCCGTGGAACTTCCCCTATTGGCAGGTGGTCCGCTTCCTCGCGCCGACGATCATGGCGGGCAATGTCGGGCTGCTGAAGCACGCCTCGAACGTGCAGGGCTGCGCGGCGCTGATCCAGCAGATGATGAGCGCGGCCGGCGCGCCCGACGGGCTGTTCCAGAACCTGCCGATCAAGTCCGACAAGGTCGCCGCGATCATCGCCGACAAGCGCGTGGTGGCGGTGACGCTCACCGGCAGCGAAGGCGCGGGCGCGCAGGTGGCGCAGGCCGCCGGGCGCGCGCTCAAGAAGGTGGTGCTTGAGCTGGGCGGCTCCGATCCGTTGATCGTGATGCCCTCGGCCGACCTCGAGCTGGCGGCGAAGACCGCGGTCACGGCGCGCATCCAGAATGCCGGGCAGAGCTGCATCTGCGCCAAGCGGATGATCGTGCACGCGGACGTGTACGACGCGTTTCTCGACAAGTTCGAGGCGGGGATGAAGGCGCTCAAGATCGGCGACCCGATGGAAAAGGAAACGGGCATGGGCCCGCTTTCGAGCATCGCCCAGCGCGACACCGTGATCGAGCAGGTCGGGCGCGCCGTGGCCGAAGGCGCGACGCTGCGCTTCGGTGCCGAGAAGATCGAGCGCGACGGCGCCTGGATGACGCCGGGCGTGCTGACCGACATGGATCCCGAGAGCGATGTCGCCAAGGAAGAGGTCTTCGGGCCGGTTGCCGCGGTGTACAAGGTGAAGGACATCGACGCGGCGATCGCGCTCGCCAATGACGTGCCCTATGGCCTCGGTTCCTCGGTCTGGACGCAGGACGAAGCCGAGATCGAGCGCTTCGCCCGCGACATCCAGTCGGGCATGACCGCGGTCAATGCGCTGCTCGCCTCGACGCCCGAGGCGCCGTTCGGCGGCGTGAAGCTCTCCGGCCATGGCCGCGAGCTCGGCCCCTGGGGCATGCACGAGTTCATGAACCTGAAGGCGGTGATGTTCGGCAAGGACGTGAAGGCGGGGGACTAGGGCGTATCGACGCCTGCCAAAGACCCAGTCGTGGCCCCCGGAACAAGGCCGGGGGCGAGGGTTGGAAAAGGCGCGAAGGGCGCTACGCTTCGGATAGCACCACATCCGTCACAGATCGGGTGGACCGAATCGTCGCCGGTTCGCAGCATTGCTTCGCTACATTTCGTAGCGGAGGGAATGACGATGAGAATTGCTCTTCCTGTACTTGCGGCGACGCTGGTCTTGTCTTCGCCCGCACCGGCGCTCGCCGTCACGGCACCGCCGCCCGCGCCGGTGATGATGGAGGACGATCACCCCGCGCCGCCCCGGCCGGTCGATCCGGTATGCGAGGCGGCGGCGCGCATCTATGCCCGCCAGGCCTCGCACACCGCCTATGTGTGGGACCCCTGGTACGTCTATTATTACGAGAGCTACATCCTCGAGAATTGCGGGATCATCGAATGATCCCGACGGGCTCCCGGCATGCTGCCGGGGGCCTGTTTTGCAGGGAAGTTACCCCTGCCGCTCTGCCATCACCTCGTTGATCAGGTCCTTGCGGCTGAGCTTGCCGATCATCGTCTTGGGCAGGCTTTCGCGCACCACCACTTCGCTCACCCGCTCATGCTTGCCGAGCTTGCCGTTGAGCCAGGCGCAGATCTCCGGGCCGCTGGCGGCGGCGCCTTCGTCGAGCGTCACATAGGCGTGTGGCAGCTCGCCATGATAGGCGTCGGGCAGGCCGATCACGAGCGCCTCCTTCACGGCCGGATGCTGGTAGAGCACTGCTTCGATCTGGCTCGGGAACACCTTGAAGCCGCCGACCGCGATCATGTCCTTCAGCCGGTCGACGATCTTGATATAGCCGTCCTCGTCGATCAGCCCGACATCGCCGGTGCGCAGCCAGTGGCCGTCCACGAACACCTCGGCATCGGCATCGGGGCGGTTCCAATAGCCCTTCATGATCTGCGGGCCGGAGACGACGATCTCGCCGGGCTCGCCCTCGGGGGGCGGGCGGGTCGGGTCTTCCTTGTCGACCAGGCGCACGCGGGTGCCCTGGAGCGGCTGGCCGATCGTGCCGGGCTTGTTGAGCCCCTGATAGGGATTGGTGCAGACCACGCCCGAGCTCTCCGACAGGCCATAGCCTTCGATCACGCGTGCGCCGGTGATCTGCTCCCATTCCTCCTTGAGCTGGGCGGGCAGCGGGGCACCGCCCGAGATGCAGAAGCGCAGGCTCTTGAAGTCCTCGGGCTTCATGCCGGGCGCATCGAGTAGTGCCTGGTACATGGTGGGCACGCCGGGCAGCGCGCGCGGCTGGGTGCGGCGCAGCTCGGCCAGCGCCTGCTTGGCGTTGAAGCGCGGCAGCATCGCGATCGACCCGCCGGTCACCACGGTGCGGTTGAGCACGCAGGTATTGGCGAAGACGTGGAAGAAGGGGAGGACGCCGAGCACGGTATCCTTGGCCACGCCCATCTCGGGATCGAGCCGCGCGACCTGGCGGGCATTGGCCGACAGGTTCTGGTGGGTGAGCATCGCGCCCTTGGGCGTGCCGGTGGTGCCGCCGGTATATTGGATCAGCGCCAGGTCGTTCTCGGGATCGAGCCTGGGCGCCGCGCAGGTGCCGGCATTGGCGATCAGCTTCGAGAAGGAGAGGATGCGCTCGTCATGCGGGCGATGCGCCACTTCGGCACCGCGGAACAGCCGGTAGAAGAGCGACTTGGCGGCAGGCAGCGCGCCGGCGACCGAGCCGACGATCAGCCGCTCGAGCCCGCTCTGGTCGAGCACCTTGAGCGCGGTCGGCAGCAGCGCCGAGGCGGAGATGGTGAAGAGCGCGCGCGTGCCCGAATCCTCGACCTGGTGGCTCAGCTCCTCGGCAGTGTAGAGCGGCGAGAAATTGACCACCGTCGCGCCCAGCTTGAGGATGCCGTAATAGGCGGCGACATAATGCGGCACGTTGGGCAGGAAGAGCCCGATCCGGTCGCCCGGGCCATAGCCGAGATCCTTGAGCCCGCACGCGACGCGATTGGCACCGTCCAGCGTCTCGCCATAGCTGTAGTGCCGGCCCATGAAATCGAGCAGCAGGGCCTGGGGGTGGGCGCGGGCGCTTTCCTCGAACAGCTCGACCATGGTCTGGGGCGGGAACTCGGTGTCCCAGGTGCCGGGGTGGCGATACGCGGTACGCCAGATCTGTTCGGGGTCAGTCATTGACACTTGTGTAAGCAAGCCTTTTCGGGGGTCAAGTCGTAAGCCGTTTGCTCCAGGTCACCAGGACCGAAACGGCTACCAGGCCGAAATGGAACGCGGCCTCGAGCCGCTGCGGCGCGGCGTCGCCGGGGCGTTCCATGTTGATGTGGAGATTGGCCTGGCGATCGGCCGAAGCCAGCGGGATCAGCGCCATTGCGGCAAGCGCCCCGAAGGCGATCTTCCTGGCGCGTCCCGACATGGTGAACGCCATAGCCCCACCGGGCATTCCGGGCAAGCGATCAGGCGGCTTCCCGGCGCGCGCGCGCGCGGTCCCGCCCCGCAGATTTTGCCTCGAACAGCGCGATGTCGGCGCAGCGGTACAGCGCCTTCCAGTCGCGGTCGTCGGCGAGCGGCCCGGTGCAGGCGCCGATGCTCGCGGTGACCTTGAGGTCGAAGGGCATGCGCGTCTGGCGCAGCTTGTTGAGCAGCTGTTCGGGCTCGATCGGCGCGCTGGCGGTGGCGAGCACCGCGAACTCCTCGCCGCCGAGCCGGGCGACGAGCGCGTCCGCCGGTGCCGTGGTGCGCAGCGCACGGGCGAACAGGCGCAGCACCTCGTCGCCGCCGTCATGGCCCAGCGTCTCGTTGACGCGCTTGAAGTGATCGAGATCGGCGATGAGCAGCTGCTGCGCGCCCGGCCGGCCGATCGCCTGGGCGAGGAAGGCGCGGCGGTTGAGCAGGCCTGTGAGCGGATCGGTATCGGCCAGGCGGCGGGCGAGGACCTCGCTGGCGATCGCCTCGTCGCGCTCGTCGCGCAGGAACTTGATCCGATAGGCGACGGCGAGCGCCGAGACGAGCGCCTCGAACATCATCGAGAGGACGGTGGAATTGTCGAGCCAGAAGCTCCACGGCAGCAGGTGGAGATTGGCCATGATCCGCATCATCGCCAGCACGATCGGCGCGCTCCAGGCGACCGAGAACAGCCACAGGAAATGCGAGCGCTGCACCCAGGCCTGCCACAGCGTGGGCACGACGATCGAGACCAGCCCGAGGATGGTCAGCGTGTAGAACATGTCAGTGAAGCGCAGGTTGAACCCGCCGAACAGGAACACCGTGATGCCCGATACCGGCACCGCCACGGCGATGACGCGCGTGTAGATGTCGACCAGCCGCGAACGGCGGATCTCGAAGAAGCTGCGAGTGAACATCGCCGCACAGCCGCCGGCGAGCCCGAGGAACAGATAGTTGCAGCGCAGCCGGTCGTTGTTGACGAGATCGGGCCAGAACCACGCCATCGCGCCCGACGAGGACAGCGCATAGCCGATCAGCATCGCCAGCAGCGCACAGTAATGGAGCTGGAAATTGTAGCGCATCGCGCACCACAGCGCGAAATTATAGACGATCAGCGCCAGGCACATCCCGCCGAAACAGGCATAGAGCGCTGCCATGGCAAGGTTGGTGGTGGCGTTGCGCTGCACGTCGCTGCGCTCGGCGCCGAGCAGGATGCCGCGGACATTGGCGGCGCCTTCGACATGCCAGAGGATGCGGCTGAGCTTGGCCTCCGATCGGGGCACCGGCAGCGCCGCCATCGCGCCGAGCTGGATCAGCGGGGTGATGCCGCGCGCATCGCTCTGGTAGCGGTGGATGCGGCCATCGGCATAGAGCAGATAGGCGGAAAGCCGCTGCTGCCACAGGCTGGCGAAGTTGATCCGCAGCGGCCGCTCGGCCGTCGATGCCGCGTCGATCGGCTGGGTGATCGCCCAATAGTCGCCCGGGCCCAGCCGGTATTGCTGCGTCGTGCAGTCGAAGCGCTCGGGATGGCGGAGCAACTCGGCGGGGCGCATCCCGCCGGTGTCGCGCAGCACGCAGACGCCGATCGCGCGGTCGCGACTATCCTGCGCCTGCGCGGGCGCAGTCGCGCCCAGCAGCACGAACAACGCGCCGGCCAGGAAGGCCAGCCGCAGGAAACGCAACACCGACATGCCCGACGCTTAGACCGGACATGACGAACAACCCGTAAATATACATAAGTACCCTGGCGTCTTTTTGAGCCGCGCCAGTCACTTATCCCATGGCCGGGAGCGGCGCCCGCAGCGCGCCGCTCCCGGCCATGGGGTCAGCTCAGCAGCCGCTGCCGCCCAGCCCCGCCGCCTTCTTCAGGAAGCCGCCCAGCTTGGGCTTGCAGGGCTTGGGCTTCTCCTCGGGCTTGTCTCCCGGCTTGTCGCCCTGCTGGCCCATCATCATCTCGCCCATGCTCGGCATGCCGGGCATGAAGTTGCCGGTGGAGCGGTAGCGCACCTTGGCGGTCCATTTCGGGTGCCAGGCGATCTTGGGATCGCGCGGCCGCTCGGGGAAGGCGAAGTTCGCCTCGGGGCCGAACGCGTTCATGAAGCCCATCATCATCTCGCCACCCGCGGCCTTCACTTCGGCCGGGATGGTGCAGCTGGTCTGGCTGGGCGGCATGACGATCTTCTGCCCGATCAGCCGGTTGACGGTGGCGGGGGAGAGCCAGCTCCACAGGTCGCCGCCGAACTGGCGGCTGGACGAGGAGGCCCACCACACCATGTCGCTGCTGTCCTTGCCATTGTCCTTCGCGCTCATCGCCCAGGCATAATAGCCGGTCGCGGCGGGCACCGGGCTCCAGTTGAGCGGCGTCGAGCCGTCCGGCGCCTGGCCCGATTTCACCCTGGGCGGCGGCATGAAGTCCTGGGTGAGCGCGAAGGCGATCTCGGGGCTGTAGTTGCCGGCGATCCGGTGCTGGCCGATCAGCGACGACTGTTTGCTCACCTGTGCGCGCGACTTGCCGTTCGGCCAGTCGCCATAGGTCCTGCTGTTGCCCGGACGCGGGCCGGTCTCGGCGGGAATGCGCGCGCTGAACAGGTCGGGCGGGATCTGGCCCTTGGCCATTTTGGAGAAGTCGATCACCACCGGCTGGCCGGGGCCGGCATGCGCGCCGCAGCCCCAGAAGATCAGCAGCCGGCCCTTGGGGCGCTGGAACTTCTCCTCGGGGTCATCCTGTTTCTCGACCGGCAGCTTGCCCGGCTCGGGCGAGGTGAGCGGCACCGACAGACCCATGCGCATGCCGTCGGGCAGGAAGTGGTCGGCCTTGGGCGCGCCGCCCGTGGCGGCGAGGCGCGAGCCGAGGCGCAGCGTCATCTCGCGCGTGTCGCTCTGGCCCATGATGCCGGCGGTGGTGCCGACGTCCATTTCGTAACGTGCCTCGGGGGCGGTATCGGTGCCGCTCTGGGCGATCACCGCGGTTCCGGCGAGAAACGTCGCCAGGGTTCCGGCGGCCACCAGGAGCCGCTGTTTCGTGCTGTTCATTCAGAAATGCTCCGCGCTGCTTCAGTGGCATGCGCGACCCGCTTATGCGGTGGGCATTACGCGAGAGGAACGATTCGCGACAGTGAAATCGACGTGGCAGGCCATGCCCGCCGTCTATGTGTGCTGGTTGGATAATACACGCTTAATCCTGTGCCCGGCGCTCGGCATATCGGGCGCGGGCGAGATCCATGCGCGCCGAATTGGCGAGCACCCATTCGGCAAGCGTCTGCACGGGTGCAAGGAAGTCGCGGCCGAGATCGGTCAGCGCATATTCGACCTGGGGCGGCGTGACCGGCGTCACGGTGCGCGAGACGAAGCCGTTCTCCTCGAGGTCGCGCAGCGTCGATGCCAGCACCTTCTGGCTGATCTCGCCCACCTCGCGGCGCAGCGCGTTGAAGCGCAGGGGGCCGCGGCCGAGCACGCGCACCACGAGCATCGACCATTTGTCGCTGATCCGCGCGAGCAACCGGCTGATATGTTCGCAGCGGGCGGTATCCGCATGGTTATCTGGTAACGCCAAAGTGCCTCCTTGCTGGCTGGTAGCGACCTTTCGTAATCAGGTTACTCCAAGAAACCAGCATACACGAGGTTACCATGGTCGCCAAACCCCGCATCGCCCTGATCATCGGCTCGACCCGGCCCAGCCGCTTTGCCGACGCGCCGGCACAGTGGATGCTCAAGCAGGCGCAGGCGCGCGGCGACATGGACGTCGAACTGGTCGACCTGCGCGATCATCCCTTGCCCTTCTTCGACGAGATCGCCTCCAATCTCTGGATGCCCAGCCAGAACCCCGAAGCGGTGCGCTGGCAGGAGACGATCGCCAAATATGACGGGTTCATCTTCACCGTCGCCGAATACAACCACTCGATCACCGGCGTGCTCAAGAACGCACTCGACCAGGCCTATACGGAATGGGGCCGCAAGCCCTTCACCGCGATCGGCTATGGCGGCACCGGCGCGGTGCGCGCGCTCGAGCATCTGCGCATGATCGGCGTGGAGCTGCAGATGGTTTCCACCCACGCCGCGGTGCATATCGGCGGCGGCGATTTCATGGCGGTGCATCCGGTCTTCGGCAAGAAGCCAATCGAGGAGATCGAGGCGAACCTGCTGCCTTCGGCGAAGACGGCGCTCGACGAACTGGTCTGGTGGGCGAAGGCGACGATGGCGGCGAAGGCGGGGGAGGCCTGAGGGCGCATTGTGGGGTGAGGTGGAGCGCGGCGCCTTCGACACATACTCCGTCACCCCGGCCTTGTGCCGGGGGCCACTAAGCCGCGCCGGCTGACCAAGAGCCCATAATCCCGACGGCGCCTCACGGTGGACCCCGGCACAAGGCCGGGGTGACGGCGGGATTTGAGCAGCGGTTGGCACCCCAAAGAAAACGGGCCGGGGGTTTCCTCCCGGCCCGCATTGGTCTCCGAAGCAAGACTTACTTGGTCGCCTTGGCGGCCTCGGTCTTCTTGCCCTTTTTCGGCTTGGGCGCGGCCGGCGTGATCTGGAAGTTCAGCACGCCGTCCTTCAGCTTCACATTGACCTCGCCGCCATGGACGAGCTTGCCGAACAGCAACTCCTCGGCCAGCGGCTGCTTGATCTTCTCCTGGATCAGGCGGCCCATCGGACGCGCGCCATAGAGCTTGTCGTAGCCGCGCTCGGTGAGCCAGCCCTTGGCTTCCTCGTCGAGCTGGATGTGGACGCCGCGATCCGCCAGCTGCAGTTCGAGCTGGAGGATGAACTTGTCCACCACCCGGGTGACCACTGCCGGCGGCAGATAGTCGAACGGCACGATCGCATCGAGACGGTTGCGGAATTCCGGCGTGAAGAGCTTCTTCACTGCCTCTTCCTGGACGTCGTCGCGGCTCATCTCGCCGAAGCCGATCGATTCCTTGGCCATGTCCGACGCACCGGCATTGGTGGTCATGATCAGGATCACGTTGCGGAAATCGACGGTCTTGCCGTGGTGATCGGTCAGCTTGCCGTTGTCCATCACCTGCAACAGGATGTTGAACAGGTCGGGATGCGCCTTCTCGATCTCGTCGAGCAGGAGCACCGAATGTGGCTGCTGGTCGACCGCGTCGGTGAGCAGGCCGCCCTGATCATAGCCGACATAGCCCGGAGGCGCGCCGATCAGGCGGCTCACCGAATGGCGCTCCATATATTCGGACATGTCGAAGCGCTGGAGCGGGATGCCGAGCAGCTCGGAAAGCTGCTTCGCCACCTCGGTCTTGCCGACGCCGGTCGGGCCCGAGAACAGATAGTTGCCGATCGGCTTGTCCGGATCGCGCAGGCCCGCACGGCTCAGCTTGATCGCCGAGCTGAGCACCTCGATCGCCTTGTCCTGGCCGAACACGACCCGCTTCAGGTCGGTCTCCAGGTTCGCCAGCGTCTTGGTATCGTCGGTCGACACGCTCTTCGGCGGGATGCGCGCCATGGTGGCGATCACGGCCTCGATCTCCTTGGCGGTGATCGTCTTCTTGCGCTTCGAGGGCGGCACCAGCATCTGCATCGCACCGGCTTCGTCGATCACGTCGATCGCCTTGTCGGGCAGCTTGCGGTCGTTGATGTAGCGCGCCGAAAGCTCCACCGCCGACTTGATCGCGTCGGGGGTGTACTTGAGGTGGTGGTGGTCCTCGAACGCCGAGCGCAGGCCGGCGAGGATCTTGATCGTGTCCTCGACCGTCGGCTCGTTGACGTCGATCTTCTGGAAGCGACGGAGCAGCGCCCGGTCCTTCTCGAAGTGGTTGCGGAACTCCTTGTAGGTGGTCGAGCCGATGCAGCGGATCGAGCCGCCCGACAGCGCCGGCTTGAGCAGGTTCGACGCATCCATCGCGCCGCCCGAGGTCGCGCCCGCGCCGATCACGGTGTGGATCTCGTCGATGAAGAGTACTGCGTGCGGCAGCTTCTCGAGTTCGTTGACGACCTGCTTCAGCCGCTCCTCGAAGTCACCGCGATAGCGGGTGCCGGCGAGCAGCGCGCCCATGTCGAGCGAGTAGATCACCGCTTCCTTGAGCACGTCGGGCACTTCGCCCTCGACGATCTTGCGCGCCAGGCCTTCCGCGATCGCGGTCTTGCCCACGCCCGGATCGCCCACATAGAGCGGGTTGTTCTTCGAGCGGCGGCACAGGATCTGGATCGTGCGATCGACTTCGGCCGAGCGGCCGATCAGCGGATCGACCTTGCCGTTCTTCGCCTTCTCGTTGAGATCGACGGTGAACTGCTTGAGTGCGCTCTCGCCCTTGCCGGCCTTGGTTTCCTGCTTGGCCGATTTGTCCTCGTCGGCCGCGCCCTTGGGCGTGCTGGCCTCGGTGCTGGCGGTGCCGCCCTTGCCGACGCCGTGCGAGATGAAGCTCACCGCGTCGAGGCGGCTCATGTCCTGCTGCTGCAGGAAATAGACGGCATAGCTCTCGCGCTCGCTGAACAGCGCGACGAGCACGTTGGCGCCGGTCACTTCGTCGCGGCCCGAAGACTGGACGTGGAGGATGGCGCGCTGGACGACGCGCTGGAAGCCGCTGGTCGGCGACGGATCGGTCGCCTGATCCACCTTCAGCGCCTCGAGCTCGGTGTCGAGATAATGGGCGACGGTATTCTTGAGTTCGCCCAGGTCCACGCCGCACGCGCTCATCACCTTGCTGGCGTGCTCGTCGTCAACGAGCGCGAGCAGCAGATGCTCCAGCGTGGCATATTCGTGGCGACGGGAGGACGCAGCCTCCAGAGCCTTGTGCAGCGTCGATTCCAGGGCGGAGGCGAAACTAGGCATTCAGGTACAACTCCTGTGGGCCGGAAAGGGATACACGACCCTCTTGATCCCTAATGTCGGGATCGTCGGGCCTCGCATCAAGCGCAGCGGCCCCGCACCGGAGTTTTGTATGGGCTTGGGCCCCATCTCCGGTGCCGTCACGCTCATTTCCTAAATAGAGCGTCCGCGCTTGCGCGGTGATTAATGGCGAATGAAATTTTACTCCGACTTCGCTCGATTTCGGATTGAAGCAGCGCGATTCGCTCTTGCAGCTCCTCTACCGAAAGCGGGTCGAGGTCCTGTTTCGCCAGCTGGGCGACGAGGTCGTCCTTGCGACGCGGAAGATTTTCGTCGGCGTCCATGGGGGCAGCGTTGACCCTGGCAGGCCCGATGTCAATAAGACCCGGAGTTCTACTGAGTTCGAAAGCGATCATGGCCATGGGTCTTCCGGAAACGATGCTGGCAATCGATCCCGAAGCGCCCGGTGGGCCCGAGGTGCTGGTGCCGGTATCGCGGCCGGTGCCGCAGCCCGGGCCGGGAGACGTGCTGGTCAAGGTTGCCGCCGCGGGCGTGAACCGGCCCGAGGTGATGCAGCGCAAGGGGCAGTATCCGCCGCCGCCCGGTGCGCCTTCGATCCTGGGCATGGAGATCGCCGGCAAGATCGTCGCGGTGGGCGAGGAGGTGCCGCGCGAGCTGATCGGCCAGCCGGTCTGCGCGTTGGTCGCGGGCGGCGCCTATGCCGAATATGCGGTGGCGCCCTATGGCCAGTGCCTGGCAGTGCCGCCGGCGCTCTCGATGGTCGAGGCGGCGGCGATCCCCGAGACGCTGTTCACCGTGTGGAGCAACGTGTTCGAGCGCGCCTATGCGATGGAAGGCGAGTGGATCCTCGTCCATGGCGGCACCTCGGGGATCGGCACCATGGCGATCCACCTCGCCAACCTGTTCGGCCTGACGATCATCGTCACCGCCGGATCGGACGACAAGTGCGAAGCGGCGCGGAAGATCGGCGCCGATCACGCGATCAACTACAAGCGCGAGGATTTCGTCGCCCGGGTGAAGGAGATCACCGGCGGCAAGGGCGTCAACATCGTGCTCGACATGGTCGGCGGCGACTATGTGCCGCGCAATCTCCAGTGCCTGGCCGAGGAGGGGCGCCACGTCTCGATCGCGGTGCAGGGCGGGATGCAGGCGACGATCCCGATCTTCGAGATCATGCGCAAGCGGCTGGTGCTGACCGGATCGACGCTTCGCCCGCGATCGGTGGCGTTCAAGAGCCTGCTCGCCGACGAGATCCACCGCACGGTGTGGCCCTTCGTCGCCGAGGGCAAGCTCAGGCCGGTGATCGACGCGGTGTTCCCGCTCGCCCGGGCGGCCGACGCGCATCGCCGGATGGAATCGGGCGAACATATCGGTAAGATCGTCCTCACCTTGGGGGAGGGTCTCGATGAATCTGAAAAAGGATCTGCCGTTTAAGCTCGTCGTCGGCGCGCTTGCGCTCGTGCTGGCCTGGTCGCTGCTATTGTCCGACCGCTATTGGTTCCTGACCGATCGTCCGGTCGTCGACGAGCTGGCGGCGGTGAAGGTGCCGCCCGAGCTCGGCGACATGATCTCCGCGATCGACGATTACGGCGTGCATATCCAGCGCCAGCCCAGCAAGGTCGAGCTGTATATCGCGATCAAGCGCAGCCAGCTGGGGCTCGAGCAGCCGGTGCCGTCCTATGCCCATATGAGCGATCCCAAGCTCGGCTATTCGGTGCGCGAGATGACCTTCCTGGGGATGCCGTTCTGGTACGCGCCCGAATATGGCCATGTGCTGTTCTTCAGCTCGGACTGGGGAGTCGTCGCGGCGCCGCTCAACGATCGGGGGCATGCCGCGCTGAACAAGGCCAATGGCCGCGACCTGCGGGCGACCAGCATGGTGCCGTGGTGGCAGCATCTCTGGGGCTGGCTGTTCCTCGCCGGGCTCGCGCTGGCGATCTGGCTCTGGCATCGCCGCGTGGTGCGCTGGCGCGAGGAGAACGGGATCATCTGATCCCGACAGCGCGCTCCATCGCTGCCGGCGCTGCCAGCTCGGCGACGATCGGGAACACCACGCTTTCTTCCCAGGCGATGCGGGCGCGCAGCAGGCGGCGCTGGTAGCGCACCGCGACGGTGAAGCCGTGCCGGTCTTCGGCGATGCGCGCCATCGTCCACACGCCATAATGCTCGCTGGTGCTCTGGCGCAGCTTCATCAGCTCTTCGGTGAAGCGCCAGGCGAGCGCCCGGTGCGCCGGATCGGCGCTGGCCTGGAGCGCGGCGGTGATGATCTTGTGCTTGTTGGCGATGTGGCGATTGACCGTCTGGCCGAGCGTCTGGCGCGCGGCTGCGAGCTGCTCGCTGCTCGATGCAGGATCGCCTGCCATCTCGATCACCACGTCGGTAAGCCGCACCAGCTCCTGATGCTCGTGCTGGATGAGGTCCAGGCCCTGCATGTCTCCATTCCCTTCAAAAACTCGTATATTATGAGTTCTTTATAGGAATGGCCGTCCGTCGATCGGGTGACGCGGAGATTAAGGCTTGGTAATCATAAGCGGTGCTTATGTACCTGTGCCGCAATTTGTTTGACCGGCAAGCACTTGCGGCGGACAAGGCGCCCCTCAAAGGGAGGGAATATGTCGGCGCTGGTGCTTCACGAATATGCTCCGTCGGGCAATTGCTACAAGATCCGGCTCACTGCCGCGCATCTCGGCATCCCGCTCGAGCGCCGGAACTATGACATATTGAAGGGCGAGACGCGCACCGCGGCGTTCCTCGGCCAGGTCAATGCCAACGGGCGCATCCCGGTGCTGCAGATCGGCCCCGACGATTTCCTGCCCGAGAGCAATGCCGCCTGCTTCTACCTTGCCGACGGCAGCGACCTGATCCCGCATGACCGTTTCGAGCGGGCGGACATGCTGCGCTGGCTGTTCTGGGAGCAATACAACCACGAGCCCAATGTCGCGACGGTGCGCTTCTGGAAGGGCTGGGTGGGCTTCGAGAATCTGAGCGACGTCCAGCGCGCCAACCTGCCGGGCAAGCAGGAAGCGGGCGCGGCGGCGCTGGCGCTGATGGACGAGCATCTGGAACGGCGCGACTGGTTCGTGATCGACCGGCTGACGCTCGCCGACATCGCGCTTTACGCCTATACCCATGTCGCGGAGGAAGGCGGGTTCAGCCTGACACCCTATCCGGCGGTGCGCGCCTGGCTCGATCGGGTGGCGGCGCTGCCGCGGCACATTCCGATCACGGCGTAATCTGGACGGTGCCGGCCCGCTCCCCCACCCGGCCACCCAACGGCAGTATTCTATGGGTGGCCGGGTGGGGGAGCGGGCTGGTACCGCATGCGCCGTCAGGCGCATCGAGTCACAATCTCAAGCGGAAGCGGTCCATTATGCAGATTTCTGTGACATCTGCGTGAACCGGCAACGATTCGAAATGTCATATTTCCCAGCCATTTAGCGCGGCCAGGCAAGGGCAGTTGCAGGGCTGGGCAACATGGCGACGATCACCAGGCTTCCGTTCGACGCACAGCATTTCGCGGATTTTCACGCTTCCTCTCCGTCGATCCCCGAAAAGGCGATCACCGAGCGCAAGCGCTACCGCGCGATCTGGATCTCGGACGTCCATCTCGGCACGCGCGGCTGCAACGCCGAGATGCTCATCGACTTCCTCGACCATGTCGACAGCGACGTGATGTATCTGGTCGGCGACATCCTCGACGGCTGGGCGCTCAAGAAGCGCTTCTACTGGCCCGATTCGCATAACGACATCGTCTGGCGCGTGCTCAAGCGCGCCAAGCGCGGCACCGAGATCGTCTATATCCCGGGCAATCACGACGAGATGTTCCGCCAGTTCTCGGGCCTGAACTTCGGCGGCGTGCACATCCGCCGCCAGGCGATCCACACCACCGCCGACGGCCGCCGGCTGCTCGTGCTGCACGGCGACGAGTTCGACGCGATCACCATGTCGCACCGCTGGCTCGCGCACCTGGGCGACGCCGCCTACGAGATGATGATGGGCCTGAACCGGCTGGTGAACCGCGTGCGCCGGCTGCTCGACCTGCCCTATTGGTCGCTCAGCAAATACGCCAAGGCCAAGGTCAAGAACGCGGTCGAGTTCATCTCGAAGTTCGAAGAGATCGTCGCGCACGAAGCCGGTGCGCGGGGAGTCGACGGCGTGATCGCCGGACATATCCACACCGCCGAGATGCGCGATATCGAAGGTATCGCCTATTACAATGACGGCGATTGGGTGGAGGGTTGCACCGCGCTCGTGGAGCATTACGACGGTACGATGGAAATTCTCCATTGGGCCGAAGAGATGGCGAAGCGCGAAAGCGACGAAGCGTCCGGGGTCAGACTGGCGGCTGCGTGACGGCAACGGAGGTCGGACCCGTGCGGATAGCCATAGTGACCGACGCCTGGGAGCCCCAGGTGAACGGAGTCGTGCGCACGCTGCAATCGGTGCGCGACGTCCTGGAGAAGCAGGGGCACAAGGTCATCGTGATCTCGCCCGATCTCTTCTATTCGCTGCCGTGCCCGACCTATCCCGAGATCCGCCTCGCACTTGCCCGGGTGGCCAGCGTCGGCGCGATGCTCGAGGCGTTCAATCCCACCGCGATCCACCTGGCGACCGAGGGGCCGCTCTGCGTCGCCGCGCGACGCTGGTGCATCCGCCACGAGATGCCGTTCACCACCGCCTATCACACCCAGTTCCCCGATTATGTCTCGGCGCGCTCGGGCGTGCCGGCCGAGTGGATCTGGCGCTACATCAAGTGGTTCCACGCGCCGAGCCAGGCGATCCTCGCTTCCACGCCCTCGATCCGCCAGTCGCTGATCGATCATGGCCTCAGCCATGTGAAGCATTGGGGCCGCGGCGTGGACCTCGCCAATTTCCATCCCGGCCTCGCGCCGCATCCGGCGATGAAGGACCTGCCCGGGCCGGTGCAGCTCTATGTCGGGCGCGTCGCGATCGAGAAGAATCTCGAGGCGTTCCTGAAGACCACGCATCCCGGCACCAAGGTGGTGGTGGGCGACGGCCCGGCGCGCGCCTCGCTCGAAGCGCGCTTCCCTGACGCGAAGTTCCTCGGCCCGATGTTCGGCGCCGAACTCGCCTCCGCCTATGCGGCGGCAGACGTCTTCGTCTTCCCCAGCAAGACCGACACGTTCGGCCTGGTGATGATCGAGGCGCTGGCCTGCGGCGTGCCCGTCGCCGGCTATCCGGTCACCGGCCCGATCGACGTGCTCACGCCCGAGACCGGCGCGATGGATGCCGACCTGACCAAGGCGATCGGCGAGGCGCTGACCAAGGACCGCGCGGCCTGCGCTGCCTATGGCCGCACCTTCACCTGGGAAGCCAGCGCGCGGCAGTTCGTCAACGCGCTCCACCCGATGCACGGAGAGCGGGCGGCGGCGTGACGTAAACGTCATCCCGGCGCCCGAATCTTCCTCCGCTGCCCAATAGCCGTCATCCCGGCTTTCGCCGGGATGACGTATAGGGCGGTTGTTTCGTGAGGCTGCCCGCCCCTTTTTCTTGCTCTTCTGCGCACATCGCATTAAGCCGGGCCCGTTACAGGCCGCCCGTGATGGGCGGCCCTTTCTATTTCTGGAGACTGTAAGTGGCCCAGCCGCTGATGCCCCATGCGACCGCTTCCTGGCTGGTCGACAACACTTCGCTCTCGTTCGACCAGATCGCCGAGTTCTGTGGTCTGCACATCCTCGAGGTCCAGGCGATCGCCGACGATACCGCGGCGACCAAGCTGACCGGTCGCGATCCGGTGCGCGCGCACGAGCTGACGATGGACGAGATCGAGAAGGGCCAGAAGGACCCGAACTACGTCCTCAAGATGCTCAAGGGCCCCGAGCAGGTCCGCCGCACCAAGGGGCCGCGCTACACGCCGGTCTCGAAGCGCCAGGACAAGCCGGACGGCATCGCCTGGATCCTGCGCAACCATCCCGAGATTTCGGACGGCGCGATCGGCAAGCTGATCGGCACCACGCGCACCACCATCGCCGCGATCCGCGATCGCAGCCACTGGAACATCGCCAACATCGTGCCGAAGGACCCGGTCACGCTGGGCCTCACCTCGCAGCGCGAGCTGGATGCGATCGTCGCCAAGGCCGCCAAGGCCGCCGGCATCGAAGCGCCGACCGACACCCGCCTCGAGGGCGATCGCGAAGCGCTGATCGAGCAGCTGCGCGCCGAGCGCGAGGCTGCGAGCCGCGAGGCCGAGGCTGCCGGCGAGGACGCGCCCGCTGCCCCGGTGGAGCACACCGCCGAGACGCTGTTCCGCACCAACAACTAAGCTTCGAATCCCAATTCCTCTTCCCGCAGGGGAGGGACCTGGGGCGCATCGACATTCAGTGAAAGCGTAGTCGCTGAGCTGCTCCCCGGCGAAAGCCGGGGCCCAGTTGCAATGTCGTTCGTGAGAGGTACGCGCGCCCAACCAGCTGCGCCGAGACTGGACCCCGGCTTTCGCCGGGGAACAGAATTGCTGCAGGCCGAAGAAGTTGTTCGCCCGGGCTCAACCGTCGATGTCGAGCCCCAGCGCGATGCGCGCGGCGAGGGCAAGCTGGGGCTCGCGCTGCAACGGGTGGAAGCGGGCGCCCTGCACGTCGCGAAAGGCACGTTCCAGCCCGGCCTTGCGATAAAAGGCCGCGCCGCCGGCGACTTCCATCGCGCGCGTCACCGTTGCGATCGCATTCTCGCCGATCAGCGTGCGGCAGATCATCGCGCGGTTGGTGGTGTCGGGGCCCGGCTGGCCGGCCGCGACGAGGCCGATCAGTTCCGCCAGCGCCAGCTCCGCCGCGGCATGCGCATTCTCCATCTCGCCGACGCGGGCGAGCAGGCAGGCATCGGGCGTGCGGCCGCGGGCGATCTCCAGCGCCCGCCGGCGCGCGCCATCCGCCACGCCCATATAGGCTGAATAGATCGATCCGAACGCGATCATGCCGATCACATGGAACAGCATGTGCCACTTGCCCTGGGGCCGCCGCCCGGCAATGCCCGCGTCCGCCACGAACACCCGGTCGAGCACGATGTCGTGCGATCCGGTGCCGCGCATGCCGAGCACGTGCCAGGCATCGACGATGTTTACGCCCTCGGCGCCAAGGGGCGCGCCGAAATGCAGCACGGTCGGCCCGGCCTCGGGATCGTCATAGACGGCGCTGGTCATCAGCAGTTGGCCCATCTGGCAGCCGCTGGAGAAAGGCTTGCGCGCGGTGATGCGGAAGCCGCCATCCACCTTCTCGGCGGTGCCGGCGCTTTCCAGCCAATCCGATCCGCCGCTCGAGACGAGGATCAGGTCCTCGGTCGCGACCCGGCGCAGCAGCCCCTCGGTGGGGGCGCCCTGGTGCGCGCGGCGCCATGCCGCGGCGGCGACGAGGTGGGTGTGCATCGAAAAGGCCAGCGCCGTCGATCCGCAGGCGGCGCCCAGCACGCGGATCGCCGCGAAGATCTCGGCCATGTCCGCGCCGCCGCCGCCCAGTTCCTCGGGTACCAGCGCCTTGAAGAAGCCGGCGTCCTTCAGGCGCTGATAGCCTTCGGTGACGAAGCTTTCCTCGGCATCGTGGCGATCGGCGCAGCTCTCGATCTCCGCCGCGATCACCTTGGCCTCGGCGATCCAGTCGCGCGCTGCAGCTTTGCTTTCCATCGTCATTCCCTCTCTGGTCGATTGGTCGCGACCCCAATCGCCTATCCTTCCGGCTATGCTCCAGTTCAGAAACTGAACTTGCCCGGTACAGAGTCTGTACTAATCCTTCTGCACGTTCGTGAAGGATTGGGGACGATGCAAGGGAGCTACAAGCAATTCTGCCCGGTCGCGATGGCCGCGGAGATATTGTGCACGCGCTGGACGGTGGTGCTGCTGCGCGAGCTGGTCGCGGGGTCGACGCGGTTCAACGATCTGCGTCGCGGCGTGCCGCGTATGTCGCCGGCGCTGCTCTCGCAGCGGCTGAAGGAGCTGGAATGCGCGGGCATCGTCGAGCGCGGCGAGGGCGGCAGCGACTACCGCCTGACCGAGGCCGGGCGCGAGCTGGGGCCGGTGGTCGAGGCGTTCGGCATCTGGGGGCAGCGCTGGGTGTCGCACGAGCTTTCGCTCGAGCAGCTCGATGCGCAGCTGTTGCTGTGGGACATGCGGCGAGGCCTCGATCCCACGCCGCTGCCGCCCCGGCGCTGCGTGATCCTTATCCGCTTCCCCGATCAGCCCGAGGCGAAGCGCCGGGCTTGGCTGGTGGTCGATCCGGATGGCCAGGTGGACCTGTGCACGATCGATCCCGGCTTCGACGTCGATCTCTATGTCTCGTCGGACCTGCGCACGATGACGGCGATCTGGATGGGCTATGAGACGGTGCGCGCCGCGCTCGACAGCGAGGCGCTGCTGCTCACCGGCGATCCCGCGATCGCAGCGAACATGCAGCAATGGCTGGGGCTTAGCCCGTTCGCGCCGCATGCCCGGCAACGCCTGGCGGCATGACGGGGGCGGGCGGGGCGTGTAGCCTGCGCCGGCGACTCGGGGCCTGCCGCGTCGCCTGCGACAAGCGTGGAGGGATCCCATGTGTGACGAGCTGACCGCCGCCGACAACGCCCATTTCCTGATGAGCCGGCGCGAGTTCGGCGCGGGCGCCGCCGCGGCCGGCATGGTCGCGCTGCTGCCGGTGCCGGCCAATGCCGCCGAGATCAAGGGCAGCGACGTCATCATCACCACGCCCGACGGCAGCTGCGACGCCTATTTCGTCGCGCCCGCCACCGGCAAGCATCCCGCGGTGATCGTGTGGCCGGACATTTTCGGCCTGCGCCCGGCCTTTCGCGACATGGCGGACCGGCTCGCCAGGTCGGGCTATGCGGTGCTCACCGTCAACCAGTTCTACCGCTCGACCAAGGCGCCCTTCGTCAAGCCCGGCCAGGGGTTCGACGACGCGCTCAAGGCGCAGGTCGGCCCGTGGCGCGCGCTGCTCACCCCCGATGCCACCACGCGCGACGCCAAGGCGTTCGTCGCCTGGGTCGATGGCCAGAAGCAGGTCGACAGGAAGCGCGGAATCGGCAGCACCGGCTATTGCATGGGCGGGCCGATGGTCATGTACACCGCGGCGGCGGCGCCCGCGCGCGTCCATGGCGGCGCGACCTTCCATGGCGGCGGGCTGGCGGCCGACGGGTTGATCGCGCTGGTGCCGAGCATGAAGGCACGCTGGCTGATCGCGATCGCCGAGAATGACGATGGCCGCGCGCCGGGCGACAAGGACAAGCTCAAGGCCGCGTTCGCCGCGAGCAACCAGCCCGCCGAGATCGAAGTCTATAAGGGCACGATGCACGGCTGGTGCCCGCCGGACAGCCAGGTTTACAACGCCGATCAGGCGAACAAGGCCTGGGACCGGTTGCTCGAGACGTTCAAGACGCTTTGAGGCAATCCGTCATCGAAATCCCCTCGTCATCCCGGCTTTCGCCGGGACGACCGGAAGGCGCTTGACGGGTATTTGAATCAAGTTCACTATTTGTTCCAAGTTGATTCGGAGGCAGGCCATGGCGGACGATCTGATCTTCTACACCCATCCCCAGTCGCGCGGGCGGATCGCCCGCTGGGCGCTGGAGGAAGCCGGCGCGGCCTATGAGACGCAGCTCGTCGACTATGGCACGACGATGAAGGGCGGGGATTATCTGTCGGTCAATCCGATGGGGAAGGTGCCGGCGATCGTGCACAACGGCCATGTCGTCACCGAATGCGCGGCGATCTGCGCCTATCTGGCGGAAGCCTTTCCCGAGGCCGGGCTCGCGCCGACGGCGGACGAGCGCGCCGACTATTATCGCTGGCTGTTCTTCGCCGCCGGCCCGGTCGAGCAGGCGGTGACCAACAATCATGCCCAGTTCGTGCCGTCGCCCGAGCAGGGGCGGATGTTCGGCTATGGCAGCTATGACGCCACGGTCGACGTGCTCGAAAAGGCGGTGTCGGCGCATCCCTATATTGCCGGCGACCGCTTCACTGCGGCGGACATCTATGTCGGCTCGGCGGTCGGCTGGGGCACGATGTTCGGCACGCTGCCCAAGCGCCAGGCATTCCTCGATTATTTCGCCCGGTTGAGCAGCCGCGAGGCGTACCAGCGCGCAGGCGCCAAGGACGATGCTCTGGCGGCGGAGCTCGAAGCGGCCAAGACGCCGGCGTGATCGTAGCGCCCTGCGCGGCGGGGTTGCATCGTTAGTTCGCGTACCTGACTGGAAACTATGGAGGGCGGAGTGGAACACTCGGCAGCCTATGGTGCCGGCTACGCGGCCGGGACCCTGATCGGCTATTTGCTTTTTTACGGCGGCATCCTCGCGCTGGGCGTGTTCTTCGGCAAGCGGCTGGCGCGAAAGCGCGATACCGGCTTCGTGCGCTGGCCGCTGCACGTGGCTTTCGCGCTAATAGTGCTGCTGCTCATGGGCCAGTGCGCCGGTCGCAGTGGTGCGCAAGACGTGACGAGCAGCGCGCAGGCCTAGATGGGCTTGCCTTCCAGCCGCTCCATCCGCGCCGGCAGTTCTTCCATCACCGTATCGCGATCGGTCTGGTCGGTCTCGCCCCAGCGGCAGATCTCGTCGAGCGTGCGGCCGCAGCCGATGCACCAGCCGCTCTCGGCGTCCATCACGCAGACGCTGATGCAGGGGCTCTCGACGATCGGCACATATTCGATCATCTCGTCCATCGCGCGAGCCAGTCGGCCACTTGCTGGGGCTGCATCAGCCGCGCGTCGCCGAGCCCGGTGACGTCCTTCGGGTTGCGCAGCCGACCGGTCCGGGGGTCGATGACCAGGATCGCGGGCACCGCGTCGAGCGTCGCCGCCCCGAAACGGCGGGGCAGGTCGAGATTCTGGTCGAACTGGCCGATATCGACCTGCACCAGCTCGAAATTGCGCGCCATCCAGCCGGCCATGTCCGGCAGCTCGAAGATACCCGCCAGCACCCGGCAATCGACGCACCAGTTGGCGCCGAAATCGACCAGCACCAGCTTGCCCGACTTCTTCGCGCGGGCGAGCGCCGCGGTCACGTCCCTGCCGGCGTCGCGGCTCGCGTCGTAGGGCGCGGGCAGGGGCAGCGGCAGGTGCGCGATCGAGCGCGCCTTGAGCCGGGGCGCGGCCTGCTGGGCCAGCGCCGCACCGGGCGGCGCCAGCGCAGCCAGCGCAAGGGCCAGCCCGGCGCGCCGGATCATTCGGCGGCGAGCGTGTAGTTCAGGAAGTCCGGGATCGGGCCGTTCCAGCCCTCGTCCGGCCCCAGGTCCCTGTTAGGGTCGCGCTCGTCGCGGCGGCGATCGCGGTCGCGGCGCGGCGGCTCGGCACGCGCCTCGCGCCGGGGCTCCTCGCGACGCGCTTCCTCGCGCTGCGGCTCTTCCTTCTTGCCGCGACCGCGCCGGGGCTTGTCGTCCTCGGCCTTGCGGCTGCGGCCGCGCGGCGCCTCGTCGCGCGCACCTTCGTCCTCGGCCGGAGCAGGCGCACCGCGCAGCTTCACCCGGTTGATCTTCTGGCCGGTGAGCTTCTCGATATTGGCGATGTTCTCGGCGTCTTCCTTGGTCACCAGCGTGTAGGCGGTGCCCTTCGCGCCCGCGCGGCCGGTGCGGCCGATGCGGTGGACATAATCGTCCGGGTGCCAGGGGGCGTCGAAATTATAGACGTGGCTGACGCCCTTGATGTCGAGTCCGCGCGCGGCGACGTCGGAGGCGACGAGGATGTTCACGTCGCCCTTCTTGAAGCGCTCCAGCTCGGCGAGGCGCGCCGGCTGGTCCATGTCGCCATGGATCTCCGCCGAGCGGACGCCGTGGCGCTGCAGGCTCTTGTTGAGCTCGCGCACCGTGGTCTTGCGGTTGCAGAAGATGATGCCGGCCTGGACGTTCTCGGCCTCGAGCAGCGCGCGCAGCGTCTCGCGCTTCTTCATCGTGCTGGTCTCGATGAGATACTGCGTGATGTTGGTGTTGGTCGTCGCCGGGCGCGCGACTTCCACGCGCTTGGGATCGTTGAGGAACTTGTCCGCCAGCTTCTTGATCACCGGCGGCATCGTCGCCGAGAACAGCAGGGTCTGCCGGTCCTTGGGCAGCTTGGTGCAGATTTCCTCGATGTCGGGGATGAACCCCATGTCGAGCATCCGGTCCGCCTCGTCGATCACCAGCAGCGAGCAGCCGTTGAGCAGGATCTTGCCGCGGCCGAACAGGTCCATCAGCCGGCCCGGCGTGGCGATCAGCACGTCGACGCCCTTTTCCAGCGCCTTCACCTGGTCGCCCATCTGCACGCCGCCGATCAGCAGCGCCATCGAGAGCTTGTGGTGGGTGCCGTACTTCTCGAAATTCTCCGCCACCTGGGCAGCGAGCTCGCGCGTCGGCTCGAGGATGAGCGAGCGCGGCATCAGCGCGCGCGTGCGGCCTTCGCCCAGGATGTCGATCATCGGCAGCACGAAGGCAGCGGTCTTGCCGGTGCCGGTCTGGGCGATGCCGATAAGGTCCTTCCCCATCAGGACCGGGGGGATCGACTGCTGCTGGATCGGCGTGGGCTCGGTATAGCCCGCGTCAGTCACAGCGCGCAGAAGTTCGTCTGAAAGGCCGAGATCGGCAAAGCTCATGCAATTTTCCGGAAAATCGGCGTGGCAGACCCACGCGCGAAGCCTGCACGCGCTTGCGGATTTGTCGCGGAAAGTCAAGCGCAGAGGTGTGTCTGGGTGTTGGCAGGCGCCGTCAGGCGCCGCCGGGAACCCGCCTCAGCGCGCCAGTTCGAGGGTGCGGAAACCCTCGACGTCGCACGAGCGGCCCGATCGGACGCGGAAGGTGTCGCGCCCGGCGCAGATCTTCTGGTCCTTGTTGGTCTTCACATAGAAGCCCGAATAGAAGCCCAGCACCATGCATTTGCGCCCCAGCTTGGCGCGCAGCAGCGTGCCGTCGCGCAGCACCAGGTCGACGCTGTCCTGGGTGTTGACGCCGGCGAAGCCGGAGATGTCCTGGACCTTCACGCAGTCCTTGGCCTTTTTCTCGATCACGCGCGGCGCGCGGCGCACCACGATGGTCGCGCTGCCGGTGATGGTGACGCGCGGCACCGCGATCGTCACGCTCTGCTGTTGCTGCTGTTGCTCGAAGCTCGCCGCCACCGCATCCCAGCTGGGCGCGCCATCGGGCGCCGCGGCGGGCGCGGCGGCGAGGAGCAGCAGGCTGGAGGAGACGGCAATCGGATTCGGCATTTCGCGTTGGTTATGTACGACCTAGGTTTGAACAGTGGATGAACTGGTGCCCAGCGTGCTAGCCCAAAAATGCCATGACACCAGCACAACAGCAGCTCGTCAGCGCCGTTTTGGAGCGCTTCGGCCCCAAGTCCGTCACCACGGACGCCCAGGAGATCGCCCCCTGGGAATCGGATTGGCGCGGCCGCTATCACGGCAGCGCGCCTGCTTTGCTCTCGCCGGGATCGACCGCGGAAGTTGCCGAAATCCTCAAGCTCGCCGTCGAGCTGGGCGTGCAGATCGTGCCCCAGGGCGGCAATACCGGCATGGTCGGCGGGGCGACGCCGCCGGCGGACGGCTCGGCGCTGCTCCTTTCCACCCGGCGGATGAACCGCATCCGCTCGATCGACACGGTAGGCAATCTCGCCGTGGTCGAGGCGGGGGTGATCCTCACCAATTTCCACAATGCCGTGCTCGATCAGGGCCGCCGCTTCCCGCTGACGCTCGGCGCCAAGGGCAGCGCCACGATCGGCGGGCTGGTCTCCACCAATGCCGGCGGCACCCAGGTGCTGCGCTTCGGCAACATGCGCCATCTCGTCGCCGGGGTGGAAGCCGTGCTGCCCGACGGTTCGATCTACGAGGGGCTCGCGCCGCTCAAGAAGGACAATCGCGGCTATGACCTCACCCAACTGCTGATCGGCGCGGAGGGGACGATCGGCGTGGTCACCGCCGCGACGCTGCGCCTCTATCCCGCGATCCTGGAGCGTGCCGCCGCCTGGGTGGGCGTCGCCAGCCCCGAGGACGCGCTCAAGATCCTGCGCATGATGGAAGCGCGGACGACCACGATCGAGAGCTTCGAGATCATCCCGGGCGAAATCCTCGGCCATGTCCTCCACCACATTCCCGGGACGCGGTCTCCGCTCCAGGGCGAGCATGCCTGGCACGTGCTGATCGAATCGGTCGCCACCGAAGCGGGCGCCGAGCCGCCGGCGGAGCTGCTCGGGCGGCTGCTCGAGCCGGTGTTCGACGCCGGGCTGGCCGAGGACGCGGTGATCTCGTCGAGTGAGTCGCAAGTCGAGGCGTTCTGGCACATCCGCGATTCGATCTCGGAGGCCGAGCGGGCGCTGGGCCCGGCGATGCAGCACGACATCTCGGTGCCGGTCGACAAGATGCCCAGCTTCATGCTGTCGGCGGCGGCGGAGGCCGAGCGGCGCTTCCCCGGCACCACCGCGACTGCCTTCGGCCATCTCGGCGACGGCAATGTCCATTTCCACGTCCGCGCGCCGCAGGGCGCCGATCGCGACAGCTGGTATGCGGGCGACGGCCCGGCGATCTCGAGCCTGGTCTATGACCTGGTGGTGGCGGAAGGCGGCTCCATCTCGGCCGAGCATGGAATCGGCCAGATGAAGCGCGCCGAGCTGGAGCGTTTGAGCCCGCCGTCGCGCATCGCGGCGCTGAAGGCGATCAAAATGGCACTGGACCCGCATGGAATCCTAAATCCCGGCAAGCTCGTAAGCCTTGCGCCCGAGGCTGGCACGCCATAGACCCGCCCACCGGGATTCCAGACATCAGCATTTAGTTCCCAGGAGATTTAGGATGGCTTCCGCCCCGCAGCAGTCGCTGCCTCTGTTCTACAACGATATTCTGCCGCTCTCGAGCCAGCAGCATGCGGACTTCAGGATTCGCGCGGCCGACAAGGCGCCGTTCCTTGCCAAGCAGCACGCGGTTCCGGTGACGGTGGAAGAATTCCCGCTCGTGCAGCGCTTCATGCCGATCGTCTTCTCGCAGGGCGAAGAGCCGGTGCCGCTCGCGCTGATGGGCCTGAACGAAGGCATCAACACCTTCTTCGACGAAGACGGCTCGCTCAACGAGACCAACTTCTACGTGCCGGCCTATATCCGCCGCTATCCGTACCTGCTGGCGCGCCTGCGCCCGGACAGCGACGAGCTGTCGCTCTGCTTCGATCCGACGTCCGACACGGTCGGCGCGTTCGAGGAGGGCGATGCGCTGTTCGTCGATGGCGAGCCGAGCGACGTCACCAAGGGCATCCTGCAGTTCAACGAGCAGTTCGAGCAGGCCGGCGCCCGCACCGGCCAGTTCATGAAGGAGCTCAAAGATCTCGAGCTGCTGATCGACGGCGAAGTCACGATCCAGCCGGAAGGCTCGGCGCAGCCCTTCGTCTATCGCGGCTTCATGATGATCGACGAGAACAAGCTGAACGAGATGCGCGGCGACCAGCTTCGCAAGATCGTCCAGAACGGCATGCTGCCGCTCATCTACGCCCATCTCTTCTCGCTGGGCCTGATGCGCGACATTTTCGGCCGCCAGGTGCGCCAGGGCAAGATGCCCGAGCCGCAGCTCGTCCAGCCGACCGCGTAATGTGCCAGTAATTTGATGAGGATTGGGCGCGGCGAGAGCTACAGTCGGGGGGCGATCGCCTTCCACTGGGCGATCGCCGCGCTCGTTCTCTTCAACCTGATCGTCGGCCTGTTCCATGACGCGATGCCGCGGGCGTGGGGCGTGATGCCGATCCACAAGTCGGTGGGCATGGCCGTGCTGCTGCTCACCCTTGGCCGCATCGGCTGGCGGCTGGCGCACAAGCCGCCGCAGCTGCCCGATGCGATGCCCGGCTGGGAGAAGACCGCGGCGCACGCGGTGCACTTCCTCCTCTATGCGCTGCTGCTGATCCTGCCGCTCACCGGCTGGCTGCTTTCCTCCAATCCGGAGCGACCGCGCCCGATCGACTGGTTCGGGCTGTTCGAGGTCCCGGTGCTGCCCGCCACGCCGGGCATCGCGCACAGCGCGCACGCGGCGCATGAGCTGCTCGGCTTGCTGATGGCGGCGCTGGTGGCGATCCACATCGCCGCGGCGCTGCGCCACCATTTCCTGCTGCGCGACAATGTGCTCGCGCGCATGGCCCCGGGGCTCCGCCGAAACGGTTGATCTTTCTGCAAGAACGGCCCCTCGCAGCCCCTTGAACTAATCTACCCCCCAATTATATTTGGTCTTGTACGGCTTCATGTCCCCCCTTTCGTGAGGCTGTACGGCACGCCCTCGGGCGTGTCTCCTCCCTGAACCTTGGCCACCTCGTGGGTAACCACGAGGTGGTTTTTTATTGGGCTGCAGTCGGCGCGGAATCGCCCCCGTTGTTCCCCGGCGAAAGCCGGGGCCCAGGATTTCTCTGCCGGCTCGCTTGTGACCCTGGGGCCCGGCTTTCGCCGGGGAACAGGTAAGGCATGCGCAGGTGGCGCGCTATTCCGCTGCGATCGCTCCCGGCAGCGCTTCGTCGGCCACCGAATCGATGATGTCGCGCAGCAGTCGCACCGCAGTCTCCAGCCCCGGGCCCGGCTGGTCGAGCGCCGAATCGAGATAGAAGGACCGGTCGAACTCGAGCTGGATCGCGTGCACGCTGCGGCGCGGCTCGCCGTGGCGCTCGAGGATATGGCCGCCCGAATAGGGGGTGTTGGCCGCGGTCCGCACGCCGTGCGCGCGGGCGACGCCTTCGATCCGCCCCAGGAAGCGCGCCGCGGCGGACTTGCCGAAGCGGTCGCCGGGCACCAGCCGCGCCGCGGTCGCCGGCGGGCCCAGCGGCGGCATCGAATGCACGTCGAGCAGCACCGCCACCCCGAATCGCGCCCGCGCCGAGGCGAGCGCGGCGGCGATCGCCTCGTGCCAGGGGCGGTGATCGGCATGGATGCGCTGCTGCACCTCGTCGGCGGTCAGGCGGCGCTGCCAGATGTCGCCGGCATTGCCCACCCGGCGCGGCACCAGCCCGAGTCCCGAGCGGATCTTGGCCGAGAGCGGCGCGCCATGCGTCCAGGCGCCGTCGTCGAGGCGGGGGTCGCGGTCATGCTCGGCGCGGTTGAGGTCGATCCAGGCGCGGGGTCGGGTGGCGACGAACAGCGTCTCGTCGCGCCGGGCAGCGAGCGCGATCGCATCGGCATGCCGGTCCTCCAGCCCGCGCAGCGCCGCCACCGGCACGCGCAGCAGCGCCCGCAGCGCCTCGGGATAGTCGCGCCCGGCATGCGGCACCGACAGCACCACCGGGCTCAGCGGCTCTGGCGGACCATGACGGACGAAGGAAGTCTCGCTCACAAGGCTCAGGCTATGCCCGCCACAGCGCCGCCGCAATGCCGTGGAACAACGAAAAGGCGGAAAATCTTAAGGGCTTGGCGTATAGGATGCCGCCCTGTCGATTTTGAGTGGGGGAACATGATCCGGATTCTGCTGGCCGAGGATGACCGCGTGATGCGGGAATATCTCACCCGGGCGCTCGAGCGTTCGGGCTATGCGGTCAGTGCCGTCGATCGCGGCACCGCGGCGATTCCGCTGCTGGAAACCGAACGGTTCGACCTGCTGCTCACCGATATCGTGATGCCCGAGATGGACGGCATCGAGCTGGCCCAGAAGGCAAGCGAGATCGCGCCGGACATGCGGGTGATGTTCATCACCGGCTTTGCGGCGGTCACGCTCAAGGCCGGCAAGCAGGTGCCCCAGGCCCGCGTGCTCTCCAAGCCCTTCCACCTGCGCGACCTCGTGCTGGAGGTCGATCGGCTGTTCGAGGCGGAGAACGCCGGATTTAATTGAAGCTTTCGCTTTGGGCGGTGCCGGCCCGCTCCCCCACCCGGCCACCCATAGAATACTGCCGTTGGGTGGCCGGGTGGGGGAGCCCGGGCCCGGGCCCCCACCCGGCCCCCCACTCACTCCGGCGGTGGGGGGCCGGGGGGGGGGCGCGGGCCGGTACCGCAAAAACTGAAAAAGCGTGCTTGCGCGGCTCGAAAAGCCCCGCTATTGGCCCGCTTCCCGTTTCGGCCTCCGGGCCCGTGGGCGTGTAGCTCAGTGGTAGAGCACTGTGTTGACATCGCAGGGGTCGCAAGTTCAATCCTTGCCACGCCCACCATATAGAAAGCCCGCCAGGTCAGTGACTTGGCGGGCTTTTTGCTGTGCGCCGAGGTGCGTGGATAACGCCGTGTAAATGCTGTCCACCGACAATTCTCACATCCCTGCCGTGCAACGGGAGTAGCCAACCGGAGAGAGGGCGGATGGAACTCGCAATATTCGGGGTCGCCGCGGCGGCCGCGATGATTTTCACGCAGGAAGAGCCTGTCCCCGACTGGCTGGTGCGCGACGTCAGCGACGGCTGTGTCGTCACTGCGACTTCGCCCAGCGAGGCGGGCACGAGGCTGGACTATTATCTCCGGAGCGATGGCTGGTCGGCGATCATCCTGAGCAACCCGACTTGGCCGGAGAATGCGGCTGGCGAGCGTGGTTTCGAGGCGCTGCTGGGCCCTGTTCGCTTTCGCGCCGGGCAGCGGCCGCTCGCCGCGGACCTGAACGCCACGGTCGTATTGACCGACGCGCAGGCGCTGCGAAGCGCCTTCGCCCGCGCGACGAAGCTCGTGGTTCACCGCCAGGGCGCGCTTCCGGACGATATCGATCTGGGCGGATCAGCCAGGGCGCTGGCGGCGGTGGAAGCGTGCGCAAGGCCGTCACAGCCGGTCGATCCGGTGCCGCGTCCCGGCGCGCGCGCGAACGCGTTCGATCGAATGCCGTTCAGGCCCGCGCGCCCGCGCGGCTCCCCTCAGCTCTGGGCCAAGGCATCGCCCGAGGATGCTAGCCTAAGCGGGATGAAGGGCAGCGTGCGCTTTCGCCTTGATATCGACCCGCTGGGCCGCGTCTCGGCCTGCACGATCCTGCGCTCGAGCGGGAACGTGCTGCTGGATAATGCGGCCTGCGCGAAGATGCAGCGGAACGGCCGGTTTACGCCGGCCGAGGACGAAATGGGGCGGCGCATACCGGGAAGCTGGTCGTTCGGCATGAACTGGAAGGGCGAGCGTTAGCCGCGCATCCCGCCCTTCACGAACGCATCGAGCCGCACCAGCCCGGCCACCAGCGCTTCGAGCTGGTCGAGCGGCCAGCTGTTCGGCCCATCCGACAGCGCCCGGTCGGGATCGGGGTGCGTCTCGAGGAACAGCCCCGCCAAGCCCGCCGCGACGGCGCCGCGGCACAGCAGCGGGACATGCTCGCGCGCGCCGCCCGAGCTGGCGCCGCGGCCGCCCGGCGCCTGCACCGAATGCGTCGCGTCGAACACCACCGGTGCACCGGTCTCGGCCATCACCGCCAGGCTGCGCAAGTCGGTGACCAGCGCGTTGTAGCCGAAGCTGGTGCCGCGCTCGCACAGCAGGAAATTGTCGGGCTCGACGCCGGCTTCCCGGGCGGCGGCGCGCGCCTTGTCCAGCACATGTGCCATGTCCCAGGGCGCCATGAACTGCGCCTTCTTGATGTTGACCGGCCTGCCGCTCGCCGCCGCCGCCGCGATCAGATCGGACTGGCGGGCGAGAAAGGCCGGGGTCTGCAGCACGTCGACCACCGCCGCCACCGCCGGCACCTGCGCCGCTTCATGGACGTCGGTGAGCACCGGCAGCCCGGTCTCGGCGCGCACCTTGGCGAGGATCGCCAGCCCCTCGTCCATGCCCGGCCCGCGATACGCTTCGCCCGAGGTGCGGTTGGCCTTGTCGAACGATCCCTTGAAGATCACCAGCAGCCCCAGCCGCTGCGCCAGCCCGGCCAGCGTCTCCGCCACGCGCAGCGACAGCGCCTCCGATTCGAGCGCGCAGGGGCCGGCAATCAGGAACAGCGGCCGGTCGCCGCCCACTTGGGTACCGCATAGAAGCATGCGGCCAGCCTAGGCAGGCTTCAGGCGCGGCGCAATTCGCCCAGAAAGGCGTGGACCTGGTCGGACAGCGCATCGGCGCCGCTATGCAGCCGCACCGCTACGCGCTGCATCGCCTGCGCCTGGTTCGACGCATCCTGCGAGGTGCCGCCGATCTGCTCGACGTCGCGCTGGATGCCGTTGCTCGCCTGCACCGCCTCGTCGACGTTCCAGGCGATCATCCGCGTCGCATCCTCCTGCGCGGCCACGGCGCTTTCCACGGCGTCGGCCAGCGTCGCCATCGCGCCGATCGCCTGCTCGACCCGGTCGTGCCCGGCGGCGACTTCGTCGATGCCGCTGCGGATCTCGCGGACATGTGCGGTGATCCGGTCGGCGGCGATGCCGGTCTGGGTGGAGAGCTGCTTCACTTCGTTTGCCACCACGGTGAAGCCGCGCCCGGCTTCGCCGGCGCGCGCCGCCTCGATCGTGGCGTTGAGCGCAAGAAGATTCACCTGCCGCGCGATGTCGCTGATCAGCCCGATCACCGCGTCGATCGACTGGGCGGAGTGGAGCAATTCGCGGGCACGCTCGCTGCCGGTCTCGACCAGGCTGCGCACCACCGCGGCGGCCTGGCGGGCATCGCCGGTATTGGTGGCGATGCCGGCCAGCGCCTCGGCCAGCTCGCGGCCGCGCGCAGCGATCTCGGCCATGTTGTCGCTGGTCTGCGAGGCGGCGGTGGCCACCGCCACGGCGTGGTCGCCCACGCCGCTTGCCCGCTCCGCCGTCGCGGTCGCGCCATGTTCCAGTTCGGTCGAGAGCTGGCCCAGGTCGTGCGCCAGCGCGCCCACCTGCGCCTCGAACCGGCTGCTCGCCGCCTCGATCCGCGCCGCGCGTTCCAGCTGCGCGCGTGCCGAGGCGACTTCGCGCTCGGCGGCGAGATGGACGAGCCGGCGGTTGTTCACGGTCGCCCGCACACGGCCGTTCCGGGTCAGGATCATCCCCTCGGACCCGCCGGAGGCGCGATAGGTCTCCATCAGCCGCCCAAGATCGTCGGTCATCTCCGCGGTCGGGCAGGTGCGGACATAGCGCGCCACCGCGGCGCCGTAGCTGGGGTTGCGCATCAGCGCATGGCCGAAGGGATTGAGCAGCAGTCGCCGCACATCCTTCTCGAAGATCGCGCCGAGCGGGCGCGCCTTCTCGTCGACGATCGCCACCAGCCGAAGCTCGGGATCGCCGCCGAACAGCTCGGCCGCGCGCCACATCGTGTCGGTGAGCGTGAGCAGCGGCGGATCGAGCTCGCGCTCGGTGAGCCAGGCGGCGCTCGGGGCGGGCGAGGGGGCGGCGAGAAGCATCGCGTGCCGGATAGGAGGCAGTTGGTAAATGCGTGCTTAGCCCAGCGTTACAGTACCGAGACAAAGCGCATTTTTTCGCGGGTTGCGGACGATTCTTCGCGCAAATCGGGCGGCGCGGTGTAACGAGCGGGCATGCGGGGCCGAAGCGCATTCCTGTTCGCCTGTGGCGCGATGCTCGCCGGCTGCGCGCCTGCGCCCGGCGGGGGTGGCGGCATCGTCTCCACCAATCCCTGCGCCGATGCGATGCTGGTCGAGCTGGTGCCGCGCGATCGCATCGCCGCGATCAGCCATTATTCGCAGGATCCCGGCGCCACTTCGATCCCGCTCGATCTCGCCAGCCGCTTCCGCGGCACGCGCGGCACGGCGGAGGAAGTCGTGGCGATGCGGCCCGATCTGGTGATCGCCAGCAGCTTCACCGCGCCTGCCACGCGCGCCGCCTATGCCCGTGCCGGGCTCCGGACGCTCTATCTCGATTCGCCGCTGACGATCGAGGCGAGCAAGGCGCAGGTGACCGAGCTTGCCGCTGCGCTGGGCGTGCCCGAAAAGGGGCGGGCGATGAACGCGCGCATCGATCGTGCCGTCGCCGCCGCGGCCGCGAGCGGCCCGCCAGTGCCCGCGCTGGTATGGATCGGCGGCAACATGGTTTCGGGGGAGGGCAATCTGCTCGACGAGATGCTGCGCCGCGCCGGCTTTTCGAACCAGGCGGCGCATTACGGGCTCCAGTTCACCGGCACCTTGCCCGCCGAGCGGATCGTCGCCGATCCGCCGCGGGTGATGCTGGTGCCCGACGGGCAGGGCCGCGACTCCGCCAGCCGCGCCGCCGAGCTGCGCCGCCGCGCGCTCGCGCATGCCAGGGGCCGGGTGAGCGAGGCGGCGTTTCCGCGCTCGCTGGTCAATTGCGGCGGCCCGGTGATCGCCGGCGCGATGACCCGGCTGGCCCAGATCCGCCGCGCGGTGGCGCAGTGAAGCGGCTCCCGCTCCTCGCCGGGCTCGCCCTCCTGGTCGCACTGCTGTTCGTCGCCTCGCTGGCGGCGGGCAAGATATTCGTGCCGTTCATTGCCTGGTTCTCCGATGATCCGCGCTGGTGGATCGTCGCCGAGCTGCGGTTGCCGCGTGCGATCCTCGGCCTCGTCATCGGTGCCGGGCTGGGGCTCACCGGCGCGGTGCTGCAGGGCTATCTGCGCAACCCGCTAGCCGATCCCTCGGTCCTTGGCGTCTCGTCGAGCGCGGCGCTCGGCGCCGTCGCCGCGATCGTGCTGTTCGCCGCCAGCGCGCCGCTCGCCATCTTCGGCGCGGCGATGCTCGCCGCCGGCGGATCGATGCTGCTCCTCGCCGCGCTCGCCTGGCGGTCGCAGAGCGCGGTAACCTTCGTGCTGGCCGGCACCGTGCTCGCCAGCCTGGGCGGCGCGCTCACCGCTTTCCTGATCTCGATCGCGCCCAATCCCTATGCCACGGCCGAGATCATCGACTGGATCATGGGCTCGCTCACCGATCGCAGCTTTGCCGAGGTGCAGCTCGCCGTGCCGTTCATCCTCGCCGGCGGCGTGCTGCTCCTCTTCACCGGCCGCGCGCTCGATGCACTGACACTGGGCGAGGACGCCGCGCGCTCGCTCGGCCTGCGCCTCGAGCGCACCCAGGCACTGGTGGTCGTCGGTGCCGGACTGGTGGTCGGCGCCAGCGTCGCGGTCACCGGCGTGGTCGGCTTTGTCGGGCTGATCGTCCCGCATCTGCTGCGCCCGCTGGTCGGCGCCAGGCCCTCGGCGCTGCTGCTCCCCAGCGCGCTCGGCGGCGCGGCGCTGGTGCTGGCGGCGGACAGCCTGGTCCGCCTCGCCCCCGGCGCCTCGGAGATCCGCCTCGGCGTCGCCATGGCGCTGATCGGCACGCCCTTCTTCTTCGGGCTGCTCCTCAAGCTTCGGCGGTCGGCATGGATCTGAGCATCGAGAACCTCGCCGTCAGCCTGGGCAACCGCAAGGTGCTGCACGGCATCGGTGCGCTGTTCCGCCCCGGCAAGGTCACGGCGATCCTCGGCCCCAACGGCTCGGGCAAGTCGACCCTGGTGCGCGCGATCGCCGGCCTCGCCGATGCCGATGCCGGCTTCGTCCGGCTCGGCGGGCGGCTGGTCGGCCGGCTCGATCCGCGCGAGCGCGCCCGCGCGATCGGCTATCTGCCGCAGGACGCGTCGGTGCACTGGAACGTCACTGCCGAGGCGCTGGTCGCGCTCGGCCGCCTGCCGCACCGCTCGCCCTTTGCGGGCATGTCGGCAGCGGATGCGGAAGCCGTGACGCGCGCGATGGAGGCGACCGACACGCTGGACTTCACCGGTCGCCCGGTCGCCGAGCTTTCCGGGGGCGAGCGCGCCCGCGTGCTGCTCGCCCGCGTGCTCGCCGGCCAGCCGCAATGGCTGCTCGCCGACGAGCCGCTCGCCGCGCTCGATCCCGCGCACCAGCTCGGCCTGCTCGATCGGCTGCGCGGCCTTGCCCAGGACGGCATGGGCGTGGTGATCGTGCTCCACGACCTCGTCCAGGCCGCGCGCGCGGCGGACGAGGTGCTGCTGCTGCGCGAGGGCCGGGTGGTCGCCTTCGGCCCGGCGCGCGAGGCGCTCGCGCATCAGCCGCTGCGCGAGGCGTTCGGAATCGAGGTAATGGTGATCGGCGATGACCAGGGCCGCCTGCTGCCGGTGCCGATCGGCCGGTCCGCTCCGCCGGCGGGGTGAAACCCGGGCGCGTGACAGCGACCGTTTCTTATGTCACTGCGTAATTAAATTACACAGTGAGTCGGGTCGCCAGAGCCCGAAGCAGGAGATCAGCGGTGCGTATCATCGACCATGTCATCGTCGGCCACACTGGCGGCGCGGGTGCCCGGACGGGCGAGGTGTTCAACCCGAACACCGGCCAGGTCCAGGCCCAGGTCCAGCTCGGCACCCAGGCAGAGCTCGACAAGGCGATCGCCGCCGCCCAGGCCGCGCAGCCCGGCTGGGCCGCGACCAACCCGCAGCGCCGCGCCCGCGTGATGTTCGCGTTCAAGGCGCTGGTAGAAAAGAACATGGATGAGCTCGCGCACCTGCTCTCGTCCGAGCATGGCAAGGTGATCGCCGACGCCAAGGGCGACATCCAGCGCGGGCTCGAGGTGATCGAGTTCGCCTGCGGTATCCCCCATGTGCTGAAGGGCGAATATACCCAGGGCGCGGGCCCCGGCATCGACGTCTATTCGATGCGCCAGCCGCTCGGCATCGGCGCGGGCATCACGCCGTTCAACTTTCCCGCGATGATCCCGATGTGGATGTTCGGTGTCGCCATCGCCTGCGGCAACGCCTTCATCCTCAAGCCGTCGGAGCGCGATCCCAGCGTCCCCGTCCGCCTCGCCGAGCTGATGCTCGAGGCCGGCGCGCCCGAGGGTATCCTCCAGGTCGTGCACGGCGACAAGGAAATGGTCGACGCGATCCTCGACCACCCGGCGATTGCCGCCGTGAGCTTTGTCGGTTCGTCCGACATCGCGCATTATGTCTATCGCCGCGGCGTCGAGGCCGGGAAGCGCGTCCAGGCGATGGGCGGCGCCAAGAACCACGGCATCGTCATGCCCGATGCCGATCTCGATCAGGTCGTCGCCGATCTCTCGGGCGCCGCCTTCGGCTCGGCCGGCGAGCGCTGCATGGCGCTCCCCGTGGTCGTCCCCGTCGGCGACAAGACCGCCGATGCCCTGCGCGAGAAACTGATCCCGGCGATCGAGGCGCTGCGGGTCGGCGTCTCCACCGATGCCGAGGCGCATTACGGCCCGGTCGTGAACGCCGCGCACAAGCAGCGTGTCGAGAACTGGATCCAGACCGGCGTCGACGAAGGCGCCGAGCTGGTGGTCGATGGCCGCGGCTTCCAGCTCCAGGGCCATGAGCAGGGCTTCTTCATCGGACCGTCGCTGTTCGACCGCGTCACGCCGGACATGCAGGCGTACAAGGAAGAGATTTTCGGCCCCGTCCTCCAGATCGTCCGCGCCCCCGATTTCGAGACCGCGCTCAAGCTGCCGAGCGACCACCAGTATGGCAACGGCGTCGCCATCTTCACGCGCAACGGCCATGCCGCGCGCGAGTTCGCGGCGCGCGTCAATGTCGGCATGGTCGGCATCAACGTGCCGATCCCGGTGCCGGTCGCCTATCACACCTTCGGCGGCTGGAAGCGCTCGGCATTCGGCGACACCAACCAGCACGGCATGGAAGGCGTGAAGTTCTGGACCAAGGTCAAGACGATCACCCAGCGCTGGCCCGACGGCGGCGCCTCGGGCGACAGCGCCTTCGTCATCCCGACGATGGGGTAGTTCTCTCCCCTCCCTGGTGAAGGGAGGGGCCGGGGGTGGGTGGGCCTCCCCAAGCCGTTCCGCTCGTGGACAGCAACCCACCCCTAAGCCCCTCCCTTCCAGGGAGGGGAACGGGTATTGGGAAACGATGATCCGTCTCTTTCTCTTCATCGGCGCGTTGATGCTCGTGGTGCGGGCAGATCCGGTGTCGAACGCCGGGGCGCAGCCGGTGCAGGCCGCCGCCAAGCGCATTGCCTTCAGCTTCGACGATGTGCCGCGCGGTGCCGGTGCCTTCCTCAGCGAGGACGAGCGCACGGCCAAGCTGATCGCGGTGCTGCGTTCGCGCGGGGTGAGCCAGGTCGCCCTGTTCCTCAATCCCGGCCGGATCGACAATGGCGCCGCCGGGCGGGCGGCGATGGCGCGCATCCATGCCTATGTCGCGGCGGGCTACGTCCTCGCCAACCATACCTGGCTGCACCCGCACCTCTCCAAGGTCAGCACCGAGGAGTTCCTCGATCAGGTCGACAAGGCCGAGGCCTGGCTGGTCAGGCAGCCCAATCACCGCCCCTGGCTGCGCTTCCCGTTCCTCGACGAAGGCGGGCCGGACAAGGCGAAGGTCGCCGCGATCCGCGCCGGGCTGGCCGCACGCGGCATCCGCAACGGCCATGTCACTGCCGAGGCCTCGGACTGGAACATCGAGGGGCTGGCGATCGCCGCGAAGAAGGCGGGCAAGCCCATCGACATGCAAGGGTTGCGCGACCTCTATGTCGAGAGCCATCTCCAGGCCGCCGACTTCGCCGACGATCTGGCGGTCAAGACGATCGGCCGTTCGCCCGCGCACGTCATGCTGCTGCACGAGACCGACATTGCTGCTTTGTTCATCGGGGACCTGATCGACGCCTTGCGCAAGGACGGATGGGAGATCATCACCCCCGATCTCGCCTATGCCGATCCGATCTATCAGGCGATGCCGATGGTCCCCTGGACCAACGGCACGCTCACCGAGCAGATGGCCTGGGAAAAGAAAGTGCCGCCGCCGCGCTATTACGACCGCAACGACCTGAAGATCGCCAACCCGCTCTTCGCCGAGCGGGTGCTGCACGAGAAAGCCGGCGAGTGATGGTCCTGGCTCGGATCCCTTCCATTTTCCCCGGCGAAGGCCGGGGCCCAGCCCCTTTAGAGAACACGCGCGGTAGCGCGTCTTCGCCGCGCACGCCGAGTCTGGACCCCGGCCTGCGCCGGGGAAAAGCTTGCCTTAGGACTTTGACATGACCACCCAGTTCGACCTTACCGACGACCAGATTGCCATCCAGGAGATGGCGCAGAAATTCACTGCCGATGCGATCACGCCGTTCGCGGCAGAATGGGACGAGAAGCACATCTTCCCGCGCGACACGATCCGCGCGGCGGCGGAGCTGGGCTTCGCCTCGATCTATGTCTCGGAGGAGAGCGGCGGCATCGGCCTCGGCCGGCTCGAGGCGGCGCTGATCATGGAGGCGATGGCCTATGGCTGCCCGTCGACCAGCGCCTTCATCTCGATCCACAACATGGCGAGCTGGATGATCGACACCTTCGGCTCGCAGGCGGTGAAGGACAAATATCTTCCCTCGCTGATCACGATGGAGCGGATGGCGAGCTATTGCCTCACCGAGCCGAGCTCGGGCTCCGACGCCGCGGCGCTCAAGACCAGGGCAGTGCTGGACGGCGATCACTATGTCGTCAACGGCTCGAAGCAGTTCATCTCGGGCGCGGGCGAGAACGAGATCTACGTCACGATGGTGCGCACCGGCGAGGAGGGGCCAAAGGGCATCTCGTGCCTGGTGATCGAGAAGGACATGCCGGGCGTCAGCTTCGGCGCGAACGAGCGCAAGCTCGGCTGGCATTCGCAGCCGACGCGCCAGGTGACCTTCGACAATGTCCGCGTGCCGGTCGGGAACCGTATCGGCGGCGAAGGCGAGGGCTTCCGTTTCGCGATGATGGGCCTCGACGGTGGCCGCCTCAACATCGGCGCCTGCTCGCTTGGCGGTGCCCAGCGCTGCCTCGACGAAGCCGTGAAGTACACCAAGGACCGCCAGCAGTTCGGCCGTCCGATCGCCGATTTCCAGAACACCCAGTTCGTCCTTGCCGACATGGCGACCGAGCTGGAGGCTGCCCGCGCGTTGCTCTATCTCGCTGCGGCCAAGGTCACTGCCGGTGCGCCCGACAAGACCAAGTTCGCCGCAATGGCCAAGCGCTTCGCAACCGACACCGGCAGCTCGGTCGTCGACCGCGCGCTCCAGCTGCACGGCGGCTATGGCTATCTGATGGACTATCCGATCGAACGCTTCTGGCGCGACCTGCGCGTCCACTCGATCCTCGAGGGCACCAACCAGGTGATGCGGATGATCGTCGGCCGCGAGCTGACGCGCCAGTGAGCACACTCCGTCATCCCGGCTTTCGCCTGGATGACGATGTGCTTTCCTACACGCCGATGATCCGCCATAACCGATAAGAACATAGTGGGAACAAATTTCGCTTTTTCTTTCCCTCACAAGCGCGAGTTTCGAGAAATTTGAGCATGACGAGTGAAGTTCTGATCCAGGTCGAAGGCAAGGCAGGCCGCATCCGGCTGAACCGGCCCAAGGCGATCCATGCGCTCAACACCGGCATGTGCCGGGCGATGCTCGATGCGCTTACGGCATGGCGCGACGATCCCGCCGTGGAGATCGTGCTGATCGACCATGCCGAGGGTCGCGGCTTCTGCGCCGGTGGCGACATCCGCATGATCGCCGAGAGCGGCGCGGGGGACGGCAGCCTGGCGCGCGACTTCTTCCGCGTGGAGTACCAGCTCAACCACGCGCTGTTCACGTACGAGAAGCCGGTGGTCGCCTTCATGGACGGCATCACCATGGGCGGCGGCGTCGGCATCTCGCAGCCGGCGAAATTCCGAGTGGCGACCGAGAACGCCAAATTCGCCATGCCCGAGACCGGCATCGGCCTGTTCCCCGATGTCGGCGGCGGCCGGTATCTGTCGCGGCTGCCGGGGCGGATGGGCGAGTATCTCGCGCTGACCGGGCATCGGCTCGACGGTGCCGAATGCCTCGCGCTCGGCCTCGCCAGTCACTTCGTGCCGGCCGAGGCGCTGGAAGACGCCAAGACGCGGATCGCCGCCGATCCCGCGGCGGTCGAAGCAGTGCTGGCCGACCTGTCGGCTCCCGCACCCGAACCGCGCATCGCCGCGCACCGCGCCGAGATCGACCGGCTCTTCGCTGCGGACACTGTCGAGGGCGTGATCGCCGCGCTCGAAGCCGATGGCGGCGAATGGGCACAGAAGCAGCTCGCCACGCTGCGCACCAAATCGCCCCAGTCGATGAAGGTTTCGCTCCGTCTCGTCCGCGAAGGTCGCGCCAAGGCCAGCTTCGCCGAGGAGATGGCGCAGGAATACGCCATCGGCAGCCGCGTCGCGCAGAGCCATGACTTCATCGAGGGCGTCCGGGCGCTGATCGTCGACAAGGACAATGCGCCGCAATGGAAGCCCGCTACGCTCGAGGGCGTGACCGACGCGACGATCGACGCGATCTTCGCGCCGCTGCCGGAAGGCGAGGCATGGGCTCCCCTCTGATCGTCATCCCCGCGAAGGCGGGGATCCATTATCACTGGCGGGAAGAATGGATTCCCGCCTTCGCGGGAATGACGGAGTAGCAAAGTGGCCAATTACGAAACCATCCTCGTCGAGCAGCGCGGCGCCGCCACGCTGGTCACGCTGAACCGCCCCCAGGCGCTCAACGCGCTCAACAGCCAGATCCTCTCCGAGCTGCTCGACGCGATGAAGGCGTTCGATGCCGATCCCACGCAAGGCTGCGCGGTGATCACCGGCAGCGAGAAGGCGTTCGCGGCGGGTGCCGACATCAAGGAGATGCAGGCCCAGGGCTTTGCCGACATGTACGGCCATGACTTCTTCGCCGGCTGGGACGTGTTCACGCGCACCCGCAAGCCGATCATCGCCGCAGTCTCGGGCTATGCGCTCGGCGGCGGCTGCGAGCTGGCGATGATGTGCGACTTCATCCTGGCGGGTGACAGTGCCAAGTTCGGCCAACCCGAGATCAAGCTCGCCGTTTCGCCCGGCATGGGCGGCTCGCAGCGGCTCACCCGCGCCGTCGGCAAGGCCAAGGCGATGGAAATGTGCCTCACCGGCCGGATGATGGACGCAGCAGAGGCCGAGCGCGCCGGGCTGGTCAGCCGCATCCTCCCCGCTGCCGAGCTGGTCGAGGAAGCGGTGAAGACCGCGCAGCTGATCGCCGGCATGGCGCCGCTCGCGGTGCTGGCGAACAAGGAGATGGTCAACGCCGCCTTCGAGACCAGCCTCGCCCAGGGCGTCGCCTTCGAGCGCCGGCTGTTCCACGCGCTGTTCGGCACCGCCGACCAGAAGGAAGGCATGGCGGCGTTCGTCGAGAAGCGCCCGGGGAACTGGACGGGGAAGTAAGGGCTATAGTCGTCACCCGGAATATAGTCGTCATCCCGGCGAAAGCCGGGATCTCATGCGGTGGCGCGATACGGCCTGAGACCCCGGCTTTCGCCGGGGTGACGGTAGAAGAGAGGATTACGGAACGTGGCACGCGTAGCATTTATCGGCCTGGGCAATATGGGCGGCGGCATGGCCGCGAACCTGGCCAAGGCGGGGCATGACGTCCGCGCCTTCGACCTGAGCCAGGATGCGCTCGACAAGGCGAAGGCCGCCGGCTGCCTGCCCGCCGCCAGCGCCGCCGAGGCGGTGGACGGGGCCGAAGCGGTCATCACGATGCTGCCTGCCGGCAAGCATGTCGAGGCGACCTATACCGACGTGCTGCTCGACCATGCCTCGCCCGGCGCGATCCTGATCGATTGCTCGACGATTGATGTCGACACCGCCCGCCGCGTCGCCGAGGCGGCGACCGGGCGCGGGCTGATGGCGGTCGACGCCCCCGTCTCGGGCGGCATCGGCGCGGCCAATGCCGGCACGCTCACCTTCATGGTCGGCGGCACCGAACAGGCGTTCGGCCGGGCCGAGCCTTTCCTGGCGGACATGGGCAAGGCAGTGATCCATGCCGGCGCCAGCGGCGCGGGGCAGGGCGCCAAGATCTGCAACAACATGATCCTCGGCGCGACGATGATCGCCACCTGCGAGGCGTTCGCGCTCGCCGAGAAGCTCGGGCTCGACGCCCAGCGCTTCTACGACATCGCCTCGGTCAGCTCGGGGCAGAGCTGGTCGATGACGAGCTATTGCCCGGTCCCTGGCGTCGGCCCCGAAAGCCCGGCCGATCGCGACTATCAGGGCGGGTTCGCCGCGCCGCTGATGCTCAAGGACTTGAAGCTGGCGTTGGAGGCGGCGGCGAGCGTCGGCGCGAACGTGCCGATGGGAACGCGCGCGGAGGAATTCTACCAGGCGTTCGTCGACGGCGAAGGCGCCGGGCTCGATTTCTCGGGCATCATCAAGACGCTCAAATAACCGTCATCCCGGCGAAAGCCGGGATCTCGTGCGGCTCTTTTCCCGCGCCATCGCCTGAGATCCCGGCTTTCGCCGGGATGACGGATTTTGGGGGATGACGAGAATTTAACCGGGCCGGCGCATACCCCCTCACATGCGTCTGCCGATCCTCGCCGCCCTGGTGCTCGCCGCGCCCGTCTCCGCCCAGCAGCAGCGGAGCGCGCCCTTCGTCATCGCCGAGACCGGCCAGGGCTTCGCGCATCTCGACGATGCAGTGAACGCCGTGCGCGACGGCACCGCGACGATCCTGATCGCGCCCGGCACCTACCGCGAATGCACGGTGCAGACCGGTGGCAAGATCACCTTCAAGGCGGTCCAGCCCGGCACGGCGATCTTCGAGGGGCAGGTCTGCGAGGAAAAGGCCGCCTTTGTGCTGCGCGGGCGCGGCTCGGCGGTGGACGGCGTGGTCTTCCGCGGCTTCGCCGTGCCCGACGGCAACGGCGCCGGCATCCGCATCGAGATGGGCGACCTCACCGTCACCAATTCGATGTTCCTCGACAGCCAGGAAGGCATTCTCGGCGGCGGGCACGAGACGGTGCGCCGGATCACCATCGATCACACCACCTTCGCCGGCCTCGGCCAGTGCGAGACCGAGAATTGCAGCCACTCGATCTATCTCGCGGTCGATGGCGACGTCATCGTCACCAATTCGCGCTTCGAGCGCGGCACCGGCGGCCATTACGTCAAGCTGCGCGCCCGCCGGGTGACGATCACCAACAACAGCTTCGACGATTCGAAGGGCAGCAAGACCAACTACATGATCGACCTGAGCGAAGGCGGCACCGGGCTGATCGCCGGCAACACCTTCGTCCAGGGGCCGCGCAAGGAGAACAGCTCGGGGCTGATCGTGGTCGCGGCGGAAGGCCGCACCTATTCCTCGGCGGGCCTGCGCATCGAGGGCAACACCGCCACGCTGGCACCCGGCGCGCCGCCGAGCCCGGCCTTCGTCGCCGATTTCACCGGCCAGGTCGGCCCGCTCGGCCAGAACGACCTTGGCCCCGGCATCCGCATCTTCGAGCGGCGGCGGTAGAACCAATCTAGCCCCTCCCCTCCAGGGGAGGGGCTTCAGGGGCTTACTTGCAGGTGTCGCCCGCACCCGCATCGAGATCGAGGCAGCGGCCGTCGATCTCCACGGGCACCGGGACATGGATCAGCGCGGCGAGCGTCGGCGCGATGTCCACCGTCTCCACCGACAGCGGCTGCTCGAACCCGGTCATGCCCTTGCGCCAGAACAGGATCGGCACGCGGCGGTCATAGTCCCAGAAGCTGCCATGGGTGGCGACGCTGCTCGGGCTGCCGACCTGGATCGGCGTGATCCGCGGCTTCAGCGCGACGATCAGGTCGCCCGAGCGCTGCGGATCATAGGACGCGCGGGCGCGCTCCAGCAGCGACCAGGTTTCGGGCGGCGTATGCACGATCGGAGTCGCCGCCACCTGGGCCCGAGTGAACACGGCCTGGACCTGCGGATTGGCGGCGTAGAGCTTCAGCGCCTCGGCCTGCACGGCGGCGCGCTGCGCCTTGGTGAGCTTCGGGTCGAGATAGACGTCGCCGAACGAGCCGCCGGTCAGCACCGGCCCGGCAATGCCCAGCTTGGCGGCGATCACCTTGCTGATCGCGCTTGCGGTCACGTCCTTGGTGATCCGCTCCGCCGTCGGCGCGCCATGGTCGCGATTGCGCTCGGGCAGATCGTGCCCGCCATGATCGGCGGTGAGCACCACCGCATAGTCGACACCCGTCCGGTCGAGCACTGCGAACAGCTTGCCCAGCGTCTGGTCGAGCGAGAGCAGCTGCAGGCACATCTCGCTGCCCTCGGTGCCCTTGCCATGGCCGACATAGTCAGTCGCCGAGGCGCCGACGATCAGCAGATCGGTATGGCCCGACTGGCCGAGTTTCATGTCGGTGGCGAGCCCGGCGGCGGTCGCCAGGATCGATTCGTCGAACTCGGGCGAAGCACGGAAGGCGCTGGCATCGCCGGCGGCGCGGGCGAAGCGGCCATCGCCCACCGTGCGGCCGTTCCATAGCGGAATTGCGCGGCTGCGCGCCTGGCAGAAGGGCGTCAGCGGCAACGGCTCCTGCGCCTCGGCGATGCGCTGCGTCACATTGGCGTTCATCCGGGTGACCATCTCGGGCTCGGGGCGCCCGGCATAGGAGACGAAGCCCTTGCCGCCCCACCACCAGATTTCATCGGTCTTGTGGCCGCCCATCATCACTGCCGAGCGGTCCTTGCCCGAGACTGCGACCACGCGGCTCTGCGGGTCGGCGAGCTTCATCCACTCGCCGAGCGTCGGCACCTTCAGCTGCTTGTCGGAAACGGTGTAGTTGTTCGAGCTGCTGCCCGGCACGCTCGGATCCTCCGAGCAATAGACGGTCTTGTCCTCGCGGGCGACGCTGAAGTCGGTCCAGTCATTGGCGATGATGCCGGTTCGCGAGGGATGATCGCCGGTCAGGATCGTCGAATGGCCGGGGCAGGTCTCGGTCGCGGCGTGGCTCTGATAGCCCGAAGGGAAGACTGCGCCGGTGAGCAGCCGCGCGAAGCCCGAGGTGAACTGCGCGCGATATTCGGCGAAGAGATCGGCGCTGAACTGGTCGACCGAGATCACCACCACCAGCGACGGCGCGGCGCGCGGCGCCTCCGACGGCACGGTCTGCGCGGGCGCTGCCTGCTGGGCGGAAAGGGGCGTGGTGGCGAGCAGTGCCGCGACGGCTGCGAGCGGGCGGAACAGTTTCATGAGCGGGGATGACCTCCGGCGTGTGCAAATCCTGCCGTGCTGCTATTGGGCCAACAGCATTTCCACGGCAAGGACGCTCCATGGCGGCGGTTCGTTTCGGATTGATGGCGTTGCTGCTGTGCCTGTTTGCCGGCGCGGCGCGGGCACAGGCGCCGGGTGAGCAGCATGTCGACATTACCCTGGTCGCCGAGAGCGAACGCCCGGTGGCGGGCGGCGAGGTCACGCTGGCGCTCGCATCGGTGCCGGAAAAGGGCTGGCACGCCTATTGGCTCAATCCGGGCGATGCCGGGCTGCCGGCGCGCGCCGAATGGACTCTGCCCTCCGGCGCCAGCGTCGGCGAGATCCGCTATCCGGTGCCGCAGCGGCTGCTGATCGCCGGGCTGATGAACTATGTCTATGAAGCCCCCTTCGCGCCGCTGGTGACGCTGAAGGTGCCCGCTGGCGCCAGCGGCAATTTCCCGGTCAAAGTGCACCTCGACTATCTGGTCTGCACCGATGCGATCTGCGTTCCCGGCAAGGCGGACCTGTCGACGGTGCTCCAGGTGGGCGACGGCACGATCACCGCCGATCGCCGGGCTCAGTTCGATGCGTGGCGCGCGGCGCTGCCCCGGCCGCTCGGTGCCCAGGGCAGCTACCAGGTCGAGAACAAGGCGCTGCGCCTCGCCATTCCCTTCCCGGCAGCGGCGAAGGCTGAAGGCGAAGGTTATTTCTTTCCCGCGACGCACGGCGCCTTCGACTATGCCGCGCCCCAGAAGGTGACGCGCGACGGCGACCGGGTGCTGGTCGAGACCGGCGGCGTGAAGGCGGTCGGGCCGATCGAGGGGATGCTGGCGTTCGGCAAGCAAGGCTATTGGGTGAAGGCCCTGCCCGGCCCGGTGCCCGCGGCCAGAGCGGCGCCGGCCGCAGCGCCGTGGAGCGCCGCAGTGCTGGCGTTTTTCGGCGCGGTGCTCGGCGGGCTCATCCTCAACATCATGCCCTGCGTCTTCCCGATCCTCAGCCTCAAGGCGCTCAGCCTGGCCAAGGCCAATGCCGAGGGCGGCAGCCCGCGGGCCGAGGCGCTGGCCTATACCGCGGGCGTGATCGCCGTCTGCCTAGCGCTAGGCGGCACCTTGCTGGCGCTGCGAGCGGGCGGGGCGACGCTGGGCTGGGCCTTCCAGCTCCAGGATCCGCGCGTGATCCTGATCCTGCTGCTGCTCGTCGCCGGCATCGCCTTCAACCTGGCCGGGCTGTTCGAGCTGTCCGCGCCGGGCTTCGTCAACCGCGCAGCGTCCCGGGGCACCGGCGGCGCCTTCGCTACCGGCGCGCTGGCAGCGTTCGTCGCGACGCCGTGCACCGGGCCGTTCATGGCAGGTGCGCTCGGTGCTGCGCTGATCCTGCCCTGGCCCGCGGCGCTGGCAGTGTTCGGCGGGCTTGGCCTCGGCATCGCGTTGCCCTTCCTGTTGCTCGGCTTCGTGCCGCCGCTGCGGCGCCTGCTGCCCCGGCCGGGTGCCTGGATGGAGACGCTGCGCCGCATCCTCTCGGTGCCGATGTTCCTCACCGCGCTGGCGCTCGCCTGGGTGCTCGGCCAGCAGACCGGCGTCGCCGGGATGACGATCGGGCTCGGCGCCGCGCTGCTCGCCACGCTCGGCCTGTGGTGGACCGGGCTGCGCCAGCGCCGCGGCAAGGCATTGGCCTGGCTGCCCGCCGGCTTGCTGGTGCTGGCCGCTCTGGGTGCGATCGCCTGGCTCCGCGCCGCGCCGGCGGAAGCGAAGCAACCGTCCGGCGCGGAGAAGTTCAGCGAGGCACGGCTTGCCGAGCTCACCGCGCAGAACAAGCCCGTCTTCGCCTATTTCACCGCGGACTGGTGCCTCACCTGCAAGGTCAACGAAAATGCCGTGATCGAGACGGCGGCAGTCGAAAAGGCGTTCGCCGACAACCAGGTGACCGTGCTGGTCGGCGACTGGACCGATGGCGATCCCGCGCTCGGCCGCTTCATCGAGCGCCACAATCGTGCGGGCGTGCCGCTCTATCTGTGGTACAAGCCGGGCGAGGCCGAGCCGCGCGTGTTGCCCCAGGTGCTGACCCAGGCAATGCTGCAGGATCTCGCGGCCGGAAAATAGGGCGGGGGCCGAAGAGGAGCGCAACGATGAAGAATCGCATGCTTGCCGGGTTCGCAATTGCCGCCACGATGATCGCCGCGGCCCCGCTGATGGCCGAGCCCGAACTTGCCGCCACCGCCCCCAATTTCCGTGCCTTCGACATGCACGGCAGGGTGGTCGACCTCTCTGCCTATCGCGGCAAGACGGTCGTGCTCGAGTGGAACAATCCCGGCTGCCCCTATGTGAAGAAGCACTATGGCAGCGGCAACATGCAGAAGACCCAGGCGGCGGCCACCGCCCAGGGCGTCGTCTGGCTGACGATCAACTCGGGCGCGCCGGGCATGCAGGGCCATATGAGCGGCGCCGAGGCGCAGCAGTTCGTCGCCGGGGCAAAGGCGAAGCCCACCGCCTATCTGCTCGATCCCAAAGGGCTGGTCGGCAAGGGCTATGGCGCCAAGACGACGCCGCATCTCTACATCATCGATGGCAAGGGCCGGCTGGCGTACAAGGGCGGGATCGACGACAAGCCGAGCAGCGACGTCGCGGACATCGCCGGCGCGCGCAACCATGTCCTCGCCGCGCTCGCGGAAATGCGCGCGGGCAAGCCGGTGTCGGTGCCCGAGACGCGTCCCTATGGCTGCAGCGTCAAATACGCGAGCTGACGTCATAGCGGCTACCCCCTTGTGCGGCGCAACAAAGCGTTGCAGCATGGAACCTGTCGGTCTTTCCGGCACTTGGGAGGCGCATGGCGGCAAGCGGGGCGTTCGACGAAATCTGGGGGCATGGCGGGCCTGAAAACCCGCGCGCCGAATTTGCTGCGCTGTCCGAATGGCTGGCCGAAACCGATGCTGCGGAATTGCAGCGCCGCCAGCAATCCGCCGAGGCCGCGTTCCGCCAGCTCGGAATCACCTTCGCGGTCTATGGCGACAGCGACGCGGCGGAGCGGATCATCCCGTTCGACATCGTGCCGCGCGTGTTCCTCGCCGGCGAATGGGCGCGGCTTTCCGAAGGGCTGGTGCAGCGCGTCCAGGCGATCAACGCCTTTCTCGAGGATATCTACGGCGAGCGGCGGATCCTCAAGGAAGGGATCATCCCGCCCGAGCTGGTCTATCTCAACGAGCAGTTCCGGGCCGAGGTCGATGGTGTCCGGCCGCCGCACGGCGTCTGGGCGCATATCTGCGGCATCGACCTCGTCCGCACCGGGCCCGACCAGTTCTATGTGCTGGAGGACAATGCCCGCACGCCCTCCGGCGTTTCCTACATGCTCGAGAATCGCGAGGCGATGATCCGGCTCTGCCCCGAGCTGTTCCGCGATTTCCGCGTGGCGCCGGTGGATAGCTATCCGGACATGCTGCTGCGGACGATGCAGTCGGTCGCGCCGGGCAACAACCGCAAGCCGGTCTGCGTCGTGCTCACCCCGGGCCATTTCAACTCGGCCTATTACGAGCATAGCTTCCTGGCGGATTCGATGGGCGTCGAGTTGGTCGAGGCGGCCGACCTGGTGGTCGACGATGACGTCGTCTGGATGCAGACGATCGCGGGCCGTGTGAAGGTCGACGTGATCTATCGCCGCATCGACGACGATTTCCTCGATCCGCTGGTCTTCCGCCCCGATTCGATGCTCGGCGTGCCCGGCATCATGGCGGCGTACCGCGCCGGCAATGTCGCGATCCTCAACGCGCCGGGCAACGGCATCGCCGACGACAAGGCGATCTACAGCTACATGCCCGAGATCGTCCGCTTCTATTCGGGCGGCGAGGCCAAGCTGCCCAATGTCGAGACCTTCCGCTGCCGCGAGCCGGATGCGCTCAAATATGTCCTCGATAACCTCGCCGATCTGGTCGTGAAGCTGGTCGACGGCTCGGGCGGCTATGGCATGCTCGTCGGCCCGACCGCGACCAAGGCCCAGATCGAGGAGTTCCGCGCCGCGTTGATCGCCGAGCCGCATCGCTACATCGCCCAGCCGACGCTGGCGCTCTCCACGGTGCCCACGCTGGTCGATCAGGGCCTGGCCCCGCGCCATGTCGATTTCCGCCCCTTCGTGCTGACCGGCAGCGACGGCGTCCGCGTCGCGCCGGGCGGGCTCACCCGCGTGGCGCTGCGCGAAGGCTCGCTGGTGGTCAATTCCAGCCAGGGCGGCGGCACCAAGGACAGCTTCGTGCTGCTGGATGACGGGGCATGAAAAACTTCTTCCGTCACCCCCGCGAAAGCGGGGGCCCATCTCCCGGATGGGCATTGAATACCAACGGCTGTCTGGCGCGTGGCACGTGCACGAGATGGGTCCCCGCTTTCGCGGGGATGACGCAGCTGGAGTGCGCGTCATGCTGATGCTCTCCCGCACCGCTGCGGCGCTCTACTGGCTCGGCCGCTATCTCGAGCGCGCCGACTTCATCGCCCGTCTCGTCGAAGCGACGATCCGCCTTGATGCGCTCTCCGCCCGCCCGGCCGGCGAGGCGGCATGGCTGAGCGCGCTCGCCGTCACCTATACCGACGAGGCCTTCGCCCTGACCGGGCAGGAGATGACGCAGGCCAAGGTCGCGCGCTTCCTCACGCTCGACGACAGCCATCCCGGCTCGATCGTCCGCTGCCTCGACATGGCGCGCAACAATGCCCGCGCGGTGCGCACCGCGCTCACCCGCGAGGCGTGGACCGCGATCAACCGCGCCTGGCTGCTCTTCCAGAACCGCCAGTCGACCGGCGGCGCCACCGCCACGCTCAACCTGCTCGAGCAGGTCAAGGGCGAGACGCGCGGCTTCGAAGGCGCGATCCACCGGATGATGCGGAACGAGGCGACGCTGCTGATCCAGCTCGGCGCCGCAGTCGAGCGCGCGGACAACACCGCCCGGCTGGTCGACGTGAAGTATCATCTCCTGCTCCCCGCCGACGAGGAAGTGGGCGGCGTGGTCGACCGCGACCAGTGGAACACGATCCTGCAGACCGTCTCGGCAGTGAATGCCTATCGCTGGCTCTACAATGACGGGCTCCAGCCGGCGAACGTGATCGACCTGCTGATCAGCCGCGCCGAGCTGCCGCGCAGCCTGGCCGCATGCGTCGAGGAAGTCGTCGCGCTGCTCAATGCGCTGGCCAAGCGCACCGGGCTGCAGGGCGAGGCCGATCGCATGGCGCGTGCCCGCATGGCGCGGATGCAGAAGACCAAGACCCATGACGTGATCGTCTCCGGCCTGCACGAGCATCTCGAGGCGTTCGTCCGCGAGAATGCGATGCTCGACGGCGCGATCGCCCGGCAGTTCAGGTTCATCTGATGCGCATCGCCATCGAACATCGCACCCATTACCGGTTCAGCGAGCCCCAGGCCCGCATCGTCCAGATGCTGCGCCTCACGCCCAGCGACACGCAGGACCAGACGGTGGTGAGCTGGCTGGTCGGCGTCGATTGCGATGCCCGGCTGCGCGACGCGCATGACGGCTTCGGCAACATGGTGACGATGCTCTATGCCGAGGGGCCGATCGAGGAGCTCGAGATCACCGTCACCGGCGAGGTGCTCACCAGCGAATCGAGCGGGGTCGTCCGCGCTGCGCCCGAGCCGTTGCCGCCGCTCTTCTACCTGCGCACCACGCCGCGCACCAAGTCGAGTGACGCGCTGTTCGTCTTCGCCGCGGAAGGGATCGGGAGCAGCACCGACCGGCTCGAGCAGCTCCACAGCCTCAATGCCGGGCTGCGCCAGCGCTTCCCCTGCGTGCCCGATCTGCCCGATGCCGGCTGTACCGCGGCCAAGGCGTTCGAGGGCAGCCGCAAGGTCAGTTCGCGCGATGTCGCGCAGATATTCATCACCTGCGCGCGCGGCCTGATGGTGCCGGCGCGCTACGTCTCGGGCTACCGGGCGGAGGACGCCGCCCGCTCGGCGCCGCATGCCTGGGCAGAGGCCTGGGTCGAGGGACTGGGATGGGTCGGGTTCGATCCCTCGACCGGGATGAGCCCCGACGAGAGCTATGTCCGCGTTGCGATCGGCCTCGATGCGAGCAGCGCGGCTGCGACCGGTGGGATGCGGATCGGCCAGGGTGAGGAAGAGCTCGACGTCGATCTGCACGTCGATCAGCTGGGCGTAGAGGAATAGCCTGGACAGCAACCCATCATAGTTCCCCGGCGAAAGCCGGGGCCCAGGGTTTCTCTGCCGTATCGCTTGTGACCCTGGGCCCCGGCTTTCGCCGGGGAACAGGCTGGCCCTACGCCAGCACCGCCGCGCTCGCCGGCACCGGCATCGCGACTTCCAGGTCCTCGTCCTCCAGCACCGACCAGCCATTGGGGCCGAGCACTTCGATCGGGCGATAGCGCGTCTTGTACGCCATCCGCTCGCTGCCCTTCACCCAATAGCCCAGATAGACATAGGGCAGGCCCGCCGCGGTGCTGCGCAGGATGTGGTCCATGATGATGAAATTGCCCAGGCCCGGGCGGCTTTCGTCATCGGCCAGGAAGAAGCTGTAGATCATCGACAGGCCGTCCGCCTGCTGATCGGTGATGCAGGCGCCGACCAGCCGGCCGCGGACGCCGTCCACGCTCGGCTCGCGATATTCGATCACATAGGAGCTGACCGGCGACTGCTCGACCATGTCGGCATAATCGTTCTCGTCCATCGCCGCCATGCCGCCGCCCGGGTGGCGGGCGCTCAGATAGCGGTGGAGCAGCTGGAACTGCTCTTCGGTCGCCCAGGGCTTGCAGGCGGTGATCTCCAGGTCCGAATGGCGCTTGAGCAGCTTGCGCTGGCTGGCGTTCGGCCGGAACTCGCCGGCGACGACGCGAACCGAGACGCAGGCGGTGCAGCCCGCGCAGCTCGGCCGGTACGCGACCGACTGGCTGCGGCGAAAGCCGATGCGGCCCAGCGCGTCGTTCAACTCGCCGGCATGCTGGCCCGAAAGCTCGGTGAAGATCTTCCGCTCCTGCCGGCCCGGAAGATAGGGGCAGGGCGAGGGACTGGTGACGAAGAACCGCGGAAAACGGGAAAGTGCAGTCACCCCTGATGCCCCTTTGCTCTGGCCGTTACGCTCGGCCTGACGAGGCAGTTATGCGGTGGATCGCAAAGGATGAAAAGCGACTTTACCATGAAAGAGGGTTAACGATTCACCACTTCCCTGGAGAGCGTGGGCGTTAACCATCGGGCCGCGTAACACGCTGCCGGATAAGGAGAATTTGTCCTGTTGCGCCATCATATCGGACGCGACGAATCGTGTGAATCCAGCGACGACTCCATTCGTCGCGCGTGCGATTCGCTTCGTCGGGTTGGCGCAGAACAGAAGGAGTCCTGCGGAGTCGCGGGCCTTCCGCCATTCCGAAGCGGGATCGGTATGGCGGTTGGTTATGGAGTTGGATTTTGCCGGCGCCCGCTGGGGTGGAAACGGCTTTGGGCGTGTACTTCGTGTACTTTGGCCGTGCCGGATCAGGCCAGCTCGACCAGCTGCACTTCATACTGCGCCCGGCGCAGCGCCGTCATCAGCCGTTCGAGATGGTCGCGGTCGCGCGTCTCGCACTCCACGTCCAGGCTCAGGCCCTTGGCCGGCAGGTTGGTGAAGATGCGCTGGTGCGACAGCTCGAGGATGTTGACGGAGAGCTGGTCGAAGATCTGCGCCACCTTGTAGAGCGCGCCAGGCCGGTCCTGCAGGCGGATGCGCAGCCGCGCCATCCGGCCCGAGCGGGCCAGGTCGCGCAGCAGTACATAGGCGAGCAGGCGCGGATCGATATTGCCGCCGCACAGCACGATGCCCACGGTCTTGCCCTTGAAGCGGCCCGGCTCGGCGAGCAGCGCGGCCAGGCCGGCGGCGCCCGCGCCCTCGACCACGGTCTTCTCGATCTGAAGCAGCAGGCTCAGCGACTCTTCCAGCCGGCGCTCGCTGACCAGCACGATGTCGTCGACCAGCGCCTCGACCATGCCCGAGGTGATGCCGCCCGGCTCCTTCACTGCGATGCCTTCGGCCAGCGTGTCGCCGGCGCAGGGCATGTCGGTGTGGTGGATGCGGTTGTACATCGAGGGATAGAGCTCGGCCTGCACGCCGACCACTTCGATGTTGCGCCCCTCGGACTTGGCCACGGTCGAGCAGCCCGAGATCAGGCCGCCGCCGCCGATCGGGATGATCAGCGTGTCGATCTCCGGAACGTCCTCGAGCATCTCGAGCGCCACCGTGCCCTGGCCCGCGATGACGCGCGGATCGTCGAAGGGGTGAACGAAGGTGAAGCCTTGCTCGGCTTCCAGCTTGCGGCTGTGCGCATAGGCCGCGTCATAGGTCTCGCCTTCGAGGATCACGTTGGCGCCGTGGCCCTCGGTCTGGGTGACCTTCACGATCGGGGTGTTGCGCGGCATCACGATCGTGCTGGGGATGCCCAGCCGGTTGGCGTGATAGGCCAGGCCCTGCGCGTGGTTGCCTGCCGATGCCGCGATCACGCCCTTGGCGCGCGCCGCCTCGTCGAGCTGGAGCAGCGTGTTGAGCGCGCCGCGCTCCTTGTAGGCCGCGGTGAACTGGAGGTTCTCGAACTTGAGATAGACGGTGGCACCGGTCAGGTCCGACAGCGTCTTGCTCACCAGCGTCGGCGTCCGCACGATCTGGCCCGCAATGCGCGCCTGCGCCGCACGGACGTCGTCGATCGAAACGGGCTGCGGCGCATGCGCCGGGAGGGTCTTGGTGGCCATATCCCGCATCGCCTAGACCATCTGCGCCGCAGGGGAAACCACGCTTCTGCGGGGAAACCCATGTCGGGGCGGCATGGCGGCGGCGCATCTGGCGCACGGGCGGAACAGGCCCTATGCCCTCGGCCATGCTGAAGCGCCTCCTGCGGCTGTTCGCCGCGCTCGCCCTCATCCTTGCCCCCGCAGCCGCCATGGCGGACGGTCTGATCGACAACGTCAACGGCATGACGCTGGACGAGAAGGGCGATGTCGTCCGCTTCACCGGCATCCTGTTCAACCGTGACGGCAAGATCACCCAGCTCCTCACCCGCGAGGACAAGCGCCCCAAGAAGGTCGAATGGAAGCTCGATATGGGCGGCAAGACGCTGCTGCCCGGCATGATCGATGCGCATGGCCATGTGATGGGGCTGGGGTCGCAGCTGATGCTGCTCGATCTCTCGGGCACCGCGTCGCTCGACGAGGCGCTGGCCAAGATCAAGGCCTATGCCGATGCCAACCCGACCAAGTGGATCCTCGGCGGCGGCTGGAACCAGGAGACGTGGAAGCTCGGCCGCTTCCCGACCGCGGCGGACCTCGACAAGGTGGTGAGCGATCGCCCCGTCTGGCTCGAGCGTGTCGATGGCCATGCCGCCTGGGCGAACAGCCGCGCGATCCAGATCGCCGGCGTCACCGCGGCGAACAAGGATACCAATGGCGGCCGTATCGAGCGCGACGCCAAGGGCGCACCTGCCGGCGTGTTCGTTGACGGCGCGATGGGGCTGGTCAGCAAGTTCATCCCCAAGCCGACGCCGCGCGAGATGAATGCCGCCTTCCTCAAGGCGCAGGACCGGCTGCTGTCGCTCGGGATCACCGCCACAGCGGACATGGGCACCACCGTGGACGACTGGCTCACCTATCGCCGCATGGCCGATCTCGGCCAGTTGCGCGTCCGCATCATGAGCTATGGGCACGGCGTCGAGACGGCGCTGCAAGTGGCGGGGCAGGGGCCGACGCCCTGGCTCTATGGCGACAGGCTGCGCATGGGCGGGATCAAGCTCTATGCCGATGGCGCGCTTGGCAGCCGCGGCGCCTGGCTCAAGGCCGAATATAGCGACGCGCCGGGCAACAAGGGGCTGGGCTTCCTCACCGACGACCAGCTGCTCAACATGATGACGCGCGGCGCGATGGACAATTTCCAGATCGCCGTCCACGCCATCGGCGATCGTGCCAACCAGCAGGTGCTCGATGCGGTCGAAGTGCTGTCCGATACCTACAAGGACGATCGCCGCTGGCGGATCGAGCATGCCCAGATCGTCGACCCCAAGGATCTGCCGCGCTTCGCCAAGCTGGGCGTGATCGCCTCGATGCAGCCGGTCCACCAGACCAGCGACATGAAGATGGCCGAGGCGCGGCTGGGCCCGGACAGGCTGGCCGGCGCCTATGCCTGGAAGACGATGCTCAAGGACGGCACGCATATCGCCTTCGGCTCGGACTATCCGGTCGAGAGCCCCGATCCCTGGGCGGGCTGGGCCGTGAGCTTCACCCGCACCGACGCCAATGGCCAGCCCTTCGGTGGCTGGCGGGTCGAGGAAGCGGTGACGCGCGAGCAGGGCTGGGCGGGCTTCACCACCGGCGCCGCCTGGGCGGGCTTTGCCGAGTCGATGATCGGCCGGCTGGCGCCCGGCCTGCGCGCCGACTTCATCATCGTCGATCGCGACCCGCTGCTCGCCTCGCCGTCCGACCTGCGCGGCACCCAGGTACTCGAGACCTGGGTCGGTGGCGCGCGCGTCTATGTGAAGAAATGATGGCGCTGCCGCGGCTCCGCCTGCCGGGCGCCACGTGGCGCGATCGCGGGTTCGGGGCATTGGGCGCGGCGCTGGCGATCGGCTTTTCCGGCGCGCTCACCACCTGGTTCGCCGGGCATCATGTCGCGCTGTTGATGGCCGGGTCGATCGGCGCCTCGGCGGTGCTGCTGTTCGCGGTGCCATCGAGCCCGCTCGGCCAGCCCTGGCCGATCATCGGCGGCACGGTGATATCGATCGCCTGCGGCATCTTCGCGGTGCAACTGCTCGGCCATGGCGCGTTGGCCGCCGGGCTGGCGGTGGGGCTGGCGATCCTGCTGATGTCGATCGGACGCTGCCTGCATCCGCCGGGCGGCGGCGCGGCGCTGATCGCAGTGATCGGCAGCCCCGAGGTGCTGGCGCGCGGTTACAGCTTCGCGCTGGTGCCGGGCGGGCTCAACGCCGTGCTGCTGGTGCTCGCCGGCCTCGTCTTCCACCGCCTCTCCGGCCACAGCTATCCGCACCGGCCCGCTGCCGCGCCGCCCGATCCGCGCATCTCGGCGGAGGATATCGACGCCGCGCTCGCCGAGGTGCAGGAAAGCTTCGACGTGAGCCGCGCGGATCTGGCGGCGTTGCTGGAGGCGGCCGAGCGGCACGCGATGGCGCGGCGCGGGCGATAGGGGAGAGGCGATGAAGGTCATCGGGCTGGTTGCCGGTTTCGGATGGATCGCTTCCTTCACCAGCCCGCCCGGTGCCCAGGGCGACCCGCGCGACTTTCGGCATTGCCGGTTGAGCGCGGTGCGCACCGCCGACAACGACATCCGCCTCGAGCAGGACTATCGGTCCAGGCCCGTGCCGGCGCCCTTGCCACGGGCGGTGGCGGACAGGATCCGCGCACATGTGACCGCCATCGCCAGGAAGAATTTCACCGAGGCCGAATGGCGCGAGACGCGGATGGACTGCCGCCGCGTGTTCGCCCCGGTCTTCCGGCTGCAGGGGCCGGACGGGCTCGAACTCTATGTCGCCCCGCGCGCCTTTCCGCTCGGCAATGAAGTCGATTATTTCCTCGCCCGCGATCCGCGCACCGGCGCCGTGACCCAGGCCCCGCCGCTGATCTTCACCAAATGGGCGAGCGTGTACGCCAAGGGCGATCCGTTGCTCGGGGCACCTTTCGTCCGGATGCAGCCCGGCAGCGGCGGGCGGCGGCCGACGCTCACGGTCGAGGAGCGCACCCATAACGGCAACATGTACGATGCGGTGGTCTATCGCACCTTCGAGATCGGCAAGGACATGGCGCTGAAGCAGGTGCTGGCGGTGGAGGCGCGGGCGATCCTGATGTCGGACCTGAAGCGCTATACCGAGCGCCGCGCGACCTTCCTCTCGCCCGATCGCGTGCGGATCGACGTGACGATGCACAAGGGGAGGAAGATGGTGCCGGCGGGCAGCGTTCTGCTCACCCGGCGCGGCGCCGGCGAGCCCTTCCGCATCGCCGAGCGTCAGGTGCCCGAGGGGCTGCTGACCTATTGCGATTCCAAGCGCGACGACGATTTCCTGCGCGACGGCTGCGACTTCTATTACTGACCCTGAAACGGGAAAGGCCGCGGTCCCTTGCGGGGCCGCGGCCTTCCTTGCCCTGCTCAGCAGGTATATTCCTCAGGCGACCGCCGAAACGGGCTCCTGGCCTTCCACGCCGTCCGGCTCGCGCAGCACATAGCCGCGGCCCCAGACGGTCTCGATGTAATTGTCGCCTTCGCACGCCATGCTGAGCTTCTTGCGCAGCTTACAGATGAAGACGTCGATGATCTTGAGCTCGGGCTCGTCCATGCCGCCATACAGGTGGTTCAGGAACATTTCCTTGGTGAGCGTCGTGCCCTTGCGGAGCGAGAGCAGCTCCAGCATCGCATATTCCTTGCCGGTCAGGTGCACGCGGGCACCGTCGACCTCGACCGTCTTCGCATCGAGATTGACCGCCAGCTTGCCGGTGCGGATGACCGACTGGCTGTGGCCCTTCGAGCGGCGGACGACCGCATGGATGCGGGCGACCAGCTCTTCGCGGTGGAAGGGCTTGGTCACGTAATCGTCGGCACCGAAGCCGAACGAGCGCACCTTGCTGTCCATTTCGTTGATGCCGGACAGGATCAGCACCGGCGTCTGCACGCGGGCGACCCGGACCTTCTTCAGAACGTCATACCCGTGCATGTCGGGCAGGTTCAGGTCGAGCAGGATGATGTCGTAATCATAGAGCTTGGCCAGGTCCAAGCCCTCCTCACCCAGGTCCGTCGTATAGACGTTGAAACCCTCGGTGGTGAGCATCAGCTCGATTGCCTTGGCAGTGCTCGGCTCGTCTTCGATCAACAGCACGCGCATCGTCAAAGTCCCCTTGCTGCAAGGCTGCCTTGCCCCAATGAAAAGGCATGCCCTGAGCGATTCATTAACCTAAGCGTGTCTGAAGGCAAAAGGTTAATTTCTCCCTAACCGGCCTGACTCCACGAGTCGTAGGGAATCTACCTAGGGGCGGACTCAAAACCGTTACGGAGTCGAGTCCTTTAAGTGGAATTCGCCGCAGGTCTTGCGGAGCCGATCGGCGAGGAAATCGATCAGCGCCTCGACGCGGGCGGGGCGCAGCGTGCCGGGGGGCGTGAGCAGGTGGAGCGCGGCGGCGGTGCCTGACCATTCCAGCAGCACTTCCTCGAGATCGCCCTTGGCCAGCTCGTCGGCGATCAGGAAGTCGGGCAGGCGGGCGATGCCCAGGCCTGCGCGCAGCGCGGGGATCATCGCATCGCCGCTGTCGGTGCGGATCGGCCCATCGACGCGCACCGCGGCTTCCTCGCCGCCGGCCTTGCGGAAGCGCCATACATCCGGGTTGGACGTGTTCGTATAGACGAAGCAGGCATGGTGGGCGAGGTCGGCGGGATGGCGCGGCCGCCCGGCCTTGTCGAAATAGGCAGGCGCGCCGACGATGTGCATCACCATCGGCCCCAGCCTGCGGGCGCGCAGCGAGCTGTCGGGCAGCTCGGCGATGCGCAGCGCGATGTCGATCCCCTCGCCGACGATGTCGACGAACGCGTCGGACAGGCGCAGCTCCACCTTGATGCCGGGATAGAGCGTCATGAAGTCGGCAAGGACGGGGGCGACGGCCTGGATGCCGAAGGTGAGCGGCGCGGCGACGCGGACCAGCCCCGCGGGCGCGCTGGCGGATTCGAAGGCGGCCTCTTCCGCTGCCTGGCCCTCGGTCAGGATGCGCTGGGCATGCTCGGCAAGGCTGCGGCCGCTGTCGGTGAGCGTCAGCCGGCGCGAGGTGCGGTGGAACAGCGTGGTGCCCAGCCGGCCCTCCAGCCGGGTGATCGCTTTGGAGACAGTCGCCTTGGAGACGGCGAGGGCGTCCGCGGCCGCGCTGAAGGAACGGTGCTCGACCACCGCGGCGAAAACGGCCCAGGCCTCGAAGTCCGGTAGCTTCATGCCGCAGGCGTAACACGGAAACGATCGGTTTCCAACGTTTCCATTTACCGCGCGATCCGGGTGCCTATCTTCCGGATCAACACAGGAGGTTCACACCCCATGATCGACAAACGACCCTTTGAGAGCCTCGGCCATGCGGATCATGGCTGGCTCAACGCGCGGCACCATTTCAGCTTCGCGAACTATTATGATCCGGCCCGGATGAACTGGGGCGCGCTGCGCGTCTGGAACGACGACGAGATCGCCGCCGGCGCGGGCTTCCCGCCGCACCCGCACCAGGACATGGAGATCATTACCTATGTCCGCCAGGGGGCGATCACGCATCAGGACTCGATGGGCAACAAGGGCCGCACCGGCGCCGGCGATGTCCAGGTGATGAGCGCGGGCACCGGCGTGCGCCATGCCGAGTATAATCTCGAACCCGAGACGACGCGCATCTTCCAGATCTGGATCATGCCGCGCGAGCGGGGCGGCCAGCCGAGTTGGGGCGCCAAGCCTTTCCCCAAGGGCGATCGCTCGGGCAAGTTCGTCACCCTGGCGAGCGGCTTTGCCGATGATGCCGATGCGCTGCCGATCCGGGCCGATGCCCGGGTGCTGGGCGCCACGCTGAAGGCCGGCGAGAGCGTCACCCATGAAGTGGGTGCGAACCGTCACGCCTATCTGGTCCCCGCCGAAGGCAGGATCGAGATCGACGGCGAGCCGGTCAACGCCCGGGACGGTGCCGCGCTGCGCAGTGGCAAGGCCTACACCATCACCGCGATCGAGGACGCCGAGATCGTCCTGGTCGACAGCGAATAACAAGGAAGGGAGTCGCAACCATGTCGAAGATCCTCGTTCTCTATTACTCGTCCTATGGTCACCTCGCGAAGATGGCCGATGCCGTCGCCGAGGGCGCGCGCAGCGCCGGCGCCGAGGTCGACGTCCGCCGCGTTCCCGAGACGGCGCCGGCCGAGGTGGCTGCTGCTGCCGGCTTCGTTGCCGATCACAGCCATCCGGTGCTGGAAGACGTCAACGAACTCGCCAATTATGACGGCATCCTCGTCGGCGCGCCGACCCGGTTCGGCCGCATGGCCAGCCAGATGGCGAGCTTCTGGGACCGCGCCGGCGGCGTCTGGTACCAGGGCCAGCTGAACGGCAAGGTCGGCGGCGCCTTCACCTCGACCGCCACCCAGCATGGCGGCCAGGAGACGACGCTCTTCTCGATCATCACCAACCTGCTGCACTTCGGGCTGACCGTGGTCGGCCTCGACTATGGCTTCCAGGGCCAGAGCGGCGTCGACGAAGTGAAGGGCGGCTCGCCCTATGGCGCGACCACCATCTCGGACGGCGACGGCAGCCGCATGCCGAGCCAGGTCGAGCTGGACGGCGCCCGCTATCAGGGTCGCAAGGTCGCCGAGCTGGCCAACAAGATCGCGGCTCCCCACCGCGAAGCCGAGACCGCGTAATTCCCCCCCTCCTGGCGCGGTCTCCAGGGACGGCGGCCGGACCTCGTGTCCGGCCGCCGTTTTCATTTGCGGCGCGGCGGGCAGGGCGGGAAAGCGCGCCTGGGCCGGGGCGAAGCGAGTGCGGGCGGCGGGCGCGCCGACCCAGCGCCAATGCCAGGGCTCCCAGCCCACGCCCTGCTTGTTGCCGGCCGGGAAGGACAGCTCGAAGCCGAACTCCGGCGCGCGGCGCATCAGCCACTGGCCGCCCGAGGTGAGGAAGAAGCATTGCTCCACTGCGCGGCAATCGCCGCCGCGCTGGACGAAGTCGATAGCGTAGCCGGTCGCATGCTCGCTATAGCCCGGCGGGGCGACGAAGCGGGCGCGCTGGGCAGCCACGGCATCGCAGTTTCCGGCGCCGGCGCAGAACACCCGGCGCTGATAGGCGACCGAGCGGAAGCACGATGCGGTGCCCAGCTCCACCCCTTCGGCCCGCGCCGCCGCCAGCATCCGCTCGAGATCGGGCACCGCCTCGCGCGCCAGCGTACAGCCGGGCAGGTTGGGCACGGCCAGCAGCGCGGAAGGATCGGCCTCGCCATAGGGCAGGTGGTTGAACAGCGGCGCTGCCGTGGCGATGGCGGGCGGGGGCGGGGAATCCTCGTCATGCGCATGCGCCGCCCACGGCGCGAGCAGGAACAGGGCAAAGGCGGGAATACGCATACGCAACCCCAACAACTGCCGGGATAGGCATCGTCCGTTCAAACGCGGTTCAAGCGAAAAGGCTCAACGCAACTTTGCGCATTGCTGAATCGTTGCGCTGCTGTGTCGAACGGGCCAAAATGAGCCCGGTTGCAGTGAGGGGAGAATGAACCATGCTTGCACGAATTTCCTGCCTTGCCCTGTCCGCCGCGCTGCTGGGCGGCGTTGCCTCGGCGGCACCGCCGGCTAACCCGCTTGCGGCGCCCGCCGCTATGCAGCGCGTCGACGGCAATAATGTCGGCCGCGTCCGCCACAGCGGCGGTGGCGCCTTCGTCGAGACGCATCCCGGCCGCTGGGTCGAGTTCGCCGATGACGGCACGCTGATCCACCGCTTCGACGAGACCAACCGCAGCCGCGATGCGGTCAATCTCTACGATCCGTCGCGTGGCGCGCGCGTCCGCCTCGACATTCGTGGCGGCAACATCTCGGGCATCCCGCGTAACGGGCCGCCGCGCTTCCTCTACCGGATCACCGACCTCGATCCGCGCCGCAACAATGGCTGGGGTGACAATGGCGGCTATGGCGAGGGCGGCTGGGGCCGTCCCGGCGGTGGCCGTCCGGGCGGCGGCGGCTGGGATCGCCCGGGCGGTGGCGGCTATCCGGGCAACGGTGGCGGCTGGGGTAGCGGCGGTGTGGTCCGTGACATCGAAGTCGGCCCGATCTGGAACCAGTCGGATGCCGATCGCAAGTGCCGCGACAAGGCCCGCGACATGCGCGGCGAATGGACCGGCCAGTGGCACACCACGGTGCAGGGCCGCATGTCGGTCTGTTCGATCCGCTTCCAGCGTTAAGCGGAAAGTCCTCCACCGCTGGCGCTTCGGCGCTGGCGGTGGCATGGGCAGGCGATGTTCAAGGATCGCGTGCTCTTCATCGATGGCGAGGCTCTGGTGATCGACAAGCCTGCGGGCCTGCCGGTCGATCGTCCGCGGGACCGTTCGGAGAGCCTCGAGGACCTGCTCGACCAGCTCACCTTCGGCTTCCAGCGCCTGCCGGTGCCCGTCCACCGGCTCGATCGCGACACCAGCGGCTGCCTGCTGCTCGCCCGCAACCCCAAGGCGCTCAAGCGCTTCGCCCAGGCCTTCGAGACCGGCGCGGTCGCCAAGCGCTATTTCGCGATCCTCGATGGCGAACCCAAGCTCGATAGCGGCACGATCGATCTGGCGCTGTCCAAAGTCTCGACGCGCGAGGAAGGGTGGCGGATGGTCGGCGATCCCAAGGGCAAGCCCTCGGTCACCCGTTACAAGGTGATGGAGCGCAAGGGCGGCAAGAGCCTCGTCGCCTTCTATCCCGAGACCGGCCGCACCCACCAGATCCGCGTCCATGCCGCCGAGGGGCTGGGCGTGCCAGTGCTGGGCGATCCGGTCTATGGCCGGGGCGGGCCGGCGATGATGCTCCACGCCATCGAGCTGACCGTGCCGCGCGACGGCAAGGACGATATCCACGCCACCGCGCCGCTGCCGGTGCGCTTCCACAATGCCGGGTTCGGCCGTGGCTGAGCTGCCCGAGGCGGCAATCATCGAGGAGAAGTTCCTCGCCTCGACCGGGCCGGGCGGCCAGAACGTCAACAAGGTGGCGACCGCGGTGCAGCTGCGCATCGACGTGTTCAAGCTCGGCCTGGCGCCCTATGCCTATCAGAAGCTCAAGGTCCTCGCCGGCACCAAGCTGACCGGCGCCGGCGAGCTGGTGATCACCGCGCGCAAGTTCCGCACCCAGGAAGCCAATCGCGCCGATGCCCGCGAACGCGTGCTCGAGCTGATCGAGAAGGCGCACGAGCGCGACGCCCGGCGGATCAAGACCAAGCCGAGCAAGGCCGCCAAGGCACGGCGGGTGGACGAGAAGAAGGGGCGGAGCCAGGTCAAGGCCGGGCGGGGCAAGGTCCGGCTGGACTAAATCTCTAACCGTCACCCCGGCCTTGTGCCGGGGTCCACTGTGCCGCACCCGATGCCCTCGCGCCTCTTGACCATGTCTCGCCTCCCGGTGGATCCCGGCACAAGGCCGGGGTGACGATACTAGGTGATGGTACTTTGCCGCTTCCCACCCTACATCCTCCGCCATGTACGCCTTCGATATCGAAACCACCGACAAGACCGAGCTCTATCGCGACCTCGCCGCCGCGCTCGATTCGCTCACCGCCGACGAGCCCGACGCGATCGCCAACATGGCGAACGTCTCGGCGCTGATCGGGCAGTATCTGCCCGATCTCAACTGGGCCGGCTTCTACCGCAATGTCGGCGGCGAGCTCGTCCTCGGCCCGTTCCAGGGCAAGGCCGCCTGCATCCGCATCCCCTTCGGCAAGGGCGTGTGCGGTGCTGCGGCGGCCACGCGCGAGACGCAGCTGGTCGAGGATGTCCATGCCTTTCCCGGCCATATCGCCTGCGACGTCGCCAGCCGCTCCGAGCTGGTGGTGCCGATCGTCGTCCAGGGCGAGCTGATCGGCGTGCTCGACCTCGACAGCCCCAATCCGGCACGCTTCGATGCCGGCGACGCAGCGGGTTGCGAGACACTGATGCGCATCCTCGGTCCCAGACTGGTCGGCTGACCCGGATCGGGACTCCGTTAAGCATAGGCAATTCTGGCTTCGCGCCTGCGCGGGGCTTAATCCTTTGGCAACCATGCGGGCGGGGCGGCTCTGCCATGGCCGAAGGAGTTTGCGATGCGTCACCTGATGAAGCCGGCCATGATGGCCACGGCGCTGCTGGCAGCGCTGCCGGCGGCCGCGCAGGTGACGTCGCCCGGCCCGACCTGGGGCGGCAGCGGTGGCCCGATCCCGGCGCCCGGCGGGATGGCGCCGCGTGGCGTGCCGATGCCTCCGCCGCCGACCGTCTCGCACAATCCCCCGCATTACCCCGGCCCGGCGCCGATCGCGCATGGCGGCCCCGGCGTGCCCACTGCCGGCCCGCGCGTCTGGCAGAACGGCCGCTGGATGGCGCTGCCGCCGCGCGGCCCGGTGCAGCTCGGCCAGCATGGCGGCAATCGCTGGGGCGGGCAGATCAACGGCCGCTGGTATGCCGGCGCCCAGGCGCCCGGCGGCTGGAACAAGTATCGCCGCATGGGCCGTGGCGGGCATCTGCCCAGCTACTGGATGGGCAGCGGCTTTCGCATCCCGGACTATCTGAGCTGGGGCCTGGCCGCGCCGCCCTACGGCTATTTCTGGGTGCGCTATTATGACGACGCCGTGCTGGTCGACGACCGCGGCGGCGTGTGGGATTCGGTGAGCGGCATCTCCTGGGCCGACGCGGATGCCTGGGTCGATTCGGGCGCGGCCTATTCGAATTCGTACAGCTATTCGAACGCGACCGTTGGTGCCGGCTATCGCCAGCCGATCCAGCCGGTCGACCCCAACGACTATTATGACGGATACTCCGGGGGGAGTGTGCCGCCGGCCGGTGCGATCGGTGCACCGCCGGCGGCACAGGTCCAGGGCTATTACGGCTCGGGCCAGGCCTATTACGGCGCGCAGGGCAGCTACCAGTCGGGTGCCTATTATTACGGCGCGCCGGTGGGATCGACCGTGGTGATCACCATGCCCGCGGCGACCACGACCACCACCACGATCACCGAGGAAGTGATCGAGGAAGTGGCGACGACGACCACCTATGTCCGCTCCGCCCCGCGCCGCGTGGTGCGCAAGGCCCCGGTGAAGCGCCGCTACGTGGCCAAGGCCAAGTGCTGCGTCTGCGGCTGCCGCTGAGTTCCTGCTGAAGTACACGAAGTACACGCCAAGAGCCGGTTTCGCAGCCTGGAGGGCGGCCAGGCCAACGTAAGCTTATTGCGCGTGACAGGTCCTATATTTCCTACGGTTTGAAAGAGCGGTCCGGGGACGGCTCGAGGCAAACATGGGAAATCCTACATTGCAACTTGCTTTTCCCCGGCGAAGGCCGGGGCCCAGACTCGGCTCGCGCGGCGCAGACGCGCCAAGGCGCGTGACTTTCAAGGCTGGGCCCCGGCCTTCGCCGGGGAAAGAGGGAAGAAGGGAGCGGCTTTACCGCCGCCCGAACGTCACCAGGCTCTCGGCGCCATCCGCCCCGATCGCCGACACCCCGACAAAGCTGTCGTCCACCACCACGCCTTTCAGGCTGGTCTCGGTGCCGGTGACGTCGAGCTGACTGGTCCAGTCGCGCGCATCCGCGCGGCGCCAGTGGATTCGGTACTTCACCGCGCCCGGCACCGCGGTCCATTTGACCGAGGTGTCGGCCGCCAGCGCGCCGCCGATCGTCACCGTATCGGGCGCGGCGGGGGCGGCGGCGAGGCGGCGGATCGTCGCGACGTTGATCGCGGTCACCTTGGCCAGATAGGCGAAATCCATCTTATCGACCGTGTCGCCCTTGCCGGCGACGAGATCCTGGTGCTGCGCGTCGTAATTCTCGACGCCGACCGAGAAGCGCACCGCCGGATAGCCGAGCTTCTGGAAGGGCGAATGATCGCCGCCGCGGCCGAAGCGATCGGGGCGGCGGACGAGGAACGCGTCGAGCCCGCCTGGGATCTTGCCCGCGACGGTGTCGATCGCCTTGGCGAGCGCACGGCTCGGGCCATCATCCTCGCCGCCATCGGCACGCAGGCCTTTCAGCGCCTTTGGCTCGTCATTCTCGCCGAAGCTCTCGGAGAAGACGCGCACCCGGTCCGCGACCTTCTGGCCGTTGGTGCCGATGCTGTTGCCGACGATGTCGTTGTTGAGCACCGCGGTGACCGTCCAGCCGCGCTCCTTGGCGGTCTCGGCGAGCAATTGCCCGCCGAACAAGCCCTGTTCCTCGCCCGAAAGCGCGGCATAGACGATCGTCGCGCGGAACTTCTCCTTGGAGAGGATGCGTGCGGCTTCGAGCACCAGCGCGACGCCCGATCCGTCGTCATTGGCGCCGGGGGCATCGGCGGTGGCGTTCATCACATCGGTCACGCGGCTGTCGATATGGCCCATCACGATGACGACGCGCTTGGGGTCGGTGCCGGCCTGGAAGCCGAGCACATCGACGATCTCTACGCCGTTCGGTGCCCGGTTGCCGGTGAAGCCGCGCGCGATGTTCGCCACTTCGATGCAGTTGCACTGGTCGCCCAGCCGCGAAAGCTCGGTGGCGAACCAGCGTCGCGCGGCGCCGATGCCGCGGGTGGGATTTTCGGGATCGGACAGCGTGTGGCGGGTGCCGAAGCCCACCAGCTTCTCGACGCTCGCCTTGAGTTTCGCAGGATCGGGCTTCTCCTGCGCCTGGGCGGGGAAGGCGAGGAGGAGCGGAGCTAGGGCGAGGATGCGCATGGCGGGAGAGTGGCGGGCGAGTGGGGGTGGGTCAATTGCCCCAAATCGTCATCCCGGCGAAAGCCGGGATCTCGGGCGGCTCTATTCCCGCTATCGCCTGAGATCCCGGCTTCCGCCGGGATGACGGTTGTTTCGTGACGGGCCCGCCCGCTCAGCTCAACCGGTCGATCGCGTCCATGTCGAGCGCGCCGGGGATGATCATCAGCGGCACCGGCAGGTTGCCGGCATCGGATCCCGAGAAATGCGCCACCATCGGCCCCGGCGGGCCGCCCGCGGCGGCGCCGAGCACCAGGGCGGCGATGTCGCGGTTGGCCGCAATCATCTCGCGGACGATCTTGGGTCCGTCGCCTTCGCGCACGGTGATCGAGGGCTTGAGGCCCGATTCGGTGAACAGCGTGCCGGCGGCGCGCGCGACCAGCGCCTCGGCGCGTTCGCGCGCCTCTTCCTCGATCGTCGCCATCACGCCGCCCCACTGGACGAAGTCCGGCTTGGGAATCAGCGCCAGGATTTCGACGTTGCCGCCGGTCTTCACGGCGCGCCGCGCGGCGAAGCGAAGAGCGATCTCGGCCTCGGTGCTTTCGTCGATCACCACCAGATAGGTGCGCATGGAATGATCCTCTTGGTCGTGCGTTACGTGCCCCGTAGCGTCATTTCCTGCAAGCGCGTCTCTTGACCCGGGGCTGGGGCGGCGCAAAGAGGGCCCGAACCTGTTCAGGGCTCCAACCACGGGAACCTTCATGTCGATCGAAATCAAGATGCCTGCGCTTTCCCCCACGATGGAAGAGGGCACCCTCGCCAAGTGGCTCGTGAAGGAGGGCGATACGGTGAAGTCCGGCGACCTCATGGCCGAGATCGAGACCGACAAGGCGACGATGGAGTTCGAAGCGGTCGACGAGGGCGTGATCGCCAAGATCCTCGTCGCCGAAGGCACCGACAATGTGAAGGTGGGCACCGTGATCGCCGTGCTGGCCGGTGAGGGCGAGGATGCCTCGACTGCCGCCGCAGCACCGGCCCCGACCCCAGCTCCCGCTCCGGCGCCTGCCGCAGCTGCCCCGGCCCCGGCGCCTGCGCCCACGCCGACTCCGGCGCCTGCCCAGGCCCAGGCCGCTGCGGGCGACCGCGTGAAGGCGAGCCCGCTCGCCAAGCGCATCGCCGCCGAGAAGGGCGTCGACCTCGCCGGTGTTGCCGGCTCGGGTCCGAATGGCCGCATCGTCAAGGCGGACGTCGAAGGCGCCAAGCCCGGCGCCGCCCCGGCAGCTGCCGCTCCCGCCGCCTCGGCTGCTCCGGCGGCCGCCCCGGCCCCGGCTGCCGCGCCGGCCGAGCACAAGGTCTGGTGGGACGACTCGATCCCGCACGAGGCCGAGAAGCTCTCGAACATCCGCAAGACGATCGCGCGCCGCCTCACCGAGTCGAAGCAGACCGTCCCGCACATCTACCTCACCGTCGACATCCGCCTCGACGCGCTGCTCAAGCTGCGCGGCGACCTCAACAAGGCGCTCGAGGCGCGCGGCGTGAAGCTGTCGGTCAACGACCTGCTGATCAAGGCGCTCGGCGTCGCGCTGGCCCAGGCGCCCAAGTGCAACGTCACCTACACCGGCGACCAGCTGATCAAGTACAGCCGCTCGGACGTGTCGGTCGCGGTTTCGACCCCCACCGGGCTGATCACCCCGATCATCCGCGACGCGGCGAACAAGGCGGTCTCGGCGATCTCGCTCGAGATGAAGGATCTCGCCGGTCGCGCCCGCGAGGGCAAGCTGAAGCCGGAGGAATATCAGGGCGGCACCGCGTCGCTCTCGAACATGGGCATGTTCGGCATCAAGCAGTTCGAAGCGGTGATCAATCCGCCCCAGGGCATGATCATGGCGATCGGCGCGGGTGAGAAGCGTCCCTATGTGATCGACGACGCGCTGCAGGTCGCCACCGTGATGTCGGCCACCGGCAGCTTCGATCACCGCGCGATCGACGGGGCCGACGGCGCCGAGATGATGAAGATCTTCAAGGAGCTCGTCGAGAATCCCTTCGGGATGATCGCCTGAACCGGAGGGCTCGCTCATGCGCGTGCTGATCGAAGTGGTGCATATCGTGATCGGGCTGATCGCCGCGGCGCTGATCGCGGCGGCGGCGGCCTGGTCCTATCCGCGCGCGACCGATGACATCTGGCTGGTCGCCTATGCCTGCATGATCGCGGTGATCGCGATGGGCGTGCAGCCGGTGCGCAAGGCATTCGCGGCGGACAAGGCCGGGCTCGCGGGCACGGAGCCGCGCGCGGATGGCTGACGGCCCGCCGAACCAGCAGCCGGCGATCCGGGTGAGCACCATGCCCGCTGACGCCAATGCCTATGGCGACATCTTCGGCGGCTGGCTGATGGGCCAGATGGACCTTGCCGCCGGGCTGGTCGCCGCGCGCCGCGCGCGGGGCCGAGCCGTGACGATCGCCGTCGAGGGCATGAAGTTCCACGCGCCGGTCTCGGTCGGCGACGAAGTCTCGGTGTTCGCCGATATCGTGAAGGTGGGGCGCACCTCGATGACGATCGACGTCCAGTCCTGGCGCCGCGCCCGCCACTCGGAGGAGAGCTGCCTGGTCACCCAGGCGCAGTTCGTCTTCGTCGCGGTCGACGAGAACAAGCGGCCGCGGCCGATCGATGCAATTTCGGGCTGACGCCCCATATTCGAACCAAACCCAATTGAAGGATTCCTCCCTTGGCTGACACCTATGACGTGATCGTGCTCGGTTCGGGCCCCGGCGGCTATGTGGCGGCGATCCGCGCCGCACAGCTGGGCCTCAAGACCGCGATCGTCGAGCGCGAGCTGCTGGGCGGCATCTGCCTCAACTGGGGCTGCATCCCCACCAAGGCGCTGCTCCGCTCGTCCGAGATCTTCCATTACATGCAGCACGCCAAGGACTACGGCCTGGTCGCCGAGAAGATCAGCGCCGACCTGGACGCGGTGGTGAAGCGCTCGCGCGGCGTCGCCAAGCAGCTCAACCAGGGCGTCACGCACCTGATGAAGAAGAACAAGATCACGGTGCACATGGGCACTGGCGTGCTGACCGCGCCGGGCAAGCTGACCGTGACCGCCGAGGACGGCAAGAAGACCGATCTCGAGGCGAAGAACATCATCGTCGCCACCGGCGCGCGTGCGCGCGACCTGCCCTTCGCCAAGGCCGACGGCAAGCGCATCTGGACGTACCGTACGGCGATGACCCCGCCGGAGATGCCGACCAAGCTGCTCGTCATCGGCTCGGGCGCGATCGGCGTTGAGTTCGCCAGCTTCTACAACGACATGGGCGCCAAGGTGACCATCGTCGAGATGCTCGACCGGATCGTGCCGGTGGAGGACAAGGACGTCTCCGCGCATCTCGAAAAGCAGTTCAAGAAGCAGGGGATGGACATCCGCACCGCGACCGGCGTCGAGAAGATCGACGTGACCGGCACCGGCGTGAAGGCCTCGATCAAGGGCAAGGACGGCAAGGTCACCGTCGAGGAGTATAGCCACGTCATCGTCGCGGTCGGCATCGTCCCGAACACCGAGAATATCGGGCTCGAGACTTTGGGCGTGAAGAGCGAGCGCGGCCACATCGTCACCGATGCTTCGTGCAAGACCAACGTGCCCGGCCTGTGGGCGATCGGCGACGTCACCGCGCCGCCGTTCCTCGCGCACAAGGCGAGCCATGAGGGCGTGATCGCTGCCGAGGCGATCGCCGGCAAGCATCCGCACGCGATGGACGTCCGCAACATCCCGGGCTGCACCTATTGCCACCCCCAGATCGCGTCGGTCGGCCTTACCGAGGCCAAGGCCAAGGAAGCCGGCTATGAGGTCAAGGTCGGCAACTTCCCCTTCATCGGCAACGGCAAGGCGATTGCGCTGGGCGAGGCCGAGGGCTTCGTGAAGACCGTGTTCGACGCCAAGACCGGCGAGCTGCTCGGCGCACACATGATCGGCGCGGAAGTGACCGAGATGATCCAGGGCTATACGATCGGCAAGACGCTCGAGACCACCGAGGCCGAGCTGATGGAAACGGTGTTCCCGCACCCGACGATCAGCGAGACGATGCACGAGGCCGTGCTCGGCGCCTATGGCCGCGCGCTCCACATCTAATCTTCATGTTTTCCGGCCAAGCCTCCCGCCAGTTTCTCGCGAACTGGTGGGAGAATTGGCATGCGCCCGGTCAAGCTGATCCTGTCCCTGCTGCCGCTCGTCTATATCGGGTGGCTGCTGATCCACTTCACCAGCTTCGATGGCTGGAGCGACGGCATGATCGCCGGCGGGCTGGGGCCGACGGTGCTCGGATTGAGCGCGATCGGGCTGCTGCTGGCGCTGCCGCTCCTCCTGAAATTGCTGCGCTTCCTGCTGACCCCCAGCATCCCGGGCGAAAGCAAGCCGAACGCCGCCGCGGAGGGGCCGGCCTTCGACGCCGATGCGGCGCTCGCCCGCTATCTGGAGCGCAAGGCGGCGGGGCAGGGCAGCGCCGAGATTTCCGAAGCCGAGGATGCGCCGCGCCCGGTGTTCGGCCGCAAGATCGTCCGGGAGTAGCGCGGTGAGCCGTGTGTCGCCCGCAGCCCGGGCGGCGATCGCGGCGGCATTGCTCGGCCTCTTCATGCTCGCCTGCTTCTGGCCAGGCGTGGCGATGTTCGACACGCTCAACCAATATAGCCAAGTCGTCTCGGGCAGCTATGACGACTGGCACCCGCCAGCGATGGCGCGGCTGTGGTCGCTGTTCCACGGCGCCGGCTGGCACGGCCAGGCACCGATGTTCCTGCTCCAGATGCTGCTGTACTGGACCGGCCTCGGCCTGATCGCCGCGGCGCTGGCCCGGCGCGGATCCCGGATCGCCAGCGGGGCGGTGCTGCTGCTCGGCATCTGGCCGCCCTTTGCCGGCTGGCAGGTTGCGGTGCTCAAGGATGGGCAGATGGCAGGCGCGCTGCTCGCCGCCACCGGGCTTGCCTGCTGGTGGCGACTGGAGGGCAGGGCATTGCCGCGCTGGGCGGCCGGCCTGATCGTGCTGCTCCTCCTTTACGCCACGCTGGTGCGGATCAACGCGGTGTTCGCCACGGTACCGCTGGCCTTCGGACTATTGGGCACGGGACCGTGGCGGCCGGTGCGGCACGGCGTGCTGATGCTGGCGGCGATGATCGCGATGCTGGTGGCGATGCCGGTGGTGAACCATGCGATCTTCCGGGCGAGCGCCAGCGATGTCGGGCGTTCGCTGCCGATCTATGACCTGGCGGGGATCGCGCATCATGCTGGGCCCGATGCGGTGCCGGTGCTGCCCGCCAAGCTGTGGCGCGCGGCCGAGGCGCAGCACTGCATCCGGCCTCTGCTATGGGATCCGCTCGGCGACCGCTGCGACTTTGTCTCCGATGGGCTAGAGGCTGCGGCGCCGGGGCACGCGCTGACCCAGGCCTGGATCGGCACGATCGCGCACCACCCGCTCGCCTATGCCACGCACCGGCTGGCGCATTGGAACGCGACGATGCGCTGGATCGTGCCCGAGCGCTATCCGCTCGCCGAGCCGCAGGCAGACAGCGAGCCGAACAGCCTCGGGCTCGGCTCGCCGGCGCGCTGGACCGCGGCATTTGCGCGCATCGCGGGCTGGCTGGCGGAGAGCCCGCTCGGCGCGCCGATCGTCTGGCTGGTCGCGGCGCTGGCGGTGCTGGCGCTGGCCTGGAGGCGCGAGGAGGCCCGGAGCCGTCTGGCGGTCGCCCTTGCCTTGTCGGCGGCGCTCACCGAGCTGGCCTTCCTCGTGATCAGCGTGGCTGCCGATTATCGCTATCACTTCTGGGCGATGCTCGCGACCGGACTGGCCGTGGTGCTGGCGGCGGGGGTGAAGCTCTCCAGGCGGGGGCTGCGGATCGCGCTGGTGGCGTTGCTGATGGTCGGGGCGACGACGCTGGTCGCGCGGATCGCACTGCCGGCGGTCGGCGAGGATTATGCGGCGGCGGCGGGGTAAGGCGAGCGCAAGCTGCTCCCCGGCGAAAGCCGGGGCCCAGAGTTACAAGCGACACAGCATGGAAACCCTGGGCCCCGGCCTGCGCCGGAGAACTCGGAAGGTCAGGCTTCCGCCAGCGCCTCGCTCACCGCCGGCACCAGGTTAAGCCCGATCGGCCCCTCGCCGGCATAGGTCATCGTGCCCGAGAGCCCGTTGCCGCTGCCGGTCGCCTTCACCGCGACCACGCCCTGGGTGCCGCGGCAGCCGATCACCCACACGCCGCCATCGTGCCAGGGCGCCTGGTCGCCGCCCCACTGGTTGAGCACGCTATAGGTGTCGGCCATGGTCTGGGTCGCCTTGAAGCCGATCGGGCCTTCGCCCGAATAGGTCATCGTGCCGGTGAGGGTGCGGCCATTGTCGGCGCTCGAGATGTCGAGCGCAACGACCGGCTGGTCGGGCCGGCAGCCCAGCACCCACAGCCCGCCCTGGTGCCAGGGCGCGGAATTGCCGCCCCACTGGTTGGTCGCGTCGAAGCCGGTGCCGCTCGACACCGAGCCCTTCACTCCGATCGGCCCTTCGCCGGCATAGGTCATCGTGCCGGTGATCGTCTGGCCGCCGTCGCTCGACTTGAGGTCGAACGCCACGGCGTTCTGGCCGTTGCGCGCGCCGAGCAGGAACAGCCCGGCATCGTGCCAGGGTGCCGAGCTACCGCCCCACTGGTTCTCCACCTGGTAGCAGTTGGTGGTGACGAGCGTGGCGCGCACCCCGATCGGGCCTTCACCTTCATAGGTCATCGTGCCGGTGAAGCTCTTGCCGCCGTCGCCCGACTGGATCTGCAGCGCGATCGGGTTCTGATCGGCGCGGTTGCCGATGCTGAGCAGGCCGCCATCATGCCAGGGCGCCGAATTGCCGCCCCACTGGTTCTGCGTCGCGTAGATCGTCATCTTAGCCTCTTTTCGCTGTGCCACCCGCTCCATCCGTGCGCTGGAGGCGACCCGTCCATTGAGGACGTGCGGCAGCGCCCGGCGGATTCGCCGAGTGACGGGTTCCTGATTCAAGCCCCTGTGGACCGGTCGCGCGCGACAGACTCGCGGGCGACATCGCGATAATAATCGATTCGCCGGTGAAACTGAGCGGAGAGAGGTCCGTTGCGGACAGGATTGCAGGCCAAAATGGAGAAGCCGGTGCCCGAGCGCGACGACCACGAGACGGTGTGGCGGAAATTTCACGACGCGGTGAACATGGCGCCCGCCGAAATCGAGGAATGGCTGGAGACCGAGCAAAGCCACAAGGTGGGCTTCAAGCGCGATGGCGGCGAGAGCGTGGGCCATGCATCGGGCCGCCGGATCGTCGAGATATTGCGGACGAAGAAGGCCGATCTCGGCGGCGGCGACTATGCCCATATGCGCAAGGTGATCGGCTTCGTCGCACGCCACCGCGGGCAGGGGCCGCACGACGAATACAAGGTGCCGACGTCACGCTGGCGCTATTCGCTGATGAACTGGGGGCATGATCCGTTGAAGGGGTGAGGGGCGCGTAATCCTCTCCCGGAGGGAGAGGGGGACCGCCGGCGTAGCCGGTGGTGGAGAGGGCATGCCACAAGCGGTGTCACTCGTGGCGTTCCCCCTCCACCAGCCTGCGGCTGGTCCCCCTCCCCCTTCGGGGGAGGATTTTAGCGGGCAGCATATTCAGCCGTAAGCTTCTCCCAGTCGTTCCAGTCTGGATTGCCCGGATAGCTCTTCGCCGCGCCGGTCTCGGCCCAGGGCAGCTTCTCGCTGGTCCACGTCTCCAGGAAGGGCGGGGCGGTGTCGGGCGCGTCGAGCATTGTCGTGCGGATGTTGACGAACCAGTCGATCCCCTCGGCGCGGGTGAAGATCCAGCTCTTGCAATGGTCGCAGTGGAAATGGTGCGCGACCGGCCCGTGCAGCCCGCCGATCACCGGCTCGCCCTGAGTCACTTCGAAGCTGCCCGTCGGTACGGTCAGCGTGAGCGAGAAGGCACTGCCGGTCATCTTCTGGCAGCCGGTGCAGTGGCAGGCGCTGGTTAGGAACGGCGCGCCGGCCAGGCGGAAACGCACCGCGCCGCAGCGGCAGCCGCCTTCCCGGATCTGGGTCCAGTCGGTCATCGGCGCTCTCCTCGTTTCGCCGCATCGGGCAATTGCAGTCGGAACGGGTGCCTCCATGCCCGCGTTCCCTTCTCAAGAACAGGAGGGATGCCCGCATGAAACAATACTTCTTTGCGATCGGCCTGGGCCCTGCCTTTGCGCTCGGCGCCTGTGGCGGCAGCGAGCCGGTGACCACCGTCGACAATATCGTCGCGACCGACACGATCATTCCCGAGAACAGCATCGACGCCAATGCGGCGACCGGCACCGACATCAATGCCGCAACGGGTGCCGCGGTGATGACCGGCCAGACCTTTGCCGACACCGCCGGCGCCAGCGATGCCTATGAAGTGGCGGCAGGCAAGCTCGCCCAGCAAAAGGCGACGAGCCAGGCGCTCAAGGATTTCGGCGGGATGATGGTGACCGGCCATACCGAATCGACCGCCAAGCTGAAGGCGGCCGCCGCCAAGGCGGTGCCCGCGCTGATGCCGAACCCCAGGCTGAGCGCCGAGCAGGAAGCGAACCTCGCGACGCTGCGCGACACGACCGGGGCGGATTTCGACACCGCCTACAAGGCGCAGCAGCTGGTGGCGCACCAGAGGACGCTGGCAACGGTGCAGGATTATGCCGCGAACGGCACGGTGCCCGAGCTCAAGGCCTTCGCGGTCGAGATCGCGCCGATCGTCCAGCAGCACCTAGACAAGATCAAGGGGCTGTAGGGTTTTCACCCTTCCTCTCCCCGGCGAAGGCCGGGGCCCAGACTAAGCAGTGCGTGGCGAAGACGCGCCAAGGCGCGTGCATTTCAAGTCTGGGCCCCGGCCTTCGCCGGGGAGAGGCTATGCGGTTAACTTCCGACACCAAAGCAAAGGGCGCGCTCTCCGGGGAGAACGCGCCCTTCCTGTTTGCCGATAAGCCCGGGCTTATTCGTTCGCCGCCGCCGCGAAGGGCGAAGGGGCCGCTTCGACCGGGCGCGGGCCGGTTGCCGCAGCAGCCGCTGCCTGGACCGTGCTCATATGCTTCAGGCGGCCGTCGATATGGCCGCCATTCTCGATGGTGATGTTCTCGTACTCGACATCGCCGGTGATCTTTGCCGAACGCTCGATGGTGAGCGTGCGGACGCGCACCGTGCCTTCGATCGCACCGGCAAGGCGGGCGCTGTCGGCGGTGACGTTGCCGAAGATCTGGCTGTCGGCGCCCTGCGCCAGGCTACCGCAATTGACGTCGCCTTCGATGCGGCCATCGATGTGCAGGTCGGCGGTGGCCGAAACGTTGCCCGTGACGGTCACGTCCGGGCCGATCACCGAAAACATGCCGCGCTTGCCGCTGCTGCTGCTCTGCTGCGGCGGTGCCGGCGGCACTGCCGGGCGCTCGTCGCGATCGCGACCACGATTATTGCCGTTGAACATTCACGCTACTCCCCAAATTCGGACCCCGAATCCCTGCATAAATCCCTAGCATAATGTGCAGGAACAGGCACCGACCAAAAGCGGGACAGGCGTTCCAGAGAGGGATTGTCGTTGGCGGCGGGGCAGCGAGCGCGGCAAAGCCACGCGGCGCCGAGCATCGTTACGCCGGCGACCAATGGAGAGAGCGGCAGCGGCCCGAGCATCGCCAGCGTTCCGGCGAGCGCCAGGCCGCCGGCGAATCGGTCGATCCGGAGCAGCGGCAGCGCGAGCGCCACCGGCACCAGCAGCGCGGCTGCGCCGATATGCGGAAACACCGCCAGCGGAATCAGCGCGGCAGGCAGCGCGGCTTTGGGCAGCGGCCCTGCGGGCAATGCGGTGAGCTGGGCGAGGTGCCAGGCGAGCAGCCCGGTGCCGCCCACCGTGGCCAGGCCGAACAGCTCCCAGGACAGCAGGCCCGTCGCGCCGGGGAGCGCGGGGCCGAAGCCGCCGAGCACGAGCGTGGCGAACAGCGCCGCGAGCGCGGCGGCTAGCGGCTTGAATCGGGATGCGTAACGAACCATCTCGCAACCCCTAGCCCGCAGCTGGTTGACGCTCCGTTATCCCGGCTGCGGCGGCACAGGGCGAGTCAGTTGACCGCCAAGCCCCCCGTCGCTATAGGCGCCCCCGTTCCGCGAGGGACCGGTCCGTCCGGTCATGATTCTTCGTGGGGCAAGAGCTGAACGTTGCTGGAGACGCAATGGTCCAGGGGGCCGATGGCACCCGGGGCCTTTTCGTATTCTCAAACAAGGGTTCCAGCAAAGTAACCGCCGGCTGCGGCCGGTAACATAAGGTGAAGGGCTTCATGCCGACGATTAACCAGCTGGTCCGCAAGGGCCGCGAACTGCAGAAGACCAAGTCGAAGGTCCCTGCGATGGAGCAGAACCCGCAGAAGCGCGGCGTTTGCACCCGTGTCTATACCACGACCCCGAAGAAGCCGAACTCGGCGCTCCGCAAGGTTGCGAAGGTCCGCCTGACCAACCAGCGCGAAGTCATCAGCTACATCCCGGGCGAAGGTCACAACCTTCAGGAGCACTCGGTTGTGCTGATCCGCGGCGGCCGTGTGCGCGACCTTCCGGGCGTGCGCTACCACGTGCTGCGCGGCGTGCTCGACACGCAGGGCGTCAAGGACCGCAAGCAGAGCCGTTCGAAGTACGGCGCGAAGCGTCCGAAGTAATCACAGCCATAGTAAGCCCCGGACGGGTTCCGGACACGCTGAAGTTTTAGAAGGAAATTCAAGATGGCTCGTCGTCGTCGCCCCGAAAAGCGCGAAATCCTGCCGGATCCCAAGTTCGGTGACATCGTGCTTTCGAAGTTCATGAATTCGGTGATGCTGGACGGCAAGAAGTCCGTCGCCGAAGGCATCGTCTATTCGGCCCTGGAAACCGTCGAGACCCGCGCCAAGCGCGATCCGATCGGCGTGTTCCATGACGCGCTGAACAACATCAAGCCGGGCATCGAGGTCCGCAGCCGCCGCGTCGGCGGTGCGACCTACCAGGTGCCGGTGGAAGTCCGTCCGGAGCGTGCGCAGGCGCTTGCGATCCGCTGGCTGATCTCGTCGGCCCGCAACCGCAGCGAGAACACCATGTCGGCCCGCCTCTCGGGCGAGCTGCTGGACGCCTCGAACAACCGCGGCAACGCGGTGAAGAAGCGCGAGGATACCCACCGTATGGCCGAGGCGAACCGCGCCTTCAGCCACTACCGCTGGTAAGACTCCCGGACGCGCCGGCCAGGCTGGCGCTTCCAACTTTCGTTCCTACATATCGGGGAGCCGGATCGTCCGGCTCCCCACATCCTTAAGGAAACCAGGTCATGGCCCGCAGCCATCCGCTCGAGCGTTACCGCAATATCGGCATCATGGCGCACATCGACGCCGGCAAGACGACGACGACCGAGCGCATCCTCTACTACACCGGCAAGTCCTACAAGATCGGCGAAGTGCACGAAGGCACCGCGACGATGGACTGGATGGAGCAGGAGCAGGAGCGCGGCATCACCATCACCTCGGCGGCGACCACCTGCAAGTGGCGCGCGGCAGAGGGCAAGGGTGAAGAGCACCTGATCAACATCATCGACACCCCGGGCCACGTCGACTTCACCATCGAAGTCGAGCGTTCGCTGCGCGTGCTCGACGGCGCGGTTGCCTGCTTCGACGGCGTTGCCGGCGTGGAGCCGCAGTCGGAGACCGTGTGGCGCCAGGCCGACAAGTACGGCGTGCCGCGCATGTGCTTCGTCAACAAGCTCGACCGCACCGGTGCCGATTTCTATTTCTGCGTCGACACGATCGTCGAGCGCCTCGGCGCGCGTCCGGCCGTGCTGTATCTCCCGATCGGCATGGAAGGCGGCTTCAAGGGCCTGGTCGACCTGGTCGAGAACCGCGCGATCATCTGGCTCGAAGAGTCGCTGGGCGCGAAGTTCGAATATGCCGAGATCCCCGACGACCTGAAGGAAAAGGCCGCGAAGTATCGCAGCGACCTGATCGAGATGGCCGTCGAGCAGGACGACGCGCTGATGGAAGCGTATCTCGAAGGCAATGAGCCGTCGGTCGCCGACCTCAAGAAGCTGATCCGCAAGGGCACGCTCGAGATGGCCTTCGTGCCGATCCTGTGCGGCTCGGCGTTCAAGAACAAGGGCGTGCAGCCCTTGCTCGACGCCGTGGTCGACTATCTGCCGAGCCCGCTCGACATTCCCGACGTGCAGGGCGTGAAGCTCGACGGCGAGACCCCGGATTCGCGTCCGGCCGCCGACGATGCCCCGCTGTCGCTGCTCGCGTTCAAGATCATGAACGATCCGTTCGTCGGCTCGCTCACCTTCGCCCGTATCTACTCGGGCACCCTCACCAAGGGCAGCTACCTGAACTCGGTGAAGGACAAGAAGGAAAAGATCGGCCGTATGCTCCTCATGCACGCGAACTCGCGTGAGGACATCGATGAGGCGCGTGCGGGCGACATCGTCGCGATCGCGGGTCTCAAGGAGACCACGACCGGCGACACGCTGTGCGACGCTGCCAACCCGATCATCCTGGAGCGCATGGAGTTCCCGGAGCCCGTGATCGAGCTGTCGGTGGAGCCGAAGACCAAGGCCGACCAGGAAAAGATGGGCATCGCGCTCAACCGCCTGGCCGCCGAGGATCCCTCGTTCCGCGTTTCGACCGACCACGAGTCGGGCCAGACCATCATCAAGGGCATGGGCGAGCTCCATCTCGAGATTCTGGTCGATCGCATGAAGCGCGAGTTCAAGGTCGAGGCGAATGTCGGTGCGCCGCAGGTGGCGTATCGCGAGTATCTCGCGAAGCCGGTGGACATCGACTACACGCACAAGAAGCAGTCGGGCGGCACCGGCCAGTTCGGTCGCGTCAAGGTCAAGCTGACCCCGGGCGAGCGCGGTTCGGGCTTCGTCTTCAAGGACGAAGTCAAGGGCGGCAACGTGCCGAAGGAGTATATCCCGGCGATCGAGAAGGGCTTCCGCGAGACGGCGCAGACCGGTTCGCTGGTCGGCTTCCCGATCATCGACTTCGAAGTGCTGCTCTATGACGGTGCGTACCACGACGTCGACTCGTCGGCGCTGGCCTTCGAAATCACCGCCCGTGCCGCAATGCGCGAAGCCGCCCAGAAGGCCGGCATCAAGCTGCTCGAGCCGATCATGAAGGTGGAAGTCGTGACCCCCGAGGACTATCTCGGCGACGTCATCGGCGACATCAACAGCCGCCGTGGCCAGATCCAGGGTACCGACAGCCGCGGCAACGCGCAGACGGTCGAGGCGATGGTCCCGCTGGCGAACATGTTCGGCTATGTGAACCAGCTCCGCTCGTTCACCCAGGGTCGTGCGCAGTACTCGATGCAGTTCTCGCACTATGACGAAGTGCCGCCGAACGTGGCCGACGAAGTCAAGGCGAAGCTGGCGTAACACGCTTCGCCCGCTCGGGCTGGCGTAATCTAAAAACAGCCGCTATGGGGCCGCCTTCCGGCGAATCCCCTGGCGGCGCGGAATCAGAGATCAGAAGGTAGGAAAACAATGGCGAAGGCAAAGTTTGAGCGGAACAAGCCGCACCTCAACATCGGCACCATCGGTCACGTCGACCACGGCAAGACCTCGCTGACGGCCGCTATCACCAAGGTTCTGGCGGAGAACGTCGCGGGCAACGCCGCCGTCGACTTCGCCAACATCGACAAGGCTCCGGAAGAGCGCGAGCGCGGCATCACCATCTCGACCGCGCACGTCGAGTACGAGACCGACAAGCGTCACTATGCGCACGTCGACTGCCCGGGCCACGCCGACTATGTGAAGAACATGATCACCGGCGCTGCCCAGATGGACGGCGCGATCCTCGTGGTCGCCGCCACCGACGGCCCGATGCCGCAGACCAAGGAGCACATCCTGCTCGCTCGCCAGGTCGGCGTGCCGACCATGGTCGTCTTCCTGAACAAGGTCGACCTGGTCGAGGACGAGGAAATCCTCGAGCTCGTCGAGATGGAAATCCGCGAAGAGCTGTCGCGTCGTGAATTCGACGGCGACAACATTCCGATCATCCGTGGTTCGGCGACCGCCGCTCTCTCGGGTTCGGACGACAAGCTCGGCAAGGACGCGATCCTGGCCCTCATGGCTGCCGTCGACGAGTCGATCCCGCAGCCGGAGCGTCCGCTCGACAAGCCGTTCATGATGCCGATCGAAGACGTGTTCTCGATCTCGGGCCGCGGCACCGTGGTGACCGGCCGCGTCGAGACCGGCATCGTCAAGGTTGGCGAGGAAGTCGAGATCGTCGGCATCCAGGAAGCCGTCCGCAAGACCACCGTCACCGGCGTGGAAATGTTCCGCAAGCTGCTCGACCAGGGTGAAGCCGGCGACAACATCGGCGCGCTGATCCGCGGCGTCGGCCGTGACGAAGTCGAGCGTGGCCAGGTTCTGGCCAAGCCGGGTTCGATCAAGCCGCACACCGACTTCAAGTCGGAAGTGTACGTGCTGTCGAAGGACGAGGGTGGCCGTCACACGCCGTTCTTCGCCAACTATCGTCCGCAGTTCTACTTCCGTACCACGGACGTGACCGGCACGATCGAGCTGCCGGAAGGCACCGAGATGGTGATGCCGGGCGACAACGTCGCTCTCGGCATCAAGCTGATCGCGCCGATCGCCATGGACGTCGGCCAGCGCTTCACCATCCGCGAAGGCGGCCGCACCGTGGGTGCCGGCGTCGTCGCCGAGATCCAGAAGTAAGCTCAAGTTTCGGCCGCAAGGCCTGAACTGAAAAACAATCGCCCGGCTCTCCAAAAAAGGAGAGTCGGGCGGTTGCCTTTTTATGAGGGGCGCTGTAAGGGCGCGCCTTCGGTTTTGGGTACAGCATAGAGGCTCGGCAACGGGCCCCGCTCTTTCGCATTGGTAGGGACATGGAAACGCAGAATATCCGTATTCGCCTGAAGGCGTTCGATCATCGAGTGCTCGACCAGGCGACCGGCGACATCGCCGACACTGCGCGCCGCACCGGCGCTCTCATCCGTGGCCCGATCCCGCTTCCGACGAAGATCGAGAAGTTCACGGTCAACCGTGGTCCCCACATCGACAAGAAGAGCCGCGAGCAGTTCGAAGTGCGCACCTACAAGCGCATGCTCGACATCGTGCAGCCGACCCCGCAGACGGTGGACGCGCTGATGAAGCTCGACCTCGCCGCCGGCGTGGACGTCGAGATCAAGCTCGCTTAAGCGAGCTTGCCTTTAGCCCCGGCGAAAGCCGGGGTCGCTCTCCACTTGGCGTATCTCTGCAAGGGAACGCAGTTGGAGGGTGGACAGGGAAGCGCTGCTGACGTAAAGGCGCGCCTCCACACGAGATTCGCGATTCCCTTATGGGGGATTCGCCAGGTTCCTCCACCGGATCGATCCCGATCCAACGCAAGGAACCGGAGGGCGCCACGGGCGCACTCGCATCGCGATAGGGATACCGCCGGCCTCTTCGGAGAACCGGGTCTGCGTCCCCCGTCGCCTCTTCCTTCGGGAGGGGGTTCAGCCCGGACGGGGGCTCGCATCATATTTTCGGGCTGAAGCACGCACCCGAGGGAATGGTCCCGAGGGTGCCTATGCATAGGAGCAACTGGTCATGCGCACTGGCGTGATCGCGAAGAAGTTGGGGATGACCCGCCTGTTCCAGGACGACGGCCGCCACGTGCCCGTCACCGTCCTGGCTCTCGAAGGCGTCCAGGTCGTCTCCGTCCGCGAAAAGGATCGCGACGGCTACACTGCCGTCCAACTCGGCGCCGGCACGGCGAAGAGCAAGAATGTCGCCAAGCCGCAGCGCGGCCACTTCGGCAAGGCCGAAGTCGAGCCCAAGGCTGTCGTCCATGAGTTCCGCGTCGACGCGGACGGCCTGCTCGAAGTGGGCGCCGAGATCTCGGCCGACCACTATGTCGCCGGCCAGTTCGTCGACATCCAGGGCAAGACCCAGGGCAAGGGCTTCGCGGGCGGCATGAAGCGTTGGGGCTTCGGCGGTCTGCGCGCCACCCACGGCGTCTCGGTTTCGCACCGCTCGCTCGGTTCGACCGGTCAGCGCCAGGATCCGGGCAAGGTCTTCAAGAACAAGAAGATGGCCGGCCACATGGGTGACAAGTTCCGCACCCAGCAGAACCTCGAGATCGTCGGCACCGACGTCGAGCGCGGCCTGATCTTCGTCAAGGGCTCGGTCCCTGGCTCGAAGGGCGGCTGGCTGTTCGTCAAGGACGCCGTCAAGGTCGCTCGCCCCGACACCGCGCCGTTCCCGGCCGGCATCAAGTCGGTTGCCAACAACAACACCGCTCCCGCGGAGACTCCGGCCGATACGGTCGAGGCTCCTGAGGCGACCGAAGGCCAGGAGGGCTAAGTGAAGGTCAAGGTTCAAACCCTCGACGCCAAGGCATCGGGCGACATCGAGCTCAACGACACCGTCTTCGGTGTCGAGCCGCGCGCCGATATCCTGCACCGCGTCGTCACCTGGCAGCTCGAGAAGCGCCGCGCCACCGCGCGCGGCACTCGCGAGCGTGCTGACGTCGCCCGCTCGGGCAAGAAGTTCGGTCGCCAGAAGGGCGGCGGTACCGCCCGTCACGGCGATCGCCGCGCTCCGGTGTTCATCGGCGGTGGTAAGGCGCACGGCGCCCGCGTTCGCGACTTCAATCCGTCGCTGAACAAGAAGATCCGCGCGCTCGGCCTGAAGATGGCGCTCAGCAGCCACGCCAAGGCGGGCTCGCTGATCGTCCTCGACGCCTTCGGCACCGCCAAGACCGCGGAGCTGAAGACCCAGTTCGCCAAGCTCGGCACCGGCAAGACTGCCCTGGTGATCGACGGCGAAGCCGGCAACGGTTTCCTCGCGGCCCGTAACCTGGTGGGCGTCAACGTCCTCCCGGCGGTCGGCGCCAACGTCTATGACATCCTGAAGCACGACACGCTGGTTCTGACCCGCGCTGCCGTCGAGAGCCTGGAGGCGCGCTTCAATGGCTAAGAAGCAGGCAGCTGCGATCGACAACCGTCACTATGACGTGATTGTCGCTCCGCACATCACCGAAAAGTCGACCCTGGTCTCCGAGTACAACGCCGTTGTGTTCAAGGTCGCCGGCGACGCCACCAAGCCCGAGATCAAGGCCGCTGTCGAAGCGCTGTTCTCGGTCAAGGTCACGGGCGTCAACACGATCGTCCAGAAGGGCAAGACCAAGAAGTGGAAGGGCGCGCCGTATCGCCGCTCTGACGTGAAGAAAGCGATCGTGACGCTCGCCGATGGCGATCAGATCGACGTGACGACGGGAATCTGAGGCGATGGCACTCAAGAACTATAATCCGACGTCGCCTGGCGTCCGCGGCCTGATCCTGATCGACCGTTCGGCCCTGTACAAGGGTCGCCCGGTCAAGGGTCTGACCGAAGGCAAGACCAAGACCGGCGGCCGCAACAACAAGGGCCATGTGACCTCGCGCGGCATCGCCGGCGGTCACAAGCAGCGCTACCGTATCATCGACTTCAAGCGTCGCCTGTGGGACGTTGAGGGCACGGTCGAGCGGATCGAGTATGATCCCAACCGCACCGCCTTCATCGCGCTCGTCAACTACGGCGCCGACGAAGCCGGCAAGGATCGCCTGGCCTACATCATCGCTCCGCAGCGTCTCGCTGTCGGCGACAAGGTGATCGCGGGCAAGAAGACCGACGTGAAGCCGGGCAACGCCATGGAACTGTCGCAGATGCCGGTCGGCACCATCGTCCACAATGTGGAGATGAAGCCGGGCAAGGGCGGTCAGATCGCGCGTTCGGCGGGCACCTATGTGCAGGTCGTCGGCCGTGACCGCGGCATGGTCATCGTTCGCCTGAACTCGGGCGAGCAGCGCTACATCCACGGCAACTGCATGGCGACGGTCGGTGCGGTGTCCAACCCGGACAACCAGAACACCAACCTCGGCAAGGCCGGCCGCAACCGCTGGAAGGGCATCCGCCCGCTGACCCGCGGTGTCGCGAAGAACCCGGTCGACCACCCGCACGGCGGTGGTGAAGGCCGTACCTCGGGCGGCCGTCACCCGGTCACCCCGTGGGGCAAGCCGACCAAGGGTGCGCGCACCCGCCACAACAAGGCGACGGACAAGATGATCATCCGCAGCCGTCACGCGAAGAAGAAGGGCTAATAGGATGGCTCGTTCCGTTTGGAAGGGTCCGTTCGTGGACCTCCACCTGCTCAAGAAGGCGCAGACCGCGCAGGAGCAGGGCACCCGCGCCGGTCCGATCAAGACCTGGTCGCGCCGCTCGACGATCCTGCCGGACTTCGTCGGCCTGACGTTCAACGTCTATAATGGCCGCAAGTTCGTGCCGGTCTCGGTCAACGAGGACATGGTTGGCATGAAGCTCGGCGAGTTCGCGCCGACCCGGTTCTTCCCGGGCCACGCTGCCGACAAGAAGGGTAAGCGCTAATGAGCAAGCCTGCAGCCCCCCGTAAGGTCGGCGACAAGGAAGCCCTTGCCGTCGCCACGCAGATCCGCGGCTCGGCCCAGAAGCTGAACCTCGTTGCGGGCCTGATCCGCGGCAAGAAGGCCGGCGATGCGCTGAATATCCTTCAGTTCTCGACCAAGGCCATGGCCGTCGACGCCCGCAAGGTTCTCGCTTCGGCGATCGCCAACGCGGAGAACAACCACAACCTCGACGTCGACGCACTCGTCGTCGCCGAGGCTTCGGTCGGCAAGTCGATCACGATGAAGCGCTTCGCGACCCGCGGCCGTGGCAAGTCCACCCGCATCCTGAAGCCGTTCAGCCGTCTTCGCATCGTCGTCCGCGAGCAGGAAGAAGCATAATGGGTCACAAGAGCAACCCGATCGGTCTTCGCCTCCAGGTCAACCGTACCTGGGACAGCCGTTGGTTCGCCGAGGGCGCCGATTACGGCCGCCTTCTCATGGAGGACCTCAAGATCCGCAAGTACATCCTCGAGACGCTGCCCCAGGCCGCGATCTCGAAGGTGGTGATCGAGCGTCCGGCCAAGCTGTGCCGCGTGTCGATCTACGCTGCCCGTCCCGGTGTCATCATCGGCAAGAAGGGCTCGGACATCGAGAAGCTGCGCAAGACGCTGAGCTCGATGACCTCGAGCGACGTGAGCCTGAACATCGTCGAGATCCGCAAGCCGGAAGTCGACGCCAAGCTCGTCGCCCAGGGCATCGCCGATCAGCTCGAGCGTCGTATCGCCTTCCGTCGCGCCATGAAGCGCGCGGTGCAGTCGGCGATGCGTCTCGGCGCCGAGGGCATCCGGATCAACTGCGGCGGCCGTCTCGGCGGCGCCGAGATCGCCCGTTCGGAATGGTATCGCGAAGGTCGCGTTCCGCTGCACACGCTGCGCGCGAACATCGATCACGCCACTGCCGAAGCGCACACCGCCTATGGCGTCTGCGGCGTGAAGGTGTGGATCTTCAAGGGTGAGATCCTCGGCCACGATCCGATGGCGACCGATCGCCTCAACCTGGAATCGCAGACGACGGGCGTGCGCCCGGCGCGCGAAGACCGTCGCTAAGGACTAGGGACAATGCTGCAACCGAAGCGCACCAAGTTCCGCAAGGCCTTCAAGGGCCGCATCCATGGCGACGCCAAGGGTGGCACGGCGCTCAACTTCGGGTCGTACGGCCTGAAGGCGATGGAGCCGGAGCGGATCACCGCCCGCCAGATCGAAGCGGCTCGCCGCGCGATCACGCGCCACATCAAGCGTCAGGGCCGTCTCTGGATCCGCATCTTCCCGGACGTGCCGGTTTCGTCGAAGCCTGCTGAAGTCCGCATGGGCTCGGGTAAGGGTTCGCCGGAATTCTGGGTCGCCCGCGTCAAGCCGGGCCGCATCCTGTTCGAGCTGGACGGCGTGCCGGGCCCGCTCGCTGCTGAAGCTTTCGAGCGCGCGGCGATGAAGCTGCCGATCAAGGTCAAGGTCGTGGCTCGCCTCGGCGATACCTCGCACCTGGAGGGTTGATAGAATGACCAAGGCTACCGATCTTCGTGCGAAGACCGAAGACCAGCTGAGCGACGAGCTCGGCAACCTGAAGCGCGAGGCGTTCAACCTCCGCTTCCAGGCCGCGACCAGCCAGCTCGAGAAGCCGAGCCGCGTTCGCGAGGTCCGTCGTGACATCGCCCGTATCAAGACGCTGCAGAACGAGCGCTCGCGCTCGGCTGCGAAGTAAGGACAGAGACCATGCCGAAGCGCGTGCTGACCGGGAACGTGGTTTCCGACAAGGGCGACAAGACGGTCGTCGTGCTCGTGGAGCGTAAGGTGAAGCACCCGCTCTACGGCAAGATCATCCGTCGCTCGAAGAAGTATCATGCCCATGATGAGGGCAATGAGTACAAGGCCGGCGAGACCGTGCGCATCGAAGAGACTGCGCCGATCTCGAAGCTCAAGACCTGGAAGGTGATCGAGCGGGTGAACACCCACGCGACCCCGACCAAGTCGGACGCCGCCGCCTAAGCGTTTTCAACTGGAACCGCCGGGCGAACGTCCCGGTAGGCCGAACGAGAAGGAACCGGATCCATGATCCAGATGCAGTCCAATCTCGACGTCGCTGACAACAGCGGCGCGAAGCGGGTGCAGTGCATCAAGGTGCTGGGCGGATCGAAGCGTCGCTTCGCCTCCGTCGGCGACGTCATCGTCGTCAGCATCAAGGAAGCTGCTCCCCGCGGCAAGGTGAAGAAGGGTGACGTGCACCGTGCCGTCATCGTCCGCACCGCCAAGGACGTCCGCCGCGCCGATGGCTCGGTCATTCGCTTCGACGGCAATGCTGCCGTCCTGGTCAACAAGAACGAGGAGCCGATCGGCACCCGTATCTTTGGCCCGGTGGTCCGCGAGCTGCGCTCGAAGGGCTTCATGAAGATCATTTCGCTCGCCCCCGAGGTGCTGTGATGGCTGCTGCCAAGATCAAGAAGGGCGACCAGGTCATCGTCCTGTCCGGCAAGGACAAGGGCCGTACCGGTGAAGTCGTCAAGGCTCTCCCCAAGGAGGGCAAGGTTGTTGTGTCGGGCGTGAACGTCGCCGTGCGTCACCGCAAGGCTTCGCAGGCCAACCCGCAGGGTGGCCTCGAGCGTTCGGAAGCGCCGATGGCGGTGTCGAAGGTCGCCCATGTGACCAAGGACGGCAAGCCGACCCGCGTCCGCTTCGAGGAGCGTGACGGCAAGAAGGTCCGCGTTGCGGTCAAGACCGGGGAGGTCATCAATGGCTGATTCCTACACGCCGCGCATGCGCAAGCTCTATGACGAGACCATCGCCAAGGCGATGACCGAGAAGTTCGGTTACAAGAACGTCATGGAAGTGCCGAAGATCGAGAAGATCGTGCTCAACATGGGCGTCGGCGAAGCGACCCAGGACAAGAAGAAGGTCGAGCAGGCCGCTTCTGAAATGGAGCTGATCGCGGGCCAGAAGCCGGTGATCACCAAGGCGAAGAAGTCGATCGCGCAGTTCAAGCTGCGCGAGGGCATGCCGATCGGCGCGAAGGTCACCCTTCGCCGCGAGCGCATGTACGAGTTCCTCGATCGCTTCATCACGATCGCGCTGCCGCGCGTTCGCGACTTCCGTGGCCTGAACCCGAAGTCGTTCGACGGCCGCGGCAACTATGCCTGCGGTCTCAAGGAGCAGCTGATCTTCCCGGAAATCAGCTACGATAAGGTCGACAAGATCCGCGGCATGGACGTGATCGTGACCACCACCGCGAAGACCGACGAGGAAGCTCGCGAGCTTCTCCGTCTCTTCGGTTTCCCGTTCCCGCAGGATGCGGACGGCGAAGCCAAGGCCGCGTAAAGGAAAGAGAACTTAAGTCATGGCGAAACTGAGTTCCGTGAACAAGAACGAGCGTCGCAAGCAGCTGGTGAAGAAGTACGCCGGCAAGTATGCGAAGCTGAAGGCGATCGCGAATGACGAGAGCCTCGATGAGACCGAGCGTCTCATCGCGCGTCTCAAGATGGCCGAGCTGCCGCGCAACGGCAACCCGACCCGCATTCGCAACCGGTGCGAGCTCACCGGTCGCCCCCGCGGTTACTACCGCAAGTTCCGTCTTGCTCGTGTCATGCTGCGTGATCTGGCCAACAAGGGCCTGATCCCCGGTGTCACGAAGTCGAGCTGGTAAGGATCACGAAGATGGCAGTGACCGATCCCCTGGGTGATATGCTCACCCGCATCCGCAACGGCCAGCGCGCCCGCAAGGACTCTGTCCTTACGCCGGCGAGCAAGCTGCGTGCGCGCGTTCTCGATGTGCTCCAGCGCGAAGGCTACATCCGTGGCTACAGCGAAGAGCAGATGGGCCCCGCCGCGGGCATCCGCATCGAGCTGAAGTATTTCGAGGGCCAGCCGGCGATCAAGCACGTCGCGCGCATCTCGAAGCCGGGCCGCCGCGTGTACTCGGGCAGCCAGGAGCTTCCCCGCGTCCGCAACGGCCTGGGCATCACGATCGTCTCGACGCCTCGCGGCGTTCTCTCGGACGCGGAAGCGCGCGAGCAGAATGTCGGCGGCGAAGTGCTGGCGGAGGTGTTCTAATGAGCCGCATCGGTAAGAAGCCGGTCGCGATCCCCGCTGGCGTCACCGCCACGCTGGACGGCGACCAGGTCTCGGTGAAGGGCCCCAAGGGCACTCTGTCGATCCCGAAGGCTGATCTGATCAGCTATGAGCTCGTCGATGGCGGCATCTCGGTGCAGCCGGCGAACGACACCAAGCGCGCCCGTGCCTTCTGGGGCATGCAGCGCACCCTGGTGCAGAACCTCGTCACCGGCGTGACCACCGGCTTCTCGAAGAAGCTGCTGATCACCGGCGTCGGTTACCGTGCGGCGGCGCAGGGCAAGGTGCTCAAGCTCCAGCTCGGCTATTCGCACGACGTGAACATCGACGTGCCGGAAGGCATCGAGATCAAGACCCCGGATCAGACCACGGTCGAGATCTCGGGCATCGACAAGCAGAAGGTCGGCCAGATTGCGGCCGAGATTCGCCGCTGGCGCAAGCCCGAGCCGTACAAGGGCAAGGGCATCAAGTACGACGGCGAGTTCATCTTCCGTAAGGAAGGGAAGAAGAAGTGATCAGCACCAAGGGTCTCTCGCTTTTCGAGAAGCGTCGTCGCCGCAACCGCAGCGCTCTGCGTGCGCGTGCCGGTGGTCGTCCGCGTCTTTCGGTCCATCGCTCGGGCAAGCACATCTATGCCCAGGTGATCGACGATGCCGCCGGCAAGACCGTCGCCGCAGCTTCCACCCTCGACAAGGACGTGCGCGGCAAGACCGGCGCGACCATCGAGGCCGCCCAGGAAGTCGGCAAGCGCGTTGCCGCGGCTGCCAAGGCTGCCGGCATCACCCAGGTCGTGTTCGACCGCGGTGGCTTCCTCTATCATGGCCGCGTCAAGGCGCTGGCCGATGCCGCTCGTGAGAGCGGGCTGGAGTTCTGAGAATGGCTGACGAAAACAACCAGGCGCCCGCAGAGGGCGCGGGCTTCGAAGCCCAGGACGCCGGTGCTCCCCAGGAGCAGCAGGGCCGTGGCCGCGGCCGTGGCCGTGGTGGTCCGGGCGGTGGTGGCGATCGCGGTCGTGGCGGCCGTGACGGCAACCGTGGCCGCCGCGACGATCGTCGCGGTGCCGAGGACGGCGGCGAAGAGCTGATCGAGAAGCTGGTCCACATCAACCGCGTCTCGAAGACGGTGAAGGGCGGCAAGCGCTTCGGCTTCGCGGCGCTGGTCGTCGTGGGCGACGGCAAGGGCCGTGCAGGCTTCGGTCATGGCAAGGCGCGCGAAGTGCCGGAAGCCATCTCGAAGGCGACGGCTGCTGCCAAGAAGGCGATGGTCCGCATTCCGCTCAAGGAAGGCCGCACGCTGCATCACGACGGCAAGGGCCATTTCGGCGCCGGCCGCGTGACGATCCGTTCGGCGCCGCAGGGCACCGGCATCATCGCGGGTGGCCCGATGCGCGCCATCTTCGAGAGCCTGGGCGTTGCCGACGTCGTGACCAAGTCGGTCGGCACGTCGAACCCCTACAACATGATCCGCGCCACCTTCGAGGCGCTGAACGACCAGACTTCGCCGAAGTCGGTCGCCCAGCGGCGCGGCAAGAAGATCGCCGACCTGCTCGGCCGCGGTGGTTCGCAGACCGCCGAGGCGGATGCGGCCGCGATCGCGGAGTAAGCGACATGGCGAAGATCAAGATCCAGCAGATCGGCTCGCCGATCCGCCGCACCAAGGATCAGCGCGCGACGCTGATCGGCCTTGGCCTCAACAAGATGCACAAGGTTTCGGAGCTGGAAGACAGCCCCGAGGTCCGCGGCATGATCCGCAAGCTGCCGCACATGGTGAAGGTGCTCGAGGGCTAAGCCTTCGTCCGCTTTACCGGCGACAAGACAGGGAAGGGGCGGCAGGCGACTGTCGCCCCTTTTCGTTTGCGTGCCGTGGAAAGGGGGAGGCGCTTGCCTTTTCGCCGGGCTGTGTGCACGCCCGCGGCGAGGGAGAATGAGCGGCGATGCGGGATTGGCTTTCGATCGAGCGGGCGACGGCCGAACTGCAGGGGCGCAAGCACAGCGTAGAACTTCAATCGGTTCGCGGTCTCGCCTCGCTGGCGGTCGTGCTGCACCATTGCTGCTTCTATTATGACTATGGCGCGGGCCTGCGCCGGCTCAGCGAGATTGCGATCAACGCGCATGCGGCGGTGGTCACCTTCTTCGTGCTGAGCGGCTTCGTGCTGACGATCTCGCTTTCCCGGCGCCCGATCGACCTGGCCGAAACGTCGAGCTTCTACCTGCGCCGGGCCTTCCGGATCTATCCGGCGCTCTGGGTCTCGCTGCTCGTCGCGCTGGGCTATGCGCTCCTCTTCCACGGCATGCCCAAGCCCGAGACGGTTTCGCTGTGGTGGAATCCCCATAGCCGCGAATTTCTGACCCCGGTGGTCGCGCTGCTGTCGGTGATGGGCGTGTTCACGCTGTTCCCGGTGCCGATCTGGTCGCTGTTCGTCGAATTGATCGGCTCCTTCCTCATGCCGGGGATCGCCTGGCTGTTGTTCCGGCGCACCCGGTTGTTCCTGCTGGTGGCGGTGCTGCTTGCCATCCTTTCCCAGATCGGCGGCTTTTCGATCGTTGTCGCGCCGGTGTACCTGGTCGATTTCGCGCTGGGGGCGGGGATCGTGCTGATCGCGCCGGCGATCGCGCCGCGCCTTCGCAACGATCGCGTGGCCGTCGTCGCGGCGCTGGTCGCCTTCTGCGCGCTATGGTTCGGGCGAAATCTGGTCGCGGGCGATTTCATGACCGATTACGAGTCGAAGCCTGCCGCGCTGATCGAGGCGGTCGCCGCGACCGCGCTGATCGCGGTGCTCTACGTCCGCGCCGATCTGTTCGGTTTCCTGCGCAGCCGGCCGCTCACCTGGCTGGGAGACGTGTCGTACAGCCTCTATCTGCTCCACCTTCCAATCCTCGGCCTGGTGGCGGGGATCGGCAGCGAGTTGCTGGGTATCTGGCCCTTCGCCGGCGGGGGACTGCCGGCAACTTTCGCGCTGATGCTGCTCGTCGTGCCGTTGAGCCTGGCTTCGGCTGCGTTCAGCTATCGCTTCGTAGAACTGCCGGCGATGCGGCTCGGCAAGCCGATCGCAGAGGGCTGGGGCCGCTGGATCCGATCGCTCGGCCGTCCTTAGGGCGCCCCTAGGGTAGCCGTCATCCCGCGGGCTACCGCGCCGGCACGATTTTATTTTGAACTCAATGCCCTATCCCTGGAACTTGAAGGCTCCCCGTCGGTTTGCGCTCTAATCGGCCTTTCGAGCCGAGAAGAGGGCTACAGCAAAATTGGTATCGCGTGTCCGTCACTCGCTGACGGCGCTCCGCAAGCGCATCCAGGCGCGCTGGCGGCCGTATCGCTGCGCCCGTGTCGGTAGGTATCGCGTACGGGGTAGAGCAACGATGCCGGAGGCCCCTGACGCAGATGAACGCGCCGCCTTCGTCTATATGGACGCGATCCGGTTCGTCGCAGCCGCGGCCGTTGCGATCTCGCACATCCGCAACCTCGCCCTGGTCGATTATGAGGCGGTGCAGTCGCCGGGGGTGCTGCTCCGCGCCTTCTATTTCCTGACCGGCTTCGGCCATCAGAGCGTGATGGTGTTCTTCGTCCTGTCCGGCTTCTGGATCGCGGGATCGGCGGTGCGCCGCGTCGATGAGCCGAAATTCTGGACCAGCTACATGATCGACCGCTATTCGCGGCTCGCGATCGTGCTGGTACCCGCGCTGGCGCTGGGCGCGATCTGCGACCTGAGTGGCCTCTACCTGTTGCATGCGCCGATCTACAGCGGCGCCAGCCAGTCGCTGACGGTGCCCAGGGATCTGGCCGAGAACCTGACGCCGCGGGTGGCGCTGGCCAATCTGGTCTTCCTCCAGGCGGTTGCCGCGCCGGTGTTCGGATCGAACAGCCCCTTGTGGAGCCTCGCCTACGAATTCTGGTATTATATCTGGTTCCCGGCGCTGTGGCTGCTGTTCGCGCGGCGGCGGGCCAGCATCATGCTGGTGACCCTGGTCGTCGGCCTGGCGGCGCCGGCGATGCTCCTGCGCTTCGTGCCCTGGCTGTGCGGCGCGGGGCTGTTCTTCGCCTATCGCTGGGCCTGCACCACGCGGAAGATCGGCAGGCGGGCGCTGGGATGGACCGTTCTCCTGCTCGGCGGGGCAGGGCTTGCGGTCGCCCTGGTGCTGAGCCGCGTCGCCACCGACATCCCGGATGTCGAGATACCGATCGCGCTGACCTTCGCAGTCACCTTGTTCGGCCTGTGCCTCGTCGTGCCGCCCCGGCTCGGGCTGGTGCGCGCGCTGGGTTTCTACGGGGCGCATGCGAGCTATTCCTTCTATGTCATCCACTTCCCGCTGGCACTGCTGCTCGCCGCCGCGCTGACTCCGCCAGCGCGCCTCACGCCGGATGCGCACGGCCTGGCCGTGGTCGCGCTGATCTTCGCCGCGACGCTCGCCGCCGCCTGGCTCTTCTCGCGCGTCACCGAACGGCATACCGCGATCCTGCGCCACCAATTGCGGCTGGCCCTGCTTGGTCCGGCGGAGTCGGTGAAAATCAAGGGGTGACAAAGCCCCGGCTCGCCGCTATGGGCCCCGCTTCCTTTCAACGCGCGACAAAAGCGAAAGCGAGTGCACGATCATGAAGCTTAACGAACTCACCGACAACCAGGGCGCCCGCCACCGCAAGATCCGCGTCGGCCGCGGCATCGGCTCGGGCAAGGGCAAGACCGGCGGCCGTGGCCAGAAGGGCCAGAAGAGCCGTGAGGGTGTCTCGATCAACGGGTTCGAGGGCGGCCAGATGCCGCTCCACATGCGCATCCCGAAGCGCGGCTTCAACAACATCTTCGCCAAGGACTATGCCGAGGTGAACCTGGGCGCGATCCAGAAGGCGATCGACTCGGGCAAGCTGACCGCGACCGACCTGACCCAGGCCGAGCTGAACGCGGCGGGCCTGACCCGCGGCGGCAAGGACGGCGTCCGTCTGCTCGGCAAGGGCGAGCTCAAGGCCAAGCTGAACTTCACCGTTGCCGGCGCGTCGAAGAGCGCGGTCGAGGCGGTCGAGAAGGCCGGCGGCACCGTGACGATCCCCGTGATCGTGCCGGCTGCCGAGAAGCACAAGGCCAAGCACCGCACCGCCCAGGCCGCCAAGAAGGCCGCCGCCAAGGCTTGAGCGTCATCCCGGCGAAAGCCGGGATCTCGTGCAACGCGCGTGCGCCAGCGGCCTGAGACCCCGGCTTTCGCCGGGGTGACGGGAAAGTGGCAAACGCCGGTGTCGGGCGAGGGCGCATTGCCCTTCGTGGCTTAAGACTTATATGAGCGGCGGGGGGCGGAAACGCTCATCCGCCGTTTCTGTTTCCGGGACCTAAGACAATATGGCCTCCGCCTCCGATCAACTTGCTTCCAGCATCAACCTGGCGAAGTTCGCCCAGGCGACCGATCTCAAGAAGCGCCTGTGGTTCACCCTCGGCGCGCTGATCGTCTTCCGCATGCTGAGCTACGTGCCCCTGCCGGGCGTCGACCCCACCCAGCTCAACCTGCTCGCGCAGCAGACCGCGGGTGGCGTGCTCGACTTCTTCAACAACTTCACCGGCGGCGCGCTCAACCGCATGTCGATCGTCGCGCTCGGCGTGATGCCCTACATCACCGCCTCGATCGTGGTGCAGCTCGCGACCTCGCTGTCGCCGCAGCTCAACGCGATCAAGAAGGAAGGCGAGAGCGGCCGCAAGCGGCTGAACCAGTACACCCGCTACGGCACCGTCGCGCTCACTGCGGTGCAGGGCTATTTCATCGCCGCCGGGCTCGAGACCTTCGGCGCGTCGCAGGGCCTCCAGCCCGTCGTCGAGCCGGGCATGATCTTCCGCATCGGCGCGGTGGTCAGCCTTGTCGGCGGCACGATGTTCCTGATGTGGATCGGTGAGCAGATCACCAATCGCGGCATCGGCAACGGCATCTCGCTGATCATCATGGCCGGCATCGTCGCCCGCCTGCCGATCACGCTGGCCCAGCTCTTCGAAGGCGGCCGCACCCGCGGCGAGTGGTTCACCCTCGTCGCCATCGCGGTCGGCGTCGCCGTGCTCGTGCTGTTCATCTGCTTCATGGAGCGCGCCCAGCGCCGCATCCTGATCCAGTATCCCAAGCGCCAGACCGCGCGCGGGGTGCAGGCCGAGCGCAGCCACCTGCCGCTCAAGCTGAACACCGCCGGCGTGATCCCGCCGATCTTCGCCTCGTCGCTGCTGCTGCTGCCGCTGACCGTCACCCAGTTCGCCGGCAACATGACCGCGGGCGAGAACTGGTGGAGCGATCTGGTGATCAACCTGAACACCTGGCTGCGCCATGGCTCGCCGGTGTACATGACGCTCTATGGCCTCGGCATCGTGTTCTTCTCCTTCTTCTACACCGCCGTGGTGTTCAATCCGGAAGAGACCGCCGAGAACCTCAAGCGCTATGGCGGGTTCATCCCGGGCATCCGCCCCGGCAAGAACACCGAGCTCTATTTCGACTATGTGCTCACGCGTATCACCGTGATCGGCGCAGCCTATCTGACGGTCATCTGCCTCGTTCCCGAAGCAGTGTTCTCGTCGATGAGCGTGCCCTTCCTGATGGGCGGCACCAGCCTGCTCATCGTCGTCAACGTGACGATGGATACGGTGACGCAGATCCAGTCGCACCTGCTGGCGCACCAGTATGGCGACCTGATCAAGAAGGCGAAGCTGAAGGGCCGCGCGCGCTGAGCGCGGCCCGACATAGCCGAAACTGAGGGGATAGGCTTAGTGAACATCATCCTGTTGGGCCCGCCGGGAGCCGGCAAGGGCACCCAGGCGAAGCGGCTCGAGCAAGAGCGCGGCATGGTGCAGCTGTCGACGGGCGACATGCTGCGCGCCGCGGTCAAGGCGGGCACGCCGACCGGCATCCAGGCCAAGGCCGTGATGGATGCGGGCGAGCTGGTTTCGGACGCGATCGTCTCGGGCATCATCGGCGAGCGGCTCGACATGGAAGACACGCTGAACGGCGCGATCTTCGATGGCTATCCGCGCACCGCCGCCCAGGCGGAATCGCTCGACGCGCTCCTCACCGAGCGCGGCCGCAAGCTCGATTTCGTCATCGAGCTCGAAGTGAACGAGGATGCGCTGGTCGAGCGTGTCGAGGGCCGCTTCACCTGCGCCAATTGCGGCGAGGGCTATCACGACAAGTTCAAGCTGCCCAAGGTCGAGGGCACGTGCGACGTGTGCGGCCATCACGAGTTCAAGCGCCGCCCGGACGACAATGCCGAGACCGTGCGCACCCGCATGGCCGAGTATCGCGCCAAGACCGCGCCGATCCTGCCCTTCTACGAGGCCAAGGGCCTGGTGAAGAAGGTCGACGGCATGGCCGACATCGCCGAGGTCGGCCGCCAGATCGACGCGATCCTCGACGGCAAGGCCTGATCCTTCGGGACCTCAGGGATTTGGGAAAGGCCGGGCGTGATGCCCGGCCTTTTCTGTTTGGGGCTGGCCGAGGGAGCGAGGCGCTTGCCCAGTCGGTGCGGCTTGGTGGACCCCGGAACAAGTCCGGAGTGACGATCTGCTCCCGAGGACTCGATGTCCCCTTCGCGTGCTATCTCCTGAGCCTTTGTAATATATTGTTGCTCTAACCCCTGCTTAAGCACGCAGGAGTCACGATCCCCCGGTTCCGGCACCCAGGCCGGTCGGGGGATTTGTCGTTTCATGCTGCCCAAGCGCGCCTTGCTGAGAGCTGCCGGCCTTACCGGCCTGTCGGCGCTCGCCCGCCGCACGACGGGCAGCCAGCTGCGCATCCTCTGCTATCACGGGCTTTGGCTCGCCCCCGGCAAGCCGTTCGGCAACTGCCTGTTCATGACGCCCGATCTGTTCGCCGATCGCATGGCCCGGCTCGCGCGCTCGGGCCTGCCGGTGCTGCCGCTCGGCGAAGCGGTCGAGCGGCTCGCCGCCGATCGGCTGCCCCGCGCCGCGGTGGTGATCACGATCGACGATGGCTGGGCCTCGACGCACAGCCACATGCTCCCGGTGCTGGAGGCGCACCGGCTGCCGGCGACGCTCTATGCCACCACCTGGTATGCCGGACGGGCGCTGCCGGTGGTCAATGTCGCGGTCGACTATCTGATCGCCGCCTCGGGCCGGGCGGGGCAGGATCGCCGCGCGATGATCCGCTGGATCGACGCGCTGCCGGAAGGCGAGCGGCTCGACGCGCTGCGCGCCTATGGCCACCGGCTCGGCGTGGACGAGGCCTGGCTCGGATGCCGGCAATTCCACCTGATGGGGCAGGACGAGATCGCCGATGCCCATGCCCGCGGGCTCGATATCCAGCTCCACACCCATCGCCATATCGACGTCGCCGGGCGGATCGGGCAGCTCGTGCCCGAGATCGAGGCGAACCGCGCCGCGCTGGTCGCCGCGACCGGCGCCGCGCCGGCCGAGCATTTCTGCTATCCGAGCGGCACCTTCCACCCCGCCGCGCCCGCGCTGCTCGCGGCCAGCGGCGTGCGCTCGGCGACGCTGGTGGACGAGGGGCTCAATCCGCCCGGCGCCAGCCCCTATGCGCTGCGCCGCTTCGTCGATGCCCAGCATGTCCGGGCATCGTCGTTCCAGGCCTATCTCGACGGCACGCTCCACTATCTCTCCCGCGCCCGCACGCTGGCCGATCGCATCGAGATCGAAGTGCCGCGCAGGGTGGCCGCCGCTTCTGGAATGCTGCTCTGCGCGCTATGATCGCCCCGCCTCGAACGAGGGAGGGGAAGATGAAGGCCCATATGCTGACAATGCTGGCACTTGCCGCGGCGTCGCCCGCCGCTGCCGAAGTCACCGCATCCACCGAAACCAGCTTCACCGTCACGCAGAAGCTCACCGTCGCCGCTCCGCCGGCCAAGGTCTGGGCGGCGCTGATCGCGCCTGCCTCCTGGTGGGCGGCGGCACATAGTTGGTCGGGCGACTCCGCCAATTTCGCCTTCGATGCGCGTCCGGGCGGCTGCTGGTGCGAGAAGCTGCCGGGCGGCGGCGGGGTCGAGCATATGCGCGCGATCTTCGTCCAGCCCAACAAGCTGCTGCGCCTGAGCGGTGCGCTCGGGCCGTTCCAGGCGATGCCGGTCGCCGGCGTGATGACCTACACGCTCGAGCCTGCCGCGGACGGCAAGTCGACAGCGCTCACCGTCGAATATGCGATCAGCGGCGGCACCGGCATGGCCCGGATCGCGCCGATGGTCGACAAGGTGCTCGGGGAGCAGGCTGCCGGGCTGAAGGCGGCGGCGGAGCGGTAGCCAATCAATTCTCCCCGAGCTTGTCTCGGGGAGGGGGACCGCCGGCGAAGCCGGTGGTGGAGGGGTGCGCCGGATACCGGCGCGTGCCGCGCCGCCCCTCCACCATTCGCTGCGCGAATGGTCCCCCTCCCCCAGACAAGCTGGGGGAGGAATTTTGAGGTCCCCCAACATTACCTTTTTGTCATGCCCCGGCCACCGCCCGGAGCACCCCCGGCGCCTATCAGAAGACCTGTAGCCGGCAGCAACGCCGGCTGCGGATGTGAGGTCTTCAGCATGCGGCTTGCCCCGTTGCTCTTCCCGGCTCCAGCCCCGATCGCCGCCCCCGCGATCCGCGCTGCGGCGCCCTGCCTGGCGTTTGCCCCTGTCCAGGCCGAGCCCGCCGGGAAGAGCGCAAGGTAAGCGGCATGCGACCCGAAGTCGCCGGTGCTGCCCTGGCACCGACGCAACGGCCGGCGGACACCCCCTTGTCCGTCGGCCGACCCTCCCGGATCCTGATCATCGAGGACGATCCCGCTTCGGCGGACTTCGTGCTCCGCGGGCTTGGCGCCGCCGGCCACGATGCGGCGGTCTGCGCCGATGGCCGGCTGGGGCTGGACCTCGCCGCCCAGGGCGATTTCGATCTGTGGATTCTCGATCGCATGCTGCCCGGCATGGACGGCCTCGCGCTGCTCGGCGCGCTGCGCGCCCAGGGGCTGCGCACCCCGGCGATCATGCTCTCCGCGCTCGGCACGGTGGACGACAAGGTCACCGGGCTCACTGCCGGCGCCGACGACTATCTCGCCAAGCCCTTCTCGCTCGCCGAGCTGCGCGCGCGCATCGCCGCCTTGCTCCGTCGTGCCGAGCGCAGCGCCGCCGAAGCCGCCGCGACGCGGCTCAGCGTCGGCGATCTCGAGATAGACCTGCTCAGCCGCACCGTCAGCCGGGCGGGGCGCCCCGTGCCGCTGGTCGCGCGCGAGTTCCACCTACTCGAATATCTCGCCCGCCATGCCGGTGAGGTCGTCACCCGCACGATGATGCTCGAGCATGTGTGGAACTGCCGCTTCGATCCCGGCTCGAACGTGGTCGACGTCCATATCGGCCGCCTGCGCCGCAAGCTGGAGGAGGGGATGGCCCCGATCCTTCACACGGTGCGCGGGGCGGGATACCGGCTCTCGTCCGAGAGCTGACCTTATTCCCCTCCCTGGAAGGGAGGGGTTAGGGGTGGGTGGAGGCTTGGCGATACTGAAGCACAAGCTTCGCGTCCGCCGTATCGCGTATATCGACCCACCCCCGACCCCTCCCTTCCAGGGAGGGGAGAAGCCTTGCAATGTAGGATTTTGCCTGCTCTCTGAGGGGGCGGCAAAGGCGGCCCTCGCGCATGCGTGGCGAGTCAACGGAGTCAATGAATCGCGCAACCGCCCGGTTGAACGTCGCAGGGCGGGACGGCAGGTCGGGGCGCTGCTTGGCGGCGGGGGCAGGATGGTGTATAAGTCCGTTTCCGGCGAAAGCCCCCCCCGCAGCGCTTGACTCAGCGCTGGCGGACGCATATGTCGCGCATCTTCCGGAAGATCGGTAACACGGCGGCGCCTTGGCGTGCTCGTCGTGCCACTGCATTCCGGGATCAACGCTACGAGATGGGGTGCGAGCTGCCATGCGGCACCCCGTGGAGCTGGGAGAACAAATTCCATGGCACGTATTGCGGGTGTCAACATCCCGACCAACAAGCGCGTCGTCATCGCGCTGCAGTACATCCACGGCATTGGCGCGGCCAAGGCCAAGGAGATCACCGCCAAGCTGGACATCGCGCCCGAGCGCCGCGTCCAGGACCTGTCGGACCAGGAAGTGCTGCAGATCCGCGAAGCGATCGACGCCGGCTACACCGTGGAAGGCGACCTGCGTCGCCAGACCGCGATGAACATCAAGCGCCTGATGGACCTGGCCTGCTACCGTGGCCTTCGCCACCGCAAGGGCCTGCCGGTTCGTGGCCAGCGCACGCATACCAATGCGCGCACCCGCAAGGGCAAGGCCAAGCCGATCGCCGGCAAGAAGAAGTAAGCGCTAGGTCGGAAGGGACAAGAAAATGGCACGTGAACCGCAGCGCCTTCGCCGTCGCGAGCGCAAGAACATCACCGCCGGCGTCGCTCATGTGAACGCCAGCTTCAACAACACGATGATCACCATCACCGATGCACAGGGCAACGCCATCTCGTGGTCGTCGGCCGGCATGATGGGCTTCAAGGGCTCGCGCAAGTCGACCCCGTACGCTGCCCAGGTCGCCGCCGAAGACGCCGGCCGCAAGGCCGCCGAGCACGGCGTGCGCACCCTCGAGGTGGAAGTGAAGGGTCCGGGTTCGGGCCGCGAATCGGCGCTTCGTGCGCTGCAGGCGGTCGGCTTCCAGATCACGTCGATCCGTGACGTGACGCCGATCCCGCACAACGGCGTTCGTCCGTCGAAGCGCCGCCGCGTCTAAGCGGCAGCCCTGCGTTCGCCGTGGGCCCAGGGGTGGGTCCGCGGCCTTTGCAGTATATTTCTGGCAGGCACGCCCCAGCCTGCCCAACATGAGGAAAGCCCGTGTCGGTCAACGCTAAGAACTGGCAGGAACTCAAGAAGCCCAACGGCCTCGAGAAGAAGCCCGGTGGCGATCCCAAGCGCAAGTCGACTTTCGTGGCGGAGCCGCTCGAGCGCGGCTTCGGTCTGACGCTCGGCAACGCGCTGCGCCGCGTGCTGCTCTCGTCGCTGCAGGGCGCCGCGGTCACTTCGATCAAGATCGAAAACGTCCTCCACGAGTTCAGCTCGCTGGCGGGTGTGCGCGAAGACGTGACGGACATCGTCCTGAACGTGAAGCAGATCGCGCTCAAGATGCAGGGCGAAGGCCCGAAGCGCCTCCAGCTTTCGGCCACCGGCCCGGCTGAGGTGAAGGCCGGCGACATCGCCGTGTCGGGCGATATCGAGGTGATGAACCCCGATCTCGTGATCTGCCATCTCGACGATGGCGCGACGCTCAACATGGAGCTGACCGCCGACACCGGTAAGGGCTATGTCCCCGCCGCGTCGAACCGTCCGGCGGACGCCCCGATCGGCCTGATCCCGGTCGATGCGCTGTACAGCCCGGTCCGCCAGGTCTCGTACAAGGTCGAGAACACCCGCGTCGGCCAGGAGCTCGACTACGACAAGCTCACGCTGTCGATCGAGACCGACGGCACGATCACCCCGGAAGACGCCGTGGCCTATGCCGCGCGCATCCTCCAGGACCAGCTGGCGCTGTTCGTCCACTTCGACGATTCGGCGATCACCCGCTCGGCTCCGATCGGCATGGCCGCTCCGGCCGCCGGTGGCGCTGCCGATGCCGGTGCCGGCGACGCGTCGCAGATCAACCGTTACCTGCTGAAGAAGGTCGACGAGCTGGAGCTTTCGGTCCGCTCGGCGAACTGCCTCAAGAACGACAACATCATCTATATCGGCGATCTGGTCCAGAAGACCGAAGCCGAGATGCTGCGCACGCCGAACTTCGGCCGCAAGTCGCTCAACGAGATCAAGGAAGTCCTGTCGTCGATGGGTCTCCGTCTCGGCATGGAAATCCCGGGCTGGCCGCCTGAGAACATCGAAGAGATGGCCAAGAAGCTCGAGCAGGAAATCATGGGCTGAGCTGCACCGGGTTAGCGCAAGCTAACCCGGAGACAGCGAAAGCCCGGCCGGCGGGTCGGCAAAGCCGATCCCGTCCGACGACGCGGGATTTACTCCCGCGTCGGGCCCTCCTTGGGGGCGGATTTCATGAGATCCCGGCTTTCGTCGGGATGACGGTTTGATTGGGTGGCTCTCCGTCCCACCTGGCTAGGGGTACCTGAAACGGCCCCCTGACGAACGAAAAGGAAGTACCCATGCGTCATCGCGTTGGCGGCCGTAAGCTGCAGCGTACCTCGGCCCATCGTGCGGCCCTGTTCCGCAACATGAGCGCCGCTCTGATCAAGCACGAGCAGATCACCACCACCCTCGCCAAGGCGAAGGAACTGCGTCCGTACGTCGAGAAGCTGATCACCCTCGCCAAGAAGGGGGGCCTGTCGAACCGTCGTCTGGCGCACGCCCGCCTGCTCGACGATGCGCAGCTGGTGAAGCTGTTCGACGTGCTATCGGCCCGCTATGCCGATCGCAACGGCGGCTACACCCGCATCATCAAGACCGGCCCGCGCGCTTCGGACGCGTCGCCGATGGCGATCATCGAGTTCGTCGACCGCGACGTCTCGGCCAAGGGCCAGGATTCGGGCCCGGTGCTGGTCGACGAGGATTTCGACGCCGTCGCCTGATCGGCCTCGATATCGAGATAGGGAAGGGCGGTCGCACCAATGTGCGGCCGCCCTTTTCGTTTGGTGGTCGTTGCCCCCGGGGATAGAATCCCCGCCGATAGGAGGGGCGCTTGAGAGCAGCATTGGCCATGACGATGCTCGTCGCCCTGGTCGGGTGCGACACGCCGGGGAACGTGGCCGAGCCGCGGCCGCAGGCGAAGCCGATCGCCAGCACCGTCCTGGAAAGCGAGGACAGCGCGAAGTTTCGCATGGCCGCGCGCAAGCTCTATGTGTCGCTCGGCAGGCCGTCTTGCGATGCGCCGGCGGGCTTCGACCGGAAGGCGCTGCTCGTACCCGAGCACGCAGCGATCAAGGCGTTCGAAGCGCGTTTGGGAACGACCGGCGCCGCGTTCCAGCTCGCCATTGCCCGCGCCGATGCGGAGTATCAGCGCGGGTGCTGGAGCGACGGCGACGCCGCCTTTGCCCGAAAGCATGTCGAGATGACGCGCGAGGATGTGGCGGGCGGCCTTGCCGCGTTGCGTGCGCTTCTTCCGCGTCTCGATCGCGGGCCGGTGCACGAGTCGATCCCCACCGGTAGCGCGGCGTTCCGCAGCCTGGCCCGTCGACTCGTCCAAACCGTCCAGCCGCTATGCCGGCTTGCCAGGGGCGTCCCCAACGAGACGATCCTGGCACCCGCACTCGAGCTGGTCCGGCAATTCCAGGCGCGCTTGCCGGACGCCGTCCACCGTCACCATTATGCGATCGCCAAGGCGGACGTGGATCTTGAGCAGTCGATGACCCTGGTCGAATGCGCGGCGCCTTCGGGCCAGCCCGCCACCTTGCTGCGCGATGACCTGCTTGCGGACGTACGGCGGCAGATCGCGGCGCTGGAGCAGGTTCGCCTCTAGCCAGCAGTGCTTGTTTCGGGGCCGAAAGATTTCCTGCACTCCTTGCCGGCCCCGCGGCTTCCCACATCTGCGGCATGAACAGGAACAACACCCAATCCGATCTCGGCGCCTGGCTTTCGGCCGGCATGGCGCTGGCGCCGCTCGGCGTGCTGGTCTGGGCGGTTTCGGCGACGACGGGCGTCGGCTTCGCCTGAAGCCGGAACCGGTGCTTGTGCCGCTGTGCAGCGGCGATAGAGTTGGCGCATTCCACCCTGTTCGGAGGCTGATTTGCGCCGCTCCTTGCTATTGCCGCTGCTCCTCGCCACCCCCGCTTACGCCCAGACCCAGCCGGAGACCCCAGTGACCAAGCTCAGCTACCCCGAAACCCGCCGCGTCGACGTGGTGGAGGAACAGTTCGGGGTGAAGGTCGCCGATCCCTATCGCTGGCTCGAGAACGATGTGCGCAACGACAAGGAAGTCGCCGCCTGGGTCGATGCCGAGAACAAGGTCACCGGCGCCTATCTCGCCACGCTGCCTGGCCGCGACTGGTTCAAGGCGCGGATCAAGCAGCTGTTCGACTATGAGCGCTTCGGCGTGCCGCAGAAGAAGGGCGGCCGCTATTTCTACATGCACAATTCGGGGCTGCAGAACCAGGCGGTGCTGTTCGTCCGCGACACGCTCGCCGGCGAGGGCCGCACCCTGATCGACCCGAACGGCTGGTCGAAGGACGGCGCGACCGCACTCTCCGAATGGGCGCCCTCGGACGATGGCAAGCACCTGCTCTACGCCGTGCAGGACGGCGGCACCGACTGGCGCTTCGCCAAGGTGCTCGACGTCGCCACCGGCAAGGATACCGGCGACATCGTCCATGGCATGAAGTTCACGCTTTCCGCCTCCTGGGCCAAGGACGGCAGCGGCTTCTTCTATTCGCGCTATCCGGACGTGGCGGCGGACGCCAAGTTCCAGGCGCTCAACGAGAACCACAAGGTGTTCTTCCACAAGCTCGGCACGCCCGAGAGCGAAGACAGGCTGATCTACGAGACGCCCGACCATCCCAAGTGGAGCCACTATGCCCAGGTGACCGACGATGGCCGCTGGATGGTGATCACCACCAGCGAAGGTACCGATGATCGCTACCGGATATCGCTGATCGATCTGAAGGATCCGGCGATCAAGCCGCGCGTGCTGATCCCGGCGCTCGAGAATAGCTGGGGCCTGGCCGGCAATATCGGCACCAAATTCTATTGGGTGACCAACAAGGGCGCCCCGCGCCTCAAGGTCGTGACGATGGACGTGGCGTCGGCCGATCTCGCCACCACCGATCTGATCCCAGAGGACAAGGCGACGCTCGAAGGTGCCGCGATCGTCGGCGGCAAGCTGGTCACCAGCTATCTGGTCGACGCCAAGACCGAGGTGCGCCGCTACGATCTCGACGGCAAGGCGCTCGGCGCGGTCAAGCTGCCGGGCGTCGGTTCCGCCTCGGGCTTTGGCGGCGAGCCGGACGATCCCGAGACCTTCTACGCCTATACCAGCTTCAACGAGCCGACTTCGATCTATCGCTACGACATGGCGACGGGCGTCAGCACGCCCTGGGCCGCGCCCAAGCTGCTGTTCAAGCCCGAGGACTATAAGGTCGAGCAGCGCTTCTACGCGTCGAAGGACGGCACCAGGGTGCCGATGTTCATCGTCCGCAAGAAGACCACCACCGGCCCGGCGCCCACGCTGCTCTGGGGTTATGGCGGCTTCAACGTCCCCTATGGCCCCGGCTTCTCCGCCGCGCGGCTGGCCTGGCTGGAGCAGGGCGGCGTGTTCGTCCTCGCCAACATCCGCGGTGGCGGCGAGTACGGCAAGGCATGGCACGATGGCGGGCGCCTGCAGAACAAGCAGAACGTGTTCGACGATTTCATCGCGGCGGGCGAGTTCCTGATCAAGGAAGGCGTCACCGGCAAGAACCAGCTGGCGATCCAGGGCGGCTCGAACGGCGGGCTCCTGGTGGGCGCGGTGGTCAACCAGCGCCCCGACCTGTTCGCCGCGGCGCTGCCGGCGGTAGGCGTGATGGACATGCTGCGCTTCGACCGCTTCACCGCAGGTCGCTACTGGGTCGACGATTACGGCTATCCGTCGAAGGAAGCCGACTTCAAGACGCTCTACGCCTATTCGCCTTATCACAACATCAAGTCGGGCGTGGCCTATCCGGCGATCCTGGCGACGACGGCGGACACCGACGACCGCGTGGTGCCGGGGCACACGTTCAAATACACCGCCGCGCTCCAGCATGCCGCCATCGGCGACAAACCGCATCTGGTCCGCATCGAGACCCGTGCCGGCCATGGCGCCGGCAAGCCGACCGACAAGATCATCGAGGAAGCCGCCGACCTCTGGGCCTTCGCCGCCAAGTGGACCGGGCTGGAGATCAAGAGCAAGTGAGCGGGCAGGGCGCTGGTCTTCGGTCGACGGAGAAGGGCGCCCCACCGCAAATCGGTTCAGCCACGCGACAGGCTCGCACGCATAATTCTCGTTCCACGAAAGTAACGGAGAGCGGCATGACTGTTCTGAAGCTGGTGGGCGGCGCGGCCGCGGTGATCTCGGCAACCGGTCTGGCGATGCCGGCCCAGGCGCAAGGCTGGCGCCCGCAGCGGCATCACCATGAGGACAAGTTCGACGTCGGCGATGCGATCGTCGGCGGGCTCGTCGTCGGCGGGCTGATCGCGCTCGTCTCGAGCGGCAGCAAGAAGAAGGCGCAGCCGGTCGACGAGAGCTACGAGGAAGTCGCGCCGCCAGAGGCGCGCGCGCAGATCGATACCGCTCCGATGCCCGAGAGCCGCTATGGCGCACCCGAGCCGGTCCAGCCCGGCAGCGGCCCGATCGCGCCGACCCCGGCGCCCGATTCGGCGCGGTTCGACGGGCTGTACGATGAGGATGCCGCGGCGGATCGCTGCGCGATGGAAACCGAAAGCATGGGCGAGCGCTATGCCCGGCTGGCGCGGGTCTCCTCGGTCACCAGCACGGTGTGGAACGGCAAGAGCTGGGTGATCAAGGGCCAGGTTGAGCTGGCGGACAGCTACCGCGACACCGCCCGGCAGAGCTATGGCTTCCGCTGCGCGCTCAAGCGCGGCAGCGATCCGATCGTGACGATCGCGGGGCTCAAGTCGCTCTAGGCCGTCGACCGACGCCGCGCTGACCGGGTTCGTCGCACGCGGCGCGCGCGCGTGGGAAATCTGTGGCGCGGTGGGGCATGTTTCGCACCCTCCCAATCACCGCCGCCCTGCTCGTCGCCGGCACGGCACATGCCGTGCCCGCCGACTGGCAGTGCAATGGCAGTCAGCGCATGGACATGCGCCAGGTGCAGCAGCTTGGCCCAGAGTATCGGATCAGCGGCACGATCACGCGTTCCGCGCCCGACATCTCAAAGGCGCGCGGGAACAACGCAGTCGTCTATATCCGCCTGGCGAGCGCCAGTATGCGCGACAAGGTGGAGGCCCAGATCCGGGGCGCGGACCCGCGCCATGCCTCGGCCGACGTCTTCCAGAATTATGAGCAGGTCGATCTCGATCTGGGCGCGGTGCCGGTCGGCGCGCCGTTGCCGTTCGAGTTGAAGGTTCGCTCGGGCGGCGGAAGCCTCACGGTGGGCAGCGCTACGCGCAGGTTCGCATTGACGCTTTCCGGCCCGGTGACCGCGATGCTCGCCTGCAACGGCGGTGACTATGACTTCGTCGGGATCGACATGGGCGCAGGCCCGGTCTCCGGCCGGCCGGACGGCTTCGTCCCGCGCCGCCCGGGTGCTGCCGCGCCGCCCGCGGGGCCGATGCCCGATTGGGCGAAGGGCCGTCGTCGCCCGTCGGGGCAATAGCGCCCTTTACAGCGCACCGGCCGATACCTAATCGCGGGCCATGTCGACCGAGCACAACGAATCCATCCTCATCGTCGATTTCGGCAGCCAGGTAACCCAGCTGATCGCGCGCCGCGTGCGCGAGGCCGGGGTCTATAGCGAGATCGCGCCCTTCACCACCGCCGCCGAGGCCTTTGCCCGGATGCAGCCCAAGGGGATCATCCTCTCCGGCTCGCCCGCCTCAGTGCTCGACGAGGGGTCGCCGCGCGTGCCCCAGGAGATCTTCGATAGCGGCCTGCCGGTGCTCGGCATCTGCTATGGCCAGCAGGTGATGATGCACCAGCTCGGCGGCACCGTGCAGCTGGGCGACAGCGGCGAGTTCGGCCGCGCCTTTATCGAGATCGATGATGGCTGCGTGCTGTTCGACGGCATGTGGCACGAGGGCGAGAACCACCAGGTGTGGATGAGCCATGGCGACAAGGTGACCAACCTTGCCCCCGGCTTCCGCCCGGTGGCGCACAGCACCGGCGCCCCCTTCGCGGTGATCGCCGACGACGACCGCCGCTACTACGCCATGCAGTTCCACCCCGAAGTGGTCCACACGCCCGACGGCGCCCGGCTGCTTGCCAATTTCGTCCGCCACGTCTGCGGCTTGCAGGGCGACTGGACGATGGCCGAGTTCCGCGCGACCAAGATCGCCGAGATCCGCGCCCAGGTCGGCAAGGGCAAGGTGATCTGCGGCCTGTCGGGCGGTGTCGACAGCGCCGTTGCCGCAGTGCTGATCCACGAGGCGATCGGCGAGCAGCTCACCTGCGTCTTCGTCGACCATGGCCTGATGCGCTCGGGCGAGGCCGACCAGGTCGTCAGCCTGTTCCGCGGCCATTACAACATCCCGCTCGTCCATGTGGACGCCGAGGCGCTGTTCATGAACGGCCTGGCCGGGGTCACCGATCCGGAGGCCAAGCGCAAGTTCATCGGCAAGACCTTCATCGACGTGTTCGAGGAAGAGGCGAAGAAGATCGGCGGCGCCGATTTCCTGGCCCAGGGCACGCTCTATCCGGACGTGATCGAGAGCGTCAGCTTCACCGGCGGGCCGTCGGTGACGATCAAGAGCCACCACAATGTCGGTGGCCTGCCCGAGCGGATGAACATGAAGCTCGTCGAGCCGCTGCGCGAGCTGTTCAAGGACGAGGTCCGCGCGCTCGGCCGCGAGCTCGGCCTGCCCGAGATTTTCGTCGGCCGGCATCCCTTCCCGGGGCCGGGCCTGGCGATCCGCATCCCCGGCGAAGTCACCAAGGAACGCTGCGACATCCTGCGCAAGGCCGATGCGATCTATCTCGAGGAGATCCGCAACGCCGGGCTCTATGATGCGATCTGGCAGGCCTTCGCGGTGCTCACCCCGGTGCGCTCGGTCGGCGTGATGGGCGATGGCCGCACCTATGATTCGGTGCTGGCGCTCCGCGCCGTCACTTCGATCGACGGCATGACTGCCGAGGCCTTCGAGTTCCCCGGCGGCTTCCTGCCCCGCGTCGCCACCCGCATCGTCAACGAAGTGCGCGGCGTGAACCGGGTGACCTACGACTATACGTCGAAGCCGCCCGGCACGATTGAATGGGAATGAAAATCCGCTAGGGTACCCGTTATGTTCCGCGGGGCCCTGGAAGGAAAAGAGTGACGCGTCTTTCTCTCAAGCAGGCGCGTCGCATCTTCCTCGCTGCCCAGGGATTCGGCGCGCGCCATCCGGAAACGGTGGGTGCTGCGCATCTTCGCCGTACCGTCGATCGGCTCGGGCTGCACCAGATCGACAGCGTCAACGTGCTTACGCGGATGCATTATCTGCCCGCCTTCTCGCGGCTGGGCAGCTATGACCGTGGCTTGCTCGAGCGCGATGCCTGGGGTCCGAAGCGCAGCCGCCGGCTGTTCGAATATTGGGCGCATGAGGCGTCGCTGCTCCCGGTCGAGCTGCATCCTTATTTCCGCTGGCGGATGGCGCGGGCGGAGCGCGGCGAGATCGGCTGGCGGATGCTGCGCCTGTTCGCGCACGAGCGCCGGGCCGAGGCGCAACGGGTGCTCGATCGGATCGCTGCGGAGGGGCCGCTTGCCGCCTCCGAGCTGGAGAATGGCAAGGGCAAGAGCGGCTGGTGGGAATGGAGCGAGGCCAAGCTCGCGCTCGAATGGCTGTTCTGGTCCGGCCAGATCACCACCGCGACCCGCCGCGGCAGCTTCGAGCGCGTCTATGATTTGAGCGAGCGGGTGATTCCGCGCGCGGTCTATGATCTGCCGACCCCCGATGCGGCGACTGCCCAGCGCGCGCTGATCGAGCGGAGCGCCCGCGCGCTCGGCGTCGCCACCGCGACCGATCTGCGCGATTATTTCCGGCTCAAGCCCGAGGAAGCCAACCACGCCATTCCCGAGCTGGAGGAGGAAGGCGTGCTGCTGCCCGTCCAGGTGCAGGGCTGGACGCAGAAGGCCTGGCTTCACTGCGATGCCCGCATGCCCCGCAAGGTGCCCGGCGCGGCGCTGCTGGCGCCGTTCGATCCTGTGATCTGGGAGCGGAGCCGGACGGAAAGGCTGTTCGACTTCCGCTACCGGATCGAAATCTACGTTCCTGCGGACAAGCGCACGCATGGCTATTTCGTGCTGCCTTTCCTCCAGGACGAAGCGCTTACCGCACGCGTCGATCTCAAAGCGGATCGCCAGAATGGCCGGCTGCTCGCACACCGGATCACGCTGGAGCCGAACGCGCCGCCCGACACGTCCGAGCGGCTCGAAGTCGAACTGGCACGCATGGCCGATTGGCTGGGGCTGGGCGAAGTGCGGATCGGCGAGACGGTGAGGGGAGAGCGATGACCGACGAATTGCAGCGCTGCGCCTGGGCGGTGAGCGATCCGCTCAACCGCGCCTATCACGATGCCGAATGGGGCGTGCCGGTTCGCGACAGCCGCGGGCTGTGGGAAACGCTGATGCTCGAGGGCTTCCAGGCCGGGCTCGCCTGGATCGTCATCCTGCGCAAGCGCGATGCGTTCCGCGAGGCCTTTGCCGGCTTCGATCCGGTAAAGGTCGCCGCCTTCGGGCCCGAGGATGTCGAGCGGCTGATGGCCAATCCCGGCATCGTCCGCGCGCGGGCGAAGATCGAGGCGACGATCAAGGGCGCGCAAATCTATCTCGACATGGCGGAGCGGGGCGAGGATTTCGCGACGTTCTGTTGGAGTTTCACCGGCGGCAAGCCCATCCAGTCGCCCGGGCATGGCTTCGTCGCCACCACGCCGCTCTCCGAGACGATCTCGAAGGAACTGAAGCGCCGCGGCTTCAAGTTCGTCGGGCCGACGATCGTCTATGCCTGGATGCAGGCCGTCGGGCTGGTGAACGACCATCAAATGGGCTGTTTTCGCCGCGAACCGGTTGCCGCGCTTGCCTGAAATCATTGCGGGCGCCGCACGATGGTGAGAAAACGCTGCCGTAACGGGCCAGGGGAATGACGATGACGAACAAGCTGTTGCCGGGCGCGCTCGCCGTGCTGGGGCTGCTCGCCGCCTGCGCGCCCGAGCCGGCGACCAAGCCTGCCGAGAACGAGACGGCCACGAACGAGAGCGAGATCATCGTGCCGCCGGCGCACGAGACCAATATCGCCAATGCGAGCGACGAGGCGGCGGGGCTGGGTGTCAACCTGGCGCCCGACGAGCTGACGCTGGTGCTGCCGAACGGCTCGGCCCGCCACATGCCCTTCGGCATGGCCAAGGCGGACGCAGTGAAGATGCTCACCGCGGCGCTGGGCAGCCCGATCGAGCAGGCGGAGAACCAGGATTGCGGCGCCGGGTCGCTCGGCTATGCCGCCTTCCGCGACGGGCTTTCGCTCTATTTCCAGGACGACAAGTTCGCCGGCTGGGATCTCGACGGGCGCGAGAACGGCAAGTTCACCACCGGAAACGGCATCGGCATCGGCACCACGCGCAAGGAGCTCGAGGCGGCAGGCTCGGTCGAGGTCGGGGAGAGCACCATCGGGCACGAGTTCATGATGGGCGACCTGTCCGGCCTGCTCAGTTCGGCTGCGCCCGATGGCAAGGTGACCAATCTCTGGGCCGGCGTGACCTGCATCGCCCGATGATCCGTGAAGCCAGGGCAATCGATGCCGCCGCGGTGATCGCGCTGTGGCACGCCTGCGGGCTCACCCGGCCGTGGAACGATCCGGCCGCCGATTTCGCGCGGGCGCTGGAGGGCGCGGCGTCGACCGTGCTGGTGGCGGAGAGCGAGTCCGGACTCTGCGGCAGCGTGATGATCGGCGATGACGGGCATCGCGGCTGGGTCTATTATCTCGCGGTGGCCGAAAGCGCCCGCCGCACCGGCCTGGGCCGGGCGCTGATGGCCGCGGCCGAGGACTGGTTGCGCGCGCGGGGCTGCCCCAAGATCCAGCTGATGGTGCGCGACACCAATGTCGAGGCGCTGGGCTTCTACGCCGCGCTCGGGCTGGAGCCGCAGGGCGTCGTCACGCTCGGGCGTTTCCTGAACGACTAGAGCCGCTCGCCGGGGATCCCGCTCGCCTGGCGGATCCAGCCGGCGAGTTGCGCCTCGTCGATCGGATCCTCCTCGCGGATGTCGAGATAGCGGACTTCCTTCTGCTTCGAGGGCCCCGGCGGCACCGGATCGAGCGCGGTGCCGCGGAAGAAGGTGAGCTTCACATAATGGTCGAAGCAGTGGAACGACAGGAACCAGCCTTCCTGACCGGGCGCGCCGTAGAAGGGCGAGTTCCACTTCACGGCCTTGCGCACGCCGGGCAGGGTGGCCGTCACCAGCCCGTCCACCGCGCGCCCGATCCGCTGCTTCCAGCCGGGCATCGCGGCGATATAGGCTTGGACCGGCGCATCGCCGTCGCCCTTGGCGATCTGCGGATTGCCGCCGGACAGCAGTTTTACCTCAGGCATCGTCCACCTCCGCTTGTGCTGGCCGGGCCAGGCAATATTGAGGGCGCAAGCGCCGCGAGCCAAGGGACTTCAGATGACCATCACCATGTACGGCATCAAGAATTGCGACACGATCAAGAAGGCGCGGACCTGGCTCGACGAGCACGGCATCCCCTATGCCTTTCACGACTACAAGGCCGAGGGGATCGATGCCGCGCGGCTGGCGCGCTGGAGCGGGCTGGTCGGCTGGGAAGTGCTGCTCAACCGGGCCGGCACCACCTTCCGCAAGCTGCCCGACAGTGATCGCGAAGGGATCGATGCGGCCAAGGCGGCGGCGCTGATGCGGGCCCAGCCTTCGATGATCAAGCGCCCCGTGCTCGAATATCCGGGCGGCATCCTCGTCGGCTTCAAGCCGGAGAACTACGCCAGGGCGCTGCTCTGAGCGAGGCTCAGAAGCCCTTCCGGAACTTCTCGAGCACCCAGATCTCCGGATTGGCGACCACTTCCGAGAAATAGTTGCCGCGGCCGCACACGGTGGTGAGCATGGTCAGCAGCACGCTGCCCTGCTTGGCGACGGTGGGGTCGCTCGGGCCGGCCTCGGTGTCGAGATAGGTGCCGCGCACATAGAAGCTGCTGTCGCGCATGAACGAGGTCATTGCCGCGCAGTCCGCCTGGCGGGTGAGCATCGAGCGATCGAAGTCGCGCGTCGGGCTCGTCGTCTCGTAGATGGTCTGCTGCTTGAACGTCACGATGTTGCCGTTGCGGCGCACCGAATCGACATCGACGAAATAGGCCATTTGCGGCGCCTGGTTCGAATAGGCGGCAAGGCGCCAGCTCTGCGCCGAAGCGGTGTGCGGCGCGACGAGCGCGGCGAGTGCGAACAAGGCAAGGCGCATGCTGATTCCCCCAATCTGGCGCTAACCACGCTAGCGGCCCTGCGTAGCTGCGCAAGCCTTTCGTCTCCCGAATTGGGTCGCTTAGGCGTCATTCCTCCCAGCTGAACACCTCTTCCAGCGGCTTGCCGAACACCTGTGCGATCCGGAACGCGGCTTCGAGCGAAGGCGAATATTTGCCCTGCTCGATCGCCGCGATCGTCTGGCGGGTGAGGCCGATCTTCTCGCCCAGCTCGGCCTGGGTCATCTCGCCGGCGAGGAAGCGCAGCGTGCGGACGTTGTTGACGACCTTAGCCATGCCAGCCCCTCCGATAGCTCAGCAGCACCAGGAAGTGGTTTACCGCTTCGGCAATCACGATCGCCAGCAGCGCGGTGTTGACGATCTTGGGGGCGGGCTCGCTGAAGGGCATCACCACGCCGACCAGGATCGCGCCGGTCATCAGCGTGTAGTAGCCGGCAGATGCGCCGCGCCGGGCTATCGAACGGTCGCGCTCGTCGGCGCGGCGGGCGGCCGGGGCGGTCTGCATGGCCAGCACGATATGCCCGATGATCACCGCCACCGCCTGGGCCCCGGCGATGATGCCGAAGGCCCAGAGGATGTCGAACAGCGTCGGCGGCGTGTCGCGCAGCGCCATCATCGGGAAGTAGATGCCATAGGCGATGACCATGCAGATCAGCGTGAGCCAGGCCGCCTTTTCGCGATAGGCCATCTCAGCGGCTCCAGCGATAGCCGGCAATCTGCGCGGCATAATGGACGATCTCGGCGATCACGATCGAGCCCATGATCCCATAGGCCATGTCGATCCGGTCGAAGCCCAGATGGACGCTGCCGGCGACGCAGATCACCAGGGTGATCAGCACCGGATAGGCAAAGGCATAGGCGCGCCGGGCGATCTCGCGGTCGCGCTCGTCGCCGCCGGCGCTGGCATCGGCCGGGGCAAGCACCGCGGTAACCGTCGCGGCGATGATCATCAGCACCGTCTGGACGATCACTGCCGCGATGAAGCCCATGAAATATACGGCACTGTGCAGCTTGCCGCCGGTTCCCAGCATGAAGCCGAAATAGCCGCCCCACACCAGAATCGTGGTGATCACCGATATCCAGGCGATCTTTTCCTTGAATGGCATTTTTCACCTCAGGTTCGAATCACATGACCTTATGTTAGAAATATATAACATTGAGTCAAGCGTGGATAACTTCGCGGGCGGCGCTCCAACCCGTCATCCCGGCGAAAGCCGGGATCTCAGGCGAAGGCGCGGGACAGGCGCCGCACGAAATCCAGGCTTTCGCCGCGATGACGGTCGGGGAGGACGGGCACTGGCTACCCTCGCCCGGAGCCGCTAGACCCCCGGCCATGTCGCACGTCACCATGGACACGGCCACGAGCCGCGCTAACCCCACGCCGGCGCCGATGAAGCGCCTGACCGTGCCCGCGATCCGCGATCGCAAGGGCAAGGACCCGATCGTGATGCTCACCGCCTATACGACGCGGATGGCGCAGCTGCTCGATCCGCATTGCGACGTGCTGCTGGTGGGCGACAGCCTGGCCCAGGTGATCTACGGCCTGCCCTCCACCCTGCCGGTGACGCTCGACATGATGATCGCGCACGGCGCCGCGGTGGTGCGCGGCAGCTGGCATTCGCTGGTGATCGTCGACATGCCCTTCGGCAGCTATGAGGGTAGCCCCGAACAGGCCTTCGTCTCGGCTTCGCGCGTCCTCGCCGAGACCGGTGCGGCCGGCGTCAAGCTCGAAGGCGGCCAGACGCTGGCGCCGACGGTGGAGTTCCTGACCCGGCGCGGCATCCCCGTGGTCGGCCATGTCGGCCTCACCCCCCAGGCGGTCAACGCGCTCGGCGGCTATGGCGCGCGGGGCCGGAGCAACGCCGAGCATGCCCAGATCCTCGACGATGCCCGGGCGATTGCCGCCGCAGGCGCGTTCGGCGTGGTGGTCGAGGGCGTGGTCGAGACGCTGGCGCGGGAGATCACCGCCGCCGTCTCGTGCCCGGTGATCGGCATCGGTGCCTCTGCCGATTGCGACGGCCAGGTCCTGGTGATCGACGACATGCTCGGCATGTTCGAGCGCACCGCCCGGTTCGTGAAGAAATATGACGATCTGGCTGGCCGCATTTCCGCCGCGGTTGAAACCTATGCCGCCGATGTTCGGTCCCGGGCCTTTCCGGGACCCGATCAGGTCTATGCGCCGCGGGATTGACGGGCTACCGAGCGCTATCGATTCCCGCACGGCGCGGCTAAGGTCCGCGCCCGCAAGAGACGCATGAGGTAGATTTTGGCGCTTCCCCCCTCCGGCACGACAGACGAAGCCTTCCTGCGCGAAGTCGACGAGGAATATCGTCGCGCGCAGATGCTGAGCATCTGGCAGCGCTACGGCAAGCTGATCATCGGCGCGGTGGTGCTCGCCCTGGCGGCCTTTGCCGGCTTCCTGTTCTGGCAGCACCAGACCGCTTCCGCCGCCGGCCAGCGCGGCGAGCAATATGACTCGGCGCTGCGCGAGATCGAGCAGAACCAGCTCGACAAGGCCGGCCCTGACCTCGCCAAGCTCTCCGCCAAGGGCGGTGACGGCTTTGCCGCGATGTCGGCGATCGTCGAGGGTAACCTGGCGCTGCAGAAGAAGGACGCGAAGGGCGCCGTCGCCAAGTTCGCCGCAGTGGCGACGAACAGCGCCTATCCCAAGACCTTCCGCGATTACGCGCTGCTCCGCCAGACCGTGGCGGAATATGATTCGCTGAAGCCGGAAGTGGTGGTGTCGCGCCTCCAGGGCCTGGCCAAGCCGGATTCGGCCTGGTTCGGCAGCGCCGGCGAGCTGGTGGCCACCGCGCAGATCAAGCTCGGCAAGCGTGCCGAGGCAGGCAAGCTGCTCCAGCAGATCGCTCAGGGCGGCGAGAATGTGCCGGAGACGACGCGGCAACGCGCGGTTCAGCTGGCGAGCGTATTGGGGATCGACGTCCTCGGTCAGTCGAAGGAAAAGCAGGCTCAATGAACAATAAGCTGAGGGTGGCTGGGGCCCTTGCGGCACTCGCGCTGGTTAGCGGCTGCGGGGTATTCAAGGGGTCGGGCGGCAAGAAGACGCCCGTACTCGGCGAACGCGTTCCCATCCTGATGTCCGAGAACGACATCACCAGCGACAAGTCGCTGGCCAATGTCGATGTGCTCGTGCCCGAAGCGGCGGTGAACGAGCAGTGGAGCCAGCCGGGCGGCAGCGCCTCCAAGTCGATGGGCCATCTCGCGCTCTCGGCCGCGCCTGCGCGAATCTGGAGCAAGGAGATCGCCAAGACCTCCAAGAAGGAGCGGCTGGCGGCCACGCCGGTGATCGCGGGCGGCAAGCTGTTCGTGATGGACACCGACGGCGTGGTGCATGCGCTCGCTGCGGACACTGGCGCCGAGCTGTGGCGTGCCGCCACCGTGAAGGCCGATGACAACAAGACCGCGCGCTTCGGCGGCGGCGTCAGCGTCTCGGGCGAGCATGCCTTCGCCACCAACGGCCTGGGCGACGTGGTCGCGCTCAACATCGCCGACGGCACCGAGCTGTGGCGCAAGCGCCCTGGCGGCCCGCTGCGCGGCGCGCCGACGCTCGCCAACGACAATCTCTACGTCGTCACCCAGGACAACCAGCTCTTCGCGATGAAGCAGGAGAATGGCGACGTTAACTGGACGGCCTCGGCCAGCCTCGAGACGCAGGGCGTGTTCGGCGTTGCCGCGCCGGCCTCGGCGCAGGGCACGCTGATCGCGGGCTTCTCCTCGGGCGAGCTCAACGCCTATCGCTACGAGAACGGCCAGTCGCTGTGGAGCGACGTGCTGTCGCGTTCCAGCATGACCACCTCGGTCTCCTCGCTGTCGGACATCGATGCCGAGCCGGTGATCGATCAGGGCCGCGTCTATGCCGTGGGCCAGGGCGGCCGCATGGTTGCGATGGACATCGCCACCGGCAACCGCATGTGGGAGCAGAACCTCGCCGGCATCTCCACGCCGTGGATCGCAGGCGAGTGGATCTTCGTGGTGACCGACGATGCGCGCCTGATGTGCCTGTCGCGCACCAGCGGCAAGGTGCGTTGGATCGCGCAGCTCAAGCGCTACAAGAATGCCAAGAAGCCGAAGAACCCCTATGGCTGGGTCGGCCCCGTGCTGGCCGGCGGCAAGCTGATCCTCGGCAACACCCGCGGCGAGCTGGTCTTCGTCTCGCCCGCCGATGGCAGCATCAGCTCCAAGATCGAGCTCAAGGACCCGATCTCGCTGCAGCCGGTGGTGGCCAACAACATCCTGTACGTTCTGGACGACAAGGGGCGCCTGACCGCGTTCCGCTGATTTCTGTCCCGGCCATGGCAGGCGGGCGGGGTCGTGAGGCCCCGCCCGTTGCTTTTTGTGTTACATGCCGGTTTGCTGGGCACGCGCCCGAGAAGAGTTTGATGTTATGCCTTTGCCCACCGTCGCGATCATCGGCCGGCCCAATGTCGGCAAATCGACGCTGTTCAACCGGCTCGTCGGCAAGCGGCTTGCGCTTGTCGACGATCAGCCGGGCGTCACGCGGGACCGGCGCGAGGGCGAGGCGAACCTGCTCGGGCTCGAATTCCGCATCTTCGACACCGCGGGTTATGAGGACGAGGATGCCGCGACGCTGCCTGGCCGCATGCGCCAGCAGACCGAGGCGGCGGTGCAGGATGCCGATGTCGCGCTGTTCCTGGTCGATGCCCGCGCCGGCGTGACGCCGCTCGACGAGGAGATTGCCCGCTGGCTGCGCTCGACCGACCGGCCGATCGTCCTCGTCGCCAACAAGGCCGAGGGCAGGGCGGGCGAGACCGGCGTGCTCGAGGCGATGGCGCTGGGCTTTGGCGACCCCGTCCAGCTCTCCGCCGAGCATGGTGAGGGCATTGCCGATCTGTTCGAGGCGCTGCTGCCCCATGTCGAGCGCGACGCGGCAGAGGAAGTCGAGGAGGACGATCCCGACAACCCCAATGCGCCGCTGAAGCTGGCGATCGTCGGCCGGCCGAACGCGGGCAAGTCGACCCTGGTCAATCGCTTCCTCAACGAGGACCGGATGATCACCGGGCCGGAAGCCGGCATCACGCGCGATTCGATCTCGATCGATTGGGCGTGGGAGGATTTCGAGGGCAATATGCGCCCGGTCCGCCTGATCGATACCGCGGGGCTGCGCAAGAAGGCGCGGGTCGAGGAGAAGCTCGAGAAGCTGTCGGTGATGGACACGCTGCGCTCGATCGACTTCGCCGAGGTCGTCGTGCTGCTGCTCGATGCCACGCGCGGCCTCGAGGTGCAGGACCTCAAGATCGCCGATCGCGTGCTCCAGGAAGGCCGTGCGCTGATCATCGCGCTCAACAAGTGGGACGTGGCGGAGGATGCCTCCAGCCTGTTCAACGGCGTGAAGAAGGCGCTCGACGACGGCCTCGCCCAGGTGAAGGGCGTGCCGCTGCTCACGGTCTCGGCGGCGACCGGCAAGGGGCTCGACACGCTGATCGACGTCGCCTTCAAGACGCGCGACTCCTGGTCGCGCCGCGTCTCCACCGGCCAGCTCAACCGCTGGTTCGAGCGCGCGATCGAAGCGAACCCGCCGCCCGCGCCCGGCGGCAAGCGGATCAAGCCGCGCTACGTCACCCAGAACAAGTCGCGCCCGCCCAGCTTCGTGCTGTTCGGCACGCGCGTCGATCTGCTGCCGACCAGCTATCAGCGCTATCTGATCAATGGCTTGCGCAAGGAATTTGATTTCGGCGCGGTGCCGGTTCGCCTGACGCTGCGTGCGCCGAAGAACCCGTTCGACCGCGACAAGGATTGAGAATCCAATCGCTTCCGTAACGAACCTGTCGCAAATCAACTTCGTGTTTACACACAGGCCCTAGAATTGCTCCCAGTGCTTTGGGGGTGGCGTAGGGGAATGACGCGATGACCGGCAACGTGCAGCTGGTGAATTGGGATAGCTTTTCGCAGGCGCGGAGCGAGCTCGGCGCCAATTTCGTGCGTATTCTGGGCTATTTTCGTGAGGACGGCGTGAAGTCGGTCGCGCGCATCGAGGAAGCGATGCGCGGCCAGAATGCTGCCGCCATGGTGATTCCGGCGCATACGCTGAAGGGCGAAGCGCGCCAGTTCGGTGCCGATCCGCTGGCGGATCTGGCCGAGACGATCGAGATGAGCGCCCGCGCCTGCATCGAGCGCCAGGACACGCCTTCGACGATCCTCGAGCATGTCGTGGCGTTACGCCCGCTTTTCGAAGCGACTCTGGCGCTTCTCGAGCGCGAATCGAATCCCCTGGTAGAGCGCCGCCCGGTATTCGGCCGCCGCTCCCTCGCGGGCTGATCTGGAAGGAGCTGCTCCTTGGTGAAGGTCAGGGAGCCTAGCCCATAGCCGTCATCCCGGCGGAAGCCGGGATCTCGTGCGGCTCTTGCCCCAACGTTTCCGCGCCTTCGCCTGAGATTCCGGCTTTCGCCGGGAGGACGGTCGCACCGGCGGTTGCAATGTAGGATTTCGCCTGCTTGGCTCGTGCTGCCGGGCCTGCGCCCGGCCGCTCTTTGATCTGTTGGAAATATAGGGCGCCGCGCACGCAACGATGTTGCGTGATGCAGCGCATTCCCGGGAAATAGGGAAAACAGGCCCCGCCAGAACCCGTCTTGGGCGTGTACTTCGTGTCCTTTGCCGAGTCGCGTCAGGGGGCGTTGTAGGGCGCCCTAGCTCGCCTCTGCAGGCTCGCTGTTGAGCTGGATATAGTTGGCGATGCCCATGCGCTCGATCATGTCGAACTGCTTCTCCAGCGTGTCGACATGCTCTTCCTCGCTCTCGAGGATGTCGGCGAACAGGTCGCGCGAGACATAGTCGCGCACGCTCTCGCAATGCTGGATCGCGTCGCGGAGAAGGGGGATCGCTTCCATCTCCACCGCGAGATCGGCCTTGAGAATCTCCTCCACCGTCTCGCCGATGCGCAGCCGGCCGAGCAGCTGGAAATTGGGCAGGCCATCGAGGAACAGGATGCGCTCGGCCAGCTTGTCGGCGTGCTTCATCTCGTCGATCGATTCGTGGCGCTCCAGCTCGGCGAGCTTGGTCACGCCCCAATTGTCGAGCAGGCGATAGTGCAGCCAATATTGGTTGATCGCGGTCAGCTCGTTCTTGAGCGCCTCGTTGAGATAGTCGAGGACCTTGGGGTCGCCCTTCATTGCTGCCACCTGTTTTGTGATTGGTTTCGGCAGCAGAATAGGCGCGGCGCGCCGCGTTTAACAGTCAGAAAATGGCGGATTTCTGCGGTTTTTGCCTGTTGCGACTGTTACGCAGCAGCACGTTCCTGGGCGATGATCTCACGTGCGAATGGCACGCATTGTCCGCACTTCGCCTGGCAGCCGAGCGCGCGATAGGCCTGGCAGGCGCTGGTCGCGCCATCGCGGGCGGCTTCGCGCACGTCACGTTCCCGGATTGCATTGCAAACGCAAACGACCATCAGACCCTCTCGCCTCGTGGAGCGAGAATTAGGGCTATTGACACTGATTCGCAAGACTATTGCGAGGCACTCGCATTATTACCTAGGCGCTGCCGCGGATCGGCTGGAGGCTGCCGCGCGCCAGGCTGCGCCACAGCCACTCGAACGGGCCGAATCGGAAGCGGGCCAGCCAGGGCTTGGACCAGAACAGGATCGCAGCCCAGATCGCGAAAACCACGGGGTAGAGCTGCCAGCGGCTCAGATGGCCGTACCAGCCAAGCCCATAGCCGTAGAAGAGCGTGGTGCAGATCAGGCTGGTCGCCAGATAGTTGGTGAAGGCCATGCGCCCCGCTGCCGCCAGCCGCGTGGTGAGCCCGCCGCCGGGGCGGGCGAGCAGCAGGATCAGGCAGATCCAGCCGGCGATCATCGGCGGGCGGATCAGCGCGGTGAGCGGCATCATCGCCGCGACCATGCGGATGTCGAAGCCCGAGGCCCATTGGCACCAGGCAAGCGCGGCATAGGCAGGCAGGGTGATCGCCCAGCAGAGCAGCAGCCAGCGGCGATAGCGTGCTGGTGCCCATTCGCCGCGCAGCATGCCGCTGCGCAGCGCCGCCATGCCGAAGAGCATGTAGCCGAGCGTCTCGGGGCCGTAGAAGACAAACAGGCCGAACAGCGCGCCGCCATCCTCGCGCAGCCGATCGGCCAGGATCGCGCCATAGGCGCCGCGGTGCAGCGCCAGGTCCTTGGCGATGTCCGCCGCGGTGGGGACGCCGAAGCTTCGCGCATAGCCCTGGAGTTCGGCGGCGCCGGCCGGGTTGGCGTGAAGCTGGAGGATGCTGAGCGGTATGGTGGCGAACAGCACTGCGCCGAGCAGCGTGAGCATCGTGCCAAGCACCATCAGCCGCGATACCGGCACGTCGCGCATCGCATAGGCGATCATGCCGATCAGCGCATAATGGGCGAGGATGTCGCCGTGCCAGACCAGGAACAGGTGGCATAGGCCGAAGACGAGCAGCCAGGCCATGCGGCGGTAATGCACTTCGGCGGGGCTCCGCTCGCCCGCTTCGGCGCGCTCGATCACCAGCAGCGTCGAGGCGCCGAACAGGAAGGAGAAGAGCCCGCGCATCCGCCCGTCGAACAGGATGAAGTTCACCGCCCAAGTGGCGAGGTCGGCGCCGTGCCAGCCGCCATAGGCGCGGGGGTTCACATAGGCGGCGTCGGGCATGGCGAAGGCGAGGATGTTGAGCAGCAATATGCCCAGCACCGCAACGCCGCGGACCAGATCGAGCGAAGGAAGCCGCGCCGGGGCGGCGGGAGCTTCCATTCAGTCCCGCGCCGCGCCGGCGGCGGCCCAAGGGGCGGCGGCGATGTCGAGCGTGCCGGCAGCCAGCGTGGCGAACAAGATCCGGCGTCCAGCATGCATGTCCTGCGTTCCCCGCTCCCCGGGGTGGCACGCTACAGCCAGGAGCTGATCTGCTCCAGTGGCTTCTTGGCAGCGATGCCCGCGGGCACGGTGGCGCCTTCGGCCGGATGGCCGGTGACGATCAGCAGCACCGGGCGCTCCTTGTCCGGCCGGCGGCAGACGCGATTGAGGAAGCGCATCGGGTGCGGGGTGTGAACCAGCGTGGCGACGCCAGCGGCATGGAGCGTGGCGAGCAGCAGCCCGGCGGCGATGCAGACGCTTTCGGTGACGTAGTAGTTGCGCTGCGGCACGTGATCTTCCGGCTCGCCGCTGCGCTGGGCGAAGACGGCGATCAGCCAGGGCGCCACTTCGAGATAGGGCTTGTCGGCATCGGTGCCGAGCGGGCGGATCGCGTCGAGCCAGGCTTCGCCGGCGCGGCCGCCGTAGAAATTGCGCTCCTCTTCCTCCACCGCGACGCGGATCGCCGCCTTGGCCTCGGCCGATTCGATCACGCTGAAATGCCAGGGCTGGCGGTTGGCGCCGCTGGGGGCAGAGCCGGCGGCGAGCAGCGCGGCCTCGATCACTTCGCGGGGCACCGGCTGGGCGCTGAAAGCGCGGCAGCTCCGGCGGGTGGCCATTTCGGCGAGAAACGCCTGCGCTCGCGCAATGCGCGCGGCGTCGTTCAGCTCCGGATAGGGCTGCCAGGGCAGCGTCTCATGCTCGGCCATTCTCGAATCCCGGTTCCGAGCATGCCATCGCCAAGGCATAGGCAGCACTCCGCATTTTCACCTAGCGGTCAGCGATTTTCCTTCCGGATCACCAGCTTGAGGCCGGACCAGATCGCATCGACGGCGCAAACCTTGATGTCGATCAGTCCCTTGGGAAGCGCTACCTCGCGGATAACGTCTTCGGTGATATCGGTTTCCACCTTGGCCGCTTTTTTGGGCCAGGAAACCCACATGAAGCCGTTGCGCTCGATCAGCGCAAGCAGCGCGTCCAACTCGCGCTCCAGCTTCGCCCGCTCGGTGACGAAGACATGCGCCGCCTGCAGCCCGGTACAGGCCGCCTCATATTCCTCGATCCCCAGCGCCTCGGGATCGATCTCGTCGCGGACGCTGTCGGGCATGCCGCAGAACCAGCTGCGCATGCCCCGCTTCAGCCCGAGCTTCTGGGCGAGCGGCGTGCCGGAATAGCCTTCGGTCATAAGACCTCCCTCCATGGCCGGCCCGGCGCGTCACCTTATGCCAGGGCGGCGTCTTCCCCCATCAATTCTGGGAAGAAAGCTTCGTGCGCTGCCTTGAGATCGGTCAAGCTCACGCAGAAATCGCCATCCTCCAGCTCGAAGATGATCCGGTCCTTGATCGTGCGACCGATCGGATCGGCGACGACGCCGGCCCGGTCCGCGGCGACCAGGAAATCGGCCAGCGCCTCGTCTTTCACGGTGACCACGTAAAGGCCCTGGTCCTCGCCGAAGAAGCTCTCGGCAACGCCGAAAGGTTGCGCCTGGTCGAGGATCGCGCCGATGCCCGAGGCCATCGCCATCTCGGCGACGGCAACGGCGAGGCCGCCATCGGCGACGTCATGGCAGGCACTGATCGCACCGGTGCAGATCGCGGCGCGGATGAAGGCGCCGGCGCGGCGCTCGGCCATCAGGTCGACGCTGGGGGCGGGGCCTTCCTCGCGGCCGTGCAACTCGCGCAGCCAGAGCGACTGGCCGAGATGGCCCGAGCGCTCGCCGACGGCGATCAGGATGTCGCCCGTGCCCTTGAAGGCAATCGTCGCGCTCTTCGACCAATCCTTGAGCAGGCCGATCGCGCCGATCGCCGGGGTCGGCAGGATCGCCGAGCCGCCGCCGGTGGCCTTGGACTCGTTGTAGAGCGAGACGTTGCCCGAGACGATCGGGAAGTCGAGCGCGCGGCAGGCCTCGGACATGCCCTCGAGGCAGCCGACGATCTGGCCCATGATCTCGGGGCGCTGCGGATTGGCGAAGTTGAGGCAGTTGGTCACCGCCAGCGGCGTGGCGCCCACCGCCGAGAGGTTGCGCCATGCCTCCGCGATCGCCTGCTTGCCGCCTTCAACGGGGTCGGCGAAGCAATAGCGCGGGGTGCAGTCGGTGGTGATCGCCAGGCCCTTGCCCGAGCCATGGACGCGGACCACCGCCGCGTCGCCGCCGGGGCGCTGGGCGGTATCGGCGCCGACCATGTGGTCATATTGCTCCCAGATCCAGCGGCGCGAGGCGAGGTCGGGCGTGCCGACCAGCTTGAGCAGGTCCGCGGCCGGATCGGCGCTCTCGGGTACGTTCGCCAGCTCGGCCGGCTTCGGCGTCGGCACATGCGGACGGTCGTAGAGCGGCGCTTCGTCGGCGAGCGGGGCGAGCGGGATGTCGGCGACGGTGTCGCCCTTCCACTTCAGCACCATGCGGCCGGTATCGGTGACATGGCCGATCACCGCGAAATCGAGCTCCCACTTGCGGAAGATCGCTTCGGCAAAGGCTTCGCGGCCGGGCTTGAGCACCATGAGCATACGCTCCTGGCTCTCCGACAGCATCATCTCGTACGGCGTCATGCCGGTTTCGCGCTGGGGGACATCGTCCATGATCAGCTCAATGCCGACGCCGCCCTTCGAGGCCATCTCGACCGAGGAGGAAGTGAGGCCGGCGGCCCCCATGTCCTGGATCGCGACGATCGCATCCGACGACATCAGCTCGAGGCACGCCTCGATCAGCAGCTTCTCGGTGAAGGGATCGCCGACCTGGACGGTGGGGCGCTTCTCCTCGCTGTCCTCGCCGAAATCGGCCGAGGCCATTGTCGCGCCGTGGATGCCGTCGCGGCCGGTCTTGCTGCCGACATAGACGATCGGATTGCCGACGCCCGAAGCGGCCGAATAGAAGATCTTGTCGGTATCGGCGATGCCGACGGTCATCGCGTTGACGAGGATGTTGCCGTCATACGCCTTGTGGAAATTGACCTCGCCGCCGACGGTGGGGACGCCCACGCAATTGCCATAGCCGCCGATCCCGTGGACCACGCCGGCGATGAGGTGCTTCATCTTGGGGTGATCGGGCCGGCCGAAGCGCAGCGCGTTCATGTTGGCGATCGGGCGCGCGCCCATGGTGAACACGTCGCGCAGGATGCCGCCGACGCCGGTCGCCGCGCCCTGATAGGGCTCGATGTACGACGGGTGGTTGTGGCTCTCCATCTTGAAGATTGCCGCCTGGCCATCGCCGATATCGACGACGCCGGCATTCTCGCCCGGGCCGCAGATCACCTGGGGGCCGGTGGTCGGCAGCTTCTTCAGGTGGATGCGGCTCGACTTGTACGAGCAGTGCTCCGACCACATGACCGAGAAGATGCCCAGCTCGGTGATATTGGGCACCCGGCCCATCGCCTTCAGGACGCGCTCATATTCCTCGGGGGTGAAGCCGTGCTCGGCGACGATCTCGCCCGTGATTTCCTGGGAGGTGATCTCAGTCATGCGACGAGCCCATAGCGGCGGCTTTTGCCCTCGTCACCCCCGAGCGGGGGAGCGGCGAAAATGTTGACTCCGTTGTCTCGTTTACGCGGGTGCGGGGCGGGGAAAGTCCCAAAGGTCGCCACATCCACGCGCGCGGGAGGGGCGGTCCGGCGACCGGCGGTGGGGGTGGCGGGAGAGCGCGGCGCGATCGGCATCATGCAGAGCCAAGCAGATGGAATCCTACATTAAAAGACTGAATCGTCGCCGTTTCGGCTACTGGACATTAACCATGATAAGCGTAGCAAGGCACGCAGTTGGTAAAACCAAGGGCCGCAACGTGTCGCGTCACTGGATTGATAAGGTCGGCGAGCCTTCGGTTGGGCGGGTGCCGATGGGCTGGGCGAACGGACTGGGCGTGGTGCCCGATTGCACCCCTGCGGTGCTCGCACCGATGCCTGCCGCCTGGGAATGCGACCTGTCTGACGATTCGCTGCGCTGGACCCCCGGCGTGTTCGAGATTTTCGGCCTTTCCCCCGACGAGCCGCTGCGCCGCGACGACACCGTGGCGATGTACACGCCCGAATCGCAGGCCGAACTCAAGCGGCTGCGGGACGAGGCGATCGCCACCTGCGGCAGCTTCACCTTCGATGCCCAGATTCGCCGCCCGGATGGCGAGGCGCGCTGGATGCGCGTGACCGCCGATGTCGAAGTCCGCGACGGCAAGGCTGCCTATCTCTACGGGTTGAAGCAGGACATCACGCATCTGAAGCGGGACTGACCCAAAATCCTCTCCCGGAGGGAGAGGGGGACCGCCGCCGCAGGCGGTGGTGGAGAGGGCGCGCCACGAGCGGTACCGCCTGCGGCAAGCCCCCTCCACCAGCTTCGCTGGTCCCCCTCCCCCTCCGGGGGAGGATTTCAATTCGGCTGGCGGCAAAATACCTCTGACCGATCTTGTGGATATGAGAGCGAGATAGCCGTTCATCATCCCGGCTTTCGCCGCGATGACGAAGCCTACGCCGCCGAGGCCACCGGCGGCACCGAGGTCACCACCTGATCCTTGCCGGCGTGCTTGGCGGCATAGAGCAGCTCGTCGGCGATGCGCAGTGCCTCGCCGGCATCGCCGGCAACGGTGGTCACGCCAGCGGAGAAGCTGATCCGGCCGATCGGCAGGTTGGTGGTCTGGTCGCGCAGCAGGCGATCGCGCAGCTGGGTGCGGCAGGCGTCGAGCGATTCTGCGGCATCCTCGGCATCGCTGCCTTCGAACAGGCAGACGAATTCCTCGCCGCCGTAACGGGCGACCATCACCCGGCGGCCCAGGAATTCGCGCAGCGTCCGTCCGACGAAGCGCAGCACCCGGTCGCCGGTGTGATGGCCGTGACGATCGTTGATCGCCTTGAAATTGTCGATGTCGCACAACGCCAGGGCGAAGGGCGCGGCATTGGGGCGTGCCAGCGTCTCTTCCATCCGGGCGAAGAAGCCGCGGCGATTGGGCAGGCCGGTGAGGTGATCCTCCTCGGCTGCGCGCACCGCGCGATCGAGATCGGCGCGCAGGCGCTTCGTGTCCTCGCGCGTGCTCTCGAGCCGGCCGCCGATCCGGCGGGTGGTTTCGGCGACCTCGAGCGTGACTTCGAGCAGGCGGCGATAGGCTTCGCCCGGCTCGCTTTCCAGCTGCCCCGCGGCTTCGCCCAGCGCAGTCGAATAGGCGCTGGTCGAAGCCGAGGCATCGCCGACCGCGCCCAGGCATTCGGCGACCTTGGCCTCGAGCAGGCGCGTGAGCTTTTCGAGCTTGTCTGACGTGTCGGTGGGCGCGCAGCGCTCGACGATCCGCTCGACATCGCGATCGGTCAGCCGCCCCTTGGTGGCGAGCAATGCCTCGGCCGCACCGACCAGCGCAGATTCGCGCCCTTCCAGGAAGCGGCCGGCGAAATCGAAATTGGTAGTGCTGGGCTCGAGGCCATGCTCGAACAGGAAGCTGCCGATCTGCTCGTAGCGCAGCCGGTGCAGCGCGCTGCGATCGGGCACGGTGTCGTCGCTGCGGCGGAACCAGGCGGTGAGGCGATCGAGCTGCGAGTGAAGCGAGACAGGGGCGTTCATGCGTGCCGCCCCGCGATTCGACGGCGTGTGCCGGCGCGACGCTTCCCGATCTCGACTCTCTCCCGCATTTTCCCACCCTTTCGAGGGGGATTGTTACGGGTACGAACGTTAATTTTCGGGTTACCGAGACGGTGGAACCGTCAAATCGGGTAATGCCGCGCGCGGATCAGAGGATTTCGCGGATCTTTTCGGGCGGGCGGCCGAGCCGGACGCCCTTTTCGGTGACCACCAGGGGGCGCTCGATCAGGATCGGATTCGCCGCCATCGCGTCGAGGATCGCCTCGTCATCGGCGCCTTTGAGCGGCTTGGCGGCATCCTCGGCGATGCGCAGGCCTTCGCGCGCGGTCATGCCGGCGCGGGCGTAGAGATCCTTCAGCGTCTCGCGGCTCGGCGGGGTCTTGAGATACTCGACCACCTCGACCTCGACGCCCGGCGCCTCGTTCAGGATCGCCAGCGCCTCTCGCGACTTGGAGCAGCGGGGATTGTGGTAGATCGTGGCTTTCATATCCAACCGTTCGTGCTGAGCTTGTCGAAGCACCGTCCTGCTCCGAAGAAAAACGGCCCTTCGACAGGCTCAGGGCGAACGGAGGAGTGTCAGGCCTCGTCCTGTCGGGCCAGCCACTCCTCAAGCCACTTGATCGTATAGTCGCCCTTCTGGAAGTCGGGATCGTCGAGCAGCGCCTGGTGGAGCGGGATGGTGGTCTTCATCCCGTCGATCACGAACTCCTCCAGCGCCCGGCGCAGGCGGCGAAGCGCGCCCTGGCGGGTGGTGCCATAGACGATCAGCTTGGCGATCATCGAGTCGTAATAGGGCGGCACCTTGTAGCCGGCGTAGAGCCCCGAATCGACGCGGACGTTCATGCCGCCCGGCGCGTGATAGCCCTTCACCAGACCCGGCGAGGGAGCGAAGGTGCGCGGATCCTCGGCGTTGATGCGGCACTCGATCGCATGGCCGCGGAAGACCACGTCCTCCTGGCGCAGCGTCAGGCCGTGCCCCTCGGCGACGCGGATCTGCTCGCGGACGAGGTCGAGGCCGGTGATCGCCTCGGTCACCGGATGCTCGACCTGCAGACGCGTGTTCATCTCGATGAAGTAGAACTCGCCGTCTTCCCACAGGAATTCGATCGTGCCGGCGCCGCGATAGCCCATATCGGCCATCGCCTTTGCGCAGATGCCGCCGATGCGGTTGCGCTCCTCGGCGGAGAGTACCGGGGAGGGGGCTTCCTCGAGCACCTTCTGGTGGCGGCGCTGGAGCGAGCAGTCGCGCTCGCCCAGATGGATGGCGTTGCCATTGCCGTCGCCGAACACCTGCACCTCGATATGGCGCGGGTTGCCGAGATACTTTTCGAGATAGACGGTGGCGTCGCCGAACGCTGCCTTGGCCTCGCTGCCTGCCTGGAGCATCTGCGCTTCGAGGTCGGCGGGGTTGTTGACCACCTTCATGCCGCGGCCGCCGCCGCCCGATGCGGCCTTGATGATCACCGGATAGCCCGCGGCCTCGGCGATCTTCTTGGCTTCCTCGACATCGCTGATCGCGCCGTCCGAGCCGGGGACGAGCGGCAGGCCGAGTGCACCGGCGGTGCGCTTCGCCTCGATCTTGTCGCCCATCGTGCGGATATGCTCGGGCTTGGGCCCGACGAAGATGATCCCGTGCGCCTCGACGATCTCGGCGAACTTGGCGTTCTCCGAGAGGAAGCCGTACCCCGGGTGGATCGCATCCGCGCCCGAAATCTCCGCTGCGGCGATGATCCGGTCGATCTTCAGATAGCTCTCGCCCGCCGCCGGCGGCCCGATGCAGATCGCCTCGTCGGCGAGGCGGACGTGCATCGCGTCCGAATCGGCGGTGGAGTGCACCGCGACGGTCTTGATGCCCATCTCGTGGCAGGCACGGTGGATGCGCAGCGCGATCTCGCCGCGATTGGCGATCAGGAGCTTCTTAATTTCAGGCATGGTTCGCTATTCCGGCCGAGGCCAAAAGAGTCCGTTCGTGCTGAGCTTGTCGAAGCACGGCTCTCCCACGGCGTATCGCTCGCGGAACCGCGCCCTTCGACAAGCTCAGGGCGAACGGGGGAGGGGTCATTCGACGACGACGAGGGGCTGGTCGAACTCGACCGGCTGGCCGTTGTCGACCAGGATCGCCTTGACCGTGCCGGCCGAAGTGGCGTGGATCGGGTTCATCACCTTCATCGCCTCGATGATCAGCAGCGTGTCGCCGGCCTTCACCGCCTGGCCGACCGCGACGAAGTTCGCCGCCTCGGGGTTCGGCGCCAGATAGACGGTGCCGACCATCGGCGACTTGACGGCGTTGAGCGCGGCGGCAGGCGCAGGCTCGGCGGCCGGAGCGGCTGCTGCGGGCGCTGCTACCGGGGCAGCCGCAGGGGCTGCCATCACGGGAGCGCCCCCCAACACGTTCTGGGTTACCTGCACGGTGCGCGCGACGCGCACCTTGCGATCACCGTCCTCGACTTCGATTTCGGTAAGGTTGGTGTCGTCCAGCACGGCGGCGAGCTGCCGCACCAGGTCGATATCAACCTGCATGGCGCCCGTCTTGTCGTTCTTATCTGCCATTTGATCTCGTCTTCCGATGAAACCGCGCCCTTTGTCAGAGGAGCGCGGCGGCTTCAAGCGCAAGCATGTAGGATAGCGCCCCGAAACCGGCGATGGTTCCCTTGGCGGCCATGCCGACATAGCTGTGGTGGCGAAACTCCTCCCGCGCGAGCGGGTTGGAGAGATGTACTTCGATTACCGGCGTCTTGATCGAACGGATCGCGTCGTAGAGCGCCAGGCTGGTATGGGTGAACGCACCCGCATTGAGCAGCACCGCCTTCGCGCCGCGCGCCTGAGCCTCGTGCAGCCAGTCGACCAGATGGCCTTCGTGATTCGACTGGCGAAGGTCGATCTCGAGCCCCAGCTCCTTCGCCCGGTCTTCCAGGCGCCCGGCAATGTCGTCGAGCGTGTCCGAACCGTAGATCTCCGGCTCGCGCAGTCCCAGCAGATTGAGGTTGGGACCGTTGAGGACGTAGATCGTATCGGCCAAGGCCAAGCCTTTCGGTTGCGGGCGCGGGAGCGGCTTCCCTATATGAGCCCGCGCTCCCGATCAAATATCCAAGGACAGTTCATGCACAGCGACGGCACCGTTTCCATCACCGTTAACGGCGAGCACAAGCGGGTGACGGCCGGCCTGACCATCGCCCAGCTCGCCGAGGAACTGGGGCTGGTGCCCGCAAAGCTGGCGGTGGAGCGCAACCTCGAGGTCGTGCCGCGCTCGACGCTCGACCAGGTGATGGTCGAGGACGGCGACGAGCTGGAGATCGTCCATTTCGTCGGAGGCGGCGACCATGGCGGCCCGGTGGATGAGGACACATGGACCGTTGCGGGCAAGACCTTCCGCTCGCGGCTGATCGTCGGCACCGGCAAGTACAAGGACTTCGAGCAAAACGCCGCCGCGGTCGCCGCTTCGGGCGCGGAGATCGTCACGGTTGCCGTCCGGCGCGTGAACGTCAGCGATCCCAAGGCGCCGATGCTCACCGACTATATCGACCCGAAGAAGATCACCTACCTGCCCAACACCGCCGGCTGCTTCGACGCCGAGTCGGCGATCCGCACGCTGCGCCTCGCGCGCGAGGCGGGCGGCTGGGAGCTGGTGAAGCTCGAAGTGCTCGGCGAGGCGCGGACGCTCTACCCCGACATGGTCGAGACTCTTCGTGCCACGGAAATTCTCGCCAACGAAGGCTTCAAGCCGATGGTCTATTGCGTCGACGATCCGATCGCCGCCAGGCGGCTCGAGGATGCCGGCGCAGTGGCGATCATGCCGCTGGGCGCGCCGATCGGCTCGGGGCTGGGCATCCAGAACCAGGTGACGATCCGGCTGATCGTCGAAGGGGCCAAGGTGCCGGTGCTGGTCGATGCCGGGGTCGGTTCGGCGAGCGACGCGGCGGTGGGCATGGAGCTTGGCTGTGACGGCATCCTGATGAACACCGCGATCGCCGAGGCCAAGGACCCGGTGATGATGGCGGCGGCGATGAAGGCGGCGGTGGAGGCCGGGCGGCTCTCCTATCGCGCCGGGCGGATGGCCAAGCGCCGCTACGCCGATCCGTCGAGCCCGTTGGCGGGGCTGATCTGATGCGCGCGGCAGCCGCCGCCGCGCTGGCGCTGCTTTCGCTGTCGGCCTGCCATCCCAAGCCTGCCAATGTGCCCAAGGAGACGCGGGCGATCTCGGCCGAGCCGGTTGCGCTCACCGCGGCGGACGGCGCGAAAGTCTTCGGCGTATATACGGGGGTGGAGAAGCCCAAGGCGCTGATCCTGCTCTTCCACCAGGCGGGATCGGGCAAGGACGAATATGCCACGATCGCGCCCCGGCTCGCGACCTGGGGCTATGCCTCGCTGCGGATCGACCAGCGCGCCGGCGGCGACCTGTTCGGCGACAACGAGACGGTGAAGGCGCTGGGCAAGCCGGCCGACTATCTCGTCGCGAAGCAGGACCTCGAGGCGGCGCTCGCCTGGGCGGAGACGAAGAAGCTGCCGGTGATCCTGTGGGGAAGCAGCTATTCGGCCTCGCTGGTGTTCCTGCTCGCTGCCGAGCATCCCGGCGCGGTGAAGGCAGTGATGGCCTTCTCGCCGGGCGAATATTTCGACGACAAGACGCTGGTGGCCAAGGCGGCCGCCAAGGTGAAGGCGCCGGTGTTCGCCACCTCCGCGCAGGAGGGGCACGAGATCGACGACACCCGCGTCATCCTCGATGCGGTGCCCGGCGAGAAGGAGCAGTTCGTGCCCAAGCAGGGCGGGGTGCATGGTTCCTCCACGCTGCTGCGCGCGAAGAACAAGGATGGGGCCGAGCCGGTATGGGCCGCGGTGATCGCGTTTCTGGGGAAGGTGGCGCCCTAGTTCGCCCGTCATGCTGAACTTGTTTCAGCATCCAAGGAACCGCGAGGGATATCGTTCGTGGCGCGTTGGACCCTGAAACAAGTTCAGGGTGACGAGGGGTTGGTGGAAGCGCCGCTGCCTAATGCGGCCGCCGCACCAGCCATACCGAGCGCCCGCCCGCGCCCGGGTCCTCGGGCTTGTACGCCACCTCGAACAGCCCGGTTCGAGAGAATATCGCGCGGTACTCCGCCGGATCGGCGCTGGCGTGGAAGATTTCCTCGCCGAACTGCTCGCCCATCGCTGTGCCGCGGCCGGGCCCGGTATTGAACAGCATCGCGCCGCCCGGCGCGAGCCAGGGCGCCAGTCGCTCGATCAGTGCAAGCTGGTCGTCGGCGGGCAAGTGGAAGCCGCTGTCCCAGAGGATGATCCCGCCATAGAGCCGGTCGAGCGCCACCCGGCGCATATCCGCCACGACCCACTGCTCGCGCGGGAAGCGCGTGCGGCACAGCGCGATCATCTTTTCGGAAGCGTCGACCCCGGTGATCGGATGCCCGGCATCATGGATATAGCGCGCGATCGGCTCGCCGGCGCCGCAGCCCAGGTCGAGCACCGGCGCCCCCCTGGCCACGCCCAGCAGGAAACGGTCCAGCCAGGCCCGCTCGACGAACGTCTTGCGCCGCGCATGATCGAACGCATGCGCATGTCGCTCATAATGTTCGATAATCCGGTCTGGCATGACGGAACCCATTTCCAGCGCGGACCGTTGTTTCAGTCGAACGGATCACAAGCGCGGTCAGGCGCCAATCCGCGGCTAGGAGACTGGAATCATGGGTGAACTTACCGACAAGATCAAGGGCAACGTCAACGAGATGGTTGGCAAGGCCAAGCAGGCGATGGCGGGCGATGCCGACGATCCCAACCGCACCCACTCCGACGACAAGCTGGAGGCCGAAGGCGCCGCGCAGGAGCTGAAGGGCAAGGGCCAGCAGTTCATCGGCAAGGTGAAGGGCGCGCTCGGCGACGATATCTGATTGCCCAGCTAGGCTGGGGTGAGGCCGTTCCGGGCAACCGGGACGGCCTCTTCGTTTGCGCTGGTTTCGCGCCTATCATGCGGCATGGTTTCGAAGACCAGCCTCACCGACAGCATACGCCGGCACCTGGTCGACGCAGTGCGCGACGGGCTGGCCGCGCGCCCCGATCTGCTCGGGTATCGCGACGAGCGCGGGCGCAACTGGCTGCACCTGGCCTGCTCGGTGCCCGGCACGCCGATCGAGATGGCGGAACTGCTGCTCGGCCTGGGCCTTGGCCTTGACGATGCCGCCTTCACCGAAGGCAGCTGGCAGGCGACGCCGCTGTGGTTCTCTATCGCGCGGGGGCTGAATTATCCGCTGGCCGAGTATCTGCTGAAGCACGGCTGCAATCCCAATTATTCGCTGTTCGCTGCTGCCTGGAACGAGGATCGCGCGACGATCCGGCTGCTGCTCGATCATGGCGCGGATATCGAGGAGGGGGTCGAACGCGGCGACACGCCGCTGCTCGGCGCAGTGGGCTGGAGCAAGTTCGGCCCGGTCGAGGAGCTGCTGCGGGGCGGCGCCAACCCCGATGCGCAGGACAAGCAGGACCGCACCGCGCTGCACCTGATGCTGAAAAAGGGCAGCGCGCCCGGGCATTTCGCGATGTTCGTCCGTGCCGGCGCGCGCGGGGACATCCCCGATGGCGAGGGGCGGACGGTGGTGGAAATACTGCGCCGAAAGCGCGATGCGGTCTGGAAGGAGATCGCGGCGGGGTTGGCACAATAACGTCATCCCGGCGAAAGCCGGGATCTCGTGCCGTGGGAGCTGGCCGCCTGAGACCCCGGCTTTCGCCGGGGTGACGTTGTGGCTCAGGCTTCCACCGTTTCCCGATAGCGCGGCGCCACGTCGCGTTTCGACAGGAACGGGCCCATCGCCAGCCGGGCGTTGGTATAGGCTGTGAACAGCCCCTCATCGGCCAGCGGGGGGATCGTCACGGTCTCGCCCTTGTCGAACCCGACAAGCGCCGCATCGACCAGGTCATCGACTTCCATCACGAAATCGGGCGGGAAGCTGTCGACGTCCTTGCCTGCCTTGGACCAGATCTCGGTGCGGGTGGCGCCGGGCAGCACGGCCTGGACGCGCACGCCGAGCGGCTCGAGCTGGGCGGCGAGCGAGGCGGAAAGGTTGATCAGGAAGGCCTTGGAACCCGAATAGGTGCCGTCGAACATCTCGGGCGCCAGCGCGAGCACCGAGGCGATGTTGATGATCGCACCCTTGCCGCGCGCCTTGAACGCTTTGCCGGCCGCGGCGGCGAGCAGGGCGGGGGCAGTGATGTTGAGCGCGACCAGCCGCTCGATCGCCGGGGCCTCGTTGTCGAGCAGCCCGCCATTGAGCGACATGCCGGCATTGTTGACCAGCAGGCTGATGTCCGCGTCGTTGGCCAGCCGCTTCGCCACGCGATCAAGATCGTCGCCGTCGGTCAGGTCGGCGGGAAGGACTTCGATGCGGCGGCCTGTCTCGGCGGTCAGGCGTTCGGCGAGCGCCTGCATGCGCGCGACGTCGCGGGCGACCAGGATCAGGTCGTGGCCGCGCCCGGCCAGCCGATCAGCATAGACGGCGCCGATGCCGGTCGAGGCGCCGGTGATGAGGGCGGTGCCGAGCGAAGAAACAGTCATGGTTCGTCTCCGAAGCGGCCCGGAGATCGAGTCGCTTGCAATTTAATAGTGAGTCACTATCATTATGCAATGGATGGAAGAGAAGAAAAATTGCCCGGCTTTTGCCCGGTCGCCCGTGGGCTCGCCAAGGTGGGGGATGCGTGGAGCATGCTGATCCTGCGCGACCTGTCGCTCGGACTGAGCCGGTTCGAGGAATTGCGCACCAGCCTGGGCATTGCGCCCAACATCCTCACCGCGCGGCTACGCGCGCTGGGCGAGGCGGGGCTGGTGGTGAAGCGGCGCTATAGCGAGCGCCCGCCGCGCGACGAATATGTGCTGAGCGCGGCCGGGCGCGATTTCCTGCCGGTGCTGCACGTGATCGGCGAGTGGGGGCGGCGCCACAATGGCGAAGGCGGCACCAGCCGGCTGGTCGATACCGAGACCGAGACGCTGGTCGAGCCGATGGTGGTCGACCGGATCAGCGGCAAGCCGCTGGCCGGCGCGAAGCTGCGCCTTGCCCCGCCGGACGACCCGCTGGTCTCGGGCGCGCCGGGGAAGCGGTCGTGGTTGTTGGACTAACGCGCGGACGTTTCCTTCCCCCGGAGAAGGCCGGGGTCCGGGGAAAGAAGAGAGACCAGCGAAATGCCGGTCCACCGCTCAATCCGGAATGTAGAAGCTCCACAGCTCGCTCTGCAGCTTGACGGCGGCGAAGCGGGTGGGGCGGCTCTGCGGGCCGATCTCGCAGATCATGTGCGACAGGATGTCCGAGCCGATCAGCGGATCGGGCAGGCGCACGGTCTCGGCGTTGATCCAGCGCCATTCTTCCTTCCAGACCTGACGGTTCTGGATGGTGAGATTGTCGCCCTTGCGCCCGACGTGCAGGTGCCGCCAGCCCATGTCTCTGCCTCTTCGATTGCCCTTTGCCCATTATAGCGGGGGCGGGGCCAGCGAAGCGGCGGGCCGGCGGCTTTATTTGCCCCGCAGGCCCGAGACCGTCAGCCCTGGCGTGATGAACTCGATATCGGTCTTGAGATGGAGCAGCCGCAGGCCCGTCTGCGCCAGCGCCCGATCGAGTGCTGGGGCGAACTCCGCCGTGGTCTCCACCGTCTCCGCCCAACCGCCATAGGCGCGGGCGAGCGCGGCGAAATCGGGGTTGCGGAGCGTCGTGCCCGAGAGGCGCGCAGGATATTCGCGCTCCTGGTGCATCCGGATCGTGCCATAGGTCGAATTGTCGATGACGAGCACGATCAGGTCCGCATCATGCTGGACGGCGGTGGCGAGCTCCTGGCCGTTCATCATGAAGTCGCCGTCGCCGGCGAGCGCGACCACGGCGCGATCGGGGAAGCGCAAGGCGGCGGCGACCGCGGCGGGCACGCCATAGCCCATCGCGCCGGCAGTGGGGGCAAGCTGCGAGGGCTGGGCGGCATAGGGCCAGTAGCGATGCCACCAGCTCGAGAAATTGCCGGCGCCGTTGCAGATGATCGTGTCCGCCGGCATCGTCGCGCGCATCGCCGCGACGCACTGGCCAAGGTCGAGCGCCACGCCCTCGCGCGGCTTGGGAGTGGACCATTCCACCCATTCGGCATGCGCGGCCTCGGCATCGAAGCGGGGCAGCTCGGGCTCCTCGGCCGCCAGCGCGACGGCGAATTCGAAAGGCCGTGCGCAGATCGGCAGGTCGGCGAGATAGGTGCGGTTGAGCTCGTTGGGATCGGGGTGGACGTGGATCAGCGTCTGGCCCGGATGATCGGGGGTGATCAGCGCATAGCCGTCGGTCGTCGCCTCGCCGAGGCGGGCGCCGATGACGAGCAGCAGGTCGGCGTCCTTGATCCGCTGGACCAGCTTGGGATTGGGGCCATAGCCGAGGTTGCCCGCCCAGACGGACGAGGCATTGGGGATCGCGTCCTGCCGGCGGAAGGCGCCGGCGACGGGCAGCGCGATACGCTCGGCGAAGCGGACAAAGTCCTCGCCGGCCTCGGCATCCCAGCCTGCGCCGCCGATGATCGCCACCGGGCGCTTGGCCTGGGCGAGGAGCGCGAAGATCTGGTCGAGGTCATAGGGATCGGGCGCCTGGAGCGGCGGGGCGAGCTCGGGCCGGTCGATCGCCTCCACCTCGTCACGCAGCATGTCCTCAGGCAGCGCGATCACCACCGGGCCGGGCCTGCCCGACGTCGCCACCGCCCAGGCACGCGCGACATATTCGGGGATGCGGCGCGCGTCCTCGATCCGCGTTGCCCACTTTGCCAGCGGGGCGAACATCGCGGGGAAGTCGACTTCCTGGAAGCCTTCGCGGTCGCGCATGCCGCGATCGACGTCGCCGATGAACAGGAGCATCGGCTGCGAATCCTGCATCGCGACATGGACGCCGATCGAGGCGTTGGTCGCGCCCGGGCCGCGGGTGACGAAGGCGACGCCCGGCCGCTGCGTCATCGCGCCATCGGCACAGGCCATGAAGCCCACCCCGCCTTCCTGGCGGCAGGTCACCACATCGATCTGCGGCGTGTCATGCAGCGCGTCGAGCACGGCGAGGAAGCTCTCACCCGGCACGTGGAAGATACGGTCGCAGCCCTGCGCGACCAGATTGTCGACGAGGATCCGGCCCCCGGTTCGTTTCGCGGTCATGGCCCCTGTCTAGACCGGCCGCGGCGGGGAGCGTAACCCCCTGGGCCATGTTGATCATTGGCAATCATGTCTCACCCTATGCCCGCAAGGTATTCGTCGCGCTCGATCACAAGGGCGTCGACTACGCGCTCGATCCGATCGTGCCCTTCTACGGCACTGCGGACTTCACCCGGGTGAGCCCGCTGCGCCGCATCCCGGTGCTGGTCGACGGCGAACTGGTGCTCAACGATTCGACCGTGATCGCCGAATATGTCGACGAGCGCTGGCCCGAGCCGCCGCTGATGCCCAGGGGCGCCGCCGATCGCGCCAAGGCGCGCTGGATGGAGGAATATGCCGACAGCCGGCTCGGCGACCTGATCATCTGGCGGCTCTTCTACCAGAAGACGATCGTCCCCTATGTGTGGAAGCGCGAGATCGATCATGCGCTGATCGAGAAGACCGTGAAGCAGGATCTTCCGGAAGCGCTCGACTGGATCGAGGCACGGGCGCCGGGGGAGGGGTTCCTGTTCGACCATGTCTGCACCGCAGACGTCACCTATGCCTGCTTCTTCCGCAACGCCTCGCTCGCCGGGTTCGAGATCGACGCCGCGCGCTGGCCGCGCACCGCCGCCTGGATGGAGCGGGTGCGCGCGGTGCCGGCCTTTGCGGGCACGATGAAGTTCGAGGCGGCGATCGTCGGCGTGAAATCGGCCGACCGCGCCGACGCGCTGCGCGCGGCGGGGGCGAAGGTGGCTGAGCAGAGCTATGGCGATCGCACGCCACAGCGCTCGATCATGCTGGAGGACGGGCCGGCGGCGTAGCGGGGCCCTCAACGGAAAAGGGCCGCGCAGTTGCCCGCGCGGCCCCCTTGCTGTCCGGATTGATCGGTTCGCTTAGAAGCGAACGCCCAGGCCCGCGACGACCTGGTCGCGGTTCAGGTCGATCTTCTCGTAGCGCGAGTAGCGATACTCGACCTTGCCGAAGAAGCGGCCGAAGTTCTTCTCGACGCCGGCGCCGAGGCGATAGCCGTCATAGTTGTGGCCGTCGTCAGCGACGCTGACGCGGGCGTTGGTGTAGCCGGCCTTGCCGTACAGCAGGGTCGAACCGCCGACCACGAAGCCCGCGCGGCCGCCGACATAAAGGTCACGGCCGGCTTCGACGACGTCTTCCTTGGTGGTCGCGCCGGTGATCTCGGCATCGGCGCCGATCACGACGTTGTTGAACTGCTTGTCATAGCCGATGGCGCCGCCATAGACGAAGCCCGAGCGGCCATCACCCTCGGAGCCGACATGGTCCCAGCCACCCTCGGCCTCGATACGCGGGCCGGAGAAGCTGCTGTCCTGCGCGAACGCGGGGGTTGCGGTGGCTGCCACGAGGGCGAGCGCGGACACTGCGAGAATTCGCATTATATTTCCTACCTTTGGACTTATTTACTCAGGTTCGGATGGCCATCCGGGCTTCTACGTAGGCGTCCGATTCCGCAGCGCAATATGGCAATTTAATTACAAATCAGCTGTGTTGCTATTGTGCCACACCTGCGATTCTGATCATGTTCTGTTCAGGTTGGCACGAGATCGGTTCGGCCTCCGTCTTGCGGGGGTGTGCGGGCCATGCGAACCTTGCCGCCATGGGGAAATCATCTTGCCGTTCGCCGGGGTAGCCATCGTCTTTGGCTGCACCTTCCTGTTGATGCGCGCGATGTGGCGGCAGATGCGGCGCGTCAACGCGCATACCGCCGCGGAGGGCCGCCGTCGCGCCGAGGAGCAGGGCGCCAATCGCCCGCCGATCGAGCGCTGGGACGAAGGGCAGGGCCGCTACGTCCCGAGCGAGGGCGATCCCAATGAGGAGCTGCTCCGCCAGGGTTCGCGCGCCCGCTCGAACCCCTGGCCCTATGATCCCTGAGACCCGCAAAGTTGAAAGTCGGTTCAGGTTCGCTTGACCGGAGCTTGAGCGCCGGACTATCGCCCGCGGCGAAGTCAGGAGAGAATCGCCGATGAAGAAGCTCTACCCCAACGCCGAAGCAGCGCTGGAAGGGCTGCTGTTCGACGGCATGACGATCTGCGCCGGCGGCTTCGGCCTGTGCGGCATCCCTGAGCGGCTGATCGACGCGATCCGCGATGCCGGCACCCGGGACCTGACCATCGCATCGAACAATGCCGGCATCGACGGCGAGGGGCTCGGCAAGCTGCTGCGCACCCGCCAGGTGAAGAAGATGATCTCGTCCTATGTCGGCGAGAACAAGGAATTCGAGCGCCAGTATCTGTCGGGCGAGCTGGAGGTGGAATTCTGCCCCCAGGGCACGCTGGCCGAGCGCTGCCGCGCCGGCGGTGCGGGCATCCCGGGCTTCTATACCAAAACGGGCGTCGGCACGCTGGTGGCCGAGGGCAAGGAAGTGAAGAATTTCGACGGCGAGGACTATATCCTCGAGCGCGGCATCCGCAGCGACCTGTCGATCATCAAGGGCTGGAAGGCCGACGAGAGCGGCAACCTGATCTTCCGCAAGACCGCGCGCAACTTCAACCAGCCGATGGCGACCGCGGGGCGCGTCTGCGTCGCCGAAGTGGAGGAAGTGGTGCCGGTGGGCAGCCTCGATCCCGACCAGATCCACCTGCCGGGCATCTATGTGAAGCGGATGATCATCGGCGCGCCCTACGACAAGAAGATCGAGTTCCGCACCACCCGGTCGCGCGAGACCGCATGAGCCGCGCGGCTGCGATCGCGGGCCTGGCGCTCGCTGCGACCGCCCTGTCGGGCTGCGTCGCCGCAGTGGCCGCCGCGCCGCTGGCGGCGGGCGCCGGCGTGCTCAAGGTCACGCAGGACAAGTCCGGCAAGAAGCGCAAGCGCGGGCAGCAGGCGCCCGCACCCCAGCCGGGCCAGGTCTATACGACCGCGGACGGCCAGAAGGTGCAGATCGTCGGCATGACCGCGCTGCCCGCGCCCGACGGGACGGTCGCTGCGCCGGCCACGCCGGCGCCGGCGCCGGGCAGCGTACCGCCCGAGATGCAGTTCCTCTACGGATCGGGCGAGGGATCGGCGCTCAGCCTCCAGGCCTATGCCGCGCTGTGGAATTATCTGCACAACGAGCTGCGCTATCGCCGCGACAAGAGCCAGATCAGCTCGGTGGTGCTCACCCGCGATTCGACGCTGACCTCGCCCCGGTTCGAAACCTGCGGCAAGCGGCCGATGGCGGTGGTGTTCGACGTCGACGAGACTGTGCTGCTCAACCTGGGCTTCGAGAGTGATGCGGCGCGGCGCGGCCCCGGCTATGACCAGAATCGCTGGACGCGCTGGGAAGAGACCGGCGCCGACAAGGTGGAGGCGGTGCCTGGCGCCGCCGAGACGATCGCGGCGATCCGCAGCGACGGCATCACCGTGATCTACAATTCCAACCGCACCGCGAGCACGGCGGCGTTCACTGCGGAAGCGCTGAACAAGGCGGGGCTCGGCCCGGTGACGATCGGCGACACGCTGATCCTGCGCGAGGATGGGGCGCCGAGCGGCAAGGACGAGCGCCGCTGGAAGATCGCCGAGCGCTATTGCATCGTGGCGATGGGCGGCGACCAACTGGGCGACTTCAGTGACCTGTTCAACGCCAAGGACCTGTCGGTCCCCGTGCGCCGCAACACCACGGCGAACACGCTGATCGCGCCGCTCTGGGGGCGTGGCTGGTTCGTCCTGCCCAACCCGGTTTACGGCTCGGGCCTCAAGGGCTCGATGGACGAGGTGTTCCCCAAGGACAAGCAATGGGCCGATCCGGCCGAGGAGAAGAAGTAAGATGGCCTGGACCCGCGACGAGATGGCGGCGCGCGCCGCGAAGGAGCTGCAGGACGGCTTCTACGTCAATCTGGGCATCGGCATCCCCACCCTGGTGGCGAACCACATCCCCGCGGGTGTCGAAGTGACGCTCCAGTCGGAGAACGGCATGCTCGGCATCGGACCGTTTCCCTATGACGACGAGGTGGATCCCGATCTGATCAACGCCGGCAAGCAGACGATCAGCGAGCTGCCCCAGTCGGTCTATTTCGGCTCGGAGCAGAGCTTCGCGATGATCCGCGGCGGGCATATCGACCTGACCGTGCTCGGCGCGATGGAGATCAGCGAGACCGGCGACATCGCCAACTGGATGATCCCGGGCAAGATGATCAAGGGCATGGGCGGCGCGATGGACCTGGTCGCCGGGGTCAAGAAGATCATCGTGGTGATGGAGCATAATTCGAAGGACGGCGCGCCCAAGTTCGTGCCGGTCTGCGACCTGCCGCTAACCGGCAAGAACGTCGTCGACATGATCATCACCGATCTCGCGGTGTTCCAGCGCCCGGACCATGATTCGCCCTTCCGCCTGGTCGAGCTGGCGCCGGGCGTGAGCGAGGCCGAGGTGGCGGAGAAGACCACGGCGAAGTACGACGTGGCGCTCGCCACCGCCTGAGCTCCGGCCAGGAACATGGACGCGAATTCATTGGCGGGGGGCTGCGCAACGGCGTAGCCTCCCGGCCATGCTAGCCTGGTTCCGCCATCGTTATCTGGACCTGCTCGGCTCGATCTACATCTATAACGAGCATCGCGGGTACACCAGCATCGACCGGGTGCTCGAAGCGGTGAAGGCGCGCGCGCCCGACGATCATGCGCTGATCGCGGCGATCGAGAAGCACCGCGCCGACGAGCGCAAGCACTATGTCATGTTCAAGCGCTGGTTCGAGCTGCAGGGCAGGATGCCGCTGATGGTCGATCGCACCTGCGGCCATATCGACCGCTTCGTCGAGATCATGTTCCGCCGCACGATCGACGAGCTCGATACAAAGCGGATCATCGCCGAGGACGATCAGTTCGAGAAGCTTTGCCGCGTGATTTCGCTGACCGAGCAGCGCGGGCACAAGCAGGTGGAGATCCTGCTCCGGCATCCGCTGGTCACCGGCGACAAGGTGCTGATGAAGATCTTCCGGATCATCGAGAAGGACGAGCCGAGCCACTGGGCGCCCTATGACGGCTGGCTCAAGGCGAACGGCAAGCGCGACCCCAAATGGTGGGAGCGCGGGATCGATACCTTCATCCATTCCGAGCTGTTGTTCCTGAAGCTGCCCGTGCTGTTCCTCAACTTCCGGGTGAAGCGGCGCGCCGACTGGGCCGATGCCGACGAACCGGCGGAGGCCAAGGCTTCGCCGGTGCCGGTGCTTTCCTAGCCAAATAGCCGTCATCCCGGCGAAAGCCGGGATCTCGTGCGACTTGTTCCCCGTGCCTTCGCCTGAGATCCCGGCTTTCGCCGGGATGACGAATGCGGTTTCAGCGGCGGGATGGTTCAACTATCTCCACCCCATGCAAATCCTCCTGACAGGTTCGTCCGGCTGGCTCGGCCGTTTCCTTGCGCCGCTGCTGCGCACGCACGGGCACAGTGTGGTCGGGTTCGACATCGCGCCAGGCGCCGACACCGATGTGATCGGATCGGTGGCCGACCGCGCGCTGGTCGACCGCATCTTCGCCGAGCACGGGATCGAGGCGGTGATCCATGGCGGGGCGCTGCACAAGCCGGACATTGTTCGCTATCCGGCCCAGGCGTTTATCGACGTCAACGTCAGCGGCACGCTCAACCTGCTCGAGGCGGCCAAGGCTGCGGGGCATGACCGGTTTGTCTTCACCTCGACCACCTCGCTGATGATCAGCCAGGCGATCCGCGACGAGGCGGGCGACGCGGCGGTGTGGCTCGACGAGGCATCGGGCCCGATCGAGCCCCGCAACATCTACGGCGTCACCAAGCTCGCCGCCGAGCAGCTCTGCCGGCTGGCCTGGCTGAACGACGGGCTCAACTGCGTGGTGCTGCGCACCAGCCGCTTCTTCCCCGAGGAGGACGACACCCACCGCGCGCTTTCGGGCGAGAACATGAAGGCCAACGAGCTGCTCCATCGCCGGCTGACGGTGGAAGACGCCGCGCGTGCGAACCTGTTTGCGCTTGAAAAGGCGCCGGAAATCGGCTTCGACACCTTCATTGTATCGGCGCCGACACCGTTTGCGCGTGACGAATGCGCCGAACTAAAACGCGATGCGCCGGCAGTAATTGCACATCATTTCCCGGATGCAACGAAGTTATACCAGGCGAAGGGATGGGAACTTCCCAGGACTATTGGCCGCATCTATGACGCCGGCCGCGCCGAGCAAAGACTCGGCTTTCGGTGTGAGACCGGGTTCGCTGAAGTTCTGGATGCGTTGCGCGACGGGCGGCCACTGCCGTTCGCGCACGACCCGGCTTACATCTCGCCCAAGGAGGGTTCCGTCGCGGTCGAATAGGCCCGGCGTTGCCCAGCGTGTTCAGTGGCGCGATACGCTTGGGATATTGAACAATGCGCTGGATCGTTCGTGGGCTGGCCGTGCTGGCCGGCCTTGTCATGCTGTTTGTCGTGATCCTCTATGCCGGGTCGGAGTGGGTGCTCCGCCGCGGGCACCAGGTGCCGCAGGTCGCCATCGCGGTGCCAAGGGATGCGGCCTCGATCGCCGAGGGCGGGCGGCTGGCCAAGATCGTGATGTGCCGCGACTGCCATGCCGCGGATGGCCAGGGCCAGGTGATCGTTTCCGATCCGATGTTCGGCACGATCGCGCCGCCGCCGATCGCCGAGATGGCGGCGAAGCTCAGCGATGCCGAACTCGCCCGGTTGATCCGCCACGGCGTCAAGCGGGATGGCAGCTCCACCTTCACCATGCCCAGCCATTCGCTCGGCCGCATTGCTGACGACGATCTCGGCAAGATCATCGCCTGGGTCCGCACGCTGAAGCCCGGCCCCAAGGACAGCAAGGTGCGCAGCAGCTACGGCCCGATCGGCCGCTTCCTGCTGCTCACCGGCACGTTGCCGGCGATGGCGAACCCCGCCAACGTCTCCACCGCGACGCGCCCTGCCGATACCGGCCGCTACTATGTGAACGTCGCGTGCCTGGCGTGCCACAAGCTGCACGAGGCCGGCACGATGGAGGACGGCACGACCAAGGTCCCAGCGCTGGCGCCGATGGCGGCTTCCTATGATCCCGCCGCCTTCGCCAGGCTGATGCGCACCGGCCAGGGAATGAGCAAGCGCGACCTCGGGCTGATGGGCGTCGTCGCGCGCAACGGCTTCTCTGCCTTCACCGATGGTGAAATTGCCGCGGTGCAGGCCTATCTGAAGGGGGAGGCGGAGAAGGGGCCGCGCTGAGCGGAGAATAGTTCAACTATGCGATGGAAAATTGCACAGACGCTTGCCTACGCGCAAGAATCGACTAAAGCGCCCGCATGACCGCGCATCCACGCACCCTGTACGAGAAGATCTGGGCCGACCATGTGGTCGAGCGCCGGGACGATGGAACCTGCCTGATCTATATCGACCGCCACCTCGTCCACGAGGTGACCAGCCCCCAGGCCTTTGCCGGCCTGCGCGCGGCGGGGCGGCCGGTGCGCCGCCCGGACCTTACGCTTGCGGTCCCCGATCATAACCTGCCGACCACGGCGCGCGTCGATGCCGCGGGACACGAGCTTCCGATCGCCGATGCCGCCAGCGCCGGCCAGCTTTCGGCGCTGCGGACCAACGTCGCCGAATTCGGCGTGCCCTATATCGACGCGCTCGATGCACGGCAGGGCATCGTCCACGTCGTCGGCCCCGAACAGGGCTTCACCTTGCCGGGCACCACGCTCGTCTGTGGTGACAGCCACACCTCGGCGCACGGCGCGCTGGGCGCTCTCGCTTTCGGCATCGGCACCAGCGAGGTCGAGCATGTCCTTGCCACGCAGACGCTGCTGCTGAAGCCCTCCAGGACGCTCGAGATCCGCGTCGACGGCACGCTCGGCTTCGGTGTGAGCCCCAAGGACGTCGTGCTCGCGATCATCGGCCGGATCGGCGCCTCGGGCGGCACCGGCTATGTCATCGAGTTCACCGGCGACGTGATCCGCCGCATGTCGATCGAGGGGCGGCTGACCGTCTCGAACATGTCGATCGAAGGGGGCGCGCGCTCGGGCCTGATCGCGCCCGACCAGACGACGTTCGACTATATCAAGGGCCGGCCGATGGCGCCGACGGGCGAGGCGTGGGACCGCGCGGTCGCCTATTGGAACACGCTGCCCACCGATGCCGGCGCCCGCTACGACAAGAGCGTGGTCCTCCAGGCCAGCGATATCGCGCCGTCGCTCACCTGGGGCACCAGCCCCGAGGACGTGGTGCAGATCACCGGCGTCGTGCCCGATCCCGAGAGCTTCGAGGATCCTTCCAAGCGCGTCGCCGCACAGAAGTCGCTCGACTATATGGGCCTGACGCCCGGCATGCGGATGGAGGATGTGTCGATCGAGCATGTCTTCATCGGCTCGTGCACCAACAGCCGGATCGAGGATTTGCGCGCCGCCGCGGCGGTGGTGAAGGGCCATCACGTGGCGACACGCATCCGCCAGGCGCTGATCGTGCCGGGCTCGGGCCTGGTCAAGCTGCAGGCCGAGGCCGAGGGGCTCGATCGCATCTTCACCGAGGCCGGCTTCGAATGGCGCGAACCCGGCTGCTCGATGTGTCTCGCGATGAACCCGGACAAGGTCCCCGCCGGCGAACGTTGTGCTTCCACCTCGAACCGAAATTTCGTAGGAAGACAAGGTCCTGGGGCGCGGACGCACCTGCTTTCACCCGCAATGGCGGCGGCAGCGGCGATCCGGGGGCGCCTCACCGATGTCAGGGAGCTGATGTCGGAGGATGCGTAAGGGGATGACTAGTGAAGCGGGCACTTATCGCATTGATTGCGGGTACGGTTTTGAGCGGCCTGGTGGCCGCCTATGCCGCGACGGGCAAGGTCGTGGAAGCCAAGGCGGAGCTTGCAGCCACCCGCTGATCCGGGAGGTTTTGTAATGGAAGCGGTACGCCAGGTTTCCGGCAGCGCCTATCCGTGGGGCGCCAAGAACATCGACACCGACATCATCATCCCCGCGCACTGGCTGAAGACCACCACGCGCGAGGGGCTGGGCAAGGGCGCCTTTGAGAGCGTCCGCGCGCAGCCGGGCAATGTGTTCGACGACGAGCGCTATGCCGGTTCGCCCGTGCTCGTCGCCGGCGACAATTTCGGCTGTGGCTCGAGCCGCGAGCATGCCGCCTGGGCGCTCGCCGATCTCGGCATCAAGGCAGTGATCGCACCGAGCTTCTCGGACATCTTCTCGGGCAATGCCTTCAAGAACGGCATCGTGCCGGTGGTGCTTCCCCAAGAGGCTGTGGACCGGCTGGTCGAAGTCGCCAAGACCGACGAGATCACCGTCGATCTCGAGACGATGACCGTCACCACCCCGTTCCAGGATCGCTTTCCCTTCGATCTTGATCCCTTTCGTCGCCAATGCCTGATGGAAGGGCTGGACGAGATCGGCATCACGCTGGCACAAGATACCGCGATTTCGAAATTCGAATCCGGGATGGCACAGAACCGTCCCTGGATCGCGGTGGAGACGGCGAATGAAGGCACTGCTCTCGAAGCAAGCGGGCGGACCTGATACTCTAATCCTGGAAGAGGTCGCCGATCCGGTGGTCGGCAAGGGGCAGGTGGTCGTGGCAGTGAAGGCCTGCGCGATCAACTATCCCGATTTCCTGATCATAGAGGACAAGTACCAGTTCAAGCCGCCCAGGCCCTTCGCGCCGGGCGGCGAGATTGCCGGCGTGATCGAAAGCGTCGGCGAGGGCGTGACCGATTGGGCAGTGGGCGATCGGGTGATCGCCGTCACCGGCCATGGCGGGCTGGTCGAGAAGCTGGCGATCGAGGCAGTCCGCCTGTTCCGCTTGCCCGAGGGGCGCAGCTTCGAGGAGGGCGCGGCGTTGCTGCTCACCTATGCGACGACGATCCACGCGCTGCTCGATCGCGGGCATCTGCGCGAGGGGCACAACCTGCTCGTGCTCGGCGCGGCGGGCGGCGTCGGCCTCGCGGCGGTCGAGCTCGGCAAGGCGTTCGGCGCCCGCGTGATCGCGGCGGTCTCGTCGGAGGAAAAGGCGGCCGCGGCCAAGGCTGCGGGTGCCGATGAGACGTTGGTCTATGGCCGCGCACCCTTCGACAAGGACCAGTCCAGGGCGGTGGCCGAGCAGTTCAAGGCGGCGCTCGGGCCGCAGGGCGCCGATGTGATCTATGATCCGGTCGGCGGCGACTATGCCGAGCCGGCGCTGCGGTCGATCGGCTGGGAAGGGCGCTACCTCGTGGTCGGCTTCCCCGCCGGCATCCCCAAGCTGCCGCTCAACCTGACCCTGCTCAAGAGCTGCGACGTCTGCGGCGTGTTCTGGGGCGCCTTCGCGGCGCGCGATCCCAAGGCAAATGCCGCGCATGTCGGCCAGCTGTTCCGGCTCTGGTCCGAGGGGCGGATCGCGCCCAAGGTCACCGAGACGTTCCCCCTCGCCGATGCCGGCCAGGCCATCGCCAAGATGGCGGCGCGTGCAGTGATCGGGAAGGTCGTGGTGACGATCTAACCCATATCCGTCATCCCGGCGAAAGCCGGGATCTCAGGCGGAGGCGCGCAACGGCGGGGCAAGAGCCGCCCGAGATCCCGGCTTTCGCCGGGATGACGGTTCTTTCGCGTTCGCTTGCCCTCCGGCCATCGCCCCCCTATCTCCGCAGCAAACGCCACTAAGGGGACTGCAATGACCACGTTCGACGATCGCGAAAAGGCATTCGAGGCGAAGTTCGCCCGCGACGAGGACATGGCCTTCCGCGTCACGGCGCGCCGCAACCGCCTGGTCGGCCAGTGGGCCGCCGCGCAGATGAAGCTGACCCCGGAAGAGACCGATGCCTATGCCAAGGCAGTCGTCCAGGCAGATTTCGAGGAAGCCGGCGACGAGGACGTGATCCGCAAGCTGCTCGGCGACCTGCTCGCCGCTGGTGTGGAGACCGATGAGGCCACCGTGCGCCGCGCGCTCGAGGAGCAGTCGGTCGAGGCGCGCCGCCAGCTGATGGGCGAAGCCTGATGCCGATGGCCGCCAGCGAGATCGAGGACCTGATCAAGGCCGGCATCCCCGATGCCCGGGTCGAGATCACCGATCTGGCGGGTGACGGCGATCATTATGCGGCGCGGGTTGTCGCGCCGATGTTCAAGGGCATGCCGCGGGTGCGCCAGCACCAGGCGGTCTATGCCGCGCTCGGCGGGCGGATGGGTGGCGTGCTTCACGCGCTCCAGCTCACCACCGAAGCGCCTGTCGAGGAGTGAGTGAAGTGACCGACGATACCCAGGCGCGCATCAAGGCGCTGGTCGAAGCCAATGACGTGCTGCTGTTCATGAAGGGCAGCCCGCTGTTCCCGCAGTGCGGTTTTTCCAGCCGCGCAATTGCGATCCTCAACCATCTCGGCGTCGAGTTCGAGAGCGTCGACGTGCTCCAGGACCAGGGCATTCGCCAGGGGATCAAGGAATTCTCCGACTGGCCGACCATCCCGCAGCTCTATGTGAAGGGCGAGTTCGTGGGCGGTTCGGACATCATGATGGAGATGTACGAGAGCGGCGAACTCGCCCAGCTCTTCGCCAAGGCCTGATCGCCGGCATACGAATTCGAACCGCGCCCCGGTGAAAGCCGGGGCGCTTTTCTTTGTCCGGATGACGTCATGGCAGCACGGCGCCATGGCGTGACGTCATTGCGTCAAGCCGTCCGATTCGCTGGTTTGCTGGAGACCCCGGGGTGGGTGGGTCGACGCGAGACCGGGGAGTAAAGCGGTCGACCCACCCTATGAATGAAGCGTAGAACGCTTGGGGTGCCTTATACTTTGCATTCGCCGTGCCAGTTCGTGCCAGGCGCTGATTTCTGCGGGTTTCGATGGTTATCGTATTTTAACCAGACCCCGCACTTGTAAGCCATTCCGACAGTTTGGGAGGTTTTTGACGCCGGCACCCCGCGCCGGATCGTCAGAATTCGTTCAGCCAGCGTTCACCCGCTTGACTACATCCGTAATCGTGACGATTACACAAGTAGTCATTTCAACGAGGAAACGATGACCGAACGGATCAGCGACGCCGAGCACGCCGTGATGGAAGTGCTGTGGGAGGAATCGCCGCTCACCGCTCAGGAAGTGGCCGAGCGCGTGCCTGCCGAGCGCGACTGGAGCGCCAACACGGTCAAGACGCTGCTGGGGCGTCTCCTCGCCAAGAACATCATCGCGCACAAGGAAGAGGGGCGTCGCTACCTCTATCGCCCGCTGGTTGCCCGCGGCGATTATGTCGCCGGGGAATCGCGCAAGCTGATGGATCGGCTGTTCGGCGGCAAGCTGACCCCGCTGGTCGCCCATCTCGCCGAGCGTGACCAGCTCACCGAACAGGACATCGCCGAGATCGAGGCACTGCTGAAGGACCTGAAGCAATGACCGGCTGGATCATCGAGACCTTCGTCGCGAGCACGCTGCTGATGCTGCTGGTGCTCGCCCTGCGTGGCCCGGTGCGCCGCGCCTTCGGCCCGCAAATGGCCTATGCGCTGTGGCTGATGCCGGTGATCCGCATGCTGATGCCGCCGCTGCCGGGCGACTGGCAGCTCACCAGCCTGATCGCGCCCTTCATCCGCCAGGCAAGCGAAGGCCCCGGGGTTGTCGCCGGGGTGATCAAGCCCGAGGCGCTGCCTGCGGGGATCGATCAGAACGCAGTGACGATCGTCGAGCTCGGCACCGGCAGCCACCCGGCTTCCGCCGCGCTGGTCGCGCCGACCGCGGCGGCGGGCGGGCCCAGCCTGCTGGTACTCGCCATCGGCCTGTGGGCGATCGGTGCGCTGGCGTTCCTCGCCTATCACCTGATCGCGCATCGCCGGCACTGCAACCGGCTGCTCAAGGCCGCGCGCGTCGATCGCACCGTCGCCCAGGGCCGGGTGCGCGTGATCGAGACCGATGCGGTGCACGGCCCGCTCGCGTTCGGCGTGCTGCGCAAATATGTCGCCTTTCCGTGCGACTTCACCGAGCGTTACGACGAGCAGGAGCGCGATCTCGCGCTCGCCCATGAACTGGGCCACCATGTCCGCGGCGATCTGATCGCGAACTGGGTCGCGCTGATCGTCCTTGCGCTCCACTGGTTCAACCCGGTCGCGTGGCGGGCCTTCCGTGCCTTCCGCGCCGACCAGGAAATGGCCTGCGATGCCTTGGTGCTCGCCGGCCGCGCCCAGGCACTGCGCCATGCCTATGGCCGTGCGATCGTCAAGTCCGCGCATGGGGGTGCGGTCTCGGCGGCATGTCACTTGCACACGATCAACGAAGTTAAAGGGAGGCTCCGCATGCTCTCGAAGACCCACAAGAACACCCCCGCCCGCCTCGCTGCCGGCCTGGTCGGCACCGGCGCGCTCGGCCTCGCCGCGCTCGGCCTCACTGCCTCCGGCACCCAGGCCGCCGAGACCATCAAGGTCAAGGTCGAGAAGGTGACCGGCATCAAGCTCGGGCAGGACGTGCCCGCGCCGGCTGCTGCGCCCGCCCCGCAGGCAGTGCCCGCCCCGGACGCCACGCCCGAGGCGCCGGCCAAGCCCGAGGGCCCGGTCAAGGTCCGCACCTACACCTACACGGTCAGCGCCGACGGCAAGGACCAGGACAAGGGCAAGGACGGCAAGCGCGTCACCAAGATCGTCATGGTCCACGCCGATGGCAGCCAGACCGAGAACGAGATGCCCGACATCGAGGCGATCCGCGCCTCGGTTCCCGAGGTGAAGAACGGCAAGTGCCCGGGCGATGCCGACAAGCCGGTGGTCGAGAATTTCGAGCGCGACGGCAAGAAGGTCATGATCATCTGCTCGAACCGCATCGAGAAGATCACCGTCAACGCGAAGAAGGTGGCGATGGAAGCCAAGCGCGCCGGCCTGAAATCGGCGATGGTGGGCCTGCGCATCGCCCGCCGCTCGATCGAGAACCAGGCGGACCTGAACCCCGAGCAGCGCGCCAAGGCGCTGAAGGGCATCGACGAGGCGATCGCCGAGGTCGAGAAGGACGACGACAACTGACACGAGGGGAAGGGCGCTCGGCAAATGCCCCTTTCTCGAGCGCCTTTCGACGGGGCCGGCCGACACTCCTTCGCGGCCGGCCCCGTTTCGTTTTGAAATCGGGCGAGTGTCCCCCGGCCTTGCGCTGCGGCGCGGCAAAGGCCATTTCGGGGGCATGGACATCATAGCGGACGCCCCGACCGGGCTGGCCATGGCGCTCGATCCGCTGGTGACGCGCATCCTGGCGCCGAACCCGTCGCCCTTCACCTATACCGGTACCCAGACCTATCTGGTCGGCACCACCGAGCTGGCGGTGATCGATCCGGGCCCGGACGATCCCGCGCATATCGAGGCGCTGCTCGCCGCGATCGCCGGCCGCAGGGTGGTGGCGATCCTCTGCACCCACACCCACCGCGATCACAGCCCCGCAGCCGCGCCACTCAAGGCGCTGACCGGCGCGCCGATCATCGGCTGCGCGCCGCTGTCGCTCGCCGATGCCGGCCCACGCGCCGATGCCGCGTTCGACACCGGCTATGCCCCCGATCGCGTGCTGGCGGATGGCGAGCGCGTGCAGGGCGAGGGCTGGACGCTCACCGCGATCGCTACGCCCGGCCATACCTCCAACCATCTCTGCTTCGCGCTCGAGGAATCCCGAGCCCTGTTCAGCGGCGATCATGTGATGGGCTGGTCGACCACCGTGGTCGCGCCGCCCGACGGCGACATGGCCGCCTATATGCGCAGCCTCGACACGCTGATGGGCCGGGCCGACGACCGCATCTACTATCCCGCGCACGGCGAGCCGATCGAGCGGCCGCACCGCTTCGTGCGCGGGCTGATCGGCCACCGCAAGCAGCGCGAGGGGCAGATCCTGCGCCTGCTCAAGGCGGGCACCGGCGCGGTTCCCGATATGGTGGGCCGCATGTATGTAGGGCTCGATCCCAGGCTCACGGGGGCGGCCGGGCGGTCGGTGCTCGCGCACCTGATCGACCTGCGCGACCGCGGGCTCGTCATCGAGGAGGGCGATGCGTGGAAGATGGCGGCGTGAAGCAGGGGGGCGGCTGCCTCAGGCTGTTCGGCGTTACCCTGGTGATCCTGCTGGCGATCGCGCTGATGCTCGGCGCCGGCTTCTGGTTCCTGGGCGACACGATCAAGCGGCAGTTCCAGGGCGCGACGCCCGAGACGGTGGCGCAGGCCAGCCTGGCAGGCCTGCGCGAGCAGAACCGCCTGTCCGCCTTTGCCGCCAAGTTCGTCGCGGTGGTCACGTCCAAACAGAGCCAGCTCGGCTTCACTGCGCAGAAGACGATGATCATGCCCGGCAGCGTCCGCTACGAGGTCGATCTGTCGAAGCTGCGCCAGGAAGACGTGGTGTGGGATGCGTCGGCGAAGCAGCTGACGGTGAACCTGCCCCAGGTCGAGGCGACCGATCCCGCGGTCGATCTCAACAATATCCGCCAGTACGACAATGGCGGCATCCTCCTCTCGGTCACCGATATCGGCGGCAAGCTCGACGAGGCGAACCGCAAGGCCGGCCAGCAGGAGCTGCTCCGCCAGGCCCAGTCCGCTCCCTATATGCGCATGGCCCGCGACGCGACGCGCAAGGCGATCGAGAGCAGCTTCGCCATGCCGCTGCGCGCCGCGGGGATCGACGCCAATGTGCGCGTGATCTTCCCCGACGAGGCCAATCGGCCGACCGAGCGCTGGGACGAATCGCGCCGGCCGGAGGACGTCGTCACCAACAAGTGGTGAGGCCCGTTGAGCGGCGGACCCGAACAGGATATCTTCGCGCCATTGCAGCCTTCAGTTGGGGGACTGAACATGGCGACCCTTGCCGAACCGATGCCGATGGCGGCGCGCCGCGACCGCTTCTTCCTGATCCTGTCGCTGGCGATGATCGCGGTGATCGTCGGCGGCTTCTCGCTCAATATCGTCGCGGGCCGGTCCAGCTTCGGCCTGCCGCTGATCTATCATGTCCACGCCCTCGTCTTCATGGGCTGGATCGCGATCTACCTGATGCAGACTCTGCTGGTCGCCGGCGGAAACGTCGCGATCCACCGCCAGCTCGGCTGGATCGCGCTGGCCTGGGTGCCGGCGATGCTGGTCATGGGAATGGCGATCACGCTCTATTCGGTGTGCCACCATGGCGGGCCGCCCTTCTTTGCGCTGCCCGAATTCCTGTTCGGCAACCCCGCCGGGTTGCTCTGCTTCGGCGGGCTGGCGTTGGCCGGCTTCTCGATGCGCAAGCGCTCCGACTGGCATCGCCGGCTGATGCTCTGTTCGATGGCGGCGATCACCGGGCCGGGCTTCGGGCGGCTGCTGCCGGTGCCGTTCATGATCCCCTGGTCGTGGTTCGCCGCCGCGCTGGTGGCGCCGTTGATCTTCCCGCTGATCGGCGCGGCGCGGGACTGGATGCGCAGCGGCCGCGTCCATCCCGCCTGGCTATGGGGCATCGCCGCGATGGCCGGCAGCTTTGCCGTCGCCGAGGCGCTGGCCTTCACGCCGCTGGGCGAGGGGATCGCCCGCGCGGTGGTGGCGGGCACGCCCGGCGCCGATCGCCCCTTCGCCGCGCATTGGCCGCCTGCGCCTGTGAACCCTTGAACCCGCGCCCGCGCCGGGCCATGTGCGGCGCGGGCAAGGGAGTTTGAGGACGATGGACGCGCGTAACGGCATTGGCTGCAGCCTGACGGGCCTGGATCTCCGCGCAGAGATCGATCGGCTGCGCAAGGAGCGCAACGCGGTCATCCTGGCGCATTACTATCAGAAGCCCGAGCTGCAGGACCTCGCCGATTTCGTCGGCGACAGCCTCGATCTCAGCCGCAAGGCGGCCGAGACCGATGCCGAGGTGATCGCGTTCTGCGGCGTTCGCTTCATGGCGGAGACCGCCAAGATCCTGTCGCCCCAGAAGATCGTGGTGCTGCCCGACATGAATGCCGGGTGCAGCCTCGAGGACAGCTGCCCGCCCGAACAGTTCGCCGCCTTCCGCGCGGCGCATCCGGACCATATCGCGCTGACCTATATCAACTGCTCGACCGAGGTTAAGGCGCTCAGCGACGTCATCGTCACGAGCTCGTCGGCCGAGAAGATCCTCGCGCAGATCCCGGAGAGCCAGAAGATCATCTTCGGCCCGGACCGCAATCTTGGCGGCTATCTCAAGCGCAAGACCGGTCGCGACATGCTGCTCTGGCCGGGCGTGTGCATCGTGCACGAGGCCTTTTCGGAGACCGAACTGCTCAAGCTCAGGGCGCAGCATCCGGGTGCTCCGATCGCCGCGCATCCCGAATGCCCGCCGCACCTGCTCGATCATGCCGATTATGTCGGCTCGACCCGCGGCATCCTGGAATTCTCGCAGGCGATGGAAGGCGACACGCTGATCGTCGCCACCGAGCCGCACATCATCCACCAGATGCAGAAGGCGATGCCGGGCAAGAATTTCATCGGCGCGCCGGGGGCCGACGGTAACTGCAACTGCAACATCTGCCCGTACATGGCGCTCAACACGATGGAGAAGCTCTACCTCGCGCTGCGCGACCTCGAGCCGCGCATCGAGATCGAGGAGGGGCTGCGCCTCCAGGCCAAGAAGAGCCTCGATCGCATGCTGGAAATGGCCTCGGGCACGGTCGGGCAGGGCGATCTTGGGCCGGTGCCCGTGGTGGGCGGCGATCCGACGAAGGGCGACTGAGCGGATTTCTCTGCTCTTCTGCTTTCCCCGGCGAAGGCCGGGGCCCAGACTAAGCGTGCGCGGCGAAGACGCGTTACCGCGCGTATGTCTTTAAGGGCTGGGCCCCGGCCTTCGCCGGGGAAAAGCTATATTGCCGCGATCCCGGCATGCGCGTCACCGCCAGACCGGCTGCATCGCCATCTTCGCCGCGTAGAAGTTCACATATTGCGCCAGGCGCGGCAGCGCGGCGGTGTTGGGGCTCGCGCCGTGGGGCAGGTCCTGGCGCCAGATGATCAGGTCGCCGGCGCGGCCGGGGACGTGCACCGCACGGTCGCTCAGATCTACCCGGCGCGGATCGGCATCGCCCTGTGTTTCCAGCCATTCGGCCAGTCCGTGATGAAAGCCGGGGACCAGCTCCAGCGCCCCCTGATCGGCATCGGTGTCGGCGAGATAGAGGATCGCCTGCGTGCCGAAGGGGATCGGCTGCACTAGGCTCACATCCCAGTGGAGTCGGGGCGCCGCGAAGGCATGATGCGCGTGCACCGGCGCGTTGAAGCTCATCCGGTCGATATGGACCCACAGGTCGCTGGTGCCCCAGAGCTGGGCAAAGGCCTTGTGCACACGTGTCGAGCGCCGCACCGGCTCCAGCGCTGCATGCTGGAAACGCTGGACCATCAGCCCGTTGGTGCGCGGGCCGTACCAGCTTGACGGGTCCGCCGGGTCCGCGCCTACCGTCTGCCACAGCAGCGTCGCGGCGGCGGCGACCTCCTCCGGCGTGATCGCGCTGCGCAGGATCACATAGCCCTGCGCGCCCCAATGGGCGATGTCCCCCGCATCGAGCGCGTCCGGCATCGCGTCGATCATGGCGAGGTGCGCGGCCGTTTCGGGCGGTGGTGGCGCGCTGTCCAGCGCCGCATGATAGCGCGCGATCGTAAGCGCGTCGGGCAGGCCCGCGGTGGCGACGATCCAGCGGCAGAAGCCCTCGAAACCGGGTGCCTCGGCAGCAAGGAATTCGAGCACCTGCTCCAGCCCAAGCCCGAGCGCGTCGAGCAGCAGCTTGTCGGCGATCCAGTCGCCGGGCGGCGAGGATCGGTGGGCGAGGCGCCGCTCCCAATAGGTGCGCAGGCCGCGGATCGGAGGCAGCAGGGCAGGTTCGGCATCGGCCATGCCCCATCGATGGCCCTGCCGCGCGGCCGCGGTCAATGCGACCGCACGGTATCGGTTGCAATGTAGGATTTTGTCTGCTGACGTGCCGCCATGGCATGTCGCTTTCGCCTTCGGCCCGTTTCCGGCAAGGGGCGGGCAGCTTCGGGCAAAGTGAAACGATTTGCCCCGACTCCCTTCACTTTGCGGGCAATGGCAAGGCCGGGTCATCCCGCCATTGCCGCCGCCGGGCGCGGCTTTTAAGGGGCAGGCATGGCCTTTACGCTCGATCGTTTCGATCTTCCCGCCTTTGTAGCCGCCACCCTCGCCGAGGATCTGGGCGACAAGGGCGACATCACCTCCGCCGCGGTGATCCCCGCCGATGCGGCGTTCACCGGCGTGATGGACAGCCGCGACGCGATCACCGTCGCCGGTCTGCCGCTCGCCGAGGCCTTTTTCCGCGAACTCGATCCCGGGGCCGAGATCGAGACGCTGGTCCGGGACGGCGACCGCGTCGCCCCGGGGACCGATCTGATGCGGATCCGCGGCAAGGCGCGCGCGCTGCTCACTGCCGAGCGCTCGGCGCTCAACACCGTGCAGCACCTCTCCGGCATCGCCACCATGACGCGCGCCTATGTCGATGCGATCGCCGGCACCGGTGCCACGCTGCTCGATACCCGCAAGACGCTGCCGGGCCTGCGCATGCTCGAGAAATATGCCACCCGCATGGGTGGCGCGACCAATCATCGCATGGGCCTGTGGGACGCGGCGATGATCAAGGACAATCATGTCGCCGTCGCCGGATCGGTCGGCGAGGCGGTGCGCCGCGCCGTGGCCGCGGGCATCGAGCAGATCATCGTCGAGGTCGACCGGATCGATCAGATCGACCCTGCGCTCGAGGCGGGCGCCACCCATCTGCTGCTCGACAATATGAGCCCCGCGACGCTGCGCGAGGCAGTGGTGCGGGTCGGCGGGCGCGTGCCGACCGAGGCTTCGGGCGGCGTGCGGCTCGACACGATCCGCGGCATTGCCGAGACCGGCGTCACCTATGTCAGCGTCGGCCGGCTTACCCAGTCGGCGCCCGCCGCCGATATCGGCCTGGATTTCGGGCAGGAGGGAGCGGCGTGATGCGCAAGCGGGTTCTCAGGTTCGCCGGTGCGGGGCTGGCGCTGCTGCCCGGCATCGCCTCCGCCCAGGCGCTGGTCTGCCGCCCCGCCGGCGGCGTCGAGCGGCCAAGGCCCGATCTGCCCGATGCCAGGCAACCGCGGCGTATCCTGCCGATCGGCGCCTATACGCTGGCGCTCACCTGGAATCCGGGCCTGTGCCGGGCAAATGGCAGCGACCCGGAGAACCGCTTCCGCTGCGGGCGCGATGCGCGCTTCGGCTTCACGCTGCACGGCCTGTGGCCAGACGGCGTGGGCAAGACCTGGCCGCAATATTGCGCCGGCACCCGCATCCTGCCGCCGGCGCAGATCAGGCAGATGCTCTGCACCACGCCTTCGGCGCAGCTGATCCAGCACGAATGGGCCAAGCACGGTACCTGCACGACCATGTCTCCCGCTGCCTTTTTCGGCACCGCCAAGCGGCTCTACGATGCGGTGCGCTATCCCGACATGGACCGGCTGTCGCGCGGCGATCTCACCGTCGGCCAGTTCAAGGCGCGCTTCGCCGCGGCAAATCCCGGCATCCCGGCGCATGCGATTCGCGTGACGGTGACGAAGGAAGACTGGCTCGACGAGCTGTGGCTCTGCCTCGATACCCGCCTGCGCTACGAGCCCTGCCGGCCGGGCAGCGGTGGCGCGGCGGACGGCAACCCGCTCAAGATCTGGCGCGGCGGCGGGCGGCGCTGAGCGTCGGCTAGCGATGGTTGATCGTCGAGGTGCCCGGGTGGTGCTTGTCGAGGTGTCGCTTGATCAGCTTGAGGTTGCGGCTGTTCGACTTGAACACGAAATCGGCGGCGTCGCCGACGACGGGGACCAGGCCGATCAGCCAGTCGAAGCCGACATTGCCCAGCATGCGGGCCATGGTGGTCGCCGGCATCTTCAGGTTGCGGGCTTCCCAGACGATGTAGAGGCCGAGCAGCGCCGCGATCACGTCGCCGCCGACGGGTACCAGGCCGAGAATGGCGTCGAGGCCAACCTTGGTCTTCAGCCCGGGGATGGGCACGCTGCGCTCGAGCAGATGCTCCATCATCTCGATGCGCCGGCGGACATCGCCCGCATGGCGGCCCAGGGGCAGGTTTGCCGAAGCCATCCGCGTCGTCTTCGCCACGTTCACCTCGTTTCGTTGCGCAGGTGGTTCAACGGGTGCCACGCCCGGGCGTTCCCCTGCCACGCCTGCAAGCGCAGCGCGACGATAGACCATCGGAAGGGCTGGGCGATAGGGATGTATGCAACATCGGCTGTGAGCGCCGCATCGGCCTCGGCGATCCGCTGGGCGCGGGCGTCGAGATCGGGGGCATCGCGACCCGCCTCGACCAGCAGCTGGGCGTCGCCCGAGCAGGGCTGGCAGGCCGATGCGACGAACCAGCGCGCGCTGTCATAGGGTGCGACGGCGTCGATCAGCTTCAGCTCGGCGGGATCGTCGATGCCGACGCGTACCGGGGTGATCCCGATCGCATAGAGCGCCTCGGCGAGCCGTGCCCAGACCAGGGTGGCACCCGGGCCGGCGGGGAGGGCGAGGCGCAAGGTCACCGGGCCGGGATGCGCCCGCTTCCAGGCCGCAACCGCGGCGCGGGCATTCTGGCGGCGCTGGCCGAGGTCGAGCGGTGCCCAGCCGGGCTGGGCGGGGGGTGCCGCCGAATCGAGCTGGGCGGGGAGCAGCGTCTCGGTCGGCGCCCAGTCCGGATGGACCTGGTGGGTGACCATCGGCCGGTCGATCGCCATCGCAATTGCGGCGCGGTTGGCAGTGTCGGCCAGGAAGCCGCTGCGCGAGACCACGAGGAGCCCGAACAGGCCCGATGTCGCGTCGATCCGGACGTTGGGTCGGGCGATCCCCGTCGCCTCGATCAGCGGCCAGTCGACGAAGCTGCCGCCCAGCACCAGGTCGGACCGGCCTTCGCGGAAGCGGGTGACCGCCACTGCAGCGCGCTCGCCGCGGAAGAATAAGGTTTCCTGTGGCCGGGGCGCCGCGCCGTCCTCGCCGTCGCCCGGCTGGGGCACCGGGCGCAGCACGATGCCGTTGCCGCGCGCGCTGGCGCGGAAGGGGCCGCTGCCGTCGAGCTTGCCGGTGCGGAACACCGCCATTTCGGGCTGGGCGAACAGCTTGAGCAGGTCGGGGCGCGGCCGCTTCAGCCGCACCTCGATCACCTGCGGAGTCATCTCGACGATCTCGTCGATCACCGCGAGGAAGGGCGCCAGCTCGTTGTGGGTGCGCGGCGCGATCACCCGGCGCAGCGTGCGCACCACTTCCTCGGCGGTCACCGGCGTGCCGTCGGGCCAGGTCGCGTCGTCGCGCAGGCGGAAGATGTAGCTGCGGCCATCGTCGATCACGATCCAGCGCTCGGCCAGGCCGGGCTCGATCTGGCCGGCAGCATCGAAGCGCACCAGCCCCTGTGCGGTTGCACCCAGCAGCGCGCGGCGGGCGGGGTCGAGCGGGCCGGCGTCGGGATCGGCGAGCGCGCTGCTCGCGCCGATCGCGCTGACCACAACGGCGGTGTCGTCGCGTCGTTGCCCGGTGCCGCTGCTACACGCTGCGAGCGCGAGTAGGGGGAGCAGGCAGGAGAGGCGAGGGCGCATCAGGTCATCCGGGCGAGGTGTTCCCGGTGTATGGAAGCGGGCCGCAGCTGCCAACCCCTGCGGCGCTTGTCGCAGTGCAGCAACGACTCGACGTGTTGCGGTGCAACATGAGGAACCGCGCCCGCGGGGACCGGTTTTCCGTTGCGTCTCGGAAGGGAGTGTAACCTATGCGTATCCTAGGCCGTGCGGCAGCTGCTGCCGCGCTTGTGTCGCTGGCGGCTGCGCCGGCATTTGCCGCGCCCGGCTCCGCCTCGAAGCTCTCGCTGCGTGCAGTGACCGATTCGGAGCATGATTCGGATATCGCGGGCGCGCCGATTATCGCGATCATCGGCGTGGTGGCGATCGTGGCAGGCGGCGTGATCATCGCCACCCAGGACGACGATCCTGACAGCCCCTAACATCGGTTGAAGCCTATCCGTCTTCCCTGCTCAGGCGGGGAAGGCTGGTGCGGACGGCGGGACTCGAACCCGCACGCCCCGAAGGGCAGAAGATTTTAAGTCTCCGGCGTCTACCGGTTCCGCCACGTCCGCACGCGCCCATGCCAAGCGCATGGGGTCGCCAGCGTCAAGCGGTACGCAGCGCTCAGACGTTGAGCTTGATGCGCATTTCCTTGCCGGGCTTGAAATAGGGGACGCGCTTCGCGTCCACTTCGACCGTTTCGCCCGTGCGCGGGTTGCGGCCGGTACGCGCATCGCGTGCGCGCGTCGAAAAGGCACCGAAGCCGCGTAACTCGACGCGACCATCTTCCTGCAGGCGACCGACGATCTCGTCGAAGAAGACCGACACGATCTTCTCGACCTCACGGACCGAAAGGCCCGGATTGTCCTGCACCAGCAACTGAACCAGCTCCGAGCGGATCATCCGCAACCTCCCTTTGCGCGTCCCTGCCGCGGAAATTTCCGCGCGCGCCCAATCCCTTTGGGTTCTCTAGCCCCGTTCAGCAACCTGCATCAACCCGCAGATTGTGATTAACCCATGATATTCGGATATAGTCGGAAACGGGGAGCGGTTTTGCCGCTCCCCGTCCCAAGGTTCTTAGTTCTTTTCGCTGCGGGCCTTGAGGGCCTCGCCCAGGATGTCGCCCAGCGACGCGCCCGAATCGGACGAGCCATACTGCGCCACCGCCTGCTTCTCTTCGGCGATCTGCATCGCCTTGACCGAGAAGGTGGGCTTCTTCGAGCGATCGAAGCCGGTGACCATCGCATCGAGCTTCTGGCCGACCTGGAAACGCTCCGGACGCTGCTCGTCGCGGTCGCGGCCGAGATCGGTGCGCTTGATGAAGCCGGTCGCGCCGTCTTCGCCAACCTGCACTTCGAGGCCCGCGTCGCGAACTTCGAGGATGGTCACGGTGACGACCTGGTTCTTGTTGAGGCGATCGGCCGATGCGGTCGAGGTCGCCGCGGCAACGCCGCCGCGCTCGAGCTGCTTCATGCCGAGCGAGATGCGCTCCTTGTCCGGCTCCACGGCGAGAACGATGGCCTTAACCACCTCGCCCTTGCGGTGCAGGTTGAGCGCGTCTTCACCCGAGATGCCCCAAGCGATGTCCGACATGTGGACCATGCCGTCGACGTCGTTGTCCAGGCCGATGAACAGGCCGAACTCGGTGGCGTTCTTGACTTCGCCCTCGACCTCGGTGCCGACCGGATGGGCAGCCGCGAAGGCCTCCCACGGATTGCCCTGGGCCTGCTTGAGGCCGAGCGAGATGCGGCGCTTCTCGGCGTCCACCTCGAGCACCACGACTTCGACTTCCTGCGAGGTCGAGACGATCTTGCCCGGGTGCACGTTCTTCTTGGTCCAGCTCATCTCCGAGACGTGGACTAGGCCTTCGATGCCCGGCTCCAGCTCGACGAACGCGCCATACTCGGTGATGTTGGTCACGCGGCCGGTCAGCTTCGCGCCGACCGGATACTTGGCGCCGGCGCCATCCCACGGATCGCTCTCGAGCTGCTTCATGCCGAGCGAGATGCGCTGGGTGTCGCGGTTGATGCGGATGATCTGCACCTTCACCGTGTCGCCGATGTTGAGCATCTCCGACGGGTGGTTGACGCGCTTGTAGCTCAGGTCGGTGACGTGCAGCAGGCCGTCGATGCCGCCCAGGTCAACGAACGCACCGTAATCGGTGATGTTCTTGACGACGCCGTCGATGATCTGGCCCTCGGCCAGGCTCTGGATGAGGCCCGAACGCTGCTCGGCGCGGGTCTCTTCGAGCACGGCGCGGCGCGACACGACGATGTTGCCGCGCTTGCGGTCCATCTTGAGGATCTGGAAGGGCTGCGGGATGTCCATCAGCGGGGTGACGTCGCGCACCGGGCGGATGTCGACCTGCGAGCCGGGGAGGAAGGCCACCGCGCCCGAGAGGTCGACGGTGAAGCCGCCCTTGACGCGGCCGAAGATGACGCCTTCGACGCGGGCCGACTTGGAGAATTCGGTCTCGAGCTTGTCCCAGGCGGCTTCGCGGCGGGCGCGGTCGCGGCTGAGCATTGCTTCGCCATTGGCGTTCTCGACGCGGTCGACATAGACTTCGACTTCGTCGCCAACCTTCAGGTCGGCCTTCTGGCCAGGGGCTGCGAATTCGCGCAGCGGCACGCGGCCTTCGCTCTTGAGGCCGACGTCGATGACGGCGAGGTCGTTCTCGATGCCGGTGACGGTGCCGATCACGACGCGGCCTTCGAAGCCGTCAGCCTGACCGATCGTCTGGTCGAGGAGTGCCGCGAAATCGTCGCGGCTCGGATTTGCCGAAGTGGCCATGTGTTAGAGTTCCTACTTCACGTTTTTCCGGCCAACCGGTTGAATCCGGCGGTCTTTGGGCCAGAATTGCCGCGGCGGCCGAGCGCCGTTCGCGGCATCCTGCGGACAAGGGCAAGCGGAGGAAAAGCCAGACGCCGATCAAAGCGAAAAGGGCGCGTGAGAGTCGTCCCTCCGCGCCTTCCTCCGCGGGCACCGCCCGCTGGACGCGCGCGCCTTAGCCGAAACCGCCTTTTGCCGCAAGCATTGCGAAGCGGCGGCGAGGATGCGACGTGCGGGCTTTACGGCGAGGTCGCGAGAGAATCAGCATGGTCTATGAAAATGAGCTTTTCGAAGGCGTGACCGTCACGCTCGACGGCAATTCCTACAACAAGTGCACCTTCCGCAACGTCCAGCTGCAATATTCGGGCGGCCCGGTCGACATGAGCGAATGCGGGATGGACCGCTTCTCCTTCGCCTTTGGCGGCGATCTCGCCCAGGGGCTGTTCACGCTCTACCAGCTGTTCGGCACCGAAGGCATGCTGCAGATCATCCGCGGCTTCACCGAGCCGAGCCAGGGCGGCGAGATCGAGATCAAGGTGTAGCCGTCACGGGCGGGCCGAACTCGAAGCGCATCGCGCGGAAGTCGACCGCCCACCATTCGAAGGCGTGCAGCACGTCCTGGCCGATCGTGCCGGTGTTGGCCTCGCGCCCGGTCGGGCCTGGCGTGAGCACCAGCTGAACCTGGGGCAGGGTAGTGGTGCGTCCGTCGATCGCCACCGTTGCCGGGCGCCACCAGGCGATCGGCTGCTGGATCACGCCGCCCGCGCCGGCGATGTTGCGTGCGCCGCGCGGCAGCGTCGCCACCAGGGCAGCATGGTCGCCGGCGAAGCGCGAGGTGAGCGCGGTGGCGCTTGCGCCGGTATCGAGATGCAGCGTGGCGGCCGCGTCGTTTATTCGCGCCGCGACATAGAGATCGTTGCCGGTGGAGCGCAGATTGGCCGCGCCCGGCGCCGCCGCGCCGCCGGGCGTGAAGCTGCCGGCGCGGTCGAACCGCACCCGGCCCAGCGCGCGGAACACCGGGAAGCCGATGATCGCGTCGATCTGATAGCCGCCGGGGATCGGGAAGCTGAGCGCGGCATCGTCGAACACCAGGAAGACGACGTCGTGCAGTTCGATGCCGGCGATCACCAGCCGCTCGGCGATGGCGAGGCGCGTCGGCACCTTGGCGCTGCCGGTGCTGACCACGCTGGCCTCGCCTTCGAGCATCTTCAGGCCCAGGCGCTTCGCCGTGGACGCAGTGACGACGGAGAGGTTGGCGCCGGTATCGAGCACCGCGTCCTGCGCGGTTCCGTTCACGCGCACCTCTGCCCGGACGAGCCCGGCCTTGTCGCGCGCCGTCAGCGTGGCGACCGGGACGCCGCCTGCGACGCCCTGGCGCGGCACTGCCGCCAGCAGCGCAGCGACCGAGAGCGTTCGGCGCGCCTCATTCGCCGCATCGGCCTTGCCGTTCGCCTCGAGCAGCGGCGCAAGCGCATCTATCGCCTCGGCGGCGGCGGCATAGTCGCCCTCGGCAAAGGCGAGATCGGCGCGGATCGAGAGCGCCGCGGCGCGGTGCAGCGGGGTGCGGTCCCCCGAGCGGTCGAACGCCTCAAGCGCGGCATCGGTGGCCGGGCGATCGAGCCGCAATGCGGCGATGCGCGCGCGGAGCAGCGACGCCGTACCCTTGTCCCTTGCCGCTGCCAGCGCGGCCTCGAGCGGGGCGATTTCGCCAGCGGGGGCTTCGTCGATCAGCGTCGAGACGTCGCGGTCCTGCGCAACGGCGATTGCCGCGGGGCCGAGCGCCAGCGCGGCAAGCAGCAGGGCGGCACCGGGGCGGCACAAGCTTGTGAACGATCTGGACATGGCGTACCTTCCGAATCGCGAGAATATCTTTTCGTAAAACAGAAAGATCATTTTGTAAAATGGCAATCCCCTTGCCCCTGGCGCGCCATGCCCGGCGCCTTCGCATCGCGGCCGTCGCCGGTGCGGTGGCGCTCCCGTTGTTGCTGGTCGTCGCGGCGTTGCTGCCGGCCGGGATCGTCCATCTCGAAACGGATGGGTTGCCGCTCGGCTGGGGCGTGGTGATCGCGCTTGTCGTGATCCTGCCGATGTCGGCGGCGCTGTTCGCGCTGGCGGCGATGCTGGGGCGGATCGAGGTAGGAGACCGCTTCAGCCCGGCGGTGACGCGCGACTTTCACCGCTTCACCCGCCTGCTGCTCGTCACCGCGATCGCCGAAACGCTCCGGCCCAGCCTGGCGCAGCTCGTCGCGGCGGCGCTCGGAACCGGCAAGCGCATCCTGCTCGGCATCGATGACAGCCATTTCCTGCTGCTGATCGTCGCGCTGGTGCTGTTCCTGGTGGCGCGGCTCTTCGACGAGGCTGCGCGCCTCGAAGAAGACAGCCGCTCGATCGTCTGAGGCGGAGGCAATGGCGATCACCGTCCGCCTCGATGTGATGCTGGCGCTCCGCAAGGTCCGCTCGAAGGAGCTGGCGACCTATGTCGGCATCACCGAAAGCAACCTGTCGCTGCTCAAATCGGGCAAGGTGCGCGGCATCCGCTTCGAAACACTCGAGAAGATCTGCGAGTATCTCGATTGCCAGCCGGGCGACATCCTCGTCTGGGAAAAGGACGCCGGCCCGGGCTAGGCGGCGGCGCGGAGCTGGACGGTTGCCGCGCGGGCGACGACCGGGCGGAACACCAGCGACAATACCATCGGCTCGCTGCCCTCCGGCGGAGCGGCGATCAGCACGCCGGTGGGGCTCGCACGGAACAGGCCCGGGCTCATCTGCTCCATCGCGTCGGCGGTGGCCTTGGCGGCGACCGTGGCGGCGCTCTGGCCCTTCTTCAGATTCTCGAGCGGAATGAAGCCGAATTCCTCGACCTGGACCCATTCGCAGGTCTGGCCGAGCTGCACCGCGATCACCGGGCGCTGCTCCCCCACCGGCACGCGCAGCTGGTAATAGCCCTCTGCCGTCGGCCAGGCGGTGAACTCCATCACGCCCTGCTGTGCGGCGCCGGCGAGGATCACCGGAACCTGGATCCCGCCCACTTCGAAATCGGTGGAGCGCAGATCGAGCTTGAAGCGCGAGGTCGCGAAATTGGCGAGGCTCATCGATAGGCCCTGCGCCTGGAGCTCGGCGGAGAGGAATTGCGGGCGCTGGTCATTGTAGAAGGTAAGGCCCCGGCGCCGCAGCCCGTTGCGGCCGCGGTCGGTGTCGACCAGCGTTTCGGTGTGGGCGAGACCCATATTATAGTCGAAGTCGAAGCGCTCGAAGACCGAGACTTCGCCGGCATTGGGCAGGAACGACAGGCGAGCCAGGATCGCGGTGGCGGCGCGGCAGCGGCTGTCGAGATCGTCCGCCTCGGGCGCCTTGAGCACGGCGTTCCCCGCCGCACGGACATAATCCATGCAGGCGGCCTGGACGGCATCGCGGGTTGCGTTATGCGTCGCCTTGCGATCGAGCTTCTCGCGGATGGCTTCGCCCGTCGCGGTGAAGTCGATCGTCGATCCCTGCGACACATTGCACAGCTGCTCGAGCGACACGATCGACAGCGAAAGGGCGTGGAGCGTGCGATAGTCGTAATTGCGCACGTCGATCATACCGCGCTTGTCGAGCCCCGACCTGCGCTTCTCGCGTAGGAAGACGTAGCGGCCCATCACCGACACGCCCATCGTCTCGGCGAGGATCGGCGTCACCAGGTTCTGGACGGTGCCGTTATAGCCGGTATCGACCAGCATCACGGTGTCGCCGGGCGCGATGCCGACATGGTTCATGTGCGCGACCAGGCGCTTCAGGAATGCCTCGCGGCGGGTGAAGATCTTGCGCTGGATGTCGGAATTACCGCGCACCCATTTGGCAAGTGCGGCGCTCTGCGTCTCGGCGCTGCCCGCCTTGGCAAAGCGGGCATATTCGTTCTCGAACAGCATCAGCTGGCGCGCCAGCGACGGGAGCGGCAACGTGTCGCTCCATTCATCGAGATGCTTGCCGAGCGAAGCTTCGTCCTTGATGCTGGCGCGCAGCGCGACGAAGCGGCTGAGATCGACCGTGCGGGCGCCGACTTCCGGATAGAGCGCGTCGAACACCTTGTGCGGCAGATAGCCGTCGCGCATCACAAACAGCGGCTTCACCGGCTTGCCGGCAGCTTTGCTGGCCGTATCGATCTCTGCCTTCAACCAGTGCGCGTAGGTCGCCATGGCCGGGCCCATGATGTCATGGCCGAGCACATAGGTGGGCTCGTTGCAGGTGCGCATCGCCACGGCGGCGCGGTGGGCCTGGGCGATCGGCCGGCTGATGCCGCACAGCGGATCGAGGATGCGGGCGGTTGCCGCTTCCATGCGCAGGCGCGAGGCCGATTCTGCGTCGAACTGCGCGAGGTGGACGGCATGCAGGCCGTGCTCGATCGCCGCGTCATAGTCCGCCGCGCGATTGTCGCCGATGTGCAGGATGCGGTCGGGCGCCACGCCCAGCGCCTCGATCACATGGTCGAACAGGCCGTCGCGCTTGCCTTCGCCATAGGCGCTGGAAACGAAGACCTGGTCGATCAGCGCCATGACGTCCTCGCCCGCCGCGGCGCCGATGTGCGCGCGCAGCTGCGGTTCGGTCAGATACATGTCGGAGACGATGACGATCTTGAGGCCGCGGCGTCGAGCCTCGCGCATCAGCGCCACAACGGGGCCGAAGGCGAAGGCGTGCCGCGCCTCCAGCGTCAGTTCATGGGTGACCGCCGCCTCGACCTCGTCTTCGGAGGCATGGGCAAGCATCTCGCGATAGATGTCGGTGAGGCCGATCTCCTTGGCGCCGCTGCGTGCCATTGCACGCCGGCGGGCATTGCCCTCGGCCCAAGACCGCGGCTCGACGGCGCCGCCGGTCATGTCGATCTCAGCGAACACGTCGGACGGCGCATGGGTGTTGCGCCAGATCAGCGTGTCGAAACAGTCGAGCGACAGGACCTCGATGCCCTCAGGCGCCTGGTCGAGCAGGCCCTCGATCTCGAACGCGCGCACCGTCATCTGCATTGGTAATCCCCCGGGTTCCTCCGGGACAATACTGAGCAGTCATGGTTATAAAGGCGTTAACCAGAATGTTCGGGGTGCATCTTCGCATCGACGATCGCGATCGCGCGCTGCACGGCGGCGTCGATCGAGAGGAAGCTCGTGTCGAGCAGCGTGGCATCGGGCGCCTGGAGCATCGGCGCTTCGCTGCGCTTGGAATCGCGCTCGTCGCGCGCGCGGATATCGGCGAGCACCTTGTCCAGGCTGGTGAGGATACCATTCTTGCGCAGCTCGAGATGACGGCGCTGGGCGCGGATCATCGGGGTTGCCTTGACGAACAGCTTCACGTCCGCGTCGGGCGCGATCACCGTGCCGATGTCGCGCCCGTCGAGCACGGCGCCGCCGGGCTGGCGGGCGAACTTCTTCTGCCGGTTGAGCAGGGCGGCACGGACCAGCGGATGCGCGGAGACGATCGAGGCGACCTTGCCCACCTCGTCGGTGCGCAGCCACGCGTCGTTCAGCAGATAATCCTCGAAGCTGCAGGCGGAAACCGCATCCGCTTCCTTCGCCGGATCCAGCTCCTCGCGCAGCACGGTAGCGGCGACGGCACGGTAGAGCAGCCCGGTATCGAGATGCGGCAGTCCGTAATGCTGCGCCAAGGCGCGCGCGATGGTGCCCTTACCCGAGGCTGCCGGTCCGTCGACTGCGATGATCATGATGGCCTCAGCGTTCGCGGCACGCGGGCGCGCCGTCAAGCGATTCGGACACAAATCGGCATCAAATAGCGTCGTGGCGCGCCATCCAGCCGCGCAGCAGCGCCAGATAGGCCTCGGGCTGGTCCGAAAGGATCGAATGCGCCGAGCCCGCGATCTCCCTGAAGGTCGCGCCGGGGACGCGTGCCGCGAACCGCGATACGGTCTCCGGGCGGGCCTCGTCATATTCGCCGCAGACGAACAGGGTCCTGGGCCCATCGAGCTTCTTGAGCAAAGGTTCGCCGTCATAGTCGCGCAGGGTGCCGGTCGAGACGAACTCGGCCTTGCCCCACATCCGGTTGTAGAGCGTGTCGCCGGCGTCGCGCGGGGCCTGGGCGCGATATTCGGCGATGCCTTCGGCGCGCTTCGACCGGATCACATAGCGGCGATAGAAGTCCCAGGTCGCTGCGTCACAGGCCGCTTCGGGGGGCGGGGCGGCGGTGTCGCACTTCTCCAGCGTGGTGCGCACCGCGGCGGGCATTTGCGCGCGGAGCAGATTGGCGTCGGCGATCCAGCTCTTCGTCGAGACTAGCGGCGACTGCACGATCAGGCTGGCGGTGTCCGGCCGGCGCCGCGCGCCATATTCGATCGCCAGCGTGCCGCCCCAGCTGCCGCCGCCGACATGCCAGCGCGTGATGCCGAGCGCGTCGCGGATCCGCTCGATCTCGTCGACGAAGCGCCCGACCCGCCAGTTCTTCTGATCGAGCGGTGCATCCGAGCGGCCGCTGTCGAGCTGGTCCCACAGGATCACCGCGCGCTCGCCGGCCAGCGCGGTCAGGGGCAGCAGGCCCGAATGATCGCCGCCCGGACCGCCATGGGCATAGATGATCGGCGGGCGCGGGCCCTTCAGGTCGCCGTTCACGCGCACATAGACGCTGCCGCCCTCTACCGGGATCATCCGCTCCAGATCGGGCTTGAACCGGATCTCGTCGCGCATCCGCGCCCAGGCGGGCAGGGTGACGGCCCCGGCGGCCAGGCCGCCTAGAAAGGCGCGGCGGCCGAGCAGGGTCATGCGGTGAGGCTGTCCAGCACGTCGAAAAAGGCCGGGTAGCTGGTCTGGACCGGCGCGACATCATCGATCGCGATCGGCGCTGCAGCGGCGAGGCCGGCGACGGTCATGCTCATCGCGATGCGGTGATCGAGCATCGTCACCGCGCCGCCGCCGCCCGGGATCGGCGCGCCGCCGGTGCCGGTGATCGCCAGGCCGTCTTCGAACTCCTCGGTCACCACGCCATTGGCTTCGAGAGCGGCCCGCATGGTGGCGATCCGGTCCGATTCCTTGACGCGCAGCTCGTGCGCGCCGCGCGCGACGGTGCGCCCCTCGGCGACGGAGGCCGCCACGAACAGGATCGGATATTCGTCGATCATGCTGGGTGCCAGCGCGGGCGGTACCTCGATCGCCTTGAGCGGCGCATGGCGCACGCGCAGATCGGCGACCGGTTCGCCGCCCACTTCGCGCGAATCGACTGCCTCGATCGAGGCGCCCATCATCCGCAGCGCCTCGATCAGGCCGGTGCGGGTGGGGTTCATGCAGACATTGGCGATGGTGATGTCGGATCCCGGCACGATCGACGCGGCGACCATCCAGAAGCCGGCGGAGCTGGGATCGCCCGGCACGACGATGTGCTGGGGCTTCAGCTCGGCCTCGCCGCGGATCGAGATGATCTTGCCTTCGGGGCTGTCCTCGACGGTCAGCTCGGCGCCGAAGCCGCGCAGCATGCGCTCGCTATGGTCGCGAGTCGGCACCGGCTCGATCACGCGGGTGATGCCCGGCGTGTTGAGCCCCGCGAGCAGGACGGCCGACTTCACCTGCGCCGAGGCGACGGGCAGGGTGTAGGTGATCGGCACGGCGGGATTGATACCCCGCAACATCAAGGGGAGGCGGCCGCCCGGGCTGGCGGTGATCTCGGCGCCCATCTGGCTGAGCGGCTCGATCGCGCGGCCCATCGGACGGCTGGAGAGCGAGGCGTCGCCGGTGAAGGTCACGGTGATCGGATGGCTGGCGACCAGGCCCATCAGCAGCCGCGTCGAGGTGCCCGAATTGCCCATATCGAGCGCGGTCTCGGGCTGGAGCAGTCCGCCGACGCCGACGCCGTTCACCGTCCATACGCCATCTTCGCCGCGCATGATCGTTGCGCCCATCGCGCGCATCGCGGCGGCGGTAGCCAGCACGTCTTCGCCTTCGAGCAGTCCTTCGATTCGGCTTTCCCCCACGGCGAGCGCCGAGAACATCAGCGAGCGATGGCTGATCGACTTGTCGCCGGGAACGGTGACTCGACCCTTCAAAGGGCCACGGGAAGAGACGGCGAGCGGGCGGGGCGTGGAACCGGACATGACACGCGGCTTTGACAGCGCCCTTGCGGCATGGCAAGGCGCGCCCCACTTTCCGGGACAACATCCCGAAATCCGAGATTTTGAAAGGCGAAGAGGCAACACATGGTGAAGCCGGAATGGGGCACCAAGCGCGCGTGCCCGAAGTGCGGTACGCGCTTCTATGATCTGACCAAGGACGAACCCGTCACCTGCATCAGCTGTTCGTTCAGCTGGGATCCGGAACCGATTCTCAAGTCGAAGCAGCCGCTGCCCTTCGAGGTGGTGAAGAAGGACGGCGAGAAGCCCGAGACCGAGGATGGTGATCTGGGCGATGAGGATCTGGACATCGGCGACGACGACGAGGAGCCCTCGGCGGATGACGACGTCGATCTGGGCGGCGACGACGACCTGGGCGTCGAGACCGGCGGCGACGACGACGAGCAGTAATTTCGGGAAAAATGGCGGGGCCCCGAAAAAGGCCCTTGCCAGACCGGAAGGGGCCATCTAGAGGCCCCGTCTCCCGAGGAAATGGGGCCGTAGCTCAGCTGGGAGAGCGTCGCAATGGCATTGCGAAGGTCAGGGGTTCGATCCCCCTCGGCTCCACCATTCCTCCCGAAGAAGCCCGCGGCGATGCGGGCTTTTTTCGTTTCCGCGGACGCGGTTGATCCAGGTGCCGCCGGCGCCTACCCAAGGCGGGCGCTGCCTGGCCGGCATCGCAGGTGAAACCGGGAGGACGAAGCAAGCATGATCGGTCGGAAGCTGCGCTATGCCGTGGGGGCGGTGCTGATCCTGGGCGGCGCCGCCGCGTTCAGCGCCGACAAGCCCTATGGCGGCTATCTGACGCCCGGCGAGTTCGAAGTCACCCGCGTCCTGCCGCCGGCGCCGATCGCAGGAGACGCCCGCTACGAATCGGATCGCGCGATCTTCCGCGGCACGCGCGCCCTGCTGACCACGCCGCGCGGCGCGCTCGCGACTTCGGACGTGGTCAGCTCGCCCGAGGCGCTGATGCGCGACTTCAGCTGCGCCGTCGGCGTGTCGCTGACCCCGGAGAATGCCCCGAAGCTGATGCACGTCATCCGCCGCGCCGGCATCGATACCGGCGCGCAGACTAACATCGCCAAGAACCTGTTCAAGCGCGAGCGCCCCTTCAAGATCGACGAGGGCGACATCTGCGAATCCAAGGCCGAACTCGCGGACAGCTATGACTATCCTTCCGGCCACACCACGCGGGGTTGGACCTGGGCGATGATCCTTGCCGACCTCGCGCCGGACCGGGCGCAGGAGATATTGAAGCGCGGCCGCGCCTATGGCGAAAGCCGCTTCATCTGCGGCGCGCACAACCAGAGCGCAGTCGAGGCCGGGTTCATCTCCGCCAGTGCGACGCTGACGCTGGTGCGCACCAAGCCCGCCTATCGTGCCGACCTGGCGGAGGCGCGGGCCGAGCTGGGCGCGTTGCGCGCGAACCCGAAGGCTGCGCAGCCGACTGCGTGCGCCGCCGAAGCTGCCCTGATCGACCAGCCGGTGACGATCCCCGCCGCCGCGGGCCGCTGATCACTCGGCCCCGGGGGCCGCTTCGCCGGACTGCGCCGTGCCGGCCACGGGCAGCAACAGGGTGAAGCGGGTGCCCGCAGGCCCCGATTCGAGCTCGACGCGCCCGCCGATCACTTCTGCGCGACGGGCCTGGTTGCCCAGGCCGCGACCCTGCGCCGCCGCCGCGGTGTCGAACCCCCGGCCATTGTCGGCCACGCCCACGCAGACCTGACCCTCGCGCACGCCGGTGGTGACGACGATCTTCGTCGCCCCGGCATGCTTGATCACGTTGGTGAAGGCTTCCTGCAGGATGCGCAGGACGTGGAGCGAGTGGCGCTGGTCGAGCCAGGGCAGGGGCGGGACGTCGCGCACGTCCCAGCGCAGCCTGATGCCCGTCGCCTCGAGCCGCGGCTGCAGGCGGAAGCGCAGCGTGCCGAGCAGCAGCAGCAGGTCGGTTTCCACCGGCTCCATCGAATCGATGGTGAGCTTCAGATCGTCGATGCAGCCCTTGAGCAACTGGGCGATGTCGGCCTCGTCGATATGGCCGTGCTCGACCATGCGCAGTGTGCTGACCAGCGAGGAGCCGAGCCCGTCATGCATGTCCTGCATCAGCCGCTGGCGCTCCTGGAACAACACTTCGCGCCGCTCGACCTCGCGCAGCTTCTGGTGGCTCGCGGTGAGCTCCGCCTCGCGCTCGGCCAGGCTGCGGGCAAGGACGACATTGGCTTCGCCTACTGCCTTCATCGCCTTGAGATAGCGGCTCATCATGATCTGGCTGAAGACGACGATGAGCAGAATCTGCGCATAGAAGGAGACGAACAGGCTCTCGATATCGATGATGTTGCTCTGGAGCAGCATGTCGCGCGCGCCGAGGATGAAGGAAAGCAAGCCGCATATCGCGAGCCCGGCACCCTCCAGCTTGCCTGCTCGGCGGCTCCAGAAGATGTGCAGGGTAAAGGTGGCGGCGCCGACCGCTACCATGGTGACGTACATCAGCGGCGAGATGATCGTCGCGTCGGTCGTCCCTTCGAACAGCGGCAGGGTGAGCCCGCCTAGCCCGACGCACATCATCACGATGATCCAGGTCAGCACGCGGGCGCGGTGATGATGGATGGCAGCGAGGAACAGGTGGATGATCAGCACTGTCCAGCCGACCGAATTGACCGTGATCCAGCCGAACCAGGCGTCGGAAACCGGCAGCCGGTCGGCGCCCATATAGGCGTGCATCACCCGCAGGAAGGTCGCGAGCGTCATCACCGCATAGAGCAGGTACATCTTCTCGTGCCGCGAGCGCAGCCAGATCAGGAAGGCGAAAACGCCCGTCGCAAGGAACACCGCCGAGCTGATATAGGGCAGCTCGGCCTGGAAGAAGGCGCGCATGTAATAGGCAGCGCCGAGCTGGCGATAGTCGCCGATCCACAAGGTGGAGAGCGCCCCGCCGATGCCGCGGACATGGCGAATGCGGATCAGGATGTCGCGGGGCGGGGCGCTTTCGGCGGCTTCCTCGAGCGGAATCCATAGCGGGCGGTTCGAGCCGTTCCATTGGAGGTTGGCATGGGTCTGCCAGAACAGCCGCCCGTCGATATAGATGGCCAGCTCGCCATCGGTCTTCCAGCGCGGGATATAGATATAGGCGCCCCGGGGGGCGGCATGCTCGGGACCGAGGGCGAAATGATACCAGCTCGTCTGGGTAGGCAGGAGACCGGCATCGCCCGACCCCGGCACCATCTTCGGCTTCGGCGCATGGGGCAGGTCGACTTGCTGCCATTGGCCCTTCAGCGCCCGCCAATCCTGCACGCGGGAGGGCGGCGGATACCCCAAACCATCCTCCACCAGCAGATCGGCGCGGGTCAGGTGGATGCCCTGGGGCCGTGATCCGTAATAGCAGGCGAGCAGGACCAGCAGAGCAATCCCGCCATAGATGAGGATCGCCCGCAGCGTCCTAGAGAATACCATGGTTGCGGGCCTCGAAGATGGCTTCGGCCTTCGAGGTGACCTCGAGCTTCTGGTAGATGCGCCGCACGAAGGTCATCACCGTGTTGCGCGAGACGAGCATCAGTTCGGCGATCTCGTCATAACTGAAGCCCTTGGTGATCAGCTCGAGCGCCTCGCGCTCGCGCGGGGACAGCGGATTGGCGATCGGCGTGACTTCGGCCAGCGTCGTCGCTGCCGGAACCGGCTCGGCCGGGCGGAAGCGCAGCAGGATCTGTCGGGCGATACGCGGGCTGATCGGGCTGCCCCCGGCATGCAGCGCGCGGATCTCGTCGGCGATCTTCTCGGGCGAGCTGTCCTTGAGCAGATAGCCCGCGGCCCCCGCCTCGATCGAGGCGATCACATGCTTCTCGTCGGCGAAGGTGGTGCTCACCATGATCCCGCAATCGGGCCAGGCGGCATGCGCTTCGCGGATCACGTCGATGCCCGAGCCGTCGGGCAGGCCGAGATCGACGACCAGCACGTTCAGCGGTTCGCCGGCGAGCATCTTGCGCGCCTGCGCCACGTTGTGGGCCATGCCGATCAGCTGCATGTCGCCCGAGCTGCCCACGGCGGCGGCGAAGCTGTTCTGGAAAGCGATGTCATCCTCGACCAGCGCGATCCTGAGCTGCGGCGAGGCGGAATCGGCCATCGGGACTTCCTGGAGCGGTGCGCGTTCCATCGCGCGACCGGAGCGGCGATCGGTTGGGCGCGTGGCAACGCCCTGCTTTCGCGCTTGTACCATCGGAAACGCCCTGCGCTTGTCCCTATAAATAGCGACATACGCATGATTTCGCAGCCGGTACAATTTGTTTCCGGGCCTTGTCCGGTTTAGAACGGATGCCGCCAGGACCGGCAGTCAAGAACGAGTCGCGCGATGCCAAGCCCGGAACCCTTGACGCCGATGCTCGTCGCCGAGCTGGTCGGCAACATCTACGAGGCGGCGCTCGAGCCGCGGCTCTGGCGCCCGCTCGTCGAACGGATCGAGCGGATCTATCCCGAGCTGACCATCCTGATGTTCAGCCACGAGGCCAGCGGCGCCGACGAGCTGAGCGTGGTGCTCAATTATCCCGAGGCAGCGCTGCGCGACTATGCGGCCTATTACTTCGCCCATAGCCCTTATGTCGATTTCGTGCCGCGCAACCAGGTCGGCCGGCCGACACTGTCGGAGGTGATCATCAGCGAGGCGGAGCTGCACCGCACCGAATATTATACCGATTTCATGCGGCCGCACCGGCTTTCCCAGCATGGCTGCGGCATGGTGCTGGAGCGCGAGCCGGCGGGCTGGGCCTCGCTTTCCTTCGCCGACCAGCATGACGATATCGATCGCCGCGCCCACCAGATGACGCTGCTGGGCCTGCTCGCGCCGCATTTCGCCCGCGCGCTCAAGCTGCGGCGTGCGCTGATCGCGGCGCGCGCGCCCGGCACTGCGCAGCAGGCGGTGTTCGACGGCTGGGCGCACGCCGCCTTCGTGCTGGATGCCGAGGGGCGTGTGGCGACGATGAACCGGCGGGCCGAGGCGCTGATCGCGCGCAGCGAAGGCATCACGCTCAATCGCCGGGGCCAGCCGCGCAGCTTCGACGACCGCTGCAGCCGCGCGCTGGAGGCCGCGGTCGCCCATTGCCGGCTGCGCCTGGCCGATGAAGCGCTCAACGGCGTGATGCTGCCACGCGCGGGGCGCGCGCCGCTGCACGCAATGCTGTGGCCGCTCGCGCTGGTGAGCGATTTCGGCGTGCCGACCATGCCGGGGCAGGTGCTGATGATCGTCTCCGATCCCGAGGATACACCGCCCGGTGCGGTCGCCTGGATCGGTCGCCGTTTCGGGCTGTCGCCCTCGGAGGAAAAACTGGCCGATGCGGTGATCGCCGGCGTGCCGCTCAGCGAGGCGGCGGAGCGGCTCGGCATCCAGCTTTCCACTGCGCGCACCCGCCTGAAGATGATCCAGGCGAAGACCGGCTGCCATCGTCAGCTCGATCTCGTGCGGCTCGCCATGTCAGTGCCGGGAATCCATCTGCGCTGATCTCGCCGGTCGTGCCGAAGCAGGCTCCCATATGGGAGCTATCGGCTCCAGGGGCGTCTCCCTAGCACCTTCCGCCGGGGTTTAGCGCGGGGGGAGATCGCGTCGATGCGTTGGGGGAAATTCTGCCGGGAAAGCCGTGCCTTGCGCGGCTTGCGCAAAGTCACTCGCGAAACTCCGCCATTCCGTAACGTCATTTCACCGCTGTCACTATTAGTAGCGACAGACGGTCCCGGCCAGCTCCGGTACATTACGGATGCAGGATCGCCCGTCCCGGTCGTGGGGGCGGGGCGGCCTCCGAAGTTCTCCGTTCCAGACAAAAAAGGCCGAGTGATGCCGAAGGTTGCCGCGCAGCATCTTGCCCACGCGCACAAGAGTCTTGCCGCGTTCCTGCTCCTTGCCGGCACCGCGCTGGCCACACCGGCCGCAGCGCAGGTGCTGCCTTCGCGGCAGCAGCTCAACCCCGCCCAGCAGAGCGCGGTGGCGGGTGCGCCGCGTGGCGAGCTGTTCCGTGATATGGAAGTCGGGCCGTGCCCGTTCGCCGGCAGCGACCTGAAGGTCACGCTCTCGGGCGTCGAGTTCCAGGGTGCGGGCGGCAAGCTCGCGCTCGACGATGACAGGCTGCGCCTTGCCTATGCCGATCTGATCGGCCGCGAAGTGCCGATCGCCGCGATCTGCACGATCCGCGACCGGGTCGCAGCGCTTTACCTGCGCCGCGGCGTGCTCGCCGCGGTCGAGATTCCGCAGCAACGCATTGCCGACGGCAAGCTGATCCTCTCGGTCACCGAAGCGCATGTCGTCTCGGTCAGCTATCATGGCGATGTCGGCCCGGCGCAGCGCCAGGTCGAGCGCTATCTCGACAAGCTGAAGGGCATGACGCCGTTCGACCTGAACGTCGCCCAGCGCTATTTGCTGCTCGCCTCCGACATTCCCGGCGTGATCGTCCAGGCCTCGCTCAAGCAATCGCCGGGCGGCCAAGGGGCGGTGGACCTCGACATCGCCGTGTCGCGTACGCCGGTGACCGCGAGCTTCAGTGTCAACGACTATGGCTCGCTCTCGATCGGGCGCGACCTTGCGACCGCCCGCGTCGACTATAACAGCTTCACCCCGCTCGGCGAGCGGACCTCGATCATCGGCTATGGCACCATCACCAGCCCCGAGCAGCGCGTCATCCAGGCGACCGAGAGCGTCAAGCTGGGCGGGGAGGGGCTCCAACTCGACCTGTCGGGGTCGTTCGCGCGCACCAGGCCGGGCGCGGCGCTCAAGCCGCTCGACCTGCTGGGCAACAGCTTCGCTGGCCAGGCGCGACTGACCTATCCGATCCTGCGCCACCGCCGCTACAATCTGAACGTCGCCGGCGGCCTGGAATGGATCGACCAGAAGGTGGAGTTCGGCGGCGGCGTCGCAACGCTGACCAACGACAAGCTGCGCGTGTTCTTCGCGCGCGCCGATGGCTACATCGCGCCGCGCGCGCTGGCTGCGCATTCGGTGGTGGCAACGGGCTCGCTGGAGCTGCGCAAAGGCGTCAATGGCCTGGGCGCCACGCCCTATGGCAATGCGCTCGCCTCGCGCTTCGGCGGCCATCCTGATGCCACGGTGGTGCGCGCCGACCTGTCGGTCGCCGGGCGGCTGTTCGGCCCGCTCACCGCGACGGTCTCGACCAGCTGGCAATATACCGACACGCCCTTGCTCTCCTATGAGGAGTTCTCGGCGGGCACGCTGTCGATCGGCCGCGGCTATGATCCCTCGGCCGCTTCGGGTGACCGCGCGCTGGGCTCGACGCTCGAGATCAGTACCGCGCCCTTCCAGTTCGCCAAGCGTTCAGTGTTCCGACCCTATGCGTTTCTCGACGCGGTGCGGCTCACCAATATCGGGCCGGGTGCCGGCCAGCAGACGCTGCGCTCGGCCGGCTATGGCATCCGTGCCCAGATCGGCCCCTGGTTCGCGCTCGACGCGGCCTGGGCGCATCCGTTCGACCGGCTGACGCCGGGCCTGCCCAAGCCGGCCAACCGCATCCTCGTCAGCCTAACCGCCTCGATCTTCTGAGGGATATGATCATGCCCGCGCCCCGCCGCCGCAGCAGCCGCCGCCTCTTCACCACCTCCGCGTTCAGCGCGCTCGCGCTCGCGGCGGTCTGGGCCGCCCCCGCGCATGCGCAGCTCGTCCAGACGGGCGCATCGAGCAATGGCGGCGCGCCGGTGGTCGACCAGTCGGTCGCCAACACCACCACGGTGACGCTGAACGCCTCGCGCACGGTGGTCGACTGGAGCCAGTTCGACATCAACAATGGCGACACGGCGAACTTCGTCTTCGCCAACCGCAGCGACATCGTGCTCAACCGCGTGGGCGGCGCGGGCAGCACGATCAACGGCAACCTCAACGGCACGATCGGCTCGACGGGCGGCACCACCGGCGGCAATATCTGGATCTACAACGCCAACGGCGTGGTGATCGGCGCCAACGCACGCGTGAGCACCGGCGGCCTGCTCGTCACCACCGCGGCGGTGGACCGCGCGACCGACAGCAGCGCGGGGGGCTTCCTTGACGGGACCTCAACCAGCTTCGGCTTCACCGGCGCGGGGACCGGCAACATCACCGTGCAGAACGGCGCGCAGATCGCCAGCCACGGCGGCGCGATCGCGCTGGTGGCACCGGTGGTCACCACCGAGGCGGGATCGGGCATATCGGCGCAGGATGGCGGCAATGTGCTCGTCGGCTCGGCGTCGAAGTACCAGATCAGCTTCCGGCCGACCTCGACCGACGACATGGACCTGCTCAGCTTCGAAGTGGCGAACGGCGCGGACGGCGCCGGCACTTCCGGTTCCGATGCGATCAACCTGGGCGGCGACATCAGCGGTAATCGCGTGTTCGTCGCGGCGGTATCGAAGTCGGGCCTGGTGGCCAGTGTCATTAACACCGGCACGATCACCGCCACCACGGCGATGACCGACGAGACCGGCGCGATCGTGCTCAGCGCCAACCACAATATCGTGAACGGCGCCGCGGCGGCGGCTCCGGTTTCCGGCACCGGTGAGGGATATGTCGGCACGATCGGCGGCGCGGTCACGGGTCCCAAGGTGGACTTCGTCGCGTCCGAGAACGTGCTGCTGCGCAGCGATGTCGGCGAGGCAGGCGCCACCGTCAATCTCCACAGCGACAATACCAATATCAACCAGTACACCGGCGTGATCACGGCGGACACGCTCACCGCCAGCGCGCAGACCGGCATCAACTTCAATTCCTTCAGCGCCAACAAGGTCGACAAGCTCGGCGATCTCACCACCGTCAGCGGTGACCTCACCTATCTCGGCGACGAGGACGGAGTCATCCTCACCGGCGCGATCAGTGCACCCGGCAAGGTCACGCTCGGCGTGCGCGGCTTCATGGACACCACGACCGGCTCGATCACCGCGTCCAGCCTGGAGCTGTACCTGGGCGGTGGCGGCTCGTTCAACGTCAATGGTGACGCCAATCTCGGCAGCGGCCTGTCCAACGGCGCGGTGACGGTCCACGCGACCGGCGGCATCACGCTGTCCAACGAGTTCGCCATGAATCTTGGCGACCAGCTCTCGCTGACTGCGGATACCGGCGCGATCCGTGAGACCGGTGGCTTCATCTCCGGCGGCGGCGCCGTCGTGGCCAACGCCGGTGACGAGATCGACCTGGGCGGCGCCAACAGCTTCACCAGCCTCACGGCCAATTCCTCCATCGGTGGCGGGCGCGTCACGGTCAACGCGACGGGCAATCTCGATTTCAAGGTGAATACCTTCTCGGGCGCGCGGTTCACCGTCGGGGGCGACGCGACGTCTTCGGGGACGAACGCACTGATCTCCGGCGGGCTGTTCGTGACCGCGGGCGGCGCGATCAACCTCAGCTCAGACGGCGGCTACACCGAGTTCGGGGATCTGAGCGCGGGCGGCAACATCACGCTCGCGATGGACGGTAATCTCGTTCTCGGCGGCGTTATCCAGGCGGGCGGCGCGCTGTCGCTCACTTCGCGCGGCGGCGCGATCCGGCAGACCAGCGGCACGATCAGCCTGGGCACCAGCTTCACCCTCAACGCCGTCACCGGGATCGATCTGAACCAGACGGGCAACCATCTGGGCGATACGGCGAGCTATGTCTCGGACGCCACGAGCGGCAGCGGCACCGATGTGCGGATCCGCGGCGACGCGCTGAACCTCAATCTCCACGGCGCGCTCGGCGATGTCAGCCTCTATTCCGGCGGCAGCCTGTCGCTGAACGCTGGCTTCTCCGCCATCACCGCCGATTCGCTGACCGCCCAGGCTGGGGGCTCCATCATAGTGGGCTCGTCGAGCGCCCGCGCCAATATCACCACCTATCATGGGCTCGAGGGGAGCAATGTCTTCGTCGAGAACGCGGGCAGCTTCACGGTCGACGGCGATCTCGGCAGCAGCACGGCCGGCTCCGTCTCGCTGAACTCCGCGACCGGCTCGATCACCCTGGCGGCCGGCACGATCCGGGCCGCCTCGAGCATCGTGCTCCACGCCGCGGGCTCGATCGACCAGGACAGCAGCGCGAGCGCGCTGGCCGGCGCATATTTCGAAGCGGGAGCCGGCACCAACCTGCTGCTCGCCGGCGCGAACCAGTTCGGTGGAGGCGACCCGAGCCTTTCCTGGGGCGTCGGCGCCAACGTCACGCTCCGCTCGATCGGCAGCTTCGCCTTCCGCAACCCCGGCATCGCTGCCGGCACGCTCACCCTGATCTCCGATACCGGCAGCATCAGTCAGACCAACGGCCTCACCGCCGACACGCTGGTGGTGCGCGCCGCGACCGGCATCAGCCTGACCGCACCGTCGAGCAACAACAGCGTCAACACCTTGGGCGGGCTGACCACCGCCGCTGGCGACATCACCTTCCTCGAAGGCGATGGCTTCGACCTGGCGGGTGATATCAGCGCGCCGGGCACGATCTCGTTCGGCACCAGCGGGGCGATCACCTGGAGCGGCGGCCAGCTATCCGCCGGTACGCTGGAAGTGACCGCGGGCCAAGGCGCGACGTTCGACGCGGTCGGCAACATCAAGCTGGGGGCGATCAGCACGCCCGGCGGCGATTTCTCGCTGGGCACCACCGGTGATATCGATCTGACCGGCGCGATCAGCACTAGCGGTCACAGCATCTCCCTGTACACCTCCGGCGGCGCGGTCACGACCCATAGCGGCACGGTCTCGACCGGCATCGGCCTCGGCGTGGCCAATGCTACCGCCAAGGGCGGGATCACCCTGGTTGGCCAGGGCTTCGCCAATTTCTGGGCGACTTCCACCAATGGCGGCGACATCGACCTGAGCGGCGACAGCGACGTCGGCTTCGCGGCGAATACCAGCGGGAACGTCACCGTCACGTCTTCCGGTGGCAATGTCACCGGCAATGGCGACATCACCGCGGGCACGCTGGGGATCACCGCGGCCGGCTCGATCGACGTGCAGGATTCAAGCTTCTCCGATATCGGCAGCATCCGCTATCTCACCGCGCAGGGCGGTTACATCAACGTCATTCTCCACGGCGACATCAAGCTTGACGGCAATGTTTCCGCCGGAAGCGACCCGGACCTCTATTCCGTCAACCTGACTTCCTCGACCGGGAGCCTGTTGCAGAATTCAGGCACGATCACCGGCGACGCGATCACGCTGCAGGGCATGTTAGGGATCACCCAGGGCAGTGGCGCGAGCGTGCATGGCGGCGCGCTGACGCTCTCCAGTGCTGGCAATATCGCGCTGGGCGGGGCCAATGACTTCGCGTCGCTCGCCGATGTCTCGGTGAGCGGTGACCTGACGCTGCGCAACAAGGGCAGCATCGAACTCAATGCGTCGGGTACCGACTTCTACGCCGGCCAGCTGGACCTGACATCGGATACCGGCGACATCACCGCGGCCAATAGCGTTACCCCCCTCCGGTTGACCGCTTCGGCGGCAAACGGCTCCATCCTGTTCGGCGGATCCGGCAACCAGATCTACTCGCTGGGCACCCTGTTCGCCGGGGGCGACATCGAGATCGGCACCTCGGTGGCCGGATTTGGCCTGTTCGGCAATATCACCGCCACGAATCTGACTCTGCTCGTGCAGAATGGCTTTATCACCCAGAATGCCGGCAAGATCACCGCGGGCACGCTCAACGTCACCGCCAATGGCGATATCGACCTCCATCAGGCGAACGCGGTCAACACGGTGAGTGGGCTCGTCGCAAACCTGTCCACCAACGGCCACAGCATCAGCTTCCACAACGAGGGCGGCTTCACGCTGGACGGCATCGTCAATGCCACCGGCGGCAACCTCACGCTCACCTCGGACACGGGCGGCATCACCCAGAACAACGGCGCCAGCGTCTATCTCCGCGCGAACCAGCTCTTCCTGAACACGGCCGGCTCCACCCAGCTGAACAGCACCAACAACAATATCGCGACGCTCGGCGGGATCACCAACACCGATTACGATACCCAGTATCAGGACGCCGACGGCTTCGACGTGGCGGGCAACCTTACCGCCAGTGCCGTCGGGAGCATCCTATTGCGCGCCGGCAGCAACGGCGCGATCACGCAGAGCGCGGGCATCGTCAGCGCCGGCGCTTTCGGGGCGCAGGGTGGCTCGGTCAGCTTCACCCGGGCGAACCAGTTCACGAAACTGCTCCAGACGCAGGTCGACACCAGCGCCACGATCAACACCGTAGGCGACCTCCAAATCTGGTCGGGCCTCACGGGCGACACGATCTCGCTGACCTCGGGCGGCGCGATCACCCAGGGCGATGGGAGCTACCTCTATGCGTACAACACGCTCAACCTGAGCGCGGTCACCGGCATCGACCTGTGGGGCGGTGCCTTCGGCGCGAACAACATCATCAATCTCGGCACGATCACCAACACGACCAGCGGTGGCATCCGCATCGTCATCAACAACGGTGGCTACGGCACCACGCTGGCCGGCAATATTAGCGCTGCCGGTCAGACGGTATCGATCTCCGACCAGCTAGGCGCGATCAACCAGACCGGCGGCGTGATCACCGCCGATACGCTCAACCTGTCGGCGACCGGCGCGATCAACGCGACGAGCGCCAACGCAGTCTCCAATCTCGGCACGCTGAGCGCGGGCGGGGCGAGCGCCTTCACCAATGCCGGCAGCTTCAACCTGACCGATGCGGTGACCACGGGCGGCAATGCCCTCACCCTGACCTCGCAGAGCGGCGCGATCACCCAGACCGGCGGCACGATCACCGCGAGCGCGATCACCGCCGCCGCCGCGACCGGGATCTCGCTCCAGAACGCCAACGACATCACCGCGATCACCGGCCTGTCGAGCACCAGCGGGGATATCCTCTACCGCGCGCTCGGCGATGTCATCGCGCCGGCGATCACCGCGACCGGCACGATCTCGCTCACTTCGGACAATGGCTCGGTCTCGCAGACCGGGGCGCTCACCGCGAACGCGCTCGTCGTCATCGCCGGCGGCGCGATCACGCTGGACAATGCGGCCAACAACGTCGCCCAGATCGGCAATACGACGATCGGCGGCTGGATCGCGCGCGGCGGCGACATCACCTATGTCGACGCCGACGGCTTCAATCTCGGCTGGATCATCAATTCCGGGGTGAACACGCTGTCGTTGACCGCCGGCGGCACCGGCTCGATCGGCCAGAACGCGGGTGGCGGCTATATCGTCGCCCACACCTTTAACGCCACCGCCGGCGGCAGCATCACGCTCGACAATGCCAATGGCGTGACCATTCTCGGGAATCTGACCGCGGGCGGGACGGGCGACATCGTCTTCCGCGCCGGCAGCTCGCTGTACCTGGAAGGCAATATCACCGCAGGCACTGGCGGCGACGTGACGCTCAACAACGACGTCGGCGCGATCACACAGAGCAGCGGCCGGATCACCGCCGACAAGCTGACCGTGAACGCCGTCGGCGCCATCCTCCTCGATCAGGCCGCGAACGATTTCGATCGCCTCGGGGCGGGCCGCAGCCAGAACGGCGCCCTCACGATCCGCGATACGGATGCCTTCGATATTACCGGCCAGGTCCAGGCGGCGGGGGCGCTCTCGCTGACTTCGGGCGGCGCGATAACCACCACCGGCGGGCTGGTCATCGCGGGCGGCCTGCTCAACGTTGCGGCGACCAGTGCCAATCTGGTTGCGGGCAACAATATCCAGCTCGGCACCGTCACCACCAACGGCAATTTCGCGATTGATACTGACGGCAATCTCACCGTCGCAGGCCTGCTCAACACCAATGGCGGCGACGCGACGCTGAAAGCGAATTTCGGCACGATCGGGCACGGCGCCAGCGGCACGATCTCGGCCAACTCGGTTACCGCCACCGCGCGTGACAGCATCACGCTCGATAGCACCGGCAACGCGATCATCTGGGCGAGCTCGAGCAACGGTGGCGACATCACCCTCACCGGCAATGGCAACGTCGAATTCAAGATTGACACCGCCGGCGACCTGACCGTCGATGTCGCGGGCGGGGCCGCCAACTACGACAGCGTGATCGCGCGCTCGGTGGGGATCAACGCGGTCGGCGGCATCTATCTGAATGACCAGACCGTCACCATCGACGTCGGCAGCTATCGCTACCTCACCTCGTCGGCCGGTGCGATCGACGTCGAGAACCAGGGTGACATCAACCTCGACGGCAATGTCACCGCGAGCGGCGGGACCGGCTCCAGCTATGTCCGCCTAAACTCGAGCCTGGGCTCGCTCCTGCAGAACAGCGGGACGATCAGCGGCTACAGCGTCGAGCTCGACGCCGCCCAGTCGGTCACGCAGGACGTCGATGCCAAGGTGGTGACGGGCGATGGCGGCCTGAGCTTCCGGGGCACCGATGTGTCTCTGATCGGCGCGAACGAGTTCCCCTGGATCAGCATCTATACGGTCACCCATGACCTGACGCTGCGCACCGTCGGCTCGCTCAGCCTGGACTGGACCAGCAACCAGGCCGGTCACGCCCACAACTTCACGCTGATTTCCGACACCGGCAACGTCAGCATCGGCTATGGCGTGATCGACGTCGACATGCTGAGCGCCAGCGCGGTCAATGGCAGCATCACGATCCAGAACGGCAATACGGCCAACAGCATCCGCGCGCTCGGCGATCTCACCGCCAAGAACACCGGCGGCATCTACATCTACACCAACACCAATCTCGACCTGACGGGCTCCATCTCGGGCGGCGGCGTCGAGCTTCGCGCCGAGGGCGCGCTCACCGAGAGCACCGGCGCGATCGCTGCGGACACGCTGTCGATCGGCGCGGGCGGCAACCTGCTGATCGGCGGCGCGAACAATTTCGGCACGCTGACCGACTTCGGCCATGGCAACAACGCCAACGTCACGATCCGCAACGCCGGAAGCCTGCTGCTGCCCACGACCGGCATCCCGATCGGCACGCTCACCCTGACATCTGACAACGGCTCGATCACCCAGACGAGCGCGATGACGGTGGGCACGCTCATCGCGCATGCCGCCACCGGCATCGGCTTCAACAGCAGCTCGAACAATTTCGGCACGCTGGCGGGCCTCGCCACCACGGCCGGCGACATCCGCATCCGCGACACCGGCAACCTGGCGATCGAGGGCGACATCACTGCGCCCGGCACCGTGCTCCTCAGCACCACCGGCAACATCACCACAGGCACCACCACCGTCGGCATCGTGACGACTCCGCACGGCAAGGTCGATGCGGACACGCTTAGCGTCGTCGCCACCAACGCCACCATTTATACGGCGGGCGACATCAAGCTCGGCGACGTCGGCATCACCAGCGGCTTCACCCTGGTCGCCGACAACAATATCGACATGACCGGCGACCTCAGCGCCTTCGTCGCCAGCCTGATCGCGAACACCGGCTCGATCACCCAGAGCGGCGGCACTGCGAGCGGCAACACCCTGCTTACCGGCGCCGCCGGCAGCATCACGCTGGACAAGGCCAACAACCTCACCAGCTTCGGCGGTACGTCTCAGGGGGGCGGGACCGTCACGTTCAACAATGTGAGCACGTCCACGCTCGACCTCACCGTCAGCACTACGGGCAACGCGGTCGTGACCACGGCTGGTGGCGTGCTCGGATCCTATATCCGGGCGGGCGACCTGTCGCTCGACGCGGGCGGGGCGATCGACCTCACGTTCAATACCGACGTGAACAGCGTCAGCAAGCTGGCCAGCGCCTCCGGCAGCGTGCGCCTCACCGATGCCAACGGCTTCCATCTCACCGGCGACGTCACCGCCGGCACCGGCACGCTCCACACGGTGGACCTGCGGGCGAGTGCGGGCGACATTTTCCAGGACAGCGGCACGATCACCGGCGACGATGTCCACCTCAGCGCCACCGCCACCCTCACCCAGGGGGCCGGCCGGGTCGACGCCGGCACGCTTTCGCTGAGCGGTGCCTCCATCCTGTTCAATGGCGCGAACAGCTTCGACAGCAGCGGAAGCTCGGTCTCCGTCGGTACGCTGGGTACCCTGCTCCTTCGCAATTCGGGCGACATCGATCTCGGCGCGATGGGCGGCTACACTGCGGGCGGCGATGTGATGCTGACCTCGGATACCGGCTCGATCCTGTCGAGCAGCGCGGTGTCCGCCTCCACGCTGAACGCGCAGGCGGCCCAGGGCATTGTCACTTTCGACAACGCCGCCAATGCGATCGCAGCGATCACCGGGCTGAATGCCGGCGGCAACATCAAGATCATCACCGCCGGCGCGCTCGATCTCAACGGGACCATCCTGACCGGCGGCCAACTTTTCCTCGGCGCTGAGGGCACGATCACCCAGGTCGGCGGCACGCTCAAGGCGGATGCGCTGTATGCCTACAACGTCAACGGGGTTGGCAACATCTACCTGGACGGCAACAATGACGTCCGTACGCTGGACTCGCTGCTTTCCATCGGGGACGTGCGCTTCCACGACATCAACGGCTTCGCCATCAGCCAGACGGTGATGGGCGCCGACGTCCAGCTCACCACCGACGCCGGTGCGATCGGGCAGCTGGGGGGCTCGTTGATCTACGCGGACAGCTTCGTCGGCCGTGCGGTCGACGGCCTCTGGCTCGACCAGACCAACGTGATCGGCAATGTTCGCCTGCTGACGAACAGCGGCACCGGCGGGATCAGCTTCAAGAGCAGCGGCACCTATTACACGATCACCGGCGACGTCACCGCCGCGGGCCAGACCGTGACGCTGGCTTCCTCCGACGGGCAGATCATCCAGAACAACGGCACCGTCAACGCCGGCCTGCTGAACATCGATTCGGCCGGATATGTCGGCCTGCGCGGCGGCGTGATCGACGCGATCGGCACCGTCCAGAGCAACTATACCGTCTTTGTCGGTGGCATCACCGGCGACGTCGCGCTGACTGGCGACGTCCATGCGAACTCGTTCGGCATTACGGCCAGCGGCAACATCACCCAGACGGGCGGCGCGATCACGACGCCAGAATTGTCGCTGACCGCAGGCGGCGACATCACCGCGCTGGCCGCCAATAACGATGTCGATCTGGTGCGGCTATCGACCTCGGGCACCGGCACGATCCAGTTCAACACGCTGGGCGACCTGAGGATCGGGCACAGCACGTCGAACGCCAATGGCCTGCTCGACATCCGCGCGGGCGGCAAGATCACCGTCGACCAGTTCGACACCGTCACCGCGCGCCAGCTCGCGCTGCACGCTGGTGGCGACATCGCCATCGACCCGCTGGCCGATCTCCATATCGGCACGGTGAAGGGCCTGGTCAGCGACACGGGCGACATCGCCTTCTACAATTATGCCGGCTTCATCCTCGACGGGAACCTCAGCGCCGCCGGCACGGTGACCGTGCGTACCGGCATGGGCGATATCACCCAGCAGTCCGGGATCATCACCGCCGCCCGGCTCAACATCCGGACGGACTTCGGCAACATCACGCTCGGCAAGGCCAATGCCGTCGACCTGTTGGGCGACGTCTATGCCGGCAATGGCGATTTCACCTTCACCAATGCCGGTGACCTGGTGGCCGACGGCAGCATCCATGCGCCCGGCATGGTCACGCTGACTTCGGGCGGCACCCTGCGCACAACCACCAATGGCGAGATCATCGGCGGCGGGCTGATCGGCAATGCCGAGACCGGCATCGTGCTGCGCCGCCAGCTGTTCGGCACGGTCTGGGGCCTGTCGAGCGCCACCGGCGGCATCGAGTTCACCAACAATGGCGCGTTCGACATCCAGGGCGACATCGACGCCGGCACGGCGAACGTCTCGCTGACCGCCAATGGCGGCGGGATCACCGGCCAGCTCGCCGGCACGATCACTGCGCAGACGCTGACCCTCGACACGGACGGCGATGCCGATCTCAGCCAGACGAACCATGTCCAGAGCCTGGGCGCGGTCGACACCGGCACCGGCTATTTCCACTTCGGCAATGCCGGCGACATCGTCGTCAACGACATCTGGACCACCGGCGGCGACATCGCGCTGACCAGCGGCGGCGCGATCAGCCAGACCGCGCGCATCACCGCTTCGCAGTTCACCGCGAGCGCCGTGAACGGGATCACGCTCGACAACACCGGCAACGCGATCGACGCGGTCGGCGGGCTGAGCAACAGCACCAGCGGCGGCATCGCCTTCGCGACGACCCGTGACCTCGCCCTGAACGGCAATGTCGCGGCGGCGGCCCAGAATGTCTCGCTGAGCTCGACGCGCTCGATCACCCAGAACAGCGGCGCGATCACCGCCACCAATTTCCGCGCCAACGCCAATCTCGGTCTGTCGCTGACCAGCACGACCAACAATGTCGCCAACATCACCGGCCTGACCAACGCAGTCAGCGGCGGCCTTGCCTATACCGATGCCGACAGCTTCGACATCACCGGTGACATCAATGCGCTGAACGGTCAGACGCTGTCGCTGCGCGCCGTCGATCCCACTGCCCAGGTCCGGCAGATTGGCGTGCTGGTCACCGCAGGCAAGATCAATCTGAACGGCGGAACCTTCGATCTGCGCGGCGACGGCACGACCTGGAACCACATCACCGGGATCGGCGATGTGACCAGCCTGGGCTATGTCTACAGCGAGGACGGCTTCGACCTCAGCGGCGCGATCGTCTCCGGCTATCTCGGGCTGCGGAGCAACGGCGCCATCACCCAGAGCGGCGGCCAGATCACCTACGTCGCGGGCAATTTCCTCGACATCCGCGGCACCAGCATCGCGCTGACCAGCGCCACCAACCGGCTCGGCACTGTCGATACGCTGATCGCCTCGGGCGGCGGGGCCGTCACCATCGTCTCGAACTTCGACACCCGGTTCGGCACCCTGGTGGGCGGCAATGTCTCGCTCACCGTCACCAACGGCAGCATCAGCAGCCCGGGCGACAACGTCGATATCGGCACGCTGACCGCCTATGCGGACAGCGGCATCGATCTGGGCGGCACGATCGGCGCGCTGGGCAATGTCACGGCGGGAGGCGATAGCGCCTTCCGCTCGAGCAGCAGCCTGAACATTGCCGGCCAGGTCAATGTTGGCGCCAACCGGCTGACGATCAACTCGGGCGGTGACTTGAGCTACAGCTATCCCAGCGGCTCGGTCGTTACCGATACGCTGGTGGCAAATGTCACGGGCGACATCTTCCTGAACCAGATCTATTCGAGCGGTTCGGTGCTCCATGTCGATCTGACGGGCAACATGGTCAGCCTGGTCGGCGGGGGAGCCGTGGATATCCTCGGCCTCACCGCACAGGCGGGCGAGGTCATCGCCAATGGCGGTGCGCTCACGCAGAGCGGCGCGATCCACGTCTATACCCTGATGGCGCGGGGCGATTCGATCACGCTCAACGATTCAACCAACAGCTTCACCTCGCTGCTCGCGAACGTTTCGGCTGGCACCGGCGACATCTCGATCGTCAGTGCCACTGGCTTCAGCATCAATCGCAACATTGTCACCACGGACACGGTAAGCCTTACCGCGCTCGGCACCGGATCGATCAGCCAGGGCGTAGGCACGGTTACCGCCGGCACGCTCAACCTGAACGCCGGGGGCGACCTTGATTTCAACCTCGCCAACGCCGTTGGCACCTATAATGCCACGGCCGGAAATGGCGGCACGATCACGCTGCACAACCAGGGCGATCTGACGGTCGACGCGATCACCGCGCAGAACGGCGTGGTCAATCTGGTCTCGAACACCGGCAAGGTCACGCAGCTGATCGTCCCTGGCAATTCGATCTGGACCGGCACGCTGAACGCGACCGCCGCGACCGATATCGATCTGACGGCGGACAATATGGTCGGTGCGCTCGGCGACATGAGCGCGGGCGGCTCGATCGCGTACAACAGCTATCAGACCCTGATGCTGGAAGGCGCGATCAGCGCCGGCGGCGCGCTGACCATGGATGTGTCAGGCTATCTCGGCCAGACCACGGGCACGATCACCGCCGATCATCTCGATCTCACCGCAACGGGCATCGCGCTGCTGAGCGCCAATGATGTCGGCTCGACCACGGCTAGCAACTTCACCGCCAGCGACGACATCACCTTCCGTTCGGTGAACGCGATCCTGCTCGGCACGGTAAGCACGCCGGGCCTGCTCTCGCTGACTGCGGACAGCGGCGACATCACCCAGACGGGCGCGATCTCGGCCGCCCGGCTGGACGCCAGCGCCGCCGGTGGCGACATCGTGCTCGACCAGCTCAACGCGATCGCTACGCTCAACGACATCACCGCGCTCGATGGCTTCTCGCTACGCACCAGCACTGACCTGACACTCGACGGCCGGATCACGGCGCACGACCTGGTCAAGCTGGTCGCCGGCGGCGACATTACGCAGACCGGCATCCAGGCGATCTACAGCGACTATCTGGAGGCGACGAGTGGAGCGGGGGCCGCGAACGGCATCTCGCTGCTCAACCATAACCAGATCGGCCAGGCGACGCTGAACTCGAACGGCAGGGACCTGCGCTTCCGCAACACCGGCGATTTCGCGCTCGGCAACATCAGTGCGGCCGGCCATGTCGTCGAGATGATCTCGGATACCGGTGGCGTCACCCAGATTGCCGGCACCTCGATCATCGCCGGCACCTTCTCGGCCACCGGCACCAATGTCGATCTGAGCAACACCGGCAACCAGATCGCCCGCATCGGCCTGATCTCCACCGGCTCGGATCTCACACTGACCAACGGCGTAGCGCTGACGATCGACGCGATCGACGCCGGCAGCCACAACGTCACGATCAACAACACCGGCGATGTCAGCGGCGGCAACATCACCGCCGGCCTGCTGACGGTGAGCCCGGTCAATGGCAGTGCCTTCCTCAACACCACCAATCATGTCGCATCGCTCGGCGGCTTCAGCGGCTACCAGCTCGAGTTCGTCAACGACGACAGCTTCACCATCGCCGGTGCCATCCAGAACGGGATGTACCAGACCTTCCTGACCAGCCAGACCGGCTCGATCTCGATGGCTGGCGGTGCGGTCAACAGTGGCGGGATCACCGTCGCGGCGGCGACCGGCATCTCGCTCACCGGCAACCTGAGCTATGTCTATGGCGCGACCACCGCCGCCGGCGACGTGTCGATCCTTTCCGGCCTGCTCGATATCCAGGGCGACATCAGCGGGGACACCGTCACGCTCGGCGGCACGGCTAATAGCGGCTTCGTCCGCCAGACTTCGGGTTCGATCACCGCAAACCTGCTCAATGGCAGCAGCTATGGCGATTTCGATCTGGCCGGCTCCACCAACCACATTGCGGCACTGGGCACGCTGAACACCGGCGGGCACATCAATATCGCCAGCCTCGACGCGGTCGATCTGACCGGCAACATCGATACGGGTGACACCTTCACGCTCAACGCCGGTGGCGCGGTCAACCAGATTGGCGGGCGGATCAGAGGCTATTGGCTCAACGTGACCGGGGTGGGCGACATCACGCTCGGCGCCGCGAACCAGATCGACGGCGGCGGCAGCGTCCGGCTGTTCGGCGACAACGTGACCTTCGTCAACGACGGCACCTTCACGATCGACCAGATCGATGCCGGGACGCATTCGATCGCCCTGACCTCGACCAACGGCAATATCTGGCAGTCGGGCGCTATGGTCGGCAGCACGTTGACTGCCTCGGCGCATGGCTCGCTCTCGCTCAACCAGGGCAATGCGATCGATTATGTCGGCGCGCTCAGCGCCGGTACCGAGCTGACCTATAACAGCGCGACCGCCTACGCGCTGACCGGCGACATCACCGCGGGCACCAGCGTCACGCTGAACGGCGCCTCGGACATCAGCCAGACCGGCGGCACGATCACCGGCGACACGCTGAACGTCAGCGCCGGCAGCGCGGACCTCCAGCAAGCCAATGCCGTTGCGCGACTCGATACCATCAACACCAGCGGCGACTTCCGCTTCCGCAACGCCGGCGACATCGAGATCTGGGGTAGCATCCACTCGGGCTCGCTGCTCGGCCTCTATTCGGATGGCGGCAGCGTCACCCAGCCCGGCAACGCCTTTTCCGCGGGCACCCTCGACATCACGGCTGCCCAGGGTGTGGACCTGCTCGGTGGCACCTTCAGCTATATTGATCGCCTGACGACCACGGCCGGCGATATCTCGCTGGTCACCAGCTCCAACATCTTCGGCGGTACCCTGATCTCGGCCGAGAACGGCACTGTGAGCCTCAGCGTGGGCCGCATCACCGTCGACTCGGTCAAGGCCAACCTGCTCAACGTCGACACCTATGGCGATGTCGAGATGACCGGCGACAACGCGATCGCGCATCTCGGCAACATCTATGGCGACAATGTCTCGCTGGGCGTCGGGGTGACGAGCATCACTGGCTCGGTCACCGGCGTGAACAGCGTCGCCTTTGTCCGCTCGGGCCTGGCGACCGACTTCGCGCTCACCATGGCCGGCGGCGCGATCTCTGCGCCGATGGTCAGCCTCAGCAACACCGGCAGCGCCGGCATCGCGGTGCTGAACAACATCCACGCCACCGGCGCGCTGGAGCTGAACCTCAATTTCAACGGCGATGCCGACATCACGGCGCCGCTCAGCGCGATCAGCCTGAACAATGTGTACGTGGACGGCGACCTGGCGCTCCACGCCAGCAGCGGCATCAACACCACCGGGGCAGTCACCGCCATCGGCGGCACGTTCAGCGCCCTCACCGATACCGGCAATATCGACCTGATCCTCAACGGCACCGTCGGCCATTTCGGCAACATCACAGCGAACAGCGGCACGATCCGTCTCGGCGCGGAATCGGTCGATCTCATCGGCGCGATCTCGCCGGCCGGCCAGCCGCTCGAGCTGGTGGCAAGCGGCGGCTCGGTCACCCAGGGCGCGAACAGCGTCATCGACTCGAGCCGGATCGAGGGCAGCGCCACCAATGGCGACTTCCTGCTGACCGGCGCCAACCATATCTCGACGCTGGGCGCGATCACCGTCAGCGGCGGCAACTTCACCGTCGCGACCGATCGCTCGCTCACGATCGATGCCGACGTCACTACCGACCGGAACCACAGCATCACGTTGATCAGCACGCTGGCGAGCGGCCCGGCGATCCAGAACAGCGCGAGCGGCGTGCTCCACACCGGCACGCTCAACATCCAGGCGATCGGCGACGTCGTCCTCGCCAACCAGGACATCCTGCGCCTCGGCTTCATCGATCCGACGCTGTTCAGCTTCTCGCAGGCCGCCGATTATGACGTCACCAGCGACATCATCGCCGATGCCGTCGTGCTGACCTCGACTGCGGGCCGGATCACCCAGTCGGGCGGCGTGATCACCGCCGACACGGTCACGCTTTCCGCGCAGAACGGCATCGAACTTCTCGGCGACAATCATTTCGGCTCGCTCTCGCTGACCACGCTCAGCGGCGACATCAACATCAACAATGTCGGCGATCTCGTGCTCGCCTCGCTCACCAGCCCCGGCAATGCCAGCGTGGTCGTTACCGGTGGCGGCTTCCTGACGATCAACGGGCCGACGGTCACCGCAGCGGGTGACCTGCTGCTCGAGGCCGACAGCCACATCATCGTCAACCCCGCGATCGACGTCGAGGGCGACGTCTCGATCACCAGCCATAACGGCGCGGTGCAGCTGTCCACGGTCCAGGCCGGCGACGACATCTCGATCGCCGCGGGCAGCGCCTATGCGGTATCGCTCACCGCTGCATCGATCGGCGCGAGCGGCGATGACGACGAAGCCGATGGCCACAACATGGTGTTCAGCGGCGACCGCGTGATCCTTGGTGCGGGCGACCCCGCGAGCATCTCGGTGGCCAACACGCTGCGGTTCAACGGCTGGAGCGGCAGCGCGACGATCAACGCCGGCGCGGGCGGGGCGTTCGTCAATCTGGACAGCATGGATCAGGCACTCTCGATCCTTGCCTTTGGCAATGTCCAGGCGCAGGTCGGCACCGGCGACCTGTCGCTCGGCGACGTTCAGGGCGGCAATGTCTCGCTGCGCTCGGTGCTGGGCTCGGTCAATGCGACCGGCGTCACTGTCAGTGGCGACTATACGCTGTGGAGCGGTACGGGCTTCAACGCCGGCGCGCTCTCACCCTGTGGTTGCGGCGTCGCCAACCTGACGATCACCCAGGACAGCGGCAATCTCTTCCTGCCGACCTCGATCGCGGCGCTCGGAAATATCCTGATCACCGTATCCAACGGTGCGCTCGATGCCGATACCGGCGTCCAGCTCGGCGCGAACGGAAATGTCGAGATCCAGGCAAGCAACATCGGCATCGGTGGCCTCAGCGGCGACAATGTCTCGCTGATCGCCAATTCGGGCCTCGTCGACGTCCGCGATTTCCTCCTTGTCGCCAACGACTACACGCTTACCGGCCGCAGTTTCGCGGGCGCCGCGCTTGCTCCCGCCTACACTCGCGCCGGCACCTGGACACTGACCGCCACCGGCGCGCTCGACATGGGTGGCAACACGCTCGAATATGAAGGCGACATCGATTTCTCGGTGAGCGGCCTGCTCGGCAACGGCACGATCCAGTCGCTGTCCGGCGCCGTGACGGGCTCGGCCAACTCGGTCAATGCCTATGAGCTGCTCGCGGGGACCGATATCGACGTCTCCGCCAGCAACGGCGCCTTAACGGTCTTCCACGCTGCCGCCGATACTGGCAGCGCAACGCTCCGGAGCAGCCAGGGGCTCAGCGTGACGGGCAGCGTCGAGGCGGGCGCCAATATCGGCATCTCCGCCCAGTTCGGCGCGGCGAGCGTTGGCTATGCCAGCGCGGGCGGCGACCTGACCGTCTATTCGTTGTTCGGCAACGCCACCCTGCGCCAGGCGACGCTCACCGGCGCCACCGGCGACGTCACCGTGCAGAGTGTCCTCGGCACGGCTACGCTCGGGGCTAACGACTATCCGTCGATCGCCAGCGACAATTATTTCGAGCGAGCGGCGGGTTCGACCGGCAGTGCCTATGTCCTGGGCTCGACCGGCGCGCGGGCCAATCTCGACCATTCGGCGGACCTGGCGCTGCTCCAGGCGAACAACGTTTCGGTCAACGTGCTGAACGGTGAGCTGACGATCGGTCTGCTCCAGGGCTATACCGGCTACGCCACGGCCGAGGCCTATGGCGGCTCGCTCACCGTGAACGCGGCTTCCGGTACGCAGGTTGACCTGCGGGCGCAGGGCGGCGACCTGACGCTGGGCGGCGGCGGCATCAACGCCAGCAACTCGCTCAATCTGGAGAGCACCGGCACCGTCGACACCACTGCCATCGCCAACCTCTCGGCCGGCAACGCTCTGACTATTCAGGCCAACGCGATCCGTGCCGCCTCGCTCAGCTCGGGCGGCACCCTCGACGTTTATGGCGATGTCGGTGGGTTCACCGCCGATCTCCTCAATGGCGTCGATGTTACGATTGCCGTCGCCGGGGATGTGCAGGTCAACCAGGTCGCGGCTTCGGGCACGGCCTATCTCTATACCGACGCCTCCGCCACGGTTCGGGGCCTCACCGCGTCCAACGGCTTCACGCTGGCGGCCCAGGGCAATATCACCCTCGGTGCCGATGCCGGCGCCATCGCCACCGTCGCGAACACGGTCGTGACCAACGGCACGCTGGGCGCCGGCTGCGGCTGCACCGGTGGCTGGCTGGTCTCGTCGGGTGGTAACATCTCGATCAACCTGCTCAGCATTACCGGCGTGCTCGATCTTGTCAGCGCCGATGCGGGCGATATCGGCATCGCAGTCGCCTCGGGCGACCTTGGCATCAACCTGCTGCGCGGTCACGACATCGCTGTCTCGACCGCGGGCGTGCTCGACATCCGGGATGCGCAGAGCAGCGGCGGCAGCTATGCGCTGACCGCGGCGGACTTCGGCACCTTCACGCTGAGCCCGAGTCTGTTCGGTGGCGCCACCAGCCTGGGCGACGTGACGATCCTCGACACCGATGGCGACCTGCATTCCACGGGTTCGCTCACTTCGTCGGGGGATATCCGTGTCGAGGCGCAGGATGGCGCGGTTACCGGCGGCTTGCTCCTCAGCACCATCGGCAACGTCACCGTCATTGGTCAGGGCGTCGCCCTGCAATGGGTCGAGGGCCACGACGTCACGATCGATGCCGGCTCCGGCACGGCGGATATCTCCAATACGCTTGGCGTCGGCCGCAACTATACGGTCACCGCGGGCGATTTCGCGGGCCACGCGCTGCCGGTCGGCCCGATCAGCGGCGCGCTCGCAATCACCGATACGGTGGGTGACTTCGATTTCGGCACGGTGAACCTGACGGTCGGGGGAACGGCGTCGATAAGCGCGCTCAACGGCTCGCTGCACACCGGCTTCATCGAGACCGGTAGCGCGATCACGCTTGTCGCGGGCAACAATCTCTCGCTCGCCGGCGCGGCGCTGACCAGCAACGGCGTCAATGCGCTGTCGCTCACGGCGGGCGGAGACCTGGTGATCGGCGCCGCGGATCCGGCCTCGATCAGCGGCGCGAACGTCTTCAGCAGTGCCGGCTCTGTCCAGGCGGGCAGCGGTATCCGTGCCGGCAATGGCAACCTCGTCATCAATCTCGACAGCGCAGACGGCTTCGGTGCAATCGAGGGTGGCACCGTGCAGGTCACGACCCGCAACAGCGGCTTCTTCGCCGACGACGTCCAGTCGGTCGGCGTGATCTCCATCGCCGCTCAGGGCGGGGCGGTCGGCCTTGGCGACGTCACCACCAGCGCGGGCATCATCGATATCGCGGGGCAGGGCGATGTCCAGCTGGGCGATGTCTCGGGCAATTTCGGGATCAACCTGAGCTCGGGCACGGGCGGTATCGCCGCGGCCAGCATCACCGGCGGCACGCTGAGCGTGACGGCGGAGGACAGCGTCAATCTGGACGCCGGCGGCGCCGGTTCGCGGGTTGCCAGCCTCGGTGCGATCAGCGTTGCCAATGGCGATTTCGCCCTGCGCAACCTTCGGGGGCTCACCCTCGAAGATACCGTCGCGGTGAGCGGCCTGCTCGATCTCCAGGTGGACGGCGCGTTGACCCAGAACAGCGGCCATATCGAAGCCGCGCAGCTGCTCGCCAGCGTCACCGGCTCGGCGACGCTGGGCGGCGACAACCGAATCGGCGCGGTGACCGGCTTCTCGAGCAACGGGCTGAGCCTCAACAACGCAATCGCGCTGACGATCGTTGGCGATATCGACGCGGGCAGCGGCGCGGCGGCGATCGCCTCGCATGGCGGCTTGACGATCGGTGCCAATGGCAGCGTCATCTCCTCGGCCACCGGCGATGCGATCACGCTCGCTTCGGACGGGCTGTTCACCAACCTGGCGGGGGCCGGGGCCCTCAGCACCCCGAATGGCCGCTGGCTGGTCTATACCCAGGCGGCGGGCAATCCGGGCCAGTCCGACCCGAGCAATGATTTCGGCGGGCTGGCAGGCATCAGCTATTATGGCGACGCCTATGATTTCGGCACCGGCAGCTTCGCCGCCGCGCCGAATGCGGGCAACCGGTTCGTCTATGGCTATAGCCCGGTGCTGACGGTCACCCCGTCGAGTCTCCATCTGGTCTATGACGGCACGACGCCGAGCGTCACCACGACGATCACCGGCCTGGTGAACGGCGATAGCGCCACTGCAGCCTATGCCGGCACGGCGGAGGTCAGCGGCGCTGGCAGCAATGCGGGCACCTATACCGTCAATGCCTCGCTCGGCTCGCTGGCATCGGAGATGGGTTACACCTTCGCCTTCGTGCCCGGCACGGTGATCATCGATCCGCGCGTGATCAGCGTAGTGCTGAACGCCAACGATCGCACCTATGACGGCACCACCGCCGCCACCGGCACGCTCACGCTGAACGGCGTGCTCGGCAACGACGTGGTGGCCGCCAACGCCGCCAGCATGAGCTTCGACAACCGCAATGCCGGCACCCGCACGGTCACGGCGGGGGGCATCACGCTCTCCGGCGCATCGGCGGGCAACTATGTCGTCAGCGCCACGGCGACCGACCTGGCCGACATCCTGGCCCGGGCGATCACGGCGACGCTTACCGCCAATGACCGCACCTATGACGGCACTACCGGCGCTACCGGCGCGCTGTCGCTGAACGGTGTGCTCGGCAACGATCAGGTGAGCGCAGTCGCGGCCAGCCTGGCCTTTGACAGCCGCAATGCCGGCACGCGCACCGTCACCGCCAGCGGGATCACGCTGACCGGTACCGATGCCGCCAACTATGTCGTCAACGCGACCGCGACCGACCTCGCCGATATCCTGGCCCGGGCGATCACCGCGACGCTCACCGCCAATGACCGGACCTATGACGGCACTACCGATGCGACCGGTTCGCTCGCCTTGAACGGCGTGCTCGGCAACGATCAGTTGGGTGCCACCGCGGCCGGCCTGACCTTCGACAGCCGCAATGCCGGCACCGGCCGCACGGTCACCGCGAACGGCATAACCCTGTCGGGTGCCGATGCGGCCAACTATACGGTGAACGCGACCGCGACCGACCTGGCCGACATCCTGGCCCGGGCGATCACGGCGACGCTTACCGCCAATGACCGCACCTATGACGGCACCACTGCTGCCACCGGCACGCTGTCGCTGGCGGGCGTGCTCGGCAACGACCAGGTCGCTGCCAATGGCAATCTGATCTTCGACAGCCGCAATGCCGGCACCGGCCGTACGGTCACCGCGAACGGTATCACGCTGACCGGCACCGATGCGGCCAACTACACGGTCAACACCACTGCCACCGACCTGGCCGACATCCTGGCCCGGGCGATCACCGCGACGCTCAGCGCCAACGACCGTACCTATGACGGCACCACCGACGCGACAGGCTCGCTCACCCTGAACGGCGTGCTCGGCAACGATCAGGTAGGTGTTGCCGCGGCTGGCCTGGCCTTTGATAGCCGCAACGCCGGCACGCGCACCGTCACCGCCAGCGGGATCACCCTGAACGGCGCCGATGCGGGCAACTACATCGTCAACACCACGGCGACTGACCTGGCCGACATCCTCGCCCGCGCGATCACGGCGACGCTGAGCGCCAACGACCGCACCTATGATGGCACCACTGCCGCCACCGGCGCCCTGTCGCTGGCCGGCGTGCTCGGCAACGACCAGGTCACTGCCAATGGCAACCTGACCTTCGACAGCCGCAATGCCGGCACCGGCCGTACGGTCACCGCGAATGGTATCACCCTGACCGGTACTGATGCGGCCAACTATGTCGTCAACGCGACCGCGACCGACCTGGCCGATATCCTGGCCCGGGCGATCACGGCGACGCTGAGCGCCAACGACCGCACCTATGACGGCACCACCGATGCCACCGGCGCGCTGTCGCTGAGCGGTGTGGTGTCCGGCGATACGGTCTCGGCAGGGGCGGGCAGCCTGGCATTCGACAGCCGCAATGCCGGCACCGGTCGCACCGTCACGGCCAGCGGCATCACCCTGAACGGCGCCGATGCGGGCAACTACGTCGTCAACACCACAGCGACCGACCTAGCCGATATTCTCGCCCGGGCGATCACCGCGACGCTCACCGCCAATGGCCGCGTCTATGACGGCTCCACCGTTGCCACCGGCAGCCTCGCCCTGAACGGCGTGCTTTCGGGCGACCAGGTGACCGTGAGCGCGGGCAACATCGCGTTCGACGGTCGTAACGCCGGCACGCGCACCGCCACCGCAACCGGCCTGACGCTGGGTGGCGCGGATGCGGGCAACTACACGGTCAGCGGCACCGCCACCGGCACCGCCGTCATCAGCCCGCGCGCGATCACCGCATCCGCTACGGCGGACAGCCGGGTCTATGACGGCACCACCGCTGCCACCGGCCGCATCGCGCTCACGGGCGTGATCTCCGGCGACACGGTGACCGGCACCGCCACCTATCGCTTCGCCGATGCCAATGCCGGCACCGGCCGTACGGTCCAGGTCAGCGGCCTGTCGCTCTCGGGCGCGGACGCCGCCAACTACACCGTCTCGCTGGCCGCAACGCCGGTGACTGCCGACATCACCCGCCGCGCGGTGACGGTGACGGTGGGCGACGCCACCAAGATCCTCGGCCAGCCCGATCCGGCGTTCGGCTACACCGTCACCTCGGGCAGCGTGGTCAGCGGCGACAGCTTCAGCGGTGCGCTGGTCCGCGAGGCAGGGGATCAGGTGGGCAGCTATGCGATCCTGCAGGGCACGCTCGCACTTTCGGCCAATTATCTGCTTACCGTGGTTCCCGGCACGCTCGTCATCAGCTTCACCCAATCGGGTGCGGATGCGAGCGATGCCCTCAAGATGCTGCAGGGCGGCGTCGGCATCCGTTTCTCTGTGAACCAGAACCCTTCCCGGAATCTCGAGGGTGATGGCGATCAGGATACGGACGGCGACGGCGACTGAAAGCAAGAGAGCCCGCGCAGTATCCCTGCGCGGGCTCTCGGCCCCCCCGTGGTGGGGCCATGGCGGGGTCCGGTAGGAAGCAGGATTCCGTCTGCTTAGAACCGTGGCTCCGTCAGTCCGGTCAGAAACCGATCTTCACGCGCACCGACGCACGGCCCTCGCGGGTGTTCTCGCCCGCCGAGCCTTCCAGCGCGATGCCCAGGCGCACATTCCTGCTCGCCCGTGCATCGATGCCGACGCCGAGCATGCCGAGCACCGGCGCGATCCGCACCCCCTCGACCGCAAAGCTGCCCGTGCCCGCGGGCGCGCCCGAGAAGCGCAGGTTGCCAACGGTATCGAGGTCGCCCGAATTGTAGCGCACGCCCATGCTGACCCACGGCATCGCCATGCCGGCGCCGGTCTTCACCTTGGCGCCGAGGCGCAGTTCCGCGCCGGCGGTGAACAGGTCGCGATTGGCCGAGGCCATCTCGAGGCCCAGGCCGCCCGTCGCATTCTCGGTGAAGCCGTCGCGCTGGTCGCGCACCTTGCTCGCCGTGCCGATCAGCGCCAGGCGCAGGCCGTTGGCGAATTCGGTGCGGAAGCCGCCGGTGACGCCCACCGAATAGCCGGTCGAGTGGATGTCGCCGGTGGCCAGCGCCGTGGTGCTGCCGACGATCAGCGTGCGCTTGCTGTTCAGGTCGCTCGAATACCAGCTGCCCGAAGCCGCGACGAAGGCGACGCCCGCATCGTAGCTCAGATAGCCGCCCAGCTGATACTGGTTGCCGCTGACGGTCGAATAACGGCTGTCCATATCGGCATCGATCTGGGCCACGCCGCCGGCAACGCCCGCAGTGAAGCCGTCCATCCGCGTCTCCACGCCCATCGCGACACCCGCCATGGTGGTGTCGAGGCCGGCATGCACGCCGTCGCCGAGCAGCTTCTGGTAGCCGCCATAGACCTGGCCCCAGATGCCGCCATTGCCGGCTTCCTCGCTGCCGGTGCCCGGCAAGGTTGCGCCCGAAAGCGCGCTTGCGAAGCTGTTGCCCGCCGTGCCCGTGGTGCGGACATCAGCCAGGCTCGCTCCGGCGAACCCGCCGCCGATCAGCGCATCGCTGCCGTCGCCCACGCGCTGGCGCAGCAGGTCGGTGAACAGGTTGTTGGCCGAGATCGTCGCGGTGGAGACATCGGCCAGCGCTTCGCCGCTGAAGCTCTTGAACGCCGCGACGCGCTCGCCGGTGCTCAGCGCCGTGATCGAATTGAGCGTCGCTGCCCACTGATCCGAAGCATTGCCCGTCGTCGAGTTGCCCAGCGCATTGGCCACGGCCAGCGTGTTGACGTCGCCCGGGGCCACGCCGTCGGTGAACTCCATGTTCTTCTGGACCTGGAGGACGACGGCATTGGCAACCAGATCGTAGCGCAGACGCCACTTCAGGTTCGGGTTGCTCGCCACCGTGGCGAACACCGATCCGTTGGCGAAGGTGCCGGTCAGGCTGTTCGCCTGGACGATCGTGTAGAGCTGGTTGAAGCGGTAGTCGCTCGCCGCCGCGGTCAGCGCGTTGACCTGCACCGTGCCGCCCGAGAGCGTGGCGGTGCCGTTCACCCGGATCGTGTCCGACGCGAAGTTCAGGCCGATGCCGCCGAAATCGAACAACAGGGTGCCGCCGGTGGCGACCAGGCTGCCCACGGTGAAGCTGCCGATCGGGTTGATCGCACCCAGCGCGCCGGTGGCGAGGCCGCCCGGCGAGAAGCTGCCCGAGTTGACCGTCAGCGCGCCTGCCAGCGTGCCGCCGCCGATCAGCGTTCCGCCCTGGACGCGGATGCCGCCCTGGGTCGAGCCCGAGAAGGCGAGGGTGCCTGCCGAAACGTCGAAGCGACCCGTGGTCGCGAAGGTGCCGGCCAGCGTCAGCGTGCCCAGGCCCTGCTTGTCGAGCGTGCCCGAACCGGTGATCGAGCCGCCAAAGCCGGTGCTCGACGCGCTGTTGAGCGTCAGGCGGCCGGTGCCGAGTGCGATCGTGCCGGTGCCGGCAAGGCTGGCGACGGTCTCGTTATAGGTTGCGAGATCGAAGGTCGCTCCCGCGGCAACGCCCAGCACGGCATTGTCGGCCAGCCGGTCGCTGGCGCCAAGGCGCAGCGTGCCGTCCTGGACGGTGACGGTACCCGCGGCCGCCGTGCCGTTCAGCACCGAAGTGCCGGCCATGTTGACGAGCGTGCCAGCGCCCAGATTGGCGTTCACGGTGGCGTCGGTCAGCTGATACTGGCCTGCGGTCAGCGTGCCGGTGCCAGCCAGCGTGCCGCCGAGCGCGAGCGCAGCGATCGTGTCGCTGTTCGCTCCCAGGTCCAGCGTCGCGCCCGATGCGACCACCACCGTGGCTGTGTCGGCGAGGCGGTTGGCGCCGCCGAGCGCCAGCGTGCCCGCCTGGACCGAGACATCACCCGCCGCCGTGCCGTTCAGCGTCGAAGTGCCGCCCAGGTTGAAGACGGCGCCTGTGCCCAGGTTGGCGTTCACCGTCGCGCCGGTGAGCTGATACTGGCTCGCGGTCAGCGTGCCGGTGCCGGCGAGCGTGCCGTTGAGGCCAAGCGCGCCGATCGTGTCGTTGAACGCGCCGATGTCCAGCGTCGCCCCCGAGGCGACCACCACGTTTGCGGCGTCCGCCAGACGATCCGCCGCGCCGAGCGCCAGCGTGCCGGCTTGCACCGAGACATCGCCTGCCGCCGTGCCGTTCAGCGTCGAGGTACCGCCGAGGTTGAACACCGCACCCGTGCCCAGGTTGGCGTTCACGGTCGCGCCGGTCAGCTGATACTGGCTCGCGGTCAGCGTGCCGGTGCCGGCGAGCGTGCCGTTGAGGCCAAGCGCGCCGATCGTGTCGTT
>NZ_JARQXA010000004.1 GCF_029543155.1 Sphingomonas sp. HITSZ_GF | reverse complement strand
TACTGACGCCTAGAAGCCGCCAGACCCGGGGCCGCCGCCCACATGTCCCTTCATCTAAATCACTATGTCAAAGAGCGACAAAAACCGACGCACCGTCCAACCCCTTTTTTGAGGGGCGACCTGTGCGCCTTGCTTTTGGTGACCGCCGCGTCGTTCCGGTGAGGAGCACCGCGTCGGTGGAGTGGCTTCTATGCTCGGCTCCCCGACCCGTCAACAGCGTTTTGTACTTTTCTGTCTTTCTTTCGAAACATAGCCAGAAAACGGCAGATTTCTGCGGTTTTCTGGCACCTGCACTGCCTCGCAGGTTGCGCCTCGGCAGCGTTTTCGGCCCCGAATCAGCCGAATCACCCCCTCGACTCGGGCGGGAATCGGGCGCCGGAAGCGATTCCCTGGCCGATTCCCCGGAACCAATTGGGAATCACGCAAATGCGCGGGTGTGGCGGTTTACGGCGCATAAAGGCGAACGGGCGCATAGCGCGCGCATGAGTGAACCCGTACTGGCCGCCGAACCCGAAGGCATGACGCTGCACCAGCAGGTCCGCAGCGCCGTGATCTGGCGTTCGGGCACCCAGATCTTCGGCCAGCTGCTTACCTGGGCGTCGACCTTCATCGTCATCCGGCTGCTCGGCCCCTCCGCATACGGCCTGTTCGCGATGACCCAGGTGATCCTGGTGCTGCTCAACATGCTGAATGGCTATGGCCTGGCCAGCGCGCTGATCCAGCGCGCCGATGCTGGGCGCGATGCCCAGCGCCAGCTGTTCGGCATGCTGATCCTGCTGAACTTCGGCCTGGGCGCGCTGCAGTTCCTCGCCGCCCCCGCCGCCGCGGCCTATTATCGCCAGCCGATGGTCGCCGACCTGCTGCGCGTGCAGGCACTCCTTTATATAGCGACGCCGTTCATCGCGCTGCCCCAGGCGCTGCTCTCGCGCGAGATGGACTTCCGCAAGCAGGCGCTGGTCAATTTCGTCTCGGCGCTGGCCGGTGCGGTCACCGCGCTCGCCGGTGCGCTCGCCGGCATGGGGGTGTGGACGCTGGTCGCCGCTCCGATCGCCTTGTTCGCCACCCGCGCGATCGGCATGACCATCGCGGCGCGCTCGCTGATGTGGCCGAGCTTCGACTTTCGCGGCGCCGGCGACATCGCCCGCTATGGCGGGGTGATGGCCACCGGCCAGCTCTTCTGGTTCGCGCAGAGCCAGGCGGATGTGTTCATCGCCGGCCGACTGTTCGATCCGCACATGCTCGGCATCTACACGACCAGCCTCTTCCTCACCCAGATCTTCGTCTCGAAGTTCGTGCCCCCGCTCAACGAAGTCGCCTTCTCCGCCTATGCCCGGCTGAAGGACGACCGCGCCGCCGTCGCTGCCGCCTTCACCAAGTCGGCGCGGCTGGTGATGCTGGTCGCGATGCCCTTCTATCTCGGCATGGCCGCCACTGCCGATCCGCTGGTCGCCGTGGTGCTCGGCCCCAAATGGCTCGAAGCGGCGCCCGTGGTGCACTGGCTCGCGCTCGCCATGCCGATGATGACGCTGCAGGTGCTGTTCGCCCCCGCCAGCGACGCCTGCGGCCGCCCGGGGATCAGCGCGCAGAATTCGATGACCGGCGCGCTCTGCCTGCCGATCGCCTTCCTGGTCGGCGTGCATTGGGGCGTGATGGGCCTCGTCGCCGCCTGGTTCGCCGCCTATCCGATCTATCTCGCAGTCAGCACCTGGCGGACGCTGCCGGTGATCGGCGTGCGCTTCGCCGCGCTGGTCGAGGCGATCGCGCCGCCGGTGCTCGCCGCCTGCGCGATGGCGCTGCTGGTGAAAGGCGTCGATGCGCTGCTGCCGCCGCTGCCGCCGCTCGTCCATCTCGCGCTGCTGGTGAGCGCCGGCGGCATTGCCTATGCCGCGCTGCTGTTTCTGTTCGCGCGGCGGATGCTGGTCGAGTCGATCAACCTGATCCGCAACCGCGGCGCCTAGACCGCCTGGATATAGGCGCGCATCGCATCGGCTTCGGATTCGATCCGCTCGATCCGGTACTTCACCAGATCGCCGATCGAGATGAAGCCGACACAGGCGCCGCCCTCGACCACCGGCAGATGCCGGATGCGCCGCCGCGTCATCAGCGCCAGCGCGCCGAGCACCGATTCGTCGGGCGCCACGGTGATCGCCGGCGCGGTCATCACTTCGCTCACCCTGCGGTCGAGCGCGCCCGCGCCTTCGCGCTGCAGCCCGTAGATCACGTCACGTTCGGAGAAGATGCCGGCCACGGCGCCGCCGGCCATCACCGGCACTGCGCCTATCCGCTTTTCGGCGAGCAGCGCGACTGCGTCCGCCACGGTGCGATCGCCCTGGATCGACACCACGTCGCGCCCTTTTCCCCCCAGGATTGCCGCGATGGTCATCGCTCGACTCCTCAATCGGGTTCAGGCGGTTGAGTCTTCCACACATCGACCCCAATTGCAAAAAATGGAATCGCCCCGGGGCCTCGACGATCCGGACTATGCCGCCTTCGCCTGGGCGCGATATCGCCGCGTGCTCGGCGGGATGGCGCTGGTCTCGCTTGCCACCGCGATCGGCGCGGTGCTGATCCTCTGGCACTGGCTGGGCTGGCTCAACTGGACGCTGGCCATCGCTACATCGCTCGGCATCTTCTGCACGATGCTGCTCGGCGCCGCGCTGATGGGGCTGATGTTCCTCAGCTCGGGCACCGGCCATGACGAGCAGGTCGAGGACCGGATCAGCCCCGAAATAGATATCGGCGACTGAGCCCGAGCCCAGCCGCCGATAGCGTTGCATATATATATAGCGTGCGCGCGGCGCCGGTTCAGGCGGCCGGCGCTTCCGCGTCCTTGCGGGCACGCGGGCGGCGCGGCTTCTTCACCGGCTCGTCCGCCTCGCCCTCGGATGCTGCATCGACCACGCCGAAGGCGGGCGGCAGCACCGCTGCGTCGATCGCATGGCTCTCGGCCTCGTCGCGGCGCTGGCGACGGGCGCGGCGCGGCGCCTGCTCCTCGCGCGGCGCGCGCTCTTCGCCGGCCTCGAAGCCTTCGCCCTCGGCAGCGGCGTGACCGTTGCTCTGGCCGTTGCTGCGGCCGCCGCGCTCCTCGCGATCACGGCGCGGACGCTCCTGGCGATCCTCGCGGTCCCGGCGCGGGCGATCCTGCTGAGCGCGCTGCTCGCGGGGCTGCTCCTCGCCGTCCTCGGCGCGGTTGCCATCGGCCTCGAGCTCGAAATCCTCGTCGTCGCCGTCGAAGTCATCGCGCTGGCGGCGCTGCTGGTTCTGCTCCTCGAAGCGCGAACGCGTCTCGCTCAGCACGCGGAAATAGTGATCGGCGAACTGCAGGTAATATTCGGTGTTGACCCGGTCGCCCTGCATCTGGGCGTCGCGCGCCAGATTCTTGTACTTTTCGAGCAGCTGGGCGGCATTGCCGCGCGCACGGTTGTCGATGCGATTTCCGTTGCCCTGGCCGGGGTTGCCACCCTGGCGCTGCTGCTGTCCGCCACGACCACGACGGCGGCCAGCCTGACGATTGTTCATCAAGGTCTATTTGTCCTGTCTTGTTTACGCTGTCCGTCGGTCCAATTCCTGGGTCCCGGATGCAGTTTACAAATGCGCGCCAATGCCTCGGGAGGCTTTGGTCGCCGCCATGGCCACCGGACTGCAGTGGCTGTCATGACCTGGATCGGGGCGTGCTTCTCACGGCCCAAGTTTTCAACGGCTTGGTTGAAAGTGCCCTACCCCGTGGCTGTCTTAGCCGGTGCAGCACCAATCTCCAAGCAGAAATATATGTCGTTTTCGGGTCATTTCAAGAGAGCAGCAATGCCCGGGGCCGCTCGCCAAGGTCCTTGTACAGCGTCACGGCGAAACCGCACTTCCGGGCAATCGCGGATACGGATTCGGCCTGGGTCCAGCCGATCTCGATCACTGCGGCGCCGCCGGGCGCGAGCAGCCGGCGCAGATCGGGGATGATCCGGCGATAGTCGTCCAACCCTTCCGCACCTGCGAACAGTGCCGCGCCCGGCTCGTAGGCACGCACCTGTTCGGGCAATGCCTCATCGGTGCCGATATAGGGCGGATTGGCCAGGATCAGATCGAAGCGGCCGTCGAGCCCCTGGGTCCAGTCGCCCGGCATGAAGCGGGCCCGCGCCTCCATGCCCAGCGCGACGGCGTTGCGCCCGGCATAGCCCAGCGCGGCCTCCGATGCGTCAATGCCCAGCCCCTGCGCCTCGGGCCATTCGGCCAGCGCCGCGAGCAGCAGCGTGCCCGGCCCGGTGCCGAGATCGAGGATGCGCGCCGGGCTGCGCGCGCCGAAATATTCGAGCGCCGCCTCGATCAGCGTCTCGCTGTCGGGCCGCGGGATCAGCACGCCGGGTCCCACCGCCAGCTCGATCGTCCAGAAGGCGCGGCTGCCAGTGATATAGGCGATCGGCTCATGCGCCAGCCGCCGCGCCACCAAAGCCTCCAGCCCCTCGGGCGCCGGATCGCCGAGATGGCGCAGGATCATCGCCTCGCGCGTCACGCCCAGCGCATGCGCCATCAGCAGTTCGGCATCGAGCCGGGGCGAATCGGAGACGGGCTCAAGGCGCTTGGCGACCTGGTTGAGGGCGGCATGAACACTCATAAGCCCCTCCCCTTCAGGGGAGGGGTTTGGGGTGGGGCATGTGTCTCACCGAAACCGGAAGCCAAGGGAATAGGCCCCACCCCAACCCCTCCCCTGAAGGGGAGGGGCTTTCTACCCATCCAGCTGCGCCAGCCGATCCGCTTCGTCCTGAGCGATCAGCGCGCCGATCAGCTCGTCGAGCTCGCCTTCCATCACTTCGGGCAGGCGGTGGAGCGTCAGGTTGATGCGGTGATCGGTCACCCGGCCCTGCGGGAAATTATAGGTGCGGATCCGCTCCGAGCGATCGCCCGAACCGACCTGCGAGGCGCGCGCGCCCGAGCGCTCCTGCGCCAGCCGGTCGCGCTCGCGCTCGTACAGGCGGGTGCGCAGCACCTTGAGCGCCTTGGCCTTGTTCTTGATCTGCGAGCGCTCGTCCTGCTGGATGACGATCGTGCCGGTGGGAAGGTGGGTGATGCGCACCGCGGAGTCGGTGGTGTTCACGCCCTGCCCGCCCGGGCCCGAGGCGCGGTAGATGTCGATGCGCAGATCCTTGTCGTCGATCTTGATATCGGCCTCTTCGGCTTCCGGAAGCACCGCCACCGTCGCCGCCGAGGTGTGGATGCGCCCGCCTGCCTCGGTCGCCGGCACGCGCTGGACGCGGTGGACGCCGCTCTCGAACTTCAATTTGGCGAACACCCCGGTGCCGGTGACGCTCAGCACGACTTCCTTGTAGCCGCCGAATTCCGATTCGGAGGCGGAGATCAGCTCGATCTTCCAGCCCATCCGGTCGGCATAGCGCTGGTACATGCGAAGCAGGTCGCCGGCGAACAAGGCGGCTTCGTCGCCGCCCACGCCGGCGCGGATTTCGAGCATCGCCGGGCGCGCGTCCGCGGCATCCTTGGGGAGCAGCGCCAGCGCCAGCCCGCGCTCGGCATCGGCCAGTGCGGCTTCGTTGGCATGGAGCTCCTCCACCGCCATCGCGCGCAGTTCCTCGTCCGATTCCTGCGTCATCAGCGCCAGCGATTCGGCCTCGCCGCGCAAGCGGCGGACTTCGCCGGCGGCCAGCGCCACCGGCTCGATCTCGGCATATTCCTTGGAGACCGCGACGAAGCGGTCGCCCGACAGGTCGCCGGTCGCCATCATCGCCTGCAGCTCGTCGCGCCGCGCCTCGATCGCGGCAATCCGGTCGGCGGGGATCTTCATGCGGCTGCCTGCTGGCCAAGCTTTTCCCCGGCGAAGGCCGGGGCCCAGACTCGGCTCTGAACCAAAGGCGCGCTACCGCGCGCGATGTTTGAATGGGGCTGGGCCCCGGCCTTCGCCGGGGAAAGGAAGAGGGTCACGCGAGCGACTCCAGCAGCTGACTCACGCGAACATATTCATCGGTCGGCGTGGCGGAGCGAATGTTAGTCACGACTTCGTCGTCCTGAAGCCGGAAGGAGACCAGGACTTTCGCATTCACTTTGGCCGCCTTGTCATAGCGCTTCCGGGGCGAGCCGGTCGCGATCATATCGGCGGAAAAGCCATTGTCCCGGAGCAACCTGATCGCGCGCTGGGAATGGCCCAGCGCCCGGTCATCTTCCACGGCGATTATCACGTCGGGGTTTTCCGCCGCCGGCTCCGCGATCATCATCGCCAGCCGCTCGACGCCTGCCGCCCAGCCCACGCCCGGCGTCTCGGGGCCGCCGAGATTGCCGACCAAGCCGTCATAGCGGCCACCGGCCAGCACGGTGCCCTGCGCACCGAGCTTGTCGGTGACGAACTCGAACGCGGTGTGGCGATAATAATCGAGCCCGCGCACGAGGCGCGAATTGCGCGTCCACTGGACGCCGGCCGCATCAAGCCCGTCGGTCACTGCCTTGAAGAAGGCCGCCGCCTCCTCGGTCAGATAGGCGTCGATATCCGGCGCGCTGTCGGCGATCGGGCGGTCCTTCGGATCCTTCGAATCGAGGATGCGCATCGGGTTCTTCTCGAGCCGGACCAGGCTGTCCTCGCTCAGCTGATCCTTATGCGCCTCGAAATGGGCGACCAGCGCGGAGCGCCAGGCGTCGCGCGTCTCCGCGTCGCCCAGCGTGTTGAGCTGGAGCGTCACGTCCTCGATGCCGAGTTCGCGCAGCAGCTGGTCGGCCAGCACCAGCAGCTCGACATCGGCGGCGGGGTCGGCCGCGCCGAGGATCTCGGCATCGAGCTGGTGGAACTGGCGGAAGCGGCCCTTTTGCGGGCGCTCGTAGCGGAACACCGGGCCCGAGGTGACCAGCTTGATCGGCGCATATTGCTGCCAGCCCTCGGTGATATAGGCGCGGCAGATGCCGGCGGTGAATTCGGGGCGCAGCGTGATCAGGTCGCCGCCCTTGTCCTCGAAGGTGTACATTTCCTTCGAGACGACATCGCTGGTCTCGCCCATCGAGCGGGCGAACACGCCCGTCGCCTCGAACACCGGGATGTCGACGCGCTGGAAGCAATAGAGCTTGCGGACATGGTCGAAAGTCTCGAGCACGCGGGCGAACCTGCGCTGCTCTTCGCCGAAAATGTCCTGCGTACCCCGGATGCGGTTGGGCGTTTCAATGCGTGCCATATTGGCGCGCGCCAATAGGCCGCTTCCGGGCGCGCCGCAACGCGCCAGTTACATGCCGCTTCAAGGACAAGCGATCAAAGTGGTGCACCGGCATGTTGCAATAGCTTGCTCAACCGTAGAAACGCTGTCCCAGGACCGGGCCTAGTTTCGCGTTTCCCGGATATTTCTTGTATTGCGCCTGTACAGGCGCCTGCCCAAGAGCGTTTCCGCATAGAACCGCGCCCCGAGTCGGCGCCTTGATCCGGGTTGAAGAATTGCGCCGAATCACCCTTGGCGGCTCCCGCCTTCCTGCCTTTGTCCTCCTTTCCGCAACGCTGATTCTCGCCTCCTGCGGAAGCGGCAGCCAGACCGCGCAGAAAAAGGGCGCCGGCGGCCCGCCGACGGTGGGCTATGTCGTGGTGCAGCCGGGTGAAGTGCCGGTGGTGGCGGAGCTGACCGGGCGGGTGAACCCGTTCCAGGTCTCCGAGGTGCGTCCCCAGGTCGCCGGCATCGTCCGCAAGCGCTTCTTCACCGAAGGCTCGATCGTCCGGCAGGGGCAGACGCTCTACCAGATCGATCCCAGCCTCTACGCGGCAAGCGTGGCCGAGGCTTCGGCCAATCTCCAGAACGCCCGCGCCACGGCCGAGGCGGCGAAGATCAAGGCGGATCGCTACAAGCCGCTTGCCGAGGCCGAGGCGGTGGCCAAGCAGGATTACACCGATGCCGCCGCGGCGTCGCGGCAGGCCAACGCCCAGGTGGCGCAGACCGGCGCGCAGCTGCGCACCGCGAAGATCAACCTCAACTTCACGCGCGTGCCCGCCCCGATCACCGGCCGCATCGGCCGCACGCTGGTCACCGAAGGCGCGCTGGTCACGACGAACCAGACCGATCCGCTCGCCGTGATCCAGCGGCTCGATCCGATCTATGTCGATATCCAGCAGTCGAGCACCGAGCTGCTCGCGCTGCGCCGCGCGCTCGCCCAGCAGGGCGTCAGCCCCGGCAGCGCCAGCGTCCGCCTCAAGCTCGAGGACGGCAGCGAATATGGATCGGCCGGCACCGTCCAGTTCTCCGAGGTGATGGTCGATCAGACCACCGGCACGGTCACGCTGCGCGCCAGCTTCCCCAATCCCGAGGGCCTGTTGCTGCCCGGCATGTTCGTCCGCGCGGTGTTCACCCAGGCGATCGACACGCGCGCCTATCTGGTGCCGCAGCAGGCAGTGTCGCGCGATGCCAAGGGCAGCGCCCAGCTCTGGGTGGTCGGGCCCGACAACAAGGCGGTACGCCGCGACGTCGTCGCCGATCGCACCCAGGGCGCATTCTGGGTCATCACCGGCGGGCTCAACCCCGGCGACAAGGTGATCACCCAGGGCATCGCCAACCTGAAGCCCAATGCCGCGATCAAGCCCGTCCCGGCCGATTCGCCGCAGAAGATCGAGGCGCCGCGCAAGGGCCAGGGCAGCGGCGCATCCAAGTCGAAGGGCGGCTAAGCTCCCATGTCTCGCATCTTCATCGATCGCCCGATCTTCGCCTGGGTGATCGCGATCATCACCATGCTGATGGGCCTGGGCGCAGTCTATGCGCTGCCGATCGCGCAATATCCCGACATCGCCCCGCCCCAGGTCAACATCCGCGCCACCTATCCCGGCGCCTCGGCGGAGACGGTGCAGAACTCGGTGACCCAGATCATCGAGCAGAACCTCACCGGCATCGACGGCCTGCTCTATTTCAGCTCGTCGTCCACTTCGCGCGGGCAAGTGACGATCAGCGCGACCTTCGACAAGGGCACCGATCCCGACATCGCCCAGGTCCAGGTGCAGAACCAGGTACAGGCATCGCTCTCCCGCCTGCCCAACCAGGTCCAGCAGCAAGGCGTGCGCGTCACCAAGTCCAACCCCGACACGCTGCTGCTCGTCGGCGTCTATGACGAGACCGACAAGCGTACCCACCGCGACGTGTCCGACTGGCTCTCGTCCAACCTTCAGGACACGCTTTCGCGCCTGCCCGGCGTCGGCGACGTCAACGTGTTCGGCTCGCCCTATGCGATGCGCATCTGGCTCAACCCCGCTGCACTCGCCAGCTACAGCCTGATGCCGAGCGACGTGGTGACCGCGATCACCAACCAGAACACCGAGATCGCCGCGGGCGAGATCGGCGGCCAGCCGATGCCGACGAGCCAGATGCTCAACGCCACGGTCACCGCCCAGTCGCGCCTCCAGACCCCGGAGCAGTTCGCCAAGATCATCCTCAAGACCCAGACCAGCGGCGCGCACGTCCTGCTGAAGGACGTCGCCCGGATCGAGCTGGGCGCGGAGAGCTACAACGCGGTCAGCCGCGTCAACGGCCATCCCGGCTCGGGCATCGCGATCAGCACCTCGCCCGGTGCCGACGCGCTCAAGACCGCCGAGCTGATCAAGAAGACCGTCGCCGAAGCTTCCAGGGATTTCCCCGAAGGCTTCAACTACGCCTATGCCAACGACACCACCGAGTTCATCAAGCTCTCGATCGACGAAGTGGTGAAGACGCTGATCGAGGCGATCATCCTCGTCGTCATCGTCATGTTCGTCTTCCTGCAGAGCTGGCGCGCCACGCTGGTGCCGATGATCGCGGTGCCGGTGGTGCTGCTCGGCACCTTCGCGGTGTTCTACGCGCTCGGCTATTCGATCAACACGCTCACGCTCTTCGGCCTCGTGCTGGTGATCGGCCTGCTCGTCGACGACGCGATCGTCGTCGTCGAGAATGTCGAGCGCCTGATGGAGGAGGATCCCGAGCTCACCCCGCGCGAGGCGACGATCAAGTCGATGGACCAGATCCAGGTCGCGCTCGTCGCGATCGCGCTGGTGCTCTCCGCGGTGTTCCTGCCGATGGCGTTCTTCGGCGGCTCGACCGGCGTGATCTACCGCCAATTCTCGGTCACCATCGTCTCGGCGATGATCCTGTCGGTGCTGGTCGCGCTGATCCTCAGCCCCGCGCTCACCGCCACCATGCTCAAGCGCAAGAAGGACATGGCCGAGCCCGGCTCGGGCTGGCTCGCGCGCCGCGTGCCCTTTGTCGGCCGCTGGGCGCGTACCGGCTCGGAGAAGTTCAACCAGGGCTTCGAGTGGACGATCGAGCGCTACACCCGCACCATCTCCTATGTCGTCGATCGCAAGTGGATCTTCCTGCTGATCTACCTGCTGGTCTGCGCGCTGCTCGTGCTGATGTTCTACCGTCTGCCGACCGGCTTCCTGCCGACCGAGGACCAGGGCGCCGCCAGCATCCAGTTCCGCCTGCCCGCCGGCGCCACCCAGGCCCGCACCCAGGAAGTCCAGGTCGCGATCGAGCGCTATATGCGCGGGCAGGAAGGCAAGAACATCGCCACCACCTTCACCGTCACCGGCGGCGGCGGCGGCGGCGGCGCCAGCGGCCAGAACACCGGCCAGGGCTTCGTGAACTTCGTCCCCTGGGACGATCGCCCGGGCAAGGAAAACAGCGCCGACGCCATCGTCCAGCGCGCCGCGGGCGCCTTCCGCAACTTCCGCGATGCCCAGGTCTTCGCGCTGGTGCCGCCGGCGATCCGCGGCCTCGGCCAGTCGAACGGCTTCACGCTCGAGCTGCAGAACACCAGTGGCATGTCGCGCACCGATTTCCTCGCCGCGCGCGACAAGCTGCTCGCCGCAGCCAATGCCGATCCCGATCTCCAGGCGGTCCGCCTGTCCGACCTGCCCGACGTGTCGACGCTCAACATCCAGATCGACCAGGAGAAGCTGGCGGCGCTCGGGCTGACTCAGGCCGACGTCAACAGCACGCTGTCGACCGCCTGGGGCGGCCGCTACGTCAACGACTTCATCGATCGCGGCCGCGTCAAGCGCGTCTATGTGCAGGGCGACGCGCCCTATCGCGCCGATCCGAAGAATCTCGGCGAATGGTTCGTCCGCGGCAGCAATGGCCAGATGGCGCCCTTCTCCGCCTTCGCCACGATCAGCTGGGCCACCGCGCCGACCACCGTCTCGCGCTTCCAGGGCATCTCGTCCTTCGAATTCCAGGGCCAGCCGGCGCCGGGCAAGAGCTCGGGCGATGCGATGAACCGGATGGAGCAGCTCGCGGCGCAGATCCCGGGCACCAGCGTATCCTGGGCCGGCCTCTCCTATCAGGAGCGGCTCGCCGGCGGCCAGGCGCCCCTGCTCTACGGCGTCTCGCTGCTGATCGTCTTCCTCTGCCTCGCCGCGCTGTACGAGAGCTGGTCGATCCCGGTCGCCGCGATGCTGGTGGTGCCGCTCGGCCTGATCGGCGCGGTGTTCGCGGTGTCGCTGCGCGGGCTGCAGAACGACGTCTATCTGCAGATCGGTCTGCTCACCACCATGGGCCTGGCGACCAAGAACGCGATCCTGATGATCGAGTTCGCCGAGCGCGCCGAAAAGGAAGGCAAGCGCGTGATCGAGGCCGCGATCGAGGCCGCCCGCATCCGCTTCCGCCCGATCGTGATGACCAGCCTCGCCTTCATCTTCGGCGTGCTGCCGCTGGCGATCTCCACCGGTGCCGGCGCCAACAGCCGCATCGCCATCGGCACCGCGGTGATCGGCGGCATGCTCACCGCGCTGATCCTGGCGATCTTCTACATCCCGCTGTTCTTCGTGCTCGTCCGCCGCGGCGTGCGCGATTCGCTCAAGGCGGTGCGTGGCCGAATGGGCCGCAACAAGCCGGAGGCGCAGGCATGAAGCACCTCGTCCTCACCCTGATGCTCGGCACCGCGCTGGCCGGCTGTTCGATGGATCCCAAGCTCGAGATGCCGGCCGCGCCGGTGCCGCAGAGCTGGCCCGTCGGCGATGCCTATCTCAGGGCCAATGAAGCCGCACTGCCCACGGTCACCTGGCAGGACATCTTCAAGGACCCGCGCCTCCAGAAGCTGATCGAGCAGGCGCTGGCCAATAATCGCGACCTGCGCATCGCCGCCGCCAATATCGCCGCGGCGCGCGCGCAATATCGCATCCAGCGCGCCGATCGGCTGCCCGGCCTCGATGCCGATGCCGGCGCGAGCGTATCGCACGGCAACAGCACCGGCACGACCACGGCCAGCACCAGCGGCACGCGCACGAGCTTCTCGGGCGAGATCAGCGTGCCCGCGTTCGAGCTCGATCTGTTCGGCCGCGTCGCCTCGCTCACCCGGGCGGAGCAGAACAACTGGTTCGCTACCGAAGCCGCCGCGCGCGCCACCCGGCTCGCGCTGGTCGGCGACATCGCCAGCGCCTGGCTCAACCATGCCGCCGATGCGAGCCTGCTAAAGCTCGCCCAGGATACCGCAGCCAATGCCGAGCGTTCGGTGAAGCTAACGGACATGCGGCTGAAGGGCGGCGTCGCGCCGCGCACCGATCTCGCCCAGGCGCAGCAGACGCTGGCCGGCGCCCAGTCGGACGTCGCCGCGCAGAAGACCGCGCTGGCGCAGGACGTCAACGCGCTGCGCCTGCTCGTCGGCGCCGAGATCGACCCCGCGTTGCTTTCCACTTCGATCGAGGAAGCCGCGCCGACCGTCGCCGAGCTGCCCGCCGGCGTCGATTCGGGCGTGCTGCTCCGCCGTCCGGATGTGGTGCAGGCCGAATATCAGCTCCGCGCCGCCAATGCCGAGATCGGCGCCGCCCGCGCCGCGCTGTTCCCGCGCATCTCGCTGACCGGCCTGCTCGGCCTGGCCAGCAACGCGCTCACCGGCCTGTTCTCGGGCGACGGCTTCCACTGGTCGGGCGGCGCTTCGGGCAGCTATCCGATCTTCAACGCCGGTGCCGGCCGCGCGGGCGTGCAGCTCAGCGAGGCGCAGCGCGACGCCGCGCTCGCCACCTATGAGAAGGCGATCCAGACTGCCTTCCGCGAAGTCGCCGATGCGCTGGCGCGGCGCGGCACGATCGACGACCAGCTCAAGGCCGATACCGCGAACCTTACCGCCGCGCAGGACAGCTATCGCCTCGCCGACGCGCGTTATCGCGGCGGCATCGACAATTTCCTCGCCAGCCTCGTCGCGCAGCGCTCCTATTATTCGGCGCAGCAGGGGCTGGTGCAGACCCGGCTGATCGAAGCGACCAACCTGGTGACGCTCTACCGCACGCTTGGCGGCGATTCGCTGCTGACCGCGACGGCGAGCGGCCCGCAGGGAACGTCGGCTACGACCACGCCATAGAGCCCCCCTGCTGACCCAAGCTGTTCCCCGGCGAAAGCCGGGGTCCAGTAGCGGCGAACTTCGTTAGGCGTGGGCACCTCTTGAACGATGTTGCAGCTGGGCCCCGGCTTTCGCCGGGGAGCAGTTTAGCCATAGCGAATCGACTGGTTGCAGTGCTTCCCTCGATTCCGCCGACGATCGGCCACGCACCAACCACCGCTTCCCTAGCGGAATCCCGCTCACCCTTTTCCGCCTCCCGCCACCCCGCTATCGGTCGCAAAACGAAACCGGAGTGGACCCATGGCGTACGAGATGATCCTGACCGAGCGCACGGGCGATGTGCTGGTGATCACGCTCAACCGGCCCGATCGCCTCAACGCCGCGCCGCCGGCGATGTTCGACGAGATCCGCGATGCGCTGGCCACGCTCGATGGCGCCCGCGCGGTGCTGATCCAGGGCGCCGGCCGCGCCTTCTGCTCGGGCGCCGACGTGAGCGGACAGGTGCTCGCCTCCGCCGATCCCGCCGCGGCGACCAGCTCGGCGCTGACCGATCATTACCACCCCACCGTCCTCGCGGTCTCGCGGCTCGGCGTTCCCGTGGTCAGCGCGGTGCGCGGCCCGGCGGCCGGCATCGGCTGCAGCCTGGCGCTCGCCGCCGATTTCTGCGTGACGAGCGACACCGCCTATTTCCTCCAGGCCTTCGTCAATATCGGGCTGGTCCCCGATGGCGGCGCCACCTGGCTGCTCCCCCGCCTGGTCGGCCGCTCGCGCGCGCTCGAGATGATGATGCTCGGCGAGAAGCTCCCGGCGCTGAAGGCGCGCGACTGGGGCCTGGTCCACAGCGTCGTCTCGGACGAGCAGCTCGAGCATGAAGCGCTGGCACTCGCCACCCGGCTGGCGGCAGGCCCCACGGCAGCGCTCGGCCTGATCCGCCAGGGCATGGCCGAAGCGCTCGAAGCCACGCTGGAGCAGACTCTGGCGATGGAAGCAGACAATCAGCGCGCCGCCTTCGCCACCGCCGATGCCAAGGAGGGCGGCATGGCCTTCCTCCAGAAGCGCAAGCCGAGCTTCACGGGGAAATAGGCCGCCCGGCCACCTCGTTCGTCACCCTCGCGCCGGCGGGCGGCACAGCGGCACCAGCACCAGCGCCGCGACGAACAGCATCGCCATGATCCGGAAGACGTCGTTGAACGCCAGCGTCAGCGCCTCGCGCTGAGCGAGCTGGCCTGCCATGCCCTGCGCCATCTGCAGCGCGTGCGCACGATCGGCGGTCAGGCTGCCGACATGCTGCGCCAGCCCCTCGATCAGTGCGCTGCCCGATCGCCCCGCCGCGCCCAGCGCCTCGCCCAGCCGCAGCATGTGCAGCCGGGCATTGTCCTGCAGCCAGGTGTTGACCAGCGCGATGCCGATCGCCCCGCCCAGGTTCCGCATCAGGTTGAACAGTCCGGACGCGTAGCGTAGCTCCGGCCCGGCGAACCCCGCCAGCGCCAGGTTCACGCTCGGGACGATGCACAGCATGATCGCGAAGCTGCGCACCGCCTGCGGCCAGAGCAGCGCATGGAAGCCCCAGTCCGGGGTCATGAAGCTGAACAGCCACAGCCCGGCGGCGAACAGGCTCAGCCCGAAGGTGATCATGATCCGGGGATCGAGCCGCTGCGACAGCGACGCCGCCACCGGCACGCCGAGCATCTGGACGATGCCGGCGATGAACACGGTCGAGCCGATCTCCGAGGCATTGTAGCCGCGCACCGTGCCGAGGAAGACCGGCACCAGATAGGTCGCGGCATAGATGCCGAAGCCGATCACCAGGTTGAACACGCAGGCGAAGACGAAGGTCGGCTTGCGGAAGGGCGACAGGTTGACGATCGGATTCTCCGAGCGGAACGACCGTTCCAGGAAAAGCAGCAGTGCGACGAAGCTCAGCCAGGCGCCGGTGGCGATGGCATGATCCTGCAGCCAATCGTTCTTCGGCCCCTCTTCGAGCACATATTCGAGCCCGCCCAGGAAAACGGCCATCGCTAACAGATGCGTCCAGTCGATCCGCTTGAGCATCGCGGGATTGGGTAGGTCGACGCGGATCATCGTGAAGGCGAGCGTCGCCACCGCGGCGCCGGGCAGGATGTTGATGTAGAAGATCCAGCGCCAGCCGGCGGCGTCGGTGATCCAGCCGCCCAATGTGGGGCCCAGCGTCGGTGCCAGCACCGATACCATCCCCAGGATCGCCGGGATCATCGCGCGCTGCTTGCCCGAGAACATTGCGAAGCCGGTGGCGAACACCGTCGGCACCATCGCTCCGCCGACGAACCCCTGGAGCGCGCGGAAGGCGATCATCGATTCGATGCTCCAGGCGAGACCGCACAGCGCGCTAGCAACGGTGAACAAACCGGCTGAAAGCGTGAATAGCCAGCGCGTCGACAGCGCCTGCGCCAGGAACGCCGAGAAGGGGATCATCACCAGCTCGGCCATCAGGTACGCCGTCTGCACCCAGCTGATCTCGTCCGAGCTGGCGGACAGTCCCGCACGCACTTCGTTGAGCGAGGCAGCGACGATCTGGATGTCGATCAGCGCCATGAACTGGCCGAACGCCATCACGCCGAAGATCAGGAATTTCCGCCGATCCGGCAGCGCCTGGGGGTCGATCGTCTGCGCCATTAGGGCCTCTTGCGAATGCGTGCAGGCCCTTTTATATGATGATCATCATATAAAACAAGGAGCGCCCGAAGATGCGCTATCCGCGCGAACATAGCGAACATACGCGTAAGAAGATTCTGCAGGAGGCCGCCGGCTCGATCCGGGCGCGCGGCCCCGCGGGCGTGGGCGTGGCGGCGCTGATGAAGCAGGCCGGCCTCACCCATGGTGGCTTCTATGCCCATTTCCCCTCCAAGGACGCGCTGGTCGCCGAGGCGATCGCCCTGATGTTCGAGGAAGCCCGCGGCCGGTTCGACCGCAGCATGGCCGAGGCCGATCCCCGCCAGGCCCTTGCGAACTATGTCGATTTCTACCTGTCGGCGCTGCATCGCGATGCCCGCGGCCGCGGCTGTCCGGTGGCTGCCCTGTCGGGTGACATGGCCCGGCTCGAGCCCGTGGCCCGCACCCGCTTCGCCCAGGGCGCCGCGACACTCTCCGGCTGGCTCGGCGCGGCGCTCGGTGGGATCGGGGTGCCCGATCCCGCCGATGCCGGCCGCTCGATGCTGTCCGAGCTGGTTGGCGCGCTGCTCCTCGCCCGCACCGCGATCGACCTCGCCGAATCCGATGCGATCCTGGCGGCTTCCAAGGCGGCGATCCGCGCCCGCTACCGGCTGGAACCCGCGGCATGACCGGGCTCGAGCAAGTCCAGGCGCTGCTTGCCGCGGGCAAGCAGCCGCCGATTGGCGAGACGCTCGGCTTCGCGCTGGTCGAGGCGGCCAAGGGCCATGCCGTGTTCGAGGGCACGCCCGACCGGCGCGCCTATAACCCGCTCGGCACCATCCATGGCGGCTATGCGGCGACGCTGCTCGACAGCGCCTGCGGCATCGCCACGCACACCAGCCTGGCGGCGGGGCAGAGCTACACCACGCTCGAGCTCAAGACCGCCTATCACCGCACGATGACCGCCGACACCGGCCCGGTCCGCGCCGTCGGTACCGTCGTCTCGATCGGCCGCCGCGTCGCCTTTGCCGAGGCGAAGCTCACCGATGCGCAGGGCCGCCTGCTCGCCTCCGCCACCTCCACCCTGCTGGTGATCTCGCAATGAACGCTCCCGCCCAGATCGAAGTCGAAACGCCAGCCCGCCGCCGCCTTCCCCGCGCGCTCGTCGCCGGGGGCGCCGCCGCATTGCTCGCGGTCGCCGGCACCGTGTGGATCGCGCTCCCGGCGTCGAGCGAGACCACCGACAATGCCTATCTGCGCGCCGATTCCACGCTGGTCTCAGCCCGGATCGCCGGACAGATCGCCGAGGTGCTGGTGCGCGACAATCAGGTCGTCCGCGCCGGGGACCCGCTCGTCCGCATCGACGATCGCGAGTTCGCTGCCAAACTGTCTGCCGCACAGGCGGCGGTACGCGATGCCGATGCGGCAGTCGCTGCCGCCCGCGCGGCACTGGTTTCGCAGGCCGCCGAGAGCGTCGCCGCCGGTGCCGATGTCGCGGTCGCCCGCACCGCCATTGCCTCATCCAACGCCGAGGTCGTCCGCGCCGAGGCTGACCGGGTGCGCTTCGACGAACTGCTCGCCCGCGGCTTCGCCACCCGGCGCGACGCCGAGCGGATGCGCGCCACCGCGATCGATGCGCGCGCCAGGCTCGACCAGAGCGGCGCCAGCCTGAACGCCACCCGCGACCGCGCCGCGGTCACCTCGGCCAAGCGCGGTTCGCTCGATGCCGGCCTCGCCAGCGTCGTCGCGGGTGCCGAACGCGCCCGCGCCGCGTTGCGCCTCGCCGAGCAGGACCAGGGCTACACGCTGATTCGCGCCGCGGTGGACGGCGTCGTCGGCAATCGCCAGGCCCAACCGGGGGACTATGTCCAGCCCGGCACCCGGCTGCTTACCCTGGTGCCGGTGCGCCAGCTCTACGTCGTCGCCAATTTCAAGGAGACGCAGACCCGCAAGATGCTCGCGGGCCAGCCCGCGCTGGTGTGGGTCGATGCCCTGGGCGGCAACGCGCTGAAGGGGCATGTCGAGAGCTTCGCGCCGGCATCGGGCTCCGAATTCTCGCTGCTGCCCTTCGAGCCGGGCTCGGGCAACTTCACCAAGATCGTCCAGCGCGTGCCGGTGCGCATCGTCCTTGATCCCGGCCAGGCGGCGCTGGCACGGCTGCGGCCGGGACTTTCGACCACGGTGAAGGTCTCGTTCGACCGCTGAGGTTGACGGGACCGCCAGGGCTGTGGCACTCGGCCCGCGGCTCGCGGGTATAGCACAATGGTAGTGCAGCAGCCTTCCAAGCTGAATACACGGGTTCGATTCCCGTTACCCGCTCCACTTTCTCCGGCCCGGCGAACCCGCGTTCCTTGTGACGCTTCGCCCTGCCGGGCTACGCTAGGGGTTCGATTCCCGTTACCCGCTCCAAGCCCCTCAGACCGATGACCGACACCGCCCCCCCTCTCGCACTCTATGTGCACTGGCCGTTCTGCGTGTCGAAATGCCCCTATTGCGATTTCAACAGCCATGTCCGCGAGCGCGTCGACCAGGCGGCGTGGCGGTCGGCGATGCTTGCCGACCTCGCCCATGAAGCCGCGGCGCTGCCCGGGCGCCGGCTCGGCTCGATCTTCTTCGGCGGGGGCACGCCCTCGCTGATGCCGCCCGAGACCGTCGCCGCCGTCATCGCGGCAGCGGAGCGGCATTGGGGCTTCGAGCCCGGCATCGAGATCACGCTCGAAGCCAATCCCAGCTCGGTCGAGGCCGCGCGCTTCGCCGACATCGCCGCTGCCGGCGTCAACCGGGTGTCGCTCGGGCTGCAGGCGCTCGACGACGATGCGCTGCGCTTCCTTGGCCGAGCCCACGGCGTCGACGAGGGGCTGGCCGCGCTCGATACCGCGCAGCGCGCCTTCGACCGGGTCAGCTTCGACCTGATCTATGCCCGGCCCGACCAGAGCCAGGCCGACTGGGAAGCCGAGCTGCGCCGGGCGCTCTCCTTCGGCACCGAGCACCTCTCGCTCTACCAGCTCACCATCGAGCCCGGCACCCGCTTCGCCACCCTGTTCGAGAAGGGCGAGCTCAAGGCCTATGACCCGGACCAGGCCGCCGACCTGTTCGAGGCAACCCGCGTCCTTACCGCCGAGGCCGGCCTTCCGGCCTATGAAGTCTCCAACCATGCCCGGCCGGGCGCCGAGAGCCGGCACAACCTGACTTATTGGCGCTACACCGACTATGCCGGGATCGGCCCCGGTGCGCATGGCCGGCGCGGCGGCACGGCCACCGTCCGCCACAAGAAGCCCGAAAACTGGCTCGCCGCGATCGACCGCAACCAGCACGGCATGCAGACCGAGGAGCCGCTCGACCGCCACGACCGCGGCGTCGAGGCGCTGGTGATGGGCCTGCGCCTGGCCGAAGGCGTCGACCTGGACCGCATCCCCGACGCCCCGCTCGACGCGAAGGCCGCGGCGCTGCTGGAGAAGCAGGGCCTGGTGAAGCGGGAGGGCAGCCGGCTTGTCGTTACCGACGCCGGCATGCCCGTGCTGGAAGCGATCCTGCGCGAGCTTGTCGTTACCTAATTCCTCTCCCCGGGGGAGAGGGGGACGGCCGCCGAAGGCGGTGGTGGAGAGGGCACGCCGCCGGCGATACAGCTCGTGGCAGGCCCCCTCCACCAGCTTCGCTGGTCCCCCTCCCCCTCCGGGGGAGGATTTCTCAGTTCCCGAAGCCCGTAGGCGCCGGCGAGACCGTCACCGTGGTGCCCGCCTTGACTTCCTGCACCTCGAGCGCGCGTTCGGCCACGCCGTCGCGGCGGAAGCGGAAGGCGCCGTCGAGGCCGCCAAAGCCGTCGGGCGCGGTCAGCCGGCTCTCGGGGAAGGCGTCGCCCGGGCGCCAGTCGCGGGCGATGCGCACGGTGAGCAGCACCGCGTCATAGCCGAGCGTCGACAGCCGGTACGGTGCCGCGCCGAAGCGGGTGCGATACTTGGTCGCATAGGTGCGGTAGTAATTGTCGGGCACGCTGGCGAACCAGGCACCGTTCAGCACCGCATTGGCGCCGATCGCCGAATCGGTGTTCCACAGCTCGGTGCCGAGGATCCGCGCAGTCTTGCCGCCTGCCGACTTGCGGATGATCGGCGCCGCGCTCACGCCGCTGCCGCCCGAACCGGCGATCAGGATCGCCTGATAGGGCGTGCGGCTGAGCTTGGTGATCGCGTTGGTCATCGAGCCGGGACGGCCGTCATAGGTCTCCATCGCCAGCACCTTGCCGCCCTGATCCTCGACGGCGCGCAGGAACACGGTGGAAGCGCGCTCGCCATAGACCCCCGAGACCATCAGCCCGGCAAAGCTGGAAACGCCCTGGCCGCGCGCATATTCGACGACCCGCTCGATCGACTGGGCCGGCGAATAGCCGAGCAGATAGGTGCCGTTACCGGCGACCGCGGTATCGTTCGAGAAGCTGAGCACCGGCACGCGCGCCGAACGCGCGATCGGCGCCACTTCGCGCGCATCTTCGGCGAGCAGCGGGCCGAGGATCAGCTTGTTGCCGTCGGCGATCGCCTGGCGTGCCGCGGCAGCCGCGCCGCCAGGAGCGGCGGTATCATAGGTGGTGATGCGCAGCATGTCCGACCTGGTATCGAGCACTGCCAGCTGAGTCGCATTGGCCAGCGACTTGCCGACGCCGGCGTTCGCGCCGGTGAGCGGCACCAGCAAAGCGACTCGGTGGCGCTCGACGTCCTGGGGGAGGCCGGGTGCGATCGGGCGAGTCGACGGCCGCTCGCGCGGCGCCTCCACGCTGGGCGCGGGCCGGGTTTCCGGGATCACGCGCGGTCCGCTGGCGCAGGCGGCCAGCAGCGCCGCAAGGCCCAAAGCGGCCCAGCGAAGGATGCCCCGTTGCGGTGTGAGGGTCCCGTCTGCCATTTACTCTCCCCGATGCACGCTGTTCTAACGCCCGGCCTCTATATCGTCGCCACCCCGATCGGCAATCTCGGTGACTTGTCCCCGCGCGCCTCCGAAATACTCCTGGGCGCCGATCTGGTTGCCGTTGAAGACAGCCGTGTGACAGCGAATCTGTTCCGCCACCTCGGCGCCAAGGGCAAGATGCTGCCCTATCACGACCATAACGCCGATGCCGTGCGCCCCGGTCTGGTGGCGCGGATGGCGACCGAGGCGATTGCGCTCGTCTCCGACGCGGGCACGCCGCTGATTTCCGATCCCGGCTTCAAGCTGGTGCGCGACGCCCGTGCCGCCGGCCATACGGTGACGACGATTCCCGGCCCCTGCGCGGCGATCGCAGCGCTGACGCTGGCCGGACTGCCGACCGACCGCTTCCTGTTCCTGGGCTTCCTGCCGAGCAAGCAGCAGGCCCGCGCCGAATCGATCGCCGAGATCGCGAACGTGCGCGCCACGCTGGTGCTCTACGAATCGGGCCCGCGGCTTTCGGCCTGCCTCGCCGCACTGGCCGAAGGGCTGGGCGACCGCGAGGCGGCGGTGGCGCGCGAGATCAGCAAGAAGTTCGAGGAATGCGTCACCGGCTCGCTGACCCAGCTGGCCGAACGCTATGCCGAGGCGCCGCCCAAGGGGGAGATCGTGGTGGTGGTCGCGCCGCCGGGCGCCCCGCCGCCCGCCAGCGCCGACGATGCCGATGCCGCGCTGGCGGAGGCGCTCACCCGGCTGCCGGCCAGCAAGGCGGCGGGCGAAGTGGCGAAGAAGCTCGGGCTCGATCGCAAGGCGCTCTATGCGCGGGCGATGGAGATGAAGGGCTGATCCTACAGCGCGCTGCGAGTCGGCCCGCCAAAGGACACGGTGTACACGCCAAGAGCGGATCTTTCGGGGCGCTATTTTCCCTGTTTTCCCGGAAACGCGCCGCATCTCGCAGCTTTGTTGCGCGAGAACGATCCTATCTTTCCTACAGAGGCGAATGCTGTGCATGGCCCGGGAAGGCCAGCAGGCGAAATCCTACATTGCAAGCCAAGTTCGTCACCCCGGCCTTGTGCCGGGGTCCACCGGGAGGCGAGGATGGGCAAGAGGTGTGGAGTCAGGAAGCGCGGCTTAGTGGACCCCGGCACAAGGCCGGGGTGACGGCGTGGCTGGATCGCCGCTTCGGAAGCTCAGGCGTATTCGCGCTCGAGCATGCCCATCTCGTCCGCGCCGGTCAGTTCGGCCAGGCGCCTGAGATAGCTCTCCGCCAGCTGGCGGCGACGCAGCGCGGCGGCTTCGGTCAGCGCATGCTTGGCAGCTGCGAGTTCCTGAGCGGCGCGACGCCGATAATAGCGTTCGTTCGATTCCATTTCTGCGACCCCCCGAAGGGCACCGATAAACCCGCTTCGGTGCGACTCGGTCTGGCGATGGTAACCAAAGTTATCCACAGGTGCGAGTCGTGAGGCGCAAAAGACCAACGGATCGCCGCGCTGCGGAAACGCGTGGCCGCGAAGGCGAACGCCGGGCGGCCTGGTGGCTATGGCTGAAAGGCTGGAAAATCCTCGATTCGCGCGTGCGCACTCCGGCCGGCGAAGTCGATCTGGTTGTGCGCCGCGGCAACCTGGTGGCGTTGGCGAGTATGCCGATTACACCCCACCAATATCAGCGGTGTATTGCGAACGCGGTAGTCAACGATCCGCGGGCGGTATCGATTTCCAGTCCTCGAATGTTTCAAAGATTTCCGCTGTGGGCCAACGCGGATCGATTTCGGCGTGACGAGTCAAATGCACTTGAGCGAAGCGCCCATCTGCCAGCATGAAAAGAAAATCGTCTCGTCGCCAGCGTCGCCCGACTGCGGTCCATTGAGCGCCGAAGAGAATATGCCCCGGAGCGAGTTCGCGACGAAGTTCAACTTCCGCCCAAGCGGCGTCGTTCGGCGTTACCGATTCCCAATCTCCATCCCACAGAAATTCATTTCGCATGTCTTTGGATATCCAGTGCTTACAAGCACGCGCAAGCGACTTGCTGATCGACGCGTGACCAATCAACATAATCTCATGCCAAGTCCACGCAGCAAGAAAAACAGTGAGGAACGCCGCAAAGCGGAAGCGGCGGGCAGGCATGGCGAACGCATGGCAGCTTGGTGGTTATGGTTGAAAGGCTGGAGCATTCTCGACCGCCGCGTCCGAACACCGGCAGGCGAGATCGATATCGTGGCCCGGAAAGGGAACTTGATTTCCTTCGTCGAGGTCAAGACGCGCGCCACCGCCGCCGATCTCGACTTCGCGATCGACGAGCGCCGGCTCGCCCGCGTCGCCGCCGCGGCCGAAGTGCTGATGCCGCGCTATGCCGGACCGGGCGACGATATCCGCGTCGACGTGATCCTCATTGCCCCGCGCACGCTCCCTCGCCATATCGAGAACGCCTGGATGGGGTGAACCAGCCGTCATCCCGGCGAAAGCCGGGATCTCGTGCCGGTTTCCCCTGTTGCCTGAGACCCCGGCGTTCGCCGGGGTGACGATATGAGAGTAGTTGGATGTCGCTTACCGTCGCCGTGCAGATGGACCCGCTCGATGCGATCAACATCGCCGGCGATTCGACCTTTGCGCTGATGCTCTCGGCCCAGGCGCGCGGGCACAGGCTGTTCCACTATGCCGCCGAGGACCTGAACTATCGCGACGGCCGCGTCTGGGCCAAAGCACATCCGGTGACGGTGCAGCGCGTGGTGGGCGATCATTTCACCTTCGGCGACCCGGTGTCGCTCGATCTGGGCGATGAGGCCGATGTGGTGCTGATGCGCCAGGATCCGCCCTTCGACCTGGGCTATATCACCGCCACGCACCTGCTCGAGCGGATCGCGGACAAGACGCTGGTGGTCAACGATCCGGCCAGCGTGCGCAACGCGCCGGAGAAGGTGTTCGTCCTCGATTATCCGCAGTTCATGCCGCCGACGCTCGTCACCCGCAGCCTGGACGAGGCGCGCGCCTTCCTGGCCGAGCATGGCGAGATCGTGATCAAGCCGCTGCACGGCAATGGCGGCAAGGCGATCTTCAAGGTGGGCAGCGACGGCGCCAACCTCTCATCGCTGATCGAAGTGTTCAACACCGCGTGGCGCGAGCCGCACATGGTGCAGGCGTTCCTGCCCAGCGTGGCAGCGGGCGACAAGCGCATCGTGCTGGTCGACGGCGAAGTGGCCGGCGCGATCAACCGCATCCCCGGCGAAGGCGAGATCCGATCGAACCTGGCGGTGGGCGGGAGCGCGGCCAAGACCGAGCTGACTCCGCGCGAGGAAGAGATTTGCGCGGTGCTGGGCCCCGAGCTCAAGAAGCGCGGGCTCCTCTTCGTCGGCATCGACGTGATCGGCGGCGAATGGCTGACCGAGATCAACGTCACCTCGCCGACCGGGATCGTCGCGATCGACCGGTTCAACGGCACCGATACCGGCGCGCTGATCTGGCAGGCGATCGAGCGCCGCGTGGCGGAGCGCCGCTGACCCGATGATCGACTGGCTCGACTGGGGCTATTTCGGCGTCTTCCTGCTGATGGTGCTGGAAAACGTCATTCCTCCCGTCCCTTCCGAACTGATCATGAGCGTGGCCGGCATCGCCGCCGGCCAGGGCAAGATGGATTTCGTGCTGCTGGTGCTGACCGGCACGGCGGGCTGCGCCGTGGGCAATCTGTTCTGGTGGGAGATCGGGCGGCGCTTCGGCTATAAGCGGCTCGAGCCGCTGGTGCGGCGCTGGGGCCGCTGGCTGACGCTGGAATGGGAGGATATCGAGAAGCTGCGCCGCTTCTTCGATCGCTGGGGCGGCATCACCGTGCTGGTGTTCCGCTTCATGCCGATCGGGCGCACGGTGATCTCGATCCCCGCCGGGCTGATGCACATGCCGCTGGGCCGCTTCCTGATCTACACGACGATCGGCAGCGCGATCTGGAACACGATCCTGGTCGGCGTCGGCTATTGGCTGGGCACCAATTTCGAGACGATCGACCATTGGATCGCCCCGATCTCGATCGCCGCGATCGCGGCGGTGGCAATCGGCTATCTGTGGCGGGTGCTCACCTGGAAGCCGCGCGGCTGAACGTCGCTACGCACGGGGATGCGCGTTGCGGTACACGTCGAGCAGATGCGCCGCGTCGACCGCGGTATAGACCTGGGTCGAGCTGAGGCTGGCATGGCCGAGCAGCTCCTGCAGCGCGCGCAGATCGGCGCCGCGGCCGAGCAGGTGGGTGGCGAAGCTGTGGCGCAGCGCGTGCGGCGTGGTGCGATCGGACAGGCCGAGCGCGGTGCGCGCGCGCTGGACCGACTTGCGGATCACGCCGGGCGGCAGCGGCCCGCCCTTGGCCCCGCGGAACAAGGGCGCATCGCGCGCGGTGCCATAGGGGGATAGCCGGGCATAGGCTTCGATCGCCTCGCGCACCTGGGGAAGCAGCGGCACCAGCCGCGTCTTGGCGCGCTTGCCAGTGACGCTCATCGTCTGGCCCAGCGGCAGCACCGCGCCGGTGAGCGCCACCGCCTCGCCGATGCGCAGCCCGGCGCCGTAGAGCAGCAGCAGCACCGCCCAATCGCGCGCGGCGAGCCAAGGCTCGCTGGCCTCCTCCGACACGGTTTCGGCGAGCGCGACGGCTTCGTGCGGGGCGATCGGGCGCGGCACGCCCTTCTTGACGCGCGGGCCCTTGAGCCGGGGCAGCTCGGCCTCGTCGCCGGCGGCGAATTTCAGGAAGCCGCGGACGGCGGACAGCTCGCGCGCGGCGGACGCGTTGACCAGCCCCTCGTCGCGGCGGTACGCGAGATAGGCGCGCAGATCGGTGGCGGTGATGTTCGCGAGCGCGTCGCGGGTGACCGGGCCGCCCCAATGGCGCTGGAGGAAGGCGACCAGCCGCTCGGCAGTGGCGCCATAGGCCCGCACGGTATGCGCCGATCGCCGCCGATCCCGCACGAGATGCTGCGCATAGAGGAGCGGAAGGGCGGGGGTGGTCATGGGGGGAGCATAGCTCTCCCTCTCCCCTCTGGGGAGAGGGAGGGAGCCGACGAAGTCGGCGGAAGGGAGAGGGGCAGTCAACGCCCCCTACTGCCCCTCTCCCTTCCCACCGCTTCGCGGCGGGCCCCTTCCCTCTCCCCGATGGGGAGAGGGAGCTAAGGTTCAACCGATCTTCTGGCCGGTCTTGGCCCAGTCGGCCATGAACGAGGCGATGCCGGCGTCGGTCAGCGGGTGCTTGACCAGCTGGCGGATCACCGCCGGCGGCGCGGTCATCACGTCGGCGCCGATCTTGGCGGCCTCGAGCACATGGATCGGGTTGCGCACCGAGGCGACCAGGATCTCGGTGTCGAAGGCGTAATTGTCGTAGATCGTGCGGATGTCGGCGATCAGGTCCATGCCCGGATAGCCGATATCGTCGTGGCGGCCGACGAACGGCGAGATGAAGGTCGCGCCGGCCTTGGCGGCGAGCAGCGCCTGGTTGGCCGAGAAGCAGAGCGTGACGTTGACCATCGTGCCGTCGCTGGTCAGCGCCTTGCACGCCTTGAGGCCGTCGATCGTCAGCGGCACCTTGACCGCGACATTGTCGGCGACCTTCCGCACCACTTCGGCCTCGCGCATCATGCCCTCGAAATCGAGCGCGACGACTTCGGCCGAGACCGGCATGCCCGGCACGATCTCGCAGATCTCCTTGACCACCTCGAGGAAATCACGGCCGGCCTTGTGGATCAGCGAAGGATTGGTGGTGACGCCGTCGAGCAGACCGGTGTCGGCCAGGTCGCGAATGTCGGCGGTATCGGCGGTGTCGGCGAAGAACTTCATGTGGAATCCCTGTCAGTCATGCGTGAGCATCAGCTTTGCGCGACCGCCCTTAAGCCGATTCACCGTGACGCGATAGGTGCCGGGGCGCATCCGGTAATAGAGGATCTTGCGGATCGTCGAACAGCGCGGGCCGCGGCTTTCCGAGGCCATGCGCAGCGCGCGGCGGCCCTGGGCGGGAAACGCATCGATCCAGCCTTCCTGATCGATCGCGATGCCGACGGTGCCCGGCTTGCGGATGGTGATCCGGGTCTCGAGCGTGCCGCCGCGTACCGGCACGGTCACCGCATGACCGGTATCGAGCCCGCGCCCGTCGCGCGTCCAGCCGGCGAGCGGGCGCGGCAATCGCGTGTCGAGCGCGGTGCATTTCCCCTGCACCGAAGCGGCCAATGCGAGCGCCGTGAGAATCATTGCCATTCCTCCCTCCTGAATTCGGAGAAATGTTCCATGAATGTTCCGATCGCAGCAACTAAAGCTTGCACCGAAATGAAGAGGATGCGTTTAGGCGCGATGCGATCGCTTCTCGCCTTGCCCCTGCTGCTCGCCGCGCTGCCCGCCTTTGCCCAGCGGACCGACGACCAGCTATGGCTGCAGGCAAGCGGCACCGTGCCGGTGACGGCGCACAGCGAGGCGACGATCGAGAACATCGTGCGCTTCGGCGACCGCGCAAAGGGGCTGGCGCATACCGAGATCGGCGGGCTCTATGCCTGGAAGATCGGCAAGATCGAGATCGGCATCGGCTATCGCCATGTCGAGGACTTCAGCGACGGCCGGGCGCTGCCCAACGAGGAGCGCACCCGCCAGCACATCATCGTGCCGCTCGCTGCGGGGCTGGCCGCGCGCATCCGGGTGGAGCAGCGCTTCAACAGCTCAGGGTCCGGCATCGGCCACCGCGTGCGCGGGCAATTGCGCTTCACCCATGCGCTGACGCGCGGCGGGTTCGGGCTGTTCGCCGCGCACGAGACCTTCCTCAACCTCAACACCACCGGCTGGGGCCAACGCGAGGGCGTGGAGCGGATGCGCAACAGCATCGGGCTGGGCGTGCCCGTCAGCCGCCAGCTCCGCCTCGAGACGGGCTATCTCAACCAGTATCGCTTCGGCCGGAACGGCGCGCGCGACCAGATGGACCACGCCGTCACGCTGTCGCTGACGCTGCGGGCCTAGGGGTTGATCGGAACCAGGACCTGTTCCCCGGCGAAAGCCGGGGCCCAGTTGCAATGTTATTCGAGAGGCGCTCGCGCCTAGCCAGATTCACCGAAACTGGGCCCCGGCTTTCGCCGGGGAACAGAATGCGTTGGTCCCTATTCGCCGCTGACAAGCATTGCCTTCACCTTCGGCGTGGAGAGCCCCGAGACATAGAGGCGATATACCCCCGGCTTGAGATCGAAGCGGACGATCTTGCGGATCGTCGAGCATTCGGGGCCATGGCCGTGCTTGACCGAGGTGAGCGCCGCACCGCCCTCGACCCCCGACAGCACGTCGATCCAGCCGCCCTGATCGAGCGCGACGCCATAGACGCCCGCGCTCTCCACCTTGAAGCCGATCATCGCCGCGCGGCCGGGCTTGCTGCCGGCGGGCAAGCCCTTGAGCGCCGCGCCGTCGATCGTCTCCAGTTCGACGGCCTTGCCGGGCACGAATTCGTCGCCGGGCTTCACCCAGCCGAGCAGGCCGGTGGGCAGGCTGGCATCGGTCGCCTTGCACGCGGTGGTCTGGGCGGCGGGGGCCGGGGCGGTCTGGAGGAGCAGCAGGGCGGCGGCGAACAGCATCGAAATCCTTTCCTTACTCGTCATCCCCGCGAAGGCGGGGATCCAGGGTCACAAGCGACGTCGCCCCGGGCTCTGGATCCCCGCCTTCGCGGGATGACGAAAGGGACATGTGCAGAGCGCGACGATACGGGGATTCCGTTTCGCGCGCAAAAGCCCATATGAGGGGCGCCCATGTCCCGCGCCCGCGTCCTCGTCCTGCATCCCGCGCTCGGCCCCCTCGACTATCGCGTGCCTGCCGGCATGCAGGTCGCGCCGGGATCGATCGTCGTCGTGCCGATCGGGCCGCGCCAATATGCCGGCGTGGTCTGGGAGCCCGAGCGGCTGCCGACCGAGGAGATCGGCGACAACCGGCTGCGCAACATCCTCGCCGTTGCCGACGCGCCGCCAATCCCTGCGCCGGTGCGCCGGCTCGTCGAATGGACGGCGGACTATTATCTGAGCCCGCCCTCCGCCGTGCTGGCGATGGCGCTGCGCACCTCCGCCGCCTTCGAGAGCGCACCGACGATCACCGAATATCGCGCCACCGGAACGGTGCCCGAGCGGCTGACCCCGCAGCGCGCGCAGGCTCTTGAAAGGATCGGCGAGCGGCAAGGGCTGGTCAAGGAGCTGGCGCTGGTCGCCGACGTCTCCGACGCGGTGATCCGCGGGCTGGTGAAGGTCGGCGCGATCGAGCCGGTGGTGGTCGATACCGACACACCCTATCCGATGCCGGACCCGAGCTTCGCGCCGCCCGAGCTCAACCCGCTCCAGGCCGACGCCGCATCGATCCTGCGCCAGGCGGTGGGCGCTGAAGCATTCCAGCCCTTCCTGCTCGACGGGGTGACGGGATCGGGCAAGACCGAAGTCTATTTCGAAGCGGTCGCCGCCGCGCTCGCATCGGGCAAGCAGACTTTGGTGCTGCTTCCCGAGATCGCGCTGACCGAGCCGTTCCTCACCCGCTTCGAGAAGCGCTTCGGCTGCGATCCGGTCGCCTGGCATTCGGGCCTGCGCACCTCGCAGCGGCGCCGCGCCTGGCGCGCGATCGCCAGTGGTGAGGCGATGGTGACGGTGGGCGCGCGCTCGGCGCTGTTCCTGCCCTATCCCAATCTCGGCCTGATCGTGGTCGACGAGGCGCACGAGACCAGCTTCAAGCAGGAAGACGGCGTGCATTACCATGCGCGCGACGTCGCGGTGATGCGCGGGCGGTTCGAGGAGTGCCCGGTGATCCTCGCTTCGGCCACGCCGGCGATCGAGACGCGTCACCAGGTCGAGCTCGGCCGCTACGAGGAGCTCAAGCTGCCCGGGCGCTACGGACTGGCGGAGATGCCCGAGATCCGCCCGATCGACCTGATCCAGGACCCGCCCGAGCGCGGCCGCTGGATCGCCCCGGCGCTGGTCAAGGCGATCGACGAGACGCTGGCCAGGGGCGAGCAGTCGCTGCTGTTCCTCAACCGGCGCGGCTATGCGCCGCTGACCTTGTGCCGGCATTGCGGCCACCGCTTCCAATGCCCGAACTGCACCGCCTGGATGGTCGAGCACCGTCTGCTCAGGCGGCTGTCCTGCCATCACTGCGGGCACACCATTCCCGCGCCGAGCCTGTGCCCCGAGTGCAAGAGCGAGGACACGCTGGTCGCCTGCGGCCCCGGCGTCGAGCGGATCGCCGACGAAGTCGCGGCCTTGTGGCCCGAGGCGCGCACCGCGATCGTCACTTCGGACACGCTCTGGTCGCCCGCCAAGGCGGCCGAGTTCGTCAGCAGAATGGAGCATGGCGCGATCGACATCGTGGTGGGCACCCAGTTGGTCACCAAGGGCTATCACTTTCCGAACCTGACCCTGGTCGGCGTGATCGACGCGGACCTGGGCCTCGACGGCGGCGACCTGCGCGCGTCCGAACGCACCTTCCAGCAGATCATGCAGGTGGCCGGGCGCGCCGGGCGCGGCGAGAAGCCGGGGACGGTCTATATCCAGACGCATGCGCCCGATGCGCCGGTGATGCAGGCGCTGATCTCGGGCGATGCCGAGAGCTTCTATGCCGCCGAGACCGAGGCGCGCCGCGACGCCGATGCGCCGCCCTATGGCCGCTATGCCGCGATCATCGTCAGCTCCGAGGACCGCGCCGCCGCCGAGGAGACCGCGCGGATGATCGGCCGCACCGCGCCCGAGATCGGCGAGGACATGCACGTCTATGGCCCCGCTCCCGCCCCGCTGGCGATGCTGCGCGGGCGCCACCGCTACCGGCTGCTCGTCCATGCAAGGCGCAGCTTCGACGTGCAGCAGGTGCTGCGCGACTGGCTGGGCGGGCTTTCCTGGAGCCAGAAGGTGCGCGTGGCGGTGGACGTCGATCCGTACAGCTTCGTTTGAACCGATTCGGTGTAAACGGGGCTCTGTACCGGCCCCGGCAGGCGCGATAGCATCCCCGGCAAAGAGGGGGATTCCAGGATGTTGCGCAAGCTGCTTGCAGCGCTGCTGCTCGCCGCGCCAGCAACGGCGCATGCCGACTGGTACGAGGCGAGCTCGGGGCATTTCGTCGTCTATTCGGAGCAGAATCCCGAACGACTCAAGGCCTTCGCGACCAGGCTCGAGCGGTTCGACCGAATGTTTCGCAGCTTGCGCGACATGCCCGACCCGCCGATCGGGCGCGCGAACCGGCTGACCGTCTATGTCGTCGACAGCAAAGGGGCGGTCGCTGCGCTCGCCGGGCGCCAGGGCGTGGCCGGCTTCTACAAGCCCCGCGCCGGCGGGTCGCTGGCGATCGTGCCAAGCAATTCGGACGATGGCGGCATCAATGCCCTGAATGCGCAGCAAATCCTGCAGCATGAATATGCGCATCACCTGATGTGGAGCCTGACCCCGAACACCGCCTATCCGTCATGGTATATCGAGGGCTTTGCCGAGACGCTCGCGACGACAAGCTATGAGCGGGACGGCTCGATGCTGCTCGGCGCGCCGCCGCAATATCGTGGACGCGGCCTGCTCGCCGGCAATTGGCTGCCCGCCGACAAGCTGCTGATTGCCGACACGCTCAAGCTCACCGACCAGCAACGCCAGGGCCTGTATGGGCGCGGCTGGCTGCTCAGCCACTATCTCAATTTCAGCGGCCAGCGGCAGGGCCAGCTGGACGCCTATGTGGCAGCGATCAACAGCGGCAAGTCGCTGACCGAAGCGGCGGCGGTGTTCGGCGACCTGAAGGCGCTCGACCGCGAACTGGAACGCTACAAGCTCGGCCGCTTCACCGTGCGCAAAATCCCCGCATCGATGACGATGGCCGGCGAGGTGACGATCCGCAAGCTGACGCCCGGCGAAGCGGCGACGATGGAGGTTCGCATTCGCTCGAAGCGGGGCGTGAACGCCAAGACCGCACCCGATGTCTATGCCGATGCGAAGAAGGCGGCCGCGCCCTATCCCGACGATGCCGGGGCGCAGTTGGTGCTGGCCGAGGCCGCCTATGACGCGCGCGACTATGCCGTATCGGAAGCCGCAGCCGATCGCGCGCTCGCCGCCGATCCCAAGGCCGTGGACGGCTATGTCTATAAGGCGATGTGCCGCATGGCGCGTGCGCGCGATGCGAAGGATGTCGCCAAGGAGACCTGGTCGGGCATCCGCAAGATCATCGCCGCGGGCAATCGGATCGATCCGCAGGATCCCGAGCCGCTGATCCTCTATTATCGCAGCTATCTCGATCAGCATGTCCAGGTGCCGGCCATGGCCAAGGACGGGCTCTACGATGCCTATGTCTATGCCCCGCAGGACAGCGGCCTCAGGCTCAACACCGCGACGATGCTGCTGCGCGACCGCGATGTCATCCGCGCGCGCCAGCTGCTCGCCCCGCTTGCGTATCAGCCGCATGGCCGCGGGCTTGCCGAACGCGCCACGCTGCTGCTCGCCAAGATAGATGCGGGCGACGTGGACGGCGCGATCGCGCTGCTCGATGGCGGCCGCGGGCGGGACGAGGACGATGATTCCTGATCGCGTGCAATTCGCCGCTTGCACCGGCGCTGGGCGCGAATAGCATCGGCCGGCAAGAGGGGGATTTCATCATGTTGTTGCGTAGGCTTATGGCGTTGCTGCTGCTCGCCCTGCCCGCCACTGCGCGGGCCGACTGGTACGAGGCGAGTACGCCGCATTTCATCGTCTATGCCGATCGCGACCCCGAGAAGCTCAAGGCCTTCGCCACCAATCTCGAACGGCTCGACCGCGCGATCCGGCTGATGGTGGGCGGCGGCGATGCCGAGACGAGCAATGCCGCCCGCGTCACCGTGTTCACGGTGGACGACGTCCAGACGGTCGAGCGGCTGATCGGCCGCCAGGGCGTCGACGGCTTCTTCGTGCCGCGCGCCTCGGGATCGGTGGCGATCGTGCCCGAACAGGGCCGCGGCGGCGGCAGCCTGGCGCTCAAGCCGCTGCAGATCCTGCTCCACGAATATGCGCACAACCTGATGTTGAGCCTCGATCCCAATACCGGCTATCCGAGCTGGCTGATCGAGGGCTTTGCCGAGTTCAACGCCACTGCCCGATTCGGCAAGGACGGATCGGTCACGCTCGGCGAGCCGCCGCTCTATCGCGGGATCAGCATCATGAGCGATGCCGGGCTGCCGATGGAGAAGCTGCTCACGGTCGATTCCAAGTCGCTCGGCGAGAGCCAGATCGACGGATTCTACGGCCGCGCCTGGCTGCTCACCCACTATCTGCGCCTCGGCGCGCCGCAGCGGAGCACCCAGCTTTCCGCCTATGTCGCGGCGCTCAAGGCCGGCAAGTCGACGCGCGAGGCCGCCAAGGTGTTCGGCGACCTCAAGCAGCTCGACGGCGAGCTGGAAGTTTACAAGAAGCGCCACCTTGCGATCTCGACGCTGCCCGGCGCGCAGCTGGCGATCGGCCCGGTGACGGTGCGCAAGCTGAGCGCAGGCATGGCGGCGATGATGGAAGTGCGCATCCGCTCGAAGGCCGCGGTGCGCCCTGATACGGTGCAGCCCATCTATGCCGATGCACGCAAGGCGGCGGCGCCCTGGCCCGACGACCCCGATGCGCAGCTGGTGCTCGCCGGCGCGGCGATCGACGCGGGGGACTATGCCGGCGCCCAGGCCGCAGCCGATCGCGCGCTGGCCGCCGATCCCAAGCTGGTGCGTGCGCTCACGCTCGATGCCAATGCCCGGATGCTCGAGGCACGCAAGGCGAAGGACGCCCGGCCGGAGAGCTGGAACGCGGTGCGGGCGATCCTGTCCAAGGCGAACCGGCTCGATCCGCGCGATCCGATGCCGCTCTGGCTCTATTATCGCAGCTATGTAGAGCAGGGCGTGGCGCCGCCCGAAATCGCCAAGGACGGATTGAACAGCGCCTTCCTGCTCGCGCCTTATGACTATGCGCTGCGCATGACCACCGCGGTGATGTATCTGGGCGAGCGGAACGCCACCGGCGCGCGGACGGTGCTGCAGCCGCTGGTCAACGATCCGCACAGCGGGGCGCATGGCAAGCTGGCGGCGGCGCTGGTCGCCAAGCTCGATGCGGGCGATCTGGACGGGGCGATCGCGGCAGTGCGCGCCAAGTCCGAAAAGGCCGATAACGGCGGCGATTGACGACTCACCTGCAAGTCCTAGACTTCGGTCATACTTGTCGGGGGAAGACACATGGTTCGCCGTTTTTTGCTCGCTGCGTCGCTATTGCTGGCGCCGTCGCTCGCCCATGCCGAATGGTATGAGGCGAGCTCCAAGCACTTCGTCGTCTATTCGGACGACAATCCGGACAAGCTGAAGGCCTATACCGCCCGGCTCGAACGGTTCGACCAGACGCTGCGTTTCCTCACGGGCACGCCGGACAAGCCGCTGAGCCCGATGATGCGCGTGCACGTCTATGTGCTGGCGAACGTCAACGAGCTGCAGCGCCTCTATGGCCGTTCGGGCCCGGCGGGCTGGTTCGAAGGCCGCGCCACCGGTCCGATCGCCTTCGTGCCCAAGGACGACGGCAACGGCGCGCTCGATGCGCAGACGATCCTGCAGCATGAATATGCGCACAGCTTCATGTTCTCGAGCTGGCCGAGCGTGGTCTTTCCGAAATGGTTCGTCGAAGGCTTTGCCGAATTCGTCGGCACGGCCTTTTACCGCACCGGCGACGATACGCTGGTGATCGGCAAGGCGCCCGAATACCGCGCCTATGGCATCGATCGCGTCGCGCAGATGCCGGCCGAGCGGATGCTGCAGCTCGATCCCAAGGACAAGGAGATCGACACCCAGACGCTCTACGGGCGCGGCTGGCTGCTCACCCACTATACGATCCTGGGCGGCCATTCGAAGGAGCTGGCCAGCTATATCCAGGCGCTGAACGAAGGCAAATCGGTGGAGGAGGCCAACAAGGCGTTCGGCAGCCTGGGCCAGCTCGACGCCAAGCTCAACGCCTATGGCGCGCGCGCCTCGCTGCCGACGATCACCGTGCCCGCGGGCAAGGTGCAGGTGGGCGACGTGACGCTGCGCAAGCTGACCGCGGGCGAAGCCTCGACGATGAAGGCGCGGATGTGGTCGACGCGCGGCGTCGACGAGGAGCGCGCCAAGATGGTGATCGGCTGGGCGCGCCAGGCCGCGGCCGCCTATCCGAACGATTCGGGCGCGCAGAACGAGCTGGCCGAGGCCGAGTTCGACGCGAAGAACTATGCCGCGTCCGAAGCGGCGGCGGACCGCGCGCTCGCCGCCGATCCCGGTTCGATCCACGCACTGCTCTACAAGGGCATGGCGCAGCAGGAGATCGCCAAGGCCGAGAAATCGACCGACGCGGCGCGTTGGAAGGCGATCCGCGGCTGGTTCATCAAGGCCAACAAGCTCGATCCCGGCTATCCGCAGCCGCTGATCCTCTATTACGAAAGCTTCGGGGAGGCGGGCCAGCCGGTGCCCAAGGTGGCGCAGGACGGGCTGATCGGCGCCTATAGCTATGCCCCGTTCGACAACGGGCTGCGCGCCCGGGTGGGCAAGGTGCTGCTCGAGCAGGGCAATCTCGCCGGCGCGCGCATCGCCTTCGAGAAGATCGCCTATGGCCCGCACCCGGACGCGGCCAACAACGTCGCGCTCAATGTGCTCAAGGCGATGGACAGCGGCGGCAAGGACGCGGCGCTGAAGGTGATCGCCGATGCCGAGGCCAAGGCGAAAAAGGCCGAGGAAGACGCCAAGAACAAGAAGAAGACCGACTGAAGCCGGCACGGCGCGGGCTCCCGAAGGGAATCCGCGCCGCCAGCCGCTTGAACCCGGCCGGCTTTTGCCCGAAAGCTGAAGGCCAGAAACAAAGGGTTCGGGTTCGATGATGCGTCGGTTGCTGTTGGTGGTGGCGCTGCTCTTCGCGTGGGTGGGGCCGGCATATGCCGACGACATCTCCGCCTCGGCACGCGGCGTGGTGCGCATCGTCACGATCGCGGTGGTCGACGACGAAGTGGTCGGCTTCGGCCATGGCAGCGGCTTCGCAGTGGGCCCGAACCGGGTCGTCACCAACGCGCATGTCGTCGAGCTCGCCTCGCGCTACCCGGACAATGTGGTGATCGGCGTCGTCCCTTCGGAAGGCGACAAGTCGTACCAGGGCAAGGTGATCAAGATCGACCAGGCGCGCGACCTGGCGTTGATCGAGTTCACCGGCGTGCGCCTGCCCCCGCTCACGCTGTTCGGCGGCAAGATCTCCGACGGCGACTCGCTGATTGCGCTTGGCTATCCCGGCAATGTCGACGTTGCCACCGCCCGCTCGGCAGCTGACTTCATCACCCCGCAATCGCCGGTGCGCTCGCAGGGCGGCTTCTCGGGCTTCCGCAAGCTCGGCAGCGTCAGCGTGCTCGTCCACAATGCCAGCATCGCGCGCGGCAATTCGGGCGGGCCGCTGCTCGATCGCTGCGGCCGCGTGCTCGGCGTCAATTCGGCGATCACGCACAATGACGAAGGGGATTCGACCTTCGCCTTCGCCATTGCCGACAGCGAACTCCTCGCCTTCCTGGCCGAGGCCAAGCAGCCGGTGAGCACCGTCGACGTGCCCTGCACCTCGGTCGAGGAGCAGATGGCGCAGGAGCGCGATGCCGACGAGAAGGCGCGGCTGGAAGCCGATGAGCTGACCCGCGCCAATGCCGCCAAGGCCGCGGCCGAGCGCGAGGACGCGGTTGCCGACGCGCGCAGCCGGGCGGCCTCCTCGCGCGAGAATTTCATGGCCGGCGCGGCGCTGATGCTGGTGCTCGGCGCGCTCACCGTCGGCGGCGGCGGGCTGCTGCTCTCGCGCGACCGCAAGCGCGAGGCGATCTGGGTAGCGGCGGGCGGCGGCGTGCTGATGCTCGCCGCGGTGGTGATGTTCCTCAGCCGGCCGAGCTTCAACGAAGCCTCGGTGCTGGCGGTGCCCAAGGCATCGGCGACCGGCGCGGCACCGGCGGTGGCGCAGGGCAAGCTGGTCTGCACGCTCGTGCCCGGGCGCAGCCGGGTGATCGTCACCGCCACCGACAAGGTCGATCTCGACGTCGGCGCCGATGGCTGCATCAACGGCCGCACCCAATATGCCGAGGCGGAGGGCGGCTCGCACTGGCAGCGCATCCTGGTGCCCGATCAGGAAGCCAATGTCTCGGTGCTCGATTTCGACCCGGCCACCGGCACCTATACCAACACGCGCTACCTGCTCTCGTCGGACCAGATGAAGCAGGCCCGCGCGCTGCGGAAGGGCGTGCCGCTCAAGGAATGCTCGTCGGACCAGGCCAAGCGCGCCGAGCTGGCGACCCAGCAGGCATCGATCCGCACCGCGCTGCCGCCGGTCTATAACGAGAAGCTGGTGTATCGCTGCACGGCGGCGGGCCCGGAAGAGACGGCCAGCGCAACGCCGGCTGCGGCTGCCAAGTAACGTCATCCCGGCGAAAGCCGGGATCTCGTGCGGCTCTTGCCGCGCCTTCGCCTGAGACCCCGGCTTTCGCCGGGGTGACGGATCAGGCCCGATCCACCCGCGCCGCGAAGCAGCCGCGCCGGGCATTGTGGACATGGAGATAGGCCACCGCCGGGTCTTCGAACATGCGCGCGATCAGCGGCTCGAGCTCGCAGCCTTCCACGACATCGGCATCGGTCATCATCCCCGCATCGTCGAACGCGCGGATCGAGAGCAGGCGGATCGCCAGCGGCTCGGGCACGCGGTTATCGAACCGCGCCGGCATCTCGGCGCCTTCGCGCACGAAGATCGCATGCGCGCTGCGATAGGGCGTGGCGACCGGCAGATGCTCATGGTTGACCAGCAGCACCGTCTCGCCCGGATCGACATCGACCAGCTCGACCCGGCACGGCGCATCGGGCTTCGCCGTCACCGTCATGCGCACCACCTGCTCGGCGGCGAGCGCTGCATCGGACAGGCCATAGAGATGGCGGAAGGGTGCGGGATCGATCCCCGCGATCACATAGCCCATCATTCCGCTCCTTCGCGCTTGAGCAAGGCCGCCTTGCGATCGACGCCATAGGCATAGCCGCCCATGCTGCCGTCCGAGCGCAAAGCGCGGTGGCAGGGGATGATCACGGGGACATGGTTGGCGCCGCAGGCGGTGCCCGCCGCGCGCACCGCGCCCGGGTTGCCGGCCGCGGCGGCGAGCTGGGCATAGCTGCGCGTCTCGCCCGGCGGGATCGCCCGGAGCGCCTGCCACACCGCTTCCTGGAAGGCAGTGCCCTGCACGTCGAGCGGCAGATCGGTGTCGCGCCCGGGGCTCTCGACCTCGGCGACGACGCGCGCCGCCAGCGCCGACAGTGCCGCGCCGCCCTGGACGATCTCCGCCGCCGGGAAGCGCGTAGCGAGATCGAGCGCGCTTTCGTCGAATGCCACCCGGCACAGCCCCTTGTCGGTCGCCGCGATCAGCAGCGGGCCCAGGCTGGTCTCGGCCACCGTCCAGCGGATCGTCACCCCCGCCCCGCCGCGCTTCCACACGCTGGGGCTCATGCCGAGCCGGGCATTGGCGGTTTCGTAGAAGCGGCTGGGCGCCGAATAGCCGGCCTCGTAGATCGCCTCGGTCACGCTGCCTTCATCCAGCGCCGCGGCGGCGCGCTTCGCCTTGAGGCTGCGGGCATAGGCGGCGGGAGTCACGCCGGTGGCACGCTTGAACAGCCGGTGGAAATGATGCGGCGCATAGCCGACAGCGGCGGCGACATCCTCGAGCGAGACGCTTTCCTCCGCCGCCTCGATCAGCGCCACTGCCCGGGCCACCGCGATCCGGTCGCGGCCGACCTCGTCGGGCTTGCAGCGCAGGCAGGCGCGGTAGCCGGCCGCCCGCGCGGCCTCGGCATCGTCGAAGAACTCGACATGCTCGCGCTTCGGCCGCCGCGCCGGGCAGGTCGGCTTGCAATAGATGCGGGTGGTGGTCACCGCGACGATCAAGCGCCCGTCGAACGCGCGGTCACGCGCTTCGAAGGCGGCCCAGGCCGCATCTTCGGAAAGGGAGAGTGCGTGCGTCATGGGAAGGGATATAGGCGCATCGCGGACGCACCACATCCCGGGGTTTGCGGTCAAACCCTCCACATCGTCATCCCGGCGAAAGCCGGGATCTCAGGCGACGGCGCGGGAAAGGAGCCGCACGAGATCCCGGCTTTCGCCGGGACGACGGTTTAGGGCGAGAAATAACTCATACAAACCACCCTTGCCCTCCGCTCCCAAACCCGTCACCGTTAGCGCTAACGGGGCAACGACACCCGCGGGAGAGAGCCATGTCCTTCTGGCGACGCACGCGCGCCCTGCGCTGGTGGATCATCGCGATCGTGATGCTGGGCACGATCGTGAACTATCTGACACGCTCCACCCTGGCGGTCGCCGCGCCGGTGTTCATGCCCGACCTTGGCATCGACGAGCATCAGTACAGCTACATCACCGCCGCCTTCCAGGCCGGGGTGATGCTCCAGCCGGTGGTCGGCTATATCCTCGATACCATAGGGCTGCGTACCGGCCTCGCCATCTTCGCGAGCTGCTGGGGCCTGCTGACCATGGCGCATGGGCTGGCGTTCAACTGGCAGATGCTGTTCGGGCTGCGCGGGTCGCTCGGCTTCGCCGAGGGGACCTCGCACACCGGCGGGCTCAAGGTCGTCTCCGAATGGTTTCCCGCGAAGGAACGCGGGCTTGCCGGCGGCATCTATAATCTCGGCGCCTCGGCAGGATCGGCGCTGGCCGCTCCCCTGGTCGCCTGGTCGATCTGGATGTGGAACTGGCGCGCGGCCTTCTTCGTCGCTGGGGCGCTGGCGCTGTTCTGGGTGCTGCTCTGGCTGCGCTATTATCGCAGCCCCGCCGAGCATCCCGACATCAGCGACGAGGAGCGCGCGCATATCCTCGCCGGCCAGGAAGCGCATGTGCAGGCGGCGGGCACGCGGCCCTCGATCGGATCGATCCTCCGGCAGCGCAACTTCTGGGGCATCGCCATCCCGCGCTTCCTCGCCGATCCGACCTGGGGCACGCTGACGTTCTGGTTGCCGCTCTATCTGGTGAAGGTCCGCCATTTCGACCTGGGCGAGATCGCCATCTCCGCCTTCCTGCCCTTCGTCGCCGCCGATCTCGGCTGCCTGTTCGGCCCCAGCGTCGTGCTCTGGCTCCAGCGCCGCGGGATCGACCTGATCGATGCGCGCCGCTGGACCTTCACGCTCGGCGCGCTGCTGATGACCGGCATGCTGTTCGTCGGGTTCGTCGAGAGCGCCTGGGCAGCGGTCGCGCTGCTCTCGCTCGGCGGCTTCGCGCACCAGACCCTGTCGGTCACCGTGATCACCATGGCCAGCGACCTGTTCCGCCGCGACGAGCTCGGCACCGTCGCCGGCATGGCGGGCACCTGCGCCAATGCCTCGATCCTGATCTTCTCGCTGCTGATGGGCAGCCTCGTCGCCTCGATCGGCTATGCGCCCTTCTTCATCGCGCTCGGCCTGCTCGACCTGGTCGCCGCCGCAATGCTCTGGACGCTGGTACGAAAGCCCGCATGACCCGCAATCCCATCCTGCCCGGCTTCAATCCCGATCCCTCGATCGTCCGCGTAGGCGCGGATTACTACGTCGCCACCTCGACTTTCGAATGGTTCCCGGGCGTGCAGATCCACCACAGCCGGAACCTGGCGAACTGGACGCCGGTCTCGCGGCCGCTGAACCGCGCTGCCCAGCTCGACATGCGCGGCGATCCGGACGGCTGCGGCATATGGGCGCCGTGCCTTTCGCACGATGGCGAGCGCTTCCACCTGATCTACACCGATGTGAAGCGCTATGGCCGAACCACTGTGGGGGGTGCATCGGGCGCGAGCCTGCGCGACTTCCACAACTACCTCGTCACCTGCGACACGATCGACGGCGACTGGTCCGATCCGATCCGCCTCAATTCGAGCGGCTTCGATCCCTCGCTCTTCCATGACGACGACGGCCGGAAGTGGCTGCTCAACATGCTCTGGGACCATCGCCCGGGCCGCAACCGCTTCGCCGGAATCGTCGCGCAGGAATATTCGCCGGAGGCGCAGAAGCTGATCGGCGAGCGGGTCAACATCTTCCCCGGCACACCGCTGGGTCTCACCGAGGCACCGCATCTCTACCGGCGCGACGGCTGGTACTATCTGCTCACCGCCGAGGGCGGCACCGGCTGGAACCACGCGGTGACGATGGCGCGTGCGCGCAGCCTCACCGGGCCGTACGAACTCCATCCCGACACCTATATCCTCTCCAGCCGCACCCGCCCCGATGCCCCGCTCCAGCGCGCCGGCCATGCCGATCTGGTCGAGACGCCTTCGGGCGAGCCCTGGCTGGTCTATCTGTGCGGGCGGCCGCTGCCCAATCGCGGGCGCTGCGTGCTGGGGCGCGAGACCGCGATCCAGCCGATGCGCTGGGGCGAGGACGGCTGGCTCTACACGACGGGCGAAAAAGGCATGCCGATGCTCGAAGTGCCGGGCCCCGAGGGCCGCGCGCCAGCCGACACGAAGGACGATTTCGACACGCCGGCGCTGCCGATCGACTTCCAATGGCTGCGCACCCCCGAGCCCGAGACGATCTTCAGCCTCACCGCCCGGCCAGGGCATCTACGGCTCCATGGCCGCGAGACGATCGGCAGCCTGTTCACCCAGGCTCTGATCGCGCGGCGGCAACAGGCATTCTGCTATTCGGCCTCATGCGCGCTCGACTATGCGCCGCAGCATTTCCAGCAGGCCGCCGGGCTGGTGGCGTATTACAACGCCTCCAAGTTCCACTACCTCCACGTTAGCCGTGACGAGGAAAATGGCCGCCACATCCGGGTGATGTCGGCGCTGCCCGATTCGCCCCAGGCGGACAGTTTCACTGCGCCGATCCCGATCCCCGAGGGGCCGGTCGAGCTGCGCTGCGAGGTCGACTATGAGCGGCTATGCTTCGCCTGGCGGGTGCCGGGCGGCGACTGGCAATGGCTCGCCGAGCAGTTCGACGCCTCGATCCTCTCGGACGAGGCGAGCTCGCCGGGCATGGCCAACTTCACCGGGGCGTTCATCGGCATGGCATGCCAGGACATGTCCGGCGCGGGGCTCCACGCCGATTTCGACTGGTTCGCCTACCGGGAGAGGGATTTCAGTCCTCGCGCTCCGGGCGCTTGATCAGCCGGCGCAGCGGCGGGATCGTCGGCTTGGGCGCCGGCTTGACGCCGAAACGCGCGGCGAGCGCAGCCGAGAGATCGGCGAGCACATGCTCCTGCCCGCGAAAGGCATGCGCGATCTCTTCCTCGGTCAGCGCTTTCATGAAGGCGCAGCCATGGGTGTTGCCCGAGCGGCGCACCACCTTGGCGGCGCGCGATCCGGCACCCGACAGGCCGAGCGAGACGAGCGTGCCCACCGGCAGATCGAGCTCGGACGAGAAGCGGAAGCCGGTACGCGAGAAATCCTCGACCTGGACGTCGAACGGCTCGCCATCGGGCGCGCGCAGGGTCGAGGGCGAATCCGCATCGAACCGGATCGCGCCGCGGCGGTCGATATCTCCGAGAATCTCAAGCTTGGCGACGAGCAATTTGGGGCTCCTTGGAAGGCGCCCCGAGCCTAATCGGGCATGCGTTAACGAGTGCTTTGCGAACGAGTCTGCCGGCATTAATTTCATGTTCGCAACGGGCGGCAGGCGCCCGCCGGTCCGCGCGCCTGCGCCGGGCATGGAAATGGCGCAAGTGTATTGCTGTATTAATACAGTATAACTCTTGGCTCTACCCCATGCAAAAACGGCTATTGGCACAAAATGTGTCATCGCTCTAGCCAGGTCGCATGACCCAGAAGCATTTCCTGCGCCACGCACCCCTGATCCTGCCGATGCTGCTCGCCGCGTGCAGCGGCGGCAGTGGTTCAACAGGCCCCGCCCCGGCGCCGACCCCCACGGCGACGCCCACCCCGGTGCCGACGCCAACCCCCACGCCGACGCCCCCGCCTGTCGGAGGCCCGCTGGCCGAGCGTATCGCCGCGGCGCGCGCAGAGATGCTGGCCGACACCTGCTTCAAGACGGGCACCGCCGGCTGCAGCTTCACCGATCAGCCCTATCGCCCCGAGGATTTTGCGATGAACCCGGACAGTGGCGAGGCGATCCTGGTGATCGACGACCTGCCGCGCCTGCCCGATGCCGCGATCCGCTTCCGCAAGCGGATCAAGGGCCATTACCGGCTGGGCGCGGGCGGCACCGCCGCGCCGCTGGCCACCACCTGGCACGTGCCCACATCGCTGTGGAATGCGCTCGATCGCTTCGCCTTCGCCGAATATGACCCGACCGACCAGATCCGGACGGTCGCCGAAGCCGCGTATCGCGCCTATCCGACGCTGCTGCTCGACAATGTCGGGCATGGCGCCACCGTCTTCCGCCTGATCGCCGACACCAACCCGGCCCAGCCGCTGGTGCTGCTCGACAAGATCGACCTGGAGGACATCGCCCATGCCGATTATTGCGACGCCTCGGGCAGCGCCGCGGCCAAGACCCGGCTGACCACGGCGGCGCAGACCGCCGCGACCAATCTCGTCGCGCTGATGCGCGCCAACAATGTCCGCTTCGTCAACTACAGCGCCGGGCACAGCTATGACGTGATCCGCAGCGGCTGGGCCGCCGCCTGCGGCACCGCGATCCCCGCCGAGGCAGTGCTGCGCGACAAGCTCGCCGCCTATGCGCCGATCTACACCGCGCTGTTCGCCACGCCGGGCGTGATGACCGCGCATGCCGCGATCGAGAATGACGGGCTGGTCAACGCCCCCTATGACCAGAAGCTGCCGCAATATCCCAACCGGATGCGCGCGGGCTATTTCGCGGTGTTCGATTCCAACCTCGACGCCAGCGGCCGCGGCGGGATCGGCGGCTTCCCGATCTATCCGGCGCGCGCCGATGCGGACATCTTCCTCAACACCGGCGTGCTGCCCGAGCGCCCCTATGACTGGAACACCACGCCGCTGCTGATGCTCGACGGCTTCGGCCTCTCGCTCGAGCCGATCACCGCGCCGACCACCTCCTGGGTGACGCCGCTGCTGCTCGCCCGGCTGATCGACATCCGTTACGAAAGCTTCGCGGCGCGGGCGATGGACGATGCGCTGATCGCCGAGATCTTCGACAAGGCCGTGCCGGCGCTGTGCCCCACCCAGATGGACGGCCGCTGCGCCTATCAGGACCCCGCGCTCCACGGCCAGCTCGAAGCCGTGCGACTGGGCTTCCGCCCGCGCGAATATGCCGGCCTCGCGAACGGGGGCTGACGCCCCCGGAACCCCGGAGCGGCGCGCTTTCCCCCTCCGCGCCGCTTCGGGGTTGATCGCATATGGACAGGGCAGGAATCCCCGCTTCCTTGACGGAAAAGCATTTCATCGCCATATGGCCGCCATCCGAGGCGTAATGGCAGCGTGATCGGGCATGCGGATTTGATCCAAGGGCCCAGGCTCCGCCTCGATTGATTTACCGGCTTCCCTAGTCACGCGGGTCGTCATTTTTGACCCCGCCTTGCGCCTGGATTGCATCCGGTGCGCCCGGCCGTATGCACAGGATATATAATGCAGTTCAACGAACTCGGTCTCTCGGAGACCGTTCTCGCCGCGCTTGCCGCCAAGGGCTATAGCGAGGCGACGCCGATCCAGGCCAAGTCGATCCCGTCGCTGCTCGAAGGGCGTGACCTGCTCGGCATCGCCCAGACCGGCACCGGCAAGACCGCCGCATTCATGCTTCCCTCGATCGACCGGCTGGTCGCGTCGGGCAAGCGCGCGCAGCCGCGCGGCTGCCGCATGCTGGTGCTCGCCCCCACCCGCGAACTCGCCAGCCAGATCGCCGACCAGGCACGCCACTATTCGAAGGGTACGCGCCTGAGCGTCGCCACCATCTTCGGCGGCACGTCGATCCACAAGAACAAGAACGACCTCGCCAAGGGCGTCGACATCCTCGTCGCCACGCCGGGCCGCCTCGTCGACCTGATGGACCAGTGCTACGCGATCCTGATGGGCCTCGAGATCTTCGTGCTCGACGAAGCCGACCAGATGATGGACCTGGGCTTCATCCACGCGCTCAAGCGCATCGTCCGCGAGCTGCCCGCCAAGCGCCAGTCGCTGTTCTTCTCGGCAACCATGCCGAAGACGATCCGCGAGCTCGCCGGCCAGTTCATCAAGGAGCCGGTCGAAGTGAAGGTCACCCCCGAGGCGACCACGGCCGAGCGCGTCGAGCAGCGCGTCACCTTCGTCCAGCAGCAGGAGAAGCAGGCGCTTCTCACCATGATGCTCAAGGAGATCGAGATCGATCGCGCGCTGGTATTCACCCGCACCAAGCACGGCGCCGACCGCGTCGTCCGTCTGCTCGCGGGCAACGGCATCGCCGCCAACGCGATCCATGGCAACAAGAGCCAGCCGCAGCGCGAGCGCGCGCTGGGCGAGTTCCGCGCCGGCAAGGTCAAGATCCTGGTCGCCACCGACATCGCCGCGCGCGGCATCGACGTGTCGGGCGTCAGCCACGTCTTCAACTTCGAGCTGCCCAATGTGGCGGACCAGTATGTCCACCGCATCGGCCGCACCGCGCGGGCCGGCAATGACGGCGTCGCGATCAGCTTCTGCGCCGATGACGAGCGGCCCTATCTGCGCGACATCGAGCGGCTGATCCGCCAGAAGCTCACCGTGGTGCCGCTGCCCGAGGGCTTCGTCGCCGCGGCCGAAAAGATCAAGTCGAGCCGCGTCAACGTCGCGCCGAGCCGCGACGAGCAGAACGGCCGCAACGGCCGCGCGATGCAGCGCGACGGCCGCCGTCCGGGCCAGCCGCAGCGCGGCCGCCCCGGCGGTCAGCGCGACGGCAAGGGCGATGGGCGTGCACGGGGCGACCAGCAGCCGCGCCGCGACGGCCAGGCGCCGCGTCCGGAGGCCGCTTCGGGCGAGCCGCGTCCGCGCCGCTTCGACGCGCCGCAGGGCGAGCAGCCCCGCAACTATGCGCGCCCCAAGCGCAAGTGGCAGCCCCGCCCGACCAATGGCGGCCAGCGCCAGGGCGGTCAGGGCCAGGGTGGCGGCCGCGGCCGCTGAGGAAATTGGCTGAGCCGCTCCGCCGGGGCGGCCCAATCAATGTGCGGGGGCGCCCTGCATCGACAGCGCCATCGCCTTTAGCTCGGGCAGATATTTGGTGACGTTCGCCGCTTCGCCGGCGCTGTAGCGATAGAGGTTGACCGCCCGTCCGCCCACTGCGGTCATGCACCCGCTGACTGCCCGCGTATAGACGCCGCCCTGCGACTCTAAGCGCATCACACCGCCCAGATAGACGCAGCTGTCGTCATGGCCGAGCCAGCGTATCTCGCCGCCGATCTTGCCCTTCACCCCGAAAAGCGTGTCGAGGTTGCGCTCGATCTCGGGATTGATCCTGGCCGGGTCCACCGCTGCCTTGACCGCCGGATCGTCCAGCGACTCGACGACGCCCGCGATGAAGTCCGCCCGCGAGATGCTGAGCATGAGCAGCGTCTTGGTGGTCTTCAGGATGTAATAGTCGAGGAATTCGCTTTCGTCGCCGCACCGGTACAGCGTCAGGTTGGTGACGTTGCTATCGTCGCTCGCGGCGGTCAGCTGCGCGACGATCGCGGCCTGGCCCTGCGGCCGGCAGAATCCCTTGGGCGTCGGCAAGCTGATCTCGACGCCGGTCACCTCGAAGCGCTCGGTCTGCTGCGCCTGGGCGAAAGCCGGGCTCGCCACCGCAAGCGCCAGCATTGCCAAAATCGTGCGGATCATCTTCCCCCTCTCGCGGCATGACGCCGGCCGGCGGATCATAAGCCGGCCGGTGCCATGGGCAAGCGCGCGCTAGCGCCGCCGCGCGCGGATCGCGGCGTCTTCCTTGCCGGCGATCAGCCGCACCGCCCGGTCGGCGCCTTCACGTCCTTCGCTCGCGCCCGCGCGCGAGGCGGCGTGGTAATATTGCAGCGCGCGCGCATAGTCGCCCGCCTGCTCGGCGCAGAGGCCCAGGTCGAAGGCAAGCGAGGGGTGATGCGGCAGCTCGTTGCCCAGCGCCGCCCAGCCGGCACAGGCGCCGCGCACGTCGCGCTTGGTGAGCTTCACCAGCTCCTTGAAGCGCTTCGACTGCTCCTTGCTCATCCCCTTGTCGCTCTCGCGCACGCGGATCGAATAGGTGGAGATGGTCGGCGCGATGTCGTTTCGCACCGAATAGCCCAGGCTGCGCACCGCGTCGGCGATCACTTCCTCGACCGGGCCTGGGGCGCTCTGCCCCTCGCACCAGCTGGTGTCCTGGGTGAAGGGCTTGCTCGCCGAATAGACGATGCGGCCGTCGCGGTTGCGCACCAGCCGCAGGTCCGCCTTCACGCTGATCGTGCGGCGGCGGCAGCGCAGCTCGACATAGCCTTCGCGCACGCACTTGTTCTGGTTGGCGCTGTCCTTCTCCAGGCAGCGCTTCTCATTCTTCTTGAACGGTCGCTCGTCCACCCCGGTGGTGACCCCGCCGCTCAGCGAGCCCTCCGCATTGGAGCGGCCGGTGCGCCCGCCCATCAGATCGAAATGCGTGCTCGACAGGCCCTGCTCGATCGCACGCTCGAGCGCGGCACCGTCCTGCCCGTCGATCCGGTCGATCGAAATCGAGCGCAACAGGCTCGCCTCACGGTTCGGCGCGGCGAACTCGCCGGTGATTTCCAGAATTTCGGCATGGGCAATCCCCGCCGCCAGCGCGGCAACACCGATCGCCCCCAGGATTCGCTTCTTCATCTTCGCATTCCCCCCAATCGAATGACGAACGCTTGTTTACCATGTGAAACGATTCGGTACACGCCCCGGAAACAGCCGCCGGTTAGCGATCCCGTCAGAGGGCGGAATCGGACTCGGGTTGCATCCCCGTGACACCGATGCTAGTCGCGCGCCAACCCATAGGGGGCCGCGCAGTTCGGCCCCCAATTCGTATGGGGCCGAAACCCGAACCTCCGAGAGGAACCGAAACGCGTGGAGAATTCCGCCGGTATCCAGGCAAGCCTAAGCGGACGCTACGCTACCGCCCTGTTCGAGCTCGCGCGTGATTCGAAGGCGCTGGCCAAGGTCGAGGACAGCCTCGCCACCGTCGCCAAGGCGCTCAACGAATCGGCCGACTTCAAGGCGCTGACGACCAGTCCGCTCGTGGCGCGCGCCGCCGCCGCCAACGCCGTCGCTTCGGTGGCCAAGAGCCTGAAGCTCGACGGCACCACCGCGAACTTCCTGGGCGTGCTCGCGCAGAATCGCCGCCTTGGCGAGCTGCCCGCGATCATCCGGGCCTTCCGCCAGCTCGCCGCCGCGCACCGCGGCGAGACGACGGCCGAAGTCACCTCGGCCCATCCGCTTTCCACCGCTCAGGTCGATGCGCTCAAGCAGCAGCTGCGCACCCGCATCGGCCGTGACGTGGCCATCGACCTCTCGGTCGATCCCTCGCTCCTTGGCGGGCTGGTCGTGAAGATCGGCAGCCAGATGATCGATTCGTCGATCAAGACCCGACTGAACTCCCTCGCGCACGCGATGAAAGGCTGAAGGCTAAGACAATGGATATCCGCGCCGCAGAAATCTCGAAGGTCATCAAGGACCAGATCGCCAATTTCGGCTCCGAGGCCCAGGTCTCCGAGACCGGCCAGGTGCTCAGCGTCGGTGACGGCATCGCGCGCATCCACGGCCTCGACAATGTCCAGGCCGGCGAGATGGTCGAGTTCGCCAATGGCATCCAGGGCATGGCCCTCAACCTCGAGGCCGACAATGTCGGCGTCGTGATCTTCGGGTCGGACTCGGAGATCAAGGAAGGCGACGTCGTCAAGCGCACCGGCACCATCGTGGACGTGCCGGTCGGCAAGGGCCTGCTCGGCCGCGTCGTGGACGGCCTCGGCAACCCGATCGACGGCAAGGGCCCGATCGTCGCCGAGAAGCGCAGCCGCGTCGAAGTGAAGGCACCGGGCATCATCCCGCGCCAGTCGGTTTCGGAGCCGATGCAGTCGGGCCTCAAGGCGATCGACGCGCTCGTTCCCGTCGGCCGCGGCCAGCGCGAGCTGATCATCGGCGACCGCCAGACCGGCAAGTCGGCCGTCGCGATCGACACCTTCATCAACCAGAAGACGGTCAACGCCGGCTCGGACGAGAGCAAGAAGCTCTACTGCGTCTATGTCGCCGTCGGCCAGAAGCGCTCGACCGTGGCGCAGCTCGTCCGTACGCTCGAAGAGAATGGCGCGATGGAATATTCGATCGTGGTCGCCGCGACCGCATCGGATCCCGCCCCGCTCCAGTTCCTCGCGCCCTACACCGGCACCGCGATGGGCGAGTATTTCCGTGACAACGCGATGCACGCGCTGATCGTGTTCGACGATCTGTCGAAGCAGGCCGTCGCCTATCGCCAGATGTCGCTGCTGCTGCGCCGCCCGCCGGGCCGCGAAGCCTATCCGGGCGACGTGTTCTACCTGCACAGCCGCCTGCTCGAGCGCGCGGCCAAGATGTCGGACGCGAACGGCGGCGGCTCGCTGACCGCGCTGCCGATCATCGAGACGCAGGCGGGCGACGTGTCGGCCTATATCCCGACCAACGTGATCTCGATCACCGACGGCCAGATCTTCCTCGAGACCGACCTGTTCAACGCCGGCATCCGCCCGGCGATCAACGTCGGCCTGTCGGTGAGCCGCGTCGGCTCGGCCGCGCAGACCAAGGCGATGAAGAAGGTCTCGGGCTCGATCAAGCTCGACCTCGCCCAGTATCGCGAAATGGCTGCCTTCGCGCAGTTCGGCTCGGACCTGGACGCCTCGACGCAGAAGCTGCTCAACCGTGGCGCGCGCCTGACCGAGCTGCTCAAGCAGCCGCAGTTCAACCCGCTGCCGTTCGAGGAGCAGACCGCCTCGATCTTCGCCGGCACCCAGGGCTTCCTCGATGCCGTCGCGGTGCAGGACGTGGTCCGCTACGAAGCGGCGATGCTCGCCGATCTGCGCGCGAACCATGCCGATGTGCTGAAGGCGATCCGCGATTCGAAGGACCTTTCGGACGATTCGAAGGCGAAGCTCAAGGCCGCGCTCGAAGCGTTCGCCAAGACGTTCGCCTGATCGCAGCGCCGATGGCCGACCACTCCCTCCTCGCATGGACGCTGCTCAGCGTCGGCCTCGTGCTGACGCCCGGGCCGGACACCATGCTCGTCGCGGGTCACGCGGCGCGGGGAGGCGTGCGGGCCGGCCTTTCGGCGGTTTCGGGCGTGGTGCTCGGTGGGCTGTGGTACATGGCGCTGTGCGGCTTCGGCTTCCTCGCCGTGCTCACCGTCTTCCCGGCGCTGTTCACGGTGGTGAAGACCGCCGGTGCGATCTATCTCGCCTGGCTCGGCTACAAGCTGATCCGCGGCGCGGTTCGCCCGGCACCTGTCACCGCTGAGGCGCCGGCGCTCGGCAAGCCCTTCTGGCAGGGGCTGCTCACCACCGCGCTCAATCCCAAGGTCGCGCTGTTCTTCCTCGCCATCCTGCCGCAGTTCGTCGGCACCGGCCCCGATGCCCCGCTCAAGGGCGCGCTGCTGATCGCAGTGCCCTATGTGCTGGGCGGCTTCTGGCTCACCGGCATTGCTCTCGTCGCCGCCCGTGCGGGCCGCGCGGCGAAGCAGAGCAATGCGATGCGCTGGATCGAGGGCGTGCTGGGCGTCGCATTCGTTGGTCTCGCGGGCCGTCTGGCCCTTGCTCGGAATACCTAAATGGCAAGCCTCAAGGCACTCAAGATCCGGATCAACTCGGTCAAGTCGACCCAGAAGATCACCAAGGCGATGAAGATGGTCGCCGCCGCGAAGCTGCGCCGCGCGCAGGAAGCGGCCGAGGCCGGGCGCCCCTATGCGCAGCGCCTCGAGAGCGTCGTCGCCAGCCTCGCCTCGAAGGTGACGGTGAGCGAGAACTCGCCCAAGCTGCTCGCCGGCACCGGCAAGGACGACGTGCATCTGCTCGTCGTCGCCACGTCGGACAAGGGCCTGGCCGGCGCGTTCAATACCAACATCGCCCGCCTTGCCCGCCGCCATGCCGAAGCGCTGATCGCGCAGGGCAAGACGGTGAAGATCTACACGATCGGCCGCAAGGGCCGCGCGCCACTCAACCGCCTGTTCCCGAAGAGCATCGTCCACTCGATCGAGCCGGGTGATCTCGGCAAGCTGAGCTTCGCCGATGCCCGCGCCTTCGCCGACGACATCATCGGTCGCTACGAGGCCGGCGAGTTCGACGTCGCGACGCTCTTCTATTCGAACTTCAAGTCGGTGCTCACCCAGGAGCCGACCGCGCAGCAGATCGTGCCGATCTCGCCCGCCTCGGTCCCGGCGGACACCCAGCCGAGCCAGGCCGCGCCTGCCGCCGTCACCTATGAGCCCGACGAGGAATCGATCCTCGCCGACCTGCTGCCGCGCAACGTCGCGATCCAGCTCTTCCGCGCGATGCGCGAGAATGCCGCGTCGGAGCAGGGCTCGAAGATGACCGCGATGGACAATGCCACGCGCAACGCCGGCGACCTGATCAAGCGGCTGAACACCCAGTATAACCGCCAGCGCCAGGCAGCGATCACCACTGAGCTCGTCGAGATCATCTCGGGCGCCGAGGCGCTCTGATGAAGGCTGCGTACCCCCTCCTGCTGATCGTGGCCGCGGCCCCGCTCGCGGGCTGCGGGGCTGCGCAGGATCCCTCGCACAACGAGCAGCAGGCTGCCGCCGCCGCGCAGCGCGCGCCCGATGCCGACAAGGTGATGGCGGAGCGCTGGGCGCAGATGTTCGCCAATCCCAAGGCAGTCGTCGCGGCGGCGAACGAGCTTGGCTACAAGGTCGAGGTCACCACGAACAAGGGCTTCGACGCCAAGGGTGGCATGACGCTGCCCGAGAAGCCCAAGGCCGTGACAGTGAACGCTGGCTTCGACGCCCAGGGCGCCACTGCCGATGCGCTCGACAGCATCACCTTCAGCTTCGATGCGCAGCGCGAAGGCACGCCCGACCGCAAGGATGCGGAAGCCTATCGCTTCCCGTCGCAGCTGGTCCGCGGCTTCCTTGGCCGCTTCGAGCTGGGACCGGGCGACACGCTCAACACCGCGATCAACCAGCGCAAGGCCGTGTCGGTCGCCCTGCCGGGCGCGAACGCCGAGATCCTTACCAAGCCGATTGCCGTCGGCGCCGACAACAACGACCGTCCAATTATCGTGACTTTCACCCGCACCGGGGCTAGCGCCCCCGCCAATCAGACCCAAGGAAAGTAAGATGGCCACCGCAGCCCCGACCGCAGAGAAGCCCGCGCGCAAGCCGCGCGCCGCGAAGCCCAAGGCCGACGCTCCGGCGACCGCGCCGACGACGACCAACAATGTCGGTCGCATCAGCCAGGTCATCGGCGCCGTCGTCGACGTCGCGTTCGACGGCGCGCTGCCGGCGATCCTCTCGGCGCTCGAAACCGACAACAACGGCAACCGCCTGGTCCTCGAAGTCGCGCAGCACCTGGGCGAGAACACCGTCCGCACGATCGCGATGGACTCGACCGAGGGCCTGACCCGCGGCCAGACCGTGACCGACACCGGCGCACAGATCTCGGTGCCGGTTGGCCCGGCGACGCTCGGCCGCATCCTCAACGTGATCGGCGAGCCGATCGACGAGCGCGGCGCGGTCGCCACCGACCTCCGCGCGCCGATCCACGCCGAGGCCCCCCTCTTCGTCGACCAGTCGACCGAGAGCGCGATCCTCGTCACCGGCATCAAGGTCATCGACCTGCTCGCGCCCTACGCCAAGGGCGGCAAGATCGGCCTGTTCGGCGGCGCCGGCGTGGGCAAGACCGTGCTCATCCAGGAGCTGATCAACAACATCGCCAAGGGCCATGGCGGCACCTCGGTGTTCGCCGGCGTCGGCGAGCGTACCCGTGAGGGCAACGACCTCTATCACGAGTTCCTCGACGCAGGCGTCATCGCCAAGGACGCCGACGGCAACGCCATCAGCGAAGGCTCGAAGGTGGCGCTGGTCTATGGCCAGATGAACGAGCCGCCGGGCGCCCGTGCCCGCGTCGCGCTCTCGGGCCTGACGATCGCCGAATATTTCCGCGACGTCGAAGGCCAGGACGTGCTCTTCTTCGTCGACAACATCTTCCGCTTCACCCAGGCGGGCGCCGAAGTGTCGGCACTGCTCGGCCGTATTCCTTCGGCCGTGGGCTACCAGCCGACCCTGTCGACCGACATGGGCGCGCTGCAGGAGCGCATCACCTCGACCAACAAGGGCTCGATCACTTCGGTGCAGGCCGTGTACGTCCCCGCGGACGATCTTACCGACCCGGCGCCGGCAACCTCGTTCGCCCACCTCGACGCGACGACCGTGCTCAACCGCGCGATCTCGGAGCTCGGCATCTATCCGGCAGTGGACCCGCTGGACTCGACCAGCCGCGTTCTCGAACCGCGCGTAGTCGGCCAGGAGCATTACGAGACTGCCCGTGCGGTCCAGTCGATCCTGCAGAAGTACAAGTCGCTGCAGGACATCATCGCCATTCTCGGCATGGACGAGCTCTCGGAAGAGGACAAGCTGACCGTCTCGCGCGCCCGCAAGATCCAGCGCTTCCTCTCGCAGCCCTTCCACGTCGCCGAAGTGTTCACCGGCATCCCGGGCGCGTTCGTGCAGATCGAGGACACCATCAAGTCGTTCAAGGCGGTGGTGAACGGCGAGTACGACCACCTTCCGGAAGCAGCCTTCTACATGGTCGGCGGCATCGACGACGCCATCGCCAAGGGCAAGAAGCTGGCCGAAGAGGCGTAAGCTGAAATTCCCCTCCCGCTTGCGGGAGGGGTTAGGGGAGGGCCTGTAAGGGCCGGCCCTCCCGTTATAAATTGACAGGCCCTCCCCCGGCCCCTTCCGCAAGCGGGAGGGGAGAGGATAATGAAATGTCCCTGCACTTCGAACTCGTGACCCCCGAAAAGCTCCTCCGCTCGGAGGAAGTGCACATGGTCGTCGTCCCCGGCACCGAGGGCGATTTCGGCGTGCTCGAAGGTCATGCTCCGCTGATGTCGACCATCCGCGACGGCAATCTCGAGATCTACAAGGCGGGTGCGACCACCCCCGAGACGATCCGCATCGAGGGCGGCTTCGCCGAAGTGAACGAGAAGGGCCTGACGGTTCTGGCCGAGAAGGCCGAAGGCTGAATCCAAGACGGCCGGCGGGTTCACCCGGCCGGCTCCGTCTATCCCGGTGAAGGCCGGGATCCCCGGGAAGCTCTCGTCCCGCCTCTCGCGGCCTGAGATCCCGGCTTTCGCCCGCGGGGCGATCCTATTTTTCCCGATGATATTCCCAGCGGATCGCCTTGTTGCCATCCGCCAGCGCGATCTCGGCGATCAGCATGTCGCCGTCGCGCCAGTAGCGGATGCGCTGCGGATAATCATGCGCCGCGTTCTCGAAGCTGACCGCCAGCGCAGCGACATCGTCCGCGCCCGCCCGGAAATCGGCCGGCGCCTGGCCGCGCGGCTCGGCATGGAAGATCCAGCCGGCGCCGTCGCGCCGGATCTCCATCTTCTCCTCCTGGGTCGGCTTGCCCTCGCGCCGGGTCTGGCTGGTGCCACGCATCACGCCGTCGGCCATCGGGGTCCATTCCTCACAGGTCGTGCCCTTGGCCGGCGCATGCGGAAGCGTGCACCATTTGCCGATCAGCCAGGCAAAAGGCGCCTCCTGCGGCTGCGGCGCACCCAAATACAGTCCGGCGAACATCAGTATCGTCGCAATCATGGTTCCTCCTCCCATTGCTCCGCCCGACCCTAGAAGCGGGGGCACGGCGCTGGCTTGAACGCACGCGACATGCGAGGCTCGCCGGATGGACTATGCCGAGCTGCCCCTGCCGCCCGCGCTCGACGGGCTTGTCGCCGCGGTATGGACGCTGGCCGCCGACCAGCCCGGCTGGGTGGAGCATGAGGCGACGCCGGACGGTTGCATCGAGCTGATCCGCCGCAGTGCCGGCCGCTCGGAGTGGCGGCGCGACCAGCCCGAATATTTCGCGACCGGGCTTTCCAACCACCCGATCCGCTTCGGCTTCAGCGGCGACGCGCGCTTCACCGCGATCAAGCTCTGGCCTTGGGCCTGGCACGCGTTGGGCGGCACGCCCTGCCCCCGCTTCGCTGATACCTGGATCGCGGTGGACGGCAAATCGCCGCTCGCCGCCCTGCTGCACGGCGATCCCGTCGCCAATCTCGTCCGCGCGCTGGCCGGCACCACGCCGCCGCCGCTCGCCCGCGCGATCCTCACCTCCGCCGGCGTCGGCGAGATTGCCGCGCGCGCCGGCCTGCCGCACCGGCGCCTGCAACGCATCTTCGCGCGCGAGCTCGGCCTTGCACCGCGCGCCTATCTGCGCCTGCTCCGCTTCCGCGCCGCCATGCAGGACGTCCAGCAGGGGGGCGACAGCCTGGCCGATACTGCCGCCGCGCGCGGCTATGCCGACCAGGCGCATATGGCGCGCGACTTCCGCGCACTCGCCGGCGTGCCGCCCAGCAACGCCCGCGATCGCGCCCGCGGGCCGTTCCTGTGACTGGCTACCCCGCCTTAACCCGGCGCGGCTAGGCTGGTGGCCGGGCAAGGGGGATCGGACGTCATGGCAGTGCTGGAGCGCTCCCGGCTGGCGCAATTCGCCCTGTTCCTGCTCGTCGCCATCGCGCTGCGCTGCCCGGCCTGGGGCGAGTGGAACTATGCCGTCGACGACCAGTATTTCGCGCTGGTCGGGCAAAGGCTGCTCGCCGGCGACCTGCTCTATGTCGACATCTGGGACCGCAAGCCGCCCTTGCTCTACCTCGCCTATGCGGCGATCGCCTGTCTGAACCCCTCCGTCCTGGCCTATCAGCTCGTCGCCACCATGCTGGCCGCGGCAGGCGCCTGGGGCACCGCGCGGATCGCCCGGCTGCTCGCGCCGCTGCCAGCATCGCTGATGGCCGGCATCGCCTATCTCGCCTTCCTCACCCGGTTCGGTGGCGGCAATGGCGAAGCGGCGGTGTTCTACAATCCGCTGATCGTCTTCGCCGCCTGGTCGATCGCCACCAGCATCGAGCGGCTGCGCGCAGGCGAGCTTCCCCCCCGCGTGCTGCTCGGCATGCTGAGCGCGGGCCTCGCCATCGGCTTCAAGCAATCCGCGGCGTTCGAGGCGATCTTCCTCGGCCTCGCCGTGCTGGCGCTGCTCGGGCGGCATGCCCTGGGCTGGCGCGCGCTGGCGCTGGCCGCGATCGGCGCGCTGCCGATGGCGGGCGTCGCGCTCTTCTATGCAGCGATCGGCCATTTCCCGGCGCTTTGGCAGGCGCTGGTCCTGTCCAACTTCGCCCGTGTCTATGATGCCGGTCGTCTCGCACGCGGGCTCGCCATGGCCGGGCTGCTCTGCCTGCCGCTGGCACTCGCCGCCGCCGGATATTGGCGTGCTCGGGTCGAGCGCGCCGCCCCGCTTGGCTTCCTCTTCGGCTGGGCGCTCGCCGCGACCGCCGGGGTGGCGCTGTTTCCCGGGCTCTACCTCCACTACGCGCTGCCGCTCGCCGCGCCGCTGGCGATCCTCGCCGCGCCCTTCTTCGCCCGGCCGCGGATCGGCGCGATAAGCTTCGTCGCGCTGATCGCGCTCAACCTCGCCACTGCGGACATGTTCGCGCTGCAGACCCGCGCCAGGGCGCGGCCCGCCGCCGCCGCGCTGGTCGCGCATGTCCGCGCCGTGACGCCGCACCACCGGCTGCTGGTTTTCGGCATGCCCAGCTATCTCTATGCCGAGATCGGCGCGCCGCCGCCTCGCCCGCTCGCCTTTCCAGCGCATTATTACGAGGGCGCCGAGTCGCGCGCGAGCGGGACCGACGAAGTCGCCGCGCTCGCCCGGGTGCTCGCCGCCGGGCCCGAAACCGTGGTGGTGCAGGAGCCGCTCCCCGCCGCCCCGCTCAACCAGGCGAATGTCGCACAGCTCGCCCGCTATCTCCAGGGATGCAGCAATATCGTGCGGCTGGGCGTTTACGACCATGAGGGCGAGAAGCGTCTGGCCGTCCATAGCGGCTGCCATGCACCCGGGCCTGTCCCGATCGCCGCTCCGGTTAGGTAAATATCAAGCCTTCTTCCTTAAGGCTTCGGGTTCGAGGGGACATTGGATTCTGATGAGCGCTTTCGGACGACGCAGCGGATTGGGTGGGGGCCAGGCAGGCAGGCCGGCATTCGGCGTCGCGCGCCCGATGCAGGGCGGCGGACCGCTGCCCCGCCCCGCAGATCCCGCCCCGCTTGGCGGCGGCGAGCAGTTCCCGCCGATCAATTCCGTGCCGCTGCCCGGCCAGAGCGCCGGCACCGACACCATGGCCGAGCGCGACCCCGGCGGTCCCAGCGCCGCCACGGGTGAAGCGCTCCAGCGCCTCGCCGATCGCCAGGCCGCCTCGGGGGATGCTGGCAATTCGCGGATGGAGGGATTCGAAGCTTCGATCCACCGCATCAAGGAACAGGTGCTTCCGCGCCTTCTGGAGCGTGTCGATCCCGAGGCCGCGGCGACGCTGAGCAAGGACGAGCTCGCCGAGGAATTCCGCCCGATCATCGGCGAAGTGCTCGCCGAGCTGAAGCTGACGCTCAACCGCCGCGAACAGTTCGCGCTCGAGAAGGTGCTGGTCGACGAGCTGCTCGGCCTGGGCCCGCTCGAGGAGCTGCTCAGCGATCCGGCGATCTCGGACATCATGGTCAACGGCCCCGAGCAGACCTTTGTCGAGCGCAAGGGCAAGCTCGAGCTCGCGAACATCCAGTTCCGCGACGAGGAGCATCTGTTCCAGATCGCGCAGCGCATCTGCAACTCGGTCGGCCGCCGCGTCGACCAGACCACGCCGCTGGCCGACGCCCGCCTCAAGGACGGCAGCCGCGTCAACGTGATCGTGCCGCCGCTGAGCTTGCGCGGCACCGCGATCTCGATTCGTAAATTCTCGGCCAAGCCGATCACGCTCGACATGATGGCGAATGGCGGATCGATGTCGCAGAAGATGGCGACCGCGCTCAAGGTCGCCGGCGCCAGCCGCTTCAACATCGTCATCTCGGGCGGCACCGGCTCGGGCAAGACGACGATGCTCAACGCCCTGTCGAAGATGATCGACCCGGGCGAGCGCGTGCTGACGATCGAGGACGCGGCCGAACTCCGCCTGCAGCAGCCGCACTGGCTGCCGCTCGAAACCCGCCCGCCGAACCTGGAGGGCCAGGGCGAGATCACCATCCGCGATCTCGTGAAGAACGCGCTGCGTATGCGCCCGGATCGCATCATCCTGGGCGAAATCCGCGGATCCGAGTGCTTCGACATGCTCTCGGCGATGAACACCGGCCATGACGGCTCGATGTGTACGCTCCACTCCAACTCTCCGCGCGAGGCGCTCGCCCGTATGGAGAACATGGTGATGATGTCGGACATCAAGGTGCCGAAGGAAGCGATCTCGCGCCAGATCGCCGACTCGGTCGATCTGATCATCCAGGTGAAGCGCCTGCGCGACGGTTCGCGCCGCGTGACCAACGTCACCGAAGTGATCGGCATGGAAGGCCCGGTGATCGTCACCCAGGAGCTGTTCAAGTTCGAGTATCTCGACGAGAGCGCCGACGGCAAGATCATCGGCGAATATCGCTCGATGGGCCTGCGCCCCTACACGCTCGACAAGGCCAAGCAGTACGGCTTCGATCAGGCGCTGCTCGAGGCGTGCCTCTGATCGCCTGACCGGCTAGGATCGGCCAGTGCTGTCCCTTTTCCTGTCCCTGATGCTGGCCGCGGCCGCCGGCCCCGCCGGCGATCCGCCGCGCGACGGCATCACCCTCGCGCCCGACAGCGAGGCGCGCTGGATCGCCTTCGACCTGACGCCGTCGAACCAGATCCGCTTCGAGGCGGTGCTCAACGGCCGCCCGGTGCGCGCGGTGCTCGATACCGGGCTCACCAACACGCTCGCCACCACCGAATTCGCCGCCCGCGCCCGGCTGACGACCGGCCGCACCCAGCCCGCGCTGGCAATCGGCGGCGGCGTCCAGGTCGCCTGGGCGCCCGGCGGCACGCTGGTGATCGGCGGGCTCACCCGGCGCGGCGGGCGCATCGCGATCCCCGATGCGCCGGGCCAGGAGCGCTTCGGCGCCGACCTGCTGATCGGCAGCGACGTGCTGAGCTGCTGCGCGCTCGACATCGACTATGCCGTGCGCCGCTTCCGCATCCTGCCGAGCGGCCGCCTGCCCTTCACCGGGCGCACCGCGCCGCTCGCGCTCCAGCGCGGCAGCGAAGTGCCGGTCACCGAGATTCGCCTGGGCGGCGCCCGCCTGCGCCCGATGATCGTCGATACCGGCGACGGCGCAGCGGTCACGCTCAGCCGCACCGCCTGGACCAGCGCCAGATTCTCCGGCGCCACGCTCACCACTACGCTCGGCTGGGGGATCGGCGGTGCGCTGGTAAGCGAGGCGGCGGTGATCGGCGGATTCAATTTCGGCGGCGCCGCGCTGCCCGAGACCGAGCTGCGCATCGAAGGCGAAGGCGGCTATTCCGCCGCCGCGGGTGCCGCCGGCCGGATCGGCACCGGGCTGCTGCTCGGCTACCGCGTGCTGCTCGATCCCAAGGCGGGGCGCATGGTTCTCCAGCCCAATCCGGTCGCGCCTCCGGTGCTGCGCTCGACCAGCGGCCTGCTGCTCGGTGCCGAAGGCAGCCATCTGCGCGTGCTCCATGTCATGCGCGGTTCCCCCGCCGCCGAGACCGGCTGGCGCGAAGGCGAGACGATCTGCGCGGCGGACGGCGTTCCCGTTGCCGGCCGCCCGATCGAATGGAGCGCCGGGGCGCCGGGGCGTGTGGTGACGCTCACCCTGTGTAGCGGCAGCGTGCGCAAGCTGACGCTGCGGCGCTTCTACTAGACCCAGCCCGCGGCGGTTGCCGCCGCGCGAAACCCGCGCATCAGGCGCACCGCACCCCAGATCGCGCCGATCCCGACGAGCCACAGGATGAGGAACAATTGCCCGGCGCTGCCACGCATCTGCGCAGTCAGGCTGGTGCGCAGCGTCGTCACGCCGGAGGGATGCGCATAGCATTCGGTCCATTCCCCTCTCCAGAAGGACAGGGTGAATCGATCCGACCTGCGCACGGGCAGGGCAGCCGGACAATTCCAGTCGTTCGTGGAGACGGGGTAGATCGACGGGCCCTCGGGCGTTCCGGCCGGCGGCCGCGCAGGCAGACGGCCCGTCCGCTCCATTTCGGCCGCCGCCTGCTGGAACTGCGCGAAATAGCTGCGATCGGTTTCCGCCTGCGCAGCCAGGGCAAACGGCAGGAAGGTGCCAAGCAGGACGCAGGGGATCGCCGCCACGATCAGCAGCATCGCAGCGCAGGTGCGCGCCATCAGCGAGACAGGCCAGCGCTTCCGGGACTGCGTCATGCACAATTTGTATCGCAACCCTCGCGCCGTCGCCAGCGTGCAGCTTGAACCCTGCGTCAGCATGTGTATTATTTGAATAATACACGCCGGCTGTCGAGGATGATGCAATGACTTGGATGCTGGTGCAGGCCCTCGCTTCGATCGCGATGGCCGTGACAATGCCGGGCGCTGCCCCTCCGACGCCCTGCACGCTGGTCGACACCGCACCGACCGACGCCGTCGTCAGCCTGCCCTTCCGCATCGTCGACGGCCGCATCTATGTTGAGGTGCGGGTCAACGGCGCCGGGCCGTTCCGCTTCGCCGTCGATACCGGCGCGAGCGGCATGGGCCGGGCCGATGCCAGCCTGGCCGCGCAATTGAAGCTGCCGGTCACCGGCGCGACCACGACATCGGATGCAGTGGCGACTGCGCAGGTCGACACGGTGCGGCTGGCCTCGGTCGAACTCGGCGGACTGGTCCGGCGCGATCTGGACGTGATGACCCGCGACTATGCCGGCAAGATGGCGCCCGAGGCGGCGTTCGCCGGAATCCTCGGGCGCGAATTCTTCGCCGACGGGCTGCTGGTGATCGACTATCCCCGGCAGCGCCTGACCTTCACCCGCGGCAAGGGGCTCACGCAGGGAGCGCCAGGCGTGCTCGCCTATAGCCGTGCCTTCCGCGTGCCGGTGACGATCGGCGGCCTTGCGACGGAGGGCAATCTGGATACCGGCGCCAATGTGGCCTTCGTCCTGCCCAGGACATTGTTCGACCGGGTCGGCGGCGGGACGCTCGAGCAGGCGCGCGAAGGCACGCTGACCAACACGGTGGTGACGACCGCGAACGCCACGCTGCACGGCCCGTTCCGCATCGGGGGCGCCAGCCTGTCGGACGTCGAGGTCCGCGTGTCGGAGCGCTATCCCGAACTGCTCGTCGGCGCGCATGCGCTCCAGCATTTCGCGCTGCTCATCGATCAGCGATCGTCCAGCATCGCACTTTGTCCTGCGCCGGCGCGCTAGGCCCTGCCGCGTATCGACGTTCAGATTATTGAGGCGAGGCTCGTTCGCAAATGGTCCGTCAGTGAAATGACGGCGACGGCAGCCTGATCGTGAACGTCGATACGCGCCAGGGCCTATTCCGCCGCCGCCAGCGCCGCCACCCAGGCCTTGGTCGCGGCGCACGCATCCATCGCGCGCCTGTATCCCTCGCGGGCCGTGGTCCGTGCCAGATAGGCGCGCTCCGCATCGTTGAGCACGGCGCTTTTGGTCCGTTCGGCGAGCTGCAGCGCATAGGTGATCGAGATGTCCGCCGCGGTGAAATCCTCCCCCGCCATATAGGGCGCCCGCGCCAGCTGCCGTGCCACGATCCCGCGCCGGCTCTCGAACCAGTCGAGGCTGGCGCGCGCGCTCCAATTGTCCTTCTCGCCTTCCGGAGCGAGGATGCTGGTGGCGACGAAGACGAACAGGAAGGCCGCCATCCCCGCCTCCCCCAGATGGAGGAACTGCTGGTAGAGCGGAAAGGCCGGATCCGAAGGCGCCGGTGCCAGTGGCGAAGGGCCGTAGCGGGCGAGCAGATATTCGAGGATCGCGATCGATTCGACCATCACCACCTCGCCATCCTGCAGCGCCGGGATGAAGCCTGCCGGGTTGATGGCCAGGAACTCGGGGTCGTTCTCCACGCCGGCCAGCATGTCGACGGGCCGCAGCCGATAGGACAGCCCCAGCTCCTCGAGCAGCCAGGCGACCCGGAACCCCCTGCCCTCGCCCCAGACGGTGATCATCGCACGGCCTCCCTCGCGGACCAGTGGCGGAGACTAGTGCCTTCCTTCGTCATGCTGAACTTGTTTCAGCATCCAACCATCCATGAGCGATATCGCCGGAGGCGCGTTGGACCCTGAAACAAGTTCAGGGTGACGAAGCAACCGGGAGAAGACGCTTGCTCATCATCGAACGTGGCGGTTTCACCGCATGTTCAGCGCAACGCTCGCCAGGATCACCGCGGCGAGCATCGCCATCACCTGGATGAGCTGCCAGGGCATGAAGCCGACATCGTCCATGCGCTTGCGTTTGCGCCGGCGATGCTCGCCCAGCGCGCTGACGATCGCGATCACTGCCGCGCCCGCCGCGCCGAGCCACAATTGTAGTTGCATCGTCACAATAAACCCCCACATGCCGCAGCGTCATCTAGGGAGGGAATTCGCATGCGCCAGACCCTGAGCCTGTTGGCGGTGCTCACCACCGCCGTCGCCGTGGCCAGCGTCGCCGCCGGCGCCCCCCGCACCCAGCGCTCCGCCATTGCCGAAGCCGTCGCCGCGCCCAGCCGCACCCCCGCGAACGTCGCGCGCGACCCATATCGCCATCCCGTCGACACGCTCAGCTTCTTCGGCGTGAAGCCCGGCAACACCGTGGTCGAGATCTGGCCGGGCGGCGGCTGGTACACCGAGATCCTGGCGCCGCTCACCAAGGCGACGGGCACCTATTACGCCGCGGTCGGCCCCGATTTCCCCAATGGCGGCAAGGCGGTCGAGGCACTCAAGGCAAAGGACGCGGCGCTCTACGGCCATGCCCGGCTCGTCGCCTTCCCCGCCGAAGCCGGCCAGCCCAGGGTGCCGGACGGCAGCGCCGACATCGTCCTCACCTTCCGCAACGTCCATAACTGGCGGATGGGCTACAAGCGCGGCGACCAGGATTATTCGCCCGAGGCCTTCCGCCAGATGTTCGCGATGCTGAAAAAAGGCGGCACGCTGGGCATCGAGGATCATCGCCTGCCCGAGGGCGCAAGCGCCGAGCGCGAGAAGACCAGCGGCTATATCAAGGTATCCACCGTCCGCCGCCTGGCCGAACAGGCCGGCTTCGTCTTTGTCGGCGCCTCCGAAATCAACGCAAATCCGCGCGATTCCGCCGATTGGCCCGATGGCGTGTGGACCTTGCCGCCAAGCTACAAGCTAAAGGACGTCGATCGCGCCAAGTATTCGGCGATCGGCGAAAGTGACCGGATGACGCTCAAATTCCGGAAACCTTGAAATTATCGTACTAAACCGCGCATTAACCAGCATGTCCTATGCCTGACATGTGCCACGCCGTATTCGAACCCTTCTGTCGGTCCTCCGCGAGGAAGTGGACAGCTATGCCGCGACCAGCGAGGAGATCGCTGCGCGCACCAATTTGCTTGCGCTGAACGCTGCGATCGAGGCCGCCCGATCGGGCGAGGCCGGGCGCGGCTTCTCGGTCGTCGCCCAGGAGGTCAAGGCGCTGGCGCAACAGGCGCGCGGCGCCTCGATCGAATTCCGCTCCGAAGTGCGCGAGCGCCTCGCGATGGGCGCCGGCATTGCCGATGAGATGGTCAGCGAGATCGAGGGCACGAGGCTGGTCGAACTGGCCCAGGCGCTGATCCAGAACGTCACCCGCCATCTCTATGGCCGCAGCGTCGATCTGCGGCTGATGGCGTCGGACGCGGAGATCATCGCCGCGCTCACCGACCCCTCGCCCGAGACGATCGCCGCCGCCGATGCCAGGCTGGCGCTGCTCACCGCGACGTCGCCCTATTATCTCAACACCTTCCTCGCCAATAATGCGGGCCGGGTGATCGCTGCGTCGGATCCGCATGCGCGCGTGCGCGGCGTCGACCTCACCAGCGCGCCGCAATATCTCAACGCGATGCGCAGCCATCGCCGCGACGAGTGGTTCACCGACGAGGTGTGGCTCAATCCCTATTCGGATCACCGCGCGGTGCTCGTCTTCGTTACCGGCGTGCGCCCGCGCGGGCGCGACGGCCGGCCGCTCGGCGCCTTCTATGTCGAGTTCGACTGGGAAGGGCATATCCCGACGATCATCTCGGACAAGTCGCTGTTCGGCGAGCGCGACTGGGGGCGCACCAGCATCTCGATCGTCGACCAGGCCGACAAGATCATCGCCTCGTCCGCGGGCAAGCGCCACGGCGAGCATATCGCGCTGCCGCCCAATGCGGTGCGCGGCGCCGAAGTGCGCGGCGACAACACGATCGCCTTTGCCAGCGCCACCGACTATCACGGCTTCAACGGCCTGGGCCTGCGCTGCGTGATCGAGCAGAAGATGCCGACGCTGGAGGAAATCCGCGCCGCGCTGGGCGGGCTGCGCGGACGGGGCTGAGGCCCCAACCGCCCTCCCGAGCCACAGTCGTCATCCCGGCGAAAGCCGGGATCCCGTGCGGCTCCTTCCCCGCGCATTCGCCCGAGATCCCGGCTTTCGCCGGGATGACGAGAACTACTTCGCCAGCTTCTCGATCTTGTCCTGGAGCCGGGCGAGCTCGGCCTTCAGCGCCGAGACATCGTCCTCGCCCGAGGCGGGAGCCGGCGCCGGGCCCGCGGCCGGGGTACCGGCCATGCCGCTGCCCGGCTTGAACGCCTGCGTCGCCGCCTCGAAGATCTCCATGTTGCGCTTGGCCATCTCGGCGAAGGGCGAGTTGGCGAAGGCGCCCTCGACCGCCGACTTGAACTGCTGCTGGTTGCGGCGGAAGCTCTCCATCGAGGCCTCGAGATAGCCGGGCACCATCGCCTGCATCGAGTCGCCGTACAGCGCGATCAGCTGGCGCAGGAAGTTGACCGGCAGCATCGTCTGGCCGCGCTGTTCCTCTTCCATGATGATCTGGGTGAGGACATTGTGGGTGATGTCCTCCTCGGTCTTGGCATCGACGACCTTGAAGTCGCGGCCCTCGCGCGTCATCGCCGCCAGATGGTCGAGCGTGATATAGGACGAGGTTTCGGTGTTGTAGAGCCGCCGGTTCGCGTACTTCTTGATGATGACCGGACCGGTGCCTGCAGCGCTCTTTTTCATCTAGGGCCCCCGAGTGAGTGAAACATATCTATCATCGTTTCATTCCGCGGCGCAACACGGGCCGCGTCCATTGCCGCTGTTCCTTTCGCTGTTGCGCAGCGAAACTGCAACATCCCCTGAACGCAGGGTCGCCGCACTTGCGGGATTGAGGGCCTATCAGGAGGCGCAGCGCCCGCCGGAACGGGCGCCCAAGCCTGCCGTCGCCACTGCCGGCCGCGCCTCCTTGCGCGACTATGGCGGCAGCGGCCCGCCGGTCGTGTTCGTGCCCTCGCTGATCAACCCCCCCTTCATCCTCGACCTGGCGCCGGGCAACTCGCTGCTCGAGTGGCTGGCGACGCAGGGGCTTCGCCCGCTGCTCGTCGACTGGGGCACGCCGGGGCCGGAGGATCGCGACCAGGGGCTCGATCATCACATCACCGAATTGCTCCTGCCGCTGATCGATGCGCTGGGCGAGCCGCCGCTGCTCGCCGGCTATTGCCTGGGGGGCACGCTCGCCATGGCGGCCGCGTCGCTCCGCCCGGTGCGCGGGCTGGCGACGATTGCTGCACCGTGGCGATTCCGCCGCTACGGCGATTTCGCGCGCGCAGCGATTGCGGCGCAATGGGAGGCCGCCCAACCCGCCAGCGCCGCGCTCGGGCTGGTGCCGATGGAAGTGCTCCAGGCCGGCTTCTGGCAGCTCGATCCCGCCCGCACCGTCGCCAAGTTCGAGCGATTCGCCCGGATCGCGCCGGGCAGCGACCAGGCCGCCGCCTTCATCGCGCTCGAGGACTGGGCCAATGCCGGCGCGCCGCTCCCCTATGCCGCGGGCACGGAGATGTTCGAACGCTTCTTCCAGCACGATCGCCCCGGCGCCGGCCGCTGGTGGGTCGAGGGCACGCGCATCCTGCCCGGACGTCTCGCCTGCCCCGCGCTCGAGCTGCTCTCCACCACCGATCGCATCGTCCCCGCCGCCACCGCCGCGGGGCTGGCCGAGCGGCGGAGCATCGCGCTCGGCCATGTCGGCATGATCGTCGGCGGCCGCGCCCGCACGATGGTGTGGGAGCCGCTGCGCGACTGGCTCGCCGAAACGGACCAAATAAAAGCCGGTAGTCGTTGAACGAATAGGTCACCGCTGCGATAACCAAGACTTGGAAGAACTTGGGGGAGTTCTGAAATGAGTGACGAAAATCGCGAAGACGGGGTGGGAAGCGCCAATACCGGCGGGCAGAATTCGAACAAGCCGGTGAGCTGGTTCGAGCGCATCGTCGTGGTCTTCGCGCTCCTGACTGCCGTGGGCGTGATGATTTCGGCCGGGATGGGACTGTTCCAGTCCGCCGCGATAACCTCCTTCTTCGTCGGCGTGGCCGCGGCGACACTCACTTTTCACTTCCTCGGCGGCGTTGGTGACGCGGGCTGGAACACCCCCGGGGTCAAGCTTGGCGGCGCGGCCGCGGTTCTCGTCGCCGTCGGCGGTATCAGCTTCACCCAGCTGAAACCGGAGCTGGAGCGCCGCGATGTGCTTCTGGCCAAGGTTCAATCCCTGAAGGGCGTTGTCACGGAACGCGACAAGCGCATCGCAGCGCTCGAAACGCTGGCCAGCAACAACGTGCCCAAGGACAATGCAGCGCACTGGCTCGAAATCGTCCGCATCGCCACGCCGGGATCGGACCTCGGCAAGTCGCTGATCGAGATTCAGGAAAGCAGGCAGGGCCCGTGGCGCGAAGTCGTCGCGCCCGCCCAGACCGTGCAGATCAGCTTCCATCGCAAGACTGAGAAGGATGGCAAGCGGTGGTTTACCGCGTGCAGCGGCCTCGGCCTCGACAATGTCGACAGCCGGCGGATTCGCTTCGCAGTCAAGGACAGCGAGACCAGCGGCGAAACCGAACCGGTCGAAGCGATATCCGCCGGCACCCTGCCGGCGACCAATTGCGAGGGCGAGGATTCCAATCGCGTCCAGCTGAGCTGCGAGGCCGCGCTCGTCATGGTCCCCGAATTCGCGCAAGGCTGCACGCCCACCGGCGAAGTCAAATGGGCGGCCGGCAAGGACAAGCGCCGCTTCGTTGGCAGCGCCGAGATCCTGCGCCAATAATCCTGGCCTGCGCCGGCCACGCCCGCCTCGCGGCTGGGCGTGGCTGCGTCTGGCGTCTTGCCGCAGCGCACACTAGATAGCGCGCAACAAGACAAGACCATCGCAGGAGCCTCCCATGACCAGCCCGACCGACGTCGTCATCACCGCCGCCAAGCGCACCCCCGTGGGCAGCTTCCTCGGCGCCTTCGGCAGCACGCCCGCGCACGAGCTAGGCCGCGTCGCGATCGAGGCCGCGCTCGCGCAGGCAGGCGTGAAGGGCGAGGAAGTCAGCGAGGTCATCCTCGGCCAGGTGCTCACCGCGGCGCAGGGCCAGAACCCCGCCCGCCAGGCATCGATGGCCGCCGGCGTGCCCAAGGAAGTGCCGGCGTGGAGCGTGCAGCAGGTCTGCGGCTCGGGCCTGCGCGCCGTGGCGCTCGCCGCCCAGGCGATCCAGACCGGCGATTCGACGATCGTCGTCGCCGGCGGGCAGGAGAGCATGTCGCTCGCCAACCACGCCCAGGCGCTGCGTGCGGGTGCGAAGATGGGCGACGTCGCGCTGGTCGACACGATGATCAAGGACGGCCTGACCGACGTGTTCAACGGCTATCACATGGGCATCACCGCCGAGAACCTGGCCGAGCAATATCAGGTCACCCGCGCCGAGCAGGACGAATTCGCCGTCGCGTCGCAGAACAAGGCCGAGGCCGCGCGCGCCGCCGGCCGTTTCAAGGATGAGATCGCCCCGGTCACCATCAAGGGTCGCAAGGGCGACACGATCGTCGCCGACGACGAATATATCCGCGCGGGCGCCACGCTCGACAGCGTTTCGGGCCTGCGCCCCGCGTTCAAGAAGGACGGCACCGTCACTGCCGCCAACGCATCGGGCCTCAACGACGGCGCCGCCGCACTGGTGGTGATGAGCCGTGCCGAGGCCGAGAAGCGCGGATCGCCGATCCTCGCCACGATTCGCAGCTGGGCAACTGCGGGCGTCGATCCCTCGGTCATGGGCATCGGCCCGGTGCCGGCCTCGAAGAAGGCGCTGGAAAAGGCCGGCTGGAGCATCGCCGACCTGAACCTGATCGAGGCCAATGAGGCGTTCGCCGCCCAGGCGCTGTCGGTCGGCAAGGAGCTGGGCTGGGACGCGAGCAAGGTCAACGTCAATGGCGGCGCGATCGCCATCGGCCATCCGATCGGCGCCAGCGGCGCCCGCGTGCTCACCACGCTGATCTACGAGATGGCCAAGCGCGATGCGAAGAAGGGCCTCGCCACGCTGTGCATCGGCGGCGGCATGGGAATCGCGATGTGCGTGGAGCGCTGAGGCGCTCCCCATATTGCGGGCCGCCAACGAGATGTTACGAAATGTTTCTGGAATAGGCTGCTTTAGCGTTATACTCCAATAAACCACATTCTGAAAGTTACCCTAATCGGCCGCTATTTGTAATTCACCATGCGTTGCAGTCTCTTTTCTGCAACACAGTCGACATAATTGCGCAGTGCAATGTTTCAGCCTCTTGCAGTGCAGAAACATGTCCGGCTCTTTGTGCTCTTCGGGCATCCCGCCTGAAGGGGCACATAATGAAACTCTCGCATCTGTTGAGCGCGACCGCGCTCGCCGGCTCCGCGCTATTCGTTCCTGCGCTTGCATTCGCGCAGTCGAGCGATGGCGCGGACAGCACCGCCACCGCACCGAAGGACGATCAGGAGCAGATCGTCGTCACGGGCTCGCGCATCCGCCGTCCGAACATCGATTCGCCGGTTCCGGTCACCTCGATCTCGGGTGAGCAGTTCTTCCAGCAAGGCCAGAACAACATCGGCGACACGCTGAACGATCTGCCGCAGCTGCGCAGCACCTTCGCCCAGCAGAATCCCGGCCTGGGCATCGGCATCGCCGGCCTGAGCCTGCTCGATCTGCGCGGCCTGGGCACGCAGCGCACCCTGGTGCTGGTCAACGGCCGCCGCCACGTGCCGGCCGACATCCTCAACAACGCGGTCTCGCCGGACATCAGCTCGATCTCGGCCGACCTGATCGAGCGCGTCGAGATCGTCACCGGCGGCAACTCGGCCATCTACGGCTCGGACGCCATCGCCGGCGTCGTCAACTTCATCCTGCGCAAGGACTTCGAGGGCGCCCAGGTGCGCGGCCAGGCCGGCCTCGTGCAGGACGGCTATGGCGGCAACCAGCTGATCTCGGGCATCGTCGGCAAGAACTTCGCCGATGGCCGCGGCAACATCACCGTCCAGGCCGATTATTCGCGCGCTGACCGCGTCTTCGCGTCGGACGTCCCGGCCTTCATCCGCAACGACGGCTTCGGCGTCATCGATTCGGATGGCGGCACCGGCATCGTGAACGGCGGGGACGGCTATCCGGACCGCGCGCTCTTCCAGGACTTCCGCAGCACCACCATCCACTATAACGGCCTGGTCCCGATCAACCAGCGCAACGCCGTCGGCGGCGCCTGCGGCAATGCGACCACCGCCAACAATGGCGGCCCGAACAGCCTCGGCGTGGCCTTCAGCTGCACCTACATCTTCAACGATGCCGGCCGTCTCGTGCAGCAGACCGGCACCCGCTTCGGCACCGGCATCAACAGCTCGATCATCGGCGGCAACGGCCAGACCGGCCGCGAGGGCAAGACGCTCTCGGTCCTGCCGTTCAACGAGCACTACAACGCCAACCTGCTCGCGCACTATGAAGTCGCGCCCGAGCTGGAGCTGTTCGTCGAAGCCAAGTGGAACCGCGTGAACACGGTGGGCAACAATGCCGGCCCGTCGTTCATCCAGGGCACCCAGTCGCAGTTCGACTATCGCGAGCGCACCCGCCTCGACAACCCGTACCTGAACTCGGCGGACCGCACGACGCTGGCCAATGCACTGATCGCCTCGGGCTGCCGCAGCGACCTGCAGACCACCTGCCCGGCCGCCGGCAACCTGACCGCGGCGGACATCACCGCGATCAACAACGGCAGCTACCGCTTCGTGCTCGCCCGCAACCTGCTCGATGTCGGCCTGCGCGACGAGCATTTCTCGCGCGACACCTGGCGCGTGGTCAGCGGCATCCGCGGCACGTTCAACAGCGACTGGAACTACGAACTGTCGCTGAACTACGGCAAGTTCCGCGAACAGATCACCACCGAAGGCTATATCGATCGCCAGCGCTTCATGCTCGCGATGGACGCCGGCCTCGATCCGGCGACCAACACGATCAAGTGCCGCTCGCAGTATGACGCCGCATCGGCCCTGCCGATCCAGCGCACCGACTCGGTCTCGCTCGCCATCGCGGCGCGCAACGCCGCCCGCCTGGCTGCCGACATCGCGGCCTGCAAGCCGTACAATCCGTTCGGCCATGCCGACAACAGCGCCTCGGTCGCCTATTTCAGCCGTCCCGCGATCAACCGCTCGGGCCTCGAGCAGCTCGTCGTGTCGGGCTTCGTCTCGGGTGACCTGAGCCAGCTGTTCGAGCTGCCGGGCGGCCCGGTCGGCTTCGCGATCGGCGGCGAATATCGCCAGGAAAAGGCGTTCTACTATCAGGATCCGTTCGTCACCGACGGCTTCACCAACGGCGTCTCGATCCCATCGTTCACGCCGGATCCCTTCCAGGTGAAGGAAGCGTACGGCGAGCTCAATGTGCCGCTGCTCAAGGACGTGCCGTTCTTCAACGAACTGACGCTCTCGGGCGCGGGCCGCGTCGCCCAGTATCAGGGCGATGTGGGCACGGTTTGGGCTTATAATGCGGGTGCCGTCTGGGCTCCGATCCCGGACATCCGCTTCCGCGCCAACTATGGTCACTCGGTCCGTGCGCCGAACGTCTCGGAAACCGCCTTCCCGCTGGTTCCGAACTTCGCGCCCGGCTTCGTCGATCCCTGCCAGCCCGGCAGCCGCGGCACCGGTATCCGCAACACGAACTGCCAGGCGGATCTCGGCGGGCTGCTCAGCAACCTGACCGACATCACCCAGTCGCTCGGCATCGTCAGCGGCTCGAACCCGAACCTTCAGGCCGAGACTTCGAACTCGCTGACGGTCGGCGCCGTGCTGCAGCCGCGCTTCATCCGGGGCCTCAGCCTCACGGCCGATTACTACCAGATCAAGGTGAACGGCATCATCACCTCGCTCAGCGCGCAGGCGATCGTGAACAGCTGCTATGACTCGGCTTCGCTGAACAACGTGTTCTGCGCGCAGTTCTCGCGCAACCGCGGCACGACCAACGGCCCGAATGGCGAAGTGCCGGGCCGCATCCTGTTCAACACGCTGATCTCGGCGCCGCTGAACTTCGCCAGCCGCCAGCGCCGCGGCATCGACGTCAATCTCGAGTATCGCGCCAACATCGGTGACGTGAAGCTCGGGACGAGCGTGATCTATGTGCACGTCCTGAAGAACAGCAACTATCAGGATCCGACCAACCCGAGCTTCGAGACCCGCAACCTCGGCCAGCTCGGCGATCCGAAGGACGAGTTCCGCTGGGATCTGAACCTCGGGACCGGGCCGTTCACCTTCGGCTACAACATGCACTATATCGGCCCGATGCTGCTGACCGCGTACAGCGACCTGTACTCGATCAACGGCATTGCCCCGGCGAACGTCGACTATGCCGACACGCTGAAGTATCCGGAGGTGTTCTACCACGCCATCCGCTTCGACTTCGACATCGGCAAGGACGGCAGCCGTCAGAAGTTCAACTTCTACGGCGGCGTGGACAACCTGCTCAACACCCAGCCGCCGCTCGGTTCGACGGCGACGGGCACGGGCAGCGCGATCTACTCGTTCCGTGGCCGCACCTTCTATGCAGGTTTCAAGGCCAAGTTCTGATCTTTCGGAATAACTGCTAATCGGGGGGCGAGGGGAAACCTTCGCCCCCTATTTTTTGCGCGAGGCTGGCTTGGATCCGATCACCGCAGCACAGGCGAAGCTGGCCCAGGGCGATGCGGCGGGCGCCACTGCCCTGCTCGCAGCGGCAGGCGATGCCGGCAATGCCGAGGCGCTGGCCGAGCTGGCGATCTGGCACATCGGGGGCAGATATGTCGCGCGCGACCTGCCCGCTGCCCGCGCATTGCTGCGCCGCGCCGCCACGATCGGTCATGTCGATGCCGCGCTGATGGAGATCGCGCTCACCGCCAATGGCAGCGGCGCCCCTGCCGACTGGCCGGCCGCGCTCGCGCTGCTCCGCCGCGCCGCGACTACCGATCCACTTGCTGCGCAACATCTCGAGCTGCTCGGCAAGATGGCGATCACCCCGCAGGGCGAGCCCGCCCGGCTGCCGGCGCCGCTGGTGCTGCACCGGGATCCGCTGGTCCAGCGCTTCCCCGGCTTCTGCACCCCGATCGAATGTGCGCACATCGCCTCTGTCGCCGCGCCGTCGCTGCAGCCGGCCACCGTGTTCGATCCGGCGAGCGGCCGGATGATCGCGCATCCGATCCGCGCGTCGGACAATGCGCCGATCGGCCCCACCCAGGAATCGCTGGTCGTCCAGGCGATCAACCGCCGCATCGCCGCCGCCACCGGCACCGTCGTCGCGCAGGGTGAGCCGCTGACGGTGCTGCGCTATGGCCCGGGCCAGCAGTACAAGCTCCATCTCGACACGCTGCCCGGCCAGGGCAACCAGCGCATCCGCACGGCGATCCTCTACATCAACCACAATTTCGCGGGCGGCGAGACGGTCTTCCCCGATCTCGGCCTCAAGGTCGCGCCGCAGATGGGCGACCTGCTCGCCTTCGACAATGTCGATGCCGCGGGCGCGCCGCATCCGCGCAGCCGCCATGCCGGACTGCCGGTGGCGAGCGGCACCAAATGGATCGCCACCCGCTGGATCCGCGCCGCGCCGACCAGCGCCTGGGCGCTGTCCGACGAAGCGCGCGCCGCCTCGTCCTAGGCCCAGATCCGGTCGTAGCGCGGCCCGAGCCCGGTCAGCAGCTCATATTGCGAGAGCCCGCTCAGCGCCGCGGTCTCGGGCAACTTATAGGACATCGCCACCCAGTCGCCTTCGCGAAGCGCGGGCAGCGCGGTCACGTCGATCGCGGTCAGGTCCATCGAGACGCGGCCGATCAGCGGCAGCGTCACGCCTTCTGCCGTCGCGAGACCCTTGTCCGAGAAGCAGCGCAGATAGCCATCGGCATAGCCAAGGTTGAGGATCGCCACTTCGCTGTCGACCGGCGCGGTCCAGATCGCGTTATAGCCCACCGTGTCGCCTGCGCGCACCCGGCGGCGCTGGAGGATCTGCGCCTCGGGCGTGGCGACCTGGCGGATCGCGTCATGCCCGGTGCGCTGCCAACCACCATAGAGCGCGATGCCCGGCCGGGTCAGGTCGAAATGATAGTCGGCACCGAGCGCGATGCCCGCCGAATTGGCCAGGCTCATCCGCTTTGCCTGCGTCCGGCCCCTGAGCGCACCGAAATCGGCAAGCTGGCGCGCGTTGAGCGGCACGTCCTCGTCGGCGGAAACGAGGTGGCTGAGCAGCGTCTCGATCGCCAGCCCGTCGAGCAGGCCCGCGCCGATCTCTTCCACCGACACGCCCAGCCGGTTCATCCCGGTATCGACCATCACGTCGCACACCCGCCCCGTCGGCTTCCAGCGCGCGACCTGCTCCGCAGTGCTCAGAACCGGTCGCGCGAAGGGCGCATCGAGCGGGTCCTCGGCGCGCAGCCCGTGCAGCACCGAGACGGTCAGTCCCAGATCGGTGAGCGCCGCCGCCTCGGCCCAGGTCGCGACGAAGAAATCGCGGCACCCCGCCCCGGCCAGCCGCCGCGCCACTTCGCGTGCGCCCAGCCCATAGCCATTCGCCTTGATCGCCGCACCGCACGCGGCGCTGCCGCTGAGCTTCGCCAGGTGCCGCCAGTTGGAGGTGAGCGCGGCACTATCCAGCCGCAAGCGCAGGGGAGCAGTCATGCGACGCGACTAGCCGCCCCTGCGCCGCCGCGCCACCTTCTCGTTCGATTCGGACATTTGCGGGCAGGAGCCGGCGGCTGACGACAACAAATGAACGATAAGACTTTCGTCGCAAATTTCGTCGCATATTGGTTGTTATGCCATTCCCCTTGGCAAAATAAGAGGCCAGCGGAGCTGAAATCCTACTATACCTGAAATCTATAGTCGCATAATCGCAACATTGTCGAAATCATTAGGAGGCATGCGAAGCATTTCCTTTGTGTTTCCGCCAATTGTTTAAATGATCCCCCTTCGAGCATTCACGCTCTTGGGGGTATATTTAGTGAAAATGGAATCTTTGCTGGGCGCCACGGCGCTCATGGGGACGCTGTTGCTCGTCCCCGCCGTTGCCTCGGCGCAGACGGCTCCGGCCGCCACCGACGCCAATCAGGAACCGACGGCCGTCGGTGAAACCGAAAGCGCCGAAGAGGGGCAGGACGCGATCACCGTCACCGGCTCGCGCATCCGCGGCCGCTTCACGGGCGCCGATCCGGTGACCACCATCACGCGCGACGATGCGACGGCAGCCGGCTACAGCACCACCACCGACCTGTTGCAGAGCAATGCGGTCACCAACGGCACCGCGCAGATCAACAACGCCTATGGCGGCTTTGTCACCGCCGGCGGCCCGGGCGCCAACACCCTGTCGCTGCGCGGCCTCGGCACCTCGCGTACGCTGATCCTGCTCAACGGCCGCCGCATGGCGCCGTCGGGCTCGCGTGGCGCGGTCGGCTCGGCCGATCTCAATTCGCTTCCGAACGCCATGGTCGAACGGGTGGAAATCCTGAACGCCGGTTCGTCGTCGATCTACGGTTCGGACGCGATCGCGGGCGTGGTCAACGTGATCACCCGCAAGGGCATCAACGGGATCGAGCTCAACGCCGAAACCACCTCGCCGCAGGTCGGCGCCGGCGTGCAGAAGCGTGTCGCGCTGATGTTCGGCACCAAGGGCGAGCGCTTCTCGGTCGATGGCTCGCTCGAATATTACAAGCGCGACGGGCTCACCCTGGGCGATCGCGACTTCACCCGCTGTTCGACCGGCCAGCGTCTGAACGGCACCGGCGGCGGCATGGGCAGCGGCGACTTCATCGATCCGGCGACCGGGAAGCCGAAGTGCTACGGCCTTGCCAACGGCACCGGCGACAACGGCGTGACCGTCAACACGATCGGCCTGCCGACCGTCAAGGGCAACATGGTAGCGCTCGGTGCGGGGGTGCCTGCGGGCTATACCGGCGACTGCAATCGCTTCCGCCCGAATCCGGCGGTGACCACCGGCGCCTATCCGGGCTATGAGTGCGTCGGCGGCGGCACGATCTCGCTCGACGTGCGCGATACCTTCCCGAAGTCGATCCTCAACAACTCGCTGATCTCGGGAACCGAGAACTACAACGCGTATGCGAGCGCGGCCTACAAGCTCGAAGCGCTGGGCGATGCGGAAGTCTATGGCGAATTCCTCGCCACGCGGCGCAATTCCAGCCAGACCAGCAACCGCCAGCTGTCGCTGGACTATAACCAGGGCAGCCTGTTGCTGCCGGCGGCGCTGCGCAATCTGAACTTCGGCAACTGCGCGGTGGCGAGCTTCCCGACCTGCATCGCCGGTACGCCGATCGCCGCGCGGGCCTTCATCGATTTCGGCAACTACACCAACACCCAGACTTCGGACTTCGTGAAGGCCGGAGGCGGCATTCGCGGCAACTTGCCAGCGAATTTCCGCTACGACGCCTATGCCAGCAAGTCATGGTCGGATTCGTCCTACACCACGCCGGTCGTGCTTACCGACCGCTTGGCGCAGAGCCTCGACGTCGTCGCTTCGGGCAGCGGCTTCGCTTGCCGCAACACCACGGGCGGCTGCGTCGCCGCACCGGCGCTCAGTGCATCGGTGATCGGCGGCACGCTTCCGAGCGACTGGCGCAATTACATCGCTCCCGAAGTCACCGGCACGACCAAGTTCCGCGAGACTACCTTCGCGTTCAACGTCGACGGCCCGCTGTTCAAGTTGCCTGGTGGCGACGCGCAGATCGCGGTCGGCTTCGAGCATCGCACGCAGAGCATCGACGATACGCCGCCGAACGACAGCCAGCGCGGCAACCTGCTCAACACCACTTCGGCGACGGCCACGCGGGGCAACGACAGCGTCAACGAAGTCTATGGCGAGCTCGAGCTGCCGATCCTGCGCGATACCTTCGTGCATGACCTGACGCTCACCGGTTCGGCGCGCTACACCGATTATCGCTCCTATGGCAGCAACACGACCTGGAAGGTGGGCGGTGCGTTCGCCCCGACCAAGTGGCTGATGTTCCGCGGCAGCTACGGCACGTCGTTCCGCGCGCCGCAGCTGTTCGAACAGTATCTGGGCGCGACTTCGGGCTTCCAGAACGCTGCGAACGATATCTGCGGCAACCTGACCACGGCTTCAAACCCCAACCGCGTGCGCAACTGCGCTGCAGACGGGATCGGGCTTGGCTTCACGCAGAACGCGGGCATCACGGTCCTGCAGCGTGGTGGCGCGGAATCGGGCCTGACCTCGGAAACCTCGACCAATCTCAACCTGGGCGGTGTGCTCACGCCGCGCTTCGGTGACGTACAGACCTCGTTCTCGGTCGATTACTACGATCTTACCGTGAACAATGGCGTTGCCCAGCTGGGTTATGCGACGATCATGGCACAGTGCTATGACTCGGTGGAATTCCGCGCGCTCGCGGTATGCGGCCTGGTCAAGCGTAACGGCACTGCACTGCAGATCACCACGGGCTATGTGAACATCTCGAAGTCGTACCTCCAGGGGCTCGACTACAACGCCCGCGTCTCCTTCCCGCTCGCGGGCGGCAAGATGACGCTCAACGGCCAGGTATCGCATTTCCTGCGGCGCCATTCGCAGCAATTGCCGACCGATCCGATCGTCGATCTGATCGGCAAGATCATCAACAACTCGAACGCCTTTCCGCGCTTCACCGGCACGTTCGACGCGACCTATGCGATCGACAAGTTCAGCGTGCACTACAGCGCGGAATGGACCGACAGCACCGATACCAACGCCTATTACGGCGCCGGCCCTACCTACAATTTCTCGACGCCGGACTATTGGCTGCACACCATCTCGGCGACCTATCGCACGGATCAGGTCCGCTTCACGCTGGGCGTGCGCAACCTGTTCGACACGGAGCCGCCCGTCACCTCGTCGGGTGCCTATAACCGCGTCGGCAGCGCGCCGCTCTATGCCGGGTTCGACTATGTCGGCCGCCAGTTCTTCGCGAGCACGGCGGTTCGCTTCTGATCGCTTCGGGGGCTTCGGCCCCCGGGCAACCGGAAACCAGAGGGAAGGGCCGGCAACCGCAAGGTCGCCGGCCTTTTCTATGCGTGCTTCTTACGGACGGGTGCCGTCTCTTGCAGGCCGAACGCCGTGACCAGCAGCGCCATCGCCACTACCGCGATCGTGTACCACAGCCCGGCATAGGGATCGCCGGTGCGCGCGACGATGTACTGGCTGATGAAGGGCAGGAAGCCGCCGAAATAGCCGGTGCCCAGATGATAGGGGATCGACATCGAGGAATAGCGGATCCGGCTGGGGAACATCTCGCTGAGCAGCGCCGCCACCGGGCCATAGGTCGCCCCCGCCAGCGCCATCAGCCCCAGCATCGCCAGCACGATCACGGCGATATTGCGCGGCGAAGGCACCGCCGGCGCCAGGTCATAGCCTGCCCCCGCCAGCGCCGCGTCGAGCCCGGCCGGCCCGATATCCTCGACCGGAACGCCGCCGATCGTCACCACCACCGCATCGGCGCGCTGCGTCTTGTACGCGACGCCCTTCTTGGAAAGCTGGTCGAGCACCTGGCCGCAGGCATCCAACTGCTTCGCGGCGAAGGGATCAAATTTGCAATTGGGCCCGCGCACGACCACCGGCGCGTGGCGGGCGGACTGGGCCAGCCCCGGATTGGCCGCGCCGCCGATCACCCAGAACAGCGGGAAGAGCAGCACCAGCGTCAGCGCATAGCCGATCACGATCGGCATCTTGCGCCCCACCTTGTCGGAGAGATGGCCGAACAGCACGAAGAAGCTGCACCCGACCAGCGCCACGCCGCCGCAGATCAGCTGCGCGGTGGTCGGATCCATCCGCATCGGCCCGGTGAGGAACGACAGCACCGAGAACATCGAGGTGTACCAGATCACCGTCAGCCCGGCCGCGATGCCGAACAGCGCGACGAACAGCCGCGGCAGATTGCCCGGATAGGTGAAGCTCTCGACGAAGGGGTTGCTCGCCGTCTCGCCGGCTTCCTTGATCGCCTTGAACACCGGGCTCTCGGAAAGCTTCAGGCGCATCCACAGCGACACCGCGAGCAGCAGGATCGAGAAGAGGAACGGCAGCCGCCAGCCCCAGGCCGCCCAGGTCTCCGCCGCCATCGGCGCCTTGAAGGCGAGCACCACCGCCAGGCTCAGGATGAAGCCGCCGACCACGCTCGCCTGGATGAAGCTGGTGTGGAAGCCCGCGCGCCCGCCCGGCGAATGCTCGGCGACATAGATCGCCGCGCCGCCATATTCGCCGCCCAGCGCCAGCCCTTGCGCCACCCGCATGATCAGGATCAGCACCGGCGCCGCCGCGCCGATCGCGGCATAGCTCGGCACCAGCCCGATCCCCGCGGTCGCCAGGCCCATCACGGTGATGGTGACGAGGAAGGTGTATTTCCGCCCCATCCGGTCGCCGAGATAGCCGAACAGCACCGCGCCGAGCGGGCGGAAGCCGAAGCCGACGGCAAAGGCGGCCCAGGCGAGCAGGCTGGCGAGCACGTCATTGCCCGCCGGGAAGAAGGTGTGCTGCAGGATGCCGGTGGCGGTCAGCGTGCCCCAGATGAAGAAGTCATACCATTCGAAGATGGTGCCCAGCGACGATGCGCCGATCACCAGCCGGATATCCTTGCCCGTCGGCTCGCCTGCGCCGTCTGCCATCTGCCCCTCGCATGCTTTTCCGCGAAGCTTAGCGGCTTGGCAGGGCGCGGCAAGCTAGCCTTAGCGCCACACCAGCATCGCCACCGCCGCTGCGCCCATCACGAGGGTCGCTGCCCAGCCGAACAGCAGCAACGGGCCGCGGATGCGGAATTCGCCCATCACCTGGCGCCGCGTCGCGATGATCATCATCACCGCCATGATCGGCACCGCGGCAAAGCCGTTGACCACCGCGCTCCAGAACAGCGCCTGCATCGGCGGAATGCCCGACCAGTCGAGCACGATGCCCAGCAGGATGGCGAGCGCGATCACGCCGTAGAAGCCCGGCGCCTCCGCCACCTTGTGCTCCAGCCCGCAGCGCCAGCCCCGCGCGTTGCTCACCGCGAAGCCGGCCGATCCCGCCAGCACCGGCACCGCGAGCAGCCCGGTGCCGATGATGCCGATCGCGAACAGCGCGAAGGCGAAATCGCCGGCCACCGGCTTCAGTGCCTCGGCGGCATCGGCGGCAGTGTTGATTTCGGTTACGCCCTGGACGTGCAGCGTCGCGGCGGCGGCAACCATGATCGCCAGCGCAATCAGGTTGGAAAAGGCCATGCCGACGAACGTGTCGATCCGCATCCGCCTGATCTCGCGCGGCGCCTGTTCGGGCGCTTCGGTCAACGGCTTGGCTTCGTCGTCGTCCTCGATCTCCTCGACTTCCTGGGCGGTCTGCCAGAAGAAGAGATAGGGGCTGATCGTGGTGCCGAAGATCGCGACCACGGTGGCAATCGCCTGCGGGCCGCTCAGGCTGGGCACCACCAGCCCGCGCCCCGCCGCCGCCCAGTCGACCTGCACCACCAGCACCACCGCGACATAGGCGAACAGCGACAGCGTCAGCCATTTCAGCACCCGCGCATAGCGGTGATACGGCACGAAGGCCTGGAGTAGCAGGCTGAACAGCGCGAACACGATGGTGAACCAGTGATCGCCCCAGCCGGCGACGAGTTGCGCCGCATCGCCCATCGCCGCGATGTCCGCGCCGATGTTGATCGTGTTGGCGAGGAAAAGCACGGTGACCAGCAGCGTCAGCAGCCAGTTCGGCAGCAGCTCGCGCATGTTGTGCGCCAGGCCCTGCCCGGTCACCCGCCCGATATGCGCGCTCACCAGCTGCACCGCCGACATCAGCGGATAGGTGAGCACCATCGTCCACATCAGCCCGTAGCCGAACTGGGCGCCGGCCTGCGAATAAGTGGCGATGCCGCTGGGATCGTCGTCCGCCGCGCCGGTGATCAGGCCGGGGCCAAGCTGCTTCGCGACCGAAGTCTTTTCCTTGCGGCTTTCGGTCATGCAGGCTCCGGCATCGGGGTCGAACGCGCCAACGTTAGTCGATGCCGAGCGATCCGCAATCAACCTGGGTTATGCGCCACGGGCTGCACCGATCCGGTTGCAATGCCGATTGCGCCGGCAGGGTGGACGCGGGAGCTTGCCGCCGGCCGCACCAGCGGGGGGCGGCCTGGCAAAAAGGGGGGAAATCACATGCCCGGAGACAATCCGAATTTTCCGATAGCAACCTGCGCGACAAGCTGGTTCGACAGCAGCCACGCGCTGCACATCCGCGTCTATTCGAGCGATGGCTACACGATCAGCGAGCGCTGCAACGACGGCAATGGCTGGGTCGCCGGTGCCAGCTTCCCGGGGTCGCAGGCCTCGGTCACGACCTGGGCGGATTCGGCCGGGCAGCATCTGCGGCTCTACGTCACCGGCGGCGACACCACGGTCGAATATTGCGCCGATCCCGGCACCTCGGGCTGGACCAAGGGCAGCTACACCCAGCCCTGATCCGGCGATTTCCGTTCCCCGGGAAGGCCGGGGAACGGAAATCGCGATCCTCAGTCGAGGTTCGGCCGCAGGTAGCGCGTCGCCAGCTCGCGATCGATGCCGCGGCGAACGGCATAGTCCTCGAGCTGGTCCTGCCCGATCCGCGCCACGCCGAAATACTCCGCCTGGGGGTGGCCGAAATAGAAGCCCGAAACTGCCGCGGTCGGCAGCATCGCGAAGCTCTCGGTCAGGCTGATGCCGGTGCGGTGATGCGCGTCGAGCATCTTGAACAGGATCGGCTTGAGGCTGTGCTCGGGGCAGGCCGGATAGCCGGGCGCCGGACGGATGCCGCGATATTCTTCCTTGATCAGCGCTTCGTTGGTCAGCTGCTCGCCCTCGGCATAGCCCCAGAGCGAAGTGCGGACGAACTGGTGCAGCCGCTCGGCAAAGGCTTCGGCGAGGCGATCGGCGAGCGCCTTGAGCAGGATGTCCGAATAGTCGTCGATCGCGTTCTTGAAGCGCGCGAGGTGCGGCTCGATGCCGTGGATTCCCACCGCGAACCCGCCGATCCAATCGCCCTGCGTGTCGATGAAGTCGGCCAGGCACATGTTCGCCCGGCCCTCGCGCTTGGCGATCTGCTGGCGCAGCATCGGCAGCGTGACATGCTCCTCGTCGCCGACATGGACGATGATGTCGTCGCCCTTGCGCCGGCACGGCCACAGCCCGGCGACGCCGCGCGCGGTCAGCCACTTCTCGGCGATGATCGTGTCGAGCATCTTCTGCGCATCGGCGAACAGCGACGAAGCGCTCTCGCCCACCACCTCGTCGGTCAGGATCGCCGGATAATTGCCGGCCAGCTCCCAGGCGCGGAAGAAGGGCGTCCAGTCGATATACTGGCGCAGGTCCTTGAGGTCCCAGTCCGGGAAGTCGTGCACGCCCGGCATGCGCGGCTTGGTGGGCTTCAGGTTCATGTCCGCTTCGAAGGCATTGTCGCGCGCCTTTTCGAGCGGCAGCAGCTCGCTCTGCCCGCGGCCCGCGCGTGCCTGGCGGACCTGCTCATATTCCGCCGCGACCTTGGCGACATAATCATCGCGCTGCGTGTCCGAGACCAAAGCCGTCGCCACGCCCACCGCGCGGCTGGCGTCGAGCACATGCACCACCGGCCCGGTGTAGGCCGGTTCGATGCGCAGCGCGGTGTGCACGCGCGACGTCGTCGCGCCGCCGATCAGCAGCGGCATCGACATGTTGGCGCGCTGCATCTCCTCGGCGACGGTCACCATCTCGTCGAGCGACGGCGTGATCAGCCCCGAAAGCCCGATCATGTCCGCATCATTCTCGTTCGCCGCCTCGAGGATCTTCGACCAGGGCACCATCACGCCCAGATCGACCACGTCGAAGCCGTTGCACTGCAGGACCACGCCGACGATGTTCTTGCCGATATCGTGGACGTCGCCCTTGACGGTGGCCATCACCACCTTGCCCTTGCCCTTGGCGCCGGGCTCCTTCGCCGCCTCGATGAAGGGCAGCAGATGCGCCACTGCCTTCTTCATCACGCGGGCGGACTTGACCACTTGCGGCAGGAACATCTTGCCCGAACCGAACAGGTCGCCGACGACGTTCATGCCGTCCATCAGCGGGCCCTCGATCACTTCGATCGGGCGTGCGAACGCCAGGCGGCACTCCTCGGTATCCTCGACGACATACATGTCGATGCCCTTGACCAGCGCGTGCTCGAGCCGCTTCTCGACCGACCAGCCGCGCCACTCGGCAGCCTGCTTCTCCGCCGCAGCATCGGTGCCGCGGAACTTCTCGGCGAGCGCGACGAGGCGATCGCCGGCCTCCGGATCGGTGTTGAGGATCACGTCCTCGCACGCCTTGCGCAGCTCGGGCTCGATCTGGTCGTAAACGTCGAGCTGGCCGGCATTGACGATCGCCATGTCCATGCCCGCGGGGATCGCGTGGTAGAGGAACACCGAGTGCATCGCCTTGCGCACCGGCTCGTTGCCGCGGAACGAGAAGCTCAGATTCGAGAGGCCGCCCGAGATGTGGCAGTGCGGGCAACGCGCCTTGATCTCGCGGCACGCCTCGATGAAGTCGACGCCGTAATTGTTGTGCTCCTCGATGCCCGTCGCCACTGCGAAGACGTTGGGATCGAAGATGATGTCCTCGGGCGGGAAGCCAATCCCGACGAGGAGGTTATAGGCGCGCTCGCAGATCTCGACCTTGCGCTCCTTCGTGTCGGCCTGGCCGACCTCGTCGAACGCCATGACGACCACCGCGGCGCCGTACGCCATGCACTTGCGCGCATGGTCGAGGAACTGGTCGACGCCTTCCTTCATGCTGATCGAATTGACGATCGGCTTGCCCGAGACGCACTTCAGCCCCGCCTCGATCACGTCCCACTTCGAGCTGTCGACCATCACCGGAATCCGCGCGATGTCGGGCTCGGCCTGGATCAGCTTGAGGAACGTCGTCATCGCCTCATGCGCGTCGAGCAGGCCCTCGTCCATGTTGACGTCGAGCACCTGCGCGCCGGCCTCGACCTGCTGCAGCGCGACTTCCACCGCAGCGGCATAGTCGCCCGACATGATCAGCTTCTTGAAGCGCGCGGAGCCGGTGACGTTGGTGCGCTCGCCGATATTGACGAAGCCGGTGGAGAGGTTGGTCATTCTTTCATTCCTAAATCCTCTCCCGGAGGGAGAGGGGGACCATCCGAAGGATGGTGGAGAGGGAGTATCCCCAAGCAAACGGCCCGCGTGTGGAAACTCCCTCTCCACCGCTTCGCGGTCCCCCTCTCCCTCCGGGAGAGGATTTGGATGGTCACGCCGCCATCGTGAACGGCTCGAGCCCGGCCAGCCGCGTGCGCACTTCGGGCACCGGGATCGGCCGCGCTGGCAGGCCCGCCACGGCATCCGCGATCGCCTTGATATGCGCCGGGGTCGAGCCGCAGCAGCCGCCGAGCACATTGACTTGCCCGGCATCGGCCCATTCCTTGACCAGCCCCGCGGTCGTCGCGGGCAGCTCGTCATAGGCGCCGAGCTCGTTGGGCAGGCCGGCGTTCGGATAGACCATGATCAGCGTGTCGCAGAGCGCCGACAGCGTCTTCACATGCGGGCGCAGCTGCTCGGCGCCGAACGAGCAGTTGAGCCCGATCGTCACCGGCCTGGCATGCCGCACCGCGTGCCAGAAGGCTTCGACGGTGTGGCCCGACAGGTTGCGGCCGGACAAGTCGGTCAGCGTCATCGACAGCATGATCGGCAGGTCGCGGCCCAGGTCGTTGCCTGCCTCTATCGCGGCCATGATCCCTGCCTTGGCATTGAGCGTGTCGAACACCGTCTCGATCAGGATGAAGTCCACGCCGCCCTCGACCAGCGCGTCGATCTGCTCGCGATAGACATCCTTCAGATAATCGAAGTCGATCTCGCGATAGCCGGGATCGTTGACGTCCGGCGACAGCGACAGCGTCTTGTTGGTCGGCCCCAGCGCGCCGGCGACGAAGCGCGGACGGCCGTCCTTCGCCTCGAACTCGTCGGCGATCGAGCGGGCCAGCTTCGCGCTCTCGACATTGATCTCGCGCACCAGATGCTCGGCGCCATAATCGGCCTGGCTGATCCGGTTGGCCGAGAAGGTGTTGGTCTCGGCAATGTCGGCCCCCGCCTCGAAATAGGCGCGATGGATGCTTGCCGGCACCTCGGGCTTGGTCAGCGCGAGGATGTCGTTATTGCCCTTCTGGTCGTGGCCCAACCCGAGATCGCCGGCATAGGCGGCCTCGTCGAGCTTCCAGTTCTGGATCTCGGTGCCGAACGCCCCGTCGGTGATCAGGATACGCTTGGCGGCCTCGGCCAGCAGTTTCTCGCGTGCGCTCACTTGCATTCTCCGTCACCCCGGCCTTGTGCCGGGGTCCACTGTGCAGCAGGCATCGGCATCACCGTTCCTGCTAGAACCTCTCCACCAGCACCCAGCGGCCCGGTGGATCCCGGCACAAGGCCGGGATGACGATTAGAACCTTACGCCCCCACCAGCGCCGGCACCTTCGGCCGCACACCCAGCAGGTGGCAGATCGCGTAGCTCAGCTCGGCGCGGTTGAGCGTGTAGAAGTGGAATTGCCGCACGCCGCCCGCATAGAGCTTCCGCGAAAGCTCCGCCGCCAGCGTCGCCGCGACCAGCTGGCGCGCGGCAGGGCGGTCGTCGAGCCCCTCGAACAGCCGCTCCATCCAGCCCGGCACCTGCGTCCCGCACATCGCCGACATCCGCACCACGCTGGCGAAGCTCATCACCGGCATGATCCCCGGCACGATCTCCGCAGTGATCCCCGCCGCCGCCGCATCGTCGCGGAAGCGCAGGAAGGTCTCGGGCTCGAAGAAGAACTGGGTGATCGCCCGCGTCGCGCCCGCGTCGATCTTGCGCTTGAGATTGTCGAGGTCGGCCATCTGGCTCGGCGAGTCCGGATGGCATTCGGGATAGGCCGCGACCGAGATCTCGAAGTCGTGCAGCTTCTTCAGCCCCGCCACCAGGTCCGCGGCATTCTCATAGCCGCCCGGATGCGTCGCGTATTTCTCGCCCGCGCGCGGCGGATCGCCGCGCAGTGCTACGATATGCCGCACGCCCGCCGCCCAATATTCCTCGGCGACCTGGTCGATCTCCTCGCGCGTCGCCTCGACGCAGGTGAGGTGCGCCGCCGCCGGGATGCCGGTCTCGCGCGCGATCCGCGCCACCGTATTGTGGGTGCGCTCGCGGGTGGTGCCGCCGGCGCCATAGGTGACCGAGACGAAGCGCGGATCGAGCGGCTTCAGTGTCTCGATCGAGTCCCACAGCGTCTCCTCCATCTTCTCCGTCTTGGGCGGGAAGAATTCGAAGCTCACGTCAATGTCGCCCGCCACGTCCGCGAAGAGCGGCGCCGCCAGCGGGTCAAGGATAGTCATGCGGCCTTCACCTTTTCCGTAACCTGGCCGGTCTTGCGACCCAGCCACAATTTCACTGTCAGCTCGCCGCCCTCCAGCGTCTCCACCTGGACCGGGGCGAGCCCATGCGCCTCGAACCAGCCGAGCACCTGCTCGTCCGAGAAGCCGAGGCGCGTATGCGCATCCTTCTGCCGCAGCTCCTCGCGCTCATGCGGCGCGAAATCGGCGATCAGCAGCCGGCCGCCGGGCGCGAGCACCCGCGCCGCCTCACAGATCGCCGCGCCCGGCTGCTGCGCGAAATGCAGCACATGGTGCAATATAGCGAGATCGGCGCCGCGATCCTGGATCGGCAGCGCATACAGGTCCGCCTGGCGCAGCTCGGCATTGGCCAGCCCCTGCTCGGAAAGCTTGGCGCGGGCAAGCCGCAGCATCTCGGAGGAACGGTCGATGCCCAGCGCGCGCTCGGCACGCGGCGCGAACAGCTCGAGCATCCGCCCGGTACCGGTGCCGATATCGACCAGATAGCCGATCTCACCATCCCCCAGCGCGCGGGCCATCGCGGCCTCGACTTCGCTTTCGGCGACATGGAGCGAACGGATCGCATCCCATTCGCCGGCATTGCTCTCGAACCACTCGGCCGCGGCGCTGGCGCGATCGGCACGCACCGCCGCCAGCCGGGCCTCGTCCGCGACCATCCAGTGATCGGCCTGGTCCCACTGGTCGAGCGCAGCCAGCACCGGATAGACCTTGGCCGCGGCGCCCAGGCCGACGAACACCCAGCTGCCTTCCTTGCGCCGCTCGAGCAGCCCGGAATCGCACAGGATCTTCACGTGCCGGCTCACCCGCGGCTGGCTCTGCCCGAGCACCTGCGCCAGCTCGCCCACGCTCAGCTCCATCGAGCGAACGAGCGCAAGGATGCGCAGCCGCGTCGAATCGGCAAGGGCACGGAAGATGGCGAGGGCCTGCTGCATGGCAGTTAGACATATAAAGATATCTTTATATGGGGTCAACGGAGGACCTTCAAATCCTCCCCGAGCTTGTCTCGGGGAGGGGGACCATTCGCGCAGCGAATGGTGGAGGGGCCGGCGCGAACGCGCCGGTGCCCGCCGCGCCCCTCCACCACCGCCTGCGGCGGCGGTCCCCCTCCCCCAGACAAGCTGGGGGAGGAATTAGCCCGTTGCGCCCGACTCCTCCGCTGGGCTACCCCAAGGGCCAATTTCGGCAAAAGGGTCCTCTCCATGCGCAAGGCTTTCCTCCCGCTCGCGGCGGTCGCGCTGCTCGGCCTCTCGGCCTGCGGCAACAAGGCGAAGAACGAAGCCGCGGAGGCCAATGAATCGGTCGCGGGCGACAGCAACACGATGGGCGAGGCGGTCAGCGACGTGAACGCCGCCGAAAATGCCGCCTTCGGCGCCGCCGAGAGCAATTACGATCAGGCCGTGCCGGTCGGCAACGCCGCAGCGGATCAGGGCTCGGGCGACGGCGACACCGATTGATGCGCGCCGCCCCGCTCCTTCTGCTGCTCGCGCTGGCGGCCTGCGGGCGCGGCGGCAGCGACGACAATGATGGCGGCCTGAGCACCAGCGAATCGCGCCAGCTCGATGCGGCGGCGGCTTCGATCGACGTCAACGCAAGCAACGGAACACAGCAATGAGCACCAACGTGACCCGGCGCGCCCTCGGCGCCAGCGGCATCGAGACGCCTGCCCTGATCCTCGGCGGCAACGTCTTCGGCTGGACCGCGGACAAGGCGACCAGTTTCGCGGTGCTGGACCGGTTCAGCGAGGGCGGCGGCACGCTGATCGACACCGCCGACGTCTATTCGGCCTGGGTCCCCGGGCATCAGGGCGGCGAGTCCGAGGCGATCATCGGCGAATGGCTCGCCAGCTCGGGCAAGGCCGGCAAGGTCAAGGTCGCCACCAAGGTCGGCATGCTCGATGGCGAGGGCGGCACCAAGCTCGCCCCCGCGCGCATCGCCGCTGCCTGCGACGCCAGCCTCAAGCGCCTGGGCGTCGAGACGATCGACCTCTATTTCGCGCATCAGGACGACGAGAATGTGCCGCAGGAAGAGGTCCTCGCCGCGTTCGACAAGCTGATCAAGGCAGGCAAGGTCCAGGCGATCGGCGCTTCGAACTTCCATGCCGCGCGCCTCAAGTCGGCGCTCGACATCGCCACGCGCGAGGGGCTGCCGCACTACCGCGCGCTCCAGAACGAATATCACCTGCTCAGCCGCCACAAGTTCGAGGGCGAGCTGCAGGATCTGTGCGTGCAGTATAATGTCGGCTGCGTGCCCTTTTACGGGCTCGCCTCGGGCTATCTCACCGGCAAGTACCGCTCCGAAGCCGATCTCGGCAAAAGCGTGCGCGGTGGCCGGATGCCCGCCTTCATGGAAGGCAAGGGGCCGGCGATGCTCGCCGCGATGGACGAAGTGGCCGCCGAGACCGGTGCCAGCCTCGCCCAGATCGCGCTGGCCTGGCTCGCCGCCCAGCCCGGCGTCACCGCCCCGATCGCCAGCGCCACTTCGCTCGCGCAGGTCGATGAACTGCTCGGATCGTTGAACGTCACGCTCACCCCCGCCCAGCTGGACAAGCTGACCGAGGTGGGGGCGTAACTGTCGACCCACGGTGGCGGCAAAATCGATGTCGCCCCGTAATAATCTTTGACAGATTTGCATCTATTAATTCATGCAGTTGCATCGCTTTTTGGGGGAGTGGCGATGCATCTGTTACGCAAGCCATGGATCAGCATCTTGCTGCTTGCGCAGTTGTTCGTGCCGGGCGCCCTGTCTTCGGCCGCGGCGCAGGCGCTGAACGAACAGGTCCGCGTAAGCCCGCCGATCGCGGACCCGGCGCTCCAGAATGTCTGCCACCTGTGGATTCGGCGCCGGATCGCCCTGATATTCGCGCGCAACTATACCGGCTCCGCGGTCCTTTATCGCGGGCGCTACCTGATCACCGCCGGGCACAATGTCTATCAGGACCGGTCCCGCATCCGCAGCGTGACGGTCCGGTGCGGCGCCATGGACGCGCGAACGGCAACGATCGACGAGACGATCGAGCCGTGGCAGGCTCTCGACGCGTCGGCCTATGATGGCCGCAGCTTCTCGCGCGATTTCGGCGTCATCCGCCTCAGCAAGCCGATCGCGTCCAGCGCGCCCTTCGAGCTCGCGGCCAGGCCGGCCTCCGCAGGAGATGCGATCCGCTTTGCCGGCTATCCGGGCGGCAAATATAGCGGCTGGGATCTGTTCCAGGCCAAGGGGCAGATAACCCGGATCGGCGAGGACCTCGCCTATTACGACATAGAGACGTTCAAATCGAACAGCGGCGGCCCGGTGTGGCGCGAAGCCGGCGGCAGGCGCGAACTGGTCGCGATCCATGTCACCGGCAGCGGGGGGCGCATCGTCGATGCAGCTTTTGCGCGGGAAGTCGAATCGCTGATCGGGATATTGGATCGGCGCGCCGCAGAACACGGAGACTAGTTCCGTCGGGCGAAACAGGGGGAGGATCATATGCGCCTTGCTGCGACACTTTTGCTGTGCGGGCTCGCCCTTGGCGGCTGCACCTGGAAGATCGATGCTCCGGTGGAGACCGCGAACGGCCAGCCGGCAGAGGTACGGGCCGAGCCCTCCTATATCGGGATGGACGCCGTGCTCCCCGCCACGGTCCTCGAACAGCAGATCCGTGATCAATATGCCGGGCGCACACTCTTCAAGGGGCGCTCGGACGAGATCAATGCGCGGCTGCTGGTCAAGCAGCGCTCTGTCGAGGAGCGTATCGTCCGCATTCTCGTCACCCCCGCTCGCGCCGCCGGTTGCGCGATCACCGGATACAGCACCAGCCGCCGCAGGACCTGCAGCAGCCGCAAGCCCTGGGGATGCGTCACGCGGGTATGGGAAACCGTCACGTCGCCGATCCGGTCCTGCTGGGCTGCCGCCCAGGCCGTGTATCGCGATCAGGTGGAGAACATCGTCCTGATCAAGGAAGCGGTCGCCCCCACCAGCGTCTGGCTCGACTATCATGTCGATCTCGATTCGATCTCGATCCAGGCCGCCGGCGAGAAGCTCAAGGTCAAGGCGCTGCTCGATCTCAATGCGAAGGTCGACGTCAAGCAGGGGCTGTTGTCCGCCAATACCACGGTCCGCGGCGCGCTGAACTGCGATGCGGTGGTCGCGGTCGATGCCAGCGCGCGGATCAAGGTCACTCCGTCCGCGGAGCTCGACCTGGCGCTGGAGGACGTTCAGCTCGACTGGCGCCGGCTCTGCGCGCCCGGCGCGCTCGAAGCCGCGGAGCTCCAGGGCTATCTTTCGCCGGGCACGTTCGCGGCCAACAAGGCGATCGAACTCGCCCTTGAAGAGACGGTGAAGAAGGTCGTGAACAAGCAGCTCGATCGGGCCGGGTCGGACCTCAACCTGCCGGATCAGCTCCGCAAGCTCGCCGCCGGCCTTCGCGAGCCGATCGCGCTGGGGCCGGATGCCTGGATCGAGGTCAATCCCGAGGGATTGTTCGTGTCCACGCCCCGGCGCGAAGGCGACGAGAATGCCGTTCGTGTCCATGCCGGCGTCGTTGCCGCGCCGGTCTTCTCCGTTGGTGCCAGGCCCGCGGCATCCGCGGAAACCACGCTCGCCGTGCGCCGCGAGGACCGGCCCAATCGGTTCAACATCATTGCCCGCGGAGAGGTGCCGCTCGAGCGGATAAGCACCGAGCTGCAGGCCGCCGCCAAGGACTATGTCGCCCAGAACCGGGACATTCCGGTCAAGGTCCGCAGCGTGCGGGTCTATCAGAGCGGCGCCAAGCTGGTGATCGCGATCCGGATGAAGCACCGCAACGAGCTGCTGCGCGGTGCGGGCACCATCTATCTGACCGCCACGCCCACGCTAGCCGACAACGCGGACCTGGTCTCGCTCACCGACGTCAAGTTCGACGTCGACACCCGCAACGTACTTCTCAAGGTCGTCGACAAGCTGGCGAACAGCAAGATCGAGGAGTTTCTCGAATCGCGCGCGCGCTTCGAATATGGCGGCGACCTCGCCCGGCTTCGCCGCGACTATGCGAATTTCGCCGTGCCCGTCCCGTCGGTCGGTGAGATCAAGGGACAGGTTCAGGACGTGAAGGCACGCGGCCTGTGGGTCGCGGATGGACAGCTGAAGGTGCTCGCCGAGGTGAGCGGCACGGCCTCGTTGATCGTCAGCACCATCGCCCCGCAATAACGCGCCACCCCGCCGTCCCTCGCCGACATCCACCGGCCCCGGGGCCGGGCTGCGGCGCCGCGCCCGTGCGCGTCACAGAACTGTCGCCGTACCGTAACGATCCTGACCCCAACCCTCCCTAGCGGCGCCCCTGGGAGCGGCCATCCGGCTGCTGGGAAGGGAAAGACCAATGACCAATTTCACGCGCCGCGGCACCGCCTATGCGCTGCTCATGGCCTCGGCCGCGCTGGCGCCCGTCGCCGCGCATGCGCAGAGCGCCGACAGCAACGTCGCCAGCAGCGACGACAGCGAGGGCGGCGACGCCCAGATCGTCGTGATCGGCAGCGGCCAGACCCGCTCGGTCTCGACGCTGCTGCCGTCCAACCTCGACACGCTGCCGCCGGGCACCAGCATCCAGAAGGCGCTCAACTTCCTGCCGGGCGTGATGGCGCAGTCGATCGACGCGCTGGGCACCAACGAGCAGTCGCTCTCGCTCCAGGTCCGCGGCTTCAACACCACGCATCTCGGCTACACGCTCGACGGCATGCCGCTCGGCGACGGCGCCTACAACAATTATAACGGCCTCACGATCAGCCGCGCGCTGATCTCGGAGAATCTCGGCCGCGCCGATCTCGCCACCGGCATCGCCGGCCTCGGCATTCCCTCGACCAGCAACCTGGGCGGTGCGCTCACCTATATTTCGAGCGATCCGAAGAAGCAGATGGGCCTGTCGGTCAACGAGACCGTCGGCAGCGCGCAGAGCTTCCGCGGCTTCGCCCGTTTCGACACCGGCGAGCATGGCGGCTTCTCGGCCTATGTCTCGGGCCACTATGTCCAGCAGGACCTGTTCGTGAACCAGGGGGCCTACAACAAGTCCACCGGCAAGCAGCTCAACGCCAAGGCGGTGTACCAGTTCGAAGGCGGCAAGATCACCGCCTTCGCCGACATCTCGCGCACCAACCAGGCCGATGACAGCTACCTGTCGAAGGACATGCTGGGTCGCCTCGGCTGGGACTGGGCCGGCTATGCGCCCGACTGGAACCGCTATCTCGGCGTCGCCGCCTGCACCGTGACCACCACGCCCTACAAGTGCGCCGCCGCCCCGTCGCCGCAGAAGAATGCCGACGTCACCTACACCAACGGCCAGATCCTGCGGAACGACGACCTCTATTATCTGTCGGGCGATTTCGATCTGACAAAGGCGCTCAGCGTCCACACCCAGGTCTATCACCACCAGGACAAGGGCGCCGGCAACAACTGGATCGCCGGCCTGTCGAACCAGGGCACCGCCAGCACGGCGGACGACCTGCCCGTCCAGATCCGCGACACGCGCTACACGATCGACCGCACCGGCGTGGTCGGCAGCGTCACCTGGCAGCTCGGCTTCAACAATTTCCAGGCCGGCCTGTGGGTGGAAGAGAACACCAGCAGCGCGGCGCGCTACATCTGGACCAACGTCAAGGCGCCCTTCAGCCTCGCCCAGTTCCTCGAGGGCCAGCCGGACACCGCCCAGTGGGTTCAGGAGACCAAGTGGCACACCCAGCAGTTCTTCGTGCAGGACACGGTCAAGCTGTTCGAAGATGCGCTGAGCATCGATTTCGGCTTCAAGAGCACCTATTCGCGTTCGGACGCCACCGCGATCCGCGGCATCGCCAAGGCGGCGCCGCCGGCCTCGAGCCAGTTCGCCACCGGCTCGCTGGTCGCCAAGGACAATTTCCTGCCGGAAGTCGGCGTGCACTGGAACGTGGCGCCCGGCCATGAGCTGTTCGCCAGCTATGCCGAGAACATGGCCATGTACCAGGGCGGCTTCAAGCTCGGGCCGCAGTCGGTCTCGCAGACGGTGTGGAACCAGCAGGGCCAGTATCTGAAGCCCGAAACCTCGAAGAGCGTCGAAGGCGGCTATCGTTATGTCGGCGGCCCGCTCCAGGTCGCGCTGTCGGGCTATTACGTCAAGTTCGACAACCGCCTGCTCCAGTACAATCCCTGCCCGACCAACCAGCAGCAGAATCCGGGCTGCGGCAACAGCTTCCACAATGCCGGCAGCGTCACCAGCAAGGGCGCAGAGATCGGCGTGCTGTGGAAGCCGGCGCCGTGGATCAACTGGTACAATTCGGCGTCGTACAACAAGTCGACCTATGACAACGATCTCAACTGGTGCACCACCACCTGCGTGATCAAGGCAACCGCCGGCAAGCAGCAGGTCGATACGCCCAAGACGATGTTCTCGAGCGTGCTGTCGCTCCGGAAGGACGGCTTCTTCGGCTCGATCCAGGGCAAATATACCGGCCGCCGCTACTATACCTACACCAACGACCAGAGCTTCGGCCCGGTCACCACCTTCGATCTCGGCATGGGCTATGATTTCGGGGCGCATGGCTGGATCAAGGGCGCGAAGCTGTCGGTGAACGTCACCAACCTGACCGACAAGCGCTATGCCTCGAACTTCGATTCGAGCGTGTTCGCGCCGGACGATGCGGCGGGCACCATCCTGGTGTTCCACGCCTCGGCCCCGCGCCAGGTGTTCGGCACCTTCGGCATCGATTTCTGAGGCCGATCGCCAGGTGAAACGCGAAAGGCCGGGGTTCGCACCCCGGCCTTTTCGTCTCTACTTCGCCCCCGGCCCATATTCCCAGGCATAGGGCACGCCGGTCTCGCCCAGTGCGGCGCGCACCAGCCCGGGAAACGCCTTCTCGATCCGCACGTCGTTGCCCAGGATCAGCACGCAGCGCTGCCCGCGCTCCAGGCAGACCAGCGTGTTCGCGGTCGTGTCGTTATGCCCGCCCTTCAGCCAGCCCGGCCCCTGCGGCCCGGTAAAGGCGATCACGCCCAGCGCCGCCTTCGCATCGGTGCCTTCGCCCGGCCCCGCCGGGTTGTTCAGCGTCGGGAACTGCGTCCTGCTGGCGATCTTCTGCGTGCCGCGCGCATATTCCACCCGCCATTTCTTCGGCAGGCCATAGCCGCGCACCATCGCCGCGGCCATCTGCGCCAGGTCGTGGATCGTCGTGTCCATCGAACCCGCCGCGCGCACCCGGCTGCGGTCGTCATGCGGCTCGGGCTTGCCCGCCTCGTCCCAGCCGTCCGCCAGATTGCCGGCGAAGCGGTCCTGCCAGATCAGGCTGGTGCGGGTCATCCCCAGCGGCTGGAAGAAGCGGCGCTGCAGCTCGGCCTCGACGCTCAGCCCCAGCCCCTTCTCCACGCCGAACTGGAGCAGCGAGATGCCTTCGCCCGAATAGGCATAGTTGCTGCCCGGGTCGAAGTGGAAGCGCAGCTTCCGGTCGGGCTCGAGAAAGGCGAAGTTGGCGAAGCCGGTCGCATGGGTGAGCGCGTGGCGCGGCGTCACCTTCGCCCAGCGCGGATCGCCGGCCAGGTCGCCCCATTGGCCATAGCCCTCGACATTGCCGTAATCGGGGATCGGCTTGGCCAGCATCGCAGCGATCGGCTTGTCGAGGTCGAGCTTCCCTTCCGCGGCGAGCTGGGTGACCAGATAGCCGAACACCGCCTTGGTCAACGAGGCGCCGTACAGGATCGTGTCGGGCTGGAGCGGATCGCCCTTGGCGTTGCGCGCGCCCCAGGTCTTCACCGAGACGACCTGCCCCTTGTCGATCAGCGCGACCGCGACGCCCTGGGCCCCGGTATCGGCCATCGCCGCCTTCACTGCGCCATCCATGTCGGGCGCCGGGCCGCTCGCTGATACCAGCACTACGCCGCCGAATGCCAGCAAGCCGAATCGAACTGCCCGACGCATATCCACTCTCCCACGTTGCCCGGCATCCTCCACAATCGTTGCACGGGAGCAATGGCCGGTGCGACGATCCGCCAATTTGCTGCAACGCGCTGCAACAAATCCAGCGCAGCAAAGCGGCATCCGGCAACACGCGGAAATCTTTGTGGCATTTCGACTACAGCGCTTTTAAATTGTTGTTTCTCCTATGTTTAGCGCATTTACAGGCGGCCCGTCCGCACGCCACCCATGCGCGATGGACGCCGTTCGGGCCTGCTTCGCAGTCGCAGCAGACGGCGTCCGGGTAACCCCGGCCGGCGCATCGCCGGCGGCCGGATCAACAAGGGTACACACATGAACGGGACGCAAATCACCTTGCGCGCCGGCACCGCATTGTCGGCGCTGGCACTGGCCTTCGCGGCCGCGCCGCAGGCAATGGCACAGACCACCGACGACCAGACCAATGCCGGGCAGACCGCCGACCAGACCGCCCCGGCGGCACAGGCCGCGGAAACGGCCGGCGACATCATCGTCACCGGCTCGCGCATCCGCCGCAGCAACTTCTCCTCGCCCGAGCCGCTGACGGTGATCAGCAAGGACGAGATGACCCAGGCCGGCTTCAGCTCGGTCTCGGACGCGCTGCAGAGCACTGCGGTCACCCAGGGCTCGTCGCAGATCAACAACTATTATGGCGGCTATGTCGTTGACGGCGGCACCGGCGTGAACTCGATCGGCCTGCGCGGCCTCGGCGCCACCCGTACGCTGGTCCTGCTCAACGGCCACCGCCTGTCGCCGGCCGGCACCCGCGGCTCGGTCGGCTCGGTCGATCTCAACTCGATCCCCGATGCGATCGTGAAGCGCATCGAAGTGCTCAAGGCCGGCGCCTCGTCGATCTATGGTTCGGATGCGGTCGCGGGCGTGATCAACATCCTCACCGACGATTCGATCAAGGGCCTGGTGCTCGAAGCGCAGACCAACGTTCCGGAAGTCGGCGCCGGCACTGCCAACCGCCTGTCGGCGTCGTTCGGCGCGCATGGCGATCGCTGGCACCTGATCGGCTCGGTCGACTATTACAACCGCAGCAGCCTGACGATCGGCGATACCGACTTCGCGCGCTGCCCGATCGGCGGTTATCTGAGCGGCGCCGGCACGGCGATGGGATCGGGCGACTATATCGATCCGGCCACCGGCCAGTCGAAGTGCTGGTCGCTCGACAATGGCGGTCTCACGATCAACACGCTCGGCGTTCCCACCCGCACCGCCACCCCGGCAGCGGGCGAGACTGCCACCGCGTTCAACCGTCTGCGCCCGAATGCGGCGGTCACCGGCGGCAACACGCCCGGCTATGAAGGCGTCGGCAACTATACCCGCACCACCTTCGATCCGGCGATGCTGAACGAGCAGGTGGTCACGCCGCTGCGCACCTATACCGGCTTCCTGTCGGGCTCGTACGACCTGCATGCGCTCGGCGATGCCCAGGTCTATGTCGAGCTGCTCGGCAACCGCCGCCAGTCGTCGTCGCTCGGCTATCGCCAGCTCACGCTCGACTATGCGACGGGCAGCCTGCTGGTCCCGACGATGTTCCGCAGCGGCGTGTTCTCGTCGGCGACGGCAGTGTCGAACGGCCAGACGGTCGCCGCTCGCTCGTTCATCGGCTACGGCCTGCTGAACAGCTCGCAGGACGTCTATACCTATCGCACCGCCGGCGGCATCCGCGGCAATCTCGGCCTGGGCGACTGGTCCTATGATGCCTATGGCGCCTATTCTTGGATGCGCTCGAGCTACGCGACCGACACCTTCATCACCAGCAAGGTCGCCAAGTCGCTCAACGTCGTGCAGAACACCGATGGCAGCTTCAGCTGCGTCGATTCCTCGGGCGGCTGCGTCGCGGCGCCGGCGATCAACGCAGCGTCGATCGGCGGCAACCTGTCGCAGGCCTATCGCGACTACATCACCGATACGGTGGTCGGTCACACCAAGTTCGACGAGATCACCGGCGCGTTCAACGTCAACGGTTCGCTGTTCAAGCTGCCCGGCGGCAATGCCGCGGCCGCACTCGGCTTCGAATATCGCCACGACCAGCTGAACGACCAGCCGCCGATCGAGAGCGTCAACGGCGACATGTACAACCTGACCTCGGCCACGCCGACCGTCGGTTCGGACGAGGTCTGGGAAGCCTATGGCGAGCTCAACCTGCCGCTGCTCGCCAACCTGCCGTTCGTGCATGCGCTGACGATCGACGGCTCGGGCCGCTACACCCATTACCGCTCCTATGGCGGCCAGTGGACCTACAAGGGCTCGGCCACCTACGAGCCGGTCAAGGGCTTCGGCCTGCGCACCAGCTACGGCACCTCGTACCGCGCTCCGGCGCTGTTCGAGCAGTATCTCGGCGCGACCAGCGGCTTCCTGTCGGGTTCGTACGACCCGTGCGACAACTATGCCACCAGCTCGAACCCGATCATCCAGCGCAACTGCGCGGCGGCGGGCCTGCCGGGCACCTTCACCCAGACCGGCAGCGTCACCGTGCTGACGGCGGGCGGTGCGGAGACCGGCCTGCGTGCCGAGACGTCGAAGAACTTCTCGGCGGGTGCGGTCATCAACCCGGTGCTGCCGGGCAAGATGGGCGTGCTGTCGGCGTCGCTCGACTATTTCTCGATCGAGGTGGACAACGAAGTCTCGCGCGTCGGCGCCAGCGGCCTGCTGAACCTGTGCTATGGCTCGGCGAACTTCCCGAGCTCGAGCTACTGCAACTATGTCACGCGCGACGCCAACAACCAGCTGACCGTGCAGGACAACTACATCAACATCTCGACCGACAAGCGTCGCGGCTGGGAATTCGATCTGCGCTATCAGAATCGGATGTTCGGCGGCACCTTCCTCGTCGACGCGATGGTGACCAAATATGTCGAGCAGTCGTCGCGCGTCCTCGACGGCGACGCGCTGGTCGATGCCAATGGCACGATCGGCTCGCCGGACTGGACCGGGTCGCTCAACGCGTCCTACCGCAGCGGTCCGGTGACGCTCCACTACGGCATCGACTGGATCAAGGGCTCGTCCAACGATCGCGTCGCCAAATATGTGGCGACCGACAGCGACACGGGCATCGTCGACCAGGCGACCTATGAGCTGATCAAGGACAACTACTATCTCGGTACGCCGGACTATTTCCTGCACAACGCATCGATCCAGTTCGACATCGAGCGGTACGAGCTGACGATGGGCGTGCGGAACCTGTTCGACCAGATGCCGCCGTCGATCACCTCGGGCGTCTATAGCATGGTCGGCAACTCGCCGCTCTATTCGGGCTACGACTATACCGGCCGGACCTTCTACCTGAACGTCACCGCCCGGTTCTGATCCGGACGCTGGCCGAAAGGCGGAAAACGGGGCGGGAGGCGCAAGCTTCCCGCCCTTTTCCCATGCGCCGGATTTGGGCGCCCTTGCGCTGGACATGAATTTGTAACAAGCCCGCCGCCGCCCCTCCCCAGCTTTCCGAGTCTTCCGCCATCCGCCAGATCGCCGCCTTGCCGTATCGCACCGAAGGAAGCGCGATCGACGCGCCGGTGCGCGTGCTGCTGGTGACCTCGCGCGACAGCGGCCGCTGGGTGATTCCCAAGGGCAATCCCGAGCCGGGCATGCCCCAGCACACCGCCGCCGCGATCGAGGCGGAGGAAGAGGCCGGCGTGCGCGGCCTGGTCTGCCCGCTGCCGCTCGGCTCGTTCCGCTATCGCAAGAAGCGGCGCAACGGCGCCGCGCTGATGATCGACGTCGACGTGTTCCCGCTCGCGGTGAACCAGGAACTCGCCGCCTGGAAGGAACAGGGCGAGCGCGAGCGCCGCTGGTTCAGCCTGGCCGAGGCCGCCGCGGCGGTCGACGAAGCCGATCTCGCCGATCTCATCCGCTCGTTCGGCCCTGCCGAGTTCCGCGCGGCTACCCAACGCAACGGGCTGCTCACTGCCGTCGCCCGCAAATCAAAGGTCCATACGATGTTCGCCTGGTTCCAGCGCCTGCTGCCCCGCACCGGCAATTTCTTCGAGATGTTCGAGGCGCATGCGCGCACCGTCGTCGCCGGCGCCGATGCGCTCGCCCGCCTGCTGCAGGACGGCAGCCCCGATCACATCCGCGAAGTGATCGAGCGCGAGCACGATGCCGACGAGATCATCCGCGAGATGCTGCGCACCGTGCGCGAGACCTTCCTCACCCCGTTCGACCGCGGCGCGATCACGTCGCTGATCGGCGCGATGGACGATGCGATCGACGAGATGCAGGCCGCCGTCCAGGCGATCGACCTCTACGAAGTCACCGATTTCGAGCAGGAGATGAAGGACATGGCGGCGATCATCGTCGATGCCGCCCGCCTCACGGCCGAGGCGATGCCGCTGCTCCGCGACGTCGGCCGCAACGGTGCCCGCCTGCACGAGCTGACCGAGCGCATCGTCCGCATGGAGAGCCGCGCCGACGAGATCCATGCCGAGGGCCTCAAGAAAGCCTTCAAGAGCATCGGCCCGAGCGACCCGCTCCAGTTCGCCGTCAACCGCGAGCTGTACAAGCATCTCGAGCGCATCGTCGACGCGTTCGAGGATGTCGCCAACGAGATCGACGGCATCGTGATCGACCACGCCTGATCGGGCCCCGACGATGTACGAACTCGCCTTTCCCCTGCTCGTCGGCCTGATCCTGGTCGCGCTGGCGTTCGACTTCCTCAACGGCCTGCACGACGCGGCGAACTCGATCGCCACGGTCGTCGCCACGCGCCTGCTCAAGCCGGTCCACGCCGTCGCCTTCGCCGCGGTGTTCAACTTCGCCGCCTATTTCCTCACCATCGCCTTCCCGGCGCTGCACAAGGTGGCGGACACGATCGGCCAGGGGCTGATCGACAAGAACCTGGTCACGCCCGGCGTCGTCTTCGGCGCGCTGATCGGGGCGATGTTCTGGAACGTCGTCACCTGGCTCAAGGGTATTCCCTCCTCCTCGTCGCACGCGCTGGTCGGCGGGATGATCGGCTCGGGCGTCGCGCATGCCGGGCTCACCGGTGTGAAGTGGACCGGCCTCAACAAGACGCTGATCGCCATCGTCCTCTCGCCGACCATCGGCATGATCCTGGCGATGCTGGTGATGCTGCTCACCTCCTGGCTGTTCATGCGCGCCAGCTCGCGCACCGCGGAGCGCAGCTTCCGCGCGCTGCACCTTGTCTCCTCGGGCGCCTATTCGCTGAGCCACGGCCTCAACGACGCGCAGAAGACGATGGGCATCATCACCGTGCTGCTCTACTCGACCGGCTATCTCCACGGCGAGTTCCACGTGCCGCACTGGGTGGCGATCGCCTGCTATATCGCGATCGCGCTCGGCACGCTCAGCGGCGGCTGGAAGATCATCGAGACGATGGGCAGCCGCATCACCAAGCTGTCGCAGCACCAGGGCTTCAGCGCCTCGCTCGCCGGCTCTATCGTGCTGTTCGGCGCCTCCTTGCTCGGCATCCCGGTCTCGACGACGCACACGATCACCGGTGCGGTGATCGGCGCCGGCACCGCGCGCCGCGCCTCGGCCGTGCGCTGGGGCGTCGCCAGCAACGTGGTGGTCGCCTGGGTGATCACCATCCCCGCCTCGGCGGCGGTGGGCGCGATCTTCTACTATCTGACGACGCTGTTCTGATCCGTCCCCAGCCGGGGATATCTCCTCTACTTTCCCCGGCGAAGGCCGGGGCCCAGCCTTAAAAGTCACGCGCCTTGGCGCGTCTTCGACGCGCACGCTCAGCCTGGGCCCCGGCCTTCGCCGGGGAAAAGCAGCCCTTGCGCCCCACCTCCGACTGCGCTAACACTGAACCATATGGTTCAGTATCAAGCCGCCCGGCTCGACGCCTCCTTCGCCGCGCTTTCGGACGCGACGCGACGCGGCGTGCTCGAGCAGCTAGCCCGCGCCGAGGCTTCGGTCACCGATCTCGCCGCGCGCTTCCACATGACCCTCACCGGCATGAAGAAGCATATCCAGGTGCTCGAGCGCGCCGGGCTGGTTGCCACCGAGAAGGTCGGCCGCACCCGCACCTGCCGGCTCGGCGCGGCGGGGCTGACCGAGGAAATGGGCTGGATCGCCAACTACCACCAGCGCTGGCACGCCCGTTTCGATGCGCTGGACGACGTCCTCACCGAACTCAAAGCCAAGGAGAAGATCGATGGGCCTGAACGCCAGTAACCTCGCCGCCACCAAGGTGCAGCGCATCTCGGACACCGAAGTGGAGGCCACGCGCCTCTTCGACGCGCCGCCGCACCTCGTCTTCAAGGCCTGGACCACCCCCGAGCTGTTCCAGCGCTGGTGGGCACCGAAATCGATGGGCGTGCCGATGCATGTCCGCGAGCTCGATGTCCGCGTCGGCGGCAGCTACCGGATCGAGTTCGAGGCGGAAGGCGGCCAGATCTGGGCGTTCTTCGGCAAATATACCGACGTCGTCCCCAACCAGCGCATCGTCTGGACCAACGAGGAAAGCGGCGACAGCGGCGCGATCTCCTCGGTCACGCTCAAGGAGCAGGACGGCAAGACGCTGCTCACTTTCCGCGAGACCTATCCCACCAAGGAAGCGCTCGACGAAGGCATCGGCGGCACCGAAGGCCTGCCCGAGCAGTTCGGCCAGCTCGAGGAATTGCTGGGGGAGATGGCGGCGTAGAGCGGATCGAGGCGCGACCGATCCTCTCCCGGAGGGGGAGGGGGACCAGCCGCAGGCTGGTGGAGGGGGCTTGCCGCGAGCGCGCCGCGCGTGGCGTTCCCTCTCCACCACCGCCTTCTGTCCCTCCGGGAGAGGAACGCATCCGCTATCGTCGCCCCGGGGCTAAGAACGTCGAATTGCCGCCGCAGGCGACACGTGGCCCGTCGCCCCGGCATCGCCCTAATCCCCCGCAAACCCGAACGGCGTGACCCCACTCTCGCGCTCGCTCGCGAGCGCCGCGCGGCCCGCCGGTGGCGCACTTCGCTGCGCACAATCGGGCCGGGTGCAGGCCCGGCAGCCCAGCCCCACCGGCACCGCCTCGCCAGCCAGGTCGACCCCGCGCGCCGCCGACAGCGCCCGCGCCTCGGCGGCCGCCAGCCCGACCCCCAGGGCAAAGCGCGCCTTCACGCCCTGCGCCCCGTGCGGCGTCCGCGCCCGCGACAAGGTGAACCAGCGCGCCCGATCCTCGGTCTCGATCAGCTGGGTCAGCGTCTCGTCGGCGCGGCCGAACGCTTCGGTCAGGTTCCATAGCGGGCACAGGCCGGGGCCCTCGACCAGCGCCGATCCGCTCGCCCCGGCAAAGCGCTTGGAGACCTGCCCCGCCCGGTCGGTGCGGATCAGGAAGAAGGGCAGCCCGCGCGCACCCACCCGCTGCAAGGTGGTCAGCCGGTGCGCCACCTGCTCGAAGCTCGCGCCGAAGCGCCGCTGCAGCACTTCCATGTCGTACCCCGTCTGCTCGCAGGCGCGGAGAAACCGGCCATAGGGCATCACCAGGGCCGCGGCGAAATAGCCGACGAGATGGCGCAGATAGAGCCGCTCGCCGGCGCGATCGAGCCCGGCGCCGCGCACCAGCGCATCGATCTCGCTCCGCGCTTCCTGCGACAGCCGCTCTGCCAGCGCGAAGGTCCGCCCCGCCGGATCGAGCAGTTCGGAGAGCTGCACCTGGCGCGCATGCAGGTCGAGCCGCTTCAATAGCCCCGGCATCACGTCGGCCGGCAGGATCCGTACCGACAATTGATGCTTCACCCGCAGCCGCTCGGCCATCGCGCCATAGGGATCGCCCGCCGCCTGGCGCAGCTCATCGGCCAGCGCCTCGGCGACGGCATCGAGATCGGCGAAATGTCCGCGCCAGCGCTCCACCTCGCGGCGCACCTGGCGCCCGGAGTCGCTTGCCCCCTCGCCCGTCACCGGCCCGGCGGCGCCGATCCGGTCATAGGCGCGCGCGAATGCCTCCGCCCCGCCCGGCGCCCCCGCCAGCCATTCCTCCATCTGCTGCCGGTCGATCTCGAGATCGGCGAAGATCGGATCGGCCAGCCGCCGCCGCAGCGCTTCCATCCCCCCGCCCGGCTCGGCGGCGGCAAGCTTGCGCGGGTCGAAGTCATAGACCTCGGACAGCCGCAGCATCAGCATCGCCGACACCGGCCGCTGGTTGCGTTCGACCAGGTTGAGATAGCTTGCCGACACCCCCAGCGCCTCGGCCATCGCCGCCTGGGTCAGCAGCAGCTGCCGGCGCAAGCGGCGCACGGCATGTCCGGCGAAGAGCTTCTGTTCGGCCATCCCAAATCCCAATCATCAACGAGCCCAAACCGTCATCCCGGCGAAAGCCGGGATCTCGTGCGGCGCCTTTCCCGCGCCCTCGCCTGAGACCCCGGCTTTCGCCGGGGTGACGGAGAGGGCTTTCCTACACGCAGAAGTTCTTGTTATGTTCCATATCACGCCTTGTAAATTCTTTACACCCTTTCAAATCAAAGGAAAGCCGCTCCGCACACCATGACCCTGCCCAATACCCATAGGCGCTAGTCAACATAATCAAGGAATATCCATACAAACCGGGCAACCTAGTCAAGGAACACACAATGCCGACCCGCTTCGAAGATCTGATCCCCGCCCCCACCGGCCGGTTCGACGGCATTGTGCGCCCGTACACGCCGGAGGATGTCGAGCGGCTGCGCGGCTCGCTTCCCATCGAGCACACGCTGGCCCGCCGCGGCGCGCTCAAGCTCTGGGAGCTGCTCCAGACCGAAGATTACATCAACGCCCTCGGCGCGCTCAGCGGCAACCAGGCGATGCAGATGGTCCGCGCCGGGCTGAAGGCGATCTACCTCTCCGGCTGGCAGGTCGCGGCGGATGCCAACACCGCCGGCCAGATGTACCCCGATCAGTCGCTCTATCCCGCCAATGCCGGCCCCGAGCTGGCCAAGCGGATCAACGCCACACTCCAGCGCGCCGACCAGATCGAGCATATGGAAGGCGGCGCCAAGCGCGACTGGTTCATGCCGATCGTCGCCGATGCCGAGGCCGGCTTCGGCGGGCCGCTCAACTGCTTCGAGATCATGAAGGCCTATATCGCCGCAGGCGCCGCCGGAGTGCACTATGAAGACCAGCTCGCCTCGGAGAAGAAGTGCGGGCACCTCGGCGGCAAGGTGCTGATCCCGACCCAGGCGCATATCCGCAACCTCGATGCCGCGCGGCTCGCGGCGGATGTGGCCGGCGTGCCGACGGTGATCTGCGCCCGCACCGATGCCGAGAGCGCGCGCCTGATCACCTCGGACGTCGACGAGCGCGACCGCGAGTTCCTCACCGGCGAGCGGACCCCCGAGGGGTTCTTCCGCCTCAAGGACGGCACCGGCGTCGATCACTGCATCAAGCGCGGCCTGGCCTTTGCCGAGCATGCCGACCTGCTGTGGTGGGAAACCTCGAAGCCCAACATGGACGATGCCCGCCGCTTCGCCGAGGCGATCAAGAAGGAATTCCCCAACAAGATGCTGGCGTACAATTGCTCGCCCAGCTTCAACTGGGAGAAGAACCTCGACAAGGACGACATCGCCAAGTTCCAGCGCGAGATCGGCGCGATGGGCTACAAGTTCCAGTTCGTCACGCTCGCCGGCTTCCACCAGCTCAACTACGGCATGTTCGAGCTGGCCCGGGGCTACAAGGATCGCGGCATGGCCGCCTATTCGGAGCTGCAGCAGGCCGAGTTCGCTGCGGAAGAGAATGGCTACACCGCGACTCGCCACCAGCGCGAAGTCGGCACCGGCTATTTCGATGCGATCGCCACCACGCTGGCGGGCGGATCGAGCAGCACCACCGCGCTCGCCGAGAGCACCGAGACCGCCCAGTTCACCACCGAAGCCGCCTGAGGGCGCAAAATGAGAAAGGAGTGATTGCCATGACCGAACCCCAGCGCAGCCGCGCCGTCTTCTCGACCGAGGATTTCCGCCTGATCCGCGACGCGGTGGCGACCCATCTCGAGAAGGTGAAGGACGCGCCCGAGAGCGTGAAATACGCCAATCTCTATCACCGCCTGGGCCGCGTGGCCTGAGCCTGAAGACTTGCCCTCTCTACCTCGTCATCCCCGCGCAGGCGGGGATCCAGAGCCCGGAGCGATGCGCAGGGTAACTCTGGAACCCCGCCCTATCGGGGATGACGAGAGAAGATGAGGAACGCCTTTCCTGGGGAGGAAAGGATGTCCGCCGGGGCTCAGGCCTCGGCGGACATTTCCGTCTTCCCGGCGGCGAGCGCCGCGACCCTGGCCTCGTGCTCGGCCTTGCCGAAGGGGAAGGCGCGATAGAAGCCGGCCGCGGCAAAGGCGAGCACGGCGTAGAGAACGGAGAAGAGAATGGTCAGCCGGTCCACGGCTTCCGGGGCAACGGTGCCCACCTTGGCCAGCGCCGGGAAGTCGACCAGGTCGAGCAGCATGCCGGTCGCCCAGATGCCCAGGCCGCTGCAGCATTTCTGCACAAAAAACGCCCCGGCGAAGAACACGCCCTCGTTCCGCCGCCCGGTCTCGATCTCCGATTGCTCGACGACGTCCGCCATCATCGACGAGCCCAGGATGGTCGCGGAGATGCTGCAGGTGACGTTGGCGGCGTAGATGGCGAACAGCGCGGGGAGCATCCAGCGGTTGCCGGGGTCGGGGAACAGCCCGGCGAGCCGCAGCATATAGGGCAGCGCCACCCAGAAGGCGGCGGCGGCCATCATCCACATCGCCGCCCTGGGCTTGCCCATGCGGCGCGAGATGCGCGGCGCGAGCAGGAAGGCGAAAAAGGCTCCGACGAGGAGCGAGAAGGCGATGATGGTGAAGTCCTGGTTCTGGAAGCGCCAGACATGGGCATAGATATAGGAGGAGAGCGCAAAGCTGACGCCCTGGGCGCAATAATAGCAGAGCCCGGCAGCCATCAGGATCAGGAAGGCCCGGTTCTTCACCGTCGCCCCCAACTCGGCGAAATGCGCGCCGATCGACTGGCGGGTCCGCTCGGCCCTGGGCAGCCGCTTGATCTCGCTGTGCGTGCCGAGCGCGGAGACCAGGATGGCGAGCACCATGATCCCGGCGCTGACGGCGGCGAAGGCGGGGTAATTGCTGCGCACCAATTGGCCGTTGGGATGGCCCGGCGAGGGACCGAGCAGCCAGGCATAGGCGAGGATCATCATCGCCAGCCCGCCGGCCCAGCCGAACAGGAAGCGATACGCCATGATCCGCGTCCGCTCCTCGTAATCGGCGGAAAGCTCGGGGGTCAGCGCCTGGCTCGGTACCTCATAGGCCGATACCGCGGTGCGAACGAGCACCGACATGGCGAAGACCCAGAGCAGCAGTTGGGCATTGGACAGCGCCGGCGGGTTCCACAGCAGCACCCAGCCGAGCGCGATGGGGAGGGCCGAGGCATACATCCACGGATGGCGCCGCCCCCAGCGGCTGCCGGTCCGGTCCGAGAGGAATCCGATCGCCGGATCGGCCACTGCGTCGAGAAGCAGCGCGCACATGATCGCGAAGCCGACGTCCGCCGCAGGCAATCCGACGACCTGGTTGAAATAGAAGAGGAGGAAGGTCGAGAAGCAGAAATCCTTCACGCCGTACGCCACCGTGCCGAAGCCATAGGCGAGCATGATCGGCGTGCGGATTCGCCGTGCCGGGGGCACCGCCGCCTGGTTGGTTTCCATGGGCTGACTTCCTTCCTGCGACCCGACGCTGCGCAGCATAGGTGCCGCAAGCGGAGGGTCAACCGGAACGAATTGGAATATCGGGTATGGCTTGCTCAAAGCCTAGGCAGCGGTATAGCGTCTGGCTTCGAACTTGAGGAACGCATGGCAATGGCGCTCGACCCCGAAGTCTTCGATACGCTGATCGAGACGATCCGCCGCTTCGTCGCCGAGCGGCTGCGCCCCCTCGAAGGCGAGGTCGAGGCCGCCGACGCCATCCCCGCCGCAGTCCTCGACGAGATGAAGGCGCTCGGCCTGTTCGGCCTTTCGATCTCGGAGGAGTTTGGCGGCCTGGGGCTTACCATGCTCGAGGAGTGCAAGGTCGCCATCGAGCTCGGCCGCACCACCCCGGCCTTCCGCTCGAGCTTCGGCACCAATGTCGGCATCGGCTCGCAGGGCCTGGTCATGGCCGGGACGCCGGAACAGAAGGCCGAGTGGCTGCCGAAGATCGCCAGCGGCGAGATCGTCACCAGCTTCGCCCTGACCGAGCCCGATGTCGGCTCGGACAGCGGTGCAGTGAAGACCCGGGCCGTGCAGGACGGCGATGTCTACCGCCTGACCGGCACCAAGCGTTTCATCACCAATGCCGACAAGGCCGAGCTGTTCACCGTGATGGCCCGCACCGGCGACGAGCCCGGCGGCCGCGGCGTCTCCGCCTTCCTGGTGCCGCGCGACCTGCCCGGCGTCAGCATCGGCGAGCCCGAGAAGAAGATGGGCCAGAAGGGCGCCCGCGTCGCCGACGTGATCTTCGACGACACCCCCGTCCCCGCCGCCAACCGGCTGGGCGCGGAAGGCGAAGGCTTCAAGATCGCCATGCAGGTGCTCGACCGGGGCCGGCTGCACATCTCGGCGGTCTGCGTCGGCGTCGCCGAGCGGTTGATCGCCGACTGCGTCGCCTATGCAAGCGAGCGCAAGCAGTTCGGCAAGCCGATCGCCGAGCATCAGCTGATCCAGGCGATGCTCGCCGATTCCAAGACCGAGGCGCTGGCGGCAAAGGCCCTCGTCCTCGAAACCGCCGCAGCGAAGGACGCGGGGCAGAACACCACGATGGAGGCCGCCGCCGCGAAGTATTTCGCCAGCGAGATGGTCGGCCGCGTGGCGGACCGCGCCGTACAGATCTTCGGCGGCGCCGGCTATATCGCCGACTACGGTATCGAGCGGCTTTATCGTGATGTCCGGCTGTTCCGGATCTATGAAGGCACCAGCCAGATCCAGCAGCTGATCATTGCCCGCGAGACGCTGAAGCGAGGTGGGTAGAAGATAGCCGTCATCCCGCCCCGGACCCGATCCGGGGCGGGATCTCGTGCTGCTCTTTCCCGCCATCGCCTGAGATCCCGGCTTTCGCCGGGATGACGAATTTGAAGAATTCTGGAGAGGATAACATAATGGACACCACCAGCCTGTTCCGCCTCGACGGCCGGATCGCCCTCGTCACCGGCGGCTCCCGCGGCATCGGCAGGATGATCGCCCAGGGCTATGTCGCCCAGGGCGCCAAGGTCTATGTCTCGTCCCGCAAGGCCGAGGCCTGCGAGGAAACCGCCGCCGCGCTCGGGCCGAACTGCATCGCCCTGCCGATGGACGTCGGCACGGTCGAAGGCTGCAAGGCGCTCGCCGCCGCGCTCGCCGAGCGCGAGGAGCGGCTCGACATCCTGGTCAACAATGCCGGCGCGGCCTGGGGGGAGCCGTTCGAAACCTTCCCTGAAAAGGGCTGGGACAAGGTAATGGACCTCAATGTGAAGTCCCCCTTCTTCCTTACCCAGGCGCTGCACGGCCTGCTCAAGGCCAGCGGCTCCGCCGAGCGCCCGGCCAAGGTGATCAACATCACCTCGATCGACGGCCAGCGGCTCAATCCCTGGGAAACCTATAGCTACCACGCCTCCAAATCGGCGCTGATCTACCTGACCAAGCGCATGGCCGCCCGGCTGATCCGCGACCATATCAACGTCACCTCGATCGCCCCCGGCGCCTTTGCCAGCGACATGAACAAGGCAGCCCGAGACCATGGCGGCGAAGTCGCCAAAGCAATCCCGGCGAAGCGCATCGGCGTCGACGAGGACATGGCGGGCGCCGCCATCTACCTCGCCAGCCGCGCCGGCGACTATGTCGTGGGCGACACGATCACGGTCGATGGCGGGCTGGTCAACGCGTCGGTCGGCATCAGCATCGACGGCTAGCGTTGGTAATAGGCGCGACGCACCGCACCGGGCATCGCCTCGGCCAGCGACTGGCGCAGCGCATCGAGGCAATAGCCCGTCTCGTTGCGGATCAGCTGCGGCGTGACGTCCCGGCCATGATCGCGGCAATAGCTGCGCGCCGCGGCATCGACCCGCTCGCGCAGCGCGTCGCGCCCGGCTTCGGTCTCCAGCGCCAGGTCGGCATAGCCGACCCGCGCCGCCGGCTCGGGGCCGGGGCCCCGGGCCGCACAGGCGCCGACAAGAACAAGGGACAGGAACAGGATCGAACGCATCGTCATTCTCCCTTCAGTCGCCGGACAAGCCGGCCCCGTGGCGCGAAAACCGCGCTTTGGTTCGGTGATTGGGGTTCAGGTGCGGGCTAGATGGCGCCCTGCATCTGCCTTGCCTGCTTCTCGAGCGCCTCGGCCTCGCTGCGGAGCGAGTCCGCCGCCTTCAGATAGCCCTTGCGGATATCGGGCGAGAGGCCACCGTCCTTGGCCCGCAGGGTATAGGTCTGCGCCGTCGCGCGCAGCTGGCTCGCCGCCTGGATGCGCTGCTGCACCTGCGCGCGCTGGTCCGGCCCGGCACGCCAGAAGGTCTTCACCGGCAGCTTCGCGTCCTGCTTCGCGGCCAGCGCGGCGGCGGCCATGCGGCGCCCCTCCTCCTCGAACTTGCGGCTGGCCTCGGTGCCCGGCGCCTCCTTGCCATTGAGCATCCGCTTGAAGACCCCCGATTCCGTTCTCGCGTAGCGGAAGAGCGCCTTGGACCCCGGCGGAATGCTGGACGCGGGCGCCGTCTGCGGCAACTCGGCCTTCGCCGCGGCGGGCACCGGCACAGGCCGGAACATCGTCCGTCGCGGCCGGGATGGCTTGGCAAGCTCCCGCGCCGGATCTTTCGCGACCGGCGGCTCGGCCGGCAGCGCCTGCCGAACCTTGGCTGCCGGCTGGGGCGGCAGCGCGGGCGAAGGCGCCGGCACCAGCTGCATCGCCGCCAGCGGCGCGATGCCAATCGGTATGCTGCCGATCAACACGGCGCATAGCAGCCCGCTCGCCGGCCGGGCCGGGGCCGCATCGAGCACCCGGCGGATCCGCCGCGCCAGCGCGCTGCGCGTCACTGCCATGCCGCAGGCAGCATGCGCGCCGCAGCCCCCGGCAACCGCGAGCAGGGCCTGCGCATAATCGGCTCGCGCGACATGCGTTACCGCTTCCTCGTCCGCCGCCAGCTCGGTCTGGCGTGCAAGCTCAGCAGCGAGCAGCCAGGCGAGCGGGTTGAACCAGAACAGCGCCAGCGCGACGCGCGCCGCGAGCATCGCCGGCCAGTCGAGGCGGCGGACATGCGCGATCTCGTGCGCGATCACCGCAGCGGCGCGATCCGGGCAGCGCTCGGTATCGGGGCCGATCAGGATGGTGGCCGGCGCGATACCCAGGCTCAGCGGCGAGCCGATGCGGGAGGAGACGCGTAGTCGCACGGACCGCCTCAAGGGTTCGGCGGCCCGTGCGATCGCCTCCAGCCACACCGGGTTGGAGGCGGGCACCGCATGGCGGGTCCAGCGGTGCAACATGACGAGCCCGATGGCGAGACGCAGCAGGATCAGCACCGCACCGGCGGCATAGGCCAGCGCGGCCCAGTCGACCCCGGGTGCGTCGGGAGTCGCGGCGACTATCGGCGCAACCGCGTCCGCGGGCATTTCGGGCAGCGGTGCCACCGCAGGCAGCACGGCGATCTCGAGCACCGGCACGGTGAGCACCAGCAAGGGCAGCAGCAGCAATGCTGCAACGCCGGCGCGCAGCATTGCGACACGCTGCGCCGCCGGACGCCCGCGCAGCGCCTGGCTGGCGAGCAGCGCCACCGCACAGGCCAGGGCCGATTTCCAGCCCAGCTCGATCAGCAGATCGGGGATCATTCCGCGTCCCCCCGCGCCTTGTCGATCGCCTGCTGCAGCGCTTCGATCTCGTCGGGAGCCAACCCCTTCTCCATGCCGAGCAGCGCGGTGGCGGCGCGGGCGGCAGAGCCCTGGAAGAAGGTGTGCACCAGCCGCTGCAGCGCCGTCTCGGCCACCGCATCGGCCTGGGGCACCGGCGCATAGACATAGGCCTGGTTGAGCGTGCGGTGGTCGATCAGCCCCTTGGCCTCGAGCCGCCCCAGCAGCGTGCGTACCGCCGAATCGCTCGGCGGATCGCCCATGGCGCCGCGCACGGCCGCGGCCGTGGCTTCGCCCAGACCGCACAAGGCCTCGAATACTTCGCGCTCGCGGCGCGGCAGCGATTCGATCACGACTCGTCCTCCTCTAACCTGCTACAGCTGTAGCATGCTACAAATGTAGCAGGCAAGAGGTGTTTTACGAGCCTAAATCAGCGCGCGATCCCGCCGGCGGCCAGCACCGCCAGCGTCACCAGCTCGCTCGCCGTCGCCGTCATCGGCGCGATCTGCACCGGCTTCTCCATGCCGATCAGCATCGGGCCGATCGTCGAGTCGCCGCCCAGCTCGCGCAGCAGCTTGGCCGAGATATTGGCGGACTGGAGACCCGGCATGATCAGCACGTTCGCCGGCCCCTTGATCCGCGCGAACGGATAATTGGCGAGCTGGCGCTCGTTGAGCGCGACGTCGGGCGACATCTCGCCTTCATATTCGAACTCGACCGAACGGCCATCGAGCACCTTGATCGCCCCGCGGACATTGTCGAGCCACTGGCCCTCGGGATTGCCGAAGTTGGAGTAGCTGAGGAAAGCGACGCGCGGCTCATGGCCCATCCGGCGCGCAACGGTGGCGGCGCCCTCGGCGATATCAGCCAGCTCCTCGGCGTTCGGGCGCTCGTTCACCGTGGTGTCGGCGATGAACACGGTGTGCGATTGGCCGACCAGCACGTGCATGCCGAACGGCGTCTGGCCCGGGCGGTGATCGATCACGCGCTTCACCTGGCGCATCGATTCGGCCCAGGTGCGCGTCACGCCGGTGATCATCGCATCGGCATGGCCGAGCTGGAGCAGCAGGCCGCCGAAGATGTTGCGGTCGCGGTTGACCATGCGCTCGCAGTCGCGGCGGAGGTAACCGCGGCGCTGGAGCCGGCAATAGAGGAAGTCGACCATCTGCTCGACCAGCGGCGAATTGACGCTGTTGTGCAGCTCGAAATGCTCGGGGTTGGCGCCGAGCGCCTTCAGCCGATCATGCACGCTCTCGCGGCCGACCAGCACCGGCGTGCCATAGCCGCCATCCTTGAAGGCGATCGCCGCGCGCAGCACGACTTCCTCTTCGGCTTCCGCGAAGATCACGCGCTTCGGATTGGCCTTGGCGCCTTCATAGGCAAGGCTGAGCACCGAAGTGGTGGGATTGAGGCGTGCGCGCAACTGCTGGCGATAGGCCTCCATGTCGGTGATCGGCTTGGTGGCCACGCCCGAATCCATCGCTGCCTGGGCAACGGCGGCAGGCACGATCTCCATCAGGCGCGGATCGAACGGCGCCGGGATGATATAGTCGGGGCCGAAGCTGTGCTGCACGCCGTACGCGGCCGCCACTTCCTCGGGCACCTGCTGACGGGCCAGTTCGGCGAGCGCAGTCGCCGCGGCGATCTTCATCGCATCGTTGATCGTCGTCGCGCGCACGTCGAGCGCGCCGCGGAAGATGAAGGGGAAGCCGAGGACGTTGTTGACCTGGTTCGGATAGTCCGAGCGCCCCGTAGCGATGATCGCGTCCGGACGCGCGGCGCGCGCCTCGGGCGGGGTGATCTCCGGATCCGGATTGGCCATCGCGAAGATGATCGGCTTCTGCGCCATCTTGTCGAGCAGCTCGGCAGGCAGCGCGCCGGCCGCCGACAGCCCCATGAACACGTCGGCGCCGACCAGCGCATCGGCCAGGCTGCGACGCTCGGTGGCGACGGCATGCGCCGACTGCCACTGGTTCACGCCTTCGCGGCCCTGATAGATCACGCCGGTGCGGTCGCACATCAGCAGGTTGCCGGAGGGCAGGCCCATCGCCTTGATCAGCTCGGCACAGGCGATCGCCGCGGCACCCGCGCCGTTCATCACCACGCGGGTGTCCTTGATGTCGCGCCCGGTCAGGTGGAGCGCGTTGATCAGGCCGGCGGCGGCGATGATCGCGGTGCCGTGCTGGTCGTCATGGAACACCGGAATGTTCATGCGCTCGCGCAGCGTCTGCTCGATCACGAAGCATTCGGGCGACTTGATGTCTTCCAGGTTGATGCCGCCGAAGCTCGGCTCCATCAGCTCCACCGCGTCGATGAAGCGATCGACGTCCTCGGTCTTCAGCTCGATGTCGATCGAATCGACATCGGCGAAGCGCTTGAACAGCACGGCCTTGCCTTCCATCACCGGCTTGGAGGCGAGCGCGCCGAGATTGCCCAGCCCCAGGATCGCAGTGCCGTTCGAGATCACGGCGACCAGATTGCCCTTGGCGGTATAGTCATAGGCAGTTGCCGGATCGGCGGCGATCGCGCGCACCGGCACGGCCACGCCCGGCGAATAGGCCAGCGCCAGATCGCGCTGCGTTGCCATCGGGGTCGACGCGATGATCTCGATCTTACCGGGACGTCCCTCCGAATGGTACAGCAGCGCCTCGCGTTCGGAAAACTGGACGTTCGATTCCTCAGACATTCTTCTCTCCCGGCGACTGGCATCCCTTTAGGGTCGCCGATCCAGCGCCGCAATGCGCCTAATCCCCCAATTTATGCCGAATTTGGCATGGCTCTGGTCTGATAATTTGCCGGTTTGTGCGAAATCCCGCACAGCGCGCTTTGTCCCCAGAAAAGCGACACGCGGGTGTTGATCGGTGGGGACGTTCGGCTAGTCCGGGCGCTGCATGTCTTCCACAGCCCCCACTCCGATGATGGCGCAGTACCTCACCCTGAAGGCGGAGGCGGAGGATTGCCTGCTCTTCTACCGGATGGGCGACTTTTTCGAGCTGTTCTTCGACGATGCGAAGATCGCCAGTGCCGTGCTCGACATCGCGCTCACGGCGCGGGGCGAGCATGACGGCGAACGCATCCCGATGTGCGGCGTGCCGGTGCATGCGATGGAGGGCTATCTCGCCCGGCTGATCAAGGCCGGTCACCGCGTCGCCATCGCCAACCAGACCGAGACGCCCGAGGAAGCGCGCAAGCGGATGGGTTCCAAGGCGCTGGTCAATCGCGCGATCATCCGCGTCGTCACCGCCGGCACGCTGACCGAGGAATCGCTGCTCGACAGCCGCACGGCCAACTGGTGCGCAGCGATCGGCGAGGCCGGCGGCAGTGTCGCCATCGCCTGTGCCGACATCTCGACCGGCCGCTTCGAGATCATCGAGACGACGGCCGATCGCGCCGGCGCCGAGATCGCCCGGCTTTCCCCCGCCGAGACCGTGGTTAGCGACAGCTCCGCGTTCGACGAGCTCGCCACGGTCACCCGCCCGCGCATCGACTTCGACAGTGCCGGCGGCGAGGCACGGCTCAAGCGGCTGTTCGGCGTGGCGACGCTCGACGGCTTCGGGCAATTCTCCCGCGCCGCGCTCGCCGCAGCCGGGGGGCTCGCCGCCTATCTCGAGCACACCGCCAAAGGGTCGCTCCCCTTCCTGCGCCCGCCCCGCGTCACGCGCACCGAAGCGGCAATGGCAATCGATGCGGCGACGCGCGAGAGCCTCGAACTCACCGTCAGCGCCGCCGGCACGCGCAAGGGCAGCCTGCTCGACAGCGTCGACCGCACCGTCACCGGCGCCGGCGCGCGCCTGCTCGGCAGCGACATCGCCGCCCCGCTGATGGACCGGCCGAGCGTCGAGGCGCGGCTCGATCTCGTCACCCACTTCCATGACGATGCGGGCGTCCGCGACATGGTGCGCGGCGCGCTCAGGGCGATGCCCGACATCGGCCGGGCGCTCGGCCGCCTCGCCGCCGGGCGCGGCTCCCCGCGCGACCTCGGCCAGTTGCGCGATGGCCTCGACGGCGCCTGGCGCCTCGCCGAGCGGCTGGAGGCCACCGGCATCCCGCCGCTGCTCGCCGACCTCGTCCCGCAGATGCGGGGCCACGGCGCACTGATCGATCTGCTTTCCCGCGCGCTCGTCCCCGAGCCGCCCGTCGATGCCGCCAATGGCGGCTATATCGCCGAGGGTTATGACGCAGCGCTCGACCATCTGCGCGATGCGGGCGCCGGCGGCCGCCGCGCCATCGCCGCGCTCGAGGCCGAGTACCGCACCCGCACCGGCATCGGCTCGCTCAAGATCCGCCACAACGGCGTGCTCGGCTATCATATCGAAGTACCAGCCAAGAATGCCGACCCGCTGATGGCACAGGACAGCGGCTTCACCCATCGCCAGACCCTGGCCGGCGTGGTCCGCTTCAACGCCCCCGAGCTGCACGAAGTCGCGGTGAAGGTCACCCAGGCCGGTGCCCATGGCCTCGCCGCCGAAGCCGCGCATCTCGAAGAGCTCACCACCCGGGCGCTTTCCGATCGCGAGACCATCGCCGGCACCGCCGACGCGCTTGCCCGGATCGACGTCTCCGCCGGCCTTGCCGAACGCGCTGCGGAAGGCGGCTGGGTCCGCCCGCACCTGGTCGAGCATGCCTGTTTCGAGATCGAGGGCGGGCGCCACCCGGTGGTCGAGGAAGCCGTGGCGAAGAGCGGCGGGCGCTTCGTCGCCAATGACTGCAACCTTTCCGAGAGCAGCCGGCTCTGGCTGGTCACCGGCCCGAACATGGGCGGCAAGTCGACCTTCCTGCGCCAGAACGCGCTGATCGCGGTGCTGGCCCAGGCCGGCAGTTACGTCCCCGCCGCCCGCGCGACGCTCGGCATGGTCGACCGGCTGTTCAGCCGCGTCGGCGCTTCGGACAATCTCGCGCGCGGCCGCTCCACCTTCATGGTCGAGATGGTCGAGACCGCCGCGATCCTGGCGCAGGCAACCCCGCGCAGCTTCGTCATCCTCGACGAGGTCGGCCGCGGCACCTCGACCTATGACGGCCTCGCCATCGCCTGGGCCGTGGTCGAGGCGATCCACGAGGACAATCGCTGCCGCTGCCTGTTCGCGACCCACTATCACGAGCTGACCCGTCTGGCCGAGCGCTGCGAGGCACTCACCCTCCACCATGTCCGCGCGCGCGAGTGGAAGGGCGATCTCGTCCTCCTCCACGAAGTCGCCGAGGGGCCGGCCGACCGCAGCTACGGCCTCGCCGTCGCGCGCCTGGCCGGGCTGCCGCCGGTCACCGTCAAGCGTGCCAAGGCAGTGCTCGACAAGCTCGAGGCCGGCCGCGCCCAGACCGGTGGGCTTGCCGCCGGGCTCGACGATCTGCCGCTCTTCGCCGCTGCAGCCGTCGAGGAGGAAGAAGCCGTCGACATGCTGCGCACCGAACTCGGCGCGCTCGACATCGACAGTCTCAGCCCGCGCGAGGCGCTGGAGATGCTCTACCGGCTCAAGGGCCTGGCGGCGGAAGGCGCATGAACGCGGCCGACCTCACCGACCAGTTCCTCGCCATCCTGCTGCGCGAAGTCGGTGGTACGCGGCGCCGCTGGCGCAACGTCATCGGCGCGGTGAAGCGCTACAGCGCGCAGACCCATCCGCATTGCAACTGGTCGATCACGCCCGGCGGCGAAGCCGAGGAGAACGCCGCGGTCGAACGCATCGCCGACCGGCTGCGCGAGAAACATCCGATCATCGACTGAACCCGCCAGCGCAGCCAGCGCGATCCATCGTTGGCCACCGCCGACGCTTGGCGTACAAGGCGCGCGAATTGTCGGGTGAGGCGCATATGCGAGCTTTGGTTCACGGTATCGGTGCGGCGATGGCGCTGCTCATGGCCAGCCCGGCCATCGCGCAGGATCATGCCGATCCCGATCCCCAGTCCACCATCGTCGTGCGCGGCAAGACGCTGAGCCCCCGGGAGCAGGCGCGCAAGCTGGTCGGCCGGATGTCGGCGCCGGTGCAGGGCCAGCTGGCACGCTTCGGTGACGAAGTCTGCCCCTATGTGGTGGGGTTCACTGAAGCCTATGCCGCCAAGGTCGATGCGCGGATCCGCAAGATCGCCGCCGAAGCCGGCGCCGAACCCGGCGGGTCCGACTGTCGGCCCAATCTGGTCGTCGTCGTCGTCGACAATGGCCGCGATTTCACGCGCGAGCTCTATCGGCTCTATCCCGGCCAGTTCTTCGGCATGGAGCCGAGCGATCGCAAGCGCCTGCTCGACTCCCAGGCCACCGCGCGCAGCTGGACCGTCACCGGCATTCACAATGAGGATGGCCGCGCGGTCGGCAGCTCGGCCTCGCGGGAGAGCGAGACCAGCATGAACCAGTCGCGCATCTCGATCGGCAATGGCACGCCGGTGCTGGTCATCCCCCAGGCCTCGATCATCAACCCATCGACGCAGCAGCAGATCGAGCTCGCCTATGTCGTGATCGAGACGCGCGCGACGCTCGGCAAGCGGCTGATGCAGGTCGCCGATTATGCGGCGATGCGTGGGATGATGCGCACCAGGCCCGAGAAGCTGGCCGCGGACGACGACACGATCCTGCGCCTGTTCGAGCCCGGCGCGACCGACGGTCCGGCGACGCTCACGCCAAGCGACCGCGCCTATCTCTCCGGCCTCTATTATGGCCGCGGCAATCGCAGCGCCGCCTCGCAGATGGGCCAGATTACCAAGACCGTCGCGAAGAGCGCAGGCGAACCGGCGAAGCCCTAGGCCCGCCGTCCAGCAAGCGCGCATGAAACGCCTGTCGCAGATCGTTGCCGATATCGCCGCGGAGATGGCCGCGGCGCCCGATCGCGGCACGCCGGCCCAGTATATCCCACCCCTCGCCGCAGTCGATCCCGCGCATTTCGGCATCGCCATCGTGCTGGCTGACGGCAGCGAATATGCGGCCGGAGATGCCGGGTTCGCCTTCTCGATCCAGTCGATATCCAAGGTGTTCGCGCTGACGCAGGCGCTCGGCGCCGTCGGCGATCAGCTCTGGCAGCGCGTCGGCCGCGAGCCCTCGGGAAGCGCCTTCAACTCGATCGTCCAGCTCGAAACCGAACAGGGAATTCCGCGCAATCCCTTCGTCAATGCCGGCGCGATCGTGGTCGACGATGTGCTGCTGGGGCGCGGCGCGCCGCGCGAAGTGATCGGCGAGATGCTGCGCTTCGTGCGCGGGCTCGCCGGCGACGAGGCGATCCATGTCGACGAGGCGGTCGCCCGTGCCGAACAGGACACCGGCTTCCGCAACTTCGCGCTCGCCCAATATATGCGGGCCTTCGGCAACCTCCACCGTCCGGCGGAGGAAGTGCTGGGCGTCTATTTTCACCAATGCGCGATCGCGATGAGCTGCCGCCAGCTCGCCCGCGCCGGCCGCTTCCTGATGGCCGGCGGCGTGCAGCCCGATACCGGGCTCAGCATCATCTCGCAGCGCCGCGCGCGCCGCATCAATGCGCTCATGCTCACCTGCGGCCATTATGACGGATCGGGCGAGTTCGCCTTCCGTGTCGGCCTGCCAGGCAAGTCGGGCGTGGGCGGCGGCATCCTGGCGGTGGCGCCGGGCATCGCCTCGATCGCGGTCTGGTCGCCCGGCCTAAACGAGCGCGGCAATTCGCAGCTCGGCACGCTCGCGCTCGAGCGCCTGGTACAGCACACCGGCTGGTCGATCTTCGATCCGCGCTGAAATGCAGTTTATCAACCAAATCCATTACAAGTGGTGCTGGTGATCCGATCGCGAGAGATACTGTACTCGATCATGATCACAGTGCAGCCGCCGTCATCGACAAGGGGGAGGCTGGAAGCCTTATCGTGCCAGCGCCGCTGCCCGGCTCGCGCTTGGGACGCAATATTTTCATCCTCCGACTTGATCATCGCGGCGATTTCGCGCGCGGTGCAGGGACGCCACTTGAAGTCGGGCAGTGCGACGCTGCACCCTGTATTTGCGCTCGAACGCGGCGGCGGCACCACATAGACCGCACGGACCGTATCGGGCCCGGCCAGCGCATAATTGCGACCATAGCGGGCGAAAGGCTGCGCCTCCTTCGGCAGGACGAGCATGCGCTCGATCCGGTCCATCAGCCTAGTCTGGCTGGCGCTGTCCTGCGGTGGCGCCGCGGCCAGAAGAAGCAAGGCAGGACCGGCGCAGCGTAGTGCGGGCACCATGTGCGTCTCCCCAAAATGAGAGAGGCCGCCGGGGCGTCTCCCGACGACCCGGCGACCTCCGACATGGTCAGCGGCCGGAAGCTCCAGCCCGGGAGACCATGCGGACCGCTTTGCTTCGGACTGGCGCCGTTGATTGGAGGAGAATACCTCCCGGCGCCTTACGATCGGAGGGCTTCCGATCGCGTCAAAAGCTCAGCGGTGCGTCTCCCGAACGAACTGAACCGACCCCATTGCTGAACCATGAGACATCGGATCACCTCCTTTCGCCAGTTGAAGAGCACGTACCCTCGAAGGGCACGCCAACACATTGAATCACCGCGAGTCGCAGAACAAGTCTTGTATAAAATCTTTTTCTGAGCGATTCTGGAATTCTGGGCCCGAAAGGCGGTCGCCCTTCCCCCACAGCCCAGCCACCAACCATCCTGCCCGGTGCTAGTGGTGCTTGAAGTACTGCACCTCGCGCTCGTGCTTCTCCGCCGCCGCCCGCGTGTCGAACGTGCCGAGATTCCGGCGCTTGTGCGTCTCCGGATCGAGCTTGCGCGAATAGAGCCGATACTGGCCGGACTTGAGCTTGCGGATCATGGCATCCTCCTCGCGCGATCAATGCGCGAGAGCGGAAGAACTATCCGCGGCAATCCTCGGCGACGCGCAGGATCTCGGCATAGGCAGGCACCACCAGGGTCGGCAGACCGGCAGCCTCGACGAGGAAGCGGCCACGGCTATAGCCCATCGCATCGAGCACCGGATCGCGCGGCGCCAGGTCCGCCGCGAGCCAGGGCGAGCTCCCCGCCGCCACCGGCTGGACCGGCAGCTGGCGCAGCGTGCTGGTGGTGCGCAGCGTGACGCCCGCCACACCTTCGCCCTTGCGCGACAGCACCACGCGGCCGCGGCCGCTGTCGCAGCGCAGCGTCAGCTCGGCCTCCCCGCCCGCGACGCCGAACAACGCAATCGATCCGCGCCCGTCCTGGCGATAGGCCCAATTGCCCGGGGTCAGCGGCCAGTCCCGCCAATCGGCACTGCGCGCCGGCGTTGGCGTTGGCACGGGCGCCGGGGCCGGCGTGGGGGTCGGCGCTGGTCGCGGCGCGGGCGGCGGCACGATCGGCGGCGTTTCCGAACAGCCCGCAATGGCGAGCGCGGAGGCGAAGACGAGCAGCTTGCGATGCATGCGCGGCCTTATGGGGGAAGTACCGGGGCGGCTCAACCGGCTTGGCGGCGGATCAGGCGGCGCGCGGGACGATCCGGTCGAGTTCGCCGTTCAGCGCACGCTTGGCTTCGAGGAGTTCATACTGATCCTGGAGCCTTAGGAAGAAGCCTTCGGACATTCCGAAATAGCGTCCGAGCCGCAGATCCAATTCGGCGTCCATGGGCAGATCTCCCGCTATCACTGCGCGGATATGATCGGCGGAGGCGCCGATTGCAGCGGCCAACACGCCTGCATCCATTTGAAGCGGCTGGAGGAACTCACTGTCCAACATCTCGCCGGCATGCGCGTTGTGAAGCCAATCCGGATTAGTGATAATCTGTGATCTCGACACCGTCCGCGCCTCCATCGCGCCAAGCAAAGCATATACGCCATTGCATGTTAATGGAAATCGAGTGCTGCCCGGCGCGATCATCCTTTAACGCGTGAAGACGATTGCTTGGTGGGTTACGAAGGTCTTCTAATGTCTCCGCCGCGTCGAGCATCTTGAGGCGCAAATAGGCTCGGTTTTGGATCTCCGCCGGAAGCGATCGACAACGCTCACCATTCCAGATGCGCTCAGCCGCCTTGTCAGCAAAACTCAATATCATAGTCAGTTGCCCGCAGATCGGACGCATCACACTAAACGACGCGATCACCATGGGCGGCAATTTCTGACTAGAACTCGACTTCACCGCTCCAGCCGAGACACAGGAACATAGCAGAAACGGGCGCAGTTGCAACTAGCGCCGGCCGCCACCACCCCATTTCTTCTGCACCTTGCCATACCGCGTCTTGCGCGTACCCGGCTTGCCTTCGTTCGACCGCCCCATGATCGGCGCCTTGCGCTCCTCCTCGGGCAGGCCGAGCTCCTCGGCCTCGAGCGCGCGGATCTCGTCGCGCAGCCGCCCGGCTTCCTCGAACTCGAGGTTCGCCGCCGCGTCGCGCATCTTCTTCTCGAGCTCCTCGATGTACGCGCGGAGGTTGTGGCCGACCATGTGCGGGCGATCGGCGTCGATCTCCACCGTCACCTGATCCTTCGAGGCGACATGCGCGATGATGTCGCCGATATTCTTCTTCACCGTCTCCGGCGTGATGCCGTGCTCGGCATTATATTCCTGCTGCTTCTCGCGGCGGCGCCCGGTCTCGGCGAGCGCGCGCTCCATGCTGCCGGTCATCCGGTCGGCGTAGAGGATCACGCGCCCCTCGACATTGCGCGCCGCGCGGCCGATCGTCTGGATCAGCGAAGTCTCGCTGCGCAGAAAGCCTTCCTTGTCGGCATCGAGGATCGCGACGAGACCACACTCGGGGATGTCGAGCCCCTCGCGCAGCAGGTTGATGCCGACCAGCACGTCATAGACGCCCATCCGCAGGTCGCGAATCAGCTCGATGCGCTCGAGCGTCTCGGTATCCGAGTGCATATAGCGGACCTTCACCCCCGCCTCGTGCATATATTCGGTTAGGTCCTCGGCCATGCGCTTGGTGAGCGTGGTCACCAAAGTGCGATAGCCCTTGGCCGTTGTCGCCTTGCACTCCTGGATCAGGTCCTGGACCTGCTCCTCGACCGGCTTGATCTCCACCGGCGGATCGATGAGGCCGGTGGGACGGATCACCTGCTCGACGAAGACGCCGCCAGTCTGCTCCATCTCCCAGCCGCCGGGCGTGGCCGAAACATAGACGGTCTGCGGGCGCATCGCCTCCCATTCGTTGAAGCGCAGCGGCCGGTTGTCGATCGCGCTGGGCAAGCGGAAGCCATATTCGGCCAGCGTCACCTTGCGGCGATGGTCGCCGCGCGACATGCCGTTGATCTGGCCGATCGTCTGGTGGCTCTCGTCGACGAACAGCAAAGCGTTCTCGGGCAGATATTCGAACAAGGTGGGCGGCGGCTCGCCGGGCAGGCGCCCGGTGAGGAAGCGCGAGTAATTCTCGATCCCCGCGCAGCTGCCCGTCGCCGCGATCATCTCCAGGTCGAAGTTCGTCCGCTGCTCCAGCCGCTGATGCTCGAGCAGCTTACCCTCCGCTTCCAGCTCCTTGAGCCGCTCGGTCAGCTCGTGGCGGATGCCCTCCATCGCCTGCTTCATCGTCGGCCCGGGCGTCACATAGTGCGAGTTGGCGAAGACGCGGACATAGTCGAGGCTCGCCACCTTCGCGCCGGTCAGCGGATCGAACTCGGTGATCTCCTCGATATCGTCGCCGAAGAAGGAGATGCGCCAGGCGCTGTCCTCATAGTGCGACGGGAAGATCTCGAGGCTGTCGCCGCGCACCCGGAAATTGCCGCGCGCAAAGGCGGCATCGTTGCGCTTGTACTGGAGCGCGACGAGCTTGCGGATCACCTCGCGCTGATCGACCGACTGGCCCTTCTTCAGGTCGAAGATCATCGCCGAATAGGTCTCGACCGAGCCGATGCCGTAGAGGCAGCTGACCGAGGCCACGATGATCACGTCGTCGCGCTCGAGCAGCGAGCGGGTGGCGGAGTGCCGCATCCGGTCGATCGCCTCGTTCACCGAGCTTTCCTTCTCGATGTAGGTATCGGACCGGGGCACATAGGCCTCGGGCTGGTAATAGTCGTAATAGCTGACGAAATACTCGACCGCGTTCTCCGGGAAGAAGCTCTTCATCTCGCCATAGAGCTGCGCCGCCAGGATCTTGTTGGGCGCCAGCACCAGCGCCGGGCGCTGCAGCGTCTCGATCACCTTGGCCATGGTATAGGTCTTGCCCGAGCCGGTGACGCCGAGCAGCACCTGGTCGCGCTCGCCCTGCCGCGCCTGCTCGACCAGCTCGGGGATCGCGAAGCGCTGGTCGCCCGAGGGCTCATACTCGCTGACGAGCTTGAACAGCCTGCCGCCCTCGGACTTCTCCGGGCGTTGCGGGCGATGGGGGACGAAGCTCTGCCCGGTCTCGGGTTCGTCCAGGCTGGTGCGAATCTGGATTGCCATTGGAGGGAATATGGGAAGCGGCGCGGGCTGCGGCAATCGCGCCGATTGTTACAGCTCGATCGCGCCCAGTGGCGGAGGGGGGTATTTTATCGGCTTATCGCCATATCGATCGGCCAGGATACGCTTGCGTCGATCAGAGTATATTTCGGCTTCGTCCCAGCTGTCCGGATAGTAGAATTCCGCATCCAACGAGCCATGGACAATCGCATAGGCAAGTCCACTCCATTCCTTTCCGCTCGCCGCAGCTTCCCACAAAGACAATACGGCATCGTCTATCGAAGTATTATCGTAGATATAATCCACGTACTCACCGCGATCTATAAATAGTCCCCACGAAAATGCCCCAGATTCAACTTCAGCATATAGAAAAGCACCCTCTGGGTCGCCACCCACCGCTTCTGCCATAAGGCGCCCCACCTTCTGCAAAGACTCTTCCATTCGGCTATTCATTTTAATTTCGCCTTCGGAGAATTTGGAAAAATACGCTTATGGTGCTCGCCATCCACCCACCATTCCACTTGAACCGTCGTCGGGCGCCGCGACAATCCCTCGTAAAAGAAGTGAATATCAACGGAAACGCTATGCTTCGCTTCCTTCAACGCCGCCCAGCCAGCCTCAAGTGAGGCGTACGCGCTTCTATTGAAAGAGGCATCTTGGGCAAAGTGATTGAAGAAAAATCTGGGGCCGTTGAATCGCACCGCGATGATATGCCCGCCTTGATCCGATGACAGTCGGTCCGGCTTTCCTGCATTTATTTGCGTGTAGCGAGACCGCCCGCCATCTCCTAGATACAAATCCGCTCTAACGCGCTGAATTCTTTCAGTAACGTCGGTATAGAAGTTGTATCCGTTGGCGATATAATGATGCCGTATCTCATTCGCCTGCGCGATTACCGACGGAGGATTCGCCGGATCGGGTGGATCTCGACCATCGTGTAGAATTCGATATGTCGCCAGCTCCATGAACTTCTTTCGCGCGTCCTTCGCTTCATCGAGCGCACGCTGCGTGGGCAGCATGAGCATCTGCCCGATGCGCAATTTTCCTGTCGGAATGCGGTTGAGACCCGTGAGATATTCAACGGTCAGACCTTTTCGCATCCGCGCGATGCTGGTCAGGCTGTCGCCCCGTTTGACGTAATAGACTCTCCAATTAGCCGGATGCCACGGGCTCGCATCGCTATAGTCGGGAACATAGGGATCCCGCGCCGAAGGTTGCCGGCGCCCGCCATAGGCGGCGCGTATGTCCCTTGCGCCGGCCTCGCGGTCGCGCTGCGTGATGCCGCGTTCCGCGTCGCGGTCCTGATAGGCGCCGTTCTGATAATAGCGCCCCTGCCCGACAAAGGTGAAACGCCCGTTCTCGGTATCGTGCCAGGGGTTGAATTTGAGCTCGACCCCGGGTGCCGCCCGGTAGCCCGTTCGCAAATAGACCGCAAAAGGGCTCTCAACCTTTCGCGAATTCGATCGCCCCAAAGCCATCCCATCCTCTCCCTATCGAAGATAGATGGGACCCAATTAGAACAAATCAAGAACATTATGAACCGATTTGGTTCATACCTTGCGCCTACGCCAATGCACTTCCGATCTAGGCTTGTATTCAGACGCGACTTCGAGTGTGGCTGCGCCATACGCCAACCCCAGGGGATTGAGATGCGCCTGACGATTCTTGCCGCCGGAGCGCTGCTCCCGCTCGCCGCCTGCAACCAGGGCCCCTCGACCGAGCAGAGCGCGCGTCAGACCGGGGAGATTCGCCTCGAGAACGCCAGCATGGAGGAAGTCGCCAAGCAGAGCGCGGCGGCGGATGCCAAGACCGCGGCGCAGCCGGGCCAGTGGGAAAACAGCTTCCAGCTCGTCGCGCTCGAGACCGGGGGCGTGCCCGAGCCGATCGCCTCGCAGATGAAGGCCGAGCTCGGCAAGCCGCCCAAGACCGAGACCAGCTGCCGCAAGGCCGAGGACGTCAAGCCGATCGACGTCTCCAAGCTCTCGCCGATGCAGCGCGGCTGCACCTTCCCGAAGTACAAGGTCGTCGGCGGCAAGATCGACGCGGTGATGGAATGCGACACGCCGATGGGCAAGTCGCACATGACGATCACCGGCAGCCAGACCAAGACCAGCTACGACCTGACGATGAGCCAGAGCCAGACCGTGCCGGGCCAGACCAAGCAAACCTCGATGACGGTGCGGATCACCGGCAAGCGCCTGGGCGAATGCAAGGCGTGATCCGCGCGCTGGCGGCGCCCGCTGCAGCCACCGCCCTGGTGCTGCTGACCGGCGCCGGCCGCGCCAGCGACGGCTTCACCCTCACCGATGCCACCGCAAAGCAGGTGGCCGATGCCTATTGGAAGGCGCGGCCGGGCGGGCCGATGCGCATGGGCCAATGGGAGCGCATGATCGCGATCACTGCGTTCGACCTGCCCGGCCAGCCCGCCGCCGCCGAGCGCGACGCGCTGATCGCCAAGGCGAAGCAGCAGAAGACGACCGAAAGCGTCTGCCAGTCAGGCACCGATCTCGCCGCGCCCGAGCCGGCGCAGATCTTCGAGATGCAGGGCCAGAAGTGCCATTATCAGCGCCTGACCATGGGCGGCGGAAGCTTTGCCGGCCAGCTCAGCTGCGAGGGCGAGGAGTTTGGCGAGAGGATCGATGTCGCCGTGTCGGGCAGCTACACGCCCGAGCGCTTCGCCATCCGCCTCGATGTGGATCGCCAGCCTGTCGATCGAACCCAGCGCGTCGTCATGACGATGCAGCTGAATGGCCAGCGCACCGGGGAATGCGCAAAATAAGCCGGGAGCCTAGCGCTCGCGGCGATAGGCGATCCGCCACATCAGCACTCCCGTCGCGCCGGCGAACAGCGCTAGCACGCCGCTCGTCGCGATCGCGCTGAGCCAGCGCAGCAGCAGCGCGCGATTGTCCATCGGCGGCATCTCGAACAGCCCGAAGCCATAGGTCTGCGCGCCAACGAAGATGGCGAGCGCGGTGATCGCGCCGACCAGCGCGGCATGGCGCGCACGGCGCAGCCCGGCGACGTGCATCACCAGCCATAGCGGCCCGCCCACCGCGGTGATCGCCACGCCGGCGATCACGCTGCCGATCAGCCAGCCGCTCACCAGGCTGAACGCGTCGCGCTTGCCGCCGAGCAGCAGCAGCCCAAGCACGATCAGCCCCGCGAACGCGCTGCCGACGCCGAGCGCAAGCCCGGCGCGGTCGATCGTCGTATCATAGCGTCGCACGGCGCCCATCGCGCGGTCGTTCACTTGGGGACCCCTCCCGGATTCGCCGGAGGATAAACCCTGCGCCCGAGTCCCTTCAAGCGTCTGAAATCAGGCCGCCCGCCCGTTTTGGCGCATCAGCGCAGCGCGTCGAAGCGTCCGGCCCCGATGCAGCGCTCGAGGCCCGCATAGTCAGGCGCCGGCGATGCGACGCCGGGCAGCGGCACCGCGAAGGTTTCGCCGATCCGGTGCCCGGCGAAACCCGCCGGATTCTCGCCCGCGCAGCGCAGCATGCCGGCCAGCATCCGGGGCGGCGTGGCATAGCCCTCGCGCGACAGGCGGAAGGTACCCCAATGCACCGCCAGCGAAGGCGGTCGGCCCAGCCCGTCCCAAACCCGGATCGCGTCCTTCGGCCCGATATGGCTGCCGCTCGCCATCTGCCCCTCGTCGAAGCGGAAGGCGCCGATCGGGATCGCGGCAAACCGGATCGGACCCAGCGCCGCCGCCTCGGCGGGCCATTTGCCGTCGCCAAGGCCGGTATCGCCGGCAAAGAAGAAATTGCCGTGCGGCAGCGTCACCACGAAGCTCGACCAGAGCGCACGGCTGCGATCTGAGAACCAGCGGCTGCCCCAATGATGGCTGCGCGTCACCGTCACCGCGACGCCGGGGCGCAGCGCGATCCGCCCGCCCCAATCGAGCGCGCGGCTCGGCACGCCGGCACCCTCAATCACACTGTAGTTGCCGAGCGAAGTGACGACGAGCGGCCGATCACGCTTCCACAACCGCCCCAGCGTCGTCAGGTCCATATGGTCATAGTGATTGTGGCTGACGAGGACGAGATCGATCTTCGGCAGGTCCTCGAAGCGCACGCCCGGCTCGGCCACGCGGCGGGGCCCGAAACCCCAGGGGCCGACGGTGTCGCTCCACACCGGATCGGTGAGGATGTTCACGCCGTCCGCCTGCACCAGCACGGTGGCGTGCCCCACCCAGGTCACGCGCATATCTGCGCCGGTCACGCGCGCCGGCGGCTTGCCGGGCGTCACCGCGACACGGTCGGGCCAGGCCGGCCGGGTGGGGTCGCCGAACGCCTGCTGCCAGAGCAGCCGGTTGCGCCGGTTCGCCGAGATGTCGAGCGCGTCGCCATCGGGATTGAAGAAGTGCTGCCCGTCGAAATGGCTGCTCACCGGTCCGCGATAATAGATGCGGTCGAGGAAGAAGGGCGCCGCGGTCGCGACCAGGCAGAAGGCCACCACGATCCATAGCAGGGCGGCGAGTACGATCCGGATCACGCGCATTGGCCGCTATGTCGTTACGCCTCCGCGCGTCTTCAAGCGCGATCGCGCTTGATCGCGAAGCCGCCGCCAGCCTAACCCGGCGCCATGGATCCGATCCCCCAGACTCCGGAAGCCGCCGCCGCCGAGCTCGAGACGCTCGCCGCCGAGATCGCGCACCACAACCGCCTCTATCATGCCGAGGACGCCCCCGAGATCAGCGACGCGGCCTATGACGCGCTGATGCGGCGCAACGCTGCGATCGAGGCGGCCTTCCCCGATCTGGTCCGCGCCGATTCGCCTTCGAAGCTGGTCGGTGCCGCCCCTTCCGGCGCACTGGCCAAGGTCGCGCATGCCCGGCCGATGTTCAGCCTCGACAACGGCTTCAACGACGAGGATGTCGCCGACTTTCTCGGCCGCGTCCGCCGCTTCCTCAACCTGGGCGATGCCGAAGCCGTGGCGCTCACCGCCGAGCCCAAGATCGACGGGCTTTCCTGCTCGCTCCGCTACGAGAATGGCAGGCTGGTCCAGGCGCTCACCCGCGGCGACGGCCAGATTGGCGAGGATGTGACGCCGAACGCGCGCACCATCGCCGACATCCCGCACGCGATCGCCGGCGCCCCCGAGGTCTTCGAGGTGCGCGGTGAAGTCTATATGGCGAAGGAGGATTTCGCCGCCTTGAACGCCCGGCTGCTCGCCGAGGCGGAGGAGGCCGGCAAGGAAGCCCGCCAGTTCGCCAATCCGCGCAACGCCGCTGCCGGCTCGCTGCGCCAGAAGGATGCCGCGGTCACCGCGTCGCGCCCGCTGCGCTTCCTCGCCTGGGGCTGGGGCGAAGCCACCGCGCTGCCGGGCGAGACCCAGGTCGAGGTGATCCGCGCAATCGAGGCAATGGGCTTCCCGGTGTCCGACCTGTTCATCGGCCCCGTCGATCTCGACGCCGCGCTGGCGCAGTACAAGAGGATCGAAGCGGTGCGTGCCGATCTGCCCTTCGATATCGACGGCGTGGTCTATAAGGTGAACCGGCTCGACTGGCAGGCGCGGCTTGGCTTTGTCGGCCGTTTCCCGCGCTGGGGGCTGGCACACAAATTCCCCGCCGAGCGCGCCCAGACGACGCTGCGCGCGATCGACATCCAGGTCGGGCGCACCGGCAAGCTCACCCCCGTCGCCCGGCTCGAGCCGGTCACCGTCGGCGGCGTCGTCGTCACCAACGCCACGCTCCACAATGCCGACGAGATCGCTCGGCTCGGCGTGCGCCCGGGCGACCGCGTCGTCCTTCAGCGTGCCGGCGACGTGATCCCGCAGATCGTCGAGAACCTGACGCGCGACGAGGATCGCGAACCCTGGGCCTTCCCCAGCCATTGCCCGATCTGCGATTCCGAGGCGGTGGCCGAGGAGGGCGAGGTCGATATCCGCTGCACCGGCGGGCTGATCTGTCCGGCGCAGCGGCTCGAACGGCTCAAGCATTTCGTCAGCCGCGGTGCGCTCGATATCGAGGGGCTGGGCGAGAAGACGCTGATCGAGTTCCTCGACCTCGGCTGGATCGCCGAGCCCGCCGACATCTTCCGCCTGGCCGCGCACCGCGAGGCCTTGCTCGGCCGCGAAGGCTGGCAGGAAAAATCGGTCGATGCGCTGATGGCGGCGATCGAGGCCAAGCGCGCACCCGATGCGGCGCGCCTGCTTTTCGGGCTCGGCATCCGCCATATCGGCGCGATCACCGCGCGAGACCTGCTGAAACGCTATGCAACATTGCCCGCGCTCCAGGTGCTGGCCGACGAGATCATCGCGATGCGCGATGCAACGCCGCCACAGATCGGTGAGACCGAATCGAAACACCGCGCCCGGCTCGACAAGGCGATCACCGAGCTGATCGGCGTCGAGAATGTCGGCGGTGCCGTCGGCCAGGCGCTGGCCGATTTCTTCCACGAACCGCATAACCGCGCCGTGTGGGAAGACCTGCTCGGCGAAGTCGCGCCGCCGCCCTTCATCGTCGAGACCCGCGAATCGGAAGTCTCTGGGAAAACGCTGGTTTTCACAGGCACGCTGGAAGCCCTGAGTCGCGACGAAGCCAAGGCCCAGGCCGAATCGCTGGGTGCCCGAGTCGCCGGATCGGTGTCCGCCAAGACCGATCTGGTGATTGCCGGCCCCGGCGCGGGTTCGAAGCTGAAAAAGGCCGCAGAACTGGAGATTCGCGTGATTTCTGAGGGGGAATGGCTCGAAATCGTCGCCGGAGCGCAGTGACTTTTTTGCAACGCAACAAAGCTGAATTGTCGATTAACAGGCCCCCTCCGCAGGACTCGGATTGACTGTCACAGGACCGACATAAATTAATCGCATGGGCGGCGACGACGGTGAAGCACACCGCGTCAGTGCACACGATAAGCACACACCGAAAGGGAAACACCTCTAATGCGCACCAAGCTTTTTGCGGGCGTGGCTTTTGCCGCGCTGATGGTCCCGGCGAGCGCGTTCGCGCAGTCGACCGGTTCCGCGGACTTCGAAGGCGAGGAAATCGTCGTCACCGGTTCTCGCGTCAACACCAACCAGATCACCATCCCTGACGTGCCGAAGTCGCGTGTGACCGTTGGTGCCGAGACCATCTCGCGCCAGCGCCCCGGCCAGACCGTCAACGAGATCATCAACCTCGTCCCGGGTGTGAGCTTCCAGAACAACGACGCGACCGGCGCTGCCGGCGGCACGTTCACGATCCGCGGCTTCGACAGCTCGCGCATCTCGCAGACGCTGGACGGCATTCCGCTGAACGACACCGGCAACTACGCGATCTACACCAACCAGCAGCAGGATCCGGAAACGCTGGATTCGGTCAGCGTCAACCTGGGCACCACCGACGTGGACAGCCCCACGGCCTCGGCCGTCGGCGGCACCGTCAACATCCGTACGCGCGTCCCCTCGGAGACCTTCGGCGGCATGCTGTCGGGCACCTATGGTGACTATATCGGCGAAGGCAACAACATGAGCCGCCCGATGTTCCGCGTGTTCGGCATGGTCGACACCGGCGACATCGCGCACTCGGGTGTCCGCGCCTTCTTCTCGGCCTCGAGCCTCGATGCGCGCCAGCCGTTCAACAACTACGGCAAGCTCAAGAAGCAGCAGTACAACGCCCGCATCTATAAGAGCCTGGGCGACAATGGCGACTTCATCTCGCTCGCCGGCCAGTACAACGAGAACCGCAACAACTTCTTCGGTTCGGTTCCGCTGCGCAACGACGCGTACCAGACCTACACCTATGTCCCGGCCGCCGGCACCACCCCGGCCTATATCAACAAGACCGGCTACCGCGTCGTCGGCCCGAACAGCGCCAACCGCTTCCCCTGGACCCGCGACGAGCGCTACTACAACATCAACTATCCGTGCGTGATCGGCGGCCCGACCCCGGCGACCGGCACCACCGCCGGCGCGGCCTGCGGCACCGAGTATGACCGTCGCTACAACCCGTCGAACACCGGCAGCGTCCGCTTCGGCTCGCGCTTCTCGCTGACCGACAAGCTCGTGTTCACGCTCGACGCCAGCTACCAGTACACCAAGGCGAACGGTGGCGGCACGGTCACGCTGTACGAAGGCTGCGGCGCCATCGGCAACACCAGCCGCGTCGCCTGCACCTCGACCACCTATACCGGCGTGATCAACACCACCGGCAACACCGGCAACGGCTCGCCGGGCGGCTTCGCCTATTACACCGGCCGTGACCTGAACGGCGACGGCGTGGTCACCCCGAACACCTCGGTCACCGGCATCGCGCCGAGCCAGACCCAGACCCGCCGCTTCGGCGCGGTCGCCGGTCTCGCCTACGACCTGGACGAGAACAACCGCGTCCGCCTGAACTACACGTTCGACTATGGCCGTCACCGCCAGACCGGCGAAGCCGGTTTCCTGGCCACCAACGGCGAGCCGCTCGACGTCTTCCCGGTCAACGATCCGATCCTCGACGGGTACGGCGCGCCGATCGAGAAGCGTGACCGCAAGTCGATCGCGATGCTGAACCAGGTCTCGGGCGAGTATCGCGGCCAGTTCCTCGACGAATCGCTGATCGTGAACATCGGCGTCCGCGCACCGTTCTTCCAGCGTCGCCTGGATCAGCGCTGCTTCACCGTCGCCGCCAACGGCAACGTCTCGTGCGTCTCGCCGAGCCGCGCCGCCGCCTACGGCCTCGCCAACCCCTATGCGTATTTTGCACCGGGCCAGGCGACTGCGGTCAACAGCCTCGGTGCCACCGTCGCGCGTCCGGCTACCGGCTCGTGCGCCGTCACCACCCGCGCCTGCGTGATCGGCTTCTCCGCGCCGCAGAAGCGTGAGTTCAACTACAACCGCGCGCTGCCGAACGTCGGCCTGACCTACAAGTTCGGCGACGGCTTCAGCGTCTATGCCAGCTATGCCAAGGGCCTCTCGGTCCCGGGCACGGACAACCTGTACAACTCCTTCTACTATGCGGAAGGTTCGGAGCAGGCGACGCCGAAGCCGGAGACGACCGACAGCTTCGACCTGGGCCTGCGCTACAACTCGGGCAGCATCCAGGCGCAGCTCGCGGGCTGGTACACCAAGTTCCAGAACCGCACCGTCTCGGTCTATGACATCGAGAGCGACACCAGCATCTACCGCAACCTCGGCAAGGTCGATAAGTACGGCTTCGATGCGTCGATCTCGTATCGTCCGACCCGCGACCTGATGGTCTATGTCTTCGGTTCGTACCTGCACTCGAAGATCCAGGACAACATCGAGGCGGGCGTGACCTCGGCGGGCGTCACCAACTACTTCCAGACGGCCGGCAAGAGCGAAGGCGGCTCGCCGAACTGGACGTTCGGTGGCCGCGTGCAGGGCACCGTGGGCCTGTTCGACTTCGGCGTGCAGTCGAAGTACACCGGTCCGCGCTGGGTCAACGACGAGAACCTGCCGGTCTATGCCTGCGCCGGTTCGACCTCGGGCGGCCTCTGCCCGACCGGTCAGGAAGTGCAGATCTACACCGCGAAGATCCCGGCCTATGCGGTCGTCGATCTCGACCTGCGCTTCAACTTCGGCCGTCTGCTGAACGACAACAAGACGTTCTTCCAGCTGAACGTCAGCAACCTGTTCGACCGCTTCTACGTGGGCGGTCTGTCGGGCTCGTCGGGCTTCGTCGGCCTGCCGAACCGCTACTCGATCGGCAACGCCATCATCGGCACGCCGCGCTCGATCACGGGTTCGCTGGTGGTGTCCTTCTAAGACATCGCTGCAAGCACGAAACAGCCGCCGTCCCGGGCAACCGGGGCGGCGGTTTTCGTTTGGGTACTTTCCCCGATCGCCTCAGGCCAGCTCGGCCGCCCTGGCGTAGAGGCTGTTGATCGGCCGCGCGAACACCCGCCGCACCATCGGCTCGAAGAAGGCAAGCGGCGCGCTGGCATAGGCGGGGTCGAACGCCGCCTGGTCGTACTTCTCGCAGAATTCCGCGCAGGCCTCGAAATGCGGATGCCCGCGGAACGCCTCGCGCACGTCGCGGTCCATCCCGAGATGGTGGAAGAAATAATAGCCCTGGAAGGCACCGTGCCTGTCGGCGATCCAGTGCAGTTCCTCGCTGACGAAGGGGCGCAGGATCGCTGCGGCGATCTCCGGATGATTGTAGCTGCCCAGCGTGTCGCCGATGTCGTGGAGCAGCGCCATCACCACATAGTCTTCGCCCCGGCCGTCGCGGTGCGCACGCGTCGCGGTCTGCAGCGAATGCTCGAGCCGGTCGATCGCAAAGCCGCCGAAATCGCCGTCGAGCAGCTTCAGATGCGTCAGGATCCGGTCGGGCAGCCCGCCAGCAAAGCCGCGGAACGCGCCGCCGATGATCGCCCAGTCCTCGGCCGTGCCCTCAGCCATCGCATGGAATTTCGCGCGTTCGCCGCCCTGGTCCATCCTCGCTCTCCCATTTCGTGCCGGTCTTGCGCCGGCGCCGCGACGCTACGCCTCTTTGCCCCGCTCGGCGAGCGGTGTTAGAGGCAGGACGTGGCTACCCTGGACCCAAGCTCTCCGTTCCTCGTCCAGCCGTTGAAGCAGCCGGCCGCGTTGTCGCGTCCGTTCTTCGAGGACAAGAACCGCGCCTTCTGGATGCTCCAGGCCGGCGGCTGGACCGGCTATCTGCTGCTGCGCACGGTTTCCTCGGTGTCGAACTCGCAGCCGATCGAAGGCGCGATCGCCGGCATTGTCGAGGCAATCATCGGCTATTGCCTCACGCTGCTGCTCTCGGCGCTCTACGGCACCTATCGCAAGCTGCCCCGCGTCCCCTCGATCCTGCTGACCCTGGCGACGCTCGGCATCGCCACGATCATCTATGCGGTGCTCGACGCGTTCATCTATTCCTTCGTCAAGATGCCCACCCCCGGCATCACGCTCACGCTGGTCACGGGCACGGTGTTCATCAACTTCACCGTGCTGGCCGGCTGGTCCGCGCTCTATTTCGCGATCAACTTCTATCTGATCGTCGAGCGGCAGATCGATCAGATGCAGGCGCTGGAGATGCAGGCGAGCCAGGCCCAGCTGGCGATGCTGCGCTACCAGCTCAATCCGCATTTCCTGTTCAACACGCTCAACTCGATCTCGACGCTGGTGCTGCTCAAGCAGACCGAGCGGGCGAACATCATGCTGAGCCGCCTCAGCTCGTTCCTGCGCTACACGCTGGCCAACGAGCCGACCGCGCACGTCACGCTCCAGCAGGAGGCGGAGACGCTCAAGCTCTATCTCGAGATCGAGAAGATGCGCTTCGACGAGCGGCTGCGCACCCATTTCGAGATCGACGAGCGCGTCGCCAAGGCGCGGCTGCCGTCGCTGCTGCTCCAGCCGCTGGTCGAAAACGCGATCAAATATGCCGTCACGCCCCAGGAAGAGGGCGCCGATATCACCGTTTCCGCTCGGCTCGCCGGAGAACGAGTGCAGATCGCCGTATCCGATACGGGTCCGGGATTGATCGAGGCCAGGCAGCGTCCGACCCTTTCAACTGGCGTGGGGCTCGCCAATATCAAGGAGCGGTTGGCCCAGGCTTTTGGGCCTGACCATCGATTCGAGGCGCGTTCGGACCCAGGGAAGGGGTTCAGCGTTGAGATCGAGATACCGTTCCAGATCGAGGAACCTAATCGAGAGGCCGCATGACCATCCGCACCATCCTGGTAGATGACGAACCCCTGGCCATTCAGGGGCTCGAGCTGAGGCTCCAGGAACATGAAGATGTCGAGATCATCGACAAATGTTCGAACGGACGCGAGGCGATCCGTTCCATCAAGACCCATAAGCCCGACCTTGTATTCCTGGACATCCAGATGCCCGGCTTCGACGGCTTCTCCGTCGTCCAGGGGCTGATGGAGATCGAACCGCCGCTGTTCGTCTTCGTCACGGCCTATAGCGATCATGCCATCCGCGCCTTCGAGGCGCAGGCGATGGATTATCTGATGAAGCCGGTCGAGCCCGCGCGCCTGGCCGACACGATCGAGCGCGTCCGCCAGCGCCTCAGCGAGAAGCGCGGTGTCGAGGAGATCGAGAAGCTCAAGGAAGTGCTCGCCGAAGTCGCCCCGGAGGCGGTCGACGAGATCGCCGCTTCCGCGATGGACGGCGAAGTCGCCTCCAACCGCTTCGAGAAGCTGATCAACATCAAGGATCGCGGCCAGATCTTCCGCGTCGACGTCGACACGATCGAGCGGATCGACGCCGCGGGCGATTACATGTGCATCTATACCGGCGACAACACGCTGATCCTGCGCGAGACGATGAAGGATCTGGAAAAGCGCCTCGATCCGCGCCGCTTCCAGCGCGTCCACCGCTCGACCATCGTCAATCTCGACCTGGTCCGCCAGGTCAAGCCGCACACCAATGGCGAATGCTTCCTGGTGCTCGATTCGGGCGCCCAGGTGAAGGTCAGCCGCTCCTACCGCGACGTCGTCGCGCGCTTCGTCCACTAGCGTTGGACTCAATTGGCGTTGATCCCAAAAGCCCTCCCCCTTGATGGGGGAGGGTTGGGTGGGGGTGACCTCTCCGCATCGGACAGTCGCGCGAGGAGAGCCCCCTCTCCCCACCCTCTCTCCAAAGGGGAGAGGGTTCCAATAGCCAGATCCAGGCTAAGCAGAGTTCCTACCCGCGCCGGCAGCGCCCCCGGCCATTTCCATAATGAAGGGTGCACTGGCACCTCGCCCCTGCGGCGCAGACCGGAACGCGTTCCCGCCCTCCCATCGCGGTCAACCCAGAGCCCACGGACTCTTGCCTCGCCCGCCCCGCTCCTATAGAACATTACAAGAACAACAGGGGTTCTCCATGTCCAAGTTCCAGTCCTTCGCCGCGCTTCACGTCCCGGGCGATCCGGTGATCCTGTTCAACGTGTGGGACGCAGGCAGCGCGCGCGTGGCCGAGCGTGCGGGGGCGAAGGCGATCGCCACCGGCAGCGCTTCGGTATCCACCGCGCATGGCTATGACGATGCCGAGGCATTGCCGCTCGATCTGGCGCTGGCCAATGCCCGCCGCACTGCGGCGGCGGTATCGCTGCCGGTGAGCGTCGATTTCGAGGGCGGCTATGCCGTCGATCCCGATGCAGTCGCCGCCAATGTCGAGAAGCTCGCCGCTACCGGGGCGATCGGCTGCAATTTCGAGGATCAGATCGTCACCAGCCACGGCACGGCGGCGCGGGAGATGCACAGCGTCGCGGACCAGGCGGCCCGCATCGCCGCGATCCGCTGGACCGTCGGGCCGGACTTCTTCCTCAATGCCCGCACCGACATCTTCCTGATCGCCCCTGGCGACAGTCATGACGAAACGATGGCCGATGCGGCGATCGCGCGCGGCAAGGCCTATGCCGATGCCGGCGCCAGCGGCTTCTTCGTGCCGGGCCTTGCCGATCTCGCCTTGCTGGAGCGTGTGGCGCGGGCAGTGCCGCTGCCGGTCAACTTCATGGCCTTTCCCGGCGCCCCCGATGCTCGGGCCGTCGCGGGGACCGGCGTGGCCCGGATCAGCCACGGCCCCTTCCCCCACCTCGCCGCGCTCAAGGCCTTCGAGGACGCAGCCCGGGCGGCGTTCGCTTAAGCGTCATGCTGAACTTGTTTCAGCATCCAAGGTGCGGCGGGCGGTAAGGGTGTCGAGGGACCGCACCCCTTGCACCTACATCCTCGCCAGTGGACCGAGAGGCACGATCTACATCGGCGTCACCTCGGACCTGCCCGGCCGGCTCTTCCAGCATCGCACGGGCGTGACCGGCGGTTTCGCGAGCAAGTACGGGACTTATCGGCTCGTCTGGTATGAAGTCGCCGAATGCATGGATGCAGCGATTGCCCGCGAGAAGCAGCTCAAGCGCTGGCACCGCGACTGGAAGCTCAACCTGATCGAGCGCCAGAACCCGGAATGGAACGACCTGGCCCACTCTCTAGGAATCGCCGAACCGCTGTCCCACCCCCGCCGTCATGCTGAACTCGTTTCAACATCTAAGGTGCGGCAGGCGGCGCCGCCCGATCTTCTTCGCCATGGCCAGGCCCGACCTTGGACCCTGAAACAAGTTCAGGGTGACGAAGTAAAATAGGGCAAACACTCCGCGCCGCAGCAGGAGCCGGCTACTTGAAATGTAGGATTTCGCCCGCCACTTCCGGCGGGCTCTTTCTCACCGTCGAGACCGCACGCGCCTGCCCGTCCGCGCGCGTCAACATAACGCGCAACCGAAAGGTTGAACGTCGGCCCCGCACATGAAAGCGAGTCAACGGAATCAACGAATCGCTCAACCGGATGGTTGAGGATCAGCCCTCGGCGCTGTCGTCCGCGGCGCCTTCGGCAGGCCGCTCGAACCAGGCTTCGACCGGGCCGACCAGCTTGATCGTCAGCGGGTTGCCCTTGCGGTCGACCTTGTTGCCCAGCGCGACGCGGACCCAGCCTTCGGAAATGCAATATTCCTCGACGTCGCGGCGCTCGTTGCCCTTGAAGCGGATGCCGATGCCGCGCTCCAGCAGCTCGCGCTGGAAATAGGGGCTGTTCTGGTTGACCGACAGGCGGTCGGGAGGCGTGTCACTCATGGGCCAGCCCTTTGCCGCTATTGGCGCAGGCTTTCAAGGTAGCGGTGGATCGACGATACCACCACCGATCCCTCGCCGACGCCCGAGGCGACGCGCTTGACCGATCCCGAGCGGACGTCGCCGACTGCGAAGATGCCGGGCTTGGACGAGCAGAAGAAGGTCTCGCCACTGCCCGTCTTCACGAAGCCGGCGGAATCCAGCTCCAGGCAATCCTCCAGCCAGTCGGTCGAGGGCACCGCGCCGATCATCACGAACAAGGCGCCGATATCCCGCTGCACCGACTCGCCGCTGTGCCGGTGCGTCCAGCTGCACCCGGTCAGATGCCGCTCGCCCTCCAGCGCGGTCACTTCGGTGAAGGGATGGAGCGTGATCCGGTCGGAAGCCTCGATCCGCTCGATCAGATAGCGCGACATCGTCTCGGCCAGCCCGGGGCCGCGCACCAGCATGTGGACGTGCCCGGCGGTGCGGGCGAGGAACATCGCTGCCTGCCCGGCCGAATTGCCGCCGCCGATCACCACCACTTCCTGGTTGGCGCAGAGGCCGGCCTCCATCGCGGTGGCGGCATAATAGATGCCGTTGCCCTCCAGCTCGGCATAGCGCGGCAAGTCGAGCTTGCGGTAGCGGGCACCGGTGGCGACCACTACGGCGCGGGCACGCACTTCGGTGTCGTCGTCGAGCTTCACCACAAAGGGTGCACCCGAGCAGTCGAGCCCCGCCGCGCCCCGCGAGACGAGCAGCCGCGCGCCGAACTTCTGCGCCTGCACCTGCGCCCGCCCGGCGAGCGCCTGGCCCGAAATGCCGGTGGGAAAGCCCAGATAATTCTCGATCTTCGAGCTGGTGCCCGCCTGCCCGCCCGGCGCGATCGATTCGATCACGATGGTGTCGAGCCCTTCGGAGGCGGCATAGACGGCCGAAGCCAGCCCCGCCGGGCCACCGCCCACCACCGCGACGTCATGGACATGGTTCTGGTCGAGCTCGACGGTAAGGCCCAGCGCATCGGCGACCTGGGCGTTGCTCGGCCGGCGCAGCGCCTGGCCGCGGACCAGCACCACCGGCAGATCGGCGTCGGTGAGCTGGAAGCATTCGAGGAAACCCCCGGCATCGACATCGGCCTCGGTATCGATGCGGCGATGGGGCAGGCCGTTGCGGCGCAGGAAGGTTTCGATCCTGGCAGTATCGGCGGCATGGCCGGGCCCGATCAGCGCCACCCCGGCCTCGCCGTGCAGCATCATGCCGACGCGGCGCAGGATGAAGGCGCGCATCACCACTTCGCCGATATCGGGCTCGGCGGCGATCAGCCGGCGAAAGGCGGCGCGGCCGACGCGGACCACCCGGGTGCCGGCGCGCGCGCGCGCGGTGACGAGGATCTTGCGGTCGTTGAACAGGTCGAGCTCACCGGTGAACTGGCGCGGCCCGTGGAGATGGACGAGGCATTCCTGGCCCTTGGCATCGGCGTCGAGCACTTCGACAGCGCCGTCGAGGATCAGGAAGAAATCGACGCTGCGATCGCCGCGCTCGAACAACGAACCGCCCTCGGGCAGTTCCTCCACCGTGCCGAAGCCGGTGATGCGGGCGGTCATGTCGTCGGAAAGCTCGGGAAAGGTCTGGGCTTCCCGGCGATAGGGATCGGAAGGATCGAACGGCTGGAGGCGCGAATCATGTCCCATGCGCCGCAGCCTAGCGGGGGGCCAGCGCGAGGCTAGCCCCCCTTAAGGGTGTCAGCGGCAGTAGCGGACGCGAACCGAACGGCCATAATAGGGGTCATAGACCCGGCGGACCTCGCAATAGCCGCGATACGAGCGGTAGTGGTTGCGATAATAATAGCCGTCGGTCGGGTAATAGCCGTGCTGGCGGTAATAGCCGCGATCATAGTCGTAGCGGCGGTCGTTGCCGGCGATGGCGGCACCGATGGCGATGCCGGCGATGCCCGCGACGATCGCGGTGCCGGTGTTGTCATGGCCGCGATAGTGGCGGTCGCCATAATAGCCGCCGCGATAGCGCTGCGCTTCGGCAGCCGGAGCGGCCGCGGCCAGGGTGGTGGCGGCGACGACGGCGCCGAGCACTGCCTTCTTCATGAACTTGCTCATCACTTTCCTCCTCATTGCTGGCGCCTGCCGGCCGTCCGAGGAGGGACGAGTCGCGGCGCTGAGGTTAGGGAGATAACGCTCGGCGGCTGAACTGGTTCGGAATCGGTTGTTAAGCAGCGGTTTAGGCGGTTAATGCGGGCGGCATGCGATATTGGCTGCTCCGCTCCGAACCCGATGCCTATAGCTGGGACGACCTGATCCGCGACGGCGCGACCGAATGGAACGGGGTGCGCAACTACACCGCCCGCAATTTCCTGAAGGAGATGGAACCGGGCGACCAGGCACTATTCTATCACTCGAACACCGAGAAGGCGGCGGTGGGGATCATGGAGATCACCCGGGCCTGGCAGCCGGACGGGGACGATGGCAAATGGGCCAGCGTCGCGGTGAAGCCGGTGCGCAAGCTCGCCAAGCCGGTGACGCTCGCGATGCTCAAGGCCGAACCGCGCCTCGCCAAGCTCGAGGTGCTGCGCCAGTCGCGCCTGTCGGTCACGCCGGTGCGCGACGACGAATGGGCGGTGCTGCTGGAGCTGGCCAAGGCCTGACGCAGAAAAAGACCGCGAAGGGTTTTGCGCGGCCGGCCGTTAAGGCCTGTGCAGAGCAGGACAGTCTATGCCGGTCTGGTGTTGATGCATGGGATGAACGACGACGCCGTGATGCGCCGGATCGCACAGCGCGATGCGGCGGCCTTCTCGCATGTCGTCGACAGCCATGCCGAGCGGCTGCATCGCATCGCCTGGCGGATGATCGGCGATGCCGCGGAGGCGGAAGACGTGGCGCAGGAATCCTTGTTGCGGCTTTGGGCCCAGGCCGGCGCGTGGCAGAGCGGGAAGGCCGGGATCGGCGCGTGGCTCAACCGGGTCGCGATGAACCTGTGCCTCGACCGGCTGCGCCGCCGCCGCTTCGCCAGCGACGAAGAAGTGCCCGAGCGCGCCGACGACAGCCCGGCCGCCGATGCGCTGCTCGATTCGGAGCGGCTGCGGGCGCAGGCAGTGGCGGCGCTGGGTGCGCTGAGCGAGCGGCAGCGTGCAGCGATCGTGCTCACCTATTATGAGGAACTGCCCAACACGATGGCGGCGACGGCGATGGACATGAACCTCAAGGCCTTTGAATCGCTGCTGTTCCGCGCACGCGCCGCGATGCGCGAGGCACTGGCGGCGCGCGGGCTGATCTCACTGGAGCGCGCGGCATGAACGGCGACCCCTTCACCGCCGCCGAAAAGGCTGCGCTCGACCGGGCGAGCCCGCCGCCGCTGCGCGCCGGCTTTACCCGCGACGTCACCGCGGCCGCGCTCGCTGCCCGCATCCCGCCGCCGCGGCGCTCGCTGCGGGGAAGCATCCGCCGGCATCGCGGCCTGCTCGCCGGCGCCGGCGCGCTGCTGCTGACCAGTGCGGCCGCCGCAGCCTCTGGCGTGCTCGGCAAGCTGCCCGATCCGCTGCCGGCGATCGCCGCGGTCTTCGCCCCTGCCCCCAAGCCGACGCCCGCGCCGCCGCCCCGGCCCCGCGCCGCCAAGCCGCAGCAGGTCGCGGTGCCCATCGCCTCGCCGACCCCCGTTGCCGGGCCGCAGCAAGGCATGCTCGCCCGCCGGCTGGAGCGCCGCGCAGCGATCCGCGAACGCATCCAGTCGATGACGCCCGAACAGCGCGAGGCGCTGCGCCGCCGCGTCGCCGAGCGCCATCCCGAGATCACCGCCCGCGCGCAGCAGCTGCGCGAGGAAGGCGATCCGCACCCGATCGCCCGCGCCATCTCCGAAAGCCCGCGCGCGCAGCAGATCCGCGAGCGCTTCGAACAGCGCCGCGAATGGCGGGCGCGGCGGCGGGCGGAAATGAACCGCGAAGGGAATCTTCCGATCGACCGTTGAGGAAGCAGGCAGGTCACGGCCTGCCCAGCAAACCACGGAGAACCGCCATGAAGAGCCTGTTGTGTATCGCCCCCCTGGCCCTGATCGCCCTGCCTGCCCATGCCCAGTCCACGCACTCCACCACCGTCGACCGCCCCAATTATGAGGGCTCGCGCACCGTCACCCGTGACGGCCAGGGTTCGGTGAGCCTCGACTCCAGCGTTACCCGCAAGTCCGACGGCGCCACCGCCAGCCGCGACTATGACCGCACCCGCACCGACAGCGGCTGGACCGCGAGCGGCAGCACCACCGGCTTTGCCGGCCGCACCGCCGGCTTCAACGCCAGCCACAGCCATGGCGGCGGCACTGCCTCGACCAGCGCCAGCGCCAGCGCCACCGGCTTCGGCGGCCGCTCGGTCAACTACCAGGCTTCCGCCGCCCGCACCGGCAACGGCTATACCCGCTCGGCCGACCTGACCGGCGGCAATGGCCGCCTGCTCCATTCGCGCGATGTCTCGCAGTCGCGCGGCAACGGCTATTTCAGCCGCTCCGTCTCGACCTCGCGCATCCGCCGCCGCTGAGCTCTCGTCCGGCGGCCCGCAATCCCGCGGGCCGCCGAATTCTTCAGGGCACCAGCAGCGGACGCATCGTCGACACCGCCACCGCCAGTTCGTCCGCCACCATCTTCGAGAAGAAGTCGGCCCCCACCGGCCCCAGATGGGTATAGTCGAAGGCCAGCTTGGCATCGCCGAGCGGCTCGACCGCCGCATTGCTCTGTGTCGCCGCAGCGGGCGCCGCGGGCGTCGCCGCCGGGTTGGCGATCGTCGTTCCGGTGAGCGCCGCAGCCGAGACTTCGCGCACCGGCGGCACCTGGGCGAAGCGATTGGCCATGGACGGTCCCAGCGCCTCGACCGCATCGGCGCTGCGCTTGTTCAGATCGACCAGCGGCACGTTCATCTCCGCCGCCACCTTGCGGATCGACTCCGCCCAGGCATCGAGATCGCGATCGAGCTTGCCGGCCTTGAACTGGCGGCGCGTGAGCGGGGTGAGCAGGATCGGCTCGGCCCCGGCAGCGCGCGCTTCCTTCACATAGAGCCGCAGATTGGCCGGAAACTCGGTGGCGAGATCGGTCGAACGGCCCGGCTTGCCCGGCTGGTCGTTATGGCCGAACTGGATGAGGACATAGGTCTTCACGAAGCCTGGCGTCTTCATTTCGGCGAGCGCCAGGTCCCAGCTGCCTTCCGCCCGATAGCTGTAGGTGCTGCGCCCGCCCCGCGCGAGGTTCACGCAGGCGGCAAAGCTGGTGACGTGATAGGCGCAGAAGCTGCCGCCCCAGCCCGACAGCACCTGCGTGGTCGAATCGCCGACCAGGATGATCTTCGACGCCTTGATCGGCACTGCCGGCGGGCGGTCCTGCGGTGCAGTCTGCGCCTGCGCCGCCGTCGCCGAAAGCGCCAGGCCAAGCCCGGCAAGCATCAATCCACGCATCCAATCCCTCCCGAATCTGTTTGCCCGGAGGCTAGATGACACCGGTGCCAATAACAATCAGGGCAACGGCAGGCGCACCTCCAGGTCACGCAGCCGGCGCGGCTCGGGCGCAGGCAAATCGTCGAGCGCGATGGCGACCCGGCCGCTCTTGTCCGGCTTCTTGCGGAAGGCACGCCCCACCCCGCCGATCGCATCGCCGACGAGCTTGACCGGATTGGTCGCCTCGCCCGGCTCCTCACAGCAGCTGTTCGGATCGATGACCTTGCCGACGCCGCGAATCAGCGCGGTGCCCATGCCGAGGATGTTGATGCCGGTAGTGCAGCCTTCCGACCGGGTGGCGCAGGGTGCGATCGAGGCATTCAAGGCGCCGATGCCGCTCACGTCCGGATTGCTCGGCATCGGGCGGTCAGGCGGGCCGCGCTGGCCGGGCAGCGGCAGGCGCGGCTCGGCCTGAGCGCCCTGGCCGCAGACGACGATCTCATCGGCTTTCCGCGGCGGGCCGCTGGTGCAGGGGTCGTTGAGGATCGACCAGCTCTGCTTGCCGTCGGCTTCCTGCTTCGGCGCGTTCTGCGTGCCCGGCACCTCCTGCGCGGCGATCAGGGCCAGCATCGTCAACAGCATGAAAAAACTCCGCCCGGTCCACTGGGGACTAGACGGAGCTAATCACAGATAGCCGCCTGTAGGAAAGACCCGAGGCGAAGCTCTATCCTCCTACCGTCACCCCGGCCCAAGGCAGGGGGTGACGGTGGAGATCGCCCTTAGCCGGCGTTCTTGGCGCGGCTGGCGCGCTTGCGCTCGTGCGGATCGAGGTGGCGCTTGCGCAGGCGGATCTTGGTCGGCGTGACTTCGACCATCTCGTCATCGTCGATGTACGCGATCGCCTGCTCCAGCGTCATCTTCTTCGGCGGGGTGAGGCGGACGGCGTCGTCCTTGCCACCCGAAGCGCGGAAGTTGGTGAGCTGCTTCGCCTTCATCGGGTTGACCTCAAGGTCTTCCGTCTTGGCGTTCTCGCCGACGATCATGCCCTCGTAGAGCGCCTCGCCATGCCCGACGAACAGGATGCCGCGCTCTTCGAGCGGGCCGAGGGCGTAGCTCTGCGCTTCGCCGTTGCCGTTCGAGATCAGCACGCCGTTCTTGCGGCCTTCGATCTGGCCCTTGTGGGGGCCATATTTCTCGAACAGGCGGTTCATGATGCCGGTGCCGCGGGTGTCCGACAGGAACTCGCCATGATAGCCGATCAGGCCGCGCGACGGCGCCGAGAAGGTGATGCGGGTCTTGCCGCCACCCGAGGGACGCATGTCGGTCATCTCGGCCTTGCGCTGGTTCATCTTGTCGACGACCGTGCCCGAGAATTCATCGTCCACGTCGATCACGACGGTTTCGTACGGCTCGGTCTTCTTGCCGTCCTCTTCGCCGAACAGCACGCGCGGACGGCTGATGCCGAGTTCGAAGCCCTCGCGGCGCATCGTCTCGATCAGCACGCCGAGCTGAAGCTCGCCGCGGCCCGCGACTTCGAACGAATCCTTGTCCTCGCTCTCGGTGACCTTGATCGCCACGTTCGATTCCGCTTCGCGCTCGAGGCGGTCGCGGATCATGCGGCTGGTGACCTTCGAGCCTTCCCGGCCCGCCATCGGCGAATCGTTGACGGCGAAGCGCATCGACAGCGTCGGCGGATCGATCGGCTGCGCCTGGATCGGCGTCGACACCGAGGTGTCGGCGATGGTGTTCGACACGGTGGCGACCGTCAGGCCGGCCAGCGAAATGATGTCGCCTGCCTTGGCTTCGTCGGTAGGCACGCGCTCGAGGCCCTGGAAGGTCATGATCTTCGAGGCGCGGCCGGTCTCGATCACCTTGCCGGTGGCGTCGAGCGCGTGGATCGGCTGGTTGAGCTTGACCGTGCCCGACTGGACGCGGCCGGTGAGGATGCGGCCGAGGAAGTTGTCGCGATCGAGCAGCGTCACCAGGAAGCTGAACGGCGCATCGACGTCGAGCGCGGGCGGCGGCACATGCTCGACGATCTTCTCGAACAGCGGCTGCAGCGTGCCTTCGCGGGCGTCGGGATCGTCCGAGGCATAGCCGTTGCGGCCCGAGGCGTAGAGCACCGGGAAATCGAGCTGCTCGTCATTGGCCTCGAGCGTGACGAACAGATCGAACACTTCGTCGAGCACTTCCTGCACGCGCGCATCCGAACGGTCGATCTTGTTGACGACCACGATCGGCTTGAGGCCGAGCTTGAGCGCCTTGCCGGTGACGAACTTGGTCTGCGGCATCGCGCCTTCCGACGAATCGACCAGCAGGATCACGCCGTCGACCATCGAGAGGATGCGCTCCACTTCGCCGCCGAAATCGGCGTGGCCGGGCGTGTCGACGATGTTGATGCGAACCGGATCGCCGCCGCCCGGAGGCGCCCATTCGACCGAGGTCGGCTTCGCCAGGATGGTGATGCCGCGCTCCTTTTCGAGGTCGTTCGAATCCATCGCGCGCTCTTCGACGCGCTGGTTGTCGCGGAAGGTGCCGGACTGACGGAAGAGCTGGTCGACGAGCGTGGTCTTGCCGTGGTCGACGTGCGCGATGATCGCCACGTTGCGGAGGTTCATGATGCTATCCTGGAAATAAGTTGGCGGGCCCGTACAGCAATTTGTGCGCTGCGGGAAGCCCGGTGTTCGTGCAGGCGCCTCGGCGAAAATGTTGACTCCGTTGACTCGCCATACGGGCGCGGGAGGCCCGAAAGTCACAAAAGTCTCGACAGCTACGCGCGAGGCCGTCCCCTGCGAGATGGGCGTGCGAGATCCTACCGGCAAGGCCGGGCCGCAGCCGGGGATCGGCATTCGCCAAATGGGTGGTTGGAGCGGAACCGCGCATCATACATTCTGAACCACAAAAGCGCCGTGTAGGACAGCGCCAGATCGCATGAAGGGAAAAGCATGACCGAGCCGCTCAAGATCCTCGTCATCCTGGGCAGCGTCCGCGAGGGGCGGATGGCCGAGCCGGTGGGCAAATGGGTGATCGAGCAGGCGGCGGCACGCGACGGGCTCGACCCCGAACTGATCGACCTGAAGGACTGGGACCTGCCCTTCTACCATTTCGCCAAGCCCCCGGCGGCAGGCGGCTATACCGACGCCAAACAGATCGCCTGGGGCGAGAAGGTGGCGAGCGCCGACGGCTATATCCTGATCTGCCCCGAATATAATCACGGCATCCCGGCGGTGCTCAAGAACGCGCTCGACTTCGTCTATGCCGAGTGGAACCGCAAGCCCGCGGCGATGCTGGGCTATGGCGGCAACGGCGCCGCGCGATCGATCGAGCAGCTGACCATGGTGGCGCGCGAGCTGCAGATGGCGCCGCTGGAAGCGTCGGTGCACATCATGGGGGTGTGGGGCAAGGCGCAGGGCGGCAGCTTCACGCCCGACGACAAGGACCTGCGCTGGACCGGGCACCTGCTCGACGAGCTCGAATGGTGGGGCCGGGCGCTGAAGAACGGGCGCGAAGCGGGCTAAGCGATCAACGCAGACCAGAGCGCGACGGAGACGGACGCCGCGACGCCCCTACGCGTTGTACCGATCCCGCCGCCCCGCTAGCGCTGAAGCGTTTCTGTCGGGAGGCGATCGGGATGCGCGCGACTTTGGTGGCCCTGTACTGCGCGGCGCTGGCACCGCCGATGCTGGCGCCCGTTCCGTCAAGCGCACAGACGGCGCGGCCCGCCGCGCTGGACCCGATGCAGCGCAGCCAGGTGATCGGGAACATCGCCGCCGCCGCCGAGGCGCGCTATGTCGATCCCGCGGCCGGCAGGCGGATCGCGGCGCATCTGCGCCAGCGGCTGGCCGTGGGCGCCTATGACGGGATGGCCGACCCGATCGCCTTTGCCGCGGCGATCACTGCCGATGTCCAGTCGGTGATGCCCGATGTGCACCTGCGCGCCGTCTATGAGCCCAACCGCTCCGCGCAGACGGTGCGCGTAGTGGCGCCCGCCGGCCAGCCTGCGCCCGCCGGCTCCGTGGCGGGGCCGCGCAATTTCGGGCGGATCGACCCGCGCAGCGAAGCGCAGATCGCGCGCAGCAATTTCGGCTTCGACGCCGTGCAGCGGCTGGGCGGCAATGTCGGCTATCTCCGGATGAGCCGCTTCGTGCCGCTGGCGATGTCCGAGCCCACTGCCGGTGCGGCGATGGCGTTTCTGGCGAATAGCGACGCAGTGATCGTCGACCTGCGCGGCAATATCGGCGGCGCCCCCGATCTGGTGCAGCGGCTGATCAGCTATTTCACCGGGCCCGAGCCGGTGCAGCTGATGGAGAGCTATTTCCGTGAGGGCGACCGGACGGAGAAGCTGATGAGCCTCGCCGAAGTGCCGGGGCAGCGGCTGACCGGCAAGCCGCTCTATGTGCTGATCGACGCGCGCACCGCCTCCGCCGCCGAGATGTTCGCCTATTTCGCCCAGCACCGGAAGCTGGGCACGGTGGTGGGCATGGTGAGCGCGGGCGCGGGCAATGGCGGGGCGATGTTCCCGGCGGGATCGGACATCTCGTTCTTCCTGACCAGCATCAAGCTGATCGACGGGCCGGGCTGGGAGCGGACCGGTGTGACCCCGGACATCGCCGCCGCACCGGAAAACGCGCTGGACACGGCCCATCGCGGCGCGCTGGCCGATCTGGTGGCGCGTGCCACCGAGCCGGCGGTGAAGCGCGAGCGCGAATGGGCGCTGGAGCTGCTGACACAAGCCGCTGCACCAGCGGGAGCGCTCGATGCCTATGCCGGCAGCTTTGGCACGCGCAGCTTCAAGGTGGAGCAGGGCAGGCTGGTCGCCATCCCTGCCGGCAGCGGGCCGCAGCCGTTGCAACGCGTCGCCCCCGACATCTTCCGCACCGAGACGAGCCGCTATTCCTTCGAGCGCAATGCTGCCGGCGCGGTGACCGCGGTTCGGGTGGAGACGCTGAGCGGCACGGACATGCGCGCGGCCCGCGACGCGGGCTGAACCGCCCTCGCCCCGGCGCGAAACCGCGCTATGCTGGGGGCGAAGGAGAATTCGATGAACAAGATGATGCTGGCGGCGCTGGTGCTGCTCGCCGGCTGCTCGGCCAAGACCGAGAAGCGCGAAGTGAGCCTGGTGCTCGAAGCCGATTTCGCCAGCGGCAAGCTGATGCTGACCTGCCGGGAATCGAGCAGCGGCAGCTGCCATGCGCTGGTGGCGGGATCGGGCGAGCCGGTGCGGCTGACCGCGGCCAAGGGCGCCACCGCCGAGAGCCAGCGCGGCGCGGCGGACGGCGCGCGCTTCTGCGCGGGCGCGAGCGAGCCGCAGAATGGCTGCCGCCTGACCGAGCTGCGCGACGGCGAGAACATCTTCCGGGCAAGCGAGATCAAGACCGAAAGCCGCTAGGGCAAACCCTTGGCCCTTGGCGGGCAGGACTTGGTGTATTACATAAACGACACAGTTGGACTGCCGTCCGGATGACCCTATGCTGGGGCCGAACGGTTTTGGAGGCGTAGAATGGCGAGCGAAACTCTGATGGCCGAACAGGATCTGGTGCTGACTCCGCCCGAGCCGGTGAAGGTCGTGGCGCCCGAGAAGGCGGCCGGGCTGGTGCCGGTGGAGGACGCCAAGAAGACCGAGCTCGAAGCGCGGGTCGATGGCTTCATCGACGACCTCGTCGCGCAGGACGTCAACTCGCCCGAGTTCGGCAAGCGCGTCGATGCGATCGCAGCGATGGGGCAGAAGGAGATCCGCGACGCGGCGGGCCAGTCCAACCGCTTCCTCGACCGGCCGGTCAAGGCGATGGGCAATGACGGCGTCGGCGCCGACCTGCTCGCGCTGCGCAAGAAGGTGGAGGAGCTCGACCCCAGCCAGAACGGCAAGCTGATCGGCGGCAGCGGCGGCTTCCTGTCGAAGCTGTTCGGCGGCGGCATGACCCAGTATTTCCGCAAGTACCAGTCGTCCCAGACGCACATCAACGGCATCCTCAAGAGCCTGGCCAACGGCAAGGATGAGCTGCTGATGGACAATGCCGCGATCGATACCGAGCGGACCAATTTGTGGACGGCGATGGGCCGGCTCGAACAGATGATCTATCTGTCCAAGGCGATGGACGCGAAGATCGAGGACAAGGCCAACGAGCTCGACCACAGCGATCCCGCCAAGGCCAAGGCGCTGCGCGAGACCGCGCTCTTCTATGTCCGCCAGCGCACGCAGGACCTGCTCACCCAGATGGCAGTGACGGTGCAGGGCTATCTGGCGCTCGACCTGGTCAAGAAGAACAATGTCGAGCTGGTGAAGGGCGTCGACCGCGCCAGCACCACCACCGTATCGGCGCTGCGCACCGCCGTGACGGTGGCGCAGGCGCTGACCAACCAGAAGCTGGTGCTCGACCAGATCACCGCGCTCAACACCACCACCGCCGGACTGATCGATTCGACCGGGCAGCTGCTCAAGAGCCAGTCGGCGGCGATCCACGAGCAGGCGGCGAACTCGACGATCCCGGTGGAGACGCTGCAGCGCGCCTTCCAGAACATTTATGACACGATGGACGCGATCGACACCTTCAAGATGAAGGCGTTCGACAGCATGAAGACCACGGTGGGTACGCTGTCGAACGAGGTCGAGAAGTCGAAGGGCTATATCGCGCGGGCCGAGGGAGCGGCGCAGAACCAGGTCTCGGGCGGGGCGGAGCAGTTCAAGCTGGAGGCGATGTAGGCCGTGCCCACCGATGTCGATCGCGAACTGAGCCGGATCGGGAACACGCTGGACCGCGTGCGCGCGCGCACCGACATTGCGGTGTCCGGCCGCAACCGCCAGCACAAGGAAGCCGAAGTGGTCCGCCGGATCGGGCGGATCGCCGCAGCCGACGGCGCGATCCTGGCGGGCGCGATCGTCTTCGGGCTGGCGGTGGCGCCGCTCGGCATGATGGGCGCGATGCTGGTGGCGCTGCTGCTGATCGCGGCGACGATCTTCTTCGCGGTGCTGCCGGCGAGCGCGCCGGTGAATGTCGAGAAGCTGGCCGAAATCCCGCTCAAGGCGCTACCGCGCTCGACCGAGCGCTGGCTCGAGACGCAGCGCCCGGCACTGCCCTCGCCGGTGCGCGGACTGGTTGATTCGATCGGCGTGAAGCTGGAGACGCTGGCACCGCAGCTTGCCACGCTCGACGAGAACAGCCCGGCGGCCATGGAAGTGCGCAAGCTGGTCGGCGAGCAGCTGCCCGAGCTGGTGAAGGGCTATGCCCGCGTGCCCGAGCCGCTGCGCCGGGTGGAGCGCAACGGGCTCACCCCCGACCAGCAGCTGGCGCAGGGGCTGCAGCTGATAGACGACGAGATCGCCGAGATGACCAGCCAGCTCGCCCAGGGCGACCTCGACGCGCTGGCGACGCGCGGGCGGTATCTGCAGATCAAATATCAGGGCGACGAGGGTTGATCCTCGCGCCGCTGGCGCTGCTGGTCGTCCAACAGGAGGACCCGGAGCTCGAGCGGCTGATCCGGCTGACCTATGCGCTCTATGTCGGCGCGGACGCGATGCCGCGCCCTGCGATACCACTGACCCCGAGGCTGGCGGCGACCGAGGCGGAGTGCGCGCGACTGCGGAAGCGGATCGGCAGGCCCGCAGCCCACAAATGCGGCGGCAACCGCGACGTCCTGTGCCAATGCACCAACCCCTATGACTTTGCCTGGACGAAGATCGGGGTGACGGTGCGCTATCTCGATCCGACCACCGCCCAGGCAGTGATCGACATCCCGCCACCGCGCACCGAGGTGCCGGACGGCAAGCCCGATGTGGCCTGGCTGTTCGTCAGGAATGACGGGCAATGGGCGATCGCCGATTTCGGCGAATATGGGCGCGTGCCGGCCAGCTATCGCGACCGGCTGGTGTCCGACATCCAGGCGATGCGCGGGCAGCTCAAGCTGCCGACGTGGCGCTATGCAGGACCGTAGCGCAGCGCGCATCGAAGCTGCGGGCAAGCTCGGCCAGGCTCACGGCACCCAGTCGCGCAATCAATAAAGCCTCCGCCGCGCGCAAGGCGTCGTCCAGCGCCTCGTTGACCGCCGCCTCGACCGCGCAGGTAGGGCTTTCCTGCTCGCTGCCGATCGCAAACAGCGTCGGGCCGCCCACCGCGCGGTGGATGTCGAGCAGCGACACCTTCTCCAGATCGGCGGCGATGGCCCAGCCGCCGCCATGCCCCTTTTCCGAGCGGACATAGCCGGCGTCGCGCAGCCCCGCCATCGTCCGGCGGACGACCACGGGATTGGTCTGCAGCATCTGCGCGATCTGCTCGGAAGTCATCGGCCCATCATGTCGCGCCATGTGGAGCAGCACATGGAGCATCCGGGAGAGGCGGCTGTCCTTTCGCATGCCATGCTTCCTCCAATGCCGGCCGGCCATTGGCAAGCACGGGCTTTCACGATACTTATGATGTTACATGATTCGTGAGAGGCCGACAATGACCGAGAAGAAGCACGAGAACCCCGCGCATTGGGACGATACGGCGGCCACCTACGAGCGCACCGCCCACCCTTTCACCGCGCAATTCGCCGAGGAAGCGCTGGCACGCGTGACGCTGACGCCGGAGACGCGCGTGCTCGACGTGGCGGCGGGCACCGGCGCGCTGGCACTGGCCGCCGCCCGCAGCGGCGCGCAGATCGTGGCGACGGACTTCTCCCCCGGCATGGTCGCGCGGATCGCAGCGGCGGGGCTGGCCAATGTCGAAGCGCGGGTGATGGACGGGCAGGCGCTCGACCTGCCCGATGCAAGCTTCGACATCAGCTTCTCGATATTCGGCGTCATCATGTTCCCCGACTGGCGCAAGGGGCTGGCCGAGATGGCACGGGTGACGCGGCCCGGCGGGCTGGGAGTGCTCGCCACCTGGCAGAGCGAAGGCGCCGCGACCTTCCTGCTGCTCTCGCAGATCCGGCGACGACTGTTCCCGAAGCTGGACGGCAAGACCAGGCTGCCCGAAGGCGCGGTGGCGCTGGGCGATCCCGAATGGCTGTCGGCCGCGATGGTCGATGCGGGCTTCCAGGCGCCGCGGATCGATGTGGTGGTGCATGATTTCGAACTGGACGTGCGCCAGCTCGACACGCCCGACGAATTGTTCGGGATGAGCCCGGACTGGCTGGCGCTCGACGACGACCAGCGCGCGGCGGTGGTGGCCGAGGTGCGGCGCATGGCGGAAGGCAGGGCGATCCTGCCGATCCCCTCGACCGCGTTGATCGCAGTGGCGGCGCGCTAGCTCAACGCGCCTCGCTGCGCAGGAACGCTTCGAGCATCGCCCGCACCGTGGCGCGGCCCTGATCGGTCAGCTCGACCATGAAGCGGCGCTTGTCGAACGGATCGGGCACGCGAAGGACCAGCCCCTTCTCCTCGAGGATGGTAAGGTGGCGCAGCGCCGTGGTGGGCGGCACATGCCCGGCGAGGCAGGCGCTCGACACGCAGACGTCACGCCCCTTCTGCTCGCTGACGAACAGATCGATGAGGATATCGGACGCAGGCTCGCTGAACACCTGGGCACCGAAGCTGCCGCAGCGCACGTCGCGCCATTTGAGCACGCGCTGGGCAATGTCGAGCAGCGCGGGATCGCCCGCAGGCGGCGCATCGATCGCCTCGACCGTGGCGACCCACACGGTGCCGCCGATGCCGTTGGTGGTGCTTGAAACATGATTGCGCACCCAGGTGATCGAACCGTCTGCCAGGACATAGCGTTTGACGATGACGAACGGGTGCGCGTGCTGGCGTAGATTATCGATATGGATCGTATTCGGGATGCGATCTTCTTGGTGGGTGATCTCGAGAATATCGAGCTGACGAAGTTCTGGAAGGTCACGCTGGACTATTTCAGAGAAAAGCGGATCAGCTTCCAATATGCGAAGGTTTGTATTGGTAACGCATTGCGCGATGATCGACCCCTTGCCGCTTCGCAATTCCAATGCCTCCCTCTCCGCATTGAAAAATGATCTCGCTCTTCTTTTGGAGCGCGATACCAGAGCTAGGAAGGCAATATTTCCAAAATGTGTCCCTGAGGCGGCGAGCCGTCCCGGCGCTGGACAGTTCAGCTCTCGAGCGCCTCGCGGGCGCGGTCGGCCAGCCGTTCGACCGCGGCATCGTGGATGCCGGGTGCGCTGGCGAGTACCCCAAAGGCCTGGGCACGCGGGGTGTTGAAGGCAAGCGGCTGGCCAATGGCATCGCTGATCGCCGCCCCTGCCTCGCGCGCGATCAGCACCGCGGCGGCGACGTCCCATTCATTGCCCCAGCGGATCGTGGCGAGCAGATCGGCCTCGCCCGCCGCGACCATCGCGATGCGCAGCGCGATCGAATTGGGCCGGTCGACCATCCTGAGATCGGCATCGACCTGCGGCAGATGATCGGCAGGCACGCGGGCGCCGGCGAGCTCCGAGCGGGGCGCAACTGCGAGCGCCACGCCATTGCGAAAGGCGCCCCGCCCCGCCTCGGCGGTCCAGACTTCGCCGCGCGCCGGGGCATCGAGCACGCCGATCACCGGCTGGCCATCCTCGACCAGCGCAACCGACACTGCCCAGCCGGGCCTGCCGCGCAGATAGTCGCGGGTGCCGTCGATCGGATCGACCACCCAGGCCTGGCGCCGCGAGAGCCGCGCGCTGTTGTCGGCGGTTTCCTCCGAAAGCCAGCCGGCGTCGGGCAGCAACGCTGCGAGACGCACGCGCAGCAGCGAATCGATTTCGAGATCGACGTCGCACACCGGGCTGCCCGGCACCTTCTCCCAACGCTTGAAGTCGGTATCCCAGCGCGCCATTGCGAGGCGCCCCGCCTCCGCGGCGATTGCCGCGACCTGGGAGGCGAGGCCGGCCTCAGGCACCGGCGATCGTCATCCCGTCGATGCGGATCGTGGGGGCGTTGATCCCGTAGCGGAACTCCAGGTCGCTCGCCGGCGTGAGGTTCAGGAACATGTCCTTGAGGTTCGAGGCGATGGTGATCTCCGACACCGGCCGGGTGATCTCGCCCTTCTCGATCAGGAAGCCGGCAGCACCGCGGCTATAGTCGCCGGTAACGCCATTGACGCCCTGGCCGATCAGCTCGGTGACGAGAATGCCATAGTCGATCTCGCCGACCAGCGTCTCCGCCGGAATGTGCCCGGCTTCCATATAGAGGTTGGACGGCGCCACGCCGGGCGCGCCGCCGATGCCGCGCGAGGCATGGCCGGTCGGCTCGAGGCCCAATTGACGCGCCGAAGCGCTGTCGAGCAGCCAGGTCTCGAGCAGGCCGGCATCGACCAGCTTGACCGGCTGGACCGGCAGCCCCTCGCCGTCGAAGGGGCGCGAGCGCAGGCCGCGCGGGCGGTGCGGATCGTCGCAGATGGTCACCCCGCGCGCGAAGATCTGCTGGCCGAGCCGATCGAGCAGGAAGCTGGTCTTGCGGGTGATCGCCGAACCGGCGATGGCACCGAGGAAATGGCCGATCAGCCCGGCCGAAACGCGGCGATCGAACACGACCGGCATCGCGCCGCTGGGGATCTTGGCCGGATCCAGCCGCGCCACCGCACGCTCGCCGGCGCGCCGGCCGATCGCCTCGGGCGCTTCGAGCGCGGCGGCGTGGCGGGCGGAATGATGGGCATAGTCGCGCTCCATCCCGCCGCCGCTGCCGGCGAGGACGCTGGCCGAGATGCCATGGCTGGTCTGGGCATAGCCGCCGGTGAAGCCGTGCGAGGTTGCCAGCGTCATCACCGAGCGCGAGGCACCGGCGCTGGCGCCTTCGCTGTTGGTGACGCCCTCTACCGAGCGTGCTGCTTCCTCGGCCAGCTGGGCGACCGCCTTGAGCGAGGCGGGATCGACCTGGGCACCGTCATCGAGATCGAGCATCGGCGGGCGGCCATGGAGCAGCCGCGCCTCGGGCGCGAGGCCGGCCCATTTGTCCTCGGGCGCTTCCTTCGCCATCGCGACGGCGCGCTCGACGAGCAGGGCAAGCGCGTCGCCGCTGAGATCGGAGGTGGAGACGCTGGCCGAGCGGCGGCCGATGAAGACGCGCAGGCCCAGCTCCTCGCTCTCCGAACGCTCGACGTCTTCGAGCGCGCCCATGCGCACCGAGACGGACTGCGAGCTGTCGGCGGCGAACACGGCATCGGCGGCATCGGCGCCGGCGGCGCGCGCCCGCGCGACGATGTCGGCGGCGCGTTCGCAGGCTTCTGGAATGGTCAGCATCGAGCGCACTTAGGTATGCAGGCGGTGAAGGTCAAAGTGTCTGCCCCACGACGAAGCAGGCGGCGAACATCAGCAGCCCGGCATTGCGGTTTGAGCGGAAGCGGACGAGCGCGTTGGCGCCGTCCTGCGGGTTCAGCGTGGCGACCTGCCAGAGCAGGTGCGCAGCCATCGGCAGCAAGGTGGCGAGCGCCAGCGGATCGGGGCGGAGCGACCAGATCGCCGCCGCCCAGCAAGCCAGCGCGACGAGGTAGAAGCCGGTGACGCCGCCGCGCACATGGCGGCCCATCGCCCGCGCCGAGGAGCGGACGCCGACCAGCGCATCGTCCTCGATATCCTGCACCGCGTAGATCGTGTCGTATCCGATCACCCAGGCGATGCAGCCGGTATAGAGCAAGGCGAGCGGGAGCAGCGGATAGGTGCCGATCTCGATCCAGCCGACCAACGCCGCCCAGGAGAAGACCAGGCCGAGCCAGGCCTGGGGCCACCAGGTGATCCGCTTCATGAAGGGATAGGCGGCGACCGGCGCGATGCTGGCGAGCGCGACGAGGCGCGCGGGCCAGTGAAGCTGGAGCCAGACGACCAGGCCGATCAGGCAGAGAAGGGCGAGCCAGATCGTGGCCGCCTTCACCGAAACCGCCCCGCTCGCCACCGGGCGGCTGCGCGTGCGCGCGACCTGGGCATCGAGGTCGCGATCGACGATGTCGTTATAGACGCAGCCGGCGCCGCGCATCGCGATGCTGCCGAGCAGCAGCCACAGGATCAGGTCCCAGCGCTCGACCGCACCCTTGGAAAGCGCGACCGCCCAGGCACCGGGCCAGAACAGCAGCCACCAGCCGATCGGCCGATCGAAGCGGGCGAGCAAAGCATAGGGGCGGGCCGCGACGGGAAGCAGGCCCACCAGCCCGCGATGCTCGGTATCGGGTACGATCTGCTGCGCGTCTGCCATGGCCCGTCCTCCGCGCAAGGCACGCAAAGATCAAGCCCGCAACAATCTGGCATAATTCTGCGACAAAGCGGGCGCACGGGCAGGCTGGGCTCCATTTCATTCCGGAAATATCGATGCGCCTTCTCCTCGCCAGCCTGACGCTCGTGACCGCCGCCACCCCTGCCCTGGCCGATGGCCCGCCCAGCTTCTTCATCAGCCCGATGGGCGAGCCGTTCCGCGGGCCCGATGCGCCGAACATCTGGTTCGACAAGGCGGACGCCAATCATGACGGCGTGCTGACCCAGGACGAGATGGAAGCCGATGCCGCCCGCTTCTTCGCCACGCTCGATCGCGGCAAGGACGGCGAGATCGATCCCGAGGACCTGGAATATTACGAGACCGAGATCGCGCCGATGATCCGGGTGGGCAGCTATATCGGCAGCGCGCCCGAATCGAGCGAGGACAGCGGCGATGGCGACGGCCCCAAACGCAAGGTCGCCTATGTCGCGCAGGGTGCGGCGCGCTTCGGCTATTTCGATTATCCCGAGCCGGTGGCAGTCGCCGATACCAATTTCAACCGCGGCGTCGACGCCAAGGAGTTCCGCACCGCCGCCGACAAGCGCTTCGCGCTGCTCGACAAGAATGGCGACGGCAAGATCGAGAAGAGCGAACTGCCCAAGCTCGACGCGGCGAACTTCAAGCCCGGCAAGCGTGGTGGCGGCGGGCGCGGCATGGGCCGCGGCGGTGGACGTCGTGGAGGCGGGGGCGGCTTTGGCGGCGGAGGCGGCGGCATGGGCGGGATGGGCCCGGGCGGCGGCATGGGTGGCATGAGCGGCGACTAAGCTGGGGGAGTGACGCAGGGCCGATCCGGGCGCTAGAGCAGGCTTATGCCCGCTACGCCCGCCTGGCCGCCCCAATCCGCCCCGCGCCTGTTCGTCGAGACCGAGCTTTCGCGCGGCGAGATCCGCATCGACGGACCGCAGGCACACTACCTGATCTCGGTGATGCGGATAAAGATCGGCGAGGCGATCAAGCTGTTCGACGACAGGACCGGCGAATGGGCCGGCGTGGCGCGGGCGATCGGCAAGCGCGACCTGATCCTGGAAGTCACCGATTGCCTGCGCGAACGCGAGCCGGTGCCCGACCTGTGGCTGTGCGCCGCGCCGATCAAGAAGGGGCGGATCGACTGGATCGCCGAAAAGGCGTGCGAGCTGGGCGTCGACCGGCTGGTACCAGTGCTGACCCGGCGCGCGGTGGTCGACAAGCTCAACCTCGAGCGGCTGCGCACGCACATGATCGAGGCGGCCGAGCAATGCGGGCGCACCGCGCTGCCGCAGTTGGCCAAGATGGTGAAGCTGCCCGCGCTGCTGCGCGACTGGCCCGAGGAGCGGGTGCTGTTCTTCGCCGACGAGACCGGCGGCGTGCCGGCGATGGAGGCGATGCGCGCGCATCCCGGGCCGGCGGCGATCCTGATCGGACCCGAAGGCGGGTTCGACGACGCCGAGCGCGAGGCGATCCGGGCGCATCCCCGCGCGGTGGGGATCTCGCTGGGGCCGCGCATCCTGCGCGCGGAGACGGCGGCTGCGGCGGCGGTGAGCCTGTGGATGGGGGCTGCGGGGGATTGGTGACATAGCCGTCATCCCGGCGAAAGCCGGGATCTCAGGCGAAGGCGCGGGACAAGAGTCGCCTGAGATCCCGACTTACGTCGGGATGACGACCAGTTTCGCCGCGATGGCGGATCAGCCGCGCAGCTTGCTTCCAGCCCAGGCGAAGAAGCGCGGGACCGGCGCGTTGCGAGCCATCCAGGCGCTGTATTCCTGATAGGCCGGGTCGGAGCCCAGATGTAGCTCCTCGGTGCGCGCACGCCAGTAATAGACGCCACTCACGCACGCCATGATCGCGGCGTTGCGGATGCCTTCCAGCCACGTGGTGGTGGCGAGGAAGGGCAGACCCGAGAGCCACCAGAACAGGTTCTTCGACAGATAGGCCGGGTGACGGCTCCACGCATAGGGCCCATGGGTGAGGATGCCGCGATGGGTGAGGTTAGAGAAGCGGATGCCGAAGGCGATCGTCGCCCAGGCATAGATGCCGGTCAGCACCACCAGCACCGCGCCGAGACCGCCGAGAATCCAGGGATGGCCTGCGAACCACCAGGTCCAGTCGGCGCTGCCCGGATGATAATCGAGCACGCCGCCTTCGTTCATCAGCACGAAGGGGGGGTAGCAGATCAGCGCCGCGGTCCAGCCCGCCGCATAGGGCGTGGCGGTACGGATATGCGAATCGAGCGGGCGCATCGTCAGGATGTACCCCGCGGTGGCGAAGGCCACGTCGATCACGAACATGAAGCTGATGCAGTAATTGGCGATCACCGCCGGGCTCTCGAACATCCGCGCGAAGTTCCAGCCGACGAAATCGCCGAAATTTGGCGGCACGATCGAAAGCATGAAGGCGAGGAAGAAGCCCTTCACCGCCCAGCCACGCAGATGGTTCTGGATCGCCTTGTGGTCGATCGGCTCCTTCAGACCCATCAGCCAGGCGCCGAGATGCCAGGCGCCATCCTTCGGCTGCACGAGCTTGCGATCGAGCCACAGGACATAGGGGATGGAGAGCAGGAACAGCGCCGGCGCCGCCATCTCGATGCACCAGATCGACCAGGCGAAATTGGCGTAGCGGCCGGTCCACCAGAAGCGGAAGGTGGCGTAGATCAGCGCGATCCCGCCCCAGGTGAGCCACAGGCCGGTGAGCTTGGTCACCGAAATGTCGAGCGTGTCCTTGAGCGTGCGCGTCGAGGACCAGTCGATCCCGGTGGTCGGGTTCAGGTGGACCTTGTCGACGAGCAGCGACCACAGCACCATCGGGATGGCGCAGGCAAGGACGTTGACCATCGCGGAATAGGGCCCGTCGAGCCCGTATAGCGTGGCGAAGAGCGTCCATGCGCTCATGCCCGCAAGGCCGGCCATGCCGACGCCGGTGCTCACCGCCGAACGGGGGCGCGGATCGGCCTGGGCTTCGGCGGCCAGCTTGGGATCATGATACATGGCGGAAACGACTAGCGCGCAATGGTTAGCGTCCCGTTAGCACCTGCCCGCCGCCCCGCGCGGGGCTGCGGAGAATTGCACCCCCGCCCGGAGGGTCCTATGACCCTTCGCTTCGAAAAAGAGAGGTCGCTCCCCCATCATGATCCGTGCGCTTGCCGCAGCTGCCCTGCTCGCTTCCGTTTCCGCCCCGGCGCTTGCCCAGAACTCGGCACCGGCGCAGACCGCGCCCTATCCCAACACGATCCCCGACGCGCGCGATGTCGCCTATCCCGGCACGCTGACGCTCGACATCGACGCGACCGACATCACGCGCGGCATCTTCAACGTGAAGCAGACGATCCCGGTAGCGAAGAGCGGCCACATGGTGCTGCTCTATCCGAAGTGGATCCCTGGCAAGCACGGCCCGCGCGGCGAGATCGAGAAGCTGGGCGGCCTGGTGATCAAGGCGAACGGCAAGGTGATCCCGTGGAAGCGCGATCCCGTCGACGTCTTCGCCTTCCACATCGACGTGCCGGCCGGCGCCAAGAAGCTGGACGTCGCCTTCAACTTCGTCTCGGCGACCGTCTCGGACCAGGGGCGCGTCGTGATGACGCCCAATCTGATGAGCCTGCAGTTCTTCTCGCTCAGCCTCTATCCGGCAGGCTATTTCGTCCGCCGCATCCCGATCCAGGCGAAGGTGACCTATCCCCAGGGCTGGACCGCCAGCTCGGCGGTCGACGCGAAGGTGGCGGGCAACGTCTATACCTATGACAAGACCAACTACGAGATACTGATGGACTCGCCGGTGCTCGCCGGCCGCTATTACCGCCAGATCAAGCTGACCGACCGCGTCTCGGTAGAGACCTATGCCGACACGCCCGAAGAGCTCGCCGCCAAGCCCGAGCATGTCGAGGCGCTCAAGCGGCTGGTCGACCAGGCGGTGAAGACCTTCGGCGTCGAGCATTACGACCATTACCGCTTCCTGTTCTCGATCAGCGACGAGCTGGGCGGGATCGGCGTGGAGCACCACCGCAGCTCCGAGAACGGCACCGGGCTGGGCTTCTTCACCAAGTGGGACGAGAAGGCGACCAGCCGCAACCTGCTGCCGCACGAATACACGCATAGCTGGGACGGCAAGTTCCGCCGCGGCGCCGACCTGTGGACCCCGGACTTCCGCACGCCGATGCGCGACTCGCTGCTGTGGGTCTATGAGGGCCAGACCCAGTTCTGGGGCTATGTGTTCCAGGCGCGCTCGGGCCTGGTGAGCAAGGCAGACACGCTCGAGGCCTATGCCGGCATCGCCGCCAACCTCGACAATCGCCAGGGCCGCACCTGGCGCCCGATGGGCGACACCACCAACGATCCGGTGATCGTCGCGCGCTCGCCCAAGGGCTGGGTGAGCTGGCAGCGCTCGGAGGATTATTACAACGAGGGCCTGCTGATCTGGATGGACGCCGATTCGATCATCCGCGAGAAGAGCGGCGGCACCAAGTCGATCGACGATTTCGCGCGGATCTTCTTCGGCGGCCGCGACGGCGATTATGGCGAGCTGACCTACACGTTCGACGATGTGGTTTCGACGCTCAACCAGGTCGTGCCGTACGACTGGCGCAAGTTCCTCGACGAGCGGGTGAACCAGGTCTCCGACCATGCCCCGCTCCAGGGCTTCGAGCGCAACGGCTACAAGCTGGTCTATACCGAGACGCCCAACAAGGCGACGTTGCGCGGGGGCGGCACCGACCTGTCCTATTCGCTGGGCCTGACGATCGGCAGCAAGGGCATTTCGGGCGTGATGTGGGGCAGCCCTGCGTTCGACGCCGGAATCACGCTGGCCGACGAGATCGTCGCAGTGAACGGCCAGGTCTTCACCGGCGAGAAGCTGACCGCCGCGGTGAAGGCCGCCAAGACCGGCAAGGACCCGATCCGGCTCACCCTGAAGCGTGGCTCGCGCTACCGCGATGTTGCCATCGACTATCACGATGGCCTGCGCTATCCGCACCTCGAAAAAACAAGTGAAGGAGAGGGTGGCCTGGATAAACTCCTCCAGCCCAAGTGAAGTTGGAGGGGCGCCAAACCGCCCAGCTAAGGAAATACTAGCGTGCGTATCGATTTGATTCCGGTGGGTGATGATCCGCCGAACAGCCTCAATGTGATCATCGAGGTTCCCGTCGGCGGCGAGCCGGTGAAGTATGAATTCGACAAGGCGAGCGGCGCGCTGTTCGTCGATCGCATCCTGCATACGCCGATGCGCTATCCGGCGAACTACGGCTTCGTGCCGCACACGCTGTCGCCCGACGGCGATCCGCTCGACGCGCTCGTCATCGCGCGCTCGCCCTTCGTCCCAGGCTGCGTCGTGCGCGCGCGCCCGATCGGCGTGCTGAAGCTCGAGGACGAAGCCGGCGGCGACGAGAAGCTCGTCTGCGTGCCGGTCGATTCGACCTTCCCCTATTATTCGGACATCGGCGAGCGCGGCGACCTGCCGTCGATCGTGCTCCAGCAGATCGAGCACTTCTTCAAGCACTACAAGGACCTGGAGTCCGAGAAGTGGGTGCGCATCGGCCAGTGGGGCGATGCCGAAGAAGCGAAGAAGATCGTGCTCGAAGCGATCGAAGCCGCAAAGAAGGCCAAGGAGGCCGCGGCCGCCTGAACGCGGCGCTGGCCTGGCGACTGTGCGCAGTGGCCGGGCTGGCGACGCTCGCGGCGTCGATGGGCTTTCCGCCCGTCGACGCCTGCGGGCCGACCCATGGCGCGGGCCCGATCATCGCGTTCGAGCTGGTCCGCAACCCTTCCCAACTGGCCGAGCTGTTCGGCCCGCCCTCGTGCTCCGGCGCCTTCCAGGCCGCGCAGACCCGTGCAAGCTGGTGGGACGCGCTGGCCTTCATCCCCGCCTATGCCGCCTTTTTGGCGCTCGGCGCATGCGCGATGCGGAACGACGCGCGCCGGCTATCGCTGGTCGCCGTGGCGACCTTCCTGGTTGCGGCGCTGCTCGACCAGATCGAGGGGCTGATCCTCTTCCAACTCGCCGCGCATTGGCAGAGTCCGCCCGGCCTGTTCGGCGCGCTGTTCTTCACCGTCCGCCCCAAATTCGCGCTGCTCGGGATCGGGTCGCTGTTGCTTGCCGCGCTTGCCTGGCGCGGGACGCTGTTGGGCAAGATCGCCGCCGTGCCGCTGGCGGCGGGTGGCCTCGCCTCGCTCTGGTTCCTCTTCACCGACCCGCATGATCCGGCGATGATGCTGGGGCATCGCTATGCCTGGATGGCGCTGCTCGCGCTCGCCGCCATCGGATCGATCAACCCGCGCTGGACCAACCGAACATGAGCACGCCGCATCGCAAGGGCATCGGCAACATCGTCGCGCCGCCGCGCTTCCTGCTGTTCCTTGCCGCCACATTGGGTGCGGGCTGGCTGCTGCTGCCGCGGCTCGGGCTGCACTTCGGCGTGATGCTGGCGTTCGACGTGGGCGCGGCGGTGTTCCTGCTCTCGGTGATTCCGTTGCTCGGCCACCGCGCCAGCGGAATGCGCGAAAGCGCCTGCCGCAACGACGCCAACCGGCCGGTGCTGCTGCTGATCACGGTGATGGTGGGCGTGGCGGTATTCGCCGCGATCGCCAGCGAGCTGATGAGCGGGATCAAGTCCAACCCCTGGGCGCTGCCGGCGATCCTGGGAACGCTGGCGCTGAGCTGGACCTTCAGCAACACGATCTACGCGCTGCACTATGCCCATCTCTTCTACACTGCCGGGCGCGGCGGAGCGGACCAGGGCGGGCTGCAATTCCCCGAGACCAAGGAGCCCGATTACTGGGACTTCCTCTATTTCGCCGTCTGCCTGGGCATGACCTTCCAGACCAGCGACGTAACCATCTCCAGCCGCCAACTGCGCCGCGTGGTGACCGCGCATTGCCTGGCCGCCTTCGTGTTCAACCTGGGCATCCTGGCATTCACGATCAATGTGCTGGGAGGCTAGCCCTTCCTCGCCCTAGGCTTCTTCTTCGGCGCCCTTTGCCCCGCCGCGATCGCCAGCCCAGCCCATTCGCGCAGCGCATCGGCATCGTCATAGGTCTCGCTCGGCGCGCGGCGATAGTTCATGCTGTCGACCATGCCGGTCTTGAAGGTGATGGTGAAGCGCTCGATATGGCCGGCTTCGTCCCAGATCGCATTGCTCTCGGCATCGGCCTTCAGCCACAGCTCGCCATCATGGACGATCGCGAAGGTGGTTCCGTCGAGATAGAGCACCGCCCCGCCCATCATCCGGCGCATCGTCACCGTGCCGAGCGGCTCGAGTGCCTCGCCGACCCAGGCGACCAGGCCCTCGTCGACCGCCATCAGTGCGCGGTCAGCTTGAGGCCGGCGATGCAGCCGACCACGCCGAGGATCAGCAGGCTGCGGACCAGCGTGAACGGCTCGCCGAACCAGATCATGCCGACGATCACCGTGCCGAGCGCGCCGATCCCGCCCCATACCGCATAGGCCGTGCCCATCGGGATCGAGCGCGAGGCGAGCTCGAGCAGCCCCATCGACAGCGCGACCGAGGCGAGGAAGCCGAAGGTCCAGGGGATGTTGCGGAAGCCGTCGACATAGCGAAGGCAGGTGGTGAAGCCGACCTCGAAGCAGCCACCGAGGATGAGCAGCGCCCAGGCCATCAGGCGCGTCCCGCCAGGGCGACGAGCGCATCGCCGGTCACGCGCTGCACGGTCCATTCGTCCATCGGCTGCGCCCCCATCGCCCGGTAGAAATCGATCGCCGGCGTGTTCCAGTCAAGCACCGCCCATTCGAAGCGGCCGCAATCGCGGTCGAGCGCGATACCGGCGAGATGGCGGAGCAGCGCCTTGCCGACGCCAGCACCACGCGCATCGGGGGTGACGTAGAGATCCTCGAGATAGATGCCGGGCTTGCCGGTCCAGGTCGAGAAATTGTGGAAGAACAGCGCGAAGCCCACGGCGACGCCGTCCAGCTCCGCGATCAGGCTCTCGGCGACGCGCGTCTCGAACAGCGCCTTGCGGAGCATCGCCTCGGTCGCCACCACGGCATCGGGCTCGCGCTCATAGACGGCAAGCTCGCGCACCAGGTCGAGGATCAGCGCCACGTCCTCGGGCGCGGCGGGGCGAATGGCGATCATGACAGAGCGGGCTCCACTTCGTGCTCGGCAAGGCCGGGCTGGTTGCGCGCCGCCATCCAGCATCCGGCGACGATCAGCAAGGTGCCGGCTACCGTCACCAGCGCGAGCGGCTCGCGGAAGAACAGCCAGCCCATGATCCCGGCCCAGACAAAGGCCGTGTATTCGACGGTGAGCAGCACCTGTGCCTCTGCCCGGGCATAGGCCCAGGACAGCAGCAGCAGCGAGACGATCGCCAGGCCGGCGGCGAGGATCACCATCCACCACTGGCCGGGCGCGAGCGGCGCCAGCAGCCAGGGCGCGGGCAAGGCGAACAGCGCCAGGATCATCCAGTTCTGGAAGAAGGCGATCTCGATCGGCCCGGCATGCTGCGCCTGGTGGCGGGCGATGACCAGATTGACCGCATAGAACACCGCCGAAGTGAGCACCGCCGCCATGCCGAGCGCCGAATCGGGCCGGTGCGGCGCGCCCAGCTGCCCCGCCAGGATGATGCCGACGCCGGCGAGCCCGAGCAGCGAGCCGAGCAGCGAACGCGCGCCGATCTTCTCCTTCAGGAAGACCGCGGCGAGCGCGAGCGCGATCAGCGGGGCGATGAAGGTGAGCGCGATCGCCTCGGCCAGCGGCACCCGGACGATCCCCCAGAAAAAGGCGATCGCCATCACGGCGATGATCGCGCTGCGGATCGCATGGATGGCGAGCACGCGCCGCGCTGGCATGCGCGGGCGGGTGAAGGCGAAGAGCGGCGTCATTATCGCGGCGCCCGCGGACAGCCGCCAGAATAGGGCGACATAGGCGCCGGTGACGAGGCTGACCTGCTTCATCACCGCGTCCATGATCGAATAGAGCGCGATGCCGGCACAGGCGGCGAGCAGGGCGGCGGGAACGGAAGCGCGCATCAGCCGCGCTTAGCCGCCGGCCGGGCCGGCGTCACGCGTCGCGGGCGTCGCTGGGCTTGTCGTCGCGCAGAACCAGCCGGCCGACTTCCAGCTCGTCGATCCGCAGCTTGTGGATCCGCGCCTTGCCGATGCGCAGGCGCCCGATCGCGACTGCCCCGACGGCCACCGCGCCAAGCGCGAATCCGCCGATCATCGCGGCCGTGAGCGCCAACGCCCCGACACTCGCCGCGCCAACCGCGGAGGCGCCCGTCGCTTCCGCCTTGTGTTTGGAGACCCCGGCCGGGTCGTGATGCGCGGGCGGCCGGGGCACGCGCTATTCCGCTGCCTGGGCGGCGGCTTCGCTCGCCGCTTCGATCTCTGCCGCCTTGGCCTCGACCAGCTTGACGATGTGATCGAGCATGTCGGCATCGGCCACCGTGTGATCGGTGACACCCGACAGATAGACCATGTGCTTGCCGTTGCCGCCGCCGGTGAGGCCGATATCGGTCTCGCGCGCCTCGCCGGGGCCGTTGACCACGCAGCCGAGCACCGAGAGCGACAGCGGCGTGCGGATGTGCTGGAGCCGGTCCTCCAGCGCCTGCACCGTGCGGATCACGTCGAAGCCCTGGCGCGCGCAGCTCGGGCAGCTGACGACGCGGACGCCCCGGTTGCGGATGCCGAGCGCCTTGAGGATCTCGAAGCCAACGCGGACTTCCTCCTCGGGCTCGGCCGAAAGCGAGACGCGAATGGTGTCGCCAATGCCGAACCAGAGCAGCGAGCCGATGCCGATCGCCGACTTCACCGTGCCGCCGACGAACCCGCCCGCTTCGGTGATGCCGAGGTGCAGCGGGCAATCCACCGCGTCGGCGAGCTGCTGATAGGCAGCGACGGCGAGGAACACGTCCGATGCCTTCACCGCGACCTTGAACTCGTGGAAGTCGCGGTCCTGGAGCAGCTTGATGTGATCGAGCGCCGATTCGACCAGCGCCTCGGGGCATGGCTCGCCATATTTCTCGAGCAGGTCCTTCTCGAGCGAGCCTGCGTTGACGCCGATACGGATTGCGCAGCCATTGGCCTTGGCGGCATTGACGACCTCGTTCACGCGATCTGCGCTGCCGATATTGCCCGGATTGATGCGCAGGCAGGCGGCGCCGGCATCGGCGGCCTCAAGCGCGCGTTTGTAGTGGAAATGGATGTCCGCCACGATCGGCACGCGGCTGGCGCGGACGATCTGCTTGAGCGCCGCGGTCGATTCGACGTCGGGGCAGGAGACGCGGATGATGTCGACGCCCGCGTCCTCGCAGCGGCGAATCTGGTCGATCGTCGCGCGGGCATCGGAGGTGGCAGTGTTGGTCATGGTCTGCACCGTCACCGGCGCATCGCCGCCAACGGGAACGTTGCCGACCATGATCTGGCGGCTGGGCCGCCGCACGATATCGCGCCAGGGACGTACGGACATGGCGGCCATATAGGCGCTTTGGCCGCGGGGGGCCAGCCGCGAGAACAGGGAGTTTCCATGCAGAAATGCGGGGGCCCGACTTTACGCGATGCTAAGCATCCTGGGTTAGCGTGCCGGGCTGTTCGAACTTCGAGGCCTGCGTTGCAGCACGACCCGACCCCTGCTGCCACGCCACGCTCCGGCCCGCGCCACTATGGCATGGACTGGCTGCGCATCGCCGCGTTCGGCCTCCTCATTCTCTACCATATCGCCATGGCCTTCTCGCCCTGGGACTGGGTGATCAAAACGGGTCACGCCTTCCAGTGGCTGATCCCGCCGATGGCGCTGCTCACGCCCTGGCGGCTGCCGCTGCTGTTCGCCGTCTCGGGCTATGCCTCGCGCAAGCTCTATGACCGCAATCCCGGCGACTTCGCCCGCAGCCGGGCGCTGCGCCTGCTCGTCCCCCTCGCCTTCGGCATGGTGGCGCTGGTGCCGCTCGAAATGTGGGTGCGGGTGCTGGAGAATGGCTATCCGCACGGATATCTCCATTTCTGGGCGCTCGACTATTGGCGCAGCGGCGACTTCTGGGGCCGCGAGTTCCCGAGCTGGGAGCATCTGTGGTTCGTCGCCTATCTCGCCGCCTATACCCTGCTGCTCGCCGGCGTGCTGGCGTGGCGCGGCGCGCGGGTGCTGCGCGCAATGGCGGCGGCGGCGCAGTGGCTGGCCGGAGGGCATCGGCTGCTCTGGGCGCCGGTGATCCTGCTGACCGGGGCAAGGCTGGCGCTGCTGTTCGTCGCGCCCGAGCGCCAGGGGCTGTTGCGCGACTGGGGCGGCCATGCCCAATATGTGCCGATCTTCCTGTTCGGCTTCGCGCTGGCCGGGAGCCCGCAGCTCTGGCCGGCGATCGTCCGTTGCTGGAAGCCGGCGCTGGCGCTGGCGGCGCTGGCCGGCGCGCTGATCGTGGCGGTGGAGGTCGCCTTTCCGGGCGCTCAGGTGCCGCCGCACGACGTGATGGCGCTCGATCGCGCCGCGCGCACCGCCATGGCCTGGGGGATGATCCTCGCGCTGTTCCACATCGCCGAGACCCGGTGGAACCGCGATCATCCGCTGCGCAAGCCGCTCGCCGAAGCGGTGTTTCCCTTCTACATCGTCCATCACCCCGCGATCGTGTTGATCGCCTGGTATTCGCTGCCGCTCGGGCTGAGCGCCCCGGCCGAGTTCGCGTTGCTGCTGGGCGGCACCGCCAGCGTCTGCGCGGCGACCTACCTGATCGGGCGACGCATCAGCTGGCTGCGGCCGCTGATCGGACTCAACCGGCTGGCCAAGCCCGAAAGCTCTGCTAGGGAGTCGGCGCCTGCCTCTGGAGTAGTCTGATGCGCCTTCTCGTGATCCTTGCGGCCCTGATCGGGTTCGCCGCGCCCGCCAATGCCTATTGGGAATATGGCCATCAGACCGTTGGGGCGATCGCCTGGCGCAACATCACCCCGGCCACCCGGGCGAAGGTGAGCCAGCTGCTCCGCCAGACCGACCTGCTCAAGACCGAAGGCTGCCCGGCCACCACGATCGAGGATGCCGCGGTCTGGGCCGATTGCATCAAGAAGCTCGGCGCCGACTGGCGCTATGCCTCGGTATGGCATTACCAGGATGCCGATATCTGCAAGCCGTTCGACGTGACCGCCGAATGCAAGGACGGCAATTGCGTCTCCGCCCAGATCGAGCGCGACGTGAAGATCCTGAAGGACCGCAAGGCGCCCAAGGTGGAGCGCGTGAAGGCGCTGCTCTTCCTCGTCCATTTCGTCGGCGACATCGGCCAGCCGCTGCACGGCGCCGAGCATGACCATGACGCCGGCGGCAACAAGGTGCTGGTGAGCTACGGCATCTACACCACCGACCGGCTCAACCTCCATTCGGTGTGGGACGGCCTGCTCGCGGAGCGCGCGATCACCTCGGGCCCGAACATCGTGCGCACCTATAACCGCGCCGATCGCGCCAGGTTCGGCGGCGGCACCGTCGCCGACTGGGGCAAGGACAGCTGGGCGTTGTCCCAGACCGTCTATGCCGACCTGAACGGCGGCGAGGCCTGCAAGCCGATCACCGGCCGCGTCGCGATCACCGAGGCGATGATCGAGAAGTGGGTGCCCGAGGCACGCGACCAGGTGATCAAGGGCGGGCTCCGGCTGGCCCGCCTGCTCGACGAGGCACTCGCCTGAGCTAGCGCTTCGCGGTGACGAACCCGGCAACGGCATCAACCAGCGCCGGGGCGACCGGCAGCGCTGCATTGCCATAGGTGGCGGTGCTTGCTGCGAAACCCTCGCCTGCCGCGATGCGCAGCACATGCGTCATGTCCGGAATGATCGCGCGCTTCGCCGCCGGATTGGCCCCAGCCAGTGCCTGCGCGTCGCCCGGGTTGATCTGCACGTCACGGTCGCCCTGCACCACCAGCAGCGGCACCTTGAGCGCGGCCGCAAGCTTGGGCGGATCGTAGCGGAACTCGTCGATCAGGAAGTCCTGCACGCGCTCCGGAAAGAGCTGCGGCAACGGTGGGACCAAGGTTGCGGGGTCGACATGCTTGCCGGCTTCGAACGCGTCGATCATGCCGAGCGCACTGTCGAGGAACGGCGCATTGCCAGGGTTGCCGCGGAACTGCTCGCGCATGATCGTGGCGAGCGGCCGGCCGGCGGCGCCGATCAGCACGACCCCGCAGACGCCTTGCGGGTTCTGCGCGGCGACAAGCTCCACCAGCCCGCCTTCGCTATGCCCACCCAGCCAGACACAGGCGCGGCCGGTGCGCTGGCGGGCGGCATCGATCCAGGCGCGCGTGTCGGCGGCATAATCGGTGATGGTCACCCGTGTCGGATCCGCGACGGCGGCCTTGCTGCCGAACATGCCGCGCTTGTCGATCCGCAGCGTGGCGACGCCGCGCTTGGCCAGCGCCTCGGCCAGCTGGCGATACGGGCCGCCGGCGACGCCATAGCGATTATTGCCATCGCGATCGGTGGGGCCGGAGCCGGGCACGATCAGCAGCAGCGGTGCCTTGGGATCGGGATCGATCAGCGTGCCGGCGAGATTCCCCTCCGGCCCCGGGACGGTGATTTCCACCCCGGCGGGCGCATCCTGCGCCAGCGCGGCGGGAACGGCAGCGAGCAGCAGCGTCGCAGCACAAAAGCTTTTGCCGATCATCTAGACGGGCCTCCCTTTCGAGTCCTCGATTCTTCGCCCGGGCTTCACTCCTTGGCGTAATGCTCGAGGAAGCCGCAGCGCGGGCAGCGCCAGGTCTGGATGCCGATCGGCTTGTGCGGCAGCTTCAGGCCAAGCAGCAGCTTTTTCTGCGGCGGGCCGGCAACCCAGCCGGTCGTGCGGCGATAGCTGTCCTGGTCAGCCAGCGTGAAGCCTTCTGCCATCGCGCTCTGGCATTTCGGGCAGGTGTTCGATCGTATCGGCATCAGGCATCCCCTCCCCAGCGGAAGCCAAGATCGCCGTCGGTCTTGGTCGCGATCAGCCACAGAAAGCCGCCAATCAGCGGCACCAGCAGCACGAACCAGATCCGGTCGCGGTGCGTCGCGAAATTGACGATCAGGCCGAGCAGCGCGCCAAAGGCGAAGGTTGCCGCCCAGCCCTGCCAGGTGACCGGCACCGCGCCGAAACCGAAGCGCTTCGGGCGGAACCAATAGCCCGGGCGAACCGGGCCGCCGCGGCCCCAGCCGGCACCGATCACAGCAGCACCGCGGCAAGGATGCCGGCAACCAGCGCGATCGCGGCCACGGCAAGGACGAAGGGCAGCCGCTCGCGGCTGACATACATGGCAAGGAACATCAGTTGCTTCCTTCCTGGCCATCATCGGCGGCAGGCGAAGACATGCGCCAGGCGATGACGACGAACAAAATCGTGGGGGCGGCGAACAGGATCGCCCAGGCGGCGACACGGACCGGCTCGGGCGGAATGATCACCGGTGTGAGCGCCAGCGTGAACAGCACATAGGCGACCGTCACCAGCCAGCCCTGCCTCGAACAGGGCGTAATGCTATACTTGGCACCTCGGCGGATCCGCACGAACCAGGCATCGGGACGCTGAGGCCGGATCATGCTTCGTCCTCCTTCGGCTTGGGCGGGCGACCGCGCTTGGCGCGCACGGGCTCGGCCAGCTTCACCCCGCGCCGCCCCAGCGCCTCGCGCAACAGGCACTCGACCTGGGCATTGACGCTCCGCAGCTCGCTCGACGCCGACCGCTCGATCGCCGCGTAGAGCGCGGGATCGAGGCGGAGCGGAAAGGCTTTCTTCTGGGGCGGCTGGGACACGGACCTGGCCTTACTGGTAGAGCGAGCCCGTGTTGACCACCGGTTGGGTGTCACGCTCGCCGCACAGCACGACCATCAGGTTCGAGACCATCGCGGCGCGGCGCTCGTCATCGAGATGGACGACATCCTTGGCCGAAAGCTGGGCAAGCGCCATCTCGACCATGCCCACCGCGCCTTCGACCAGCGTCTGGCGCGCGGCGACCACCGCCTGGGCCTGCTGGCGACGGAGCATCGCACCTGCGATCTCCTGCGCATAGGCCAGGTGGGTAAAGCCGCATTCGTCGACAGTGATGCCGGCGACGCGCAGCCGGGCGATCAGCTCCTCGCGCAGCTCCGAGCCAACCTGATCGTGATTGCCGCGCAGCGTGACTTCCTGGTGCTCGAAATCGTCATAGGGATAGCGCGAACCGATGGTACGCACCGCCGCCTCGATCTGGACGTTCACGAACGCCTTGTAGTCGTCGACGTCGAACAGCGCCTGCGCCGTGTCGGTCACGCGCCACACCACCTGCGCCGCCATCTCGATCGGATTGCCGCGCAGATCGTTCACCTTGATCCGCTCCGAGATGATGTTGTTGGCGCGTACCGAGACCTTCTTCTTGATCAGCCACGGCATAGCCCAGCGCAGGCCCGTGGTGCGATCGGTGCCCTGATAGTCGCCGAACAGCGTGATCACCGCCGCCTGGTTGGGCTGGAGCAGATAGAAGCCGCACAGCACGAACAGCTCGACCAGCACCGAGGCGACCAGCCACGATACCACGATCCAGTCCGCCATGCGGTCGATCTGGGTGATCGCCCCCACCGTGGCGGCGAACGCAAGCAACAGCACGAGCAGCATGCCATAGCCGCTCGCCGTGCTGGCGGGCTTCTCGCTGCTCTGACGCAGGGCCGGAGCGGCACTACGAACGTCGGTCATCATTACCTCCCGAAATTATGATATCGTATTTATATCGATTCCAATGGGCCCGCAAGCGGATTCGGAAAGGCGGTTCATCCCGGGCTAATCGATGGGGGCGAGAGTGGCGCCGCCGTTCGAGAGGGGGAATCGATGCGACCTTGCCTGCCTGCCGCCCTGTGCGCCGTTCTGCTGGTTTCGGCAGTGCCGTCCCTCGCGCAGCCCTCCCCCGCGGCGATCGCCCGCGGCGCCGATGCGGCGATGGCGGCGGCGATCGACCCGAAGGGGGCGGGCGCCGTGGTGGTGATCGCGCGGGGCGACACGATCCTCTACCGCAAGGCGCGCGGGCTGGCCGAAGTCGAGCTGGGCGTGTCGCTCGCCCCGGATCAGAGCTTCCGTATCGCGTCGATCACCAAGAGCTTCACCGCTGCGCTGCTCGTCCAGATGGCGGCGCGCGGCGAAGTCGCGCTCGATGCACCAGTGGTACGCTATCTGGCCGACGTACCGCTCGATCCGCGGATCACGCTGCGCCAGCTGCTCAGCCACACCGCCGGCGTTTCCGAGACCGATGCCGTGCCGCAGCCGCCCTTTGGCAATGGCGAGGTACCGATCGCCGAGCAGGTCCGGCGGATCGCTGCGCGGCCGCTCGCCTTCGAACCCGGCACCGCACAGCGCTATTCGAACGCGGGCTATATCCTGCTCGCCGCGGTGATCGAGAAGGTCACCGGGCAGAGCTGGGATGCCGCGATGCGCGCACGGCTGTTCGCGCCGCTGGGGCTTGCCGATACCGATTATGACCGCGCCGGTGCGATCGTGCCGGGCCGGGTCAGCGGCTATACGAGCGACAAGGGCGTGCTGCGCAATGCCGCACCGTTCAACCTCTCGATCCCCAAGACCGCCGGTTCGCTCCGCTCCACCGTAGCAGACCTGCTGCGCTGGATGCGGGCGCTGTCGCAGGGGAAGGTCGTCGGTACGGAAGGTTTTGTGGAGATGAGCACGCCGGCGCTGGCGACGGTCGGCGTGCAGGAGCGCTACGGGCTCGGCCTCTATCGCTGGCAGATTCGCGGGCAGGACGCGATCGGCCATACCGGGCAGATCGACGGCTTCGCCTCGGCGCTGTTCTACCTGCCGGATGCGGATGCGACGGTGGTGGTACTCGCGAACAGCGACAGCTTTGACGCGCAGACGCTCGCCCGGCGCATGGCGGCTATCGCGATCGGCAAGCCCTATCCACTGCCGCATCCGGGCGACGCTCGATCCGAGGCACTGGCAGCGCTCGCCGGCCGTTATGGCAGCGATCCCGCCACTACCCGCACGCTCGCGGTGCAGGACGGCAAGCTGATGATTGGCCGGCCCAATCGCAACAGCATCCCGACGATCCTGGACAGCGACGGGGCGATCCGCTTCGTGCCCGACGAGCTCAGCTATTTCCGGCCGGTGCGCGATGCGGCGGGCACGGTGATCCGGCTCGACTATTTCGCCCACGGCGAAGGCCCGGCGCTGCCGCTCGCGCGCCAGCCCTGAGACCATGAAAAAGGCCGCCGGAGACGCCCCCGGCGGCCGTTTCCTGATCGGCGAAACGCCTCAGCTGATGACGATGGTCACCGCGCGGCGGTTCTGCGCCCAGCTGGCATCGTCCGAGCCCAGCGCGATCGGGCGCTCCTTGCCGTAGCTGATCGTGGTGATCCGGGTCGGCGAGATGCCGCGCGACGCCAGATAGTTCTTGGCGGCATTGGCGCGACGATCGCCCAGGCCGAGATTATATTCGCGGGTGCCGCGCTCGTCGCAGTGGCCCTCGATCGTGATCCGGGTGTTCGGGTGGCTGCTCAGCCACTGCGCCTGGCTGTCCAGGATCGCGCGCGCCTCGGGATCGATGTCGTACTGGTCGAAGGCGAAATGGATCGTGTCGCTGGCGACTTCGCGGCGGAACTGCTCGTTGATCGGCGCCGCAACGGTATCGCTGTCGCCTTCACCCGTCGTGACCGGTCCAGTCTCCGACGGCGCGGGCGGGATGTTGTTGGCGTCGCGCTTCTTGGTGCAACCCGCAGTGGCGATCAGCGCGATGCCGAGCACCAGGCCAGTCGTAATCTTGGACATGGTCTTTTCTCCTTTTCTCGTCGCATCGGTCCGCTTGCCCGGACCCTAGCACAGATGCGGTAACGTTTCAGGGGCGAATCGGTCCCCAACTGGGATCGGATCCGTCGAGCGGCGTCGGAATCCGCCGCGCATTGGTGCCGGTGAGGTCCACCGACCACAGGTCCGGACGGCCCGAACCCTGGGCAGTACGGAAGAACATCAGCACGCGGCCGTTGGGCGACCAGCTCGGCGCCTCATCGCCCCAGCTGTTGGTCAGCAGCTTCTCGCCGCTGCCGCCGGGGTTCATCACGCCGATCCGGAACGCGCCGCCGCCGGTGCGGGTGAAGGCGATCAGATCGCCGCGCGGGCTCCACACCGGCGTGGCATAGCGGCCGCCGCCGAAGCTGATCCGGTGCTGGTTCGATCCGTCGGCGTTCATGACGTAGATCTGCTGGGTGCCGCTGCGATCGCTCTCGAACACGATCTTCGAACCATCGGGCGAATAGCTGCCGCCGGTATCGATACCGGGCGAATTGGTGAGCCGCGACGGCGCGCCGCCCGCCGTGGCGATGCGATAGACATCGGTGTTGCCCGACTGTGCCATCGAGAACAGGATGTTGCGCCCGTCGGGCGAAAAACGCGGCGCGAAGCTGAGGCTGACGTTGGATACGAGGAGCCGGTTCTCGCGCGTCGCCATGTCATAGACATAGATGGACGGCTTGCGCTGGGTGTAGCTCATATAGACGATAGCGTTCTGCTTCGGCGACATGCGCGGCGTCAGCACGATCGACTGGCCATTGGTCAGGAAGCGGTGGTTGGCGCCGTCCTGGTCCATGATAGCCAGCTGCTTGCGGCGCTTGTTCTTGGGGCCGGTCTCGGCAACGTACACCACCTGGCTGTCGAAATAGGGGCCCTCGCCGGTGAGCTTCGAATAGACCGCGTCGGCGCACTTGTGCGCGGCGCGGCGCCAGTCGGCCGGCGAGACGACGAAGCCCTGACGGACCAGCTCGCTCTGCAGCAGCACGTCGTAGAGATAGCAGCCGACAGTCAGCGAGCCATTGCCGTTGGCGCGGACATAGCCCTGGATGATCGCCTGCGTGCCGTTCCAGCTGCCATAGTTGGGCGCAGTGACTTCGCTGTACGCGATCCCGCGATTGGCGCTGGGACCGGTGGTCTTGAACAGGCCGGTGCCACGCAGATCGGCCTCGACCACTTCGGCGAGCTTGGCGCCGAGCTGGTCGGTGGGGCCCGCAGGCGTCGAGACGCTCTCCGAAGTAGGCATCGCCGGGATGGCGATGACGAGGTCCTTGGCCGCAGTGTTGGTCACGTCGACGCTGAGCGGCGTGTCCTGATCCTGCGCCGGTTGCTGCGGCTGCGGCGCCGGCACGTCCTGGGCCTGGGCGGCTGTTCCGGCGGCGGACGCCAGCAGGGCCGCGATCGTCAGATGGGCAAATTTCATCTTCACAGGTCCTCGTACAAAACCGGGGCTATGACTTTCCACGCATCATAATATTGCGAGGGCAGCTTGAAGGGGGCGGCGAGCTTCACTGCGCGGATCGCACGGTCGCGGGCTAGATCGGCCTGGGCGCGATTGCTATCCGTGATGCCAGTCTGCGTCACCTGCGGTGCGCTGGCGAGCGATCCGTCCGGATTGAGCCGCACGGTCACCTTGGTGCGCAGCTTGTCCGAATCGGCACCGCTGGGCGGCGCCCAATGCGGCCGGATCTGCCGGATGATCGCCGCGCTGAGCGCAGCCTTGACCTCGGGCCCGGCAGTCGCCGCGGGCGGCGTGACCGATTTGCTCGGGCTGGGCTTGTCGTTGATTCCAGCGAGCAGACCGTCGAGCCGGCCGGTCGGCGCGACTGGACGGTTGGACGGGCGCGAGGGCGCCTGTGCCGGCGCAGCCTTGGGCGGCGTCTTTGGCGCGGGCTTGGCCGCATCGGGCGCAGGTGCCGGCTTGGGTTGGGCAGGCTGCGGCTTGGCGATCGGCTGCGGGTTGGGTGCAGGCTCGGGCGGCGCGCTGTCGGGCTCGACCGGCGCTTCGACGGGCGAGAGCTTGGCCGCCGGCATCTCGCTGGTCGGGTTGGGCGAGGTGCTTTCCAGCGACACCGAATCGACCAGCGCGACTTCGATCTGCGTGGGCTTGAGCTTCAGCGGATTGGGCGTGGCGAGGAATCCGACCGACAGGATGCCGAACAGGGCGACATGCCCCAGCACGGCAACCGTCAATCCGGCTCCCTCGGCCCGATCCATCACGGCTTGCTGCTCGCGTCGGTGATCAGCGAGACGCGGTTAAGGCCGGCATGGTTGAGCTCGCCCATCACCTTCATGACCTTGCCATAGCCCAAGCCCTGATCGGCGCGCAGGAACACCGGCACCGGCTTGCCGTCCGGCCCCGGCGCGCGGCCGGCGATTTCCTCGAGCTTGGTCGAGAGCGTGGCGTCCGAGGTCAGCTCGTCGTCGATGAAGATCTGGCCCTTGTCGTCGATCGAGATCTGGACGGGCTTCTGATCCTGGTCGACCGGCTTGGCGCGGCTCTCGGGCAGGTTCACCGGAACGCCCGCCGTCAGCAGCGGCGCGGTGACCATGAAGATGATCAGCAGCACCAGCATCACGTCGACCAGCGGCGTGACGTTGATCTCCGCCATCGGCGCGCGGCGGCCGCGGCCCTTGTTGGAAGGGAGGTGCATCGCCACCGGGTTAGGCCTCCATCTCCAGGCGACGGCTCAGCGTCGCGTGGAAACCGTCGGCGAAGCGGTTGAGGCGGGCCTCGATACGGTTCACCTGGTGCGAATAGCGGTTGTACGCGATCACCGCGGGGATGGCGGCGAACAGGCCGATCGCGGTGGCGAACAGCGCCTCCGCCATGCCCGGCGCGACCACGGCGAGCGAGGCGCTCTGCTCCTTGGCGATACCGGTGAAGCTGCGCATGATACCCCATACGGTGCCGAACAGGCCGACGAACGGCGCGACCGCACCGACGGTGGCGAGGAAGTTCAGCCGATCCGCAAGCCGGTCGATCTCCTGCGCGATCGTGGCGCCCATCGCGGTGGCAAGGCGCTCGCGCGTGCCGTCGCGATCGATCGCCTTGCCGCTGGTCGAGCGGCGCCATTCGGTGACGCCGGCGGCGAAGACGCGGGCGATCGGCTGGTCGCGGCCGGCGGCGCGGCGGTGGAACTCATCGATATCGTCGGCCTCGCGATACTCACCCTCGAACCGGTCGATCGCCTTCTTCACAGAGGAGGCCTTGAAGCCGAAGCTCAGGATGATCGCCCAGGTCCACAGCGAGGCGAGGAGCAGGCCGATCATCACGGCGCGCACCACCCAGTCCGCCTGCAGGAACAGGCCGATCGGCGACATGGTTGCGGCGTCGGTGCTGAGAAATTCCATGATCGGTTCAGTTCCCCTTGAAGACCAGCGGCTCGAAACGCTCCATCCACGCTGCCGGCTGGCGGCGCGGACGGCCGGACGGGGCGACGAACACCGCCTCGATTTCCGCTTCGGCCACTATGGTAACGTCGCGCATGACTCGTTGATGAATATCCACTGCGGCAGGGCGCAGCCGGACCAGCCGGCTGACCACCACCAGTTCGTCGCCCAGGCGCGCCGGCGCGCGGTAGCGGATATTCGCTTCCCGCAGGGCATAGGCGCCCTCGCCCGCTTCGTGCGCTGCGCGCTGATCGATGCCGGCGAGCGCCAGCATATCGGAGCGGGCGCGCTCCATGAACCGCAGATAGTTGGCGTGATAGACCACGCCGCTCAGGTCTGTGTCCTCGAAATAGACACGCAGGACGAAATGATGCTCGAGGCCCTCGAAGCGGCCAGGGGCGAAACGAACGTCCATGCAGCGGCCCTAACGCAGCGATTCCCCCGGGGGAACCCCCGGCCTCAGTCGAACAGCCCTTCCTGCGCGGTGGACGGAGGATTGAGCCCGAGATGCTTCCACCCCGCCGCATTGAGGCAACGGCCCCGCGCCGTTCGCGCGATCATCCCGATCTGGATCAGATAGGGCTCGATCACTTCCTCGATCGTGTCGCGCGGCTCGCTCAGCCCCGCCGCCAGCGTCTCCACCCCCACCGGGCCGCCCTTGTAGATATCGGCGATCATGGTGAGGTAGCGCCGGTCCATCGCATCGAGGCCGAGCGCATCGACTTCGAGCCGGGTGAGCGACTGGTCGGCCACCTTCGCATGCACCGTCTCCTCGCCCAGCACATTGGCGAAATCGCGCACCCGGCGGAGCAGCCGGCCGGCGATGCGCGGGGTGCCGCGCGAGCGCCGGGCGATCTCCTGCGCGCCGTCCGGAGCGACATGGAGATCGAGCAGCCGGGCGGCGCGGGTGACGACCTTTTCCAGCTCGTCCACGGTGTAGAAATTGAGGCGCACCGGGATGCCGAACCGATCCCGGAGCGGCTGGGTGAGCAGCCCCTGGCGGGTGGTGGCGCCGACCAGGGTGAAGCGCGGCAGGTCGATGCGGACGCTTCGTGCTGATGGCCCTTCACCAATCATAAGGTCCAGCGCGCGGTCCTCCATCGCCGGGTAGAGGACTTCCTCGACCGCCGGATTCAACCGATGGATCTCGTCGATGAACAGCACGTCGCCGTCCTCGAGATTGGTGAGCAGCGCGGCCAGGTCCCCCGACTTGGCGATCACCGGACCCGAAGTCGAGCGGAAGCCGACACCCATCTCGCGGGCGATGATCTGGGCGAGCGTGGTCTTGCCGAGCCCCGGCGGGCCGAAGAACAGGACATGGTCCAGCGCATCGCCGCGCCCCTTTGCGGCTTCGATGAACACGCGCAGATTCTCGCGCGCCGCCTTCTGCCCAACGAACTCGTCGAGGCTCTTGGGGCGCAGCGCGGCATCGACATCGTCGATCCGACGGGCGGAGGAGAGAAGGCGATCGGAATCGGTCACCGCATCGCTCCAGCCGGTTTCGTGCGCCGAGGCAAGCCCATGGCTGGCCATTTGCCGGCCCACGGGTCTAGGGCAGGCAGATGGCGCGCCCCGACCTGCTGATCGCAACCAACATCCCCGCCCCGCTGCGTGCGGCGCTGGCCGAGCGGTTCACGCTGCACGAGGGCGATGCGCCGCCCGAGACCCGCGCCATTGTCGGCGGGGGCATGGCGAAGGTGGATGCCGCACTTCTCGCCAGGCTGCCCGCGCTCGAGATCGTCGCGATCCACGGCGTGGGGCATGACCGGCTCGACCTCGATGCGCTCAAGGCACGCGGCGTGCGGGTGACGACCACGCCCGACGTGCTGACCGAGGATGTCGCCGACCTTGCCATCGCGCTGATGCTGGCGGTGCAGCGCCGCATCGTGGCGAACGACGCGCTGGTGCGCGGCGGCGGCTGGGCGGCACCGCTGGGGCGCCGGGCGAGCGGCCGCCGCATCGGGGTTTTCGGGCTGGGCCAGATCGGCCGCGCCATCGCACTGCGCGCCGCGCCCTTTGCCAGCGAACTGCTCTATAGCGCCCGCAGCGAGAAGCCGGTGCCATGGCGCTTCGTGCACGACATCGCCGCGCTGGCCGAGGCGAGCGACGTGCTGGTCCTCGCCGCGCCGGGCGGGCCGGAGACGGACGGGATCGTCGATGCCGCAGTGCTCGACCGGCTGGGGCCAGGCGGGGTGCTGGTCAACATTGCCCGGGGCAGCCTGGTCGACGAGGATGCGCTGGTCGCCGCGCTCGCCGGGGGACGCATTGCCGGGGCGGGCCTCGACGTGTTCGCACAGGAGCCGAACGTGCCGGAAGCGCTGCGAGCGCTGGAGACGGTCGTGCTCGCCCCGCACCAGGGCAGCGCCACCGAAGAGGGCCGTACCGAGATGCGCGCGCTGGTGCTCGCCAATCTCGATGCGCATTTCGCTGGCCGGCCGCTGGTGACGCCGCTGCTCTAGCCGGCGCGCTTCAGTCATAATGCTCGACCACGCCCCTGACCTCCAGCCAGGCGCATTGGCGGCTTTCGTAAACCGAGATGCCGGGCGCCGGGAAGGCCGGGTCGGCGAACTGGCCGACGGGGATCGCGACCGTGTCGGCAATGCCGCCGCCGCTGTACCAGACATTGCCGCCGCAGACCGGGCAGAAGTGGAAATGGGCGGGCGCGCCGCCGCTTTCCGAGGGCGCCACATATTCGGTCGAGCGGCCGGTGATCGTCACCTGCTCCGCCGGGAAGCGCGCCTGCACCGCGAAGGCCGAGCCGCTGCGCCGCTTGCAGTTGAGGCAATGGCAGACCGAGATGCGCACCGGTTCGCCCGCGCATTCGGCGCGGAGCTGGCCGCAGCGGCACGAAGCGGTGCGCAGCGTCATTTCGCCGCCTTGCGCAGGGCGAGGCGGACCAGCGCATCGAGCGTGGCGCCGGCACCCAACTCGTCGGCGGCGGCATTGACCGCGGCGCTCGCCTCGGCCGGCTTGAAGCCAAGGTTGAGCATCGCCGACACCGCATCCTGCGCCGCGCCGCCCGCCGCCGCCGCGCCGGGCGCGCCGCCGCTGCCGAGCGCGATGCCGCCCGCCTTGTCCTTCAATTCGTTGACGATGCGCTGGGCGAGCTTCGGCCCCACCCCGTTCGCCCGGGCGATCATTGCCGAATCGGCGCGCGCCACCGCGGTCTGCACTTCCTCGGGACCGAGGATCGAAAGGATCGCCAATGCCACCTTGGCGCCGACGCCCTGCACGCTGGTGAGCAGGCGGAACCAGTCGCGCTCGCTCGCCGTGGCGAAACCCATCAGCCGGATCGAATCCTCGCTGACCAGCATCTCGGTGTGGAGCGTGACGAACTCGCCGGTAGCGCCGAGTGCCGTGATCGTCTTCGCCGAGGCGCCGGCAAGATAGCCCACGCCGTTCACGTCGATCACGACATGATCGAGCCCGGTCGCTTCCAGCCGGCCCTTGAGATGGGCGATCATGCTGCGCCTCCCCGATATTCAACCGGATGGTTGGGCAAAAATGTTGACTCCCTTGACTCGCCACACGTGCGCGTCGCGCGCGGGAGACGCAGGATCGGCGGCGAAGAAGCGGTCGCAGTCACGCCCGGTACATAAGCGGAACATGCGCCGGTAGGAAAGCGAAATCACCCGCGCGCCCTCGGCGTGGCGGGATGCAGTCCTGCAACGCTAGCGCAGGCCGAAGCGCGCGCTTGCGAGGTGATGGGCGTGGCAGATCGCGACGGCGAGCGCGTCGGCAGCGTCGGGCCCGTCGATCTTCACGCCTGGCAGCAGCCGCGCGACCATGGCGTGGACCTGGTCCTTGTCGGCATTGCCGACGCCGACCACCGATTTCTTGACCGTGCTCGGCTTGTACTCGCCGACATCGATGCCGATCCGCGCCGCGGCGCACAGCACCACCCCGCGCGCCTGGCCGAGCTTGAGCGTCGACTGGGCATTGGAATTGACGAACACTTCCTCGACCGCCGCAGCCTCCGGCGCATGATCGGCGATCAGCGCGGCGAGCATCGCGTCGAGATGCGCGAGGCGCCGGGGCAGCGGCGCCTGGGTATCGGTCTTGAGCCGGCCATTGGCGAGGTGCGACAGGCGATTGCCCTCGGCACGGATCAGCCCCCAGCCGGTGGTGCCGAGCCCGGGATCGAGGCCGAGGATGATCATAGAAAATTCCTCCCCGAGCTTGTCTCGGGGAGGGGGACGTAGCAGCGATCAGCGACATGCTGGGAGCATGTCGCAGCCGCGGAGCCGGATTGCGAAGCAATCCGTGGGCGCAGCATGGTGGAGGGGCGCCGCGCAGCGGCGATGGGGAGAAGGAAGCCGGCGCGCCGCGCCTGGCGGCGCGGCCCCTCCACCACGCCCTGCGGGCGCGGTCCCCCTCCCCGAGCAAGCTCGGGGAGGAATTGGATCAACCCAGCTTCTCCATCACCGCGTCCGAGACTTCGTAATTGCCCCAGACGGTCTGGACGTCGTCGTCGTCGTCGAGCGCGTCGATCAGCTTGAACAGCTTGGTCGCGTCGTCCTCGCCCACATCGACCATGGTCTGCGGGCGCCAGGCGAGCTTGGCGCCTTCGGCTTCGCCGAGCACCGATTCGAGCGCCTTGGCGACTTCGTGGAGATCGCCCTGGGCGGTCCAGATCTCGTGGCCGTCCTCGCTCGAGGTCACGTCCTCGGCACCGGCTTCGAGCGCCGCCTCGAACACTTTTTCGGCGTCGCCGGCGCTGAGCGGATAGTTGATCAGGCCCATCCGGTCGAAGCCGTGGCTGACCGAGCCGGCAGTGCCGAGATTGCCGCCATTCTTCGAGACCGCGGTGCGCACATTGGTGGCGGTGCGGTTGCGGTTGTCGGTCAGCGCCTCAATGATCAGGCTGACGCCGCCCGGACCGAAGCCTTCGTAGCGGATCTCTTCGTAATTCTCGCCATCGCCCTTCGACGCCTTGTCGATCGAGCGCTGGATATTGTCCTTGGGCATCGACTGCGCCTTGGCCGCGGCGATCGCGGCGCGCAGGCGCGGGTTCATGTCGGGATCGGGCAAGCCCATCTTGGCGGCGACGGTGATTTCGCGGCTGAGCTTGGAGAACATGCTCGAGCGCTTCTTATCCTGCGCGCCCTTGCGGTGCATGATGTTCTTGAATTTGGAATGGCCTGCCATTGCGCTCTCGTATGGAAAATCGTGGCGCGTCTCTAGGCCAGGCAAGGGGCGATGGGCAATGCCCGGCCCAAATCGTCCTCCCGGCGCAAGCCGGGATCTCGTGCGGCTCTTGTCCCGCGCCTTCGCCCGAGACCCCGCCCCGGATCAGGTCCGGGGCGGAGTGACGTTAATGTCAGATGCCCAGCGCCTGCTTGTAGGTCTCGAGCAGCATCTCGGCCTCGTCGCGGTGATGCTTCTCCATCTTCCGCAGGCGAACGATCGAGCGCATCGTCTTCACGTCGAAGCCGGTGGCCTTCGCCTCGCCATAGACATCCTTGATGTCGTCGGCGATGCCCTTCTTCTCTTCCTCGAGCCGCTCGATGCGCTCGATGAGGAGGCGCAGTTGTTCGGCGGAAATCGAGTCGGACATTGAAGGCTCCTGATTGGGGTGAAGCGGGGCGATTAGAGAAGCTGGCGCCCGCGCTCAAGACTCATTTGCGGCGAATCGCATCCGGCTTTATCCGAAGGGACATGTTCCGACACATTCCGAAATTTTTCGCCGCCGCCCTCGCCCTGATGCCCGCGACCGCGCCGGCCCAGACCCGGCCGGCGCCGCCGATCGAGCTGCCGCCCGCGATGCGCGTGCCGCCGCGCTCGGCACCGGCGCCGATGGAGAAGCAGCCCTTCGCCGCCGAGATCGCAGCGTTCGAGGCGCGCGACGCCCTGGCGAAGCCGGCCCGCGGCGGAATCCTGTTCCTCGGCAGCTCGAGCATCCGGATGTGGACCGACCTGGCGCACGACTTTCCCGGGCTGAACGTGATCAACCGCGGCTTCGGCGGCTCCACCATCCCGGACAGCGTGCGCTATGTCGACCGGATCGTGACACCCTATGCGCCGAAGACGATCGTCTTCTATGCCGGCGACAACGACCTGGGCGCGGGGCACACGCCCGACGAAGTGTTCGCCGATTTCCAGGCGCTGGTGACCAAGGTCCACGCCAAGCTGCCGACGACGCGCATCCTGTTCGTCTCGATCAAGCCGAGCATCTCGCGCTGGCAGCTGATCGACGGCATCCGCGCGACCAATGCGCTGGTGCGCGACTATGTCGCGAGCGACCCGACGCTCGGCTATGTCGACATCTTCCCGGCGATGCTGGGCCGCGACGGCAAGCCGCGCCCCGAGCTCTACCGCCAGGACGGGCTGCACATGACCCGCGCAGGCTATGACATCTGGCGCGGCGCGGTGGCCAAGGCGCTGCGGTTCAAGCTGCCGCCGGCAAAGGCCCGGCCGCTGGCGCCGCCGGTCAGCCTCCCGGCTGGGTCATCGCCGGCGGGTCACTAGCCGGGAAGCTCTCGTCGAGCGCTTCGTCCAGCTCCTCGTCGATCGTCTCGTTGCGCGCGATGCTCTGCTCCATCCGCGCGATCTGCTCGGGCGTCGCCTCCGCCTGATACTTCGCCTTCCATTCGGAGAAGGGCATGTCGTAGATGATCCGGCGCGCTTCCTCGCGGTCGATCGCCGGATCGGCCTCGACGATCCAGTCGGCCAGGCAGTTGCGGCAGAAGCCGGACAGGCCCATCAGATCGATGTTCTGCGCATCGGTGCGGCGGCGGAGATGGCGGACGAGGCTGCGGAACGCCGTGGCGGCTGTAGCGTCATCCAGTTTGTCGAGTTCGTCCATTAATCACACCTCAGCGGTTGATCCGCTGGGATATGAGGCTAGAGGCACCCGGGCACAAGCCGAGGATATGACAGTGATGACAAAGGCAATCAGCCCCCGCACGCGCAAGGTGCGCATCCTCGCCACGCTGGGCCCGGCCAGCGCCAGCTCCGAGATGATCGGCAAGCTGTTCGAGGCGGGCGCCGACGCGTTCCGCATCAACATGAGCCATGGCGACCAGGCATCGAAGGTGCCGCTGTTCGAGGCGATCCGCGGCCTCGAGAAGAAATATGGCCGGCCGACCACGATCCTGGCCGACCTGCAGGGCCCGAAGCTGCGCGTCGGCAAGTTCGCCGACGGCAAGGTGCAGCTGGTCACCGGCCACGAGTTCATCCTCGATCGCGACAAGACGCCGGGCGACGCCACCCGGGTCGAGTTGCCGCACCGCGAGATCTTCGAGGCGGCGCACGAGAATGCACGGCTGCTGCTCGACGACGGCAAGCTGGTGCTGCGCGTGATCTCGGTCGCGCCCGATCGGCTGACCACGATCGTCGAGGTCGGCGGCCCGCTGTCGAACAACAAGGGCCTGAACGTGCCCGACATGGTGCTGCCGCTTGCCGCGCTGACCGAGAAGGACCGCAGCGACCTCGCCTTCGCGGTCGAGCAGGGTGCCGACTGGATCGCGCTCAGCTTCGTCCAGCGCCCCGAGGACCTGATGGAAGCCCGCCGGCTGATCGGCGGCAAGGCGGCTTTGCTCGCCAAGATCGAGAAGCCCTCGGCCATTGCCCGGCTCGACGAGATCGTCGAGCAGTGTGACGGCGTGATGGTTGCGCGCGGCGACCTGGGCGTCGAGCTGCCGCCGCAGACCGTGCCGCCGCTGCAGAAGCGCATCGTCGAGACCGCGCGCCGCATGGGCCGCCCGGTGATCGTCGCTACTCAGATGCTCGAATCGATGATCGAGAGCCCGTCGCCGACGCGCGCAGAGGTCTCGGACGTCGCCACCGCAGTCTATGACGGCGCCGACGCGATCATGCTCTCGGCCGAGAGCGCCGCGGGCAAGTGGCCGGTCGAATCGGTGGCGATGATGAACTCGATCGCCGACGCAGTGGAGCGCGACCCCGCGCATGGCGACCGCGTCCACTTCACCGTGCTGCGCCCCGATCCCACCACCGCCGACGCGCTGGCCGAGGCGGCGAAGAACATCGCCAAGACGGTGTCGGCATCGGGCATCAGCTGCTTCACCACCTCGGGATCGACCGCGCGGCGCATCGCCCGCGAGCGCCCCTCGGTGCCGATCCTGGTGCTGACCCCGCATATCGACACCGCCCGCCGGCTCGGCCTGCTGTGGGGCGTGCATGCAGTGCACACGCGCGATGTCGATTCGTTCGAGGAGATGGTCGCCAAGTCGAAGCGGATGGCCCTGCGCCACCATATCGCCGCGGCGGGCGACCGCGTGGTGCTGTGCGCCGGCGTGCCGTTCAAGACGCCGGGCTCGACCAATGTGCTGCACGTGGTGACGCTCGTCGGCGACGAGCTGAAGAACCATCCGGGCAAGGAAGGCCCGGACGCGATCTGATACGCAGGATTCCCCTCCCTGGAAGGGAGGGGCTAGGGGTGGGTTGCCATCCGCGAGCTGAGAAGCCTGTTGAAGCCCACCCACCCCCGACCCCTCCCTTCACCAGGGAGGGGAGCAGAAGTTAAAGCAGCCCCAGGCCTTCCAGATCCACGCGCAGCTTCGCCGCATCGGTGAACAGCAGCGCGTGGATGCCGGCATCCTGCGCGCCGGCGACATTCTTGATGCTGTCGTCGATGAACACCGCGTCCGGCCCCTCCAGGCCGAATCGGCGGAGCGCCAGGTCGTAGATGGCGCGATCGGGCTTGAGCAGCTTCTCGTCGCCCGAGACGACGATGTCGCGGAAACGGCCGAATATCCCAGGATGGAGCGGCGCGAAGGCGCGGAAGAACTCGCCCGAGAAATTGGTGATCGCGAACAGCGGCACGCCGCGCGAATCGAGATCGGCGAGAATCTCCGCCATGCCGGCGATCGGCGGGCCCAGCGTCTCGTTGAAGCGCGGGCCCCAGGCGGCGATCAGATCGGCATGCTCGGGATACGCGGCGGCCAGCTCTGCCGAAGCTTCGGCAAAGGGACGCCCGCGATCGAGCTCGGTGTGCCACTCCATGGTGAGCACATCGGCCATAAATGCGTCGAGCGCCCGATCGTCATCGATCAGGCGCCCGTACAAAGACCGCGGATTCCAGGGAAACAGCACATTGCCGACATCGAAGATGACGGCGTGCGGAATCACCTTAGCCCTGGCGAGCCTTGAAACGCTTCTGGGTCTTGTTGATGACGTAGATGCGCCCACGACGGCGGATCACGCGGTTGTCGCGATGCCGATCCTTGAGCGACTTCAATGAATTCACGATCTTCATGACCGATTCGCTTCTCAAACTATGGAATGCCGGAAAGAGGGGCTCGCCTAGTGGCCACCGCCGGCCAAGTCAAGGCTGGAGTCGCCCTGGCGCGCGCAGATACGGAACCACTCGACGGACTCCGTGTTGGAAGGCAAACGGAGACGTTCCGTCCGCGAAACAGGAGTTCGTCGCGTGAAGAAGCCGCTCAGCATCGCCCTGCTCGTCGCCTTGGGCGCCTGCGCCCCGACCTATCGTCCCCAGCCGATCGACGTGACGCGCTATCATCTGGGCGCACCGATGGAGCGCACCACGGTGGCGATCGAGCCGATGGCGAACACCGATTCGTTCGGGCCGGAATACCAGACCTATGCCGATGCGGTGCGCGCCGAGCTGGAGCGGCTGGGCTATGTCCAGTCGGTGAGCAGCACGCCTTCGGGCTATATCGCCGCGGTCGCCTTCCGCCGCGTCTCCAAGGGCGCCTTCAAGGAGCCGCCGCCCGTGACGATCGGCGTCGGCGGCGGCAGCTTCAGCGGCGGGCGCCGCGGCGGCGTGGGCGTTGGCGGCGATGTCGGCTTCGGCATCGGCGGCAAGACGCGCGAGCTCTACCAGACCGAGCTGTGGGTGCAGCTGCGCCGCCGCAGCGACAACACCACCGTGTGGGAAGGCCGCGCGCAGACCGACAATGTCAGCGGCACCGATCCCGCCCAGCCGGCCGTTGCGGCGGCGCGGATGGCAAAGGCGCTGTTCAAGGACTTCCCCGGAGAGTCAGGCATCACTATCACGGTGAAATGACCATCCAGATCAACTCCGGCTTCGATTCCGGCAACATCCGTCTCGTCGGCATCGAGGGCGACCGCGTCGACCTCGAGATCGTCACCGATCACCTGTCCGATTTCTACCAGTGGTTCCATTTCCGCGTGGCCGGGGCGAAGGGGCGCACGCTCACCTTCCGCCTGACCAACGCGGGCGGCGCGGCCTATGCCTTTGGCTGGCCGGGGTACAAGGCGCGCTGGTCGACCGACCGCGAGGCGTGGCGCACCGCCGAATCGAGCTATGCCGACGGGGTGCTGACCTTCACCAAGGCGATCGACACCGACCTGGTGTGGTTCGCCTATTTCGCTCCCTATTCGATGGAGCGGCACCACGACCTGGTCAGCCGCATGGCGCTGATGCCGGGCGTTTCGCACCGCGAGCTGGGCAAGACGCTCGACGGCCAGCCGATGGACCTGCTGACGCTCGGCACCGGCCCCAAGACCGTGTGGCTCTATGCCCGCCAGCATCCCGGCGAGACGATGGCCGAATGGTGGATGGAAGGCGCGCTCGAGTTCCTCACCGACCCGACCAACAAGACCGCGCTCGCGCTGCGCGAAAAGGCCGTGTTCCACATCGTGCCGAACATGAACCCCGACGGCTCGCGCCGCGGCCATCTGCGCACCAACGCGGCGGGCATCAACCTCAACCGCGAATGGCATGCGCCGACGATGGAGAAGAGCCCCGAGGTCTTCCTGGTCAAGGCGGCGATGGACGAGACCGGCGTCGACTTCGCGATGGACGTGCACGGCGACGAGGCGATCCCGGCCAACTTCCTTGCCGGCTTCGAGGGCATTGCCTCGTGGACCGATGCGCATGGCGAGAAATTCTACGAATATGCCCGCCGCCTCGCCAAGGCGACGCCCGACTTCCAGCTCGACCTGGGATACGAGAAGTCGGCGCCGGGCCAGGCCAATCTGTCGATGTCGACCAACCAGCTCGCCGAGCGCTTCGGCGCGGTGTCGATGACGCTGGAGATGCCGTTCAAGGATCACGAGGCCAATGCGGACGCCGAGTTCGCTTGGTCGCCCGCGCGCTGCAAGACGCTGGCGCATTCGTGCCTTGAGACTTTGGCAGGATTTATCGACGAGATCTGAGCCAACGACCTCAGAAACGATTTCAGGGGAGGGAAATCGATGCTGACTGAAATGATGCTGGCGCTCGCCTGGGGGCAAGCGGTGCCGGCGCCGAAGCCCCTGCCGGCGGTGTATCTCTTTGCGGATGCCGCCGGCGCAGGCACGGATTTGCTGCGCCCGGCGCTGGGGCAGGACATGTGGCACTGGACGACGCCGGCCGACTACCCCGCCTCCGGGCTCGACAAGGACGGCAAGGGCGAGGTGCGCGCCACGGTGCGGATCGACGCCAGCGGCGCGGTTGCCGATTGCCGGCCCGAGGCGGGCCAGCCCGAAGCGCTTGCCGGGCTGATCTGCCCGATCGTGCGCCAGCGCGGCAAGTTCATTCATGCACTGGATCGCGCCGGAAGGCCTGTGTCGGACCAGCTCTCGCTGAGGCTGATATTCGCGCCACGCGAGTTCCCGCCGGCGCCCTATCCGGGCGATTCGGACGGCGTGAACGCGGAACTGATGCGTTCCACGGCCAATATGCGGATCACCCGCGAACCGGACTGGCCGCGCTTTGCCCCGGCCGGCTTCACCGGCAAGGCGGATCTGGCAGTGAGCGTGATGCTCTATGGCGCGCGCGACGGCCGGTTCCAGACCGTCTGCCGCGTGCTCGACCGGCCGGTCGACAAGGCATTGTCCGACGCGACCTGCCAGGCGCTGGCGACGGCCGGCTATCAAACCCGCCCCGGCGAGAGCTTCAATCGCGCAACCGTGCTGGTGCGCTGGAACAAGGGCAAGGCCAAGCTCGGGTTGCCCGAACGCATCGGCACGCCGCTGGTCTTCGATCGCAAGGCCGCCCAGGCCGTGCCCGTCAGGCCCGAAGGCGCCACCAACAAGGGCGCGATCCTGCTGCGCTTCCCTGCCGGCGGGAAGCGGCCGGTCTGCCAGATCACCCGAACCACCGGCAGCGACGATGGCGACCTCGCCGCATGCCGCCATGCCGAGAGCCTGCCCTACACCGCGCCGGTCGACATGTTCGGTCGCAAGGTGGACGGCGAGCTGCGCCTTTCCCCGGTATTCACCCAATGACCGAGATTCGCGAAGGCGGGCTGGACGAGCCCCAGGTCGTCGCGCTGCTCGAGCAGCATTTCGCGGGGATGCTGGCCAATTCGCCCAAGGACAGCACCCATTTCCTCGACCTCTCCGGCCTCGCCGCGCCCGACGTGACCTTCTGGACCGTGTGGGACGGCGAGGACCTGCTCGGCTGCGGCGCGCTACGCGAACTCGATGCGGCGCATGGCGAGATCAAGTCGATGCGCACCGCATCAGAGCATCTGCGCCGCGGCACCGGTGCCAGGCTGGTGGGGCACATCCTCACCACCGCCCGCGCGCGCGGTTACAAGCGCGTGAGCCTGGAGACCGGATCGGGCGCGGCCTTCGAACCGGCCCATGCGCTCTATCGCCAGTTCGGCTTCACCGATTGCGGGCCGTTCGGCGACTATCGCGAAGATCCGTTCAGCCGGTTCCTGTCGCGAATAGTCTGATCGACGATATTGTGAACGTTCTCAGAATTGCTATGCTTCGCCGGTCGGGAAGAACGGGCGAGCGCTGATCGCCCGCCAGGGAGGATTCCGGCGATGGCGAGTGCGCCTTCACGACTTGTGGAATTGGATGTTTTACGCGGGCTGGCGGTCGCGGGCATGATCCTGGTGGTCAGCCCGGGCGACTGGGGCGCCGCCTATGCGCCGCTGCGCCATGCGGAATGGGACGGCTGGACGCTGGCCGATATGGTATTTCCCACCTTCCTGTTCAGCGTGGGCGCGGCGCTGGGCCTGTCCTTCCCGCGCCCCTTTGCCGATTCCGAGACACGCAGGGCATTCTGGCTGCGCGTTGGCCGGCGCGTGGCCGCGCTGATCCTGCTCGGGCTCGTGGTGGAAGCCAGCTACAACCTCTATCTCGGCATCGGCGGCGGCGGCCCTGGCCATCCGGGGCTGGAAAATGTCCGGCTGCCCGGCGTGCTCCAGCGGATCGCGCTCTGCTATCTGCTGGGCGTGGTCGCCATCGTTGCGACCGGGCGTCGGGACGATATGGGCCGGCTGAACGTCCGCGCGGCAGACCTGGGCTGCACCATAGCCGCGGTGCTGATCGGCTATTGGGCGCTGCTCATGTTCGTGCCGGTGCCCGGCTATGGCGCGGGGCGGCTCGATCCCGAGGGCAATCTGGGCGCCTGGATCGACCGCGCGATCTTCACCGTGCCGCATCTCTGGCCGCTGGGCTGGGCGACGCCGAACGGCCCGATCGTCTATGATCCCGAAGGGCTGCTCTCCACCCTGCCCGCCGCGACCAATACGCTGCTTGGCGTGCTGGCGGGGCAGGTCTGGCGTAACCGGCCCGAACGCGCGCCCATGCTGATCGGCGCGGCCGGCGCGCTGCTGCTGGTGGCAGGGCTCGCGCTCGATCCGGTGTTCGTGATCAACAAGCGGATCTGGACGAGCAGCTTCGCGCTGCTGAGCAGCGGCTTTTCCGCGCTGGTGCTGGCAGCGCTGATGCTGGCGCTGCGCCAGCGCGCCGCCGCGATCGCGGCCATGCCGTTCCGCGTGCTCGGCGCGAACGCGATCCTGGCATTCGTGGTGGCGACCCTCCTCGGACGGCTCTACGGCCTGCCGCTCCTCGGCGGAGCGACCCCACAGGCAACGCTCAACGGCATCATGTTGGCACTGGTCGGCGAGCCCTATTTCGCTTCGTTCCTGTGCGCGGTGCTGGTCTGCGCAATCGTCGTCGCGCTGCTCTGGCCGCTCCAGCGCCGCGGCTTCCACTTCCGCCTATAGGATCAGTGCATCACCAGCTGCATCACCGGCAGGGCCGGGGTGATGTAGGCGGCGCGCTCGGCCTCGATCGCCTCGACATGGGCGAGGCGGTTGTGGAGCGCGCCGGGATCGGGAAGCAGCGACACCTTCGACGCGGCGGCAGCGGCGCTGCGGCGCGGGCGCGCCGGCGGCATCGCGCGGCGGGCGTCGTCGGCCATCACTTCGAAGCGCGGCTGTTCGGCGGCGATCTCGGTGAGCAGCTTGGTCGCCTGCTTGGTGATCTGGCGGATGCGCTCCTTGGTCACGCCGGTATCGGCCGAGATCTCGTCGAGCGTGGCGGTCTCGAAGATGCGGCGCTCGACGATCTCGCGGTCGCGCTGCAGCTTGGCCTCGAGCTTCTCCAGCTCGACCGGATCGACCGTCTTGAAACGCGGCCCTTCGGCACGGCGCTGGGCGGCATCGGCCTTCTTGGCGCGTGGACGGCGACGCAGCGCCTCGACGCCGACCTTGCGCAGCTGATCGACATAGGCGTCGATGAGCTGGCCGACGGCGCCTTCGGCGAGATAGTCGGACGCGCCGGCTTCGGTGCGGCCGAGCGCATATTCGTCCTCGATCATCGCCTCGGGCGAGATCTCGTCGCCGTCGGGCGAAGTGGCAAGGGCGGAAAGCGAAACGGTGGTGGCCTCGACCTTCTTCGCCGAGGGGCGCTGGTCGGTCATCAGGCGGAAGCGCAGGCTCTGCAGCTCGCCGCGGATCTGCCAGTTCACGAAGGTGGTGAACTGCGCCTTGGCGGGGTCATAGGCCTCGATCGCGCGGTGGACGGCGATCGCGCAGCACTGCTCGGCGTCTTCCCAGTGCGCGGTGAGGCCGTACTGGCGGACGAAGTGGCGGATGCGCGGGGCGATCAGCTTGAGGATCTGGGCGAAGGCACGATCGACATTGACGCGCTGGCGGTTGGTCTGGGCCGCGTCCTTCGGCATGTTCTCGAGGACGGTGGCAACGGCGGCTTCAAGCGCGATCGTGGTCTTCGACATGGTCTGCAATCCCCTGCTTCTGCAGCCCCTCGGCTGCTGTCGTGAGGGGAATATGAACCGGGCCGGGGGCCGCGAATATTCGGCGGGAACCCTTATGGTAATCGCACCTTACGGATGAATCCGGGGCCGAGGCGGGGAGGATTCGTTAACCATCCCGCGCGACTCGGCCCCTTCCCTCAGGCGAACACTTCTTCGAGGAAATTGGTCATCGCCTGCCAGCTGCGGCGATCGGCCTTGGGCTCATAGACCACGCCCGCCACCGTCGAATCCTTACGGTCGAGATCGGTGAAGGCATGGCCGGCATGGCCATAGGCGTGGATCTGCCAGTCAGCACCCGATTCGGTCAGCTCCTGCGCCAGCGCCACGGTCTTCTCCGGCGGAGCGATCGGATCTTCCCAGCCATGGCAGACGAGCAGCTTGGCAGTGATCGGCGAGACGTTCGGATAGTCGGGGCGCTCATAGACGCCGTGGAACGAGACGGCGCCGAGAATCGGCAGCCCCGCGCGCGCCATGTCGAGCGCGCAGCGGCCGCCGAAGCAGAAGCCGATCGCAGCCAGCTTGGCGGGATCGACCCGGTCGAAGCCCTTGAGCGCGTCGAGCGAGGCCGCGAGGCGATCGCGCAGCAAGCCGCGATCGGCGTTGAGCGGGTTCATGTAGAGACCGGCATCGGGGCCGTGCTGGGTGCGCTTGCCCTGGCCGAACACGTCCGCCGCCAGCGCGACATAGCCGAGCTTCGCCAGCTTCTCGGCATGGACGTTGTCGGCTTCCTTCTGGCCGAGGATGTTGGGCAGGACGAGCACGCCGGGGCGCAGCGTCGTCACTTCGTCCTCATAGGCGATCACGCCTTCGAACGGGCCACCCGGCCCCTGATACACCAACGTCTCCCGAACGATTGCCATGCCGCGACTCCCTTGTGCTTGTCCCTGTCGCTGCTGCCGCTAAGAGCGCTGGCAACCGGTTGCAAGGAGTTCACATGCCCACGCTCGTCCTGATCCGCCACGGCCAGTCGGCCTGGAACCTCGAGAACCGCTTCACCGGCTGGTGGGACGTCGACCTGACCGAGCAGGGCGTCGCCGAAGCCACCGCAGCCGGCGCGCTGATGAAGGAGAAGGGGCTCGACTTCGACCTGTGCTTCACCAGCTTCCAGAGCCGCGCGATCAAGACGCTGCACCTCGCGCTGGAAGCGATGGGGCGGCTGTGGCTGCCCGAGGAGAAGAGCTGGAAGCTCAACGAGCGGCACTATGGCGGGCTGACCGGGCTCAACAAGGCCGAGACCGCGGCCAAGCATGGCGACGAGCAGGTGAAGATCTGGCGCCGCAGCTTCGACGTGCCGCCGCCGCTGCCCGAAGAGGGCTCGCCCTGGGACCTCGCCAAGGACGCGCGCTATCACGGCGTGCCGATCCCGCAGACCGAATCGCTCAAGGACACGATCGCGCGCGTGCTGCCCTATTGGGAAGAGACGATCGCCCCCGAGCTCAAGGCCGGCAAGCGCGTGCTGATCGCCGCGCACGGCAATTCGCTGCGCGCGCTGGTCAAGCATCTGTCGGGCATTCCCGACGAGGAGATCGTCAGCCTGGAGATCCCGACGGGCGCGCCGATCGTCTATGAGCTGGACGACCAGCTGAACGCGCTGGATCGCTACTATCTGAGCGAGCGCTGACCTCGAAATCCTCCCCCAGCTCGCTGGGGGAGGGGGACCGCGACGCGAAGCGTCGGGGTGGAGGGGCGCGCCGGTTCACCGGCGCGTTCCGCGCCGGCCCCTCCACCATCGCTGGGCGATGGTCCCCCTCCCCGAGACAAGCTCGGGGAGGATTTGATTAGCCGTTGCCCTCCCCGCCCTCCCTCTCTAGGAACCGCGCTTCCAACAGCTTGGGGCAAGACGTGGCACCTCTGGTCGGCATCATCATGGGCAGCACTTCCGACTGGGAGACGATGCACCATGCCGCCGATGTGCTCGACGCGCTCGGCGTGGCGCACGAGACCAAGGTGGTCAGCGCGCACCGCACCCCGCAGCGGCTCTATGATTACGCCACCGGCGCGGCGGAGCGCGGGCTCAAGGTGATCATCGCCGGCGCCGGCGGCGCGGCGCATCTGCCCGGCATGGCCGCGTCGATGACGCACCTGCCGGTGCTCGGCGTGCCGGTCGAATCCAAGGCGCTGAAGGGCATGGACAGCCTGCTCTCGATCGCCCAGATGCCCGGCGGCATCCCCGTCGGCACCCTCGCCATCGGCAAGGCCGGCGCGATCAATGCCGGGCTGCTCGCCGCCGCGATCCTGGCGACTTCGGACGAAGCGCTCAGCCAGCGCCTGCAGGCCTGGCGCGCGGCGCAAACCGAAGGCGTGGCGACCGACCCCGAATGAGCGGCGCGCTTCCCCCCGGCTCGACGATCGGCATCCTCGGTGGCGGCCAGCTTGGCCGCATGCTCGCCGTCGCCGCCGCGCAGCTCGGCTACCGCACCCATGTGCTGGCGCCCGATGCCGAGAGCGTCGCCGCGCAGACCGCCTCGAGCTACACCCGCGCCGACTATCACAGCCGGATCGTCCTCGACGAGCTCGCCGCCCAATGCGACGTGATCACCTATGAGTTCGAAAATATCGCGATCGGACCCGTCGAGCATCTCGCCGGCAAGGTGCCGGTGCGCCCCGGCGCGCAGAGCCTGTCGATCGCGCAAGACCGCGCGCGCGAAAAGGCGTTCGTCGCAGCCCTTGGCGGCCGCACCGCCCCCTGGGCGCTGGTCGAGACGCGCGAGCAGCTGGATGCGGCGATTGCCGAGATCGGCGCGCCGTCGATCCTGAAGACGTTGCGGCTGGGCTATGACGGCAAGGGCCAGGTGCGCATCCGCGACGTGGCCGAGGCGGCGAAGGCGTGGGAAGAGATCGGCGAGCGACCAGCCATTCTCGAAGGCTTCGTCACCTTCAGCCACGAATTCTCGATCATCACGGTGCGCGGCGTCGATGGCAGCCTGGCCAGCTATCCGCCGCCTTGGAACGAGCACAAGGACGGCATCCTCGACAAGTCGAGCGTGCCTGCCCCCGCCGAGATCGCCCGCCACTGGACCGAAGCGGCGACGCTCGCCGGCCGCGTCGCCGAGGCGCTGGGCCATGTCGGCGTGCTGACGCTCGAATTCTTCGCGACCGAGGACGGCCCGGTGTTCAACGAGATGGCACCGCGCGTGCACAACTCCGGGCACTGGACGATCGAAGGCGCCGAGTGCTCGCAGTTTGAGAACCACATCCGCGCGATCTGCGGGTTGCCGCTCGGCAGCACCGGGCTCACGGGCACGGAGATCGAGATGGAGAATCTGATCGGCGACCAGGCGGACCGCTGGGCCGAACTGCTCGCCGAGCCGGGCACGCATCTCCACCTCTACGGCAAGGGCGATGCCCGGCCCGGGCGGAAGATGGGGCATGTCACGCGCGTGAAGCGGGGCTGACCGTCATCCCGGCGAAAGCCGGGATCTCGTGCTGCTCTTTTCCCGCCTTCGCCTGAGATCCCGGCTTTCGCCGGGATGACGGTTTTCTCAGTGCGCCTTCTTCTTCCGCGGAATCAGGTGGATCACGCCGACGATCACTCCGCCGGCGATCAGCCCGACGATGCCCGATCCGATCGCGCCGACCAGCCATTCGACGAAGCCGCCCGCGAACGGGACAGCATGCCCGGCGACCGCGGCAAGGTGGTGGACGAAATGCGGAACCGCGTTGAGCCCGAACGCCTCGAGCCCATGCAGCAGGATGCCGCCGCCGACCCAGACCATCGCCGCCACGCCGATATGCGACAGCGCCTGGAGCAGCACCGGCATCGCCTTGACCAGCAGCTCGCCCGCCCGCCTGGCGCCGGCCGAGGGGCGCTTGCTGAGGTGCAGGCCGATATCGTCCATCTTCACGATCAGCGCGACCACGCCATAGACACCGACGGTGATCGCCACGGCCACCGCCGCCAGCGCCGCCGCACGCATGCCGAGTGAGGCATCGGGCAGCTCGGCCAGCGCGATCGCCATGATCTCGGCCGAGAGGATGAAATCGGTGCGCACTGCGCCCGCCACCTGGCGCTGCTCGAGCTCGGCGGGGGTATCGACCTCGGCCAGCTCCTCCTCGGCATGATGGCCGGTCAGCGCCTCGATGATCTTCTCTGCCGCCTCGAAGCAGAGGTACGAGCCACCGAGCATCAGCAGCGGCGTCACCGCCCAGGGCGCGAAGGCGCTGAGCAGCAGCGCGATCGGCAGGATGAAGAGCAGCTTATTGCGCAGCGAGCCGAGCGTGATCTTCCAGATGATCGGCAGCTCGCGATCGGGCGTGAGCCCGACGACATAGCGCGGGGTGACCGCAGTATCGTCGATCACCACGCCCGCCGCCTTGGCACCGGCGCGCCCCGCAGCACCCGCGACGTCGTCGAGCGAGGCCGCCGCCAGCTTGGCAAGCGCCGCAATGTCATCGAGCAACGCAACCAGACCGCCCGCCATGTCTTCCCCTTTTGTGAACTGCAGTTCAGCCATAGCGGAGTGGGCGACCCATTAAAGCCCCTCGGTTTGGGTGGGGGATATCTCGCAGAGACCGGTGCTCGCAGCACTGCCCCACCCCAACCCCTCCCCTGAAGGGGAGGGGCTAGTGCCACGCCTGCACGATTTCTCCTCACCGCGCGCATCAGCGCTGCTGACCTGGCTGTGAAACCGCAGGCCCGGCGCGACCAGCCCCTCCCCTAACCCCTCCCGCAAGCGGAAGGGGAACGAGCGGGGACAGCGCGTGCCATCGTCGCTCCCCTTCCGCTTGCGGGAGGGGTCGGGGGAGGGGCTGAGGTGCGGCCTCTCCAAAACACGGCGCCGTTTCCCGCCGGTGTCGTGTCTTGCGGAAGCGGGGATCGGATCGACCCCTGGCTCGGCCCCGCTTCCGCACTTTCCGGTATCGAAACCCCTCCCCCTCGGAGGGAAAATTTGGGGTGGTGAGATTTCCCATTGTCACCCTGAACTTGTTTCAGGGTCCAACTCTCCAAAGGCGACGCCGTCGCCAGCTGCACCTTGGATGCTGAAACAAGTTCAGCATGACGATGGGATCGAGGGGAGGATGCCGCAAACGCAAAGCGCCCGCCCCGCACAGTGCGGGACGGGCGCTTCACCAGCCTTGCGGCGTGGCGCTTAGGCGCGGGTGCCGGTCAGCGGGAAGGCGCCGAACGCCCCCGCGGTCACGGTGCCGGTCATCGTGTCGCCATCGACGGTGGCTTCGCCGGTCAGCGTCATCGGCATGGGAACCGAGACGTCCATCGACCAGGTCAGCGTATCGCCGCTCACCTTGCCGTCCTTGGCTTCGGCATTGCCCATCGCGCCGGCGAAGGTGCCGGTGAAGGTGTCGCCACTGCTCGTCACGGTGAACACCGCCGCCTGATCGCCGAGCGGCGACTTCACGACCGTGTTCCAGCTGCCGTCCACATTCGCCATGAGAACTCTCCTGATTAGTTGGCCGCCGGCTTGGTGCTTGCCAGCGACGCTGCGGGGACCACCTCGACGGGCAGGCCGATGCTGTCAAGCTGCGGCCGGACCTTGGAAGCATCGCCCACGACCACGAAAACGAACTTGTTCGGGTCGAGAGCCGCGCGTGCCGCAGCGTCAAGCTGGGGTACGGTGAGCGCGCGATATTTTTGCGCGATGGTGCTGAAATAGTCGTCCGGACGGCGCCGGATGTCGTTCTGCTGCATCGCGTTGAGCACCGCGTCCGAGGTTTCGAAGCGGCCGGGCAGCTCGCGAGTCGAGCCGTTGACCTCGCGCACCAGCTCCTCGTTGGTCACGCCCTTGGTGGTCAGGAAGTCCTTCACCTGCTGCTGGATCGCCTTGATCGAGTCGCCGGTCTTGTCCGCCTGGACCGGGGCGCTGATCGTGTAGGGCACAGCGTGCTCCAGGAAGGAGAAGCCGCCGCCGGCGCCATAGGACCAGTGCTTGGCTTCGCGCAGATCCATGTTGATGCGCGACAGGAAGCCCGAGCCGAGCGCCTGGTTGGCGGTGGCCACCGGCAGCGTGTCCGAGAAGGGATCGACCGGCGTCAGCTGCGCGGCGACGATCTGCGACTGGGGCGAGTTCGGCCGGTCGATCAGGATGATCCTGGGCGTCATCGCCTGGGCCGATGCGGTGAAGCTCTTGGTGCCGGCGGTGCCGACGCTCTTCCAGCCGCCGAAGCGCGCCTCGAGCGCCGCCTTGATCTCGGCGAGCGGACGGTCGCTGACCACGAAGATCTTGGCCTTGTCCGGACGGATCCAGGCATTGTGCCAGGCGACGAGGTCGTCACGGCCGATCGTCTTGACCACCGCCGGATCGCCCGCGCCGGCGGCAAGCTTCGCATAGGGGCTGCTCGGCGCGTAGAGCACGCGCGGCACCATGCGGCCCGACAGGCCCTGCGGGCTGGTCAGCTCCTGGGCGATGCCGGTGAGCATCTGGCCGCGCACGCGCTCGATCTCGGCCGGGGCGAAGGCGGGACGCTCGACGACGTCGGCGAACAGATCGAGCGCGCCAGCCAGGTTCGGGCTCGGCGCATCGACGCTCAGATAGGTGCGGTCGGACGAGCTGCCCGAACCGATATTGGCGCCGAGCCGCTCGCGTGCTTCGGCGAGCGCCGCCGAATCGAGCTTCTCGGTGCCTTCGTCCATCATGCTGAGCGTGAGGCGCTGGGTGCCGAGCTTCTCCGAGGGATCGGCGGCGACGCCGGCATCGAAGCTCATCTCGACCTGGGTGACCGGCACGGCGCTGCGATTGGCATAGACCAGCTCGATGCCGTTCGAGAGCTTGGTGCGCTCTACCTTGGGGAACACCAGATCGCCGATCGGGGCGACCGCCGGCAGCGCGCCGCGCGTGCCCTTCACCGGCTCGGCCTTGGGGCCTTCCGCCGCCGGCTTGGCCGCCGGGGCGACCGCTTCCTGATAGGCTTCGCGCTGGCCGGGGACGACCATCACGGTGAGCGCCGGGCGGGTCAGCCACCTGGCCGCGGCCGCCTTCACTTCTGCGGGCGTGACCTTGGCGGTCGCTTCGAGCTCCTTCTTGAAGAAGAGCGGATCGCCCGAATAGAGCTCGCCCGAGGCAAGCGCCACGGCCTTGCCGCCGAAGCCGCCGACCGATTCCAGCCCCGAGATGCGGCCCGAGACCTTGGTGGTGGCGACGCGCGTCACTTCGTCCGCGGTCGGGCCGGTGTTGATCAGGTTGGCCATGATCTCGTCGAGCCGCTTGGAGACGATCTCGGGATCGACGCCGGGCTTCACCACGGCCTGGATCATGAAGATGCCGATCTGCGACATCGACTGGACGCTCGACGAGACCTGCACCGCGGTCTTGTCCTTGCGGACCAGCTCATTGTCGAGCCGCGAGCTGGCGAGGCCGCCGAGCACCGAGGCGAACACGCTGAGCGGCGTCGCGTCCTTGTCGTTCAGGCCCGGCACCGCCCAGCTGCGCAGGATCAGCGTGGCGGCCACGCTGTCCTTCATCGTCACCGTCTTGGGTGCGGCCAGAGTGGGCACGGTCACCTTGGGCAGCACGCTCTTGGGACCGGCCGGGATCGCGCCGAAATACTTCTCGACCAGCGGCTTGGCGGTGCGGGCGTCGATGTCGCCGGCGAGCACCAGGATCGCGTTGTTCGGGCCGTAATGCGAGCGGAACCAGTTCTTGACGTCGTCGAGGCTGGCAGCATCGAGATCGGCCATCGAGCCGATCACGTTATGGCCATAGGGCGTGCTGCCGAGCAGCTCCTCGAGCACCGTGTAATAGACCAGGCCATACGGCTGGTTGTCGCCCTGGCGCTTCTCGTTCTGGACGACGCCGCGCTGCTCGTCGAGCACGTCCTGGGTGATCGCGCCGGTGAGATAGCCCATGCGGTCGCTCTCCAGGAACAGCGCGCGCTCGAGCGCCGGGCCGGGGACCGTCTCGAAATAATTGGTGCGATCGAAGCTGGTGGTGCCGTTGAAATCGGTGGCGCCGACCTGCTTCAGAGGCTCGAAGAAGTCGCCGGGGGCGTTTTCCGAGCCGTTGAACATCAGATGCTCGAACAGATGCGCGAAGCCGGTCTTGCCCGCGGGCTCGTGCTTCGAGCCGACATCGTACCAGGTGGAGACCGCGACGATCGGCGCCTTGCGATCGGTGTGGACGAGCACGCGCAGGCCGTTCTTCAGCGTGAACGCCTCGTACGGGATGTCGACCTTCTTCACGAGCTCGGCGACCGGGACCGGCTTGGCCTGGGTCTGGGCGGCAGGCGCGGCGGCAGGTGCCTGCTGCGCGAGAACCGGGGTGGCGGCGCCGATCGCAAGCGCACAGGTGGCGGCGCTGCAAAGCATCCGGAACGATTTCATCTGGCTGATTCCCCTGGGTATCGTGGTTGCCCGACCATAACGCGGGGGCGCCCCTCCGCAAGCCGGTTGCGCCGGATACCATTTGCTCTAGCCTGCGGAAAACTGGGCCATTCCGGGGAGATTTCATGCGCCGCACCTCGCTTCTGATCGCGCTTTCGCTCGGCCTGGCGCCGATGCATGCATGGGCACAGAGCGAGCCGGTGTTCAGCCCCGACGAAGTGCGCGGGCATGTCGAGTTCCTGGCGGACGATCTGCTCGGCGGGCGGGACAACGGCACAGAGGGCTTCGAAATCGCGGCGCGCTATGTCTCCAGCCGCTTCGATGCGATGGGATTCAAGCCGGGCGGCACCCAGGGCTGGTACCAGCCGGTGAACATCGCCGAATATGCACTCGACGCCGACAGGCCCGCGACGGTGACGGTGGGCGCCCGGAAATTCCCCTCCGGCACCGACGTGCTGATGGCACCGAGCCCGCGCTTCGGCGAGGCGACGCAGACGCTCACCGCCGACGCGGTGTTCGTCGGCTATGGCCGTGAGGAGGACTATGCCGGGCTCGACGTGACCGGGAAGTTCGTCGTCACCCTGCTCAACACCCCGCCCGGCACAGCGGCCGGCAAGGTCGACAAGCCCGCCATCGCCGGCGAGCACGGCGCGCTCGGGATGCTCTACGTCGTCACGCCCGACAATCTGAAGGGCGCCTTCCCCTGGGCGCAGGCGGTGATGTATTTCCAGCAGCCGCAGAGCAACTGGCTGGCACCCGACGGATCGCCCAAGGGCGAGAACCCGGCGGTCAAGATCGGTGCCTATGTGAAGGGCCCGGCCGCCGAGGCGCTGTTCAAGGGCGCGCCGATGAGCGCCGCGCAGCTCTATGCCAAGCTCGCCGAGCCCGGGGGCATGCCCGGCAGCTTCGCGCTCAAGCAGCGCCTCACGCTCGAGCGCACCAGCGTGGTGACGGTGAAGAAGAGCGAGAACGTGATCGGCATCCTGCCCGGATCCGATCCGAAGCTGGCCAGTGAATATGTCGTGATCTCCGCGCATCTCGATCACGAAGGCACCGATCCCGGGCTCGACGGCGAGGACAAGATCTACAACGGCGCGATGGACAATGCCGCCGGCGTGGCGAGCATGCTCGAGGCGGCGCGCGCCTTCGTCCAGAGCGGCAAGCGCCCGCGCCGCTCGATCCTGTTCGTCGCGCTCACCGCCGAGGAGGACGGGCTGATCGGCTCGGAATATCTGGCGCGCTATCCGGTCGTCGGCAGCGGCAAGGTGGTCGCCGACGTCAATCTCGACATGCCGATCCTGCTCTACGACTTCCAGGACGTGGTCGCCTTCGGCGCCGAGCATTCGACGCTGGGCCCGATCGTGGCGCGTGCCGCGGCGAAGATGGGCATCACCCTCTCCCCCGATCCGATGCCCGAGGAGCAGCTGTTCCTCCGCTCGGACCATTACAGCTTCGTCAAGGCGGGCGTGCCCTCGGTCTTCCTCGTCACCGGCTTCAAGAATGGCGGCGAGAAGGCGTTCCGCGACTTCCTCAAGACCAACTATCACAAGGTGAGCGACGACATCCGCCAGCCCTTCGACTGGCAGGCCGGCGCCAAGTTCGCCCGGATCAACTACATGATCGCGCGCGAGATCGCCGATGCCGACCAGGAGCCGCGCTGGTACGAAGGCAACAGCTTCGGCATGCGCTTCGCGAAGGATGCGCCCAAGGCGCCGCGGCCAGCCGACGCGCCGGTGCCGGCATCGGGCGCGCCGCGCGCAAAGGTGACGGTGATCGTGCCTCCGGCGCCTGCGCCCGCACCGGCGCCGAAGAAGGACTAGCAAAATCCTCCCCCGCAGGGGGAGGGGGACCAGCGAAGCTGGTGGAGGAGGCCTGCCACGGGCGATATCGCTTGGGGCGATCCCTCTCTACCACCACCTCCGGCGGCGGTCCCCCTCTCCCTCCGGGAGAGGATTTTGAACCGAAAAGGCCGGAGCGTGCGCCCCGGCCTTTCCCTTTGCTCCCCTATGCTGTCCGGGAGAGCGAAGCCGGTCAGAAGCCGACCTTCAACGTCACGAAGAACTGCTGCGGCGCGCCGACCATCAGCGTCTGGTTGTCGCCCGAATTGCCGAAGCCGTTGGTGCCGATCGTCGAGATGTACTTCTTGTCGAACAGGTTGGTCGCGTTGGCCTGGATCTCCAGGTCGCGGCCACCCAGGTCGAACTTGTAGCCGAGCGTCGCATCGACGACGACGCGGCCCTCGACCGACTGGTCGTTGGTGTAGGTGAAGTAGCGCTTGCTCATATAGTTGGCGCCGATGCGCGCGTTGAAGCCGCCCATGTCATAAGTCAGCTCGCCCTTGAGCAGGTGCTTGGGCGCATCGACCACGGTCTTGCCCCTGGTCGCGGCGAGCAGCGTGCCGGCCGAGTTCACGACATCGTCGCGATAGGTCGAATCATTGTAGCTGTACGAGACGAAGGCGCCGAAACCGCTGCCCAGGCGCAGGTCGCCGGTCGCCTCGAAGCCGATCGCGCGGACATCGCCGACATTCTGCAGCGTCACCGGGTTGCCGACGATGCCAGCGCCCGTGGTTACGCCGAGCAGGCGGTTGCGGAAGTTGACATAATAGCCTGCCAGCGAGCCGGTGAACGGGCCCGAACGGACGCGGCCGCCCAGTTCCCAGGTATCCGACTGCTCGGGCTTGAGCTTGGTCGAGCCCGAGAGCAGCGCGTTGAAGCCGGCCTGGGTGGTGGCGAACGGGCCGGTGGTGGCCGAGGCGGTGAAGGCGCGCGTCACCTGGCTGAACCCGCCGAACAGCTCGGCGCCGCCGCCGATGCGGAAATTGAAGCCCGCGGTCGGCTGGAACCAGTCGGTCACCTTGATCTCGCCCGAGGCGAGGCTGCCGGCAGTGTTGGGATCGGCCCGGTTCTTCACGCTGAAGCCCTTCCAGCCCAGGTTGAGCGTGAGCGCGCCGAAAGTCAGCTTGTCCTGGACATAATATTGGAAGGTGTCGGTGGTGTAGTCATAGTCCCACTGGGTCGCGAACGGGTCCGACTGGAAATCGAGGCTGTCGCGATCCGGCGCGGTGCGGCTCGACAGCGCGTAGAAGCGGCGCGCCTGCTGGAAGGCGTTGTTCTCGTACCAGCCGCCGACGGTCACTTCGTTGTTGCCACCGATCTTGCCGGTGAGGTGGCCGAACAGGCCCTTGCGGTCCATGTCATATTCGGTGGTGCGGATCGAGATCGGCGAGGCGCCGGCACCCGGGCTCGGCACGTAGGGTGTGTACCACAGGCCCTGGCCGTGATTGTTGTGGTAATAGCCCTTGAGCGCGAAGTTCAGCCCGCCGGTGTCGCCCTCGACCCCGAACGAACCCAGCCAGTCGCGGCGCAGGCCCGCGGCATCGAAATAGGCGTCGTCCACCGTCGCGACCGGCGCCGGATAGACGGTGCCCGCCGCCGCGTTCGACACCGGTGCGCCGGTGTCGCCGCGATTGTTGGCGATGTCGGCGATGCGCACCGCGAGCGCATAGTCGTTCGAGATATTATCCCAGTCATAGCCCAGCCGGTTGATCATGCCGAGCGAGAGGTCCTGATAGTCGTTCTCGCGGCGATCGGAGTAGCTGATCGTGCCGACGAGGCGCACGCCGTCCGCCACCGGAGCGACGATCTTGCCGTTCGCCTGGTTGGTGCGCTGCGCGCCCCAGCCCTTCCACTTGTCGAGATCCGAATAGACGTACGAGGCATAGGCCTTCACGCCGCCGCCGAGATCGCCGGTGTCGACCCGGCCGAACAGGCGCACGGTGTTCTCGCTGCCATAGGTGCCCTCGGCATGCACGCCGAACCTGCCCGACGGCTCGCGCGAGAAGAATTCGAGCGTGCCGCCGAGATTGTTGGTCGCCTGCGTACCGATCGCGCCGGCGCCCTGCGAAACGCGGACCTCGCCGACATTCTCGCTGGTGATCGCGCGGCTGATGTGGAGGCCGTTGACGTTGCCATAGCTGGCATCGCCGAGCGGAATGCCGTCGAGCGTGAAGCCGAGCTGGTTCTGGTTGAAGCTGCGGATCGAGACGCGCTCGGCCCATTCATAGGCGCCGAACGGATCGGCCGACTGGAAGTTGACGCTCGGCAGCTTCTCGATAGCCTTCAGGGGGCTGGTGCCCGCGGCGAGTTCCTGGATGTCCGCGGCCGAAAGCTGCTGGACCTGGCGGGTCTCGCCGCGGCCGATCACCACGATCTGCGTATCGTCGCCGCCCTCATCGGCGGCGGGAACCGGGGCAACCGTCTGCGCGTCCTGCGCGAAAGCGGTGCCCGAGGTGAGAATGGACGTGCCGGCCAGCAGCCAGATAGCAGCCTTACGCATGGGTGATCTTCCCTGGGAATATCGGCCAGGGCCCCAATGCCCCTGCCGCGGGCGGCGCTAGGGTTTGTGCGTTGCAGCATCGGGTAGCCGCGATGTCATTTGCGCGACCGTGCGGTTACAAGTTTCGGACAAGCAACAAAGTGCAGGCGCCGCCGTGGCTTGGCGGAAGGCGCTGCTGCATTACATGATGCGAAACAGGCAGCGAGCGCCTCTTGTGTTGCATAATCGCAACACTATCTCGCGGGACAGGAACGAACAGGGACACGCATGAACCTCGAGAAATTCACCGACCGCGCCAAGGGCTTCCTCCAGTCGGCGCAGACCGTCGCGATCCGGATGAGCCATCAGCGGATTTCGCCCGAGCATATCCTGAAGGCGCTGCTCGAGGACGAGCAGGGCATGGCGAGCGGCCTGATCCAGGCAGCCGGCGGCGACGCCAAGCGCGCGCTCAGCGAGACCGACCTCGCGCTGTCGAAGATCCCAGCGGTGTCGGGTGGCGGCGCGCAGCAGACGCCGGGGCTCGACAACGACACGGTGCGCGTGCTCGACCAGGCCGAGCAGATCGCGCAGAAGGCGGGCGACAGCTTCGTCACCGTCGAGCGGCTGCTCGTGGCCCTGGCGCTGTCGCTCAACACCGCCGCGGGCAAGGCGCTGCAGGCGGCGAATGCGAAGCCCGAGGCGCTCAACGCCGCGATCAACCAGCTGCGCGGCGGGCGCACCGCCGACACCGCCGGTGCCGAGGACCGCTATGACGCGCTCAAGAAGTTCGCACGCGACCTGACCGAGGCAGCGCGTGCCGGCAAGCTCGATCCGGTGATCGGCCGCGACGAGGAGATTCGCCGTACGATCCAGATCCTGGCGCGGCGCACCAAGAACAATCCGGTGCTGATCGGCGAGCCGGGCGTCGGCAAGACCGCGATCGCGGAGGGACTCGCGCTGCGCATCGCCAATGGCGACGTGCCCGACAATCTGAAGGACCGCACGCTCATGTCGCTCGACATGGGCTCGCTGATCGCGGGCGCCAAATATCGCGGCGAGTTCGAGGAGCGGCTGAAGGGCGTGCTCGACGAAGTGAAGGCCGGCGAAGGCGACATCATCCTGTTCATCGACGAGATGCACACGCTGATCGGCGCGGGCAAGACCGAGGGCGCGATGGACGCCGGCAACCTGCTCAAGCCCGCGCTTGCCCGCGGCGAGCTGCACTGCATCGGCGCAACCACGCTCGACGAGTATCGCAAATATGTCGAGAAGGACCCTGCGCTGCAGCGGCGCTTCCAGCCGGTGTTCGTCGGCGAGCCGACGGTCGAGGATACGATCTCGATCCTGCGCGGGCTGAAGGAGAAATATGAGCTGCACCACGGCGTGCGCATCACCGATGCCGCGATCGTGAGCGCCGCGACGCTTTCCAACCGCTACATCACCGATCGCTTCCTGCCCGACAAGGCGATCGACCTGATGGACGAGGCGGCCAGCCGCATCCGCATGGAAGTCGAGTCCAAGCCCGAGGAGATCGAGAATCTCGACCGCCGGATCATCCAGCTCAAGATCGAGCGCGAGGCGCTCAAGAAGGAGACGGACGACGCCTCGCGCGACCGGCTGGCCACGCTCGAGAGCGAGCTCGCCAATCTGGAGCAGCAGTCGGCCGAGCTGACTGCGCGCTGGCAGGCCGAGAAGGACAAGATCGCCGGCGAATCGAAGCTGAAGGAACAGCTCGAGGCGGCCAAGATCGAACTCGAGCAGGCGCAGCGCGCCGGCGACCTCGCCAAGATGGCCGAGCTCAACTACGGCACGATCCCGGCGCTGACCAAGCAGCTCGAGGAAGCGCAGGGCGTGACCAAGGGCGCGATGCTGCGCGAGGAAGTGACCGCCGAGGATATCGGCGCAGTCGTCTCGCGCTGGACGGGCATCCCGGTCGACAAGATGATGGAAGGCGAGCGCGAGAAGCTGCTCGCCATGGAGGAAGTGCTCGGCAAGCGGGTGATCGGCCAGGCCGATGCGGTGAAGGCCGTGTCGACCGCGGTGCGCCGCTCGCGCGCCGGGTTGCAGGATCCGAACCGGCCGCTCGGCAGCTTCCTGTTCCTGGGCCCGACCGGCGTCGGCAAGACCGAGCTGACCAAGGCGCTGGCCGAATTCCTGTTCGACGATCCGAACGCGATGGTGCGCATCGACATGAGCGAGTTCATGGAGAAGCATGCCGTGGCGCGGCTGATCGGCGCCCCTCCCGGCTATGTCGGCTATGAGGAAGGCGGCGTGCTGACCGAGGCGGTGCGGCGGCGGCCCTATCAGGTCGTGCTGTTCGACGAAGTCGAGAAGGCGCATGGCGACGTGTTCAACGTGCTGCTCCAGGTGCTCGACGACGGGCGGCTGACCGACGGCCAGGGCCGCACGGTCGATTTCTCGAACACGATCGTGATCCTGACCTCGAACCTGGGCAGCCAGTTCCTCACCAATCTCGGCGAGGGCCAGCCGGTCGAGAGTGTCGAGCCGCAGGTGATGGAAGTCGTCCGCGCGCATTTCCGCCCCGAGTTCCTCAACCGGCTGGACGAGATCATCCTGTTCCACCGGCTGGGCGCGGAGCACATGGCGCCGATCGTCGACATCCAGGTCGGCCGGGTGGCGAAGCTGCTCAAGGACCGCAAGATCGCGATCGACCTCACCGATGCTGCGCGCGCCTGGCTGGGCCGGGTCGGCTATGATCCGGTCTATGGCGCGCGCCCGCTCAAACGGGCGGTCCAGCGCTATCTCCAGGATCCGCTGGCCGACATGATCCTGCGCGGCGACGTGAAGGACGGCTCGACGGTGAAGATCGACGAAGGCGACGGCGCGCTGGCGCTCTCGGTCGCCTGACCTTCGCCGAGGGGGTCTCGCTAGCCCGCATCGGCTCCGGTATCGGCAAAAAAGAAGGGGCGGTTCCCGAAGGAACCGCCCCCAATTTTTGGCAGTAGCGTGAAGCTTAGAAGTTCACGCGGACGCCGGCCTTGTAGTAGCGGCCGAGAATGCCGTTACCGCCCTGGACCGGGTTGTAATACTGCGCACCGTAGGTGACCGGATCGATCGGCGGCATGCGATCGAACAGGTTCAGCGCGGTCATGTAGAAGGTGAACTGGTCGTTGACCTTCACACGCGCGTTGAGGTCGAACGTCACGTACGACGACACATCGCAGTAGTTGGTGGTGAAGGACATCGAGCAGTCCTTGTAGTCGCTGCCCTGGTCCATCGCCGACAGGTTGTAGCCACCGAAATAGTTGGCGGTACCGGTCATGTCGAACGAACCGAAGTCCAGCGTGGTCTGCCAGCTGCCGTGCCACTTCGGGGTGCCCGAACCGGCGGTCAGGTTGTAGTTGCCGATCGTGCCGTCATAGCGCTGCTCGACACCCGCAACCGTCGTCGACAGCTTGATGATGTAGCTGGCTTCGAGCGAGCTCGCGATCCGCAGACCATCCGAGACCTTGAAGTCGACGCTGGCCGAGAAGTCGAGGCCCTGGGCCTTGATCGTGTCGGCGTTGACGAGCGACGACTGCACGAAGGCCACGGTCGGCTTCGCGGTCGGGAAGTTCACGTCCGGCGAGTTGGTGACGATGGTGATCGACGGATCGATCGGCAGGCCGGCATAGTAGTTGACGACGGCGGTGCCGGTATCCGGGCTGGTGATCGCGCCCGTCTTCTTGATGTTGTAGTAGTCGATGGTGAACGACACACCACGGACCGGCTCGAAGATCGCGCCGGCAGTCCAGCTCTGCGACTTCTCCGGCTTCAGGTTCGGGCTCGCCAGGGTGGTGAGACCGTAGGAAGCCGAACGGATGTACGTCGGGCAGGCCGTGCTGAAGTTGGCGGTCGTGCAGCCATACTGCGCGAGGTAGGCGTTGTTGAACAGGCCCACCGTGTTGTTCACATAGCCCGTGGTCGGCAGCGCGTTGGCTTCGCCGAAGGACGGGATACGGAAACCACGCGAGTAGGTGCCGCGCACCACCAGCTGCTTGATCGGCGTCACCTTGATGCCGACCTTCGGCGAGAAGGCGTCCTGGCCGCTCGAGTAGCGGTCATAGCGACCCGAAGCGTTGATGCCGACCCACTCGGTGATCGGCGCATCGAGTTCGGCGAAGGCCGAGCCGATGGTACGATTGCCGGTGGTGCCGAAGGCGTTGAGCGTGAAGTAACGCTCGGTTGGGCCGTTGATGTCCGAGTTGCCCGAGGGCGCGTCAACCGCTTCGTAGCGGAGCGAGCCACCGAAACCGAACTGCAGCGGGCCGCCCGGCAGATCCATGAGCGTCGCGCTCAGGCTGGCCTGCAGCTGATACTGGTCCGAGCTGGCGTCGGTGTAGTTCACCGGCGTCAGATAGTCGCGCACCGACTGCGGCGTCGCACCCGGGTTGCGGAAGTTGTACGAACCGTCGGCGATCACATCGAGCAGGTGCTGGATGTAAACATAGCCGTCCTGGCGGCGACGCAGGTCTTCGTGCATCGCGGTGGCGGCAACGTCGAAGGTGACGGTGTCGCTCAGGTTGCCCTTGATGCCGAAGGCGGCACGATAGGCACGGTTGCGGGTCTGGTTGTCGGTGACTTCCGAAAGGTCACGACCCACGATGCGGGCGACCTGGCCGGTCGACGCATAGGGGTTGTTCGGGTTCAGCGTGCCGGTGGCAGCCGTGCAGCCCGGCAGCGTCGGAACGCCGTTGACCATGGTGGCGTGCTGACCAGCAGCGCGCGAGCAGACATAGACCGGAAGCGCCAGGATGCCCGAGCCGGCAGCGTAGATCGTGCCGGTGCCGCCCGCGCCCGAGGTGCGGAACTGCGGGTAATAGATGCCGGTCGGCGCCGCGCCGTACACCGTGCCCGGGAAGCCGGTGTAGTGGACGGTGCTCTGCAGGAAGTTGACTTCGAAATAGGCCTCGGTCGTGTCACCCAGACGCGCAGTCACGCGGCTCGAGATGCCGAAGCGCTCGACGTCCGGCGAGATCACGCCCCAGTTCTTGGTGTAGTCGACCTGGCAGACCGTCGACGGGGCGGTCGCGTTGGCGGCGAGCGCGCGGTCGGCGGCGGTCAGCGTGTAAACGCTGCCCGGGCAGGGCTGCTGGCTGAGGTTCTGCCAGGTGGTGGAGCCGACAACCGAGTTGGTCGCGGCGTCATAGGGGCGGAACAGGAACGACGACGAGGTCGGCGTGCCCTGGGTGTACTGGCCGGCGCCGTTCAGGCCGCCGATCACGCTGTTGCCGACGCAGTCGCCGCCATAGCAGAGCGCGCGGGCGTCGTCCGAGTTGTACGGGAAGCCGCGGTCCTTGTTATAGAGCGCTTCGCTCTTGTAGTAGAAGCCGCTGATATAGGCGTTCAGGCCGTTCTCATCGAGATCGCCGAAGCCGGCGGTCGCGCTGAGGCGGTAGGACGGGGCATCGCCACGCTCGGAAATGCCGGCTTCGGCGCGTGCCTTGAAGCCCTTCACTTCCTTCTTGGTGATGATGTTGACCACGCCCGCGATCGCGTCTGCGCCGTAGGTCGACGAAGCGCCGTCGCGCAGCACTTCGATGCGCTCGACGATGTCGTCCGGGATGGTGTTGAGGTCGACGAAGTTACGCGAGCCGTCGTCGGCCAGCGGGTAGTAGGCGGCGCGCAGGCCGTCGAACAGCACCAGCGTCGAGTTGGTCGACAGGCCGCGCAGCGACACGGCCGATGCACCGGCCGCGAACGCGCCGTTGGCCGAGAAGCTGTTGGTCAGCGCCGGGCCGTTGTTGGCGGCGAGCGACTGGATGGCGTCCTGCATGGTCGAGATGCCGCGCGTGTCGAGCGACTCGGCGGTCACGACGGTGACGGGCGACGCAGTGGCCGAACCGGCAGCGCTCTGGAACATCGAGCCGGTGACGACGATCGTGCCTTCGTCCTGGGTGGTGTCCTGAGTGGTGGTCGGGACCGTCGTCGACGGAGTCGGCGTGGTCTGGGCGAAGGCCGGCGTCGCGGCCGTAGCGCCCGCAAGCACGAGCGCAAACAGCGCCGTGCTACCGCGCAGGGTGATCTGCGTGTTCTTCATGGTGATCCCTCTGTATGTCCGGCCGCGTCGCTCGCGCTTGGCAGCCGGGTTGTCTCCCCGCTCCTCCATTCCCGTGTGCAACTCACGTGTGCGGAATGGTGGAGCTTGAACGGATCGTGAATGGCGACCCCGGCGCTGTAAACCGGGCAGCGCTATGCTGCGGGCGCTTTCAAGGGATGTGTGGCTGAAATGCTACAGAGACGCACGGAATATTGCGCGTTTGCGTCAAATCGTGTTTCTTTATGTTGCAGCGCGACACATTCGCGCCTCAATCCGTGACGGGCATCGACCCTGCAACGAGCAGCGGATCGATCCGCGCATCCCGCCACTTGAGACTCCAGTGGAGATGCGGCCCGGTGGCACGCCCCGTCCGGCCCACCGCACCGATCGGCTGGCCGCGGCGGACATGCTCGCCCAGCTTCACGTCGATCCGCGAGAGATGCATGAAGGCGCTGTTGAGACCCATGCCATGGTCGATCATCAGCAAATTACCCTCCAAAGTGAAGGGCTTGGCCGCAGCGAGAATCACCACGCCGTCCGCCGGTGCCAGCACCACCGTGCCGGCGGGCCGGGCGATATCGATTCCCGAATGATAGGAGCCCGGCTCGCCGCGATAGATGCGCTGCGAACCGAACAGCGTCGAGATGCGCCCGACCACCGGCCAGAAGAACGGCATCTGCCGCCAGCCCTGCGAATCGGTCTGCATTTTCCGCGCAGCATTGATCTGCGCGAGCTCGGGAACGCGCAGCTTTTCGAACTCGGGGCGCGGCACCGGATATTTCGGCAGTGTGTCGAGCCGTGAAATATCCCAGGCACGCGGCGCGATCGCCAGCACCTGGCGCTGCTGGGTACCGTTACCCAAAGTCGCCACCAGTGTTGCACTGGGGCCATGGTCGCGATCGAACGCGATCAGGAATTTTCTGTCGGGCGTGAGCGGCACCGCTTCGCCGTCGAGCGTGAGCATGCTCGTGTCCCGGGGAGCGGTGCCGATCACTGCGCCGCCCTGGATCAGCTGCCCTTGCAACGTGAACGGCCCCGCGACGTTGGGCGCGGGCGGAATCGGTGCCGCCTCCGCCGAGACGGGCACGGCAGGCGCGGCCGCGGGCAGCTGCGCGCTGCCGAGCAGAGTGAAGCCCAGAAGGGCGGCGGGCAGCCGAGCAGCGAGTCCCATCAGCTACGCCCCCTCAACCGCGCATCGCCTGCATCGCCAAAGCGGCGGAGGCATAGGGCTCCTGCTTCTCGACGCTCCAGTAGCGCAGCAATTGCAGCGGGATCTTCTCGCCGCTCACTGCGCAGACAACATGATCGCCCGGCGTCAGCACGCGAAAGCCGTTGGCCATGAAATGGAGGCGCGCCGCGCGGGCGACCGGGTTCGACATCAGCATGGGCGCGGCATCCTTAAAATGGCTCTTTTACAACAGGCTGGGCTGTTCGGGCTTTGGGGCATCATAGGATTTGCCGGCCGGCCGCTCAAGCCGCGCATCGACGGCTCCGTCGATGAAGTGGAGCGTCACCGCGCCCGCCGAACGCGCAGCATCGGCGGTACCGATCACCTTCTTCGTGCCGCGCGCCTCGACCCAGGCATAACCCTTTTCGAGCGGGCGATTGGGGTGGACCAGATCGAGGTGCCGCCCGATGCCCTCGAGCCGCTGCCGCGCCGCGGACAGGCGCTGATCGAGCATCGCCGGGCGCAGCGCCCCCGCCGAGCGATCGAGCTGCCCGCGCGCCAGCGTCACGCGGCGTTCGAGCGCGCGGTCGAGCCGGCCGCCCAGATCGTCCATCTTCTGCCGCTGCGGCCCGAGCAGCGCGTCGCGCCGCGGCAGCACGCGCACCAGCGCCGCCAGCCGCTCGCCGGCGCGCTCGTGATAGCGGCGCACGCAGCGTTCGGTGCGGTGCGCCAGCGTCGCGATCGTATGGCGCACATCCGCCAGCACCGGCACCGCGATCTCCGCCGCCGCGGTCGGCGTCGGCGCGCGCAAGTCAGCGGCATAGTCGCACAGGCTGGTATCGGTCTCGTGCCCGACGGCCGAGATCACCGGGATGCGGCAGGCCGCGACCGCGCGCACCACCACTTCCTCGTTGAACGCCCAGAGATCCTCGATCGAGCCGCCGCCGCGCGCGACGATCAGCAGGTCCGGGCGCGGCACCGCGCTGCCCTCCCCCAGCGCATCGAAGCCGCGGATCGCATTGGCCACTTCCTGCGCCGCGCCGTCGCCCTGCACCTTGACCGGCCAGACCAGCACATGGCTGGGGAAGCGATCGGCGAGGCGGTGGAGGATGTCGCGGATCACCGCGCCGGTGGGCGAAGTGATCACGCCGATCACCCTGGGCATATAGGGCAAAGGCTGCTTGCGCTCGCGATCGAACAGCCCCTCGCCCGCCAGCTTGGCCTTCAGTTTCTCGAACAGCGCCATCAGCGCGCCTTCGCCGGCCAGCTCCATCCGCTCGATGACGATCTGGTATTTGCTGCGCCCCGGATAGATGGTCAGCTTGCCGGTGACGATCACTTCGAGCCCGTCCTGTGGCGCGAAAGGGATCGCGCTGGCGGCACCGCGCCAGATCACCCCGTCGATCACCGCATCGGCATCCTTCAGCGCCAGATAGGCATGGCCCGAAGCCGCGCGCTTCCACCCCGAAATCTCGCCGCGCAACCGGACATGGCCGAATTCGCCTTCGACCATGCGCTTCAGGGCTAGCGATAATTCGCTGACCGACAGCGCCGGTGCGTTGTCGCCCGCCACCGGCTCGGCTACGAGCCGGCCTGGCGTATCGAAGAAGGGGTCGCTCATGAATGTCCTATTGCTCGGCTCGGGCGGCCGCGAACATGCTCTGGCCTGGAAGCTCGCGCAATCGCCGCTGCTCGAACGGCTCTACGCCGCCCCGGGCAATCCGGGAATAGCCCAGCATGCCGAAATCGTGGACATCGCAGTGAACGACCACCGCGCGGTGATCGATTTCTGCCTGCGCCACTCGATCGGTTTCGTCGTGATCGGGCCCGAGGCGCCGCTGGTGGCGGGCCTGGGCGACAACCTCCGCACCATGGGCGTCGCCGTGTTCGGCCCGAACAAGCTGCCGGCGCAGCTCGAAGGCTCGAAGGGCTTCACCAAGGACCTGTGCGCACGCGAGAAGATCCCGACTGCCGGCTATGTCCGCTGCGAGAGCCGCGACGGCGCGCTCGCTTCGCTTGAGGATTTCGGGCTGCCGGTGGTGATCAAGGCCGATGGGCTGGCCGCGGGCAAGGGCGTAACCGTCGCTTTCACGCATGAGGAAGCCGAAGGCGCGGTGCAGGACATCTTCGCCGGAACCGGCGCCAGCGTGGTGATCGAGGAATTCCTGGAGGGCGAGGAAGCCAGCCTGTTCGTGCTGACCGACGGCGAGGCCTATGTCTCGTTCGGATCGGCGCAGGATCACAAGCGCGTCGGCGACGGCGATACCGGGCCGAATACCGGCGGCATGGGCGCCTATAGCCCTGCCCCGGTGCTCACCCCCGAACTCGAGGCGCAGGCGATCGACGAGATCGTCCGCCCGACGATCGAGGCGCTGGCACGGATGGGATCGCCCTATTCGGGCGTGCTCTATGCCGGGCTGATGCTGACCCCGACCGGCCCCAAGCTGATCGAGTACAATGCGCGCTTCGGCGACCCCGAATGCCAGGTGCTGATGCTGCGCTACCAGGGCGACCTGCTCGCGCTGATGCTCGCCGTGGCGAAGGGCGAGTTGGCCGGCCAGCCCGCGCCGGTGTTCGCCGACAAGACCGCGCTCACCGTGGTGATGGCCGCGAACGGCTATCCCGGCACGCCCGAAACCGGCGGCGCGATCACCGGGATCGACAAGGCCGAGGCGACCGGCGCCCAGGTGTTCCATGCCGGCACCCGGATGGACGGCGACACGCTCGTCGCCAGCGGCGGCCGTGTGCTCAACGTGACGGCACTGGGCGACACGGTGAAGCAGGCGCAGGCGGCTGCCTACCAGGCAATCGACGCGATCGACTTCCCCACCGGCTTCTGCCGCCGCGACATCGGCTGGCGGGAAATCGCGCGCGAAGGCTGAGGCTCAGCCGGGCACCAGCCCGTCGAGATAGTCGGTGGTCGCGAGCCAATCGGAGCGCTCTTCGACCACCGCCAGATCCGGGTCCGTCGATACGGGCGCCGGATCCTCGAAGCGCAGGCACAGAAACGCCTGGCCGTCATAACCGAAACTCACGGCCCGGCAGTTGACTGCCGAACGCACGTCCGCACCGCGGATATGGCAGCTCGGCAGGACGCCGTTGGGATCGATCGCCGCCTCGACATGCGCATGGAGCGCCGCCGCATCGCGCAGCGGCACGATCGCGAGGCGCGAATCGGTATCGAGCACATCGGCCATCGTGCCATCGGGGCGACGCCACTCGGAGGTAAGCTGCGTGTCGTCGCCATCCCGCAGCGCATCGCACACCAATTGCGTGATCAGCGCGATCGCGGCCCGGGTGCGCTCCGCGGCAACATCCTTGCCATAGAGCTCGAACGCCGGCGCGATCAGGTAGAGTTTCATGCCCGGTTCCTCGCAGAGCAGATCGTGCAAGGCAATCGAACGAAAAATGATACAACATATCATTCGTTCATCTGGCGCTCATCGCGGAAGCGCAACAACTTGCCCCACCAGGCACGCAGCGACTCGCGTGCCGCGCTCTGAAGGGGAGAGTTGCCATGTCGCGTACCGCCTTGCTGATCGGTTGTTCCGCCCTGCTCACCACTTCCGCCGCACCGCCGCCGCTGCCCAAGGCCGGGCCGGTCGTCGCTGCTACCGCACAGGACCGCCATTCGCCGGTGCGCTGCGTGAGAGAAGCCGAGGACCGCGACGTGCGGCGCCGGCCGATGCCGACGGGCTATGCGCCGCCGCCCATGCCCGCGCCGACACCGACGCCCCCGCCGATGTACGAGCCGATGCCGGCACCGCCCGCACCGCCGACTTCCATCGCTCCGCCACCGCCAAGCGAGGCGCTGGTCGTCACCGGCTCGCGCAATTCGCTGCAATCGGTGCGCGCTGCGCCGGGCGTTCTCGCCGGCAATGTCGGTGCGATGCCGGCGGTGAAGCGCAATCCGCCGGTGGGCGCGCCGGGCAATACCGAGCGCTATGACGGCAAGGACGTCGCCGCGATCCAGTCGGTCGCCGATCAGCCCGTCTCCACCTTCTCGGTCGACGTCGACACCGGCGCCTATTCGAACGTGCGCCGCTTTCTCACCAAGGGGCAGGACGTGCCCGCCGGCGCGGTGCGCACCGAGGAGATGATCAACTATTTCCGCTACGACTATCCGCGCCCGACCTCGCCCGACGTGCCGTTCAGCGTCACCACCGACATATCGACCACGCCGTGGAACGCCGAGACGCGGCTGCTGCGCATCGGCCTGCGCGGCTATGACGTCGATGCCAAGGGGCGGCCGCCGGCCAATCTCGTCTTCCTGGTCGATGTCTCGGGCTCGATGGAGGACGACGACAAGCTGCCGCTGGTCAAGAAGGCGCTGATGCAGCTCGCCGACCGGCTGTCGCCGCGCGACCGGGTCTCGATCGTCGTCTATGCCGGCGCGGCGGGCATGGTGCTCGAGCCGACCAACAAGAAGGAATATGTGAAGGCGGCACTCGACTGCCTCTCGGCCGGCGGCTCCACCGCGGGCGGCGACGGCATCAAGCTCGCCTATTCGGTGGCGCGCGCCACCTTCGTGAAGGGCGGGATCAACCGCATCTTCCTGGCGACCGACGGCGACTTCAACGTCGGCATCAACGACAAGAAGGCGCTCGAGGCGCTGGTGAAGAAGAACCGCGACGACGGCATCACCCTCACCACGCTCGGTTTCGGCACGGGCAATTACAACGAAGCGATGATGGAGCGCATCGCCGATGTCGGCAACGGCAACTATGCCTATATCGACAGCGCGATGGAGGCGACCAAGGTGCTGGACGACGAGCTCTCCGCCACGCTCTTCACCATCGCCAAGGACGTGAAGGTCCAGGTCGAGTTCAACCCGGCGCAGGTGAAGCAGTATCGCCTTATCGGCTATGAGAATCGCGCGCTGGCCGAGGAGGATTTCAACAACGACACGGTCGATGCCGGCGATATCGGCGCGGGGCATCAGGTTACCGCGCTCTACGAAGTCGTCCCCGCGAATGCCAAGGGCTGGACCGAGGATCGCCGCTACGAGGCCAATCGCCCCGCGCCGGCCGTATCGACCGGCAGCGAGATGGCCTTCGTCAAGCTGCGCTACAAGATCCCCGGCAACGAGACCTCGAAGCTGATCGAGCGCCCGGTGCCGGCGAGCCTGATGCAGGGCGCCCGCGCGCCGAGCGGCGACATGGCCTTCGTCACCTCGGTGGCGGCGTTCGGCCAGCATCTGCGTGGCGACAAATATCTGAACGGCTACAGCTACACCCAGATCGGCGCGCTTGCGCCGAGCTCCAACAACTATTGGCGGAGCGAATTCGGCCGGCTGGTGAAGCTTGCCGATTCGGGACAGTCTGGCGCCGGCGCCAGCGACTAGCTTGTCGCGCTGCGCCGCACCACGTTATGCAGTTGCCGGGAATCGCAATTTGCAGACACGGGGTAGGCGCAGATGAACAGCACGGAACCGCTCTTCCAGGGCGCGCCGATTTGGTTGACGCTCCCGTTCGCGGCGATCGCGGCGGGAGTCGTCTTCGCGCTCCTGATCCTGTTCTGGGGCGCGCGCCTTGCCGCTCGCCGCCGCGCGGCGCGCGAGGAGATCGAGGAATATAACGAGGAATATCGCGAGGAGGTGGCGCCCTCGCGGCCGATCACCCCACCGGTAGCGCCCCCGCCCCCGCCGATCGCCGAGCCGGTGGCGGCACCCGAACCGGTAGCGGCCCCGGAGCCCGTTGCCGCGCCCGAGCCGGTTGCGCCGCCGCCTCCGCCGCCCGCCCCCGAACCGATCGCAGAAGCCCCCGCGCCGGTCGCGGCGCCCGAGCCGGCTGCGGAGCCTGCTCCCGTTGCAGAGCCCGAGCCCGTCGCCGAGATCGTGCCGACACCGCCGCCGCCGGTGATCGAGGAAGCGCCGGCTCCCGAACCGCTGGCGGACGAGCCGATCGCCGCCGCCGCGCCGCTCGATGCGTCGCCCGCCTCGCTCGCATCGGACATCGCCGAGCCGGTAGTGGCCGAGCCCGCGCCCGCCCCGGAACCCGCTCCGCCGCCAGCACCCACCGCTCCGGCAGCGGCCGACGATCTCACCCGGATGAAGGGCGTCGGCCCGCGGCTGGGCGAGAAGCTCAACAGCGTCGGCATCACCAGCTTCGCCCAGCTCGCCGCGCTGACGCCCGAGGAAGCCGATGCGCTCGACGCCAAGCTGGGGGACTTCCAGGGCCGCATCCACCGCGATCGCTGGATCGAGCAGGCGAGCTTCCTGGCGAAGAACGATATCGAGGGCTTCGAAGGCGTGTTCGGAAAGCTCTAGGCGAAGAGCTGCGGCGCCCGGGCGCGAACCGCCTCTACCAGCTCGCTATTGCGGCGGTTCGCCAGCCACATCGAGATCGCGACGTCCGGCGCCGCCGGGCCGTCGCGCCGCATGCTCTGTAGCGCGCGGTTGGATCGCAGCACGTGCTCGAACTTCCTGCCCGGCGGGATCTCGGCATCCTCGATCAGCCACAGATTGACGCGCCCGCCCAGGACCTGGGCCCGCGCGATCGCGCTCCAGGGCAGCATGCCTTCGAAGCAGCCGGGCATGCGCATGCCCTCGGCGTCGAGCACCAGGGCCTCGCCCCGGTGAAAGAAGGAGCGCCCGACCCAATAGGTGCCATAGAGGAACAGCAGGGAGACCGCGGCGATCAGGAGCAGCAGCAGCCAATCGATGATGCCCATCGGCGGCTGGTAAATCAGCAAGGTCACCGCGAGGGCCGCCATCGAGGCCGCGGCCGCCAGCATCGACAAGGTGTGGCGCAACACTTTCGCCCGCGACACGTGCGCCACGAACGCCGCCTCGCTCATTTCTCCGCCCGATCCACCAGCAGCTTGTCGATCTTGCGCCCGTCCATGTCGACGATCTCGAAGCGCCATCCCTGCTCGACGAAGCTGTCGCCTTCATTGGGCAGCCGCTTGAGCACCGCCAGCGCGAGGCCGGCGACGGTGGCATAGTCGCGGTCCTCGTCGAGATCGAGGCCGAGCTTCTCGGCGAGCAGGTCCGCCGGCATCTGGCCCGAGACGAGCAGCGAGCCGTCCTCGCGCGTCACGATGTTGGGATTGTCGCCCGGCTCGACGTCCGACGCCAGCTCGCCGGCGATCGCCGCGAGCAGGTTCGCCGGCGTGACGATGCCTTCGAAATGGCCATATTCGTCATGCACCAGCCCCATCGGCACTTCGGCCCGGCGCAGCGCCCCGAGCGCGTCCATCGCGTCGACGGTGTCGGGCAGGATCGGCGCCTCGCGCATCAGCTTCCTCAGGTCGAGCGCCTCGCCGCGGAACAGCGCCGCAGCGATGTCGCGCGCCTGGACCACGCCGATCACCTTGTCGACCGAGCCCTCGGCCACCGGCAGACGGGTGTGCGGCGTGAGCAGCAGCGCCTCGCGGATGCCGTCGGCATCGAGATCGACATCGACCCAGTCGACATCGGTGCGCGGCGTCATCACTTCGCGCACCGGCCGGTCGGCCAGGCGGACGACGCTCGAGATGATCGAGCGCTCATGCTCCTCGATCACGCCCGACTTGCTGGCTTCCGCCACGAGCAGATGCAGCTCCTCGGCGGTGACCCGGTTCTCCGATTCGCGGTCGAGCCCGATCAGGCGGAAGATCAGCTTGGTGGTCGAATCGAGCAGCCAGACGAGCGGGGCGGTCAGCCGGCTGATCCACAGCAGCGGCACCGAGACCAGCACCGCGATCGGCTCGGGCGAGCGCAGCGCGAACTGCTTGGGCACCAGCTCGCCCGCAACCAGCGAGCCGAAGGTGGTGAGCCCGATCACGATCGCGATGCCGAGCGTGTGCGCCAGCTCCTTGCTCACACCGAGCAGTTCGATCCGCTGCGCGGTCGGTTCGCCCAGGCTCGCGCCTGAATAGGCGCCGGCGATGATGCCGATCAGCGTGATGCCGATCTGCACGGTGGAGAGGAACTTGCCCGGATCGGCGGCGAGCTGGATCGCGGTGCGGGCACCGGCGCCGCTGCGTCCGGCCCGGGCCATGGCCTCCAGCCGCGCGGTGCGCGACGAGACGATCGCGAGCTCGGACATCGAAAAAAGGCCGTTGAGAACGATCAGCGCGAAGATGATCGCTACGTCTATCCAGGGGAAAGGCGCTAACATGGTGTGGCGCCTTCATATCCGCAGAGGGGGCCGCACGGCAACTGGGTTGCGCAGGTGGAACGGATACGACGCGGATTCACCAATCCCTCGCCCCAAATCCACCGTCACCCTGAACGCGTTTCAGGGTCCAACCTTCCGCAGGCTACGCCGCTGCCTGTCGCGCCTTGGATGCTGAAACAAGTTCAGCATGACGATGAACGGAGTTAGCCCCGCCGCTCCCGGAAAAACCCCCGCAGGATTTCCCCCGCCTCCGCCTCGCCGATGCCGGGATAGAGCTCGGGCTGGTGGTGGCAGGTCGGCTGGGTGAAGAAGCGCGGGCCATGCTCCACCGCGCCGCCCTTGGGATCGCCGGCGCCATAATAGACGCGCGCGATCCGCGCATGCGCGATCGCGCCGGCGCACATCGCGCAGGGCTCGAGCGTCACCCACAGGTCGCAATCCTCCAGCCGCTCGCGCCCGAGCGCCTCGGCCGCCATGCGAATCACCCGCATCTCGGCATGGGCAGTAGGGTCGTGGAGCGTCCGCGGCGCATTGGCCGCGGTGGCGATCACCTTGCCGTCGTGTACCAACACCGCGCCGACCGGCACCTCGCCTGCCGCGGCGGCGGCACGGGCAGCGTCGAGCGCCAGGCGCATCGGTTCGGGAAGCGGGAACATGGGGAGGGCGTAGCCCACACGCCCCCCTCCGTCACCCCGGCCTTGTGCCGGGGTCCACCGCGAGGCGAACACAGAGATGGAGAATAGAGGGCAGCAGGTGCGGCACGGTGGATCCCGGCACAAGGCCGGGATGACGATATAGCTAGGCGGCCGCCGACTCGGCAGGCTTCACCCGCGAATTCCCCAGCACGCGCCACAGCGCGAACCCGACCCCGGGCAGGAAGCCCAGCACCGTCAGCCCGGTGGTGATCCAGAAGTCGCGCCCCACCCCCCGCGCCAGATACGTGCCCAGGGGCGGCAACAATGCCGCCGCCACGATGGGGCCGGGGCGCGCTGCCATCACTTCGCGGCGGGCGTCGGCGTCGGAGTGGCGCCGGCCTGCTTCACTTCGATGGTGGGCAAGGTGACCGTGGTGTTCTTCATCTCGACCGTCGGGACTGCAACGGTCGTGTTGGTCGATCCGATCCCTACCGATCCCGTTTCGGCCTTGAATTTGGGCAGCTGGCCGCCCTTGGCGTCGAAGGTGATCGTCGGCATCGAGGCGCCCTGCTGCTGCTCGATGCGGAGCATGCCGACCGACATCAGCACCACGACGGCCAGCGCGATAAGACCTATAAGCACGAGAATTCCACGCATCGCTTCATCTCCCCAATTGAATCGGTTGCGTAATCAACGCCGCATCAACCATGGCGGTTGCATGGGCACAAGGCGTTTCTTCGAGCGAATCGGTTGACGCTTCGTCCCATTACGGTTATTCGCGCCGCCTTTCCGGCCGTGGTTCGCCAGGGCTCAAACCAGGATATCAAGCGATGTCGCGCATTTGCGAGCTGACCGGCAAGGGCCGGCAGGTGGGTAACAACGTTTCCCACGCCAACAACAAGACCAAGCGTACGTTCCTGCCGAACCTGCAGAACGTCACGCTGATCAGCGATTCGCTGGGTCGCAGCGTCCGCCTGCGCGTCTCGACGCACGGCCTGCGCTCGGTCGAGCACAATGGCGGCCTCGACAACTGGCTGCTCAAGACCAGCGACGACGATCTGTCGCTGCGTGCCCGTCGCCTGAAGCGCGAAGTGCGCAAGGCGTCGGCCGAGAAGACCGCGGCCTAACAGCCCGCTTCTTCGACGGCTCAATGCGAGCCCGTTCTCCATGCGGAGGGCGGGCTTTTCGCATGTCCGGACAAGATAAATCCTCCCCCGGAGGGGGAGGGGGACCAGCGAAGCTGGTGGAGGGGGCCTGCCACAGGCAACACAGCCCGCGGCGCTTCCTCTCCACCACGACGCTTCGCGTCGCGGCCCCCCTCTCCCTCCGGGAGAGGACTACTTCCCGAATTCCACCCGGAACTTGAGCAGCAGCGACCATTCCCAGAATTGCTGATTGTCGTCCGAGGCGATCCACAGGATCACGTCCTTGCCCTCCCGGGTGACCGCCAGCGCCTCGTAATTGTCGTGGAGCAGCGGCGGCGCCAGCGCGGCGATCTCCTGGCCCTTCACCACTGCGCCGGCGCGAATCGCGCGCGGATCGACCAGGGTGAGCCTGGCGGTGAACAGATCGGGCACCGAGAAGCGCCGGTTGAGCACGATCAGCCGCCCGTCGGGTAACTGCACTGCGTCGCTCGGGTCATAGGCTTCGTCCGGCGGCAGATAGGTGAAGCGAATCGGCTCGGCGCCGGGCGCGGTGGGATCGCCGGCGAAGAGCAGCGCCTCGCGCCCGGTGCGGCTGCCCTTGGGGCGCGAGGTCTCGCTCAGCACCACGAAGCGCCCGTCGGCGAGGCGGACCATCGATTCGGGGCCGCCATTGGCCGACCAGCCGCGCATCGCGCCAGGCCGCACGCTCCGCTCGGCGCGAGTCAGGCCGTCATCATAGCGCCAGATCGCGTTGTAGTTCTCGAAACCCACCCAGATATGGCCGGTGGCGGGATCGCTGGTCATCGATTCGGAATCGCGCTGCGCCTTCAGCCAGCCGCTGCCCGGGCCGTCCGGCAGATCGCCGAAGCGCAGCTCGCGCGGTGCCCAGTCGGCGCCCATGCGGAAGCGGATGAAGGTGCCGCCGTCCGAAAGCAGGGTGAAGCGATCGCCCTTTATCTGCATCGAGGAGAAGCCGCCGAACGCCCGGTCCGGGCTCTTCAGCCTGATCCCGCCCAGATAGGTGAGCGCCCCCACCCGGGTGCGCGCGGGATCGCGCAGATCGAGCGGCACGCGCTCTACCTGCATGCTCGGCACCTTGCCCAGCACGTCGCGCCCCTCGCGTCCCGAGGCGGAGAGCAGCAGGATAAGGCAGAGCGAGAACAGGGCGATCGCGGGACGGAGCAGCATCGCCTCCGCTCATAGCGGCTTGGGGCGGAAGAACCAGCGCCGCAAAGATGAACGCCAGATGACTGGCGCGTTCAGCAGAAACTAAAGGGAACTCACTAGAGTCGCAGTCGTTATTCTTTGCAGTGTTACCCCTCGCGTAGCGTATCGAGGGCTGAGGGCCGCTCCCTTTTGGGGCGGCCCTCGTCGTTTCTGGGCCGTATCAGTACATGTGCTGGCCACCGTTGATCGACAGCGTCGATCCGGTGACGAAGCCGGCCTCGTCCGAGCAGAGGAACGCGACGCCGCGGGCGATCTCGTGCGCCTGGCCCAGCCGGCCGACCGGGATCTTGGCGACGATCTTCTCGAGCACCTCGGCCGGTACCGCGGCGACCATGTCGGTATCGATATAGCCCGGGGCGATCGCATTGACCGTCACGCCGAAGCGCGCGCCTTCCTGCGACAGCGCCTTGGTGAAGCCGTGGATGCCCGATTTGGCGGCGGCATAGTTGACCTGGCCGTACTGGCCGGCCTGGCCATTGATCGAGCCGATATTGACGATGCGGCCCCATTTGCGCTCGCGCATGCCGGGGAAGGTCGCGTGCGCCATGTTGAAGCAGCCGCCCAGGTTGATGCGGATGACGTCTTCCCACATCTCGCGGCTCATCTTCAGGATGGTGCCGTCGCGGGTGATGCCGGCATTGTTGATGACGATGTCGACCGGGCCCAGCTCTGCCGCCACCCTGGCCACGCCTTCGTGGCAGGCGTCGTAATCGCCGACATCCCATTTGTAAGCGGCGATGCCGGTGCGATCGGTGAAGGCCTTGGCCTTCTCGTCATTGCCCGCATAGTTGGCGGCGACGGTCACGCCGGCATCCTTCAGCGCAAGGCTGATCGCCTCGCCGATGCCGCGGGTTCCGCCCGTCACGATCGCTACGCGTGCCATGCCTTGTCCTCTCCTTGCTGGGGTCGGGAGAACGCTAGGCAGGCTGGCTCCAGCCCGCAAGCTCTCCGCGCAAAATTGTGCGCAGCATGTCGATACCCCCGGCGCTGTCGTTGAGACAGGGAAGATAGGCGAAATGGGTGCCGCCCGCGGCAAGGAACGTGCTCCGCCCGCGGATTTCCAGCTCCTCGAGCGTCTCCAGGCAGTCGGCGGCGAAGCCCGGGGCGACGATCGCCACCTTCTTCACGCCCTTGGCCGGCAACGCGGCCAGCGTCACGTCGGTCGCCGGCTCGAGCCATTTCGCCCGGCCGAAGCGCGACTGGAAGGTGACGGTTAACTCGCGTCCCCCCAAAACTTCCTTGAGCGCTTCGCCGAGCAGCCGCGCGGTCTTCTGGCAATGGCAGTGATAGGGATCACCCAGGTGCAGCGTGCGCTCGGGCATGCCGTGGAAGCTCGCCAGGATCGCGTCGGGCGCGAAGTCGAGCGCCGCCAGATGCGCCTCGACCGACGCGCGCAGCGCTTCGATATAGGCGGGATGATCGTGATAGGGCGGCAGGGTGCGGAGCGCCGGCTGCCAGCGCATCGCGGCGAGCGCGGCGAAGGCGGCGTCGTTGGCCGTCGCGGTCGTCGCCGCGCAATATTGCGGGTAGAGCGGCGCGACCAGGATGCGTTCGCAGCCGCGCGCCTTGAGCACGTCCAGCCGCTCGGCGATCGCGGGCTTGCCATAGCGCATCGCATGATCGACGATCACCTCGGACCCGAACGCGCCTTCGAGCGCCATCGCCTGGGCACGGGTGATCGCGGCGAGCGGCGATCCGTCCTCGCGCCATACCAGACCATAGGCATGCGCCGACTTCTTCGGCCGGGTGCGCAGGATGATCCCGCGCAGGATCGGCTGCCAGAGCAACGGCGGAATCTCGACGACGCGGCGATCGGACAGGAACTCGCCCAGATAGCGCCGCACCGCGCCCGGCTCGGGCGCATCGGGCGTGCCCAGGTTGACGAGCAGCACGCCGATCCTGCCCGTCGCGACCGGGACATGCTTTTCGGGCCAGATCATTCCCGGGTCACTCGACATCCGAGAGCAGCGGCAGCACGCGGAAGCGCACGCCGCTCGCCGATTGCAGCGCATTGGCGATCGCCGGCGCGACCGGCGGCACCGCCAGCTCGCTCACCCCGCCCGGATCGGCGCCGTTCCGGATCAGCTCCACCGTGATGTCCGGCGCGCTGGCCAGCGTCGGCAGGCCGAGCTCGGAAATATCGCGCACGTCGGCGACATTCTCGGTGAAGCTCGTCGAGCCCGCGATCGCCGCGGCCATGCCGAAGAGCAGCCCGCCTTCGATCTGCTGGGTCACCAGGTCGGGATTGACGATGCGCCCGCAATCGACCGCGGCGACCAGCCGCTCGACCACCACCTTGCGCCCGTCCAGCCGCGCCTCTGCCATCACCGCGATATAGGAGCCGCGGAACGCATGGCAGGCGATGCCCTGGCCGCTGCCCGGCTGGCCGCCCTGCCAACCGCCGAGCTGCGCCGCAGTCTGGATGCAGCGCGCCAGCCGCGTCTCGTTGCCGAGCATCGCCATGCGGAAGGACACCGCATCCTGCTCGGCGACATGCGCCAGCTCGTCCATGAAGCTTTCGACGAAGAAGCAATTGTAGCTATGGGCGCCCGAGCGCCAATAGCCGGTCGGGACGCCGATCTCGGCCGGGTGGTGATCGACCGCGTAATTGGGGATGCCGTAAACGGGCTCGGCGCCCGCCACCGCGGAAGGATCGCCCTTGCCCGGCAGCGCGAGCGAGGCCTGCACTACCGGATCGCTCCCCAGCAGCCGCGTCGCGAGCTCGCGCCCGGTCTCGGGCGCGGCGATCTTGGCGAGCAGGCCCGAGACCTGCCCCCCCGCGCCCAGCTTGCCGGTAAGCCGCCCGATCGCCGGCGGCCGGTAGCGGTCGTGCCGCATGTCCTCGCCGCGCGTCCAGCTGAGCTGCACCGGCCTGCCGATCTTCAACGCGAGCAGCGCCGCCTGCCCCGCCACGTCATGCTCGAGCCGTGCGCCGAACGAGCCGCCGGCCATCGTCGCATGCACCGTCACCGCGCCTTCGGAGACGCCGATCGCCCGCGCCGCCGCAGCGCGTGCCAGCCCCGGCGCCTGGGTCGGCAGCCAGATCGACAGGTGCCCGTCGGCGTAGGACGCGGTGCAGGTCGCGGGCTCGAGCGCCGCGTGCAGCGCCACATCGACGCGGTATTCGGCATTGACCACCTTCGCCCCGCGGAAATCCGCCGCCAGGTCGCCCGCCTCGTGCAGCCGCGCGCCATCGGCGTTCAGCGCGTTGTTGAGCGCATCGGCGATCGAATCATTGTTGATCACCGCATCGGGCGTCTTGAAGCGCGGGCGCATCGCGTCGATCGCGCGCTCCGCCGCCCAGCCATTATTGGCGACCGCCGCCACCCAGTCGCTGGTGGTGACCACCGCGAGCATGCCCGGGATCCTGTTCGCCGCCGCCCGATCGAGCTTGACCAGCCCGGTCTCGCCGATCGGCCCCATCCGGATCGAGGCGAACACCATGTTCGGCAGCCGCACGTCGGCGGCATAGACCAGACTACCGTCGGTCTTGGCAGGCCCATCGAGCCGGGGCAGCGGCTGGCCGTAGAGCCGGTTGGCCTCGCCGGTGCGCAGCGGGACGTCGCCGGGCACGCTCTCGTCCGCCGCCTCGGCCGCCAGCGCGCCGAAGCCGAGCTTCGAATTGCCGTGGATCACCTGGCCGCCGGCGGTGTCGCAGCTCTGCCATTCGGTGCCCCAGCGCCGCGCCGCCGCCTTGCACAGCAGCACCCGCGCGGTGGCGCCGGCATGGCGCAGCTGGTCCTCGAAGCTCCGGATCGACGTCGAGCAGCCGGTGAGCATCAGCCCGGTGCGCGCGGCATGGCTCTTGCGCAACTGCTCGGGCAGGCCGCCCAGCGCCAGCTCGAACAATTCCTGCGCGGCGAGCGGATTGGCGTAGAGCGGGTTGAGCGGCGCGGGCTCGACGCCCATCAGCTTCCAGTCCGCCCCCAGCTCGTCGGCGATGATCTGCGGCAGCGCGGTGAACACGCCCTGCCCTTCCTCGCACTGCGGCACCGCGACCGAGACATGCCCGTCGGTGCCGATCTTGAGCCAGGCACCGAACAGGCTCTCGCCCGGCGCCGCGGTCAGGTTCGGCAGATAGGTGCGCGGCCAGACCGCCCAGGCCACCACCAGCCCCACGCCCACGCCGCCACCGATCAGCAGCGTGCGCCGATCCAGCTTCCCAAGCTTGCCGATATCGACCTTCATCGCCCCCGCTCTATCGCGCGTGCCAGGGACTGTCACCCCGCGCCCCAATCGTCATCCCGGCAAAAGCCGGGATCTCAGGCGGAGGCGCGATACGGCACGAGATCCCGGCTTTCGCCGGGATGACGGGAAGATGCGCTTGGGTTTGCGGCCCGCCTGCTCTATCGGGGCGCTACACCCCGGAGGGACCATAGTGCTGTTTGCTACCCTGGCCGACGCGGCCACCCAGCATATCCATTTCGCCGATCTCGGCCTCAACAAGGTCGCGCTGTCGCTCGGCTTCTTCGACATCAAATGGTATTCGCTGGCCTATATCGCCGGCATCCTGGTCGGCTGGTGGTACCTGATCCGCCTGCTGCGCGAGCCCGGCGCGCCGATGAGCCGCAAGCATGCCGACGATCTCGTCTTCTACGCCACGCTCGGCATCATCATCGGCGGCCGGCTCGGCTATGTCCTGTTCTACGGACTCGACCGGTTCGTCGAGCACCCGCTCGACATCTTCAAGCTGTGGGACGGCGGCATGTCGTTCCATGGCGGCGTGATCGGCACCACGCTGGCGATCATCCTGATGTGCCGCCAACAGGGGCTGAACTGGCTGCGCGTCCACGACTATGTCGCCTGCTGCGCGCCCTTCGGCCTGTTCTTCGGCCGCCTCGCCAATTTCGTGAACGGCGAGCTGTGGGGCAAGCCGGCCGAGCTGCCCTGGGCGATCATCTTCCCCGGCGCCGGTCCGCTCGCCCGCCATCCGAGCCAGCTCTACGAGGCGCTGCTCGAAGGCGTCCTCCTGTTCGCGATCCTCGCCTACGCCTTCTGGCGCACCAAGGCGCGCTACGAACCGGGCAAGCTCGTCGGCATCTTCCTGCTCGGCTATGGCTGCTTCCGCTTCTTCGTCGAATATTTCCGTGAGCCCGATGCGCAGTTCGCCGGCACGGTGTTCGAGCATGTCATCCATATGGGCCAGGTGCTGTGCCTGCCGATGATCGTCGGCGGCGTCTGGCTGATCGCCACCGCCAAGGGCCGCCGCGAGCGGGTCGAGCCGATCGCGGGCGCGGAGAGCGTGGCCTGAAGTGCGCGAGAACCCTCTAGACGCCAGCGCGCAGGATCGTTCGGCCAACGCTGCCGAACCCCTGCTCGCCGAGCGGCTCTCCCGCGCCATCACCATGGCCGGGCCGATCCCGCTCTCGCAGTTCATGGGCGCCGCCAACGCGCATTATTACGCCACGCGCGATCCGCTCGGCGCGCGCGGCGACTTCACCACTGCGCCCGAAGTCAGCCAGATGTTCGGTGAGCTGATCGGGCTGTGGATCGCCGACCTGTGGCAGCGCGCCGGCGCTCCGCCCGCGCGCTATGTCGAGCTCGGGCCGGGCCGCGGGACCCTGGCGGCGGACGCGCTGCGCGCCATGGCCAAGGCGGGGCTTACCCCGCCGGTCGATATGATCGAGACCAGCCCCACCCTGCGCGCCGCCCAGGCCGAGCGCGTGCCGCATGCCGAGTTCCATCTCGGCCTCACCGGGCTGAGCGAAGACGCGCCGCTTATCTTCGTCGCCAACGAATTCTTCGACGCGCTGCCGATCCGCCAGCTGATCGCCACGCAGGAAGGCTGGCGCGAGCGCCTGGTCGCCTGCCAGGACACGCTGTTCCTGCCGATCGCCGGCGACCGCGGCTTCGACATGATCATCCCGCCCAGCTTCCGCGATGCCGCGCCGGGCTCGATCCTCGAGACATCACCGGCCAGCGTCGCAACGGTGCGCCAGCTCGCCCAGCGGCTGACCGCGCAGGGCGGCGCGGCGCTGATCATCGACTATGGCTATATGGGCCCGGCGATCGGGGACACGCTGCAGGCAGTGAAGGGGCATGAATATGCCAACCCCTTCGATACGCCGGGCGAGGCGGACCTGACCGCCCATGTCGATTTCGCCACGCTGGGCGAGGCGGCGCGCGCCGAGGGCCTCGTCATCCACGGCCCGGTCACCCAGGGCGAGTTCCTCACCCGCCTCGGCATCACCGAGCGCACCGCGGCGCTGTCGCTTGCCGCGCCCGAGCGCGCCGGCCAGCTCGCCACCGACCGCGATCGCCTGACCCACCCCGAGCAGATGGGCGAGTTGTTCAAGGTAATTGCGCTCACTGCCCCCGGCTGGCCGGCGCCCGCCGGGTTTTCGGAATGAACACCCAAGCCGTCACCCCCGCGAAAGCGGGGGCCCATCTCCCACGCTGTCGAGCCGATACAACCGCTGTTGTATGCTTGGCCTCGCTCCGAGATGGGTCCCCGCTTTCGCGGGGATGACGAGAAGAAGGAAGCAATGATCTACCGCGACGCCACTATCGACGATCTGCCCGCGATCGACACGCTGTTCCGCGCGAGCTTCATCGCGACCTTCGGCCATCTCTACCGGCCGCAGGATCTGGCCGGCTTCCTCGGCAAGTTCACGCCCGCGGCCTGGGCGCGCGAGTTCGCCGAGCCGGGTCTCGCCTTCCACCTCGCCGAGGACGAGCAGGGCCTGGCCGGCTTCGCCAAGGTGAGCCGGCTCACCTTGCCGGCGGAGACCAGCGCGCGCACCTATGAGCTGCGCCAGCTCTATCTCGACGAGCGGGCGAAGGGCAGCGGCGCCGCGCAGGTGCTGATGGACTGGGCGCTCGACCGGGGCCGCGCCGCCGGCGCCGAGGAGATGTGGCTCTCGGTCTATGTCGACAATCACCGTGCCCGGCGCTTCTACGAGAAGAACGGCTTCGAGGATCGCGGCCCCTATGTCTTCCTGGTCGGCAGCCATGAGGACGAGGACCGGCTGATGCGGCGGGCGCTGTGAGCGACGTGGAGGTCTTTCGCGCCCGCGCGCTCGATGGCGTCGCGCACGGCTTTCTCGGCCGCAAGGGCGGCGTCTCCACCGGCGCCATGGCCAGCCTCAATGTCGGCCTGGGATCGCAGGACGATCCCGCGCTGATCGCCGAGAATCGCCGCCGCGCCGCCGATGCGGTGCTGCCCGGCGCAAGGCTGGTGACGCTCTATCAGGTCCATTCGCCCGATTGCGTCGCGGTGATCGAGCCGTTCGAGGAGCAGTTGCGCCCGCGCGCCGATGCGCTGGTCACCGATCGCCCGGGCCTGGTGCTCGGCATCCTCACCGCCGATTGCGCGCCGGTGCTGTTCGCCGACAAGGAAGCCGGCATCGTCGGCGCCGCACATGCCGGGTGGAAGGGCGCGATCGGCGGCGTCACCGATTCGACGATCGCCGCGATGGAGGCACTGGGCGCGCAGCGCGCGCGCATCGTCGCCGCGGTCGGCCCGTGCATCGCGCGCGCGTCCTACGAAGTCGACGTGGTCTTCCTCGCCCGCTTCGCCGATGCCGATCCGGACAATGAGCGCTTTTTCACCGAGGGGCGCCGCGAGGATCACTGGCAGTTCGATCTCGAAGCCTATGTCGCGTCGCGCCTCGCCGCCGCCGACATCCGCACCGTCGAGATGCTCGGGCAGGACACCTATGCCCGCGAAGACCATTTCTACAGCTTCCGCCGCGCGACGCACCGCAGCGAGCCGGACTATGGCCGGCAGATCAGCCTGATCGGGCTGGGCTGAGCCCAATACCCACCGTCACCCTGAACTTGTTTCAGGGTCCAAGGTTGGGCTGGGCGACGCCCCTTCGCTTCGTGGACTGTCGTCCGCCGCACGTTGGATGCTGAAACAAGTTCAGCATGACGGGTTGGAGCGACGGATGTGGTTGCCCGCGGAAAGGCCCGCGGCTCCTCGCGCAGCGTGACTTTTGTGACCTTCCGCGCGTTTCAGGCTCCCCTTCGTCGCGCGAATCGTTACAGATGATACGAAATAAGCACATCCCCGGAGAGCCTGCATGACCGACGAAACCGAAGCCGACCTGACCGGCGGCACCCCGCGCCGACGCCCCAAGCCGTCGGCGGACAAGGTCGGCGATCGCAAGCTCAAGCCCAGCACGATGATGATGGGGCACGGCTATGATCCGATGCTCTCGGAAGGCTCGCTCAAGCCGCCGATCTTCCTCACCTCGACCTTCGTCTTCCCCAATGCCGCCGCCGGCAAGCGCCATTTCGAAGGCGTCACCGGCAAGCGCCCGGGCGGCGCCGACGGGCTGGTCTATTCGCGCTTCAACGGCCCGAACCAGGAGATTCTCGAGGATCGCCTCGGCATCTGGGAAGGCGCCGAGGACGCACTCGCCTTTTCCTCGGGCATGTCGGCGATCGCCACGCTGTTCCTGTCGATGGTCAAGCCGGGCGACACGATCGTCCATTCGGGCCCGCTCTATGCGGCAACCGAGACGCTGATCGCGCGCATCCTCGGCCGCTTCGGCGTCCACTGGCTCGACTTCCCCGCCGGCGCCACCCGCGAGGAGATCGACGCGGTGCTGGGCAAGGCGGCCTCGGGCAATGTCGCGCTGATCTATCTGGAGAGCCCCGCCAACCCGACCAACGCGCTGGTCGATGTCGAAGCCGTCCGCGCCAGCCGCGACGCCATCTTCACCGGAGCAAACAAGCCGCCGATCGCGATCGACAACACCTTCCTGGGCCCCTTGTGGGCCAAGCCGCTCGAGCAGGGCGCCGACATCGTCGTCTATTCGCTGACCAAATATGCCGGCGGCCATTCGGATCTGGTGGCGGGCGGCGTGCTCGGCTCGAAGGAGCACATCAACACGATCCGCCTGATGCGCAACACGATCGGCACGATCTGCGATCCCAACACCGCCTGGATGCTGCTGCGCTCGCTCGAAACGCTCGAGCTGCGCATGTCGCGCGCCGGCGAGAATGCCGTGAAGGTCTGCGAATTCCTGCGCAGCCACCCAAAGGTCGAGCATGTCGGCTATCTCGGCTTCCTCGAAGAAGGCTCGCGCCAGGCCGACATCTACCAACGCCACTGCACCGGCGCCGGATCGACATTCTCGCTCTATCTGAAGGGCGGCGAGAAGGAGGCCTTCGCGTTCCTCGACAGCCTCAAGATCGCCAAGCTCGCCGTGTCGCTCGGCGGTACCGAAACGTTGGCGAGCCACCCGGCCGGCATGACCCATCTCTCGGTGCCCGATGCCCGCAAGCAGGCGCTGGGCATCACCGACAATCTCGTCCGCATCTCGATCGGCGTCGAGGATGCCGAGGACCTGATCGCCGATTTCGAGGAAGCGCTGAAGGCAGTCTAGCCCGCCGCGCCGCCTCCCTTCGGCTTCAGTGGACGAAACCGAAGGGCAGCGTCGCGGTCAGCGGCAGCGCGAAGCACTGGCCGTTGAGCGCATTGGCCATCATCCGCTGGCGCCGCTCGAGATCGTCCTCGGCCGGGTCGCCGGGATTGTTCAGGAAGGTCGACAGGCTGGCGACACCGGCGGGTGTGCGCGGCTTCACATGGGTGAACGCCGTGCCGGTGTCGCCGGTATGGCAGCCATTGCAGGTGCCGATCGAGAAGGCGGCGAGCGCCGCGGGGTCGACCGGCGTCGCGAAGCTCGTGTCGGTCCAGGTGAAGCTGGTGTTGTTGAAGGTCGGCGATTCCCCGCCGAGGATCGGCGCGTTCGACGGCGCCGGCAGCACCGCGGGAATGACATAGGTGCCGTTGAGCAGCGCCGCCTGGTTGTCGCCGATGAACTGCGCGAGCAGCGCACGGGGACCCGGGGCGTTCTTGAAGCTGATATCGGGGTTCTGCTTCACCGTCACATTGTGGAGCGCGCCCGGATCCGGATCGCCGGCGCTGCGCGGCTGGAATTCGAACAGCATCCAGGGGCCGGCGATCAGGTCGTTGGTGCGCACCTGCCCGATCGCGCTGCGGTTGGGCAACTGGGCGGGATTGGCGCCGGCGGTGACGAAGCTCTCGGTCAGCGTCTGGAGCTTGGTGTTGAAGCTGCCGCCCAGCACGAACCCGCTGCCGCTCAGGCTGAACCAGTCCTGGATCCAAGCCTTTTTCGCCGCGCAGCTCGATTTCTGGATCGCATATTCGAAGATCACCGTCGATTGCTGCACCCCGCAGGCATTGTTGGGATCCAGCACGCCGAACACGAAGCGCGCCTCACCGGCATTGCCGCCGCTATAGCCGCTCACCCCGGTACCGAGATCGGTTCGGGAAACGATCGCGAGCAGGCGGAACGGCGCCTTGTCGAGGTTGAGCTTCACGCCGCCGCTCTGCGTCAGCCAGCGGTCGCGCACCATCGAGACGAACCCGGGCCGCGCGCCGGCGCTGAAGCTGTTGACCGGTTGCGCGCTATTCTGCTGCGTCAGCCAGTTGAACACGAAGTCCTCGGGCGCGATGCCGGTCTGCGGCGTGTTCGCCATCTCGGTCATCAGGTGCTTGAAGGTCCACACGCCGTTCGGATTGCCCTGGTTGGGCACGGTGGTGCACGGCTCGAACGTGCGGGTCGTATCCTTCACCACTTCGGGCGCGGTGATCATCAGCGAGCGCTCGGGCTTGACCGCCGAGGGCAGGACCTTGAGCTTGAGCTTGGGCAGCGTGAGGATGCCCACCGGCACCTGCCTGCCGAACAGCGTGGCGCGCACGTCGCCCTTCGCCCGGTCGAAGCGCAGCACCTCGGCCGGGCGGCGCGCCGCCGGCAGCTTGAAGGTCGCGAGCGCCGCCTTCGAATCGGTGACCGATTGGGTCCGGAACAGCCGGTCGGCGGTGAGCTGCTGCGTCCTGAGCTGCGGCGCGGTCAGCAACTTGGCGCCGCCTTGCAGCTTGCGCGTCGGCGGATCGAAGCGGAGCGAGCGGATCGCCGGCGCGGTCAGCGGTTCGGCCTGCACCTTGGCGAAGTTCGCGGTGGCGGTGCGTCCGAGCTCGTCGACGTCGAAGCGCACCTTCGCGGTATAGGTGCCGTCGCCCGCACGCCGGTCGCCGTCGCGGCCGAGATCGTTCACGATCACGTCGCCAGTGTCGAAGGCATAGGGGAAGCTGCCCGGATGCGCCGGCCCCTTGATCGCATGGACCAGCAGCAGCGTCGTTCCGGCCCGCGCATCCTGCTCGATCGCGACCGAGTCGATGCCCGGCAGCGCGGCCGGGGTCTTTGGATCGTTGCGTCCTGTCTGCTGCGCCACGCCAATCCCGCAAATGGCCGCAACAAGGCTCACGCCGAAAACCACATTGAGTGCACGACGCATGGGATTTCCCCTACCGGATTTATTTGTGGATACTTATCCGAAATGTTTCCGGAGTCCTAAAGGACTTTGCGCCGTTTCGAACCATTGTTCGAACCCACATGGATATTCATCGGGAACTTCCGGCATTTTTCAGAGAACTATGCAGCGGCATTGCCACGCGCATTTTTAGCTGCACACTTCCTGTCCGGATGCCGAACCAGGCCCGGGCTCAGCCGCGGATCGCCTTTTCGAGCAGGTCCGCCATGGCGCGGTGATCCTGGAGCGACGGGTGCCAGTTGCAGCCCGTCATCTCGAGCTTGGGGACCTTCACCGCCGCCACGCCCGTCGCCGCCGCCACCGCAGCGACATCGGCGTAGAAATTCTCGGCCCCCATCAGCAGGATGCGAGCCCCGGGCCAGGCCGCCTGGCGGGCGCGGACAAAGGCGATGTACTTCGCCCGATAATCGGCCCTGAGCGCCGCATCGTCGGCCCAGGCCTCGCCGGCATGGACGGGAGTCGAGAAGTCGTTGGTGCCCAGGTTGATCACGACGATCCCGGGCTTCCAGCCATCGGCGCGGGCAGGCTCCGGCGCGCCGGGGATCGCGCGGGGATAGAGGAAGGGCAGGCTCTCACCGGGAAATTTGCCGGCATAGTTGCGGACAATTCCATAGCCCGAATAGGCGATCACCCGGTAATCGGCGCCCAGCCGTTTGGCCAGGATCGGCCCGAAGGCCTGGCTGGTATCGGTGGTGTCGTGCACCTGCGCCGCCTTGCAGTCGCGCGTCGCCGAGGTGTTGCCATAGCCGACGCTGTGCGAATCGCCGATGAACTCGATCCTGGCGGTGCGCGCCGGCGCCGTCAGCGGCGTGCCATGGGTGAAGAAGCCCAGGAAGGTGCCCCCGCCCGACTGGCTCTCGGTCAGCTTCTCCAGCCGCACGGTGTGGACGCCCGGCTTCAGCCCGGCGACGCGCAACTCGGTCCGCTCGGGTCTGGTCAGCGTCTGGAACACCCGGCCATCGACCAGCACGCGGTAGAAATCGGTGCGCGTGTCGAACGCCACGGTCACGTCGGTGCCGCGGAAGCGACCCTCGAAATACGTGCCGGGCCAGCCGAAGCGCAGCGCCTGCCCCTCTGCCACCGCGCGGCCGCCGACATGCACCGGCAGGCGCTTGCCCGGATCGGGGGCGGGGACCGAGAGAAGGACGGGCAGGAGCAGCGCGGCGAGCTTCATGCCCCCAGCCTAGAGCGGCCCGGGCGCCCCGTCAGCCCCACAGGCGATCGCGATAGGCCGCGAAGCAGCGCTCGCCGCATTTGAGCCGGATCAGCGCGCCCTCGGCCATCGCCGTCGCGCGGCGCGGATCGTCCGCCACGGCCGGGCGGATCGCCTCGCGGTTCCAGTCCTCGCTGTGCTTGACGTCGAGCACGGCGTGGAGCGTGAAATAGCGCGCCTCCTTGGGCGTCAGCCCGACGCGCTTGAGCCCTTCGGCGACCAGCGCCGCCCGGCCCGGCGCGGTCAGCTCGATCACGCCCAGGGCGCCCACCGAATGCCAGGCATAGCGGCGCTGCGTCGCCATCGCGGTCATCGCATTGGCAAGGCACAGGCTCTCCCATACCGTGTTCTCGATCACCGGCGTCACCGCCAGCGTCTCGACCAGCGCATCGAGCATCGGGCCGTGCATGCCCTTTTCGGTGCCATGCCCCATCTCGTCCCAATAGTTGCGGGCAAGCTCCAGTTTCGGCCGCACCGGCAGCTTCACCTGCGTCATCGCCACCAGATCGTCGAACCCGGCCTCGCCCGCGGCTTCCTGCTCGAAGAACCATCGAAGCTGGTCCCGGTCGGCATGCTCGGCGAGCCAGGGGAACAGCGGATCGCCCTGCCCGGGCCCCACCGCCTTCAGCCCCTCGAACCAGGCGATGAAGCCCTCGACGTCGGTCGGCGCCGCCGCGGCCTCGGCCGCGACTTCGGCGCGCAGCTCTTCGAGGAACGCGCCTTCCAGCCGCTGCATCTTCACGTCGCGCTCGAAGACCTTCTGCCAGTCGGCATCGGGAAATCCGGGCGACAACCGCTCGCGATTCCAGTGCGCAAGCCCGCGCTGGAAACTGTCCTTCAGAAATTGCGAGCCGAGGTCGTTCGCGAAATCGCGCGCGCGCGTTGCCATGTCGTCATCTCTCTCCTGGGATGGCGCAACAACCGGCCCCAAGCGCGTCGGGTTCCGCCGCGCCGCGAAGAAACCCGCCGATTTCCGTCACTTATAACCTGGGTTAAGCTCGCGTGCCGGTATCGCGCGTGCAGCATGCGAAACCTGCATTCGTCCATGCGCTGCGCGCTGCGCTAGCGACCGGGCATCATCCCAGAGGAAACCCATGACGTCCCGCATTGCCCATCCCGGCCTCGCCGCCAAGGTCACCACCGCCGAGCAGGCCGCCAGCTTCATCGACGACCACATGACCGTGGGCATGAGCGGCTTCACCGGATCGGGCTATCCCAAGGCGGTGCCGATGGCGTTGGCGCGGCGCATCGCCGCCGAGCGCGCCGCCGGGCGCAACCTGCGCGTGAAGGTGTGGACCGGCGCCTCGACCGGCCCCGAGCTCGACGGCGCGCTGGCGGAGGCGGACGGTATCGAGCTGCGCCTGCCCTACAACTCCGATCCCACCGCACGCGAACGGATCAACAAGGGCGAGATGGAATATCTCGACATGCACCTCAGCCAGGTCGCGCCAATGGCCTGGGAAGGGTTTCTCGGGCCGCTCGACATCGCAGTGATCGAAGTCTCCGGCATCAACGCCGACGGCTCGCTGATCCCCTCCTCCTCGGTCGGCAACAACAAGACCTGGCTCGATCGCGCGCATGCCGTGATCCTCGAGGTCAACAGCTGGCAGAACCCTGCGCTCGATGGGATGCACGACATCTATTACGGCACCGCGCTGCCGCCCAATCGCGTGCCGATCCCGCTGGTCCGCCCCGACGATCGCTTCGGCCAGCCGAGCTTCCGCTGCGATCCGGACAAGGTGATCGCCGTGGTCGAGACCGACGCACCCGATCGCAACCTGCCTTTCGCCAAGCCCGACGAGACCGCGCTCGCCATTGCCGGCCACATCATCGAATTCTTCAAGCACGAAGTCGGCAAGGGCCGGCTGCCCCCGAACCTGCTGCCGCTCCAGTCGGGCGTCGGCAACATCGCCAACGCGGTGCTCGCCGGGCTGCTCGATGCGCCCTTCACCGACATGACCGCCTATACCGAGGTGCTGCAGGACGGGATGCTCGACCTGCTCGCCTCGGGCAAGCTGCGCATGGCATCGTGCACCGCCTTCTCGCTCAGCCCCGATGCAGCGGCGCGGCTCAATGCCGAGATGGCGCAGTTCCGCGATCGGATCATCCTGCGCCCACAGGAGATGAGCAATCATCCCGAGCTCGTCCGGCGGCTGGGCTGCCTCGCGATGAACGGGCTGATCGAGGCCGATATCTACGGCAACGTCAACTCGACCCATATCATGGGCTCGCGCATCCAGAACGGCATCGGCGGCTCGGGCGATTTCGCGCGCAACGCCTATCTCTCGATCTTCATGACGCCTTCCACCGCCAAGGGCGGCAAGATCTCGTCGATCGTCCCGCATGTCAGCCATGTCGATCACATCGCACAGGACGTGCAGGTTATCGTCACCGAACAGGGCCTGGCCGATCTGCGCGGCCTCGCCCCACGCCGCCGCGCCGAGCTGGTGATCGAGAAATGCGCGCATCCCGAGTACCGCGAGATGCTGCGCGACTATTATGCGCGCGCGCTCAAGGGCAGCTACGGCCTGCAGACGCCGATGCTGTGCGGCGAGGCGCTGGCCTGGCACCAGCGCTTCCTCGAAACCGGCAGCATGCTGCCCTGATCGCGCTTGGATGCGGGCGCGGGCCATGCTCTAACCCGCGCCATGATCGCCCGCTTCCGCACCGGCCTCGCCGCGCTCGCCGCCCTGTCGCTCCCCGTCCAGCCGATCCTGGCGCAGACCAGCGGCAGCGGATCGACCTATGACGCCGCCGATCCGATGATCGGCACCGGCGGCGAGGGGCATACGTTTCCGGGGGCGGTCGCGCCCTTCGGCATGATCCAGCTCAGCCCGGACACCGACACCACCTGCCAGATCCGCAAATGCTACGGCCATGCCGCCGGCTATCGCTACGAGGACCCGACGATCCAGGGCTTCTCGATGACGCATTTCTCGGGCGCGGGCCATTCGGACCTGGGCGATTTCCTGGTCCAGCCGGTCGCGGGCGAAGTGGCGGGGATCGAGCCCGACGACTATCGCTCGCCCTTCGACCATGCGACCGAGCAGGCGGTGCCCGGCTATTATGCCGTGACGCTCGCCAGGCCGGGCGTCCGCGCCGAGATGACCGCGGGTGCCCGCGTCGGCGTCCAGCGCTATGCCTTCCCTGCGGGCAAGGCCGCGCATCTGCTGCTCGACCTGCGGAGTTCGCTCTACAATTATCCGGGCAAGATCCTCTGGTCCTCGATCCGCATCCGCGCGGACGGCACGATCACCGGCGCGCGCGAGACGCGCGGCTGGGCGCCCGCCCGTAAATTGTTCTTCGCGATCCGCCCGTCGGCGCCGCTCACCGGCCACAGCTTCCTGAACAAGGAGGAGAAGGTCGAGTATAAGGGCTTCCAGGGCCCGAGCCGCGGCATGGACGACGCGCAGCAGCTCGCCGGGCGCGCGCTGGTCGCGCAGCTCGATTTCGGCATGCTCGACAAGCCGCTCGAAATGAAGGTCGCGCTCTCGACGGTCGACGAGGACGGCGCGATCGCCAATCTCGATAGCGAGCCCGGCGATTTCGACACCGTCCGCGCCGCCACCCGCAAGGCCTGGGACAAGGCGCTCGGCGCAATCGAGATCGACGCGCCCGCGCCGATGAAGAAGACGATCGCCACCGCGCTCTACCACAGCCTGATGGCACCCAGCGTCGCCTCCGACGCCGACGGCCGCTGGCGGGGACCGGACGACCAGGTCCACCAGGCCAAGGGCTTCACCTTCCACTCGACCTTTTCGCTATGGGACACCTTCCGCGCCGAACATCCGCTGCTGCTGCTCGTCCAGCCGGAGAAGAAGAACGCCGACTTCATCAACTCGCTGATCGCCAGTCAGCAGATCAGCCCGTTCGGCATCCTGCCGGTCTGGCAGTTCCAGGGCCGCGAGACCTGGACGATGATCGGCTATCACGCGGTGCCGGTGATCGCCGACGCCTATCTGAAGGGCCTGAAGGGCTTCGATCCGAACGCCGCGCTCGATGCGATGGTGAAGAGCGCCACCTACGGCCCCTATGGCGGGCTCGATCACTATATGAAGCTCGGCTACGTCCCGATCGACAAGGAGCCGGAAGCCGCCTCCAAGACGGTCGAATACGCCTATGACGACTGGACCATCGCGCGCATGGCCGCCGCGATGGGCAATCCGGACCTCGCCGCCACGTTCGAGAAGCGCGCCGGCAACTGGCGCAACAGCTTCGATGCCAAGACCGGCTTCCTGCGCGCCCGCAAGGCCGACGGCAGCTTCCGCACGCCCTTCGATCCCACCGCGATCAACTATGGATCGGACTACACCGAGGGCAATGCCTGGCAATATAGCTGGTTCGTGCCGCAGGACCAGGCCGGCATGTTCGCGCTGCTCGGCGGCGACGCGGCGGCGGTGAAGAAGCTCGATGCGATGTTCGACTTCGACAATTCGAAGCTCGACTACAGCCATGCCGAGGACATTGCCGGGCTGATCGGCCAATATATCCACGGCAACGAGCCGAGCCACCATGTCGCCTATCTCTACAGCTATGCCGGCCAGCCCTGGCGCACCCAGGAGCGGCTCAAGCAGATCGTCGAGAGCCAGTACAAGCCGACGCCGGACGGGCTTTCGGGCAATGACGATCTCGGCCAGATGTCGGCCTGGCTCGTCTTCACTGCGCTCGGCTTCTATCCGGTCGCGCCGGGCTCGAACGAATATGTGATCGGCCGCCCCTTCGCCAACCGCGTCGCGCTCAACCTGCCCAGCGGCAAGCGCTTCGCCATCGTCGCGGACGGCCTGTCGGACGCCAACAAATATGTCGGCAAGGTCACGCTCAACGGCAAGCCGCTGGCGCGCGGCTATCTGAAGCACGCCGAGATCGTCGCCGGCGGCGAACTGCGCTTCACGATGCAGGCGTCGCCCAACAAGAGCTGGGCGACGGGCAAGGCGGCGCGCCCCTATTCGATGAGCGCCAACTAGGGCGCCGCACCCGTCATCGCCGGCCAAGCCGTTCCGGACGCGCACCGATCGACTTTGGTCGCAGCAGGATCGGATTCCGAAGCAAGCAGCATGGCGAGCGGCAGCAAAGCGGGCAAATGTCCCCGCAACTCGATTGCCCTGTCCGTGCCGAGCATCCCCACCCTCGGGTCGCACCGGAGAGCCCTATGCGTTTGATTTCGATTCCCGCGCTCGCTGCGCTTGTCGCCATGGCAGCCGCCCCCGTCGCCGCACAGGATCACGCGCCCTCCAATCCGAACATGGGCCAGTCCCGGAACAAGGCGATAAAGGGCAAGATGGCCGCGCCCGATGCGCCGCCGTCCGGCCCGGTGCCTGCCAATATCGGGATCATGCCCTGCCCTGCGCTGGCGGCGCAGATCACCGCCGCCACCAATATCGGAATCGCCGACGCAATGAGCCAGCGCGCGGCGATGCAGAATGCGCGAAACCAATATAATGCGATGACCGCGCGCGCGCAGACCAATTTCGGCAAGGCCGGCATGGCCAAGGTTGCGGGCGCCCGGGGTGCCGCTACCGCGCTGTCACAACAGGCGGGCGCGCAGCTGGAACGCGACTCGCGGGGATATGCGCAAACCGGGCGCAATATCTCCGCCGCCACGCCCCGCGTCCTGGCGGACATGGGTACGCTCGATGCCCTGACCAAGGAATATGATCGCCGGTGCGGCGGCGCTTATGGCGCGCCGGCGGCGGGCAGCGCCGCGACCGCAGGCACCACCGAAGCCGATATCGCCTCCGCGGTTTCCGCAGCCTCGGCCACGCCGGCAAACACCGGCTACAACGGCAATCCGGAATGCGCCGACTTCCCGCCCGCCGGGCAAAAGGATTGCGAACGCCTGCTGAAGCCCAGGAAAAAGGGCTGAACCCTCCTCAGCCGTCGCCGACGCGCTCGATATCCGCACCCACCGCCTGAAGCTTCTCCTCAAGGCGCTCGTAACCGCGGTCGAGGTGATAGACGCGGTTGACCTGGGTCTCGCCCTCGGCGGCCAGGCCGGCGAGGATCAGGCTCATCGAGGCACGAAGGTCGGTCGCCATCACCTGCGCGCCGACCAGCTTGGCCGGGCCGTGGACCACGGCAGTGCGCCCACGCACATCGATATGCGCGCCCATGCGGGTCAGCTCGGGCACGTGCATGTAGCGGTTCTCGAAGATCGTCTCGGTGAACACGCTGGCGCCCTCGGCAACCAGCTGCATCGCCATGAACTGCGCCTGCATGTCGGTTGCGAAGCCCGGGAAGGGCGCTGTCGACAGCGTCAGCGGCTTGAGCGGTCCATTGGCGGCGATGCGGATGCCGGCCTTGGTCTCCTCGACGGTCACGCCCGCCTGGATCAGCGCATCGAGCGTGGCGCGCATATCGCCGGCCACGGCGCCTACCAGCTCGACGTCACCACCGGTGATCGCCGCGGCGCAGGCATAGCTGCCCGCCTCGATCCGGTCAGGCATCACTGCATAGGTCGCGCCGTGCAGCCGGTCGACGCCTTCGATCTCCAGCCGCTCGGTGCCGATGCCGCCGATATGCGCGCCCATCGCGACGAGCAGGTTGCACAGGTCGACGATCTCGGGCTCGCGCGCGGCATTGTCGAGCACGGTGGTGCCCTTGCAGGTCACCGCCGCCATCAGCGCATTCTCGGTGGCGCCGACCGAGACGACCGGGAAGCTGAAGCGCCCGCCGGGCAGGCGGCCGCCCGGTGCGGTCGCCTTCACATAGCCTGCGGCCAGCTCGATCTCGGCGCCCATCGCCTCGAGCGCCTTCAGGTGGAGGTCGATCGGGCGGTTGCCGATCGCGCAGCCGCCGGGCAGCGACACCGTCGCCTCGCCGGCGCGGCCGAGCAGCGGGCCGAGCACCAGGATCGAGGCGCGCATCTTGCGGACGATGTCATAGGGGGCGACCGTCGAGGTCAGCTTGCCCGCGCGCACCGTCATCACCCGGCCGAAATCGGTGGGGCGCGTGCCCTCGATCGCGGTCGAGGCGCCGAGCTCGTTGAGCAGATGGCCGAAGCTGTCGACGTCCGCCAGGCGCGGCAGATTGCGCAGCGTCAGCGGCTCGTCGGTGAGCAGCGCGCAGGGCATCAGCGTCAGCGCGGCGTTCTTCGCGCCGGAGACGGGGATCTTGCCGGAGAGGCGCTTGCCGCCACGAATGAGAATACGGTCCATGCCGGGCTTCTAGTCGCTGGCCAGCCGCACGCAAGTGCAGGCGTTTTTTCCGCCCTTGATCGATTTTAATGCATTGATTCAATTGCACTGCTTTGCATCGACCCCGTGGGGGGAAGCCATCGCGTGTCGGGCAGTTGTTTCGCGGAAATGCTGAGTCAGCTCATCGACCTTACTCCGGTCGAGCAGCGGGCACTCGAAAAACTGGAGGAACGCCAGCGGCCTGTGCGCCGCGGGGCGGTGTTGCAGCGCGAAAATGAGGGCTGCAGCGAGCTCTATATCCTGCGCAAGGGGCTGATGATGAGCTATGTGCTGCTCGACGACGGCAGCCGGCAGATCCTGCGCTTCCTCTTCCCCGGCGACATGCTGGGCGTGTCCAGCGCCGTCTATCAGGAAGCACCCGAGACGCTGGCGGCGCTGTCCGACTGCGTGGTCTGTCCGTTCGACCGCAGCGCGCTGTCCGACCTGATGGTCGAGCATCCGCGGCTGGCGGCGATGGTGCTGGTCTATTCGCAGATCGAGCGGGTGGCGCTCACCGATCGGCTTGCCGCGCTCGGCCGCACCAGCGCGAAGGCGCGCGTGGCCGCGTTGCTGATCGAGCTGCGCAACCGCCTGCGCCGGGTCGACAAGAGCGTCACCACCGCCTTCACCCTCGGGTTGACCCAGGAGGAGATCGGCGATGCGACCGGGCTGACCGCGGTGCACGTCAACCGGATGCTGCGCCAGCTCGAGGAAGAAGGGCTGATCGCCCGTGAGGCGGGCCGCGTCACCCTGCGCGACGAGCGCGCGCTCACCCGCGCCGCCAATTACATCAATCGCTATGAGGGACTCGATCTCGGCTGGCTGCCAAGGACGCGCTGAGTTTCGCCGAAAAGAATTGGGCCGGACGTCGAGCGATGACAAGTCGCGCCGTCCGGCCCTTGTTCCCGCCCAAAACCCCCCGGTTCCCAGGAACTGAGGCGCTTATAGATCGCGCCGCGCGGCAGGTATTTCCCGGAAAAGCGCCTACGCGGGTTTGCCCGGAGGCGGAGGCGTAACAACTATATCGTCATCCCGGCGAAAGCCGGGATCCCAGGCGAAGGCGCACACGGTTTGCGGCACGAGATCCCGGCTTTCGCCGGGATGACGGATTGGGCTTACGCCTTCTCCAGCGTGCATTGCAGCGGATGCTGGTTCTGCCGGGCGAACTCGATCACCTGGGCGACCTTGGTCTCCGCCACTTCATAGCTGAACACGCCGCACACGCCGACGCCGCGCTGGTGGACGTGGAGCATCACCCGCGTCGCCTCTTCCATGTTCATCCGGAAGAAGCGCTGCAGGCAGAGCACGACGAACTCCATCGGAGTGTAGTCGTCGTTGAGCATCAGCACCCGATAGGGCGTCGGCTTCTTGGTGCGCGTGCGAGTGCGCGTGGCGAGACCGATCGAGGGGTCGTTGCCCCGATCGTCGTCGTTGCCGTCCTCGGCCATGCGGATCGCGAAAGTCACGGGATTTGTCACGCTGCGGAAAATATGGGCTCGCGCCGCCAAGGGCAAGGCCGGGGCGAACGCGTAAACCCTGATTGGAAACGGATAAAAGGAAAGGGCGGCCATTCCCGGGGGAACAGCCGCCCTGAACCTTGGTCTTCCGCGTCGCTGGCGCGGCGTGCGCCGGCCGACCGGAAGCCGGGGCTTACGCCGCGGTCTTCACCTTCTCGGCGGCGACGGCAACGCGGTTCGACAGCGGCTGGGCCGCGTCGCTGGCGAGCTTGATCAGCGCCTCGGTGTTCTTCGACGCCTCGGCGACGTACGAGTCGAACGCGCCGCGGAAATAGTCGCTCTGCAGCTTGAAGAACTCGGTCGGCGACTTGACCGACGACAGGCTCTTCAGCGCGGCGGTCGCGGTTTCGAACGACTTGCGGCTATATTCGGCGGCGTCCTGGCCCAGGCCCTCGATGCCCTTGGCAGCGATGCGGCCCGACTCGACCAGCGCCTCGACATTGCCCTTGGCGAAGTCATTGGCTTCCTCGACCAGCTTGGTCGACTTCTCGACGGCGGTCTTGGTGCGGTCGTTCCACTCGGCGAACAGAGCCTGGGCCTTGCCGGTGGCAGTCTCGAACGGGTTTTCCATCTTCCAGCTTCCCTTCACTTCCGGCTTCGCGGCGATCTCTTCGACGGCCTCGACGACGGCGATTGCGGTTTCCGCGGCGGCTTCCTTGATCGGCTCTGCCACGGCTTCGACGGTTTCAGTCACTTCCTGCGGTGCTGCCTCAAGGACCGGGACCGGCTCGGCGATGACGGGTGCCGGGGCGATCGCTTTCGCGATCGGCGCGGCCGCCTTCTTCACCGGCGCGGGCTTCTCAGCCTTGGGCGCAGCAACTTTCGGCGCGGCCTTAGCGCGCGCCGCAGGCTTCGGAGCGGCAGGCTTGGCCTTGCCGGTCTTCGGTCCCTTGGTGGCCATGATATGCCTTCCCCATGACTATTGCTGCAATGCAGCATGTAAGCGCAGGCAGCAGCGAATGCAAGGGACTTTTGTGCAGTGCACAAAAACAGAATTTACGCTACGGAATGCGTGGATTCAGCGCATCCGCACATAGCTTCCCGGCGCGTCCTCCAGGGCCTCCAGCTTGCCCCCGCCCGGCACGCGTGCGCCCGTCACGGGCGTTTTTGCTGCATCCAGATCCTGGAGCCATGCGAGCCAGTCGGGCCACCAACTCCCCTTGGTCTCCTTTGCTCCCGCGAAAAATTCGGCGAGCGTCCCGGCCTTCGCCGAATTGGTCCAATACTGGTATTTCTGCGCGGAAGGCGGGTTCACCACGCCGGCGATATGCCCCGATCCGGCGAGCACGAACTTGAGCGGCCCCTTGAAATAATGCGTGATCTTCCAGACGCTCTCGGCCGGCGCGATATGGTCCTCGCGCCCGGCCTGGACATAGGTCGGCGTCGCCACTTTCGACAGGTCGAGCGGGGTGCCGCCGATCGCCAGCGCGCCGGGCTGGACCAGCTTGTTGTCGCGGTACAGGTCGGTCAGGTAGCTCATGTGCCAACGCGCCGGCAGGTTGGTCACGTCCGAGTTCCAGTGGAGCAGGTCGAACGGGGCATAGTCCTTGCCCATCAGGTAGTTGTTGGTGACGTAGTTCCAGATCAGGTCGCGCCCGCGCAGCAGGTTGAAGGTCGCCGCCATGTAGCGCCCGTCGAGGAACCCCTCGGTCCCCAGGCTGCGGATCATCGCCAGCTGGTCGTCATCGACGAACATGCTGAGCTCGCCGGCATCGGCGAAGTCCACTTGCGCGGTGAAGAAGGTCGCGCTCTTCACCTTCTCCGCTTGCCCGCGCGCGTGGAGCACCGCCAGCGTCGCGGCGAGCGTGGTGCCGGCCACGCAATAGCCGATCGCGTGCACGCCTTTAACGCCGAGCAGGTCGCGCACCGTGTCGATCGCGTCGATCTGCCCCTGCTCGACATAATCGTCCCACACCACGTCCTTCATCGTGGCGTCGGCCGACTTCCACGAGACGACGAACACGGTGATCCCCTGCTCCACCGCCCAGCGGATGAAGCTCTTCTCGGGGTTGAGGTCGAGGATGTAGTAGCGGTTGATCCAGGGCGGGAAGATGATCAGCGGCGTCGCATAGACTTCTTTCGCGCCTTCCGCCGGGGCATATTGGATCAGTTCGTAGAGCGGCGTGCGCTTGACGACCTTGCCCGGGGTCAGCGCCAGGTTGCGGCCCAGCTCGTACACGCCCTCCGCGGTCTGGGTCATCTGGCCCCTGGCCATGTCGCCCATCATGTTCGACAGGCCCTTGAGCAGGCTCTCGCCCTTGGTCTCGACGATCTTCTCGAGCACTTCGGGGTTGGTCGCGGGGAAGTTGGTCGGGCTCACCGCGTCGAGGAAGCCCCTGGTGGCGAAGCGCACCTGCTCCTTCTGCCGGGCATCGATGCCGTCCAGCGCATCGACGCCGCGCAGCATGTGGTCGGCGATCACCAGATAGCTCTGGCGCAGGAAGTCGAACAGCGGCTCCTCGCGCCATTGCGGCGCCTTGAAGCGCTTGTCGCGCGCCTGCTCGGCCGTCTCCTCGAAGGGCTCGGCATGCTGCGGGTCGAGGAAGCGCTGCCACAGCTTCATCGTGTCCGACCAGAAATCGGTGGTCGCCTTCACCGCCGCGCCCGGGCCGAGCATCGCCGGGAACGCAGGCGCGCCGAACGGCGCCGCCGCGCCGGGCATATGCTCCATCATATCGAAGCCATGCTCGAGCATCATCTGCTGCGCACGGCCGAGCACCCAGGTCCAATGCTGCAGGTCCGCAAGGTCGGGAATCGGCGGATTGGTCGTCTCGGCCATGCTTATCCTCTTCAAGCGCCGCTTTAGCGCACCACAGGCAACTCGTCATTCCCGCGAGCGAGAACATGGCGTAGGAGGGCGCCACGGCACAAGATCGTGCCGCGCTCCAACCCCTGAGAGATGAGGAAATGTCCGAAGAATTCTACCGCATGAAGCGCCTGCCCCCGTATGTCATCGCCGAAGTCAATGCGATGCGGGCAGCGGCGCGTGCGGCGGGAGAGGACATCATCGATCTCGGCATGGGCAATCCGGACCTGCCGCCGCCGCCGCATGTGATCGAGAAGCTGGTCGAAGTCGCGCAGAAGCCCGACGCGCACGGCTATTCCCAGTCCAAGGGCATTCCCGGCCTGCGCCGCGCCCAGGCGAACTATTACGCCCGCCGCTTCGGCGTCGACATCGATCCCGAGACAGAGGTCGTGGTGACGATGGGCTCGAAGGAAGGGCTGGCCAGCCTCGCCACTGCGATCACCGCGCCGGGCGACGTCGTGCTGGCGCCCAATCCCAGCTACCCGATCCATACTTTCGGCTTTATCCTCGCCGGCGCGACGATCCGCGCGGTTCCGACCACGCCCGACGAGCATTATTTCGAATCCCTCGAGCGCGCGATCGCCTTCACCGTCCCGCGCCCGTCGATCCTGGTGGTCAACTATCCGTCGAACCCCACCGCCGAGACGGTCGACCTCGCCTTCTACGAGCGGCTCGTCGCCTGGGCGAAGGAGAACAAGGTCTGGATCATCTCCGACCTTGCCTATTCGGAGCTCTATTTCGACGGCAAGCCGACCGTGTCGATCCTGCAGGTCAAGGGCGCCAAGGACGTGGCGATCGAGTTCACCTCGCTCTCCAAGACCTATTCGATGGCCGGCTGGCGCATGGGCTTCGCGGTGGGCAACAAGCAGCTGATCGCAGCGATGACCCGGGTGAAGTCGTATCTCGATTACGGCGCCTTCACCCCGATCCAGGCCGCCGCCTGCGCCGCATTGAACGGCCCGCAGGACATCGTAGAGGCCAATCGCCAGCTCTATCACAAGCGCCGCGACGTGCTGGTCGAGAGCTTCGGCCGCGCCGGCTGGGAGATCCCCAGCCCGCCCGCCTCGATGTTCGCCTGGGCGCCGCTGCCCCCGGCACTCGCGCATCTGGGGAGCCTCGAATTCTCCAAGCAGCTGCTCACCCATGCCAAGGTCGCGGTCGCGCCGGGCGTCGGCTATGGCGAGAATGGCGAAGGCTTTGTCCGCATCGCGATGGTCGAGAACGAGCAGCGCCTGCGCCAGGCCGCCCGCAACGTGAAGAAGTACCTCCAGTCGATGGGCGTCAACACCGCGGCAAAGGCAGGCTGAGCCCCGCATCGTGCCGCATATCGATCCGCTCTACTCGCTCGCGGGCGTGCTTGTCGGCCTGCTCGTCGGGCTGACCGGTGTGGGAGGAGGCTCGCTGATGACGCCGTTGCTGGTGCTCGTCTTCGGCTTCCACCCCGCCACCGCCGTCGGCACCGACCTGCTCTATGCCTCGGGCACCAAGGCGGTGGGCACTGCCGTCCATGGCTGGCGCGGCTCGGTCGACTGGAAAGTGGTGCGCCGGCTGGCGACGGGCAGCGTGCCGGCGACGGTCCTCACGCTTCTCTACCTCGCCGCCGCGCATCGCGACGCCCGCGATACCGGGCATTTGATCTCGACGATCCTCGGCATCACGCTGATGCTCACCGCGGTCGCGGTGTTCTTCCGTGTCCAGATCGTCCGCGCGGCGGGCCGCCGCTTCGCCCGGCTCGACGAGGCGCGGGTCGGCGCGCTCACCGTGCTGCTCGGCGCGGTCCTCGGCGTGCTGGTCTCGCTCACTTCGGTCGGCGCCGGCGCGCTGGGGATGACGGCGCTGCTCGTCCTCTATCCCGGCTCGCCGGTCGCGCGGCTGGTCGGCTCGGACATCGCCCATGCCGTGCCGCTCACCTTCATCGCCGGCATCGGCCACTGGACGATGGGATCGGTCGACCTCAACCTACTGCTCGCGCTGCTGCTCGGCTCGATCCCCGGCATCATCGTCGGCAGCCTGATCGCCACGCGCGTATCCGAGCGCGTGCTGATCCCGATCCTTGCCGCGGTGCTGGCGTTCGTAGGGTTCAAGCTGCTGGCCTGAAGGGCCGGCGTCTCAATCGTCGGACGTGGCCTGCGGCCGGTTCAGCTTGTAATCGCTATATTTGTCCTGCCTGCGGGCAAGGTCTTCCTGCGCCTGCTTGAAGATCTGCTTGGCGTCGGTCACCGCCGCCTTGTCGCCGCTTGCTTCCGCATCGTTCAGCCTTTCGCGTGCTTCCTCGAGCGCCTGGCGCCCACGCTGCACGTCTTCCCGAAGCGCACGCTCTTCGGGCGACCCGGCTTCGCCAGGGCCATCGGGCCCGTCATATTCGTCGAGCTCGGGCACCGGCGGCTTTCCGGTCTCCCCCGGATGCGCGCCTCCCTGGCCCTTCATCATCAGCATGGGACGAAGGCTGCGGTTCCATTCGTCATTATGCTTTTCCAGCGCCTCAGGCGCGTTTTCCCCCAGGAACTTGCGATAATCCTGCTCCGCCTTTTCAAGCTCGGCGCGCGCCTGCTGGATTTCGCTTTCGCCGCCCTCGCGCAGCGCGGTTTCGAGCGTATCGAGGGCGCTGCGATACTCGGTCTCCAGCTCCAGCTTCACCAGTTCCTTGGCGCGATAGTCGATAGCGGCATCCGACGGCCCGGCATCGGCAGCCTTGGCCGGCGCTTCGAACTTGACGTCGAGGCTCTTCGGCCGGCCTCCGCATTTGCGCGCGGCCGCCGCTTCCATGCGCGGTTGCCGGATCTCGGAGGCCTTCACCTTCAGCTTGCCCTGTTGCAGCCCCAGGCTTTCGATCTGCTCGAGCGCGCCCGTCTCCATGGAATGGGGTGACAGGGCGACGATCCGGCGTTCGAACTCGGCGATCTGCGTATCGAAAGGCGTGGGGAAATCCTCGTCGCGATAGGACCCCATGGCCATGGTGAAGCACATCATCAGCCGGCCTTCCGCAGCGCCTTCCAGCACCGTCCCGGATCGATCGCCAGCCGCATCCCCGCCGGCATCGCCCGCTTTGCCATCTCCGGAACGGGCGGCGCCACCCCCGGCGTCGGCGCCGCCACGAACCGCGCCGCCGTCCTTGCCGGCGTTGCGCATCTTTTCGGCGGCATCGCGCCAATTGTCGCGCACCTCCTGCCTCGCCTGATCCCCGACCGAACCAAGATCGGGCGCGGTCTGTGCAATTGCGGGGACCGCCAAGGCACCGGTAGCCAGCGAAGAAAGAAGCAAGGTGCGCAACATGATTTCCTCCAGAAGCGCACATGCGCCTGCCCCGGCAGCATCCCCCAGCAAAATGCGTCGAATCCGGACCGCGATATCCATGGGGACGGCTTGGTCGCTGCCGGAGAGGCTTGCTAAGGGAAGCACATGACTCGCCCCGGCTTCTCCTTCTCCACCCGCTTCCGCGTCCGCTATTCCGAGATCGACGGGCAGAAGATCGTCTTCAACTCGCGCTATCTCGAATATGCCGATGTCACGCTCGGCGAATTCTGGCGCTGGGCGGATCTGGGCGACATCGGGCCGGACTGGCTCGACGCCGAATTCAACGTCGTCCGCGCCGCGATCGACTACAAGAAGCCCTTCGTGTTCGACGACATGGTCGAGGGCTTCGCCCGGGTCGAGCGCGTCGGCACCTCGAGCATGACGATGCGCGTCGAGCTCTGCCATGCCGAGACCGGCGAACTCCACACCGAAATCGAGATGGTCAGCGTCCATGTCGATCTGGCGACGCGCAAGTCGAAGCCGATCCCGGAGAAGGTGCGAGCGCGGCTGGAGGGGCTGGGGGGTTAGCGCTGCACTGCGCCGGCATCACCGAGATAACGCATCACTTTCTCCGCAACTTCGTCGAGCGTCGCGCCCAGTCGGTTCAGATGCGAGGCCGTCGATAGCGCAGGATCGTAGCGCGTAATTAGATACTCGCGCGTGTTCGAGAGAGCCTGCAGGTGCAGGAAGGTCCGCTTACGCAGGCAGAGCCGGGCTTCGACTGCCAACGTCGTGCGTGAAGAGAGGTCATGTTGCAAACCTCGCACCTTGGTTGAGCTATGCCCTGCCGCCAGAAGATACGCGTTTAGATAAAGCTCGATCGCATGGATTGCCACCAGCCGGTAAGGGCAGGTCGAGAGCAAGCCGCCGCGTCGCCCCGACGCAAGCAAGTTCTCAGCCGCCAGCTTGTATTCTTGGGCAAGCATCGCAACCTGCTCGGCTGTCGCCGTCGCACCAGGATAAAGCTTTCCCTCATCGAAAGACATGCTCCCAGTCTGGAGAGCGCTGGAAAATACTTTGCTAACGCCGCAACTTCACGGGGGACTTACTCCGCCGCCTTCACCTCGGCCGCCTCGTCCTCGCGCACCACATCCTCGGGCAGCGCCCAGAGCAGGTCGCCGCGCCCCAGCACCCGCCCGTCATGGCTGAGCACCTGTACAGCCTGGATCGGCCGGCTGTCGCGCGCGTCGACCAGCACCGGGAAGGCGGGCACCCGCGTCTCCCAGCGCTCGCCCCATTGGCGCAGCGAGATCATCACCGGCAATAGCGCATAGCCCTTGTCGGTCAGATGATATTCGATCTTGCGGCGATCGTCGGCGCAGGGCCGGCGCTCGAGGATGCCCTTGTCGACCAGCCGCGCCAGCCGGTTGGCCAGAATGTTGCGGGCGATGCCCAGCTCGGACTGGAATTCCTCGAAATGGTGGAGCCCGTTGAACGAGCCGCGCAGGATCAGGAACGACCAGCGCTCGCCCATCGCCTCCAGCGCGGCCGGCAGGCTGCAGTCATTGGCCAGCTGCCGCAAGGACTCTCTGATGGCACCACCCATGACTTGTCACCCTATCGCAAAAGCGGACGCTACGGAATGCCGTAACTTCTTGCATTGCAGCAATAGTTTCTCGTTGCAACTTACCTTTATGTCAATTAAATAGGGATTCGCAACGCCTGTTGCTCGTTTCAAATCCCCAGGAGGATTTCCCATGACCCGCTTTTTCGCCGCAGCGGCCGCGGCCACGCTGGCCCTCGTCCCCGCCGCCGGCATCGCGCAGGCTGCGACCAGCGGCTATGCCGCCACCCCGGTGACCGCGCCGGCCAAGACCAGCTTCGTCACCCGCTCGACGCTGTGGAAGTGCAATGCCGGCACCTGCACCGCCGCCGCCACCGGCAGCGCGCGTGATGGCATCGTCTGCGAGCTGGTCGCCCGCGAAGTCGGCAAGCTCTCCGCCTTCCGCGCCAACGGCACCGACTTCGATGCGGCTGCGCTCGAGAAGTGCAACACCAAGGCGCGCTGATCTTATGGCGCCTGCGCCACACCAGTTACGCTAAAAGTTTGGGCGCGGTCCGGAAAACACCGGATCGCGCTCAATTTTATTGCAAAGCAACAGCACCGGGCCCCATCTAGAAGCTGTGCTGCGTCAATATGAACTTGTCGACCGGGTCCTGAGCTACGACCCAGATGCCGATGAAGCCATGCTCAACCGGGCCTATGTCTTCTCGGTGAACGCGCATGGCACCCAGAAGCGAGCCAGCGGCGACCCCTATTTCAGCCACCCGATCGAAGTGGCGGGCATCCTCACCGACCTGCATCTCGACGACGAGACGATCGTCACCGCGATCCTGCACGACACGGTGGAAGACACGGTCGCCACCCCTGAGGACATCCAGCGGCTGTTCGGCGACAATGTCGCGCGCATGGTCGACGGCGTCACCAAGCTCTCCAAGATCGAGGCGCAGACCGAGAGCGAGCGCGCCGCGGAGAACCTCCGCAAGTTCCTGCTCGCCATGTCGGACGATGTCCGCGTGCTGCTCGTCAAGCTGGCCGACCGGCTGCACAACATGCGCACGCTGGTCCACATCAAGAACCCCGACAAGCGCAAGCGCATCGCCCGCGAGACGATGGAGATCTACGCGCCGCTCGCCGAGCGGATCGGCATGTACGAGTTCATGAAGGAGATGCAGACGCTCGCCTTCCGGGAAATCGAGCCCGAGGCGTATGAGTCGATCACCAAGCGGCTCGACAGTCTGAAGATCGAAGGCGAGGACCGCATCGCCAAGATCGCCTCGGGGCTCAAGCTGCTGCTGTCGCGCGGCGGCATCGACGCCGAGATCACCGGCCGCGAGAAGCACCCCTATTCGATCTGGAAGAAGATGTCCGAGCGGCACGTGTCGCTCGAGCAGCTGTCCGACATCATGGCCTTCCGCGCGATCGTCGACACGGAGGAGGAATGCTACCGCGCGCTCGGCGTGATCCACCGCCGCTGGCCGATGGTGCCGGGCCGGTTCAAGGATTACATCTCCACGCCGAAGCGCAATGGCTATCGTTCGCTCCACACCAGCATCATCCATGCCGGCGACACGCGCATCGAGATCCAGATCCGCACCCGCGACATGCATGCCCAGGCGGAATATGGCCTCGCCGCGCACTGGGCCTACAAGACCAGCGGCGTCCGGCCGGACACCCAGGTCAGCTGGATCAAGGACCTGATCGAGATCCTCGACCATGCCGACAGCCCCGAGGAGCTGCTCGAGCATACCCGGATGGCGATGTACCAGGACCGGATCTTCGCCTTCACTCCCAAGGGCGAGCTGATCCAGCTGCCCAAGGGCGCGACGCCGATCGACTTCGCCTATGCGGTGCATTCGAACCTGGGCGACCAGGCGGTGGGTGCCAAGATCAACGGCCGCGTCGTCCCGCTGCGCACCGAGATCGCCCAGGGCGACCAGGTCCAGATCCTGCGCTCCAAGGCGCAGGAGCCGCAGGCCAACTGGCTCAACTTCGCGATCACCGGCAAGGCACGCGCCGCGATCCGCCGCCACATCCGCCACAAGGAGCGCGAGGAGTCGATCGCGCTCGGCCGCAAGCTCTATGACGAGATCGTCGAGCGGCTGCCGACCCCGCCCGGCGAGAGCGCGATCCCCGATGCGCTCAAGCGCCTCAAGCTGCAGGACGAGGCGGCGCTGATGGAGGCGATCGCCCGCCGCCAGTTCACCGATGGCCAGGTGATGGAAGCGGTGATGCCCGGCTCGACCGAGGGCGAGGACGAGCACGACCTGCCGCCGCAGCAGCACGCGATCGAGATCAAGGGCCTGACCCCGGGCATGGCCTTCCATTTCTCGCCCGATTGCCGCCCGGTGCCGGGCGACCGCATCGTCGGCATCCGCCGCGCCGGCGAACCGATCGAGGTCCACCGCATCGACTGTCCGTCGCTGGCGGACACGACCGAAGAGGACTGGGTCGATCTCAGCTGGGGCGACAAGGCCGAGGGCGGCATTGCCCAGATCGAGATCACGCTGAAGAACGAGCCCGGCGCGCTCGGCGCGATCGCCACGCTGATCGGCCAGCACAAGGCCAACATCCTCGGCCTGCGCATGGACAATCGCGACACGACTTTCCACACCAACACGATCGACCTGGAAGTGCGCAACGCCGCGCATCTGATGCGCCTGCTCGCGGCACTGCGCGCGGCGGACGCAGTGAGCTCGGCCGAACGCGCCTAGCGCACCCGCCGGCCCGCACAGGCCGCGCACAGTCCGGGCACTTCGACGATGCAGCGCGGCGCCGCGATGCCGCCTGCCAGCGCCCCCGCCTCCAGCCGCGCGAACAACGAAGGGCACGGCACCGCCTCGAGCGCGCCGCAGCTCCGGCACCAGAGCAGGATCGCCGGCTCGGACCCAACCGGCGCATAGCCGCCGGCGACCAGTATCTTGCGCGCTTCGCCCGCATCGATCAGCCGCCGCAGCGCACGATAGACCTGGCTCGGCAGCACATGCTCGCCCTCGTGCTCCAGCTGCTCGGCGAGCTGGAGCCCGGTCAGCGGGTGCGGATAGTGCTGCTCGAGCAACCGCAGCACCCGCTGGTGCAGGAAGCCCGTAGCGTGCTTCCGCTCAGCCATGGCGATGCCCGCCATGCCGCCGCCGCCAGTTGCCGACATGCGCGGCGACGAGGCACAGGCTCCCGGCGATCGTGACCGGCGTCTCGAACCGCGCGCCTTCCAGCAGCAGCGCGCCGATTGCCAGCAGGCCGAGCCCGATCGCCCCACCGGCAAGAGGCAACCAGGCACGGTGCTGGCGGAAGCCGAAGAGCAATGCCGATCCCGATGCCGGGATGGCGAAGAGGAGCAGCCAGAGATGCAAGCTCTCCGGCAAGGCGACCAGTCTAGAAAGCGCCGGCAGTGCCGCCAGCAGCAACGGCAGACCCGCGCAATGGATCAGGCACAGCAGCGACGCGCCCGCCGCCGCACGCTCGAACCAGTCGAGGGCGGAGACACGGGCGGCCTGCGGACCGCAAGGCATAGGATTCTCCCTGCCTGGCGCCGATGCACCACCGTCGAGAGGGAACGACGGCGGTGCATCGACTCAGAAGTTGGGCTCAGAAGGTGGCGACGCGCAGCACGAAGCGCACGGTGCGACCCGGCATCACCACATCTTCCTTGTTGAAGGCCGATGCGTTGCGGATCACGTCGTTGGTCAGGTTCTGGCCCACGATCGCCAGCTCGATCCCCGGCTGGCTCGCGAACGGCCGCACGGCGATGTTGGCGCTGAGATTCTCATAGCCATCGGTCGGGGTGTCGAAGACGCCGTATTTGTCCTGCTCGCCGACATGCATCCACAGGAAGCCAGCGTCGAACCGGTCGCTCTTCCAGTTCAGCCCGCCGCCGATGCGATAGGGCGGGATGCGCGGCACGTTGTCGCCGTCGTCGAGCTTGGCGCGGGTATAGTCGCCGAGCACATGCGCCTCGAGCCCGCCGGTCGCGGTCTTGAGCAGCTGGTAGTGGACATCGCCTTCCAGGCCCCAGAACTTGGCGCCCTGCTGGCCATAGTTGAGCTCCTTCAGCTCCTCGCTGTCGCCCACCACGCAGGCGCCGTCATCGTCGCAGGTGCGCCCGGTCAGGTCGCCATAGATGTAGTTGTGGAACCAGGTGCCATAGACGCTGCCTTCGAAGCGGAACGGGCCGGAATTCACCCGGATCGTGCCTTCGAGCGAATTGGCCCGCTCGATCTTGAGCGAGGGATCGCCCGTCTCGAAGGTCTGCGGCCCGTCATGCCCGCCGCGCGCGAACAGCTCGGTCAGCGCCGGGGCGCGGCCGGTGCTCGAGAAGGTCACGCCCAGCTTCACGCCCGGGCTCACGTCGAGCAGTGCGCCGATCGCGCCGCTGAGCGGGGTATAGTCGCGCTTGGTGAACACGTCCGATGCCGGCGTGCCTTCGATATGGACATTCTCCACCCGGCCGCTCGCCTGGATGTGGAGCGCGCCGACCGGCACTTCGGTGAACAGATAGGCCGCCTCGCTCTGCGAGGTCGCCGGCGACAGGTACGAGCTGTCCTCGCCGATCGCCGAGAAGTCGCGATGCCCCACCTGGATGCCGAGCGCGGTCTTGGAGAAGATGCCGATCTGTCCGAACAGCAGCTCGGCATGGCTGTCGAACTCCTTGTTCTTGAAGGTGGTGTTCACCGAGCCGTCGGGGTTCTTCTCCTGGTGCTGATAGTCGCCATAGCTGGCATCGACATCGAGCGACTTGAGCAGGCCGTCGCCCAGCTCGAACGACGAGCGGCCGATCACCTTGGTCTGGTGCATGTCGATATAGGCTTCGTCCGCCGGTATGCCATACTGGGTGTCGTAATGGACCACCGCGGCGCCGATATGGCTGCCCTTGTCCGCGCCGAAGAAATAGGAGCCGCCAAGCGAACCGCCCCAGCCGCGGATGAAGCTGTTCTCCATCGTGCCGAGCGGCGTCTCATAGTCGCCGGCGTGGCGATAGAAGCCGTCGGCATGCAGCGCGAGGTCGCCGGCCTTGGCGTCGACCAGCCCGGCGGTCTGCCACGTGTCGGCGTTGGTCGCATAGCTGCCGCTCGCCTCGCCCGACAGGTCGCGCGTCGGCAGTTCGGTCGGCACGCGGTTGTTGATCACATTGACCACGCCGCCGATCGCCTGGCTGCCATAGCGCAAGGTCGCCGCGCCGCGGACGACCTCGATGCGCTGGGCGGAGAGCGGATCGATCGGCACGCCGTGATCGGGGCCGATATCCGACACGTCCGAAGCGCTGCTGCCGTCCTCGAGCATGCGGACGCGCGTGGCGTCCATGCCGCGGATGATCGGCCGGCTGGCGCCCGAGGCGAAGCCCGTGCCGGCGATGCCCGGCACCTGGGCGAGCGAGTCGGCGATGTTGCCGCCGCCGGTCTGGACGATCTGGTCGCGATCGACCGTGGCGACGATCGTCGGCGTCTGCGAGCCGAGCGGCGAACCGGTGACGACGATGGTGCTGCTGTCGGCCGGCTTGCTGGTGGAATCCTGCGCAAAGGCAGTGGCGGGGATCAGGGCAGCGGTGGCCGCGCCCAGCAGGAAGAGATGACGCATCTAAGAAACTCCAAGACCTTGGCGTCGGGCGCCCGGCGGACGCCCGATGAGGTGCGAGGGCATGTGCTGCCCTTCGCGGCTGTGTTCAGGCTTGGATGCGGAGGGGTGGCGCGCGGCTGCGCCAGCCATGCGATTGCTGCTGCAGCGCCAGCGCGAGCAGCAGGGTGACGGCAAACCAGGCGACAACGGCTGCGGGGGCCGGAACGTCGATCGGCGCCGGCGCCAGATAGGCGCCGCCATGCGCGATCTCCTGGCAGATCGGGCAATTGTCCGGCGTGTCTGGCGGGAGTTGCCCGCCCTTGTGCGCCTGGGTGCCGGCCGATGCCTGGGCGGAGAGACCCAGCGACACGACGGGCGTGCCGGCATGCCGGTGCGTCTGGGTGACGAAGCTCTGCCAGGTGAAGGCCAGCAGCGTGACGAAGAGCAGCGCCGCCCAGAGCGCGCGGACGGCAGGCGCCCGGCCGATGCCGCGCCCCTTCACGCTCCGCTGATCACCCATCGCCATAGAGTCGGTCGGCCAGTTCTTCGCCTGCGCATGCCGCAGCGCAAAATCACCGTTATGTTGTACTGTAACATCGGTCAAGCCTGGATGGCGCTCGCCCCCGGGGCGTATCACCATTCAGCGAGAGCATAAGGCGCTGAGCCGTTCCCCGGCGAAAGCCGGGGCCCAGCTGCAATGTCGTTCGTGAGCAAGGCGCGCCTGACCAGCCGCGCCGAGACTGGACCCCGGCCTTCGCCGGGGAACGGACATTGCTGAATGTCGATACCGCCGGGCCCTTCCCTTGCAAGGAGGGGAACGCGAATGGCCGGCACTTCCAATAAAAAAGGGGGCACGCACGGGCTTGGGAACCGTGCGTACCCCCAGCCCGCTCCGACCAAGGAAAGCGGGCCTTTTCCCGAGGGGGAACTCTAGTTGGCGGCCTTGGTCGCCTGGTCCATCAGCGCCTTTGCGGTCTTGATCGCATCGGCTTCGGTCATCTTGCCCGCCTGGATCTCGTCGGCGATCTCGAGCACGCGGCCGGCGATCACCGTGCCATGATCGGCTTCCTCGGTGATGCGGATGCCGCCCTTGGCTGCGGCGATGCGGTCCCATTCGGCGCGGATCGCAGCCCAATAGCCCTTGGTGGCCGCCCAATAATCGTCCGCCGCCTTCACGTCGAAGTCGGAGAAGCGGGTATAGCTGTTGAGGACATATTCCTGGACGATCGGCACCGCCTTGCCGTCCATCTTGATATTGTCCTGCCAGTGGATCCAGCCGGCGGGCGCGATCGCGTGGCGGTTCACACCCAGATAGCGGTCATAGACCGGCCCGCGCACCGCGTCGCGGCGCGCCAGCGGCCGCCAGGTGCGGTTGGACTCCCAGCGGCGCTGGCCGCCGACATCGGTCCATTTGCCCCAGCCGCCATAACGGGGCGAATCGTCGACCTGATACACCGTCTGCGACCAGGCGCCCTTGCGCTCCGCCGCCGGCACCTCAGCCCAGGTCCAGGCATCGCGGTCCGAATAGACCAGCACCTTGGCCGGCTCATACTGCCAGTCCTGGCGCCAGTGCTTGATCACCATCTTCTTGCCCTCGCCCATGTCGACGACGAGGAGGTGCTGCAGGCGGATCGTCTTGCCATTGTCCTCGATCACCCGGACGACTTCGTTGCCGCCCGAGACCTTGACCGGGATCGGGGTATAGTCGGCGCGCCAGGAGGTGCTCTCCTGCATGTCGAACTTCACCTTGTAGGTGCCGGCCATCGCCAGGATGTCGGCCCGGTCCATCTCGAAGGCGGACTTGGCGGCCGGCGCCGGCGCGCCCTGCGCCAGCACCGGAAGCGGCGCCAGCAGCGCCAGGGCAATCGGAAGAAGCTGCTTCATGATCTTGGTCCTCAGAAGCGGTTAGAAACGGTAGCTGACCGAGACCGAGCCGTTGCGGCCCGGCTGGGTGTAGCTGTCCTTGACGGTCGAGCTGTTCGCCAGGCCGCGCACATCGTTCCACCAGGCATATTTGGTGTCGAAGATGTTGAACACGCCGGCGCGCAGCGTCAGCCCCTGGGTGAGGCGGAAGAACGCCGTCGCGTCGAGCACGGTGAAGGCGCCCGGCGTGAAGCAGGTGCCCGAGCAGACGCCGGTGGTCGCGCTCAGCTCCTTCTGGGCGCTGTGCGTCGCGGTCACGTCACCGCCGAAGCGGCCGTCATTGGCGCGGTACCCCAGGCCGAGGATCAGCTTGAGCGGATCGACGGTCGACAGCGGGCTGCGCGCGCCGCTCGGATCGATCACGTCGCCCTTCGCGTAGGAAAGGCCCAGCTTGCCGAACAGGCCGTTGGATCCGGTGACCGTGAAGGTCGCCTCGGCGCCCTTCACCTTGACCTTGTCGAGGTTGATGAACTGATAGATCGCCGGGTCCGCCGGGGTGAAGCTGCCGCTCGTCACTTCCTGCGAGATGAAGTCGTCATAGTTGGAGACGAAGCCGGTGACGTTCAGGCCGACCGGGCCGCTGTTCAGGCGGAAGCCGCCTTCCCAGCTCTCGCTCGTCTCGGGGCGCAGGTTCGGGTTGGGCCGCGAAGTGTAGCCGAAGGCGATGTTCGAGAAGAACTGGTTCACCTGGCTCGGCTCGGGCGCCTTGAAGCCCTGGGCATAGTTGGCGAAGAAGCGGATCTCGTCGCTCAGCTTCAGCACCGCGCCGAGCTTGGGCGAGACGCGCGAGCCGGACTGCTTGGCCGCGGTGAAGGCCGGCAGCAGCGGGTCCGCCTCGGGCGACAGGTCATAGGCGTCGAAGCGCAGCGCCGGGTAGAGCGTGATCGGGCCGATCGCGATCTCGTCGGCGATGAAGGCGCCGGCCAGCGTGTAGTTGGTCTCGGGGAAGGCGCGGGTCGGGAAGGTCTCGCCGGCCGGCGGCACGACGCCGTCGCGCAGCCCTTCCTGATGCGTCTTGCTGATGTCGCCGCCGAACAGCAGCCGGTGGGTGATCGCGCCGGTATCGAAGCGCGCGCCGACCTCGACCGAGCCGCCGAACACGGTGTTCTCGAAGGTATTGAGCCGCTCGCGGTCGGCCGCCGGGGTCCGGTCCTCGTCGGTGAACTGGCGGTTCTCGCCATCCTGCCAATAGACGCTGATCCGGGCGTGATCGAACAGGCCCTCGCCCTTCCAGAACCAGTCGCCGGCGATGCGGCCGCGCTTGGTGCTGTCGCGCGCCTGGAGCAGCTCGACCGTCGAGCTGAGCCCGGTCAGCACGTCGGTATAGACATGGCTGTCCTGATATTCGCCGGTCAGGCGGAAGCGGTTCGACGCGTCGGGCTCATAGACGATGCGGCCGAGCACGGCGTTGCTGCGCCCGTCCTGCGGATTGGGCTCGGTCCGTGCCGCGCCGGTGCCGCCCACGGTGCCCTTGTTGTCGAGCTCGTGGAAGTCGCGGCGGGTATAGGAGATCATCGCCGACAGGTCGCCGAAGCGGCCGGCGAGGATGCCGGTCTCCGCGAACTCGTCGTCGGCCGAGCTGTAGCCGGCGCGGACCAGCCCGCCGAACTTCTTGCCGCCCGTAAGGAAATCGGCGGGATCGCTGGTGGTGAAGCTGATCGCGCCGGCCAGGCCGTCGCTGCCGTACAGCGCCGATGCCGGGCCGCGCAGGATCTCGACCGACTTGACCAGGCCGATATCGACATAGTCGCGGCCCGAGGACTGGGCGCCGAAGGTGAAGCCGTCGGGCACGCGCACGCCGTCCACCTGGATCAGCACGCGGTTGCCGCCGATGCCGCGGACGATGAAGCCTTCATTGCCCGCGCGCCCGGTGACGCCCAGCGCAGCGCCGAAGCGGGTCGGGCCGCGCGGCACGCTGATGCCGGGCTCGTAGCGCACCAGGTCCTTGATGTCGGTCACCAGCTGGTCGGCGATCTTCTTCTCGTCGATCACGGTGACGGTGGCGGGCACGTCCTTCACATCGGTCGGGATGCGGGTCGCGGTGACGGTGATCGTCGAATCCTGCTGGTCGCCGTCCTTCTTGTCCTGCGCCATGGCCGGCATCGCCGCCGCCAAGGCCCAGAGACTGATGCCCACCCCGATAAACCCGCGCATGCCCTGTTGATCCTTCTGCTAATGCAACTGACTCTCAATTGCGGTTGCGTTAGGCCCAGCGGGTGGGAGCGTCAACCCCGTAACGAGGTGCGAAGGCGCGCAAGGGCGGATGTGCCGCGCGCAAGCACCGAGCCGGCTCGACGGCGGCCCGTCGCAGCGTTAAGGCGTCCGGTCATGCAAAAGCGTCCGCAACTTTCCGTCGTCATCCCCTGCTACAATGAAGAGGCATGCCTCGAGATGCTGCACGGCCGCGTCTCGGCTGCGGCGCGCGTGGCGGTGGGCGACGCCTATGAGATCGTGCTGATCAACGACGGCTCGCGCGACAAGAGCTGGGACGTGATGCAGCGCCTCTCCGCCGCCGATCCGCGCCTCGTCGCGATCAACCTGTCGCGCAACCACGGCCACCAGCTCGCGCTGACCGCGGGCCTCGACCTGTGCTCGGGCAACGAGATCCTGATCATCGACGCCGACCTGCAGGACCCGCCCGAATTGCTGACCGACATGCGCGCAGCGATGCGCTCGCAGGGCGCCGACGTCGTCTATGCCGTCCGCCGCAAGCGCGAGGGCGAGACGATCTTCAAGAAGATCACCGCCGCCTTCTTCTACCGCATGCTCGACAAGATCACCGACACGCCGATCCCGCTCGACACCGGCGACTTCCGCCTGATGACCCGGCGTGCGCTCGACGCGTTCCTGTCGCTGCCCGAGCAGGCGCGCTTCATCCGCGGCATGGTCGCCTGGGTGGGCTTCAAGCAGGTGCCCTTCCCCTATGACCGGCACGAGCGCCATGCCGGCGAGACCAAATATCCGCTCGGCAAGATGATCCGCTTCGCGCTCGACGCGATCACCGGCTTCTCGACCGCACCCTTGCGCTTCGCCAGCCATGTCGGCCTGGTGCTGACCGGCCTGTCGGCGCTGCTCGTGCTCTATATTGTCGCCGGCTGGCTGATGGGCGCGGCGATCCCCGGCTGGACCTCGCTGATGCTGGTCGTCGTCGTGCTCGGCGCGGTGCAGATGTTCGTGCTCGGCATGATCGGCGAATATCTCGGCCGCCTCTATGTCGAGTCCAAGCGCCGCCCGCTCTACATCGTCGCCGACGTCGCCGGCCCGGTGATGGGCCACGCCTCGCTCGGCTATCGCTATGCCGATTCGGGCGAGGTCAGCGTCTCGCCGGTGACGCCGCGGCCAGCGGACTAGCCCTTCGGCGCCGCCAGCACGATGATCGAAAGCCCCGGCGGCATCGGCAGCCGGCCGAGCAAATGGCGCTCCAGCCCGAACACCGCTTCGAATGCCGCATTGAGCGGCCGGGGCGGGGGCGAATCGTCGCTGTCGTCCTTGCCGGTCAGCTTGCCGACGAAGCGCGCCGCCACCGCGACCGGGAACAGCAACGAGTTGAACCAGCGCAGCTTCTGCCAGCCGAGCCCGGCCTTTTGCAGCGAAGCGATCAGCGTGCCCTTGGAATAGCGGCGCTTGTGGTGGTTCACCACATCGTGCGCGCTCCACATCCACTGGTGCGCCGGCACGGTGATCAGGATCTTGCCGCCGGGCTTGAGCACCCGCGCGATCGCCTTCAATGCCGCGACATCGTCCTCGACATGCTCGACCACGTCGAGCACCGCGACCAGGTCGTAGCTTGCATCGGCCACGCCGGCGAGCTCGGGCAGCGGCGACGAACCGACCTGCTTGCCCAGCCGCTCGCTCGCCTTGGCGGCGGCGGTCTCGTCGATCTCGATCGCGTCGATCTCGCCGAACTGGGCGAGCATCGGCAGGTTGTGGCCGGTGCCGCAGCCGATCTCGAGGATGCGCGCGCCCTCGGGAATCGCGCCATAGCGCTTCAGATAGTCGGAAAGGATCTCGCGGCGCGCGCGGTACCACCAGTGCGTGGTGTCGTGCGCGGCCATGCGCTCATAGACGATGCGGTCCATCTTACTTGAACACCAGATAGCGGTTGAGCGCGAAGGTAACGACAGGCGTGACGAACACCACCGGGAGCAAAGGCACCCAGGTGGGCTGATGCAGCGGGCCGGTGCAGATCCAGGTGAAGGTGGCGTTCATCGCCATGCCGACCGACTGGACCGCGACGAACTTGGACTGGGTGCCGACGCCGCCCTCGGCCTCGTGCCCCTTGAAGCTCCAGCGGCTGTGGAAGACATAGCCGAACACCACCGCGACCAGGAAACCCGCGATCGAGGCGAGCACCGGCGGGATCGCATAGGTGGCGAGCGGCCAATAGACCAGGGCATAGACGAAGGTCGATGCCAGGCCGACAATGCCGAAGCGGACGAGCTGCCCCAGCACGCCATTCGCCCACATCTCTTCAAATCGCTTGATTACTGCCGTCACAACCGCTTGCCCAAGAACCGCCGGTCGCCCTAATGCGTGGCGCCGAGCGAGGGAAGCGATTTTGAAGCCGGATGCAACAGGCGGGTTCCGCCTCGATCACGAATTGGACCGCAACTGGCTGCGCTGGATGGCGCTCTTCTGGGTGATCGTCGTCGCCTGGTTCCTCTACGATCGCCAGGGCAACATCTACTGGCTGATGCTCAGCGACACCGACGACAATATGCGCCTGATGCAGGTCCGCGCCTGGCTGGCGGGCCAGGGCTGGTACGACCTCAGGCAATATCGCCTCGATCCGGCGCTGGGCGGCTTCGACATCCACTGGTCGCGCCTCGTCGACCTGCCGATCGCCGCGCTGATCCTCGCCTTCAAGCCGTTCGTCGGCACCGCGACTGCCGAGAAATGGGCGTGCGGTATCGCCCCGCTGCTGCCGCTCTCCGTCGCGATGCTCGGCCTCTCGCTCGCCGTGCGCCGGCTGGTCGCGCCCTGGGCCTGGCCGGTGGCGCTGGTCGTGCTGATGGGCTGCACCTCGACCATGTCGATGTACGCGCCGATGCGGATCGATCACCATGGCTGGCAGCTCGCCTTCCTGGCGCTCACCGTCGCCGGCCTCGCCGATCCGAAGCGCGCCCGTGGCGGCGCAGTGGTCGGGCTGTCGAGCGCCGCCTCGCTCACCATCGGGCTCGAGCTGCTGCCCTATTGCGCGATGGCCGGCGCGATCATCGCGCTGCGCTGGATCTGGGACCGTGAGGACGTCCGCCGCATGCAGGTCTATGGGCTGACACTCGGCGGCGGCTCGGCGCTCGGCTTCGCGCTGTTCGCGTCGAACGCCAACCAGGTGCTGCGCTGCGACGCGCTCACCCCGGTCTGGCTCAGCGTGATGGTCACCGCCGGCGCGCTGCTCTTCGCGCTGTCGCTCATCAACCCCGCCAATCGCTGGTTGCGCCTCGCGCTCGCCGCGCTGGCCGGCGCGATCATCGTCGCCGGCTTCACACTCTGCTTCCCGCAATGCCTCGGCCGCCCCGAACAGGTGTCGGACGAGCTCGCCAACACCTGGCTCAACAATGTCCGCGAGGCGCGGCCGATCTACAAGCACGCCTTCAAGACCGCCTTCCCGATGGCCGTGCTGCCGGTGATCGGCGTGCTCGGCGCGCTGTTCGCCACCTGGCGGGCGCGGCGCAGCGAAGCGCTGGTCGGCTGGGCGGCAGTGGCACTGTTTACCGCCTTTGCCAGCGCGATGCTGCTCTGGCAGGTCCGCGCCGCGCCCGCCGCGCAGCTGCTCGCCGTGCCCGGATCGGTGGCGCTGCTGGTGGTTGCCGTGCCCTGGTTCCTGAGCATCCGCGAGCCCTTTGCCCGCTGGATCGGCGCGGGACCCGCCCGCATCCTCGGCATGCTGATCCGCGTGTTCGGCACCGTCGGCGCCTTCCTGCTGCTCTCGGGGCTATGGGCCGGGCTGGTCGTGCCGCTGTTCTCGGGCGGCAACGCCGCCAAGCCGGGCAAGCCCGCCCCGCCCGACAAGGTCACCGCCGCCAACAATGCCTGTGCCCGGATGAGCAATCTGCGGATCCTCAACGACATTCCGGCGGCGACGCTGTTCACCCATGTCGACATGGGTCCGCGGCTGATCACGGTGACGCATCACAGCGGCATTGCCGGCCCCTATCACCGCAACGGCCGCGCGATCCTCGACGTCCACCACGCCTTCACCTGGGCGACCCCGAACTTCCGCCCGATCGCCGCCGCGCACAAGGCGCAGTATCTGCTGATCTGCCCGAACATGTCCGAGACCACGCTCTACCGCGCACGCGGGCCCAACGGCTTCTATGCGCAACTGGTCAAGGGCGAGGTGCCCAACTGGCTCGAGCCGGTGCCGCTGCGCCCGGCGCCGGGCGGCAAGCCGCTGCCGTTCCAGCTGTGGAAGATCCGGTATGACCTGCCGGAGGTGGCGGCATCTCAGAAGCCAGCCAAATAACTTCTGTTTCCCCGGCGAAGGCCGGGGCCCAGGCTAAGCAGTGCGCGGCGAAGACGCGCCAAGGCGCGTGACTTTCAAGGCTGGGCCCCGGCCTTCGCCGGGGAAAGCAAGTACCTCGAAGCCTAGTGCCCCGTCACCGCCCGCCCGGCCACCAGCGCGGCGCTGATCCCGTCAATCACGAACTGCACCGCCAGCGCGCCCAGCAGCACGCCGAGCAGCCGCGACACCACTGCCTCGATCTTGGCGCCCACCACGCGCATCAGCGGCCCCGCGGCCAGCAGCGCGAGCAGCGTCAGCAGCAGGATCGCCGCCATCGCCGCGAGCACCACGGCGGTGCGCTCGATGCCGCTGTTCTGCGACATCAGCAGCATCGTCGAGGCGATCGATCCCGGCCCGGCGATCATCGGCATCGCCATCGGGAAGATCGAGATGTCGGTCGGCTCGCTCGCCTTCACCTTCTCGGCGCGGTCCTCGCGCCGCTCGGTGCGCTTCTCGAACACCATCTCGAGCGCGATCAGGAACAGCATGATGCCGCCGGCGATCTTGAAGGCGTTGAGGCTGATGCCGAGCGCGCGCAGCAGCGCCTCGCCGAACAGCGCGAAGCCGAACAGGATCGCCGCCGCGACGATCACCGCACGCACCGCCATCGCCCGGCGATGCGTCGCGCTCGTCCCCGCAGTCAGCCCGGCGAAGATCGGCGCGCAGCCCGGCGGATCGATCACCACGAAGAAGGTGATGAAGGTGGAGACGAACAGCTCGATCATTTGGCGGCCGCGAGGATCATATCGTCCCCTTCTCGAGCGGCACCCCGGCATTGCGGTGCGCCGCCACCAGCGTGTTGCGCAACAGGCAGGCGATCGTCATCGGCCCGACGCCGCCCGGCACCGGGGTGATCGCGCCCGCCACGCTCGCCGCGCTCTCGAAATCGACATCGCCGACCAGCCCGTCCTCGGTGCGGTTGATGCCTACGTCGATCACCGTCGCGCCGGGCTTGAGCCATTCGCCCTTGACGAAATGCGCGATGCCCACCGCCGCGACGACGATATCGGCATGCTTCAGATAATGCGGCAGGTTGCGCGTCTTGGAGTGCACCAGAGTCACCGTCGCGCTCGCCCGGGTCAGCAGCGCCGCCATCGGCTTGCCGACGATGTTCGAGCGGCCGATCACCACCGCGTCGAGCCCGGTCAGGTCGCCCAGCCGGTCCTCGAGCAGCATCAGGCAGCCGAGCGGGGTGCAGGGCACAAAGCCGTGCAGCCCGGTCGCCAGCCGCCCGGCATTGACCGGGTGGAAGCCGTCGACATCCTTGTCGGGGCTGATCCGGGTGAGCACCGCCTGCTCGTCGATATGCCTGGGCAGCGGCAGCTGGACGAGGATGCCGTCGACCTCGGGATCGTTGTTGAGCTTGTCGACCAGCGCGATCAGTGTCGCCTGGGTCGTGTCGGCGCCGAGCTTGTGCTCGAAGCTCTCCATCCCGGCTTCGCGCGTCATCTTGCCCTTGGAGCGGACATAGACTGCGCTCGCCGGGTCTTCGCCGACCAGCACCACCGCCAGCCCGGGCGCGCGCCCGCGCGCCGCCACAAATGCGGGAACCAGAGCCGCCACGCGGGCGCGCAGATTGGCGGCGAACGCCTTGCCGTCGATGATCTCAGCCGTCATGCGACCCGCCATAGAGACGTTGGGCGATCGCTTCCAGCACCAAGGGGTCGCCTTCGACACGAAGTCGCTTCAGCCGTGCGGTATCGCCCGCGATCAGCGCCACCGCGCGCTTCGGCACGCCGAACGCCTTGGCCACCAGCGGCATCAGCGCTGCATTGGCGGCGCCTTCCACCGGCGGCGCGGCAAGCCGGGCGGCGAAATGGTCCTCGGTACCGGCCGCGAACGCATCGCGCGACGCGCGCGGCGTCACCCGTACGGCGATCTCGATGCCGTTGGCGATCCGCCGCCAGGCCGGCATCGCGGATCAGTAGGTACTGGCGGCGAGCTGTGCAGCGATCGTCGGCAGCACGAAATTGTTGAGGACGTAGATGATCAGCAGCGCGACCAGCGGGCTCAGGTCAAGCGCGCCGAAATCGGGCAGGATCTTGCGGATCGGGCGGTAGATCGGCCGGGTGATCACGTCGAGCGCCTGCCAGACCGAGCGGACGAACTCGTTGTAGAGGTTGATCACGTTGAACGCGATCAGCCACGACAGGATCGCCTGGATGACGATCACGACACTCAGCGCCGAAAGCAGGAAGCCGAGGATGTCGACGATCATGAGGAGAAAGGGGATCAATGCGCTCTCCGCGAGGGGGTGTTTCCCCCAAGATTAGGCGCTGCGGGCCTCGGCAACAAGTCCGGCGCGCCTTTCGGGAAGCCGGGCGCCGTTTCCGTTCCCCGGCGAAAGCCGGGGCCCAGGGTTTCTCTGCCGTCCCGCCTGTGACTCCGGGCCCCGGCTTTCACCGGGGAACATTGAGCGGGTTGCAATGTAGGATTTCGCCTGCTGGGCTGGCACGGTTCGGCTTCGGCCGCACCGCTCTTTCCTAATGTTGGAAATATTGGATCCCGCGCCCGCAAGGAAGTTGCGAGATGCGCCGCGTTCGCGGGAAAACAGGGAAAATAGGCGCCCCGAAAACCCGCGCTTGGCGTGTCCTTCGTGACCTTTGCCGAGTCGCGAAACCCGCCGCTGTTGGATCAGGCGTGGACCAGCGTGCCCGCGCCGCGCCGCGTGAAGATCTCGAGCAGCATGCCGTGCGGGATACGCCCGTCGAGGATCACCGCCGCGTCGACGCCCGCCTTCACGGCGTTCACGCAGGTCTCGACCTTGGGGATCATGCCGCCCTTGATCGTGCCGTCCGCCTTGAGCGCCTCGACCGCGTCGGGATCGAGATCGGTCATCAGTTCGCCGCTCTTGTTGAGCACGCCCGCCACGTCGGTCAGCAGAAAGAAGCGCGAGGCGCCACAGGCGCTGGCGATCGCGCCGGCCATGGTGTCCGCATTGATGTTATAGGTGTGCCCGTCCGCGCCCAGCGCGATCGGCGCGACCACCGGGATGAAGCCCTGCGCCGCCAGCGAGTGGAGGATCGCCGGATTGACGCCCACCGGCTCGCCGACGAACCCCAGGTCGACATGGCGCTCGATGCCCTGGAGCGGATCGGCTTCGCGGCCCGTCACCTTCTCGGCGGTGACCAACCCGGCATCCTTGCCCGAGATGCCGACGGCGCGGCCGCCCGCGGCGCCGATCCAGCTGACGATCTCCTTGTTGATCGATCCGGCCAGGACCATCTCGGCGATCTTGGCCGTCTCCGAATCGGTCACGCGCAGCCCGCCGACGAAGCTCGATTCGACGCCCAGCCGCTTGAGCATCGCGCCGATCTGCGGGCCGCCGCCATGGACGACGATCGGATTGATGCCCACCGCCTTCAAGAGCACCACGTCCTCGGCGAAGTCGCGCTGGAGCTCGGGATCGCCCATCGCGTGGCCGCCATATTTCACGACGAAGGTCGCGCCGGCATAGCGCTGCAGATAGGGCAGCGCCTCGGTGAGCGTTTCGGCCTTGGCAAGCAGCGCGGGATCGGGGGCGTTGGTCATGGCGGCCCCATAGGGCCAGCGAGGCGCCCCCGCAACTTGTCGCTTAGCGGAAGACCGGCGTCGCGCGGTAGGTGGCCAGCCAGTTGGTCGAGCCGCGGCATTCGCCCATCACCCGCGCCTCGGTCAGGCGGAAGCGCGTTCCGTCCCACACATAGGTCTGGCTGCCGCCGCAATCGCCGATGCCGCGGCCCTTGTTGTAGGAGGAGAGCACGCCCTTGTCGAAGCCGGCATTGACCAGCATCCCGTCATTGCCGTCGTCGAACACCGCGCGCACGGCCTTGCTGCCCGCCAGCACGAAGGCAACGCTGCTGAAGTTATAGGCTCCGGCGCCGCAGGGCAGCAGCGCCAGCGTCTTGCCGCCGCCCAGCGCGAAGCTCTCGACCTCGGGCACGCTCTCGGCCCCGTCATAGAGCCCGTCGCACTCGCTCTGCCTCTCCATGCCGGCGCGCATCGCCTTGGAGACCGTGGCCGGGGTGCCCGAGGGGCGAAGCGCGGCGATCTGCGCGGGCGCCTTGGCGGCAGGCACCGCGCTGGCGGGCTTGCTCCCCTTGGCGACAATAGCGGTCACCGTGCCGGCCCGACCTTGGTTGGCATCGATATGGCGCAGCGATGCCGAAGAACCGGCGAGCGAGATTCGCGCGGCGACCTTGCCGCTGCCGTCGACCAGCGTCAGGGCCTTCCCGTTCGGCATGGCGGCGACGATCCGGGCGGCATCGGCGCCGGTGAAGGTCACGCTTTCGCCGCCGGCGGCCGCCGCGGCGATCGCAGCGTCGTCGATCCGCAGCGTCACCTTGCCGCTCGGCGCGGCCGCGGCCCAGACCTCGACCGTGAAGCCGCCGGCCGGGCCCGCGGCACGCGTCACCGACATGCTGGCATCCCAGGCCGAATCATCTTCGGGCACCGGCTGCTCGCCGGGCTGGAGCGAGGTCATCTCGCAGCCGTTCAGATTGTCGCAGGCGACCACCCAGTCGCCATAGGTCTTCTCGGGGTCGTCTTGCGCTGCCGGGGCGGCGAGGAGGAGAGCGAGCATCAGCATGGCGCCAAGCCTAGCCGATTCCGCAATCAACGGGTAGGAGCCTGCGACAAAGGAGACTGCGATGAAGACGGTTGGCGTGATCGGTGCGGGACAGATGGGCGCGGGCATCGCGCAGGTTTCGGCCCAGGCGGGCTATGCCGTGCTGCTCTCCGACGTCGATCAGGCGCGGGCCGAGGCGGGCAAGGCGGGCATCGCCAAGCAGCTGTCCCGCGCGGTCGAGAAGGAGAAGATCAGCACGGCCGATGCCGAGGCCGCGCTCGGCCGGATCACCTGCGTCGGCGGCACCGAGAGCTTCGCCCCCTGCGACCTGGTGATCGAAGCGGCGACCGAGCGGGAAGCGATCAAGCGCCAGATCTTCGAGAGCGTCGGCAAGGTGCTGGGTGCCGAGGCGATCCTGGCGAGCAACACCTCGTCGATCCCGATCACCCGCCTCGCCCAGGCCTCGCCCGACCCGGCCCGCTTCATGGGCGTGCATTTCTTCAACCCGGTGCCGGTGATGGGGCTGATCGAGCTGATCCGCGGCCTCGCCACCTCGGACGCCACCGTCGCCGCGGTCGAGGCGTTTGGCCAGTCGCTCGGCAAGCGCATCGTCCATGCCAACGACGCGCCGGGCTTCATCGTCAACCGCGTGCTGATGCCGATGCTCAACGAGGCGTGCTTCGCGCTGGGCGAAGGCGTGGCGACGATCCCGGACATCGACGCGGCGTGCCAGCTCGGCCTCAACCACCCGATGGGGCCATTCACCCTGGCCGACTTCATCGGGCTCGACACCTGCCTGGAGATCACCCGGGTGCTGTTCGAAGGCACGGGCGATCCCAAGTTCCGCCCGGCCCCGCTGCTGGTGAAATATGTCGAGGCCGGCTGGTATGGCCGCAAGACCAAGCGCGGCTTCTACGACTATACCGGCCCCGAGCCCGTGCCGACGCGCTAGGCGCCGGCACGATCCTGGGCGGCGAACTCGGCCTGGCGGTCGAGCGCCCACTTCGCCAGCGTGTCGAACGGGATCGCCGCAAGGAAGGCGATCCCCGCGCGCCCGCTATGCGCCCAGCGCACCACGCCGCGATGCGGATCGAGCCCGCGGATGCCGAGCGTCACTTCGTCACCTTCGCGCAGGAAGTCCGCCTCGACCTTGGCGCCGCCCTGCGACACGTCAACCAAGGTGAGCGTCTGGCGGATGCCGTCGGCCAGCAGCCCGACCGGGCAGGCGATGCGCAGGCGCGGCATGCGCTGGGTGAGCCCCGGCTCGCCGTGCACCGGCGCATGGAGCACCTCGAGCACGTCGATCCGCTCGTCGAACTGCACGCCGACCATGCCGTCGGCCGACCAGGCGACGCGGCCCGGTATCTCCTTGCCCGAGCGGATCTCGACCAGAACCGGTTCGCCGGGGGGCAGGCTGGTGTGCAGCTTGCCCATCAGGCCGCCGGGGGAGATGTTGCGGATCAGGCAGAGCGACTCATAGCCCGACCATCGGAGCATCGCCGAACGATAGACGGAGATCTTCGAACGGTCGTCGCTGCGGCGGTCCATGACAGGCACTTCAGGCTGGAAGGAGATTTCGGTGCGGGAGATGTCGTCCTCCGACTGCGTGAGTATGACCTTTGGGTCATATGCATCCACGGCGTTTCCGGAACGTTTCGAAGGCGCAACAATCCTTGGCAGATGGCTGTGCCGCCGATCTGCGCCGAGCCGCGACGCCGCGCCGACGGGTTGAAAGGCCAATGCCAGGCAATCATGCACCCGGCCCAGCGCCTCTTCGCCGGGCGTGGGGGGTGGTTGCCGCAAGATACGCAACGGGCGGGGGCCCGTACCGGAAGAAGAAATCAGATTGGTCACGCCCTGCTCCAGATTAAAGATAATCCCTGGAGACCGCACATCGACGACCAGTGAACCCGGGGTTCCCGTGTTCAGGTTGACGATGGCGAGCGACCCGCTCTCCATCCCATGTAGATTGTTCTCGGCAGGACCGGCGCGCCCCCCGGCGCAGCGTCGCTCCTGCAACATTACGCAGATGTTACGGGCGATCCGGTATCTAAAAAGTTAACGCGCGCGGTGATAAAGTCAGGGAAGCAGCAATCCCGCCAGCGCCGCGCTCATCAGGTTGGCCAGGCTGCCCGCGAGCAGCGCGCGCAAGCCGAGCTTGGCGATCATCGGCCGCTGGTTCGGCGCCAGGCTGCCGGTGGCCGCCATCTGGATCGCAATCGAGCTGAAATTGGCGAAACCGCAAAGCGCGAAGGTGATGATCGCGCGGGTGCGCGGCGCCAGATCGGTCATCCCGCCCAGATCGATGAAGGCGACGAACTCGTTGAGCACCACCTTGGTGCCGAACAGCCCGCCCGCCGCGGTCGCCTCGTGCCAGGAGATGCCGAGCAGGTACATGACCGGCGCGAAGACGGTGCCGATGATCTTCTGGAAGCTGAGATCCTGGAGGAAGCCGGCCCAGGCGGCATGGCCGGTCAGATCGTAGATCCAGTTGCCCGCACCGGCGAGCAGACCGTTGGCGAGCGCGACCAGCGCGACGAATGCCAGCACCATCGCGCCGACCGCGACGGCGATCTTCACGCCGGTCGAGGCGCCCGAGGCCGCGGCCATGATGATGTTGGCGGCGCGCTCTTCCTCGACATCGGCTTCGGCGACCTTGATCGCCTCGTCCTCGATATTATCGCCGAGCGGCAGCTCGCCGTCCTTCACCGCCTCGTCCGGCATGATGATCTTGGCCATCAGCAGGCCGCCCGGCGCCGCCATGAACGACGCCGCAAGCAGATAGGGCAGCGACGCCGGCCCGAGCAGGCTGGCATAGGCCGCGAGGATCGTGCCGGCGACGCCCGCCATGCCGACGCTCATCACCGCGAAGAGCTGGGACGGGGTGAGCCGCGCCAGATAGGGGCGGATCACCAGCGGCGATTCGCTCTGGCCGACGAAGATGTTGGCGGCTGCGCACAGCGACTCCACCTTGGTGGTACCGACGACCTTCTCGATCGCGCCGCCGATCCAGCGGATCACAAACTGCATCACGCCGAGATGATAGAGGATCGAGACCAAGGCGGCGAAGAAGATGATCACCGGCAGCGCCGCGATCGCGAAGCTCTGCCCGCCCAGCTCGGGCTTGGCGAGCGGGCCGAACAGGAAGCTGGTGCCCGCACCGGCATAGCCGAGCAGCGCCGAGACGCCGTTCGACAGGCCGTGCAGCGCCGCCTGGCCCCATTGGGTCCGCAGCACCAGCGCGGCGATCGCGACCTGGAGGAAGAAGGCCGCGCCGACGACGCGCAGATTGATCCCGCGCTTGTTCGACGAGAAGAGGAACGCGATCGCCAGGATCGCAACCACGCCGAAGATGCCGATCGGAAACTGATTCAACTGCCTAATCCCCCAAGGCAAAAGCCCAAGCCCCCAACCATACACGCTCGAAGCCGCATGGCCAGAGGCAGCCGACTCCGTTCCCCGCAGAAGCGGACACATCCGAACGCCGAAGTTCGCGGCGTTCGCGGCAATGGCACGGCGCCAGGTCCGGCAAACGCTATTCCGGCAGCCGCAGAACCCACGATTTCCGCGGGAGTCGAGGTTTGCGTCCATACCCCGCCCACCGCGGAAGTTGGCGCGTGCCTTCGCCCCACAGAGCCAAGCCCCTGATTTCACACCAGGATAGCGGCGCGCATTTCGATGTCCGAACCGTTCAAAGAGCCATGCTACCCGGCAAGAGGCAGCAGGAGAACGATAGGTGAACATTTCCTACATTGGAAGGGAGCCACCCCTTCACGCCAACAGCTTCCCTCAGAAGAAGGCGCGGCCCGTTTCCCAGGGCAGGGCGCTGCCGAGCGACTTCTTGTCGGGCAGCGAGCCGCCGCGGCTGCAGACATAGCCGAGGATCGTGCCGCCCTGCGTGCCCTTGGCGGCGACCGCCCATTCGGTCTTGATATCCTCGACGCCCTTGGACCTGCGATCGCCGTCGAAGGCCTCGGCGCGGATCAGCCGGCTGGACTGCCCCTTGCAATCGAACTCTACGGTGAAGCGATAGGCGGCATCGCCGTCGGTCACCTGCGCCATCAGCGAGAACATCGAGGCTTCGAGATTGCCCGCCTTGTTGGGGACGATGTTCGCCCGGTCGATGAAGGACGCATTGGCGTGATCGCTGGCGGTATCGACATGAAACCAGTCGCTCGGCGCCGCCTGCACCGGAGACACGGCAGCAAGCGCGACGACGATCCATCCGAACATTGGCTTTCCCCCTAAAAGCTTACACCGCGAACCTGACGCGCCGCACCGGGCAAGGCAAGGTGCGGGGCTTGCGGCGGCGGCATTTCCCGCTAGCGTCCGCGCATGGACACCATTCGCCTTCCGCGTTCGCTCTTCTTCCTGTCGATCTTCTATGGCGGCATGGTCTGCATCGCCGGCGTGCTGGGCAACAAGCAAGTCGCGCTCGGCCCCATCTCGCAGATCGGCAACTGGGTGGGCGTGGGGCCGCTTGCGGTGGAAGCGGGCATCTTCGCCTTCCTGCTGCTCGTCTCCGTCTCCAGCGCCGTTGCCGAGCTGCACGGGCCCGACACCGCGCGGAGGCTGGTGGTGGTCGGCTTCGTGCCGCTGATCGTCTCGGTACTGCTATCGGTGCTCGTGCTTGCGCTGCCCGCCTCGCCGAGCATGGCACCGGACCGGCTGAATGCCTTTGCGCTGATGATGGGCGGCACGCCGCGCATCTGGCTGGGCGGCATCATCGCCTATGGCATCTCGCAGATCCTGAACGTCACCATCTTCTCTGCGCTGAAGAGCGGCGGCGGCAAGCTGCTGTGGCTGCGCGCCGCAGTGGCATCGGTGCTGAGCCAGATCGCCGACACGCTGATCTTCGTCTCGATCGCCTTTTACGGCGTGTTCCCGATCGGCGAGCTGCTGGTCGGCCAGATGCTGAGCAAGGTGGTGCTGAGCATCGTGCTGGTGCCGGCGCTGATCTATCTGTTCGTCGCGATCGGCCGCTCGCTCGACCGGCGGCGGGCGTTGAACTGAACCTTCTTTGATCCTCTCCCGGAGGGAGAGGGGGACCGCGGCGCGAAGCGTCGTGGTGGAGAGGGGACGCCGCAAGCGCATCGCCTTTGGCAAGCCCCCTCCACCATGCTGCGCATGGCCCCCTCCCCCTCCGGGGGGGGATTTTTAGAGTTACGGCGCCACGCGGAGCGGCTGGGCTTCGCAGAGGATCAGCGCGAACCAGTCATTCTCGTCGGTCCATTCGCGGATCGGCGTCCAGCCGCCGGCGCGCAGCAGCATGCGAGCGCCGTTGCGGCCATATTTGTGGCTGTTCTCGGTGTGGATCGTCTCGCCCGCCTGGAGCGAGAAAGGCCGGCCGTCGACGCTGAACTCCATGTCGCGCACCGCTTCGAGATGCATCTCGATCCGCGCGGCATCGTCGTTCCACAGCGCGACGTGGCGGAAGGCCTCGACCGGGATCGTCCCAGCCAGCTCGCGGTTGATCCGCTCGAGCAGGTTGAGGTTGAACGCCGCGGTAATCCCCTGGGCATCGTCATAGGCGGGGACGAGCACCTGCGGATCCTTGACCCGGTCCATCCCGATCAGCAGCCGCGCGCCCTCGCCCAGCCATTCGCGCATCGCGCGCAGCAGGTTGACCGCGTGATAGGCCTGCATGTTGCCGATCGTCGAGCCGGGGAAGAAGCCGAGCTTGGGCATGCCGGCGACCTGATCGGGCAGCGGCACCGGATGGAGGAAATTGGCCTCGACCGGATAGACCGGCAGCCCCGGAAAGGCCTGGCTCAGCTCGGCGGCGGACTGGCGGAGGAAATCGCCCGAGATGTCGATCGGCACATAGGCGGCGGGATCGATGGCGCGGAGCAGCAGCGGCGTCTTGACCGAGGAGCCCGAGCCGAACTCGACCACCGCCGCACCGCGCGCCGCCAGCGCGCCGAGCTCGGGCCCGGTCCTGCGCAGCAATTCGGTCTCGGTGCGGGTGGGATAATATTCGGGAAGCCGGGTGATCTCCTCGAACAGCTCCGAGCCGCGGCGATCGTAGAACCAGCGCGCCGGGATGGCGCGGGGCCGCGCTTCGAGCCCGCTCAGCACATCGGCGCGGAAATGCGGATCGGCCAGGCTGGCCTGGCCGTCTTCGAGTTCCTGCTTCAACATGATCCAAATACTTTCGTCATTCCCGCGAAAGCGGGAACCCATCTCCGACGGGTTCCGCCTGCTGCACGGGCAGGAGATGGGCCCCCGCTTTCGCGGGGGTGACGGAAAAGAGAAGTCACAGGTCCTTCGCCAGGCGAACGCCGGTGAACTGCCAGCGCTGATGGGGGTAGAAGAAGTTGCGGTAGGAGGCGCGGCTATGGCCCCGCGGCGTGGCGCAGGACGCGCCGCGCAGCACGAACTGCCCGCTCATGAACTTGCCGTTATACTCGCCGACCGCACCCTCGACGGGCTTGAAGCCGGGATAGGGACGGAAGGCGCTGCCCGTCCATTGCCAGACATCGCCGAAAAAGGCCGGGCCGCCGGCCGACGGGCGGGGCTCGACCGGGCCGGCGGCGTCGAGCTGGTTGCCGCCCGCAGCGTCGTGCGCGGAAGCCGCCGCCTCCCATTCGAACTCGCTGGGCAGGCGCGCGCCGGCCCAGCTGGCATAGGCATCGGCCTCGAAGAAGCTGACATGGGTGACCGGTGCAGCTGGATCGAGCGGACGCCGCCCGTCGAGCCCGAAGCGGGTCCAGACATCGCCGTCGCGGCGCCAGTAGAGCGGTGCCTCGATCGCTTCCGACTGCACCCAGGCCCAGCCGTCCGACAGCCAGTGGCGCGGGTCCTTGTAGCCGCCATCGGCGATGAACGCGGCCCATTCGCCGTTGGTAACGGTGCGATCGGCAATCGCATGCGGCGTGAGCAGCGCCTGGTGGCGCGGCCCCTCGCAATCGAACGAAAAGGTTGATTCCGTTGACTCGCCGATGTGCACGAGCCCGGCCTGCCCCTCGATCCAGCCGATCGGGCCGGGCATCGCCACCGGCACCTTGGGCGCGCCCTGCCAGAGCGCGGGTTCGAGCGGATTGACCGAGAAATGGTGGAGGATGTCGGTGAGGAGCAGCTCCTGATGCTGCTCCTCGTGGTTGCAGCCGAGCAGGACCAGCGCCTGCGCCGCGTGCGGCAGATCGGGCAGCGCATCGGCGAGCGCGGCATCGACATGGGCGCGGTAGGCCAGCACCTCGTCGAGGCTGGGGCGCGAGAGCATGCCCCGGCGCGGGCGGGCATGGCGCTGGCCTTCCGCCTCGTAATAGCTGTTGAACAGGAAGGGCCAGCGATCGTCGTGGAGCGCATAACCGGGCAGATGGTCGCGTAGCACGAAGGTCTCGAAGAACCAGGTCGTGTGCGCGAGATGCCATTTGGCCGGCGAGGCATCGTCCATCGACTGGATCGTGGCATCTGCATCGGAGAGCGGGGCGACCAGCGCCGCGCTCAGCGCGCGGGTGTGCGCGAACTTCGCGGCAAGCGCGCTGGAAGCCGGTGCGGATCCCGTTTCCGTTCGCATTATGTTCTCCTAGGCGCGTGCGCGATCGCCGTCAACCGTCGCGATATAGGTGTCCGGAAAGCCCCCGGTAGATGCACAACGTCATGCGGGCGGCTTTTGTTCAGGTCAGGCAGGAATAAGCGAGGGAAAGCAAAAACTTCGCGCTCAGCGCGAGGCGCCGGGTACCCAGAGCACGTCGCCGGCCTCGCCCTGGTTCACCGCGCGGGCGGCGACGAAGAGCAGATCGGACAGGCGGTTGAGATAGGCGAGCGGCTGCGGGCTAGCCCCCATGGCCACGGCGGCGCGCTCGGCCCGGCGGGTGACCGCGCGGGCGAGGTGGAGCTCGGGCGCGCCGGGCGCGCCGGCGGGCAGGACGAAGCTGGTGAGCGGCTCGAGCGCCGAATTGATATGGTCGATCCGCTCCTCGAGCCACGCGACCTGGCCGGGGGTGATGCGCAGCGCGCCGGGAATGTCCTCGGGCGTGGCGAGATCGGCGCCGAGATCGAACAGGTCGTTCTGGATGTGCGCAAGCATGCCGCCAAAGGCATGATGGCCGAGCGTGGCGCGGGCGACGCCCAGCGCGCAGTTCGCCTCGTCGACATCGCCGATCGCCGCCATGCGCAGGCTCGCCTTGGAAACCCGGGAGCCGTCCGCGAGCCCGGTGGTGCCGTCATCCCCGGTGCGCGTGTAGATCTTGTTGAGCTTTACCATTGCGACGAGACTCTTACGCCCCGCGCGCGGGCGGGGAAAGCGCGATCAGCCGTGCCGCGCGCGAAGCAGCAACAGGCCGAAGCCGATGAAGATCGTGCCGGTGAGCCGGTTGAACCACGTCTTGAGCGCGGGGCGCTCGAGATGGCGGGCGAGACCGCGGCCGCCCAGCGCATAGACCAGGTACCAGCCGCACTCGATCACCGCGAAGGTGAGCACCAGGATCGCGAACTGGGGCGGCTTGGGCGCGGCGGCGCTGACGAACTGGGGGAAGAAGGCGGCGGCGAAGAGCAGCGCCTTGGGATTGGAGAGGCTGATCGCGAAGCCGCCGCGGAAGAGCTGGGCGGCGGTGAGGCGCCGGTCCGCCAGCGCGGCATCGTCGCCGATGTCGAGCGGCGTCGGATCGGCGCGCCACGCCTTGATGCCGAGCCAGACCAGATAGGCGGTGCCGAGCCAGCGCAGCACTTCGAACGCGCCGGGAATGGCGAGCAGCAGCGCGGTGAGCCCGGCGGCGGAGGCGGCGAGGATCGTCACCAGCCCGGCGAGGCAGCCGGCCATCGCCGCGACGGTGCGCCGCACGCCGAAATCGACGCTGCGCTGGAGGATGTGGAGCATGTTGGGGCCGGGCGTTCCCGACAGCAGGAACACGGCCATGACGAACAGCCACCAGGTCTGGAGAGTCATCGTGGTCTCTGGAATATCGCCCCGCGGGGGCAGGTGCCCCGGCCCTTGGCCGAAGTTTTCAGAAATCAGCCCTTGGCTGAAGTTTTCGGAAGTCAGCCCTTGGCTGACAGGGCAAACAGGATGATCGCGGCGACGCCGATCGCCACCGCCTGGAACAGGATGCGTTGCTGCATCAGCTTCTGCGACTTGAGCGCGCGCGGGCTGGGGCCGTCGCCCTGGGCTTCCAGGTCCTGGCTGGTCGTCCCGGCCATGTTCACCAGGCCGCGGATGAGGATGAACAGAGTCGCGAACATCGCGGCGAGCAGCAGGATGGCGAGGAAGAACATCGCGCGAGCTTACGCCTGTGCCGCGGCGATGCCAACCGGCAGTTGCCCGGCGCGCAACTGGTCTGCGAGCGCGCGGCCGTCTGCACCGGCAAGTCGCATCGCCTCGAGGCCGGGGGCGCCGTGGCGCTTGGCGAGGCGAGTGCCGTCGGGGCCGAGCAGCAGCTTGTGGTGGCGGTATTCGGGCGTCGGCAGGCCGAGCAGCGCCTGGAGCAGCCGGTGGACATGGGTGGCGGCGAACAGGTCGACGCCGCGCACGACATGGGTGACGCCCTGCGCGGCATCGTCGAGCGTGACCGCGAGGTGATAGCTGGCGGGTGCGTCCTTGCGGGCGAGGACGACATCGCCGGCCGAGGCGGGATCGGCGGCGACCCAGCCGGCAAAGGCATCGTGCCAGAACAATCCCTCTCCCCCTCGGGGAGAGGGAGGGAGCCGCGAAGCGGCGGAAGGGAGAGGGGCAGTGGGGAGCGGCACATCACTGCCCCTCTCCCTTCCCACGCCTTCGGCGCGGGCCCCTTCCCTCTCCCCGATGGGGAGAGGAAGTTCGAGCGCCTTCCCCATATCCAGCCGCCAGCAATGGGGCTTGCTGAGGTCCGGCGCGGCCAGCCTGCGGCAGGTGCCCGGATAGAGCGCGCCCTCGGGACCGTGCGGGGCAGTGAGGCTCGCGGCGATGTCGGCACGGGTGCAGAAACAGGGGTAGAGCAGGCCCATCGCACGCAGGCGATCGAGCGCATCCTCGTACAGCGCGAGGCGCTGCGACTGGAAGGTCACCGGCCCGTCCCAGGCGAGGCCGAGCCATTCGAGATCGCGCAGGATCGCCTCGACATGCTCGGGGCGCGAACGGGTGCCGTCGATATCCTCGATGCGCAGCGTGAACATCCCGCCGGCAGCGCGCGCAAAGTCGTGCGCCTGGATCGCCGACCAGGCATGGCCGAGGTGCAGGCGCCCGGTCGGGCTGGGCGCGAATCGGGTGTGGATAACCATCAAAGCCGCACCAGAGCCGATCTCCGGTATCCGCAATGGCCGTGATCGCCTTGGGAAGGCCGCTGACAAGGAAGGTCACGCAGTCGCGTAGCGGTACTACGCGCAAGTGGCCTGACGCTGTTCAGCGGCCTTCCCAAGGCGACCGCGAAGCGGCGGGCGGATTTTGCCGCAGGGCGGCGTCGCGCGTCGGTCACGATGCGAAAGCATCGCTCCCTCCTTGCTCCTTGCCCTGCGACAAAATCCGCCCCGTCACGGCCGTTGCGGATACCGGAAATCGGCTCTTGACCGCGAGTCGCGGGATATGGTGTCATTACCGCGTCACGCTTCTCGGCGAGATGCGTGCCACCACGAACTGGGCGAGGGAGCGCATGTATCATCCCGATCTGATCCGCCATCCGGACAGCTGCCCGTCGCTTGTGCTCAACGCAGACTATACGCCCCTGAGCTATTATCCGCTGAGCATCTGGCCCTGGCAGACGGCGGTCAAGGCGCTGTTCCTCGATAGAGTGGATGTCGTCTCCTATTACGAACGCGAGGTGCGAAGTCCCAGCGCGAGGCTGAAGCTTCCTTCGGTCATCGCGCTCAAACAATATGTGAAGCCTTCGCAATTCCCCGCCTTCACCCGCTTCAACCTGTTCCTTCGCGACAAATTCTCCTGCCAATATTGCGGCAGCCATCGCGACCTCACCTTCGACCATGTCATTCCCCGCGCCCAGGGCGGGCGCACCACCTGGGAAAATGTCGCCACCGCCTGCGCGCCGTGCAACCTCAAAAAGGGCGGGCGCACCCCGCAACAGGCCGCGATGCCCCTCTATCTCCAGCCGATCCGGCCGACCAGCTGGCAGCTCCAGGAGCATGGCCGGCGCTTCCCGCCCAATTACCTCCACGATACCTGGCGCGACTGGCTCTACTGGGATGTCGAGCTGCTGGCTTAGGCTGCCCTAAATCCTCTCCCGGAGGGAGAGGGGGACCGCCGCCGAAGGCGGTGGTGGAGAGGGCACGCCCCAAGCGGTATCGCCCGTGGCGAGCCCCCTCCACCAGCTTCGCTGGTCCCCCTCCCCCTCCGGGGGAGGATTGATTGAACCTCGAGACTGGCAGCGCTAGCATCCTCGCAAATTCCGGGGAGTTCGTCACATGAGCGGTTTCACCATCGACCGGCGCACCGCGCTGGCGCTTTCGCTGGGCGGCGCGAGCGCGCTGGCCTTTCCCCGGCTCGCCTTCGCCGCAGCGCTCGACGAAGCCGCGGTGGATGCGATCGTCCAGCCGTTCCTCACGGCGTTCGAGACCCCGGGCGTGGCGGTGGCGATCGTGCGGCCGGGCCAGCCCGCGTTCGTGAAGGGATATGGCGTGCGCACGCTGGGCAAGCCCGGCGCGGTCGACGCGCATACCCGCTTCGGCATCGCCTCGCACTCCAAGGCGTTCACTGCCGCCGCGCTGGCGCTGCTCGTCGACGAGGGCAAGCTCGGCTGGGAAGATCCGGTGGTGCAGCATCTGCCCGAGTTCCGCATGTCCGATTCCGCGGTCACGCAGATGATGACGGTGCGCGACCTGCTCGTGCATCGCTCGGGGCTGCCGCTCGGCGCCGGCGACCTGATGTTCTTCCCGGCGGGCAACCATGTCGCCGCCGACGTGCTCAAGGCATTGCCCTATCTCAAGCCGGCGCGCGGCTTCCGGGCGGGCTATGATTACGACAACATCCTCTACATCGTCGCCGGGCTGCTGATCGAGCGCGTGGCGGGCACGCCCTGGGACAAGTTCGTCGAGACGCGGATCTTCGCGCCTTTGGGCATGGCCGACGCAGTGGGATCGCGCGGCTCGCTCAAGACCGACAATGTCGCCGGGCGGCATGCGCGGCTGGGGCCGCCGGTGCGCGGGATCGGCAAGCTCGAAGTGGTGCAGCCCGACGAGGGCAAGATGGTCGACGCCGCGGGCGGGATCAACGCGAGCATCAGCGACATGGCCAGGTGGATCCAGGTGCAGCTGGCCCAGGGCAAGCTGCCCGACGGCAAGCAGCTCTGGTCGCCCGCCCAGGCAAAGGAGATGTGGAAGCCGCAGACGATCACTTCGTCGAGCGACGGGCCGACCGAGAGCAACCCGGTGCGCCCGGTGCTCGCCGCCTATGCGCTGGGCTGGTTCGTGCAGGACTATCGCGGGCTCCGGATGATCCAGCACAGCGGCGGGCTCTCGGGCCAGGTGACCTATACCGGGCTGCTGCCGTCGCGCGGGATCGGCGTGTCGGTGCTGAGCAACGTCGAGGAGGGCGTCTCCGCCGCGATCCGCAACGCGATCCTCGACCGGCTGATCGACGCGCCGGCCTTTGACTGGGTGAGCAGCTACAGGACCCGGCAGAAGGCGGCGCAGGACGAGGCGCTGGCCAGCGTCGAGGGCGGCGTCGACAAGGCGCCGGCGGGCGCGCCGTCGCTGCCGCTCGCCGGCTATGCCGGGCGCTACCGCGATCCCTGGTACGGCGACGTGGTGGTTACGACCAAGGGCGGCAAGCTGTGGATCGACTTCACCCCGACCCCGGTGTTCAAGAGCGTGCTCGAGCCCTGGGGACCCGACGCGTTCCGCACCCGCTTCGCCAAGGATGCCGGCGAGGACGCGGTGGTCAGTTTCGAGATCAAGGAAGGCAAGGTGACCGGCGTAACGATGAAGCCGCTCTCGCCGCTCGCCGATTTCAGCTATGATTATCAGCACCTCGCCTTCGTGCCGGTGGCGTAACCAACTGTATTATTGTAGTAACACAGATGCTGCGCTAAAAGGCGGCATGCGAGCGGCAGAAACGACGATCGGTTGAATGGCTGACGGCAACGATTCCAGGAACGTCCGCTTTCCGCTGCGCCGGTCTAGCGAGGACGCCGATCCCGCGCCGCCGCCTGCGCCCAGGCCCGAGCCGCGCGCCTGGCGCCCACCCTCGATCGAGAAGATCGGCGAAGGGCTGGGCGAGGCGCTGCGCAAGGTAAGGCCGGCGAAGCAGGAGCCGCTGGAGCTTTCGGGCGGCATGCCCCCACCCGAGCAGCAGGCGCCGATCCGCCCGCGCTGGCGCGCCGCGACGCCGCCGCCTCCCCCTCCCCCGCCACCATCGATGCCCGGCCATGGCGAGCCGCTGCCGGCGGGCGGCTACACCACCAATCTGCCGGTACTGGTCAGGAAGCGGAACTGGCTGCGCTACCTGAGCTGGGCGGTGGCGGGATTCATCCTGCTGTTCTTCCTGGCGGTCGGCTGGCTGGCGCTGACCGCACCGCTCTCCAAGTCGCTCCAGCCGCCGGCGCCTCCCTCGATCACCCTGCTCTCGGCCGAGGGCAAGCCGATCGCGCGGCGCGGTGCGGTGATCGCCGAGCCGGTCGACGCGAGCAAGCTGCCCGCGCATGTGCGCAACGCGTTCGTCGGCATCGAGGACCGGCGCTTCTACAGCCATTGGGGCGTCGATCCGCGCGGCATCATGCGCGCCTTCGTCCACAATGTGACGAGCGACGGCGGCTCGCAGGGCGGCAGCACGATCACCCAGCAGCTGGCGAAGAACGCGTTCCTGAACTCGCAGCGCACCTTCGGGCGCAAGGCACAGGAAGTGCTGATCGCCTTCTGGCTGGAGGCCTGGCTGAGCAAGGACGAGATCCTCTCGCGCTATCTCTCCAACGTCTATTTCGGCGACAACGTCTATGGCCTGCGCGCCGCGGCGCGGCACTATTTCAGTGTCGAGCCAGAGGATCTGAGCCTGAGCGAGGCGACCCTGCTCGCCGGCCTGGTGCAGGCGCCGAGCCGGCTGGCGCCGACGGGCAATCTGAAGGGCGCGCGCGATCGGCAGAAGCTGGTGATCGCATCGATGGTCGATGCCGGGCTGATCACCAAGGCACGCGCCGACACGATCCGCCCCGCCGTGCTCCACGTCACCAAATCGAAGGACGACCTGCCCAACGGCACCTATTTCGCCGACTGGGTGCTGCCCCAGGCGCGCGACCAGGCGGGCGGGGTGAGCACCGAGCAGACGGTGCAGACCACGCTCGAGCTCAACGCCCAGCAGGCGGCCGAGCGCGCGGCGAAGAATGCCGGGCTGCGCAAGTCGCAGATCGCGATCGTGGCGATGCATCCCGATGGGCGGGTGATCGCGATGGTGGGCGGCAAGAGCTATGGCGAAAGCCCGTTCAACCGCGCCACCCAGGCGCGGCGCCAGCCGGGATCGACCTTCAAGCTGTTCGTCTATCTGGCGGCACTGCGCGGCGGCATGGACCCGGACAGCATTGTCGACGACAGCCCCGTGCAGATCGGCGACTGGAAGCCCGAGAATTCGCATGGCAGCTATGCCGGGCAGATCACGCTGCGCCAGGCCTTTGCCAAATCGTCGAACGTGGTGGCGGCGCGGCTGACCCAGAAGTTCGGGGTGCGCGCAGTGACCCAGGCGGCGCGCGACCTGGGCATCTCCACGCCGATCGGCGACGACGCCTCGATCGCGCTCGGGACCTCCACGGTGTCGCTGCTCGAGCTGACCGCGGCCTATGCCTCGGTCGCCAACGGCTCCTATCCGGTGCGGCCGCAGGGACTGAGCGACGACGAGGCGGCGAGCGACTGGCTGGCGAAGCGGCTGGGCGCGCCGACGCGCTTCAACGGACGCCAGCTCGACGACCTCAGGAGCCTGCTCGGCACGGTGGTGGAGGACGGCACCGGGCGCGGCGCGGCGCTGCCGATCCCGACCTATGGCAAGACCGGCACCACCCAGGACAATCGCGACGCGCTGTTCATCGGCTATGCGGGCGGGATCGTCTGCGGCGTGTGGCTGGGCAATGACGACAATTCGCCCAATCCGGGGCTTTCGGGCAGCGGCCTGCCGGCACGCGTCTGGCGCGACTTCATGGCCCGTGCGCTCGACCTGCGAATCCCGCCGCCCGAGCCGACGGTGGAGCCCGACGGCAATGAAGTGACGCTCGACGACGTGCTCAACGGCGTGGGCGACTTCATCCAGGGGACGGGGATCGAGACGCAGGTGGTGCCCGAGGGCGTCGATCCCGACGAGCAGGGCGAGGCGCCGATCGATCGCCCGGCCGACCGCCGCCCGCGGCGCGACCCGGCGCCCGACGGCGCACCGCCGCCGGATCGCTTCCGGCCGGACGACCGGCGCGGCGAGGAGCGGTGAGCTCTTAGATCTTAGATCCTCTCCCGGAGGGAGAGGGGGACCGCGCCCGCAGGGCGTGGTGGAGAGGGAATGCGGCAGGCGGTGCTGCTTGGGGCTGGCCCCCTCCACCGGCTTCGCCGGTCCCCCTCCCCCTCCGGGGGAGGATTTTGGCTCAGTCTGTTGACGCAATGATCCCGCCCCCGCATGGACCCTTGCATGCGCTTCTTCTCCGACAATGCCGCCGCCGTCTGCCCCGAAGTGCTTGCCGCGCTGGGAAGCGTGAACCAGCTCGATACCGCCTATGACGGCGACAAATGGTCCAAGTCGCTCGACGGCGCCTTTTCCGAGCTGTTCGGCACGCAGGTGCGCGCGCTGTGGGTGCCGACCGGCACGGCGGCGAACAGCCTCGCCTTGGCCGCGCTGTGCCCGCCCTATGGCGGCGTGGTCTGCCACCGCGACGCGCACATCAATGTCGACGAATGCGGCGCGCCCGAATTCTACACGCACGGCGCCAAGCTGCTGATCGGCGAAGGCGAGGGATCGAAGCTGACCCCCGACGCGATCCGCGCGGTGATCGACCCGATCCGGCCCGACGTCCACCAGGTCCAGCCGCACGCGATCTCGATCACCAATGCCACCGAATATGGCCTGGCCTATACCCCCGACGAAGTCGCGGCGATCGGCGAACTGGCCAAGGCGCGCAAGCTGGGGCTGCACATGGACGGCGCGCGCTTCGCCAATGCCGTGGCGCATCTCGGCTGCCATCCGGGCGACGTGACCTGGCGCGCGGGCGTCGATGCGCTGAGCCTCGGCTTCGTCAAGAACGGGGGGATGAGCGCCGAGGCGCTGATCTTCTTCAAGCCCGAACTGGCGGACGCGACGCTGATCCGCCGCAAGCGCGCCGGGCTGCTCTTCTCCAAGGGCCGCTATCTGGCCGCGCAGATCCTGGCGATGCTCGAAGGCGATCTGTGGCTGAAGAACGGGCGCGCCGCCAATGCCGGTGCGGCACTGCTGGCGCAGGCCGCGGGGGATCGGCTGGTGCATCCGGTGCAGGCGAACGAAGTGTTCCTGAAGGTGAGCGCCGAGGAAGCCGCGAGCCTGCGCGCGCTCGGTTTCGACTTCTACGACTGGGGTGTCGGCGAAGCGCGGCTGGTGATCAGCTGGGACCAGAGCGAGGATGCGATACGGCCGCTGGCCGACGCGATCGCGCGGCTGTGAGGGGCTTCTCCACATTCCTCTCCCGGAGGGAGAGGGGGACCGCCGCCAAAGGCGGTGGTGGAGAGGGCACGCCGCAGGCGATGCAGCTCGTGGCAGACCCCCTCCACCGGCTTCGCCGGTCCCCCTCCCCCTCCGGGGGAGGATTTGAATGAACGAAGCCGCCCCGCGCTCCACTCGCCTTTCGGTGCTGATTCCCTTCGCGATCGTCACGCTGATCTGGGGATCGACCTGGATCGTCATCCGCGACCAGCTTTCGGTGGTGCCGCCGAGCTGGTCTGTGACCTATCGCTTCACCGTGGCCGGCGTGACGATGCTCGCCTGGGCGCTGCTGCGCGGCGAGAAGCTGGGCATGGACGCACGCGGCGTGCGCTTCGCGGTGCTGCTCGGGCTCGCCCAGTTCGTGCTCAACTTCAACTTCGTCTATCGCGCCGAGCAGCACATCACCTCGGGCGTGGTCGCAGTGGTCTATGCGCTGCTGCTGGTGCCCAATGCGGTGCTGGCACGGATCTTCCTGGGCCAGCGGATGGGGCGGCAGCTGATCGTCGGATCGGCGATCGCGATGGCCGGCGTGGCGCTGCTGTTCGTCCATGAGGCGCGACTGAGCCCGGTGGGGCCGCAGGCGGCGATGCTCGGCATCGGCATCGCGCTGGCGGGCGTGCTGTGCGCATCGGTGGCCAATGTGATGCAGGCGACGAACACCGCCAAGGCCTATCCGATGGCGACGATGCTCGGCTGGGCGATGCTGAGCGGCGCGGCGATCGACGCCGCCTTTGCACTGGCGACGGTGGGGGCGCCGGTGTTCGACGCGCGCCCGAGCTATGCCGGGGGTATCCTCTATCTCGGCGTGCTGGGATCGGCGGTGACCTTCAGCATCTATTTCCAGCTGATCCGCGCGATCGGGCCGGCCAAGGCCGCCTATACCAGTGTGCTTATCCCGGTGATCGCGATGCTCTTCTCGACGCTGTTCGAAGGCTATCGCTGGTCGGTGCTGGCGGCGGGCGGCGCGGTGCTGGTGGTCGCCGGGCTGGTGGTGGCGCTCAAGGCGCGCAGGCCCAACCGGTAATCGGCATAAAGCGGGCGCCAGCCCAGCACGCGCTTCGCCTTGCCGTTCGCGATCCGGCGGTTCTCGGCATAGAAGGCGCGGGCCTTGGGGCCGAGGTTCGCTTCTTCGAGCGCGAGCAGCGGCGGCACGGGCAGGCCGAGCAAGGTGCAGCCATAGGCGATGACGTCGCTCTGCGGGGCGGGCAGGTCGTCGGCAAGATTGTAGGCGCCCGGCGGGCCGTCGAACCCGGCGACCACGCCCGAGACGATGTCGTCGACATGGACGCGGCTGAAGACCTGGCCGGGCAGATCGATCCGGGTGGCGGCACCGGCGCGGATGCGATCGAGCGGCGAGCGGCCGGGACCATAGATGCCGGGCAGGCGGAACACGCGCGCGCCGGGCAGCGCCAGCCAGGCGGCATCGGCGGCGCTGCGCGCGGTGCGGCGGCCGGTGCCGGTGGGTGCGGTCTCGTCGACCCAGGCGCCGCCAGTGTCGCCATAGACGCCGGTCGAGGAGAGATAGCCGATCCAGGCACCCGAATACGCGATCTCGTCCTTATAGGCGGCAAGGACCGGGTCTTCCTCGCCGGGCGGGACAGTGGAGAGGATGTGCGTAGCCGTCACGATCTCGAAGCCGGTACGGCTGCGATCTTCGAAGGTTTCGCGAGTGACGGTGGCGATGACGGCGCGATCGGCCAGCCGGGCGATCAGATGGCTGGCGGTGTAGCCGGGGCCGAAGATCAGCAGGCGCATTCCCTAATTCCTCCCCCGGAGGGGGAGGATTTTACTCCGCCCCATAGCCTCCGAACTGCACCCCGAAGAAATCGCCCTTGTTCCAGCGCGGGCGATCGGGGGCATCGGTGAGGGCACGGGCGACGGCATAGTTCACCCGCATGTACTTCGCCGCCGACGCCCAGTCGAACGGCAGGTCGATCTGGTCCGAGGGCTTGTGGTAATTCTCGGCGAGGAACTTCTTCTGCGCCTCGGCGCCCTGCCCGCCCGGCCCGGTATCGAGCGACACCGCCGGGATGCCCGACTTGACGAAGCTGTAGTGATCCGAGCGGACGAAGAACATCTCCTCGGGCGCCGGATCGGGGACGACCTGGAGCCCCTCGCCCGCTGCCGCCGCGGCGATCACCGGGCCGAGGCTCGAGCGCTCGCCGCCCAATGCCACCAGATCGACCAGCGGATAGGTGAGGATCGGCATGTCCATGTTGACGTCCGCCACCAGCCGGTCCTTCGGCACCGGCGGATAATGGGCGAAATAGTCCGAGCCGATCAGCCCCTTCTCCTCCGCCGCCAGCGCCACGAACAGCATCGAGCGCTTCGGCTTCTCGCCCGATTCGATGAACTTGCGCGCGACTTCGAGCATCGTCGAGACGCCGATCGCATTGTCCATTGCGCCGTTGTAGATGCGATCGCCGTTCACCGGATCGCCGATCCCGACATGATCGAGATGCGCGGACAGGACGACATACTGGTCCTTGAGCGCAGGATCGCTGCCGGGGATCAGCCCGACCACGCTGCGGGTGGTCTGCGCGACGATCCGCGTCTTGCTGGCGACCTTCAGCGTGCCGACCAGCGCGCCGGTGGGGATACGCCCGTCCTTGCGCTGCGCGGCGAGTACGTCCGCCCATTTGATCTTCGCGCCCTGGAACAGCTTCTCGGCGCCGGCCGGGCCGACATAGCCGATCGCCGGCGCGCCTGGGGCAAGCGCGAAGGCAGTGCCGTCGGGCCGCGCCCAGCCGCTGCGCTCATAGTCGTAATAGCTGGCGAAGGTCTCGAAGGGGAATTGTTCGCGCTGCGCCAGCGATTCGATCACGATCACCGCGACCGCACCCTTTTTCTGGGCAATCAGCGCCTTCTGGTCGTCATCGCCGAAATGCGCCTCGACTTCATTGGGCAAACCCTTGGGAACGCCGGGCAGGATCGCGACGATCTTGCCCTTCACGTCGAGCCCCTTGTAGTCGTCGCGTTTCCCCTCGGGATAGACGATCCCGTAGCCGGCGAACACCACGCCGCCTTCCGCCTTGAAATCGGGCGTGGCGGGCGCCGGCGTGTTGGCGAAATCGATGCCGAACTGGAGCGGGATCTCGGTGCCGCCACGCACCAGGCTCCACTTGGCCTTCTCCGCCGGCTTGTAGCCGATCAGCTTGAACGGCTGGAACCAGCTGCCGCCCTCGGCGCCGGGCTGCAGCCCGAGCCGGAGCATCTCCGAGGCGACATATTCGGCCGCCACGTCATAGTCGCGCGTCCCCGCCTCGCGCCCGCGCAGGACATCGGAGGCGAGGAACTGGACATGGCTCTTCAGCGCCGCCTGCTCGGGCGGGAGCGGCTGGGGCGCCATCTGCGCCTGGGCGAGCGGCGCCGCGAGCAGCGCGGCGGCGAGGAGGAAGCGGCGCAGGATCATTTGGCCATCGGCCCCTTGTACAGCGTGCCGAAGAAGTCGCCCTTGTTCCACACCGGCCGATCCTCGGCATCGGCAATGGCGCGGGCGATCGCATAGTTGAGCCCGACGAAGCGCAGCCCCTGCTTCCAGTCGATCAGGCCGATCTCGTCCGAAGGCTGGTGGTAGTGCTTGTCGAGAAACTCCTTCGAGGCGGCCGCCCCCGCGCCGCCCGGCCCGAGATCGAGCGAGACCGCGGGAATACCCGCCTTGACGAAACTGTAGTGATCCGAGCGGACGAAGCTCGCTTCCTCCGGCGCGGGATCGGGGACGAGCTTGACGCCCTCGGCCGCCGCCGCCTGCTCGACGATCCTGCCCACCGTGCTGCGATCCGCGCCGTACGCGACGAGATCGACGAAATCATAGGTGAGGATCGGCATGTCGAGATTGACGTCGGCGACGATCGAACCCTTGGGCACCGTGGGATTGGCCGCGAAATATTCGGAGCCGACCAGGCCCTTTTCCTCCGCCGTCACCGCGACGAACAGGATCGAGCGGCGCGGCGCCTTGCCCGCCGCCTGGAAGCGCTTCGCCACTTCGAGCATCGAGGCGGTGCCGACGGCATTGTCCATCGCGCCATTGTAGATCGTGTCGCCCTTCGCATCGGGCCGGCCGACGCCGACATGATCGAGATGCGCGGAGATCACGACATATTCGCCCGCCTTGTCAGTGCCCGGCAGCACGCCGGCGACATTGTTGGCGGTGAGCGTACGGATCGCGGTGTTGGCGGTGCCGGTGACGGTGGCGCCGAGCGGGCCGGTGGGCAGCTTCCTGTCCGCCTTGTCGGCGGCGAGCACCGCGTCCCACCGGATCTTCGAACCGGCGAACAGCCTGGCCGCGCCATCGAAGCCGATATAGGCGAAGGGCGGCGCGCCGGCGCCGGCATCCGAACCCTGCCAGGTCATCGACTCGCTCTGGGCATAGCCGACGCTCGCCGCGAACGGGAAGATCGCGTGGCGGGCATTGCCCTCGATCAGGATCACCCCGATCGCACCGTGGCGGGCGGCGACCGCCGCCTGCTGATCGGGCTGCGACGAATGCGCGCGGATGTCGCTCGGCTGGTCGTGCGGCGAATCGCGCAGCACCGCGACGATCGCGCCCCTGGCGTTCAGCCCCTTATACTCGCCCTCGCTGCCATAGCCGGCGAAGACGACGGGCCCCGACACCGCGACCTTGGGATTGGACGGCACCGCGCGGGCGACATAGTCCTTGCCCCAGACGAGCGCAGTCTCGACGCCGCCGCGGGTGAACGACAGGCTGCCGTGATCGGCCGACTTGTAGGCGACGAGCGGCACCGGCTGGAGCCAGCCTCCGCCCACGCCCGCCGGCTTGAGCCCGGCCGCCAGCATCTGCGCGGCGACATATTGCTCGGCGATGGTCAGTTCCGGCGAGCCGGTGTCACGGCCCTTCATCGCATCGGAGGCGAGGAACTGGACATGCGCCTTGAGCGCCGCTTCATCCTTGCCCAGATCCTGGGCAAGGGCGGGAGTCGCCGCCAGCAGCGTGGCGGCGAGGAGCAGTGCGCGCTTCATGCTCACTTCGCCCCCGGGCCGTTATAGGTGAGGCCGAAGAAATCGCCCTTGTTCCACACCGGGCGCTGATCGCCATCGGCGATCTCGCGGGCGATGCGATAGTTGACGTCGACGAAGCGCACGCCCGATTCCCAGTCGATCGCCGGCAGCTGGCCGACCTCGTCCGAGGGCTGGTGATAATGGTTCTTCATGAAGTCATCGATCGCCGCGCGGCCCGGACCGCCGGCACCCGGCCACAGGAAGACCGACGGCACGCCCTTGCGGACGAAATTATAGTGGTCCGAGCGGACGAAGATGTTCTCGCCGGGCAGCGGATCGTCCGACAGCGGCACGCCGATCGCCTTGCCGGCGCGCTCGACGATCGGGCCCAGCGTCGAATGGCCGGCGCCGTACACGACGATATCCTGGAACTTGTAGGTGATGATCGGCATGTCGAGATTGACGTCGGCGACGATGTTCTCTGCCGGCACGGTCGGGTGGTTGGCGAAATAGTCCGAGCCGATCAGGCCCTTCTCCTCGGCAGTCACCGCGAGGAACAGGATCGAGCGGCGCGGCTTGGTGCCCGCCGTCTTGAAGCGCTTGGCCTCCTCGATCAGCGAGGCGATGCCGACCGCGTCATCGAGCGCGCCGTTGTTGATCGTGTCGCCGGTCTTGTCCGGACGGCCGACGCCGATGTGATCGAGATGCGCCGAGAGGACGACGACTTCCTTCGACAGCGTCGGATCGCTGCCCGGAATCAGCCCGGCGACATTGTAGCTCTGCACCGGGGTGAGCGCGGTCTTGGCGGCGACGGTGACGCTGGTCGCCAGCGCTTCGGCCTTGAACACGGCATTGTCGGCCTCGGCGGCCTTGAGCACCGCCTCCCACTTCTGCCGGGCGCCGTCGAACAGCCTGGCGCCGCCCGCCATGCTCACCGTGCCGAGCGAAGGCACGCCGGGCGCGGTGATGTGGCCGGTGCCGTCGGCATTGCCCCAGGTGAAGCGCGCGCGGGTGGCGAAATTGGCGAGGACCGCGAAGGGGCGCTGCTTGGCGGTGCGCGGCGATTCGAGCGTGATATAGCCGATCGCGCCGTGCCGGGCGGCGATCTCCGACTTGGCGCCGGCGCCGGAGAAATGCGCGCCGACTTCGCTGGGCATGCTCTCGGGCGCGCCGCCGAAGAAGGCGACGACCTTACCCTTCACGTTGACGCCCTTATAGTCGTCACGGCCTTCGCCGACGATGCCGTAGCCGACGAACACCACCGGCGCGGTGACGGTGTAGTTGGGCGTTTCGGGATTGGGCGAGGAGATGAAGTCCTTGCCGAACTCGAGCGCGACCGGCTGGCCCTTCCTGCGCGTCACTGCCATCGTGCCCGGCGCTTCGAGCTTGTAGTTCACCAGCGGCACGCCCTGCAGATAGCCGCCGTCATCGCCGGCCGGCTTGAGCCCCGCGGCATAGAATTGCGACGCGACATATTGCGCGGCGATGTTGAATTCCGGGCTGCCGGCCTCGCGGCCCTTCATCGCGTCCGATGCGAGGAACATCACATGGCTCTTGAGCGCGGCCTGGTCGGCGGGCAGCTCGGCATTGACGATCGCGTTGCGCTCGGCGGCGCTGGGAACGGGGGCGGGAGCGGGCGCTGCCGTCTGGGCATAGGCGGGTATCGCCAGCATCAGCGCGAGGGCCAGCGGCGTGGTGTTGCGGATCATGTCGGGGGGAACCTCTCGGTCGTATCTCGGTATGTCGCTTCGGTAGCACGGCTTGGCGCAGGCGCAAGCCGGCAGATTTTCGAGGTGGCGGCGTGCGCGCTTGCGCCTATATCCGGGGACATCATGGCAGACGCACGCACCGCACCGCAGGCCCCGCAGATCATTCGCCGCGAGGATTATCGCGCGCCCGACTGGATGATCCCCGAGATCGCGATGGACTTCGACCTCGATCCGACCGCGACCCGGGTGCGCACGGTGCTGAAGGTGGAGCGCAACGGCACGCATGACCGGCCGCTGGTGCTCAACGGCGACGGGCTGGCGGCGGAAGCCGTGCTGGTCGACGGTGCCGAAGCGCAGGGCTGGACGATGGACGGCCCCGACCTGGTGATCCCGCTGAGCGGCAACGCGCACACAATCGAGACGGTCGTGACGATCGCGCCCGAGCGCAACACCCAGCTCCAGGGGCTCTATGCCTCCTCGGGCATGCTCTGCACCCAGTGCGAGGCCGAGGGCTTCCGCCGCATCACCTTCTTCCCCGACCGGCCCGACGTGCTGTCGAAGTACAAGGTGAAGATGACCGCCGACAAGGCGCGCTTCCCGGTGCTGCTCGCCAATGGCGATCCGATCGCCCAAGGAGATTGTGAGGGGGGCGATGCCGAGGGCGGTCGCCACTGGGCCGAATGGCACGATCCCTTCCCCAAGCCGAGCTATCTGTTCGCGCTGGTTGCCGGCGACCTGGTGGCGAACAAGGGCAGCTTCACCACGATGAACGGCCGCACGGTCGAGCTGGGCATCTGGGTGCGCGCCGCCGACCTGCCCAAGACCGATCACGCGCTGCACGCGCTCAAGCTGTCGATGGCCTGGGACGAGACCGTCTATGGCCGCGAATATGATCTCGATGTGTTCAACATCGTCGCGGTGGACGACTTCAATTTCGGCGCGATGGAGAACAAGGGGCTGAACGTCTTCAACAGCCGCTACATCCTCGCCGATCCCGATACCGCGACCGATTACGACTATGACGCGATCGCCGCGGTGGTCGCGCACGAATATTTCCACAACTGGTCGGGCAACCGCGTCACCTGCCGCGACTGGTTCCAGCTCAGCCTGAAGGAAGGCTTCACCGTCTTCCGCGACCAGAGCTTCTCGGGCGACCAGGGCTCGAAGGCGGTCAAGCGGATCGAGGACGTGCGCGGCCTGCGCGCCAGCCAGTTCCCCGAGGATGCCGGCCCGCTCGCACACCCGGTGCGCCCCGACGAATATATCGAGATCTCGAACTTCTACACGGCGACCATCTACAACAAGGGCGCCGAAGTGATCCGGATGATGTCGACCATCCTCGGCCCGCAGAAATTCCGCGCCGCGACCGACCTCTATTTCGACCGGTTCGACGGCACCGCCGCCACCTGCGAGGATTTCGTGCGCTGCATGGAAGAGGCGGGCGGCGTCGACCTCACCCAGTTCCGCCGCTGGTACAGCCAGGCGGGCACGCCGCGCGTCACCGCCAACCTGACCCAGGAAGGCGGCCGCGCCCGCCTCAAGCTCGCCCAGGCCGTGCCGCCGACGCCGGGCCAGCCGGTCAAGGAGCCGATGGTGCTGCCGCTCAAGCTCAAGCTGTTCGGCGGGATCACCGGGCGGCCGATGTGCGAGGAGCAGCTCGTCCTCCTGAAGGACGCGGCGCAGGAGATCGTGTTCGAGAACCTTTCCGAAACGCCGGTGCTGTCGATCAACCGCGGCTTCTCGGCGCCGGTGGTGGTCGAGACCAACCGCACGGCGAAGGACCTCGCCTTCCTCTCGGCGCATGACGACGATCCCTTCGCCCGTTACGAGGCGATGCAGCAGCTGATGCTCGATACGCTGGTCGCCGCAGTGAACAGCGGCAAGGGCGAGCATGACGCCGTGATCGAGGCGGTGCGCGGCACGCTGCTCGACGCCGCGCTCGACAAGGCGTTCGTCGCCGAGGCGGTGCTGCTCCCTTCGGACAGCTTCGTCGGCGACCAGATGGCGATCGTCGATCCCGACGGTATCTTCGCGGCACGCGAGGCGCTACGCGCCGACCTGGGCAAGGCGCTCGAAGCCGAATGGCGCGCGGCCTATGACGGGGCGCAGGCCAACCGCTTCGAATATTCGCCGGCCGCCAAGGGCGCGCGGCGGGTGAAGACGGTGGCGCTCGGCTATATCGCTGCCAGCGGCGCGGCGGACGCGGCCGAGCTCGCCTATGGCCAGTTCGAGGCGGCGGACAACATGACCGATCGCCAGGGCGCGCTGACCACGCTGGTCAACGGCAGCTCGGAAAAGCGCGAGGCGGCGCTCCAGGCCTTTTACCAGCGCTACCAGGGCAATGCGCTGGTGCTCGACAAATGGTTCCAGACCCAGGCGCTGTCGTCGCGCGACGATGCCGCCGCCGCGGTCGAGGCGCTGGCCGGGCACAAGGACTTCACCCTGGCCAATCCGAACCGCGCGCGGGCGCTGATCGGCGCGTTCAGCGTCAACCAGCGCGCGTTCCACGACATCTCGGGCCGGGGCTATCGCTTCGTCGCCGACCAGCTGATCGCGCTCGACCGGCTCAACCCGCAGACCGCCGCCAAGCTGGTGCCGCCGCTCGGCCGCTGGAAGCGCTTCGACCTCGCCCGCGCGACCAAGATGCGCGCCGAGCTGGAGCGGATCGTCGCGACGCCGGGGCTGAGCAAGGACATGTTCGAGCAGGCGTCGAAGTCGCTGGACTGACCCCTCAATCCTCTCCCGGAGGGAGAGGGGGACCGCCGCCGAAGGCGGTGGTGGAGAGGGCACGCCCCAAGCGGTATCGCCCGTGGCGAGCCCCCTCCACCAGCTTCGCTGGTCCCCCTCCCCCTCCGGGGGAGGATTTGGTTTTGCTTTGGCCGCAAGGCGCAGGAAGCAACTGGCCGCCGCTGCGCGCATATCAGGGTCAAGGAGACCAGCCATGACCCTGTCGACCAAGACCATTGCCTCGCCCGTCGGCGAACTCACCCTCGTTGCGAGCGGCACGGGGATCGTCGCGATCCTGTGGGAGAATGACTCGCCCGATCGCGTGAAGCTGGATGCCACCACGGAAGATGCCGGGCACCCGGTGCTCGAGGCCGCCGAGGCGCAGCTGCGGGAGTATTTCGACGGCGCCCGCACCGCATTCGACCTGCCGCTCGATTTCCGTGGCACCGATTTCCAGAAGTCGGTGTGGGCCGAGCTGCTCGCCATCCCGTTCGGCGAGACGCGCTCCTATGGCGAGATCGCCGAGAAGCTCGGCCGGCCCAAGGCCGCGCGTGCGGTGGGCGCCGCCAATGGCCGCAACCCGATCTCGATCGTCGCGCCCTGCCACCGGGTGATCGGATCGACAGGCAAGCTCACCGGCTTTGCGGGCGGGCTGGCGGCGAAGGAATATCTGCTGACGCTCGAAAGCCGCGCCGCCTAGCGGGAGCGTTCCTGTCCCGCCGGCGTTGGCGGGGCATGATCAAGCTGATTGCCGCCACTGCCCGCGACCAGCAGCGGGTGCGCGAGATCGCCGGCGTCGCCACCCGCTTCGGGCTGGGGGTGCTGCTTGCCCGATTGGGCCTGGCCAGCGAAGGCGACGCGCCCGAAGGCGACCTGCCGCTGCCTCGCCGCACAAGGCTGGCGCTCGAGGCGCTGGGGCCGAGCTTCGTCAAGATCGGCCAGATCCTGGCGACGCGCGGCGACCTGCTCCCGCCCGAGTGGATCGCCGAGCTGGAGCAGCTCCACAGCGACGCGCCGACGCTCGACTTCGAGACGATCCGCGGCGCGGTGGAGGAGGCGCTGGGCGAGCCGCCTGAAGCCGCCTTCGCCCGCTTCGATCCCGCCCCGCTCGCCGCCGCATCGATGGCGCAGGTCCACCGCGCGCAATTGAAGGACGGGCGCGAGGTGGTGCTCAAGGTCCGCCGACCGGGGATCCGCAAGGCGATGGAAGCCGATATGCGGCTGATCGCCGAGCTGGCGGCCCTGGTCGAGCGGAGCAGCGCCGAGGCGCGGCGCTTCGAGCCGGTCGCACTTGCCCGGCAGCTCCGCCAGGCCATGCTCGAGGAGCTCGACTTCACCCAGGAGGGCCGCAACGCCGATCGCATCCGCGCCGACTTGGCCGGCCAGCCGGGCGCGGTGGTGCCCGAAATCCATTGGGACTGGACCAGCGAGACCTTGCTGGTGATGGACTATGTCGACGGCGTGAAGCCGCTCTCGCCGCAAGCGCTGGAGGCGCGCGGCATCGATCCGCAGGCGATCGCCGAGCTGGGCGCCGATCTCGTCATCGAGATGGTGCTGATCCATGGCCGCTTCCACGGCGATCCCCATCCCGGCAATCTGCTCTGCCTGCCCGGCAACCGGCTGGCGCTGCTCGACCTGGGATCGATCGGCCATGTCGGGCCGGGGCGGCGCGAGGAATTCCTGGGCTTCGTGATGTCGCTCGCCACCGGCAATCCGCGCGCGCTGGCCGAGACGCTGGCTTTATGGTCCGAGGGGCACGGCGTGCCCCGCCGCACGATCGACCGCGCCGCCGAGCAGATCGTCCAGCGCCATGGCGGCGGGCGGATCGTGATGGCCGAGATGGTGCCCGACTTCCTGCGGCTGCTGCGCGAGGAAGGGCTGGTGATGCCGCCCGACCTGCTGCTGGTGTTCAAGGCGTTCGTGACGATGGACGGGGTACTGGCGCGGATCGCGCCGGGCTTCGACCTGTCGGGCGCGATCCGCCGGGCGCAGGCGCGGCTGGTGGCGGAGCGGTTCGCGCCAGGCCGGCTGGCGGCGAGCGGCGGCATGCTCGCCTGGACGCTGGCAGGTCTGGGCGACGATGCGCCGCGGCTGGTGCGCGCCGCGATCCGGCGGATCGAGGCGGAGCCGGTTGGCGATGCGGCGACGGCTGCGGCGATCCGGGCGGGTGCCGGCTGGATCGCGGGCGCGCTGGTTGGCGGGGCGATTATTCTGGCGGTGACGATGCTCCTATAGCCCTCTCCCCATCGGGGAGAGGGTTGGGAGAGGGGCAGAACTGTGCCACCCCTCCCAACGCTCACGATTCAAAGACACACTGCCCCTCTCCCCGACCCTCTCCCCGATGGGGAGAGGGAGAAGAAAAGTTACGCCATCACATTCCGCCCACGCGCCACCGTCGCCGTGTGGCCCACGCTGGCCTTGAGCGAGCGCTCGGTGATCGTGTCCATCATCACCCAGTCGTTGCTCGCCTTTTCCGGAGTGAGGGTGAGCGCCATGTAGCCGCGGCGGCTGGTGTCGCACCATTTCAGCTCGGGATTGGCGGCAACCAGGCCGGCGGCGACGATCCTGGGATCGACTGCCACCGACTTCTCATAGCCCGGCGAGGTGACGCTGTGCCCGGCGAACTCGACGCCGGCGGGCTTGCCGTCCTGGCCGAGATCGAACGCCCAGGCATTGTGACTGTCGCCGCACAGGACGAGCAGATTGGCGCCGGCCGCCTGGGCCGATTTGAGGAAGCGCGCGCGCGCCGCCGGGAAGCCGCCCCAATTGTCGAGATCCGACGGCAGGCCGAGCTTGCTCGCCATCACGCCCGACTGAACATAGGCCCTGGTGCCGGCCGAGGCATCGGGCCTGAGCCAGTCGCCCGCCTGTTCGGGCATGCGCTGCTTGCCCATGATCGTACCGAAGCCGACGACCTGCCACTTCTGCCCGGCGCGCACCGACTTCTTCAGCGCATGGCCAAGCCAGGCCTCCTGCTCGGTGCCGAGCATGGTGCGGGCCGGATCCTGGAGCGCGCCGTCGCGGAATTCGATCAGCGCCTTCTGCGCATCGGCCGAGCGGAGGATCGCGCCGAGCTCGGGTTCGTCGCTGCGATAGAGGAGGCGGCTTTCGGTGCGGAACAGCGTGGCGAGGCCGCCGATATCGTAGCTGCCCCAGGGCGTTTCGGAGACGGGCATCCATTCCTTGAACGCCTGCATCGCCGCCGCCTTGCGATCGTTCCAGTCGGCCTCGCCCGGCTGATTGTTCTGCGCGCTCATCTCGCGGCTGTTATTGGCGCTCTCGTGATCGTCCATCTGGACGAGCATCGGCTTGACGCGGTGCAGCTCCTGCAGATCGGGATCGCTGCGATAGCTGGCATAGCGCAGGCGATAGTCGGCGAGATGGATCATCTCGGTCGCGGGCTCGGGCCAGCGATTGTCGACCGCGCCGTCGGCCGGCGCATAGCCGCCCTTGGCATATTCGTAGAGATAGTCGCCGAGATGGACCCACAGGTCTATGTCCGCACGGGTAGCCGCATGGCCATAGGCGTTGAAGAAGCCGAAGGGCATGTTCGAGCAGGAAAAGACGGCGATGCCGTATTTGCCCACATTGCCCGTCGGCAGCGTCCTGGTCTCGCCAACCGGCGAGAAGCTGCCGTCGGGCGCGACGAAGCGGTAGAAATAGCGCGTGCCCGGCTCGAGGCCCTCGACCGTGATCTTGAGTGTGTGATCGCGCCACGGGCCGGTGATCTGCTCGCCGCCCGAGACGATCCTGGCGAAGTCCGCGGTCTTCGAAATCTCCGCGCGGACCTTCACCGGGCCGCCACTTGCCGGCACGTAGCGCGACCAGAGCAGCATCGTGTCCGGACCCGGCTCGCCGCTCGCCACCGAATGGGTGAAGCCCGTCGCCAGCGTCTGCGCCAGCGCGAAGCCGGGGATGGCAAGCGCGCCGAGTCCGAGCGTGCCGGTGAGCAGGAGCGAGCGGCGATCGATGCGCAGTGTCATTTTGAAGCGTTCCCAAGCTATTTCACCGCAAGCCATGCCCATGGCTGATGTCGGGTTCGTGACAGCGGGCGCGGACGAGGCTAAGCACGCCTCCAGTCGCACGCAACAAGGCCCTGACAGAACCCGATGCCGCATCACCTCCTGCCCGGGGCTCCGCGCTCCTGATGGCAAGCAAGTCCGAAGTGCTGGGGAGCCGGACGACTCGCCTGACCGACTTTACCGCGACGATCGCCGCGCTGCCGCGCTGGTCGATCCTGCTGTTCGCCGCCGTGGCGGTGCGCGCGCTGACCTTTGGAAATCCCGTCGTCCATGTCGATGAGGAATTCTATTTCGTCACCGCGCAGCAGATGCTGCACGGCGCAGTGCCCTTCGTCGATGTGTGGGACCGCAAGCCCGTGGGGCTGTTCCTGATCTACCTGCTGCCCGCCGCCTTCGGCGTGCCGGCGGGAATCTGGATCTATCAGGCGATGGCGCTGGCCGCCGTGGTGGGCACCGCGATGCTGATCGCGCGGCTGGCCGAGAAGGCCGGCTGGGAGCGCGGCGCGCTGACGGTGGCGCTGCTCTACATCTTCCTGATCAACTTCGGCGACGGCCAGGGCGGCCAGGCGCCGGTGTTCTACAACCTGCTGATGGCCTGGGCCTTCCTGCTCGTCGTGCCCAAGCCCGACGATCGCAGCGACGACCATCGCCGCGTGCAGCGCGCGATGTTCGCGATGCTGATCGTCGGCGTGGCGATGCAGGTGAAATATTCGGTGGTGTTCGAGGCGATGTTCCTCGGCCTGTGGCTGATGTGGCGCGAGGTCCGGCTCGGCACCAGCACCGTGCATGTGATCCGCCGCGCCTGCCTATGGGCATCGGCGGTGTGGCTGCCGACCTTCATCGCCTGGGCCGCGTTCATCCTGATCGGGCATGGCGACGCCTGGTTCTACGCCAATTTCGGATCGATCGTCGATCGGCTGAGCGACCCGCCCGCCGTGCTGCTGCGCGCCTTCCTCAAGATCGCGCTGATCCTGGCGGTGCCGCTGATCGTCTCGGGCCTGTCGCGCCATGTGCCGGTGAAGGACCCGAGCGAGCATCCGGTGCGCGCGCTGTTCTTCGGCTGGCTGATCGCTTCGGTGATCGGGCTGCTCGTGTTCGGCAGCTGGTTCAACCATTATGCGCTGCCGGTGATGGTACCGGCGAGCCTGTGCTGCGCGGGCTATCTAGGCGGCACCGCCTTCGGCCGGAAATGGCTGGGGCCGGCGATGCTGCTCGCGGCGGGCGGCGGCGGCGAATATACCGCGTGGAGCGCGATGTGGCACCGCGGCAATGCCGAGCAGCTCGACGCGCTGGCCGACGGCATCGGCCAGGGCAGCGGCTGCATGTACGTCTATTCGGGCAATGCGATCCTCTACAGCTACACCAATCGCTGCACGGTGACGCCGTGGATCTTCCCGAGCCACCTCTCGCGCGAGCGCGAGAATGGCGCGCTGGGCGTCGATCAGCTCGACGAGATCAACCGGATCTTCAACCAGAAGCCCGAGATCGTGGTGATGCGCCCGACCTATTTCGGCGAGCGCATGGCTTCGCACCGGCTGGCCGTGAAGCGGATGGACAAGATGGGCTACCGCCTGCGCGGCCGCTGGCCACTGGGCGACCTGTACATCTCGGTTTACGAGCTGCCCGAAGCGCTCAAGGCGGCGCCGCCGCGCTTCGCTTCCAGCAAGCCCTGATAATAGGCCATCAGCTCGGCCGCATGATCGGCATCGCTGCGCACCTTGCCCGCAGCGATGCGCGCGGCCTTGCGCAGCAGCGTCGGCTCGCGCGCGAACATGCGGCGGATCGCATCGGCCGCCGAATAGGTATCGCGGGCGCGATAGGTCTCGGCGAAGAGCGGATCGGCGATCTCGGCAAAGCCGCCCTCGTCGGGCCCGATCAGCGGCAGGCCCGATGCGAGCGCTTCGGAGGCGACGAGGCCGAAAGGCTCGGCATCCGAGCCGTGGATCAGCGCATCGCAGCTCGCCATGATCCGCGAGAAGCGGACGCGGTCATATACGGGTCTGAAGATCTTGATGTGCGGGCTGCCGGCGATGCGCTGCTCGAGCGCGCCGCGCTGCGGGCCGTCGCCGATCAGCATCAGCCCGACGGGCAGGTCGTTGGCCGCGGCCTCGACCGCGTCGATCACCAGCGGCCAGCGCTTTTCCTTGTGGTGGCGACCCAGGCCGAGCAGCAGATGCCCCTCGGGCGGCAGCCCGAGCTGCGCCAATAGCGCCACGCGCAGCTTCTCGTCGCGCAGATCGGGCGAGAACCATTGCCGCTCGATCCCCAGCGGCATCGACGCATCGACATGCATCCCCCGGCGGCGGAAGCGCTTGGCGAGCGCCGGGCCGTTGGTGACGAACGCGTCGTAATATTTGAGGAAGTCGTTCATGTAGCGGGTGTACCAGGCAAAGGCCTGTTCCACCTGGATCGGCGTCGCCACGCTATCGAGCCAGCGCTGCGGATAGGCGCCGATCTGGTCGCCATGCGCGAAGAACACCTTCACCGCATCGCCCTTCCACTTGCCGACGGTCCAGCCGGGGCGCCAGGGCGAGCTGCATTCGACGATGTCGGGCTTCAATTCGTCGAGCAGGTTCCAGATCGGCTCGTCGAGGACGAAGATGCCGTAGTTGCGGTCGAGGATCAGCGGCGGCGCCTTGACCCAGTAGATCTTGCCGCCGCCCGGGCGCTCCTCGATCGCATTCTGCAGCGCCGGGGCGATGACGATCAGCTCATGGCCCATATCGGCCATGATCCCCATCTTGCGATCGAGATAGGTGCGCACGCCGCCCCCGGTGGGCGAGTAGAACTCGTTGACGTCGACGATGCGCATGCCGCGCTCCCCTTAGTCGTCGAGCGGGCCGAAGCCGCCCAGGCCCCGCAGATATTGGGCACGGATCGTGATCTGTCCACCGCCCGGGCCGACATTGACCAGCGCCTGGCGCACCTTGGGCCGGCTGCGGCCGAGCTTCTGGTTGCTCGGGAAGCCGGCGCCGTCTTCCCAGAAGTTGAACTTGTTCTTGCCGTCGCGGTCGTGCGTGAAGAGCACCGCCCAGGTGCCGGCCTGCGGCGCGCGGATGCACAGGCGGACGGGGCCCGACTGCGGCACCGTCGCCCAGATGCGGCGGAACGGCTTGTTCTCCTTCTTGAGCGAAGTGTCGTCGCGCAGGAAGTCGGTCTCGTTGGGCGGATAGAGCTCGAGCTTGAGCCGGCCGGTCCGGTCCTTGAGGCCGGTGACGTTGACGTAGAGCGAGACGCCGGCGCGGGTGGCGCAATTGCCGTCGACCGGATCCTGCTGCGCGGCAGCGGGCGTGGCGGCGAAGGCGAGCGCAGCGGCAGTGCCTGCGATCAGGGGGCGGATCATTGCTGCTTGTTCCTCGTGAGCAGGGCCTGGACGCTGAAGCCCCCGATCAGCGTGACATGGGCGAGAAGGGTGAGACCGGCGATCAGTGCCATCAGCTCGGACATCGACGAGCCCTGGCCGATCACCACGCCGGTGATCGCGGCGAAGGCGGCCTCCTTGCTCGGCACCAGCGGCAGGCGCCAGACCAGCAGGCGGCCGGCGGCCATCATCAGCCACACGCCGATCGAGACGTTGGGCATCGCCAGATGCCAGGCGATCGCGACCAGCAGCGAGCCGGTGACGATGCGCGCGCAGTGGACGAGGAAGACCCACCACAGCTCGCGGCGCGGCAGCGAGAAGACGCGCTTCGAGAAGATCAGGAAGGGCACCGACATCAGCACCAGCACGGCGACCGAGCCGACCACTGCCAGCTTCCAGCTGGGCGGCACCAGCCCGAGATAGAGCGGCAGGCCGAGGATCATCATGATCAACGTGATCGCGTTGCCGGCGATCGCCGACAGGATCATCACGTCCTTCACCGCGCCGAAGGGCGCCGCCACCATCTGGGTGCGCTGGCGCGCCCAGGCGTAGAAATAGGCCTCGCCCGAATAGCCGAACAGCACTTCGTTCGAGATGCGCTTCTTGTGGAGCGCGGCGAGCCCGGCGAGCGGGATCTGCCAGAGGCGCTTGAAGATGATGTAGTCGAAGGTCGGCGGGCCCACATAATAGAGCGCGAAGACCAGATAGAAGAGCGGGTTGGTCGGCAGGTTGCGATACAGCCCCGCCAGCCCCGAGCCGAACAGCTCGCGGCCCAGCGCCACGATCATGAGGAGTGTCAGCGCGCCGCCGACGATGGCCGGCCAGCGACGCTTGATCTTTTCGACGGGCTCCAGACCCGCAAGGTCGGGCCCGCCCGGGAGGGGGACGGCCTCGACAACGCTCGTGTTCACCGAAGCCTCCAGACTTGGTTCGTTCACCGAATCATATTCCGCAGCTCGAAAATTCGAGCGATTACAGCACTTTATCCGCGCTTCGCGGCGCTCAGCCCCCCAGATCACGCCAACGCGAAAATGGCTGGTGACAGCAGAATGCGGTTTATTGCGGGGGCGATTTGGGCCTAAGAGTGGCAATCCGCAAGGGCTTATGTTGCACCGCACCCATTCCGATACCGCACAGCATATCCTCACCTATGCCCAGCGACTGCAGGGCGGCGGGGTGGAGCGGGCGATGCTGCGCATGGCCGCGGGATGGCTGAAATCGGGGCGCCGGGTGACGCTGGTTCTGGGCAGCCGCGAGGGACCGCTGGCCGCCGAAATCCCGCAGGGGATCGAGCTGATCGAGCTGGGCGACGCGCGCTATTCGGCGCTGCTCTCGCTGGCGAGGCATGTCCGCGCGGTGCAGCCCGACCTGATCTTCTGCGCGGGCAACCACTATAGCGGGATCGCCGCGGCGACCCGGCTGCGGCTGGGCCGCACCTGCCCGCCGATCGTCGCCAAGGTTTCGAACGCGCTGGTCCGCCCCGAGCTCTCGCCGGGCGCGGCGTGGCGCTATCGCCGCTGGCTGCGGCTGCACCCGCGCTTCCTCGACCATGTCGTGGCGATGACCCCGGCGATGGCGGCGGAGGCGGTGGCCGAGATGGGCATGCCGGCGAACCGGGTGAGCGTGATCGCCAATCCGCCCGCCGCCACGATCGCCGATGCCGCGCCGGTGGTGCTGCCCGCGGGCCGCTACCTGATCGGCGTCGGCCGGCTTGAGCCGCAGAAGCGCTGGGACCGGCTGCTCGCCGCCCTGCCCCGGCTCGCCGATCAGGATATCCAGCTGCTGCTGCTCGGCGAAGGCGGCGCCCGCGCGGCGCTGGAGGCGCAGGTGGCGGCGCTGGGGCTCGGCGGCCGGGTGACGATGCCGGGCCATGCCGGCGATCCGCTGCCGGCGCTCAAGGGCGCCGCAGTCGCGGTGCTGACCTCGGACTATGAAGGCGTGCCCGGCGTGCTGCGCGAGGCGCTGTCGGTGGGAACGCCGGTGGTCTCGACCGAATCGAGCGTGGCGGTGCGCGAGATCGTGCATACGCCCGCGCTGGGAACGGTGATCGACCGCGAGGATGCCGACGGGCTGGTCGCGGCGCTGGACCATTGGCTGGGGCCCGAGGCGGCGCGGCCGGAGCCGGTGGTGTCGGGCGGCGATCCGATTGCTGAATATCTCGCGCTGTTCGACCGGGTGGCGGGCGGCCAATAGCCGTCATCCTCCCCCAATCCGTCCCCCGCCCCAATCCGTCATCCCGGCGAAAGCCGGGATCTCAGGCGAAGGCGCGGGGCAGGAGCCGCGCGAGATCCCGGCTTTCGCCGGGATGACGGCTATTGGGGATGGCGGTTATTGGGGGTGACGGATTGGGCCGGTACGCGGCCTAGAGCCGCACCCGCGCCCCGATCCACAAGGTCCGCGGCAGCGCCCGCTCGATCACGCCGGGGCCGCTGATCCCCGCCTGCACCTCGGCATCGAAGATATTCTCGGCGCGGGCCTGGAGCGCGAGATGGCGGGTGATCGGCAATGCCGCGGTGGCGTCGAGCGTGAAGGCGCCCTTCAGCACGCGCGTATTCTGGTCGTCCTCGAATTGCGGGCCGGCATAGCGCGCGGTGAGCGACGCCCCGGCATCGCCGCGGTGCCAGCCGAGCGTGGCGCTGGCCTGGTGCCGCGCGGTCTGGGCGGGGCGCAGCCCGTCGAGCGCCGCCGCGGCGCCCGAGGCGGAGACGCGCGAATCGGTGAAGGCATAGGAGGCGGCGAGGCTGAGAGCGCCGGCGCTCCAGCTGCCGTCGAGCTCGACGCCCTTGGCGGTCACCGCGTCGAGATTCTGGCGCTGGCGATAGAAGCCCGCCGCCGAGACCACGCCGACGCCGGGGAAGGTGCCCGGCCCCTGCGCGATCGTCACATTGGCGATAGCGGCGGTGAGGCGGTTCCAATAGCCGGTGGCGCGCAAGGTCAGCGACGGCGCCGGGCGCCAGTCCGCGCCGATCTCGGCGCCGGCAAGCCGCTCGGGATCGAGCGCGGCGTTGGCGGCGGTGGCGTCGGCCCCGACGCGAAAGGGACGGTAGAGCTCGTTGAGCGTCGGCAGGCGCCAGCCGCGATAGGCCGCCGTGCGCAGCGTCACAGCGCCGAGCCGGTATGCCGCGCCGGCGCGGCCGGTGGCTTCCCAGCCATGGCGATCGGGAAAGCGGCTGTCGGTGAGCGCCGCGCCGCCGGCGAGCGGTGTCTCAAGCAGCGCGCCATCGGTGATGTCCCAATGATCGAGCCGCCCGCCCAGGCTGAGCGTGAGCGGGCCGCTTTCATAGCTGGCGTCGGCGAAGCCGCCGAGCGTCAGGCTCTCGCCGCCCGCCACGCGTCGGCGCGTCGGGCTGGCGGAGACATAGGTGTAGAGTTCCTCGGTTCGGCCCGAGACGCGGCGCAGGTCGCTGCCGAGGCGCAGGGTGACGCCGCCGCCCATCGGCGGCGCGATCTCGACGCGGGCGCCGATCCCGGTGGCGGGCACGGCATATTGATCGAGCGTGGCGGTCGCGGTGGTGCGCGTGTCGTTGATGCTGGCAAAACCCGAGGCGAAGCCGCGCGTCTGCAGATAGGCGAGCGCCGACCAGCCCCATTCGCCCTTGCCGACGATGCGCAGGCTGGCATCGGCGCCTTCGCTCTTCACCCGAGTGAAGTCGACGCCGCGATCGCGGTGATCGGTGAAGGCGGAGAGATTGGCCTGGAGCTCGGTATCGCCGCCGAGATCGGTGACAGCGCGAATCGCGACCGCCGCCTGCTCATAGGGGGCAGGCCGGTCGGCTGGGCCGCGGCTGCGTTCGACGATCGGGGTGAAGCCGTCGCCACGCGCATATTGGCCGGCAAGCGTGACGAAGCCGCGCCCGAGCGTCGCCGCGCCGACGCCCGACAGATCGAGGCTGTTGCGGCTGCCATAGAGCGCATCGAGATCGAGGCTGCCGAGCTGGGCGGGGCCGCCGCTCTCCAGCTCGATCGTGCCGGCGAGCGCGCCCGGCCCGGCATAGCCGCTGCCCCCGCCGCGCACGATGCGCGCGCCGGCGAGGCGGCTCGGCAGATAGGCGGGGAAGGCAACCCAGCCGCCGAACGGATCGGCCTGGGGCACGCCATCGAGCAGCAGCAGCGCGCGGCTCGAGGCATTGCCGCCAAGCCCGCGCAGGGTGATCCCCTGCGAAGTCGGGTGCGCCGAGCGCGAATCGGAGCGGCGGAACTGGGCGAGCCCGGCGGCATCGCGCAGCGCATCCTCCAGCCGCCCGCTGGCGGTGCCGGCGATCCGCTCGCGGCCGATCGTCACTACGTCATAGGCGGCGTCGCCCGGCGGGGCTTCGAGCCCGCGGCCGGTGACGACGATCTGCGCTTCGTCCTGGTCCTGCGCGAAGGCGGGGAGCGGAAGCGCAAGCGCCATCGCCCAGATAAAGCCCCTCCCCTTCAGGGGAGGGGTTGGGGTGGGGCCTATCCGCAAGCGCCGGTCTCGATGAGACACCCGCCCCACCCCAAACCCCTCCCCTGAAGGGGAGGGGCTTAAAAGGGCGAGCCTCACTTCGGCGCCACGGCGTCGGGATGGGCGGCGGCGAAGGCCGGCAGCGCGGTGCAGGCGGCGTCGATCGCTACCAGCCGGGGAAAGGCATCGAGTGGCGTGTCGAAACGGCGGGCATTGTACATCTGGGGCACCAGGAAGACGTCCGCGACGCCGGGCGCGTCGCCACCGAGGAACGGGCCGTCGCCCGCCATCGCCTCCAACGCAGCGAAGCCCTCGACGATCCAGTGGCGCGTCCAGTCGTTGCGCCCGGCCTCGTCGACGCCCATCGCCTTGAGCCGCCGCATCACGCGCAGATTGTTGAGCGGATGCGTGTCCGCCGCGATCACCAGCGCGCGCGCCAGCGCCGCCGCGCGCGCATCGGGATCGGCGGAGATCAGCCGCGGCGCGGGATGCCGGGCATCGAGCCAGTCGATGATCGCCAGGCTCTGGGTGAGCACGGTGCCGCCCTCCACCTCCAATGCCGGCACGAAGCCTTGCGGGTTGCGCGCGAGATGCTCGGGGCTGCGCTGCTGGTTCTCGAGCAGCATCACGTCGCGCCGGTCATAGGGCAGCCCCTTCAGATTGAGCGCGATGCGCACCCGATAGGCGGCCGAGGACCGGAAATAATCATAGAGGATCATGCCGCGCCCGTGGGCGGATCGAGCTGGGTCGGTGCGTCCTGCTCATAATGGCGGCGCAGCCGGACGCGCCATTTCTGGCGGGGGCCATGCTCGGACGAGGCGCGGGCGGCGCGCTCGGCCTCGCTTTCCAGCGCGACCTTGATCATCGCGACGATCGGATCGGCAAGCGCCAGGCCGAGCACGCCGAACAGCGTGCTGGCGAGGATCTGCGACGACAGAGTGAGCGCGGGCGGCATGTCGACGGTGCGCTTGGCGACCAGCGGCAGCACGACATAGCCGTCGAAATTCTGCACGCCGAAATAGATGATGATCGCCCAGATGCCGGTATCGGTGCCGGCGCTGAAGCCGACCGAGACCATCAACACGCCCGAGATGAACGCACCGATATTGGGGATGAAGGCAAGCACGCCGGTGATGATGCCGAGCAGCAGCGCCATCGGCACGCCCGCCAGCCACAGGCAGATGGCGGTGAGCACGCCTTCGAACAGCATGCCGAGCAGGCGCCCGGCGAGCAGGCGGCGCATCGTGGTGGCCATGCGGCTGATGGTCAGCGCAAACTGGTCGCGCGCGTCGCTGGGCACCATCCATTGCAGCCCGCGCTCGTAGATGCGCGGCTCGAGCGCCACGAACAGGCCGATGATCACGATCATCAGGAAGCTGGAGACCGCACCGAACACCGAGCCGACCGCCGAGGTGAGCTTGCCGACGCTGCCCAGCGCCTGCTGGACCAGCCCGGTCAGGTCCGAGCGGCCGGGCATCAACCCCAGCTCGGACACCCATTGCGCGACCTTGTTGGCCTGAACCTCAAGCGTGGTGCGGAGCTGCTCGGCCTGGGCCGAGATCTGGACGCCGGTCAGGTAGAAGATGCCGCCGAAGAAGGCGATCACCAGCAGGATGACGATGAAGATGCGCAGCGCACGCGGGATCGGCAGGATGCGGCCGAGCAGGCGCGCACCGCCATCGAGCATTGAGGCGAAGACGAGGCCCCCGAAGATGATCAGCAGCGGCTGGATCAGCAGCACGACCAGCGCGACCGCGATCCCCATGCCGAACCAGACGCTCGCCTTCTTCAGCTCGGCGCGGACCATCGGATCGCGCAGCTCGTTCGGGCCGGGCTCGGTGACGACATGCACCTTGTCGGAGGCGAGCGGATCACTCATCACTGGCTGTCCCGTTGCGGATGGAGCGAGGTGCCGGCGCGGCCGGGGCGGAAGCTCTGCGGCCAGGTCAGCGGGTTCCAGCTGGCGCTGCCGTCGAGGCTGAAGGTGATGAACTCGGCGCGGCCGCCGATATTCTCCCAGGGCACCGGACCGCCCAGCCCATTCTCGGCAAGGGTGAAGCGGCTGTCGGCCGAGCGATCGCGATTGTCGCCCATCAGGAACACCTTGCCCTTCGGCACGCGGATCTCGGGATAATTGTCGCCACGGCCGGGGAAGAAGCCGAGATCGACGGTGTCGTAGGACCGGCCATTGGGAAGCGTCTCGCGGAAGATCGGCAGGCGGCAGTAGAGCCTGTCGCCGCGCATAACCCGGAGGCCGGGATATTGATCCGGGCTGCAACGCGTATTGGCGTCGACGGGAATATAGCGATCGGCCATCGCCCGGCGCGGGACCGGCTGGCCGTTCAGATAGACGATGCCGCCGCGCACGCCGATCGTGTCGCCGGGCAGGCCGATCACCCGCTTGATGTAATCGGTGTTGGTGCCGGGCGGCGTGACGATCACCACGTCGCCGCGCTCGGGCAGCTTGCCGAGGATCCGGCCGGGCATGTGCGGCAGGATGTGGAAGGTCGGCGTCACCCAGCTGAAGCCATAGGGATATTTGGTGACCACCAGCCGATCGCCGACGAGCAGGCCGGGCAGCATCGATTCGCTGGGGATGAAGAAGGGCTTGGCGATCAGGCTGTGGAAGCCGAGCACGGCGATCACGAGCCAGAGGATACCGCGCGCCTCGGCCCACCAATCGGTGTGCGGTCGGGCTTCGGCCTCCTCCTCGAACGCTTCGTGACTCAACGCGAGCTCGTCCGCCCCCATCAACCTTCCTTCACCGCCTCGATCATCACCATGGCGAACGCCCAGGGATGATCGTCCGTCAGCGTCAGATGCACCTTCGCGACGTGACCCGCGGGGGTGATGGCGTCAAGCCTCGCCTTTGCGCCGCCGGTCAGCGCCAGGGTGGGCGCGCCGGACGGCGCATTGACGACGCCGATGTCCTTCATGAACACGCCCGCCTTGAACCCGGTTCCCACTGCCTTGGAGAAGGCTTCCTTGGCGGCGAAGCGCTTGGCGAGCGTGGCGGCATAATTGTGCGGGCGGGTCTTCGCCTTGGCGACTTCGGTCTCGGTGAAGCTGCGCTGCTCGAAACGTGTGCCGAAACGGTCCAGCGAGCTCTGGATCCGCTCGATATTGCAGAGGTCGGAGCCGAGGCCGATGATCATGACGGCTTGACCGTCACCCCGGCGAAAGCCGGGGTCTCGTGCCGCGGGCGGCTCGCCCGCCTCCCTGAGATCCCGGCTTTCGCCGGGATGACGGAAGAGGCAGCGGTCACCGCGCCGCATCCATCAGCGCGCGCATCCGCGCGATCACCGGGGCGAGCCCGTCGAAGATCGCCTCGCCGATCAGGAAATGGCCGATGTTCAGCTCCATGATCTGCGGGATCGCCGCTACGGGCACGACATTGTCGAAGGTCAGGCCGTGGCCGGCATGCGGCTCGAGCCCGGCCTTCACCGCCAGCGCGGCGGCATCGGCGATGCGCTTGAGCTCGGTTTCGCGCGCATTCTCGGCGAGCTCGCAATAGCGGCCGGTGTGCAGCTCGACGACCGGCGCGCCGAGGCGGAGTGCCGCGTCGATCTGGCGCGCATCGGGCTCGATGAACAGCGAGACGCGGCTGCCATTGGCGCGCAGCTGCTCGACCATCGGCGCAAGGTGGTTGTGCAGCCCCGCGGCATCGAGCCCGCCCTCGGTGGTGCGCTCCTCGCGCTTCTCGGGCACGATGCAGACCGCGTGCGGGCGGTGGCGCAGCGCGATCGCCAGCATCTCCTCGGTCGCCGCCATCTCGAGGTTGAGCGGCACCGTGAGCTGGTCGACCAGCCGGGCGATGTCGTCGTCGGTGATGTGGCGGCGATCCTCGCGCAGATGCGCGGTGATGCCGTCGGCGCCGGCCTCGACCGCGAGCAGCGCGGCGCGCACCGGATCGGGATAGCCCGAACCGCGCGCGTTGCGCACGGTGGCGACGTGATCGATGTTTACACCGAGACGGAGCTTTCCGGTCATCGCGTCACACCCTTTCCTTAGTTCGGCCACGTAGGGAGGCGACCTCATGCGGGTCAAGTCCAGCGGAAGGACGCGCGATGAAAACCATCCTGGCCCTCCTCTTCCTTGCCGGCACGCTCGGCCAGAGCGAAGTCGAACTGGGCGAGCAGCGCATGCAGACGCACCGGGTCTATTGGAGCAAGACCCGCGCCTGCGCCGCCACCTACGAACGTAGCTATCCTGTCTGCGACAGCATCAAGGGCATGCGCGCGCTCAGGCAATGCCGCGCGCAGGCGCTGGACGACTTGCACAATTGCCAAGATAGCGCGCGCAAATGGCGCGACCGGGAACTGGTGCAACTTGGCAGCCCAAGGCGCTATCAAGGAGCCTATCGTTAGCCGACTATGCCGTGATCGCCCGGCTGCCCGGCTTGATCGCGGGGATCGCCGCCAGCTCGGGGGGCAGCTGGTCCGCCGGATAGGCGGGCACGTCCATCTTGAGCAGCGAGACCAGCGGCACGCCGACGTCCGCGGTGCCGTTCGAGCGATCGACGATGCAGGCGGCGCCGAGCAGCGTGCCCGGATGCTTGCGGATCGCGGCGATGCATTCGCGCGACGACAGCCCGGTGGTGACGATATCCTCGACCATGACGATGCGCGCGCCTTCGGGGATCTCGAAGCCGCGGCGGAGCTGGAACTCGCCGTCCTCGCGCTCGACGAACACCGCCTTGCAGCCGAGCGCGCGCGCCGTCTCATAGCCCGGGATGATTCCACCGATGGCCGGCGAGACGACCATGTCGACTTCGCCAAAGGTTTCGCGAATCAGCTTTCCTAGTGCACTGCACACACGCTCGGTTCGCGCAGGGTCCTCGAAAATACGCATCTTTTGCAGGAAGATGGGCGAACGAAGGCCAGAAGAGAGGATAAAATGGCCTTCGAGCAACGCACCTGCAGCACGAAACTCATCCAGAACTGCGTTGCCTTCCAATGCTCGCTCCAATCATCGCGGGGACTTGAATTTCCCTTAGGACCACCTCCTATCGACCGCAACGGGCGATCAAAAAGGGTTGAGAATGGATGCATGCCTCGTGTACCCCGGTTGCACTGGGGGCAATCCTTTCCCAGCCCGGGGCTCTCGCGGAACAGGGTGAAAATAGACGATGCGCATGCTTGGGTTGACTTCGACTCTCCTGGCAGCGGGGCTGGCCTTTGCCATGCCCGCTTCGGCTCAGGAGCCTGTTTCCAACGCGGCCGCCCCGGCGGCGACCGCCACCGCCGCTCCGGCAGCAGCCGCCACGCCGGCCGTCGCCGATCCCACGCTCGATGCCAAGGGCCAGCCGTTGACCAAGGCGGCACCCGGCATCGGCCAGCCGACCGCCGATGCGATCACGCTGCAGGAACAGGTGACCCCGACCGGGCGCGAGGCCCACTGGTTCCACAATTCGGTGCTGGTGCCGCTGATCACCGCGATCTCGGTGTTCGTGCTGATCCTGCTGCTCTGGGTGATCTTCCGCTATCGCCGCGCCGCCAACCCGACGCCGAGCAAGACCGCGCACAACACGGCGATCGAAGTGGTCTGGACGCTGGTGCCGGTGCTGATCCTGATCGCGATCGCGGTCCCCTCGATCCGCCTGCTCGCCGCACAGTTCAAGCCCGCGCCCAAGGATGCCGTGACGCTCAAGGCGATCGGCAACCAGTGGTTCTGGAGCTATGAATATCCGGACAATGGCGGCATCCAGCTGACCGCCAACATGCTCAAGGAGCAGAGCCAGGTTCCGGCCGGCCAGCGGTATCGCACCGATGCCGACGGCCCGCGCCTGCTCGCGACCGACCAGCGCGTCGTGCTGCCTTACGGCGTGCCGATCCGCCTCGTCACCACCGCACAGGACGTGATCCACAGCTGGGCGGTCCCCGCCTTCTGGATCAAGCTCGACGCGGTGCCGGGCAAGCTCAACGAGACCAGCTTCATCATCGAGAAGCCGGGCGTCTATTTCGGCCAGTGCTCCGAGCTGTGCGGCGCGCGCCACGCCTATATGCCGATCACGGTGGAGGCAGTGTCGCCCGCCGAGTTCGCGCAGTGGGTGAAGGCGAAGGGCGGCACCATGCCGGCCGAGGTCGCCGCTGCCGCAGCTGCCGAGGCGGCGCAGAACGCTGCCGCGCCGGCCGCCGAAACCAATGCCGCCGCCGAACCGGCCGCCACCAACGAGACCGCGCCGGCTGCCAACGCCGCCGCCGGCAACACGACGGGCAACTGAGACCATGACCGATATCGCCCTCCACGCGCATGACGACCATGCGCATGATCATCACGATGCCGATCACAAGCCGGGCTTCTTCGCCCGCTGGTTCATGTCGACGAACCACAAGGACATCGGCACGCTCTACCTGATCTTCGCGATCGTCGCTGGCATCATCGGCGGCGGCATCTCGGGCCTGATGCGCGCCGAGCTGATGCACCCGGGCATCCAGTATCTGCCCACCTGGCTGGGCATGCTGCACGGCCATGGCAGCTTCGACGACGCCATGCACTTCTGGAACGTGCTGATCACCGCGCACGGCCTGATCATGGTGTTCTTCATGGTGATGCCCGCGATGATCGGCGGCTTCGGCAACTGGTTCGTCCCGATCATGATCGGCGCGCCGGACATGGCGTTCCCGCGCATGAACAACATCTCGTTCTGGCTGCTGATCCCGGCCTTCCTGCTGCTGCTCGCCTCGCCCTTTGTCGGCATCGGCGCGGGCACCGGCTGGACGGTCTATGCGCCGCTCTCCACCTATGGCGAGCCGGGGCCGTCGGTCGACATGGCGATCCTGTCGCTCCACGTCGCCGGCGCCAGCTCGATCCTGGGCGCGATCAACTTCATCACCACCATCTTCAACATGCGCGCGCCGGGCATGACCCTGCACAAGATGCCGCTGTTCGTGTGGTCGGTGCTGATCACTGCCTTCCTGCTGCTGCTGGCGCTGCCGGTGCTCGCCGCCGCGATCACCATGCTGCTGACCGACCGCAACTTCGGCACTGCCTTCTACGATCCGCAATATGGCGGCGACCCGATCCTCTACCAGCACCTGTTCTGGTTCTTCGGCCACCCCGAAGTGTACATCATGATCCTGCCGGGCTTCGGCATCGTCAGCCAGATCATCGCCACCTTCAGCCGCAAGCCGGTGTTCGGCTATCTCGGCATGGCCTATGCCATGGTCGCGATCGGCGTGGTCGGCTTCGTCGTGTGGGCGCACCACATGTTCACCACCGGCATGAGCGTGCAGATCAAGATGTACTTCACGGCCGCCACGATGATCATCGCGGTGCCGACCGGCGTGAAGATCTTCTCGTGGATCGCGACGATGTGGGGCGGCTCGATCAGCTTCAAGACCCCCATGGTCTGGGCGATCGGCTTCATCTTCATGTTCACCGTCGGCGGCGTGACCGGCGTCGTGCTCGCCAATGGCGGCGTCGACGACTATATGCAGGACACCTATTACGTCGTCGCGCACTTCCACTATGTGCTGTCGCTCGGCGCGGTGTTCTCGCTGTTCGCCGGCTTCTACTACTGGTTCCCGAAGATGTCGGGCCGGATGTACAACGAACTGCTCGGCCAGCTGCATTTCTGGGTGTTCTTCATCGGCGTGAACGTGATGTTCTTCCCGATGCACTTCCTGGGCCTGCAGGGCATGCCGCGCCGCTACCCGGACTATCCCGATGCCTATGCGCATTGGAACCAGGTCGCGACCTATGGCTACATGATCATGTTCGTCGGCATGCTGATCTTCTTCTTCAACATCGCCTGGTCGCTGTTCGCCGGCCGCAAGGCCGAGGGCAATCCCTGGGGCGAAGGCGCGACGACGCTCGAATGGACGCTGTCGAGCCCGCCGCCGTTCCACCAGTTCGAGACCCTGCCGGTGATCGAGGACGGCGGCCACCACTGAGCCGCGCCGAAAGGCTGAAACGACAAGCGCCCCGGGGAGGAAACTTCCGGGGCGCTTTCGTTGGCGCGGCGGAACCCTGCGGCAAAGCGTCCACTTCCCCCCAACGCCGCGCGCGCCTATAGCGCTTGCACGACCATGAGTACTTCCGCAGCAACCGTGACCCTGCCCGCCGAATGGCGCGATTTCCTGGCGCTGACCAAGCCGCGGGTGATGACGCTCGTCGTCTTCACCGGGCTGTGCGGCATGCTCGCCGCGCCCGCGCATATCCATCCGATCCTGGGATTCACCGCGATCCTGTGCATCGCGCTGGGCGCCGGTGCCGCCGGCGCGCTCAACCAATGGTATGAGGCCGATCTCGACGCCAAGATGAAGCGGACGCAGGGGCGGCCGCTCCCCGCGGGCCGCATGGAGAAGCAGTCGGCGCTGCACTTCGGCGTCGGCCTGGCCTGTTTCAGCCTGGTGCTGATGTATTTCGCGATCAACCTGGCGGCGACGATCATCCTCGCCGCTTCGATCCTGTTCTATGTCTTCGTCTATACGATCTGGCTCAAGCGCCGGACGCCGCAGAACATCGTCATCGGCGGTGCCGCCGGCGCCTTTCCGCCGATGATCGGCTGGGCGGCCGCCACCGGCGACGTGACGCTGATGCCGGTGCTGCTCTTCTCGCTGATCTTCCTGTGGACGCCGCCGCATTTCTGGGCGCTCGCACTGTTCGTGAAGACCGATTACGCCAATGCCGGCGTGCCGATGCTGCCGGTGGTGGCGGGCGAACGCTCCACCCGCATCCAGATCGGGCTCTACACGATCCCGATGATCCTGTGCGCCGCGGCGCCCTGGCCGCTCGGGCTGGCGGGCCCGGTCTTCGGGATCACCGCCGCAGTAATGTCCGGCCTGTTCCTCGCAATGGCGGTGCAGGTGGCGATCCGCCGCACCGAGCCCGGGGACGACATGGCGCCCGAGAAGCGGCTGTTCAAATTCTCGATCCTCTATCTCTTCGTCGTTTTCGGCGCGCTCGTTGTCGACAGGTGGTTCGCATGACCGATGATCTGATCCAGGCCCCGCCGCCCCCGCCCGGCCCCGCGGAGGAGGCCGAGTTGGTCCGCGCCCGCCAGCGCAGCCGCGCGCTGGTGATGGCGCTGCTGCTCGGGCTGTTCGTGGTGCTCGTCTTCGCCATCTCGATCGTGAAGATCCAGCTGGGCCACGGCGGATGAAGTGGCCGAGCCGCAACCTGCGCGTCGCAATCCTCGCCGGCATCGGCGTGTGTTCGATGACCGGGCTCGGCTTCGCGGCGGTGCCGCTCTACCGGATGTTCTGCGAGGCGACCGGCCTCAACGGCACCACCCAGCGCGGGCTGCGCGCGCCCGGCAGCGTCGGCCAGAAGATCACGGTGGCGTTCGACAGCAACGTCGCCAAGGGCATTCCCTGGAAGTTCCAGCCCGAGCGGCGCGAGGACACGATCGACATCGGCGGGCGCGACATGGCGTTCTTCACCGCCACCAACACCGGCGACCATGAAGTGACCGGCACGGCGACGTTCAACGTCACCCCCATCTATGTCGGCAAGTATTTCACCAAGATCCAGTGCTTCTGCTTCACCCAGCAGACGCTCAAGCCCGGCGAGACGGTACGCATGCCGGTGATCTTCTATGTCGACCCCAAGATCCTCGACGATCCCGATGCGCGCGACGTGCAGGAGATCACGCTGTCCTACACTTTCTATCCCGCCGAATCGCCGGCGATCGCCGCCGCCGCGGCCAAGGCGCATTGAAGCCGTAGCGATCGCCGCATCAGGGTTGTTGCGGGAAGCGAATTGCCGCCCTAAGCTCCGCCGAAAAGCTTAGGACAGGGAAGATCGATGGCCGGGGCAAAGAACCACCAATACCATATCCTTCCGCCCAGCATCTGGCCGCTCTTCGGCGCCTTTTCGGCGCTGGTGCTGGCCGCCGGCGGCATCATGGTGATGCACAGCTATCCCAGCGCCTATTTCGTGTTCTTCATCGGCGTCGGGCTGGTGGCGATCACGATGTTCGGCTGGTGGGGCAAGGTGATCCAGGAAGCGCATGCCGGCGATCACACGCCGATCGTCCAGCTCCACCTGCGCTACGGCATGATCCTGTTCATCGCTTCCGAAGTGATGTTCTTCGTCGGCTGGTTCTGGGCATGGTTCGACTTCTCGCTCTTCCCCAGCCATGTCGAGGCAGTGGGCGGGCAATGGCCGCCCAAGGGCATGGAAGTGCTCAACGCCTGGCAGTTCCCGCTGCTCAACACGCTGATCCTGCTCTGCTCGGGCTGCACCGTGACCTGGGCGCACCACGCGCTGATCCACGGCGATCGCGAGGGGCTGAAGAAGGGCCTGTGGCTGACGATCCTGCTCGGCATCTCGTTCAGCTGCTTCCAGGCGTATGAGTATATGGAGGCCCCCTTCCCCTTCAAGGCGGCGAGCGAGGGCGGCTCGAGCTATGGCGGCGCCTTCTTCATGGCGACCGGCTTCCACGGTTTCCACGTGATCGTCGGCACGATCTTCCTGATCGTGAACCTGGTGCGCGCCTACAAGGGCGACTTCACGCCCAAGCAGCATTTCGGCTTCGAGGCGGCCGCCTGGTACTGGCACTTCGTCGACGTGGTGTGGCTGTTCCTCTTCGCCTCCATCTATATCTGGGGCGGCTGGGGCGCGCCGGTCCACGGCTGACGTGACCGACAGCGACAAGGATATTCCCGGGGGAGGCGGCCCAGTGTCGCCTCCCCCGATCCTTTCGGGGACGAAGGGCGCCTGCCCGCGCTGCGGCGCGCCGACGCTGTTCCGCAGCTTCACCGGCTTTGCCGAAAAATGCGGCGCCTGCGGGCTCGACTTCACCCGCTTCAATGTCGGCGACGGGCCGGTGGTGTTCCTCACCCTCGGCATCGGCGCATTGGTCACCGGCCTCGCGCTCTGGGTCGAGTTCACCTTCCAGCCGGGGCTGCTGATCCACGCGCTTCTGTGGATTCCGATCACCGCCGCGCTGGTCATCCTGTCGCTGCGCGTCTCCAAGGGGCTGCTGCTCGCGCTCGAATATCGCAACCGCGCCGGCGAAGGGCGCATTCGGAGCGAATGATGCCGCGCTTCCCGCTGATCCCGACGATTATCGCCTCCCTTGCCGTCGCGCTGATGATTGGCCTCGGCATCTGGCAGATCGAGCGCCGGGGCGAGAAGCTTGCCGCGATCCAGCGCTACGCCGCCAATTTCGGCAAGCCCGAAATGGCGTTTCCCCGCCTGCCGGTGGGCGACGCGTATCTGTTCCGCCGCGCCAGCGCCTTCTGTCTCCAGGTCGTCGGCTGGCAGAGCCAGGGCGGACGCGCCACGGATGGCAGCAACGGCTATCGCCACCTCGCACAGTGCCGCACCGGCGCCGAAGGCCCCGTGCTGCTGGTCGACATGGGCGTGGCGGCCGATCCCAAGTTCCAGCCGGTGTGGAAGGGCGGCAAGGTGACCGGCACGATCACCCATGCCCCCGATCACCGCCCGATGCTCGCCGGGCTGTTCGACAGCGAACCCAGGCACCTGATGCTGATCTCGGAAACCGCCGCGCCTGGGCTGCAGCCGACGGCGAAGCCCGACCTGTCGAGCGTGCCGAACAACCATCTCTCCTATGCGGTGCAATGGTTCCTGTTCGCGCTGGTGGCGTCGGTGATCTACGTGCTCGCGCTCAAATGGCGGCAGAAGCCGAAGCAGGCGGAGCCGAACCAGGAAACGTCGGACCAATAACCGTCATCCCGGCGCCCCTTTCCGTCATCCCGGCGAAAGCCGGGATCTCGTGCAATGACGCGATGCAGCCGGACAAATCCCTCGTCACCCTGAACTTGTTTCAGGGTCCAACTTTCCACGAGCGGTATCGCTGGAGGAGGGTTGGATGCTGAAACAAGTTCAGCATGACGGAGAAGGCTGACGGGTGAATTGCCAACCGCAGGACGCTGGGGAGGCGCGCAATGGCTATCCTAAACATAGCCTATCTTGTCCGCCTCCCCGCTCCCCGCTAGGCCCCGCCCTCATGCGATACCAGAGCACCCGTGGCAGCGCGCCGCTGCTTGGCTTCCGAGACGTGACCCTTGCCGGCCTGGCCAGCGACGGCGGACTCTATGTGCCGGCCGAATGGCCGCGCTTCAGCCACGAAGACATCGAAGCCCTGAAGGGCCTTTCCTATGTCGAGACCGCCGTGCGGGTGATGGCGCCGTTCACCGGCGACGACCTGAGCGAGGCCGATCTGCGCGCGCTGTGCGAGCAGGCCTATGGCCGCTTCTCGCAGGCCGCGGTGACCCCGCTGGTCCAGCTCGACCATCGCCACTTCCTGCTCGAGCTGTTCCACGGCCCCACGCTCGCCTTCAAGGACGTCGCGCTCCAGCTGCTCGGCCTGCTCTTCGAGAAGTTCCTGACCGGCAGCAGCGAGCCGCTGACCATCGTCGGCGCGACCTCGGGCGACACCGGCAGCGCCGCGATCGACGCAGTCGCCGGCCGGCACGGCGTCGACATCTTCATGCTCCACCCCAAGGGCCGCGTGTCCGACGTGCAGCGCCGCCAGATGACCACGGTGCTGGCGCCCAACGTCCACAACATCGCGATCGAGGGCAGCTTCGACGATGCCCAGGCGATGGTGAAGGCGCTGTTCAACGACGCCGACTTCTCCACCCGCTTCCGGCTGAGCGCGGTCAACTCGATCAACTGGGCCCGGCTGATGGCGCAGGTGGTCTATTATTTCTACGCCGCCGTCCGCTTGGGCAGCCCGGCGCAGAAGGTCGCCTTTGCGGTGCCGACCGGCAATTTCGGCGATGTCTTCGCCGGCTATGTCGCGGCGAAGATGGGCCTGCCGGTCGAGCGGCTGGTGGTCGCAACCAACGTCAACGACATCCTCCACCGCGCGCTTTCGAGCGGCGACTATTCGGCCGGCACCGTGACGCCGACCGCGGCGCCGAGCATGGACATCCAGGTGAGCTCGAACTTCGAGCGGCTGCTCTCCGACCTCGCCGGCGGCAGCGTCGCCGAGCAGATGGCCGGCTTCGAAGCGAGCAAGGCAATGCGCCTGACCAACGCGCAGCGCGAAGGCGCGGCGAAGATCTTCGCCAGCGACCGGATCACGCCCGAGGAGATGAACGAGGCGATGCGCTGGGCCGCGGCCGAAGCGGCGCAGGTGATCGATCCGCACAGCGCGATCGGCCTCGCCGCCGCGCGCCGGGCAGACCTCCCCGCCGATGTGCCCGTCGTCACGCTGGCAACGGCGCACCCCGCCAAGTTCGCCGACGCAGTCGAGCGCGCCACCGGCATGCGGCCGGCGCTGCCGACGCGCGTCGGCGACCTGTTCGACCGGCAGGAGCGCTACGACGTGCTGCCGGGCACGCTCGACGCCGTGCGGGATTACATCGCCGAGCGGGCCAAGCCGCGCACTTGATAATTCCTCCCCCGGAGGGGGAGGGGGACCAGCGAAGCTGGTGGAGGGGGCCTGCCACAGGCGGGTCGCTTGGCGCGTTCCCTCTCCACCACCGCCTTCGGCGGCGGTCCCCCTCTCCCTCCGGGAGAGGAATTGCGGTGGATGACGGCGCCCTCCTCCCCGTCTAAGAGACCCCCCATGGACCTGATCACTCTCACCGGCGAGCCCTGGGCCGATTACGGGCTGGTCGACAGCGGCCATGGCCGCAAGCTCGAGCGCTACGGCAAATATCGCTTCATCCGCCCCGAGCCCCAGGCGATGTGGGCGCCCGCGTCCGAGAATTGGGACGCGCATGGAGAATTCGTCCCCGGCGCGGACGAGGATGGCGGCGGCCGCTGGAACTTCACCAAGCCGGTGCCGCAGGGCGGCTGGCCGCTCGCCTGGGAGGAAGTGCGCTTCACTGCGCAGAACACCCCCTTCCGCCACCTAGCCTTCTTCCCCGACATGTCGCCGGTCTGGCACTGGATGCGCGCGCAGATCGACGGGATGGAGGCGCCCGAGTGCATGAACCTGTTCGGCTATACCGGCGTCGGCAGCCTCGCGCTGGCGGCAAAGGGCGCGAAGGTCACCCATGTCGATGCCTCGAAGAAGTCGGTGGCGGAGGGCAAGGCCAATGCCGCGCTGTCGGGCATGGAAGACCTGCCGATCCGCTGGATGATCGACGATGCCGGCAAGTTCACTGCGCGCGAGGTGCGGCGCGGGCGGCGCTATGACGGGATCATCCTCGATCCGCCCAAATGGGGCCGCGGCCCGAACGGCGAGGTGTGGAAGCTGGAGGAAGGCCTGCCCGGCCTGATCGCCGACACTTGCCGGCTGCTCGACGCCAATTCGCGCTTCCTGTTCCTCACCGTCTATGCCGTGCGCATGTCCGCCCTGGCGATCGGCGAGCTGCTCCGCCAGCATGTCTCGCACCTGCCCGGCAAGGTGGAGTGCGGCGAGCTGGCGGTGCGCGAGGAAGCGCGCGGGCTCGAGCTGCCGACCGCGATCTTCGCGCGCTGGAGCCGCGACTGATGGGCCTCTCGGTATTCCTCGCCACCGCAGTTGCCGACACCGTCGAGGGCCGCCGGCCCGGCGGGCGCCACGCGATGCTGATCTATGTCTCGGCCGACAGCTTCGAGGAAGCCCAGGCCAAGGCTGCCGGGGTCGCGCTCGGTACCGGCTGGATGCTGGTGCGGCTGGAAAAGGGCATGGAAGTCGCCGATCCGGGCGCGACCGAAGACCCGGTGCTGCGCGCCGCGGCCACCGATGCGCTGGCGGATGGTTCGGCAATGGTCGTGTACGGCGACGAGCTGCCGCCCGAGGCGTGACCAATAGCCGTCATCCCGGCGAAAGCCGGGATCTCGTGCGGCTCCTTCCCCGCGCCATTGCCTGAGATCCCGGCTTTCGCCGGGATGACGATGGGCTTGCAATGTAGGATTTCACCTGCTCGGCTTGCCTGCCTTCGGGCCGCTCTTTGCCTTGTTGGAAAGATAGGATCACCTGCGCGCAAGGATGTTGCGAGATGCGGCGCGTTTGCGGGAACTGTGTCACCCTAAGGCCCGCGAAAAGCCGCTCCTGGCGTGACCTTCGTGTCCTTTGCCGAGTCGACCGGCGCGCTGCTGTAGGAACAGCTAGCTCCGCCCCATCCGCACCGCCGCGCCCGCCACGAACGGGCAGCCCGCGACCAGCAACAGGCTCACCGCGCCGAGCAGCTTGAGCGCGCCGGGCTGATCAGCGGTGGCGCCGAAGATCAGCAGCGGCACGGCGAAGGGCAGCATCACCAGCCCGGCCAGCGCCCCGGCCCCGCGCAGCCCGGCAACCAGCGCGGCGGTGGCGACGCCGAGCGCCGCCAGTCCCGGCGTGCCGATCAGCAGCGCGAGCAGCAGCGGCACCAATGCGTCACCGGGAAGCTGGAGCAGGCCCGAAGCGATCACCGTGGCCGCCAGCAGCGCCGGCGCAAAGCCCAGCCAGTGCCCGGCGACCTTGGCGGCGGCGACCCCGGCATCGGGCAGCCCGCGCACCGCCAGCTGATCTAGCACGCCGCTCTCCAGATCGGGCGCCACCAGCCGCTCGACCGGGAGCAGCGCGGCGAGCAGCGCCGCCGCCCAGATCACGCCCGGCGCGATCCGCGCGAGCAGCTCCGCATCGGGCCCGACCGCGAAGGGGAACAGGATCGCGACGAGCAGGAAGAAGACGACGGGCAAGGCGAGCCCGCCGGTACTCCAGGCACGGCGAAGCTCGCGCCAGACGACTGAGAGATATGGGCTCATGACCAACCCTCTCCCCGTTCGTGCTGAGCTTGTCGAAGCACCGCTCTGCTTGTGCAACGGAAGAAGTGCAGCCCTTCGACAAGCTCAGGGCGAACGGAGTTGGGCGCGCTCACAGCGCCACCTCGCGCGCGTCCGGCAGCGTGATCGGCAGGTGCGTGGCCACCAGCGCGATGCCGCCCACGGCACGGTGGCGGGCGATCAGCCCCTCGAGCAGCGCCACCGACGCGACATCCAACCCATTGGCCGGCTCGTCGAGCAGCCAGACCGGAGCGCCGCTCGCCACCACCCGCGCGAGCGCGGCACGGCGGCGCTGGCCGGTGGAAAGCAGCCGGACCGGCACCGGCGCGATGTCGGCCATGCCGACCGCCGCGAGCGCTTCGGCCACGGCTGCGCGCCGCCCGTCGAGCCCGGCCCAGAAGCGCAGCGCCGCGCCGAGCGACTGCTCGGGATCGAGTGCCGGCGCCTCGGCCATCAGTGCGCGCGTGGCATCGCATTCGACCCGGCCGGCAGCAGGTGCGAGCAGGCCGGCGGCGATGCGGATCAGGCTCGACTTGCCGGCGCCGTTGGGGCCGGTGACCAGGGCGGCCTCGCCGGGTGCGAGCGCAAGGTCGAGCCCTTCGAACAGCAGCCGCCCGGCGCGGATGCACGCCACCCCGCGAAGCGCGAGGCCGCTCACTCGGCGCTGTCCTCCAGCGCATGCATGTCGTCGTCGGAAAGCCCGAAATGATGGCCGACCTCGTGCACCACGACATGCGTGATCAACGCTTCGAGCGTGACGCCGCTATGCACCCATTCGTCGAGCAGCGGGCGACGATAGAGATGAATCTCGTCGGGCATGGTCACGCCGTCCCAGGCCGATTTCTCGCCGACCGGGCGGCCGCGATAGAGGCCGGTCAGGTCGAACGGGTCCTCGATGCCCACTTCGTCGAGCGTCTCGTCATCGGCGAAATCCTCGACCACCAGCACGATATCGGCGAGATAGTTCTGGAAGGGCTCGGGGATGCGCGCGAGCGCGGCGCGGGCAAGGCGCTCGATCGCGGCGGCGTCTGGGGCTTGCCCGGTCATGTCGCCGGGAATAGGCCGGGGAACGGAGCTACGGCAAGGAGGCAGTGATGGTGGCGCGGTTGACCGACGGACTTCGCGAGGAATCGCTCGCGGCGCTGCCCGGCTGGACCTGGGAGCCCGGGCGCGACGCGATCACCCGCAAGTTCGCGTTCAAGGACTTCAACCAGGCCTTCGGCTTCATGACCCGCGTGGCGCTGATCGCCGAGAAATCGGACCATCACCCCGAATGGTCGAACGTGTGGAACAAGGTCGAAATCCTGCTGACCACGCACGATGCCGGCGGGCTCTCCACCCGCGACATCCAGATGGCGCAGGCGATCGACGCGCTGCTTTAATTTGTTTCCGCACCGGTCCGCTCCCCCACCCGACCACCCATAGAATACTGGCGTTGGGTGGCCGGGTGGGGGAGCGGGCCGGTGCCGCGTGAAGGCGCGTTACTTGAACGCGCGGCCCTGGAGCTTGCGCAGCGTGCCGGGCAGCCAGCGCTGCATGAACCACAGCCGATGCGCGGTCTTGCCGACGCGGGTGTGCACGTCGCGGCGGATATCGAGCATGTGGCGGACGGTCTTCACCACTTCCTCGACCGGCGTGATCTCAAGCCCCGCCGCGGTCACCGATTCGCGCACGTTGCGGTTCGAGTCCTGCGTCACATGGTTGAGCAGCGGCGTGTCGATGAAGCTCGGCATCAGCGAGCCGACATAGATGCCCTCATGCCCCCATTCGGCGTTGAGCGCCTCGGCAAAACCACGCATCGCGAACTTGCCGGCGCTGTAGATCGCCATGCCGGCATTGCCCGAGATACCGGCCGCCGAGCTGGTGATGATCATCGCCGAGCCGGGCGTCGCCTTGAGCAGGGCGTGCGCGGCGCGGGCGCCGTTGACCACGCCGTTGATGTTGATCGACAGGCCGCGATCGATATCGGCATCGGTCATCGTCTCGAGCTGCCCGCCGACGGCGATGCCGGCATTGTTGAACAGGAAATCGAGCCGGCCGCCGCTCTTGCCGGCAAAATCGGCGAGCGCCGCCTGCCAGGCATCGCGGTCGCGCACATCCATGGTATAGGTCTGGGCGCCGGGGATCTCCGCCCTGGCCGCGTCCAGTCCCGCCGCATTGACATCGGCAAGGCCGAGTAGCCAGCCGTCCGCCGCCAGGCTCTTCGCAACTGCCAGTCCGATGCCCGAAGCGCCGCCGGTGATGAATGCCGCCCTGGCCATTCCGCCTCTCCTGTTCTTTTGACCTTTGCCACTTCATCCCGCACAAACGCGCACGATGCCAGAGCAAAGCCGCTCCGTTACCTTCAAAAATGTCAGCAAGGTCTGGCCGGGGGGCGTGAAGGCCGTGGACCGCGTGTCGCTGGAGGTGGCGGCGGGCAGCTTCGTCGCGCTGGTCGGTGCCTCGGGATCGGGCAAGTCGACATTGCTCAAGATGGTCAACCGGCTGATCGCGCCGAGCGAAGGCCTGGTGCTGGTGGGCGGCGTACCCGTGGACGCGGGGCCGGCACCCGAACTGCGGCGGCGGATCGGCTATGTCTTCCAGAATGTCGGGCTGTTCCCGCACATGGCGGTGGGCGAGAATGTCGCGATCGGGCTGCGGCTGGCCGGCGAGAGGGACAATAGCGGGCGAGTGGCCGAGCTGCTCGACCTGGTCGAGCTTTCGCCCGAGATGGCGGCGCGGATGCCCGATGCACTTTCGGGCGGCCAGCGCCAGCGTGTCGGCGTGGCGCGCGCACTGGCGACGGGGCCGGGCATATTGCTGATGGACGAACCGTTCGGCGCGCTCGATCCGGTGACGCGCGACGGGCTGGGCAAGGCGATCCGCGCGCTGCACGACCGGATGGGACTGACCACGATCCTCGTCACCCACGACATGGCCGAGGCGCTGCTGCTCGCCGACCGGGTGCTGGTGATGGAGAAGGGCCGGATCGTCGCCGATGCGGCACCGCGCGACCTGCTCGCCGGCAAGGGCGGGCCGGCGGCGGACGCGCTGGTCGCGGTGCCGCGCGAACAGGCGCACCGGCTGGCGGAGCTGGAGAAATGAGCGGCCTCGCGCGCGTGCCCGAGCTGCTGGCCCAGCATCTGCTGCTGGCGCTGGCGGCATTGCTGCTGGGGCTGGCGATCGCGCTGCCCCTGGCGATCCTCTCCGCGCGAAACCGGTTCCTGGGCAGGATCGCGCTGGGGTTCGCCAGCCTGGTGCAGACCATCCCGAGCCTGGCCTTGCTCGCGCTCTTCTACCCGATCCTGCTCTCGCTCTCGACGCTGGTCGGCGGCGGCATCCCCGCGCTGGGCTTCCTGCCGTCGCTGCTCGCGCTGTCGCTCTATGCGCTGCTGCCGATCCTGCGGAACGGCGTGACCGGGCTGGCGACGATCGACCCCGCCGTGATCGAGGCGGCGGACGGCGTCGGCATGACTGCGTGGCAGAAGCTGCGACTGGTCGAGGCGCCGCTGGTGCTGCCGGTGCTAATGGCAGGCATCCGCACCGCCGCGGTCTGGACGATCGGCGCGGCGACGCTCTCCACCACGGTCGGCCAGCCGAGCCTGGGCGACCTGATCTTCGCCGGGCTCCAGACGCAGAACTGGTCGCTGGTGCTGACCGGCTGCGTCGCCGCCGCGGCGCTGGCGCTCGCCGTGGACGGGCTGCTGGGGCTGGCCGAGTTCGGCATCTCGAAGCGCCGGCGCGCGCTGGTCTGGGCGAGCCTGGGCACGTTGCTGGTGGCGGTCGCCGTCGCGCTGGTGCCGGCGCTGCCCGCGGCGCGCGGCACCGTGACGATCGGCGCCAAGGGCTTTTCCGAGCAGTACATCCTCGCCCGGCTGATCGGGCACCGGCTGCAGGCGGCGGGATATCAGGTGCGCTACCGCGAGGGGCTGGGATCGGCGGTGGCGTTCAGCGCACTCGCGAGCGGCGATATCGACGTCTATGTCGACTATTCAGGTACGATCTGGACCAACGAGATGCGGCGCAGCGACGTGCCGCCGCGCGACGCGATCGTCTCCGGCGTCGCCAAATGGGCGCGGGACACGCGCAAGGTCACCCTGCTCGGCAGCCTCGGCTTCGAGAACGCCTATGCCTTCGCGATGCGCGGCGACGATGCGAGGAAGCGCGGGATCGCCTCGATCGCCGATCTGGCGCCGATCGCGGGCAGCCTGAACCTGGCGACCGATGTCGAGTTCCTCGAGCGGCCCGAATGGGCGGCGGTGAAGAAAGCCTATGGGCTGAGCTTCAAGTCCGCCCATCCCTATCAGCCGACCTTCATGTACCGCGCGCTGACCAGCGGCACCGCCGACGTGATCCCCGCCTTCTCCTCCGATGGGCGGATCGCGGCAGACAAGCTCGCGGTGCTGCGCGACCCCAAGGGCGCGATCCCCGGCTATGATGCAATCCTGCTGCTCGCCCCCGGCAGGGTCGATGATCTGCGCTTCCAGGCCGCGCTCAAGCCCCTGGTCGGCGCTATCAGCGTAGAGCGGATGCGCGAGGCCAATTACATGGTGGATCGCGACAGTAACAAGGCAAGTCCCGACGAAGCAGCAACCTGGCTCGAGCGTGGACTTGCCCGCTGAATTTCTGTTATCGCTACCAGAATATAAGAACGAGGAGAGTGAAATGCGGCCTGGCCTGAAGCTGTTGCTGTCGACCACGATGATCTGGGCCGCATCGCCCGCATTTGCGCAGCACGCGCCGACAGCGCTGTCGGGATCCAATGTCGCGCACCCCGAGAAGTGGCCGGCTGCCAGGTCGCAGGGGCTGATCGATCCCGCGACCGAAGCATTCATCACCGAGCTGATGGCGACAATGACGCTGGAGGAGAAGGTCGGCCAGATGATCCAGGCGGACATCGGCGCGATCAAGCCCGAGGAGCTGCGCCAATATCCGCTCGGCTCGATCCTGGCCGGCGGTAGCTCGCCGCCGCTCGGCGCGCCCGACCGCTCGCCCCAGGCCGCCTGGGTCGCAACTTCGGAGGCGTTCCGCAAGGTGGCGATGGAGCCGCGCGGCAAGCATGCGCCGATCCCGCTGATCTTCGGCATCGACGCGGTGCATGGCAACAGCAACGTCGTCGGCGCGACGATCTTCCCGCACAATGTCGGGCTGGGCGCGATGCACGATCCCGCGCTGATGCGCCGCATCGGCAAGGCGACTGCCGAGGAAACCGCCGCGACCGGCCCCGAATGGGCATTCGGCCCGACGCTGACCGTGCCGCAGGACGATCGCTGGGGCCGTGCCTATGAAGGCTATTCGGAAGACCCCGCGGTGGTGCGCGCCTATGCCGGCGAGATGGTCCGCGGGCTGCAGGGCGAGCCGGACACGAAGAACCGGATCCAGCAGGGCCTGGTCGCGGCATCGGCCAAGCATTTCCTGGGCGATGGCGGCACGCTGGGCGGTGTCGACCAGGGCGATGCGCAGATCGGCGAGGACGAGCTGATCGCGATCCACGCCCAGGGCTATGTCCCCGCGATCGACGCAGGCACGCTCACCGTAATGGCGAGTTTCTCGAGCTGGAACGGTGCCAAGATGCACGGCAACAAGTCGCTGCTCACCGACGTGCTGAAGGGCCGGATGGGCTTCGAAGGCTTTGTCGTCGGCGACTGGAACGGCCATGGGCAGGTGCCGGGCTGCACCACCACCGATTGCCCGCAGACCTTCAACGCCGGACTCGACATGGCGATGGCGCCGGACGGCTGGAAGGGCCTGTTCGAAAGCACCGTGGCGCATGTGAAGGCCGGCACGATCCCGATGTCGCGCATCGACGATGCCGTGCGTCGCATCCTGCGCGTGAAGGCCAGGCTGGGGCTGTTCGATCCTGCGCGGCCCTATGAAGGCAAGGCCGGGGTGATGGGGAATGCCGAACACCGCGCGATCGCGCGCGAAGCGGTGGCCAAGTCGCTGGTGCTGCTCAAGAACCAGGGCGTGCTGCCGATCAAGGCTTCCGCGAAGGTCCTGGTGACCGGTTCGGGAGCGGACTCGATGGCGCAGCAGACCGGCGGCTGGACGCTGAGCTGGCAGGGCGACGGCAACGACAACGGGATGTTCCCCAACGGCCAGACGATCTTCTCGGGCATTGCCGAGGCAGTGAAGGCGGGCGGCGGCACCGCGACACTGTCGGCGGACGGCAGCTTCGCCGCCAAGCCCGATGTCGCGATCGTGGTGTTCGGCGAGCAGCCCTATGCCGAGATGCGCGGCGACATCGCCACGCTCGAATTCCAGCCGGGCGACAAGCAGGCGCTGGCGACGCTCCGGAAGCTGAAGGCGGCAGGCGTGCCGACCGTGTCGGTGTTCCTCTCGGGCCGGCCGCTCTGGGTGAACCCGGAGATCAACGCGTCGGACGCGTTCGTCGCCGCCTGGCTGCCGGGCAGCGAGGGCGCTGGCGTGGCGGACGTGCTGATCGGCGACAAGGCCGGCAAGCCGCGCCGCGACTTCACCGGCACGCTCTCGTTCAGCTGGCCCAAAACTGCCGCGCAGTTCACGCTCAACAAGGGCAAGCCTGGATATGATCCGCTGTTCGCGCTGGGATACGGGCTGCGCTACGCAAAGCCGGGCACGGTCGCGGCGCTGAGCGAGGAGCCCGGCTTCGACGCCTCTTCGCTCAACACCAGCGTCTATTTCGCCAAGGGCGTGACGCCCAAGCCCTTCTCCTTCGCCACCGAATCCAGGATCACCCGCGCGCCGATCGACGGGCCGCAGACGCAGGAAGGCGCGCAGCAGCTGCGCTGGACCGAGGGCCCGGCGCGGCTGAGCATCGGCGGCGGCGCACCGATCAATCTTTCGCGCGAAACCAATGGCGACCTGTCGCTCCAGATCCTCTACAGGCTCGACAGCGCAGCGACGGGACCGGTGAGGTTGACGATGGGGGATAGCGGAGGCTTCGATGCGACCAGCCTGTTCACCGGCGAGACCGGCACCTGGCGCACGGCGAAAATCCTGCTCAAATGCTATCAGCAGAATGGCGCCGACATGAATGCGGTCGGTGCGCCGTTCGTGGTGCAGGCAGCGGCCCCGCTCGCCTTCAGCCTGGCCGATGTCCGCATCGTCTCCGATCCCGCCAACTCGACCTGTCCCGGCAGCAAGTGATCGAAACGGTTGCGATCGCGCGTGGCCCCTATCGCGCCGAGCTGATCACGCTCGGCGCGGCGCTGCGCGTGCTGCAGGTTCCCGACCGGAACGGCAACCGCGCCAATGTGGTGCTGGGGTTCGCCGATCTCGAAGACTATCGCGGGCCGCCGCGCTTCTACGGCGCAGTGACCGGGCGCTATGCCAACCGGATCGGCGGCGCGCGTTTCGCGCTCGACGGGGTCGAGCATGCGATCACCGCGAATGACGGTGCGAACAGCCTGCATTCGGGCCCGCTCGGGCTCGACCAGCAGCTTTGGGACGTAGTGGCGCTGACCGAGGACGCCGTGACTTTCCGCCATGTCAGCGCGGCCGGCCACAACGGCTTTCCGGGCACGCTGACGGTCGAAGCGCGCTACCGGCTGGAAGAGGACGGCCTGGCCATCCTGCTGACCGCGACGACCGATGCGCCGACGGTCGTGAACCTGACCAACCACGCCTATTTCAACCTGGCCGGCGAAGCGAGCGGCTCCAACATCCTCGATCATGTGCTGCGCATCCCGGCGCACTGGACCACGCCGGTGGACGCCGGGCTGATCCCGACGGGTGCATTGAGAGCGATTGCCGACACGCCCTTCGATTTCCGCACGCCCCGGCGGATCGGCGAGCGGATCGACGCGGACGACGAGCAGCTTCGCATCGGCCAGGGCTATGACCATAATTTCGTGGTCGAAGGCGCGGACAGCGCAGTGCGGCTGGTGGCGACGCTGTTCGATCCTGCATCAGGACGCGTGCTCGATCTCCATTCGAGCGAGCCAGGCCTGCAATTCTATTCGGGCAACCACCTGGCCGGCGGCGCGCCGGGAACGAGTGGTCGCGTCTATGCGGCGCGCGACGGCCTGTGCCTGGAGCCGCAGAAATTCCCCGACAGCCCGAACCAGCCGGGCTTCCCCTCGCCGCGGCTCGATCCGGGCCAGCTCTATCGCCACGACATCGCCTTCCGCTTCCGGACGGCCGAGAGCGCGGACGACGCTTTCGCTTCTTAGCCCCCCTCCCTGCAAGGGAGGGGCTGGGGGTGGGTGGTTGACCGCGATACGGCAGCCGTCACGCTTGGCGCATCCGTATCGCCCGGACCCGACCCACCCCTCACTCCCCTCCCTTGCAGGGAGGGGAAGTAACCTCAGAGCGTCGGCTTGCCGTCGATGCGGCGCGGGACGCCGGCATCGCCGTCGCGCAGCTCGGCCGGGAGCAGCGCCGCCGGCAGGTCCTGATAGGCGACCGGACGCAGGAAGCGATCGATCGCCAGGGTGCCGACCGAAGTGCTGCGGCCGTCCGCCGTCGAAGGGAACGGGCCGCCATGAACCTGCGCATCGGTGACTTCGACGCCGGTCGGCCAGCCATTGGCGAGGATGCGCCCGGCGAGCCGCTCGAGGATCGGCAGCAGCTTTGCCGCGACTTCGGTGTCGGCATCGTCGAGATGCAGCGTCGCGGTGAGCTGGCCTTCGAGCAGCGAGACGACCTTGAGCAGCTCGTCGAGATCGGCACAGCGCACCAACAGCGAGGCCGCGCCGAAGACTTCCTCGGCATGGCTCGGATCGGCGATGAAGTCGGCGCCGGTCATCTCGAACAGCGCGGCGCGGCCGCAACTGGCCGAGCCTTCCTGGCCCCGCGCGACCTGCTTCAGGCCCGGCGCCGAGGCCCAGCGGGCGACGCCGTTCTCATAGGCCTTGAGGATGCCCGGGGTGAGCATGGTCTGCGCCGCAGCGCCCGACACCGCCTCGGTCGCCGCTGCAAGGAAGCGGTCAAGCGCAGGGCTGTCCAGCGCCAGGACGAGGCCGGGATTGGTGCAGAACTGGCCGGCACCCATGGTCAGGCTGCCGATATAGGCCTTGCCCAGCGCCTCGGCGCGCGCTTCGAGCGCGGCAGGGAGCAGGAACACCGGGTTGATGCTGCTCATCTCGGCATAGACCGGGATCGGCACCGGACGGCTCGCGGCCAGCTTCATCAATGCCGTGCCGCCGCCGCGCGACCCGGTGAAGCCCACCGCCTTGATGACCGGATGGCTGACCAGCGCCGAGCCGACCTCGTTGCCGGCGCCGTTGATCAGCGAGAACACGCCTTCGGGCATGCCCGTCTTGGCCACGGCGCGCTGGATCGCCCCGGCGACCAGCTCCGAAGTACCCGGATGCGCCGAATGGCCCTTCACGATCACCGGGCAGCCCGCCGCCAGCGCCGAGGCAGTGTCGCCACCGGCGACCGAGAAGGCGAGCGGGAAGTTCGAGGCGCCGAACACCGCGACCGGACCGAGCGGGATCATGCGCAGGCGCAGATCGGGCTTGGGCGCGGGCTGGCGATCGGGGATCGCGTGGTCGATGCGCGCGCGCAGATATTCGCCGAGACGCAGCTCCTTGGCGAACAGGCGCAGCTGGCCCGAGGTACGGCCGCGCTCGCCGGTGAGGCGGGCGTGCGGCAGGCCGCTTTCCTGCATCGCGCGCTCGGTGAGCGTCTCGCCCAGCGCGTCGATTTCGTCGGCGATCGCTTCGAGGAAGGCGGCGCGCTGCTCGCGCGGCAGGGCGGAATAGACCGGGAAGGCAGCCTCGGCGGCAGCGGTGGCAGCCTCGACATCCGCCTTGGTGGCCAGGGTGAAGCTCGGCTCCAGCGGCGTGCCGGTGGAGGCGGCCACGGCCTGGAAGCCCGGCCCGTCATGGCCGACGCGCTTCGATGCAATGAACAATTCGCCGGTCAGCGCCATGCCTGCTCTCCTGTCGTGCGTTCTAAAAGTTAGCGGTAACATTGCCCGAGGGGCACTTAGGCAGCGCCATGGCAAATTGCAATTGGCGATGCCCCCGAAGTTGCGGTGCGAGGGGATCGGAAGCGCGCGCGCTTCAGCAGGAAATGCGCAGGCGCGGTACCTGGCCGCCAATGGGTTTGCGCGCTTCCATCGTGTCGGCGAAGCCGCGCTCGACGAGCCGGGCCATGGCGGCATGGGCGCGCTCGGCATCCTGCACCTCGATCGCCTCGAGCACTGCCAGGTGCACCGGCAGCGCATCGTGCGGCGCGGGCAGATGCTGCTGCTTGAACGCCGTGGTCAGCTCGATCGCGGCAGCGACGCCGCTGGTCAGCGAAATGATGAAATCATTGCCGGAAGCCTCGAGCAAAGCCGAATGAAAGGCCTCGTCGCAGCACCGCCCCTCCTCGGAATCGAATCCATGCCGATCAACCCCCGCCAACCCTTCCTGCATGCGGGCGAGCTGCTCAGGCGTGCGGCGAAGCGCCGCCAGGCGCGCGGCGTCGGGCTCGACGATGCGGCGCAACTCGAACAGGCTCTCGATCAGCGCATCGTCAGGCTCGCCGGCGAAGATCCAGGCGAGCACGTCGGGATCGAGCAGATGCCATTCGCGGCGCGGGCTCACCTGCGTGCCGATCTTGGGGCGCGAATGGACGAGGCCCTTCGCCGCCAGGATCCGGATGGCCTCGCGATAGGCGGTGCGCGAGACCTTGAACTGCTCGCTCGCGGCGATTTCGCCTTCGAGGATTTCGCCGGGGGCGAGCTGGCCGGAGACGATCCGGATGCCGAGCGTGCGCGCCACCGTGCCGTGCAGACGCAGCGAGCGCGGCCGCGGCTTGCGGGCCCGGGACTTTTTCTCAGTGCGCGGGATCGACGCTTTGCTCTGCCAGCTGGGCATGCGCACTGCCTAGGCGCTTTGCCCCCTACTGCCAAGACCTGCGCGAATCGTTGGAGATGTAGGAAACCTCACCCGCGCAAAAGCGCCGATTTGCGTGCCTCCCCCGGAAAGGAGGTCAATGATTTCAATGGCTTGGAATGATGGCGGAGACGGAGGGATTCGAACCCTCGATACGGTTTCCCGTATGACGCTTTAGCAAAGCGTTGGTTTCAGCCACTCACCCACGTCTCCGGTCAACGGCTTGAAGGGGGGTCCTATAGCAGGGGTTTCGCGGCAATCAACGCCCAGCTTGACGCGAAATCGACTCAATTTGCCGCTCGTTCATTGCCGCGACAGCCGCGCCACCTATAGACGAACCATCTGCTGGGCTGGGGTATTTCGACCATGCGCGTTCGTGATCTGGTGCTGACGGCGGCCGTGGCCGCGCTTGGGATGAGCGCCCTGCCGGCCGCCGCCCAGCAGGAACAGCCCCAGCAGATGACGACGATCGACCCCAACACCGCGATCGATTCGGACCTGAACACGCCCCCGCCGGCCAAGGACCCCTATGCCACCCCGGCGCAGCAGCAGGACGTGCCGCCCCCGCCGCAGGACAACAACTATCCGGCCCAGCCGCAGCAGCAGCCCGGCCAGCCGCCCTACAACCCCGCCGGCGCGCCGCGCGACCAGGCGACCACCTATCGCCAGGACGAGCTGGTCGGCGCAGCCGAGGGCGTGTTCGGCAAGGGCGCATCGGGCCTGGCCAAGCTGATCGAGGACATCCTGAAGGACCAGGGCCAGCCCAACGGCTATATCGCCGGCAGCGAAGCCTCGGGCGCGGTGGGCGTGGGCCTGCGCTACGGAGCGGGCATGCTGTTCCACAAGGTCGAGGGCCAGCGTAAGGTCTATTGGACCGGCCCGTCGATCGGCTTCGACCTGGGCGGCGACGCCAACAAGGTGTTCGTGCTGGTCTATAACCTCTACGACAGCCAGGAACTGTACAAGCGCTTCCCCCAGGGCGAAGGCCGCGCCTATTTCGTCGGCGGACTCTCCGCCTCGTACCTGCGCCGCGGCGACGTGGTGCTGATCCCGGTGCGACTGGGCGTCGGCTGGCGGCTGGGCGTCAACGCCGGCTATATGAAGTTCAGCGAAAAGAAGCGCTGGCTGCCCTTCTAAAAGGGCGCCCTTCCCTCTTCATGCTGCTCCCACGAAACCGGTCGCATATATTACAACGAACCATATAGGCCCTTTTTGCTTGACATCGTCACGCTGATGTGGCACAAGTGGAGCACGCTGAAGAATTGCGAGTCGGGCCGGGGCGGCAACGCCTACCGGCCCTTTTTCTTTTCGGGAGAGGAGCCGTGGAGAAGAAAAGGCGGCGCTGGGTGCGCTGGAACAAGACCAAGCGCGACACTTTCCTCGACCACCTGGCGGGAACCTGCAATGTGCGCGAGGCGGCGGCACTCGCCGGGATGACGGCGCCGAGCGTCTATCATCTGCGCCGCAAGGACGAGGACTTTGCCGAGGAATGGCACAAGGCGCTGCTCGTCGGATACGAGATGCTGGAGACCGAGCTGCTCGGCCATGTGCTGGCCGGCGGCGGCGACACGATCGCGCGCGCCGATGGCCGCATGATCGACGTGGAGAAGGCGATCCGGCTGCTCGGCCTGCACCGCACCAGCCTGCAGGGCAAATGGAAGGGCGGCCCCAAACTGCGGCGCGCGCGGCCCGAGGATACCGATGCGGCAATCCTGCGAAAGCTGGATGCGATCGACAGGGCCCGCGCGCGCGCGGCTGCGGAGAAAAGCGGTGCGCAGTGAGGATGTGTTCGAGCGCCTGCTGACCTATCCGCCCGAGGACCGCGCCAAGGCGATCCGCAGGCTGAGCGGGCCGCAGAAGCGCGAATATGCCGAGCGCTGGTGGCAATGGGCACATGAGGGCCAGTTCGAGCCAAAAGGCGCATGGCGCATCTGGCTGATCCGCGCGGGCCGCGGCTTCGGCAAGACACGCGCCGGCGCCGAATGGGTGCACGCACGCGCCCGCGCCAATCCGGAGGCACGGATCGCGCTGGTGAGCGGCAGCGAGGCGGACGTGGAGCGCGTGATGATCGAAGGCGCGGGCGGACTGCTGGCAGCCGCGCGTGAGGACGAGGAGATGCTGTGGCGCCGCAGCAGCGGCGAACTGATCTTTCCGAGCGGCGCGCGGGCGCATGTCTATTCGGCGGGCGCCGCCGAAGGGCTGCGCGGGCCCGAGCATCATTTCGCCTGGTGCGACGAGCTGGCCAAATGGGGCCGCGGCGGCGAGACGGCGTGGGACAATATGATGCTGGGCATGCGGCTGGGCGATGCGCCGCAGATCCTGGTGACGACGACCCCGCGCCCGGTGAAGCTGATGCGCAAGGTGATGGCGCTGCCAGGCCTGAAGGAAACGCAGGGGCGGAGCGCAGGTAATCCCTGGCTGCCGGCGAGCTTCATCGAGGCGATGACCGCCGAATATGGCGGCACCCGGCTGGGCCGGCAGGAGCTGGACGGCGAGATGATCGACGACGTGCTGGGCGCGCTGTGGACGCGCGCGCTGATCGAGCAATGCCGGGCAGACGCAACGCCGGCGCTGGCGCGCGTGGTGATCGGCGTCGATCCGCCGGCGGGCGTGGGCGGCGATGCCTGCGGGATCGTGGCGGCGGGACTGGGACGCGACGGCAAGGCCTGGGTGCTGGAGGATGCAAGCGTGCAGGGTGCGACACCCGAGGGCTGGGCGCGCGCGGTAGCCGCCTGCGCCGCGCGCCACGGCGCCGACCGGGTGGTGGCGGAGAAGAACCAGGGCGGTGCGATGGTGAAGAGCGTGCTGCTGGGCGCCGACTCCGCGCTTCCGGTGACGTTGGTGCATGCGTCCCAAGGCAAGGCGGCGCGCGCCGAGCCGGTGAGCCTGCTCTACGAAGCGGGCAAGGTGCGGCATCTGGGCAGTTTCCCGGCGCTGGAGGACGAGCTGTGCGGGCTGGTGCTGGGCGGCGGCTATGAAGGGCCGGGACGATCCCCGGACCGGGCGGATGCACTGGTCTGGGCGCTGACAGAACTGATGCTGCGCCGGCGACGACGGGCTGCAGTGCGGGGGTTGTAATGCCCGCTGCCCATCACCGTCATCCCCGAAGGCGGGGATCCAGAGCGAAAGAGCGCCGTCCTTTGTAACCCTGGATCCCCGCCTGCGCGGGGATGACGGCAGAAGAAAACGGGAGAACCACCATGACGGGACCGAATTGGGCCCGGCAGGCGATCGCGCTTGCCGGGATACTGAGCCTGTGCGGCTGCGCGATCAGCGGAGCGGCGTTGCTGCAGGCGGGAGGCAACGCCGTGATCGGGCGCTTCGATGCCGACAAGGACGGCGCGCTCGACGGTGCGGAATTGGCGGCGCTGGTCGCCGCTGCCGTGCCGGGCGAGGGCGCGCCGCTGGACCTGCTGCGTGCGGGACTGCTCGCAGGCTATATGGCGCGCGACTGCGACGCCGATGGACGCGTGACCCCGGCGGAGCTGGCCACGGGGCAGGCATGCGTGGGCACCGGACCATGAACGGTAAAGCGGGATTTGGCACCAGGCGGGCGTGCGATAGAAAGCCCGCATGACCAATCGCACCATGCTCCAGTTCGACTATGCGACAGTCCATGGCCATACCGTGACTGCGGTGCTGGGTGAAACCCGATATGGCGCACCGGGCTGGTGGGCGATCGCGATCCAGCTGGGCAGCACAGCCATCGTGTTGCGCGTCGACGAGGATAGCGACGAGATCATTGCGCTGCTGGATGAGGAGCCGCTGGCGCGGAACGACCGGAAGCCCCTTACAACCGCTCGGTGGGAACCGGTGGCAGCGCTGGCGGAGGCGATCGGATCGACGCTCGGCTGGTGCTGGATCGGCCGCAACTATCTGGGCTATCTCGACATGTTCACGCTGTCTTTCGACGGGCTGGAGCCGCAATTCTGCTTTGTCGGGGTGGCCTCGCAAGTCGAGATAAAACGGATCACCGCGATCCACTGAGCGCGCCTCGGCGAGACCCGGGTCCAAGGACCATAAGCGACACGGCATAGACACGCTGGGCCCCGGCTTTCGCCGGGGAACGGCCAGGAACGTCCGGCAATCAGGAGAGCGAGATGAAATGGTTCGGGCGGAAGTCCGCGCGCGAAGGCGCGCGGCCGGCCTTGTCGCGCGCGGGAAGCTTCGCGGGCACGGCAGGCGAATGGCCGCGCAGCTACGAGGCGCAGCTGCGCGAGGCCTATTGCCACAATCCGGTGGCGCAGCGCGCAGTGAAGCTGGTCGCCGAGGGTGCGGGCAGCGCGGCGCTGAAGGCAAGCGCCCCGGAGCTGCTCGCGCTGGTGGGCGCGCGCAGCGGCGGCCAGGCGCTGATCGAGACGCTGGCGGCGCACCTGCTGCTCCACGGCAACGGCTATGTGCAGATCCTGATCGACGACGCCGGCGCGGTGCGCGAGCTCTATGCGCTGCGCCCCGAGCGCGTGACCGTCGAGCCCGATGCGCGGGGCTGGCCGGTCGCGTATCGCTACAAGGTGGGCGAGAATGTCGCGCGGCTGGCGGCAGAGGATGCGGCGGGGCGGCCGGCGCTGGTGCACATCCGCGCCTTCTCGCCGATCGACGACCATTATGGGCTGGGCTGCCTGGGCGCGGCATCGGGGCCGGTGGCGATCCACAATGCCGCGGCGCGCTGGAACAAGGCGCTGCTCGACAATGCCGCCCGCCCCTCTGGCGCGCTGGTGCATGATCCGGGCGACGGCAGCGTGCTGGCGCCCGACCAGTTCGCGCGGCTGAAGGCCGAGATGGAGACGGGGTTCGCCGGCGCGGCCAATGCCGGGCGGCCGATGCTGCTCGAGGGCGGGCTGAAATGGCAGGCGATGAGCCTGACGCCGGCGGACATGGATTTCGTCGGGCTGAAGGCGGCGGCGGCGCGCGAGATCGCGCTGGCCTTCGGCGTGCCGGCGATGCTGCTCGGGCTGCCGGGGGATGCTGCCTATGCCAATTACCGCGAGGCCAATCGCGCGCTGTGGCGGCTGGCGATCCTGCCGCTCGCCGAGAAGATATTGAGCGCGCTGGCCGAGGGGCTGGCGGGCTGGTTCCCGGAGGCGAGCCTGGCGGTGGACCTGGATGCGGTGACCGCGCTGGCCGAGGACCGCGAGCGGCTCTGGGCGCAAGTCAACGCGGCGATGTTCCTGACCGACGACGAGAAGCGCGAAATGGTGGGGATCCCGGCGCCCTAGAGCTGCACGCCAAGGCTCGCCGCCGTCGCCGGGCCGACCTTGCCGTCGGGATCGAGGCCATGCTGGCCCTGATAGGCGCGGATCGCGGCATCGAGCGCTTCGTCGAATACAGGCTCACCGGCGGCGGGAAGAAGGCCGAGCGCCGCGAGCGCGGCACGGATCTGCGCGAGGGTGGCGGCGCGCATGTTGCGGGCGCCGAGCATATAGACGGCCGGGCGCACGCCGGGCAGCGGATGCGGACCGACGATATCGACCGCGACCGGATCGTCGCCGGCCCATTCGAACAGCCATTTGGCGTCGTCCCTGGCCAGGTGGATGCAGCCATGCGATTCGGCCAGCGGGTCGCCCTGGTGGAAAGCGACGGCGGGAAATTCCGCGAGGAAGAGCGAATAGGGCATCGGTGCGCCCCCGTGCGGCGGCGGATAGCTGCCGCTGACGTGATCGGCGTCGCGACGCGCGGAAAGGCGCCCGCCCGCCAGGGTTGGCGTCAGGTTGTTGTGCCCCGCCTGCCGGCCGAAGCCGCAATGGGTGATCTCCCTGACGGGCGCACCATCCTGCGACACGGTGATCGTGAAGTCCGGCATCGAGACATGGATCGACTTGGCCATGGCAATGCTCCCCCCGGAGACTGAATCGGCCCGAGCCTACGCCAAAGCGCGCGCCGAGGCCCGTGCCAACCGAACCGAAACGGAGAAGACGATGAGCGAGGAGATGCTGGCGCAGCTGATCGGCCAGGCCGAGACGGAAGGCGCGAAGCTGGTGACGCTGCGCGCGGTTGCCGAGGAAGCGGGGACGCTGGGCGCGCAGCGGGCGCTGGAGCGGCTGGGGCTCGCCGATGCTGGGGCGGCCAAGGACATGGCCGAACTGCGCGAACTGCTGGGGGCGTGGCGCGACGCCAAGCGCTCGGCGCTCAAGGCGGCGTTCCAATGGGCCGGACGAATGGCGGCGGCGCTGCTGCTCGTCGGGCTGGCGGTGAAGCTGGGCTTTCCGGGGTGGCTCAAGTGAGGCCCCCGAAGGCCGCCGCTGGCGGCGTGCGCTTCGCGGGCTATGCCGCGGTGTTCGACGCCGTCGATCGCGGTGGCGACGTGGTGCGGCGCGGGGCGTTTTCGGGCGCAGGCAAGGTGCCGTTGCTCTGGCAGCATATGGGCGCGCCGGTGGGCGAGATCGAGGCGATCCGCGAGGATGCGCGCGGGCTCAGGGTGATCGGGCGCGTCGAGGCGCCGGGGCTGGCCGAACGGCTGCGCGCCGGGGCGGTGACCGGGCTGAGCTTCGGCTACCGGGTGAAGGAAGCGCGGCGTGGGAGCGTGCGCGAGATCACTGCGCTCGACCTGGTCGAGGTGAGCCTGGTTGCGAGCCCGATGCAGCCGCTGGCGCGGGTGCACGCGCTGGCGGACAAATGAGCAGCCAGAGCCCGGCCGCGACCATCGGCAGGCACAGCGTCTGGCCCATGGTGAGGCCCCAGGAAAGATGCTCGAGCCCGGCATCGGGCTGGCGCGTGAATTCCAGGAGAAAGCGCGTGACGCCGTAGATCAGCAGGCCGGCACCGACGAGCCGGCCGCGGCGCAGGCGCGCGTCGGTTCGCCAGAACATCCAGGCGAGCACCGCCATGGTGAGCACGCCTTCGAGAAAGGCTTCGTAGAGCGGACTCGGATGGCGGGGAATGCCGTCGCCGGCACCGGGAAAGATCATCGCCCAGGGCAGGCTCGAGGGGCGGCCCCAGAGCTCGCCGTTCACGAAATTGGCGATGCGGACGAGGAACAGGCCGAAGGGTGTGGCGCAGGCGACATAGTCATAGACGCGCAGCAGGTCGAGATTGTGCGCGCGAGCGAACAGCCAGATCGCGATCAGCGTGCCGGCCAGCCCACCATGGAACGACATCCCGCCGTTCCACAGCTCGAGCACGCGCCAAGGGGTAAGCCAGATCGCCGGCTGATAGACCAGGCAATAGCCGATCCGGCCGCCGACGATCACGCCGAAGCCGACATAGGAGAAGAGGTCGCCGAGATGCGCTTCGGCGATCGGCGCGCCGGGAAGGCGGACCAGCCGGCGCAGATACAGCCAGCCGGTCACGAACGCGGCGAGATAGCTCAGCGCGTACCATTTGAGCGTGAAGAAGCCGAGGTCGAGCGCGACCGGAGAGAGGCCGAGATCGGCGAAGTCGAGATGCGTATCCACGCAGGTGAGCTTCGCAGGGCAACGGAAAACGCAAAGGGAAATGCGACGAGCCGGGATGCCGCGCTCGTCTTTTTTTTGGTGTGGACAGGAGACGAGGATGATCGAAGTGAAGGCGGATGCGCTCGAGGCGAGCTTCGAGGCGGTGGAACGGATCGGGCTGCCGGTGGAGCGGCCGATGCTCGAAGGCGCGCGGCCGATCGCCGGCGCTGCGTTCGAGAGCTTCCTGCGCTCGGGCGGCGGGCTCGAGGCCAAGGCAATGAGCGGCGCGAGCGACGCGGCGGGCGGCTATGCGGTGCCCGACGAGCTCGATGCGCGGATCGACGCGACGCTGAAGAGCGTGTCGCCGATCCGATCGATCGCCAGCGTGGTGACGGTGGGGTCGAGCGGCTATCGCAAGCTGGTGGCGAGCGGCGGCTTCGAGAGCGGCTGGGCGGCGGAGACGGCGAGCCGGGACGAGACCGATACGCCGGTGTTCAACGAAGTCGCGCCGCCGATGGGCGACCTCTACGCCAATCCGGCGGCAAGCCAGGCGATGCTCGACGATGCCGGTTTCGACGTGGAGGCCTGGCTGGCCGACGAGATTGCGCGCGAGTTCGCCGCCGCCGAGGGCGCGGCGTTCGTGGGCGGCAACGGGGTGAACAAGCCCAAGGGGTTCCTGTCGGCGCCCAATGCGGCAACCGGCGACAGCGCGCGGGCTTTCGGCACGCTGCAATATATCGTCAGCGGCGCGGCGGGAGCGTTTGCGGCCAATCCCGAGGAGAAGCTGATCGACCTGGTCCAGGCGCTGCGCGCGCCGTACCGCCAGGGGGCGAGCTGGGTGATGAACTCGGCGACGCTCGCGAAGGTGCGCAAGTTCAAGACGAGCGACGGCGCGCTGCTGTGGCAGCCGGGGCTGGCGGCGGGTCAGCCGGCGACGCTGCTGGGATACCCGGTGGTCGAGGCGGAGGACATGCCCGACATCGCCGCGAACAGCCTGTCGATCGCGTTCGGCAACTTCCAGGCCGGCTATCTGATCGCCGAGCGCGGCGAGACGCAGATCCTGCGCGATCCCTATAGCAACAAGCCGTTCGTCCATTTCTACGCGACCAAGCGCGTCGGCGGGATGGTGAGCAATTCGGAGGCGATCAAGCTGCTGAAATTCTCGGCCTGATCCCTCCGGGGCCGCGCCGGGGAGGGCGGCCCCATCCTTTCACATACGGAGAGCGAGATGGAATATCCGCCTTTTCCGGGCGCGGTGATCGAAGCCGCGCGCGCGGCCGCCAAGGCGCATCTGCGCATCGCGGGCGACAGCGAGGATGCGCTGATCGAAGGGCTGGCCGCGAGCGCGCTGGCGCTGGCCGAGCGCTTCACCGGCACCGCGCTGATCGCGCGCGACTTCACCGAGAGCGTCGAGTCCAAGGGGCATTGGCGCGCGCTGACGCTGGCGCCGGTGACTGCGATCGACGCCGGCATCGACATTGCGATCGACATCGACGCCCAGGGCCTGGGCTGGGTGCGCGCGCGCGGGCGGGCGACCGTCGGCTACCGCGCAGGGACGGCGGCAGGTTGGGGCGACCTGCCGCCGCCCATCGCCACCGGCGTGGTGCTGCTGACCGCGCACCTGTTCGACCATCGCGAGAAGGACATGGCGCCACCCGCCGCGGTGAGCGCGCTGTGGCGGCCGTGGCGCCGCGTGCGGCTGGCGGCATGAGGACCGAGGCGGCGGTGCGGCGCGCGATCGCGCGCGTGGCGCAGGCAGTGGGGGACGCCGTGCCCGACGCGCGGATCGAACAACGGCCCGACGGCGTCGCGATCGAAGGCCGCGGCGTGCGCGAACGGCTGCGCTGGATCGGAGGACTGCTCAAATGAGCGTGCAGGAAGTGCTGCAGGCGGCGCTGGTCGAGGCGCTGGCCGGGATCGAAGTGACGCGGATGTTCGACGCACCGCCGGTGCGCGCCGCGCGCCCCTATGCGCTGGTCGAGGAAGCCTGGCTGACCGACTGGGGCACCAAGGACATGGCCGGGCGCGAGGGCCGCTTCGCCGTCACCCTGTTCGATGCGGGCGAGCGGCCGGTGCGGCTGCGCGCGCTGGCGGGCGCGGCGGAAGCGGCGATCGAGGCGATGCCGCGCGGGCTGGGCCAGGGCTGGGCGGTGGCGAGCCTGGTGCTGCTGCGCTCGCGGATCAGCCGCGAAGGCGACGGGCGCTGGCAATCGGTGAGCGAATTTCGCGTGCGGATGCTCCGCAGCGAGCTGTGACAGGAGAAGAATATGGCGGCAGAGAAGGGCAGCGCGTTCCTGCTCAAGGTGGGGAACGGCGCGGCGCCGGTGGTGTACGCCACCGTCGCGGGCCTGCGCACCACGCAGATGAGCGTGAACGGCGAGATGGTGGCGATCACCAGCAAGGATTCGGGTGGCTGGCGCGAGCTGCTGTCGGGCGCCGGCGTGCGATCGGTGAGCGTATCGGGCGCCGGCGTGTTCACCGGATCGGCGGCGGAGGCACGCGTGAAGGCCAATGCGCTTTCGGGCGTGCTCGACGATTATCGGCTGAGCTTCGAGAGCGGCGAGACGGTGACCGGGCGCTTCCTGGTTACCCGGCTCGACTATGCCGGCGATTTCAACGGCGAGCGCAGCTACACGTTGAGCCTGGAAAGCTCCGGCCCGGTGGTGTCGGCATGACCGGCGCGGCCAACCCCGAGCGCGGTGAGGCCGCGCTGGTGCTGGAGGGCATCACGCATGTGCTGCGACCGAGCTTCCAGGCGCTGGTGGCCGCCGAAGGCGAACTGGGGCCGCTGTTCGAGCTGGTCGAGCGCGCCGCATCGGGCAGGCTGGGCATTGCCGAGATCGCCGGGCTGTTCTGGCATTGCCTGAAGGACCCGCCGGCGATCGACCGGGTGGCGTTTAGCGAGGCGCTGGTATCGGCGGGCCTCAAGGCGCTGACCCCGGCCCTGCGCGTGCTTATCGGCCAGATCCTGGCGGGGCGATGAGCCCTCCACAGGCTCAGGGCGGCACCTTCGCAGGCAACACCCGCCGGCTGGCGGGTGCGGCAGGTGCGATGTTCGGATGGAAGCCCGGCGATTTCTGGGCAGCGACCCCGGCCGAGCTGGGTGCGCTGCTCGATGCGATCCGCGGCGATGCCGAATTGCCGCCCGATACGGACACGCTGGCGCGGCTGAAGGAGCAATTTCCCGATGGATGAAGAGATCGAGCGGCTGGTGGTGAGCGTACGCGCAGACACGCGTGCCTTTGCCCGCGACGTGGAGGAGATGCGCGCCGGGCTGGAAGGCCCGCTGGAGGCCGGCGCGATGCGCGCCGGGCGATCGATCGAGAATGCGCTGCTGCGCGCGGTGCGCACCGGCAAGTTCGGGTTCGACGACCTGCAGCGCGTGGCGCTGGGGGTGATGGACGAGATCGCGCGATCGGCGCTGCACAACGCGACGAGCGCACTGGGCGGCGGCAGCCAGGGGCTGAGCGGGCTGCTGCTCGGGCTGGTCGGCAGCCTGTTCGGCGCGCCCGGCCGCGCGACCGGCGGGCCGGTGAGCCCCGGGCGGCCCTATATGGTGGGCGAACGCGGGCCCGAGCTGTTCGTGCCGACGAGCGCGGGCAGCGTGATGGCGACGCCGGGTGCAGGCGGCGGGCGCGAGGTGCGCGTGGCGATCACGGTGAACGCGCGCGCCGACGCGGCACCGCAGGCGCTGGCGCAATCGAGCCGGCAAGTGGCGCGGGCGGTGAAGGCGGCGCTGGTCGCCACAGACTAGCCGCCGGCCGGACGGCAATCACAGAGGGTGATAGACATGCCAGACGTGCTCGGGCGCGCCGAATGCGAGGGGCACCAGTGCCGAGAGAAGATCGGCCGGTGCCGCAAAAGCACAACCCAACGGGCCGAGAACGGCATGATGGCGCCGCGCCGCACGGACCGCATCGAGGGGCCTCCCCTCGGGCGAGAACAGTGCGAAGCCGGTTTCCCGCCGCAGCAATCGCAGCGCGCCGTAGAAGGTCGCCCCGGTGCCTTCCGACTGCTGGAAGACAAAGCCGTCGGCATGGCCGGCGACGGGGATCAACGTGACCGTCTCCGGCGCGCCGCCCGACATGGTGTACCGCCCGGCATCGATGCGGAAGCCGAGGACGTTGTCGCCCGTACGGTTGCGGAAGCTGCCCTCGGCGAGGGGGAAGTGCCCGGCGGCGAACGGAAACAAAGGTGAGGCTGCGACGTAGCGCGCGGGCGTATCGGGCGGGGCGCGAAACAGGGCACGGAAATCCATCGCCAAAACCTATCAGAGGGCGCACACCGGTCCAGTCCGGCGCCACGGAACCCAGAGGCTTGCACTGTCACGAGCAAACATAGCCGGTCCCGCCGCGCGGCCCGCAAAGTAAATAGGCGCCGCTCTCGTCCCGGCGCAGCCGGTACACGGCGCGCGCCCGGCCTTGCAGATAGGTATGCGCAACATAGCGGACGGTGATCACCGACCCGCGGACATGCCCGCGCACGACCCGAGAGATGTGCAGCCTGGCTGTGATCACGCCGTGGCCGAGCAGATCATCGGGATCGTCCAGGGGCGCATAGCCGAGATTCTCGAGCCGGCCCTCGACGAGCAACTCGCCGGGTGTCTCGGGGGCAGGGGTGGCCGTGCAACCACCGGTTGCCAGCGCGAGAAGCGTTGAAAGGGCCGTGACTCGAAGCCGCATGCTTGCTTCCTCCCCCGGGGACGAGGCGAGTGTCACGCAATGGCGGCGGCCGTTGCAAGCATGTGTTGCACCGATCGCGCGCCACCCGCGCGCGGCGCAACGATTTTGGAAAGGATGAACCATGGGCTGGTGGCTCGCCGACGCGCGCCGCGGGCAAGTTGAGGGCGTGCTCTCGCGCTTCGATCCCGCCTATTGGACGGTCAATTTCCCGCGGCCGATGATGGCTTCGGTGGTGACCACCGCGCCTGACGCGCTGCGTGTGGATGCGGTCTTCTATCGCCAGGACGACCTGGCCGGGCTGATCTGGGAAGCCGAGGACCGGCACGATCACCCGCTGCTGCGCTATGCGACCGACCGCGACTTTCGCGGCTGCTGGCTGGCCTTTCGCTGGCGCTCGGCCGGGGTGCGGCCGCTCGACGCGGTGAACGGCCCGGTGCTGACGATTGAAGGACGCGACGCCGCGGGCAACCCGCGTGCCTGGTATGTGCGTCTGTGGAATTATGCCGAGGGGAGCGCCGAGGATGCCCAGGTCTCGATCGACTTCGCCACGGTGCAGGGCGGGTTCCTGTTGCCCGAGGAGGCCGATCCGGTCTGGGCCGGGGACGTCGACCGGATGTTCGTCTCGCTGGTGGCGCCGGGCCATAGCGGCGCGGATGCCGATCTCGCCGCGCCGGCCGAAGGCTGGATCGAGCTGAGCGGCATCGCCTGCACGGGGCCGGGATCGGTGCTGGCGATCGGCGACGCGATCGTGCCCGAGCACGGACTGCGCATCGCCAATGGCTATGACGACACCTATCACCTGACCCCCGAGCGGGTGCTGCGCAATATGCTCCAGCTCGGCTGGCGCGGGCCAATCCTCCATTATGTTGGGATGAGCCATTATTTCCGGCTCGAGGCCAATTCGGGTGGCCATTATGCGAGCCTGGGTGCGACGGCGCTGAACGTGGCGTGCCGGGCCTGGCATAGCGATTTCGCCAGCCGAGCAAAGGCGCTGGGCTATGAGCTGATCCTGTCGCTTTCCTATGAGCTGCTCGACCAGCATTGCTGGGGCGACTGGAAGCAGCGGGCGGCCGACGGCGCGCCGGCGCTGACCGGATGGGATCCGCCTTCGACGTTGCTCTCGCCGGCCCATGGCGGGGCGATGGCCTATCTGCAGGCAGTGGCGCGCGAGTTCGCCGGCATCGCGCGCGATGCGGGACTGGCGGTGCGCTTCCAGATCGGCGAGCCCTGGTGGTGGACGCTGGGCGACGGCAGCCTGTGCATCCATGACGCGGCGGCCGCGGCGGCGCTGGCGGGGGCAAGCGACGTGCCGGCGGCGGCGGGCGCGCTGCTCGCAGCATCGACGCTGGCGCTGCGCGATACGGTGCGCACGGTGGCGGCGGACGCGGAGATCCTTCTACTCGTCTATGCGCCGACCGCACTGGCCAGCCCGGCGGCGAACGTGCCGACCGGCTGGGCGGCGCCGGCCTTCGATATGCTGCAGCTCGAGGATTATGACTGGGCGGCCGCCGGCAACGCCCCGGCGAGCGCCCGCGGGATCGCAGCGATCGAGGCGCGGCTCGGCTATCCGGCCAGCGAACAGCATTATCTCGCCGGCTTCGTGCTGCGGCCCGAGGATCGCGGGCAATGGGCGAACATCGCCGCGGCGGCCGAGCGGGGGCGGCGCCGGGGCGTGGCAGAGACCTTTGTCTGGGCGCTGCCGCAACTGCTGCGCGACGGCTTCGTCCATTTCGACATTCCGCGCGATGCAGGGGAGCAAAACATGGATGCGTTCGACGACATATTGTTCCCGCTGGCGCTGGGGCGCGAGGCGGAAGTGGCGCCCGAGGTCTCGACCTCGATCGTGACCAGCGCCGGCGGGCAGGAGAAGCGCAATGCCGAATGGGCGGAGGCGCGGACCTATTATGATGTCGGGCCGGGCGTGCGCTCCGAAGCCGACATTGCCGAGCTGCTCGCCTTTTTTCGGGCGCGGATGGGGCCGGCCCGCGGCTTCCGGCTGCGCGACCCGTTTGATTGCGCAGCGGTCGACGAACCGATCGGCACGGGCGACGGCAGCACTGCCGGCTTCCAGCTGGTGCGACATTATGGATCGGTGGCGCGGCGGATCACCCGGCCGGTGGCGGCGACGCTGCAGGTGACGATCGACGGGATGGAGACCGAGGACTTCGCGCTGGATGAAGGCGGGGTGGTGACGCTGGGCCTGGCGCCGGCGGCGGGCGCAGCGGTGTGCGCAAGCTTCGTGTTCGACGTGCCGGTGCGCTTCGCCGAGGACCGGCTGAGCGTGAGCCGCGCGACCTTCCTGGCCGGGGCCGCGGCCTCGGTGCCGCTGATCGAGATCCGCGAATGAGCTGGCTGGACGAGAACCTCACCACGCTGGCGCTGTGCTGGCGGATCGAGCGGCGCGACGGGGTGACGATCGGGCTGACCGCGCATGACCGCGACCTATTGTGGGATGGGCTGGCGCATCGCGCCGCGCCGGGCATGACGCCGAGCGCAATCATGCGGGGCGCCGGGATCGATCCGGCGAGCATGGACGTGACGGGGGCGCTGACCAGCGACGCCATAAGCGAAGCGGACCTGCTCGCTGGGCGCTGGGACGGCGCGCGGGTGGCGTTGTTTGCCTGCGACTGGACCGACCCGGCGCGCCAGGTCGCGCTCGGCGAAGGGACGATCGGTGCGGTCGAGACGCGGGACGGCATGCTGACCGCCGAGCTGCGCGGCGCGATGGCGGCGCTCGAGCGGGCAGTGGTGGAGGAGACCTCGGCCGAATGCCGGGCCGAGCTGGGCGACAGGCGCTGCCGCGTGGCGATGGCGGGACGGCGGCGCTTCGCGACGGTGACGGCGATCGCCGACTGCGTGCTGACGCTCGATGCAGCGGAGCCCTTCGCCAATGGCTATGCGCAGGGACGGCTGCGCTGGATCGGCGGCGCCAATTCGGGGCTTGAGGACACGATCCTCCACTCCGAAGGCATGACGCTGACCTTGCGCCGGCCGCCACGCTTCGATGCGCCCGGCCAGGTCCTGCTGATCGAAGGGTGCGACAAGACGCTGGCGACCTGCGCGGGGCGGTTCGGCAATGCGCTGAACTTTCGCGGCGAGCCCTATCTGCCAGGGATCGACCTGCTGACGCGCTATCCGGGCGGATGAGCGGGGCGGCGGTGGTCGCCCGGGCACGGGCGGCGCTCGGCGCGCGCTTCCGGGCGCGGGGGCGGAGGCCGGAGCAGGGGCTCGACTGCGTCGGGCTTGCCGGATGGGCGCACGGGGTGGCGGTACCCGGCGGCTATGCGATGCGCAGCGGCGACGCGGCGCGGGTGCGCGCGGCAGTGGCCGCGATCGGACTGATCGAGGCAGAAGGCCGGGCGCCGGGAGACCTGGTCCTGCTCGCGAGCGGGCCGGGGCAGCTGCATCTCGGCATCGATAGCGGCACCGGGCTGATCCATGCCGACGCGGTGCTGCGCCGGGTAGTCGAGCGGCCCGACCCGCTGCCCTGGCCGGTGATCGGGCGCTGGCGACAACAGGAGAAGTGAACGATGGCGACCATGGTGCTCACCGTGGCCGGCGGGCTGGTCGGTGGACCGATGGGCGCGGCGATCGGCGCGACGCTGGGCAATGCGGTCGATCACGCGATCTTCCGGCCCAAGGGACGCGAAGGGCTGCGGCTGAGCGACCTCAAGGTGCAGACTTCTTCCTATGGCACCCAGATCCCCAAGCTGTTCGGGACGATGCGCATCGCGGGATCGGTGATCTGGGCGACCGACCTGATCGAGCACCGCAACCGCGAATCGAACGGCAAGGGCCAGGCCAGCACCACGACCTACAGCTACACGGCGAGCCTGGCGGTGGCGCTTTCGGCGCGGCCGATCCTGGGCGTCGGGCGGATCTGGGCCGACGGCCAGCTGCTGCGCGGCGCCGCAGGCGACTTCAAGGCGCGCACCGGCTTCCGCCTGTATCTGGGCAGCGAGGACCAGGCGGCGGATCCGCTGATCGTCGCGGCCGAGGGGGCGGGCCTGGCGCCGGCGCATCGCGGCATCGCCTATGCGGTGTTCGAGGATCTCGAGCTGGGTCCCTGGGGCAACCGTATCCCGTCGCTCACCTTCGAGGTCCAGGCCGATGCCGGGCCGGTGGCGGCGGGCGAGATCGCGACGGCGCTCGGCGCAGTGGCGGCGAGCGACCCGAGCGTGGCGCTGGCCGGCTTCGCGGCACAGGGATCGAGCCTGGCGACGGTCGCCGAGGCGCTGGCGAGCGCCGCCGGCGGGTGGTTCGGCGAGGGGTCGGCGCTGCACTGCGGCACCGGCGATGCAGTAATGGTCGAAGATGCCGGGGCAGGCGGCGGCGGGCGCGGCAACCGCAGCCTCGCCGCCGCGACGAGCGCGCCGCGCACGCTGACGCTCAGCCATTACGACCCCGCGCGCGACTATCAGATCGGGGTGCAGCGCGCCGGCCGCGCCGGCACCGGCCTGCGCGAGACGCGGATCGAGCTGCCCGCAGCGATCGACGCGGGCACCGCACGGACGCTGGCCGAGGCCGCGCTGCTGCGCGCCGACACCGAACGCGAACGGCGCAGCGTGCGCCTGGGCTGGGAAGCACTTGCGGTACCGCCCGGCGCGCGCGTGCGCATCGCGGGGACCCCCGGGCTGTGGCGCGTCGACGGCTGGAAGTTCGAGGCGATGGCGGTGACGCTCGACTGCGTGGCGCTGGCACCCGAGACGGCAGCGATCGGCGCGAGCAGCGGCCGGGTGCTGGCCGCGCCCGATACGGCGATCGGCCGGACGCTGGTCCATGCCTTCGAGCTGCCGCCGATCGACGATGCCGCCTTGGCGGTTCCCCGCCTGGCGGTGGCGGCTGGTGGCAGCGCGGCCGGATGGCGGCGCGCGGCGCTGCTGCTCAGCACCGATGGCGGCAGCGAATGGCAGGCGATCGGCGGCACGCGCGGCATCGCGGTGCTCGGCACGGTGATCGTGCCGCCCGGACCGGCGCTGGCCCGGGTCGAGGACCGGCGCAACAGCGTGGATGTGGTGCTCGGCCATGACGGCATGCAGCTCGACGACGCGGACGTATCGGCGCTCGATCGCGGCGCGAACCTGGCGATGCTGGGCGACGAGCTGATCCAGTTCGCACACGCACAATCGCTGGGCGCCGGACATTGGCGGCTTTCCGGGCTCTGGCGGGGCCGGCGCGGCACCGAGCATGCGATCGGCACACAGGCCCCCGGCGATCGCTTCGTGATGCTCGATACCGATACGCTCGCACTCGTCGACCTGCCTTCCTCGGCGCTGGGAGGCCAGGCCAGCGTGCTCGCCGAAGGCGCGGGAGATGCGGGCGAGCCGGCGGCAGCCGAGGCCGGGCTGGACGGTATCTCGCTGCTGCCGCTCGCGCCCGTGCATTTCGCTGCGCACCGGCTTGCCGATGGCAGCGTGCAATTGCGCTGGACGCGTCGAAGCCGCAGCGACTGGCGCTGGCAGGACGGCGGCGACGTAACGCCGGAACCCGGCGGCGAGCGCTACCGACTCTCCGTGACTCCCGAGACCGGACCAGCCTGGAGCGTGGACCTGCTCGCACCCGAGGTGACTCTAAGCGCCGCACTGTGCGCCCAATCACTCGGGGTAGAACTGCGCCAGATCGGTACCGCCGGGCTCTCGCGCGCTGCGACCCTTACCCTGCCGATTTCGGGAGAGACCCCATGACCGACGCCACCGACCGACTCGCCCTGCCGCTGCTCGCCGCCGGGCAGGCGCAGAAGGAAATGTACCACAACGAAGCACTTCTCCGGCTCGACATGATGACCCAGGCGGCGGCGGAAGGGTTTGGAACGGACGCGCCGCCGACCGAGCCGCACCCCGGCCAATGCTGGATCATCGGCGATGCGCCGGAGGGCGACTGGACCGGCCATGCCGGCGAAATCGCCGGCTGGAGCGAGAATGGCTGGCGCTTCGTCACGCCGCGCGAGGGCATGCAGCTCTGGCTGGGCGAAACCGCCGGTTTTGCGCTGTTCCGCAGCGGAATCTGGCAGTGCAGCGAAGCCTATGGTCGACTTTTCGTGGAGGGGGTGCAGATTGTCGGTTCGCGCGCTGACGGAATCGCGGAACCAGTTGGCGGGACGGTGGTTGATGCGGAAGCGCGGGCCGCAGTTTCTGCGGTGCTCGTTGCCTTGCGCGTGCACGGTCTGATCGAACCCGACGGACTGTGACGTTCATGCAACAGTGCCCGGATTTGTGCGCTTGCGTCGAAACTTTCGTTTCGGTACTGAGTTTTTCGCTGTCCGTAGTGACAATCATGAAAGGGGATTAAGATGCGGAAGCTTGCCGTTACTCTGGCACTGGCTACCACCGCGCTGAGCACGCCCGCCTTCGCCCGCGACGATGCGTGGTATGTGGGTGTCGAAGGCGGCACGATGCTGGTCGAGGACATCAAGTTCGACGTCGGCACTGCCAAGGATGCCGTGACTGCGCACCACAAGGCCGGCTGGGACGCCGACGCCGTTGTGGGTTATGACTTCGGCCCGTTCCGTGCCGAAGCCGAGGTCGGCTATCGCGCCGCTTCGGTCACGCGCCTCACCAGCACCGTGACGCTGCCGTTCCGTAACTCGGCCGGCGCTTCGCTCAATGCGGCTGCCGGTGACTACGGCTATGCCGGTGGCCGTTCGTCGGCGCTGAGCTTCATGGTCAATGGCCTGCTCGACTTCGGTGAAGACACCGGCGTGCAGGGCTTCGTCGGCGGCGGCGTCGGCGTGGCGCGCGTGAAGAACACCTACGCGCTCAACACCTACATGGACTCGCTGGACGATTCGGACACGGTCTTCGCCTGGCAGGCGATCGCGGGCATCCGCGCACCCCTGTCGGACTCGATCGACGTCTCGCTGAAGTACCGCTTCTTCAACGCCGACAATGTCAAGCTGACCGACATTGCCGGTCGTTCGCTCGAGACGCGCTTCCGCTCGCACTCGATCATGGGCGGTCTGACCTTCAACTTCGGTGCGCCGGAGCCGGCTCCCACGCCGACCCCGACCCCCGAGCCGACCCCGACGCCGACCTGGACCCCGACTCCGGAGCCCACGCCGACGCCGACCGTCGTCTGCACCCCGGGACCGTACATCGTGTTCTTCGACTGGGATAAGTCGGACATCACGCCGGAGGCCGCGAGCATCCTCGACAACGCCATCAGCAACTACCAGAACTGCGGCAACGCACAGGTGATGCTGGCCGGCCACGCCGACCGCTCGGGCTCGGCCAGCTACAACGTTGGCCTGTCGCAGCGTCGCGCTGACTCGGTGAAGGCCTACCTGACCGCCCGTGGCATCGGTGCCGGCGCGATCTCGACCGAAGCCTTCGGTGAGAGCAAGCCGCGCGTCGAGACCGCCGACGGCGTCCGCGAGCTGCAGAACCGCCGCGTGGAAGTCACCTACGGTCCGGGTTCGGGCTACTAAGCCAGACCGGTCCCAAGGGACTGACAGAATCGGGGAGGTCGGGAAACCGGCCTCCCTTTTTCTTTGGCTGGAGTTGCACCGCAGGGTGCCCGACGCCTAACCGATCCCCATGGCCGACCCGGCAATCCCGCTGACGCTGGAAGCGCATGGCGCCGCGCATCTGCCCGGCGCGGCACTGCCCGTACTGGCGGAACTCGAAGCCATACTCTCCCGCCTGGGCAGCGATCGCCCCGGCCTGCGCCTTCGCGACATCCCCGACCTAGCGCCCTTGCTGGATGCCTCGGGCGAGATCGGGCAAATTGCCTCGCGGTGGCTGGGCCCCGATGCCCGCCCCATCCGCGCGATCCTGTTCGACAAGCGCGACGGCACCAACTGGGCACTGGGCTGGCATCAGGATCGCACGATAGCGGTGAGGGCGCGCCGCAACGTCTCCGGCTTCGGTCCCTGGACGATCAAGCAGGGCATGCAGCATGTCGCGCCGCCATTCGCACTGCTCGCCGGCATGCTGACGCTGCGCGTCCACCTTGATCCGGTGCCCGCCGACAACGCCCCCTTGCTGATCGCGCCCGGCTCGCACCGTGCCTTGGTGCCCGAGAGCGATATCGATCGGGCGGTCGTCAGCCATGGCATCCATAGATGCCTCGCCGAAGCAGGCGATGTCTGGGTCTATGCAACGCCGATCCTCCATGCCTCGGATGCGGCGGCCCGGCCCGCGACACGCCGGGTGCTGCAGATCGACTATGCCGTTGCCGACCTGCCCGGCGGGCTGGACTGGCTGGGGATCTAATCGGCCTCGGCCTGTAGCGCCGCCGCCAGCCATTCGGGCACCAGCGCGTCGCCCAGCGACTCTACCCGGCGCAACTCCACGATCAAGCCGAGGTCAGGATAGGCTGCGCGGGTGCGCTCGCCCGCTTCGCCCAGGGGCGCGACGACCAGCCGGCGATTGACCTTGGCGCGATAATGCATGCGCGCGGTATTTTCCTGGCCGACATAGCAGCCCTTGGTGAAGCTGACGCCGCCTAGCTCGCCGGCGTTGCATTCGAGCCACAGCGTCTTGTCCTGGCCGAGTTCCTCCGCGCCCTCGGCCACACCGAGGCGCAGCCGATGCGCCCGCCAATCCGTGGCTTCGCTACCCTCCGCCGCGCCCAGCCAGCGATGGCCGAGCGCCGCGAGGCGCGGATCGGGGACCCCCTGTCCCGGGTTCGGCGACCAATGCACCCCGCCCTCCATCGCCTCGATCGTGATCGGGCGGCGCAAGCGGTACATGGTCAGGCGCCGCGCCAGCGCCTCACGCTGCGCGGCTTCGCAATCGACCAGGATCGCATCGCCATCCGCCCAGAGGATGAAATCGAACAGCGCCTTGCCCTGCGGGGTGAGCAGCCCGGCCCATTGTGGCGCCTCCGGCGTGACGCTGGCCATGTCCTGCGTCACCAGTCCCTGGAGAAAGCCACGGACATCCTCGCCCGAAATGCGGATCAGGGCGCGGTCGGCTAGCCAAGTGCTGGTATCGTTCATGCCGAACAGGTAGGGGGTGGCCGGGGGCGACGGAAGAGGCGCGAACATGAATGTCGATCTGAAGCTCAAGGGCGGGCGTGTGCATCTGCCCAGTGGTCCGGCCGAAACCGATATCGGCGTGAAGGACGGCCGCATCGTCGCGATCGGTGGCACGCTGGAGGCTGGCGAGACGATCGACTGCACCGGGCTCGACGTGCTGCCCGGCGTGATCGACAGCCAGGTCCATTTTCGCGAGCCCGGGCTCGAGGCCAAGGAAGACCTGGAGAGCGGCGCGCGTGCCGCCGTGCTGGGCGGCGTGACCGCGGTATTCGAGATGCCGAACACCAAGCCCAACACCGATTCGGCCGAAGCGGTGCAGGACAAGCTCTCCCGCGCCAAGGATCGCATGTGGTGCGACCATGCTTTCTATGTCGGCGCGACCAACAACAATGCCGAGCATCTGGCGGAGCTGGAGCGGCTGCCGGGCACGGCGGGCGTGAAGATCTTCATGGGCGCCTCGACCGGCGACCTGCTCGTTTCCGACGATGCCAATCTGGCGCGCGTGCTCGCGTCGGGCCATCGCCGCGTCGCGATTCATGCCGAGGACGAGTTCCGCATGCAGGATCGCCTCGCCGAACGCGTCCCCGGCGATCCCTCGAGCCATCCGGTGTGGCGCGACGACGAGAGCGCGATGCTGGCGACCCGCCGCATCCTGGGCCTGGCGCGTGCGGCGCGCCGGCGCATCCACGTCCTCCACGTCACTACGCCGGCTGAGCTGGAGTTGCTTGGCCAGAACAAGGACATCGCGACCTGCGAAGTCACGCCCCAGCATCTGACGCTGGCGGGCGAGGAAGCTTACCCTTCGATCGGCACCTTCGCGCAGATGAACCCGCCGATCCGATCGGCGGCACATCGCGCCGGGCTGTGGCACTGGCTCAACCAGGGCGTGCCCGATGTGCTGGGCTCGGACCATGCGCCACATACGCGCGAGGAAAAGGCCAAGCCCTACCCCGACAGCCCGAGCGGCATGCCCGGCGTGCAGACGCTACTGCCGCTGATGCTCAACCATGTCGCCGAAGGCCGCACGACGCTGCAGCGCGTGATCGACCTCACCAGCGCCGGGCCGCAGCGCATCTTCGGCATCGCCGGCAAGGGGCGCATCGCCGTGGGCTATGATGCCGACTTCACCGTGGTCGACCTCAAGGCGCGCTGGACGGTGAACGAGAGCTGGCTCGCCTCGCGCTGCGGCTGGTCGCCCTTCACCGGCATGCAGCTCACCGGCAAGCCGGTGGGCACGATCGTGCGCGGCAACCGGGTGATGTGGGAAGCCGAGCTCGCCAACCAGGCGATCGGCCGGCCGGTGCGCTTCGAGGCGATCGAGTTCGGGTGAGGACGGTTTCGCGCACCGATCGCGCATCGCGACTGATCAAGGCACCTGCCAGCCAGATCTGGCGTGCCTTCATCGACCCCGCGGCACTTGTGCGCTGGCTCCCGCCCGAAGGCATGACCGGCGAGATGCTGTCGTTCGAGGCGCGGCCGGGCGGCGGCTACCGGATGGCGCTGCACTATGCGGATGCCGATCATGCCGCGCCGGGCAAGACGTCGGAACATGACGATATAGTCGAGGTGCGCTTCGTTGCGCTGAATCCGGGACGGGAAATCGTCCAGTCGGCCGTGTTCGACGCGGAGGACCCGGCCTTTGCCGGCACGATGCGGATGCACTGGACACTCGAGCCGGCAGAGGGCGGAACCCGTGTGGCGATCACCTGCGACGACGTGCCCCAGGGGATCGGCAAGCAGGATCACGTCCGCGGACTGAAATCCTCGCTCGCGAACCTGGCCGCGTTCGTCGAAGGCTAGGCCGGGATCGCTGCAGCCCAGGCTGTGGCTTCTTCCTCGCGCCGGGCATGCATCTCCAGCGCCTCCGCTATGCCCGCTGCAGGATCGACCTCGACGGTCGCGTCATAGAGGAAGGTCGCATTGCCGAGGATCGTGACCATGCCCAGGGCATCGGACGAGCCCATCACCAGCCCGCCCTTGTTGAACACCTTCATCGCCGTGCCGAACGGCACCCGGCCGGTGCGCCCGGCGGCATAGACCGACGAAGCCATGGCGCTGCCGCAGCTGTCGGTCAGGCCGACGCCGCGCTCATAGGTGCGCACGAACAAGTCCTGTCCGCGGACCTCGACGAAGGAGACATTGGCCCGCGCAGGGATCAGGTCGGGCCCGGCCTCGCACCAGTCGCCGAGCGCGACCAGCTCGGCCTCGTCAACCGAGTCAACGAAAGTGACGAGATGCGGGTTGGGCATCGCGATCGCGGTGAAGGCGCGCGGGCTGGGCAGGCCGGGAATGGCGGCATCGATGATTTCATTCGCCGCGATCCGCAGCCCGACATCGGCGGTACGGGTCGAGGCCGGTCCCGCCGTCTCGCGGATCGTCACCACGCCGGCCGCCAGCGGATCGGCGCGCGCGACTTCGGCGCTGCTGGTCTTGAGGCGAACCCGGGCCTGGTCGATCCCGAGCAGCTCGAAGCCCAGCCGAGCGGTGCAGCGCAGGCCATTGAGGCAGGTCTCCGCCTCCGACCCATCCGAGTTGAACATGCGCATGCCGAAATCATGCCCGGCATCGTCGCCCGCGGTGAGCAGCAACAGCCCGTCGCCGCCGACCGGGCCGGCGCGATCGGCGAGCGCGCGCGCCACGCCCGCCCAGTCCTGGTCGGACAGATCGAGCGCGCGCGCATCGATCAGCGGGAAGTCGTTTCCCGAACCATGGCACTTGATGAAGGACAACCGCATGGCGCCCATCTAGGCGCGCGCGGCCCCGCTGGCTAGCCGGCGAGCGCCTCGCGCGGCACCGGGCCGCCCATTGCGTCCACCATGGCCTGGTCGCGGGCGATGATCGCGGCGAAGCTCGGCCGCGCGTGCATCGCCGTCACCCAATCGGCGAGCCGCGGATAGATCGCCGGATCCACCTTCACGCCGATGCAGCCCAGGGTGGCCAGCGGGCTGGCGACGGCGATGTCCGCCAGCGTCAGCCGGTCGTCGACCAGGAAGCCGCTCGCCGGAACGGCATTCTCCAGATAGGCGAGGATCGGCGGCATCAGGTCGCGCTCCGCGGCATCGGCCGCGTCATGATCGCATTCCATCTTGAGCACCCGGGGGCGCACGAAGCGCTGGCCGAAGATCGCGGCGCCCGCGGCCATCATGATCGTGTCGGCCAGCTCGTCGAACCAGATCGTGCGTGCGCGGGCGCGCGGCTCGGCGGGGATCAGGCTCGGCTCGGGATATTTCGCCTCGAGATAGGCCACGATCGCCGAGCTGTCGGAGATCAGGAAATCCTCATCCTTGAAGCCCGGCATCTTGCCGAAGGGACTCGCGGCCATGAAATCCGGCCCACCCCGGCCCATGCCCGCGGCCTGAAGCTCGAGCTCCAACCCCTTTTCCGCGCCGAACACCATGACCTTGCGCACATAGGGCGAAAGCGTCGAACCAAACACGATCATGCCAACCTCTCCTTGGTCTTGGCATAGGCTATTCAATCGGTTGCATGGGCAACCGGCTTATGCGCGACAGACGCGCTACGCCACGAAGGGAAACCCCCTCGTCCGTGCGCTGCTGCGGCCCTTATCGTGCTGTGGCGCGGAATTATCCTGGATCAACTCGCCGGCCGAGTCCAACGACACCTGCCCCGCGGTGGCGCGAAATCGGCAAAACGGGCATCGAGCGGGAGCGCCTATTTCAGCCCGTAGAAATCGGCGACGCGATCGAGCGCAAAGCACAGGACGAGCTTGCCCGCCCGGCTCGGCCAGCGCAGCGCCTTTTCCGCCGGACCCAGCCCCTCGCCCGCGCAGACCACCCGCCACAATATGTCGGCCAGCCCGGGCCCCGCCGCCGCCACTGCGCCATCGAAGCGGCGCCGCGCCGCGATCTGCGCCAGCGTGGGATCGAGCCGCTCGGGCATGCCGCCGCCCAGCCGAGCGACCGGCGCCGGGTCCCAGCGCATCGTCACCCGCGGTCCCAGGGAAGCCATCTCGTAATCGGCGCGCAGCCGCTCGCCCGCGTCGAGCTGGCGCAGGCTGACATGCCCGCGCGCCGCCAGCCAGGCCATCGGCGATTCCGCCTGGTTGACCTGCACGCGACGACGCCCCGCACCGTCCTCGATCATCCGCTCCACAAGCTCGTGCATCGTCGATCTCCTGTTGTTCCGATTCGTGAGCGCTTGCCATGACGGCACGAATGTAGGAAAGAGGGAAACCGATTTGGTTAGGAGTCTCGGCGATGATCACCGCCATACGCGAAGTGCGCCGTGCCAAGGGGCTGACCCTGGAGGAAGTGGCGGCGCGCTGCGTACCGCCCACCACCGCGCAGACCGTAGGCCGGCTCGAGATGGGCACGCGCACCGTATCGGTGGGCTGGCTCAATCGCATCGCGGCAGCGCTCGGCGTCAACGCCGCGGACCTGGTCAAGCTGCCCGAGCGACCCGAGATCCCGGTAGCGGCGCTGCTGGAGAGCAGCGGCGCGCAAGCGCCGCGCCGGCCCGCTTCCGTGGTGCCGCCGCATGCCGAGCCGGGCATGGTCGCGGTCTCGGTCACCGCCGGTATCGGGGACTATCGCGCCGGCGACGAGATCTGGTGCCGCACCCTGGCGCCCGAGGCTTTTGCAGGCGCACTCAACCGCGACGTGCTGGTGCCCCGCCCCGCCGGGCGCTTCCTGTTCGGCCGCCTGATCGGGCGCGAGGGCGACCGGCTGCATCTGCTTCCGCTCGGCGCCGGCGCGCGTCAGCAGGTAGTCGCCGATCCGCCCTGGATCGCCGAGGCGATCCGCCTCGTCCGTGCGCTCTGAAATCCCCCGCTTAGGCCGCTAAATCACCTTGCGGAGCGCGGCGGACAGGCGCATTTTGCAGGAAAAGCAGGAGGGGCATTTCATGCTGAAACTGGGTTTCGCGGCAGCCGCCGCAATCGTGATCGCAGCGCCGGCGATGGCGGACGACTGGGATTTCGTGCTGATCAACAACAGCGGCAAGGCGATCAAGACGGTCGAACTCGCGCCGACCGGCACCACCACCTGGCAGCCCAACAAGGTCGATCCCGATTTCAAGAAGGCCGACGCGACGGTGAAGCCCGGTGCGCGCATGACCGTGCATTTCGACAAGGGCGCCACCTGCAAATATGACGTGAAGCTGACCTTCGCCGACGACAGCAGCGGCGTGTGGACCGGCATCAACGTGTGCGACAACAGCTATGTCACGGTGAAATACGCCGCCTCGGGCGCGACCGCCTTTACCGCCAACTGATCGCTTTTCGCCGGCGGCAGGGGCCCGCGGGCCTCTGCTCCTCCCGGCCTGCCTGATCTGGGGATGGTGGGCGCTGACGGGCTCGAACCGCCGACCCTCTCGGTGTAAACGAGATGCTCTACCAACTGAGCTAAGCGCCCGGCATATCGCCGATCCCACGCCCGATGCCAAAGCTGGGCGCCCGGGGCAAGCCCTTCAGACCAGACCGAGCCCCGTCCGGCGCAGCGCGCCGATATAGGCGTGCATTCCCTTCATCGCCTTTTCACTGAGCACGATATAGGCGCGGCGGCGATCACCCGGGTCCGCCTCTCGGCCGAACAGCCCGGCATCGTGCATGGTGCCGATCCAGCGCAGCGCCGTGGTGGGCGGCACCGCAGCGGCGATGCACAGGCTGGAAACCGAGACGCGCCGCTTCTCGAGGCTGGCCGCGAACAGGTCGAGCAGCATGTCCCAGGCGGGATCGGCGAACAGCTCCGCGGAGAAGAACTGGTTGCGCAGGCGCCGTGCGCGGATCACCGCGCGGATCTCGGACGGATCGATCTCCGGCACCGGGCCTTCCGGGCCGCGATAGCCCATTTCCGGCTCGCGGATTCCGCCGCGGCGCTCGATCTCCTCTTCCTCGGCCAGCTCGCCCCGGGTGAGGCGCGTCAGCGCATCGGCAATGCGAGCGACCTCCTCGCTGAGCCGCCGCAGCCGCGCCGATTCCGAATCGCGGGTGATATCGTTGACCGAGAACAGCGCGGCGTCCTGCAAGCCGGTGTGCGCAAGGACCAGCGCGGCAAGCAGCGCTGCGGCACCCGGATCGCAGAGCAGCTGGACGCCCCGCGTCCCGAGCAGCGGCGCGGCAAGATCGAGCTGGGCGGCGGCGAGCAACACGATCAGCGCAGGCATCGCCTCGGCATCCCGTGCCGCGATTGCTGCAAAGGCCGGCGCCAGTGCATCCTCCCCGGCACCGCGCGCGTCGAGCAGCACGAGCTTGGCCCCGGTCTCTTCCAGCAGCGCCTGGGCCAGCGCCAGCCCGGCGCGCGAGCGCAGCCGGATGCCCGCGGTGGAGAGCGCGTCGACGACGTCCGCAGACGCGGCGTCGGCGATCAGCAGCGCGTCGATGCCCTGCATATAGGGCGCGCCGGACAGCAGGGGGGCCGCGTTGGGGTCAGCCATCGTCTCTCGAAGTCGCGCGATGCTCCGGAGAGGCCCAACCTCCGAAACGGATTGCTCGATCCGCCCCCTTGCGGAGCTTATTGCGCGACCCGGACGGGCAGGCGAATCATTGCCTGCCCGTTACGGCTCAGTCCACGACTGATCCGTCGGATTCGGCTGCAAATATAGCAGCTTCGTCCTCATCGACGACAAGCTCGCGCGTGGCGCTGGCGAGCAGGCCCGGCCCCAGCGCGAACCATGCGGCAGCGAAGATCGCGCCGATGACCCAGTAGAGGATCCGGGTACCCATCGACATCGCGAATTGCTGCGCGGCGAATGCCTGGCCCGCCGCTTCGATCTGCGCGGGATCGCCCGCCGCCTGGAACATCGCAGTGAAATAGCTGCCCATCATCGTCCAGACCAGCAGGCCGCCGGCGATGACGAAGATCAGGCCGACGAGCAGATAGGAGAAGAACAGCGTCCAGAAATGGCCCTTGGTGAGCGCCCATGCGCCGTCCAGGCTCATTCGGCGGCGATAGAAGCTGAGCGGGAAGATCAGCGACAGGCGCACCTCGGCCCAGATCACCGTGCCGAGAAAGCCGAGGAACAGCAGGAACGTGAGCACCGCGGTGATCGGGCCCTGGCCGATCACGAAGTTGATGATCGTCACCAGCAGGATCAGCAGCAACTCGCCGACCAGCACCGCTACGAACAGGCCGATGAAGACAAGGAGGACGAGCCCGAACATGCGGAACTCGTCCATGCCCACCCGCATGAAGGCGAAGCCGCCCTCCTCCGGCCGCAGCATCGCGCGGAACACCGCGTTCATCAGCACCACGAGCAGGAAGAGCAGCACCAGATAGAGCAGCAGCATCAGGCCGAGCCCGGTCCCCAGGAAGGAGCCCGGCTGCGTCATGGTCTGCGGATCGGGCAGGATCGCGCCGAACATCGCAAAAACGATCGCGAAGGAAATGAGCACCGAGCCGACGCAATAGGTCGCCGCCCAGATCAACACCGATACGGGCCGCTCGCGCAGCAACCCGAACGCCCCGCCCACAATCGAACCCACACCCGCCATGTCGTCTCCCCCCATTCGGCCCGCGTCAGTCGAGGTTCTTCACGATCTCCTCGACCATCTTCTTCGCATCGGCCAGCAGCATCATCGTGTTGTCGCGATAGAACAGCTCATTGTCCACACCGGCATAGCCGACGCCGCCCATCGAGCGCTTGATGAAAAGCACCGTCTTGGCCTTTTCGACGTCGAGCACCGGCATGCCGTAGATCGGCGAGGACTTGTCGGTCTTCGCCGCCGGGTTGGTCACGTCGTTGGCGCCGATCACGAAGGCGACGTCGGTCTGGGCGAACTCGCTGTTGATGTCCTCGAGCTCGAACACTTCGTCATAGGGCACGTTCGCCTCGGCGAGCAGCACGTTCATATGACCGGGCATGCGGCCTGCGACCGGGTGGATCGCGTACTTTACCCGCACGCCATGCTCCTTGAGCTTGTCGGCCATCTCGCGCAGCGCGTGCTGCGCCTGGGCGACCGCCATGCCGTAGCCCGGCACGATGATGACCTGCTCGGCCTGGCTCATCAGGAAGGCCGCATCCTCGGCCGAGCCGCGCTTCCACGGACGGTCGATCGCTGCCGCACCGCCGCCGGCATCTGCCGTCGCGCCGAAGCCGCCGGCGATCACGCTGATGAAGCTGCGGTTCATCGCGCGGCACATGATGTAGCTGAGGATCGCGCCCGAGCTGCCCACCAGCGCGCCGGTGATGATCATCGCCGAATTGTGCAGCGTGAAGCCCATCGCCGCCGCGGCCCAGCCGGAATAGGAGTTGAGCATCGACACGACCACCGGCATGTCCGCACCGCCGATCGGCACGATCAGCAGGAAGCCGATGGCGAAGCTGAGCGCAGTGACGGTCCAGAACACCCAGGGGCTCTGGTCGGTGACGAAATAGCCGACCAGCCCGAGGATGCCGGCGAGCACCGCGAGGTTGATGACATGGCGCCCCGGCAGCAGGATCGGCTTGCCCGACATGTTGCCGTTCAGTTTGAGGAAGGCGATCACCGAGCCCGAGAAGGTGATCGCGCCGATCGCCACGCCCAGGCCCATCTCGATCCGGCTGACGCTCAGGATCTCGCCGTCCGCGCCCAGGATACCGAAGGCGCCGGGGTTGAGGAGCGCCGCCGCGGCGACAAGCACCGCCGCCATGCCGACCAGCGAGTGGAAGGCCGCGACGAGCTGCGGCATCGCGGTCATCGCGATCCGCCGTGCCGTCACGAAACCGATCACGCCGCCGATCGCGATCGCCGCGCCCAGCTCGATCGGGCTGGCGATCTCGTGCGTGATCAGCGTGGTGACCACGGCGATGCCCATGCCGAGCATGCCGAGCCGGTTGCCGCGCCGGCTGCTCGCCGGGCTGGAAAGTCCGCGCAGCGCGAGGATGAAACAGATGCCCGCCACCAGATAGGCCAGGGCGACCCAGGGGTTCACCGCGACATGCTCGAGTACCGGCGTCGCAAGGCCCTTGCGCATCGGTGCGCAACCCAGATCGGGTTCCATGCAGGTCTGGGCGAGCGCGAACAGCGTCTTCAGCATCGGCTCAGCCCTTCTTCTTGTACATGGCGAGCATGCGCTCGGTGACGGCGAAGCCGCCGAAGATGTTCACGGATGCCAGCGCCACGGCGACCAGGCCGAGCCACTTGGCGATCTCCGCGCCCGATGCGGCCGACGCGATCAGCGCGCCGACGATGATCACCGAGGAAATGGCGTTGGTCACCGCCATCAGCGGCGTGTGCAGCGCAGGCGTGACCGACCAGACCACGTAATAGCCGACGAAACAGGCCAGTACGAAGATCGACAGGATCGAGATGAAGTCCATGTCTTGAGCCTTCCAAACTTCACAAAGCTACCGCGTACAGCAAATAAAAACGCGGAAACTTTGCTCGCCGTCCTCGCGCCGAGGCTAACCAATCGGCGCTGTGTAGGACAGGATTATCAACCTGCGGCGAGCAGCCGCTCGTTCACTACCTTGCCGCCCTGAGTCAGGCGGATGGCGTTGCCGATCTCCTCGTCGAGGACCGGCTTGCCCTGCTCCTTGTCCCAGAAGGCGGAGAGGAAGTTGAACAGGTTGCGTGCGAACAGCGCCGAGGCATCGGCGGCGAGGCGCGAGGGCACGTTCTTGTGCCCGACGATCTTCACGCCGTGCTTCTCGACGATCTCCCCCGCGACCGCGCCTTCGACATTGCCGCCGGCCTCGACCGCGAGATCGACGATCACGCTGCCTGGTTTCATCGTTGCGATCTGCGCGTCGCTGATCAGGCGCGGGGCGGGCCGGCCGGGAATCAGCGCGGTGGTGATGACGATGTCCTGCTTGGCGATGTGCGCGGAGACGAGATCGGCCTGGGCGGCCTTGTACTCGTCGCTCATCTCGGTGGCATAGCCGCCGGTGCCTTCGCCTTCGATGCCCTTCACCGCCTCGACGAAGATCGGCTTGGCGCCGAGCGAGAGGATCTGCTCCTTGGTCGCCGCACGCACGTCGGTCGCCGACACCTGGGCGCCGAGGCGCCGCGCGGTGGCGATCGCCTGGAGCCCGGCGACGCCGACGCCCATCACGAAGACCTTGGCGGCGGAAACGGTACCCGCCGCGGTCATCATCATCGGGAAGGCGCGGCCATATTCGGCGGCGGCATCGAGCACTGCCTTGTAGCCCGACAGGTTCGACTGCGAGGACAGGATGTCCATCGACTGCGCACGCGTGATGCGCGGCATCAGCTCCATCGCCAGCGCCTCATAGCCGGCCGAAGCATAGGCATCGACACGGGCACGCTCGCCGAACGGGTTGAGCCCGGCGACGATCCAGGCGCCGGGCTTCGCGCCGGCGAGACTAGCCGGATCGGGCCCCTGCACGCCGAGCACGATGTCGGCGTCCTTCAGCGTCGCCGCGCGCGTGCCGACGCTCGCGCCCATGTCGGCATAGGCCTGATCGGCGATCGAAGCCGTGTCGCCGGCGCCTTTCTCGACCGCCACCTGCGCACCGAGAGCAACGAACTTCTTCACCGTTTCCGGAGTCGCGGAAACGCGCCGCTCGCCCGCGGCGGCTTCCTTCAGAACCGCGATCTTCACTTGGCGGAGATCAGAAAGACAACGAGGGCGGCGACCAGCGCGGCACCCACCGTGCCCCAGGTCATCATCGCCTTGAAACCGTTCCACGTCTGCTCGTGCGCCTTGAGCTGCGCGGCATTGTCACCGGTGTCAGCCATTCGTCTCTCCCCTGAAACTTTGTGAAGGGACTGTAGCCATCAGCGAACACCCGCTCAACCCCGGTGCCGCTTCAGCACGCTTAAGCCCGCCTTTACCCATCCGTTCTATGAGTGACGACCTGAAACGGGACATTAGGGACACGAAAGAGCGATGACGCGCAACGGCCAGCGCCTCCTGATGCTGATCGACGACGAACCGGCACAGCGCCGTCTCGTCGCCGCCATTGCCGCGCGCCGCGGCTGGAAGACCATCTTCGCGAGCGAGGCCGAGACCGGCATCGCCACGCTCGGCACGCCCGACGGGATGGCGCTCGACGCCGTCATCCTTGATCATTCGTCGCCCGATGCCGACGCCGCCGCGCTGATCGGTGAGCTGCGCGCCCGCCGCCCGCAGCTGCCGATCCTGATGCTCACCGCCAATGGCTCGGTCGCCAATGCCGTGAGCGCGATGCGCGCCGGCGCCACCGATTTCCTGGTCAAGCCGCTCGCCTCCGAGCGCCTGCTCGCCGCGCTCGAGGCCGCGGTCGGCGGCAAGACCGCGGGCGAGCTGCGCCCGCTCACCGAGAAGCTTTCCGCCCCGCTCGCGTTCGACGAGATCGTGGGCAGCGCGCCGCAGTTCCGCGCGGCGCTCGCCATCGCCGCCAAGGCAGCCCGCGCCCGCGTGCCGGTGCTGATCGAAGGCGAGAGCGGCGTCGGCAAGGAAGTGGTCGCCGAGGCGATCCACGCCGCTTCGCCGCGCAACAAGAAGGAAATGGTCTGCGTCAATTGCGGCGCGATCCCCGCCAACCTGGTCGAGAGCGAGCTGTTCGGGCACGAGAAGGGCGCCTTCACCGGCGCCTTCGAGCGCAAGATCGGCCGCTTCGCCGATGCGGACGGTGGCACGCTGTTCCTCGACGAAGTCGGCGAGATGCCGCTCGACGCGCAGGTCAAGCTGCTGCGCGTGCTCCAGTCGGGCGAGATCCAGCCGATCGGCGCCCGCCATGCCCGCGAAGTCGACGTCCGCGTGATCGCGGCGACCAACAAGACGCTCCAGGCCGAAGTCGAGGCGGGGCGCTTCCGTGAAGACCTCTATTACCGGCTCAACGTCGTCCAGGTGACGATCCCGCCGCTGCGGGAACGCACCGGCGACATTCCGGCGCTCGCCCGCCACTTGCTCGCGCGGATCGCCGAGCAGCCAGGGCTGCGCGAACTGGGGATCACCGACGAAGCGCTCCAGCTGCTCGGCAGCTATGACTGGCCGGGCAATGTCCGCCAGCTCCAGAACGCGCTGTTCCGCGCCGCCGTGCTCTGCGACGGCGACGGGCTCACGCGTGCCGACTTCCCGCAGATCGCCCAGCTCGCCGCCGGCCGCCCGATGGGCAATGGCGCCGCGGTGCAGGGTACGAGCAACGCCGGCGTCACGCTGTTCCGCCCCGACGGCAATCTGCGCGCGCTCGACGAGATCGAAGCCGACGTGATCCGCCTCGCCATCGGCCATTATCGCGGCCGGATGACCGAGGTCGCCCGCCGCCTGGGGATCGGCCGTTCGACGCTCTACCGCAAGCTCGGCGAGCTGGGGATCGACCAGAGCGCCGCCTGAACCGCGCTCAATCCCACCAGAAGAACCACCAGTCCGAGTCCATCAGACCGGCGGCGAGCGGCGGCAGGCTCGTTGTTCCCTGGTCGACGATGTCGCTGCAATAGAAATACTGCTCGCGCGCCAGCGCCATCGCCTCGGCACGCGTCGCCGGGCGCTTCGTAACCCGCAGGTCAATCACGTCGCCCGAAAGGCCCACCAGCTCGGCGCCGTAACGCTGCTTCCAGCTGCGCAGCACCGCGACGTGCAGCGCCGCCGGCGGGCAGGCATTCCAGCCACCCCAGCGCAGATAGGCCGGCGCTTCGCTGCCATCGCTGGTCGGCAGCAGCAGGATGTGCACCCGCTCGAAGGGCTTGCCGGTGAGAATGTCGGACGCAACGGAGAGGCCCGATACGAGGCCCTCGGTCGTCGCGGGCCAGTCGCCCGCTTCGGGCACTTCGGCATCGGCGCCATATTCCTGAGCGAAATGCTTTTCGAGGGCGCCAGGCAGTATGATTTTCGCCGCCGCGGCGAGCGCGGCTTCCGGGCTCTGGCCGGCTTCGTCCGCGAAATTCTCGCCGATCATCGCCAATGCCTCGTCGTCACCGATGACCACCGGCCAGCCCTTGCCTTCGCGGCGCAGCCGCTCCCAGGTGGCAAGCGCCTGGCTGCCTGGAACGGTGACCAGCGGATAGGGTATCGGCGCGGCGGAGACCGCCGGCCGCGCCGCGGCACCGCGCCCGAACCACACCGCCACCGCCCCGAGCATTGCTCCCAGCACCCCGCGTCGCATCATTGCGCCCTCTCTCGCCTTCCGCGCGACGTGCTATACAAACATATAGCCAACAGAACAATAAGGGAACATCCGGAATGGTCGCACTCGTTGCCCTGATCTGCGCGGCGCTGTTCGCCGGCGCGGCCTTCTACGTCTTCTTCGCCGAGCATCCCGCGCGGATGATGCTCGACGACCGCGCGGCGCTGGCCCAGTGGAAGCCGGCCTATGCCCGCGGCACGATCATGCAGGTGACGCTGGCGATCCTCGGCGGCGTGCTCGGCGCGGTCGCCTGGTGGCGGTACCAGAGCAACTGGTTCTGGCTGGCGGGCGGCGTGGTCCTGCTGCTCAACATCCCCTACACCTTCGCCGCCGTCTGGGGGACGAACAAGAAGCTTGCGGCAACCGCACCCGAGGCGGCGGGCCCCGAGACCCGGGCGCTGCTGGCGAAGTGGCACAAGCTCCATCTCGTCCGCGTCGCGCTCGGCCTGCTCGCGGTCGGCCTGATCGCCCGCGGCATCCTGCCCTGAGGCCTCACAGCATCAGCCAGTGCCAGAGCAGCCGACCGGGCAGGAAGGCGAACAGGCCCGGCAGCAGCAGCCCCGCCGAATAGAGCGTCCACATCAGCCTTTTGTGCAGCGCGATCCGGCCCATCCGGGCAGCGCGGATGGCGCGGAACAGTGCGAGGAAGACCACCGGCACGAACAAATGGATCAGGCTGAACTGGCCGTGGTTGATCGTGCGGATGAAGATCGCCGAGATCGCGGCCGTCAGCATCAGCACTGCCCAGATCCGCCCCAGCATCTTGTGCGTCGCGTCGCCCTTGCGGGACAGCAGCACCCATAGCCCGAGCGGAATCGCTGGCAGCACACTGGCGAGGTGGATCAGGATCGCGACCTGCTTGGCTTCATAGGTCGACGGGGTCATGCCCGTCAGCACCCGGGCGACCGCAATCGTCGTGGCACCCGCCAGTATCGTCGCGCCGACCAGCAACGCCCCCTTGGCGATCCGCGGCAGATCGATTGCGATTTCTTCCCGAACCTGTGTGGCCATGGCGTGCCTCCCGACTTTATGGACAGGGGCAGATTGTCGGCTGGCGGCGGGGCCGCAATCGCGGCTACGTGGGCCGGCAATCTGCTTCGCCGGCGGGCGCGGCGCCGGAGGGCGCCGCCATTTGGCGAAGCGCGAACGGGACGGGAAAAAGACGGCTTGGGCAGTGCACGGCGGATCCTGATCGACTGCGCGATCATCTTCGGCGTGGGGCTGGTGCTGGCGTTCGTCGGGCCGTTCGGCAGCTTCGAGGCGCCGTTCGGGCTGCGGCTGCTCTACTGGCTGGCGATGAGCTATGCCGGCTATTTCCTCTATTTCCCCGCCATGGCCGCCGCGACCGCGCTGGCGCCGCGGCTGGAACTGCCCGAGCCGGCGCTCTGGGCCGCGGCCTGCCTGATCGTCACGCTGCCGATGACCGCGGTGACCTGGTGCGCGAATTTCATCTGGCGAGCCCCGAGCTGGCCGACGCTCGATCAGGCGCTCGAGCATTATTTCAACGTCTTCGTGATGGGCGCGCTGGTCTGCGCGCTCTTCTGGTTCGCCCGCTCCCGCCACCGGGCGGCGCCCGAGCGGGCACCGGCGCCGGCGACCGTACCCGGCGAGGCACCCCTGCCCCGGCTGGCCGAGCGGCTGCGCCCGCATCTGCGCAGCGTCCCGATCGCGCTGGAGATGGAGGACCATTATGTCCGCGTCCACACCGCGCAGGGGTCGGACCTGCTGCTGATGCGGATGCGCGACGCGGTGCTCGAGCTCGACGGCCTGCCCGGCGCACTGGTCCACCGCAGCTGGTGGGTGGCGCGCGGCGCAGTGCAGGGCGTGCGGCGCGACGGGCGCAACCTCCGCCTCCAGCTCAGCGGCGGGATCGAGGCGCCGGTCGCGCGCGCCCAGGCGGCGGCGCTCGAAGCCGAGGGCTGGTTCTAGCGGACCGCGACCAGCTTCGCCCGGGCGAGGTGCCAGCGCGTATCGACGGGATTGTCGCTCACCCCTGCGACGACGCGGCGCAGCGTGTAGCTTCCACGGAAATGCTGGCGGGTGCCGTTCTTGAGCGTGGCATAGACATCGACCGGCACGGTGATCCAGCGCTGGCTCATCCCGGCATCGGCATCGCGCGGCGTGCCCGTCACCACCCGGGTGCGCGCGGTCGCGGCAAAGCCCTGGCGGAAGCTGGCGTAGCTCTTGCCGCTCGCCTTGCCGCCATCGCTCCACAGCGCATAGGCGCCGCGGAAATTGCCGCGGTCGATCGCGGCATAATAGATCTCGACCACGCCGCGCGCGGCTTCGGGGCTGTCGGCGCCTTGCGCGAGCGCAGGAACCGGGGCGGCGAGCAAGGCAAGCGCGAGCGCAATCCGCATGAGGCTTCTCTCCTTCTAGCGCGCGACCAAAGCCGCATCGCGCAGGCCGCGCCACACTCTCAACGCCTGAACCGTCTCGAATACGTCATGCACGCGGATCAGCTGGACCCCGGCATCGGCACCCTTGAGCGCCAGTGCCAGGCTGCCGCCGAGCCGCCGTTCGGCAGGCGCCTCGTTCGACAGCGCGCCGATCACCCGCTTGCGGCTGGCCCCCAACACAATCGCACAGCCCAGCCCGTGGAACAGCGCCAGCCCGTTCATCAGCGCGAGATTGTCCTGGAGCGACTTGCCGAAGCCGATGCCGGGATCGACCAGGATCTTCGCCCGGTCGACGCCCGCCGCCACGACGTCGGCGACGCGCTTCTCGAGCCAGTCATAGACGTCGAGCAGCACGTCGGCATAGCCCTCGCCGCCATGCGGGCCTTTCTCGGGCTCGGGCGAATGCATCAGCATCACCGGGCAGCCGGCCGCCACCACCACTTCGAGCGCGCGCGGATCGTAGAGCAACGCCGCGACATCGTTGACGATATGCGCACCCGCCGAGAGCGCCGCCGACATCACCGAGGCGCGCCGCGTATCGACCGAGATCGCCGCGCCGCCGGCGGCGAGCTTGCGGATCACCGGCACGACGCGCTCGATCTCCTCGCCTTCCCAGACCTCCGCGGCGCCGGGCCGGGTGGATTCGCCGCCGATATCGAGGATCGCCGCACCCATCGCCGCCATGTCGACGCCCGCCCCGGCCGCTGCATCGGCATCCTCGGCGAGCGCGCGGGAATCGGAGAAGCTGTCCGGCGTGCGGTTGAGGATCGCCATCACCTGGGGCTGATCGAGCCGCACCACCCGCTCGCCGAGCCGGAGCGGCGCGCGCGGCGCGGTGATGCGATCGAGGATCGCGGCGATGCGCGGATCGTCGGGCAGATCGGCAACCGCGACGGTCTGCTGGAAAACCCGCTTGCCGCCCTCGCGGGCGATCAGCTCGAAGGCCGAGCACCAGCTCAGCCCGCCGGCAAGGCGGATCACCTCGCCATCGCGGTGCACCGGCGAATCGGCGAACTGGACGGGGCGGAGATAGAGCCGCGCGGTTGCGGGGAGATCGGGGGTCATGCGGGAAACCGTCTCAGACGGAATCCTGTATTGGAAGCGGAAAGTGACGCTGCGGGCGCTTCGCCTCTTCTTCGTCACCCCGGACTTGTTCCGGGGCCCACCGGGAGGCAGCCGATATGCAAGAGGATCGGGCACTTTGACCCGAGGCACCGTGGACCCCGGCACAAGGCCGGGGTGACGGGTTGGGGAGCGGTGGAGCGCCCCCCTGAAGTCGCCTTACGGCTGCGTCGCCAGCAGGTAGGTCTGGCGCAGCGCGTCGATCGGCTTGAGGCCGTCGGCCGCTTCGTAATGCCAGAAGGTCCAGCCATTGCACGACGGGGCGTTCTGCAGCGTCGCGCCGAGCTTGTGGATCGAGCCGGCCTGGCCTTCGCAGCTGAGCGAGCCATCGGCGCCGACCACTGCGCGCCAGCGGCGCTTGGTGTCGGTCAGCACGGTGCCCGGGTTCAGATAGCCATTCTCGACCAGCTGGCCGAAGGCGACGCGCGGCTGGCTCTTGGGCGCCTGCATCGTCTTCAGCGCCGATTCGTCGAGCGGCAGGGCTGCTGCGATACGCTCCTGCGCCGCCTCGACATATTGGCTCTCGCGCTCGATGCCGATCCAGCGGCGGCCGAGGCGCTTGGCCACCGCACCGGTGGTACCGGTGCCGAAGAACGGGTCGAGCACGACGTCGCCCGGCTTGGTCGAGGCGAGCAGCAGACGGTAGAGCAACGCTTCGGGCTTCTGGGTCGGATGGACCTTCTGGCCGCCCTTCTTGAGCCGCTCCTGGCCGCCGCAGATCGGGAATTCCCAGTCCGAGCGCATCTGCAGCTCGTCGTTGAGCGTCTTCATCGAACGATAGTTGAAGGTGTATTTCGCCTTCTCGCCGGTCGATGCCCAGATCAAAGTCTCGTGCGCGTTGGTGAAGCGCGTGCCCTTGAAATTGGGCATCGGGTTGGCCTTGCGCCAGATGATGTCGTTGAGGATCCAGAAGCCCAGGTCCTGGATCGCCGAGCCGACCTTGAAGATGTTGTGATAGCTGCCGATCACCCAGATCGTGCCGTCGTCCTTCAGGATGCGGCGCGCCTCGGCCAGCCATTCGCGGGTGAACGCGTCATAGGCGGCCAGGCTGTCGAACTTGTCCCAATCGTCGGTGACCGCGTCGACGGCGCTGCCGTCGGGACGGTTGAGGTCGCCGCCGAGCTGGAGGTTGTAGGGCGGATCGGCGAAGATGCAGTCGATCGACTTGGCGGGCAAAGCGCGCATCGCCTCGATGCAGTCCTGCTGCAGGATCGTGTCATAGGGCAACACATCGACCCAACTACGCACCGTCGCCGGCTTGAGCCTGCCCTTTTCGAGAACCCCCATTAACCTCAATCCCCTTATTGGAGAGGCGGTTTCTGTCGCGGAACGACCATCCGTCAAGCAGAGATTGGTTAACGAAAAAGCCTTCGATTCCGTTAACTTGTGGAACGGCGAGCGAACTTATCCACATGCTGAGTCAATAAGTTATCCACAGGCACAAGATATGGGGTGTGGCGAAAAAGACTCAGCTCGTCGCATGCGAGAAGAGCGCAGCATCGGCCGCAACCGGCCCCGGCGGCCTATAATGAGGGGTAACCAGATCCCCTAAGCCTTGGAAATCCGCGATGAACATCGATCCGCAGCCCCAGCCGACGGCGCCGCCGACGTCGAACGATGTCGTCGACCTGATGCTGAGCGTGCTGTCCGACGGGCTCGACCATCCCGAGCTGTGGGAGATCATTCCGAATCTGGTGGCGTCCGATTCGATGCTGGTGCCGACGCTGCAGCGCCGCCTGGCCGAAGAACCGCGCGCGATGTTCAAGGACAGCCTGCGCATCCTGCTCGGCATGTGCGCCTCGGCCGGGGGCGAAACCGCCGAAGTGCTCGAGCTGCTGGCGCCGCTCGCCGCGCGGTATAGCCAGTCGCTGATGGTGCAGGGCGCGCTGTTCCATCTCGAAGGCAAGCTCGATCCCGAGAACCCGCGCTACGCACTGGCCGACAAGGTCTGCCTCAAGCCGTTCGTCGAGCTCGACGTGCTGGAGAACAGCGCGCATCTGTGCTGCGCGAGCTGGCTGCCGACATCGGTCGGCAATCTTCGCGGCGGCGACTGGCAGCGCGTGTGGAACGGCGAGACCGCGCAGGCGATCCGCGCGAGCGTGCTCGACGGCTCCTATCGCTATTGCAACAAGCGCACCTGCCCCTTCATCCAGAGCGGCAACCTGCCCACGCGCACCGAGCTGGAAGCCGACGTCAAATGGGCGGAGGTCGTCAAGACCGGCCAGACGCACATGGCGCACGGCCCGGAAGAGGTGAACCTCGCCTATGACCGGACCTGCAACCTCTCCTGCCCCAGCTGCCGCACCGAGCGCTATGCCGCCGACGATGCGACCCGGGCGACCTATGCGGAGATGCAGGAGCGCGCGATCCTGCCGATGATGGCCAATGCCAAGACGGTGTTCATCACCGGATCGGGCGATCCCTTCGCTAGCAAGAATTTCCGCCGGCTGATGGAGCAGCTGACCGCCGAGGACTATCCCGAGCTCAAGTTCATCATAATGACCAACGGCATGTTGTTCACGCCGCGCCAATGGGAAGCCTTCCCGGCGCTGCACGGCCGGGTGCAATCGCTGCGGATCAGCCTCGATGCCGCGACCGGGCCGACGCACGAGCTGCTGCGCCGCGGCGCGCGCTGGGAGACGATGCTCCAGAACATGAAGTTCGCCGGCGAGCTCAAGGCGGCCGGGCTGGTCGACGACTATATGCTCACCTTCACGGTGCAGCAGGAGAATTACCGCGAGATGGGAGACCTGCTCGACCTGGCCGACGAAGTCGGCGCGAGCACCTGCTATTTCGGGCGGATCACCAACTGGGGCACGTTCAGCCAGGACGAATATGCGCGCAAGGCGGTGTTCGTGCCGGGCCATGCCGAATATGACGCCTTCCTTGAGGCGACCCGCGATCCGCGCCTGCGCGATGCCAAGGTGTGGCCGAGCGACCTGGACGAGTTCTTCAAGGCGGCAGCCTGACCGCCTGCTCAAGCGCTCTCTCCCTTGATGGGAGAGGGAGGGGCCCGCCGCCGAAGGCGGTGGGAGGGTGAGGGTGACCTCTCCTCTGGCTCTCTCGCTTGAGGTGAGGTCACCCCCACCCAACCCTCCCCCATCAAGGGGGAGGGCTTTGCAGAACGCCAGCGCCCCCTATTCGGCGGCTGCCGTCCCGAAATCGAAATGCGCCTGCGCCACCGGCGCGAAGCTCTTGCGGTGGTGCGGCGTCGGGCCGAGCGTGCGCAGCGCTTCCTGGTGGACCCTGGCGCCATAGCCCTTGTTGCTCGCCCAGCCATAGCCGGGGTGGAGCGCATCGAGCTCGATCATCATCGCGTCCCGGCGATGCTTGGCGACGATCGAGGCGGCGGCGATCGACAGGCAGAGCGCGTCGCCGCCGACCACGGCATGGCTCTGATGGCCCCAGTTCGGGCAGCGATTGCCGTCGACCAGCACAAAGGCGGGCGCGTGCACCAGCGCCTCGACCGCGCGGGTCATCGCCAGCATCGTCGCCCAGAAGATGTTGAGCGTGTCGATCTCCTCGACGCTGGCGACTCCGATGCCGACCTGGGCGCAGGCGAGGATCTCGGCACAGAGCCGCTCGCGCTTCGAGGCCGTCAGCGCCTTGGAATCGTCGATGCCCTCGGGCACGCAGCGCGGATCGAGGATGACAGCGGCGGCGACCACCGGCCCCGCCAGCGGCCCGCGGCCGGCCTCGTCGACCCCCGCGACCGGGCCGCCGTGCAGCTTGCCATATTTCCGTTCGAACTTGAGATCAGGCATCTTGTACCCGCCATGGCGGATAGCGGCGCATCTCGCCAGCCTGGTAGAGCCGCACCGCATTGCCCGCCGGATCGCGCAGCCGCGCCTCGCGCCAGCCCCAATTCTCGTCCTTGGGCTCCTGCTCGAACTTCACGCCCTGCTGCTGGAGATAGGCGACGGTGACGTCGAGATCGCCGCATTCGAAATAGACGACCGGCGCAGTGTAGCCGGGATCGGTGGCGATGCTGAAGGTGGCGCCGCCCTCGGTCTCGAACCGGGCATAGCGCGGGCTGGCGCGGACGACCTGACGCAGGCCGAGCAGCCGGTAGAAGCGCTCGCTGGCGGCGAGGTCGGCGGCGGGCACGGTCACCTGGTTCAGCATCGGCTCGAAGAAGCTCATGTTGAGATCGAGCCGCACCGCCTGCTGGCCCATCGGACCATGGCCGCGGCCGAGCCCCGGCGCCTCGCGCATCGCCAGCCGCACGAAGCGGCGGGCGCGGCGCACTGCCTCGGGCAGGTCCCATTCCACCGCGAGCCCGCAGGCGATCGCTGAGGAGAGGGTGCAGCCGGTGCCGTGCGTCGAATCGCTCTCGATCCGCGGGCTGCTCCATTCGATCTCGGGCGGGTCCTCGGGGTCGACCGACCACAGCCGGTCGGTCACCACCGCGCCCTCAGCATGGCCGCCCTTGACCAGCACCGCACAGCGATGCGCCTTGACGAGTGCCAGCGGATCGCCGCCCAGCGCATCGAGCTCGGGCAGGTTCGGCGTGACGACGGTGGCGCGCGCCATCAGCCGCTCGAACGCGGCGATGGTGGCGTCGTCGGCCAGCGTCGCGCCGCTCGATGCGATCATCACGGGGTCGAACACCACCGGCACGCCGGGCAGCTCGGCGAGCTTCTCGGCGACCGCCAGCGCGGTGCGCGCCGATCCGATCATGCCGATCTTGATCGCATCGACGCCGATGTCGCTCACGCACGCCTCGATCTGCGCCAGCACCATCTCGGTGGGCACCGGATGCACGCCGGTGACGCCCAGCGTGTTCTGCGCAGTGATCGCCGTGATCGCCGTCATCGCATGGCCGCCGAGCATGGTGACGGTCTTGATGTCCGCCTGGATACCGGCGCCGCCGCCCGAATCGGATCCGGCGATGATCAGGATACGTGGCGTCACGCCTTTCCTCCATCGTCACCCTGAACTTGTTTCAGGGTCCAACGCGCCTCAGGCGATACCGCTGGGGGAGAATTGGATGCTGAAACAAGTTCAGCATGACGGTTGAAAGCCAATGACATCGCTCAGCCTCTAAACCGGCGCTCCGTGCTCGCCGGGTTGTTCGCCAGCGCCTTACCCACACGCGCCGGCCGATCCAACAGCTCGCCGGCGCAATTGGGGCAGCGTTCGTCGAGCGCATCGGTGCAGTCGGCGCAGAAGGTGCACTCGAACGAGCAGATGAAGGCGCCGCCCTCGTCGGCGGGCAGGTCGACGCCGCAGCGCTCGCAATCGGGACGCATCTCGAGCATAGTTCAATCCAATCCCGTTCGCCCTGAGCTTGTCGAAGGGCCGTACTTCTTCCTTGTTGTCGCGTGAAGAAAGAACGGTGCTTCGACAAGCTCAGCACGAACGGTTGTTGGCATCAGGCCGCCACCTCCGCCACCACGGCGCAGATGCGGTCGACCACCGCCTCGACCTGCGCCTTGTCGTCGCCTTCGGCCATCACCCGGATCACCGGCTCGGTGCCCGAGGCGCGGATGACGAGGCGGCCCTTGCCGTCGAGCTCGGCCTCGGCATCGGCGATCACTGCCTTGACGCGCGGGTCGTCGAGCGGCTTGCCGCCCTTGAAGCGGACATTCTTGAGCAGCTGGGGCAGCGGATCGAAGCGGTGGAGCACTTCGCTGGCCGGCGCGCCGGCGCGGACGATCTCGGCGAGCACCTGCAGCGCGGCGACAAGGCCATCGCCGGTGGTGGCATAATCGGAGAGGATGATGTGCCCCGATTGCTCGCCGCCGACATTATAGCCCGAGGCGCGCATCTTCTCGAGCACGTAGCGATCGCCGACCGCGGTGCGGATCAGGCCGAGGCCCTGCGCCGAGAGGTGCCGCTCGAGCCCGAGGTTCGACATCACCGTGGCGACCAGCCCGCCCCCGGCTAGCTTGCCCTGGCGTGCCCAGCCGCCGGCGATCGTCGCCATCAGCTGGTCGCCGTCGACCACCTTGCCGGTCTCGTCGGCGACGATCAGCCGGTCGGCATCGCCGTCGAGCGCGATGCCGATATGCGCGCCGGCGGCGACCACGGTCTCGCACAGCGTCTGCGGCGCAGTGGAGCCGACGCCGTCATTGATGTTCTTGCCATTAGGGCTCACCCCGATCGCGATCACTTCGGCCCCGAGCTCCCACAAAGCCGAAGGCGCGACTTGATAGGCAGCACCATTGGCGCAATCGACGACGATCTTGAGCCCGTCGAGCGTCAGGTCCTCGGGGAAGGTCGACTTGGCGAAATGGATGTAGCGGCCGCGCGCATCCTCGACGCGGCGGGCCCGGCCGATATCGCCCGAGGCGGCGAGCGCCACCTCGCCGTCGATCAGCGCCTCGATCGCCAGCTCGTCCTCGTCGGAGAGCTTGTAGCCGTCGGGGCCGAACAGCTTGATGCCGTTATCGGCATAGGGATTGTGGCTCGCCGAGATCATCACGCCCATGTCGGCGCGCATCGAATGGGTGAGCATCGCCACCGCCGGGGTGGGCATCGGCCCGACCAGCACCACGTCCATGCCCACGCTGGTGAAGCCCGCGACCAGCGCGTTCTCGAGCATATAGCCCGAAAGCCGCGTGTCCTTGCCGATCACCACCCGGTGGCGATGATCGCCCCGTCGGAAGTGCGCGCCGGCCGCCATGCCGACCTTCATCGCCATCGCCGCGGTCATCGGCGACAGGTTGGTCGCGCCGCGGATTCCGTCCGTCCCGAAATATTTTCTTGCCATGTGCCGTTTTCTCGCGACCTTGCAGGTCCTCAACCGCCACCGGATTAGCGCGGAAACTCCAAAAGGGCGAGCATGTCGCAACCAACTCGTATTCTCTTGTCGCTGATCGCCGGGCTGATCCTGGGCGCGGTGCTCGCCGCCTGGGCGCCGGCCGGCGCGACGATTGCCGCCGACTGGGCGCAGCCGATCGGCCAGGCCTGGCTCAACGGCCTCCAGATGACGATCGTGCCGCTGGTGGTGGCGCTGCTGATCACCGGCGTCGCCGCCACCGCCGAGGCCGCCCAGGCCGGCCGCCTCGCCGGCCGCGCCATCGCGCTCTACGTGATCGTGCTCGCGCTTTCCGCGCTTGCCGCGGCGATCCTGACTCCGCTGTTCCTCCACATCGCCCCGCTGCCACAGGAATCGGCGCAGGCGCTGCGCAGCGCCCTCGCCGGCGCCGAGAAGATCGGCCCGGTGCCGCCGATCGGCGAGTTCCTGGCAGCAATCGTGCCCGCCAACATCGTCAAGGCCGCCGCCGAGAACGCCTTCCTCTCGCTGATCATCTTCTCGCTGATCTTCGCCTTCGCGATGACGCGGGTGGGCGGCGAGGCGCAGCGGCTGCTCACCGACTTCTTCAAGGCACTACGCGACGTCATGCTCGTCGTGATCGATTGGGTGCTGTGGGTCGGCCCCGTCGGCGTGTTCGCGCTCGCACTCGTCGTCGGCGCCAAGGCCGGCACCGGCGCGTTCGGCGCGCTGATCCACTATATCCTCACCGTCGCCGGCGTCGGCCTGGCGGTGACCGTCTTCGCCTATCCGGTCGCGGTGCTTGGCGGACGCGTGCGCCTGGGCGCCTATGCGCGCGCTGCGCTGCCCAGCCAGGCCGTGGCGCTCAGCACCCAGAGCTCGCTCGCGACGCTGCCGGTGATGATCGAGGGCACCGGCAAGCTCGGCGTGCCGGTCGCCGTATCGGGCGTCACCCTGCCGCTCGCCGTCGCGATCTTCCGCGCGACCGGCCCGGCGATGAACTTCGCCGTCGCCATCTATGTCGCCGAATGGTTCGGCGTGCCGCTCAGCCCCGCCACGCTGGCGGTGGGCGTGGTCGTCGCGACGCTGACCTCGCTCGGCTCGGTCAGCCTGCCCGGCACGGTCAGCTATGTCAGCGCGATCGCACCGGTGGCGGCGACGATCGGCGCGCCGGTGAGCCCGCTCGGCCTGCTCGTCGCGGTCGAGACCCTGCCCGACATCATGCGCACCGTCGGCAACGTCACCTGGGACATCGCGGCGACGACCTGGCTGTCGCGCCGCGCCGGCAAGGTGCCGCTCGACGAGGCCGACGCGATCCTCGCCCACGATACGTGAGCGCGCGCAAGGCGGGGGCATGGCTTGGCCTGCTCGCCGCCTCGGCGGCGGGTGCGGCGATCCTGGAGTGGATCGGACTTTCGGCCGGGCTGCTGCTCGGGCCGATGCTGGCGGCGATTGCCTTTTCCGCGCGCGGCGCCGGGCTCAGCCTGTCCCGCCCCCTCTTCATCGGCGCGCAGGCAGTGATCGGCTGCCTGATCGCCGGCACGCTCGACATCGCGACTTTCTCGCGCGTGGTGACGCAGTGGCCGATCTTCCTGGGCGTGACGGCGGCGACGCTCGGCGCGAGCAGCCTGCTCGGCTATCTGCTCAGCCGCTGGCGCGTGCTGCCCGGCAGCACCGCGATCTGGGGATCGATGCCCGGCGCCGCCTCCGCCATGGTGGTGATCGCCGATGCCTTTGGCGCCGATGCGCGGCTGGTGGCGTTCATGACCTATACCCGCGTCGTCTGCGTCGCCGCCGCCGCCTCGATCCTCGCGGCGGTGCTCGGCGCGCATCGCGGTGACGCGCTGGTGACGATGCTGGCGCCGGCACCGTTGATCCCCTCGCTGGCGACACTGGCGGTGGCCGGGGTCGGCGCCCTTATCGGCCTGAAGCTGCGCATTCCCGGCGGCGCGCTGCTGGCGCCGATGGCGGTGGGGATCGCGCTTCATGCGCTCGGCATAGTGCGCATGACGCTGCCCGAGCCGGTGCTGGCGATCAGCTATGCGCTGATCGGCTGGCGGATCGGCCTGGCTTTCACCCGCGAGACGCTGGCGCTGGCGCGCAAGGCGTTGCCGCGCGTGCTGCTCGCCACCTTTGCACTGATCGGCTTCTCCGCCGCGCTCTCGCTGCTGCTGTCGCGGATCACTGGTATCGACCCGGTGAGTGCCTATCTGGCGGTAAGTCCGGGCGGGCTCGATTCGGTGGCGATCATCGCCACCTCGGTCCCGGTCGACCAGCCCTTCGTGATGGCGATGCAGGCGCTCAGGTTCCTCGCGGTGCTGGCACTGGGGCCGACGCTGGCAAGGTTTGCGGCGAGGCGGTTCAATAAAAATCCTCCCCCGGAGGGGGAGGGGGACCAGCCGCAGGCTGGTGGAGGGGGCTAGCCACAGGCGATATCGCTCGTGGCTTTCCCTCTCCACCACCGCCTATCGGCGGCGCCCCCCCTCTCCCTCCGGGAGAGGACCTTACTATTTCATCAGAACCAGTTCTTCCGACATGGTCGGGTGCAGGGCCACGGTCTGGTCGAACGCGTCCTTGGTGAGGCCCGCTTTCACTGCCACCGCGGCGGCCTGGAGGATCTCCGGCGCATCGGGGCCGATCATGTGGAGGCCGACGACCTTGCCGCTCACCCCGTCACAGATCATCTTGTAAAGCGCACGCTCGTTGCGATCGGCGAGCACGTTCTTCATCGCGCGGAAGTCGGCGGTATAAACTGCGACCGAGCCCAGCTTGTTGCGCGCCTCGCTCTCGGTCATGCCGACGCCGGCCATCGGCGGGTGGCTGAACACCGCGCTAGGGATGCAGTTGTAATCGACCTGGTGCGGCTTGCCGCCGAAGATCGTGTCGGCAAAGGCCTGGCCCTCGCGGATCGCGACGGGCGTGAGCTGTACCCGGTTAGTGACGTCGCCTACCGCATAGATCGACTCGACCGACGACTTGTTGTCGGCATCGACGACCACCGCGCCCTTGGAATCGAGCTGCACGCCGACATCCTCGAGCCCCAGCCCTGCCGTGTTGGGCACGCGGCCGGTGGCGAAGACGACGCAATCGACCTCGATCGGCTCGTGCTTGGTCAGCGTGACCTTGAACGCGCCGCTGTCGAGCTGCTCGATCTTCTCGAACTCGGCATGGAAGCGGAAGTCGATCCCCTTCATCAGCGAGATCTGCAGCAGCCGGTCGCGCATCGAATGATCATAGCCGCGCAGGATCACGTCGGTGCGGTTGACCATCGTCACATGGCTGCCGAACTCGTTGAAGATGCCGGCGAACTCGTTGGCGATATAGCCGCCGCCGGCGATCAGCACGCGCTTCGGCAGCGTGTCGAGGTGGAAGACTTCGTTCGAAGTGATGCCCAGCTCGGCACCCGGGAAATCGGGGACGTGCGGATGCGCGCCGCTGGCGATCAATATGTATTTGGCGGTGATCTTGCGCCCGCTCGCCAGCGTCACTTCGTGCGGGCCGGTGACGGTGGCGCGCTCGAGAAAGGTCTCGACGCCGTTATTGTGCAGCGTCTGGGTGTAGAGCCCGTTGAGGCGATCGACATCGGCCAGCACATTGTCGCGCAGCACCGCCCAGTCGAAGTCGCATTCGGGCACGTTCCAGCCGAAGCGGCGCGCGTCCTTCAGATCCTCGGCGAAATGCGCGCCATAGACGAGCAGCTTCTTGGGCACGCAGCCGCGGATGACGCAGGTGCCGCCGATGCGATATTCCTCGGCCACCGCGACCTTCGCGCCATAGGCCGCCGAAACGCGCGAGGCCCGCGTGCCTCCCGAACCGGCGCCGATGACGAAGAGGTCATAGTCATATTCGGCCACCGGCACTTCCTTCCGCTCGTTACGTCGGCGGGAGATAGGGCCGGGGAGCGCAGATGCCAATGCGACCCGTCGCCTTCCTGACCTTCGTCACCCCCGCGAAAGCGGGGGCCCATCTCCCAAACCGTCCGCGAATCACAGCCGCGGCGAGTATGGATGGTTCCCGAGATGGGTCCCCGCATTCGCGGGGATGACGCTTGGGTTGATAGCTACCGCTTCCGCACGAATTCCGCGCGCAGCACCAGGCCCTTGATGCCGTCATATTTGCAGTCGATTTCCTGCGCATCGCCGGTCAGGCGGATCGACTTGATCAGCGTGCCGCGCTTGAGCGTCTGCCCGGCGCCCTTCACCGTCAGGTCCTTGATCAGCGTGACCTGGTCGCCGTCCTGGAGCAGGTTGCCGACCGAATCGCGCACCTCGACTATGTCCGCTGCGCCGGCCTTGGCAGCAGCCTCGGCGGCCGGGATCCACTCGCCGCTCGCCTCGTCATACACATAGTCGTCGTCGCTCACTTGAATGCCCTCGCGATCAGGTCGTTGGTCGATGCGTCGAAGTCCTGGCCGCCGGCGCCCGCCGCCTTGGCCATTTCCTTGCCCAGTTCGACGCCGAACTGGTCGAACGCGTTGATGCCGAGCAATACCGCGTTCACGAAGGTGCGCTGTTCGTAGAAGGCCAGGATCGCGCCGAGCGTGCGCGGGTCGACCGTGTCGAGCAGCAGCGTCGCCGAAGGGCGGTCGCCCGGATAGTCGCGCGCCAGATCGTCATTCTTGCGCCCCGCCATCAGCGCCGCGCCCTGGGCGAACATGTTGAGCAGCAGCTGGCGGTGATGCTCCTCGGCAAGGCCGTCGCCCGGCTCGATCGACCCGATGAACTCGAGCGGCACCAGCCGCGTGCCCTGGTGGAGCAGCTGGAACACCGCATGCTGCGCATCGGTGCCAACCCCGCCCCAGGTGATCGGCGCGGTGGGCCAGGTCACCGGCTCGCCCGAAGCGGTCACGCGCTTGCCGTTCGATTCCATCTCGAGCTGCTGGAGGTAGCTCGGCAGCAGCCCGAGCCGCTCGTCATAGGCGAAGGTGGCGCGCGTCTCGCAGCCGCGGACCTGGGTGTAATAGAGGTCGGCGAACGCCGCGAGCACGGGGGCATTGGCCTCGAACGGAGCGAGGCGGAAATGGCGGTCCATCTCGGCGGCGCCTTCGAGCAGCTCCTCGAACGCTTCCCAGCCGAGCGCCAGCGCCGCGGGGAAGCCGATCGACGACCAGAGCGAATAGCGCCCGCCGACGGATTCGGCGAAGGGCAGCACGCGCGTCTCGTCGATGCCGAAGGCGATCGCCTTTTCGGGCGCGGCGGTGAGCGCGACGAGCTGGCCGTACGGATCGGCGACGCCGCCCTGCATCAGCCACGAGATCGCGCTCTCGGCGTTGAGCATCGTCTCGGTGGTGGTGAAGGTCTTCGACGCGATCGCGATCAGCGTGGTCTTGGGGTCGAAGCGGTCGAGCGCGGTTTCCAGCGCGACACCGTCGACGTTCGAGACCACCGCGACCTCGTAGCGATCGGCATCGCGGCCGAGCGCATCGACCAGCAGGTCCGGGCCCAGCGCCGAACCGCCGATGCCGATATGGATGATGCTGCGGATCGGGCCGAACGCCTCGGCCTCGATCGCATCGATCAGCGCGCGCATCCGGGCATGATAGGCCTGGGCGCGGCTGACGCTGTCGGGCGAGCCCTCGCCGCGCTCGGCGCTATGCTCGACGGCGCGGCCCTCGGTCACGTTGATCTTCTCGCCGGCGAACAGCGCGTCGCGCTTGGCGACCAGCCCCATGTCCGCCGCGATCTTCGAGAAGGCCGAAATCAGCTCGGGCGTGAGATGCGTCTTCGACCAGTCGAAGTGCACGCCGGCGACATCGACGGAGAGCGACGCGACCCGATCGGAATCGCGCGCGAACAGCTCGGCCAGCGTCGGGGCTTCGAGCGACTTTACGGCGGACCAATCGGGCAAGGCCATGTTCATCTCCTTTGGAACAAGCCAGCCCCTATCGTCCCAACTTCGCCGCCGCCACTCCATTCATCGGCTTGACCTCACCGCCCGCCCCAAGCAGAGCATGCGCCCATGGAAAACACCCCCGCCGATTCCCTCGACGAGACCCCCGCTCCCGCCGCCGTGGTGACCGAGGAAAAGCCCAAGAACGAGTGGAAGGAGCTTGGCGTCTTCCTCGTCAAGCTGGCGCTGATCGTCTTCGTCGTGCGCAGCTTCATCTTCTCGCCCTTCTCGATCCCGTCGGAATCGATGATGCCGCGGCTGCTGGTCGGCGACTATCTGTTCATCACCAAGTGGAACTACGGCTATTCCAAGCACTCGCTGCCCTGGAGCATGCCGCTGATCCCCGGCCGCATCTTCGCCGGCACGCCGACGCGCGGCGACGTGGTGGTGTTCAAGGCGCCGGGCCATAATGGCGAGGACTGGATCAAGCGCGTGATCGGCCTGCCGGGCGACAGCATCCAGATGGTCAACGGCCAGCTGGTGCTCAACGGCAAGGCGATCCCCAAGCAGCGCATCGCCGATCTCGAGCTGCCGATCACGCCGAACGTGCGCGAGTGCAACACGCTGTTCCAGGCGATCGACGCCAAGGGCAACCCGGTGTGCAAGATCCCGCAGTTCCGCGAGACGCTGCCGAACGGCAAGACCTATAACGTCCTCGACCAGGGCCTGACCCCGCAGGACAATACCGAAGTCTTCACCGTGCCCGCCGGCCATGTCTTCCTGATGGGCGACAACCGCGACAATTCGACCGACAGCCGCTTCGCCCAGCCGCCCGAGAACCAGGGCATCTCCTATGTCCCGATGGAGAATATCGAGGGCAAGGCAGTGCTCAGCTTCTGGTCGACCGACGGCAGCGCGAGTTGGCTGCTGCCCTGGACCTGGTTCACCGCCGCGCGCTGGAGCCGCATCGGGGAAGGCTTTTGAGCGCCCCCGATCTGGGGGGATGGATAGCTAAGACCTTCGGTCAGACGCCGGCAGATTTGGCGCCCTATGCGCGCGCGCTGACGCACGGCAGCCAGGCCGCCGAGAATTACGAGCGGCTGGAATTCCTGGGCGACCGGGTGCTCGGCCTGGCCATCGCCGAATGGCTGTACGAGCGCTTCCCCGCCGAGCCCGAAGGCGCGCTGTCGCGCCGGCTGAACGCGCTGGTCACCGGCCCGATGTGCGCCGACGTGGCACGCGAAGTCGGCGTGCCGCCGCTGCTCAAGCTCGGCAAGCAGGCACGCGGCGACGGCGCCGCGGACAGCGACAATGTGCTGGGTGACGCGATGGAGGCGCTGATCGGCGCGCTCTATCTCGAATTCGGCTTCGCTCCGGCGCGCGACTTCGTCCGCAAGGCCTGGGCGAAGCATATCGACGCGCATGCCAGCGCGCCCAAGCACCCGAAATCGGCGCTGCAGGAATGGGCCGCCGCCAACAACCGCCGCGCCCCCGAATATGAAGTGACCGACCGCTCGGGCCCCAACCACGCCCCGCGCTTCACCGTGAAGGTGTCGATCGGCACCTTCGCCGATGCCAGCGCGGAAGGCACCAGCAAGCAGGAAGCCGAGACCGCGGCCGCGGCGGCGCTGCTCGAAAAGCTGAAGAAGTGAATAGGACGTTCCTCAACCCCGTTCGCCCTGAGCTTGTCGAAGGGCACCTCACCGCAAGCACGGGCAGATGAGCTTCTATGCCTATATGTTGCGTTGCCGGGACGGCAGCTACTACACGGGGCATACCGAAGACTTGGAAGTGCGACTGGCCCAGCATCAGCGCGGCACGCTTCCATGCTATACGCACAGGCGCCGCCCGGTTGAGCTGGTTTGGAGCGAGGCGTTCGATACGCGGTACGAGGCCTTGGCTGCGGAGCGGCAAATCAAGGGCTGGAGCCGGGCGAAGAAAGAAGCGCTGATTGCCGGGGATTGGAAGCGTATTTCCGAACTCGCACGGAATCGCCAGGACGATAACCGCCCTTCGACAAGCTCAGGGCGAACGGATTTAATAGGAAGCGAATGACCGAGAATATTCCCACCCAGCGCTGCGGCCTGATCGCCATCGTCGGCGCTCCGAACGCCGGCAAGTCGACGCTGGTCAATCAGCTGGTCGGCCAGAAGGTCGCGATCGTCAGCCCCAAGGCGCAGACGACGCGCGCCCGGGTGATGGGCATCGCGATCGAGGGCGACGCGCAGCTGATCCTGGTCGACACGCCGGGCATCTTCACCCCCGAGCGCCGGCTCGACCGGGCGATGGTCGCCGCCGCCTGGGAAGGCGCCGAGGGGGCGGACCTGATCGCGCTGGTGGTCGACGGCAAGGGCGGCATCGGCCCCAAGGTGCAGACGGTGATCGAGAGCCTCGCCGGGCGCCGCGAGCGCAAGATCCTGATCCTCAACAAGGTCGATATCGCCGACAAGCCCAAGCTGCTCGGCCACGCCGCCAAGCTCAACGAGCTGCTGCCCTTCGACGAAACCTATTTCGTCTCCGCCCAGACCGGCGACGGCGTGCCCGAGCTCAAAAAGGCGCTCGCCGATGCGATGCCGCAGGAGCCCTGGCACTTCCCCGAGGACCAGGTGAGCGACGCGACCGACCGGATGGTCGCCGCCGAAGTCACCCGCGAGCAGCTCTATCTCCAGCTCCATGCCGAGCTGCCCTATGCCAGCGCGGTCGACACCGAGAAGTACAGCGAGCGCGAGGACGGCTCGGTCGAGATCCACCAGCAGATCCTGGTCGAGCGCGAGACCCAGCGCGCGATCGTGCTCGGCAAGGGCGGCAGCCGCATCAAGGAGATCGGTGCCCGCGCCCGCGCCGAGCTTTCGCGCATCATGGGCGTGAAGGTGCATCTCTATCTTCACGTGAAGGTAAGGCCGGAGTGGCAGGAAGACCGCTCGCTATATCGCGAGATCGGGTTGGACTGGGTCGAGTGACGAAGAAGCTCAAGACTGCCATCGTACAGGATTCGCCGGTTCCGCTCGCCGTGGATGCCGGCCTGGAAAAGGCCATCGCCAAGGCGCGCGAGGCAATCGAGAAGGGCGCGCGCGTCGTCGCCTTTGGCGAGGGGTTCCTCGGCGGCTATCCCGCCTGGCTCGAACAGATCGCCCCGGCCCGGCTGTGGGACCATCCCGGCACGCGCGAGCTGCACGCGCTGCTGCTCGACCAGGCGTTCCGCGGCGACGATCCGCGCTTCCAGCCGCTGCAATGGACGGTGGACATCGCCGATGTCGTGGTCTCGATCGGCGGCTATGAGCGCGTCCGTCAGAGCCTCTATGCCACCCAGTTCCTGTTCCGCCCCAAGGCGCCGCTGCTGCGCCACCGCAAGCTGATCCTCTCGCCTGCCGAGAAGCTGATGCTCGGCCAGGGCGACGGATCGACGCTGGGGCTGCACGACGCGAAATGGGGCCGGATCGGCCAGCTCGCCTCGACCGAGCACTGGATGCCGCTCGCCCGCGCGGCGATGCACCACGAAGGCGAGACGGTGCACGTCGCCGCCTGGAACGAAGTCAACGACATCGCGATGCTCGCCTCGGCGCATTATGCCTATGAAGGCCGCGCCTTCGTGCTCGCGGCGGGCAGCATCCAGTACAAGCAGGAAGTGATCGCCGGCTATGAGCGCGCCGGCGGCGACGGTTCGGCACGCAAGCTGCTCGATCGCCTGCCCGAAGGGCAGCTCCAGCACGGCCACAGCGCGATCATCGCCCCCGACGGCGTGGTCATCGCCCAGGCCGGCACCGCGCCCGAGATATTGATGGCCGATCTCGACCTCGACGAAGTCGGCCGCGGGCTGGCGACGATGGACGTCGACGGCGCCCAGGCGCGGCACGATGTGTTCGAGCTGAGTGTCGACCGCCGCGCCCGCGCCGGCATCGTCGAGAAGGACGCGAGCGCGGCGGCCTGAGCCGCGCTATTTCTCCAGCGTGAAGGCGACCCGGTAGAGCCCGGGATGCGCCTCGCCAAAGCGCTTGTTGCCCTCGATCAGCCCCTTGGCGTTGAGATGCGCGAACACGCGGCGCGCCGCATCGGCGTTCTCGCTCTGGGCATAGTTGACCACCCGCGTGCCATCGAGGCTGCAATGCAGGCTGGCGGAGAGCCAGCCTTCGACTTCGCGTGCCGCCATGGCGGCTTCCTGGAGATAGGCGATCATCGCATCCTGCCCGCCCGCGGGCACGGTGAAGACGTTGATCTGGGTGACGATGTCGGGATTGGCAGTGATGATCGGCATATGCATCGCTCCTTGTCGGGGCACGCGCCGGCGGGGATTGGTCGGGACGGACGCGCGCCAAGCCCCGGCGGCACGCGCCGGTTGCTTGTCGCGGGTTCGCGGGAGCGCGACACGGAGCCTCGCAAGCGAGGGGGCGGGCTTACCGATGCCGCTCAGGTCCTTTTCGACGGATACAGGATAGGCGCCGCCGGCGCGCGCGGCAAGCATCGCCCCGTTTCTTTCTTGGTTCCCCGGCGAAAGCCGGGGATCAGCCTTTTCCGGAAAGAAGGGACTCCACCCATTCGGGCACCAGCACCCCGGCCGGCCCCATCCGGCTCTCGCCGAACCAGTGGCTGCCCGCGCTCGGATCGAGGTTCAGCTCGAGTGTCTGCGCGCCGTGATAGCGCGCGGTCTGGACGAACCCGGCCGCCGGATAGACCGCCCCCGAAGTGCCGATCGAGACGAACAGGTCGGCATCGGCCAGCGCCGCCTCGATCACTTCCATGTGGTACGGCATCTCGCCGAAGAACACGATGTCGGGGCGCAGCGCCGGGGTGCCGCAATTCGGGCATTCGGTCCCGGGTGGCAGATCGCCTTCCCATTCGGTGCCGTCGCCGCACGCCGCGCACAAAGCCGACTTCAGCTCGCCATGCATGTGGAGCAGCCGCTTCGCCCCGGCGCGCTCGTGCAGGTCGTCGACATTCTGGGTGACGATCAGCAGCTGCCCCGGCCATTCGGCGTCGAGCCGGGCGAGCGCGACATGCGCCGGATTGGGCGTCACCTCGGCCAGCTTCGCCCGCCGCGCATCATAGAAGCGGTGGACCAGCTCGGGATGGTGCGCGAGCGCCTGCGGCGTGCAGACATCCTCGACCCGGTGCCCCTCCCATAGCCCGCCCGGGCCCCGGAAGGTGGCGATGCCGCTCTCCGCCGAAAGCCCGGCGCCGGTGAGGATGACGATGTTGTGGATCTCGCGCATGTACCTGCCATACTGCCCGCCCCAACCCTGCCGCAAATCCAGCGTTCACTCGCGCCCATGCTCGCCGCCCTCTTCCTCCTCGTCGCCCTCGCCGCGCAGGATCGCGCCCCGGTCTTCCCGAGCCCCGACGAGGCGGGCGATGCCGCGATGGTGCCGAAGCGCCCGTGCCGGACCGGTGGCGGCGACACGATCACCGTGTGCGGCACCGCAAACGGCAGCCGCCTTCCCACGCTCGACGAGGCGCGCTGGGCCGAAAAGCCGCTGCGCCCTGCGTTTCGCCTGCCCGGCGGCGGCAGCGGCAATGTAACCCTGGTGCAGCGCGACCTGCCCGGCGCCACCTCGGTCGCGCCGATGGTCAACCTCTCGATCCCGCTCGGCAAGAAGCCGAAGAAGGTCGACAGCGACGCGAAATAAGCCTGTCGCGCTTCGTCCCGGCCTGTGCCAGAGGAGCGTGCATGACCAGCATCGGCATTTACGGCAGCCTCGGCCGGATGGGGCAGGCGATCGCGGCGGCAGCGCCGGAGATGAACGCGCAGCTCGCCGGCGGCGCCGATGCCAAGGACGATCCCGCGGCGCTGGCCGCCGGCGCCGATGTGCTGATCGACTTTTCCGCGCCCCAGGCGCTCGAGGCCCATCTGGCGGCGGCGCGCGCGGCGAAGAAGCCGATCGTGGTGGGCACCACCGGCCTTTCGCCCCAGCATCACGCGCTGATCGACGATGCCGCGCGCGAGATCGCGGTGCTGCAGACCGGCAATACCTCGCTCGGCATCGGCCTGCTCCAGCGGCTGGTGCGCGAGGCGGCGGCGCAGCTCGGGGCCGACTGGGACGTCGAGATCGTCGAGATGCACCATCGCCACAAGGTCGATGCGCCTTCGGGCACCGCGCTGATGCTCGGCCATGCCGCCGCCGCCGGCATGGGCACCACGCTCGCCGAAGCCGAGGTGACCGACCGCGCCGGCACTGTCGGCGCCCGGTGCAGCGGCACGATCGGCCTGGCCAGCCTGCGCGGCGGCTCGGTGGTCGGCGATCACACCGTCGTGTTCGCGACGCCGGGCGAGCGGCTCGAGCTCACCCACCGCGCCGACGATCGCGCGATCTTCGCGCGCGGTGCGGTGAAGGCGGCGCTGTGGCTCGCGGGCAAGCCGGCCGGCCGCTACACGATGGACCAGGTGCTCGGCGGGTGAAGAAGGCAGACGTTTTCGAGTTCTTCGCGCGGCTGGCGGCGGACAATCCGCATCCCGAGACCGAGCTCGAATATGTCAACGACTATACGCTGCTCGTCGCGGTGGTGCTCTCCGCCCAGGCGACCGATGCCGGGGTGAACAAGGCGACCCGCGCGCTGTTCCGCGAAGTCGACACCCCCGCCAAGATGGTCGCGCTCGGCGAGGACGGGCTCAAGCAGCACATCAAGACGATCGGGCTGTTCAACACCAAGGCGAAGAACGTCATCGCCCTTTCCGAGGCGCTGATCGCCGAGCATGGCGGGCAGGTGCCGGCCGACCGCGACGCACTCGAGGCGCTGCCCGGGGTGGGGCGCAAGACCGCGAACGTGGTGATGAACACCGCGTTCGGGGCGGAGACCTTCGCGGTCGACACGCATATCTTCCGCGTCGGCAACCGCACCAGGCTGGCGCCGGGCAAGACCGTGCTCGCGGTGGAGAAGACGCTGGAGAAGGTCGTCCCCCAGCCTTTTCGCCTGCACGCGCATCACTGGCTGATCCTGCACGGCCGCTACACCTGCAAGGCGCGCACTCCCGAATGCTGGCGCTGCGTGGTCGAGGATCTCTGCCCCTACAAGCCCAAGACCCCCGCACCCAAAAAGCCGAAGGCGGCGCTCGCGCATTGAGGGACTGGCGCCGCCGCAAAGGCTTTGCTAGGCGCCCTGTTCCAGGCACCCGTAGCTCAGCTGGATAGAGCGCTGCCCTCCGAAGGCAGAGGCCACAGGTTCGAATCCTGTCGGGTGCGCCAGTTTCCCCTCCGATAGCGCCAACCGGCCTTCTGCGTCACAGGACGCTGGGGGAGCGGCGCTGGATCACCGGGCGCACCGCGAAGCTCGACTTGATGTGGTTGATCCCGGGCAGCCGGGTCAGCGCCTGGATGATGCGCTGATAATGTTCGAGGTCGCGCACCGCGACGCGGACGAGATAGTCGGCGTCGCCGGTCATCAGGAAGCATTCCATCACTTCGGGCATGCCGACGATCGCCTCGTCGAACGCTTCCAGCTTCTCGCTGGTCTGGTTGTCGAGCGAAATCGAGATGAACACGCTCATTCCACCCACCAGCCGCTGCTCGTTCAGCCGCGCTTCGAATCCCTCGATATAGCCATCAGCCTCCAGCCGGCGGACACGGCGCAGCGTCGGCGTCAGCGTCAGGCCGATCTCTTCGGCCAGGTCGCGCCAGCTGATCCGGCCATCCTTGGCGAGTCGGGCAAGGATTCGGCGATCATACGAATCGAGGCTTGAATCGAGCATGTGCCGCCGTCCCACAATAGTTCAAACGCGTCACCTTCGGGACAGACCCCTACGCGTTTGCACCAACCCAGGCGTGAATATTAGGACCATTTTGGTGAGACTTGCTAGCCGGCATTCGGTATAACATTTCTGTCACGAACAAGAGTTTGGGCACTCCCGAGAGGAAAACGGCGCGCGGTGGCGGAAGGTGACTTCCGCCGACGGAGATGCTCGCCCTCGGGTCGCAGGAACATTTCGGCCGCAATGACGGCCCCTTCGTTAGCCGCCCGCAAGGGGCGGCGACTCCCGCAGGAGGCGAAGGAGATGATTGCCTTGAGGCCGGCGCGAGGAGCGCTTGGGAGTCCTTGGGGTGTGGCAACATGAACATTGTTTTTGCGGGACGTAGCGGGCTGCGGGCAACGCTGCTCGCGGGTAGCATGCTGCTGGCGATGCCGGCCTTTGCGCAGGAAAGCGGCGATGCCGCGGCGGCGGCGGCGCCGGAAGAGAATGGCGAGATCGTGGTGACCGCGCTGAAGCGCAACACCACGGTGCAGGACACGCCGCTGGCGATCACCGCGGTCTCGGGCGAGACGCTGGCCAATGCGAACATCACCGATGCCTATTCGCTCAACAAGATCGCGCCGGGTCTGATCATCCGCGAGAGCAACAATGGCGGCGCGCGCATCACGCTGCGCAACATCCAGTCGGCCGGCGAGCCGATCGTCGGCCTCTATTACGACGAAATCCCGCTGATCGGCCCGGTCGGCGTCAACAACGACGCCGGCGGCGCCCAGCCCGACGTCCGCCTGTTCGACGTCCAGCGCGTCGAGGTGCTGCGCGGCCCGCAGGGCACGCTCTACGGCTCGGCCTCGATGGCGGGCACCGTCCGCCTGATCTTCTCCAAGCCGAAGATGGACGAATATGAAGGCGCAGTGCAGGCCAACCTGACCACCACCGACGGCGGCGGCCTGGGCGAGGAAGTCTATGGCATGGTCAACGCGCCGATCGCCAACGATCTGCTCGCCGTCCGCGTCGTCGGCTTCTATCGCAACCGCGACGGCTGGATCGACAATTCGCGCCGCGGCCTGAAGAACATCAACGACAGCGAAGCCTATGGCGGCCGCGTGATGGTGCGCTTCACCCCGACCGACAAGCTGACCATCGACGGCCTCGCCGCGATCCAGCGCTCGGACGGGTTCGTGAACAACTATCTGTGGGGCAACACCACCACCAAGACGCAGAACCCGAACAAGTATGACGCGGCGTACAGCGCGCTGCATCCGAACGGCGACGACATGGACCTGTTCGCGCTGACCGCGAGCTACGACCTCGGCTTCGCCAGCCTGGTCGGCTCGATCTCGCACCAGCGCCGCTTCCTCTACTATACGAGCGACACCAGCGACTTCTTCACCCAGCAGCAGGCCAATGCCTCCCGGTGCGCCCAATATATCGGCGTGACGACCTGCAACGCGACGCAGCTCGAAACCTATCGCACCTTCGCGCTCAGCCAGACGCCGTCGGCCGCCTATTCGGGCCAGACGACCAAGGCGGACACGCAGGAGCTGCGCCTGTCGTCGAACGGCGCCACCGCGTTCAACTGGACGCTGGGCTTCTATCATTCGAGCCGCGACGCCTATGTCCATTCGGACGTCACGCTGGTCGATCCGGCCACCGGCCTGGTGATCTTCCCGCAGACCACCACCCCGCGCGTCGCCAATGGCACCGTGGTCTCGCCGGCGAATGTGATCTTCCGCCGCTACGTCGACGACAATCTCGATCAGACCGCGGGCTATGTCGACCTGTCCTACGACATCACGCCGAAGTTCACGGTCAGCGGCGGCGCCCGCTACTATGACTATAGCAAGAAGGTCGCGGGCCAGGTGCTGGTCGGCAACCTGATCATCGGCACTGCGGCCGGTGCCGCCACCGCCAACAACTCGAACGACCATGGCTGGGTGTTCAAAGGCGCGGCCAACTACAAGATCACCCGCGACGTGATGCTCTATGCCGAAGCGGCGCAGGGCTTCCGCCCGGGCGGCGTCAACCAGGTGATCGGCCTGCCGCAGGAATTCGCACCCTATGCGGCGGACAGCCTGTGGAACTACGAGTTCGGCGTGAAATCCGAATGGTTCGATCGGATGCTGACGATCAATGCCGACGTCTATCAGATCGACTGGACCAACATGCAGATCAGCGGGCAGACCAATGCCCAGTCGACCGGTTCGACCTTCAGCGTCATCGCCAATGCCGGCAACGCCCGCATCCGCGGCGTCGAGGTCGAGGCGGCGATGCATCCGGCCCCCGGGCTCGATCTGCGCGGCTCGCTGACCTTTGCCGACGCGGTGCTCACCACCGACCAGACCACCAGCTTCCTCAACGCCAGCGGCAAGAAGGGTGACAAGATCACCGGCGTGCCGCGCTGGACCTGGCAGCTGGGCGCCGCCTACACCAAGCCGGTGAAGGAAGGCCTGGACGGCATCTTCCGGGTCGACGCCTCCAAGACCGGCCAGGTCTGGACGACCTTCGCCCAGACCGAGGCGAACGAGTTCGCCTATCTGCTGCCGTCCTATGTCGAGCTCAGCGCCCGCATCGGCGTCGAATCGCACGACGGCAAATGGGGCGTCTATGTCTATGGCAACAACCTGCTCAACGAAGTCGGCCTGAGCAGCAAGGGCACCGGCACGCTGTTCGGCTCGGGCGCGGTGCGCGCCACCGGGCTGGTCCCGCGCGTGCTCGGCATCGAGCTGCGCAACCGCTTCTAAGCCTGTTCAACCAAGTCTCCGGGCGGGTCCCTTCCCCCGCCCGGAGCAACGGGGACAAATGAGTATGCGTCTGAAAACCGCTCTTCGGGCAGCCGCCGCTGCCGCCGCCCTTGCGATCGCCACGCCGGCGCTTGCCAAGGATTATGTCATTCACGCCGGCCATATGATCGACGGCTACACCCAGACCGTCCACGGCAAGGTGACGATCGTCATCCATGACGACCGCATCGTGCGGATCGACAATGGCTTCACCACGCCTGCCGGGTTCGAGGTGATCGACCTGTCGACCTCCACCGTGCTGCCCGGCCTGTTCGACTGCCACGCCCACGTCACCGGCGGCATGCGCACTGCCAATCGCATGGCGATCACGCCCGAGCGGATCGTCATCCAGACCGCGACCAACATGCGCGCGATCCTGATGTCGGGCTTTACCTTCATCCGCGACGTCAGCGGCAATATCGACGTGCTGAAGGCGACCAAGGACTCGATCGAACAGGGCATCACCCCCGGCCCGCGCATGATCTACAGCGGCATGTCGCTGACCCCCACGGGCGGCCCGGCCGACATGTCCAAGGGCATGGACCCGGCCTGGACGCGCAGCGACGGCTGGATCGACAATGTCGTCGACAGCCCCGACGAAGCGACCAAGGCCGTGCGCGACCGGCACCAGAAGGGCGCCGACATCATCAAGATCAACGCCAGCGGCGGCGTCGCCTCGACCGGGATCGACGTCAAATATCAGGTGCTGGCCAATGACGAGCTGAAGGCGATCATCGACACCGCGCACTCGCTCCACATGAAGGTCGCGGCGCATGCCCATGGCGAGGCGGGCATCCATTCCTCGCTGCTCGCCGGGATCGATTCGATCGAACATGGCACCTATGCCAGCGCCGAGGACTATCAGCTGATGAAAGCGAAGGGCGTGTTCCTCGTCCCCACCCTCTACGCTGCGAACGAGATCCGCGAACAGGCGCTCAAGAACCCGGACGCAATGGCGCCCGATGTCCGCGCCAAGGCGATCAACGTCACCCCGCTGATGAGCGGCAACCTCACCCGCGCCTACAAGGCCGGGGTGAAGATCGCGCTGGGCACCGACCAGCTCGGCTATCACCCGCTCGGCGATAGCGCCAGGGAGTTCGTCTATATGACCCAGGCGGGCGTGACGCCGATGGACGCGATCATCGCCGCCACCGGCAATGCCGCCGAACTGACCGGCCAGCCCGATCTCGGGCGCATCCAGGACGGCAAGTTCGCCGACATCATCGCCGTGTCGGGCGATCCGATCGCCGACGTCACCGAGCTGCAGCGCGTGCAGTTCGTGATGAAGGGCGGGAAGGTGTTCAAGGCCGGCGGCAAGCCGATCATCGAAGATTGAAGGGCGCATCCATGAAATTCAGCAAAATGGCAGCAAGCCTGCTCGCCGGATCGATGCTCGCGCTCGCGGCACCGGCCCTGGCCAACGACGTCGTCATCCATGCCGGCACGCTGATCGACGGGGTCAGCCGCACGCCGCGCACCAAGGTCTCGATCATCATCAAGGACGATCGCATCGTCGCGATCGAAGCCGGCTTCGTCACCCCGGAGGGTGCCGAGGTGATCGACCTCAGCGCGGAGACGGTGCTGCCCGGCTTCATCGACTGTCACGACCACATAACTGGCGGCAATGCCCGCCGCGACCTGCTCCGCGGCACCCCCGAGAAGCAGGTCTATGAGGCGATGGTGAACCTGCGCGCGACGCTGCGCGCCGGCTTCACCACGATCCGCGACGTCGGCGGCAATGTCGACGTGCTGCGCGCGCTCAAGGACGGGCTGCGCGTCGGCCAGGTCGTGGGCCCGCGCATGTGGGTCGCGGGCTTTTCGATCGTGCCGACCGGCGGGCATGGCGACATCTACAACAGCATCGATTCGACGTGGAAGCGCACCGACGACCTGCTCACCCTGCCGGTGATCAGCGGCAAGTACGAAGCCCGCAAGGCAGTGCGCGAGATGCAGAAGCGCGGTGCGGACCTGATCAAGATCACCGTCACCGGCGGCGTCGCCAGCCACAATACCGACGTCAACATCCAGACGATGAATGACGAGGAGATCACCTCGGTCGTCGATACCGCGCACATGCTCGGCCTCAAGGTCGCAGCGCACGCGCACGGCAAGCCGGGCATCGACGCGGCGATCCGCGACGGCGTCGATTCGATCGAGCACGGCACCTATTCGGATGCCGAGACCTACAAGCTGATGAAGGCGCACGGCACCTTCATGGTCCCGACGCTGTTCGCCGGCTTCGAGATCGCCGAGGAGACGCGCAAGAACCCCGACAAGTTCGCGCCCGACGTGGTGTGGAAGGCGCAGCACGTCACCCCGACCATGTCGTCCAATGCGTACAATGCCTGGAAGGCGGGCGTGAAGATCGCGCTCGGCACCGACCAGCTCGGCTATCGCCCGCACGGCTCGAACGCGTTCGAGTTCCAGTACATGGTTGAGGCCGGCATCCCGGCGATGGACGCGATCATGGCCGGCACCAGCAGCGCCGCCGAGCTGATCGGCGTGCCGCAGGACATCGGCTCGGTCCAGGCCGGCCGCTTCGCCGACATCGTCGCGGTGAAGGGCGATCCGCTGAAGGACATCAAGGTCCTCCAGTCGGTCGACTTCGTGATGAAGGGCGGCGCGGTATTCAAGCGCGACGGCCGCATGGTGGTGCCGAAGTGATGCGCCGCCTCGCTCCGCTCGTCCTCCTCGCGGCGGCCCCGGCCGCCGCGCAGGAGATCCCGCCCTCGACGCCGATCGCGGTCGGCAACGAAGTCGTGCCGCCGAAGAAGGTCAATCCCAGCCTGCCGAACATCCGCGTCGTCAGTCTGGGCGGCACCATCGTCTCCACTGCCAAGGGCCGCTTCCGCTACCAGAGCTACGACAAGCCGCGCATCTCGATCGAGAGCCTGGTCGACCGGCTCCAGCCCGAGATCGGCGACGTCGCCAACGTCTCGATCCTCAAGGCGTCGGACATCGGCTCGCAGGACATCACTACCGAATATCTCCACGACCTGACCGTCGCGATCGACAAGACGCTTGCCGATCCTGCGGTGCAGGGCGTGGTGGTGACCACCGGCACCAGCGTGCTCGAGGAAGTCGCCTATTGGCTCGACCTCACGCTGCGCAGCGACAAGCCGGTGGTGGTCACCGGCGCGATGCGCCAGGCGAACACCGTGTCCTGGGACGGCGAAGGCAATCTGTTCAACGCGATCCGCCTCGCCGCGAGCCGCAAGACGACCTGCTTCGGCACCGTCGTGATGCTCGACGACCAGTTCTACGGCGCGCGCGAGGTTACCAAGACCGATGCGGTGCGCATGGACACCTTCCAGGCGCGGCGCACCGGCACGCTCGGCTATGTCGACGAGGATCGCATCCGCGCGATCCACGCCCCGGCGCGCGTCCTAGCCTGCCACAAGCCCGAATGGGCGACGCCGTTCGACATGGGCCGGATCGCGACCAAGGCGATCCCGCGCGTCGACATCGTCTATTCCTATGTCGATGCCGGGGGCGAGCCGATCAAGGCGCTCGTCGATGCCGGCGTGAAGGGCATCGTCACCGCCGGTACGGGCGGCGGCGGGCTCTCCGCCGATCAGAATGCGGCGCGCAAGGCGGCAATTGCCCGGGGCGTGCTGTTCGCCAGCACCACGCGCACCGGATCGGGCAGCTCCTATGGCGGCGGCCCGGGCGTGCTGCCCGGCGGCGACCTGCTGCCGCAAAAGGCGCGGATGCTGCTCCAGCTCGGCCTTGCGACCGGCAAGGACGAAGCGACGATCCGCAGCTGGTTCCTGACGATCGGCCGCCCCGACTTCAACCTGTCGGGCAATCCGGAGAAGCAGTGGTGAAGATGCTCCCTATCCTCCTCGCCGCCGCGCTGGCGGCCACGCCGGCGCTGGCGCATGACAGCACCACCTTTGCGCCGGTGCCCAAGGGCGGAGTCTCGTGGGAGACGCTCGGCGCGACCGAGCAGCTTCCCTGGGTCGATGCCGCCGGCGCCAACCGGATCGCCCCGGGCTTCACGCCTGCGGTCGAGGCGCTCGACGGCAAGCTCGTCACTATCGCCGGCTATGCGATGCTCGACGACGAGCAGCGCGGCGCGTTCACGCTCTATGCCAGCGAAGTCGATTGCGAGTTCCACGTCTCGCCGGGGCCGAACCTGCGCGCCGAAGTGAGCCTGGCGAAGGCGCAGGTCCTCAAACCGGGCGCGCTGGTCGTGCGTGGCCGGCTCGAGCTGGTCCGCGCCCGCCAGGGCGGCGTGTTCTTCCGCATCCGCGATGCGGTGGTGACGCCGGCCTAGCCTAGCCAGCCTTTCCTCTCTTCCGTTTCCCCCCAGCCGCCGCGCTCCCCTGCGCGGCAGATCGAGAAGTCATGTCCTTTTGTCCCCAGGGTGCATGCTGATGCTGCACCAGCGCGTTCTCAGCTTCGACGACATCTACCGCAAGCCCGACGGCCCGATCTTCATGACCGGCATCCAGGCGCTGGTCCGGCTGCCGATGATGCAGCGGCGGCTCGACCGCGCCGCCGGTCTCAACACCGCCGGGCTGGTCAGCGGCTATCGCGGCTCGCCGCTCGGCGCCTATGACCAGCAGCTGTGGAAGGCGGCCAAGCTGCTCGAGGCGGAGGACGTGGTGTTCCAGCCCGGCCTCAACGAGGATCTCGCCGCCACTGCCCTTTGGGGCGCGCAGATGCACCGTGCGTTCGGCGAGGTGAAGGCGGACGGCGTGTTCGGCATCTGGTACGGCAAGGGCGCCGGCGTCGATCGCACCGGCGACGTGTTCCGCAACGCCAATGTGCTCGGCACCTCGCCGCTCGGCGGCGTGCTGGCGGTGGCAGGCGACGACCATGCCGCGCAGAGCTCGATGTTCCCGCACCAGACCGACGGCATTTTCCAGTCGGTCAACATGCCGGTGCTCCAGCCTGCCGACGTCCGCGAGATCCTCACGCTGGGGCTGGCGGGGATCGCGCTGTCGCGCTTCTCGGGGCTGTGGATCGGCATGAAGACGATCGCAGAGGTGGTGGAGAGCGCCGCTTCGTTCGATCTGCCCGAGGCGCCCTCCTTCGTCACGCCGTCCCTGCCCGGCACCGCGCGGCGCAACTGGGACCCGACGATCCAGTGGCCCGCCCAGCGCGCCGAGCTCGAGCGCCGGCTGGTCGAGGAGCGGCTGCCCGCCGTGCTCGCCTGGGCCCGCGCCAACCGGCTCGATCGCCCCGCGCTGGTCAGCCCGGACAAGCGGCTGTGCATCGTCACGCTCGGCAAGGCGCATGGCGACGTGATGCAGGCGCTCGCCGATCTCGGCGTGGCGCCCGGCGATCTCGGCATCTCGGTTTACAAGGTCGCGATGAGCTGGCCGCTCGACACGCAGAGCCTGCTCGCGTTCGCCGACGGGTTCGAGCAGGTGCTCGTGGTCGAGGAGAAGAAGCCGGTCGTCGAGGACCAGATCAAGGTCGCCGCCTATGGCCGCGGCCTCAAGCTGCCGATCCGCGGCAAGGACCTGCTTCCCGAAGTCGGCGAGTTCAGCGCGGCGATGGTCGCCCGCGCGCTGGCGCAGGTGCTGCCGGGGCTCGGCACGCGCCTGCCCGCCCCCCGCAACGCCGCGCTGCCCGGCTTCGCGGCGCGCAAGCCCTATTTCTGCGCCGGCTGCCCGCACAACAGCTCGACGAAGACGCCCGACGGCTCGATCACCGGCGGCGGCATTGGCTGCCACGTGATGGCGCTGTCGCAGCCCGCGCTGAAGACCACCACCTTCAGCCAGATGGGCGGCGAGGGCATGCAATGGGCCGGCGCCGCGCCCTTCTCGAAGACCGGGCACATCTTCCAGAATCTGGGCGACGGCACCTATCAGCACTCGGGCCTGCTCGCGATCCGCGGCGCGATCGCCGCCGGCACCAACATCACCTTCAAGATCCTCTACAACGACGCGGTGGCGATGACCGGCGGCCAGCCCGCGGAAGGGACGATCGACCCCGCCCGGATCACCCGCCAGCTCGCCGCGGAAGGCGTAAACGAGATCTGGTTCGTCAGCGACGCGCCGGAGAAGTGGCGCACCGCCGCGCTCGCCCCGGGCACCGAGCTGCGCCACCGCGACGAACTCGATGCCGTGCAGCGCCACCTGCGCACCGTTCCCGGCGTCACCGCGCTCGTCTATGAGCAGACCTGCGCGGCCGAGAAGCGCCGCCGCCGCAAGCGCGGCACGCTGCCCGAACCCGACAAGCGCTTGTTCATCAACCCGCGCGTCTGCGAAGGCTGTGGCGACTGCTCGGTCCAGTCCAACTGCGTCGCAGTCGAGCCGCTCGAGACCGAATTCGGCCGCAAGCGGCGGATCAACCAGTCGGCTTGCAACAAGGACTTTTCCTGCGTCGCCGGCTTCTGCCCGAGCTTCGTCGAGATCGAAGGCGCCGTGCTGCGCAAGCCCGATCCCTCGCGCGCCGCCGAGGCCGAGGCGCGGCTGTTCGCCAGCCTCGCCGAGCCGGCGATCGCCCCGCCGACCGGCGACTACAACATCTATGTCGCCGGCATCGGCGGGCTCGGCGTGCTGACGATCGGCGCGCTGCTCGGCGCCGCCGCGCATATCGACGGGCTGGGCGCCACCGTGCTCGACTTCACCGGCCTGGCCCAGAAGAACGGCGCCGTTGTCAGCCAGGTGCGGATCGCCCCGCATGCCGCGCAGATCCATGCGGTGCGCATCGGCGACGGCCGCGCCGACCTGTTGCTCGGCACCGACCTGGTCGTCAGCGCCGCGGCCGATGCGCTGGTCCGGCTCGATCCGGCGCGCTCGGCGGCAGTGCTCAACAGCGACGTGCAGCCGACCGCCGACTTCGTGCGCGACCGCGACACCGCGATCCCCGCGCCCGACATGGCCGACGCGATCGCCGCGCGCGCCCGCGCGCTGTCGCGCCTGCCCGCCACGGCGATCGCCGAGGGGCTGTTCGGCAACAGCACCGCCGCCAACGTCCTGCTCGCCGGCTTCGCCTGGCAGTCCGGGCTGATCCCGCTCACCCGCGACGCGCTACGCGCCGCGATCGAGGCGAACGGCGCGGCCGTGGCGATGAACCTGCGCGCCTTCGAATGGGGCCGCCTCGCCGCGGTCGATCGCGCCGCAGTCGACCAGGTCGCCGGGCTCGCGGCACCGGCCCCCATCGACGAAGGGATCGAGGCACTGGTCGCCCGGCGCGTCGCCGACCTGACCGCCTATCAGGACGCCGGCTATGCCCGCCGCTACCAGGCGCTGGTCGAGCAGGTCCGGCAGGCCGCTTCACCCCATGGCGCATCGGGCGAGGCGCTGGTCCGTGCCGTCGCGGCCAATGCCTACAAGCTGATGGCGTACAAGGACGAGTATGAGGTCGCCCGGCTCTACAGCGCGCCCGAGTTCGCCGCCGAGCTCACCCGCCAGTTCGCCGGCACCGGCAAGACCCGGCTGCACCTCGCCCCGCCGCTGCTGTCGCGGCTCGATCCGGCGACCGGCCGGCCGCGCAAGCGCGCCTTCGGCCCCTGGATCTTCCCGGCGCTGCGCCTGCTCGCCCATGGCAAGCGGCTGCGCGGCGGCTGGGCCGATCCGTTCGCCCGCACCGAGGAGCGCCGCCGCGAACGCGCGCTGATCGCCGAATATTTCGCCGATATCGAGCGCGCCCTCCGCACGCTCGATCCCGCCGGGCTCGAACGCGCATGCGCGCTGGCCGCGCTGCCCGACGACATTCGCGGCTTCGGCCCGGTCAAGGCCGCCGCGTTCGAGCGCCACGCCGCCCGCCGCGCGGCGCTCCTCGCCGAACCGCAAATCACCCAATGAAGGAGGAAAACCCCATGTCGCGTACCATGCTTGCCCTGCCGCCCGACATCGTCGAGCACATGATGACGCACTGCCAGGCGCGGACCAACGAGGCGCTGCAGTCGCGCTTCGGCATCAGCTACAATACCTGGCGCCAGATCGAGCGCGGAGCCGCGCTGCGCCGCTCGGTCGCCGAACGGCTGATCAACCGCATCGCCGCCGAACAGGCGAACGCCTAGGCGGCGGCGGGCCGGGTCGGCAGCTGGATCAGGTTGAGGAACGACATCACCACGATGCCCGCCTGGTTGGTGACCGTCATCCGCATCAGCACGGTGCCGCGGTCGGGCTTGCTGCGCGAGGGCGTGACTTCGATCACTTCGCGCAGGATGTCCAGCCGGTCGCCGGGGCGGACCGGATGGCGCCATTGCAGGTCGTCGATCTTGAGCCCGAGCAGTGGCGTCTCGCCGAACGGCGCGCGCTCGACGAAATCGCGCATCACCAGCGCCGCCACGTGCCAGCCGCTGGCGATGATCCCGCCGAACCGGCCCGCCGCCGCGGCTGCAGGATCGATGTGCATCGGCTGGGGGTCGAACTCGGTGGCGAAGCGCAGGATATCGGCCTCGACCATGTCGATCGGGCCGCCCTGCCAGCGCATCCCCGCTTCCAGATCGTCTAGATAGAGTGAGGTGGGCATGCGTACGGCTCCTCCTGCGTCGATGCAGGCACGAATCCGCTAGCGCACGCGGTCGCGGCTAGTCGAGTACGACCTTGTCGGCATGGCGCGCCTCGAAGCCCCGCGCGCGGCGCTCATATTCCTGCGCCATGCCCATGTGGGCGCGGAAGCTCGGCATGCCCTTGGCCTTGAGCGCGGCATCGCGTGCCTCGGCCGCGCGCTGCGCGTAATAATTGCTGTCCTTCATGTGGCGCCCTCCAGCCCTCACGACATAGAGGTAAGCAGCCGCGCCCCGCCGCGCATTCCGTAGAAACGCGTAAGCGCCGCCAGGCCGTGCCCGGCATGCGCCAGCCGGATCCTAGCCGCCGATCGGCGCGTCCAGCGGCAGGCCGGCATGTTCGTAGCCGCGGCGGAAATCGGCCATGTGGCGGCGCATCCACAGCTTGGCGGTGTCGAGGTCGCGCGCCGCCAGTGCAGTCACGATCTCGCGGTGCGCGTCGAGGATGCGCCGCGGCGAGCGGTCGCGCGTCTTCGGATGCGCGAACAGCCGCTCGAGCGAGGGATAGAAGAGCATCGACACCGGCTCGCGCGACATCAGCAGCACCCGGTTCTGCGTGGCATGCGCGATCAGCGCGTGGAACTCGACGTCGAGCGCGGCGATCGGCTCGCCCTTGTCGAGCGCCGCTGCCATCGCCGCGACATTGGCTTCCAGCTTCGCGACCAGCGCATCGTCGACCTGGCCTTCGAGCAGATCCATCGCCAGCAGCTCGAGCTGCATCGCCACTTCCCAGATCTCGCGGAACGAGACCTGCTGCATCACCAGCGCACGGGAGTTCTGCGTGGCCAGCGCATCATGCCTGGGCCGGGTGACGTGCAGCCGCCGCCCGGCATCGCGCTTGACCAGCCCGCTCTGCTCGAGCGCGCGCATCCCCTCGCGCACCGTGTGGCGCGTCACGCCGAACTTCTCGGCCAGCTCGGTCTCGGTCGGCAGCGGCTCGCCCGGCGGCAGCGCGCCGCTGAGGATCGCCTCCTCCAGCGCCTGCTGCACCGCCTCATAGGCACGCGCGATCCTGAGCTTTCCAAACTCCATCAAAATACCTTTGTCCAACAAACCAACAAATGATAGGCGCCTCCCCGAACGCTGCCAATGGGAGACGGGGTTTGCAAGTCGAGGTCGAGCGGCATGGCGCGGTGGCGCTGCTGCGTTTCTCCAATCCGCCGGTGAACACCCAGTCGGTGGCGGGCGTGGGCGTGATCGCCCAGGCATTCGCCGGGCTGGTCGCCGATGCCGAGGTCGCGGCGATCGTCGTCAGCGGCGGGCCGAAGCTGTTCAGCGCCGGCGCGCAGATCACCGAGTTCGACGGCGATCCGTCGAAGATCGACGCCAATCGTGCGATGATCGAAGCTATCGAAGCCTCGCCCAAGCCGGTGATCGCGGCGATCAACGGGGTGTGCATGGGCGGCGGGCTCGAGCTCGCGCTCGCCTGCCATTACCGCGTCGCCGCCGAGACCGCGCGGATCGGGCTCACCGAAGTGACTTTGGGCGTGCTGCCCGGCGGCGGCGGCACCCAGCGCCTGCCCCGGCTGATCGGCGCCAGGGCCGGGCTCGAGCTGATGTTGAGCGGCCGCGTGCTGAACGGCGTGCAGGCGCATGGCGCAGGCATCGTCGATCTCGTCGTCGCCGATGACGCCGAAGCCGCCGCGCTCGCCTTTGCCGAGAGCATGCCGCCGGTGCGCCGTACGGGCGAGATGCCGGTGCCGGCGGACCTGGCCGATGTGCTGGCAGCCGCGAAGCCGCGCGGGCTCGCCCAGCGCCGCATCGTCGAATGCGTCGCGGCGATCGGCACGCACGATTTCGCCAGCGGACTGCGCGTCGAGGCGGACCTGTTCAGCGAGCTGCTCGGCTCGGCGGAATCGCGCGGCTTGCGCCACGCATTCTTCGGCCGCCGTATCGCGGCGCGCGTGCCCGGCCTTGGCGACGTGAAGCCCCGCAAGATCGGCCATGTCGCCGTGATCGGCGGCGGGCTGATGGGCACCGGCATCGCGCTGGCGCTGCTCAATTCGGGGCTCGAGGTCACCCTGGTCGAGCCGCGCGAGGAAGCGCTCGGCAAGGCGCAGGCCGGGATCGCCAAGACGATCCTGCGCGATGTCGAGAAGGGCCGGATCGAAGCCGAGGTCGCCGATGCCCGCATCGCCGCGCTGAACGCCGCCGCGACGATCGATGCCGCCGCCGAGGCCGACCTGCTGATCGAGGCGGTGTTCGAGGACATGGACGTCAAGCGCCAGGTGTTCACCGAAATGGAGCGCGTCGCCCGGCCCGATGCGATCCTGGCCAGCAACACCTCGACGCTCGATCTCGATGCGATTGCCGGCTTCACCGCCACGCCCGAGCGCGTGATCGGCCTCCACTTCTTCTCGCCCGCCAATGTGATGCGGCTGCTCGAAGTGGTACGCGGTGCAAAGACTTCGCCCGAGACGCTGGCAACGGCGATGGCCTTCGGCAAGGCGATCGGCAAGAGCCCGGTGGCGGTCGGCGTGTGCGACGGTTTCGTCGGCAACCGCATGTTCGAGGAATATCTCCGCCAGGCCTGGTATCTGCTCGAGGAAGGCGCGCTGCCCGCCCAGCTCGACGGCGCGCTCAAGCGCTGGGGCATGGCGATGGGCCCGGTCGCGGTGATGGATCTGGCCGGCCAGGACATCGGCTGGAGCATCCGCAAGCGCCGCGCGATCGAGCAGCCCGACCGGCCCTATTCGAAGATCCCCGACCTGGTCTGCGCGCTCGGCCGCTTCGGCCAGAAGACCGGCGCCGGCTTCTATCGCTATCCGGATGGCCGCACCGCCGAGAGCGATCCCGAGATCGACGCGCTGATCCTCGCCGAGTCCGCCCGGCTCGGCATCACGCGCCGCGAGATTTCGGACGAAGAGATCGTCGAGCGCTGCATCTATGCGCTGATCAACGAAGGCGCGAAGATCCTCGGCGAAGGCATCGCCTATCGCCCGGTCGATGTGGATGTCGTCTATCTCGACGGATACGGCTTCCCCGGCGAGCGCGGCGGCCCGATGTACTTCGCCGACCAGATCGGGCTCGCCAAGGTGCTCGAGCGGATCGCCGAATTCGCCGCCGGCCCGCAGGGTTGGGCCTGGGCACCCGCGCCGCTCCTCGTCGAGCTGGCCGCTTCCAACCGCAATTTCGCGTCGCTCGACGCAGCCAATCTCTGAAAGGAATGAGCATGGGGATCGATCTTTCGACCCGCGTGGCGATCGTCACCGGTGCCGGCGCCGGCCTGGGCGCCGCGCATGCGATCGCGCTGGCGAAGCGCGGCGCCAAGCTGGTGGTGGCCGACATGAACGGCGAGGCCGCGGCCGCGGTCGTCGCCCAGATAGAGGCGGCGGGCGGCGAGGCGATGGCGGCGGCGGCGAGCGTCACCGATTTCGCCGCGGTGCAGGCGATGTGCGAGGACGCGCTTTCGCGCTGGGGGCGCATCGACATCCTCGTCAACAATGCCGGCATCCTGCGCGACAAGAGCTTCGCCAAGATGGATCTCGACGATTTCCGCCTGGTGCTCGACGTCCATCTGATGGGCTCGGTCAACTGCACCAAGGCAGTGTGGGACACGATGCGCGCGCAGAATTACGGCCGCATCATCTTCACCACCTCGTCCTCCGGGCTCTACGGCAATTTCGGCCAGGCGAATTACGGCGCGGCCAAGATGGCGCTGGTCGGGCTGATGCAGACGCTGGCGATCGAAGGGGAGCGCTATGGCATCCGCGTCAACTGCCTGGCGCCGAGCGCGGCGACGGCGATGACCAACGGCCTTTATGCCGACGAGATGCTCGCCGGGCTTGGTGCCTCGCTGGTCAGCCCGGCGGTGGTCGCGCTCGCCGCCGAGGATGCGCCCAGCCGCGCGATCCTGCTCGCGGGCGCCGGCAGCTTCGAACAGGCGCATGTCACGATGACGCGCGGGCTGTTCCTGGGCGACGGCGAGGCGGTGGCCGACACGCTGCTCGATCGCCTCGCCGAAGTCAGCGCGCGCGACGGGGAACGGATCCCTGCGCGCGGCGAGGAGCAATATCAGTACGAAATGGCCGCCCGTGCCGATAAGGTGAACGCATGACCCAGTCCGTCTATATCGTCGCCGCCCGGCGCACCGCGATCGGCACCTTCGGCGGCGCGCTCAAGGACGAGACGCCCGGCAGCCTCGCCGCCACCGTCACCCGCGCGGTGCTCGACGCCGCTGGAGTCGCGCCCGAAGCCGTCGGCCATGTCGTGTTCGGCCAGGTGATCCCCACTGCGCCGCGCGACGCCTATCTCGCGCGCGTCGCCGGGATCGAGGCGGGCATCCCCAAGGAAGTGCCCGCGCTCACCGTCAACCGGCTCTGTGGCTCGGGCGTGCAGGCGATCGTCTCGGCGGCGCAGATGCTGATGCTCGGCGATGCCGAGATCGCTGTCGCTGGCGGCAGCGAAGTGATGAGCCGCGCGCCCTATTATTCCCCCGCCACGCGCTGGGGCCAGAAGATGGGCGACGCCACCGTGATCGACGGGCTCAACGGCGCGCTCACCGATCCGTTCGGCGGCGGGCTGATGGGCGTGACGGCGGAGAATGTCGCCGAGCGCCACGGCGTCGATCGCGCGCGCCAGGACGAATATTCGGCCGAGAGCCATGCCCGTGCCGCCCGCGCGATCGCCGAAGGGCGCTTCGCCGGCCAGATCGTGCCGATCGAGGTCAAGGCCGGTCGCGCCACCAAGGTCTTCGACACCGACGAGCATGTCCGCGCCGACGCCAATGCCGCGGACCTCGCCAGGCTGCGCACCATCTTCAAGCCCGAGGGCACGGTCACCGCCGGCAACGCCTCGGGCATCAACGACGGCGCGGCGGCCCTGGTGCTGGCGAGCGAGAAGGCAGTGGCCGAGCTCGGCCTCACGCCGATGGCGCGGATCGTCGCGTACGGGCATGCCGGCGTCGATCCCAATTACATGGGCATGGGCCCGGTCCCCGCTACCCAGGCGGCGCTCGCCAGGGCCGGGCTGTCGGTTGCCGACATGGACGTGATCGAATCGAACGAAGCCTTCGCCGCCCAGGCCTGCGCCGTCGCCGACGCGCTCGGCTTCGACGCGGACAAGGTGAACCCGAACGGCAGCGGCATCTCACTCGGCCATCCGGTCGGCGCGACCGGGGCGATCATCGTCACCAAGCTCGTCCACGAGCTGGCCCGCACCGGCGGCCGCTACGGCCTCGCCACGATGTGCATCGGCGGCGGCCAGGGCATCGCGCTGATCGTCGAGCGGGTTTGAGTAAATCGTCATCCCGGCGAAAGCCGGGATCTCGTGCGGCTCTTTTCCGGCGCCTCGCGCCACCGCCTGAGATCCCGGCTTTCGCCGGGATGACGTCCTAACTGCCGCTATACGCCGCCCGCAGCTGCAGCTTGTCGATCTTGCCCGTCGAGCCGCGCGGCATGCTCGGCACGCGCACCACCGCATCGGGGATCCACCAGGACGCGACCTGCCCGCGCAGCGAGCCGAGCAGCTCCTGGTCGCTGATCTCCTGGTCCTCGCGCAGCTCGACGAGAAGGAGCGGCCGCTCGCCCCATTTCACGTCGCTGCGCCCGATCACCGCGGCCAGCGAGACCTGCGGCAGCGCGCACACCACCGCCTCGATCTCGGCCGGGTTGATCCATTCGCCGCCCGACTTGATCAGGTCCTTGGCGCGGCCGGTGATCATCAGATTGCCGGCGCGGTCGATCTTCGCGAGGTCGCCGGTGTCGAACCAGCCCTCTTCGTTGGTCGCGCTGCGCTCCTGCCCGAAATAGCGGTCGATCACCGCGGCGCCGCGCACGTGCAGCCGGCCTTCGACATCGCGCTGCTCGGGCAGCAATGCGCCCTGCTCGTCCATCAGCGCGAGGTCGACACCCAGCGCCGGGCGGCCCGAGATCAGCGCGTCGCGCGTCGGCGCACTGAGCACGCCGAACGTGCCGACCGGCGACAGCTCGGTCATCCCCCAGCTCGTCTGCACCGGAATGCCGAGTTGGCTCTCGATCCGCTCCATCAGCGCCGGCGGCATCGGCGCGCCGCCGACGATGATCCGCTTGAGCGACGGCAAGGTCATGCCGGTCGCATCGAGATGATCGCACAGGCCCAGCCACACCGTCGGCACGCCGACCGCAATCGTCACGTCCTCCGCTGCGATCAGCTTCGCCAGGCTCGCGCCATCGAGGTGCCGCCCGGGCAGCACCAGCTTGGCCCCCGCCGCGGGCACCGCGAAGGGCAGGCCCCAGGCATTGGCGTGGAACATCGGCACCACCGGCATCACCACGTCTTGGCTGGTGATCCCCGAGACGTCCGCCTGGAGCAGCCGCAGCGTGTGCATGAAGCTCGAGCGGTGGGTATAGGTCACGCCCTTGGGCGCGCCGGTCGATCCCGAGGTGAAGCACAGTCCGCTCGGCGCCTTCTCGTCGAAATCGCCCCAGGCGAAGTCTCCGGCCGACGCGTCGATCAGCGGCGCCAGCGCCGCGATCTCGGCGCTGCCATAGCTTTTGGGCGAGACGTCGCCATCGATCACGAGCACCCGCCCGATCCCCGGCGCGTCGTCGAGCACCTTCAGCGCCAGCACCATCAGGTCGGCGCTGACGATCAGGATGCGCGCGCCCGATTGCGCCAGCATCCAGGCGAGCTGGGGCGCAGTTAGCCGCGGGTTGAGCGTGTGGCACACCGCGCCCATGCCCATGATCGCGAACCAGCTCTCGACATGCGCCTGGCTGTTCCACGCCAGCGTCGCCACCCGCTCGCCCTGCGCCACGCCCAGATCGGCGAGCAACCGCGAGACCTTGCGCGACCTTGCGCGCAGATCGGCATAGCTGACATGCGCGATCGCCCCGCCCTCGCCCGCGGTCGCCACCTGCACCTCGGGATGCCATTTCGCCGCATGGTCGACGATCCGGTCGAGCGTCAGCGGAAAATCCTGCATCGAGCCGTCGATCACTTGCAGCCCTCCGCCGGCGCGGGCAGCGGCGGCGCGATCACGCCGACATTCCAGTTCCAGGGCAGGTTGCCGGCCGCCCGGCGGCGGCAGAAGACCTGGTCGTGCAGTGCGTATTCGGCAGCCTTGAGGTCGCTGCCGACCTCGGGCTTGTCGGTGAAGTGCATATAGGCAGCTCGTTGGTTGTGAGAGGGCCAGGCGGGCTGGCCGGTAGCGCGGGGCGCGCCGGTGCGGGCGAAGCTCGCCCAATAGCCGACCATCGCATCGGAGAGCGCGCGCTCGCCCGGCGTGTTCGGAATGGCAGGCCACAGCGCGGTGACTCGGTCGATCGTGCCGAACATGAAGGGCACTTCGGATGCGTGGAAGGCGTGGATGCCCGCCGCGTCCGAAGACGGCAGGTGATGATCGAAATAATAGAGATAGGCCGGCTGGCCGGCCCGCGCCTGCTCGCGCACCAGCTTCTGCGAGTTCCAGGCGAAGAAGCCGTCGCGCGCCGCCGCGAGCATGTTCGCGCCGATCGCGCTCGACGGATAGAGCCGCAGGAATTCGTCGGCGAGCGGGCCGTAGCTGGCGCGGATCTTCGCTTCATAGCTTTCCGCAGTGAAGGTCGAAGCCTCGGGCAGCCCCGGCAGGATCGACTTCATCGTGCTGATCTCGCCGGCGGTGAAGCCGGTCATCAGCGGCACCTTCGCCTGCTCGCCGCGCTCGAACGTGTCGAGCAACTGGCGCGTGATCACCTTGCCGTCGACGATCGCGGTCGAGGCGAAGCCCGCCTTCACTGCGCGCGCCGCCAGGTCGGGCCCGGGGATCGCGCGCAGCTCGGCGACGTCCTTCGCGCCCATCGCCGTGGCATAATGCACGCCCAGCGTCTCGGCCGAGGGCACGCCGTGCGCCATCGTCTTGAGCTCGGGGATGTTCATCAGCGCCGCGCTCTGCACGATCGCCTTGCCGAACAGCCCGCGCGCCTGGGGCGAGACCAGCAGGTGCAGGATCGCCAGCCCGCCGGCGGATTCACCCGCGATGGTGACGTTGCCGGCATCGCCGCCGAACGCGCCGATATTGGCCTTCACCCATTTGAGCGCCGCGATCTGATCCATCACCCCGTAATTGCCGGAGGTGCCGTCGGGCGATTCGGCGCTCAGCCCGGGATGGGCGAAATAGCCGAACACGCCGAGCCGATAGTTGATCGAGACGACGATCACGCCGCGCTTGGCCAGCTGGCTGCCGTCGAACATCGCCTGTTGCGACGATCCGCGCACCAGGTTGCCGCCATGGATCCAGACGAACACCGGCGCCTTCTTCGCCCTGGCCGGCACCCAGACGTTGAGCGACAGGCAATCCTCGCTCATCGCCGGATAGACTTCGGCATAGATGCTGCCCGGCGGCGCCGAGGGCTGCTGGCAGGCGGGGCCGAACGCAGTCGCGTCGCGCACCCCGGCCCAGGCCGGCACTGCCACCGGCGGCTTCCAGCGCCGCTCGCCGACCGGCGGCAGCGCATAGGGAATGCCCCTGAATATGGTCTGGCCCCCGGCCGTCTCGCCACGGACGCTGCCGGCGGGTGCCTTGACGATCGACTGGGCGGCGGCCGTGCCGAGCGCGGCGGTGCCACCGGCAAGCGCCAGGCCCAGCGCCGCGAAGCGGTGCGCTATTCCCATCTTACTCTCCCGATTTTCCTGCTGGCGGCGTTCAGCCGATCACCTTGTTCAGCCGCAGCCACAGCTGCTGGTCGAATTCCTTGTCGGTCGCGGTCGCGCCGGTGCGCACCACCACCAGCTTCTTGCTGGGCACGACGTAGAGGCGGCGGTTGAAGGCGCCGAGCGCGGCGATCGTGTCGGCCGGCGCGGCCGCGATCAGCGGGCCGTCCTTCTTGTTGCCCAGCGCGCCCATCATGTAGGCGCCGCCGTTCAGCCACCACAGCCGGCCATAGGCCGGGTTGGTCGGCGAGCGCTCGAACATCGCGTTGAGGCTGGCTTCGGAGACGACGCGCTTGCCATCGTTCGACACGCCCTTGTGCAGGATCATCAGCCCGAACAGCGCAGTGTCGCGCGGGGTGGTGACCAGCCCGGTGTCGTTGCCGATGCTGGCGAGCGCCGCCGGGCGCTTGCGCCACGCGGTGTTGACCATGCCGGCCGGCACGGTCAGCCAGTCCTGCGTAATCGTTTCGAGCGGCTGCTTGGCCGCCGCCGCCACGATCCGCTTGGAGATCGCATAGACCGGGGTGTTGTAGAAGAATTTGGTGCCCGCCGGCGCTTCATAGCCGAACTTCTCGTCCAGACCCGATGCCATGTGCAGCACGTCGATCACCCGGATCTTGGCTTCCTGCTCGGGCGTCGCCTTGGACCAGCCCGTGCCGATATAGTCGGAGACGGGCCTGGTGACGTCGATCAGCCCCTTGTCGATCGCGATCGCGATCAGCACCGAGACGAAGCTCTTCTGCTGCGAGGCGACGTCCTCGAGCAGCGCGCCGTCCTTGGTCTTGCCATAGACGAAGAGCGGGAACTGGCGGTCGCCCTCGGGCGCCGGGAAGTTCTTCTCCACCAGCACCTTGCCGTCCTGGATCACCAGGAAGCCGGTGGTGTTCTGGTTGCGCAGATAGTCGAGCAGATTGGTCATCGCCGCATCGCCGGCAGCGGCGGGGGCAGGAGCGCGGGGACGAACCGGCGCGGCGGGCGCGATCGCTGCACCGGCCAGCGTGGCGGCGAGCAACATAAGCTTGGCGAGCGATCGTGCCTTCATCTTCATCTCCTGTTTGCGGCGGCGCGCTTTTTTATCGGGGGTGCAGGCGCGATCAGCGGCGCGGCTTCGCGCACGCGGGGGCCGCGCGCGAGCATGATCCGCGCGACTTCGCCCTGCATGAAATAAAGGATCTCGCGCGCGGCCTGGCTCGCCTTGTCGGCATCGCGCTCGACCAGCGCGGCGCGCACCCGGCGCCAATATTCATAGGGGCCGGGGCCGTTGGCGTTGAGCGCCAGCGCGGCATAGGAGAAGTGGAAGCGCGTCTTGCGGCGCACCGCCTCGATCATCTTCTGCGCATCGGGGCTGGCCGATTCGGCCATCTCGCTGAAGATCGTCTCCGAAAGCTCTATGATCTGCTCGGCCGGCACGCCGCTGGCAGCGTCGCTCAGCATCTTGTCGATGTTCACCAGCATATGGCGGATCGCCGCATCGGTGCCGCGCAGGCAGGCAAAGCGCGCGGCCAGGCCGTAGAGCGCAGCGCGCACCTCATAGAGATCGAACACTTCCTCGACCGTGGTGGCGGAGACGCGGGCGCCGCGGTGCTCCTCGATCTCGATCAGCCCGTCATCGGAGAGGATGCGCAGCGCGCGGCGGACGATCGAGCGCCCGACGCCGAACTCGCTGCACAGCCGCGCCTCGCGCAGCCACTCGCCGGGGGCGAGCTCGCTCTTCTGGATCTGCAGCCGCAGGGCGTGCGCCAGATCGTCGGCCGTCGATGCCGAACCGGCCACCGCCGCTTCCACCGAGTCTCCGCCGCCCATATCGGCCACTGATTCCTGATTGCCACTCAAAGACTTGCCCTCTCACGGAATGGATGCGCCTGTGCCGGTGCTTACCAGTCCTGCACGACCATTTCTATTGCGCGCGCGGAGGCGTAGCAAGAGATTTGTCACACCATTGATCAAAGATTGTCGTACAATCTGGTTGACACCGTCCGTCCGCAGGTGGATGAAAAGGGCAGGCGCAGCAAAAATGCGCGCCATGGGAGGATGCATGCGAGATTTTCTTGCCACCACGGCAACCCTTGCGCTCGTCGCCGCCACGCCGGCCCTGGCGCAGACCACCACCGCCACCACCGAAACCGCCCAGCAGGCCCCTGCCCAGCAGGACGCGCCCGACGCGAGCGATGCCAAGCGCCAGGACGACATCATCGTCACCGCGCGCCGCCGCGAGGAGAGCATCCGCGACGTGCCGGGCACGATCAACGCGGTGACCGGCGACCAGCTCGACGCCAAGGGCCCGGTCGCGGGCAGCGGCGATCTGCTCAGCACCACGCCGGGCGTGCGCTTCAACGATGTGGCGAGCGAGAACCTTGCCGAAGTCTCGATCCGCGGTTCGGGCACCGCGCGCGCCACCGGCGCCGATTCGGGCGTCGGCCTGTTCGTCAACGGCGCCTATGTCGGCAGCTCGACGCTGGGCGGCCGCAACTTCAAGGCGAACGACTATTTCGACATCGAGCGGGTCGAATCGCTCCAGGGTCCGCAGGGTGCGCTCTACGGCCGCAACTCCGAATTCGGCGTGGTCAACATCGTCCTCGCCAAGCCCAAGTTCGAAAGCTCGGGCTGGGCGCGCGGCATGTACACCTTCGGGCTCGACCAGAAGCGCGTCGCCGCCGTGGTCAACGAAGCGCTGAGCGATACCGTCGCGGTGCGCGTTGGCGGCGAGATCTACGGCCAGACCGGCGGCTTCTACTACAACCCCAACACCAAGAAATATTACGACAGCACCCGCGGCTGGAACGGCCGCGCCCAGCTGCGCTACCGCTCGGGCAATCTCGACGTGAACCTGCTCGTCGACGGGCAGGACCTCAAGCTGCCGAGCTTCGTCAACAGCCTCGTCATCGCGCCCGGCACCAACGCCGCGGTGCCGCTCGGCTATTATCAGTCGCGCTACACGCTGCCGCATGACGGCAAGGACGAGCTGATGCAGAAGGTCGGCCGCGTCATGCTCAATGCGAGCTACGACTTCGGCTGGGCCAAGCTCGAATCGACGACGATGGCGACGCGCTGGCGCTCGAGCCAGTTCTACGGCGCGGCGATCGACTTCGCGACGCTCCAGTCGATGCGCCAGCAGGGCGAGCTCGGCATCTATCCCTTCACCCAGGTCCACACCAACGTGGTCGACCGCACGCTCTATCAGGACCTGCACCTGACCGGCAGCGGCGCGGGCGGCAAGCTGACCTGGATCGTCGGCGCCGAGGGCCTCTACCAGAACGACGATTACCGCCTGGCGATCAACACCTCGCCCTGCGCCTTCACCACCATCACCCAGGGCATCTGCACCGGCACGCCGACGGCAAAGGTCTGCCTCAAGCCGCTGCCCACTTCGGCGAACTGCCCGACCAATTATCCGCTGGTGTTCGGCACCGACAGCTACACCCAGCAGCGCATCTACTCGTTCGCGGCCTATGCCTCGGTCGGCTACCAGTTCGGCAATCTGTCGCTGAACGGCGAAGCGCGCATCTCGCACGACTACAAGACCGCGACCCAGTATATCTACGCGCTCTACACCACCAACTATACTCGCCTACCGACCACCTTCGTCTATAAGGCAGAGCAGCCGGCGTTCACCGCCACCGCGAGCTACAAGATCCCGGGCCCGACCAGCACGCTGCTCTACGCCAAGGTCGGCACCGGCTACCGCGCGGGCGGCGTCAACAACGGCTCGTACAATGCCGCGGCGCCCAATCCCTTCCAATATACCTATGGCAACGAGACGACGATCGGCTACGAGGCCGGCATCAAGTCGACGGTCACGCGCGGCGTGTTCGTCCGCGTCGCCGCCTATCTGCAGCGCACCAAGGATGCGATCACCAGCATCAACGACGGTTGCACGCTCACCAATGCCTGTCTCCAGGGCGGCCAGCAGTTCAACGTGAACGGCGGCACGATCCAGTCCAAGGGCATCGAGGCGGCGCTCGACGGGCGCTGGCGCCTGGCGGGCGGCATGTTCTCGCTGGGGCTGAACGCAGCCACCCAGCGCGCGCATTTCGTCAAGGTGCCGACCGGGGTGACCGGCCTGCCGACGCTCGACAGCGCCGTGGCGCAGATCCCCGACTGGACGATGTCGGCGAGCGTCGATTACCGCCACCCGATCAGCGACAAGTCGAACGTCTTCGTCAACGTCAACTATCAGGGCCAGCGCGGCGGCATCCAGGATACGGTGACCGCGTCCACCCCGGCGATCCCGATGACCGATTTCGACCTGTTCGGCGCCCGCGCCGGCTTCAACTTCAACAAGGTCCAGGTCGCGGCGTTCGTCCGCAACATCACCGATCGCCAGATCCAGGTGCTGAAGTTCATGCAGGCGGGCTATCCGCTGTCGGTGCGCTACAACAAGCCGCGCACGATCGGCGTGAGCATGTCCACCCGCTGGTAAATATCCGGGGCGGTTCTTCCATCTCCGCCTGATCCTGCCGCCGGCTTCGCTGTCCTCTTTCGCGAAGCCGGCGGCCTTCTACCCCAAGCGACCGCCGGGAGAGCCGATTTGGCAACAGAGCAAGCGACCAAAGCCCCCAGCCTCAAGATCGCGGCGATGGCCTCCGCCGGCGCGGCGATCGAATGGTACGACTTCTTCATCTACGGCACCGCCGCGGCGCTGGTTTTCCCCAAGCTGTTCTTCCCCGCCGATCTGCCGCCCTTCATCGCGCAGATCGCCGCCTTCTCCACCTTCGCGGTCGGCTTCATCGCTCGCCCGATCGGCGGCATGGTCTTCGGCCATTTCGGCGATCTCTACGGCCGCAAGCGCGCGCTGGTCGCCGCGATGTTCATCATGGGCCTGGCGACCACGCTGATCGGCCTGCTCCCCAGCTATGCCAGCCTCGGCGTGCTCGCGCCGCTGCTGCTGGTGGCGCTGCGCTTCGTCCAGGGGCTTGCCGTCGGCGGCCAGTGGGGCGGCGCCGCGCTGATGGCGATCGAGAACGCGCCCGCGCATCGCCACGGCTTCTACAGCAGCTTCGTCCAGGTCGGCGTGCCGCTCGGCGTGGTGCTCGCCAACACCGTGTTCCTGATCGCCAGCACGCTGATCGACCCGGCCAGCTTCGCTGCCTGGGGCTGGCGGATCGGCTTCCTGCTCAGCGTCTCGCTGATCTTCGTCGGCATCGTCATGCACCGCACCGTCGCCGAGCCCGAGGGCGAAGCCGCACCGGCGGACCAGGCCCCGGCCTCGCCGATCTGGCAGGTGCTCAGCCAGCACGGCCTCACCGTGCTGACCGCGGGCGGCGCCTTCATCGCCAACAATGTCTGCTTCTACATCGCGATCACCTATGCGGTGGCCTATGGCACCACCACGATCGGCCTGCCGCGCGAGACGATGCTGCTCGCGGTGATGGTCGGCAGCCTGGTGATGATGCCCGCGCTGATCGCCTGCGGCGCGCTCTCCGATCGCTTCGGCCGCAAGCCGATCTTCGTGCTCGGCGCGCTGCTCTCCGGCGGCTGGGCGTTCGCCGTCTTCCCGCTGATCGAGAGCCAGTCGGCGCTCGCCATCGTCGCCGCGATCACCATCTCGCTGATCTTCGTCAGCATGATGTACGGCCCCCAGGCGGCGCTGTTCGCCGAGCTCTTCCCCAAGGAGGTGCGCTATTCGGGCGCCTCGCTCGGCTATCAGATCGGCACGGTGGCCGGCGGCGGTTTCGCTCCGATCATCGCGACTGCCTTGCTCGCGCGATATGGAACGAGCATGCCGATCTCGATCTATCTGGCCGCGACCTGCGCGATCTCGCTGGTCTGCGTGCTGATGCTGGGGAGGAAGCATGACGCTTGAGGCAAGCCGGCGCGGGTTCCTGGCGGCGAGTGCCGCATTGCCGGCCGGCGCCGCGCTGGCCCGCGTGCCCGAGGACCGCGTCGCCAGGGTCGCCGCCGATCTCGACAAATATCTCGGCTTCGGCATCAAGCATGCCGGCGGCCCCGGCGACACCGCCTGCGGCGCCTGGCTGACCTCGGAGATCGAGGGGCTCGGCTTCAAGGTCGAGCAGCAGCCGGTCTCGGTCCCCTATTTCGTTCCCGAGCGCACCGAGCTCGTCTGCGGCACGGCCAGGGCGAGCGTCTGGCCCCAGCCCATCGTCGTCCCTACCGGACCCGAAGGCGTCACCGGCCCGCTGGTCCGCATCGACGGAGCCGGCCGCCCCGCCGCCCCGCTTGCCGGCGCCGTCGCGCTGCTCGAACTGCCCTATTCGCGCTACTCGACCGCGATCGCCAAGCCGGTGCGCGCGCCGATCGACGCTGCCTTCGCCGCCGGCGCCCGGGCCGTGGTCGTCATCACCAACGGCCCCACCGGCAAGGTGATCGCGCTCAACGCCGATGGCCGCAAGCCGATGTTCCCCGGCCCCGTCGCGCTGCTCGCCCCCGCCGATGCCGGCCCCTTCCTCGCCGCCGCGATCCAGGGCACCTCGGCAACGCTCACCGTCACCGGCGAGAATGGCCGCCGCCCCGCCGCCAACTTCATCGGCCGCATCGATCGCGGCCGGAAAAGCTGGCTCGTCGTCTCCACCCCGCGTTCGGGCTGGACGCACTGCGCCGGCGAGCGCGGCGGCGGCATCGCCGCCTGGCTGTGGATGGCGCGCTGGGCGAGCAAGGCAGTGACCACGCACAACCTCGCCTTCATCTGCAACACCGGCCACGAATATGAAAATCTCGGCGCCGCCGAGGCGCTCAAGGCAACCGCGCCCAAGCCGGCGGACACGCATTTCTGGCTGCATCTCGGCGCCAATGTCGCCTCGCAGGACTGGCACGACCTGACCGGCCAGGTGCTGCCCGGCATCGATACCCAGCGCTTCCTCTCGGTCTCCCCCCCGCTGCTGCCGCTGGCGCGCGAGACCTTTGCCGGCCATGTCGGGCTCGAGGCACCTTATTCGAGCGACGCGCTCTCGGCCGGCGAGCAGATCGAGATCCTCGCCGCCGGCTATGCCCGCGTCGCCGCGGTGTTCGGCCTGCACCGCTATCACCATGTCGTCGGCGACGATGCGCGCTGCATCTCGGCCGCCAATGTCGCGCGCACGACGATGGCATTCCAGCAGCTCGTCGAGCGCGCGATCAAGGGCTAGGGAACAGCCGGGCCTCGCCGACGGTTTTGCCGCTCGGAGGCTTGCGATGGTGACGACGGCGCGAAAGGCATTGCTGGTGTGTGGCGCAGTGGCGCTGTGCGGCGGCGGACTGGCCGGGATCGGCCTTGGCAACTATGCCCGCTCAGGGGCCTTCGAATTCTACAAGAACACGCCGCCGCCGGGCACGTCGGGCGCGATCGCCGCCAATGCCGACAGTGCCGGCTATTATCCGGTCAGCCGCGCCGCGCCCGCACCGATCTATCCCGAGAACCCCTATCCGCCGCGCGTGACCATTGCCCGCCCGGCCGAGCCCGCCGACTATCAGCGCGCCGCCGCGATCGATCTCGATCCGGTGCCCGAGGCCGAGGCGCAGGCGGCATTGCCCGGCCCGCTGTCGATCCCCGTGCCGGTGGTCACGCCCCAGCGCGGCTCCTGGACCGCGCCGGAGGAAGCGCCCGGCGAGCCCGCCGAGACCACGCCCGGCGAGACGGCGTCCTGATCGTAAAAGAGTGGCACTGCCGCACTAACCAGTTCCCCGGCGGAAGCCGGGGCCCAGGGTCACAAGCGAACCGGTAGAGAAACTCTGTGTCGCGGCTTTTCCGGGGACGCTAGCCCAGCAGCTCGGCCCTGAGCGCCGCCCCGATCCCCGCGGCGCCGTCGCCCAGGATCAGGTGCAGCCGGTTGCCGGAAACCACTGCCTGCCGCGCCACCGTGCCGAGCGCGGCGAGATCCAGCGCCGCCGGATCGGCGACGTCGATCAGCACCCGCGTCGCATTGGCGGAGACGCCCAGCACCCGGGCCGAGCCCAGCGCCGCGCGGATCGCGCCGGTATCGCCGCCCGCAGCCGGGACCGCAGCGACCGGCGCCGCGACCGGTGCCGCCACGCCCGCGCCTACCGCGACGCGCACTTCGGCCGCGACCTGGTCGGCGATCGGCCCCAGCACCACCTGCAACCCGCCGCCCTGCAGCTTGATCACGCCGCGCGCGCCCAGCGCCTTCAATCGCGCCTCGTCCGCCTGGCCATTGTCGACCAGCACCAGCCGCAGCCGGGTGGTGCAGGCATCGACCGAGCGGATGTTCGCCGCCCCGCCCAGCGCCAGCGCGATCGCGGTGCCGCGGTCGCCAGCCTCCGCTTCGGCCGAAACCGTCTCCTCCAGCGGCTCGCGCCCCGGCGTCTTCAGGTTGAAGCGGCGGATGCACCAGCTGAAGGTGAAGTAATAGATCGCGGCATAGGCCAGCCCGACCGGGATCAGCAGCAGCGGCTTGGTCGCCAGCCCATAGTTCAGCACATAGTCGAACAGCCCCGCCGAGAAGCCGAAGCCCAGCTTCACGCCGAGCAGGTCCATCAGCACCATCGCCGCGCCGGTCAGCACCGCATGGATCAGATAGAGCACCGGCGCGAGGAAGATGAAGCTGAACTCGATCGGCTCGGTCACGCCGGTGAGCAGCGAGGTCAGCGCCAGCGACAGCAGCAGGCCGCCCACCGCCTTGCGCCGCTCGGGCAGCGCGTTGCGGTACATCGCCAGGCAGGCGGCGGGCAGGCCGAACATCATCACCGGGAAGAAGCCGGCCATGAACGATCCCGCCGTCGGATCGCCCGCGAAGAAGCGCTTGATGTCGCCGGTCGCGCCGTGGAAGTCGCCGAGCAGGAACCAGGCGATGTTGTTGATGATGTGGTGCAACCCGGTGATCAGCAGCAGCCGGTTGAGCAGCCCGTAGAGGAACAGCCCCAGCGATCCGGCGCCGAGTACCCAGTGGCTGAGCGCGTCGATCCCCGCCTCGAACCACGGAAAGCCGAGGCCAAAGGCGGCGGCGAACACGAGGCCCGCGAGCCCCGAGACGATCGGCACGAAGCGCCGCCCGCCGAAGAAGGACAGGTAATCGGGCAGCTTGATCGCGTGGAAGCGGTTGTAGAGCAGCCCGGCGACGATGCCTGACGAGATGCCCACCGGCACGCTCAGCTTGGAGATTTCCTTGGCGCGCCACGCCGCCTGTTCGAGCGCCGCCGCGCCGGCAAGATCGGGCGGCAGGTGCAGCAGCACCTTGGCGCCTTCGGTCGCGACCAGATAGGTGACCACGCCGGCGAGCGAGGCCGCGCCGTGATTTTCCTTCGCCAGCCCCACTGCCACGCCGGCGGCGAAGAGCAGGCCGAGGTTCGAGAAGATCGCATCGCCCGCCGCCGCGATGAACGGCACATCGAGCATGTCGGCCTGGCCCAGGCGCAGCAGCAGCGCCGCGATCGGCAGCACCGCGATCGGCAGCATCAGCGCGCGGCCGAGCGGCTGCGCCTTGGAGAGCAGGGCGGAAGGACTGAAGCTCATGCGGACGCCTCCATGGCGAGAGCGCGGACTTCCGCCGCGGATTGGGCGTCGCATGCCTTGTCGGCAAGCGCCTTGCACGCCGCCATGTCGAACCGGGCGACCGCAGCCTTCACGCCGGGCACCTGCGCCGGCGTTGCGCTCAGCTCGGTGATGCCCAGCCCTATCAGGATCGGCGCGGCGAGCGGATCGGAAGCGAGTCCGCCGCACATCCCGGCCCAGCGGCCGGCCGCGGCGGCGCCCTTGCCGACTTCGCGGACGAGGCGCAGCACCGCGGGGTGCATCGCGTCGATCCGCTGCGACACCGCGGCGTTCCCGCGATCGGCGGCGAGCGTGTATTGCGTCAGGTCGTTGGTGCCGATCGACAGGAAATCGGCTTCGCGCGCGATCTGCCCGGCGAGCAGCGCGGCGGCGGGGGTCTCGATCATCACGCCGAGCGGGATCGCCTCGCGCACGCCAAGCTCGGCGCGCACTTCGTCGAGCAGCGCCCGCACCGGCCGGTAATCGCCCAGGTCGGCGACCATCGGCAGCATGATCCGGCACTGGGCGGCGGGCACCGCGCGCAGGATCGCGCGCAGCTGGATGCGCATCAGGTCGGGCCTTGCCGTCGTCAGCCGCACGCCGCGCAGGCCGAGCGCCGGGTTCTCCTCGCGCTCCATCGGCAGATAGGGCACCGGCTTGTCGCCGCCGATGTCGAGCGTGCGCACGATCAGCGGGCGCTCGCCCAGCGTCGTCGCGATCGCCGAATAGGTCTCGCGCTGCTCCTCCTCGCTCGGCGCGGTCTCGCGCTCGAGGAACAGGAATTCGGTGCGCAGCAGCCCGCAGCCTTCGGCGCCGGCGCTCACCGCGGCGGCGGCATCGGCGACCGAGCCGAGATTGGCGAAGACTTCGATCCGCACCCGGTCCGCCGTGTGCGCGGCGGTGTGCGCAGTAGCCAGTTCGCGGGCGCGGCGTTCCCGCAACGCCGAAAGCCGCGTGCTCGCCTCGGCCAGCGCATCGGCATCGGGGTCGACGGTGAGCGTACCGGCATCGGCATCGAGGATCACCGGCGTGCCGTCGGCGATCGCCAGCACGCTCTCGCCGGCGGCGACCAGCATCGGCACCCCGGCCGAGGCGGCGAGGATCGCGACGTGCGAGGTCGGCCCGCCCTGCGCGGTGACGATCCCGGCGAGCCGCGCGGTGTCGAGGTTGAGGAACTGCGAGGGCAGCAGGTCATCGGCGAACAACACCGTGCCCTTGGGAATGGTGAGCTTCGGTCCGGCGGTGTCGCCCATCAACCGCCCGATCACCTGGCGCTCCAGGTCGGTGAGGTCGGCGATGCGCTCGATCAGCAATGCGTCGCCGGTGGCGCGCAGCGCGGCGCGGGCGTCCTGCGTGGCGGCGCGCCAGGCAAAGGCGGCGCTGCGCCCCTCGGCGATGTGGCGCGCGGCGGTGGCGGCGAGCTCGGGATCGGCGAGCAGCGCGCGGTGCGCCTCGGCGATCTCGGCGGCAGTGCCGTGTGCGCCGTCGAGCCCGGCGGCGGTGGCGGCGGTCGCGCTGGCCAGCGCCGCCTGCTCGGCGGCGATGCCCGTGCCGTTCTCGGGCACGTCGAGATCGGCGCTGCGCAGCTGAAAGGCCTGGCCGATGGCGAGCCCGGGCGCGGCGCGGACCGGGCCGGCGTTCGCGGGTGCGGACGCCTTGGCCACCGATGCGTGCGCGGCCTCGTGGAAATTGGCGAGGATAAGCTCCGCCACGGCATCGACCGCGGCCTGGGCGTCGCCGCCGCGCGCGACGATGCGCACTTCCTCGTCCTTGCCCGCGCCCAGCCCGAGCAGCGCGATCGTGCTGCGCGCATTGGCGCTGCGATCCGCGGCATGCAGCGCCACTTCGGCAAGGAAGGGCTTGAGCGCGGCGACGATGCGCGCGGCGGGGCGCGCATGGATGCCGTTGGCCGCAGTGACCCGCACGACACGCTCGGCGCCAACATCGGAGGCCATAGCGTCCGCAACGATCGCGTCCGTCCGCAGGACCTGCCCGACAACCGCCCCGGCGGCCACCGCCCGGCCCAGCGAACCGAGCTCGAGCGTGTAACCTTCGCTCGCCATGATGACCGGAGTGATCAGGGCGCGCGCGGCGGTGGCGACGGCGTCGAGGTCGAATTCGATCAGCGCCTGGCCCTGCGCGACCCGCTCGCCCGCCGCCACCCTGGCGGCAAAGCCCTTGCCGCCCAGCGCCACCGTCTCCAGCCCGATGTGCAGCAGCAGATCGGCGCCGTTGTCGAGCCGCAGCGTCACCGCATGCCCGCTTTCGGGGACATTGATCACCTCGGCCGCGGCCGGCGCGCGCAGCACGCCCTCGACCGGGTCGATCGCGAAGCCGTCTCCCATCATCCGCTCGGCGAAGACGGGGTCGGGCACTTCCTCCAGGGGTGCCAGCCACCCCGCGAACGGGGCGGTCAGCGAAACGGCATCGCTCAAGGGACCAGCTCCACCGATTCCAGCGCCCACATCGGATTCACGCCGTTCGAGGCATAGTCGATGCAGATATTCTCGTTGCCCTGCCTGAGCGGCAACGGCGCGAGCAGCCGGGTCAGCCCCGGATTGCCCACCGCCGCGGCCAGCGGCAGCGTCGCCAGGATCGGCCCGGTGCAGGTGCCGGCATGGACGCGGAACTCGCCCGCGGGCGTCGCCGCCGGCGGGATCTTCACATGGTCGATGTCCTTGCCCAGCTGGAAGTTGAACGGGATCTGCCCGACGGTGAGCGCCACGGCCTTCACCCCGCCGGTCGGGGCGTCGTTCCACTGCCAGCAGGGCTGGAAGATATCGACGAGGAACACCGCGCGCTTGCCGGTCGCCGGATAATCGTCCTCGATCCCCAGCACTACCTTGCCGGCGCAGGTCTTGATGTCCTCGTCGGTGCGGAAGCGCACCGCGCGCCCGTCGACCATCCGGTCGATCGCCCCGCCGACGCTGCTGTCCGCCAGGAAGCTCGCGGCGCGCAGCCGCGTCGGCAGCTGCATCTCGATCGGCGCGCTGTAGAGCGGCGAGCGGGCGGTCACCGGCGTGCCGTCGGTGGTGTAGCGCATCGCCAGCCCCGACTGGTTCTCCAGCGCCACCGTCACGGTCTTGGCGCCCGCCTTGTAGTCGAGCTTGGGATGCACTTCGAAGGCGCTGGTCGCCGCATCGAGCCCCAGCGGCTTCATCCGCGCGAGCTGCGGCACCAGCCGCTGGACGAACTCTGCATAGTCGCGCCCCTCGGGCTTCGACCAGCCGATCTCGGCCACGGCGTTGGCGCGCGGGAAGATCGCCCAGCTCGCCCGGGCATCGGTGCGCATCCGCTCGGACCACAAATTCGCCTGGAGCCCCAGGATATGATGCTGCTGCTCGGCCGGGATCTGGTCGACCGGGTCGTAGCCATAGACCTGCTTGAGGTCGATCAGCGTGCCGCGCGCCGGCGGCTCGTTCGGGCCCCAGCCCTGGCGGTTGTCGAGATAGAGGATCGGCGACGGGCTCATCACCGCGTCATGGCCCTTCTTCGCGGCCTCGATGCCGCCCTTGATCCCGCGCCACGACGTCACCGTCGCATCGGCGGGCATGTCGTCGCCTTCCAGGATCTCGTCCCAGCCGATCAGCTTGCGGTCATGCGCCTGGAGATAGGTGGCGATGCGGCGCATGAACCACGCCTGCAGCGCCGTCTCGTCCTTGAGGCCCAGCGCCTTGATCTTCGCCTGGATGACCGGCGACGCCTTCCACTGGTCCTTGGTCGCCTCGTCCCCGCCGACATGGATGTACTTGGACGGGAACAGCTCCATCACTTCGCCGAGCACGTCCTCGAGGAAGCCGAAGGTCTTGTCGTCGACATTGTAGAGCCAGGGGAAGATGCCGGCGTCGCTCTCGATCCCCTTGGGCACCGGCTGGGCGCTGGCCAGCTCGGGATAGGCGCGGATCGCCGCGAAGGCGTGGCCCGGCATCTCGATCTCGGGCACCACGGTGATGTTGCGCTTGGCGGCATAGGCGACGATCGAGCGAATCTCGGCCTGGGTGTAGAAGCCGCCCATCTGCGGCAGCTTCGGCGCGCCCGGCGCCACCGCAGGATAGCGCCAGCCCGAGACGCTGGTCAGCTTGGGATATTTCTTGATTTCGATCCGCCAGCCCTGGTCGTCGACCAGATGCCAGTGGAGCGTGTTGAGCTTGTTGACCGCCATCCAGTCGATCAGCTGGCGGACATAGGCGGGCGAGCGGAAGTTGCGCGCCACGTCGAGCATCACCCCGCGCCAGCCGAAGCGCGGCGCGTCGTCGATCTTCAGGCCGGCCAGGGTCACCGCGCCGGTGCCGCTCGCCTGGGTGGCGGTCTGCCACAGCGTGACCGCGCCGTAGAGCAGCCCGGCATCGTCGCCGGCAGTGATCGTCGCGCCGTTCGCGCCGATCTCCAGCCTGTAGCTCTCGGCCTTGCCGGTCGCGCCGCGGACGAAGCGGATCGCGGCATGCGGCGATGCGGCGGCGGTGCGCAGCGTGAGCCCGCGCGAAAGCTTGAGCAGCGCAATCAGCCGGTCCGCCGCGGCCCGGGCGCCGGCATCCCCGGCGGGCACCAGCACCGGCGTGCTCGCGGTCAGCGCGAAGCGGCCCGGCGCGGGCTGCATCGCGGCGGGTGCCGGCAACAGGCGCGGCAGCTGCTGTGCCGAAGCAGGGACGGCCGCGGCGAGAGTGGCAGCGGCGGCGAGGATGGCGAGACGGAGGGTGATCACGCTTGGGGCTCCCGGCTTGGATCCCGCGAGCTTAGGCGGCTTCGCGGTCCAGGCAATCGCGGCATGCAGGGCGTGCATGGCCCGCGGATAAGAAAAAGGGGCGGCGGGTGGTGCGATCGCTCGTCCATCCGCCGCCCCAGTGCACTACACCAGGTTGGAGATCAGAAGTTCACGTTCACGGTCGCGAGCAGCTTGCGGCCGTTCTTGTACACGCCGCGCGGCAGGCGCTGCGTGTTGGCATAGGCGTAATACTGGCTGTCGGTCAGGTTCATGCCCGACAGGGTCAGGCCGACTTCCTTGGTGATGTTCCAGGTCGCCGACACGTCCACATTGGCGGCGTCGCGGACATACATCTGGTCGCCGCGGTCGATGCCCGTGAAGTATTTCGAGCGCCAGGTATAGGTCGCGCGCAGCGCCACCGGGCCGCTCTCGAAGAACGGGCTCAGGCTGGCCTGGTGCCGCGAATTGTACGGCAGGTCGGCGCCGGTGCTCGAGGAGCCGTCCGAATAGGTGTAGTTCGCCAGGATGCCCAGGCCGAAGGCCAGGCTCTGCTGATAGGCGATGGCGAAGCCCTTCACTTCGGCCGATCCCGCGTTGAACGGGCGGGCGATCTGATAGGTCGTCACCATGTTCTGCGAGGTGTTGAAGTGCTGCTCCGCGACCGTCTGGGTCAGGATGTAGTTGCTGATGTCCTTGTAGAACACCTCGCCCGACAGGATCGCCCGCGGCGCCAGATACCATTCGAGCGACGCGTTGAAGTTGTTCGACTTGTAGGGCTTCAGGTCGGGGTTGCCGCCGCCGCCGGTGAGGATCTGGTCGGAGAGCCAGAAATAGTTGGTCTCGTCGGCATAGTTCGGGCGGGCGATCACCTGCGCCGCGGCGAAGCGGAACACCAGGTCCTTCTTCACGTCGGCGATGATGTTCACGCTGGGCAGCACATTGTCGTAGCTGCTCTTGGTCGTCTGCCACACCCAGTCGGTCTGCGCGTTGCAGGTCGCGCCCGGCTTGCAGACATAGCCTGCGCTGTCGGTCGCGGTGTGGACGTAGCGCACGCCGAAATTGCCGCGGAAGCCGCCGGCATCGAAGTTCGCCTGGGCGTAGAAGGCGTGGATCTGCTCCTTGATGTCCCAGTTGCCCGCAGTGAATTCCGAGGCGGCGAACTTGGACGGCACCGGCAGGTTCGGACGGCCCTGGACATAGTTCACCATCGAATTGCCGTTGATGATGAAGCGGCCGGCCATCTGGTCGTTGATGCCGTCGAAGCCCGACAGATAGTTGCCGGAGACGGTGCTGGTGTCGAAGGCGCTCGCCGGCTGGGTGAAGCCGTTGGCGCCGGCAAGGGCGACGCCCTCATATTGCTGGCCGGTCTCGTGCTGGCGATATTTGTAGCCGAGCTGGATGCGCTTCAGCACGCCGTCGAACTTCAGGCCGAAGTCCGCCTGGCCATAGCGCTCCTTGTCGGTGGTCGGCTTGTTGACCAGGTTGCCGCTCCAGCCGGAGTCGGTGACGAACGCCGCCGGGTTACCGAGCACGTTGCTGCCATAGCTGATCGTGCCGGGCTTGTCGGGCGCGCCGCTGATGTCGACGGTGTAGTCGGCCCAGTTGAGGAACTCGAGGAACACCTGCTTCTTGGTGCCGCCGTCCGCGTCGGACACGCCGCCCTCGACGTTCAGGTCCCAGTGCACGTCATCCCAGCCGATCTGGCCGTGGAAGGTCTGCGAGTGCATCTCGGCGACGCGGTACTGCGCGTCGAGCACCGAGAGCGCGTTGTGGAAGCTCGCCTTCGTGACGATGCCGTCCTGCACGGTCAGCCCGGTCAGCGCGCCGGCGCTGTTCCAGACATTGCCCGGGAAGGCGTACATCGACTGGTTGAGATTGTCATAGGTCGCGTCGATGCGCAGCCAGTCGGCAGTGATCGTCAGCTCCTCGACCGGCTTCCACTGCGCCGTCGCCGAATAGGTCAGGCGCTCGCGGGTCTGCTCGAAATAGGAAGTGCCGAACGCGTTCGGGAACTTGGCGGTCGGGTTCGCGGCCAGCGTGGTCGCGCAGGTGCCGGTGCAGTTGCCCGTGGTGATCGAGCTGGTGCCGGCGTCGTTCACGCCGTTCCAGAAGTTCGCGTTGATCGTGCCGTAGCTCTCCAGGCCGTCGCGGCGCAGCTGGTCCTTGCTGCGCTGGAACGAGGCGAGGACGCCGAAGGTATCGCTCTCATTGTGCCAGCTGACCAGCGCCGAGCCCTGCACGTCGCCCTTCTTCGAGCGATCGACATAGAGGTAGCTGAGCGAGCCGGCGACGACGAGCGGCTTCAGGTCGAGCGGCTTGCGGGTGAGCACGTTGACGGTGCCGCCGATCGAGCCTTCGTCGATCCGCGATTCGACCGACTTATAGACGTCGACGCGGTTGACGAGCTGCGGCGCGAGCAGCGCATAGTTGAAGGTGCGGCCCGGATTGTCGAGGATGAACCAGTCGGCCGAGGCGACCGTCTGGCCGTTGAGCAGCGTGCGGTTCAGCGCCGGATCGGTGCCGAGGATCGAGACCTTCTCGCCCTGGCCGAACTGGCGGTCGACGGTGACGCCCGGAACCAGCGTCAGCGCTTCGGCGACGTTGGTGTTGGGAAACTTGCCGACATCTTCGGCCGAGATCGAGTCGACGATCGCATCGGCCTTGCGCTTGGCGTCGATCGACTGGGCAAGCGAAGCGCGGAAGCCGGTGACGACGATCTCGCCGTCATCGGCCGCGGGCGGCGTGGTGTCTTGTGCATGCGCGGCGCCGCTGAGCAGCGCCATCGCGCTGGCGGTACCGATAAGAAATCCCCGGATCCCCATGTCTCATCCCCTTGGTCAGATGACTTCAACGTCAGATTCTTAGATTCTTGTGGCAGCCCTGAAAGACCAGTCGCATACCAATATCCAGACCATTCCTTAGAGTGGGCGGCCCGTCAAGACGGATTCTTACAACCACATTACGACCAGACGAAATATTTTTGCTGACATGTGGTACGATATTGGTACTAGTGTTGCATCCGGCACACAGCCGGTCGATTATGGGGAACCGATGCCAACGCTGGCTGAAAAGATCAGGCCGCTCGACGGAGCAGGCCGCGGGCCGCTTTACCGGCAGCTCGAGACCGCGTTGCGCGAGGCGCTGCGCGACAATCAGCTCAAGCCCAACGAAGCGCTTCCCCCGGAGCGCGACCTTGCCGCCGATCTCTCGGTCTCGCGGATCACGCTGCGCAAGGCGATCGACAAGCTGGTCGACGAGGGGCTGCTGGTCCGCCGCCACGGCGCCGGCACCTTCGTCGCCGGCCGCGTCGAGAAGCAGTTCGCCAAGCTCTCCTCCTTTTCCGAAGACATGGCCTCGCGCGGGCGCACCGTGCGCAGCGAATGGCTGATCCGCGAATCGGGCGTGGTCACCGGCGAGGAATCGCTCACCTTCGGGCTCAGCCCGGGCACCGCAGTCTATCGCTTCAACCGTATCCGCTATGCCGACGATGTGCCGATGGCCGTTGAGTTCGCGATCATCCCGGGCTTCGGCTTGTCGGGTCTCGAAGCCGTCGATTCGTCGCTCTATGCCGCGCTCGAATCGACCGGCAACCGGCCGGTGCGCGCGCTCCAGCGCCTCCGCGCCGCGCTGTGCGATGCCGAGCGCGCCGCGCTGCTCGGCGTCGAGGTCGGCGCCCCCGTCCTCTATATCGAGCGCCGCGGCTTCCTGGCCGACGGCCGGGTGATCGAGGCGACCACCAGCTGGTATCGCGGCGACGCCTATGACTTCGTCGCCGAACTCGACATGCGGGGCTGAACGACATGACCAACCCCGAATCGACCAAGATGTTCGCCGAAGCCGGCGAGGCCGGCGCCGCGGTACGCCGCCAGCTGGACCAGAATGGACCAGTGGTACGCGAACTGGGCGCCCAATTGCGCACCACCCGGCCGCGCGGCGTGCTCACCTGCGCGCGCGGCAGCTCCGACCATGCCGCAACCTTCGGCCGCTACCTGATCGAGACCCGGCTCGGGCTGCTGACCACGTCGGTCTCGCCGTCGGTCGCCTCGGTTTACGGCGTCGAGACCGATTATTCGGACATGCTCGCGCTCGGCATCTCGCAATCGGGCAAGAGCCCCGACATCCTCGCCGCGATGCGCGCGGCGAGCGACAGCGGCGCGCGCACCGTCGCGATGGTCAATGTCGAGGATTCGCCGCTGGCGACCGAATCGGACACGCTGGTGCCGCTGCGCGCCGGGCCCGAGATCAGCGTCGCCGCCACCAAGTCGTACATCGCCGCACTCGCCGCCCAGCTCCATCTGGTGAGCGAATGGGCCGATGACGCCGCGCTCAAGTCCGGCCTCGCCGCGCTACCCGATCTGCTCGAAGCGGCCTGGGCCGCCGACTGGTCGCCGCTGGTCGAGCGGCTGCTCGATGCGCGCGGCCTCTATGTCATCGGCCGCGGCCTCGGCTTCGGCGTGGCGCAGGAAGCCGCGCTCAAGTTCAAGGAAACCTGCGGGCTCCATGCCGAGGCGTTCAGCGCCGCCGAGGTCCGCCACGGCCCGATGGCGCTGGTCGGCCCCGGCTTCCCGCTGCTCGTCTTCCGTCAGGACGATGCGACGGCCGACGGCGTCGACGAGCTGGTCGCGGACGTGCTGGCGCGCGGCGGCGAAGTGCTGGTGAGCGGCGGCCAGGTGCCCGGCGCGATCCATCTGCCCCACCCCGCCGCCGGCCCGGCGATCGAGCCGATCCTGCAGATCCAGGCTTTCTACCGCGCCGCCAACGCGCTTTCGATCGCGCGCGGCTTCGATCCCGATCGGCCGCCTTCGCTCGCCAAGGTCACCGAGACGGTCTGATGCAGGCGCTGATACCGACACGCGCGCTGGTCGACGGCGCGCTGCACTCCGGCGTCGCCGTGCTGATCGACGGCACGCGCCTGTTCGGCGTGGTGCCGGTGCCGGCGCTGCCCGCCGATGCCAAGGTGCAGCACCTCGCCGGCACGCTCGTCCCCGGCTTCATCGATACCCAGGTGAATGGCGGCGGCGGCGTGCTGTTCAACGATTCGCCGACGGTGGAGGGCATCGCCGCGATCGGCGCCGCGCATCGCCGCTTCGGCACCACCGGCTTCCTGCCGACGCTGATCAGCGACGATCTCGAGGTGATCCGCCGCGCCGTCGCCGCGGTCGATGCGGCGATCGAGGCCGGCGTGCCGGGCGTGCTCGGCATCCATATCGAGGGCCCGTTCCTCAACGTCGATCGCAAGGGCATCCATTCGGCGGAGAAGATCCGCCCACTCGATGCCGAGGGCATCGCCGCGCTGACCGGCCTCAAGCGTGGCCGCACCTTGGTCACGCTCGCCCCCGAGCGCGTGGCGATCGCCGATATCGAGGCCCTGGTCGCCGCCGGCGTGGTCGTCGCGGCCGGGCATACCAATGCGCGCTACGAGCAGGCCAAGGCGGCGGTGGCCGCGGGCATGCGCGGCGTCACCCATTTGTTCAACGCGATGTCGCCGCTCGGCTCGCGCGCGCCCGGCATGGTCGGCGCCGCGCTCGATTCGCCCGAGCTGGTCTGCGGCATCATCGTCGACGGCCATCATGTGAGCCCCGCCACGCTGCGCCTGGCGCTGCGCTGCAAGCCGGCCAGCGGCTTCATGCTGGTCACCGACGCGATGCCCACGGTGGGATCGGACACCAGCGAGTTCATGCTCCAGGGCCGCCACATCACCGTGCAGGACGGCGCGGTGCGCGGCGACGACGGCACGCTCGCCGGATCGCATCTCGACATGGCCTCGGCGGTGCGCAACACGATCGAGATGCTCGGCGCCGATCTCGCCACCGCGGTGGAGATGGCCAGCGCCAGCCCCGCCGCGCTGATGGGCCTGGCGGGCACGCATGGCCGGATCGCGCCGGGCTATGCGGCAGACCTGGTGCTGCTCGACGATGCCGGCAACGTCGCCGCCACCTGGATCGGCGGAGCGTAAGCCCTTTGGCCTTCCTTTTCCCCGGCGAAAGCCGGGGCCCAGGGTTTCTCTGCCGCATCGCTCGTGACCCTGGGCCCCGGCTTTCGCCGGGGAACAGCACTTGGCCACAGCTTGCCCCGCTCCGCCCACAGGCGTAGCGCAGCCCGATGACCGACTCCACCAAGGCGCTCGACTATGTCGAGGCGCATCTCGACGACAGCCTGGACCGACTCTTCGCGCTGATGCGCGTCCCCTCGGTCTCGACCGATCCTGCCTATGCCGAACAGTGCCAGCATGCCGCCAGGCTGCTGTCCGACGAACTCAATGGCCTGGGCTTCACCGCGCGCGTCGCGCAGACGCCGGGCCATCCGATGGTGGTCGCGCACCACGATGGAGACGGCCCGCACATCCTGTTCTACGGCCATTACGACGTGCAGCCGGTCGATCCGATCGAGCTGTGGCGGCGCGATCCCTTCGATCCGGTGATCGAGACGCGCAGCGACGGCGCGAAGCAGATCGTCGGCCGCGGCGCCTCGGACGACAAGGGCCAGCTGCGCACCTTTGTCGAGGCCTGCCGCGCCTGGAAGGAAACCGAAGGGCGCCTGCCCTGCAAGGTGACGATCCTGTTCGAAGGCGAGGAGGAATCGGGCTCGAAGAGCCTCGAGCCCTTCCTCCACGAGAATGCCGAGGAGCTTAAGGCCGATTTCGCGCTGATCTGCGACACGCTGATGTGGGACACCGAGACGCCGGGCCTCACCATCGGGCTGCGCGGCATGGCCGCCGGCCAGGTGACGATCCGCGCCGCGTCGCGCGATCTCCATTCGGGCCTCTATGGCGGCGCGGCGCGCAACCCGATCCAGCTGCTCTGCACGATCCTGGGCGAGATGAAGGATGCCGATGGCCGGGTGACTCTCGCCGGCTTCTATGACGGCGTGCCCGAACTCGATCCCGCGGTGCGCGCGAGCTGGGACGCGCTCGGCTTCGACGCCAGGGAATTCCTCGGCGAGATCGGCCTCAGCGTCCCCGCCGGCGAGAAGGGCCATGACGTGCTCGAGCAGGTCTGGTCGCGGCCCACCGCCGAAGTGAACGGCATCTGGGGCGGCTATACCGGCGAAGGGTTCAAGACCGTGATCCCGGCCGAGGCGCATGCGAAGGTGAGCTTCCGTCTGGCCGGCGCCCAGAATCCCGAGAAGATCTGGGCCTCGTTCGAGGACCATGTCCGGTCGCGCCTGCCCGCCGATTGCACCGTCGAGTTCACCGGCCGCGGCCCGGGCAGCCCGGCAGTGAGCGTCCCGAGCGACAGCCCGCCGCTGGAAGCGACCCGCGCGGCGCTCGACGCCGAATGGGGCAAGGCCGCGCTGATCGGCTGCGGCGGCGGCATCCCCGTCGTCACCTCGATCTCGAAGATCCTCGGCATGGACACGGTGCTGGTCGGCTTCGCGCTGAACGACGACAATATCCACTCGCCCAACGAGAAATACGATCTGAAGAGCTTCCACAAGGGCATCCGCTCCTGGGTTCGAATCCTCGCGAAGATCGGCGAAATGGCGAAGGTTCCCGCCTGATCGCGCTGGCCCGAATCGCCCGGCTGGGGTAGATTCGGGCCATGGGGAACGGGGCTCGATTGATCACGGTGATGCTCGGTTGCGCGGCGCTGGCGGCGTGCAAGCCCGATGCCCCCAAGCCGGTGCAAAAGGCCGAAGCCGCACCGGTCGCCACCACGCCTGCCCCCGCCGCGGGGCCGCTCCAGGCCTGGCTGGTCGGCAGCTGGTCGTTCGAATCGAGCTGCGCCAGCGACTTCATCGCCCATTACGGCGCCGATGGCGCGCTCGACAACAGCGGCGAGCTCGGCAGCTGGGCCGTGAACGGCGATACGATCACCGAGACGATCCGCGAGCGCTATGACAGCGCGGAGAGCGACGGATCGCAAAAGGTGAACCCGCCCGAGACGCGCGACTATACGGTCGAGCGTCTCGACCAGGATCACGGCATGATCACCTATCAGGGCCGCAAGGTGCCGATGCTGCGCTGTTGACGGCGCGGCCCGCGCGGCCGATAGCGGGGCCATGGTTCCCCTTTCGTTCGCCGGCCACGAGTTGATGGCGCTGCCCGAGGGCGCGCTCTACTGGCCCGCGCGCGCGGCGCTGCTGGTGGCGGACCTGCATTTCGAGAAGGGCAGCTGGTTCGCGCAGCGCGGCCAGATGCTGCCGCCCTATGATTCGATCGCGACGCTCCATGCCGTGGCGGCGCTGGCCGAGCGCACCCGGGCGCGCGAGCTCTGGTGCCTGGGCGACAGCTTCCACGATTCGGAAGGCTGCGCGCGGCTGCCGGCGGATGCCCGCGCGCTGCTCACCGATCTCACCACCCGGCTCGACTGGCGCTGGATCACCGGCAACCACGACAGCCTGCTGGTCGATCCTTTTGGCGGCGCGATCCTCGCGGAAGCCGAGGTCGACGGGCTGATCCTGCGCCACGAGGCCGAGCCCGGCGATCCGCGCCCCGAGCTTTCCGGCCATTTCCACCCCAAGCTGCGCCTGCGCGTCCGCGGGCGCCAGGTGGCCCGGCGCTGCTTCGTCGCGTCCGCCACCAAGCTGATCCTGCCCGCCTTCGGCGCGCTCACCGGCGGGCTCGACGCGCATCATCCCGAGATCGTCCGCGCCGTCGGCAGCAAGGCCCAGGCGCTGGTCGCGCTCGACGACCGGCTGCTCCGCTTCCCGCTCGCCGCCTAGCTTGCAATGTAGGATTTCGGCTGCTTGGCGCTGGTGGTCGGCGCGCTGCCGGCCGCTCTTTGGCCCTGTAGGAAAGATAGGAAAACCCTCGCGTAAGAAAATTACGCGATGCGGCGCGCTACGCGGGATTGAGTCGACCCAGGCGCCGCGAAAATCGGCCCTTGGCGTGTACTTCATGTACTTTGGCGGCTCAGCGCGGCGCGCGCGGTAGGAAGGCCTAGTCGGTCTTGCGCGCTTCGATATTGGCGCACTCGATCGGCCCCTGGCCGACCACCGCGCATTTGCCGTTGCCGATCACGCGCACCACGCCACTCGACGTGGCGCTGACCTGCGAATTGTAGCGCACCCCGACGGTCAGTGCGCCGGTGCTGCCCGAGACGAGCACGGCATCGGCACTGGTGAGCGCCGCCGCATCGAGGCTGGTCGCGCCATAGAGCCGCACGCGCAGGTGCAGCGCATTGCCCGCGAGCGTGACGACGCCCTCGCCCGCGGTGGTCACGCTCAGCTCCTGCGCATCGACCTTGGCGACATCGATCCGCCCGGCGCCGTTGAGCGCGATGTCGATGCGGTTGCTGGTCAGCGCGGCGATCTTCAGGATCGTGCCGCCATTGGTCTGCACCATACGCAGCCCGGGCACCGAGACGCGGATGCGCACCGTGCCGGCCGCCTTGCCGGTAGCCGGGCCAAGCGCCTGCAGCCCCGAATTGAGCACCAGCGTGCCCGCCTCGACGCGCACGCCCACCTTGTCGATCGCCGCGCGGTCGCCGCTGATCGTCACCCCCGGCGATCCGGGCACGACTTCCACCGCGAACGGGCCATCGATGCGCAGCCGGTCGAAGCCGGTGACCATCACCTTGCGCTCGTCGCCGGGCGCGGCGGCACCGAGGAGGAGCAGGAACGGAGCGAGGGCGAGCCGATGCATCGGCCCACCCTCGCCCGGGTTCAGCGCTTAGGCAAGCTCAGGAGCAGCGCGCCTCGCCGGGGCCGGTCGCGCTGACCGCGCATTTCGCGCCGCCGGTCAGGTCGACATCCCCCGGGCCGGTGATCGAGATCGAGGCGCCGCCGGTCACATTGCCCTTCATGCTGCCCGGGCCCATGATCGAGATGCTCGCGCTCGACGCGGTGAACTTGCTGGCGTCGATGTCGCCGGGACCGGTGATCGAGGCGTTGAGGCGGCCGCCGCTGCCGGCGACGGTGAGGTTGCCCGTGCCGGTGATCGAAAGGTCCGCGTCGGTGGCTGCGAGCGCGGCGATGTCGAGATCGCCGGTGCCGGTGATCTTGCCGTGAAAGTCGCCCTCGGCCTTGTCGACCTTCACATTGCCGACGCCGGTGAGCGTGACACCTGTCAGCTTGGGCAGGGTGACGTGCACCTTCACGCTCTGCCCGTCATTGTTGCCCCAGGAGAAGCCCCGATGGTCCTTGCGGCCGACGCGCAGCGTCCCGCCGACCACTTCGATCACCAGTTCGTCGAGCATCGCGGTGTCGCCCTCGGCAGTGACCGCAAACTGGGGGCCATTGGTCACGTCGACATCGTCGACGCCGGTCTGCTCGATCGTGGTGAAGCCCTTCGCGTCATAGCTGCGCTTGGCGACGACGCCGCTCGGCTTGGCGCCGTCGGGGCCATTCTTGCCGTCCTTCTCCCAGCTGGCGTGGCAGGCCCCCGTGGCCATCAACGGCACCAGGGCCAGGGCGATCAGGCTGCGCATAACTTCCTCCCGAGACGATGTGTGTTGCAATGGCAATACACCATGTGCCGGACAAGGAAAAGGGGCGGTTTTCATTCCGCCCCTCTCCAAGGTACCGATGCTGATCTGGATCAGGCCGGAACCTTGTCCTTGTTCCAGGTCACCGCGGCCTTGCGCAGGATCTCCAGGATCTTCTCGAGCGCGGCCGGCTCGTCGATCTCTTCCATCGCCGCGAGCTCGCGGGCGAGGCGGCTGGCGGCCGCTTCGAAGATCTGACGCTCCGAATAGCTCTGCTCGGGCTGGTCGTCGGCGCGGAACAGATCGCGGACCACTTCGGCGATCGACACGAGGTCGCCCGAATTGATCTTCGCTTCATATTCCTGGGCGCGGCGCGACCACATGGTGCGCTTGACCTTGGGCTTGCCCTTGAGCGTGTCGAGCGCTTCCTTGAGCGTCTTGTCGCTCGAAAGCTTGCGCATGCCCACGCTCTCCGCCTTGTTGGTGGGAACGCGCAGGGTCATCTTCTCTTTTTCGAAACGCAGCACGTAAAGCTCGAGCTGCATGCCCGCGATTTCAGATTTCTGGAGTTCGATTACACGGCCAACGCCGTGCTTGGGGTAAACGACATAATCGCCGACATCGAAGGACAGCGCCTTTGCAGCCATGTGCGAGGAACCTTTCGTGATAACCGGCCCCGACGGGCTCGGCGTCCACCCCGGCGGATGCAGGGCGGGCTGGTCGGGGCGACTTCTCTTTGCTTCTCCGGGCGGAGGTGAGTCTTCCTCCGTCGCGCCCCATTTAACACGCTTGCAATAAAATTACCAGCCAAACGACACCGTTTGTCTGCGCAAAAATGCAGTTTCTCGCGGGATTCTGTGGATTTTGCGGCCCTGGCCGCCAAATCGGGTAAGCTTAGCTGCCCGATCCCGGCTCCTGCGAGAAATATTGCTCGAGCTTGTTCGGCACATCCTTCATCGCGTCCGCATCGGCGGGCACGTCGCCCTTCTGGGTGATGTTGGGCCAGGACTCGGAATAGGTGCGGTTGAGCTCCAGCCACTTTTCCAGGCCGTTCTCGGTATCGGGCAGGATCGCCTCGGCCGGGCATTCCGGCTCGCAAACGCCGCAATCGATGCACTCGTTCGGATTGATGACGAGCATGTTCTCGCCCTCGTAGAAGCAATCGACCGGACACACCTCGACACAATCCATGTACTTGCACCGGATGCAATTGTCGGTGACGACATAGGTCATGGAAACGGCCCCTTGGAACGGAAATCTGCGGGTCCTGCTATGCCTGTGGTTTCGCTGCGTCAATCAATAGGCGCTTCCTGCGAGACGTTCGCAGTGACGCTAAGGTCCTGATAGCAGGCGCGCCCTTCCGCCGGCGGGCCTCGGCGCGTCGGCAACTGCTCGATCCGCACCACCCGCACCTTGCCGTAGAGCGGAAAGGCGAGAACGCAGCCCACCCGCACCGCCGCCGAGCTGCGCTCGATCCGGCGTCCGTCGATGCGCAGCGTGCCCTTCTCGGCGATCGCCTGCGCAGCCGATCGCGTGCCGGCAAGGCGCGACCACCAGAGGAAGCGGTCGACCCGCATCGTGGCGCCGGGCTCAGCCATGCTTCAATTCCGCCAGTGCCGCGAAGGCGTTGTCCCGCGGCGGCGCCTTGGGCTTGGGCGGCGCGACCAGCCCCTGCCAGATCCAGCGCTGCGCCTCACCCTCGGCGCCGCGCGCGGTGCGAAAGCCGAGCTGCGCCATAAGCCGCGCCAGCGTCTCCGGCGTGAGCCCCATCGACGTGGCAAGCGCAGGATCGGGTGCGAAGGGCCTGCGACCCTGCCGGCTGTCATGCGCGGCGCGCGCGATCCGCTCGACCAGGTCGACGCGCACGGCCTGGGCACCCAGCGGGCGATAGCCATAAGCGAGGTCGGCGCCGGGCGCGCTGCGCGGCAGCACCGTGGCGCCTTCGCGCGGCACCGCGGCCAGCCCCATCAGCTCGCGCCGCCAGCGCGCCGCAGCCGGCTTGAGCAGCGCCGGTGCGAACAGGTCGAGCGTGCCGATCGTCACGCCGATCCGGCGCAGTCGCTTGCGCGCCTCTAGATCGAGCGCCTCGACCAGATTGGCGGCAGCGCGGCGCGGCAGCAGGCCGCCGGCCTCGAGCAGCGCACTGGCCAACGCCCGCAGCGGCGAGCCTGCCTCCGGATCGCGCGTCGCTTCGTCGAGCTTGCCGAGCACGGTCAGGCGCGTGCCGATCTGATCGGCGAACCAGCGATCGAGCCGGGCCTGCACGGCAGCCTTGGCGGCGGGGTCGAGGACATCGAGCGAACGATCGAGCCGGATACGCGGGCGGGCGATATTGGGCCCTGGCTCCAGCGTCGCCACCGTCACGCCGCGCCATGCGAGCGCCGCGCCGGCGAGCGAGATCGCTGCATCTTCCGCTTCGGCCAACGCCGCGCCGCGCTTCCTGTACTCTCCGCCCAGCCTTTTCTCCGCCGCCGCGAGCAGCATGCGCTTGTCGGCCGCCCGTGCCTCCGGTGCCACGGTGAAGCGGAAGCCGGTGAGCGTGCCGAGCGGATGCTCCTCGACGCTCACTTCGCCTTCCGGCCCTATCGTCACCGGCAGGTTCGAGGCGTCGGCGCCGATCTGGCGGAGCAGCACGGTGGTGCGCTTGTCGACGAATCGCTGGGTAAGGCTGGCATGGAGCGCATCGGACAGCTTCTCCTCGATCGCCCGGGTGCGCTCGGCCCAGTGGATCGGATCTTCCAGCCAGTCGGCGCGGTGCGCGATATAGGCCCAGCTGCGCGCTGCGGCGATACGCCCGGCGAGTGTCTCGACATCGCCGCCCATATTGTCGAGCCGGGCGATCTCGTCGGCGAACCACTGGTGCGGCACATGGCCGCGCCCCTCGGAGAGATGGCCGAACAGGCGCCCGACGAAGCGGCTGTGCGGCTCGGCCCCGAGCTTGCGGAAATCGGGCAGGCCGCAGGCGGCCCAGAGCCGCTTGACCATCGCCGGCGAGCGCACCCGATCGCGCACCCAATCCTCTTCGGACAGCCGCTTGAGCACCGACAGGTCGATCGCCTCGGGCGCGGCGCGCAGCACTTCGCTGTTCGGCTTCGCCTCAAGGCTGCCGATCAGGTCGCCGATGCTGGAGAAATCGGGCTCGCCTTCGCGCCAGTAGAGCTTTTCAAGCGGCGGAACCCGGTGCGCCTCGATCGCCAGCACTTCCTCCGGCGTGAAGGCGTTGGGCCCTTCCTCGTGCAGCGCGCCGAAGCTGCCGTCCTTCTGGTGGCGCCCGGCACGCCCGGCGATCTGCGCCATCTCCGCCACCGTCAGCCGGCGCTGGCGGCGGCCGTCGAACTTGTTGAGCGAGGCGAAGGCGACATGGTGGACGTCCATGTTGAGCCCCATGCCGATCGCATCGGTGGCGACGAGATAATCGACCTCGCCGGCCTGGAACATCGCGACCTGGGCGTTGCGGGTGCGGGGCGACAGCGCGCCCATCACCACCGCCGCGCCGCCGCGGAGCCGTCGAAGGGCTTCGGCCACCGCATAGACTTCCTCGGCGCTGAACGCGACGATCGCGGAGCGCCTCGGGAGCCGCGACAGCTTCTTGGCCCCGGCATAGCTGAGCGTCGAAAAGCGCGGTCGGCCGATGACTTCCGCTTCGGGCACCAGCGCCTTGAGCATTGGCTTCAGGCTGTCCGAGCCGAGGATCATCGTCTCCTCGCGGCCGCGCGCGCGCAGCAGCCGATCGGTGAAGACATGGCCGCGCTCGGGATCGGCGCCGAGCTGCGCCTCGTCCAGTCCGACGAACGCCACCTCGCGCTCGAGCGGCATCGATTCCGCCGTGCACAGGAACCAGCGCGCCTTGGGCGGCAGGATCTTCTCCTCGCCGGTGATCAGCGCCACTTCGGCGTCGCTGCCCTTCATCCGGACGACGCGATCATAGACCTCGCGCGCCAGCAGGCGCAGCGGAAAGCCGATCATGCCGCTGGCATGACCTGCCATCCGCTCCACTGCCAGGTGCGTCTTGCCAGTGTTGGTGGGACCCAGCACCGCGGTGATCTCGGAACGCGCGAAACGACTCATTGCGGCTCCCAAGATCGTTCCGAGTCGCCCCTTAAGCAACTCCCCCGGGTTGGCCTTTCGGCTTAACCATGTTGGAAACACTGCCAATTATGGTGAAAGCTTCGCTTCATCTGCGACGTGCCACAACTCGCCGCACGAGTCGGCCCTGAACCGGGTGCTTAATTTGACTTTAAGTCCTGCCTTGCACAGTGATCTGCCCTGTAGCCGGGGGTTTACGGCACGTTATCGACGACCTTTTGGGGGGCGTTGCGCCTTGTATTTGCGTAGTGACCATGGAGAAGGCCTGAGCGGCGGCGCTGCATCTGCGCGCGCCGGTGTGCCTCCGCATGGGTTCGCGGCGCGCCTGGCCGAGCGCTTCGCCGACTTCGAATTCGCCCCCGATCTCGGCTCGCGCATCGGCTCGCTGACCTGGTATCGCGGCGCCGCGACCTGTGTCGGCCTGATCACCGCCGCGCTGCTGCTCGCCCCCGGTTTCGAGAACCCGATCTACGGTTCGGTCCCCGCGCCGCTTTCCGGCGCCGAATGGGATGCGACCCAGGCCCAGGCGATCAAGCCGATCGGCATGGGCTCGGCCACCGGCGTGCAGGTTGCGGCGACCAATCTGGTCACCCCGCTGACCGACACGCCCGAGCGACCGATCCTCGAGGGCAGCACCAAATATACCGGCTCGCTGCTCGGCTCGCTGCTCCGTTCGGGCATGGGCAAGACCGACGCCAACCTGGTCGAGCAGCTCGTCACCAAGGCCGTGGCCAGCGACGGCCTCCAGCCCGGCACGCTGCTCGACTATACGCTGGGCCGCCGCACCGACAAATCGCAGCCCCGCCCGCTCGAGAAGCTCGAGATGCGCGCGCGCTTCGACCTGAAGCTCGAAGTCGCCCGCAATGGCGGCGCGCTCAGCCTCAAGCAGATCCCGATCGCGATCGACCGCACCCCGCTGCGCATCCAGGGCACGATCGGCGCGTCGCTCTATCGCTCGGCCCGCGCCGCCGGCGCGCCGGCCAAGGCCGTCGAGAGCTATATCCGCACGCTCGCGACGCGCATTCCGGTTTCGCGGCTCGATTCCGGCTGCAAGTTCGACATCATCCTGGGCCAGGCACGCGCCGAAACCGGCGAAGTGCAGCTGGGCAACCTGATGTATGCGGGTGTCAGCGGCTGTGCGAACAAGCTGCAGCTCGCCCCCTTCGAGCAGGGCGGCAAGACGACCTGGTTCGACGGTCTCGGCCGCGGCAGCACCACCGGCGCGATGGCGATGCCGGCCAATGGCCGCATCTCGTCGAACTTCGGCATGCGCCGCCATCCGATCCTCGGCTATACCCGGATGCACAAGGGCATCGACATCGCCGCGCCCTGGGGCTCGCCGGTGTTCGCCGCCAGCGACGGCGTGGTCAAGTTCGCCGGGCGCGCCTCCGGCTATGGCAGCCTGATCCGCGTCGTCCACAACGCGACCTACGGAACCGGCTATGCGCATCTCAGCCGGATCTATGTCCGCAACGGCGAGCGCGTGCGCCGTGGCCAGCGGATCGGCGCCGTGGGCAATGAAGGCCTGTCGACCGGCCCGCACCTCCACTACGAGCTCTACAGGAACGGCGTGCCGGTGAACCCGCGCTCGGTTTCCTTCGCCAGCACCCAGCAGCTCACCGGAGGCGACCTCGGCGAGTTCAAGGCGCAGATCAGCCGGCTGCTCGCCGTGCCCGTGGGCCATGGCGCGGTGAAGGACGCCGACGACTAAGCGCGGTTCGGCATGCCCGGCGTGCCGAACATCGCCTTCCTACAGTGCGCCACCCGGCAACGCGTCAAAGTACGCGAAGTACACGCCAAGGGCCGATTTTCGCGGCGCCCGGCTTGAGTCAATTCGGGGCAGCGCGCGGCATCCCGCAATATTCTTGCGCGAGGCTTTTCCTATCTTTCCTACAGCGCCAGGGAGCGGCCCCAGCCTGAGGAGGCCGGCGCGCCGCGAACCGGACAGGGGCTTTTGCACTGCACCGCAAACGCGGTATCGCTGCGGCAAGATGGATCTCTACCTCCCGATCGCCAACCTGTCGGTCAACGCGCTCGTCATCGTGGCGCTCGGCTTCGGCGTCGGGCTGCTTTCGGGCATGTTCGGCGTGGGCGGAGGCTTCCTCACCACGCCGCTGCTGATCTTCTACGGCATTCCGCCCACCGTCGCCGCCGCATCGGCGGCCAGCCAGGTGACCGGCGCGAGCGTTTCGGGCGTGCTCGCCCATTTCCGCCGCGGCGGGGTGGACGTGCATATGGGCGTGGTGCTCGTCTTCGGCGGCATCATCGGCAGCCTGCTCGGCGCGGTACTGTTTACGCTGCTGCAGAAAAGCGGCCAGATCGATGTGGTGATCGGCATCCTCTACGTGCTGATGCTCGGCTCGATCGGCGGGCTGATGCTCCACGAATCGGTGCAGGCGATCCGCGTGACCCGCGGCGCCCGCCCGCCGCGCCCCCGCAAAAGGCGCCACCACCCGCTCGTCGCGATGCTGCCGCTGCGGTGGCGCTTCTACGCCTCGGGGCTCTACATCTCGCCGCTGGCCCCGCTGCTGCTCGGCATATTCACCGGCATCCTGACGGTGCTGCTCGGCGTCGGCGGCGGCTTCATCCTGGTGCCGGCGATGCTCTACCTGCTCGGCATGGGCACGCAGGTGGTGGTGGGCACCTCGCTGTTCCAGATCCTGTTCGTCACTGCCGCCGCGACCATGGTCCACGCCACCACGACCAAGGCCGTCGACATCGTGCTGGCGGCGCTGCTGCTGCTCGGCTCGGTGGTCGGCGCGCAGATGGGCGCGCGTTTCGCGATGAAGGTGAAGGCGGAATATCTGCGGCTGATCCTCGCGGTGATCGTGCTGCTCGTCGCCGTCCGCATGCTGCTCGGCCTCGCCTGGCAGCCCGACGAGATCTATTCGGTCGAATTGCTGTGAGGCGATTGCTTCCCTGGGCTTCCGCTTCGCGGAAGCGCCGCGCACGCAAGAGCACCGCGCTGCTCCTCCTCTGCCCGCTGCTGATGGGCCAGGCGAAGCCGGTGCTCGTCCCCGACGTATCGCAGCGCGACATCGAGATCGCCTATTCGTTCACCGGTGCCGAGCTGCTGCTGTTCGGCGCGATCCTCTATCCAAGCGGTCGCGCGCCCGAGGCCGAGGCCAAGCCGGCGGACATCGTGGTGGTGGTGAAGGGTCCCACCCAATCGATCCAGGTACGCGAGAAGGAGAAGGTCGCCGGCATCTGGGTGAATGCCGAGCGGATGCGCTATCGCTCGGCGCCAAGCTTCTATGCGATCGCCTCTTCCCGGCCGATCGAGAAGATCGTCGATGAACGCACCCGCGCCATCTACGAACTGGGCGTCGACAGCCTCCAGCTCTCGCCCGCTTCCGGCGCCGCGCCCGAAGTGCAGACGCGCTTCGACAAGGGGCTGGAGGACCTGCGCGCGCGATCGGGCCTCTATTACGAAGCGCCCGGTGCGGTGGAGATCACCGACGGCGTGCTCTACCGCGCCCGGCTCGCCATCCCGGCGCGCGTGCCCATCGGCAAGTTCACCGCCGAGACCTTCCTGATCCGCGACGGCCGCGTGCTCGCCGCCGCGGTGCGCCCGATCGAGATCCGCAAATCGGGCTTCGAGCGCTTCGTCGCCTATTCGGCCGATCATTATTCGGTATTCTACGGTATCGTGGCCGTAGCGCTCTCCATTCTGTTCGGCTGGGGCGCCGGCGTCATCTGGAAACGCTTCTGAGACCTTCCGGGACTCACCCAATATTTACCTCCCATCGGCAAATTGGGAGCGTTAACGGGGAGCAGCCGATGGACGGCCAGTTTGGCGGGCGCGGGTTTGAAGGCGCAGCGTCGTCAGTTTCTGCAAATGAGGGCCTGCCCTCGCGCGCGCCGGTCGAACCGATCGGCGCGGTGCTGGAGATCGCCGGCTCGTCGAGCCAGGTGCTGATCGACCCCGAGGCGCTGAACGCGCTTGCCGGGAGCAGCGACCCTACCATCGCCAATGCCGGCGGCGTCGGCAGCCAGGTGAAGGTGCGCGTGGGCGCGACCTGGCTGATCGCCAATGTCCGCTCGCTCAAGCTCCAGGGCGAGCATATCGCCGCCTATATCGACTTCCTGGGCGAAGGCGACGAGGAGCGGCTGACCGGCAAGCTCTACAAGTTCCGCCGCGGCGTGACGCGCTATCCGACGCCGGGCGCACCGGTATTCCCGGTCTCGACCGCGGACCTCAAGCAGATCTACGCGGCCGAGGATCGCGCCCATGTCGAGATCGGCAACGTCTATCCGACCAAGGACATTCGTGCCGCGCTCTATGTCGATTCGATGCTCGGCAAGCATTTCGCGCTGCTCGGCTCGACCGGTACCGGCAAGTCGACCGCGGCCGCCCTGATCCTCCACCGCATCTGCGAGCTGGCGCCGCAGGGCCATATCGTGATGGTCGATCCGCACGGCGAATATGCCAGCGCGTTCAAGAACACCGGCGCGCTGTACGACGTCTCGAACCTGCAGATGCCGTACTGGCTGATGAACTTCGAGGAGCATTGCGAAGTGTTCCTCAACACCTCCGGATCGGACCGGCAGGTGGATGCGGACATCCTCGCCAAGTGCATCCTCGCCGCCAAGCAGAAGAACCGGCTGGCGGCCGAGATCGGCAAGCTCACCGTCGACGCGCCGATCCCCTATCTGCTGAGCGACCTGACCCAGATCCTGCAGCTCGAAATGGGCAAGATGGACAAGGCGACGGACACCGCGCCCTATCTGCGCATCCGCGCCAAGATCGACGAGATCAAGAGCGACCCGCGCTACGCCTTCATGTTCTCGGGCATGCTGGTGGCGGACACGATGGCCGGCTTCCTCTCGCGCGTGTTCCGCCTGCCGGGGGACGGCAAGCCGATCTCGATCATCGACGTGTCGGGCGTGCCGAGCGAGATCACGTCGGTGGTCGTCGCGGTGCTCAGCCGCATGGTGTTCGACTATGCGATCTGGTCGCGCGGCGAGAGCAAGCGCCCGATCCTGCTCGTCTGCGAAGAGGCGCACCGCTACGTTCCCAACGAGCGCAACGCCGATGGCTCCTCGGTCGGCCGCATCCTCAGCCGGATCGCCAAGGAAGGCCGTAAATACGGCGTGTCGCTGGGGCTGATCACGCAGCGCCCGTCGGACCTGGCCGAAGGCGTGCTTTCCCAGTGTGGCACGATCCTGTCGATGCGCCTCAACAACGAGCGCGACCAGGCCTTCGTCAAGGCGGCGATGCCCGAAGGCGCGCGCGGCTTCCTCGATTCGATCCCGGCGCTCCGGAACCGCGAGTGCATCGCGGTGGGCGAAGGCGTCGCCACGCCGATCCGCCTGCTGTTCGACGCGCTCGAGGACAACAAGCGCCCAGCGTCCGACGATCCGCTCTTCTCCGAGCTGTGGCGCGATACCGGCGGCGAGGAACAGATCCTCGAGCGCACGATCCGCCGCTGGCGCGCCCAGGGCAAGTAACGCTCAGAAATCGGCGCCAAGCGTGAGCGCGAGGCCGGATCCCGGCTTCGCCTCACCGGCCACGCGCTGGCGCCAGTCGAGCGCGAGGCGCAGGTTGCGCGCCGCCAGTGTGGCCGATGGGCCGATATCGAGCCGCTGGGCATCGCGCTGCGCCGCGCCCCATGCGCCGGCGCCAAGCCCAAGCCGCACCGGCCCGGTCGCGTCGACCATCCGCACCCCGCGCGCCGCACCATCGGCATAGGGATCGGCGCGGCGGCGCAGAATCACGCCCGCCTGGCCATAGGCTTCGAGCCGGAAACCGCGCGCCTCGCGGTCGATGCCGGTGATCATCCCGATCCCGGTGCCGCCCGGATTTCCGTCCAGCCCGAAGCGCTGCTCGGCGATCAGCCGCACCGGCGCGCGCATCGGCTGCCATTCGAGCCCCAGGGCCGCCTCACGCCCCTTGCCCCGCAGCGGCGCGGTGAGGCGGGCATACGCAGCAAGGCGCTGGCGCGGTGCGACCAGCCAGGCCGCGCGCAGGCCTGCCTGGCCACCACCGATCTGCCCGCCCGGCGCCGCTGCCGACCCGCCGCTGCCGCGCGCCACCACCCAGCCGCTCAGCGACCAGCGATCGGGCAGCGGATCGAGCCGCTCGGGGAACGGTACCGCGCGCGCCGGCAGCGTCGCGCGCGGCACGGAAGGCGGCGTCCAGCCCGTTTCGCCATATTGGACCAGCCCCATCAGGGCGAGCTGGATGCGCGGATCCTCGTCCCCCAGCGGCGCGCGATAGGCGGGCAGTGGCGGCGATCGCAGCGGCACGCTTCGGCGCGGGGCGCCGCCGGGCCGTGCAGGCATGACCGGCAGCGCATGCGGTGCGGCCTGGGCCAGCGGAAGCGCGGCCTGGATCGCGGCGGGCAGGGACCCTGCCTGCGGCCAGAGCATCGCGGTCCGCACGCCTATCCAGGCACAGACCACCAGCGCGAAGAAGCGCAGCGGCCGCCCGCGGCCGGTCAAGCCGGGCGACCCGGCGCGAGATCGGGAAATTCGTGCGCGGTCTTGTCCCAGCGCGGCGGTGCGCCGGCCAGCATGCGGATATAGTCGAACAGCGCGCGCCGGGCGGCGAGCAGCGCGACCGCATTGCTCGAAAGCACGCGCGGCACCGACCACAACGCCTCGACCCGGCCATAGGCCCGCCCGACGAACGCCGCGCGCACGGCCAGCCGCCAGCCGAGCAGCGCGAGGTTGGCCCAGAGCAGCGCCTGCATCGCGGCGGACTGGGCGGGCGACGGCGTGCGGGCGAGCAAATGCGCGCCGAAGGACAGGCCCCAGAGCAGGATCGAGAGATAGGCGAGTGCCAGCACCGGTATTTCCAGCGTCGCCCGGCGATCGCGCATCCGCATCCAGTTGTCGCCGATCTGGCGCCAGCCGCCCCAGCCGGTTCGATCCCAGCCGGCCAGCGCGATGCCGATCATCCAGCGCGCCTTCTGGCGGACCGCGGCGTCGAGCGTCCTGGGGAAATAGGCGCGCACCGCCACCGGCACGCCGCCCGGCGCTTCGGCGATGCGCAGCAGCCGCGCCGGCGATCCCATCGCCGCCAGCGCCAGGCCCAGCTCATAATCCTCGGTCAGGCTGGTCGCGTCGAAAGGGGCGCCGTCACGCATCGCCGCAAGGCGGCCGAGCAGATCGCGCCGGATCGCGCAGCCCACCCCGGCGAAGGGCAGGGCGGCACCCACCGTCTGGCGCACCACCAGCCCGCGGCCATGGCTCTCGGCGAACTCGTCGAGATAATGGCCGGCGAAGAAGCGCGAGCCCGGATGCGCAAGCGGCAGCACCGGCAGCTGCACCGCGGCGTGACGCGCCAGCCCGTGCGCATAGACGCGCAGCTCGAGCGGATGGACGACATCCTCGGCATCGTGCAGCGCCACCGCGCTTGCGGTGAAGCCTTCCGCCGCTTCGTCGCGCAGCAGCGCGCGCCACAGCGTGTTGAGACAGTCCGCCTTGGTCGTGCCGCCCGGCCGCGGGCCGATCACCAGGCGCACGCGGTCATCCGTCAGCGCCACCTCGATTACCGCCGCGATCGTCTCGGGATCGTTGGGATAGGTGCCGACATAGATGCGATAATCGGGATGCGCGAAGCGCGCGAGCGCAGCACGCAGCATCGCGCCGATCACATCGGCTTCGCGCCAGGCCGGCACGAACACCACGATCCGACCGGGGGGCACCGGCCCCTCGAGCGCGGGCAGCGCCTCGCGCCCTCCGCGCAGCCGCCGCAGGAGGTAGATCAGGTCGACGAGCAGGTCGTCGAGCCCGCCGACGACGAACCAGAGCGCCGCGAACAAGGTCGCTTCGCGTGCAACTGCGTCGAGCACGGCAATCAGCGCCTCCCCTCCCGGCACCGCCTTCCCTCCGATTCGGACAGCGGATTAAGCCGTGCCGCCCTCGGAACGATCAAGCGGAATGGCGCATTTAACTCCGAATCGGAGGCGGTTAATTCGTCGCTGGACTCGTGGTGGTGCCCGGCTATCGTGCGCCGCTGCCCGAGGGGGAGGTTGCTCGATGAAGCTCGTTGCACGGCTTGGCGTTTTGGCTCTGGTCCTGGCGCCCATCGGGGCAGTCACGGCATTTGGCGACAATGGCCCCCAGGTGGAGATGGCGACGCCCGGTGTGGGCGACGGCGCGATCGAGCGCTTCACTGCCCGCTTCAACGTGGCGATGGTCCCGCTCGGCGATCCGCGCGCCGAATCGCCCTTCAAGGTCGAATGCCCGGTCGGCGGCCAAGGCCGCTGGGTCGACCAGCAGACCTTCGTCCACGAATTCGCCAATCCGCTGCCGGGCGGCGTCACCTGCAAGTTCGTGCTGCGCGACGGGATCAAGAGCCTGTCCGGCTATGCACTCCAGGGGCAGAAGGAATTCAGCGTCGATTCGGGCGGGCCGATCGCCCGCGCGGTGCTGCCCAGCCGCTATGGCAGCGAGATCGAGGAAGACCAGGTGTTCGTCGTCGCGGCGAACCTTGCGCCCGATCGCGCCTCGGTCGCCGCCAATGCCTATTGCGCGGTGGACGGGCTGGGCGAGAAGATCCCGGTCGATGTGCTTGCCGGCGACGTCGCGCCCAAGCTGCTCGCCGATCTCGGCACCGATCGCTGGGAAGTGCAGAGCTTCCTGAGCGAGGCCGGCCTGCCCCACGCGCTGCCCGCCAAGGCCGAGGACCGCGCCAAGTCGCTCGCCAGCGTCGTCGCGCTCAAGTGCCGCCGGCCGTTGCCGGCGGGCCGCGACATGGCGCTGGTCTGGGGCAAGGACATCAAGAGCGCCTCGGGCCGCGCCGCCGGCACCGACCAGCGCTTCGACTTCACCGTGCGCAAGGAATTCAGCGCGCGCTTCGAATGTTCGCGCGTCAATCCGCAGGCGGGCTGCAGCCCGGTGCAGGATGCCTGGGTGCGCTTCTCGGCGCCGGTGCCCAAGGCGACCGCCGAGGCAGTGCGCATCAAGACGGCCGACGGCAAGGAGCTGGCGCCGATCTTCTCCGACGACGACAAGAACAAGGCGATGGTCGCCGACCTCAAGTTCAAGGCGCCGCTGCCGGCCGAGACCAGCGCCAAGGTGGTGTTCCCCGCCGAGGTGAAGGACGAGAGCGGCCGCCCGCTCGCCAATGCCGAGCGCTTCCCGCTCGACGTGAAGTTCGACGCGCCGCCGCCGCTGGTGAAGTTCGCCGGCAATTTCGGCATCCTCGAAGCCAAGGAAGGCGGCGTGCTCCCCGTCTCGGTGCGCAATGTCGAGCCCGAGCTGCAGGGCAGCCAGATGGCGGTCAACGGGCAGAGCCTGAAGGTCGAGGGCGGCGACGGCGAGATCGCCAAGTGGTTCCGCGCGCTCGCCGACGCGGCCGAAGACAAGTCCGACGAAGTGAAGCGCGGCGACGAGACGATCCGGATCAACCAGACCGGCGCCAAGCCGCTGCTCACCCCGGCCACCGGCAAGCCGCTCAAGATCGGCCTGCCCGGCAAGGGCAAGGATTTCGAGGTGGTCGGCATCCCGCTGAGCCAGCCCGGCTTCTACATCGTCGAGCTCGCCAGCCCGCGCCTCGGCGAGGCGCTGCTCGGCCGCAAGGCCCCGCGCTATGTCGCCACCGGCGCGCTCGTCACCAACATGAGCGTCCATTTCAAATGGGGCCGCGACCAGTCGCTGGTCTGGGTGACGGCGCTCGACAGCGGCCAGGGCGTCGGCGATGCCGAAGTGCGCATCACCGATAGCTGCTCCGGCCAGCTGCTCGCCAAGGGCAAGACCGACGCTTCGGGCCGCCTCGGCGTGCCCGCCGGCCTGCCCGAGCCCGAAACCTATACGAGCTGCGAGAACGGCAACAATGACGTGCTGATGATCTCGGCGCGCAAGGCCGACGACTTCAGCTTCACGCTCACCCAATGGGGCGACGGCATCCGCCCGTACGACTTCGACCTCAACTATGGCTGGTCGGCCCCCGAGCAGATCTTCCACACCGTGTTCGACCGCTCGCTCGTCCGCCAGGGCGAGACGATCCACATGAAGCACATCGTCCGCACGCCCATAGCCACGGGCTTCAGCGCCTCGCCGGCCTTCACCGGCACGCTGCGCCTCAGCCATCGCGGCTCGGATACCCAGTATGACCTGCCGCTGACCATCGACGCCAACGGCACCGGCGAGACCGAATGGACCGCGCCGCAGGGCGCCAAGATGGGCGATTACGACGTCCAGTTCGTCACCACCGAGGACGGCAAGGAGCAGGTCCACTATACCGGCCAGTCGTTCAAGGTGCACGAATACAAGCTCCCGACGATGAAGGCCTCGGTCGCCGGGCCCAAGGACGCCGCGGTGCGCCCGGGCGTGCTGCCGCTCGACCTGTTCGTCGGCTATCTCTCGGGCGGCGGCGCGGCCAGCCTGCCGGTCGAGACGCGGATCGGCTATTTCTCCGATTTCAAGACCCCCGACGGCTATGACGGCTTCAGCTTTGGCGGCCGGGCGATGGCCGAGGGCACCAAGCCGATGAACGGCGAGGGCGAGGACGAGCAGGTCCAGCTGCCGCCGACCCAGACGCTGCCGGCCACGCTCGGCGCCGACGGCACCACCCGGATCAATGCCGAGGTGCCGCAAGCGCTCGACCAGAACACCACGATGCTGGTCGAGATGGATTATCAGGAAGCCAACGGCCAGATCCTGACCTCGTCGCGCCGCATCCCGATCTTCACCTCCGCGGTGCAGCTCGGCGTCAAGAGCGACGGCTGGCTGATGAAGCAGGACGATCTGCGTCTGAAGTTCGTCGCGCTCGATACCGCAGGCAAGCCGATCGCCAACCAGGCGATCTCGGTCGAGCTGTATAGCCGCGAGATCCTCACGGCGCGGCGCCGGCTGATCGGCGGCTTCTACGCGTACGACAACCAGATGAAGACGACCAAGCTCTCGGCCACCTGCTCGGCGACCACCGATGCCCAGGGCCTGGCGAGCTGCGCGCTCAATCCGGGCGTGTCGGGCGAAGTCTATGCCGTCGCCACTACCAAGGACGCCAACGGCAACGTCGCACGCGCGACAAAGTCGGTCTGGCTGGTCGGCGACGATGACTGGTGGTTCGGCGGCGACAATGGCGACCGCATGGACGTCATCCCCGAGAAGCAGGAGTACAAGGCAGGCGAGACGGCGAAGTTCCAGGTCCGCATGCCGTTCCGCGATGCCACCGCACTCGTCACCGTCGAGCGCGAAGGCGTGCTTTCCAGCTTCGTCGTCGGGCTCACCGGCAAGGACCCGGTGATCGAAGTGCCGATGCCCGCCGCCTATGCGCCCGATGTGTTCGTATCGGTGATGGCGGTGCGCGGGCGCGTCTCGGGCTGGCAGAACTGGCGCTCGAACATGGCGCGCGACTGGGGCGCCCCCTGGTCGAAGGACGGCGGCGAGCCGACCGCGACCGTGGATCTCGCCAAGCCTGCCTATCGCCTGGGCATCGCCAAGGTGAAGGTCGGCTGGGAAGGCCATAAGCTCGACGTCGCGGTGAAGGCCGACAAGGCCAGCTATGCCGCGCGCGATAACGCGCTGGTCGACGTCATGGTGAAGACTCCGGACGGCAAGCCCGCCGCCACCGCCGACGTCGCCTTCGTCGCGGTCGACGAGGCACTGCTCCAGCTCGCGCCGAACGAGAGCTGGAACCTGCTCGACGCGATGATGGGCGATCGGCCGATCTCCGTGCTCACCTCGACCGCCCAGACCCAGGTGGTCGGCAAGCGGCATTACGGCAAGAAGGCAGTGGAAGCCGGCGGCGGTGGCGGCGGCGGCGATCTCTCCGGCCTCAACCGCGAGAATTTCCAGCCCGTGCTGTTGTGGAAGGGCAAGGTCGCGCTCGACGGCAACGGCCATGCCAAGGTGCAGGTGCCGCTCAACGACGCGCTGACTTCGTTCAAGCTCGTCGCGATCGCCACGTCGGGCCCGGCACTGTTCGGCACCGGCAGCGCGAGCATCCGCTCGTCGCAGGACCTGACCATCTATGCGGGCGTGCCGCAGCTGGTGCGCACCGGCGACACCTATGGCGCGATGTTCACCCTCAGGAACGGCTCGAGCAAGCCGATGAAGGTGACCGCCACGGTGGCGCTGAACCCGGCCTACGCCACCGGCAAGCCGCTCACCGTGAACATCCCGGCGGGCGGCGCCGCGCCGGTGGTGTGGAACCTCACCGCGCCGCCGCGCGAAGGCAAGCTGAGCTGGACGGTCACTGCCAAGACCGCCGACGGCAAGTCGGCCGACAGGGTGACGATCGCCCAGGCGATCGCGCCGGCGGTGCCGGTCGAGACCTGGGCGGCGACGCTCGGTCGCGTCGGCACCGGCACCCAGTTCACCATCGCGCCGCCGGCAGGCGCGCTGCCCGGCTTCGGCGCAGTCGAAGTGAGCCTGACCGACAGCCTCGCCCCGCCGCTCACCGGCGTGCGCGAATATATGTCGCGATATCCGTATAACTGCCTCGAGCAGCGCACCTCGCGTGCGATCGCGCTGGGCGATACCGGCCAGTGGAACCTGATCGCCAGCGACATCCCGGCCTATCAGGACGGCGACGGGCTGCTGCGCTACTGGCCGGGCGACTGGCCCGGCTCCGAAGCGCTGACCGCCTATATCCTCTCGGCCACCGGCGAAGCGGGCCTGCCGCTGCCCGAAGGCCCCAAGGCCAAGATGCTCGACGCGATGAAGGCCGTGCTCGACGGCCGCCTGCGCCACGAGGATTATGGCGATGTCCGCCTGCAGCGCGTCGCCGCCTTCACGGCGCTGGCGCGCCAGGGCGCGGCGACTTCGGCGATGCTCGGCCAGATCGGCATGACCCCGGCCGAAATGCCCACCGCGACGCTGTCCGACTATGCGATGGCGCTCGGCAAGGTGCCGGGCCTCGCCAATGGCCAGCAGCTCCGCATCGATGCCGAGAAGGTGCTGCGCAGCCGGCTGGTCTATGAAGGGACCCGCGTCGACCTGTCCGACAAGGGCCGCATGGCCTGGTGGCTGATGTCGTCGGACGACGAGGCGGCGATCAAGGTACTGCTCGCCACGCTCGGTCGCCCCGGCTGGGAGAATGACTCGGCCAAGCTGATGGTCGGCATCGCTGCCCGCCAGCAGCGCGGGCATTGGGACACCACCACTGCCAATGCCTGGGGCACGATCCTGGCGCGGCGCTTCATGGGGCTCTACCCGGCCGAAGCGATCGCCGGGATCACCAGCGCGTCGTTCAGCAGCTTCAGCCCGGTCAGCCTCACCTGGCCGCTGGCCGAGCCGCAGCGCAGCTTCAGCTTCCCGCTGCCGGCGCAGACCACGCCGCTGGTGCTCAACCAGTCGGGCGGCGCCGGCCCCTGGGCGTTCGTCCGGGTCAAGGCCGCGGTGCCGCTCACCCAGCCGCTGATGGCGGGCTACAAGGCGAGCAAGAAGGTCGAGGCGGTCAAGCAGGCCGTGCCCGGCAGCTGGTCGCGCGGCGACGTCGTCAAGGTGACGATCAGCGTCGAGGCGACCGCCGAGCGCAACTGGGTGGTGGTCAACGACCCGATCCCGGCAGGCGCGACGATCGTCGGCAATCTCGGCGGCCAGTCCGAGATGCTGGCCAAGGACGCGGGCACCAGCGAAGGCGTCTCGCCCAGCTATATCGAGCGCGGCAATGACAGCTGGCGCGCCTTCTATGGCTGGGTGCCGCGCGGCAGCTTCACGGTCTCGTACGTGATGCGGCTCGATGCGGCGGGCAAGTTCAACCTGCCGGCCACCCGGGTCGAGGCGATGTACTCGCCCGAGATTCGCGCGCAGCTGCCCAATGCCGTGATGACCGTGGCGCAGCGGTGACGGCGAAGGAGGTTTTCGACCGCTTCCTCGCCTTCGCCCGCCGCTGGACGAAGCGCATCGACGACGCGCCCGAGGCGCTGCATGCATGGTTCGGGCGCGAGCGCGCGGCATGGAAGGCGACGGGCTGGCGCGGCGTGATCACGCCGCCGCGGGTGGTGGGCACGCTCCTGGCGCTCGTCTTCGCGCTGACGGCAAGCTTCTGGTGGGTGACGCGCCCGCCGGCGCTGCCCGATTACGCGACGGTCCGCGCCGGCTGGCATCCGTCCGAGGCATGGCTTTACGACCGGCACGGTGTGCTGATCGATTCGAGCCGCGTCGACTATCAGGCCCGCCGTCTCGCCTGGACGCGGCTCCAGGACGTCTCGCCGGTAGCGCGCGACATATTGGTCGCCGCCGAGGACCGCCGCTTCCGCGCGCATGGCGGCGTTGACTGGGTGGCGCTGAGCGGCGCCGCGCGCGACCGGATCGAGGGCAAGCGCGGCCGCGGCGCCTCGACCCTGTCGATGCAGGTCGCCGCCTATCTCGCCCCCGATCTCGCCACGCCGGGCAGCCGCGGCATGCGCGACAAGCTGCGCCAGATGCGCGCGGCCTGGGCACTCGAGGCGCGCTGGAGCAAGGACCAGATCCTCGAGGCCTATCTCAACCTCGCCGGCTTCCGCGGCGAGGCGCAGGGGATCGGCGCCGCCGCGCTCGGCCTGTTCGGCAAGACGCCGGCGACGCTCACCCGCGACGATGCGCTACTGCTCGCGGCGCTGCTGCCCAACCCCCAGGCCAATGCCTTCGAAGTCGCCCGCCGCGCCTGCGCGCTCAGTCGCGACAAGGATTGCACCCGCTTCCCCGGCGCCGCCGCCTCGATGCTCGGCCCGGCGCGCAGCCTGGCGCTCGACCCGGGCCTGGCGCCGCACCTCTCGGCCGAACTGCTCACCCGCCCGGGCGCGAAGATCACCACCACGCTCGATGCGACCATCCAGCGCGCCGCGATCACGGCGCTCAAGCGCCAGCTCCAGGGGCTGGGCGGCAGCCGCGCGCGCGACGGCGCGGTGGTGGTGGTCGACAATGCAAGCGGCGACGTGCTCGCCTATGTCGGCGGCATCGGCGGCGAGAGCACCGCGCCCGCGGTCGACGGCGCCTCTTCCTATCGCCAGGCGGGGTCGACGCTGAAGCCCTTCCTCTATGCCGAGGCGATCGAGAAGGGCTATCTCACCGCCGCCTCGATCCTCGACGATTCCCCGGTCCAGCTCGACACGGCCTCGGGCCTCTATGTCCCGCAGAATTACGACAAGGCGTTCAAGGGTCCCGTCTCCGCGCGCATCGCGCTTGCCGGCTCGCTCAACGTGCCGGCGGTGCGCACCTTGCTGCTCACCGGCGTCGACAGCTTCCGCGACCGGCTCTGGGATACCGGCTATCGCGGGCTGGTCGAGGACGGCCAATATTATGGCTATTCGCTTGCGCTCGGCTCGGCCGAAGTGACGCTGATGGAGCAGGTCGCGGCCTATCGCAGCCTCGCGCTCGAAGGCCGCTGGTCGCCGCTGCGGCTGACGATGGATGCGAAGGCCGACGCCCCGCGCCGCACCACTACGCCGCAGGCGGCCTGGATCGTCGCCGACATGCTCGCCGATCCCAATGCCCGGGCGGGCACCTTCGGCGTCGATTCGGCGCTGCGCCTGCCCTTCTGGGCGGCGGTGAAGACCGGCACCTCCAAGGCGATGCGCGACAATTGGTGCGTCGGCTTCACCGACCGGTTCACCGTCGGCGTGTGGGTGGGCAATCTCGAAGGCGATCCGATGCGCGCGGTATCGGGCACCAGCGGCGCGGCGCCGGTGTGGCGCGACGTGATGCTGACACTGAACGAAGCCGATCCCGGCAAGGCGCCGCCCCGGCCCGCAGGCATAGAAGAACGCCAGATCCGCTTCACCGCCGGGGTGGAGCAGCCGCGCCGCGAATATTTCCTGCGCGGCACCGGCATGGACCGCGTCGCCTATGCCCCCGCCGAATCGCGCCGCCCGCGGATCACCAATCCGGTGGCGGGCAGCGTCTATGCGCTCGATCCCGATATCCCTGAGGGCAACCAGCGGCTCGCCATCGCGGTGTCCGGCCAGGCGCTCGGCCACCGGTTGATCCTCGACAAGCGCGACCTCGGCACCGCCGATTCGAAGCCGCTGATCCTGGCGCCTCCGGGCAAGCATCGCCTCGCGCTGGTCGACCTGGACGGCAAGGTGATCGACCAGGTGCTGTTCACCATAAGATAGCTGCACGAATCGAAGAATGTTGAGGGAGCGAAACGCTACGTCGCGCGTTGTTCGCGCGGTCCCTTCTACCCCTTTCGGGACCGTGCCGAACGGCACCGGCCGCGCTGCCTAAGAACAGCGCGGCCGAAGCCCTTGTAGCCGAAGGGGAAAGCCCGGCCAGGCAGTCAGGCCGACCGCCAGGCGAAGGGACTAGGGGCCGTTGCCGCCGCCGCCAGCACCGCCGGCACCCGGCGCGCCCACCGTGCCGATATTGCCGAACAGGTCCTCGAAGAAGCCGCGCTTGTGGCCGAGCGTCGGCGTGGTCTTGCCGTACGGATCGACCGAGGCGATCAGTTCCTTGCCCATCCGGTCGACCGCGACGACGTTGCCGGTGGCGTCGAAGCGCACGCGCAGCGTGGTCTGGTCGCGGGGCTTCAGCGACTGGTAGCCAAGGTTCGAGCTCTGGCGCGAGACATAATACCACTCGCCTTCGTTGAACTGGCTGGTGAAGGTCGGCCGGCCGAGCGTCTGCAGCACCGATTCGCGCGTATCGATGCCGGGCTGCACCGAATCGACGAGTTCCTTGTCGATGATATAGCCCTGATGCGTGCGCACGGGCACGCAGGCAGTGGTGCCAAGCGCGGCTGCCAGCAGGGCGGCGCCAAGCGCGCGGGCGGGAATCGGCATTCGGGTCTCCAGGCAAACGCGTACCGGCACACGCATTGCATCGCGGGCCGTTCGCCTCAATATGCGGCAAAATGCGGCCAAACAAGGTCGCGACCCAATATGCAGGACCCGAACCGGCACATGCGCTTGCTCCAGCGGCTCTTCCAGGCTCCCGACCGCGGCACCGCGCCGCGCCTCTATGCCGCGATCGTCGCGCGCGGACGCGAGCCGCACTGGTACGAGGCGGGCGCGGTGCCCGACACGATCGACGGCCGTTTCGACATGATCGCCGCGGTGATGAGCCTGGTGCTGCTTCGGCTCGAGCAGGACGATGCGGCGATCCCGTTCAGCACCCAGCTCACCGAAGTCTTCATCGACGACATGGACGGGCAGCTGCGCCAGATCGGCATCGGCGACATCGTCGTCGGCAAGCATGTCGGCAAGATGATGGGGATGCTCGGCGGCCGGCTGGGCGCCTATCGCGCGGCGCTGGCCGACGGCACGCTGGGCGAGGCGCTGGTCCGCAACCTCTATCGCGGCGAGGCACCGGCGCCCGAGGCGCTCGCGCATGTCGAGGCCGGGCTCCGCACGCTGCGCGACCAGCTCGCCGAAACGCCGATCGACACGCTGCGCGAAGGAGTGCTGGCATGATCCAGAGCGAATTTTCCCGCCCCCAGCGGCTCGACACGATCGGTGCCGGCGAGAACCAGGTCCATGTCGAGGCCGAGCCCGGCGAGCGCACGCTGCTCGCCGAGCGCTTCGGGCTCAAGGCGATCGACAGCCTGAAGGCCGAGTATGCGATCCACCGCGACGCCCGCGGCATCATCGCCACCGGCCATCTCTCGGCCAGGGTGGTCCAGGCCTGTGTGATCACCGACGACCCGGTCCCCGCCACGATCGAGGAGGATTTTGCGATCCGCTTCCTGCCCGAAGGCGACGGCGACACCGGTGAGGAAGACGTCGAGCTCGGCGAAGAGGATTGCGACATCGTCTTCTATTCAGGCGGCGCGATCGACCTGGGCGAAGCCGCGGCGGAATCGCTGGCGCTCGCGCTCGATCCCTATCCGCGCAGCCCGCGTGCCGAAGCCGCGCTGCGCGACGCCGGGGTGATCAGCGAGGAAGAGGCGAAGCGCCAGGCCGAGGAAAGCGGCCCGTTCGGCGGGCTGGCCGGGCTCAGGGACAAGCTCGGCAAGGAGTGAACCAACTCGCCAATCAAACCGTCCTAGTTCCCGGCGAAAGCCGGGGCCCAAGGTCACGGGCGACCCGGCAGAGAAACCCTGGGCCCCGGCTTTCGCCGGGGAACTGCTTTTTGCAGCATCCCGGAACACGTCTCTAAGCGTGCCCCACCACGTGCAGATGCGGCGCGCGGCTGTTCACCCACACTTCCTCGCGCGCGACCGGCGACCAGGGCAGCCAGCGGAACCAGGTATAGACGGTGCGCCATTCCTCCCCCGCCGGGCGCTGGAGCAGCGCCTTGTAGGGTCGTTTGGCGCGCGGCCAGTAGAACAGGTGCAGCCGGATATCGCCGTGCACCAGCCCGTCCAGCGTCTCGATGAACCGCGTCTCCGCCTCGGGATCGGCGTCGAGATAGAAATGCGCGGCGAACAGGTCGCTGCGGATGCTCAGCGTGTCGCGCGCCCAGACCAGCCGCAGCGCGATGCGCAGCCCATATTGCACCGGAAGCTCGAGCTCGAGATAATCGGGCCCGGCATCGGCACCGCGCATGCGCAGATTGTGGCGCTCGGCGAGCACCGTGAACAGCGCCCTTGCCCGCGCAGCATGCCAGTCGCTGAAATCCATGCCCCCTTGATGGGGCCGCGCGCCGCCGCCCGCAATGGCGCGCGCTTGCCTTTATTGTGTTATAAACATAGCACACCGCGCACATCACTGTCGGGAAGCCCTGTTTGGACAAGCATCTGCGCCTGATCGGCAGCATCACCCTGGTCGTGCTGATCCTGCTCTTCTCGCAATCGGTGCGCGATCTCGCAGCCGCCGTCGGGTTCCGGATCCCGCCGCTGCCGATCCCCTATGGCGGATCGATCCTCGACAATCTGCTCGGCGTCGCCATCGTCCTGGCAGGCACGTTGCTGCTTGGCAGGCTCGGCGCGCTCGGGCTTGGCTTCAACGGCTGGCGCGCGCCGCTGCTCGTCGCGCTGGGCACGTTGCCCGCCTGGATCGGCCTCGCGACGCTCGGCAAATTCTCGCACGACTGGACCTGGCTCGACCTGGCGATGCTCGCCATCGCCTTCCCGCTTGCCGAGGAGATCGCCTTTCGCGGCTTCGGCTTCGTCTTCACCCGCCAGGCGCTGCGCTGGCCGCTCTGGCTGGCGATCGCCGTGCAGTCGGCGCTGTTCGGGCTGGTCCATTGGTGGAGCATGGGCGGCAGCGCAGGCGGCGCCATGGCGCTGCAGGTCTTCGCGATCACCGGCATCGGCGCCGTGGCGATGGCGCTGCTCGACCGTCTGGACGGCTACACGATCTGGAGCGGCGCGGTGCTCCACATCTCGCTCAACCTCGCCTGGAATCTCTTCCAGGTCCCCGACGAAGCGGTGTTCGGCTGGACCGGCAATGCGCTGCGCCTCGCCTCCGCCGCGCTCGCCATCCTGCTCGTCTGGGGCATGGGCCGGCCGAAGCGGACCCGGCGCGCGCGGCGCTAGCGCCCGGTCCCGATCCCGCGCGCGAGCATCTGCGCCACCGTATCGGCGATCGCCTCCGGATCGACGTCCTCCTGCCACACGCTGTAGCGCAGCCCCAGGAACACGTTCATCCCCATGATCGCCCAGGCGTGGACCTCGCCCACATCCTCGCGCACCTCGCCGCGCGCCGCCGCTGCCTGAAGCCGCTTGGCGATGCGCTCTGCGGTGGTCGCATAATGCATGCGGAAGCTCTCGGGATCGACGAACTCGGCCTCGTCGATGATCCGGTAGATTTCCTTGTGCTGGCGCGCGAAGCGGATGAAGGCGAGCAGCGCCGCCTGCTCCGCCGCGATCTGCCCGCCGGTCGCGCCCTTGATCGCCGGCGCGACATGCTCGCGCACCTGTTCGCTCATGTCGCGCACCAGCGCGCGGAACACGTCGTCCTTCGAATCGAAATAGGTGTAGAAGCTGCCGAGCGCGACGCCGGCGCGCCGGGTGATCCCGCTGATCGAGCCTTCGTGGAACCCCTTGGCGCCGAATTCCTCGGCCGCCGCATCGAGGATCAGCCGCAATGTGCGGCGCCCGCGCGCGGTGCGCGGCTCCTTGCCGGCGCTGGCCGCCTCGCTGCCCAGAAGGTCCGATGCTGTGGCGTTCATGCCACGGACCCTAGCCATTGCATCTCCCCCTGTCGATCCAAGTTGAAACTCGGTTCAGGTTTCAGTATAGCCTCGGTCAACAACGTGCAACCCGCGACAAATGACGGGTTCGAGGAGAGGGGAGTTCTGAATGTCACGCCTGAATTCTGCCCGTGCGATTCTGTTCGCGGGCGCCGCCTTCACCGCACTCGCCGCCGCCCCCGCCTTCGCGCAGGAAGCGCCCGCCGCGGATGCGCAGGCGACTCCGGCCGACGATAGCGGCGAGATCATCGTCACTGCCCGCCGCCGCGAGGAGCGCCTGCTCGACGTGCCGGGCGCCGTCACCGCGCTTTCGGGCGCCGCGCTCGAACAGTCGGGCGCGATCGACGTGACCGACATCTCGAACACCGTGCCCAACGTCACCTTCGAGAATTCGCGCGGCACCAACTCGACGCTCACCGCCTTCATCCGCGGCGTCGGCCAGCAGGATCCGGTGCCCGGCTTCGAAGCCGGCGTCGGCATCTATCTGGACGACGTCTATCTCAACCGCCCCCAGGCCGCGGTGCTCGACATCTATGACGTGGAGCGCGTCGAGGTGCTGCGCGGGCCGCAGGGCACGCTCTATGGCCGCAACACGATCGGCGGCGCGCTGAAGTACGTGACGCGCGAACTGCCCGACAAGCCCGAGTTCAAGATCCGCGGCACCTATGGCTCATACAACCAGGCCGATCTGGTGGTGAGCGCGGCGACGCCGATCGGCGACCAGTTCAAGATCGGCGCGACCAGCGCCCGCCTGTCGCGCGGCGGCTTCGGCGAGAATCTCTACAACGGGCTGGAAAACTACAACAAGGACATCTGGGCAACGCGCGGCACGATCGAGTTCGCCTCGCCCGACAAGCGGATGAAGATCCGCCTTTCCGGCGACTATACCTGGGACCGCTCGAACCCGCGCAACGGCCACCGGCTGTTCCGCTCGATGCTCACCGGCACCCCGGTACTGCCCGACGTCTATGACACCCAGGCCGGGCTCAACAATCCGCGTCAGGATGTCGAAGGCGGCGGCCTGGCGATGAATGTCAGCGCGCAGATCAGCGACGCGGTCACGCTCCGCTCGATCAGCGCCTGGCGCAAGGATCGCAGCTATGCGCCGATCGACTTCGATTCGCTGCCCAGCGTCGATGTCGACGTGCCCGCGGTCTATCGCAACGAGCAGGTCAGCCAGGAATTCCAGCTCCTCTATTCGAGCGAGCGGCTGAACGGCATTCTCGGCTTCTACTATCTCGATGCCGAGGCCTCGACTTCGTTCGACGTGCTGCTCGGCACCACCGGCGCCATCGCCGGCCTGCCGGGGCTCAACGCCTATACCGCGGGCAATGTGAAGACGACGACGCCGTCCATCTATGGCGACTTCACCTTCGACATCACCCCGCAGTTCAGCATCTCGGTCGGCGGCCGCTACACCTGGGATCACCGCGATGCCTGGGTCTATAAGGCGACCAAGATCGGCGGCACCTCGGCCGAGTTCGGCGGCAACGCCGTCACCATCGCCACCGCCACCGATTTCCGCGGCAAGGCCGATTTCGAGAAGTTCACCCCGCGCGCCTCGATCAGCTTCAAGCCGAGCGCGGACCACATGCTCTATGCGTCCTATGCCAAGGGCTTCAAGGGCGGCGGCTTCGATCCGCGCGGCAGCGGCAACATCGCGCCCAACACCGATGGCGTGCCCGGCATCCAGTATCAGGACGTCTATAACTTCATCTCGTTCGATCCGGAATCGGTCGACAGCTACGAGATCGGCTGGAAGGGCTCGCTGTTCGATCGCGCGCTGAACTTCGCGATCGACGGCTTCTACGCCAAGTACAACAACGTCCAGATCCCCGGCTCGATCGGCGTCGATGCCAATAACGACGGCATCTACGAGAGCTTCGCCGGCGTCACCACCAACGCGGCGCGTGCCGAGTTCAAGGGCATCGAGGCCGAAGTGAACGCCCGTATCGCCCGCGGCTATGCCGGCCCGGGCTCCGCCTTCACCTTCAACGGGTCGCTCGGCTGGATCGACGGCAAGTACAAGGAATTCTACGTCAACAACGTGAATGTCGCGAACCAGCGCAACATTCAGAACACGCCGGAATGGACGCTGTCGGGCACGATCGGCACCTATCTCGAGGCCGGCCCCGGCACGCTCAACGTCTCGACCACCGTCTCCTATCGCAGCGAGACGCACCAGTTCGAGACGCCGATCCCCTGGCTCGACCAGCCGGGCTATGCGCTGTGGGACGCCAACCTGACCTACAGCTTCGGCGACGGGCGCTACGAGATCGGCGTGCACGCCAAGAACATCACCGACCAGCGCTACATCACCTCGGGCTATAATTATCTGAGCTACAACCCGACGACGCAGGTTTACAGCTCGACGCTGGGCCGCGAGGGCATCGCCACCGCTTTCTACGGCAATCCGCGCCAGGTCTTCGGAACGTTCAGCCTCAAATTCTGAGTATGCTGCACCGCACCTAACTCCCGGAGCCGGGCGTCGCTTGACGTCCGGCTCTTTTGATGTCGAGGTATGCTCATGAACGCTCCCGCCGCTTCCCCCGCGAGCCGCCCCGGCTATCCTGGCCTCGTGCTGGCGATGCTGCTGCTGGTCTATACGTTCAACTTTCTCGATCGCCAGATCCTCGCGATCCTCGCCAAGCCGATCATGGCGGACCTGCAGCTGACCAAGACGCAGTTCGGCGCGATCGGCGGGCTGGCCTTCGCCGTGCTCTATTCGGTGCTCGGCGTGCCGCTCGCCTATCTGGCGGACCGGACCAGCCGATCGGGCGTGATCTCCGCCTCGCTCGCGGTGTGGAGCGCGTTCACCGGGCTGTGCGGCATCGCCGGCGGCTATTGGTCGCTCTTCCTGTTCCGGCTGGGCGTCGGCGTCGGCGAGGCGGGCGGCGTCGCGCCTTCCTATGCGCTGATCGCCGATTATTTCGCGCCCGAGCGCCGCGCCCGAGCGCTTGCCATCTATTCGCTCGGCATCCCGATCGGCCTCGCGCTGGGCACGCTACTCGGCGCCTATATCGCCGCGCTGGTTGACTGGCGCGCGGCGTTCATCACCATGGGCGTGCTCGGCCTGGTGATCGCCCCGATCTTCCGTTGGGTGGTGCGCGACGTGCCCCGCGCGCCGGCCGCCGCCGGAACGACCACGCCGGTAAGCGCGGTGTTCGGCATCCTGGCGGGCAAGCCGGCCTTCTGGCTGCTTGCCTTCGGCGCCTCGTGCAGTTCGCTGTGCGGCTATGGCCTGGCGCTGTGGACTCCGCTGGTGCTGATGGGCAATTTCGGCTTCGACCTGGTGGCGACCGGCCAGTTCATGGCATCGCTGCTGCTGATCGGCGGCACTGCGGGCGTGTTCGCCGGCGGCTGGTTCGCCGATCGGCTCGGCAAGGGCGACCGCGCCTGGTACGCCTGGCTGCCCGCGATCGCCTGGCTGCTCACCGCGCCGCTGTTCGCCGCCGGCTTCCTCACCTCGAACCCGTGGATCGCCTGGCCGCTGCTGGTGATCCCGAACGGGCTCAACATCCTGTGGCTCGGCCCGGTGACCACTGCCGTGCAGCACATGGTCCCGCAGCACATGCGCGCCACTGCGTCGGGCAGCTTCCTGATGATCAACAATCTGATCGGCATGGGCGCCGGCCCGCTGCTGATGGGCTTCCTCGCCGAGGAGCTGAAGGCAGGCTATGGCGCCGATGCGCTGCGCTACGGCGCGGTCTTCTGCCTGGGCTTCTATGTGCTGGCCGGCATCCTCGCACTGATCGCGGCGAAGCATGTGCGCAAGGGCTGGGTCGAATCGACCTAAGTAGTTTCCCGACTCGGCGGATTCCTGAATCGCGCAAATTGCGGATTTGGGCGATGTTGCGCCTGCGTTCCGAGGGGATCCTTACGGGACGGCCGGGCGGGGATGGGACCGCCCGGCCACCCCCTCGGGAACCAGCCTCAGCGCTCGCGCGTCGCCGCGAACTTCACCTTGGAATAGCGATCGGCGATATAGCCGACTTCCCAGGCCGACTTGGCCATGAACACCGGGTTGCCGTCGCGATCCTTGGCCATCGCGGCGCGGTTGAGCGAGACGAACTCCTCAAGGTCCTTCGGATTTTCCGCGGAGATCCAGCGCGCCGTCTCGAACGGCGCCACTTCGAGCCCCGCCGCGACCTTGTATTCGGCATCGAGGCGCGAGAGCAGCACGTCGAGCTGCAGCTGGCCGACCACGCCGATCACCCAGTTCGATCCGATTTCCGGATAGAAGACCTGGGTCACGCCTTCCTCGGCCATGTCGTCCAGCGCCTTGCGCAGCTGCTTGGTCTTGGTCGGGTCCTTCAGCACGACGCGGCGCAGGATTTCCGGCGCGAAGTTCGGCAGCCCGGTGAAGCGCACATCGGCCTTCTCGCTCAGCGTATCGCCGACGCGCAGCACGCCGTGGTTGGGGATGCCGATGATGTCGCCGGGAAACGCCTCGTCGGCCAGCTCGCGCTCGCGTGCGAAGAACAGGATCGGCGAATGGATCGCGATCGGCTTGCCATGCCCGGTCGGCGTCAGCTTCATGCCGCGCTTGAAGGTGCCCGAGACGAGCCGCATGAACGCGATGCGGTCGCGGTGATTGGGGTCCATGTTCGCCTGGACCTTGAACACGAAGCCCGTGACCTGCGCGGCATCGGGCGCAACCGGCGCCGGCTCGGCGGGCAGCGCGTGCGGCGGCGGGGCGTGCGTCGCGATCGCCTCGATCAGCGAATCGACGCCGAATTCCTTCAGCGCCGATCCGAAATAGACCGGGGTCAGGTCGCCGTGCCGATAGGCCTCGGCATCGAAGGCGGGATAGCCGGCCTGGGCGAGCTCGACATCCTCGCGCAGCTTGGCGAGGTTGTCGGCGCTGAGGATGTCGTCGAGCTGCGGATCGTCGAGGCCGCTGGTCTGCACCACCTTGCCGTGGAATTCGCGGCTGTCGCCTTCGGGCAGCAGCAGCCGGTTGGTGGCGAGGTCGAAGATCCCCTCGAAGGTGCCGCCCATGCCCACCGGCCAGGTCATCGGGCACACATCGAGCGCGAGCAGATCGGCGATCTCGTCGAGCGTCTCGAACACGTGCCGGCCTTCGCGATCGACCTTGTTGACGAAGGTGATGATCGGCACGTTGCGGAGGCGACAGACCTCGAACAGCTTGCGCGTCTGGCTCTCGATGCCCTTGGCGACGTCGATCACCATCACCGCCGAGTCCACCGCAGTCAGCGTGCGGTAGGTGTCTTCGCTGAAATCCTCGTGGCCCGGCGTATCGAGCAGGTTGAAGGTCACCCCGTTCCGCTCGAAGGTCATCACCGAGCTGGTCACCGAGATGCCGCGCTGCTGCTCGATCTTCATCCAGTCCGAGCGGGCGCGCCGCGCGGCGCCGCGTGCCTTCACTTCGCCGGCAAGATGGATCGCGCCGCCGAACAGCAGCAGCTTTTCGGTCAGCGTGGTCTTGCCCGCGTCGGGGTGCGAGATGATGGCGAAGGTACGGCGGTCGGAAGGGGAAGGCATCGCGGCCCTCTAGTCGCCGCGCGGCCTCACGGCAACGTCTGCGATCGGGTGCAGGATGCAAGCTTCGGGATACTAGCCCATCTGCTCCCCGGCGAAGGCAAACCGCAGGGCGATTCTTATCGAGCGATGCGCGACGCCACCTACATTCCTCTCCCGGAGGGAGAGGGGGACCGCCGCCGAAGGCGGTGGTGGAGAGGGAACGCCCCAAGCGGTATCGCCCGTGGCAAGCCCCCTCCACCAGCTTCGCTGGTCCCCCTCCCCCTCCGGGGGAGGATTTGGAAGCCCTAAACCCGCAACGTCACCCGCATCGTAAACGTCCGCGCCTCGCCCGGCGCGAAGCGCTGCATCAGCGGCTTGTCCCAGATCTCGCCATCGAAGCCCCAGGGATCGGCAATGCCGTGCCACGGCTCGATGCACAGATAGCGCGCGCCCGGCTTCATCCACAGCCCCAGCGCCGGCGTGTCGGGGAACTCGCACGCCAGCTGCGGGCCGCCCAGCGCGCCATAGGTCAGCGCCTGGCTGCGCACCGGGTTCCACACCAGCGCGTCGCGCTCGAACAGCTCGTCATACAGCTCGAGCACGCGCCCCTCGACCGGGCTCTCCCAGCCATCGGCGTCGATCCAGCCGCCCTTGACGATCGCCGAGAGCCGGCCCGGCTCATCGTCGGCGAAGACGATCTGATGCTCCTCCTTCGCCGCGCCATAGGGCAGCGGCCAGGCAAAGGCCGGGTGGAAGCCGAAGCTCGCCGGCATGTCGGTGTCGCCGGTGTTGGTCACGCGGATCGCCATCGTCAGCGTCGCCTCGTGCAGCGTGAACGCAGCGTCGAGCGCAAAGGCGAAGGGATAGGCGGCGCGCGTCTCGTCATTGTCGGTCAGCCGGAACACCGCCCGGTCCGGCGCCTGCTCGATCAGCGCGAAGCCCTGGCGGCGCGCGAAGCCGTGCGCGGGCAGCGCATATTCCTTGCCGTCCAGCCGGTATCTGTCGTCCATCAGCCGGCCGACGATCGGGAAGAGCAGCGGCGCCCGGCCGGTCCAGAACGCCGGATCGGCATCGGTCATCAGCTCGCGCCCGTCCGCGTCGCGCAGCGAGGAAAGCTCGGCGCCAAAGGGATTGATGGTGGCGGAAAGCTCGGCGCTGGCGATCTCGATCATGCTGCGATGCCTAGGCGCTCCGCCGGTATCGGGCAATCTGGGGTTCATCCCGCGGCGATATGGACTACAGCTGTAGTCGATATCATCGGGGGACCCTGGATGCGCTGCCTGTTGCCTTTCGCCTTGCTCGCCACGCTCCCGGCGCATGCCCAGGAAGCGCCGGTCGAGCACTGGATCGTGGCGACCGACATGTGGGGCACCAATGCGTGGTCGACGCTCGACATCGTCCGCGAGGGCAACCGGGTCACCGGCACGCTCGACGGCGATCCGCTCGAAGGCACGCTCCGCGGCAAGGCGATCCGCTTCACCGCGAAGGACGCCAAGGGCACGACCTATGGCTATGCCGGCACGCTGTCCGGCACCGCGATGGCCGGCCAGGCCGACATGCCCGATTCCAACCATCCAGGCGTGCGCATCCCCCACCGCTTCACTGCGCGCCGCCTGCCCGATCGACCGGCAGGCGGGCCGAAGACCTGGGACTATGCGCCCACCAGCTTCTCCAACCTGTTCAGCGCCGATCGCGCGCCGGTGCTGACGATCTGGCCGGGCGACAGCGTGCGTACCAGCACGATCGATTCGGGCGGCGTCGACGCCAAGGACGTCACCCGCGCGCTGTTCGGCAATCCGCAGACCGGCCCCTTCTTCATCGCCGGCGCCGCGCCCGGCGACACGCTGGCGGTGCACATCGTCCGCCTCACCCCCAATCGCGACTGGGCCGACAGCCTCGACACGATCGTGAGCCGCGCGCTGGGCGGCCCGTTCGCGGCGCAGGCCGGCAGCCTCGGCAAGCCGGTGCGCTGGACGCTCGACCGCACCGCGGGCGTCGCGCGCCCCGCCGGCGCCGCAGGCGCGCTCAAGGACTATGCCGTGCCGCTGCGCCCGATGCTCGGCGGGCTCGGCGTCGCCCCCGGCTTCGGCGCGGCACCGCTGTCGACCGGCGACACCGCGCGCACCGGCGGCAACATGGACTTCCCCGAAGTGGTGGCGGGCAACATCGTCTATCTCCCCGTCCAGCAGCCCGGCGCGCTGCTCTATCTCGGCGACGCGCATGCGCTCCAGGGCGACGGCGAGACCTCGCAATATGCGCTCGAGACTTCGATGGACGTCGAGTTCCGCGTCGAGCTGATCAAGGGCAAGCCGATCGGCAGCCCGCGGGTCGAATCGCCCACAGAGCTGATGGTGCTCGGCCAGGCCGGCGCGCTCGACGAGGCGCTCAAGGCCGCCAGCGCCGGGCTGATCGCCTGGCTCCAGCGCGATTACGGCCTCACCCTGTCCGAAGCCGCGCAGGTGATCGGCACCGGCATGCGCTACAGCGTGCCCAATCTCGCCGGGCGCAGCGTCGGCGTCGCCGCGCGGATCGACAAGAAACTGCTGCCGCCGCGCAAGCTCTGAACACCTCCCGTTCCCCGGCGAAAGCCGGGGCCCAGGGTTTCTCTGCCGTGACGCCTGTGACCCTGGAGGACGCCGGAGCTTTTAAATATCGCCTCCCTCTGGCTTCCACGCCCCCGCTCCCCATCTCCCGACAATCGGGTTTCGGAGAACGGAGCAGTTCATGGATATCGGCGTCATCGGGCTCGGGCAGATGGGCAACGGCATCGCGCGCAACATCGCCAAGGCCGGGCACCGGCTGACCGTGTGGAACCGCGATCCCGCCAAGGCCGATGCGCTCGTCGCCGAAGGCGCGATCCGCGCAGCCAGCCCGGCCGAAGCGGCGCGCGGCGACCTGGTCGTGACCATCCTCGCCAACGATGCCGCCGTCGAAGCCGTGACCTTCGGCGAAGCCGGCATCCTTTCGGCCGCCCCCGGCGCGATCCATGTCTCGATGAGCACCATCGCCCCGGCGCTGGTCGCGCGGCTGGCCGATGCGCACCGCGCCGCCGGCTTGCGCTTCGTCTCCGCCCCGGTGTTCGGCCGGCCCGACGTCGCCGCGGCGGGCGCACTCAACATCGTCGCGGCCGGCGACGCCGATGCGATCGCCGCCTGCCAGCCGCTGTTCGACGCTGTCGGCCAGCGCGCCTTCCCCGTCGGCCCGCGCCCGGAGCAGGCCAACATCGTCAAGATCTCGGGCAACTTCATGATCCTCGCCGCCGTCGAGAGCTTCGCCGAGGCGATGGCACTGGGCGAGAAGAACGGCATCGCCCCCGCCGCGTTCGTCGAGGTGATGACCGAGACGCTGTTCGGCGGCCGCAGCCACCGCGTCTATGGCGAGATCCTCGCCGAGCAGCGCTTCCGCCCGGCCGGCTTCCCCGCCCCGCTTGGCCTGAAGGACATGAACCTGGTCGCCGCGCTCGCCAATGAAAGCCGCGTGCCGATGCCGTTGCTCGGCGTGATCCGCGACCATCTGCTCAGCGCGATGGCGCGCGAGGGCGAGGATCTCGACTGGTCGGGCCTCGCCCTCGCCGTCCGCGCCGACGCGGGGCTCTAGCCCCGCCTCAGCCTTCGCGGTGCACGGCGAAGGGTTGCCAGCTCTGGTTCACCGGCATCAGCTCGATCGTGTTGATGTTGAGGTGCGGCGGCAGCGTCGCGATCCACAGGATCGTCTCGGCGATGTCCTCGCCGGTCATCGGGTTCACCCCGCCATAGAGCTTGTCCGACGTTTCCTGGCTGCCGGTGCGCACCAGCGTGAACTCGGTCTCGACCATGCCCGGCTCGACCGAGGTGACGCGCACGCCGGTGCCATGCAGGTCAGCGCGCAGGTCGAGGCTGAGCTGGCGGACGAACGCCTTGGTTGCGGCGTACACATTGCCGCCCGGATAGGGATAGGTCGCCGCCACCGAGGACAGGTTGATGATCGCGCCCTTGCGCGCGATCAGCATCGGCAGCAGTTTGTGCGTGATCGAGGCGAGCGCGACCACATTGGTGTCGATCATCGTCTTCCAGTTGGCGAGCGACGCCTGCTGGGCCGGCTCCAGGCCGAGCGCCAGCCCGGCATTGTTCACCAGCAGGTCGATCTCGCGGAAGTCCTCGGGCAGCGAATCCAGCGCCGCGTCGCGCGCTGCCTCGTCGCGAATGTCGAAGGCGAGCGTGCGGACATTGTCGCGCGCGAGCCCGGCCAGCCGGTCCTCGCGCCGCCCGGTGGCGACGACGTTCCAGCCGGCATCGGCAAAGGCATGGACACAGGCCTCACCGATCCCTGCCGTTGCGCCGGTGATGAGTGCAGTTGCCATGCCGAGTCTCCTGGTGTTTGTTCGCTCCTTGCCGGGCGGCATTCGCCCGTCAAGCGTGCGGGGGAGTCGAGTGATGGGAGACATGGTGATCGTCGCGTACCGGCCGAAGCCGGGCAAACAGGCCGAGCTAGAAGCGCTGGCGCGCGACCATGTGCCGTTCCTCCGCCGCCTCGGCCTCGCCACCGATCGCCCGGCGCTGATCATGAAGGCCAAGGACGGCACGATCGTCGAGGCCTTCGAATGGAAGGAAGGCGCCGTCGCCACCGCGCACGAGAACCCGCAGATCCTCGCGCTGTGGGAGGAATATGCCGCGGTGTGCGACTATCTCCCCCTGTCCCAGCTGCCCGAGGCGCAGGACATGTTCGCCACCTTCGCACCGCTGGACTGAGCGGGAACCGGCGTGGAGAGCGTCAGGATTGTCGCCTTCGCCACGCTGGCGGCGATCCTCTACGGCATCCTGCACGATCAGGTGACCGCGCATCTCTGCGTCGAATATTTCACGATCGGCCATCCGCCGATCTTCCCTACCAGCTCGCCCGTCCTGCTGGCGCTGGGCTGGGGCGTGATCGCCACCTGGTGGGTGGGGCTGCCGCTGGGGATCGGCCTCGCCATCGCGGCACGGGCAGGGCGCGCGCCGAAGCTGTCGCTCCGGGACCTGCGCCGGCCGGTCCTGCTGCTGATGCTAGGCTGCGGCGCACTGGCGCTGCTGGCCGGGATCGCCGGCGCGATCGGCGCCGCGATGGGCTGGGTCTGGCTGATCGGCTGGCTGGCCGAAGCGGTACCGCAGGAAAAGCACATCGCCTTCCTCGCCGATCTCTGGGCGCACAGCGCAAGCTATGCCGGCGGCTTGCTGGGCGGGCTGGCACTGATGGCCTGGACCTGGCGGCAGCGGCGCATCGCCCAACCAAACCAGCCGTCACCCTGAACTTGTTTCAGGGTCCAAATCTCCACAAAGGATATCCCTCGCGGCTCCTTGGATGCTGAAACAAGTTCAGCATGACGGAAAAAAGCCTAAGCCCTCCCCATCAAGGGGGAGGGCTTTTTCTCACAGCGACTTACCCGCGCAGCACTGCGCCGAGCTTGGCCGCCGCGGCGACCACCTTGTCCGCCACGGCCTTCAGCTCCTCGTCGGTGAAGCTCTTCTCGCCCGGCTGGAGCGTGACTTCGATGGCGAGGCTCTTCTGCCCCTCCGGCACGCCGGTGCCGGTGAAGACATCGAACAGCCGTGCGTCGACGATCACCGCCTTGTCCGCGCCCTTCACGGTGCGGACGAGATCGCCCGCCGCCAATTCGAGCGGGACCAGGAAGGCGAAGTCGCGCGTCACTGCCTGCAGCGCCGGCGGCGTGTAGGCGGTGCGCATGAAGCCGGTCCCGCCGCGCTTGGCGGGCAGCGCATCGAGATAGAGCTCGACCGCGGCGACATCGCCGTCGAGGTCGAACGCCTTGAGTACGCTCGGATGCACCATGCCGAACGCCGCCAGCACGGTCTTCGGTCCCAGCCGCAGCGTTGCCGACTGGCCCGGATGCCAGACCTCGCCGGCCTCCCCCATCACCTGCAGGTTCGCCACCGGCGCGCCGGCAGCCTCGAGCAGCGCCAGCGCCTCGGCCTTGGCGTCGAACGCGGTGAAGGGCTGGGCGCGGCCAGCCTGCCAGCCGCGCGGCGTCTTCGCGCCAGCCAGCAGCACGCCAAGCGTCACGCGTTCATCGAGATTCTTGGCGCCATCCGCCAGATAGCGCCGGCCCAGCTCGAACAGCCGGACCGAGGTCGCACCGCGCTTGAGGTTGCGCTCGGCAGCCCCCAGCAGGCCCGGCAGTAGCGACGGGCGCATGACCTTCATGTCCTCGCTGATCGGGTTGGCCAAAGTCCAGGCGCCGCCGCCGAACGGCGCCGCCTGGCTTTCCGAGACGAAGCTCCAGGTCACTGCCTCGTTGAGCCCGCGCGCGGCGGCGTTGCGGCGCAGCTTGCGCTCGATCTTCTGCTCGGGGGTCGCGGTCGGCCTGGCCACGCCGGGCACGCGCGACAGCGGCGTCGAGGGGACATTGTCGATGCCCTCGATGCGGATCACTTCCTCGACCAGATCGGCCGGGCCGTCGATATCGCGGCGCCAGCTCGGCGCGGTGACGCGCAGCGCGTCGAAGCCGGCGCCCAGATCGACCGGATCGCCATTGCCGTCGAGCGGCTGGACGGTGAAGCCCAGGCTCTCGAGGATCTCGATCTGCCGCACCGCCGGCACGGCGAGCCCGCCCAGCGTCTCGGCAAGCGTCGGGTCATAACCGGTGGTGACGCCGACATGCGGCGGCGTGCCCGCGCGGGTGATCGCGCTGGCGATGCCGCCGCAATGCTCGAGCACCAGCTTGGTCGCGATCGCCAGCCCGTCGTCGAGGAACGCCGGATCGACGCCGCGCTCGAAGCGCTGGCGCGCATCGCTGGTCAGGGCCAGCTTCTGGCCGGTCCGCGCGATGTGCTCGGGATCGAAGAAGGCGCATTCGATGACGACGTCGGTCGTCGCCGCCGACACGCCCGAATGCTCGCCGCCCATGATGCCGCCGATATCGTGGACCGCCGCGTCGTCGGCGATCACGGTCATCGTCTCGGTCAGCGCATAGGTCTTGCCGTTGAGCGCCCGCATCTCCTCGCCCGCCTTGGCCTTGCGCGCGACCAGCCCGCCGACGAGCTTCGCCTTGTCATAGACGTGGAGCGGGCGCCCCAGGTCGATCGAGACGAAGTTGGTGATGTCGACCAGCATCGAGATCGGCTTCTGCCCGATCGCGGTCAGCTTGCGCGCCATCCAGGCGGGGGCAGCACCGTTGGTCACCCCCGACACCGCCTGCGCATAAAAGGCCGGGCAGCCTTCGCTGTCCTCGATCCGCACATCCGGTGCCGGGCCGCTGCCGTCGATCGGCGCCACTGCGTCCATCCGATAGACCTGGGCGAGCGGCTTGAGCGTGCCGAGGCCCGCCGCCGCCAGGTCGCGCGCAATGCCGCGCACGCCCATGCAGTCCTGGCGGTTCGGCGTGATCGAGATGTCGAACACCGGATCGTTGAGATCGGCATAATCGGCGAACGCCGTGCCCACCGGCGCATCGCCCGGCAGCTCGATGATGCCGTCATGGTCGTCGCCCAGCTCGAGCTCGCGCGTCGAGCACATCATGCCGTTCGATTCGACCCCGCGCACGGCGGCGACCTTCAGCGCCATGCCGTTCGCCGGCACCACCGCGCCAGGCGTGCCGAGCACGCCGACCAGCCCCGCACGCGCATTGGGCGCGCCGCAGACCACGGTGAGCACCTGCTCGCCGGTATCGACGGTCAGCACCTGCAGCTTGTCGGCCTGGGGATGCCGCTCGGCGGTCAGCACCCTGGCGACGCGGAAGCCGTTCAGCTTCTCGCCCGGATTCTCCACGCCTTCCACTTCGAGACCGATACGGGTCAGCGCCTCCTCGATGTCGGTGAGCGAGGCGTCGGTATCGAGATGCTCCTTGAGCCAGCTCAGCGTGAACTTCATGCGCCCACTCCTCCGCTCAGCGTGGGCACATCGAGCGCCGAGAAGCCGTAATGCTTGAGCCAGCGCAGATCGCCGTCGAAAAAGGCGCGCAAGTCGTCCATTCCGTATTTGAGCATCGCCAACCGGTCGACCCCGGTGCCGAATGCGAATCCCTGCCATTCATTCGGATCGAGCCCGCAGCTCTCGATCACCTTGCGGTGGACCATCCCGGAGCCGAGCACTTCCATCCAGCCGCCATTGTCGCTCTTGCGCGGATCGCCGCCGATCACGCGCTTGCCGTTCTGCCAGGTGAAGCCGACATCGACTTCGGCCGAAGGCTCGGTGAACGGGAAATAGCTCGGGCGCAGCCGCAGCACGATGTCGTCGCGCTCGAAGAACGCCTTGAGGAAAGTCTCCAGCGTCCACTTCAGGTGGCCGAGCGTGATCCCCTTGTCGATCACCAGCCCCTCGATCTGGTGGAACATCGGCGTGTGCGTAGCATCGCTGTCCGAGCGATAGACGCGGCCCGGCGCAATGATCCGGATCGGCGGCTTGTCCTTCACCATGGTGCGGATCTGCACCGGCGAGGTGTGGGTGCGCAGCAGATACTTTTGGCTGCCGTCCGCCTCGGGCGGGAAGTAGAAGGTGTCGTGCATCGCCCGCGCCGGATGCGTCTCGGGGATGTTGAGCGCCGTGAAATTGTGCCAGTCGTCCTCGATCTCGGGGCCGGTGGCGACCGCGAAGCCGAGATCGGCGAAGATCTCCGCCAGCTCATCCATCACCTGGCTCACCGGATGCACCGAACCTGCGGCCACGCCGTCCACCGGCAGCGTCATGTCGATCGTCTCGCTGGCCAGCCGCGCATCGAGCGCCGCCTTCTCCAGCCCGGCCTTGCGTGCGCCAAGCGCCTCGGTCACCGCCTCGCGCAGCGCATGGATGCGCGGCCCTTCGACCTGGCGTTCCTCGGGGCTCATCCCGCCCAGCGTCTTGAGCAGGCCGGTGATCGCCCCCTGCTTGCCGAGCGCATGCACACGCACCGCTTCAAGCGGCTCGAGCCCCGCCGCGGCATCGATCGCGCCGAGCAGGTCGGTGCGGAGCTGGTCCAGATCGGTCGTCAACTTGTCACCTCGTCATTCCCGCGAAGGCGGGAATCCATTCACACTATCGGTAGCGGCTCGAAGCCCAGCCCGATCGCAAGGTCAACCCATTCCGGGTTGGATTGCTCGATCAGGTTCAGCTTCCAATCGCGATTCCACTTCTTGATCCGCTTTTCACGCAGGATCGCAGCCTCCATGTCGCCATGCATCTCGTACCAGACGAGGCGGAGTGCGCCATGTTCATGCGCGAAGCCCTTCGTGATGCCTTCGCGATGCTTGTAAAGCCGGCCCATCAGGTCGGAAGTGACGCCGGTGTAGAGCGTCCCCGCCCGTCCGCTAGCCAGGATATAGACGCACGGATATTTCTCCACCGTCCCCTCCACCGTCATCCCCGCGCAGGCGGGACCCATTGGCGCTGAACTCGGAAAGAAACCCACCGTCAGCCTAAATGGATTCCCGCCTTCGCGGGAATGACGAAAGAAGAAGCGGCCAAAGAAAAAGGGCGCCGGTGTTGCCACCGGCGCCCCATTTTCTGGTGCTCGCGCAGGTCGCTCAGGCGGCCTGGGGCAGAGCCGCCTTCGCCTGCGCGATGATGGCGCTAAACGCTTCACCTTCGTGCATGGCGATGTCGGCCAGAACCTTGCGGTCCAGCTCGATGCCGGCCAGCTTCAGGCCGTGCATGAACTGCGAATAGGTCAGGCCCTCGGCGCGGACGCCGGCGTTGATGCGCTGGATCCACAGACCGCGGAACGTGCGCTTCTTAACCTTGCGGTCGCGATAGGCGTACTGGCCGGCCTTTTCGACGGCCTGACGGGCGATGCGGATCGTGTTCTTGCGACGACCGCGATAGCCCTTTGCCTGCTCAAGAATGTTCTTGTGCTTGGCCTTGGTGGTCGTACCACGCTTAACTCGTGCCATGTCTTAGGCCCTCCTTACTTCAGACCGTAGGGCGCCCATGCCTTGATGTGCGCGACATCGGCATCGGCGAGCACGGAGGTGCCGCGGTTCTGGCGGATATACTTGGCGTTGTGGCTGATCAGCCGGTGGCGCTTGCCAGCCACACCGTGCTTCACCTTGCCGGTGGCGGTGAGCTTGAAGCGCTTCTTCACGCCGCTCTTCGTCTTGAGCTTGGGCATTTTCGTCTCCTCAGGTTCGACGATTGCGGACGCGCGCGGCAGCCCATACAGCCGGCGCATCCCTACGATCGCGGAAAGCGGGCCCCCTAGCCGAAGAGTCGGGAGAGCGCAAGGTGAGTCTCCCCCTCCTCCGTCATTCCCGCGAAGGCGGGGATCCATTGGCACTGAAACTGGATGGAGCCGCACCGCCGGCCACATATGGATTCCCGCCTGCGCGGGAATGACAGGATGCGCGCGAATCGGAACCCCTTCCATCGCCAGGCTTTTTCCTCCTGATGGCCGATCGTGACACGCCCATAACAGCCGCTGACGCCGCCCCGCCGCCGGGCGATGCGCCCGCCCGGCCGATTCGCGCGCTCGGAACCCCGCTCGCCAGCGCCATCGCCGTCGCCGCCACGCTGCTCGGCCTGATCGTCCTCGCCTGGACGATCCTGTTCGTCACCAAGGGCCGCTTCCTCAAGCATACATTCGAGCGCATCGTCGCCGGCCAGACCCACCGCGACGTGAAGGTCGCCGGCGACTTCCAGCTCTATTTCAACCCGTTCAACGTCAAGTTCGTCGCCGAGCGGATGACGATCGCCAATCCCGCCTGGGCCGGCCATGGCAATTTCTTCCAGGCCAAGCGCATCGATTCACGCATTTCCACCTGGAGCCTGATCACCGGCAAGTACCGGGTGAACTGGCTGGGCCTGGAAAATGGCCAGGTCGATCTGCAATGGGACAAGGCCGGCAAGCGCAACACCTGGACCTTCAGCGAGGAGAAGGGCGAGCCGCTCGACCTGCCGCTGATCCGCCGCGCGCTCGTCCAGGGCACGATGATCCGCTATGTCGATCCGCGGATGCAGATCGAGGCCGGCATCCGCATCCACACGGTCGAGGCCAGGGACACCCAGTTCGCCTCGGCGATCAATTTCGACGGCAGCGGCACCGCGCGCGGCACCCGCTTCGTGCTCAACGGCGCGCTGCTCACCCCCAATGCCACCGTCTCGGGCGGCAAGAACCAGCTCCGGCTCCATGCCGAGGGCGTGCGCACCCAGCTCGACGTCTCGGGCACGCTCCCCGGCGCCACCGAGATCGAGGGTGCCGACCTGCACATGGACGTGCGCGGCCAGAACCTCGCCGACATCTTCATGCTCGCCGGCATCGCCGTGCCCGATACCCGCAGCTACCGGCTCACCTCGGCGCTGACCAAGCTCGGCGACGAGTGGCGCTTCACCGGCCTCAAGGGCCGGTTCGGCGAGTCGGACCTCGCCGGCAAGATGACCGTGAAGATGACGCGGCCGCGCATGCTGCTCACCGCGCAGCTCGCCACCGACACGCTCGACATTGTCGATGCCGGCCCGTTCATCGGCTACAATCCCAACACGCTGGCCGCCAAGGGCGCCGCCGGCACCGTCACCCAGGTCGCCGGGACGCCGCGCATCCTCCCCGACGCCAAGCTGCGCGTCGATGCGCTGCGCAATTTCGACGCCAAAGTGCACTGGACGGTGCGCGACGTCCGCGCGCCGAGCCTGCCCATCTCGAACATCGAGCTCGGCCTCGATCTCGACAACATGCTGCTCAAGCTCAGCCCGCTCAACTTCAGCATGGCGCGCGGAACGGTCAGCTCGGACATCAGCATCAACGCGCGCAAGCAGCCGGTCTTCACCGATTACGACATCCGCCTGTCGCCCACCCCGATGGGCACGCTGCTCGCCGGCTGGGGCGTCGAGCAGAGCGGCACCAGCGGCACGATCAAGGCGCGGGTGCAGATGACCGGAGCGGGCGACAGCGTGCGCGAATCGCTCGCCCATTCGAACGGCCGCATCGCGATCATCATGCCGCGCGGCAGCATGTGGGCGCGCAACATCCAGCTGTCGGAGATCGACATCGGCACCTTCCTCCAGAAGATGTTCGAGAAGAAGCTGAAGGAGCCGGTGCAGATCAATTGCGGGCTGATCGGCTTCACCGTGCGCAACGGCATCGCCGCCGCCGATCCGATCCTGATCGACACCCAGAAGAACGTCATCCTCGGCCGCGGCGGCTTCAGCTTCCGCAACGAGAGCATCGACCTGGCGATCCGCGCCGACGGCAAGAAGTTCAGCCTGTTCTCGGCCCAGTCGCCGGTGGGCCTGAACGGCTATTTCGCGCGGCCGGGCATCAACGTGATCTCGCCCGAGCTGGTCGCCCGCGCCGGGGTCGGCCTGGGGCTCGGCGTCTTCGCCAGCCCGTTCGCGGCGATCATCGCCTTTGTCGATGTCGGCGATGCCAAGTCCGCCGCCTGCGGCCCGATCCTCGAAGGCGCCCGCGCCGCCGCCCAGCGCGACACCAAGGGCCGCCCGCGCGACGATGTCGGCAAGGGCACCACCGCCAAGTCGGAGGACGGCTCGCGTTCGAAGCAGGACCGCCGCGACCAGCGCAAGGTGTTCAAGAAGAAGGATTGAGCAGTGGATCGGTGCGGCGATATCGCGCGTAGCTGTGCTTCCGGCCTCCTGGCGCTGGCCGTCTGCGGATGCGGCGGTTCCCAACAAGCCGGCAAGGACGACGCGTCGGCGGCGCTCGGCAATGCCAGCGCTAGCGAAGTCGCCCAGGCGCGCGCCTATGTCGGCCAGTTCGCCACCGGGAACCCCGATGGCTGCTTCCAGGAAGTCGCGCTGGAGCGGCCAAGGCTCGAGTCGCGGACCCCCGACGGCATCGGGCCGAGCATTGCGCCGGTTCGCGTCGTCGTCGCGATCGACGGCTCCGGCTCGATGGCAGGCCGCATCGGCGGGCAGACCAAGCTCGATCTCGCCCGAGAGGCCGCCACGCGCTTCGTCGATGGCCTGCCCGCGTCGGTGGAGGCCGCGCTGCTCGTCTTCGGGCAGCAGGGTGACAATAGCGAGGCGGGCAAGGCCAGGTCCTGCGCGGCCGTCGACCTGATTGCCCCCCTGTCGACCGATCGCGCCGCGCTGGGCGCCGCGGTTTCCAGGGTCAAGGCGGTGGGCTGGACGCCGCTCGCCGCCGGCCTGGCAAAAGCGGAGGCGCTGCTCGCCGGCTCTTCCACCGAAGGCGAGCAGGTCATCTATATCGTCTCCGACGGCGAAGAGACGTGCGGAGGCGATCCGGTGGCGGCGGCACGGCGGATCAACAGCGGCAGGACGCGTGCGGTCATCAACATCATCGGCTTCGGCCTGCCGTCGAGCGAAGCAGCCGCGCTGAAATCCGTCTCCGATGCCGGCGGCGGCAGTTTCGTCAACGTCAGCAGCCGCGCCGACTATGACCGGACGTTCGCGCTGGTGCGCGAATCCAATCGCCAGTCCGGCAATGCCCTGCGCCAGAGCAACGCCGTCTCGGGCAACGCCTTGCGCACTTCGAACGCGCGCAGCCACGCCGCGCTCTGCATCAGCAACATCATCAGCAGCGAAAGCCTGCGGATGAGCAACGACCTGTCCGCGCGCGGCGTCCGGGGCGAGTCGCCACCCTTCGAGCGCACGGCCCTGGCCCTGCTGGAGGCGCGCCACGATGCAATGCAAGACCGCCTGAAGCGCTATGAGGCGCGCTTGAAGGGCGACGAAACCCATACGCGCGACAGTATCGATGCGGCGGCCAATGCGGTTCACTAGGTCGAAGCGGGGCCCATGCGGACCGGCGAGAAGCCGATGGGATCGCAGCGCGAACGGTGCAAGGTTCTCGAACAGGGACTGACCGCCCGGGCTATTTCTGCTCCGCGTCCTCGCGCGCCACGGCCTCCGCCTCGTGCAGCATCATGCGCGCGGCGTTGGCATCGAGATGCGAACCCTCATGATTGGCGTGCAGGTAATTGGCGTTGAACATCGCCAGCGCGCACATCGCTTCGAGGTCGAGCATCTCGAACTCGCGGCCCTTCCAGGCGATCAGTCCGCGGGTCCGCAGTTCCTTCAGCGTGCGGTTGACGTGCACCGTCGTCATCCCCGTCACTTCGGACAGGTCGTTCTGGGTCAGCGGGATCCAGCAGCGATTGCCGGTCGTCATGCGCACCGCGCGCAGCCGGAAGAAGACTTCGCACAACAGATGCGCCATCCGCTCCATCGCGTCGCGCTGGCCGAGATTGACCGTCCATTCGCGCTGGATCGCGGCACTCACCAATGCGTCCCACCACAGCGCCTGGGTGACGCGCGGATGATGCGTGGTCAGCATGTCGATCCGCTCGCGCGTGATCTCGACATAACGCACTTCGGTGAGCGTGCCGATCGAGTGATCGAGCTGGCGCAGCACATAGACATGCAGGTCGCACAAATCGCCGGGCAGGAAGAGAGCGATGATCTGGCGGCGGCCGTCGGGCAGCACCTTGTAGCGGCATGCCCAGCCTTCGAGAATCAGCCGCACCACGCTCGGGCGCTCGCCTTCCAGGATAATGTCCCGACGCGTGCCGATGCGGAATTGCGGCCCCGATGCCAGCGTGTCCAGCGCCGAGCGGTCCTCGGGCGACAAACGGGCATATTGTTCGAGCCGATGGGCGAGCGGATTGGCCACGGGGGAGCGCATCCTTTCGAGACAACAACATTCGGCGCGCGCCCACGTTCACATATGTTTGTGTCGGGCATCAAAGTACGGAAGCGAAACGAGAATCGCGTTTCAGACTTGCGATCGGCGCAATGCAACTGTCTGCATAGACGGCGCCACATCATTAAATGCGCAGGTTTTGCTAAATATCCGCCGGCGGAGGGCCTTTCGCCTTTTCGGCCCGCCGGTCATATTCGTCGGCCATGCGAAAATGCGTGAGGGCAACCGCATTGTCCTTGCATGCCCGCGCGATCACGCGCTCTTGCGTCGCCCGCAATGTGAAATATTCCCGGTCGTCGTGGCGTTCTGTCATATTCTGCTCCGGTCGCCCCGACCCGCGCGGGCAGGATAAGCCGAAGCGGGGCTGCCGCGATCACCTATGTTGGGTCGCTGCAACATGGGCCGCCTTGCAATGTAGGATTTCGCCTGCTTGGCTTTCGCGGCCGGACTCATCGCCGGCCGCTCTTTAAATTGTTGGAAATATAGGAAAAGGCAGGCGCAATAACCTTGCGAGATTGCGCGCGTTTGCGGGAAAAGTGTCAACTTAAGGCGCCGCAAAAACGCGCTTCGGCGTGATCTTCGTGTACTTTGGCGAGTCGCGCCTAGTGCCCGTGTTGGTGATCGCCGCGACAGGCCAGCGCCTCGAGGATGTCGTCGATCCGCGCCGGATCGCCGCAGGCGACGACTTCGCCGTTGCTGCCGGCATGGAGCGGGTCGCCCTGCCAGTCGCACATCCGCCCGCCCGCGCCCTCGACGATCGGCACCAGGGCCGCGAAGTCGTGGAGCTTGAGCCCGGCCTCGACGACCACGTCCATCCAGCCGCTGGCGACGCAGCCATAATTGTAGCAGTCGCCGCCCAGCACCACGCTCATCACCGCGGCGTCGAGATGCTCGAAGGCGTGGAGCTGGTCGTCGCCGAACAGGGCCGGCGAGGTCGTGCCCAGGATCGCCTGGTCGAGCTCGCGGCAGCGGCGCGTCTCGGCGGGCTTGCCGTTGAACAAAGTCGGGCGGCCGGTCACGCCCAGCCAGCGCTCCCTGGTCACCGGCTGGTCGATGATGCCGAGCAGCGGCCAGCCCTGCTCGATCAGCGCGATCAGCGTGCCGAAGATCGGGCGGCCGGCGATGAAGGCGCGGGTGCCGTCGATCGGATCGAGCACCCAGACGCGGCCGCTGGTGCCTTCGCGCACGCCGAATTCCTCGCCCTGGATGCCGTCCATCGGCCGCTCGGCGATGATCAGCTTGCGCATCGCCTCTTCGGCGGCGCGATCGGCGAGGGTGACGGGGGACTGGTCGTCCTTGGCCTCGACGCCGTGCTCAGCGCGGAAATAGGGGAGGATCGCCGCGCCCGCCGCATCGGCAAGGCGTTCGGCAAGGGCGATGTCGGCAGCGGTCACGGGCATGGCTCCGCCCTAACGATCGGATTTTGACTCGCCAAGGTCACAAAGCTTTGTCACTCCACCGGCCCATGCCCATGCGCTCCCTGCTGATCCCCGTCGCGCTGCTCGCCGCCACGCCCGCCGCGGCGCAGAGCCTGCGCGCCGTGCCCGCCCAGCCCGCCTCGGAGGCCGAGGCGCTGCGCGGCGTCGAGGTATTCCTGATCAACGAGGGCGAGGTTGCAGTCACCGATACCGGCCCGCGCACGATCGAGATCACTGCGGCCGACGGCACGCGGCTGGTGCTCGAGCGGGCGCCGGGCCCGCAGCCCACGGTCGCCCCGCACGGCTTCGCCAAGGCGCGCTATGTGCCGGTCAGCGTCGCCGGGCGCGCGGTGCCGCCGGCCGAGCAACACGCCGCCGCCGAGATCCCCGAGGGCGAGACGGTGGTGCAGAGTTCGACCGGCAGCTCGGCGGCGTTCGTCGACCGGTTCGAGCCGCACGAGCCCATCTACGGCGCGTTCGGGCTCAAGGATGCCGGCGGCAAGCTGCAGGTCAGCTTCGCCTTCCGCCCGTTTGCCGAGAAGGCGCCGCTCAAGCTCGGCAACCTGCGTTTCGCCTATACCCAGACGATGTTCTGGGCGCTGAACCAGCCCTCGGGCCCATTCCGCTCGACCAATTACAGCCCCGAGATCTACGCCGACATCCCCTTCGACGAGACGACCAAGGTGGCGCTGGGCTATCGCCACGATTCGAATGGCCGCGGCGAACTCGACTCGGTCGATCTCAACCGCGTGTTCCTGCGCGCCGAGAAGCGCTTCGACCTGGGCGGCGACTGGCATGTCGATGTCGCGCCCCAGGCCTGGTTCTATGTCGGCCGGCTCGGCACCGCGCCCGATGTGAAGGACTATTTCGGCTACACCTCGCTCACCGCGGCGATCGGCCAGGATAACGGGCTCAAGCTCGCGCTCACCGGCCGCGGCAATTTCCAGACCGGCAAGGGTGCGGGCGAGCTGTTCGTCTCCTATCCGCTGGCGCGGATTGCCAAGGGTGTGGGCTTCTATATCTTCGGCCAGGCCTTCACCGGCTATGGCGAGGCACTGGACGACTATCGCAAGAACGACACCCATGCCCGGATCGGCATCGCACTGACGCGATAAGCCGGGCGGACGGGGATTTTAGGAGGATCGCCATGCGCAAGTTTTGGATCGCCGCTGCCGCCACCACGCTGGCGCTCGCCGTGCCGGCCGGTGCCGCGCTCAAGGACGGTGCGCGCGCGCCCGATTTCACCGCGCCCGGCGCGATGGCGGGCAAGCCGTTCAGCGTGAACCTGAAGGCCGCGCTCAAAAAGGGTCCGGTCGTCCTCTATTTCTTCCCCGCCGCCTTCACCGATGGCTGCAATGCCGAGGCGCATGCCTTTGCCGAGGCGCTGCCCGATTTCCAGAAGGCCGGGGCCAGCGTGATCGGCATGACCGCGGGCAATATCGACAAGCTCGAAGCCTTTTCGGCCGAAAAGTGCGCCGGCAAGTTCGCCGTCGCCGCCGCCAGCCCGGAGATCATCAAGGGCTATGACGTGGCGCTCACCAAGCCCGACGGCACGGTGACCAAGATCACCAGCCGCACCTCCTATGTGATCGCGCCGAACGGCAAGATCCTGTTCGCGCACACCGATATGAGCCCGGCGAGCCATATTCGCCTGTCGCTCGAAGCAGTGCAGAAGTATAAGGCGGCGCATAAGCACTGACATTATTCCGGGTCGGTCGGCTTTTGCTCACCGGATGTTAGCAGTTGACGACTAGTTTGCCCGGCAAGGCGATGTTGAGGACATTGCCGATGCAATTTCTGGTGAGGAATAGAGGCAAATGGTCGCGGCCAAGGCCGTCCGGGTGGCAAGCGGTTCCCAGGCCGCACGAAGCCTGTACGACCGAATCGGTGAGTTCCTGGTGGATCAGCGGCTCGACCCTGATCCCGCGAACTATGCCTTTGCCTATCAGCTGCTCGCCAATCCCGATGGCCCGCTGGCGCGCGCCGTGCACACGCTCACCGACGGCGGCGTCCGCCTGACCCGGCGCGACATCGAGACTTTGGGCTGCGACAGCCCGGTGCCCGGCACGCCCACCGCGACGATCGAGAAGGCGCAGGGCCTGGTCGCCCAGACCCAGATGCAGGTCGAGGGCTTCCACGACATCGTCACCGCGATGCGTGCCGACGCCCAGGATTTCGGCCGCGACCTCGAAGCCAGCGCGCAGGCGATGCGGCGTTCGGGCGGCGACGATCTCGAAGTCACCCGGCTCACCGCGACGATGCTCGAGCGCGTCCGCTATGCCGAGGAGCGGCTCGAGACCGCGACCCGCGAAGCCAGCGAGCTGCGCACCAAGCTCGAGGAAGCGCGCGACAATGCGCGCAAGGACCCGCTGACCGGCCTCGCCAATCGCCGCGCCTTCGAGGAAGCCTATGCTGCCGCCGCGGCCAAGGGCACCCGGCTCTGCATGGCGGTGTGCGACGTCGATCACTTCAAGTCGGTCAACGACCGGTTCGGCCATGTCGTCGGCGACCGCGTGCTCAAGGCGCTGGGCGAGGCGCTGTCCGATACCTGCAAGGGCCATCTCGTCGCCCGCTATGGCGGCGAGGAGTTCGTCGTGCTGTTCAACGGGCTCGACCTGCGCGGCGCCCGCGAAGTGCTCGAGCGCGCCCGCATCGCCGTCTCCGCCAAGCGCTACCGCCTGCGCGAGACCGATGCCCCGCTCGGCGAGATCACCTTCTCGGCCGGGCTCAGCCCCGCCGAGCGCGGTGAAGTGTTCGGCACCGTGTTCCACCGCGCCGACCAGCTCTGCTACGCCGCCAAGAATGGCGGCCGGAACTGCATCCGCGTCAACTGACCGGAATCGGACAGTGACTGTCCGCTTATGATTGGGAAAATCCGCCATAGCTTGGCGTGAAATTTCCCAACTCCACGTAACTTTCTAACTCACCCCCAGCAAAATCAAACACTTAGAAAACTGGCACGCTCCCTGCAAAGTATCTGGCATCGGCAGCCGGATGGTCCGGCAAAGGCCGAAAGCACAGGGAGTAAGTTAAAATGTCGATCCGTATCAGCTCGCTTCAGCACAGTGTCGCCGTCGTCGGCGCCGTCCTGTTCACCTATGCCATCGTGCTCTTCTCGGCCCCCGTGGTTCCGATCGCGTGATCCGCGGCGGACCAGACGGAAGGGAGAGGATAAGCATGATACGCAGCCTGATGGTCGGTGTGGCGTCCTTCGCACTCACCGCAGCAATGATCGCCGTGAGCGGCATGCAGGGTTCCGGCCTGATCGGCTGACCCTGCAGAGCCGCCCGGCGGCGGCCGAACGAGGCGGAACCACTCGCCTCCACCACCGGTTTCCCAAGGCATTCCAGGAGGATGCCGTGTCCGAAACCGAAGCCATGATCCACGAAGACGCGCTGCCCGGTCACGAGGCCGCGCTCGAGCCCAAGCCCGACTGGGAACCGCGCTATCGCGGCTCCGGCCGGCTCGAAGGCAAGGTAGCACTGATCACCGGCGCCGACAGCGGCATCGGCCGCGCAGTCGCCGCACTCTATGCGCGCGAAGGCGCCGATGTGGCGATCCTCTATCTTTGCGAGCATGACGACGCCGAGAAGACGGCGCAGATCATCCGCAGCGAAGGCCGCGAGGCGCTGACCATCGCCGGCGATGTCGGCGACAAGGCCTTTTGCGATTCCGCCGTCGCGAAGATCATCGAGAAGTTCGGGCGGATCGACGTCCTGGTGAACAATGCCGGCGAGCAGCACCCCGACAAGGACATCACCGACATTACGGAAGCGCAGCTGCGCCGCACCTTCCAGACCAACATCTTCGGCATGTTCTTCCTGACCCAGGCCGTGCGCCCGCACCTGAAAAAGGGCGCGGCGATCGTCAACTGCACCTCGGTCACCATGTATCAGGGCTCGAAGGAGCTGCTCGACTATTCGAGCACCAAGGGCGCGATCACCGCTTTCACGCGCAGCCTCTCCGAGAACCTGGTGGGCGAAGGAATACGAGTGAACGCGGTGGCGCCGGGGCCGATCTGGACCCCGCTAAATCCGATGGGCGGCGCCTCTCCCGAGAAACTAGAGCATTTCGGCGAGAATACGCCGATGGGTCGGCCAGGCCAGCCCAACGAAGTCGCGCCCGCCTTCCTGTTTCTGGCTTGCGAGGACGCCAGCTATATGTCCGGCCAGGTGCTGCACCCGAATGGCGGGACAATAGTGAACGGCTGAGCCCAGCGGCGAGCGCGATCTACGCCACCGCGCCCGCGCCCACCGGCCCCACCGGGGCTTCCTCGCCGCGCGAATAGGTGCCGGTGAGCAGCCCTGCCGCGATCACCCTGCCTTCCATGACCCGCAGCAGTTCGCCGCGCCCCGGATTGTCGCCTGGCTCGGGTCCTTCGCTCAGCGCGAAGATCTGGAAGGCGTAATTGTGCTCGCCATGCCCGTTGGGCGGATCGGGCGGCAGCCAGCCTTCGACGAAGCCGCTGTTGCGGCCGACATCCTCGCCCTCCGGCCCGCCGGCACCATCGGGGACGATCTCACCCTCCTTCAGATCGCCGTCGAGCGGCAGGCCCCAGACGATGGCATGCACCACCGGCTGCGGCGTCGGCGCGTCGGGATCCTCGACCAGCAGCACCAGCCGCGCAGTGCCCTCGGGCACACCCGTCCAAAACAGAGGCGGAGAGACGCCCTCGCCGTCTGCGGTGAAGCGATCGGGCAGGCGCGCGCCGTTCGCGAAGGCCGGGCTGGCAAGGTGGATCACCCCTTCGCCGGCCAGCTCCGGCCGGACGATCGCCAGCTTGTCCGCGCCGGCGCGCAGCGGGCTCAGCGCCTTGCCAAGCCAATGGGGAAGATGTTCGAGCATCGCTTTCTCCTTGGCTACTGAACCGACGAGAAAGCGCGAGGCTCCCGCTTAAAGGTCCAGCTTCTCGTAGTCGGCGGGCGGCGGGATGCCTTCCATGCGCTCGCTCAGAAGCGGGCGGAAGCTCGGGCGGCTCTTCATCCGGACGTACCAGCCCTTGGCCTGTTCGTGGCTCTTCCAGTCGATGCCGCCGAGATAGTCGGCGATCGAGATCTGCGCCGCAGCGGCAAGATCGGCCAGGCTCATGGTCGGGCCGGCCAGCCAGGTGCGGTGATCGAGCAGATAGTCGATATAGTCGAGATGGTTGACCGCTGCCTTCATCGCCGCGCGAAGCACCTGCCCGTCGGGCGATTGCTTATAGACGATGCGCTTGAGCATCCGCTCGTGGAGCAGCGGCGCGGTGATCTCGGCATAGAAATTGGTGTCGAACCAGATCGCCAGGCGGCGGATCTCGGCGCGATCCGTCGCGGTGCCGTTGAGCATCGGCGCCTTGTTCACCGTCTCCTCGAAGAATTCGCAGATCACCTGCGAATCGATCAGCGTCACCCCGCGCTCGGTATCGACCATCACCGGCACCTGGCCGGTGGGGTTCAGATCGAGGAACTCGTCGCGCCGCAGCCAGGGCGATTCCCGCACCGGCTCATAGCCGACGCCTTTCTCGCCCAGCAGCAGCCGGACCTTGCGCGAGAAGGGACAGAGCGGGAATTGGTAGAGCTGCCACATGGGGCCGCTTTAGGACTCGCCCGGCGCCCGCGTAAAGCGCTTGCCGACCGGCCGCGAATAAAAGCCGACTATTTGGTCGCCAAGGCCGCGCGCAACGGCTGGAGCGCAGCCCGCAAGCGCGCCGCCGTCTCGTCGAGCGAGGCGCGCATCTCCAGCGCATTCTGTCCAAGCGCCGCCGCCACCGCGACTACGCGCCGCGTATCGGCCTGGAGATGCTTGTCGAAGTCGGGATCGCGGCGGCGCTGAATGTCGCCCAGCGTGTCCTGCTCGCCGATCGTCGGGTCGGCATAGCGCGCGACGGGGCCGACGCGGGTATCGAGCACGGCATCAGCAAGATTGCCGAGCATCGCGGCGGCGCCGGCCTGAACCATCGGATTCTGCAGCGCCCGGACGATCGCTTCGGCCTTGTCGGGCTGTGGCTGCGACTGGGCAAGCGCCGGAGTGGCGGCGGCGCAGAGCAGGATGGCGGCGAGGACAAGACGCATGATACGCTCCGGTAGGCAGACTCGGATATGCACGCCTTATATCACAGATAGTTGCGCGGGGGCAGCAACCTGCAAATCCTCCCCAGCTTGCTGGGGAGGATTCTAGGCTATTCAGCCGCGACGGCTTCCGCGGCATCGTCGTTGAGCGGCATCGGCAGGCGGGTCAGCATTTCCTTCGGCACCACCTGCCAGAAGCTGCCCAGCGCGCGGTCCCAGTCCTCGAGCAGGCCGGCCGCCCATTTGCTGTCAGTCGCGGCGACATGCGCCTCGACCATCCCGCGCAGCTTGGCTTCCCAATGCGCCGAGGACAGGCGCTGCCAGACGATACTCTCCGGATTGGCCTTGGCCGAGAAGCTGGCGTCCTCGTCATAGACGAAGGCCATGCCGCCGGTCATGCCGGCGCCGAAGTTCATGCCGACCTGGCCGAGCAGCACCGCGGTGCCGCCGGTCATGTACTCGCAGCCATTGGCGCCGCAGCCCTCGACCACCACTTCGGCACCCGAGTTGCGCACCGCGAAGCGCTCGCCCGCCTGGCCGGCGGCGAACAGCTTGCCGCTGGTCGCGCCGTACAGCACGGTGTTGCCGATGATCGTGTTCTTCCAGCTCTCGACCGGCGAGCTGACCAGCGGACGCACCACGATGGTGCCCCCCGACAGGCCCTTGCCGACATAGTCGTTGCTGTCGCCGAACACTTCGAGCGTGATGCCCTTGCACAGGAAGGCGCCGAGCGACTGGCCGGCCGAACCGCGCAGGCGGACATGGACATGCCCGTCGTTGAGCGACGACATGCCGAACTTGCGCGTCACCTCGCTCGACAGCCGCGTGCCCACCGCGCGGTGGGTGTTCCGGACATTGTACGTCAGCTGCATCTTCTCGCCGCGCGCGAAGACCGGGGCGGCGTCCTTGATCATCTGCGCGTCGAGGCTGTCGGGCACTTCGTTGCGGAAGGTCGACAGGCTGAAGCGACGCTCGGCATCGTCGGCGTCGACCTTGGCGAGGATCGGGTTGAGATCGAGATCGTCGAGATGCTCGGCGCCGCGGCTGACCTGGCGGAGCAGCTCGGTGCGACCGATCACTTCGTCGAGGCTCTTGAAGCCCAATCGCGCCAGAATCTCGCGAACTTCCTCGGCGATGAAGGTCATCAGGTTGATGACCTTCTCCGGCGTGCCGACGAACTTGGCGCGCAGCTTCTCGTCCTGGGTGCAGACGCCCACCGGGCAGGTGTTCGAGTGGCACTGGCGGACCATGATGCAGCCCATCGCGACCAGCGACAGCGTACCGATGCCGAATTCCTCGGCGCCGAGGATCGCGGCGACGACGATGTCGCGCCCGGTCTTGAGGCCGCCATCGGTGCGCAGCTTCACGCGGCCGCGCAGGCCGTTGAGCGTCAGCGTCTGGTTGACCTCGGTCAGGCCCATTTCCCAGGGCGTGCCGGCGTACTTCACCGAAGTCTGCGGCGAGGCGCCGGTGCCGCCGACATGGCCGGCGACTAGGATGACGTCGGCATGCGCCTTGGCCACACCCGCGGCAACCGTGCCGATGCCGGCCGAGCTGACCAGCTTGACGCAGACGCGGGCACGCGGGTTGATCATCTTCAGATCGTAGATGAGCTGCGCCAGGTCCTCGATCGAATAGATGTCGTGGTGCGGCGGCGGCGAGATCAGCGTCACGCCCGGCGTCGCATGGCGCAGCTTGGCGATGAACTCGGTGACCTTGAAGCCGGGCAGCTGGCCACCCTCGCCGGGCTTGGCGCCCTGCGCGACCTTGATCTCGATCTCGTCGCAGGCGTTGAGATATTCGGCGGTAACGCCGAACCGGCCCGATGCGATCTGCTTGATCGTCGAGTTGGCATTGTCGCCATTCTCGTACGGCGTGTAACGCGCCTTGTCCTCGCCGCCTTCGCCCGACACCGCCTTGGCGCCGATGCGGTTCATTGCGATCGCCAGCGTCTCGTGCGCCTCGGGGCTGAGCGCGCCGAGCGACATGCCCGGCGTGACGAAACGCTTGCGGATCTCGGTGATCGCCTCGACCTGGTCGATCTGGATGCCCTGGTCGGGGAAATTGAATTCGAGCAGGTCGCGCAGATAGACCGGCGGCAGATCGCGCACGCCGCGCGAGAAGGCCATGTAGGACGAGTAGCTGTCGGTCGACACCGCCGTCTGCAGCAGGTGCATCAGCTGCGCCGAATAGGCATGGGTCTCGCCGCCATGGCGCTGGCGATAGAAGCCGCCGATCGGCAAGGTCGCGACGCCGCGGTCATAGGCCGCCTGATGACGCATCATCGCCGAGAGGTGGAGCGAGGCATAGCCTTCCCCCGAGATCTTGGCGGGCATGCCGGGGAACAGGTCGTTGACCAGCGCGCGCGACAGGCCGACCGCCTCGAAATTATAGCCGCCGCGATAGGAGGAGATCACCGCGATCCCCATCTTCGACATGATCTTCAGCAGCCCCTCGTCGATCGCCTTGCGGTGGCGCTTGAGGCATTCTTCCAGGCCGATCTCGCCGAACAGGCCGCGGCCATGGCGATCGGCGATCGCCGCCTCGGTCAGATAGGCGTTCACCGTGGTCGCGCCGACGCCGATCAGCACCGCGTAATAGTGCGTGTCCAGGCATTCCGCCGACCGGATATTGACCGACGCATAGGAGCGCAGCCCCCGGCGGACGAGATGCGTATGCACCGCCGCCGCCGCCAGCACGCCGGCGATTGCGGCGCGTTCGGCCGAGACATGCTCGTCGGTGAGGAACAGCTCGGTGCAGCCGGCGCGGACCGCCTGCTCCGCCTCGTAGCGGATGCGCTTGATCGCCTCGCGCAGATCCTCCGCCGAGCCGCTGGCCGGGAAGGTGCAGTCGATCTCGGCGGACTGGCTGCGGAAATGCGCGCGCAGCCGATCCCAGTCGCCGTTGGTCAGCACCGGGCTGTCGAGCACTAGCACGCGCGACGCGCCGCCCTCGGTATCGAGGATGTTGGCGAGGTTCCCGAAGCGCGTCTTGAGCGTCATCACCTGGCGCTCGCGCAGGCTGTCGATCGGCGGGTTGGTGACCTGCGAGAAATTCTGGCGGAAGAACTGGCTGATCAGCCGCGGCTTGTCCGAGATCACCGCGAGCGGGGTGTCGTCGCCCATCGAGCCGACCGCTTCCTTGGCAGTCTCGACCATGGGGGCGAGGATCAGTTCCATGTCCTCGAGCGTCTGGCCGGCCGCGACCTGGCGGCGGGTCAGTTCGGCGCGATCGAAGCGCAGCGCCACCGCGTCCGTCTCGGGCAGGTCTGCAACGGTCATGAACTCGCCGATCATCCCGGCATAGTCATGCTCGCCGGCAACCTGGTCCTTGATCTCGCGGTCGCAGAGCAGCACGCCGCGATCGAGATCGACCGCGATCATCTGGCCCGGGCCCATCCGGCCCTTGGCGACCACGGTCGATTCGGGAATCTGGACCATGCCGGTCTCGGAACCGACAATGAGAAGGCCATCGGAAGTCTGGGTATAGCGCAGCGGGCGCAGCGCGTTGCGATCGACGCCCGCTACGGCCCAGCGGCCATCGGTCATCGCCAGCGCGGCCGGGCCGTCCCACGGCTCCATCACCGAGGCGAGATACTTGTACATGTCGGTATGCGACTGCGGGATCTCGTCGCTGTCCTGCCAGGCCTCAGGCACCAGCATCAGCTTGGCCGTCGGCGCGTCGCGGCCCGAGCGGCAGATCGCCTCGAACACTGCGTCGAGCGCGGCGGTGTCCGATGCGCCCGCCGGGATCACCGGCTTGATGTCTTCCGAGCGCTCGCCGAACGCGATGCTCGCCATCTTGATCTCGTGGCTGCGCATCCAGTTCTTGTTGCCGCGGATCGTGTTGATCTCGCCATTATGCGCCAGGCAGCGGAACGGCTGCGCTAGCCACCATTGCGGGAAGGTGTTGGTCGAATAGCGCTGGTGGAAGATCGCCACACGGCTGGTGAAGCGCTCGTCCCTCAGATCCGGATAGAAGTCCGACAGCGATTCCGCGAGGAACAGCCCCTTGTAGATGATCGAGCGGGTCGATAGCGAGCAGATGTAGAAGCCGTTGATCTGCGCGGCGATCACGGCTTTCTCGATCCGACGACGGACCAGATAGAGCTCCTTTTCGAACTCGGCGGCATCCATCGCATCCGGATGCGGACCTGCGATCATGATCTGCTCGATCTCGGGGCGCGTCGCCTGCGCCTTCATGCCGATCACCGACACGTCGACCGGCACCTGGCGCCAGCCATAGATGGTGTAGCCCGCCTCGATGATCTCGCTCTCGACGATCGTGCGGCAGGCCTCCTGCGCGCCCAGATCGGTGCGCGGCAGGAAGACCATGCCCACGGCCAGCCGGTTGGGCAGGACGCGGTGGCCGCCTGCGGAGATGGCATCGTCGAAGAAGCGCACAGGCAGGTCGACATGCAGCCCGGCACCGTCACCGGTCTTGCCGTCGGCATCCACGGCGCCGCGGTGCCACACCGCCTTCAGCGCGTCGATCGCCGACTGAACGACGCGGCGCGAGGGCTGGCCATCGGTCGCGGCAACCATGCCGACACCGCAGGCGTCCCCCTCGAACTCGGGACGGTACATGCCCTCGCGGGCCATCCGTTCGCGTTCGTCCAGCTTCATTCTCACTTACTCCAGGTCCGGTCGCTCAAGACGCGTCGTCTTCGAGCTTTTCGGGATCGACGCCGAGCAGGTCGGCGAGCTTCTTGCGTTCGAGGGGGGAGAGGTCGTCCATCTTGCGCACCGGCGGCAGGTCCGCCGTGGCTTCCTCCGCGCGCTGCATCAGCACGGGCATGGCAGACATCATCTCCGGCATCATCTCGGTCATCGCCTTGGTCATTTCGGGACCCATGGCGATCGCCAGCGACTGGGCGGCATAATGCGCGCCTGCCGGCGTAGCGAAATAGCGATCGAGGTCGGTGAGCTCCTCGACCGTGAACTCGCGGGCATAGGCCTGGGCCAGCGCCTTGCGGACGATCGGCTCCACCTTGACCATCACGTCGCCCATGCCGGTGCCGAATGCCTGCATCATCCGCTTCTGGCGCTCGCGCCAGGCCGGATCATAGATCTCCATGATCTCGCGGAGCTTCACATCCCCGAGTGCCTTGGCCTCGGCCTGGCTGAGTCCGCCCAGCTTGGCGACCTCGCCGACGGGCATCTCGCCGACCTGGCCGAAGATCTGGTCGGTCATCTCGCCGAAGACCGTCGCGAACATCTTCTTGTAAACGCCCTCGGGCACCAGCTTGAAGACGACGCGCTGCGCTACCGCCAGCCGGGCCGGATCGGCCGGTGCAGCGACTGGTTTCACGGGCGCGCTCGGTATCACCACCACCGGGGGCGGAGCCTTGGCATCGCTTTGCGCATGCGCAGCGCCGATCCCGGCGAAGAGCAGCGCCGTCGCTGCAACGAGTTGGCGGCGCATCACTTGGTGCCTTTCCGTGCGAGATAGTCGGCAGTCAGCTTCACGGCCATCGCCTTCATCTTGTCGCGGTTCTCGGCGACCAGCTTCTCGGCCCAGGCCTTGCTGGCGGCAGAGATCTTCGGGTTGAGCGTGCCCATCTTCTGCGCGGCCGGGCTAGCGCCGAACGCCATCAGCGCCGGATAGTCCTCCGCCGTCATCTTCGCCATCACCGAGGCGATCGCCGCCTGCTGGACCTCTTGCGGAGACTGGCCCGGCGCGCTGCCCATCGTCTCATAGACTTCTGTGCGCACCTTCTGGCCGGTAGGGCTGTTGAAGAAGGTGAGCGTGTCGACGATCTCCGCCGCGGTCATCTCCTGCTGGAGGATGCCGCCGAGCTGGGTACGCAGCGAAGGCAGCGCCGCGATCAGGATCGCAGTGAACTGGCTGCGCAGCTGACCGCCCACCTGCTCGCGCAGACCCGGATTGGCGTCGAAATTCGCCTTCATCTGGGAGTCGGCCGCGAGCTGCTGGTCCATGCCGGCATCAAAGGCCTTGCCGGCCAGGCGGCTGATCGCATCCTCGGGCGCCATCAGCGCGACGAGCTTGTCGATATTGGCGTCGGGCATGGGCGCTGCGACCGGCGCGGCGGCATGTGCCACGGCCGGCGCCAGCGCTGCGGCACTCAGCATCAGGGCAGTCAGGAACGGCTTCATCGGGATCGACAACCTTCTCAAGCAGCCCGAGCCGCATCGGCGCGGGCGCGCATCCAGGCATGCATGTTCGCCGCCACGTCGCGGCCGTCGCGAATCGCCCAGACCACCAGACTCGCGCCGCGGACAATATCGCCCGCCGCGAAAACGCCGTCGAGGCTGGTCATCATCGTGCGGCCGTCGGTGCGCAGCGTGCCCCAGCGGGTGACGCCAAGCTCGGCGGCGCCGAACAGGCGGGGCAGGTCCTCGGGCTCGAAGCCGAGTGCCTTGATCACGAGATCGGCCTGGAGCTGGAAAGCGCCACCGGGATCGAGCTCGGGGGCGCGGCGCCCGCTCGCATCGGGGGCGCCCAGCCGCATGCGCGTGGCGCGCACGCCGGTGACCTTGTCGCCGCCGTCGAAGGCCTCCGGCGCCGACAGCCAGACGAACTCGACGCCTTCCTCTTCGGCATTGGCGGTCTCGCGCTGCGAGCCCGGCATGTTGGCGCGGTCGCGGCGATAGAGGCACTTCACCGAAGCGGCACCCTGGCGCACCGCGGTGCGCACGCAGTCCATCGCGGTGTCGCCGCCGCCGATCACCACGACATGCTTGCCACTGGCATCGAGGCTGCCGTCGTCGAACGCCGGCACCGCATCGCCAAAGCCCTTGCGGTTCGACGCGGTGAGATAGTCGAGCGCTTCGACCACGCCCTGTGCACCGACGCCGGGCGCCTGGATGCCGCGTGCCTTGTAAACCCCGGTCGAGATCAGGATCGATGTGTGGCGCTTGCGCAGATCATCGAGGCTCGCCTCGCGGCCGACTTCGAAGCCCTGGTGGAAGACGATGCCGCCTTCCTCGAGTCGCGCGATGCGGCGCATGACGATCTGCTTCTCGAGCTTGAAGCCCGGGATGCCGTAGGTGAGCAGGCCGCCGGCACGATCGTGCCGGTCATAGACATGCACGTCATAGCCATAGCCGCGCAGATATTCGGCGGCGGCGAGGCCGGCCGGCCCGGCACCGATGATGCCCACCGACTGGCCGCGCGCCGGGCCGACCGCTACCGGCTCGACCCAGCCCTCTTCCCATGCGGTATCGGTGATGAACTTCTCGACCGAGCCGATGGTGACGGCGCCGTGACCCGAGAATTCGATGACGCAATTGCCCTCGCACAGCCGGTCCTGCGGGCAGATGCGGCCGCAGATCTCGGGCATGGTCGAGGTGCTGTTCGACAGCTGATAAGCTTCGCGCAGCCGCCCTTCGGCGGTCAGGCGCAGCCAGTCCGGAATATGGTTGTGAAGCGGGCAGTGCACCGAGCAATAGGGGACGCCGCACTGCGAGCAGCGGCTCGCCTGTTCCTCGGCCGTCGGCACCGCATAGCGATCCGCGATCTCGCGGAAATCTTCCGCACGCAGCTCTGCCTCACGCTTGCCCGGATAAGCCTGCGCCGTTCCCACGAATTTGAGCATCGTTTCCGCCATGCCGGGCGCCTAACCCCGCAAGCCAGTCAATAAAAGGCAGCAACACTGACCTTTATAGTGTTTTCCGGCTTAAATCGCGCAAAATTGAAAGATTATTACGCGCATTTGCGGCCGATCCGGACCTACCGCATCGAAAGCCAGATGATTGCGCCGAGGCCGGCAACGATTCGGTACCAGGCGAACGGTGCGAATCCGTGCTTGGAGACGATGCCGACGAACCATTTGATCACAAACACCGCGACGATGAACGCCGTGACGAAGCCGATGCCGATCTCGTCCCAGCCCACTCGGCCCGAGGCGATCGCATCATGGTTCTTCGCGAGTTCGAGCACCGTCGCGCCGAGCATCGTCGGGATAGCGAGGAAGAAGCTGAACTCGGCGGCGGTGCGCCGCTCGACGCCCAGGCTGAGCGCACCCATGATCGTCGCGCCCGATCGGCTGACGCCCGGGATCATCGCGATGCACTGGATGAAGCCGATGCCGATCGTGCGCACCAGCGGGATCTCGGCAATGCCGTGGATCGTCGCATTCTTCACCAGCCGTTCGATTACCAGGATGGCAATGCCGCCGATCACCAGCGCCCAGGCGACCACCATCGGCTCGCCGAGCAGCGCCTCGATATGCTTGTGCAGCGCCAGGCCAATCACCGCCGCCGGGATGAAGGCGATCAGCAGGTTGCGCACGAAGCGGATCGAGACCGGGTTCAGCTTGATCAGCCCCTCTGCAACCGCCCAGAAGGTCCGCCAGTAGAGCACCACGACCGCCAGGATCGCGCCGAGCTGGATGACGACGTTGAACATCCCCCAGGTTGCGGAATCATAGCCCATCAGCTCGGAAGCGAGGATCAGGTGGCCGGTCGATGAGACGGGCAGGAATTCGGTGATCCCCTCGACAATGCCGAGGAGGATCGCGACCAGGGTTTCGCTCATGCTGGGCTAGGCTCCGATGCGCCGATGGCGCGAAAAGGCGGTCAGGCGGCGAGCTTGCCGAAGCGGCCGTGGCGGCGATAGCGCACCAGCCAGGCGGGCGCGGCGCTCGCCAGCGGCGTCGGCGTGATGCCGAGCGCGGCGAGGCCGGGCGCATCGCCCGCGACATTGTCGGCCTGGAGCATCCGCCACTGATCGCGCGTGATCGGCGTGCCCGGCAGCGCCGCGATCAGCGCGCCGATCGGATCGGGCAGCTCGGTGAAGGCAGGCTTGTGGCCGGTGGCCTTGGCGAGCCACTGGAACAGCCCGGCCATGGTCAGTGTGTCCGGGCCGGCCAGCGCATAGGTCTTGCCGCCATGCGCGTCAGGATCGGCGAGCGCGGCGACAACTGCCTTGGCGACATCGACGACATAGACCGGCTGGAAGCGCACATCGGCGCGCAGCACCGGCACGACCGGGCCCGAGCCGACCAGCGCGGCGAAGCGATTGGTGAACTGGTCTTCGCGCCCGAAGATGAAGGACGGGCGCAGGATGGTCGCGGACGGGAAGGTGCCGCGCACCGCTGCCTCGCCTGCCGCCTTTGAACGGCCATAGGCCGAAGCGGACTCGCGCTCGGCGCCGAGTGCGGAGAAATGAACGAGCGACTCGACACCGGCCGCCTTGGCAGCTGCGGCGACGGTGCGAGCGCCTTCGGCGTTGACGCCGTCGAAATTGCCCTTGAGCACGCCGACCAGGTTGACCACCGCATCGGCACCGGCAACCGCCGCGGCGATCGTCTCGGGCTGGGTTACGTCGGCGGCGACGAACTGGGTCTGGCCGAGATTGCCGAGCGGCTTGAGGAACCAGGCATCGCGCGGGCGGCGCTGGGCGATCCGCACGCGGGCGCCGGCTGCGAGCAGCTCCTGGGCGACATAGCGGCCGACGAAACCGCCGCCGCCAATCAACACGATGAGTTTGTCCTTCATGCCCTTGATCCCGGTACTGAACCTGCCTGCCGGCCGAGCCTTCTCCCATGCCGCGCGGCGCGCGGGGAGGCAAGCGCGGATGGCCGTGCCGGGCTAGTTGGCCAGGATCTGGTGGCTGCGCAGCCAGGCGAGGAAGAGATCGGGCCATTGGCCGACCAGGCTGCCGGGTTTGCCCGCCCCCCAGCTGTGGCCGCCCTTTTCGAAGACGTGCATCTCCACCGGCCGCCCGGCTGCGCGCATCGCCGCGAACATGCGCAGCGAATGCTCGACATTGGCGATCGGATCGTCGGCGGCATGGGCGAGGAAGACCGGCGGCGTAGCGGCGTCGACCTGTGCTTCCACCGAATAGAAGTCGCGATAGTCGGGAAGGACCGAAAGCTTCTTGCGCGTCTGGGTGGTGTCGATCGGCGGGCGCATCGAGACGACCGGATAGATCATCGCGGCAAAGGCCGGGACGGCGTTCTGCTTGTCCGCCTCGTCCGCCGGGGGATAGAAATCATGCGCGCCGCGTGTCGCCATCATGCCGGCGAGGTGCCCGCCGGCGGACATGCCGACCACGCCGATACGGCCCGCATCGAGGTTCCAGCGCTTGGCGCCGGCTTTCAGCAGGCGCAGCGTGCGTTGCGCGTCCTGGAAAGGCGCATCGGCGTTCCAGCCGTCGCCGGGCAGGCGGTAATAGAGGATCACCGGCGTGATGCCGGCCGCCGCCAGCTTGGCCGCGACGTCCTTGGCCGAGCCGATCTGGATGCGGAAATAGCCGCCGCCACCCAGGATCAGCGCGGCCGCGCCATTGGGATGTTTCGGCCGATAGACTTCGTAGCGCGGCTCCGAGATGTTCGACCAGGAGCCGGTCTGCCCGCCTTCGTTGCCGACCTTCTCCGGCCCCTGCGGCTTGCCGAAGCCGGGCGGCTTGCCTGGCCACACCGCATAGACTTCCGGCTTGCCGAGCCCGTCCTGGGCGAAAACAGGACTGGCCGCGCTGAAAAGCGCGGCCAGGAGGGAGAAGAGGAAGAAACGACGCATCATCAGATCAGAACCTCTTGCCGATCGTCATGTAGAGATAGCGGCCATAGGGGCTGTAGAGCGAGCCCAGATAGCCGTCGGCGGTGATCGGGGGCTGCTTGTCGAAGATGTTGCGCGCGCCGATGCGGATACGCGTGTCATCGAGGATACCGCCCTTGAAGCGATACTGGGTGTAGAGGTTGAAGGTCACCTGGCCCTCGAGCTTGTACGGGTTGCCGTTCGCGTCGAGGAAATTGGTGTCATAGACGGTGCCGATATAGTTGGCGAAGGCGCCGACCTGCCAGCCGCTCTTGGACCAGGTCAGCGAGCCGGTGACGCGCCACTTGGGCTTGCCGCGGTCCTCGATCAGGTCGCTCGCATCGGTGAGCGGGGTCGCAGCGTTGATCTGCCCGGCCGCGCGCGCATCGAACAGCGCCTGCACCGCCGGCGGCGTGTCGCGCGAGAACTTGGTCAGCCGCGCGCCGTTCAGCGCGAGGTCGAACTTACCGATGCTAGTGCGGACATTGTAGAGCAGCGCCAGATCGATGCCCTGCACCGTCTGCGGCAGCAGGTTGACGAACTGGTCGTTGATCCGCGTGACCGCGCCCGCCGTCGCCAGGCCGGTGCCGGCGAAGACCGGGGTATCGTCCGCGGTCGCCGCGGCACGGATCACGTTGGGGTTGCTCGAGCCCTGCAGGCGCAGCAGATAATCGAGCACCAGCGCGTTCTGCGCGCCGAACTGGCCGACGATGCCGGTCTGCTTGATCGACCAGAAATCGGCGGTGAGCGTCAGTCGCCCGGCCTTTTCGGGGATGAACTTGGGCTGGAGCACTGTGCCCAGCGTCCAGCTGGTGCTGCTCTCCGGCTTCAGGTCCGGATTGCCGCTGACGAAGATCGCATAGCTGATGCCGCGCGAGCAGGCACCATAGCTGGCGATGCGCCCGGCGCGCAGATCGGCCTCACAGCGATAATAATCGGTGTTCGAGTTGAGGCGCGAATAGGCGACCGTGTTGGTCTGTTCGAGGTTCGGCGCGCGGAAGCCCTGCGACCAGGAGCCGCGGATGCGGATGCCGTCGATCAGGTCCCAGGCTGCCGCAACCTTGGGCTTCGCCACCGATCCGAAGTCGCTGTAATGCTCGTAGCGTCCGGCCAGCTGGACATCGAGGCGATGGACCAGCGGGATGTGCATGTCGGGCGAGACCACCGGCACGGCGAGCTCGGCAAAGGCCGAGAAGACGGTGCGTGCACCCTTGGTGCTCGGCGTCGGGCTGACCGCGGCGACGTTCGACAAGTTGGTCTCGCCGGTCACCATGTCGACAAAGCCGATCTCGCCGTTGAGATTGGGATCGCGGTCGTCGCGCTGCGTCTCGCGCCGCGCCTCGACGCCGAAGGCGATACCGAGATTGCCGCCCGGCAGCGCGAGCAGCCGTGCGTTCGACATCTTGAAATCGGCGAGCGCGAGCGTGGTCTTCGAACGGCGCTTCAGATCGAACTGGAACGAATCGATCGTGGTCGCCGATGCCGGCGAGCAGTCGCCCAGGCTCGGCGTCGCGTTGCAGCCGCCGCTGAACGGATTGTACGCCTCGGGCGTCGACAGCGCGAGGTTCTGCTGCAGCTTGGTCATGTTGATGGCGTTGGAGACGTCGGTCGCCTGCGCCTCGGAATAGAGGATCGCGCTGTCGAAATCGAAGGTGCCGATCTCGCCCTTCAGCCCGCCCAGGAAGCGCGACTGCCAGTTGGTGACGTTCACCGTCTGGTTGCCGGCATCGACGAAGCGATAGGTGGAAAGGCGCACCGCCAGGCCGGAGGCGGGCACGTTGGTGAGGTTGGGGATGCGGTTGGGGTTGGCGACGCCGTTGATCGTCGTCGCGCCGAACGGGTTCCAATAGTTGGAGGCCGGGATCACGATCGAATTGAGATTGATCGTCGGCGGCTGGATGCGCGTGGTCTCTGCATAATAGAAGCCGGCCTCGCCATAGACGGTCAGCTTGTCCGAGATGTCGTAATGCGCGCTGGCGAAGCTGTTGTAGCGATCGATGCTCGGCGAAACCGTGGTTCCCGCGCGCGTGTCGAAGCGCTCGGAGCGCAGCGTCGACGCCGTGGCGCGGGTGCCGCTGCCCAGGCAGGTATCGGCGTTGAGCGTGACCAGACAGCCGGCATTGCCGATCGACTGGGTGTGGAAGGCGCCCGCCGACGAGGTCAGCGCCTGGTTGCCCGGGCTGCGGCGGATCGTGCCGGGACCGTTCACCACCGCAAGGTTCGCCCAGGGCGACTGGGTGGCGCGCCCGTCCGCAGTCAAATTGCCGGCATAGGCAGGGTCGTCGGCGAAGAAGGACATGAGATTGTCCGTCGCCGTATAGGGCTGGTCCTCGGCCAGCTGCGCGGTGCGGTGGGTATAGTCGAGGTACAGCGACACGTTGCCGCGGCCATCGGCGAAGTCGTCGCCCACCGTGCCCGTCACCTGGAACTCGCGGCGATGCGTGCCTTCGGCCCCGCCATAGCGGAAATCGAGCGAGCCGCCGTCGATATCGGTCTTGGTGACGGTATTGACCACGCCGGCGACCGCATCCGAGCCATAGATGGCGGCAGCGCCGTCGCGCAGGATCTCGAGCCTCTGGATACCGGCGACCGGCAGCGAATTGGCGTTGTAGCCGAGCACCGGCACGTTGCCGTCGCCGGCCTGGCTGGTCGGGTGGTTGACCAGACGGCGGCCGTTGAGCAGCACCAGCGTGTTGCCCACGCCCAGGTTGCGCAGGTTGATCGAATTGACGTCGCCGCGCGCCGCATTGCTGGTCTGCGGGTTGTTCGCTTCGTTGAAGGTCACGTCGCCCGCCTGGGGGATCGAGCGGAACAGCTCGTCGCCCGAAAGCGCGCCGGACGCATCGATCTGGTTGGCGTCGATCACCGAAACGGGGAGGGCTGCCGTGGTGCTGGCACCGCGGATCTGGGTGCCGACCACGACGATCTCGTCGGTCTTCTCGGTCGCTTCCGGCGCGGCCGGAACTTCCTGCGGGGCCGGAGCCGCCGCTTCCTGCGCCTGCGCCGCCTGTGCGAGCATCAGCACGCCCAGCGCGCTGCCCGCACTCAAGGCGATCCGCCGATATCCCTTCTTCATGCCCTCTCTCCCTGTTCCATTTGTTCTAGGTCTTGTGATCTTGCGATTGCGCGCCCGTTCAGCGCGGCATCCAGCGCGGCGCGATCGAGCTTGTTTTCCCAGCGCGCGACGACGATCGCCGCCACCGCGTTGCCGACGAAATTGGTAAGGCTGCGGCACTCGCTCATGAAGCGATCGACGCCCAGGATCAGCGTCATCCCCGCCACCGGCACGCTCGGCACGATCGACAGCGTCGCCGCCAGCGTGATGAAGCCGGCGCCGGTCACGCCCGCCGCGCCCTTGGAGCTGAGCATCGAGACGAGGACGAGCAGGATCTGCTCGCCCCAGCTCAGATGCACGCCGCATGCCTGCGCGATGAACAGCGCCGCCAGCGTCATGTAGATGTTGGTGCCGTCGAGATTGAACGAATAGCCGGTCGGCACGACCAGGCCGACCACGCCCTTTTCGCAGCCGGCACCTTCCAGCTTGGCGATCAGGCTGGGTAGCGCCGCTTCGGACGAGGACGTACCGAGCACCAGCAGCAGCTCCGCCTTCAGATAGGCAAGCAGGCGCAGGATCGAGAAGCCGTGCAGCCGCGCGACGGTGCCCAGCACCACCAGCACGAAGAAGAGCGAGGTCGCATAGAAGGTGGCGACCAGCGTGCCCAGGTTGATCAGGCTGGCCGCGCCGTACTTGCCGATGGTGAAGGCCATCGCGCCGAACGCGCCGATCGGCGCGACGCGCATCAGGATGCCGACGACGCGGAAGACGATCAGCGCGAGCCGCTCGACGAAATCGAGCACCGGCTCGGCGGGCTTGCCGACCAGCACCATCGCAATGCCGAACAGCACCGCGACGAACAGCGTCTGCAGGATCGAGCCTTCGGTGAGCGCCGATACCAGCGTCGTCGGGATGATCGACATCAGGAAGCCGACCACCGTCGTCTCGTGCGCCTGATGCGCATAACCGGCGACCGCGCCGGCATCGAGCGTACGCGGATCGATGTTCATGCCCGCGCCGGGCTGGACGACATTGGCGACGATCAGGCCGATGATCAGCGCCAGCGTCGAGAAGAACAGGAAATAGCCGAACGCCTTGGCGGCGACGCGGCCGACCGAGCCCAGCTCGCGCATGCCCGCAATGCCGCTGACCACGGTGAGGAAGATCACCGGCGCGATCACCATCTTCACCAGCTTGATGAAGCCTTCGCCGAGCGGCTTGAGCGCCTCGCCCGTGGCCGGCCAGAAATGGCCGATCGTCACGCCCAGCGCGATCGCCACGAGCACCTGGAAATAGAGGTGCCGGTAAAACGGCTTGCGCGCAGCCATGGGCTGCCCGTCGGGGATCGACTGGATGATCATACTCTCCTCTGTCGCGCCGGGTTGGCGCGCAGCCTCTTGTATTGGGGCCTTGGGCGTGCACCTTATTCCTCTCGCCGGGCGCCTGCAGCCTTTCGGATTTGTCGGGATAAGTATTTGAGTTACCGAGATTTCATTCGAAACAGCCGGTGCCGCCCCATGCGAAATCGTGTGGATTTTCGCCCAGCACTCCGGCAAAATGTGCGATAATCCGCACAAATGAGCCCCGCCGCCTCTCTTCGCCGCCAGCGCCTGCTCCTCGCCGCGATCACGCTCGCGGCGATCCTGCTGCTCGCCTGGGCGGGCAGCCGCTGGGCGATGGGCCAGGCACGCATGTCCGCCGACGCGGTTGCGCAGCAGACGGCACGCGCGCATGTCGGGCTGCTCAATTCGGAGCTGCAGAAGTTCCGCCTGCTGCCGCTGGTGCTCAGCGAGAATCCCGAGATCGCCCCGGCGCTGCGCGGCGGCGATCCGGCGGCGCAACGCGGGCTCAACGCCACGCTGGAGCTGCTCGCCAATCGCACCGATGCCGCTGTGATCTATGTCATCGATCGCCAGGGCCGCACCGTCGCCGCCAGCAACTGGCGGCTGCCGACCAGCTTCGTCGGCCAGGTCTATGGCTTCCGCCCCTATTTCCGCGACGCGATGGAGCGCGGCGCATCGGAGCTGTTCGCGCTGGGCACGGTGAGCGGGCGGCCCGGCCTGTATCTCGCGCGCCGGGTCGATCGCGGCGGCCAGGCGCTCGGCGTGGTGGTGGTGAAGGTCGAGTTCGACGATGTCGAGGCGGCCTGGGCGCGCGCGCCCGGCATCACCATCGTCACCGACGCGCATGGCGTGATCCTGGTCACTTCGATCCCGGGCTGGCGCTTCCAGGCGACACGCGCGCTCGATGCGGCGACGCTGGCCGATGCGCGGCGCACGCTGCAATTCGGCCCGCGCCCGCCCCGGCGCGCGCCGGTCGCGATCGACGGCGTGCAGGCGAGCGTCGACAGCGGCGGCAAGGCGCAGCGCTACCGCGCCGCCGCCGAGCCGGCGCCGCTGGCGGGCGCGCATCTGATCCATCTGGCGCCGCTGGAGCCGCCGCTCGCCGCTGCGCGCACCCAGGCGCTGCTGATCGCACTGGCGATCCTGCTCGCCGCCGGCATGTTTGCCGGCTTTGCGCTGCGCTCGGCGGAGAAGCGCCGGCTGCAGCGCCACCACCAGGCGCGGCTCGAAGCCGAAGTCGAGCGCCGCACGGCGGAGCTGCGCGAAGCCAATGCCGCGCTGATCGTCGAATCCGAGGAGCGGCTCGAAGCCGATCGCCGCTACCGCGCCGCGCGCGAGGAGCTGGCCCAGGCGAGCCGGCTCGGCTCGCTCGGCCAGATCACCGCCGGCGTGGCGCATGAGATCAACCAGCCGGTCGCGGCGATCCGCACCTTTGCCGAGAATGCCGCGACTTTTCTCGAACGCGCCGCCCCCGACAAGGCCGGCGCCAATCTCAGGCAGATCGTCTCGCTCACCGAGCGGATCGGTACGATCACCGCCGAGCTCCGCGCCTTTGCCCGGCGCAAGACCCCGGCGGAAGGCACCGCCGAGATCGGCGCGGTGCTCGACGGCACGCTGCTGCTGCTCGGCGAGCGCGCGCGCGGCGTGGTGACGCTCAAGGTCGCCAGGGGGCTGCGCGCCGTCAGCGTGCGCGGCGATCGCATCCGGCTCGAGCAGATCCTGATCAACCTGCTCCAGAACGCGCTCGATGCGGTGCAGGGCGGCGGCGAGCCGCGCATCCTGGTCGAGGGGTGGCGCGAAGGCGAAGTCGCGCGGCTGTCGGTGATCGACAATGGCCCCGGCGTCGCGCCGGAGATCGCCGACACGCTGTTCTCCCCCTTCACCTCCGCCAAATCGGGCGGGCTCGGGCTCGGCCTCGGCATTGCGCGCGACATCGCCCGCGAGTTCGGCGGCGACATCCTCCACGCGCCAAGCCCCGGCGGCGGCGCGACCTTCCATCTCCTGCTGAAGACGGCCTGATGCTTACGCCCGACAATGCCCGCGTGATGTTCGTCGAGGATGACGAGCAGCTTCGCCTCGCCATGGTGCAGACGCTCGAGCTGGCCGGGCTCGACGTCCTGCCCTTCGACCGGGCAGCCCCGGCACTGGCGCGGCTCTCGCCCGATTTCCCCGGCGTCATCGTCTCCGACATCCGCATGCCGGGAATGGACGGACTTGAGCTGCTCGCCCGGGTGCAGGCGACCGACAGCGACATTCCGGTGATCCTGGTGACGGGGCATGGCGATGTGCCGATGGCAGTGTCGGCGCTGCATGACGGCGCGTTCGACTTCCTCGCCAAGCCCTTCGCCGCCGATCGGCTGCTCGTCGCGATCCGCCGCGCGCTCGATCGGCGCGCGCTGGTGATGGAGAATCGCCGTCTGCGCGCCGCCGCCGCGGCGACGGCGCAGGAGCAGAGCCCGCTGATCGGCGAGAGCCCGCCGATGGTGCGGCTTCGCGCGACGATCGACCAGCTCGCCGAGACCGATGTCGACATCCTGGTCGAAGGCGAGACCGGTACCGGCAAGGAGCTGGTCGCGCGGCTGCTCCATCGCCGCGGGCGCCGGCGCGGCAGGCCCTTCGTCGCGGTCAATTGCGCGGCGCTGACCGAGGGAATCGCCGAGATGGAACTGTTCGGCCATGCGGCGGACAGCGTTCCCCACACGCGGCTCTCGCGCGTCGGGCGGATCGCCTCGTCGAGCGGCGGGACCCTGTTGCTGGACGAGATCGATTCGATGCCGCTGGCGATGCAGGCGCGGCTGCTGCGCGTGCTCGAGGAGCGCGAAGTGCAGCCGATCGGGGCCGAATATCCGGAATCGGTCGATCTGCGCATCATCGCGACGGCCAAGGCCGATGTGGCGACGGCGGTGGCGGAGGGCCGCTTCCGCGCCGATCTCTACTACCGGCTCGCGGCGATGCGGCTGCGCGTGCCGGCGCTGCGCGAATGCGGCAGCGATGCCTTCCTGCTGTTCGCCGCCTTTGTCGAGGAAGCCAAGCAGCAGCTCGGGGTGAGCGAGATCGCGCTCGATCCGGCGGTGCACGCGCGGCTCGCCAGCCATGACTGGCCGGGCAATGTCCGCGAGCTGAAGAACTTTGCCTTCGAGGTCACGGCGGGGCGCAGCTTCGCCGAGCTGCCCGAAGCGGATGGCCGGCTCGATCTGCCGACCCGGCTGGCGCGGTTCGAGGAGAGCCTGATCCGTGAGGCGCTGGTCCGCAGCGACGGCCGCGTGTCGCGCGCGCTGGTCCAGCTCGGAGTGCCGCGCAAGACGCTGTACGACAAGATCGCCCGGCTCGGCATTGATCTCGCCGAGATCAAGCGCTCTCGGCGCTGAAGGGGGCTCAGCTCGATCGGGTCGGGTCGGTCATCGGATCGAGCTCGCGCGGGTCGGGCGTGCGGGCGATCGGCAGCGAGCTGGTCTGGCGCTCGATCCGGCGATGGATCATCGGCTCGGTTCCCGGCATCCACAGCGCGTGCAGGGCCTCGCTATTCGCCATATCGGCGTTTGTACGCCGCTCATTGTGCCGAACATAATCAAGCCAGGTCGCGAAATCGAATCGTTCCACCCACAACACCCCCTCCGCCAAATCGCGGCTGAGCGCCCAGTTGCGCGCGCCGTCGCGCCGGCGGATGCGGCGACGTTCGTGCATCACGGTGAGGAAGGCGGCGATGTCGTTCTCGGCAATGCGATGCTCCACCGTGATCACGATCGGGCCGCTGCGAGCCTCGACCGGCACCGCGGTCCGCGGCTCGATCCAGGTATCGCGCGGATCCAGGTTTAGATCGCTGATCGCCGGCAGCGGCAGCAGGAAGCCTGCGACCACGCTCAGCAGCTGCAGCAGGCCGGCGGCCAGCAGCGCGATTGCAACGCCGTGGTGGCTGGCCACGGCGCCGAACAGCCAGCTACCGCCTGCCATGCCGCCAAAGGCCGCCATCTGATAGAGCGCGATCACGCGCGCGACGACCCAGCGCGGCGAAGCCATCTGCACGCTGACGTTGAAGGTAGAGAGCGCAAGCACCCAGCCCGCGCCCGCGGCCGCGAGCCCGAGCAGGGCCAGCGCCATCGCGCCGGTCGCCGTCGCAGCCGCGCCCGCGGCAAGGGCGATCGAGGCGGCCCGAACGATGCCCTCGGTCGTCAGAAGGTGGCGCATCCGGCGACTGAGCAGCGCCCCGCCGACCGCGCCCAGGCCGAAGGCGCCGAGCAGCGCACCATAGACCAGCGGGCCCCCGCCGATCAGATCGCGCGCGACCAGCGGCATCAGCGCCTGCAGCGCGCTCGCGGCGAGACCGAACAGCGTCGCCCGGCCCAGCACGGTGCGGATCTGCGGCGACAGCCCGACATAGCGAATGCCCGCCATCATCGCGACGCCCAGCCGCTCGCGCGGCAGCTTGCGCGGCGGCAGCTCGGGCCGCCAGCGCTTGAGCACCACGATCAAGCCGACATAGCTCAGCGCGTTGACGAGAAAGGCAGCCGCCGCTCCGGCGACGGCGACGATTACGCCACCCAGCGCAGGGCCGAGGCTGCGCGCGATGTTGAAGCCCATGCTGTTATAGGCCACCGCGCTCGGCAGCAGCGGCCGCGGCACCATGTCGCCGACCGAGGCCTGCCAGGCCGGCCCGTTGATCGCGGTGCCGCAGCCGATCAGGAAGGTGAAGGCGAGCAGCAGCCAGGGTGTGACCAGCCCGAACCATGCGGCGGCGGCAAGGATCGCCGAAACGAGCAGCATGAAGCTCTGCGCGGCGAGCAGCACACGCCGCCGATCGAGATTGTCGGCGATCGCGCCCGCCCAGAGCGCGAGCAACATGATCGGCAGGCTGGTCGATGCCTGGACGAGCGCGACCATCTGCGCCGAGGCGCCGAGCCCGGCCATCATCCAGGACGCGCCGACCGACTGGATCAGGCTGCCGAAATTGGAACACAGGCTGGCGATCCAGACTGCGCGGTAGAGTTTCAGTCGAAAGGGGGAATTGGGTTCGGTGGTCATCAGCAGTCCAATGCGATACTGCCGTAGTCGATCCCGAAACAAGATGGCGAAAGCGCCGCAGCCCGCTTTGCGCGGTTCAGCCGGCGGCTTTTAGGCACTAAAAATCCCCGCGAGCTTGTTTGCTTGCGGGGTTGTTGGTTGCGGGAGTAGGATTTGAACCTACGACCTTCAGGTTATGAGCCTGACGAGCTACCGGGCTGC
>NZ_JARQXA010000003.1 GCF_029543155.1 Sphingomonas sp. HITSZ_GF | reverse complement strand
CCCCCCCCCCCCCCCCCCCCCCCCCCCCCCCCCCCCCCCCCCCCCCCCCCCCCCCCCCCCCCCCCCCCCCCCCCCCCACGACCGTGCAGCGCGCCCGCCGCTATCGATTCAAGACACACCCCCTCTCCCCGACCCTCTCCCCGGAGGGGAGAGGGAGAAGCACACTTGCAATGTAGGATTTCCCCTGCTTCCCTCCGTCGATCCGGCCCCGCCGAACCGCTCTTTCAACCTGTTGGAAATGTAGGAAAAGCCCGGCGCAAGATCCTTGCGAGATCGCGCGCATATCCAGGAAAACAGGGAAAATAGCCGCGGCCGGAATCAGCCTTTGGCGTGTACTTCGTGTACTTTGCGGCGCGACTCGCCTCGACGCTGTTGGATCAGCAGATCACCAGGGTGAGCTGGCGCACCAGGCTGCGCTCGATCGGATCGTCGAAGCGGCAGCCGATATGGCTGCCGTCGTTCCACACCACCGTGGCCGGTACCGGGGCGCCTTCGCGCAGGTTCAGCCACACCTTGTCGCCGGCGTCGTGCGGTGCGGCACAGGCCAGCCGGCAGCCATAGACGGAAAGATCGTGCAGCATCGCCTCGACAGGCTTGTTGCCGCGTTTGGTGAGCGTGGCGCGCGTGACCAGGATACGGTGACGCGTCGCCGCGCGCTGCTCGACGAGCGCGGCTGTTACGGCCCGATATTGGGAGAATTTCGTTGCCATTCTCTCTCCACCCCGGCGGACCCTGCCTTCGGATGGTTTAAGAAGCACTTAAGGTCCGTTAGCGGTAACTTCGGTACGCTCCGCCAGCACCGCTTCCACCTTCGCCGCGAGGTCCGGGCCGGCGTGCAGCCCCAGCTTGCTGCGGCGCCACAGCACGTCCTCGGCGGTGCGCGCCCATTCGTGATCGCGCATCCAGCGGATCTCGGTGGCGGTTAGGCCGGCGCCCAGATCTTCCCCCAGATCGGTCACGCCCTTCAGCATGTCGCCCAGGCAGCAGCCATAGGCATGCGCCATCCGCTCGGCCCGGGCATCGCCCAGGAAGGGCCAGCGCGCCTTGGCGGTGGCGAGGAACTTGTCGAACTCCGCCATCGCCCCGCCGGGGAAGACGCGGGCGCGGGTCACCGGCTCGACTTCGGTGCCGAGCAGCGGGCCGATCTTTGCCAGCGCCTCTTCGGCCAGCGCCCGCGCCGTGGTGATCTTGCCGCCGAAGATCGAAAGGAGGGGCGGGCCCGCCTCGTCGAGCTCGAGCACATAGTCGCGCGTCACCGCCTGCGCCTTGGCCGCGCCGTCATCGTGCAGCGGCCGGACGCCCGACCAGCACCAGACGATGTCCTGCGATGTGGCCTGGCGCGTGAAATAGCGGTTCACCGCCTCGAGCAGATAGAGCTGCTCCTCCTCCGAGCAGACCGCGTCCTCGGGCCGCTCGACCGGAATGTCGGTGGTGCCGATCTCGGTGAATTCGCCTTCATAGGGGATGGCGAAGACGATCCGCCGGTCGGGCTGCTGGAGGATATAGGCATGGTCGCCGTCGAACAGCTTGGGCACGACGATATGGCTGCCCTTGACCAGCCGGACCTGCGAATGCCTGGCGATCGCCAGCTTGTCGAGCAGCGCGCGCACCCAGGGGCCGGCGGCATTGACCAGCCCGCGCGCCTCCACCGTCCGTCCGTCGGACAGCTCGGCACGCCAGATCTCGCCTTCGCGCCGGGCGCTCAGCAGCTCGGTCCGCGGCGCGATCTCGGCACCGTGCTGGCCCGCGTCGATTGCATTGGCCAGCGTCAGCCGGGCATCGTCCACCCGGCAGTCCGAATAGACGAAGCCGCGATGATCGCCCTTCAGCGGATCGGTATAGGCCTTGTCGCCGCGGCGCAGGCCGCGCGAGCGCGGCAGCGAGGTGCCGCCGGCGAGCAGGTCGTAGATGTGGAGGCCAAGGCGCACGATCCACCAGGGCCGCACCGAATGGGCATGGGGGAGTACGAAGGTGAGTGGGCGGATCAGGTGCGGCGCGGCGTCGAGCAGCCGTTCGCGCTCGTGCAGCGCCTCGCGGACCAGGCGGAACTCATAGGTCTCGAGATAGCGCAGCCCGCCATGGATCAGCTTGGTCGAGGCGGAGCTGGTATGGCCGGCGAGATCGTCCTTCTCGACGAGCAGCACCTTGAGGCCGAGCAGCGAGGCTTCGCGGGCGATCGCACACCCGTTGATCCCGCCGCCGACGATGAGCAGGTCATATGTCACGCCCGCAGGTTATTGCGTTGGCAGGCGCGCTGCGAGTCCCTATCTTGGGGGCCAATGGCAAAAACCAAAATCAAAGCAGGGCTGCCGACGCGGCAGCAGATTCTCGATTTCATCACCAATTCCAATACCCCCGCAGGCAAGCGCGAGATCGCCAAGGCCTTCGGGCTGCACGGGCAGGACAAGATCCTGCTCAAGGCCTTGCTCAAGGACATGAGCGACGAGGGGCTGATCGACGTCGCCCCGGGCCGCGCCTTCCACAAGATGGGCGGCGTGCCCAAGGTTACCGTGCTGCGCATCACCGATGCCGATGGCGACACCACCTGGGCAGTGCCCGAGCGCTGGGAGGCCGAGGGCGTACCGGTGCCGCGACTGCGGGTTCGCGAGCCGCGCGGCAAGCGCTCGGCGCTGGCGATCGGCGACCGCATCCTCGCCCGCACCGAGGAGGCCGGCAATGGCTGGATCGCGCATCCGATGAAGAAGCTCGCGCGCGGCGAGGAGCTGATGCTCGGCGTGCTCAAGGAAGAGGCCGGGCGGCTCTGGCTGCAGGGCGTCGAGAAGAAGGAGCGGCGCAACTGGCCGGTCTCCGACGCCGGCGGCGCCGAGCCGGGCGACCTGGTGCTGGCCGAAAAGGCCGGCCGCCCGCCGCGGATCACCGCCAAGGTGGTCGAGATCCTCGGCGATCCCTTCGCGCCGCGCAGCTTCTCGCTGATCGCGATCCACCGCCACTCGATCCCCAATGTCTTCTCCGAAGACCTGCTCGACGAGGCGGAGCGGGTATCGAAGACCGATCTCGGCAAGCGCGAGGACTTGCGCCATCTGCCGATCGTCGCGATCGACCCCGCCGACGCGCGCGATCATGACGACGCCGTCTGGGCCGCGCCGGACGACGATCCCAAGAACGAAGGCGGCTGGAAGGCCGTGGTCGCGATCGCCGACGTGTCGTTCTACGTCCGCCCCGGTTCGGAGCTCGACCGCGAGGCGCGCAAGCGCGGCAACTCGGTCTATTTCCCCGACCGCGTCGTGCCGATGCTGCCCGAGATCCTCTCGGCGGAAGTCTGCTCGCTCAAGGAAGGCGCGGACCGGGCGGCGATGGCCTGCCATCTCCAGATCGGCAAGCATGGCGAACTGAAGAGCTGGCGCTTCACTCGCGCCGTCGTCAGCATCGCGGCGAATATCGCCTATGAGGATGCGCAGGCGGCGATCGACGGCAAGATCGAGCATCCGCTGACGGAGGCGGCGCTCAAGCCGCTCTGGGGCTGCTGGCATGCGCTCAACAAGGCGCGGGACAAGCGCGAGCCGCTCGATCTCGACCTGCCCGAGCGCCGCATCGTCCTCGACGAGATGGGGCGCATCCTCTCGGTCGCCCCTCGGGAACGCCTCGATGCGCACAAGCTGATCGAGGATTACATGATCGCGGCGAATGTCGCGGCGGCCAAGGCGCTCGAGGCGAAGAAGGCGCCGGTCATGTACCGCGTCCACGAGCCGCCGGCGCGCGAGAAGCTCGTCGCTCTCCGCGAATATCTCAAGACCTTCGGCGTCGAGTTCGCGCTGGGGCAGGTGATCAAGCCGGCGACGTTCAACCATATCCTGAAGCGGGTGGGGGAGAGCGATTTCCGCGAGCAGGTGATGCAGCAGGTGCTGCGGACCCAGACCCAGGCTTATTACGGCCCCTCCAATCACGGGCATTTCGGCCTGTCGCTGGGCAGCTATGCGCACTTCACCTCGCCGATCCGCCGCTATGCCGATCTGATCGTCCACCGCGCACTGGTCGCGGCCTATGATCTCGGACCGGGCGGGCTCACCGCCGAGGAAGCCGCGACGATGGAGCGGATCGGCGAGAGCATCTCGAACCTCGAGCGCCGGGCGATGGAGGCCGAGCGCGAGACGATCGACCGCTATGTCGCCGCCTATCTCGCCAACCATGTCGGCGAGGTGCTCGAGGCGCGCATCACCGGGGTGCAGAGTTTCGGCTTCTTCGCCACGGTGGACGGCGTCGGCGGCGACGGGCTCGTGGCGGCGCGGGACCTGGGCACCGAATATTTCCGCTACGACGAGGCCGGGCAGCGGCTGGTCGGCGACGAGAGCGGGGACGAGTTCACCATCGGCATGCGGCTCCAGCTGCGGCTGGTCGAGGCAAACCCGGTCTCGGGAGCGCTGCGCTTCGAGTTGCCCGACGGCGTCGGCTCGGCGGGGCCTTCTGGCTTCCGTCCGGAGCGGGCCGGCAAGGGCAGGCCCCGGCAGATCAAGCGGCGCGGGCGGCCGGCGAATATCCGTCACAATGGGAAGCGCCGCTGAACCTGTTCATTGACCGTTGTCTGGGGGCCTCTATGTTCCGGCTTCCACATTCCGGGGGAATCGACCCAATGCTGAAGCCCGTTCTCTTCGCCCTCGCGCTGGTTGCCGCGCCTGCGCTGCCCGCCGCGGCGCAGACCGCGCCCGCCGCCCAGGCCCAGCCGACCGCCGCCGACTTCGCCAAGAACATGCAGGGCGCCGTCGGCCAGACCTTCGAGGGCGGCATCACCCTCAAGGCGATCGCCGCCGAAGGCAACACGCTGGTGCTCACCGTCGACGGCCCGGCCGGCTGGCGCACTCAGCTGACCCCGGCCGACATCTCGACCGCGCTGGTCGGCGGCTTCTGCGGCACCGCGCCGCAGTTCTTCACCACCGGCGTGTCGATGCGTGTCGACTCGCTCGACGGCGGCAAGCTGCTCAAGGGTCCGGTCGTGACCCAGTGCCCGCCGGCGGCACCGGCCCAGTGATCTCCTCCAGCGCCCCGACCATCATCGGGGCGATGGCCGCTCGGGCGCGGCGCAACATCCGCGCCCATTTCTTCGCCCAGCACGCAGTGACGGCCGAGGAAGCGGTGCCCTATGCGCCGCAGCGGCGCATCGAGCAGACCCAGTTCGAGCGCATGCTGGGCGCCGGCATCATCCATGCGGCCGGCAAGGACCGCTCTTGGTTCGACCTCGCCGCGTGGCAGAAGCATCAGGACCGCAGGCGCGCCATCCTGGTGCCCATCGTCATCGCCGTCTGCGTGCTCGCCGCGGGATTGCTCACCTTACTCTACTGAGAAGCTGAGCCCGGCATGCGCCTGGAGCCGCTCGACCAGCGGCGCGGCCATCAGTCCGCCGGCGGTCCAGATGCCGCCCTTGCCCTGGTCCGGCACGTCGCGCAGCAGGCATAGCGCGCTCTCGGCGATCATCTTGCTGGTCGAACCGTAGCCGGGGTCCTTGTCGCCCTTCACCACCGCAGTCAGGCGCTCGCCGCCGGGCATCTCGGCCACGAAGAGCAGGTCGTAGAAGCCGGCCTCGCGCTCTTCCTTGCTCGGCCCCTCGCCGGGCGCCGGGCCCTTGTCGGCCGCCATCGGATTGACCTTGGCCAGCGCTTCCGCCGCCGCCTTGCCGATCTCGCCGAGGCCGGGGACCATCAGCATCTCGTCATATTCGAAATCGGCGCCGTAAGGCTGGCCGGCGAGGAAGTTCGAGCGGTGGACGTTCTTGGTGTTGATCACCGCCATCATGAACGGCGCCACCCAGGCATCGACCGCGGCGTCGTGATGGGGGACCATGCCGTTCGGCTGCTTCGGCCCCTCGAACCCCGGCGTCAGCGCAAAGGGATCGATCATCAGCTTGAGGATCGAGGGATCCTTGGCCGCAGCGGCCATCGAGGCCTTGCCGCTGGCGAAGGTGCCGCCCGAGAAGGTGCCCTTCATCGCGCGCACCCGGCCCTTCACCCGCGGTGCCGGCTTGCCGAACCGGGCGATCGCTGCCTGCTGCACGGTCCACACGCCGAGATCGAAGGGGATCGAATCGAAGCCGCAGGAAAAGACGATCCGCGCGCCGCTGGCCTTGGCGGCATCCTCGTACTTGCGGATCATCAGCCCCATCCAGGCCGGCTCGCCGCACAGATCGACATAGGCGGTGCCGGTCTCGACACAGGCGGCCAGCAGCGCCTCGCCATAAAGCTGATAGGGGCCGACGGTGGTGATCACCACCGCGGCGCGGGCGACCATCGCCGTCAGGCTGGCGGGATCATCGGCATTGGCGGTGAGCAGCGGCGTATCGGCCGGCGCGCCGATCTCGTCGCGCACCTGCTGCAGCTTGGTCAGCGAGCGGCCGGCCATCGCCCATTTCACGTCCGGATACTGCGCCGCGAGATATTCGGCGACCAGGCGGCCGGTGAAGCCGGTGGCGCCATAGACGATGATATCGAATTCGCGGTCTGCCATCTGCCGTTTTCCTGCTCCCGACGTTCAACCGACTGGTTGAGCGATTCATTGACTCCGTTGACTCGCTTTTACGTGTGCGCGGGAGAGCGGCAGAACACCGTTCCCGAAGCGACGCGCGTCGCGAGCTGAAACACTGAAGCAGGGAAAATCCAACATTGGAAGAGGCGGTATGGAGATTGGGCGCGATAGCCCGGTAGTTCGGCTGTTCCTCGTCATGCTGAACTGGTTTCAGCATCCAAGGCGCCGCGAGGGGTGGCACCTGGGGAGAGTTGGACCCTGAAACAAGTTCAGGGTGACGAAGGAAATGAGGCTGGCGGCATCCGCTCCCCCGATCAGTCCTTCGGCTCGCGCAGGGCGTTCCACAGCGCCTGGGCCTCGCGGTGGAGAGTGTGGAGACGCTCGACGCTCATCCCCGAGCGGGTGAAGACCTCTTCGCCCAGGCAGCCGCATTCCTCACGCATGGCGCGCCCGCGCTCGGTCAGGCGGACCTGGACCTGGCGCTCGTCCTCCGGGTTGCGTGCGCGGGTGACGAAGCCCGCCGCCTCCAGCCGCTTCACCAGCGGGGTGACCGTGCTCGATTCGAGCGCCAGCCGATCGGCGATCGCGCCGACGGTGCGGCCGTCCTCCTCCCACAACGCATGCAGGACGAGATATTGCGGATAGGTGATCCCCAACCGATCGAGCATCGGCTTGTAGGTGCGCGTGATCGCCATGCTCGCGGCATAGAGCGAGAAGCAGAGCTGATAATCGAGCGGCAGCGCGGCGGACATGGGGTGTTCTCCTTGGCCGAAGCCAATATCATCAAAATCTATATCGCGATAACGAATCTGCTGGACAAGTCCCGGCTCCGTGCTTAGCTAATTAATTATCGCGATAAAGATTATCGCAGAATGAATATGGAGATCGAGCATGTCGGTTGATGTGAAGTACAGCACCCGCGCCACCGCCACGGGCGGCCGCGACGGCGAGGCGCGCAGCGAGGACGGCCGCATCGCGGTGAAGCTTTCGACGCCAAAGGAACTGGGCGGCGCCGGCGGCGAGGGCACCAATCCCGAGCAGCTGTTCGCCGCGGGCTATTCGGCCTGCTTCATCGGCGCGCTGAAGGTTGCCGGCATGCAGCTGAAGATCAAGGTTCCGGCCGAGACGAGCGTGACTGCCACCGTGGGTATCGGCCCGCGTGCCGAAGGCGGCTTCGGCATCGCCGCGGACCTGGAAGTCAGCCTGCCGGGCGTCGATCGCGCCGAGGCCGAGCAGCTTGTCGCCGCCGCGCACCAGATCTGCCCCTATTCGAACGCCACCCGCAACAATGTCGATGTCGGGCTGCGCGTCGCCTGAAACCGCTGCCGCGAAAATGTGCCACTGACCCGTAAAATACGGAACCTCCGCATTTTTCCGGGCTGGTGGTGCATTTGCGCGAGCGTGCAGGGAAGGTGGATGTGGTACATCGCAACGAGCGACTCGGCATGACGGGGGGGACCCGTGGGCTCGGCCGCGGGAAGGAAGCGATGGCCATCGCGATGCGGGAAGGGGGCGAAGCCGAGGACCAGCTTGCCTATCGCTGGGCGACCTGGCTGCTCGTGCTGTCGACCGCGCTTCCCGTCATTCCGCTGATCGGCTGGGTGCTGCAGATTCCGGTCGTACGCGGGATGGGCAATCCCAGCTATGCCATCTCGCCCTTCGCCACCGCGATCTTCCTGCTGATCGCGATCGGCGCGCTGTTCGCCCATCGCTATCGCTACGTACCGGCGCGCGCCTTTGTCGGCGTGGCGATGGTGCCGCTTCTGCTGCTGGCTGTGCAATTCGCCACCGGCCATGACTTCCACCTGGGGCGGCTGCTGTTCGGCCGGCAGGTGGAGGCGCTCCACGTGTTCAACCACGGCGTGCCGGGGACCGGCGCGGTGAGCGTGATGCTGCTCGACTGCGTGGCGATCCTGTTGATGACCATTGCCAGGCCGCTGCCGCGCACCTGGGCAGTGATCCTCGCCAGCACCAGCATCGGCCTGTCGGTGCTGACCGTGACGATGATGCTGATCACGCCGCCCGCGGCGTTCGCGCCGACCTTTATCGGGCGCTCGATCATCTCGTCGCTGCCCAATTTCCTGATGGCGGGGGCGATCCTGCTCCACCTGTTCAACGACCGGCCCGAAGGCGATCTCGGCTTCGAATACCGGCTGCTCCGGCGCCTCTCGCCGGCGATCATCGTGCTGCCGGTCTTTCCCTCGCTGCTGGCGCTGGCGACGGTGGGCGGCGAACTGCTGAACCTCAACGAGGCGCAGTTCATGGTGGTGGCGTGCAACATCCTGATCGTCTCGCTGCTGCTGACCATCGGGCTGCGCAGCGCCCGCCAGCAGAACGAAGTGGTGCGGCTGCGCGAGGACCAGCTGCGCGCGATCCTGGCTGGCGTGCCCGACGCGGTGATCGTCGTCGACCGCACCGGGCTGGTCACCGATTTCAGCCTGGCCGCGGCGCATCTATGGGCCGTGCCGCTCGATGCCCAGGGCTGCAACATGGCCACCTATCTGGGCGAGCGGGAGAAGGCGAAACTCGCTCGCCTGCTCGACGCGGCGGAGCCCGAATTCATGCTGACCGGCGAAGGGGTGCGCACCGACGGATCGCGCTTCCCGCTCGAGCTGCGCGGCGCGGCGTTCCAGGGGATCGACGGCGCGACCTGCTTCACGCTGTTCGCCCGCGACCTTTCCGAGAAGCTCGCCGCCGAGCAGCATGTCGCCCGGCTGGGCGAGCAGCTCGCCCATGTCTCGCGGCACAATGCGATGGGCGAGCTGGCCACCGACCTGGCGCATGAGCTCAACCAGCCGCTGACCGCGGCGAGCAACTATCTCTCGACCGTGGGCTATATGCTCGACCAGCGCGGCGATGACAGCGACGCGCCCGAGCTGGTGGGGCATGCGCGCAACCAGGTGGCGCGGGCGGGCGAGATCATCCGCCGGATGCGCGAGTTCGCCCAGCACCGCGAAGTGGAGAAGCGCGCCGAGCCGCTGGTGCCGATGATCGAGGATGCGATGCAGCTCGTGCTGGCCGGCACCGGTGGGCACGACGTGGAGATCGAGCTGGCGGTGGAGCCGCGCGACGTGCGCGTGTTCGTCGACCGCATCCAGTTCCAGCAAGTGGCGGTGAACCTGCTGCGCAACGCCGTCGAGGCGATCCGCCACTCCGAGCGCGGGCGCGGCAAGATCCTGATCGCGGCGAGCCAGGTCGAGCCCGAATGGGTGGAGCTGCAGTTCATCGACGACGGCCCCGGCGTGCCCGAGCCGATCCTCGACCAGCTGTTCGAGCGCTTTACCTCGACCAAGGCGGGGGTGGGGATGGGGATCGGCCTGTCGATCTCGCGCCGCATCATCGAGGCGCATGGCGGCACGATGAGCGTGGTGAACGGCACAGTGGCGGGCGCGACCTTCCGCTTCACCCTGCCGGCGGTGACGAAGAGCGTGTTCGACTAGGGGGGCATTGCAAGCCCTCCCCCTTGATGGGGGAGGGTTGGGTGGGGGTGACCTATCCGCGAACGACGTCGCTTGAGGCGCGCTCACCCTCATCCTTCCCACCCGCTTCGCGGGCGGGCCCATCATCGGGTAAACAGCGCCCCGCGCTGTTTAGGCTATGCCGGGGGTATAGCCGACCCGATGATCTTCTCCCATCAAGGGAGAAGGGGAGAATGAAGTTACACTACGTCGTGGAACTGCAGCGAGGCGAGGCGGGCGTAGAGGCCGCCGGCGGCGACCAGCTCGGCATGGGTGCCGGTCTCGACGATGCGGCCCTCATCCATCACGATGATCCGGCCGGCGGCGCGCACGGTGGCGAGGCGGTGGGCGATCACCAGCGTGGTGCGGTTCTCCATCAGCCGCTCGAGCGCGTCCTGAACGAGGCGCTCGCTCTCGGCGTCGAGCGCGGAGGTTGCCTCGTCGAGCAGCAGGATCGGCGCATCGCGCAGCAGCGCCCGGGCAATGGCGATGCGCTGGCGCTGGCCGCCGGACAGGCGCGCGCCGCCTTCGCCGAGGAACGTGTCCAGGCCCTGGGGCAGCTCGCGGAGGAACTCGGCGGCGTTGGCGGCTTCGGCGGCGGCCCAGATCTGCGCCTCGCTGGCGTCCCAGGCGCCGTAGCGCAGATTGTCGCGGGCCGAGGCGCCGAAGATCACCGTTTCCTGCGGCACCATTGCCATGCGGGCGCGAATCGCCGCCGGATCGGCGGTCTTGACGGGCACGCCGTCGATGCGGACTTCGCCGGCATCGGGATCGTAGAAGCGCTGGAGCAGCTGGAACAGCGTCGACTTGCCGGCGCCCGAGGGGCCGACCACCGCCACCGTCTCGCCCGGGCGGACGTCGAGCGAGAAATCGCCGAGCGCCGAGACTTCGGGGCGAGTGGGGTAGCGGAAGGTGACATGGTCGAAGGTCAAGGCCCCCTGGGGCGGCTCGGGCAGCGCGGCCGGGTTTTCGGGCGCGGCGATATCCGGCTGCTCCTGGAGCAGCTCGGCAAGGCGGCTGGCGGCGCCCGAGGCGCGCAGCAGGTCGCCATAGACCTCGGTGAGCGTGCTGAACGACCCGGTGACCAGGCCGGCGGTGAGCACGAACGCCATGATCGAGCCACCCGAGGTGTGGCCGGCGGCGACGTCGGCGACCGCGGCCCAGACGATGAGGACGATCGCGGAGAACAGCACGCCGATCACCAGCGCGGTCATGATCGCGCGCAGCCCGAAGCGGCGCTTGCCGGCCTCGAAGGTGCGGATGACGGCGCCTTCGAAGCGCCCGGCTTCGCGCCGTTCCTGTCCGAAGGCCTGGACGATGCGCATCGCGCCCAGCGTCTCGCTGGCGATCGAGCCGACATCGGCGACGCGGTCCTGGCTGGTGCGCGAAAGCTGGCGGACGCGGCTGCCCAGCCAGACGATCGGCAGGACCGCGAGCGGGATGCCGATGATGAGATAGGCGGCGATCTTGGGCGAGAGCGCGAACAGATAGATCACGCCGCCGGTGCCGGTGAGCAGGTTGCGCAGCGCCATCGAGATGGTGGAGCCGACCACCTGCTCGACGATCGCGGTGTCCGCGGTCAGGCGCGAGGCGATTTCGGACGGGCGGTTCTCCTCGAACCATTTGGGCGGCAGGCGCAGCAGGTTGCGGTGCACCGCGACGCGGAGATCGGCGACGGTGCGTTCGGCCAGCCAGGAGACGAAATAGAAGCGCACCGCGGTGAAGATCGCGAGCGCGAGGACGACGAGCAGCAGCCCCTCGAAATAGCCGTTGATCCGGCTGGTGTCGGTGTCGGCGCCGAAGCCCTTGTCGACGATCAGCTGGAGCGTGCGCGGGATCAGCAGCGTCGTCGCCGACGAGCCGATCAGCGCGACGATCGCGATGATCAGCTGCAGCCGGTAGCGCCGGGTGAAGCTCCACACCACGAGCAGGTTCGAGAGCTTGCGCTTCTGCGGCGCATCCGGTGCGGCAGCGGGCGGCGTGGGCGCAGGCGGGACGGGTTCGGCCATGCGCGGCGGACTAGCGCGATTGCGCGGGCAGGGGAACAGGTCCTTTGGTCCAACCCGGCACGCGCAGATTCACCCTAATCCCAGCATGGCGGGTTAATCGAGCAGGCAGAGTGGCTTAGCGGGATTTCAGGGGCGAATTCGTAAACCGGGTATGGCAGTTGCTACTCATTCTGTCGCATTACGCGATATGCCGACGTTGCACCGCAGCACGGGCCGACTATAACGCTGACAAGAGCCGCCGCCATAGGGGAGGGGGACGGCGGAAGGGACGCAATGCTGTACGACGCTTATGAGATTCAGCGCTCGCTTCTCGCAGGTGCGAGCGCGCTGGCCAATTTCTCCGCAGGCCTCCTCAACAATCCGGCCAATCCGTTCGCCTATTTCGGGGGCGGGCCGGTGCTCGCCTCGGCGCTCGAAGTGTTCGCGCACGCCTCCGCCCCGCGCGGCAAGCCCGATTTCGCGCTCGACCATACCGAGATCGACGGCAAGACGATCGACGTCCATGAGGAAGTGGTGCTGCGCAAGCCGTTCGGCCAGCTCAAGCGCTTCGTGCGCGTCAAGGAAGACGGGACGGCCGTGGAGGGCGGCCCCAAGCTGCTGATCGTCGCGCCGATGTCCGGCCATTACGCCACGCTGCTGCGCGGCACGGTCGAGCGGATGCTGCCGGTGGCGGACGTCTATATCACCGACTGGCGCGACGCGAAGCTGGTGCCGCTGGCGGACGGGCGCTTCGACCTGGACGATTATATCGACTATCTGGTCGAGTTCCTGGCGTTCATCGGCAAGGACGGCGAACCGCGCCCGCACGTGCTGGCGGTCTGCCAGCCCTCGGTGCCGGCCTATGCCGCGGTGGCGCTGATGAGCGCCGACAACCACCCCAACCGCCCGGCGACGCTGACCATGATGGGCGGCCCGATCGACACGCGCGAGGCGCCGACCGCGGTCAACACGCTCGCCACCGAGCGCCCGTTCAGCTGGTTCGAGCAGAACGTCATCGCCACCGTTCCGATGACCTATGCCGGCGCTGGCCGGAAGGTCTATCCGGGCTTCCTGCAGCTTGCGGGTTTCATGACGATGAACCTCGGCAACCACATGATCAGCCACTGGGAGATGTTCAAGCATCTCGTCCAGGGCGATGGCGAGGGCGCCGAATCGACGATGAAGTTCTATGAGGAATATCGCTCGGTCTGCGACATGACCGCCGAATTCTACCTGCAGACGATCGACACGGTGTTTCAGGCGCATGCGCTGCCCAAGGGCACGATGGCGCATCGCGGCCGCAAGGTGGACCCCGCGGCGATCAAGGACGTCGCCATCCTCGCGATCGAAGGCGAGAAGGACGACATCTCGGGCATCGGCCAGACCAAGGCGGCGCTGACCATCGCCACCGCGTTGCCCGACGCGATGAAGCAGTATCACCTCGCCGAGAGCGTGGGCCATTACGGCATCTTCAACGGCTCGAAGTGGCGCACCCGCATCGCGCCGATCGTGGAGCAGTGGATGGCGACGCATAGCGGCTGAGCGTCATCCCGGCGAAAGCCGGGATCTCGTGCGGCTCCTGTCCCGCGCCTTCGCCTGAGACCCCGGCTTTCGCCGGGGTGACGGCGTAGCGGTCAATTATACTCGCTGGTGGCGACCACGCCCCAGATCAGCCAGGCGAGGCCGGCCCAGATCGCGAGAATGAGGATCACCCCCGGCCAGCTCACCGGGCGCTGCGTCTCGATCTCGGCGCGGGCGCGGTGCTCGGCGAAGAGCGCGGGCGGGATCAGCTTCTCGAACAGCCAGATGCCGATCGGGATCATGATCGCGTCGTCGACCAGGCCGAGCACCGGGATGAAATCCGGGATCAGGTCGATCGGCGAGAGCGCATAGGCGGCGACGAGCAGGCCGACCAGCTTGGCGAGCAGCGGCGTGCGCGGATCGCGCACCGCGAACCACACGGCGTGCGCTTCGGTGCGGATGCGGTGGGCGAGCGAGGGGCCGGTCATGGCCTTTGGGTGGCGCGGGCGGGCGTGGCGGTCAAGCCCAACCCGGAGCCGCCATCCCGGCGGAAGCTGCGATCTCGTGCGACTCTTGTCCCGCGCCATCGCCTGAGATCCCGGCTTTCGCCGGGATGACGGTGTGGGGCGACGCTGAACTTGGCAGGCCTAGGTCGCGGTCGTCTCGACCACGGCGTGGCTGCCTTCCTGGTCGCCGCGGATCTTGCCGCCGAACAGCAGCTTGACCATGCCGGTGATCGACATGTCGGCCTCCCACAGCTCGGCGCTGTCGATGTCGAAGCGGAGCAGCGCGAGATTGGGATCGTCCTTGCCGCCTGGAAACCAGGCCGCGACATGGCGATTCCACAGCTTGTCGATCATCGCGAAGTCGTTGTCGACGCGGACGGTGCCGTCGAGGCAGGCGAAATAGTCATGCCCCTTGGCGACGAAATGCGCCATCGCCCGGCCGCCTGAGGCAAGGCGATTGTCCTTGCCCGCGAAGAAGAACAGCGTGTCGACCTGATCGGGATCGAGCTGCGCGGTGAGCGGGATATGGTGCTGATCGCTGTCCGTCAGCCCGATCATCAGGAACGGGCTTTCGGCGAGCTTCTTCCAGAGATGCTGCTTGAGTTGGGCGGTGTCGGTCATGGGCTCTCTCCCGGGGCTTGTGGGAGAAGAACAAGCCGGTGGGGTCCGGCGTTCCCGCGGGAGCGGGAGGCGTGTTCAGGCAGGTTCAGACACCTCACGGCCCATGCGCGGATCGGGGCCATATCGGTTGGTGCCGATTGCGCCGGGAATGAGCATCAGGGCAAATGTGCAGAGCAGCCCGAGCAGGTCGAGCGCGACCAGTGCGGCGAGCGTCGGCGTCCAATGCACATCGCCATGCAGATGGACCGACAGGAAGTTTGCCGTCACCCCGGCATCCGGGTGGGCATCGGCATAATAATGGATGCCGGTGACGCTGGCGATCAGCACGCCCAAGAGCAAGGCCATCCACCAGCCACTGTGCCCGATATCGTGCAGGCGGCGCACGAGCAGCGCGATCGTAGCAAGGCCGATGATCAGGTTCGGGATTGCCTCGAGCCAGATCGCTTCCGCAAACATATGGGTGATCGCGGCCAGCAGGCCAAAGAGCACGCCGCCGAGCAGCCACCAGCCAAGCACGTCGGAGCGGGTGGCGCGCCCGGTGAAGACCAGCGCCATGCGCAGCGGATTGAAGATCAGACCCCAGCCCGACCGGCTGCGATACCCTTGCGACATGATGCGAGACTGCGGCTTCGTGCAGGTGCCCGTCAAGATCGCGCTATTGGTGGAGCGAATGGTCGTCGCGGAGATAGCGGGCGAGGAAATCGTCGAAACTGTCGGCGACATAGTGATCGGGGTGGCGATCGCTCCCGGCGATCAGCGCGACCTTGCCGCGGTTTTCGGTGTCGGAGCAGTCGACCGCCCAGGCGTAGCACCACATCAGGAAGTCGGCGAAGACGAGGAGCTTGTCGTTGTCGAGCGTCGACTTGGTTTCCCAACTCGTGGTTTCGTCACCCAGCGACTTGATGTCGGCCAACGGGAACCAGCGCGTGCCCTCGTCATCCCATTCGTTGCCCTGGGGCATGGTGGCCATCAGATAGGCGCGGAAATCATCGGGCAGGCGCAGCGCATAGCGCACTTCGAGCGCGCGGATTTCCGGTTCGGGAGGGCTGGCTACCGGCGGCTGGCCCCACCAGGTCAACAGTGCCGCAAGCGGGGACAATGTGGGGTCGGCAAACGCCCGGGCGCGCCGGGCCTGTGCTGCCTCGACCGCCGCGCGGGTCTCGGGGCTGATATGCGCGCCGAGAAACTCGGATTGCCGGCGCCGGTTGGCGGCCCGTCTGGACAACCAACCGGCGAACCAGCCCATTCAGAGGACCTCGAACAGGCCCGCCGCGCCCATGCCGCCGCCGATGCACATCGTCACGACGACGTACTTGGCGCCGCGGCGCTTGCCTTCGATCAGCGCGTGGCCGGTCATGCGCGCGCCCGACATGCCGTACGGGTGGCCGATCGAGATCGCGCCGCCGTTGACGTTGAGCAGCTCGTTCGGGATGCCGAGCTGGTCCTGGCAATAGAGGACCTGCACCGCAAACGCCTCGTTCAGCTCCCACAGGCCGATATCGTCCATCTTGAGGTTGAAGCGCTCGAGCAGCTTCGGGATGGCATAGACCGGGCCGATGCCCATCTCGTCGGGCTTGGTGCCGGCCACTGCCATGCCGACATAACGGCCGAGCGGCTGGAGGCCGCGCTTCTCGGCGACCTTCTCTTCCATCAGCACGCTGGCCGAGCTGCCGTCCGACAGCTGCGAGGCGTTGCCGGCGGTGACGGTGCCGTTCGGCAGCACCGGGTTGAGCGACTGCAGGCCCTCGAGCGTGGTGTCGGCGCGGTTGCCCTCGTCCTTGGCGAGCGTGATCTCCTTCTGCGAGACTTCCTTGGTCTCCTTGTTGACGACGTTCATCGTCGCAGTGACCGGCACGATCTCGTCATCGAACTTGCCCGCGGCCTGGGCGGCGGCAGTGCGCTGCTGCGACTGGAGGGCATAGGCGTCGCAGCGATCGCGGCCGATGCCGTAGCGCGCGGCGACGACTTCGGCGGTCTGCAGCATCGGCATGTAGATATCGCCGTGCATCGCGAGCAACTCGCGATCGGGCTCGACGCGCAGCGCCGGGGTCTGCACCAGCGAGATCGACTCGACGCCGCCGCCCAGCGCGATGTCCATATTGTCGACGATGATCTCCTTGGCCGCCGTGGCGATCGCCATCAGGCCCGAGGCGCACTGGCGATCGACCGACATGCCGGCGACAGTGACCGGCAGGCCGGCGCGGAGCAGCGCAGTGCGGGCGATGTTACCCGCCTGGCTGCCCTGCTGGAGCGCGGCGCCGAACACCACGTCCTGCACTTCGGCCGGATCGATGCCGGCGCGCTCGACCGCAGCCTTGATCGAATGGGCGCCGAGCGTCGGCGCCGGGGTGGCGTTGAACGCGCCGCGATAGGCGCGGCCGATGCCGGTGCGGGCAGTGGAGACGATGACTGCGGAGCGAGACATGGTGTTTCCTTCCTTCTTGTTCTTCTCCCCTCCCGCTTGCGGGAGGGGTCGGGGGAGGGGCAGGAGCCGCTCCCGGATCGTTTCGAGGGTCTGACAGCCCCTCCCCTAACCCCTCCCGCAAGCGGGAGGGGGATGTGCGTCAAACATAGACCAGCGCGATCCACTCGGCGATCAGCGCGGGCTTTTCCTCGCCCTCGATCTCGAGGGTATATTCCTGGACCTGTTCCCACACGCCGGGCTTGCGCTCGGTGAACTTGAGCAATTTGAAGCGGCCGCGGACGCGCTTGCCCGAGCGGACCGGCTGCATGAAGCGGACTTTGTTGCCGCCGTAATTGACGCCCATCTTCGCGCCCTCGATCGCCGGGGCTCCGGCACGGGCGCCGAGCATCGGCATCAGCGAGAGCGACAGGAAGCCATGCGCGATCGTGCCGCCGAACGGCGTCTGCGCCGCACGGACGGGATCGACATGGATGAATTGGTGATCGCCGGTCGCCTCGGCGAACTGGTCGATCATCGACTGGGTGACCTCGACCCAGTCGGACACGCGCTCGGTGCCGATGCTCTCGGCCATCTGCTGCACCGTAATCGTCGCCAAGGGGCCGTCCTCTCGCCTGTTCTGGCCCCATCTAGTGAACCGGGAGGGGCTACCGCAAGCCTTGGCCGACCGGAAATTTGAAAGACGTGGCAGACGTAGCGTCAGCCTTGGAGATGCGGAGGGCGAATCGACCGAACCCGATGTTCGAAAAGCGCGACTCAGGCCGGTCCGCCGGTCAGGGGTTTGCCGCCACGGCGTTCGAGATCCGCGAGCAGGGTCTCGATCGCCCAGCGACAGGCGGCAGCGGCCTCCGGGCCATCCATGTCCCACTGGTCGCGCATCTCGCGCCAGGCAAAGCCGCTGCCGAGCAGCTGGATGGCGGCGATCGCGCGGGTGCGGTCGGGCTCGGCCAGCGCCTCGACATTCGGCGCCAGCATGGCGCGAAAGGCAGTGACGCGCTCGGGCTTCATCACATTGCGGATGGCGCGGCCTTCGGCGCTGGCCATCACCACGGTCATCGCATCGGCCTTGTCGTCGAAATTGGCGAAGCGCCCGGCCATGTCGCCGACGAACGCGTCGAGCGTCGTCGGGATGCCACCGGCAGGACCGACGCGGGCCCAGGCGGCGGCGCGCAACGCGGCCTGATCGGGATAATAGCGATAGACCGTGCGCCGCGAGACGCCCGAGCGCTCGGCGACCTGATCATGGTTGAGCCGGTCGCCCTCCGCCATCAGCGCCAGGATCGCATCGGCGATCTTCGCGCGGGTATGGGGATTGTCGGAGCCTTCGGGCTTGGCAGGATCGGCGAGCAGGAAATTCCGTTTGGGCATGGTCTTCCCAATAAACGCGACACATTCTGTGTCAAATCTCGATTGACACAGAATGTGCCAAGTGTATTGGAGGTGTCATACACGAGATTCCAGGGAGTGCGCATATGTTATTCCATGTTTCGATCGACGCGGACGATCCGCAGCATGTCGCCGAAGTGATCGCCGAGCTGTGGGGCGGGGTGGCATTGCCCTTTCCCCCGGTGATCGCGGGAAGCTGGATGGCGATGGCGGGCGACGATCGCCGCACCACGGTGGAAGTCTATCCGCGCGGCACCGAGCTGGTCGAGGCGGAGGGCGATGCCGACGCATTCGGCATCATCGGTTTCAACGGCAACCGCTCGGCGACGCATCTGGCGATCGCCACCGACAAGGGCGTGGAAGACGTGCTGGCACTGGCGAAGCGCGAGGGCTGGCCGATCAAGTACCGTAACCGCGGCGGCGTGTTCGGCGTGCTCGAGCTGTGGGTGGAGGGCACGCGGATGATCGAGGTGCTCACCCCCGAGATGCAGGCCGAATATCATGCCGGGCTGACGGTGGAGAACTGGCAGGGGTTCCTGAGCGCGGTCGGCATGGCGCCGGCCTGAGCGGTCAGGCCTCCGGCTCGAGATCGAGCATCGCCTTGCCGCTGCCGTCCATCGCGAAGGGGACGGAGGTGTGGATGTGCGCGATCTTCCACGCGCCATCGATCAGCCGCGCGGCCAGCGTGGTGCGGAACCACAGGCTGGTCCGGCCTTCGCCCTTCTTGGTGCCGTGCATATGCTGGAGGCACCACAGCACCGCCAGATCGCCGTTCTGCACCACCGTCGGCGGACGGTGATCGACACGCAGATCGTCTTCCCAGGTCTCGAACCAGGCATCGAGCTCCGCAAGGTCGACCGTCGCGGCGGCATCGTGCTGGAGCGGCGGCGCAAGGTCATAGGCGAGCGCGCCCGGGGCATAGTCCGCCGCGATCATTCGCGCGTCGCGGGTGCGGATCGCTTCCGAGTAGCGCGACAGCAGGTCCTCGGGCCGAGTGCTCATGCGCCCGCCTCGACCGAATAGGGCATGATCAGCTCGCCGCTTGGATTGGCGGTGAAGGTGGTCTGGGTCGGGTAGGGAATCGAAATGCCCTCCGCGGCGAACTTGCGCAGAACGGCGAAGATGATCTTGTCGCGCACGATCTGGGCATGCGGCACGTCGTCGCCGGCCACGTCGAACTCGATCATGAAATCGATCGAGCTGGCGCCGAAGCCTTCGGTGCTGGCGCGCGAAAGCGTGCCGCCGGCCTGCTCGACGATCTCCTTGAACATCGCGGGCAGCGCCTCGAGCTTTTCGACCGGGGTTTCATAGGCGACGCCGATCGGCAGCTTGGTGCGCGTATGGTGGCGCAGCGACAGGTTCTCGATCAGCTTGTCGAGCAGCTGCTTGTTCGAGAAGACCAGCTCCTCGCCGATGAACGAGCGGATGCGCGTGCTCATCAGTCCGATCGACTGGACGATGCCGCTGTTCTTGTCGAAGCGGATCTTGTCGCCGACGCGGAAGGGGCGATCGAACAGGATGGTCAGCGCGGCGAAGAGATTGGCGAAGATGCCCTGCGCCGCGAGACCGATGGCGATGCCGCCGACGCCGAGGCCGGCGATCAGACCGGTGACGTTCACCCCGAGATTGCCGAGCACCATCACCGCGGCGATCGCGAACAGCACCACGGTGATCAGGATGCGGATGATGCCGAGCGCGCTGGCCAGGCCCGAGCCGTGATAATTGTCGGCGCTGGTCTTGTGCTCGATCGCGCCGAAGATCAGCTCGCGCAGCCAGATCGCGCACTGGAAGGCGGCGGAGATGGTGAAGAGGAACTCTACCGTGCTCTCGACCATGGCGGGAGGGCCGGCATAGCCGGTGACCAGCCGGATCGACGTCATCAGGATGAAGAAATTGCCGGTCTTCGCCACCGCGCGGCCGATGATCGCATACCAGTTGGCGACGCCTTCGCCCTTCTTGCACAGGCGCGCGCCCCAGCCCTTGATCGCGTGGAGCAGGAAGAACACCGCGATGGCGACGCCGGCGGCGATCAGGATCTGGAGCCAGTGGGACTGGGCCCAGGCCCAGCTGTCATTGGCGAAGGTCTCGGCCTGGACCTGGAGGTCCTCGCTCTTGGGGAAGCCGGCGGCGGTGCGATTGGTCGGTGTCGTCATGCAGCTTTCTTGGGTTGGCAGGCGGCAAGGGCTTCGAGATAGCCGATCAGGCCGCGTTCGTAACGATTGAGCCAGCGCGTGGCGCGCGGCAAGTGGAGATCCGTGCGCCACGCCGCCTGGGCGTCGCGATCCTTGGCGAGATCGATCAGCGCGGGGTGGACATAGGATTTGCGGGCGATGGCGGGGGTGTTGCCCAGCGCCTCGGTCACCGGCTCGAGCATTGCCTTGAGCCCGAGATGGCCATCGGCTTCGGCGAGCGCGCGGAAGGCAAGGACACTGGCGCCCCAGGTGCGGAAATGCTTGGCAGTGAAATCCTCGCCCATCGCCTCGCGGATGTAGCAATTGACGTCGGACGAGGTGACCGGATGCGCCTCGCCGGTATCGTCGATCCAGCGAAACAGGTGCTGGCCCGGCAGGTCCTGGCACTTCTTGACGAAGCGGCTGAGCGAGCCGTCGGTGATCGTCATCACGCGCAGCTTGCCCGACTTGGCGCGGAACTGGAGGCGCAGCGTCTGGCCCTTCACCACCACATGGCGCTTGCGCAGCGTGGTCGCGCCGAAGCTCTTGTTCGCCTGGGCATATTGCTCGTTGCCGACGCGGATGCTGCCGAGGTCGAGCAGGCGGACGACCGCGGCGACGGCCTTTTCCTTGCACAGGCCACGCAGCTTCAGATCCTGCTCGACCCTGGCCCGGAGCTTCGCCAGATGCTCGCCGAAATCGGCGCAGCGATCATATTTCGCCGCTTCCTGGGCCTCGCGGAAGGCGGTGTGGTAGCGATATTGCTTGCGGCCCTTCTCGTCATAGCCGGTCGCCTGGATATGCCCGCGCGGATCGGGGCAGAACCAGGCGTTCACATAGGCAGGCGGCAGGCCGATCGCGTTGAGCCGGTCGATCGCATCGCGGTCCTTGATCCGTGCGCCCTCCGCATCCCAATAGCCCCAGCCATGCCGCACCTTGCGGCGGGTGATGCCGGGCTGCTGATCGTCGACATAGACGATGTCGGGACAGGAACTCGTCTGGGACACAGGGCCTCCTCGCTACGCCCCGGTCAATGCGCGGCCCACCGCTTCGTTCCGGAACCGGCGTTGGGGCGACCGGTTGAACCGGCGCAATCCGAGGAGCTTGGCCATGACTTCGACCTCCCCCGATCTTTCCCATGTCCGCGTGCTGATGATGGCGACCAACGGCTTCGAGCAGGACGAACTGATGCTGCCGCGCCAGGCGCTGATCGATGCCGGCGCGCAGGTGACGCTGGCGGCGCTCGATACCGATCCGATCACCGGGGAGAAGGGCGGCGAGAAGGGCGAGAGCATCACCCCGGACACCACGGTGGACGAAGTAGAGACCGAGAATTACGACGCGCTGGTGCTGCCCGGCGGCGTCGCCAATCCGGACAAGCTGAGGATGAACGAGCGTGCGGTGGAGATCGTCGGCGAGTTCATGGACGACGAGAAGATCGTCGCGGCGATCTGCCACGGGCCGTGGCTGCTGGTCGAGGCCGATGTCGTCGACGGGCGCGAAGTGACGAGCTGGCCCTCGATCCGCACCGACCTGGAGAATGCCGGCGCCGACGTGGTCGATCGCGAAGTGGTGGTCGACGAGAATTTGATCACCAGCCGCAAGCCCGACGATATTCCCGCGTTCAATCGCGCGGTGATCGAAGCGCTTCAGAAGGTGCCGTACGAGATCTGAACAAATTCCTCCCCGGAACGGGGAGGGGGACCATCGCGTCAGCGATGGTGGAGGGGGCCCGCTCTCCTCAGATCATGTCGCTGGTGGAGGGTGGGCCCCCTCCACCACGCCGCTGAAGCGGCGCGGTCCCCCTCCCCGTTCCGGGGAGGAGTTTAAGGGCGTTCACCCATTTCTGCGCCGGGCGCTCGACCAGATGGTAGAGCGCCACCGACGCCAGCAGCACGAGCAGCAGGAAGCCGGCGACCATCGGCCAGGGCACGGCATGCTCGTTCTCGACGAACGCCAGCTTGAAGGCGAACCACAGCAGATAGTGGGAGAGATAGGTCGCGTAGCTGATCTCGCCGAGATAGTGGAGCGGCGCGATCTCCAGCGGGTTGCCGCGCTTGGCCGAGGTGAGCGCCAGGCCGAGCAGGAGCGCGGCGAAGGTGGCGGGCGCGGCGAGGGTCTCGGGCAGGCCGAGCGCCCAGCCCGCAGCAAAAGCTAAGGCGAGACCGAAACTCAGCAGCGCGGGCAGGCGCCAATGCTCCCGCCAGCGCAGCCAGAGCGCGCCGATCGCGGTGCCGGCGGCGAACTCGATCAGGCAGCGGATCAGGCCCAGTTGCAGGATCTCCTGGCCCAGCGCCCAGGCACCGCGGCTGGCGAAGATCGCATGGAGCAAAGCGAGCAGCGCGGCGACGGCGGCGATCAGGCCCCAGCTCGGCACCCGGCGCCAGTCCATGGCCAGAGCGAGCAGCGGGAAGAGCAGATAGGCAGCGAGTTCGCACGAGATCGACCAGGCCGGGTCGTTCCAGGTGAGATGCTCGGTGAAGCCCCAGTTCTGGAGCAGCAGGATGTGAAGCGGCAGCTCGTGCCAGGGGAACTGGTCGCTGCCGCGGCCGGTCAGCTCGAGCGTGGCGGCGATCGCCACGCCGAAGGCCAGCAGGACGAGGTGCAGCGGCCAGACCCGGGCGATCCGGCGCCGCAGGAAACCGGGGACCACGGAAAGGCCGCCGGTGCGGATGCGATCGCCCCAGGTCATCCAGATGACGAAGCCCGAGAGCAGGAAGAAGAAGTCGACCGCGAGATAGCCCTTGGCGAGCAGGTGCATCTCGGGATCGGGCAGGCCCAGCGCGAAGCGGATGTGGAAGAGCACGACGAACCAGGCCGCGATGCCGCGGACGCTGGTGAGCGCCTTCAGTTCGGGGCCCCTCATGCCAGCGCCGGCCTGGCCTTGCGGAGTGGCCGCCAGGCGGATTCCTCGCGCTTGCGGGCCATATAGGTGTCGAGCCCGATCTGCGCGCCGATCAGCATATAGACGAAAGGCTGGAAGGCGATCGCGATGAAGGTGGCGCCCAGCATATAGACGATGTGCGCAGTCTGCAGCGCCGAGGCGAGCGGGGCGACCCATTCCTGCCCCGGCTCGGGCTTCCGGTAGCGCTGGCGCAGCACTTCCATGCGGAAGATGCCGAGGATGTTGATCGTCAGCCACAGCGCCAGGCCCGGATAACCCTGCTCGCCGAGCATCTCGAAATAGGCGCTGTGATAGGCGCGCGCCTTGTCGACTTCGAGGCTGCGATCGACCTTTTGCTGGCCGTCGCCTTCGCCTTCGACCGCGACCTTCTCATAGCGGATCTGGTTCTGGCGATAGGCTTCGAAGCCGCCGCCCATCGGATGCGTCTTGGCGTATTCCATCGTCCACTGCCACACCGCTAGGCGGGTGGAGGCCGAGGCATCGGCCTTGTAGGTCTTGATCGTCCCCATGCGCTCGGTGAACGAGGAGGGCAGGAAAGGCACGGCGGCGAGGCCGAGGCAGCCAAGCGCGGTGAGATAGACGACCTTGCGCTTGGTATCGCGGATCATCAGCAGCGCGACCAGGCCGATGCAGAGCAGGCCGGTGCGCGTCGAGGTGCCGACCGGGATGAGCAGGCAGGCGAAGATCAGCGCTAGGCAGAAGCACTTCACCTTCCAGTCGGGCGGGAAGATCGTGCCGAAGCGCATGAACCAGACGATCAGCGGGACAATCGCGATCGCCACGGTGGAGATGGTCGAGCCTTCGTAGAGGCCGGAATTGTTGGCGACCATCAGGTTGAGCTCGCCGTAACCGCCGCCCGAGCCGAGCGTCTTGATCCCGCCGACGATGATGATCGACGAGGCCGAGAGGATCATGAAGAGCAGCAGGCTCTCGATGCGCAGCTTGGTGCGCAAGGTCAGCGGCAGGAAGGCGGCGAAGGCGAGCGCCTTCCAGACCCAGTCCCACTTGTCGAGTGCCTCGACTTTGAAGTCGGCATTGATCGTCGTGTAGAAGCAATAGCCGAGCAGGGCGATGATCATCAGCTGGCGCGGGGCGACGCGGACGTCCTTCTTGTCGTCCATCGCCAGCCAGCCGAGCACCGAGAGGCCGACTGCGATCAGCGAGATCGGGACGGAGTTCAACAGCAGATAGGTCAGCCGCTGCGGCGAGACGATGTCGATATAGGCATAGACCAGCACGAAGATGAACGGCTTGCGGAAGCCCATCCCGAAAAAGGCCAGCAGGAAAGCGACGAAGACGAGATCACGCACCGGGCTTGCCCCATCGGCTGGGCTTGGCCTTGGACTCGGTGTCGTTCGGGCCGGGCTCGGAATCGAGATCGGGACGGCGCAGCAGTAGGAAGGCCGCGAGCAGCATCAGCCCGTGCGAGATCGCGAGCGATAGATTGTCGATCATGGGCCCGTGCCGCTCCTGCTTACGAAGGCCGGTGTAGCGGGATGCGGTTGACGTGGCGTTAAGTGCTCCTGTGCCAATTGGGCGGGCATGCGGATTCTCCACATCCTCGATCACGGCCTGCCGCTGCATAGCGGCTATACCTTCCGTACGCGGGCGATCCTGAAGGCGCAGATGGCGCGGGGGTGGGAAGTCGCGGCGGTGACCAGCCCGCGCCACGGCAAGTTCGACACCGACGAAGAGACGATCGACGGCATCCGCTTCTACCGGACGCCGCGAGTCAATTCCGGGCCGCCGGTGATCGGCGAGCTGCGCGAGGTTTCGGCCTTTGCGAAGCGGATCGAGGCGGTGGCGCGGCAGTGGCAGCCGGACGTGCTCCACGCCCATTCGCCCGTGCTCGGCGCGATGGCGGCACAGCGGGTGGCGAACAAGCTTGGCCTGCCGCTGATCTACGAGATCCGTGCCTTCTGGGAAGACGCCGCCGTGGGCAACGGCACCGGCACCGAGGGCAGCTGGAAATACCGGGCGACGCGCTGGCTGGAGACGCGGGCGGTGCGCAAGGCGGATGCCGTGGCGGTGATCTGCGAAGGGCTGAAGGGCGACCTGGTGGCGCGTGGCGGGATCGATGCGGGCAAGATCATGATCTCGCCCAACGGCGTCGACCTTGGCCTGTTCGGCGCGCCGCTGGCCCATGACGGGGCGCTGGCCAGCGAGCTGGGGATCGAGGGGGCCGAGACGATCGGCTTCATCGGCAGCTTCTACGATTATGAAGGGCTCGACGTGCTGATCGAGGCGATGCCGGGGCTGGTCGCGCTGCGCCCCAAGATGCACCTGGTGCTGGTCGGCGGCGGGCCGTGCGACGCGGCGCTGATGGCGCAGGCGGCGGCATCGCCGGTGGCGGACCGCATCCACTTTGTCGGCCGCGTGCCGCACCAGCAGGTCGAGCGCTACTACAGCGTGATCGACGTGCTGGTCTATCCGCGCAAGCACATGCGGCTGACCGACCTGGTGACGCCCCTCAAGCCGCTGGAGGCGATGGCGCAGCGCCGGCTGGTCGCCGCCTCGGACGTGGGCGGGCACCGCGAGCTGATCCGCGACGGCGACACCGGCACGCTGTTCAGGCCCGACGATCCGCAGGCGCTGGCCGAGGCGGTGGCGCAGCTCTTCGCCGAGCGCGACGGCTGGGATGCGCGGCGCGAGCGCGGCCGGGCGTTCGTCGAGGCCGAGCGGAGCTGGGCGACAAATGTCGGTCGTTATGACTCCGTTTACCAAAGACTCGCCAAAATCGCGGGCATGGAAGACTCGCGGACCCCCGACGCGATGGTGCGTGCATGAACCTGCCGCTGGCGCCCCTGATCGCGCTGGTCGCGGGTGGCCTCGCTGCGCTTGGCGTGGCGATGATCCCCGTGCCTGCGCTCGAGGCGCTGGTGATGGATAGCGGGCTTCCCTCCATTCTCGCCGCGGCCGAACCGCCGCTGGGCATCACCGCCCGGCTGGGCGTGGCGCTGGGCGCGGGCGTGTTTGTCGGCGCCTTCATGTGGCTTTCGGCGTTCATCCTGCTGGGCAGCCGCGGGCTGACGATCGGCGGCGAAGTTGCGCCGACCGACCCCGAGGAAGTCGCCGTGCCGGTGCTGCGCCGCGCCGATGCCCATCCCGATGCGCCGCCGCGTCCGCCGCTCCTCGCCACCCGCGACCTGGGCAGGCCGTTCCTCGAAGTCCGCGCCGCCGCGCCGGTTGCGGAGGCCGAGGAGGAAAAGGTCGATTTCGACGCGATCTTCCCGCCGCGCCCGATGCCGGTGCCGGTCGAAGCGGCGCCCAAAGTACACGAAGTACACGCCCAGGAAGCTATCGAGGCCGAGGCGGAAGCGCCGGAAAGTCACGAAAGTCACGACAGCTACGCGCGCGAGGCCCATGCGCGCGCACCCCTGCCGCCCGTCGAGCAGGACCTGCCGACCGATTTCGACCAGCCGCTCTCGGCCTTCGACCCGCAGGCGATCCCGGCGGTGCCCAAGCCCGCGCCGGTGCCGCTGGCGCCGCTGCGCCGCCAGCCGCGCCCGTCGATCTTCGACGAGGGCGAGCGCTTCGAGATCTTCGAGCTGACGCCGCCGGTGCGCGCGCACGTGCCGCCGCCGGTGGCCGAGCCCGTGCCCGAGCGGATGGTCCGCCGCGATACCGACGCATCGATCCATGCGCTGCTCGACCGGCTCGAGCGCGGCGTCGCCGACAAGACGATCGGCGCGACCCAGACCCCGGCCAAGGCGCAGGAGCGCGGGCTGGAGGAGGCGCTGGTCACGCTGCGCAACCTGGCGCGGCGGACGGCGTAACCCACCCTTCGTCATTCCCGCACAGGCGGGAATCCATTCTTCCTGACCGTCGGAAAGAGCCGCATCGGCAGCGCCAATGGGTCCCCGCCTGTGCGGGGATGACGCTCCTGGTTGCGTTCACTCCCGCTGCTCCACCGTCAGCACCTCCAGCGACACCCGGACGCTATCGCCGGCGCGGCGGACATGTTCGACCACCAGATCCGCGACGAGATGGCCGCGCAGCCGCAGCTCCGCCTCGGGCAGGGCGGCGATCCAGGCATCGAGCGCCGGCGAGGGCGGGGCAGTGAGTGCGAGCAGGTGGCGTGCGCCGGTGAAGGTCGCGCTCGCCCAGCGCGCCCAGTCCGACTCGGCGAGTGTCACCGGGCAACCGGCGGCCTCTGCGCTGGCCTCGAGGGCGCGGCGGAGCAGCGTTTCGGCGTCTGGGCCCCGGCTCATCGGACAGACTCCTGCTGGCGGATGCGCTTCTGCTCGGCGAGGAACGCCTCGACTCGCGCAGTGATCTGCGGGCCCGGCTCGCGGCCGAGGCGCAGGTCGAGCACGAAGCGCGGGTCGCGCACCGCCAGCCGGCCGAACTTGGTGGGCGGCATGCGCGTCGCCCGGAGGAATTTCTCGATCTTGCGATGCACCGTCATGTGCCGTCTCCCGTTCCGAGTCGCTGAAGATCGTTCCTAATTTGTTCCATATTTCCTACTTGTCTAGGAAAATTCCTAGATGTATTGCTCCACTATGGATCCGGATGCGCAACGGGCCGCGCTGGAAGCGCTGATCGCCGAGACGGGCGCGAACCTCTCCGAGCTGTCGCGGCTGCTCGGGCGCAACCTGGCCTATCTCCAGCAATATCTGGTGCGGGGCACGCCGCGGCTGCTGGCCGAGGCCGATCGTGCGCTGCTCGCGCGCTATTTCGGGGTGCCCGAGGCGCAGCTGGGTGGCCCTGAGCCTGACGGGCTGGTCGATGTACCGCGGCTCGATGTCGGGGCTTCGGCGGGGCCGGGCGGGCTGGTCGAAGGCGAGACGCGGCGGCGGCGCGGGATGCAGTTCTCGCCCGAGCTGCTGCGTGCGCTGGGCGTGCGGGCCGAAGCGGCCTCGATGATCCGGGTGAAGGGCGATTCGATGCTGCCGACGCTGGCGGACGGCGACGAGATCCTGGTCGATCGCGACCGGCGCAGCGTCGAGCGGCGCGGCGGGGTGTTCGTGATCCGGCTGGACGGCGAGCTGATGGTCAAGCGGCTGCGCGCCGGGGTGGGCGGGATCGAGGTGATCTCGGACAATCCGGACTGGGAGACGCGGGTGGTTTCCGCGCAGGCGCTGGACGTGGTGGGAAAGGTCGCCTGGCTGGGGCGGGCGATTTGAAAACATAGAATCCTCTCCCGGAGGGAGAGGGGGACCGCCGCCGAAGGCGGTGGTGGAGAGGGGATGCGGCAGGCGGTGTCGCCCGTGGCAGGCCCCCTCCACCAGCTTCGCTGGCCCCCTTCCCCCTTCGGGGGAGGAATTGGAATCAGCGCCCCACGCGGATCCGGTCGATGATCCACACCAGCAGGAGCAGCGCCACGCCCACGCCGAGTCCGACCACGAAGCCGAACGAAGCTTCGCCCCGGGCGATGCCGACGAATACGCCGACGATCAGGCTGAGCGCGAGCAGGAAGCCGCCGGCGACCGGGGTCTTGGAAGGGGTCTTGGTCATGGATGCTGCTCTGCCACGTCCCGGGCCGGGACGCTACCTGTGCCAGGCTGGGTCAGGCGGTACGCGCCGAACGGGATGGTTAGCGGAAATTCAGCATCGTGTGGCGCCGAAACCATTGAATCGCAGCGAGTTGGCACGAAGCGTGGATCATGCGCGCGCATGGATATGATGCCCTATCTCGGCGATCGCCGCGAAATCACCGATGCCAACGAACTCATCGCGCTGTTCGGCGAACTGGCCGGCAGCGAAGCGGCGGCGCGCGCCGACCGCAGCCGCGACCTGGGCGACCACGTGCATTTCTGCCGCTGGCGCCAGATCGAGCGGCTGATCGTGCTTATGTCGGTCGGGCGCGCGGTGGGGACGGTGCACTGACTTCCAGTTCCTCCCCGAGCAAGCTGGGGGAGGAATTAGAAGGGCACGGACCCGAAACCATCCCCTCGCGTTTTCCCCGCGATGAACACGCCCCAATTGCTTTCCGTCGGCGTGCTCGCCGGCATGATGCTGCTCTTCATCTGGGGACGTTTCCGCTACGACATGGTCGCGGTGATCGCGCTGCTTGCGGCGCTGGCGCTGGGCATCGTGAAGCCGAAAGAGGCATTCACCGGCTTTTCCGACGACATCGTGATCATCGTGGCATCGGCGCTGGTGCTGTCCGGCGCGGTGCAGCGCTCCGGCGTGATCGAGCGGGCGATGCTGATGCTGCAGAAGCGCGTGACGCATGTCCGCTCGCAACTGCTGCTGCTCAGCGCCTCGGTCGGCTTCGCCTCGGCGCTGGTCAAGAATATCGGCGCGCTGGCGATGATGATCCCGGTGGCACTGCAGATGGGCAAGAAGGCGGGAGTCTCGCCCGCGGCCTATCTGATGCCGATGAGCTTCGCCTCGCTGCTCGGCGGGCTGATCACGCTGATCGGCACCTCGCCCAACATCATCGTCAGCCGGGTGCGCGAGGAGATGACCGGCGTGCCGTTCGGCATGTTCGACTATGCGCCGGTCGGGCTGGGGCTGACGCTGGTGGGGCTCGTCTTCCTGCGCTTCGGCTACCGGCTGCTGCCGCGCGACCGGCGGGCGGCGCCGACGCTGGGCGAGGCGATCGACATCCAGGACTATGTGACCGAAGCCGAGATCCCCGCCGGATCGCCGGCAGTCGACGAGACGGTGGCGGCGTTCCGCGAGCGGCACGACGGCGAAGTGATGGTCACCGCGATCCTGCGTGCGGGCATTCGCTCGACGCCGTTCCCCGATGCGATCCTGAAGCCCGAAGACGTGCTGATCCTCGCGGGATCGCCCGACAGCCTGGAGCGGGTGATCGCGCGCGACCGGCTCGAGCTCGAAGGCGCGCACCGCGAGGCACCCGAGGGCGCCGAGGGCGAGGTGGGGGTGATCGAGGCAGTGATCGGCACCGAGAGCCCGCTGATCGGGCGCACGGCCGGGCGGCTGGGGCTGCACGAGCGCTTCGGCGTCAACCTGATCGCAGTGTCGCGCCGCGGCGACCGGCTGGCGCGGCGGCTGGGCAACATCGTGCTCGAGGCAGGCGACGTGATCGTGCTGCAGGGGCCGCTCGACCTGCTGTTCGAGCGGCTGGGCGAGCTGGGCTGCCTGCCGCTCGCCGAGCGGACATTGCGGCTGGGCAGCGCGCGCAAGGGGTTGTTGCCGCTCGCCATCCTGGCCGCGGCGATGACCTGCACCGCGCTGGGGCTGGTGCCGGTGGCCGTGGCATTCTTCGCGGCGGCGGGGCTGGTGATCCTCACCGGCGCGCTGCCGGTGCGCGAGGCCTATGACCATATCGAATGGCCGATCCTGGTGATGCTGGGCGCACTGATCCCGGTATCCGATTCGCTGCGGACCACCGGCGCCAGCCAGATCATCGGCGACTCGCTGGGACATCTCGCCGCGACGCTGCCGCCCTGGGGGGCGGTGGCGCTGATCCTGGCGGCGGCGATGGGGGTGACGCCCTTCCTCAACAATGCCGCGACCGTGCTGGTGATGGCGCCGATCGCGGCGACCTTTGCCGGCGAGCTGGGCTATCGGCCCGAGGCGTTCCTGATGGCGACTGCGGTGGGCGCGGGCTGCGACTTCCTCACGCCGATCGGCCACCAATGCAACACGCTGGTGATGGGGCCCGGCGGCTATAAGTTCGGCGACTATGCGCGGCTGGGCGCGCCGCTATCGGTGATCGTGCTGGTGGTGGGAACGCCGCTGATCCTGTGGGTGTGGCCGGTGCATTGAGCTCTAAGCCCTCTCCCCTTTGGGGAGAGGGTTGGGAGAGGGGCAGAACTGGCCGGACGCGCTATCGCCGTCGATTCAGGACACACTGCCCCTCTCCCCGGCCCTCTCCCCAAAGGGGAGAGGGAGAAGGGGGCCGCCCTACCGGCTCGAAAGCACGAAGCTGTTGCCGTCCGGATCGCGGAACTTGGCGAAGTTGCCCCAGGGCTGCTTTTCGGGCGGCCCTTCGAACTCCACGCCGCGCGCGCTGAGCTGGCGCCAGGTATAGTCGACATCGTCGCAGGCGAAGGAGCCGTTGAAGAAGCTGCCGATCCGGTCTTCCTGGCCATCGGGGGTGAACAGCACCACACCGGTCTCGGCACCGGGGATGCCAAGCTCGATCCAGCGCTTGCCGGGGCCCATCGGCTGATCGGTGACGATGCGGAAGCCCATCTTCTCGGTCCAGAAGGCGAGCGCGCGGTCCTGGTCCGAGGTGGGGATGGTCACGAATTTGAGCTGCTTGATCATGGCGCGAGCGTAGCGCGGGGCATTGCGGCGCGGGAGCATGGCAGCTATTGCTATGGTAATGGCTGCGCCGCTCCTTCTCGATCCCTATGTGGTCGACGTGCTGATGCCCGATCTGGTCGGGCATGACCGCAAGCCTTCGGCCTTCCTCATCTATCTGCTCGTCGAGGCGATGGAGACGGCGCGGGTGCCGCTCGGCTATTCGGCGATCGCGGAGCGCACCGGGCTGTCGCGCCGGACCTGCCAGGACGCTATCGCGCATCTCGAGCGGCGCGGTCTGATCGCAGTCGAGCGGCGCGCGGACAATGAAGCGGCGCGGCTGCGGCCGCTGAGACCCTGGATACGGAGGCAATGATGGAACGGATGGCGCGGATCGAGGCAGTGGGCGGGCCCGAGGTCATCCAGTGGGTCGATATCGACCTGCCGCCGCCGGGGCCGGGCGAAGTCCGCATGCGCAACACCGCGGTGGGGCTGAACTTCATCGACACCTATCATCGCTCGGGGCTGTACCCGGTGCCGCTGCCGAGCGGGCTGGGCGGCGAGGCGGCCGGCGTGGTGGAAGCGGTAGGCGAAGGCGTGGACGGCTTCGCGGTCGGCGATCGGGTGGCGACCTTCGGGCCCGGGCTCGGCGCCTATTCGACTGCGCGCAACGTGCCCGCGGCGAACCTGTTCGTGCTGCCCGACGACATCAGCGACGAGACCGCGGCGGCGGCCCTGCTCAAGGGCGGGACGGTGGAATTCCTGGTCGAGCGCTGCGCCCGGGTGGAGCCGGGCTGGACGGTGCTGGTCCATGCCGCGGCGGGCGGCGTCGGCCAGATCGCGGTGCGCTGGCTGAAGGCGATCGGCGCGACGGTGCTGGCGACGGTGGGCAGCGCGGACAAGGTGGCGCTGGCGCGCGAGGCCGGGGCGGACGAGGTGCTGGTTTCGCGCGGCGCGGGCGTGGCCGAATGGGTGCGCGGGCTGACCGGCGGCGCCGGGGTGCAGGTGGTGTTCGACGGCGTCGGCAAGGCGACCTGGGAGGCGTCGCTGGCGAGCGTGCGGCGGCGCGGGCTGGTGGTGAGCTTCGGCAATGCCAGCGGGCCGGTGGAAGGCGTGGCGCTGGGCGCGCTGGCGCGGGCCGGATCGGTCTATGTCACCCGGCCGACGATGTTCGATTACTATGTGACGCCCGAGGAGCGCGCCGCGGGCAGCGCGCGGCTGTTCCAGATGCTGCGATCGGCCGCGGTGCGGGCGGATATCGGGCAGCGCTTTGCACTGGAGGATGCCGCCGATGCGCATCGGGCGCTGGAGGCGGGGAAGACGACGGGATCGACGGTACTGGTGCCCTAGACGCTGAGGGCGAAGATCCAGAACAGCTGATATACGGCGTAGAAGGATACGGCCGTTGCCGCGCTGAGCATGAGGCCCTGGCGCGGATATCCCGTTGCGAAACGCCCGACGAACAGCGTCAGGGCGATCATGCCGAGCGGGATGCCGATCAGGTAATAGAGGTCGGGATAGAAGCCGTCGCGCACCAGGCTCCAGGCGCTCAGGACGAGCACCGGCATCCAGAACAGGCAGAGGAGGAGCGTGAGCCAGCGCGGCATGCAGGGCCTCCTAGATGCTGTTCGGATCGACGCGCTGCTGGATCGGGCGGCGCTCGACCATCTCGGTGGTGGTGCGCGTCTCGGCCTGGTCGCCCTTGCCCAGCGTCAGCGTGGCGATGCGGGTGCGGCGGCGGACCTGGCCGGCGGAATCGGTGTCGATCGTCACCTTGATCGTGCCCGCGATCTGATCCGCGGCATGCGCCTTGCGCGCCGCTTCGAGGCTGAGCTTCTGGCGGTTGATCTGCGCGACGGCGAGATCGGCCTGGGCCAGCTCCTCGCGGACGATCCTGGGATCGATCGCCAGCTCGACCGTGAAGCCCTTGCCCTCGGGACGGGCCTTGAGTGGGGCCGGACGTGCGGCCTGCGGATCGGCATAGGGGGCGCCCTCGGTCGGCTTGAGCGATCCGATCGCGAAGGGCTGGACGGCGGTCAGCGCGCTTTCCGGGTCGCAATCGATGCGGAAGGCATTCCAGGTGAAGATCCACTGGCCGCAGGCGGCGCGCGTCAGCCGGGCGTCCTTGAGCCAGGTGTCGATCCGCGCCTCCAGCTCGGCGCGGTTGCGCAGCTGGAGCGGCCCGGTCGGCGGTTGGAGCACGCGCAGGGGGAAGGTCCAGCCGGCGGACTGGCTGCCGGGCGGCAGGCTGTATTCGAGCTCGACCCCGGCGGGGGTGACCGCGACGACGCGCTCGACCAGGGCATCGCTGTTCTGCGAGTTGCTCATCGAGCCTGCACTGCGCTGCTCGGTGCGGGTGGTGCGCAGGAGCTGGGCCTGGTCGCCCACCGCCTGCGCCGATGCGAGCGACGGCGCCAGCAGCGCGGCGGCGAGGAGCGTGACCCGGATCACGCCAGCGCGCCCACCACCGCCTTCACCTCCATAAACTCGGCCAGGCCGAACTTGCCGTGCTCGCGGCCGTTGCCCGACTGCTTGTAGCCGCCGAAGGGCAGGTTGGGATCGGGCTGGCCGCCATTCACATAGACCATGCCGGCGCGCAGCCGCGGGGCGACGCGCTTGATCGCCGCGGCATCGCCGAACACCACGGCAGAGAGGCCGTAATCGGTGTCGTTGGCGATGCGCACCGCGTCTTCCTCGTCCTGATAGGGGATGATCGTGACGACCGGGCCGAAGATCTCCTCGCGGGCGATCGTCATGTCGTTGGTGACGCCCGAGAAGAGCGTGGGCTTGACGAAATAGCCGGTCTCGACGCCGTCCGGCCGGCCCGGGCCGCCTGCCTCCAGCCTGGCGCCTTCCTCCATGCCCTTGGCGATCAGGCCCTGGACCTTCTCCCACTGAGTCTTGTTGACCAGCGGGCCGATATGGCGACCTTCCTCGGCCGGATCGCCGGTGTGGGTGGCCTTCATCACTTCGGCGGCGGCGGCGGCGACCTGATCCTGCAGCCCCAAGGGGACGAGCAGGCGGGTGGGGGCGATGCAGCTCTGGCCCGAGTTCATCAGCACGCTGAACAAGGTGGTCTGGACCGCGCGGCCGAGATCGGCACCTTCGAGCATCAGCGCGGGCGATTTCCCGCCCAGCTCCTGGTGGACGCGCTTCACCGTCTCCGCGGCATTCTTGGCGACGAGCACGCCGGCGCGGGTGGAGCCAGTGAAGCTCACCATGTCGACGCCCTTGTGGCTGGAGAGCGCGGTGCCGACGCCGGGGCCGTCGCCATTGACCAGGTTGAACACGCCGGCAGGCACGCCCGCGGCGGCGAGCACCTCGGCGAAGATCATCGCGCAGCCGGGCGCCTCTTCGGACGGCTTGAGGATCATCGTGCAGCCGGCGGCGAGCGCGGGGGCGACCTTCGAGACGATCTGGTTGAGCGGCCAGTTCCACGGGGTGATCATCGCGACGACGCCGATCGGCTCGTGCACGACCAGGCTATTGCCGACCTGCTCCTCGAACGCGAAATCCTTGAGCGCCTTGGCCGCGGAGAGGAAATGGCCGATGCCCGAGCCGACCTGCGCAGTCTTGGCCAGGCTGATCGGGGCGCCCATCTCGAGGCTGATCGCCTCGGCCATGTCGGCGGCGCGGGCCTTGTATTCGGTCAGGATGCGCTCGATCAGCCGGGTGCGCTCGTCGACGCTGGTGCGCGAGAAGCTTTCGAACGCGGTGCGCGCGGCGGCGACGGCCTTGTCGACATCAGCCTGCGAGCCCAGCGTGATCTCGGTGACGGCTTCCTCGGTGGCGGGGTTGATCACCTCGTGGCGGGTGCCGCCTTCGCTCTCGACCCACGCTCCGTCGATGAACTGCTTGAGGTAGCTGCGCATCCTTCTCGCCTCTCCGATTCTCGAAAATCCGGTATGGAGGCTAGATGGACAGTTGCCTTTCGCAACGCAAGTTCAGCCCGGCTGGATCATGAAGATTTCGCCGTCCAGATCGACCAGATAGACATTGCCAGCGCCATCCCTGCCGAACGAGGCGAGCTGGTTGATCGTGCCGGCATCGGGCGTGAAATCGAGATTGCGGCGCTCATAGTTGGCATTGGAATAGAGCTGGCCCTGGACGAGCGCGGCATAGGGGACCGTCCAGATGTTGCCGCTGACGAAATCGCCGAAGATGTAGCTGCCCTGGAGCGAGGCGACCGGCCCGCGATAGACATAGCCGCCGATGATCGAGGCGCCCTGCTTGGGGCCGGAGCCATGGTCATATTGGCTGACCGGGGCGGTGAGCCCGGCCGGCGCGGTGCCGCTATAGGCCTGGGTGCCTTCGAGGAAGCGCCAGCCGAAATTGAGCCCGGGGCTGCCGATCGGCGCGAGATCGATCTCCTCGATCGCGCCCTGGCCGACATCGGCGATGACCAGCGTGTTGCCGTCGAAGCTGTTGCGGAACGGGTTCCGCAGGCCATAGGCGAAGATATAGGGATCGCCGCCGCCGCCCGCGAAGGGATTGGCGGGCGCGGGCGCAAAGGGCGTGGCCGAGCCGGGCGTGGTATCGATCCGCAGCCGCAGGATCTTGCCGAGCCGCGAATTGACGTTCTGCGCATTGTTGCTCGGATCGCCGCCGCCCCCGCCATCGCCGGTGGCGTCATAGAGCAGCCCGTCGGGCCCGAAGGCGATCCAGCCGCCATTATGGTTGTCGGCACCCGGATGCGGAGTGGACAGCGCAGTGCGATAGGCGGCGCTGCCGATCGTGTATTCGCGGATCTCGAGCGCGCCATCGGGCGCGACGGCATGGACGAAGACCACGTTGGACGTGGCGAAATCGGGCCGCGGCGCGATGCCGAGCAGGCCGCGCTCGCCGCTGGTCGAGAGGTTGCCGGCCGTGAAGGCGAGCGTCTTGGCGCCCGTCGACGGCGTGAGGAAATAGACGCCGCCGCCCTTCTCGACGACGAAGACGCGGCTATTGTCACCCGGCACCGCGGCGACGAACAGCGGCTGGCTGAAGCCGGTCCCGACGCGCTTCACCGCGATGCCCTCCTTGCTGTCGGTGACGGTGATCGCCACGTCGCGCGTGCTGTTCAGGCTGGCGTCGCTGGCGCGAAGCTGGACCTGATAGACATTGTTGCCGTCCGCATCCCGGGGCGTCTCGAAGCTCGGCGCGGCGAGAAAGCTGAGCGCCCCGCCGGGCGTGATCGCGAACAGCGCAGCATCGGCACCGCCGGCGATCGAGAAGGTGATCGGATTGGCTTCCGCATCGGTGGCGGTCGCCTGATAGGCGAGCGCGGTGTTCTCCGCGACGCTGGCGGCGGTGCCCGAGGTGAATGCGGGCGCGGTGTTCGCCGCAGTGGGGGTGGGCGTCGGGGTGGGCGAGGGGCTGCCCCCCGAACCCTCCGAGCCGGAACAGGCGGCAAGCAGCAACAGGCCGGCGAGCGGGGACGCGATACGCATGGCGGGCTCTCCCAACGAACCACAGCCGCAACGCGGCGCCGGGCAGGCCGTTCCGCTTAACCAACAATGTTTGCAGTCACGCGGAATTCGCTGCATCGCAACATGGCTGTCACGATCCGGGGCCACGGGCGACAGCAAGGGGGTGCGGGATACGCTCCCCCCAAGCAAACAGGGAGCTCATCAATGTCCATCCGCACTGCGCTGCTGGCGCTCGCCAGCCCGATCGCCTTGCTCGCCGCCACCGATGCCGCCGCGCAGGAAGCGGCGCCGGCCCCGGCCGAAGCGCCCGCGGACGGCAAGGACAATGGCGAGATCGTCGTCACTGCGCAGCTGGTCGAGCAGAAGCCGATGGACGTGCCGTTCGCGCTCACCGCGCTGCAGGGCCAGTTCCTCGACGACCTGGGCATCACCGAGTTCGACAAGCTCGGCCAGTTCGTGCCGGGTTTCGACGTACAGAACCAGTCGCCGAACAACCCCGGCTTCGTGATGCGCGGAATTACATCCGATTCGGGCGCGGCGTTCAACGAGCCGCGGGTCTCGGTCTTCCAGGACGGCGTCTCGATCTCGAAGTCGCGCGGTTCCTATGTCGAGCTGTTCGACATGGAGCGTGTCGAGATCGCCAAGGGCCCGCAGTCGACGCTGTACGGCCGCGGCGCGCTGATCGGTGCGGTCAACCTGGTCCAGGCCAAGGCCGATCCGAGCGGCGGCTATGGCTATGTCTATGGCCAGTACGGCAATTACGGCAGCTACCGGATCGACGAGACGGTCAACCTGCCGCTGAGCGACACGCTGGCGGTGCGCGTCGCCAGCCGCTTCAAGGAGCGCCAGGGCACGATCGAGAACCTGCTGGGCGGCGAGGACTATAACGGCGTCAAGTCCGAAGCGGTGCGCGGCTCGCTGCGCTGGGCGCCGGGCGCCTTCACCTTCGACCTGATCGGCAACTATCAGCACGACAAGGCGAGCGGCACCTCGTTCAAGTCGATCGCCTATAACCCGACCGACCCGACCACCGGCGCGGTGATCGGGGACCGGGACCGCAACAGCGGCGCGGCGCTGGCCAGCCCCTCGACCTTCGAGCGCGGCCGGGCGCTGGGCCTCGATCGCGACGTGTGGGGCGTGACCGGCATCGCCAACTACGACTTCTCGCCCAACCTCTCGCTCAACGCGATCGGATCGTACCGCGAGTTCGCCGGCATCGAAGTGTTCGACGCCGACGGCATCTCGCTGCCGGCGCTGACCGCCGCGGAGGACGCGCAGGGCGACCAGACGATGGGCACGCTGCGCCTGACCTGGAAGAACGATCGCTTCACGGCGTTCGCGGGCGGCACCTATTTCCGCGAGAACGGTTTCCAGCGCACTCCGTCGCAGTTCGACGAGCGGGTGGCGCTGGCCCGGCTGACCAACACGCTGAACGGCGGCGGCGCGATCCCGGGCCGCGCCGCGACCGATCCGGCGCCGCTGGCGCTGTTCTCGAACACCGCCTTTACCGGCCAGCTGCTCCAGGGGGTGGCGGGCGCATACGGCGTGGCGCTGTCGAGCGCGCAGGCCCAGGCGATCGCCGCCAACCTGAAGTCAGCGCAGCAGGAGACCAGCACCAATTACGGCCGCACCGAGAGCTGGGACCTGTTCGCCGATGCGACCTTCCACGTCACCGACCGCTTCGAGATCGGCGGCGGCATCCGCTGGAGCCATGACGCGAAGACCACGGGCTTCTCCTCGGCGGTGAGCAACGGCCGCTCGATCCTGGGCGGGTTCATCGGCGCGCTCAGCCAGCCGGCGGCAACCCGCACCGCGCTGCTGACCGCGCTGGCGGTGCCCGGCGCGGCGAACATCCCGACCTCGGCGCTCTATCCGGTGCCGCTGTTCGGCCTGGGCGTGCAGCCGACGGGCACCAACGGCCAGCTCTACAGCGCCGATCACGACGACAGCGGCTTCACCTGGCGTGCCACCGCGAAGTACGCGCTCTCGCCCCAGGCGAACCTCTACGCCACCTATGCGCGCGGCCGCCGCCCCGAGATCCTGAGCGTCAGCGGCCCGGCGGCGCCGGGCGGCGCGGCGCGGTTCAGCGTGCTGCCGTCGGAGACGGTGGACAGCTATGAGGCGGGCGTGAAGACCGCGCTGGCCGATCGCACGCTCTTCGTCGACGGATCGGTGTTCTACTATCGCTACAAGAATTTCCAGACGACCGAGCAGCAGGGCACGACCTTCGTCACGGTCAATGCCGGCCGCGCCGAGAGCTATGGCTTCGAGGGGCAGCTGCGCTGGACGCCGGCCGAATGGATCAACGTGTTCGGCAGCTACGCCTATAATCACAGCCGCTTCGCCAGCGGCGCGCGTGAGGGCAACCAGTTCCGCCTCTCGCCCGATCACAGCGCCGCGCTGGCGGTCCAGCTCAAGGCGCCGGCGGGCCCGGTGAAGATCGACTTCACCCCCAGCGTCACCTGGCAGTCCAAGGTGTTCTTCGACGACGACAACGACCTGCCGGCGCTGCAGGTGAACAACCTGGTGCCCGATACGGTGCAGGACGAAGTGCAGGGCAGCTATGCGCTGGTTGATGCTCGGCTGGGATTCGAAACCGCGAAGGGGCGCTGGCGGATCGAGGGCTTCGTCACCAACATCTTCGACCAGAAGTACATCAAGGACGCGGGCAATACCGGCGACTCGCTGGGCATGCCGACCTTCATCGCCGGCGAGCCGCGCATCTACGGCATCTCGGCGAGCCTCAAGATCGGCAAGCGCTAAGGGGTTAAAGGGGGAGCGCCCGGTATCCGACAGGGGGCCGGGCGCTTAATCCATCCTTCGCTCGCGCCGGGGGAAAGAAAAGGGCGCCCGGGTTTCCCCGGACGCCCCAATTCCTTGCCCGAAGGCCGGTGCGCCTAGGCGCTGTAGTACATGTCGTACTCGACCGGCGACGGCGTCATTTCCCAGCGGGCGACGTCGGCGCGCTTGATCTCGACATAGGCCTCGATCTGGTCCTTGGTGAACACATCGCCCTTGAGCAGGAAGTCCATATCGGCTTCCAGGCTGTCCAGCGCCTCGCGGAGCGAACCGCAGACGGTCGGGACCTGCTCGAGCTCTGCCGGCGGCAGGTCGTACAGGTTCTTGTCCATCGGGTCGCCCGGGTGGATCTTGTTCTGGATGCCGTCGAGGCCGGCCATCAGCAGCGCTGCGTAGCAGAGATACGGATTGGCCAGCGCGTCCGGGAAGCGGAACTCGACGCGCTTCGCCTTGGTGCCCGCACCATAGGGGATGCGGCACGAAGCCGAGCGGTTGCGCGACGAATAGGCGAGCAGCACGGGGGCTTCATAGCCCGGCACCAGGCGCTTGTAGCTGTTGGTGGTCGGGTTGGTGAAGGCGTTGAGCGCCTTGGCGTGCTTGATCACGCCGCCGATGAAGTAGAGGCAGGCTTCCGACAGGCCGGCATAGCCGTTGCCGGCGAAGGTGTTGGCGCCCTTCTCCCAGATCGAGATGTGCGTGTGCATGCCCGAGCCGTTATCTTCCTTGATCGGCTTCGGCATGAAGGTCGCGGTCTTGCCATAGGCATTGGCGACCTGGTGCACGACATACTTGTAGATCTGCATGCGATCGGCGGTCTGGGTCAGCGTGCCGAAGGTCAGGCCGAGCTCGTGCTGCGCGGCGGCCACCTCGTGGTGGTGCTTGTCGCAGGGCAGGCCCATCTCGAGCATCGTGGCGACCATCTCGCCGCGGATGTCGACGGCCGAGTCGACCGGTGCGACGGGGAAGTAGCCACCCTTGGCGCGCGGACGGTGGCCGAGGTTGCCGGCCTCATATTCCTTGCCCGAATTGCCCGGCAGCTCGATGTCGTCGATCGCGTAGTAGCTGGTCGCGTACGAGGTCTCGAAGCGGACGTCGTCGAACATGAAGAACTCGGCTTCCGGACCGACATAGACGGTGTCGCCGATGCCGAGCGACTTGAGATACGCCTCCGAGCGCTTCGCGGTCGAGCGCGGATCGCGGGCATAGAGCTCGCCGGTCGACGGCTCGACGATGTCGCAGACCAGGATCAGCATCGGCGTGGCCGAGAACGGATCGATCCACACTGCGTCCAGATCCGGCTTCAGGATCATGTCGGACTCGTTGATCGCCTTCCAGCCCTCGATCGACGAACCGTCGAACATCAGGCCGTCGGTCAGCTCGTCCTCGCCGATCACCTTGGCGACCATGGTGAGGTGCTGCCACTTGCCCTTGGGGTCGGTGAAACGCAGATCGATCCACTCGATCTCGTTGTCCTTGACCATCTTCAGAACGTCGCTGGCCGAATTCGCCATTGTTAAAGCCCTTTCGCTCTCTTTCGTTGACCCGACGAATCGGGAAAGATTCTTGCCCCGGAAGGGGGTTACATCAACGCTATGTTGCGCTGCGTCAAATGGCGTTTTCGTTGCGCTCGCCGGTGCGGATGCGCAGCGCCGTCTCGACGGGGATCACGAAGATCTTGCCGTCGCCGATCCGGCCGGTCTGCGCCGCGGCGGCGACCGCCTCGACCACGCGATCGGCCAGCGCGTCTTCCACCACGACCTCGAGCTTCACCTTGGGCAGGAAGTCGACGACATATTCGGCGCCGCGATAGAGTTCGGTATGGCCCTTCTGGCGACCGAAGCCCTTGGCTTCGGTGACGGTGATGCCGGAGACGCCCACTTCGTGCAGCGCTTCCTTCACTTCGTCGAGCTTGAACGGCTTGATGATCGCTTCGATCTTTTTCACGGTTTCCCCCGAGGCACATGAGGCTTGCCTATCCGCGCGTCTGGCAAGGTTCGTGCCACAGCGGGACTCGGCTCGCCCTCTCGGATGCACGCCGCCTGACGCTTTAACAAGTGCCTATCATTTGGGCAGCGCGCCGTGCGGTGCCGGATTTGGGGGCAGTGGCGCACCGTTGCAGGAGTGCAACGAAATGACCGCGCGGTCTTTTTGGGAACCGCCAGCGGATGCGCGCGTTGCATGCGCCAGCAAATGCGGGGTTAGCATGCAGGTTTTGCCGATGGACCTGCCCGCCGAACTGCACAGGCGGGGCAGTGACGTGCCCGGCGGCGATGTGATCGTCGCCACGGGGCCGCTCGCCATGATGGCGCGCGGATTGCTCGCGCTTGCGCCGGAGGATCGGGACGCTTTCTGGATACACAGCGAGGCGGGCGACCTGGACGCCGCCGAGGCTGAGGAACAAGTGGCGGGCTGGTCGCAATTTCCGCATTGATCCTGCGCGGTCGATAGTAAATATCATAATTTACAGCAAGATTTCTGTAATATTACGGCGGTCAATAGTATCCGAAACGGGAGAATGTCCCATCGGATTGCATTGACTTCGCGAGGACTCCTGCGAGTATTTGATTACTTGCTCGAATCGGCCCCGCTCAACTGTGATCCGGGCAAGCGAATACCCCCGGCGGCGGTGAGACCCACTCCCTCCAACCGCCGCATGCGCCCGCCCGGCTACCCATCGCCGTTGGCGGGCGCACCCCGTTGCGGGCGTGCCCGGGCTTCAGGCAAAGCGCAGGAAGGCCGGAGCCCTCAATAGGGCGGGTTGTCGAGGCCCTTGGGGCTCTTGGTGAAGATCTCGCAGCCGCTCTCGGTGATGCCGATCGAATGCTCGAACTGCGCCGAGAGCGAGCGGTCGCGGGTGACCGCGGTCCAGCCGTCGTCGAGCAGCTTCACGTCTGCGCGGCCGATGTTGATCATCGGCTCGACGGTGAAGAACATGCCGGGGCGCAGCTCCGGGCCGGTGCCGGGGCGGCCGACATGAACGACCTCGGGCGCATCGTGGAAGATCTGGCCGAGGCCGTGCCCGCAGAAATCGCGAACCACGCCGTAGCGATGCTTCTCGGCATGGCGCTGGATCGCGTGCGCGACGTCGCCCAGATGGTTGCCGGGGCGGGCCTGCTCGAGCCCGAGCATCAGGCATTCATAGGTGACGTCGACCAGGCGGCGCGCCTTGATCCCGACATCGCCGACCAGGAACATGCGGCTGGTATCGCCGTGCCAGCCGTCGAGCATCGGCGTCACGTCGATATTGACGATGTCGCCGTCCTTCAGCGTCTTCTCGCTGGGGATGCCGTGGCAGACGACATGGTTGATCGAGATGCAGCAGCTGTGCGTGTAGCCGCGATAGCCGAGCGTGGCGGGCACGCCGCCGGCGGCGATGGTCATCTCGCGGACGATGTCGTCCAGTTCGGCAGTGGTGACGCCCGGCACGACATGGGGGACGAGCGCATCGAGGATCTCGGCGCCGAGGCGGCCGGCCTTGCGCATGCCCTCGAACCCTTCGGGGCCATGGAGCTTGATCGCGCCATCGCGGGCCTTGGGGCTGTCGGCAGTAACGGTCACATATTCGGTCATCGGGGCGATATAGGCCGGTCGGCACCATTTTTCGAGAGGCAGAAACGCTAGGCGTGCGGCGCGCTTGTGGGTATGCCGGTGCCATGGGCGAACGCATCTGGACGGCTGGGCTGGTGGTGATCGGCGACGAGATCCTCTCGGGCCGCACGCAGGACAAGAATATCGCCCAGATCGCGATCTGGCTGAACGTGCAGGGCATCCGCCTGGCCGAGGTGCGCGTGGTGCCCGATGTCGAGGGCCGGATCGTCGAGGCGGTGAACGCGCTGCGCACCGCCCATGACTATTGCTTCACCACCGGCGGCATCGGGCCGACGCATGACGACATCACCGTCGATGCGATTGCGGTGGCGCTGGGCGTGGGTGTGGTGATCCACCCCGAGGCGCGCGCGGTGCTGGAGCGCTATTACGAGACGCGCGGCGGGCTGACCGATGCGCGGCTGCGCATGGCGCGGGTGCCCGAGGGCGCCGAGCTGATCCCCAACCGCATGTCCGGCGCGCCGGGGATCCGTGCGGGCAATGTCTTCATCCTGGCCGGCGTGCCGCACATCACCGCGGGCATGCTCGATGCGCTGACCGGCACGCTCGAAGGCGGCAGGCCGGTGCTGTCGCGCACGATCGGCGCCTGGGTGGCGGAGAGCGAGATCGCCGACATGCTGGGCGCCACCGAGCGCGCGTTCGAAGGCGTGGCGATCGGCAGCTATCCCTTCTTCCGCGAAGGGAAGACGGGGGCGAATTTCGTGGTGCGCGCGACCGATCCGGCGCTGCTCACCGCCTGTGGCGATGCGTTGATCGAGGGGCTTGCCGCCAAGGGGCTGGAGGCAGTCGAAGGCGGGATCTGATCTGCGGGGGAGCTGGGATGACGGAGACGAAGCGGCCATTCGGCTTCTGGACGGCGACCGCGCTGGTGATCGGCAACATGATCGGATCGGGCTTCTTCGCGCTGCCCGCCCAGCTCGCGCCCTTCGGCTTCACCAGCATCGCGGCCTGGATCGCCGCGATCGCCGGGGCGCTGGTGATCGCCTGGGTGATCGCCGGGCTTTCGCGCGCCATGCCCGAGGCGACCGGCACGCTGGCGATCTGCGCCCGGGCGCTGGGGCCGCTGCCGGGCGTGCTGATCGGCTGGACGATGTGGGTAGGCATCTGGTCCGCCAACGCCTTCATCGCGCTGACCGCGGTGCGCTATCTCGCGGTGTTCTGGCCGCCGCTGGCCGGGTCCGCGGTGACGCTGGTGCTGGGCGCGGTGGCGCTGCTGTGGCTGATCACCTTGCTCAACCTGCGCGGCGCGCCGGTGGCGGGGCGTTTCCAGGTGGCGACGACCTTGGTCAAGCTGGTGCCGATGGCGGCGATCATCCTGCTGCTCGCGCAGCTCGGGCTGGGCGGCGGGCTGGCGCTGGATGCGCATCCGCATGCGCCGTTCGATGCGAAGCAGCTGGCGCCGGCAGTTACGATGGCGTTCTTCGCGATGGTCGGCTTCGAATGCGCCGGCCTCGCCGCCGAGCGGGTCCGCGACCCGGGGCGCACGGTCAGCCGGGCGACGCTGACCGGCGTGGGGGTAACCGGGCTGATCTATCTGATCGCCTGCTCGGGGATCATCTTCGCGATGCCGCAGGACGTGATCGGCGGCGCCAACGCGCCGGTGGCGTTGTTCGTCGAGAGCTTCTGGGGGCGCTGGGCTGGGCTGGCGGTGGCCGGCTTCGCCGCGGTGGCGGCGATCGGCGCGCTCAACGGCTGGGTGCTGCTCCAGGGCGAGACGCCGCTCGGCATGGCGCGGGCCGGGGTGATCCCAGCGGCGATCGGTCGGACCAGCCGGCGTGACGTGCCGGTGGGCGCGCTGCTCGCTTCCACGGCGCTGGCGAGCCTGCTGATCCTCAGCAACGTGACGCGCGATACCTCGGCGATCTACGACTTCATGCTGCGGGTGACCACGGCGGCGACGCTCTGGTTCTATACCGGCGCCTGCCTATCGGCGCTGGCGCTTGGCGTCGCGCGGCCGGCGGCGGCGCTGGGGCTGGTCTTCGCGCTTTGGGCGATCTGGGGCGCGGGATATGAGGCGATCGGGCTCAGCCTGTTGCTGATGGTCACCGCCGTGCCGCTCTATTTGATGCGCGGATCAGCCGAGAAGCCGGCCTAACAGGCTGCGGTCGCGCAGGATCTCGTGCGCGGCATTGTGCCCCGGCGCGCCGGTGACGCCGCCGCCGGGATGGGTGCCCGATCCGCACATGTAGAGCCCGCGGATCGGCCCGCGATAGTCGCCATGCCCCAGCACGGGGCGCGCGGCCCAGTGCTGATCGAGCGACATGTGCCCGTGCATGATGTCGCCGCCGACCAGGCCGAACTTGCGCTCAAGATCGAGCGGGGAGTGGATCTGGCGGGCGATTACCGATGCCTTGAAGTTCGGCGCGTGCGCAGTGACCGTGTCGATGATCCGGTCGGCGGCCTCTTCCCGGCGCGCGTCCCAGTCGAGGCCGGGGGCGAATTGCTGGCAGAACAGCGCTGCGACATGGCAGCCGGGGGGGGCGAGGCTGTCGTCCACCGTTGAGGGGATGGTCATCTCGACGATCGGTTCGTCGGACATGCCGTTGGCGCGTGCGCTGGTATAGGCGCGGTCCATGTAATCGAGCGTCGGGCAGATCATGATCCCGGCGGTGTGATGCTCGCCGGTGCCGGGCAGCACGGTGAAGTCGGGCAGCTCGGACAGCGCGACGTTCATCCGGAAGGTGCCCGATCCGGCCTTGTAGTGGTCCATCCGCCGGGCGAAGTCGGCGGGCAGGTCGGCGCGGTCGACGAGCTGGCGGTAGAGCAGGGCAGGGCCGATATTGGCGGCGACGATCTTCGCCGCGATTTCCTCGCCGCTCTCCAGCCGGACGCCGGCGACCTTGCCACCCCCGGCCTCCGCCGGGGCAGGCGTGACCAGCAGCTTCGCGACCGGCGCCTCCAGGCTGATCTCGACGCCGGCCTCGACGCACGCCTCGGCCATCGCCTGGGTGATCGCGCCCATGCCGCCGATCGAATGGCCCCAGGCGCCCTTCTTGCCGTTCACTTCGCCGAAGACATGGTGGAGCAGCACATAGGCGCTGCCCGGCGTATCGGGGCTGGCATAGTTGCCGACCACCGCATCGAAGCCGAACGCGGCCTTGATGTAATCATTCTCGAACCAGCCATCGAGGAAGTCGCGCGCCGACTTGACGAACAGGTCCATCGTGTCGCGCTGCGCCTCGATCCCCATGCCGGCGAGCTTGCGGCCCTGCGCGGCGGCGGCGAGCAGCGCGCGGATGCCGCCGCCGGCATTGGGCGGGGTCTTGAGCGCCATGTCGCGCAGCACCTGGGCGACGCGCTCCAGCGCTTCCTCGTAGCGGGGGAGGGTCTCGGCATCCTTGGCCGAGAAGCGGGCGAACTCGGCGCGGGTGCGTTCGTGGCCGCCGCCGAGCTTCAGATAGCCGCCGTCATGCGGCAGGAAATTGGAGATCTGCCGCTCGACCACGCGCCAGCCGCGCGCATGCAGCTTCATGTCGGCGATCACCTTGGGGCGGAGCAGGCTGACCGTGTAGCTGGCGGTCGAGTTGCGGAAGCCGGGATGGAACTCCTCGGTCACCGCCGCCCCGCCGACGACATGGCGGCGCTCGAGCACGCGGACCTTGAGGCCCGCGCGTGCGAGGTAGAAGGCGCAGACCAGGCCGTTATGCCCGCCGCCGATGATCAGGGCGTCGTAGTTGCGTGTCACCGGCGTATTAGGTCACCGGTGACACGCCCGCGTCAATTGAGATCCTGGCGCAGGAAGCGGATCTGGGTGGCCAGGGCCGCCGCCAGGATCCACGCCGCGAGCACCGCAAGGGAGGCTCCGAAGGAGAAGCTCACGATCGCATCGGGCGCGAGCGGCAGCGGCATGCCGCCCTTCGCCCAGGCGTTGACATTGCTCATGTGATAGAAGGGCAGCAGCTTCACCAGCCCCTCGGTCAGCGCCGGGGCATATTGGTGGAAGAACATGCCGAGCAGCGGCCAGAGCCCCTCGATCACCACCAGGGCGATCGACAGGATCACCGTGGCGAGGATCGACTGGGTGAGGATCGCGAACAGCCCGGCAAAGGCGATGGTGTAGGCGATCGGCACCAGCGCGTGGATCGCCGACTGCCAGTGCGCGTGGAGGACGGCGCCGAGCGTCACGCCGGCGGGAATCTTGTCGCCCTCGAACGAGCCGAGCCAGCTGCCGAGCAGCACGACCAGGTCGGCGGTGACCAGGGCGAGCATCAGGAAACCGAGCGCGACCACCCATTTGGCGGCGATCAACTGCCAGCGCGCACGCGCCGGGATGATCAGCTTCCAGGTGTTCCAGCCATATTCGCCGGCGAACACCACCGCGGCGAAGCCGGCGATCAGGAAGCGTCCCGGCGGCGAGGTCGGCACCGCCCAGAGGATCACGCTGTCCTTGATCCAGTCGGCAGCGGGCTGCTCGGGACCGGGCACGCCATGCGCCTTGAGCGCGCCGTAGATCAGCACGCCGATGATGATCATCGTGAAGACGATCGGATAGACCCAGACCATCAGCCAGGTCGCCCGATGGCGGCGGAGCTTCAGCGCCTCGGCGCGGACGGCATCAAGCATCGGAGTCCCTCGTCATGGTCAGGAAGATTTCCTCGAGGCTCTGGTCGTCGGGGCCGACGCGGAACACGTCTGCCTTGGCTTCGACCAGCGCGCGGACGATTTCGGGCGCGGCTGTGCGCGGCGCCTGCACCTTGAGCGCGTCGGCGGTGCGCTCGAACGGCCAGCGGCCTTCCAGCGCGGCGGCGGCGGCATCGAGCGGTTCGGCCTCGACGCGCAGCGCTTCGCCCTGATCGAGCAGCTCGCGCACGCTCGCCTCGCGCAGCAGCTTGCCCTTGTGGACCACCGCCACCCGGTCGCAGATCTGCTCGACCTCGTGGAGGAGATGGCTGGAGAGGAACACCGCCTTGCCGTCCGCAGCCAGCCCGCGCAGCAAGGTGCGCATGTCCTGGATGCCGGCGGCGTCGAGGCCGTTGGCCGGCTCGTCGAGGATCACCAGATCGGGATCGTCGAGCAGCGCGGCGGCGACGCCGAGCCGCTGCTTCATGCCGGTGGAATAGCCCTTCACCTTGCGCTTCGCGTCGCGCGCGAGGTCGACGCGCTCGAGCACCGCTTCGATGCGGGCGCCGTCATGGCCCTGGGTGCGGGCGAGCACGCGCAGATTGTCGCGGCCGGAGAGGAAGGGATAGAAGGTGCCGCCGTCGACCAGCGAGCCGACGCGGCGCAGCGCATGCCGGTCCGAGACCGGCTTGCCGAACAGCAGCGCCTCGCCGTCGGTGGGGCGGATCAGGCCCAGCGCCATGCGGATCGTGGTGCTCTTGCCCGCGCCATTGGGGCCGAGAAAGCCATAGACTTCGCCGCCGCGCACGGTGAGCGAGACGTCGTCGACCGCGCGCTTGGCGCCGCTGCCGCGGCCATAGGTCTTGCCGAGCGCACGCAATTCGAGCGCGGGCAGGCCGCTGAGTTCGCTTGTGGGCACTATGATCCCCCTTCGCCACCCGATTGGTGCCGTGGCGGAAGGTTGTGCATCAATGCTTGTGTATTGGCAAGATAATACACGCGGCGCGCGATTCCTTGGTTTCTCCTCCGCGCCTGCACATGCCGGCCATGGCCGCATGCTATCCGTCGGGAAGGCATTGGAGGCGAAGCAGATGACTGGAAGCTGGGGCTATCGTGCAGGCGTCGCGGTTGCGGTGCTGACGTCGTTTCTTACCGTGTGGACCACGATCGTGCGCGACGATGGTAGTGGCGCGGGGTTCTTCCTGGTGATCATGGCAGCGGGCGTCGGTGCGTTCGCGGCCTGGTTTCGGCCGGCGGGGATGGCGCGGACGATGATCGGCGTGGCCTTCATGCAGGCAATGCACGGCATAGCGATCGCGACCGCGCCGGTGACCGCGCAAGTGCCCGACGGGCCGTTTCGTGCGCTGGCGTTCGGCGGCGTGTTCGCGGCGCTGTGGCTGGCGTCGGCGGCGTTCTTCTGGACAGCGGCACGGGGAAAGCCCGAGGCGTATCGCGCCGTCGCCTGAGATCCCGGCGTTCGCCGGGATGACGGGCTTCTATTTGGTCAGGCCCTTGAGCAGGAATTTGTAGTACACGATCGACGGCGCGATCTCGCTGAGCGGGGTGCGCTCGTTGAGGCCATGGGCGAAGCTGTCCGAACCCTTCATGAAGATCGGGCTGACGCCGTAGCTCGGCACGCCCCTGGCGCGGAACCACATCGAATCGCTGGCGCCGGCGGACATGGCGGGGACGATCGGAACGCCCGGGAAGCGGGCATGGATGCCATCCGACACGAGCTTCATCAGGTCCGGGCGGAGCGGCGAGGCGGGGCTGGCGACGGTGCCGCTGTCGAGCGTCTTCAGCTTCAATTCGGGATCGCCGACCACCCTGGTGAGCGTCGCGGCGACCGCCTCGACCGAGGTGCCGGGGAAGATGCGGCAATTGATGTTGGCGGTGGCGCGCTGGGGCAGCGCATTGGTGGCGTGGCCGGCGGTGACCATGGTGGCCACGCAGGTGGTGCCGGTCTGGCCGATCAGTCCCGGCTCGGCGCGCAGCGTCGCGAGCGCCCTGGCATCCTGCGGGTTGGCGAGAAAGGCGCGCATCGCCGCGGCCATCTGCGGATCGGCGGTCTTTGAACCCTGGATAAAGCCGGCGCGGGTGATGTCGTTGATCTCGCCGGGGAAGGAATAGGCCTCGATCTTCGCCAGGGCATGGGCGAGCGAATAGATCGCGTTGCTCTTGCCCGGCGCGCTCGAATGGCCGCCCGGATTGGTGAAGGTCAGCTCGTAATCGGCATAGGTCTTCTCGGCGCCCTGCAGCCCGAAGATCTCGGGCTGGCCGTTCTCGTCGAGCCCGCCGCCGCCGCCGTCGATGTTCAGCAGCAGCTCGGCATCGTGATACTGCTCGGCCATCCGCATGGTGGTCTTCATGCTGGTCTCCTCGTCGCCCGAGGCGAGGAGGACGATGTCGCGGGACGGCTTGTAGCCTTCGCGCTTGAGCTGGATCAGTGTGGCGACCATCGTCGAAAGGTCGTATTTCATGTCGGTCGCGCCGCGGCCGAAGATATAGCCCTTCTCGACGATCGGCGTGAACGGATCGCGGGTCCAGTCCTCGGGCTTGGCCTCGACCACGTCCATATGCCCCGAGATGTAGATCGGCTTGGCCGCCTTGTCGGTGCCCGGATAGCGGGCGACGAGATAGGCGGTGTCCTCCATCTTCTCGATGCGGATGTCGGCGGGATCGAAGCCGCCGGCGACCAGCTGCGCCTTGATATACTCGGCATAGGCCGGCGTCTGGTTGCCCGGGCCGGCGACGGTGCGGAAGGCGATGCCGCGCTTGAGCAGCTCGAGTGCCTGGGCTTCCGCCTGGGGGTTCTGCTGGGCCTTGGCGGCAGTTCCGGTGAACGCCATCGCGACCAGGGCCGCGCCTGCAAGAACCCGCATTACTCGTATCTCCTGTAACCTTCGTCCAACGCTAGCGGGCGGCGAGGGCAGGTCAACGGGCAAACCTGCAGTTGACCGGGGGGCGGGGGCTGTGGCAAGCGCCCGCTATACCCGAGCGGGTATGGTGAAATGGTATCACAGGAGCTTCCCAAGCTTCTAGCGCGGGTTCGATTCCCGCTACCCGCTCCAACTTCCCAAGCGCTTAAATCAGACTATTGTGGCGGCCATGCTCCGCTGGCTCTCCGCGCTCGCCCTGTTCCTCGCCACCCCGGCCCTGGCCCAGGCCCCGCATCTGGAGGGCGGGCGGCTGATCGTCGATGGCAAGCCGTTCCTGATCCGCGGCGGCGAGCTGGGCAATTCCTCGGCCACCGATCGCGCCTGGCTCAAGCCGCATTGGCAGCGGTTGAAGGCGCTGCACCTCAACACCGTGCTGGCGCCGGTGACCTGGGAAGCGATCGAGCCCGAGGAGGGCAGGTTCGATTTCTCCAGCCTCGACTGGCTGATCGAGGACGCCCGGGCCAGTGACATGCGGCTGGTGCTGCTGTGGTTCGGCAGCTGGAAGAACAGCATGTCGACCTATGTGCCCGCCTGGGTGAAGCGTGACGGCAAGCGCTTCCTGCGCTCGACCGGCAAGGACGGGCAGCCGCAGGACATCCTCTCGGTATTCGGCAAGGCGACGCTGGATGCGGACGCGCGGGCGTTCGCGGCGGTGATGAAGCATCTCAAGGCGATCGACGGCGAGCGGCACACGGTGCTGATGGTGCAGGTGGAGAACGAGATCGGCTTCCTGCCGACCGCGCGCGAGCAGGGGCCGCTGGCGGATGCTGCCTTCGCCAAATGGAAGGGCAGCGAGGAAGGCTTCACCGCGCATCATTATGCCCGCTGGGCGAACACGGTCGCCGAGGCGGGGAAGCGCGAGTACCGGCTGCCGATGTACGTCAACGGCGCGCAGGGGCGGCCGGGCAAGCTGCCGGGCGACTATCCGAGCGGCGGGCCGCTGGCGCATCTGATGCGCGAGTGGAAGGGCGCGGGCCCGGCGATCGACATGCTCTCGCCCGACATCTACTTCCCGAACTTCGCCGGGATCGCCGACGGTTATGTCGTGCCCGGCAATGTGCTGTTCGTGCCCGAGGCGAACCAGGCGGGCGATCCGCGCGCACCGGCCAATGCGATGCGCGTGATCGGCAAGCACAAGGCGATCGGGTTCAGCCCCTTCGCGATCGAGAACATCGCTGACAAGGACCGGCTGGGCGGCTTCTACGCGATGCTCGAGCAGCTGACGCCGGCGCTGTTCGCGGCCAAGGCGCAGGATGGCTTTTCGCCGGTGGTGAGCTTCGAGGGCGTGGTCGACAGCAGCCCGCAGGCGGCGCGCATGGGCGGCTACCGGATCACCGCAAACTTCGTCGATCCCTGGACGGCGAAGGACAAGCAGGAGCCGGGCGAGCATGGCGCGATCCTGCTCTGGCTAGGCGGCGAGGATTATCTGGTCGCGGGCAGCGGCGTGACGCTGACCTTCGAGCCGCGTGTCGGCCTGGACCTGGTCGAGGAGGGCCGGTTCGAGGGTGGCAAGTGGATGGCTGGGCGCAGGCTCAACGGCGACGAGACGCATCAGGGCCGCCATGTCCGCCTGCCGCCGGGGCAGTTCGGCATCCAGAAAATTCGGCTCTACCGCTATTGAGCCAAATCGATTCCCGAGCGTTACGACCGGGATGGAAAGACTCTGGTTCATTACAAACCCCGGCTCGGGATCCACCACCAAGGCCAAGTGCGACGCGCTCGAAGCCATATTCGAGGAGCGCGGGCTGACGCTGGTCGGCCGCACCGAATTCCCGGCGGAGGAATTGCCCAAGGGCGCGGCGCTCACGCGCAAGAAGGTGGACACGGTGGTGCTGTTCGCCGGCGACGGGACGATCAACACGACGCTGTGTGCGCTGGCGAACTGGAAGGGCAGCTTCCTGATCCTGCCGGGCGGGACGATGAACTTGCTCGCCAAGTCGCTGCACCCGACGCTCGACCCGAAGAAGATCATCGAGGCCGCGCATGACGAGGCCACGCGGGTGGCGCTGCCCTATATCGAGGCGGGCGAGAACAAGGCGTTCGTCGGGCTGATCCTGGGGCCGGCGACGGCCTGGTTCCGGGCGCGCGAGGCGGCGCGCAAGGGCGCGATCAAGAAGCTGTTCCAGGCCGCGCACGTCGCCTGGAACCGTACCTTCGGCGGCAGCGGCATCCGGATCGCGGGCGTGCCGGCGCTGAAGGACCGCTACCAGGCGGTGTTCGTGCGCCCGGAGGAAGGCGAGCTGCACGTCGCGGCGGTGGACGCCCGCGACTGGGGCGCGATCGTCCAGCTCGGCTGGGAATGGATGACCGGCGACTGGGTCGCCGCGCGCGCGGTGAGCGACAGCCTGACGAGCGAACTCAGCCCGCGCGGCAAGAAGCCGGTGCTCGCGCTGTTCGACGGCGAGCCGGTGTCGCTGCCGCCCGGCACGCCGATCAAGGCGGGGATGAGCCGCAAGGCGTTCATCGCGACGCGGGAGGAACTGGGATGACACGGCTCTTCCACGTCAGCGACGTCCATTTCGGGCGCGAGGACCGCGCCGCGATCGACTGGTTCGGTGCGCGGGTGAAGGAAGAGCAGCCCGATGCCGTGATCATGACCGGCGACCTGACGATGCGGGCGCGCCACGGCGAGTTCGAGGCGGCGGCGAAATGGCTGCAGAGCCTGGGCCGGCCGGTCACGGTGGAGGTAGGCAATCACGACCTGCCCTATTTCAATCCCTGGGCGCGGTTCGTGACGCCCTACAAGCGCTACCGCGCTCTCGAGCACATGATCGAACGGCCGCTCGACGTGAAAGGCGTGGCGGTGGTGCCGCTCAAGACGACGGCGCGCTTCCAGTGGCGGCTCAACTGGTCGAAGGGCTATGTGAGCAATCGGGCGCTGCAGGAATCGCTGGCGCTGGTCGAGGCGGTGCCCAAGGGCGGCCTGGTGTTCGTCGCCTGCCACCATCCGCTGGTCGAAGGCGGCACGCGGATGACCAGCGAGACGCATCGCGGGCCCGAGGCGCTGGGCGCGCTGGCGGCGGCGGGCGCGCATGCGGTGCTGACCGGCCATGTCCATGATCCGTTCGACGTCGAGCGCGAGCTGGACGGGCACAAGGTGCGGCTGATCGGGGCCGGCACGCTTTCCGAGCGCGTGCGGGCGCAGCCGCCCTCGTTCAACGAGATCACCGTGGAGGGGGCAAGCTTCTCTACCCGGGCGCGGTTCCTGGGGGAGGCGAGTGTTCTCCTTTGACCGTCGTCCCGGCGAAAGCCGGGATGACGATTTGAGGCCGGGATGACGTTATCTTTTCGAGATGTCCTGGCCGAACACCACCAGATTGCCGTCGGGCGCCACCACCATCAGCTCGCGCTGGCCGTACATCTGGTCGATCGGGCCGTAGAGGTCGCCGTCGTTGAGCAGGCCTGCCTTGGGCTTGAGCTCCTCGGCCACCGCGTCGACATCCTCGACGTCGATATAATAGCAGAAGCGGCGATTCCCCGGCGGCGCGCCGTCGTCGCCGATATTCTCGAGCAGGCGGAACGCTGCTGCCTCGCGCTGGACATAGGCATAGTTGGACGTGCGGAAATAGAGCGCGAAGCCCAGCACCTCGGTGAAGAACCAGACAGCCTTCTCGATGTCCGGCACGTGCATGAACGGCGTAATGCGGTAGAGATTGGCCATCGTTCGCCTCCCCGAAAGGCGGGCCCCATTACCCGGGGCGAACGATAGCGCAATCCGGATACGCAGTTAAGCGCGGAGGAACCTAAGTCCGGAACAGCCCCAGCGGCCCGAGCCCGGCGCCGCTCCAGGTCGACCAGTTGGGGAAGACATAGGGCATGTCGGCATCGCTGACGCCGTGCCAGCGCGCGATCGCCCCGAGATACTGCTCCTGCGACACTGCGGGGAGGAAGCGGCCCTCGCTGCTCACATCGGTGGCGCCGCCCAGCACCGGATCGGGATAGGCGCCGAAGATTCCGCCGGGCGTGACGTTGCCGCCGACCACAAGATGGTTGCCGCCCCAGGCGTGATCGGTGCCGTTCTGGGCATTGCCGCGATAGGTGCGGCCGAAGTCGCTCATCGTGAAGGCAGTGACGTTCTCGCCCATGCCGATCGACTGCATCGCGCGGTGGAAGCCGGCCAGCGCCATGGCGAGGTCGCCGAGCAGATTGGCATGGGTGCCGGTATCGTTGGTGCCGCCGTTCACCTGGCCCGAGTGATTGTCATAGCCGCCCTGGCTGACGAAGAAGGTCTGGCGGCCATGGCCGAGCGATCCGCGCGCATCGATCATGCGGGCGACGCGCATCAGCTGGCGGGCGACGTCGCTGGTGAGCGCGGCGCCGGTGGTCGGGTTGACGAAATAACCGTCCAGCGCGCTCGCCGCCGAGATGATGCCATTGGCGGTGGTCGCCTGGCTGTAACTGGCATTGATGTCGCGCGCGCTCGCTTCGGAAAGCTCGCCCAGCCCCGTCGCCGACGAGAAGGCAGTGAGCGCGTTGTTCTTGGCGACATTGGCGGCGCCGGTGCCGGTCGAATAGCCCGAGCGGCTGAGCGTGCCCGTGGAGGGCAGGACAAGCGCCGAACTGGTCTTGCCGATCACCGCCAGGTTCGAGCCTGCGATCGAGATCATCGACGGGATTGCGCTGACGCCCATCTTGTCGGTGAGGCGGCCCATGAAGCCGTCGGTCGCGAAATCGCGCGCGCGCAGGCCCTGCCAGTGCGCCTGCTCGTCCGAGTGGCTGAGCAGGTTCATCGGGCGCAGATCGGCGCGCGACTGATAGGTCGACTTGGTCAGCGGCGCATAGAGCGTGCCGGCGTTGAGCACGAGCGCCAGGCTGCCTTCGTCCCAGAGCGGACGGAGCGCCGCCATCGAGGGATGCAGCGCATAGGCGGCGCCGGTGAGCGACGCGAGCTTGCTGGCCGCGATGCCCACGGTGCCGCGCGACGCCAGATACTGGGCGTGCCGGGCGTCGGTGGGGATCACCATGTTCCAGCTGTCATTGCCGCCGAACAGGAACACGCCGACCATCGCGCGGTAGCTGCCGTTCGGGGCGGCCATCGCGGTGGTGCGGCCGAGCTGGCCGATGGCGGCCATGGCGCCGGCGCCGGCGGTGACCTTCATGAAGTCGCGTCGGGAGAAAGTCATGGGTCCGGATCCTCAGCGATCGACCAGGAACATCGGGCTCGATGCCGCGACATAGAGCATCATCTGGGCGCGGCGGCGCGCCTGGATGTTGACGTCGGTATTGGTGATGGGCGTGGCGGCGGCCTTGAGCGCATCCTTCTGCGCCTGGCTCAGCGTGTTGGCGAACAGCACCAGATCGATGCGGGACACCATCGCGTCGAGATCGCTGCCATAGGCTTCCCAGCTCGCCCACAGGGGCTGGGTGAGCGACGACATGGGCAGGCCCGAATCGAGCGCATATTCGCTACGCGTCGCATCGCCCGAGACCGTCCAGTCATAGACGAAATTGTGCCAGCGCAGCACGTTCGAGGTGTTGAGCAGCTTCGAGGCCGGGCTCTTCAGCGTGGTCGAGCCGGGCAGCGGGAAATCGTCCGGATAGAAGTTGAACACCGAAGGCGCGCGGAAGACGGGCTGGCCCAGGCTGGTGTCGCGCGTGGTGAACACATAGCCGTCGGTGGTGAAGCCGATCGCGCGGGCGAGCGCGGTCATCAGCAGCACCGGCTCCTTGAGCTTGCCGGACGTGGTGGTCGGGGCCGAGCGTGCCTCGCTATCGAGCAGGATCGCGCGGACCACCGCCTTCATGTCGCCGCGTTTGCCGCTGCCATTGTCGGCGAACACCGCGGCGATGCGGCCGACATAGGCCGGGCTCGGGTTGGCGGTGACGAGATGGACGATCATGTGCCGCGCGACGAACGGCGCGGTCGACGGATTATTGAAGGCGGCATCGACCACCGCGGCGACGCTCGCATCCTGGGCGGCACCGGCGGCGACGCTGGTGCCGAGGAAGCTCTTCTGCGTGGTATCGTAGCGGGTCGCGACCGTGATCATCGGCTTCGAATAGTCGCGAGCGTTGCCATCGGTGATCGCGGCGCCGCCGACGCGGGCATAGGTCCAGCCGGTGAGCGCCTTGGCGACGCCCTTGATGTCGTCGGTCGTGTAGTTGGGGATGGCGGCGCCGGCACTGTCGCGCTTCAGGCTGCCGTCCATGTTGAGCGCGTCCGGCCCCATCGAGAAGAGCTGGAGCAGCTCGCGGGCATAATTCTCCGACGGGCCCGACTTGTTGCTGTCGGCCATGTCGAGATAGTCGCCCATATAGCCGAGCATCGTCACCTGGCTGAGGATGTCGCGGTAGTTGCCGAAGGCGTTGGTGAGAAAGATCTGGTTGAACGCGGCGATGCCGGCGGTGGAGTTCACCTCGGCTTCCGACGCCACGACCATCTGGCCGAGCGCGAATGCGACGCGCTGGCGCAGCTGGTCCGAGCCGGCGATGGCGTTGGCATAGAAGCGCATCGCCACCGGCGTGCGGCTGAAATGGGCGCGGTTGCAGATCGTGTCGGTGCTCACGCAGAAATCGCGGCGAACCTCGACCGCGAGATCGGCATAGGTGCTGGTGGAGGCGGCGAGCTGCTCATCGACCCAGCCGGTGGCACCGAGCGTCTTGATCCGGCTGACCATATCGGGCGTGGCGCCGAAGCTCGCCTGCTTGGCGAGGCGCACGGCATCGCCATCGGTGAACACCACCGGCGTGGGCGTGGGGCTGGGCGCGGCGACGATGCCGCCGCCGCTGCTCGACGGCGAACCGCCGCCACCGCCGCCATCACAGCCGGCAAGCGCAAGCAGACCAAGCGCCGCGCTGAGCACGGCCATCCTACGTTGTTGGAACACCCCGATATCCCCCGAGACCGCGGAACCGCCGCAACCTGCATATCCTTGAATAGATTATAGCGGAAATTCCGACAACCTGTGGAAATACCTAAGGAAATCTTCACGGCGATTGCGCTGCGCGCACTCGTCGCAGCTTTGGCCGGTGGTTGCGCGATCGCAACGGCGGCCGCGTCGGCAGGGCGGGGGAAATCGGCGGCGGATCGTGGCAGGGATTGACTCCGGCGCAACTGTGTCTCATATTTCTGTTATGACAGAAATTACCGACAATGCTGTTCAGTTGCCGATCGCGGTGCAGCGGTTCGTGCTGCACTGGGGCGAGATGGGCGGGCAATGGGGGGTGAACCGCTCGGTCGCCCAGATCCATGCGCTGCTCTACCTCTCCGACCGGCCGCTCAACGCCGAGGAGATCAGCGACACGCTGCGCATCGCGCGGAGCAACACGTCGAACAGCCTGAAGGAGCTGCTCGGCTGGAAGCTGATCCGGCGCGTGCCGGTGATGGGCGACCGGCGCGACCATTACGAGGCCGAGGTCGACCTGATGCAGATGCTCACGCGCATCGCCCAGGGGCGCAAGGAGCGCGAGATCGATCCGGCGGTGGCAGCGCTGAAGGTCTGCACCGAAGAGGCGAAGCGCGACGCGCGCATCTCCGAGACGGCGCGCGCGCGGATCACCGCGATGCAGGACTTCGTCGTGACGATCGACGACTGGTACCAGCAGATGATGAGCGTGCCCCCCGGGCGGCTGATGATGCTGATCCGGCTCGGCAAGCGGATCCTGACCTTCCTGCCGAAGAGCAAGGCGGAATAGCGGAAAGGAACGGACGATGCGGGCGGTGGCACAGGGTTCGCTGGCGCGATTTGCCGATTGGCACCGTGTCGCGGCGCCGTGCCGCGACGATGGCGACAGCCCGTTCGCCCGGTTGCTCGGCGAGCGCTGGCTGTTCCTGCCGCCCGCCACGCGCCGCCGCTTCCTGCGCAAGATCGCGGCGGGGGCCTGCGTCTCGTATCTCGGCGAAGTCGCCGAATGCCGGATGAGCCGGGCGGGGTGGCTGCTCGCCCAGGCCGCGCGGCTGATCGGCGCGCCGCTGCCGCTGGCTCGCGACGAAGGCGCCGCTGCCTGTGTGAGCGTAACGGCCGATGCCGGGGGGCGGGGACAATATTGGACGCGCCAATATAGCCGCGCACAGGGTTTTCCACAGGTTATCCACAGCGTGAAGCGCTTCGCCGGCCCAACGGGGATCGAGGAATATCTCGGGCTTGGGCTGGGTATCGCGCTGCGTCTCGAGGAAGCGGGCGGAGCGCTGCTGTTCGTCAGCGATCATTATTTCCTCAAGCTGGGCGGCCTCCGCATGAAGCTGCCCGGCTGGGCGATGCCGGGCGCACTGACGGTGGGCCACCATGATATCGGCGGCGGGCGCTTCCTGTTCAGCCTCGATCTGGTCCATCCGCTGCTGGGCGAACTGGTCCACCAGCTCTGCGTATTCGCGGACCCTGCGGAATGAGCGACGTTGTCCCCCGCTGGCTGCGGCCGGCCATCGCGCTTTGCGGCGGCGCAGTTGCCAGTGCGATTGCGATATCCGCCGTTGTCGCGCTGATGCTGATCTGGATGCCTCCGTTGGCGCTGGCACTCGGCGTGCTTGCCTTCATCTACGCGATACCGGTGACGCTCATTCACGCACTTTTGGCAGGCTTGCCCGCCTATTTGATCCTGTCCCGAGTGATATCGTTGTCCAGAGTGGGCGCCGCCGTTGCCGGCTTTGCTATCGGACTGTTGCCAATCGGGCTCGGCATTTATGACGCTGGGCCGGGCCTGTTCCCTTACATGCTTGTGCGGTTCGCGCTTGGCGGCACTGCCGGTGCGGTGGGAGGGCTTGCCTTCTTCTGCGTCATGCAAAAGCTTGCTTCTCCGGCGGAGGGCGAATGAGCCGCATCCTAGTCATCGGCGGCTATGGCGGGTTCGGCGCGCGGTTGAGCCGGCGGCTGATCGGTGCCGGGCACATCGTGCTCGTCGCAGGGCGGCGCTTCGACAAGGCCGCTGCCTTCTGCGTCGCGCATCCCGGCGCCGAGCCGGTGGTCGCGGACCGGACCAATGGCGTCGGCATGGTGCTGGCGCGCGAGCGGCCGGACCTGGTGATCGACGCAGCCGGGCCGTTCCAGGGCAGTGGCACCACCGTGCCCGAGGCGTGCATCGCGATGCGCATTCCCTATCTCGACCTGGCCGATGCGCGCGATTTCGTCACCGGCATCGGTGCGCTGAACAAGGGAGCGAAGATCGCGGTGCCGATCGTCAGCGGCGCCTCGAGCCTGCCGGCGCTGTCGGGGGCGGTGGTGCGCAAGTTGGCCGAAGGGATGGACCGCGTCGAGCGGGTCGAGATCGCGCTCAGCGCCTCGAACCGCGCGGTGGCCGGGCCGGCGGTGGTGGCGGCGATCCTCTCCTATGTCGGCAAGCCGGTGCGGTTGTGGCGCGGGCGGCGCTGGGCGCAGGCGGCGGGCTGGCAGGAATTGCGGCGCGAGCGGTTCGCGATCGGCGGGGTGGCGCCGCTCCGCCGCTGGGTAGCGCTCGCCGAGGTGCCGGACCTGAGCCTGATCCCCGAGGCGCTTCCCGGGCGACCGGCCATGACCTTCCGCGCGGGCACCGAGATGGGCTTCCAGATGCTCGCGCTCTGGCTGCTCAGCTGGCCGGTGCGCTGGGGCTGGATCGGCTCGCTGCGCGGCGCCACGGGCTGGCTGCATCGGCTCCATCAGATGACCGGCCGGATCACCAGCGATCGCTCGGCGATGGCGGTGACGGTGACCGGATCGGGCGTGGAGCGGCGCTGGACGCTGATCGCCGAGCGGGGCGACGGCCCCGAGATCCCGACGCTGGCGGCGCAGCTGCTGGCCGAGGAAGTGCTGGCCGGGCGGGTGGCGCCGGGCGCGCAGGATGCCGGCGGATTGCTGACGCTCGACCAGTTCGAGCCGCTGTTCGCCGGGCTGGCGATTCGCCACGGGATAGTCGAGCGGCCGGTCGCGCCGCTCTATGCCCGGGCGATGGGGAATCGCTTCGAAGCGCTGCCCGGGCGGGTGCGGGCGATGCACGACATGACCGGCGATGCCGGTGCCGACGGCGAGGGGCAGGTGCGGCGGGGCAGGGGGCTGGCCTGGTTGATCGGGCGGATGATGGGCTTCCCGCCGGCCGGCAGCTATCCACTCCATGTTTCCTTCGCCGCGGCGGCGGGCAAGGAGCGCTGGACGCGTGATTTTGGCGGACATGTTTTTTCCAGCGAACTCAGCCTGACGGGGCAGGGCGTTGCCGAGCGCTTCGGGCCGCTGCGCTTTGCCTTCGACCTGCCCTCAGACGGCAAGGGGCTGGCGATGGCGCTGCGCGGCTGGACGGCGTTCGGCGTGCCGATGCCGCGCTTCCTCGGCCCGCGGATCACTGCGCGCGAATGGCAGGAGGATGGGCGCTTCCGCTTCGAAGTGGGTGTGTCGCTGCCGCTGGTCGGCGCGGTGGTGCATTATGCCGGCTGGCTGGCGCGGGCGTGACCCAGGCCCTCCCTTCCGAGAATGTCGCCGGGGCAGGCTGTCTCGCCGTTGTCGCGGCGACGGTGGCGGGCGGGCTGATCTTTTCCTTCGTTATCGGGCGCGATCTGCTGTCCGGTCTCTCCGCAATCCCGTTCGTGCTCACGATGGCACTGCCCGTTGGGATGCCTATCGCCCTGTTCCACGTCTTCCTGATCGGCATCCCTGCCTATTGGCTGATCGGGCGGCATAGCCGCCTGCGCTGGTGGAGCGCTGCGCTGGCCGGGCTGCTTGTCGGCGGGGTGCCTATCCCGGTGCTGATGCTGTTCGGCGGGGTTTCGAACGGGGAACTCGGGGAGGACGCGCTATTCCTGGCGGCGTGCGGCATGGTGGGCGGCCTGACCTTCTGGGCGGTACTGCGGCGCGGGGCGCGCCTAAACGAAAAGGGCGGCCCGTTGCCGGACCGCCCCTTCGAGTAGCGTTTCCGCCCGAAGCTTAGCGCTTCGAGAACTGGAAGCTGCGACGCGCCTTGGCGCGGCCATACTTCTTACGCTCGACCGTGCGGCTGTCGCGGGTCAGGAAGCCCGCGCGCTTCACCGGGGTACGCAGCGCCGGCTCGTACTTGGTGAGCGCCTGGCTGATGCCGTGCTTCACCGCGCCGGCCTGGCCCGAAAGGCCACCGCCCTTGACGGTGCAGACGACGTCATACTGGCCCTCGCGCTCGGTGATGCCGAACACCTGGTTGATGACGAGACGCAGCGTCGGACGCGCGAAATAGACTTCCTGGTCACGACCGTTGATCGTGATCTTGCCGGTGCCCGGCTTCAGCCAGACGCGGGCGACGGCGTCCTTGCGGCGGCCGGTCGCATAGGCGCGGCCGAACTTGTCGAGCTCCTGTGCACGCAGCGGGGCGGTGCTGGTCGGCTCGTCGAGCTGGCCGGCGAGATACGCCTCGGCGCGGGTGTCGGACGAAGCCTGGGCCTCAGCGGCAACGGCCTGCTCGCCGGCGGCGATCGAGCCCAGGTCGGAAAGGGACTGGCGGTTGTCGGACATTATGCGCCCACCTTGTTCTTGCGGCTCATGCCGGCGATGTCGAGGACCTCGGGGTTCTGCGCTTCGTGCGGATGCTCAGCGCCGTTGTAGATGCGCAGGTTGCGCATCTGCTGGCGGCCGAGCGGGCCGCGCGGGATCATGCGCTCAACGGCCTTTTCGAGGACGCGCTCCGGGAAGCGGCCTTCGAGGACCTTGCCGGCGGTGATGCCCTTGATGCCGCCCGCATAGCCGGTGTGCTTGTAGTACACCTTCTGGGCCAGCTTCTTGCCGGTGAAACGGATCTTGTCCGCGTTGATCACGATGACATTGTCACCGCAGTCGACGTGCGGGGTGAAGCTCGTCTTGTGCTTGCCGCGCAGGACGTTGGCGATCACGACGGCAGCGCGGCCGACGATCAGGCCGTCGGCATCGACGATGTGCCACTTCTTCTCCACCTCGGCCGGCTTGGCCGACTTGGTGGTCTTCATCAGCGCCTTCATTGGGCGAGACCTTTCCAGTATGAAACGGAAGCGCGCCACCCTCTCGGGCAGCGCGGTTGCAGGCCCTCTGACGATTCGCTCGTGAAAAGTCAAGAAATGCGTGGGTTTGCTGACGGGTATCTGGATACCATATGTCTAGTGGGGCAGCGGTTCCAGAATGACAAGGGTGGTGCTCAGCTTCTCCAGTCCGCCGGCGCGGATGCGCACCGTCTTGCTGCTGCGCGCGATCAGGCCGGTACGCGGATCGAGTTCGCTGACCTGCTCGAGTGTAACGGTATCGGAGGAGGCACTGGTGCTGCTGCGGAGCAGGCCGCCCGCGATCGGGACGACGATGCGCATGCCGTCGAGCGGCGCGGCGCTGCCATAGGCCGAGCTTGCGGGGAGGTGGACCGGCGCGCTGCCCGGCGCGAGCGGTTCCTCGACGATCACCGCGGAAACGAGCGAGGCGAGCATCGCGCGCTGCTTCTCCGCGGGGAGCGCGCGCAGCGGCGCGGCGATGCGGGCGGCCAGCTTCGCGCGATCGGCGGGTGCGAGGACGCGGCGCCCGGCGGCGACTTCGGCGACACGCGTGCAATAGCGTTCCCACAGCGCCGGCATGTCGTCGATCGCGGCGAGCGCGCCGGCGGCGTCGAGGTGGAAAAGGATCGGCGTGCCGATCAGTGCGGCATAGCCCGCCTCGTAGAGTGCGCCGCTGCCGTCCGGCGTCTCGCCGGTAGCGGTGCGCAGGATCACCTCGGCGCGATAGCCGGTGCCTTCGCGGGCGAAGCGCAGTTCGCGCTCGAGACGGAAGGCGCGAGTGCCGTCGCGGCGCTCGCTGACCACGCGGAGCGGCATGTCGAGCGGCGGGGCGAAACTGACCGCGCTTGCCTGGAGGACAATCGCGGCGAGCAGCATCAGCGCGTCTCGCCCTCGATCCAGGCCCCAACTTCGGGGCTCGCCGTTGCGGCCCAGTTCTCGATCACCGGCAGCTCATAGGGATGCAGCGCGGCGATCCGCTCGCGCAGCCGGGTGACGAGCATCGGACGCGTCTTGAACAGTACCGGCACTTCCTCGGCGCGCTCGAGGCTGCCGTGCCAGAGGTAGAGCGAGGTGCAGGGCGCCAGGATGTTGGCGCAGGCGGCAAGACGCTCGGCGAGGATGGTCTCGGCCACGCGCTCGGCATCCGCGCGGGTGGCGAAGGTGACGTAGAAGAGCGCGAGCTCGCTCAAGCGCCGGCCCGGCTACCGGCGACATGTGCGCCCCATACCGTGGCCATTACCACCAGCGCGCCGGTGAGCTGGTGGAGCGCGGCCAGCCAGATCGGCACGCCGGCCATCACCGTGGCGATGCCGAGCAGGATCTGGCTGCCGAACGCCGCATGGATCGCGATGGAGGCGCGGCGATTGGTGCCGCGTACCTTGCGGGCCAGCACGATCAGCCCGGCCACTGCCACCCAGGCCCACCAGCGATGGATGAAGTGGACAACGGCAGGATCGGAGAGGAGGACATGGCCGAGCGTCTGTCCGGTCTGGCTGACGCCCGGGAAGAAATGGTCGTTCATCAGCGGCCATTGATCGGTCACCAACCCGGCATCGAGCCCGGCGACGAGCGCGCCGTAGAAGAGCTGGACGAACAGGACCACCAGCACGCCGATGCCCAGCGCGGTGAGGTGGGCGGGGCGCGCCCGCGAATTGCGGTTGAGCGCCAGCAGGTCGAGCGCGGTCCAAACGATGCCGCCCAGCGTGAACAACGCGGTGAGCAGGTGTGCGGCGAGCCAGAAATGGTCGACCGAGGTGCGCACCGTGTTGAGGCCTGACTTGACCATCCACCAGCCGAGCGCGCCCTGCAGCCCGCCCAGCGCGAGCAGCGCGATCAGCCGCCAGCCATAACCCTTCGGAATTGCCCGGCGGACCCAGAACCACAGCAGCGGCAATGCGAAGGCAAGGCCGATCACGCGCCCGAGCAGCCGGTGCAGATACTCCCAGAAGAAGATGTTCTTGAACTCGGCCAGCGACATGCCGCGGTTTAGCTGCTGATATTGGCCGATCTGCTGATAGTGGGCGAACTCGGCCTGCCAGGCGGCATCGCTGAGCGGCGGGATCGCGCCCGAAAGCGGCTTCCATTCGGTGATCGAAAGGCCGGACTCGGTCAGCCGGGTGATGCCGCCGATCACCACCATCAGCACGATCAGCGCAGCCACGGCGAACAGCCAGTTGGCAAGCGCGCGGGGGCGGGCGGAGGCGGGAAGCGAAGTCATCTGCAGCACGGCGCCGAGGTTTAGAGCCGATGCACGGCCAAGGCGAGTCCCGCCCCGCGCCGATTTGACCGGCGGCAAATCGACGCGGTCGACGCCTGCGACAGTTTGCGACAACTATGGTATTGATATGATAATTAACGCAGTTGTACGCTTGCGTTGCGCGCTGCACCGATAAGGATCGGGCCGGCGTTTCGGGACAATGAGAGGGGCCCTGCCATGAAGCCTGCGCATATCCGTCATCTGCTCAGCCGCGCCTGTGGCGCTGCGCTTGCCGTCGCCGCCGTGGCGCTGCCGCTCCAGACCGGCGCGCAGACCGCTGCCCGCAGCCCGGCCAAGCTGCAGCCGACCCGGCCCAATGTGGTGGTGATCCTGCTCGACGATGTCGGCTTCTCCGATGTCGGCGCGTTCGGCAGCGAGATTCCGACTCCGAACATCGATGCACTGGCCAAGGGCGGGCTGAGCTTCACCCAATTCTACAACAGCGCCCGGTGCAGCCCGTCGCGCGCCTCGCTGCTCACCGGCACCTATCCGCACCAGGCCGGGCTCGGCCATCTTGAGGGCACCGATTTCCCCGGCGCGCAGGGGCTGCAGAGCCGGCTGCTCGATCGCGTGGTAACGATGGCCGAAGTCGCCAAGTCGGCCGGCTATTACACCGCGATGGCGGGCAAATGGCATGTCGGCATGGGGCATGGCGTGGCGCCTTGGCAGCGGGGATTCGATCACTCGACCGTGACGCCCTATGGCGAGCTCTATTTCCCCAACCAGCCGCAGCCGATGACGCAGAACGTCTATCTCGACGGCGAGAAGGTGCCGACCAACTCCCCGCGGGTGGGAACGGGCAACTGGTACTCGTCGGACATGTTCGTCGACTGGCAGACCAAGTTCTTCAAGCAGGCCGAGAGCGAGCACAAGCCGTTCTTCCTCTACATGCCCTTCACTGCCGCGCACTTCCCGATCATGGCCCCGCCCGAGGACGTCGCGAAGTTCAAGGGCAAGTACATGCGCGGCTGGGACGTGATCCGGCGCGCGCGGTTCGAGAAGCAGAAGAAGCTGGGCATCATCCCCGCCAATGCCGAGCTGCCGCCGGCGCTGGCCAATACCTATGACTGGAACAAGCTCAGCGCCGCGGACAAGGACCGGTTCGACACGATGATGGCGGTCTATGCGGCGGCGATCAGCCGGGTCGACCGCGCGATCGGCACGCTGGTGGCGCGGCTCAAGGCGTCGGGCGAGCTCGACAACACGCTGATCCTGTTCATGTGCGACAATGGCGGCAATGGCGAGAGCGGCCCCGATGGCCGGCTGAACGGCAAGGGCACGCCGGGCAGCGCGCAATCGGTGGTGTGGACTGGCATGAACTGGGCGACGCTGCAGAACACGCCCTTCCAGTATTTCAAGCACTTCACCGAGGAAGGTGGCATCGCCACCCCGCTGATCGCCTATTGGCCCCAGGGAATCGCGGCGAAGCAGCGCGGCACCAAGGTGACGACGCCCGGCCATCTGATCGACGTGATGCCGACGCTGGTAGAGGTGAGCGGCGCCACCTATCCCAAGAGCTTCAACGGCCATGAGATCGTGCCGATGCAGGGCCGCTCGATGGTGCCGGCCTTCACCGGCAAGCCGCTCACGCGTGCCACGCCGATCTTCTGGGAGCATGAGGGCAACCGTGCCGTGCGCGACGGCAAGTGGAAGCTGGTCGCGCGGTTCGAGCAGCCCTGGCAGCTGTTCGACATGGATGCGGATCGCGCCGAGATGCATGATCTTGCCGCGGCCCAGCCGGACCGCGTCAACGCGATGGCGGCGCAATATGATGCCTGGGCCGCGCGCAGCTTCGTCGATCCCTGGCGCGAGGAATATGACCGCAATTCCAAGGGCCGCACCCGCCAGAACTGGGGCGGGTTCGAGCCGCTCAAGCTGCCCGAGGCGGTGCGCGACTAGGCCCGCGCGCCGCGCGACAAGGTTCCCGCTGCGTGCGGATTCTGCTAAGGGGCCGGGCAGGTTCAACCGATCTGCCTGGCTCCGCTGCCATGACGCGATTTGCTGTCCGTCGCCTGTTGCCGATGCTTGTCGTTCCGGTGCTCGCCGGAGCGCAGGACGCGCCTCCGGCACGGGCTGCCAATCCCTTCGCGCGGTTCTTCGGCGAGTGGACGCTGAAGGACGACCGGTTCCAGCAGGTCTGGGACGGCAAAACCGTCGAAACGATTACCATCCCGCGGCACCACACGAAATGCGCGCCGGTGAACACCGATCGCAGCGTGCTATGCGTTGTCGATACGCCCGATCTCGCGGGACATATCCTATGGGTCTTTGATGATGCGCGCGACCATGTGCGCCATCTTTCGCATTTCGGGACTGCCCGCAGCGGCGTGGGCGTGGGCAGTCTCGATGCGGCTTCGAACCTGCGATTGGAGGTGCGCTTTTCCGACGAGCCAGCGGGAAGCTATCGGATCTATGAATATCGCTGGGTCTCGAATGACGAATATTCGATGCTGTCGCGTCAATATGACAGTGCCGGCAAGCCAACCGGAAACTGGTATGGCGGATCCTTTGTTCGCCTGCGCGCTGTGCAGCGCTGAGCCTTCAGGCCCGCGCGCCGCCCGGTACCACGCCTTCGTTCCAGCGCAGCGCCTTGAGCACCGTGTCGACGATGCTCTCGGCGTTGAGGCCGGCCTCGGCATATTGCAGCTCGGGCTTGTCCTGGTCCTGGAACAGGTCGGGCAGGCGCAGCGTGCGCAGCTTGAGGCCGGCATCGATCAGGCCCTGGTCGCTCGCCATGGTCAGCACGTGCGCGCCCAGGCCGCCGATCGCGCCTTCCTCGATGGTCACCGCCACTTCATGGGTGGTGAGCAGGCGGCGGATCAGCGCCTCGTCGAGCGGCTTGGCGAAGCGCAGGTCGGCAACGGTGGTGGAGAGCCCCTTGGCCTCGAGCGTGTCGGCGGCGCGCAGTGCCTCGGCCAGGCGGGTGCCGAGCGACAGGATCGCCACCGTCTTGCCCTCGCGGACGATGCGGCCCTTGCCGATCTCGAGCCGCTGCGGAACTTGCGGAAGCGCGACGCCCGTGCCGCTGCCGCGCGGATAGCGCACTGCGATCGGGCCGCTGTCGTGCAGCGCCGCGGTGTGGGTCATGTGGACCAGCTCGGCCTCGTCGGCGGCGGCCATCACCACGAAATTGGGGAGCGTCGCCAGATAGGTGATGTCGAAGCTGCCGGCATGGGTCGCGCCGTCGGCGCCGACCAGCCCGGCGCGGTCGATCGCGAAGCGGACCGGCAGGTTCTGGATCGCCACGTCGTGGACGACCTGGTCATAGGCGCGCTGGAGGAAGGTCGAATAGATCGCGCAGAAGGGGCGCATGCCCTGCGCGGCAAGCCCGGCGGCGAAGGTCACCGCATGCTGCTCGGCGATGCCCACGTCGAAGGCACGCTCGGGAAAGGCCTTGGCGAAGCGGTCGACGCCGGTGCCCGAGGGCATGGCGGCAGTGATCGCGACGATCTTCGCGTCGCGCTTCGCTTCCTCGATCAGCGCGTCGCCGAACACGTTCTGATAGGCCGGCGGCCCCGGAGGCGCCTTGGCCTGCGCGCCGGTGATCACATCGAACTTCTGGACGCCGTGATATTTGTCCGCCGCCGCCTCGGCCGGGGCATAGCCCTTGCCCTTCTTGGTGACGACATGGACGAGGATCGGGCCTTCGGCGCTGTCGCGGACATTCTCCAGCACCGGGATCAGATGCTCGAGATTATGGCCGTCGATCGGGCCGACATAATAGAAGCCCAGTTCCTCGAACAGCGTGCCGCCGGTGACGAGCCCGCGGGCGAACTCCTCGGTCTTGCCCGCCGCGGTGGTCAGGCGGCGCGAGAACTTGCGGATCGCGCGCTTCGCCAGGCTGCGCAGGCCCATATATTCGGAGGAGGACACCATCCGCGCCAGATAGGCGGAGAGGCCGCCCACCGGCGGCGCGATCGACATGTCGTTGTCGTTGAGGATGACGATCAGCCGGTTGCCGGCCGCCTCGGCATTGTTCATCGCCTCATACGCCATGCCGGCGGACATCGAGCCGTCGCCGATCACCGCGATGGCGCGGCCGGGCGCGTCGGAGAGCTTGTTGGCGATCGCGAAGCCCAGCGCCGCGCTGATCGAGGTCGACGAGTGCGCTGCGCCGAACGGATCGTACTCGCTCTCGCTGCGCTTGGTGAAGCCCGAGAGCCCGCCGCCCTGGCGCAGCGTGCGGATGCGGTTCCGGCGGCCGGTGAGGATCTTGTGCGGATAGCATTGGTGGCCGACGTCCCAGACCAGCTTGTCGCGCGGGGTATCGAACACATAGTGGATCGCAGTGGTCAGCTCGACCACGCCCAGGCCCGAGCCGAGGTGCCCACCGGTGCTGCCCACGGCGGAAATCGTCTCGGCGCGCAGCTCGTCGGCGAGCTGGCGAAGCTGCTTGGGATCGAGCTTGCGGAGGTCGTCGGGAGTGTCGACGGTATCGAGCAGGGGCGTCGTAGGAAGGTCGGCCATCCGACTGCCCTTACTCCTCCGATCTCGCGAAGTCGAACCTTAGCGTTGTGGATTTTCGGTGCAGCCGCGATCAGGGGCGGCTTTGCCGGAGGCGGACATAGGCGTCGAACCAGGCATTCGTCTCCGCGAAGATGCTGCGGATATTGGCCGGCGACTGGGTGAGGCTGTGGCTCTCGCCGCCATAGCGCAGAAGCTTCGCGGTCTTGCCCTGGGCATAGAGCGCATAGAAGAATCGCTCGGCCTGCGAGGGCGCGCCCCGCATGTCGAGATCGCCGTGCACGAGCAGCAATGGCGTGGTGACGCGGTCGACATGGCTGAGCGGCGAGACTGCGGCATAGCCCGCCGGATCCTGCCAGGGCGGTGCGGTGCGGCCGGTGGTGTCGAGCTCGGCCCAATTGTCGCTCTTCTCATGCGCGATGCCGGGATAGCCGGCCGCGCCCGGATCCATCTCGCCGTAGAGGCTGGCAATGTCGCTGAGCCCCGCCATCGCCACCCCAGCCTTGAAGCGGTCGCTCTGGGTGAGCAGGGCGAGGACGCTGTAGCCACCGAAGCTCTGGCCGAAGACGCCGACGCGATCCGGATCGGCGATGCCGAGCGCGGCCAGCCTGTCGATCGCCGGCATCACGCCGTCCCCTATGCGGGTGTAGCTGTTGGCATCCTCGCGGCGGTTGCCCAGCGGCATCGACGGCACCAGCACGACATAGCCGCGCGCAGCATAGAGATGGAGGTTGTAGATGCCCGGCATGAAGACGTCGGTCATGAAGTCGTGGTCGAGGTCGCGGACCATATAGCCGCCATAGACCCAGACCAGCACCGGATAGCGCTGCCCGGCGCGGTAGCCGGGCGGGAGGATTGCCGCGGCCTTGAGCGGTTCGCCGCGCGTGCTGGCATAGTCGATCAGCCGGGTCTCGCCCCAATCGACCGCGGCGAGATGCGTGTCGAGGACAAGGAGGTCGCGAGTCGTATTGGTGGAAGCGCGGGATAGGTGGAGGACCAACCCGGCGCGGCTGGTCTCGCTCCACAGCACCGTGTCGAGATCGGGCCGGTCGTCGAGCAACGTACCGTGCGGCGGCATCGCGATGTTGCGCTCGACGGGGGCGGGCGCCGGGCCTTCGGGCGCGTACGCGCCGCCATTGGGAGAAGCGATGAAGCGGAGGGCCTTTTCCTCGAAGGGAGAGCTGCGCGCGGTGTAGGCGATGCCGCCATCCTCGGTCCAATCGAGCATCTGGACCGGGTGGCGTGCCCTGGGCGAGGCCATCACCCAGCGGACGGCGCTGTTGGGCGCCAGGTCGAGAAAGCCCAGGCGGCGCTCGACCGTCCAATTGTCGTCGGTGTTGTTGGGCAGCGTCTTTCCCGCCTCCGGCTGGAGCGCGCCGAGCGTGGCCATCACCGCCAGGCGCTTGCCGTCTGGCGACACGGAGAGGGTGAGCGCGCTGCGGAAGGGATAGGTGGGGACGGTGCCGATCGTCTGGGCGCGGCGGGTGGTGACGTCGACGATGCGCAGGATCGCATGGCTGGCGTCGTCGCGCGGCAGGCGGGCGGCACCGCTGCCCATCGCCATCACGGTCGGCTCGGTGCCGGCGCGCAGCCGGGCGGCGGTGCGCGCCGCTTCGGCATAGGGGCGGCCATATTGATCGAGCACGCCCGACACCTGGCCCGGGGGCAGCGTGGCGACGAGCAGGCGGTGCGCGTCGAGCCAGAGGAAGGGCGCATTGTCCTCTTCCAGCTGGCAGGCATGCGCCCTGGCGCGCTTGATTGCCCCGCCGCGCAGGTCGAGCTTGTCGAGCGCGCCGCCATAGCGGGTCTGGCTCATCACCGGTGTATCGCCCATCCGCGTCATCGCGCCGGTGGCCCGGTCCCAAACATGGAGGCGGACATTGTCGCCGCCGTGCGGTTCGCCCCTGGCGGGCTGGGTGGAGAGCAGCGCGAGGTGGCGGTTGTCGGGCGACCAACTGGCGCACCAATAGCCGGCGGCCTGCGCCGCGCCATTGGTGATCGCCCGGCGGGCACCGGTGCGGGTATCGATCAGCCAGAGATCGCTGCGCGTGGGATCGGTCTCATAGGGTAGCCGGCCATAGACTTCGCCCGCCCGCGCCGGGCGCTGGACGATCGCCGCGATCCAGTTGCCGTCGGGCGACAGCACTGCCTGATCGATGCGCTGGACATCCAGCACGTCGTCCAGGGTGAGCGGGTGGCGCGGCTGCGCGGTGGCGGGCGGGAACGCGAAGGCGAGAAATCCGGCGAGCGCCGCAAGCCACCGTCGTCCAGCACGCATCCAACCCTCCCTTGTCAGCGGCAAGGGTGGTCAGTGAACTTCTTGGCGAAAGTCAGGCCGCGCTCAGTCGCAATCGGCGCACTTGCCGCGCACTTCGATCACCGGCCGCTCGGGCGAGAAGCCGGTGCCCTTGGCCGCGGCGCGCACCGTCTTGGTGATCGAATCGTCGTCGATATGCGTGGTCTGGCCGCAGCTGTCGCACACCAGGAAGATGCAGTCGTGCAGGCAGTCCGGATGCGTGTTTGCCATATAGGCGTTCGCGCTCTCGACGCGGCGTGCCAGGTTCGAGCCGACGAACAGGTCGAGGATGCGATAGACGCTGTTGGCGGCGACTCGGCGGCCCTCGGCCTTGGAGACCGCCTCGGCGATGTCATAGGCGGAAGCCGGCTTGTCGAAGCCTGCCAGCGCCTCGAACACGCGCTCGCGCATCGCCGTCCATTGTTCGCCGGACTTCTCCAGCGTGCTCTGCGCGACCTTGGTCAGGTCGTTGCCGTGATGCTCATGATGATCGTGCGCGTGCATGCGGATCATGTAGGCCCGCGGGGGCCGCGCGGCAAGATTCAGTAGGTCGCCCGACGGTTCAGATCATGGCCGAGCGCGACCAGGCTCACGCCCACCAGCGTCCAGAAGATCTCGAAATCGCCATGCGGCAGCGAGAGCGCGCCGGCCATGATGCCCAGGCCGAAGGCGCCGACGATCGCCGGGGCCATATAGCCGTGGCTCATCACGCCGCGGGTCAGCGCGAAGCCGCCCATACCGATCGCCAGGACCAGGCCGACCTCGTGGATCGCCGGGTTGAGCAGGCTGCCGGCCGAGGAGATGACGGTGAGCAGGACGGTGGTCGTGATGCAGTGGACCAGGCACAGGCCACTGATCCCCATCGCAATGCGATCGAGACGCGTATCGATACCGGCCCAGAAACGGGCTAGCGGGAGACTCACCGACATGAGCGGCAATATAGGGCAAGCCGGTTAAAGATACAACATAACATCCGCTGCATTTCGGTGCGGATGCGATCAGCCGAGCAGGCCGTGCCCCCTGGCCCAGGCGAGGAACAGCTCGGGCCAGGCATGCGCCGGCTTGCCCTGGGTGAGCCGGCCCCAGCCAAAGCCATGGCCGCCGACCTCGAACAGATGCGTCTCCACCGGCACCTTGGCTGCCTTGAGCGCGGCGCGGAGCGCGAGCGTGTTCTGGACGGGTACCGTCGCATCGTCCTCGGCATGGCAGAGGAAGCAGGGCGGGGTATGCGGGCCGACCTGGCGCTCGGGCGAATGCTCGGCGGCGGTGGCGGCATCGGCGTCCTTGCCGATCAGCTGGGTGCGCGACCCCATATGGGCGAAGGCCGGGTCCATCGAGACGACCGGATAGATCGGTGCCGCGAGCATCGGCCGGGGGTCGAGCGCGTCGGCGGCGTCCACCGGCGCATAGACCTTGCGATCGAAGCGCGTAGCGAGGTCGGCGCAGAGATGCCCGCCTGCAGAGAAGCCCATCGCGCCGACGCGGGCCGGGTCGACCTGCCATTTGGCGGCCTGGTGCCGGATCAGCCGCATCGCGCGCTGCGCATCGGCAAGCGCGACGTTGCTCGCGTCCTTCCACGGGTCGCCAGGCAGGCGGTAGAACAGCACGAAGGCAGTGATCCCGCGTTCGGCGAGCCAGGTGCCCAGCTCATAGCCCTCCTTGTCGACCACGACGCGGGCATAGCCGCCGCCGGGGGTGATCAGCATCGCCGCGCCGTTCGGCTTCTTCGCGCGGAACACGTCGAGCCGCGGCGTGAGGATATGGTCCATCGCGCGATCGGGGAAGGCGGGATCGGGATTGCGGACCACGACATGGTCCCGGAAATTCGGATCGAGCAGCCCGGGCGCGTCGCCCGGCCAGAGCGGGAAGCTCGCATCGGGCTTGGCGGGGCCGGCAGGCGGCGCAGCGGCTGCCCGGGCGGCGAGGGGAAGCAGCGGGCCGGTCAGGCCGGCGGCGGCGAGCAGGTCTCGGCGATCCATGGCGCGGGTCTAGCGGCGCCGGGCGGCTTGCGGAAGCGAGGATGCCGGAAAAGGCGCGGGTAGGCCGGGTGACGCTCTAGGGTACGCCACCCGGCCACGCCCGCATTTCCTATGTAAGGAATTTACGGGCAGTTACCAGAGCCGTGCGCCGATTGGGGCGGGGCGCACGGCAGAAATCACGCATGCCGACCGAGATAGTGGCGCTGCGCGGCCTCGGTGGCGTTGATCGCCAGCAGCGAACGGGCGTCGGCAGCCGAGCGGACGCGCCCGGTGCGGTCCGATGCGGCGTCGAGCACGCGGTCGAGCAGCGCCTGCCCCTCGTGCCACCAGCCGATGCCGCTGGCGGCGTTGAGATGCCCCTGGGGCCCCGCATCGACGAAGAAGCTGCCCCAGCTCTTGGCCAGCTCGCGGGCGCGATCGAGGCTGATCCACGGATCGTCCTGGCTCGCCACGGTGATCGAGGGGAAGGGCAGCGGCTTCGACGGCACCGGCGCGAAGCCGGCCAGTTCGGGCTTCACTTCCGGCCGGTCGACATCGGCCGGGGCGACGAGCAGAGCACCCGCCACCGGCCAGCCGAACGGCTGCGGCGAAAGCGCGGCCCACCAGGCGACGGCGAGACAGCCCAGGCTGTGCGCGGCGAGCACCACCGGTGCCTGCGCGCCGCGGATCGCCTGGTCCAGCCGCGTCACCCAGGCGTTGCGATGCGGCGTGTTCCACATGCCCAGCTCCACCCGGCTGGTGTCGGGGCGGGAATCCTCCCACAAAGTCTGCCAGTGCGAAGGGCCCGAGCCGCCCAGCCCGGGAACGGTGAGGACGATCGGCGAATGGTCGTCGAGGGGAGAGAAGATGCTCATCACTTTGCGCTCCAGGGGAGGGCAGGCCGGAGCGTCGAATTTATTCCCATCTTTTTAGTAGGCAATGGGGATTGCGCCGGGCCGAAGGCCGGCTGCGGCAGCCCGTTTCTCAGCCCCTGGCGTAGAGCGCCTGCTCCGCCGCGCGGCGCTTCTGCAGGCCGGGAAGCACCTTGCCTGCGGCCCGGTCCCACAGCGGGAACTGCGCGGCGGCGCCGGCATAGTTGCCGGCCTTGTGGAGCCGCAGCAGCGTGCTGCCCTCCAGATTGGCGATGCCCAGATTATAGGCGAAGTCGACCATCGCATCGAACTGGTTCTGGCTGGTCGGCGCGTCGCCGATCGCGGTGGAGACCTGCGCGGCGAAGCTGGTCACGTCCTGCTCGAGCCGGGCATCGCACTGCGCCTGGGTCCATACCAGCCCGGGATTGATTCCCGGCCCGGTCGAGCCCCAGCCGATCGTCCAGGGCGCCCCGCCGGTGCCGGGATCGGGATAGGCGGCGAAGCTGCCGTCGGGCTGCTTCCTTGCGCAGCCTTCGAACTGCTGGACGAGCGCGATGCAATTCTGGCTCGGCGTCATGGCCATTCTCCCCCCGTTTCACCTGTTCTGCACCAGCGTGGGTTCCAAGGCGCGCGGCTTTGCAACCGAAGCGGATCGACCCTAAGGGAGCGGCATGCCCAAGCAGCGCGCTGATCAGATGCTCGTGGACCGCGGTCTCGCCGAAAGCCGCACCCGCGCCCAGGCGCTGATCATGGCGGGCCTCGTCTTCGCCGGCGACCGCAAGGTCGAGAAGCCGGGCCAGCAACTGCCCGAGGAAACACAGCTCGACGTGAAGGGGCGCGATCATCCCTGGGTCTCGCGCGGCGGGATCAAGCTGGCGCATGCGCTCGAACATTTCGGCTGGGACGTGACCGGCGTGGTGGCCATCGACGTCGGCTCCTCGACCGGCGGCTTCACCGACGTGCTGCTGAGCAACGGCGCCGCGCGCGTCTATGCGGTGGACAGCGGCACCAACCAGCTCGCCTGGAAGCTGCGCCAGGATCTGCGGGTGATCGTCCATGAGCAGACCAGCGCCCGCATCCTGACCGAGGCGCATATCCCGGAGCCGGTCGACATGATCGTCTGCGACGCCAGCTTCATCGGCCTCGCCAAGGTGCTCGAGGTGCCGTTCCGCTTCGCGAAGCCCGGTGCGCGGCTGGCGGCGCTGATCAAGCCGCAGTTCGAGGCCGGGCGCGACGAAGTGGGCAAGGGCGGGGTGGTGCGCGATGCCGCAGTGCACGAACGCGTCTGCCGCGAAGTCGCCGAATGGGTCGCCGCGCAGGGCTGGAGCGTGCACGGCATCACCACCAGCCCGATCACCGGGCCCGAGGGCAATGTCGAATTCCTGATCGGGGCGACGCGCGGCTGATACGGAAGCTGTGGACACCCCATATGGCAGAGCTTGCGTTTCGGCGCGCTGCAACATAGCCCTTTCGCCCAAGGAATTTCGGAGGTCGTGGGTAGTGAGGGAAATCGCATCGAAGGGGCAGCTGAGGCTCGCCTATCTGCGATGGGCCGTGGTGACGGTGCCGTTCATCCTGCTGCTCGGCTTCACTTCCGCGCGCCTGGCCCCGTCGGGCAATGCCAATCCCTGGTTCGCCCGGCTGGTGAAGCCCGAGATCATGCCCCAGGAATGGGTGTTCCCCGCGGCGTGGAGCGTGCTCTACGTGCTGATGGGCCTGGCGCTGGCGATGATCATCAACGCGCGCGGATCGACATTGCGCGGCCCCGCGCTCGTCGTCTTCGCGGTGCAGATGGTGGTCAACCTGGTCTGGTCGCCGGTGTTCTTCGGCATGCACCAGGTGGTGCCGGCGCTGGCGATCATCGGCGCGCTGTTCGTGCTGGCGCTGATCACCTTCATCCTGTTCGCCCGCATCCGCACCTTCGCGGCGGTGCTGCTGATCCCCTATCTGGCCTGGATCGGCTTTGCCGGCTATCTTCTCTATCAGATCCACCAGCTCAATCCGAACGCGGGAAGCCTTGTATCCGCGCGTCCGGCTGACGAAATACAGATCAAGTGATCGCGTAAGGAAACTCGAAATGCAGACCGACAACCGCCTGTTCGACGATTTCGTGAAGCTCGTGAACGGCGCGGCTGGCACGCTGGCCGGCGTCGCCCGCGAAACCGAGAGCGCCGCGCGCGAGCGCGCCCGCGAATGGATCGGCGGCGTCGACTTCGTCAGCCGCGAGGAATTCGAGGCCGTGAAGGCGATGGCGGTGGCCGCGCGCGACGAGAATGACGCGCTCAAGGCGCGCCTCGCCGCGCTCGAGGCACAGCTGGGCGGAGCGGCCAGGCCGGCAGCTGCCCCCAAGGCACCGAAATCGCCTAAAAAGCCGGCAGGGCAAGCATAAACACCTTGTCCACAGGTTTTGCGCAGGGTTGCGAACCCCGCGCTTGTGCGGGCCCGATGCGGTTGGCAGATTCTGGCCAAGCAATCCGGCCCCAGTGGAGAAACTGATGCTCGACGAAGCGGAATTCGACCGCGACGACGCAGCCCCTATCGACATGCTCGAAAGCTATTTCGCTGCGCATGGCTGGACCCACAGCCGTGACGACGACGAGATCGTGGCAAAGGTCAAGGGAAGCTGGACCGAGTACGAGCTGCGCGCGATCTGGCGTGAGGACGACGGCGTTCTCCAGTTCCTGGCGTTCCCCGATATCCGCGTCGCCGACGAGCGCCGCATGGCGGTCTATGAGACGATTGGGCTGGTCAACGAGCAGCTGTGGATCGGCCATTTCGAGCTCTGGTCGCAGAGCGGCATCCTGCTGTTCCGCCACGCCGCGCTGATCGACGGCGAGGAGCCGACGCTGAGCCTGGCCCAGGCCGAGCTGCTGGTGGAAAGCGCGATCGACGAGTGCGAGCGCTTCTACCCCGTCTTCCAGTTCGTGCTGTGGGGCGGCAAGACCCCGCAGGACGCAATGGCCTCGGCGCTGATCGAAACGCAGGGCGAAGCGTGAAGCCGATCCCACCGGCCAGCATCTGGCTGGTCGGCTGCGGCAACATGGCGGGCGCGATGCTCCGCCGCTGGATCGATGCGGGGACGATCGATCCCCGCGAGGTCTTCGTCGTCAACCGCCAGGATCGCGAACTTCCCGACGGCGTGCGCCAGGGCCGCGAATTCCCCGAAGGTCCGCTGCCTGACGCCGTGATGCTCGGCATGAAGCCGCAGCAGCTCGATCTGATCGCGCAGGCGCATGGCGCCCGCATCGCCGGGGTGAAGCTGCTTATCTCGATCCTCGCCGGGGTCGAAACCGCCACGCTCGCGTCGCGGTTCGAGGCGGAGATGATCGTCCGCGCCATGCCCAACCTGCCGGTCGCGATCGGCAAGGGCGTGGTCGCGCTGCACGGGCCGCACAGCTATCCGGCCGAGGCGCTGATGCGCCCGCTCGGCCTGGTCGAGTGGATCGCCGACGAGAAGCTGTTCGACGTGGTCACTGCGCTCGAAGGCTGCGGCCCCGGCTTCGTCTATCGCTTCATCGATGCGCTCGCGGCCGCGGGCTCGGCGCTCGGCCTGCCCGAGGATCAGGCGCAGCGGCTCGCCATCGCCACGGTCGAGGGCTCGGGCCTGCTCGCCGCGGCGGCGGACGTCTCGCCGGCGGTGCTGGCGGATCGGGTGGCCAGCCCGGGCGGCTCGACCCGGAAGGGGCTCGACGTGCTCGATGCGGACGATGCGCTGAAGCAGCTGATGCTTGCCACGCTCACGGCGTCGGCGCGGCGCAACGCCGAAATGGCCGCGGAGGCGCGCGGCTAGCCCTTGCAGGTTCCCCGGCGAAAGCCGGGGCCCAGGGTAACAGAGCGAGACGGCAGAGAAACCCTGGGCCCCGGCTTTCGCCGGGGAACAGAGAAGGTGCGAATGCTTCGTCCCGGAACGCCCGCCGGCCTGTTCCGTTGATGCGCCGACAGCGCAACAATGGAGTCGAGGCCATGACGACCACCACTGCTACCCGCGACAGCAAGGGCCGCTTCACCGGATCGAAGCGGACGAGCACCACCCATAATCTCGGCGTGATCGCCGGCGCTGCCGCGGGCGGCATGGCGCTGGGCGTGCTGGCGCTGCTCGGGCGCAAGGCGGCGGTGCAGGCGCCGAGCATGCTCGCCGGCAATTGGGACGAGGCGCTCGCTACCGAGCATGAAGCGGTGCGCAAGGTGTTCGACCAGATCGAAGCGACCGACGAGCGCTCCACGACGAAGCGCAACCTGCTGCTCGCGCATCTCAAGCATGCGCTGATGAAGCATGCGGTGGAGGAGGAGAATGTCATCTATCCGGCGCTGCGCGAGGCCGGCCAGCGCGAGAGCGCCGACGAGCTCACCAAGGAGCACGGCTATGTGAAGCAATATCTCTACGAACTGGAGAACATGCCCACCGCCTCGCCCGACTGGATCGCCAAGCTCCGCGAGTTCCGCGCCGCGATCGAGGAGCATATGGCCGAGGAGGAAATGCGCCTCTTCCCGATGCTCCGCGAACGGCTGAGCGACGAGAAGAACAAGGCGCTGACGCTGACGATGAACAAGGAAGGGTTCAAGGTGGCGTGAGGTGCATCAAACCCCTCACCTTCAGGGGAGGGGCAAGGGGTGGGGGAGGTCTCGCCGAGACCGGCACCGGCGGATAGGCCCCACCCCAACCCCTCCCCTGAAGGGGAGGGGCCTATTTCTTTCCCAATCTCTCCAGATACGCACACAGCATATCCGCCACCGCTTCCGAATACGCCACAATCTCCTCCGCCTCGCGCGGCTTCTCGGAGAAGTTGCTGCCCACTTCGCGCAACGTGGTCTTGATCAGGTCGCCGGCCAGCATCCGCTTCGCTTCGTCCACGCTGGGCAAGGCCTCGGCTAGGAATGCCCGGAAGATTCCCGCGCTTTCGCCCTTGGCTTCCACTGCCTCGGGCGCGTCGCGATAGAGTGGGGCGGCGTCGCTCAGCGCGGTGCGCACCGCGGCTTCCTCGCATTCGGACTGGATGAAGGCGTAAACCAGGCGGCGCAGCCGGGCGAGGGGCGGGGTGGCGCGGTCTTCCAGGATGCCGCGCAGCAGCGCCGAGGTGCGCCGCCATTCGTCGCTCTGCAGGCGGAACAGGATCGCCGCCTTGTTGGGGAAATATTGGTAGAGCGAGCCGACGCTCACCCCGGCGCGCTCGGCGACGCGGGCGGTGGTGAAACGCTGCGCGCCTTCCTTCATCAAAACCTGAACAGCGGCGTCGAGCACCGCCTCGACGAGCTGCTGTGCGCGGGCCTGTTTGGGGCTTTTCCGCGAGGCGACGCGGGTGGTTCGGCGATCGGTCATGCAGGCATCCGGCCAATGCGAATAGTCAAAGCTGACGAATTAGTCGTATTTTCCGGGACGGCAGGCAAGCCCCTGCCTCCACATGGAGAAACCCAAAATGACGACGCTTTCGAGCGCTCCCGTGGCGCCCCTGCTCGCGCGCCTGTTCGCCGAGGTCGATGCCAATCCGCCGGCACAGAGCCCGGCCTTTGCAGGCACCACCGCCGAAGACCACCGCGCGATGATGATGAGCAAGACCGACTATCGCAGCTTCTATGCGCGGCTCGCCGAGTTCGCACTGCCGGTCTCGCCCGAGGTCGGCAAGCTGCTCTACATGCTGGTGCGCGCCACCAAAGCGCGCTCGATCGTCGAGTTCGGCACGTCGTTCGGCCTGTCGACGCTCCATCTGGCGGCGGGCCTGCGCGACAATGGCGGCGGCCGGCTGATCACCAGCGAGTTCGAGCCTGCCAAGCTCAGCAAGGCCAAGGCGAACCTGGCCGAAGGCGGCCTGGCCGACCTGGTCGAGTTCCGCGAGGGCGATGCGCTGGAGACGCTGGCACGCGACCTGCCCGAGCATATCGACCTGCTGCTGCTCGATGGCGCCAAGGCGCTCTATTCGGACATTCTCGACCGGGTGGAGAGCCGGTTGCGCCCCGGCGCGATCCTGATCGCCGACAATGCCGATTACTGCCCGGAATATCTGGAGCGGGTGGGCGATGTCGCGAATGGGTACATGTCGATGCCGTTCACCGATGAGGTGGAGCTGTCGATTCGGCTCTGACGGACGTTGAGTCCCACCCGCGTTTCTAAACCCCGTCACCCCGGCCTTGTGCCGGGGTCCACCGGGAGGCGAGCAATGGGGCAGGAGGCTCTTCGGTTTAAACAAGAGGCTTGGTGGACCCCGGCACAAGGCCGGGGTGACGAATTAAGGGGAGCCTACCGCCCCAGCGCCGCCACCACCTGCTTCTCGCTCTCGGGCACCAGCCCCTCGAGCACCGCCCAGAAGCCGCCCACCGCGCCCTGGCCGGCGCTCGAATAGGCATTGGCCATCTTCTCGCGCAGCGCGTCGAACAGCTCGCCTTCGAGCTTGGCGCCGGCGGGGGTGAGGCGGAGCAGGCGCTGGCGCCGGTCCTTCTCGCCGGTGCGCGTCTCGACGAAGCCGCGATCGCCCAGTTCGGTCAGCACGCGGCCGAGCGATTGCTTGGTGATCGAGAGGATCGCCAGCAGCTCGCTCACCGTCAGGTCGGGCTTGCGCGCGATGAAGTAGAGCGCGCGGTGATGGGCGCGGCCCAGCCCCTGTTCGGCCAGCCCGGCATCGATCGAGCGGGTCAGATGCGCATACCCGAAATAGAGCAATTCGACTCCGCGCCGGATCTCGGGCTCGCGCAGGAATAGTGGGGAGGCAGGAATTGGGGCAGCCATGTTGACGCATTCTGCCACCGCGCCTAACCCGCTGCAAGCCAGTCAAGGCTAGAGTCGGGAAGAGTATGATGGACGACACCACGATCCTGGATTTCGAGTTCGAAGCGCACACCAATCCGGTCAGCGACACCGATCGCGCCGCGCTCCTCGCCAATCCGGGCTTCGGCAAGGTGTTCACCGACCATATGGTAGTGATCAAATATTCGGTCGAGAAAGGCTGGCACGACGCCAAGGTCCAGCCGCGCGGGCCGATCCAGGTCGATCCCGCGATGGCCGTGCTCCACTATGCGCAGGAGATCTTCGAGGGGCTCAAGGCCTATCGCACCCCCGATGGCAGCGTCACTTTGTTCCGCGCCGACGAGAATGCCCGTCGTTTCCGCGAATCCGCCGAGCGCATGGCGATGGCGCCGCTGCCCGACGAGCTGTTCCTCCAGTCGATCCGCGAGCTGGTGAAGGTCGACGAGAAGTGGATCCCGGAGATCGAGGGCGGCTCGCTCTACCTGCGCCCCTTCATGTTCGCCAGCGAGGTGTTCCTGGGCGTGAAGCCGGCCAGCGAATATCTCTATATGGTGATCGCCTCGCCGGCGGGCGCCTATTTCAAGGGCGGTGCGCCGTCGGTCACGCTCTGGGTCTCGGAGCATTACACGCGCGCGGCGCCGGGCGGCACGGGCGCTGCCAAGTGCGGCGGCAACTATGCCGCAAGCCTGATCGCGCAGAAGGAAGCGATCGGCCAGGGCTGCGACCAGGTGGTGTTCCTCGATGCGGTCGAGAACCGCTATGTCGAGGAGCTGGGCGGCATGAACGTGATGTTCGTGATGGACGACGGCTCGATCATCACGCCGCCGCTGGGCGGCACGATCCTGCCCGGAATCACCCGCGATTCGCTGCTCACGCTGGCGCGCGACCAAGGGATCACGGTGCGCGAGGAGCGCTATTCGATCGATCAGTGGAAGGCCGATGCCGAGAGCGGCAAGCTGCGCGAGGCGTTCGCCTGCGGCACGGCGGCGGTGCTCACGCCGATCGGCAAGGTGCGCGGCAACGGCTATGAGTTCATGATCGGCAATGGCGGTCCGGGCATCGTGACGGAGAAGCTCCGCGCCGAGCTCGGCGGCATCCAGCGCGGCACGGCGGAAGACCCGCACGGCTGGGTTGAACGGCTGATCTAAGCCCGTATAAGCGCCCGCTCTGCTGGGGCGTCGCCAAGTGGTAAGGCAACGGTTTTTGGTACCGTCATTCGCAGGTTCGAATCCTGCCGCCCCAGCCAGCCGGATCTTCGGATTCGGCTTTAAGATACTGAATCCGATAGCAACGCCGTAGGCCGCTAGCCGGCCTGCGCCCTGCCTCGGATGTCGCCCGTGCGGTCATTTCCCGCCGGTGGTGGCGCCTTCGGACTGCTCCCACCCGCCGCCAAGGCTGAGGAAAATCGCAAGCTGGTCGTCGAGCAGCTGCGCGCGTGCCGCTGCGCTGGAGACTTCGGCGCTCGCATAGCTGCGCTGCGCGTCGAGCAGCGACAGGAAATCGCCGCGACCGAAGCGAAACAGCTTGCCGGCCTGCGCTGCGGATAGCGCGGCGCTGCCGCTGGCCTTGGCCAGCGCATCGGCCTTTTGCGCATCGCGGCGATAGGTCTCCAGCGCCGTCTCGGTCTGGCGCAGCGCCTCGAGCACGCTGCCGTCGAATGCGGCAATATCGGCCTGCACCTGCGCATCGGCCTGGGCGATCCGTGCCTTGACCACCGGCCGGTTGGGGAAGGACCAGCTGAGCAGCGGCCCCAGGCTGAACCCGAAGGCAGTGCCGCCGCCGATGTCCTTGAGCGGCCCCGACAGCCCCAGCGAGCCGCCGATGCTGACCTGCGGATACAGCGCGGCAGTGGCGACTCCGATGCGCGCGGTATCGCCGGCGATCAGGCGCTCTGCCTGGCGGATATCGGGCCGGCGCCGGATCAGCGCTGCGCCGTCGCCGGTCGGCAAGGGCGTGCGCAGGGCGGGCAGGGCAGCGCAGTCGGCGACTTCACGGGGATAGTCCGCGGGCGGCTTTCCGAGCAGGGTGGCGAGCAGGTAGAGCGCCGATTGGCGCTGGCCCTCGAAGGCGGGCAGCGCCGCCTCGCTGGTCTGGACCGCCAGCTGCGCCCGGCTGACATCGAAGGCGGTGCCGCGACCGCCACGGAACAAACGCTGCGTGGCGATCAGCGTGTCGCGCTGGAGCGCGACCACCTTGCGGTTGACGCCAAGCAGGTAGTTGGCGGCGCATACTTGGCCATAGGCTCGCGCGGTTGCGGCGGCGACGCTCACGCGGACATAGTCGCGCGCGGCCTCGACCGCCTGCACATCGGCCTGGCCCGCCTCGATTGCACGGCGAAGCCGGCCGTTGAGATCGATCGGGTAGGCTGCGCTGATTCCGAAATCATAGGCGACACTGCCCGGCAGGGGCGTGCCGGTGGCGGAGGGGCGGGAAAGCGTCGCGCCGCCGCTGATGCTGGTGGTGATGTCGCGCCCCGCATCGGCTTCGCGCAGCACTGCTTCAGCCCGCACGAGGTTGGCCTGGGCGACCCGCAGATCGGTATTGGCGGACAGCGCCTGCTCGATCAGCCCGTCAAGCTGCGGGTCCTGGTAGAGCCGCCACCAGTGATCGGGCAGCGGCGCGGCGCCGTCGACCCCGGGGCCGGTGGCCGACAGGAAGGGGCCGGTGGCGGCAGGCGCCGTGGCGGCCGAGGTTTCGGGCGGATGATAGTCCGGCCCGGCAGTGGCGCAGCCGGCAAGGACCAGCGCGATCAGCGATGCGGCGAGGGGCTTATGCATGGCTGCAGGCCACCGGCTGCTTGCCATCGGTGCTGGCAGGCTGGATCGTAACCGTCGCCGTGCGCCCGGCGATCAGCCGCATGTCCGCCGGCACCTTGTCGAGCCGCACGCGCACCGGGATGCGCTGGGCGAGGCGCACCCAGGAAAAGGTGGGCTGGACGGTCGGCAGCAGGTTGCCGCTGTCGCTGCGGGTGGAATCGTTGATGCCATAGGCGACGCTGTCGACATGGCCGGTCAGGTCGGTGCTCTCGCCCATCAGCCGCACCTGCACCGGCGCACCGATGCAGACCAGCGCGAGCTTGGTCTCCTCGAAATAGCCTTCGATCCGCAGGCTGTCGCGGTCGACCAGCGCCATCGCCTGCTTGCCCGCTGCGACATAGTCGCCCGGATGCAGGTCGAGATTGGTGACGACGCCGTTGACCGAGGCATGGATGCGGGTGCGCTTGAGGTCGAGCGCTGCGGCATCACGGGCGCTGATCGCCTGGGCGAGTGCGGCCTGGGCTGTCGAGACGGCAGCCCCATCCTGTTCGCGCGTCTCGGCGGCGACCAGGTCGCCCAGCGCAAAGTCGCGCCGGGCGGTGCGCCGGGCCTGGCTCAGCGTGGCGCGTGCGCTGGTGACCTTGGCGTTGGCCTGCTCCAGCGCCAGTGCATAGCGGGGGGTGTCGATGACGAAGAGCAGGTCGCCAGCCTTGACCGGCTGGTTGTCGTGCACCGCGACCGAGGTGACCAGCCCGCCGATATCGGGCGTCACCCGGACGACATCGGCGCGCACCCGCCCGTCACGCGTCCAGGGGCTGCGCTCATAATGGTTCCACATCCATATCGCCACGGCGATCGCGGCGGCGACGATGACGAGGGTTGCAGCGCTGCGCGCAAGCGGGAGGGCGAGGTTCTTCATAGACGCAATCCAAACAGCGGGACGAGACAGGCGAGCAGGCCGAGGCTCAGCACGAACAGGCTGAGGTCGACGAGCGCGCGATAGGCGACGAATCGGTAGAGCCCGAAGGCGCCGATCAACCGGGTGAGTACGAAGCTCAGCGCGAGTGCGCCGAGCGCGAGGACGAACAGCGTCGGCAGATAGACGCCGTCGAGCGAGACTTCGCCGGTCATGCGGCCCTCCGGTAGCTGGCTGCTTCAGGGAAAAGGTTGCGGCGCAGGCTGACGAGGCCGAGCGTGCCCTCTCGGCGGAAGTCGGGCCGCGGATAGTCCGCCATCGCGGCGATGGCAGTGTCGATCTGCGCGAGCAGGGCAGGATCGGACGGAGGCGGCCTGTCGGGGTCGAGGCTGCGATAATAGTCGGCGACGCCGGCGAGCACGCTGGTCAGGGCGGTGCCATGGCCGGCGGGCAGATCGAGGCGGAGCTGGCGCAGCTCGCCGATCGCGACGCCGGTGCGCAGGTCGCGCAGCGCGTCGTAGAGCGGGCGGCCGCTGTCCTCGCCGATCGCCGCCAGGCGCGGGGCAAGCAATCCGATCCGGTCGAGCATCCGGTTGATCCAGCCGCGCATGTCGGGCGCGCGCATCAGATTGGCGCGCTGGGCGATGTCGGCCCAGCCGGCGCGGATCGTCCGGCGGATCGCATGGTGCGCGCCGGCAGCCTGCATCAGCGCCGTCATCACGATCGCGAACCAGGTGCCGACCAGCTGGGCGATCGAGCCATTAACGTAGCTGGCGAAATCGCTGCTGTAGCTGGCGGCGAGCAGCGCCGGGCTGCCCATGCCCATCATCGCCGGCAGCGCGATACCGCCATAGCGCGGCGAGGACATCAACGCACCGCCGACCAGCAGCACCGGCGCCAGGGCGAAGGCGAGCATCCAGAAGCCGTCGAGCATCGGCAGGATCGCGAAACCGTAAATCGCGCCGAGCCCGGTGGCGATCAGCGTGCCGATCATGAAGGCCTTGAGCGGCGCCAGCGCATTGTCGAAGGCACAGAACAGCGCGAGGAACACGCCGGCCAGCATCACTGCGGTAGAGCCGTCGGCCCAGCCGCTGCCGATCCACAAGGCGCATCCGAGGAGGATCGTGATGAACGCGCCGAACGCGCCGCGCGCCGCGCCGGCATAGTCGCGGTGCAGCTCGCGGTTGCGGCGGCCGCCGAGCAGCTCGGCGACGCGCGGGGTCACGGGCTGGCGGCTATGGGTGATCAACTGCTCGCGCAGGTCGCGGCAGTCGCGGTGCACGGCGATGAGCGCGGCGAGCCGGGCGAGCAGGCTCAGACGCAACATGTCGGTCCAGCTGCTTTCGGGGCCGGCTTCGGGCTCGAGAGCCGCGCATCGTGCGATCAGCGCCTCGGCGCTTGCGTTGCGTTCGGCCCGGTCGGTTTCCGGCGCCGCCAGCCAGGCGCGGGCATCGTCGATCAGCGCGGTGACCTCGGGCGAGACGCTGCCGCCGGCGCTCTGATAGGTCTCCAGCCGGTCCTGCACTGCCGCGCCGAGCGGCAACAGCATCGAGAGCTGGTCCTGCAGTGCCCGCACGGTGCGGACGCGCGGGGCCAGGCGCGAGGGATCGAAGGGCAGGTGGATCGAGAGCTGGTGCAGCTCGGTCACGTCGAGCGCCAGCCGGCGGCGCTCGGCTTCGAGTTCGGGAACCGGCTCGGGGGCGATCGCGTCGCGCGACCAGCGTTCGGCATCCCCCAGGATTGCGTCGACCCGCGACAGCAGCAGCCGGGTGATCGATCCCGGCATCACCACGCCGTGGATCAGGCTGCTACACAGGATGCCGATGCCGATCTCCTGCACGCGCAGGATCGCTACGGTGAAGATATCGCCCGGCGCGTCGACGCTCGGCAGCGCGATGATGCAGGCGCTGTAGCCGGCGAGCACGAACATGTACGCGCGCGGAGTGCGGTCGAGCAGCGAGACGAACACGCACAGCGCCAGCCAGCTCGCAATCGCAAGCGTGAGCAGCTCAGGCGCATTGACCAGGGGCGGCACCATCGCCACCGCGGCGGCGCCGCCGATAAAGGTGCCGACCAGCCGGAACAGCGCCTTGGAGATCACTGCGCCGGCCAGCGGCTGGGCGACGATGAACGAAGTGAGGAAGGCCCAATAGGGTCGCTCAAGCCCGATGCTCAGCGAGATATACAGCGCGAGCATCGCCGCGATGTAGCATTTGACCGCGAACAGCGCGGTGGGGACGCCGAACTTCTGGCCCATGGCTCAGCCCCGGCGCTCCGCGATCCGCTCGCCGAGCAGCTCGAGCAGGCGGAGCATCGTCGCGATCTCTTCTTCGGGCACGCCGTCGAACAATTCGCGCCGTAGCTGGGCGAAGCGGCTCTCGATCTTGTCGACCAGCGCGGCGCCCGCCTCGGTCAGGACCAGCCGGTTCGAGCGCTTGTCCTCGGGATTGGGCACGCGTTCCACCAATGCGGCCTGCTCGAGCTGGTTGAGCACGGCGACGGTGGAGGGGCCGGTGATCCCGATCTCCTGCGCCAGATCGGTCTGTCGGGCCTCGGGGCCGAGGCGGTGGAGGTGAATCAGGCACCAGCCCATCGAATTGGATACACGGAACTCGGCCAGCGCGGCGTCCGCAAGCTGGCGCCAGCCCCTGCTCACCTGGGGCATGGTGCGGGCGACGTCGCGACGGAGATTGGCTCGAGTCATTTTAGTTAGATAGCTAACTAACAAAATGAGTCAAGCCTGCTTCCCAAACATACGACGCGCCTGGCCGGGGGGAGGCCAGGCGCGTCGCGGGTTCGGGCGATCCTGCTGTCCGATCGGATGGCCCGGAGCCCTCTAGTCGGCCGCCTTCTTCACTTCGCCCTGGCCCATGGCGGAGACCAGGGCGTTGCCCGAGCCGCTGAAGTTCGCAGCGGGCAGAGTGGCCGTCTTGTCCTTCACCTTCACCAGCACCTGCTGGACGACGCCGCGCGAAGTCGAGCGGACGGACTGGACCGTGCCGATCAGCTTGCCCTTGGCATCGGTGACCGGCATGCCGGCCGAGACCGGGAAGGCGGCATCGCCATTGGCCGCGGCCGAGCCGGCCGGCGCCAGCGTGCCGCCGCCGAGCGAGCCGGCGCCGTTTGCGGTGCCCGAGGCCGTGCCGGCGACATCCGCTGCCGGAACGGCGTTGCGGGCACGCGAGGCCGTGTTGCCCGCGGCGTTGCGTGCCCGGCCGACCGTGTTGCCGGCAGCTTCGCGGGTGGTGCTCACGGCGCTGCTGGTGCGGTCGCGCAGGCCCGATGCGGTCTCGCGCGTCCGGCTGACGGCGCTCCCCGCAGTGCTGCGCACCGCATCGGTGCCGACCAGCTGCGCGTCCACGCTGCCGCTGGTGCTGCCCGAGGCCGAGCCGCTGCCGCCGATCGTCCGGTTGCCGGCGCGGGTGGTGTTGGCGATCGTCGAATCGAACGAGCTGTCGTTCGACGCCTTCACACGACCCTTGCGAGTATCGACGCTGCGCTCGGTATTGGTCGAGCCGCGCAACGTGCTGGTGGTATCGGTGGTGGTGGGCAGGCGGCGCATCGAGCCGTCGAGCGAGCCCATGCCCGAGCCGCCAAGGCCGCCGAGCGAACCGCCCAGGCCGCCGCCGAGTCCGCCGCCACCGCCGAGGATCTGCGCCGAAGCCGGCGTGGCCGCCAGGGCGAGGGCGAGCAGGGCGCTGGTGCCGAGAAACTTGATCATCTCCATTCTCCCTTCAAGGTCACTGACCTGAGGAGAACGGTGGCCGGTTGGCGTTTAATCCCGGCCGTGCGGAAAATTATTTCGCCGGGGTTCGGCAGGGCTCGCACAGCACGCCGCGGCCATAGCTGCGATCCGGCCCGCGCGATCCGGCGTCGCGTGCTTCGCGGTCGACCCGTGCGATCGCCGCGCCGATGCTCGCGGGCGCCGGCGCGGGATAGAAGCGCGCGATCACCGCCGCGACGAAGGGCGCGGCGAACGACGTGCCGCGCACGCGCATCGTGCGGCCGCTCCCCGCCATTGCCAGCATGTCTGCGCCGGGGGCGGCATAGTCGAGATGCGCAGCGCGCCCGGCCTCGATCAGCGCACGCCCGCGCCCGTCGATGCCGGTCACGGCGATCACGCCGGGATAGGATGCGGGATAGGCGGGCGGTGCCGCCGGCCCATTGTTGCCCACCGCGGCGACGATCACGACGCCGCGCGCCTGCGCCGCCGCTATCACGCGGGCGAGCAGCGGGTTGGCGGGGCCGGTCAGGCTGATCGTCACCACGCTCACCCGGTTCTGCACCATCCAGCCGATCGCCTTGGCGATTGCGGTGGCGTTGCCGCCGGCGGGATCGGCGCCATAGACGTCGGCGGAGGCGATCCGCGCACCGGGCAGGCCGCCACGCACCGCACCCGCGCCGGCGATCAGCGAAGCGACCGCGGTGCCGTGATCATTGGCGCGCGGCGCGCCGGTCGCGAAGCCGGCGGACAGGCTGGCGCCCGATACGCCGCCGTCGATCACGCCGACCAGCACGCCACTGCCCTGCGCAACGGGGGCAGGCGCGGCGGGCACGCTGCCGCTCTGGGCATGGAGCTGGTCCGCGGTCACCTCGCGTGCGCCCAGCCGGCGCAGCTCGCGGATCGCCTGCTTCAGCGAGCGGCCGCGCGGTGCCTCGAGCCGGGCGAAGCCGACCCCCAGCACGTCCTGGCGTTCGATCAGGCGATAGCCCTTCGCCGCCGCCGCGCCGAGCAGCGCGTCGCTGGGATCGTCGACCACCACTTCGCCTGCGCGCGCGGGAAAGCCTTCGGGATCGAGCGCGATGCGATCGGGGTTCTGGCGAACCAGCGTCGTCACCGCGGCCCGCCGTGCATCCTCGAGCTGGCGTGCGACATTGCCGGCGAGCGTCTCCGCCCGGTCGCCGACAGTCTCCAGCACGCTGGTTGCCCGGCCCGGCAGCGCCGGCAGCTGGGGCAGCAGCTGTGCCCGGGCCGGGGATGCCAGCATCAGGGCCAGGAGCCCGGAAAGCCATAGGCTGCGCATAAGAGCGCCTGTCTTGCACATTTTCGCGGTCATGTGGATTAAACGGTGCACGCCATCCGTTTCATCCTCAGCAAGGGAATTAGGGCTTGGCGGCTTTTGAGGACGAATTGCTGACGCTGCTGCCGCGCCTGCGGCGCTTTGCCCGGGCGCTGGCCCGGGATGCGGCCGATGCAGATGATCTGTGCCAGGTGGCGCTGGAAAAGGCGCTGCGGTCGCGCGCGTCCTGGCAGCCCGGCACCAGAATGGACAGTTGGATGTACCGGATCATGCGAAACAGCTGGATCGATACCGCCCGCAGCCGGTCGCGCGCTGCGCAGACCTTCGTCGATGCGGAGGCCGGGCTGGGCGTCGGGGCCGAGGGCGGTGCCGAAGCGCGGCTGATCCTCGGCGACATCGATGCGGCGATGCAGGCGCTGCCCGACGAGCAGCGCGAGGCGGTGGCGCTCGTGCTGGTCGAAGGGCTTGCCTATAAGGAAGCCGCCGATGTCCTCGAGATTCCGATCGGCACGCTGACCTCGCGCCTCGTGCGCGGGCGCCAGGCGCTGATGACCCGGCTGGGAGAAGCCGCATGAGCATCGATCCCGAAATGCTGATGGCCTATGCCGATGGCGAGCTCGGCCCGATCGAGGCCAAGCGCGTCGAGCGCGCGATCGCCGACGATCCGGCGCTGGGCGAGCAGGTCGCGCAGCACCGCGCGCTGCGCGCCGCGCTGCGGGAACGTTTCGCGCCGGTCGCCGAGGAGCCGGTTCCCGATCGGTTGGCTGCGATGCTCGAGCGGAAAGTCGTGGAGCTGCCGCGACCCAGGCGGAGAACCGTGCTGCCGGGCTGGGCAGGCTGGGGCGGGGCCGTCGCAGCGTCGCTCGCGCTCGGCGTCGCGCTGGGCCTCGGGCTAGGCACGGGTCCCGGCGACCAGGGCTATGTGCGCACCCAGGACGGGCGGCTCTATGCCTCGGGCCCGCTCGCCAGCGCGCTCGATACCAGGCTTGCTGCCGATGCCGGCAGCATCCGGGCGCCGGTCAGCTTCCGCGACGCGCAGGGCCGCTATTGCCGGGTGTTCGTCTCCGCTGCCGCCGACGGCATTGCCTGCCGGGGCGACAAGGGTTGGGCACTCGACCAGACCCGCCCCGGATCGGCGAGGGACAAGGCCGATTATGCCCAGGCAGGATCGTCCGATCCCGCGCTCATGGCCGCGGCGCAGGACATGATGGCCGGCGATCCGCTCGACGCGGCGGCGGAACAGACAGCCCGGGCGGCGGGCTGGCGCTAGGAGGTTATTGCGATAAACTCGCAACAACGATAGGGCCGGCCGCGCAATCAACATGAGCGGGGCATCGGTGTCGCATCTTCGATTCGGCTGTTTTCTTGTCGCGGGCACAGCCGTCACCACGCTTTCCTGCCGGGCAGTGATCGCCAAATGATCCGCCGCGTCCTGTTCCAGATCCACTGGTTGCTGGGGATCACCGCTGGGCTGGTGCTCGCGCTGGTCGGCGTCACCGGGGCCACCATGGCGTTCGAGGACGAGATCATGGCGGCGCTCAGCCCCGGGATCGTCACGCTCGCTCCCTCCCGGGCGCCCGTGCTCGCGCCTGATGCGCTGGCCGCCGCGATCACGCAGCAACGGCCCGATCTCGGCATCCGCCAGCTCGTCATCAACCGCGATCCGGGCCTGGCCGCCGAAGTGACTTTCCTGCCCGAAAAGGGCGTCCGCCGCGGCGAGCATCAGTTCGTCGATCCGCGCACCGGCATCCTGCTCGGGCCAGCCAAGGGCGAGGCGTTCTTCGCCACGGTGATGGACCTACATCGCTGGCTGGCGCTGCCCGGCTCGGGCAATGGCTGGGGCCGCCAGATCACCGGCTTCGCTGCCTTCGCCCTGATCTTCTTCGCGCTGTCCGGCCTCTATCTGCGCTGGCCGCGCCGCGCGCTCGACTGGCGCTCCTGGTTCGTGCTCGATCTGCGCAAGACCGGGCGCAATCTCTATCGCACCCTCCACGCCACGATCGGCACCTGGCTGGCGATCCTCTATCTGTTCAGCGCGACGACCGGCCTCACCTGGTCCTATGCCTGGTACAAGCAGGGCGCAGTCTATCTGCTCACCGGCAAGGCCGGCGGCGCGGGCGAGGGCAGGCGCGAGCCGGCCAAGGACGCGCCGCCCGTCAATCTCGCTGCGGCCTGGGCGCAGCTGCTGCGAAGCGATGGCAGCCGCTATCAGAGGGTCACGATCAACCTGCCCCAGGGCAAGGGGCCGGTCGCGATGCGTATCCTGCCGAAGGGCGCGCGCTTCGACCGGATGACCGACGAGCTGCGCTTCGACGCGACGACCGGCGCGCTGGTCAAGGCTGAGCGCTATGCCGAGCGCGGCACCGGCGCGACGCTCGCCGCCAATTTCTACGCGCTGCATACCGGCTCGTTCTTCGGCACGTTCGGCCGGATCATGCTGATGCTCAGCGCCGGCACGATGCCGCTGTTCACCGTGACCGGCCTGCTGCTCTATTTCGCGCGCCGACGCGCCAAGCGGGCGCTCCAGGCCGTGGCGGCGGCGGATGTGCCGGCTATCGATGCGGGCGGCAGCGACATGCTCGTCATCCACGCCTCGCAGACGGGCAATGCCGAACGGATCGCGCGGATGAGCGCCGCAGCATTCCCCGGCGCGTCCGTCCGGGCGCTTGGCAGTCTCGATCCCGAGGAGCTTCGCCGCGCCGCACGCGCGCTGTTCGTCGTTGCGACCTATGGCCAGGGCGATGCGCCCGATCGCGCCCGCGCTTTCGAAAGCCGCGCCATGGCCGCGCCGGTCGATCTCGCGCAGCTCGATTATGCGGTGCTGGCGCTGGGCGATCACGAATATGAGGATTTCTGCGCCTTCGGCTACCGCGTCGATGCCTGGCTCCATGCCGGCGGTGCGAAGCGGCTGTTCGACCTGGTCGAGATGGACGGCGACGATGCCGATGCCGAGCGGCATTGGCAGCAGCAGCTCGCGGCGATCTCGGGCCATGCGATCGAGCCCGACTGGCGCCCGGCCGCCTATGCCCGCTGGACGCTGACCGGGCGCGAGCAGGTCAATCCCGGCAGCCCCGGCGAGCCCGTCTATCGGGTCACGCTTGCTCCTGAGGAGCCTGCCGACTGGGCGCCCGGTGCCATCGCAGAAGTGATGCCGCGCCACGATCCCGCCCGGATCGCCCGGTGGCTCGAAGCCGCCGGGCGCGGCGAGGATGCAGAATTGCGCGCGGCGCTGGCCGACAAGATATTGCCCGAAGCCCCGCCCGCCGATCTTGCCGCGCTGCGGCCGCTCGCCCATCGCGACTATTCGGTCGCCTCGATCGCTGCGTCGGGCCAGGTCGATTTGCTGGTCCGCCTGGCGCGCGCCGAGGATGGCGGGCCGGGCATCGGCTCGGGCTATCTCTGCACGGTGGCGGCAATCGGAGAGACGGTTTCGATCCGGCTGCGCGACAATCCCGGCTTCGCAGCGCCCGAGGATCGCCGGGTGCCGCTGGTACTGATCGGCAACGGCACCGGCATCGCCGGGCTGATGGGCCATCTGCGCGATCGTGCCCGGGAGGGTGGCGCACCGGCCTGGCTGCTCTTCGGCGAGCGCAGCCGCGCGCATGACCGGCCGTTCGTCGGGGAACTGGATGCGCTGGTGGAGGCGGGGACGCTCGCGCGCCTCGATCTCGCCTTTTCGCGCGAGCCGGATTGCGGCCGCTATGTCCAGCATCTCGTCGCCGAGGCGGCGGACGACATCCAGGCCTGGGCCGATCGCGGCGCCGCCTTCTATGTCTGTGGCAGCCTCGCCGGGATGGCCAGCGGGGTCGATGCGGCGCTGCGCGAAGTGCTGGGCGATGCCCGTGTCGAGGCCATGCTCGCCGACGGGCTCTATCGGCGCGACATCTATTGAGGGCAGAGGCACCGCGCCGCGTTGGGCACGGTGCCTCTGTCGCCGGATCAATCGGGGTTGGTCGGGCCGGGAACGTCGGCCGAATAGTTGCTCACCACGATCCGCTTGCGCGCGATCTGGGTGTGCCCGGACGCGACCGAGACGCGATAGAAGAGATAGCTCTTCCCATTGCTGTAGAGCCGGTCGAAGTTCGAATCCCCATAATCCCCCCCATCCAGGTCGATCGCGACGGGATAATTGGCCTGATCGGTGGTGGAGGTCAGCAGGTTCTGCGGCGTGCTCCAGGTGAGCAGGTCGGTCGAGGTGGTGTAGCGCACCGCCGCGCTGCTGCGGAAGAAGGCGATGTAGCGGCGCGACGGCTTGTGCCACACGACGCTGCGCACATAGGTGTTGAAGGTGCCCGGCTGCACCACGGCGCAGGCGCTGTTGGTATTCGAATAGGGATTGCCCATCGTCTGGGTGAAGCCCGGCGTAGTGGTGCTGCCGTTCCATGCCCGCCACGAGCTGCGGTCGGTCGGATCGCCGCTGCGGAACAGGCAGACGCCCTTGGACTGGCCGGAATAGGCCGCGCTGGCATAGGCGAAGATATAGTAATAGCCGTCCGCCGTACCGTCCGGGTTGCGGCCGCGGATGATGTTCGACGGCGCGCCATAGCCGATCCAGCCTGCGGTCGGCGTGCTCGAATGGCCGGGATACTGGACGTGCGGATAGATGGCGCCGTGATCGGGTGCAGTCGCCGATCGCGCGAAGCTCAGATGCGTCGCCGAGGTCGACGAGGTCCAGAGCGGGATCGAAGCGTACCAGCATTGCGGCAGCCCGTCGCTGGTGCCGGCATCGTGGCAGCCGGTCTCCGCGGTGCGCGTGCCGTAATAATCCTCATGGCCATAGGCATAGACCGTCGAACCCTGGAAGAAGACCGCCTGGATCCAGGTCTTCTGGTCGAACTTGGTGGGATCGTTCATCAACGGGTTCGACGCCGCGACATTGCCGGTCATCACCGAAGTGCAGTCGAGCGTCGCGGTCTTGGGCTCTGCGGTGAAGTCGCTGTTGGCGCCGGTCCATTGCCAGCCTGCGGCATTGGGATCGGAAACGGTCAGGTGGACCGTGCCGTTCTGGTCCTTGAAGGCGCGGGCCGGGCTGTCGATGTGCACCTTCTGGGTGCCGCACTTCATCGTGTCGCTGTCGTGGAAGGTCGTCGCGGCATCCTCGGCCAGCGCCAGCACCGGCGCGTCCGGAATCGTTTCGGCGAGCGTAGTCGCCGCGGCGGCGGTCTTGCTCGCTGCGGCCGGTGTTGCGGTAGCGGCGGGCAGGCGCACCTTGGCCTGGGGCAGCGGCGTGCCGCTGGTGGCGGCGAAGGCGATGCCCGCGGCGGACGCGGACAGGACGAGCAGCAGCTTGGTGGGTCTGGATGCCATCATTCTCTCTCCCAATTGCGCCGGGCTGATCGTGCTGGGGTCATGCCCCCGCCTCGGCAATGTCGCTATATAAGTTACATTAAGCGCGCGGGCAATCGGGTTTGATCGGGTGCGCTTCGAGCAGGACGCCGGCGAGCGTGTCGCCTGGCGCGGCGCCGATGGCGGCGCTGGTGACGAAGAGCTTATCGTGATCCGCGCCACCAAAGGCGGGTCGGGTGGGGCGGCGGACAGGCAAGGCCAGCGTTTCACGCGCCGTGCCGTCCGCGGCGAAGCGGCGCAGGCAAGCACCATCCCATAGGGCGATCCACAGATTGCCCTCGCGGTCGATCGCCATGCCGTCGGGCTTGCCGTCCTCGGGATCGAAGCGGGCGAAGCATTGGCGATCGTCCCAGGCCTGGTCGCCATCGGCATCGAGCGCCCAGAGGACCCGCGCCGCGGTGTCGGCGATCACCACGCGGCCGTCCGGCAGGAAGGCAGGGCCGTTGGGCACGAGGATATCGGGCGCGATGCAGGTGATGCCGCCCCCGGGATCGTAGCGGAGCAACTGCCCGGGGCGGCCGGAGCCGTTCTCGGCCATGGTGCCGAACCAGAAGCTGCCATCGGGCGCTACGGCGCCATCATTGCAGCGCATGCCGGGCGGAAGCGCCAGCGGCGCGAGCGGCGCGAGCCTGCCCGAATCGGGATCGACACGCACCACGCCGGCATCGCCGCAGCCGATCAGCCCGCCATCGGCGCACAGGGCGATCGCGGTGACGCGGGCCGCAAGCGCATGGTGCGTTGCCTGGCGCGTCACCGGATCGAAGCCGTGCAGTATCCTGCCCGGGATATCGAGCCAGTGGACGCGCCCGCGTCCCGCATCCCAGATCGGGCTTTCGCCCAGTTGCGCGCGCATTGGGGAAGCGGGTGCGATATGCCAGCGAGACTGCATCACGCTCGAATAGGCGCTTCGGCGATTGACGTATAGCTATTGCAGCAACATAATTGGCCGGCAACCAGAACAGAGAGACAGGATGAGCAGGCTGAAGGGCAAGGCGCGGGTCGCGCGCCGCGGGGCGATGATTGCCATGTTGATGGCGGGGGCGGCCTGGTGCGCGCCGCTGTCTGCGCAGACTGCGCCGCCCGTGGCAGGGCAGGTCGCGCTCGCCGCCGACGGTGCGGTGACGCTGGGCACGGCCGAGATCGCCGCCCGCTTCGAGCCGAGCTTCACGATCATGATGAGCGATGCCGATCCCAGGCTCGGCCCGTCGGTCACCTTCGAGATCCCGCGCAAGGAATGGCGCACGCTGGCGCCCGAGAACACGCCGCTCCCATCGTGGATCGTGCCCGGCACCGGCAAGCGCAGCGACAACATGTTCGATGTCGCCAGGGCCGTGACCGTCCGCGCCAGCGGCGCCACGCGCGTCGGCGGGCGGATCGAATGGCGCTTCCCGGCCAGCGACGATTTCACGCTGGAGGCCTGGCTGGAGCCGGCGGCCAAGGGCGGCGATCCGGTGATCGGCTTCCGCTTCACGCCCAAGCGGGCGGGCTGGTACAGCATCGGCTATACCGGTGCGCCGACTGCGGATGCCGCCGCGGTCGACGACTTGTGGCAGCCACCGATCTGGCAGGAGAAGCGCTTCCCGCGCGGCCCGATCCTCTCCGCCTCGAACCTCACCATGGTGCCGGCGACCACCGTCACCAGCGGCGGCCGCACGATCGGCGTCACCCCCGATCCGGCCGAGCTGCCCTTCGCCATGCCCAATCGCGACAATGCCGGCTTCGGCGTGATGCTGCGCAACCCCGCGGGCCAGGCCCAGCCGATGCTGTTCGCGCCGGTGCTGGGCGGCAAGGGATCGCGGATGGAGGCCGGGCAGGCGTACAGCTTCCGGCTGCGGCCCTTCGTGGTGAAGGGTGGCTGGTACGACGCCTTCCGCCATCTGGCGCGCGACCTCTATCAGGTGGGCGACGCGCACGAGAATCTCGATATCTCGCTCAACCAGACGCTCGACAACATGGTCGATTTCGCGATGAACGATCGCTGGTCGGGCTGGGAGCAGGACCTCAAGGGCTTCAACTACGACAGCGACGTGCCGGGCACGGTGAAGGTCGTCTCGGCGCTGCAGCCGATCGCGGTGGCGCTGATCCGCGACGATGCCGACATCTATCGCCGCCGCGGCCTGCCGATGGCCGAATATCTGCTGTCGCGCGAGAAGTTCCTGTTCACCACCGATCGCAGCATCAAGACCCAGGCACCCTCGGCCAATATGAACGGTCCGGCGGCGGGGCTGTCGGAGTTGGCGGCGCTCGACGAGCTGACCATGGGGCGCAACTATGCATTCCACCGGCTGGCGAACGACGCGATCGACCTGAACAAGACGACCAATCTCGATCGCCCCGATCCCTCGCGCACTTTCTGGAACTACCTCGCGCTCTACCGGATCAACCGCGATCCCAAGCTGCTGGACGAAGCGAAGAAGCTCGCCGACGCCTATATCGCCCGCCGCATCGACACGCCGCAGACCGACATGCGCGACGCGGGGGTGAGCGCGCAATTCTGGTCGGACTGGGGGCCGCACTGGATCGAACTGCTCCAGCTCTGGGAAGAGACGAAGGAGCCGCGCTATCTCGCCGCGGCGCATCGCGGGGCGGAGCGCTATGCTTCCTATACCTGGATCTGGCCGGTGGCGCCCAAGGGTGCGGTGACCGTCGACAAGGGCGGGAAGGTCGCGATCGGGGCGGATGCGCGCGGCTGGGAACAGGCTCCGATGGACAGCCCCGAGCGCAAATTGCCGTCCTGGACGGTGTCGCAGGTCGGGCTGGTGCCGGAGGCGTCGAACACGCTGTCGGGCAATCCCGCGGTGATGCTGGCGATGCACGCGCCGCACTTCCTCGAGATCGCCGCGGCGACCGGCGACACGCTGCTGCACGATTTTGCCCGCAGCGCGGTGATTGGCCGCTATCGCAACTATCCGGGCTACGACATCAATGTCGACTTCACCGGCGTCTATGCCCGCGCCGACTATCCGCTGCGCTCGCTGCCCGAGCTCAGCTACAACAACATCTACTACAACCATGTCTGGCCGCACATCGCGCTGCTCTACGACTATTTGGTCACGGATACCGAGACGCGCTCCAAGGGAATGATCGCCTTCCCCTCGCGCTATTCGAATGGCTATGCCTATCTGAAGACCCGCGTCTATGGCGACCGCACGGGCGTGTTCATGGGCGAGAAGGACGTGCGGCTGTGGATGCCGCGCGCGCTGGTGACGAGCAGCGATCCGCAGCTCAACTATGTCGCCGGGCACGGCAATCGCAGCGTCTATGCCGCCTTCACCAACCAGGCACCGCATGCGGGGCGCGCCGAGATTGCGTTCAGCCAGGATCAGCTGCTGCTCGAGCCCGGCAGAAGCTACCGCGTCGACATCTGGCAGGACGGCAAGAAGCTCGCGCCGGCCATGCTGGTCGATGGCAAGGTCAGCATTCCCGTCTCGCCGCGCGGCCTCACTGCGATCGCGGTGCGCGGGGTGGAGGTCTATACCCGCTTCCAGCCCGAATTCCTCGATCCCGCCACCGCGGCGCTGGGCGACAAGAGCTACCGCGCCGACGAGACTCCGCTCGGCAAGGTAACCGGCATGCTGCTCACGCTCGGGCGCGGGCATCGCAGCGGCTATGTCTGGCTGGCGGCCTCGGAGGCGCAGGCCAAGGCCGCGAAGCTGGAAGTGACGCTGGACGGCAAGCCGCGCACGTTCACCGACACCAGCTATCCTTTCGAATTCGATTTCCCCGTGGCCGACGCGCAGGCCGAGGTGAACTATACGGTGGAGATCACCCGGATGGACGGCACGACGGTGAAGACCGGGCCGCTGGTGCTGGCGCGGTAGGACCTCCTCCGCGCCCTTCACATCCCATCGTCTCCTCCGTCATCCCCGCGACCTCCTCCGTCATCCCCGCGCAGGCGGGGATCCAGGGTGACGGAGCGATGTCCCGCTTGGCTCTGGATCCCCGCCTGCGCGGGGATGACGATGTGGGTTGGAGGTAGGGCGCCCTCTCAGATCGCCTCGGCGTGCTTCCAGAACGCGGCATTGGGCGTCACGCCCAGGCCGGGACCTTCGGGCAGCGCGTAGCTGCCATTGTCGCACTCCAGCCGGCCGTCGAGCAAAGCCGCGTTCCGGTGGAAGATCGAGTGCTGGTATTCGTGGTACGGCAGCTCGAGCAGCGCCGCCGAGGCCTGGAGGCTGGCGGCCAGGAAGATGCCGGTGCCGATCGTCGCATGCGGCATCGTCGGCACATGATAGGTCTGGGCAAGCCGGGCGATGCGGACGAACTGGGTGATGCCCTTGTGCCCCATCTCGGGCTGGACGATGCCGACCGCGCCGGCGGAGAGCCGGGCCTGGGCGTCGAACACGGTGCGCCATTCCTCGCCGCCGGCGATCGGCACCGGCAGCTGCGCGGCGACGCGGGCCTGGCCGGCAATGTCCTCCGATCGACAGGGCGCCTCGGCAAAGGCGAGGTCGTAGCGCGCCAGCCGGCTGATCAGCGCGGCGGCCTCGCCGGCGCTGAACATCCAGTGGAAGTCGATCATCAGCTTGATGCCCGGCCCCAGCGCCTCGCGCAGCGCCGCCAGCTCGGCCTCGATCCCGTCCGAGCTCACTGCGGCGGCGAACTTGATCGCGCCATATCCGCGATCGACGAAGTCCTTGGCGATCGCCACCTTGTCGGCGATCGTCGCGCCCGGCAGGCCGGAGACATAGGCGGGAATGCGGCTGCGCCGCTCGCCACCCAGCAGCTTGCGCACCGGCAGGCCGGCGAGCTTGCCGCAAATGTCCCACAGCGCGATGTCGACCGCGGCGACGGCGTCCATCCAGAAGCCACCCTGATAGCCGCGCACGCGCAGGATATCGTACAGGTCCTCCCAGATCACCTCGACGTCGAACGGATCGCGGCCCTGGAGCAGCGGCTCGATCAGGTCCTCGACCAGCGCACCGACCGCCTTGGGCGCGGTCAGGCCATAGGTCTCGCCCCAGCCGACCGCGCCCGATGCGGTGGTGACCTTCACCACCACCGAACGGTCGCGATCCGGATAGATGGTCCGGTTCGCCTTGCGCACCAGATAGCCGCGCGCGTTGATGCTCTCGCCTTCCTTGAGCGGGCCGAGATAGGGCGTGTCGCGCGGGATGGTGACGACGAAGGTCTCGATCCGCTCGATCCGGTCTTGCATGGACAGGCTCCGGTGCTTCAGGCGGCGAGGGTGGCCGCGCCGAGCGGCCCGGTCAAATCCTCGAGCGCGGCGAGGATCTCGTCGAGCTCCTGCAGGTCCCAGCGATCGAGCGCCGGCCCCGGCGCGCGGGTATAGGCGCTGGCGATCAGGCCGCGGCGCCGCAGCACTTCCTTGGTCAGCCGCCAGCGGAACACCGCCTGGAAGTTGAGCAGCGGCAGCATCCGCTCGAACAGCGTGCGAACCGTCGCCCAGTCGCCCAGCCGGTGCGCTGCGATCATGCGGGTGTGCAGGTCGGTCAGCTCCGAGGCAGGCATGGTGCCGGTGGCGCCGCGCGCCAGCTCGTCGGTGATGTAGCGCCCGCCGGCGCCGCCGAACACGCCGTCGAGATCGGCACCCGCGGAAAGCAGCGCGGTGATGCGCTGGCCGCAGGGCTGGTTCTCTTCCTTGACGTAACGGATCGCCGGCGCGGCGGCGGCAAGCTTCAGGATCTGCTCGGGCGAGAGGCCGAGGCCCATCGGCTTGGGGGCGTTCTGCAGCATCACCGGCACGTCGGCTGCATCGCCGAGCATGCGGTAGAAGCCGATCAGTGCCTCGGGATCGTCGCCGTGGCGCGCGGGCGTGACCACCATCGCGGCGGCAGCACCGGCCTTGCCCGCCGCCTGGATCAGCGCGGCGCTTTCGGCATCGCTCTGCCCGCCGCAGCCGGCGACGAACGCCACGCGGTCGCGCGTCAGCTCGCCGACCACGCCGATCAGGTGCAGCCGCTCGTCGAGCGAGAGCTGGTCATATTCGCTCGCCAGGCCGGGGAAGACCAGGCCGTCGACTCCGCAGGCGATCGCCCATTCGATGACGCGGCGCAGGCCGCCCTCGTCAATGGCGCCGCGCTCGTCGAAGATCGTCGGCAATACCGGAAACGCGCCGGCAATCGGCATGGCAAACCTCCCCATTCTGGACTGGACGCGATGCTGCGTCGCCCCGGGGATAATCATAGTATTGCTGAATTAGCAATACTCTACCGAAATTCGGGGTCAGTCCGATATCTCTTGTGCCGCCTGCTGCAACGCTTCGACGATCATCGGCATGTTCTGCTCGGGGATCCAGCCGGAGACGGCGACCGCGGCAAAGGCGGGATGGCCGACCCCCACCGCCACGGTGTGGCGATCGTCTTCCTCGCTCACCAGCACACGGGCGTAGCCGAGCGCGCGGATCTCCTCGAGCGCGGCGACCAGATCGTCGACTCCGCCCGGAAAACCCGGGATCTCGCGCTCTTCGTAGAGCTCGCGCACCCAGGCATCGTCATGCTCGGCGAGCAGCGCGATGCCGACGCCGGAGGAGCTGGCGGGGAGCAGGCCGATGCGGCCCAGGCCTTGGGCGGCGTCGAGGCCCGGCGGGGCGTGGAAGAGGTAGGAGACGCTGTCGTTCCACAGCACGCCCAGCGCCACGGTAAGGCCGAAGCGGCGGAGTTTCTCCAGCGCCGGCAAGGCGTTGCGGATCAGGCCCGAGGCGAACAGGCTCTGCGCGGCGAGCACGTGCATGCCCGGGCCCGAGGTGTATTTGCGGTTCGCGGTCTGGCGCGCGATGCCCAGATAGGCGAGCGTCTTGAGCAGCCGGTTCACCCGCGTCGGGTTGAAGCCCAGCTGGCGCGCAAGCTCGCGATTGCCCACCGGCTCGGGCGATGTCGCCAGCGCCTGGAGCGCAGCGATGCCGTCGATAAGGCTCTGGTTGGGCTGGGCATTCGGCTTTACGCGCAATTCTGACTCCCCGGGGCGCGGACGATCCCGCATGAATATCCCGCGCCGCCGCGCGGGCCAAGCGCGTTCGGCGCCAATGGGGTGCAAATCAAGCGATTATCGCAATTGACGTGTCGCTAAATGTGCAACAAAGAGGGTGCGGAGAGGCGGTGGATAGTGCCGCATATATAAGGCGAGACACCGACATGAGCGACGCGCGACCCTTCATCATCGGCGATTGGGGCTCCTCGGCGATGCGGCTCTATCTCTGCCGCAGCACCGCGGTCGGGCCGGAGATCCTCGAGACTGTCTCGGGCCCCGGCATCAAGTTCTGCGCCGATATCGAGGATGCGTTCTTCGCCGCCGCCCAGCCCTGGTTCGATGCGCATGGCCCACTGCCGGTGACGCTCGGCGGGATGATCGGCTCGCCGCTCGGCTGGCGCGACTGTCCCTATGCCGCATGCCCGACCAGCGTTGACAGCCTGCAGCCGCTCGTTACCCGTTTCGAGGCGCGCGGCGTGCCGATCACGATCGCGCCGGGCCTGCGCTGCACCAGCGTGTTCGGCCTTCCCGATGTGATGCGGGGGGAGGAGATGCAGATCTTCGGCTGGCTGGCGGATGCAGAGGTGGCGGCCGACGAGGCACGGCTGCTGTGCCTGCCCGGCACCCACGCCAAATGGGCGATCACCCGCGGCGGCGGCGTGGAGAGCTTCTTCACCTCGATGCAGGGCGAGATGTTCGAAGTGCTGGTGGCGCACAGCCTGCTCGGCCGCGCGATGGAGCTGGGGCCGGATCGCGCCGCGATCACCGATCGCCAGGAGTTCGTCCGCGGCGTGACGCTGATGACGGAACAGCCCGAGCTGGCGCTGGAACATGCGGTGTTCGCCTCGCGCAGCCGAATCGTCACCGGCGGGCTGGCGCCGGCATCGGCCTCGTCCTTCCTCTCCGGCGTGCTGATCGGTGCGGACGTGCGCGACGCGATCCGCGCGCACGCAAACAAGGGGCTGCTCGACAAGCCGGTGGTGCTGATCGGTGCCGAGCGGCTGTGCGAGCTCTATGCCCAGGCGCTGGCGGCGCTCGATGTCGACAGCATCTGCGTCTCGGCGCACGACGCGTCGATCCGCGGGCTTTCGGCGCTCGCCGAAGCGGTGCCGGCCGATGCCTGAGGCGGCGCCCGAAGCGGCCGCGCGGCCCAGCGGCTTTCGCTGGCTGCTGCTCGGCTGCCTGTTCGCGGCGACGGTGCTCAACTATCTCGATCGCCAGACGCTCTCGATCCTCGCCCCGCTGATCCAGCGCGACCTGAAGATGAGCGATGCGGGCTATGCCGGCGTCGTCCAGCTGTTCCTGCTCGCCTATACCTTCGCCTATCTCACCGCCGGCTGGATCACCGATCGGCTGGGCTCGAAGCTGAGCCTGGCGCTGTTCGTCGGCTGGTGGTCGCTCGCCAACATGGCGACCGGGCTGGTGCACAGCGTCATCCAGCTCGGCGCGGCGCGCTTCGCGCTCGGGCTCGGCGAGGCGGGCAACTATACCGCCGCGCCCAAGGCGGTGTCCGAACGCTTCCCGGTGCGCGAGCGCGGGCTGGCGCTCGGCATCTATACCTCGGGCGCAATGATCGGGGCGACGATCGCGCCGCCGCTGATCGGCTGGATCGCGCTGAGCTTCGGCTGGCGCGCGGCCTTCCTCGTCACGGGCGGGGCGGGGCTGGTGTGGCTCGCTGCCTGGCTGATCGTCCACCGCTTCCTGCCGCCGAGCCCCGCCGCCGCGCGCGAGGCGCTGCCCGGGGAGGCCGAGTGGAGCTGGCGCCAGATCCTGTCGAGCCGGCAGATGTGGTCGCTCGCGCTGGCGCGGACGCTCACCGATCCGGTCTGGTATTTCTACCTCTTCTGGTTCCCCAAATATCTGGCGGACGCACGCGGGCTGGGCCTGCTCGCCGTCGCCTCGCTGGCATGGATCGTCTATCTCGCCGCCGATCTGGGCAGCGTTGGCGGCGGCTGGCTCTCGGGCAGGCTCACCCAGCGCGGCTGGAGCCCGGCGCGGGCGCGGCTCGCGGTGATGGGGCTTGCTGCGCTGATCGCGCCGTTCGGGGCGCTGATCGCGACCAGCCCGGCGATCCCGCTGGTGCTCGCGCTCGGCGCGGTGGTGGCGCTCGCGCATATGGGCTTCCTGGTCAATCTGAGCACGCTGATCGTCGACATCTTCCCGCGCCGCCAGATGGCGACGATCTTTGGGATCATCGCCGCGGGCAGCGGCCTCGGCGGCATGGCGTCCACCTGGGTGGTCGGCCAGTTCGCCGGTGGACATAATTATCCGCCATTGTTCCTGGCGATGGCGGTGCTGCACCCGCTCGGCTGGGCAGTGGCGCGGCTGGCATTGCCGAAGGGAGAGAAGCATGCGGCTTGAGGGGCATCGCGCGCTGGTGACCGGCGCGGCCGGCGGGATCGGCGAAGCGGTGTGCGCCCGCTTCCTGGCCGAAGGCGCAGCGGTGGCGGCGCTCGACCTGGAGGCGCCCACGATCGGTGACCTGCGCCTGGCCTGCGATCTTCGCCGCGACAGCGCGGTCGAGCATGCGGCGCGGGCGATCGAGGCATCGATGGGAACGCCGACGATCGTCGTCCATGCCGCGGCGACCACCGAGTTCGCCGGCACGCTCGACAGCTCGCCCGAGGCATTCGCGCGCGTCTATGACGTCAATGTCGGCGGCGCGCTGCGGCTGGCGCAGCGCTTCGCCCCGGCGATGCGCGAAGCGGGGCAGGGGGCGTTCGTCTTCGTCTCCTCGATCAACGCCCGGATGGGTGCGCCGGGCCTTGCCGCCTATGCCGCCTCCAAGGGCGCGCTCGAGACCTTCCTCAAGACCTTCGCGCTCGAGGTCGCGCCGGACGGCGTGCGCGTGAACGGCGTCGCGCCGGCCTCGATCGACACGCCGATGCTGCGCGCCTCGTTCGATCGCCAGCCCGATCCCGCCGCCACGCGCGCCGCCAATGTGCTGCGCCATCCGCTCGGCCGGCTAGGCACGGCAGAGGATGTCGCCAACCTCATCCTGTTCCTCGCCTCGGACGAGGCGAGCTGGATCACCGGCAGCGTCTATGCGATCGACGGCGGCGCCGGGATCACCCGGCGATGAACCCGCGCGAACGGTTCGATGCGGCGGTGGCGGCGCTGCCGCTGGTCGCGATCCTGCGCGGCGTGAAGCCCGATGAAGCCGTGGCGATCGGCGCGGAGCTGGTCGAGGCCGGCTTCACCATGATCGAGGTGCCGCTCAATTCGCCCGATCCCTATGCCAGCATCGCCAGGCTCGCGGAGGCATTCGGCAACCAGGCGGTGATCGGCGCGGGCACGGTGCTCACCCCGGACATGGCCGATGCGGCGCGCGACGCGGGTGCCGCGCTGATCCTTTCGCCCAATTGCGACACTGCGGTGATCGCCCGAGCGGCCGGCCACGGTCTGGCGACGATGCCGGGCGTCGCCACCGCCAGCGAAGCCTTTGCCGCGCTCGCGGCGGGGGCGGACTCGCTCAAGCTGTTCCCTGCGCGCGAACTGGGTGCCGGCACGATCGCTGCCTGGCGCGCGGTGCTGCCTGCCGGAACCCGCATCTTCGGGGTCGGCGGCGTCGACGAGACCGGCTTCGCGCCCTTCGTCGCGGCAGGCGCGGCGGGCTTCGGGCTCGGCTCCAGCCTCTACCGTGCCGGTGCTACCCCGGCCGAGGTGCGCGGCGCCGCGGTGCGTACCGTCGCCGGGTGGCGTTCTGTTCGTCAATAAGTGCTATATTAGTCACATAAATCCAGAGATGGCGCACTTGAACCGTGTATGCTTGCTTGACACATAACTAAATTAGCAACATTGCAGGGGCGTGGAGTCGGTAGCGGTAGAGCTGCCGCCGGTGTGGGAGAGAGATACATGCGGATTCGCCGCCCCTTGGCGCTCGGTGTCGTCAGTCTGGCGCTGAGCACCACTTCGACGCTCTGTTACGCGCAGCAGGCACCCGCCGGCACCGCGCCCGCGCAGCCGACCCCGCCCGCCGCCGCGACGCCCGAGCAGGAAGGGCAGGCGACCGACACGATCGTCGTCACCGGCTTCCGCGCCAGCCTCGACGAAGGCATCGACATCAAGCGCCAGTCGGACCAGATCGTCGACTCGGTGGTGGCCGAGGACATCGGCAAGCTGCCCGACCAGAATGTCGCGGAATCGCTGTCGCGCGTCTCGGGCGTGCAGGTCGAGCAGGGCATCGACGAGGCCAAGGACATCTCGATCCGCGGCCTTCGCCAGAACCGGCTCGAGTTCAACGGCCGCACGCTGATCAGCCCCTATGGCCGCGGTGCCGACGGCCCCGACGAGGGCTCGTACAATGTGATGACGCTGATCCCGTCCGAGCTGGTCTCGCGGCTCGACGTCACCAAGCTGCCCAGCGCCTCGCAGGTCGAAGGCTCGCTCGGCGGCACCGTCAACATCCAGACGCGCCGTCCCTCGCCCAAGAAGCCCTTCTTCTTCGGCGCCTCGGTCGAGGGCGTGTACAAGGACCTGCCCGACAAATGGTCGGGCCGCGCCACCGCGCTGGTCTCCAAGTCGCTGTTCAACGACACGCTCGGCGTGTCGCTGGGCGTGAACTATCAGAAGCTCAACCTGCGCACGGACTCGTTCGACAGCTTCACCGGCTGGCGCCCGTTCGACAGCCGCTTCAACAACAATCCGGCCGGTGTAAATTTCGATCCCAACGGCGACGGCTCGCCGATCTACTGGTTCAACGACATCCGCTACCAGGTGCTTCAGGAGAAGCGCGAGAAGCTGGGCGTCACCGCCGGGCTGAACTGGCAGCCTTCGTCCAAGTTCAGCGGCTATGCCGACTTCCTCTATGCGCACGCCAACACCCGGCGTGACCGCAACTGGCTGTCGGTGCCGCTCGCCGCGACGGGCAACACCTATACCGCCGTCACCATCTCGCCGAACGAGAACCTGATCGCCGGCACGGTGCGCGCCACGCTGCAGGGCAATGGCGAAGTGATCCAGCTGCCGACCGACATCTATTCGGGCGCGGTCGGCGGCACCTGGACGCCCACCGAGCGGCTGACCGTCTCGGGTGAAGTCTCCTATTCGGAAGCGAACCAGGACTATACCCAGTCCTATCTGCGCGCCGATACCCGCACTGCCACGCCGGTGACCTTCGATTTCCGCGGCACCGATGTGCCGTCGATCAGCTATGCCAGCACGGTCGACCTCACCAACCCGGCGAACTTCGTCTTCCGCACCTCCTACGACAATCTCTTCCTCTATCGCTCGAAGGAGAAGCAGGGCCGGCTCGATTTCAAGCAGGAAGTCGATGGCGGGTTCATCCAGAGCGTGCAGGGCGGCATCCGCTACAGCAACATCGTCTCGACGCGCGCCACCTTCCGCAACCAGACGACCTATTCGACCACCCAGGCCCCGGTGGTGAACTATCCGGGCAACTATACCGTGGTCGACTATCCGGACCTGCTGAACGGCGCGACCGGCAGCTTCCCGAACAGCTTCGTCTCGGCGATCCCGCTCGGCACCACCGATTTCGTCTGCAAGGCGATCGTCGCCACCTGCACGCCGCAGCTCTACGACCCCACCTCGTCCTACAAGCTCGAGGAGCCGAACTGGGCGGGCTATGGCCAGGTGAACTTCGGGTCGAGCCTGTTCGGCGCCCGCTTCCGCGGCAATTTCGGCCTGCGCTACGTCCACAGCGAAGTCCATGCCGACGGCTTCATCGGCAGCCGTGCCGACGCGACCAAGGTGGTGCCGAACAATGTCGTCGTCCGCTACGACGACTGGCTGCCCAGCGTCGCCTTCCGCTTCACGCTCAGCCCCAAGCTGCTGCTGCGCTTCGGCGGCGCGCGGGTGATGGCGCGGCCGGACACGGCGGACCTCACCCCGTCCTTCTCGGTGGTGGAGAGCGCGGGCAGCGCCAGCGTCGGCAACCCGGCGCTCAAGCCGTTCCGCGTCAACCAAGCCGATCTCTCGCTCGAATATTATCCGGCCAAGGGCGCGATCTACTCGGTCGCCTTCTTCTACAAGGACGTCGAGAGCTTCCTCTACCAGCAGCTGTTCAACGAGACGATCCCGGGCTTCACCCCCGATCCCTCGACCAGCCCCGACGGTACCTTCCGCGTGACCCGGACGATGAACGGCACCGGCGGCGAGATCAAAGGCTTCGAGGCGCAGCTCACCCAGCCGCTCGATTTCCTGCCCGGCCCGTTCGACGGCTTCGGCGTGAGCGCCACCTATTCGTACATCGACAGCAAGAGCGGCATCACCGACACGCGCACGCATGGCGACCTGCCGATCCCCGGCCTGTCGAAGCAGAACGTCAACCTGGTCGGCTTCTACGAAAAGGGCTGGTTCCAGGCCCGCCTGGCGTGGAACTGGCGCAGCAAGTATCTCTACGGCCTCGGCACCGGCGGCAGCGGCGTCTTCTACCGCCCGTTCGAGAGCCTGTCGGGCTCGGTGCGCTTCAACCTCGACAAGCGCTTCCAGATCTATTTCGAGGGCAGCAACCTCACCAACACGCCGGTGCGCCGCTATGGCGGGTTCGAGGAGGCGACGATGACCTATCGCCTCACCGGCCGCACCTTCACCGGCGGCGTCCGCCTGCGCTTCTGATCGCGCGGTCAGGCCGGTTCGAAAGGCTTCGGCAGCCGCGCTGCCGGGGTCTTTTCACATCCTCAGGCCGCCCGGTCGAACCGCGTCTGGGGCCCGTGTACCAGTGCGTCGGCAGCGAGCCGGGCAAGCGGCAGCGCGTGGTGCACCCCGTCCTCGCCGACATGGCCGAGCAGGCGTGCGGTTTCCGCCAGCCCGAGCACGACCGTCACGACATGCTGTGCGGTCTCGAGCGGATTCTCGCTGGGGCGGCGGCCGGCCCGCGTGCGCAGATAGCCCGCAAAGCTCGCATATAGCGGCGCCAGGATGCGTTGCTCGAAGGCGCGGTGCAGGGCCGGGTGTGCGCTGCCATGGCGCGTCAGCACCAGCTTGGCATCCACGAAGGTCGGGTTGGTGAACAGCCGCAGCAATTCGCGCACGAAGCGGTCGAGCGCGGGGACAGTCGACATCTCGATCGGGGGCGCCGCCGGCAGGCGCCCATGCAGCTGGCGCAGCACTGCCTGGATCGAGGCGACGAAAAGATCGTCCACATTGGCGAAGTGATTGTAGATCGTTCGGCGAGTCAGCCCGGTCTCGCGGGCGACGTCGTCGAAGGTCACGCCGGCCGGGCCGTGGCGCGCGAACAATGTGCGCCCGGCAACCAGGATTGCTTCGCGATTGCCGCGCCGGCTGCGCGAACCGGATGCTTGCGCACAGATACCCATGGCAACTGCCATTGCCGCCCCCCTTTTCAACGCTGGGAGCCGAGCCATGCGATACGCATGCGACAAATGTAGCAGGCCTGCGATGGAACCCGCCCATGTCGCGACGGGCGCCGCGAAATTGCACGGCTCCGGGAAACAATAGCGGCTGCGCGGCCGGGTGGGATGCTTAGTAGCGTTCGGATGCATTTGCTTGCGACATGGGAGCTGGGGCTCGGCTACGGCCATGTCGCGACGCTCGCGCCGATCGGTCGCGTGCTGCGCCGCGCTGGCCATCGCTTGACGCTGGCTGCGCGAACCCCGGAAACCGCGCTGCGGATCGAGCGCGATGCCTTCGATGCCGTGCTGCAGGCGCCCCGTCACATCGGCCCCGCCACCGGCGGCGAGACGCTGACCTATGGCCAGGTGATCGCGGCGGGCGGGATGGGCCATGCCGCCGCGGCTATCCCGCTGGTCGCGCAGTGGCTTGCCCTGTTCGAACGGCGAAACCCCGATGCGCTGATTGCCGAGCATGCCCCGATCTCGATCCTCGCCGCCCATGTCGCCGGGCTGCCCGCGGTGCGCCTCGGTCCCACATTTGTCGCGCCGCCCGCGCGACATGTCGGAACCAGCCTGCTGCCCTGGGCCGGGCACGGCCGTGCCGAGCTCGCCCAGGCGCAGCGGCCGGCAGACCTGGTGGTGCGGACCGTCTGCCGGCATTTCGGCGCGCCGATGCTGGCCGGGCTCGGCGAGTTGCTCGAGGGCGCGCCGGGTCACGCGCTCGCCTGGAGCGAGCTCGATCATTACGGGCCGGGCGCCGCGGACTTCTATTACGGGCCGCTGGTCGGCATCGCGGCCGATGCCCGGCCCGAATGGCCGGCGGGCGAGGGGCCCCGCACATTGGTCTATCTGCCGTTTGACCGCGCGAGTGGCGTGGCGGTCGCGCAGGCGCTGGGGGCGCTTGGCTGGCCGGCGCTGTGGCATGCGGCCGGCGCGCCGCCCGAAGACCTGCCCGCCAATATCCGCTTCAGCGCCGCGCCGATCGACCTTGATGCGGTCGCTCGCGAGGCGGCGCTCTATGTCGGGCGCGGCGGCTATGGCGCCTCGGCGCGGATGCTTGGTGCGGGCGTCCCGCAACTGCTGCTGCCCGATACGCTCGAATCGCTGCTGCTCACCTATCGCCTGCGCCTGGCCGGGGTCGCCCAGTCCCAGGCCGCCTCGGCGGGGCCGGATGCGGTGCGCGATGCGCTGCGCCGCATCGCCGGCAGCGATGCGCTCCGGCTGCACGCCGGCCAGGTCGCTGCGCGCCATGTTGATCATTCGCCCGCCGACATGGCCGATCTGCTTGGCCATGACCTGATCCGAGCCGTCACGCGATGAGAAACTGCACGGCCATGTGAAGTTTCATGCCGGTGTGAAGTTACGGGGTTGGAGCTTCCCGGCGAATATCGGCATCTGCCCGCGCTGTTCAGCCTGGCGCGCATTTTCGCGCCGGCATCATCCGGCTTTGGAGCAGCATATCATGTCGCGTACCGCTTACCCCCTCCGTACCCTTCCCGGCGTGAAGCGTCGCACCGCGCTGTTCGTCGGCGCCGCGACGCTCGCGATCGCGCTGTCGACGACGAGCGCGCAGGCGCAGTGCGCCGCCGAGGGGGCGCAGGTGGTCTGCTCGGGCGCCTCCGATCCGTTCGTGATGACCGTGCCGAACGGCACCGTCACCGTGCAGCCGGGCGCGACCGTCGGCAGCCAGGCGACCGAGGATGCGGCGCTGCGGTTCGACCTCGGCGGCAGGCTGATCGTCAACGGCACGGCCCTGTCGCAAGGCCCCGCCGTGCTGCTCGGCGATGCGCAGCGCCTCGACGTCAAGATCGGCAAGTCCGGCACGCTGGCCGGTGGCAATGCGATCCGCCAGGGCGATGACGACGGCAACTATATCAAGGTCGACAATGCCGGTCTGATGCGCGGGACCGATGGCCCCGCGGTGCGCGCCCGCATGGCGACATTGCAGCTCCAGAACCGCGCCGGCGCCCGCATCGAGGGCGGCATCGACGTCTATCAGTTCGACGGCGCGAATGGCGGCACGATCGAGGCGGGCGATGCCTCGGCGATCCGCAGCACCTATCTCGACCTCGACAATCGCGGCACCATTGCCAACAACTCCGCCACCAGCGCGGCGATCGCCACCGAAAGCGCCGAGATCGACAACAGCGGCGTGATCGAGGCGCGGGGCACCTCCCCGGCGATCGCGGCCGACTATCTCACCCTGAACAACGCGGCGGGCGGCGTGATCCGCAGCGCCGGCGACGTCGCGATCGCAGTCACCGATCACGGCTATGTCGAGAATGCCGGCCGGATCGAGGGCGATGTTGCGCTCGGCCAATATGACGACAGCTTCTACCAGCGTGTCGGCGGCGCCGTCACCGGTGCCGTCAACATGGGCGGCGGCGCCGACCATTTCTGGCGTGAAGCCAATGCCTCGGGCATTGCGGCGCTGCCGGAAGGCGGGATCGACGGCGGCGAAGGCGTCGATACCTACGGCTTCCGCATGACCGGCTCGGGCACGATCGCGTTCGGCGCGCTCCCCACCGGCTTCGAGCGCTACGGGCTCGACCTGTGCGGCTGCAATCTCGAAGTCACCATCGCGCCGGAGCAGCTGACCGCTGGCCTCGATATTTCGGGGCCGGGCACCGTCACCAGCAACGCCGACATCACCTATAGCGGCGACGATGCCGGGCTGACGCTCAGTTCGTTCAGCGAATATGCCGACAATTCCGGCCCGCTGACCTTCATCAACCGCGGCACGCTCAACTTCACCGGCGTGGAGGGCGCTGACAAGCCCTATCTGCTGATCGACGCCACCGACTTCGACAGCCGGTTCGTCAACGATACGGGCGCGACGATCAACCTTTCGGGTACGGTCTCCTACGGCATCGGCGCGAGCGGCTTCACCTTCGCGGAAGGCGAATATGGCTTCGACAATCGCGGGACGATCCACGCGTCCGATGCGGTCGATGTGGCCGTCGTCGTCGAAGGGAGCGGCCACAATAGCGGAACGATCACCAGCGATGTCGAGGACGGTGTCGGCCTGTTCCTGTCGAACCCCTATGCCAGCTTCCTGAACGATACCGGCGGCACCATCCGCGCCGCGCAGGCGGTGCTGATGGAGGGCGGCGCGTCGCTCACCAATCGCGGCTCGATCGCCGGCACGGGCGCCATCGCTGCGGTGCGCGGCCTGAGCAACCCATATTACGGCGCGAGCACCCTGATCAACGAAGGCGACATCCAGGCCGGCACCGGCGCCGCCGTCGAGTTTGCGGGCGAGGCTGGTTACCCGGGCGCCAATATCGCCAACAAGGGCACGATCGTCGGCGACGTCGTCACCGGCGCCGGCAATGACATGGTCTGGCTCGCCGAGGGCAGCACGATCCAGGGCGATCTCTCGACCGGCGCGGGCGACGACAAGCTCGTCGTCGATCTCGGCCGCCTGAAGCAGGACGGCAGCGTCGATACCAGCGGCCTGGTCTCGGGCAGCGTCGACATGGGCGCGGGCAACAACATCCTCCAGGCGCGTGCCGGCAGCACCCAGACCTTCTCGGTGCTCCAGAACAACGCCACCGGCTTCACCGGCGGCACGATCTACGAGGCTGCGGGCGCCGATACGGTGCTCACCCTCCAGGGGCCGCTCGATCGCACCGGCGACGGTCACCAGAGCTATAACGGCCTGCTCCGCCTTGCCGGCGATGGCCGCGTCGTGGTCGACATGACCTTCAACAATGGCGGCTATCACCGGCCGTCGATCGTCGTCGAGCAGAGCTCGACCGCGAGCGAGTTCGGCGACAACAGCAACGGCCTCGATCTCGTGATCGCCGCCAGCGTCCATGGCGGCGGCGCCGATGTCTCGGTCGATGCCACCTATGCTCGTCGCGTCGAGCTGCTCGCCGGCAAGGGCGGCATCGACATCGACAGCGGCACCGCGCTCAAGACCGGCTACGGCACCGAAGTGCTGCTTTCGGCCAGCACCAACCTGCGCAAGGGCGGCACCGGTGCCGGCACGCTGCTCGATGCCACCGGCAGCACGATCCTCAATCGCGCGTCGATCTGGGAAGATTCGAAGGGCGCCAGCTCGGCCAATTTCGGCACCGGCGTCGACATGGTCGACAGCTTCTTCACCAACGACAATTCCGGCTTGGGCAAGGGCATGGTGACCATGCAGGGCACCGGCATCCGGATGGACAATTCGACGGTCTATAACAACGGCATCATCACCAGCGCCCATGGCAATGCGATCGAGACGACCGGCTATGGCGTGAACCGCATCGTCAACGGCGCCACCGGCTCCATCCAGGGCCATGTCAGCAGCAACACGATCGGCACCGCCGGTGCGGCGATCGCCGGCGGCGACGGCAACGACATCGTCGAGAATGCCGGCACGATCACCGGCCATGTCCTGCTCGGCGGCGGCGAGGATCTCTATGTCGCGACCGGCGGCAAGGTCACCGGCAATCTCGACATGGGCGACGGCAATGACACCGTGCTCACCCGCAACGGCGCCGCGCTCGACGTGAGCGGCACGGTGACCGGCGGCGACGGCGTCGATGCCTATGGCCGCTCCTTCACCAGCAGCGGCACCTTCGATCTCGCCACCAACGTGCTCGGCAACAGCTTCGAGATGCACGGTGTCGAGGCGAGCGGCGCGGCCACCGAGGTCACCGTCACGTCCGCCACGACCCAGGCTGCCGGCCTGCGCATCCTCGGCGATGGCAAGGTGACCAACAACGCCAGCTTCGACATCGCCGACGAGGGCGAGGCCTATGCCGCGATCGACGCAACCGATCCGCGCGGCGAAGCCAGCCTCGATTTCGTCAATAACGGCACGATCACCAGCGCGGTCGCGGGCATCTATGGCGCGAACACGCTGAAGAGCTTCCTCAACACCGCGGCGATCACCGCGCGCAACGTCGGCGTCTATATCGACAATTACGGCAACGGCGCGTTCAAGATGACCAACAGCGGCGCCATCACTTCGACCGGCGACCGCGCCGTCGTCATCTTCAACGAAGGTACCGACGAGACCGGCAACAGCATCGATCTGTCGAACACCGGCCAGATCAGCTCGGGCGCCGATGGCTACAACGCAGTCGACCTCTACAGCGAATATGGCACGATCAAGCTCGGCAACAGCGGCACGATCTCGGCGGCCTCCAACTATGCCGCGGGTGCCCAGGTGCGCGGCAACGCCTTCGACGTGACCAACAGCGGCACCATCCAGGCGACGGGCCATGGTGGCACCGGCCTGCTGCTCACGGCGTTCGGCGGCCTCGCTGAAGAGGATTGCATCGATCCCGAGCCGGTGCTGGTCGGCACGCTCACCAATAGCGGCAAGATCAGCGCCAATGGTGGCGGCGACGAATATGGCCTCGCCAGCGGCGCGTTCGTCGGGCTGCTCGGCGATTACGGCCTTGCCCGCTTGACCAATGCGGCGGGCGGCACGATCGAGGCGACCGGTGGCAATTCGGTCGCGCTGCTCGTCGCCGGCCTCGACGACGAAGGCTATGGCAGCACCAGCGTCGACGCGGCGCTGCGCCTGTTCGAGCTCGACAATCTCGGCACGATCCGCGGCGGCGCCGATACGGTGCTGGAGGGCAGCCGCAACTTCGATGCCGGCAATGTCGATCTCGATGCGCCGATCGACGGTGACGAGGAGGGCGACACCTATGTCGTTGCCGGCGGCATCCAGACGATCAACACCACCGACAAGATCCGCAACCTCGCCGGCGGCACGATCATCGGCAATGTCGATCTCGCGGATGGCGATGACGTGTTCGAGAATTACGGCACGCTCCAGGGCGATCTGCGCCTCGGCTCGGGCGACGACACCTTCGTCTATGCCGCGTCGGGCACCTTCACCGGCACCGCCTATGGCGGCACCGGCAACGATACGCTGCTCGTCGATGTGAATGGCGGCGGCACGGTCGATTTCGACCAGTTCCGCCAGTTCGAGACGCTGAGCCAGCGCGGCACGGGCTCGATCACCATCCGCGGCACCACCGATCTCGAGACGCTGGTCATGGCCGGCTCGAACGTGACGGTCGCGGCCGGCACCCGCTTCCAGACCCAGGGTGCGACGGCGCTGTCGGGTTCGGACGCGGCGGAATCGGTCAGCGTGTTCGGCACGATCGGCGGCGGGCTCGACATGGGCGGCGGCAACGACACCGTCACCCTGGGTGCGGGCGGCGTGGTCGAGGGCAATATCAACCTCGGCGCGGGGGATGACCGCCTCGTTCTCACCGGCGGCACCGCCACCGGCCTGATCGACGGCGGCGATGGCAGCGATACCGTCGCTTTCGAGATCACACAGGACAGCAGTGATCTCCCCAACGTCACGAATTTCGAATCCCTCGACATATCCGGCAACGCCCGCCTGACGCTCGCGATGGATCAGGACTTCGACACGGTGACGTTGCGCAATGGCGCGGACCTCACGCTCAATCCGGGCAGCGGTGATCACCATATCGGCAACATCATCGGTGATGACAACTCGCAGTCGGTGATCCTCAACACCGCGCTTACCGGCGGCGTATCGCTCGGCGGCGGCGACGATTCGCTGACGATGAGCCTGAACGGCCTGCTTTCGGGCGGGCTCGACGGCGGCGCCGGCAACGACGTGCTCAACCTCAACCTCACCGGTGACTCGAAGATCGCCGAAGGCATCACCAGCTTCGAGACGATCAACGTCGCGGGCGGTTCGACGCTCACGCTGGGCGCCACGATCGGCGTCGACCAGACGCTCAACTTCGACGAGCATGACAACACGCTGATCGTCGAGGGCGGCTCGATCCTGGGCACCGTCAACGGCGGCGCCGGGCATGACGCGTTGGTGTTCACCACGCTCGCCGACCAGACTTCGACGCTGTCCACTGCCAGGATCCTCAACTTCGAGGACATCGTGGCGAACGGTGCCGGCACGCTGGCGATCAGCGGCAACGGCACCTTCCAGACCATCTCGGTCGAGGACGGTGACCTGACCGTCGCGGCAGGCAGCACGATCACCGCGAACGAGACCAATTTCGGCGCGGCGAACAACGTGCTGACGCTGGCCAGCGGCGCCACGCTGAGCGGCGCGATCGATGGCGGCGACGGCATCGACCGGCTGGTGCTCAACCAGGCAGTGGGCACCACCCGCAAGCTGAGCAGCGTCAACGCCACCGGCTTCGAGGAGCTGGAATCGGGCGATGCCGGCGAGCTGATCGTCGATCGCGATGCCAGCTTCGACGTGGTCGACCTGTTCGGCGCCAAGCTGACGGTCGCTGCCGGCTCGACGCTCACCGTGCCTACGCTCAACGGCAATGACGGCGCCAACATTCTCAACGTGCAGGGCGTGCTGGCGGGCAATGTCGCACTGGGGGCGGGCAATGATCGTCTTACCCTGGGCCATACCGGTGCGATCACCGGCACCGCGAGCGGCGGCACCGGCTATGATACGCTCGAGTTCAACACGGCGGGCACCTATGCTGCGCCGACTGCGTGGAACGGCCAGGGCTATGCCGATTTCGAGGCTCTCAACGTCGCCGGCGGCGTCGTCTCGCTCACCGGCAATGTCAGCTATGACACGATCTCGGTCACCGGCGGCCGCCTGATCGGCCAGGCGAGCACCACGATCACCTCGGCCAAGACGCTGGTGGTCGGCCAGGGCGCAACCTTCGGCACCGCCGGCACCGTCAACGCCAATATCGAAGTGCGCGGCACGCTGTCGCCGGGCGCTTCGCCGGGCACGATGACGGTCAACGGGAACGTCCTGTTCACCAACGGCTCGAACCTGCTGCTGGAAATGTCGCCGACGGTCAGCGACCGCCTGAACATCTCGGGCACGATGACCATCCAGAACGGCGCGACGCTGGACATCACCGGTATCCTCCAGTCCACCCCGGGCGGGGCGCTCGATCTGGTGGTGGCGCAGGGTGGCATCACCGGCGGCTTCACCACGATCAACAAGTCGGAGACGGTATTCGGCTTCGTGGTGACGCGCGGCAACCGCATCCAGCTGGTGGGCGAGTTCCAGAACGGCACCGGGTTCGGCACCAACGTCCAGGACTCGATCCGCTACGCCAATGCCGTGCTCGGCGGCAGCCAGATGGTCCAGGCCTTCACCAATGCGCTGCCGGCGCTGGTCGAGACCAACGGCACTTCGCGCGCCGCCGGCTTCGCCGCGCTCTCGCCGGAAGCCTTTGCCGCGGCCGATCAGGCCAGCATCGACACCGGGCTCGCCGTGGTCGACGCGATGCGGACGCTCGAGAACGGCAGCAAGGGCCATATCGGCTTCTACGGCTTCGCCCAGGGCCTGTATCAGGAGGGTGCTCTCGCCGGGAACGCCGGTACCGGTGCGCATGACCTGCGCAGCGACAGCCGCGGCCTGCTCGGCGGGCTTGGCTATGGCTTCTCCGAGAATGCCCGGGTGAGTGCGTTCGTCAGCACGCTCGCGACCAACCAGACGCTGGAGAATTTCGGTGCCAGCACCGATCTGGACGGCATGCAGCTCGGCGTCTCTGCGAGCGGCGAGATCGGCGGCCTCGCGCTGCGCGGCCTGGTCGGCTACGACCTGTCGCGGGCGAAGACCAAGCGTACCGTGCCGGGCGCCCTGGCCACCTCGCGCTATGATCTGGGCGGGGTCTTTGCCGATATGTCGGCTGCCTATGAGGTCTCGCTCGGTACGCTGCGGATCGCGCCGCGCGTCGGCGTCACCTACGTCGAGGGCGGCCGCAACCATCTGACCGAGAAGAGCTCGGACTTCGCGTTGGAGGTGGTCAAGAACAGCAGCAACGCGCTGTTCGGCGATGCGGCACTCGGCGTCAGCTTCGATCTGGGCGGCGTCTCGCCTTGGGCCGAGGCGGGCATCCGCCATCAGTTCAGCGGCAACAACGGCCGTGCCTACGCCTCCTATGTGGCGGCGAGCTCGGGCGGCGTGATGCTGGCACAGGCAGCCGATCGCGGCGATACCATGGCGCATCTCGCGCTGGGTGTGACGGCACCGGTAGCGAAGGGCATTCGCCTGAACCTGAGCTATTCGGGCGAATATGGCGCCGGTGCCGGCGGCAAGTTCGCCGACACCGCTCGCCACAGCGTCAATGCGGGCCTCGCGATCGCATTCTGATCCGGTTCGACGGGGGGAAGGGCGGATCGGCCCGGGTACAAGCTATCCGGGTCGGTCCGTCCGTTTTTGTCGCGTCGAAATCCGGTTTCATCGAATCTGGGGTGCAATTGGCATAAAGCCTGCCCTTGCCTGCCGCGGTGGTGCCTGGCCCGTTTCCGCCGTTTGATGCGCCGTTCGAAATGATCGTCAGCCAGGCAAACTCTGCTATGTTCGCAACCATGCATGATATTCTCCCGCCCGGCATGAGGCCCCGTGACGTGTGGATCGCGGCCGGGTTGACGATATTCCTGTGGCTGGTCGCGCTTGTGCTCTGGTCGGCGCAGGACATCGTCTCGGGTGGCCCCTTCCCGACAGCCTACAAGATCCTGCTGGCGCAGACGCTGTTCTGTGGCCTGCTGCTTTCCGCGGTGCTGGTCGGCATCATCTGGCTTTGCCGCCGCGCGCCGCGCCGCCTGCGCGTGCCGCTGATCATGGTGGCGGCGCTCACGATCTCGATCGCACATGGCGGGCTCGATGCGTTCCAGGTCCGTGACTATGCGATCGCGGTGGCGGGCAAGTCGCCGCCCGTCGGCGAGATCTTCTATCGCGGGCTGATGCCTTTCGTCTTCATCTACGGCTTCTACGCGACTGCCTGGGGGCTGACGTTGAGCGACATGGCGATGCGCGAGACGCAGCGCCGCCTGGCCGAGGCGAACGAGGCGGCGCACCAGGCGCAGCTCGCGGCGCTGCGCTTCCAGCTCAACCCGCATTTCCTTTTCAACACGCTCAACGCGATCTCTTCGCTCATCGTCACCCAGCGCAATGCAGAGGCAGAGCATGTGACGATGAAGCTCGCCGATTTCCTGCGCCTCTCGCTCGAGACCGATCCGCAGGAGGAGATCACGCTCGATGAGGAGCTGGCGAACGCCCAATCCTATCTCGACATCGAATCCGCGCGCTTCGGCGAGCGGCTGCATGTCGAGTTCGATTGTCCGGCCGCGCTGCTCGACGCGATGGTGCCCAGCTTCCTGCTCCAGCCGCTGGTCGAGAATGCGATCAAATATGCCGTCGCGCCGTCGCGGGCGCGGGTGAAGCTGGCGCTGCAGGCTCGCGAGACCGGCGGCATGCTCGAACTGGTGGTGCAGGACGATGGCCGTCACGCGTTGGGCGCCAAGCCGGGCGGGCTCGGGGTGGGCCTTGCCAATGTCCGCAAGCGGCTATCCGCCTTTTACGGGGAGTTGGGCGAGATTGATGCCCGGGCGACCGAAAGGGGTTTCCGGGTGCGGCTCACGCTGCCGCTGCGGACGGTGCCGGTGCGCAAGGCGGCGGAATGATGCGCATCCTGCTGGTGGACGATGAGCCGCTTGCGCTCGAACGACTGAGCTTCGCGCTGCGGGCGATCCCCGATGTCGAGATCGTCGGCACTGCGAGTGACGGTTTCCAGGCCCGCGATCAGATCGCCGCGCTCGAACCGGATCTCGCCATCCTCGACATCCAGATGCCCGGGCTTTCGGGCATCGATCTCGCACAGTCGCTGAGCGAGAGTGCCCGACCGCCCGAAATCATGTTCGTGACGGCGTTCAACCGCTTCGCGCTCGATGCCTTCAGCGTCGAGGCGGTCGACTATCTGCTCAAGCCGGTGAGTTTCGATCGTCTGCGCATCGGCATCGAGCGGGTGCGCCGCCGCCTGCGCATGCTCGACGCGGAGGGCCGGGCGGCCGAGCTCGCCACGATCGTGACCGAGCTGCGTGCCGATGGGGAAACCCAGGCCCAGCCAGTCCGGGGTGCCTATGATAGCGGCATCTGGGTGCCCGGGCGCCAGGGCTCTGTCCGCGTGCCGATCGACAGCATCGATCGGATCGAGGCCGCGCGCGACTATGTGCTGCTCAACACCCCGTATAAGTCGTACATCATGCGCGCCAAGATGAACGAGATCGAGCAGCGCATCGATCCGAGCGTGATCGTCCGCGTTCACCGTTCACATATGGTGCGGATTGCCGCGGTGACTGGCGTAGAACGTCCTGGCAAGGGGCTGCTGCGCCTGCTGCTCAACGATGGCACCCGGCTGCAGGTCGGCCCCAATTATCAGGATCAGGTCGTCCAGCGCCTCGGTCTCTGACTTCGTCGCAATCGTAACTATCCCGATCGCAGTTCGCTTAATCCGGGCTCTGAATCGGGCAAGCGTCTGACATGCATATAAAAACCCCTCGGCGTCGTCGCGCCATCGCCGCGCTCCTTGGAGCGGCCCTGTCCACCGCGCTGGCATCGCCCGGAGTGCATGCCCAATCGGTGGAGGATCCCTTCGCCAGCCTCGTCGCGGCAGAGCAGGCCTTCGCCGCCGACGCCACGCGTGTCGGCATCACCCCGGCCTTTCGTGCGCATGCCGCGCAGGACAGCGTGCTGCTCGCGCCCGGGCCGGTCTCGGCGCCCGAGCATCTCGCCAAACGGGGCGACACGCCGGGTCTCACGCTCGAATGGCATCCCAGCATGGCGGGCGTCGCCCGCTCGGGCGATCTCGGCTTCACCAGCGGTCCCTACCGCATGGTGCACGGCGGCAAGGTGCTTTCCGGCCAGTTCCTCACCGTCTGGTCGCGCGGGGCGGATGGCCGCTGGCGCTGGGTCCTCGATCACGGGCTTCCCCCTAAGCTGGCCAGCGGCGCCGCCGCGGTCGGCCCCGCCGCGGTGATGCGTTTCGCCTTTCTCGCCGCGTCGGAGGCTAAGACGATCGCGGGCCATAGCCTCGATGCAGCGGAGCAGGCGCTCGACCTTGGCTATGTCGATCGGGGGCTCGCCGCGCTGCTGCCGTTGCTTGCTGAGGACGGGTATCTGCTGCGCCCGGGACGCGACGCGATTGCCAAGGTCGATGCCCGCAACCTGGCGCCCGATCCGCGGCACTTCGTTCGCTCGGAGCGGCTCGGCACGCGGGTCTCGGAGGCGGGGGATCTGGCCGCGAGCTATGGCCGGCTGGTCCCGGAGAATGGCGACCCCGCTTATTATGTGCGCGTATGGCGCCGCGGCGAGCGGGGCTGGGAATTGCTGATCGACGAGATGATCTGAGGTAATTTCCGTCGCTTGACGGGCGGGGTTGGTCAGTCCCGTCGAGCCGGGCTCCGCGCTCATCGCATGGGCCGCGCCGCCGGACCGCCGGCACGGCAAAGTCTGTATCGACAACGTGCTCCTTCCGGTCGTCCCTCGATCCGGAAGTAGCGGACGGCCCCTGCAACTTAGGGTCGTCCGCTCCCCTTTCCGGCATCTGCCGGCAATGATGCGACGGGCCTCGGGCGTGCCTTCATTACGCGCCCGCGGTTTGCCCCAGCGCCCCTGGGGTGTCGTGGGTGGCACGGCAGCCTGTACCCGGCGGCCGTGCCACCAGGCCTCGCAAACCCCGGCAGACAGGCTTCGCATGCGCTCTTTTCTTATCCCTGCCGCCTTGCTGGCTGCCGGAGCGGCCGAGGCGCACATTGTCTCGCCGGACTATTGGCCCAACGCCACGCGGAACCCCTATCAGGCCGACCCGGTCATCGCCCGGCGGCTGCGCTGCGCGGCGCTGATGGAGGCGATCAGCAACATCTATTTCGGGGCGATGGATCACGCCGATCCCAGGTTGCGTGGTGAAGCCAGCGCGTTCACCTCCGATACGCCGCGCATGCCGGCCGAAGACATGCTCGAGCGTCAGGCCTATTTCCAGGCAACCCAAGCGCTCTATGACGCGGCCGAGGTACTGGGCCGCGCCAAGCCGAAATATACCCATGTCGATTTCCATGGCTGGTATCACGACAGCAACCAGCTCGAGGCGCTCAAGAAGGTCCGGGAGGGCATAGGCTATGCGGGGCTGAACTCGCGCGTCGTGCGCTGCTTCGAATATCCGCAAATCGCCGCGCTCCAGCCTCGGATCGCGGCGCGGCTTCGCCTGCCGGTGCCCGCCAGGGTGCAGCCCGCTTCGCCGCGCATCCAGCCGAACTGGATGCCGCTGCGCACCGTCGGCTATTTCTACCGCCCCGATTCCTATCGCTACCTGGCCTGTGCCGGGCTTGCCCAGGCAGTCGCCAAGGCGCGCTTCGGCCAGATGCCGCCGCCCGACAGCAGCGAGGACTATAGCCGCAACAAGTCGCCGGACCCCGCCCGGGCGACGTTCCGCAAGGCGGTTCGCGATACCTTCTTGGCCGGCCACAAGACGCTCGTCGCCAACACGCCGGTCGAGCGCCAGGCCTATCTGATGAACTATTATGGCGCCGAACGGGGTGGCGACACGCTGGTGAAGAACGGTGTGGCAGCCGATGCGGCGCGCGAGCCGTCGCTGCGCTGCGCCGAGTTGCCGACCATGGTCCCGATCGTCCCGCTGCTGGGCTGATCCCTTCCGGTTTCGTCGCGGCAAGGGCGGCACCGGTCGCCCCATACTGGCCGCGTGCGCGCACGCTGCGCAGGCGTCACCCGTTATCCGCGCGCGCCGCTTTCGAGAGAATATCATGTCCAGATTTGCCCGCATCGCCGGGGCGATGCTATTTGCGGCCATGCCCGCACCGCTGCTGGCGCAGGAGGCGCCGAGCGATCCGATGGCCACCGCCGCACCCAGCCCAGTCGATCAGGTCACCGCCGCGCGCCAGGCCGCGCCGGAGGCCAAGCCGTGCAAGCCCAAGAAGAAAAAGGGTTTCGGCCTGGGCGGCATCCTCAAGGCGGCGAGCAAGAGCGGTCTCGCGAGCATGGTCGGCGGCGGTGTGATAGGCGGCTATGGCGGCGCCGTCGCCAGCACCGCGATCAACACCGGGGTTGGTGTCGCGGAGAGCAGCGCCGCCGCCAAGCCGGCATCCGAGGGCTGCTGATGCGCGGGCTCGTGCTTGCCCTGGTGGCGCTCCTTGTAGTCACCCCGGCACGCGCGGGCACCGATCCGGTCGACGCGATCGTCAAGCGGCAGATGCAGCTCAACACCATCCCCGGCGCGGCCGTGGCGATCATCGAGCGGGGCCGCATCGTCAAGATCGGCACCTATGGCATGGCCAATGTCGAATGGAGTGCGCCGGTCGGCAGCGACACGCGCTTCCAGCTCGCTTCGGTCACCAAGATGTTTACCGGCGTGCTGCTGATGCGGCTGGTCGAGCAGGGCAAGCTGGGGCTCGACGATCCGCTCACCCGCTGGTTTTCCGAAGCGCCGCAGCGCTGGCAGGGCGTCCAGGTCCGCCAGCTGGCCAACCACAGCTCCGGCCTGGCCGAGCAATGGGGCGCGGCGCGGGACGCCACGGTCGACAGCGTCGTCGCCAAGGCGATGGAGACGCCCTTCGCCTATCCGCCGGGCAGTGAGGCCCGCTACGGCTTCACCGATTTCACCGTGCTGCGCGCGATCCTGGAAAAGGCGGGCGGCAAACCGCTCCCCGCGCTGCTCCGCGACGAGCTCCTCACGCCGCTCGGCATGACCGGCACCGGCTTCGCGATGGCGACCGATGACGGTACCGTACGCGTCGGTGACGTGCTGGCGCATCGCGCCTCGGTCTATGGCCTGCGTGACGGGCGGCTGTCGACCAGCGACTTCTTCTTCGCGCCCCAGGGCTATGGCGCGGGCGGCCTCTATTCGACGATCGAGGATCTTGCGCGCTTCTTCGTCGCGATGGACGCGGGCAAGCTGCTGCGCCCGGAGAGCATCCGCATGCTGGAGACGCCGGCCGCGCTTTCCGGCGGCAAGCAGGCTTCCTTCGGGCTGGGCTGGGTGGTGCGCCCCTATCGTGGCGCCACGCTCGCCGGGCACAGCGGCGGGCCGGCGCTCGCCGACATCGCGCGGATCGAGGCACGCCAGCTCACCGTGGTCGTGCTCACCAACCAGCAGCTGTTCCACCCGCTGCTCGCCGAAGCGATCCTCGACACCTATCTGCCTGCCCCGGCCCGGGCATTGGAGATCGCCGACGACCGGCCCGCCATCGCCGCCGCCGTCCGCAGCGCGGTGACGCATGCCGCTGCCGGCGAGGATCCGGCCGCCTCGTTCGCGCCGGCAGGGAAGGGGGCGGCGCAAAGCCTGGCCTCACCGTTCGCCCGCGCGATGCTGCGCGGCATGGGCCCGCTCGGCGCGGTCGGCCTGCTCGAGGTACTTCCCGATGGCGAGCGCCGCTACCGGCTCGACTTCGCCTACAAGACGATGATCTGGCGGACTACCGCCGATGCCGAGGGAAAGCTGACCGGCTTCCGGCCCGAATAGCTCGAACGTTTCGGGGGCGTCCCTCGTCGCAACAGGCGCGGCCTTGGTCGCGAAACGCGGGTGCTGCGTCGTGCTCCCGCACAGTTTCGGCTCGCGCCCGTTCCGAAGGCGGGCGCGGCGCGGCGAGTGCCGTGGGGCGATCACCCAACGATCGTCGCTCCCCAGGGGCGGCAGAATCTCATCGAAGGGCAAGCCCCGCGAGCCACTCGCCGTGCGCAATGCGGAACCGCCGGCAGGGCTTCAGGGAGCCTGCGAGATTGGCGGTCCGCCAGCAAAGAGGGCAGATAATGACCAAAAGGAATTCACTAGTTCATCGCCTGTTGATCGGCTCTACCGCGCTATGCGGTGCGCTGCCGGCCGGGCTGATCCTTCTCGCCGCGCCGGCGCACGCGCAGGATGCCGCCAGCCAGGCCGAACCGGTTACCGCTGAGCCGCAGGCTGCGCCGACCGCCGCCGAGGAACCTGCGGACTCGATCGTCGTCACCGGCTCGCTGTTCCGCCGCGCGAATGCGGAGACGCCGTCGCCGGTAACGGTGCTCTCGGCGGAGGCGCTCGAGCAGCGCGGCATCAACACCGTCTCCGAAGCGCTGCAGCGCGTTTCCGCCGGCAATGCCGGAACGATGACCCAGGGCTGGAACAGCGGCAACAACTTCGCGGCGGGCGCCAACGCCGTTGCGCTGCGCGGCCTCACGGTCCAGGCGACGCTGACCATGTTCGACGGCCTGCGCATGGCGCCCTATCCGCTCGCGGACGACGGCCAGCGCAACTTCGTCGATCTCAACACCATTCCGAACGCGATCATCGAGCGGATCGACGTGCTGCGCGACGGCGCTTCGTCGACCTATGGCGCGGACGCGGTGGCCGGCGTGATCAACGTGATCACCAAGAAGGAGATCAAGGGCCTGCACGCCAACCTCTCCGCCGGCATCTCGCAGGAAGGCGATGCCGGTGAGCGGCGCGCGGACCTGACCTGGGGCTATGGCGACCTGCAGGAGCAGGGCTTCAACTTCTACCTCAGCGGCGAATATCTGAAGCAGGATGCGCTGTGGGCGCGCGATCGCGGCTATCCGTTCAACACCACGGACTGGAGCCGGATCTGCAATTCGAGCGGTGGTTGCCTGCCCAACCTGAACTCGAACGGCGTCAGCCCCGATGGCACGGCGAATGCCTTTTTCGGCGTTCCCGGCCTTGCCGTGGTGCGTCCGGTCAACACGCCCGATGCAGCGATCGGCGACGGTCGCTTCTCCTATCTGAACCCGGCGCTCGGCTGCGGCCGCTGGACCCGCACGCAGCTCACGGCGGCGATGCTCGATCCCGCCCAGGGCGGCTCGGCTGCAGCCCCGGCGGATGGCCGTGTCTGCGAGGCGAACCTCGCCGGTGCCTATGCGATGCTGCAGCCCGACGTGGAGCGCTTCGGCGTCTCGGCGCGCTTCACCGCCAATATCGGTGGATCGCACGAGTTCTTCGCGCAGGGTAACTTCTACCAGACCGACACCCTTGCTTTCGGCAATCCGCGTTCGTTCAACGAGCGGCCGACCAATCCCCGCAGCGGCGCCGTGATCTACAACGTCATCGCGCCGGTCTATGTCTGCCCCACCGGCGTCGGCACGCTGAACGGCATGAATACGGGGTGCACCGCGGCCAACGGCACGCTCAACCCCTATAACCCCTATGCCGCTTCCGGTCGTACGGCACAGCTGCTCTTCGGTCCGGATATCCCGACCACCGACGAGACTTCGGCGCGCTCGATGCGCGGCGTGGTCGGCATGTCGGGCGAGGTTCTCAGCGGCCTGAACTATTCGGCGAACTTCGTCGCGTCGCGCGTCGAGCTGAAGCGCGAGCAGAGCGGCTATCTGATCCCGCAGCGGATCATGGACGTCGTCGCCCGCGGCACGTTCAACTTCGCCAATCCGAATGCCACGGCGCAGTCGGTGTGGGACTATATCATGCCGACGAGCACGACGGTGTCGGTCTCGAACCTGTGGCAGGCGACGGGCAATCTTTCGCACACCGTGTTCGAGCTGCCCGGCGGTCCGCTCAACGTGGCGGCCGGCATCGCCTATCGCCATGAATCGATCGATGCGCCCAGCGCCAATCCGCAGAACGATGCGCACCCCTATGATCGCTATTACGGCATCAACGCCGTGGGTACGGCGGGCGCCCGCAACGTCTTCTCGGCGTTCGGCGAAATCGACGCGCCGATCATCAAGCAGTTCGAGCTGAACCTGTCGGGCCGCTTCGACTCCTACTCGACCGGCCAGAAGAACTTCTCGCCCAAGGTGGGCGCCAAGTTCACGCCGATCCCGCAGGTGGCGTTCCGCGGCACCTGGTCGAAGGGCTTCCGCATCCCGAGCTTCAACGAAGCCTTCGGCCTGCCCACCACCGGCTTCGTCTCGAACGGCGGCGGTACCTTCTGCACGACCTATGTGACGTTCTGCGCGGCGCACGGCAACAATGCCTATGCCTCGCAGCCCTTCTCGGTCGGCCTCACCAATGTCGGCAACCCGGAACTCAAGCCCGAGCGTTCGCAGAACATCACGCTGGGCCTGATCGTCGAGCCGGTCCGCAATGTGAGCTTCACGGTCGATCTGTGGCGGGTCAAGGTTCGTGACCTGATCGTCGGCGTGACCAACACCGCGCCGGTGATCGATGCCTATTATCGCAACAACGGCGTGGTCAACATTCCGGGCTTCACCGTGACGCAGGGCACGCCCGACCAGGCGAACCCGAACGCGCTGCCGCATATCGGCTTCATCCAGGCGTCCTATGCCAACGCCAATGAACAGCTGGTGCAGGGTATCGATTTCGGCGTGAACGCGAAGATCAAGGTGACCGACGGCCTGCGCCTGGTCAGCTCGTTCGAAGCGTCGTACCTCGACCAGAGCCGCCTCACCAATATCGATCCGTTCACCGGTGAGGCCGCGGATCCGCTGCACTATGAGGGCACGCTCAGCCCGTGCAACGTCACTTCCTGCTCGGGTTCGCCGCGCTGGCGCGCCAGCTGGCAGAACACGCTGCAGTTCGGTGGGACCACCGTCACCGCTACGGCCTATTATACCAGCGGGTACAAGGTCGCGGAGCTCGATGTGAACGCCAGCTCGCCGGACGATTGCAGCCATGCTTTCGCCTATGACGATGGCACGCCGTATCAGTGCCGCTCGAAGGCGATCTGGAACCTGGACCTCACCGCCTCGCACAAGATCAATGATCAGTTCACGGTCTATGTGAATGCGCTGAACGTCCTCAACATCAAGCCGCCGTTCGATCCGGATGCTGCCTACAGCATCTATGGCTTCAACCCGGCTTGGGCCGGCGCGAACATCCTGGGTCGCTACTTCCGCATCGGCGCGAAGATCGACTTCTAGAGTTCAGAGCCAAAACGACGCGAGCGGCGAAATTCGCCGCTCGCGTTTTTTGTTGTCCGGGAAAGCAAACGGGGAGCGCGGCTGCGCTCCCCGTTTTCGCATCACTTCAACTGGACGCGGAACCCGACGCGGAACTGGCGCCCGAGCATGTCCGAATAGGTGCTGTTCGCGGCAAGGCCGGTTTCCGGCACCAGCAGCGGCCAGCGGTTGAACAGGTTGGTGACGTTGACGAAGAGCTCCGCCTTGTTGCCGCCGAACGGTACCTTCTGCGTAAGGTTGAGGTCGACATAGAACAGGCCGGAGACGTGGTTGTCGTCATAGGTCTGATAGGTCGACGTCGTCGTCGTGGCCGGGCAGGCGGTGGTGCACTCGATGCCGGTGGAGGAATAGAGGCCCGAGCTGATGCCGCGGCCGGTGACCGTCGCCGAGAAGCTCGGCGTGTCATAGGTCGCGCTGGCGCGGAAGATCCAGGTCGGCGTGCCGCCGCCGTTCGATCCCACGCTGTTGACCGCAATCGTGCCGGGGATGCCGGTATCGGACAGGTTCTCGATGTAGCGCGTCGCGACGCCCTTCAACAGGAAGCTGCCGGCGCCCACCGGGATGCGATAGGCCATGTCGAAATCGATGCCGCGCACCAGCTTGCGCACGAAGTTGAACGGCTGGCTGCGGATCAGCAGATAGGGCTGGGTCGGCGTCGAACGCACCGGATCGTTGGTGATCGCAGCGCAATATTCCGCGATCCCCTCGGCACAGCGGTTGACGATCTCCTGCGCGCTGATCGAGTCGATTGCATCCGCCAGGTTGATGCGGAAGTAATCGGCCGATGCCGTGAAGCCGGGCAGGAAGCGCGGCGAGATCACGGCGCCGATGTTCCAGGAATTGGCGACTTCGGGGCGCAGGTTGGGATTGCCGGTGGACAGGCCCGAATAGCCATAGGTCGCCGGGCCGTTCGCGCCGTCGGTGGTATAGTTGGGATTGCGCACCGAATCGCTGTTCGCGGTGCCGGCCTGGTAGAGCTCGTTCAGGTTGGGCGCCCGGATGTCGCGCGAGCGGGTCACGCGGAAGCGGATGTCCGGGATCGGCGCCCAGGTCGCACCCAGCTTCCAGGTGGTGACATAGCCCGAGTTCGAATAGTCGGTGGCACGCACCGCACCGTTGAACTCGAGGCCCAGGCCGAGCGGCACCACCGTCTCGAGATAGGCTTCCTTCACGCTGTATTCGCCGGTGAAGGGCAGATAGTTGCCCACCGACCAGAGGTTGCTCGTGCCGGTAGAGGTCACGACGGGCTGATATTCCTGCGGCACGCTGCCGCGGATCTTCTCCTTGCGAACCTCGCCGCCGAACGACAGGCTGACATCGCCGGCCCAGGTCGCGAAGGGCGTGACCGACCAGTTGGTGCCCGCGACGAACTGCTCCATCACCTGGTCGCGATACGGGTCGCCCAGCACGTACTTGATCGCGTCGGCGCTGGCGACGCCGATGCCCATGCGGTTCAGCGGCACGCAGGCCGCATCGTCGTTGGTGGTGCTGGCATCGACGTTGATCAGGCACTGGATCGAGCCGACCGCATAGCCGCGCGCGTTGCCGGCGGGGGCATAGGCCGCCGCCGTCGCATTGTTCATGCGCGACAGGTTCATGATGTTGCGCAGCTGCTCGCGCAGGTCCGAGCGGCCATATTGGGCATAGACGTCCCAATGGCCCGGCTTGCCGAACGCATCGAAATTGCCCTCGGCGCCGATCACGTAGCGCTGCACCTTGCGCTCATTGTTGATCCCGCGGAACGGCAGGTCGGCCGCCGTGGTCGCCAGCGTGACGCTGGTTACGCCGGCCAGCCGCGCCGCGCCCAGCGACTGGAGCGCGAAGGCGTTGCAGGTCACCGGAACCGGGACGGTGGTGCAGCCGGTGGTGTTGTAGGTGATGCCGGTCGACAGGTTCGGGCCCGCGTTGAAATAGACTTCCTGGCGGTTGTACGATCCCTCGGCGAACAGTTCGATGCCGTCGGCGACTTCGAAGCTCAGCCGGCCGAACACGCCCCAGCGATCATCCTTCGGCATCAGGCCGATGCGGGTGCCCGAATCATTGACCTGCCAGGAACCGCCCTGGACGAGGCTGGGCGCCGAGGAGGCGGTGGTCGAATAGGCCGGGTAGGCGAAGCTGCCATAGTTGAAGGTGTTCACCGCGCCGCCCTGGCCGAAATACAGGCCGCGCAGAGCATTGGCGCTGGTACCGGCCGATCCGGTGATCAGGCCGCCCGGGGTCGAGTTCGACGCGCCGATCTGGCGCCGCGTGGTGATGTAGCGCGGCGTCGTCGCGCCCGCGACCCAGTTGGGGTCCTGGATGCGGACATAGCCGGTATGGTTCCACTCGCGCTCGTTGCCGACCTCGTAGATGCCGTCTTGGTGCGCGATCTCGGCATTGAGCAGGAAGTGGCCGCGGCCGCCGGCAAAGGATTTGCCCGCCGCGATGCTGCCCGAATAATTGCCGCCGTCCCCATAGGTGGTGATGCCCGAATCGGCTTCGATCTTCAGGCCCTCGAACTTCTTGTTGAGGACGAAGTTGACCACGCCCGAAACGGCGTCCGAGCCATAGGCCGAGGATGCGCCGCCGGTGACGACCTCGACGCGTTCGACCAGCGCCTGCGGGATCGTGTTGATGTCGACCCAGCCATAGATGGTCGAGCCGACCGAGCGGCGACCGTCGAGCAGGATCAGCGTGCGGCCTTCGCCCAGGTTGCGCATGTTGAGCGCGTTGATGCCTGCCGAGCCGTTCGACAGGTTGAGGCGCGAATTGGCCGGCTTGGTCGAGCCTGCCAGCTGCGGCATCTGGTTGACGAAGTCGGCGATGTTGTTCGTCGGCGACGTATTCTGGATGTCTTCCTGCGTCAGCACGGTCAGCGGCGTCGGGTTCTGGAAGCCGTCGCGGCGGATGCGCGTGCCGGTGACGGTGATCTCGCCCTGGTCCTCGCTAGCCTGGGGCGCCGCCGGCGCCGGATCGGCGGGGGCGGTTTGCGCATACGCGGCATTGGCGATCGCCAGTGCGCTCAAGCTGCAGAAAAATGCGACCCCGCGTGCGCGCCGACCTAGCTTCCCTCGAACTGTCATATGAATCCCCTAAGCACTCGTGCCGATCGATCGGCGGAACTGAATGTTCGATTCCTGCGCCCCCGCGCGCATCTGCATCTTCTGTGCAATGTCGGTCGCGGACTGCGGGAAGGTGCCGGGTCGCGCCGGAAAGCGTCAAGGCTTTTGGGGCGTCTATTGCTTTGGCAAACCATAGGCATAGCCTATGGCTCGGCCTCCGCCATAGCCTTGCCCTATGGCCGCGCCAGCCCTTGCCATGGGACATTGCCTGAGAGCCCGCTAGCCTGCGCGTCCAATCTTCCGGAGACTTGCCGATGCTCAACCGCCGCTCGTTCCTGCTCGGCTCGGTTGCGACGATCGCGCTGGCTCCGACCGCCGGGGCGGCACGGATCTCGGCGGTGCGGCGGCTCGGCGCGCCGGGGCTGGGGGCGCCGATCGCGATCCTCGACGATCCCTACGGCGTTCCCCACATCCGCGCCGCATCGATCCCGGATGCCTTTTTCGGCCAGGGCTATGTCGTCGCGCGCGATCGGCTGTTCCAGATCGACTTCGCCCACCGCCGCGAGATGGGGCGGATGGCCGAGGCGTTCGGCGCCGCCTTCGTCCCGCATGACGCCGCGGCCCGGCTGTTCCACTATCGCGGCGACATCGACAAGGAACTGGCCGACGTCCCCGACGAGATCGTTGCCTGCGCCCGCGCCTATGTCGCCGGGATCAACGCGCGGATCGACGAGGTGCTGGCCGATCCTGCGCTGCTCCCGCTCGAATATCGCATCCTGGGCGTGATCCCGATCAAATGGAGCCTGCGCGACATGATCCGCGCGCGGGAAGCGTCGATCGGCAATGTCGACGACGAGATCCGCCGCGCCCGGCTGGCGGCGCTGGGGTTGCTCGATCTCGATGCGGTGGTGGCGCCGCTGCGCCCGGCCTGGACGATGCGCGTGCCCGAAGGGCTCGACGTCGCGGCGGTGTCCGAAGCCGATCTCGGCGTGCTCAACCTGGGGTCGCTGCCCTTTGGCAGCATCGTGCCGGACCAGCAGGGCGGGATCGCGGCGACCGCTATCGACCGCGCCAATGCGGGCAGCAACGCCTGGACGGTCGGGCCGCAGCGCACTGCCACGGGCCGCCCGATCCTCGCCAATGATCCGCATCTCGGCATCGGCGGCTTCGGCCCGCGCCATGTCGCGCATCTCACCGCGCCCGGGCTCGACCTGATCGGCGGCGGGGCGCCCGGCCTGCCCGGGATCATGCAGGGGCACACCGATCGCTTCGCCTTCGGCCGCACCAACTTCCACATCGACCAGGAGGACCTGTTCGTCCTCGAGCTCGATCCCGCCGATCCCGAGCGCTATCGGCATGAGGGGGGCTGGAAACGGTTCGAGCGCACCGATGTCGCCATTGCGGTCAAGGGCGGCACCGTCGCGGCGGCGACCCTGCGCCATGCCGTGCAGGGCGCGGTCGTCTCGCACGATCCGGCCCGCCACCGCGCCACCGTGCTCGCCTCGATCGGCACCCGGCCGGGCGCGAGCGGCGTCTTCGCGATGATCGCGATCAACCTCGCGCGCGATTGGGAGGATCTGCAGAAGAACGCCTTCCGCTTCCATCCCTCGCCGACCAACTTCCATTATGCCGATATCGACGGCAATCACGGCTGGCAGGCGATCGGCTATGTGCCGGTGCGCCGCAAGGGCGACGGGCTGCTGCCGGTTCCGGGCGACGGGCGCTACGACTGGACCGGCATGCGCGATTTCCGCGCGCTGCCCAGCGATTATAACCCGGCCAGGGGCTGGTTCGCCTCGGCCAACCAGAACAACCTTCCCGCCGGCTGGCCGCGCGACCGCATCCCGGCCTTCTCCTTCCGCGATCCCTATCGCTACGACCGCGTTGCCGAGGTGCTGTCCGCCCAGCCGAAGCACAGCCTGGCGGACAGCGTCGCGCTCCAGCACGACACGCTGTCCACGCCGGCGAAGCAGCTGGTGGCGCTGCTCCCGGCGCGCGGGTCGCCCGATGCCGAACGCGCGCTCGCGGTGCTGCGCGGCTGGGATGCGCGGCTCACCGCAGACAGCGGCGCCGCCGCGCTGCACGAGATGCTGTGGCGCGAGCTGGGCCGGCGGATGCTGGCGCTGATCGTGCCCGAACGGGCGCGCGGGCTGGTCGAGGGCATCGCGCCCTCGGTGCTGCTCGGCCTGCTCGCCACCCCCGATGCGCGGTTCGGTGCCGATCCCGTGGCGGCGCGCGACAGGCTGTTCGATGCCGCGCTCGCCGCCGCCTGGAAATCCGCGGTCGAGGCGCTCGGTGCCGATCCGGCCAAGTGGCGCTGGGGTGCGCTCCACCAGGTCCGCATCGCACACCCACTCGCCCGCATCCCGGCGATCGCGGCGGCCTTTCCCCCGATCGAGGGCGAGGGTTCGGGCGGAGACGGCTATACGGTGATGGCGCGCTGGCTCGGCGCCGGCTGGCGGGTGAGCGGCGGGGCGAGCTATCTCCAGGTGATCGACGTCGGCGCCTGGGACAATTCGCTGATGCTCAACTTCCCGGGCCAGTCGAACGACCCGCGCTCGCCGCACTATCGCGACGGCTATGCGCCGTGGATCGCGGGCCGGATGCAGCCGATGCTGTTCAGCCGCGCCGCGGTCGATGCGCAGGCGGTGCGCACCACCACGCTCGAGCCCTAGGACTGCGCCAGCGCGTCCAGCGTGGCGCGCACGATCGCCCGGGCCATGATGTTTGAGGTCGCCGCGCCTTCCTCGGCGGTGGCGCGGGCGGGGTAGCCGAAATAGGCATCCGGCCCGCCCGCCTCGGCGAAGCTCGTCGCGCCCGCGGCAAAGGCAGTGACCAGGCTGGCAGGGTTGTCGGCAAGCCCGGCGCGCGCCGGCTCGTCGACCAGGTCGGGCCGGTCGGCCAGCACCAGGCTCGTCTCGAACTGGCCGGCATGGCAGGCGCCAGAGACGAACTCCTCGGTCAGCTCGGCGGCCAGCGCGCGGCGGGTGAAGTCCGGAAAGGCCAGCCGCAGGCCGATCGCCGCCACCTCGGCCGCCAGCCCGCGCAGCATCGCGACGTTCGCGGGATCGAAATGGCTGTTGGCCAGCGCCAGGCAGGCAAAGCCCTGCGCCTTGAGGCTTGCCGCGATGTCTAGGATCACCGCGCGCGCGGTGGCCTCGCCGATCGAGATCGTGCCGGCGAACGCCTCGGCATAATGCGCCGGGGCATAGGCGAGGGTGGGCAGCACGAACGCCTGCATGCCTTCTTCGCCGAGCAGCGCCGCCGCGCGCCGCGCCATCCCTTCGGAAAGAATCCCGTCGGTGCACAGCGGCAGGTGCGGCCCATGCGCCTCGACCGCGCCGAGCGGCAGGATCGCCACCACCGGCGCGCCGCCGGCAAGCGCCGCCTGCACCCGCGTCCAGGGCTGGTCGCCGAGCATCATCGATAGGCCTCCCGCAGCTTCTTGCGATCGATCTTGTCGCGGTCGTTCCGCGGCAGCGGCGTATCCGCGATATAGACCTGGTGCGGCACCTTGTAGCGCGCCAGCCGCGCCCGGACGAAATCGAGCAGCTCGGCCTTCAGCGCCTCGCCCGCCGTGGCTGCCTCGCGCGGCACGATCACCGCCACCGGCTTCTCCAGCCCGTTCGCGTCCGCCCGGCCGAACACGCAGCATTCGCGCACCGCCGGATGCTCGCCCAGGCACCCCTCCACCTCGAGCGGGCTCACATAGATGCCGCCGCTCTTGATCATGTCGTCGCCGCGGCCTTCATAATACCAATAGCCCTCGGCATCGCGCCGGAACAGGTCGCCGCTCACGATCGCGCCGCCGCCCAGGTGGCGCTTCGATTTGGCATAGTCGCTATGATAATAGAGCGCCGCGGAATCACCGCGGATGCGCAGCACACCGATCTCGCCGCCGGCGATCGGCATGCCGTTCTCGCCGAGCAGGTCCGCCTCATATCCGGGCACCAGCTTGCCCAGGCTGCCGGGCCGGATGTCGCCGGGGCGGTTGCTGATATAGATGTGGAAGCTCTCCGCGCTGCCGATCCCGTCGATGATCGGCACGCCGAAGCGCGCGTTCCAGCGTTCGTGCAGCTCGCGCGGCAGCGCCTCGCCCGCGCTCCACATCATCCGGACGCTCGAAAGGTCCGGCGCCCGCGCCTCCGCCTCCAGCATCTTGCTGATCAGCGTCGGCACGTTGGTCAGCACGGTCGGCCGGTGCCGCTCGATCAGCGCGAACAGGATGTCCGGCGTCGGCTGCTCGCGGAACAGGATCGCGGTCGCCCCCACCGCGAAGGGGAACATCAGGTTGGTGCCCGTGGCATAGCCGAAATAGAGCCGCGGCCCGGAAAGCGTGACGTCGCTTTCCGCCATGCCTATAAAGGCCTTGGCATAGACCTCGCTGTTATAGGCGAAGTGGAAATGGCAGTGGACGGCGCCCTTGCTCTGCCCGGTGGTGCCGCTGGTGAACAGCCACACGGCGGGATCGTCCTTGCGCGTCGGCCAGGGCGGTGGGGCGGGAGGGGCGGTGGCGGCGATCCAGGCGTCGAACCCCGGCAGCCCGGATGCCTCGCCGACCAGGATCACCGATCCCGGCGCCCGGCAGTGCCGCGCCTCGCTGCGCGCTGCCTCGAACGCTTCCAGGCTGGTTTCGTCGATGAAGGCGAACTGCGGCTTCACATAGCCGAGATAATAAGCGTAGTCCGCCGCCGGCAGCATCGGGTTGACCTGGGTGACCACCGCGCCCGCCTTGATCGCCCCGAACCAAGCATAGACGAACTCGGGGCAGTCGCGCATGCACAGCAGCACCCGCTGCTCGGGCAGCAGTCCCGACGCCAGCAGCCGCTCGGCCACCCGGGTGACGTTCGCCGCCACCTCGGCATAGCTGATCGCCCGGTCCTCGAAGAGCAAGGCGGTCTTGTCTCCGCGCCCGGCCTCCACATTCGCGAACACGAAATAGTCCGCCATGTTGAAGGCATCGGGGAATGCGGGAAGCGGTTCCGTCATGCCCGGATGATTGGAGAGCCGCGGGCGTTCGTCAATCCGGTAACGGGTGATACCATCATCCAACAAATCCTCTCCCGGAGGGAGAGGGGGACCGCGACGCGAAGCGTCGTGGTGGAGAGGGAACGCCGCATGCGATGCCGCTTGCGGCAAGCCCCCTCCACCAGCCTTCGGCTGGTCCCCCTCCCCCTCCGGGGGAGGATTTTTGAAGGGCCCTACCGCGCCACCCCCGACAGCGGCACGTGGTGCCAGAAGCCCCGCACCTGGTCGTCATAGCCGGTCAGGTCGTAGCGCAGCAGCGACACGGGCAGCCGCCCGGTGTTCATCAGATAGTCGTGATAGTCGCGCAGCGAGAACTTGTCGCCCAGCTGGCGGCGGCGATCGACCAGCAGCTGCTGCAGCTGCATCGCGCCGATCGTATAGGTCATGCCATAGCCCGGCGGGCGGCGGATATAGATGCCGGCATCGGTGCGCGCGACATTGTCGTCGAGATAGGGCGTCCACTGCTTCCAGAACTGCATCGTCTCGCTGACGGTCATCTCGTTGCGCTGCATCTTCACGTCGCCGATCGTCCGCGCCGCGCGGAACAGGCCGAAGATGTAGATCAGCTCGCGGGTGCGCGGTCGGTCGTCGAACAGGCCGAGCTGGAGCGCGCTCTCCTCCAGGTAGAAGCCCCAGCCTTCGGTGCGCCCGCTGTCGCTCACCTTGCTGCGGATCGGGTCGGTCACCCGCTTGCCGGTCATCCCGTCGAAGCGGTGGCCGGGGAAGGTGGCGTGGAGGTGATCGGGGGAAGCGTCGCGGAACTGGATCTGCTCCCAGAACATCGGCCCCGTCGGCCGCACGATCCAGGGCGCGTTGAAGCCCACTTCCTGATAGGTGCCCGGGATATAGTCCGGGATCGTGAGGATCTCCTCGTCCTTCAGCCATTTGCGGATCTTGGCGTCGGTGCCGGCGAGCTGCGCCTCATATTCCGCGCCGGACTTGGGGAGCTGCAGCTCGGGCAGATTGCGGTTGCGATGCCGCTCGGTGGTGTAGTCGGCCCAGAAGCGGGTGAGCTCGCGATTGGCGAGCGTCACCACCTCGTCCGAGGTGTAGGGCATCAGCCGCACATTGGCGAGGAACCAGTCATAGGCCGGCTTGCCCACCCCGGCGCGCGCGGTCATCGTCGGGCGCCCGGCGGTCAGCCAGTCGCGAAAGCCGCGGATCGCGGTCTCGGCGGTCTTGATGTCGCCCACCAGCTCGGGCTGCTGCTTGGCCGCGCGGCCGCGCAGATCGGCGAACCAGCCGATCAGCCCCTCGGGCTCCACCGCGCGATAGGGCATGCCGTGCCCCACGCCGTCGCCGTGCGACAGGCTGTGCAGCGCCAGATCGGCATAGTCCGACGCGACCGAATCGAGGTTGATCTTCGCCTGGGCGAGATAGGCCGGGATCGCCTTCAGCCGGGCGCGGAACTTGGCCAGCGCCTCGTCCTTCAGCGGCAGCTCGGTATAGGCCAGGTCCTGCAGCTCATCGACATACATGCCGGGGTCGCGTGCCCAGGGCTTCAGGATGTTCAGGCTGAAATCCTGCAGGTCCATCTGCGCGCGCACGGCGAGATAGTCGACCTGCTGGTGGCGGTCCCAGCTCGCCACCGCGAAATCGGGCAGCTTCGCCTGGAAGGCGCGCAGCTCGGCGCGGCGCTTCTCCACTGCGGCGGGGCTGTAGTCGACCACGCCGTTCACCGCCGCCGGCTTGCGCCAGGCGTCGAAGGCAGTGAACAGCGTGACGAGCTCGGCATGGCCCTGGCTGCCGCGCGGCGGTCCGTCCGGCTGCGGTGCTGCCTGCTGCGCGCTGGCCGGCGCGATGCCAAGGGCCGCCGGCGCGGCGCTCCCGGCCAGGAGCAGAGCGGTCACCAGTCCCTTTGCACGCATGTCGGTCTCCCTCGTCGTCCCTGGTCGCGCGCCGTCGCAGCTACGCGATCTTTCGAAATAAAACGAAAAACATGTGATTTGTAATACGATGCGCGCGGAGCGGGCACTGGTCAAGAGCCACCGAATCGGTGTTATCTCGGTGGCGTGTGGGGCGTTCAATACCAGTCCGAAACGGTGCGAATCGGCAGAAAACTGCGGATTCCTGGCGCCGTCAGCGCCGATTGCAGCTTCTTCTCGGCAAATGTCGAAGCGTCGCCGGCCAGTTTCGAGCGCCGCAAAAAACCGTGCGCAAACGCGGGTTTCCCGGCAGCTTTGTTACCAGAAAGCGACACTTTTCACATTTTTTCACTACCCCGAATTGACCGTCCGTTTCCAATATGCTCAAAATCACGCACTTGTTCACGGAAAAGGGCGCGGCGAACGACGCCTGGGCGGAGCGAGGCAGGCGGGCATATCCATTCGGGGAGACACGAACATGGGCAGTAAGCGAGTTGCAGTGATGCGGGCGGGGTTGCGGGGCGGATCCGCGCTGCTCGCCACCATGATGATGATGGGTACGGCGATGGCACAGACCGCCGAGCCGGAAACTCAGGAAGGCGAGGCGATCGTCGTCACCGGTTCGCGCATTCCGCGTCCCGACGTCGATTCGAACAGCCCGGTCAACGTGATCGGCAGCGAGGAAATCAAGCAGACCGCCACCGCCGAGACCGAACAGCTGCTCAACGCGCTGCCGCAGGCGGTCGCCGGTTCGGGCGCCCAGTCGAATGCGGGCAATGGCTCGGCCACGGTCAACCTGCGCAATCTCGGCGCGGCGCGCACGCTGGTGCTGCAGAACGGCCGCCGCATCGTCGGCTCCAGCCAGGACGGCGTGGTCGACATCAACATGATCCCGCCCTCGCTGATCGAGCGCGTCGAAGTCGTCACCGGCGGTGCCTCGGCCGTGTATGGTTCGGACGCGATGGCCGGCGTCGTGAACTTCGTCACCAAGGACAATTTCCAGGGGATGGAGCTCAGCGGCCAATACGGCATCAGCGATGAAGGCGATGCCGCCCGCTACAATATCGATCTCACCGTCGGCGGCAATTTCGCCGATGGCCGCGGCAACATCGTGTTCAACGGCAGCTATTACGACCGTGCGATGGTGAAGGGCGCCGCGCGCGACCACGCCTCGCTCTACCTGGTCGATGCCGTGCAGAACGGCGTGGGCGTGCTCGTCCCCGGCGGCAACGGCGTCACCCCGCAGGGCACGATCTTCAGCCCGGCGCTGGTCGGCAAGACCGATCAGTTCGGCAACACGATCGGCACCGCCGGCATCTTCTTCGCGCCCGAAGGCTGGCGCGCCTATCAGACGGCCGACGGCTTCAACGACCGCCCCTACACCAATCTCCAGATGCCGATGAAGCGCTGGTCGGGCTCGATCCTTGGCCATTATGACGTGACCGAGAGCATCACCGCCTTCTGGGAAGGCTCCTACGTCCGCAACGAGATCAACTCGACGCTGGGCGCGGTGCCGATGAGCAGCTCGGGCTTCCTGCCGAACTTCCAGTTCGACCTGCGCAATCCCTATCTGTCCTCGTCGCTGCGCGAGTTCCTGCGCACCAACCTGGACAGCGACGGCGACAATCTCGTCACGCTCAACATCAATCGCCGCCTGCTCGACTTCGGTTCGCGCACTGACGACCAGACCCGCGAGTTCTCGCGCTTCGTCGCCGGCCTGCGCGGCCCGCTCACCGACAAGCTGAACTGGGAGGTCTTCTACAATCAGGGCCATGTCCGGATCACCGAAGTCCAGGGCGGCGGCGTGCTGATCGACAATTTCGCCAACGCGTTCCTGACCAACCCCAGCAATCCCTATGACTGCCTGACCACCGACACGCGCTGCGTCACGATCAACCCGTTCGGGCTGAATTCGATGACCCAGGAGATGATCGACTATATCTACACCGATCTCACCAACATCACGGTGGTCGATCAGAAGCAGGCCGGCGCGAGCCTCACCGGCACGCTGTTCAAGCTGCCCGCGGGTAATGTCGGCATCTCGGTCGGCGCCGAATATCGCAAGGAAAGCTCCACCTTCACTCCCGACCAGCTCTACATCCAGGGCAAGGCGCTCTCGCGCTCGGCGGGCATCCAGGCGACCGGCGGCAGCTTCGACGTCAAGGAAGTCTATGGCGAGCTCGTCGTGCCGATCCTGGCCGATCTGCCCTTCGTCCACATGCTCTCGTTCGAAGGCGGCATCCGCTATTCGGATTACTCGACCGCGGGCGGCGTGACGTCGTGGAAGGCCGGTGGTGAGTTCTCGCCGGTCAAGAGCCTGAAGATCCGCGGTCTCTATCAGCGCGCCGTGCGTGCGCCGAACGTGACCGAGCTCTATTCGGGTGCCACCAACACCGCGCCGCAGGCGACCGACTTCTGCAACGCCACCGGTGCCAACCGTACCGCGGCCGAGCGCAGCTTCTGCATCAGCTCCCTGGGCGTGCCGGCTAGCGTGATCGACGTGTTCCAGCAGGAGAACGTCCAGATCCGCGCGATCACCGGCGGCAACCCCGATCTGCAGGAAGAGACCTCGGATACCTGGTCGCTGGGTGCCGTGTTCCGTCCGGAGTTCGTGCCGAACCTCCAGCTCACCGTCGACTATTACAACATCAAGATCGACGGTGCGATCGCGGCGTTCGGCGGCGGTCTGCAGTCGGTGATCACCGCCTGCCGCGCCAACCTGTCGATGAGCAACATCTTCTGCCAGCCGCTCAACCACCGTACGTCGGACGGCCAGCTCTATGACGTGCCGCTGCTCAACGCCAACATCGCTTCGATGAAGACCGCGGGCGTCGATTTCCGTCTGGACTACAAGTACGACACCGGCTCGTTCGGCCGCTTCAGCTATTATCTGGCCGGCAGCTACCTCATCAACAGCATCGTCCAGAGCAGCCCGATCGTCGCGGCGGTGGATTGCGCCGGCTATATCGGCGGCGGCAGCTGCGGCAACGCCAACCCCAAGTGGCGCTTCACCCAGCGCCTGACCTGGGATGCCACCGACGCGCTCCAGCTCTCGCTGCGCCACCGCTTCATCGGCTCGGTGAAGGACGGGCGTATCGCGGCGGCGATCGCCTCGGGCGCGGCGATGCCGCTGCTCGCGGTGCCGGAGACGGGCCAGATCAGCTATTTCGATCTCAGCGCCTCCTACGACGTCGACAAGACCTTCAGCTTCTTCGGCACGATCGACAATCTGGGCGACCACAACCCGCCGTTCCAGCTGTACGAGCGTGATACCTATGACGCGATCGGTCGCCGGTTCACCATCGGCTTCCGAAAGAAGTTCTAAGGCCCAAAGTCCGGCGGCGGCGGACATGCCGTCGTCGCCGGCAACCGGCCTTCGGGCCGGAAGCGTGACAAGCGAGTGAAGGTGTCGGGAAGATGATCAAGTTCCGCGTTTCGGTTCATGCGATGTCGGTGGCTCTGGCGATCGCATCGCTGGCTGCGGCGCCTTCCGCCTCGGCCCAGCAGGCCCAGGCGCCGGCAAAGGGCGCCGCCAGCGTGCCGGGCACCAGCTTCTCGATTGACGAGCTCTATCGCTACAAGAGCCTCGTCGGCCTTGAGCCGCTCGGCTATAGCTGGGCGGCTGACGGCAGCGCCGTCCTCTTCCTGTGGAACGACGAAGGCTATTCGTTCCGCGACATCTGGTCCTACTCTCCAAAGACCGGCCAGAAGACCCGGCTGACCTTCCTCGGCAAGGACAGCAAGCCCGAAGCCGAAGCCAAGGGCATCGGCCAGGCAGTGTTCCTGCCCAAGGGTCGCATCGCCTTCACCCTGGGCGGCCAGCTCAACATCCGCGAGGCCGACGGCACGATCGTCAAGGTCGAGGGCGACAAGCGCGGCGTCCGCAAGCTCGCCGTCTCGCCCGACGGCAGCAAGCTCGCCTTCGTCGCCGCCGCGACCAATGGCACTGCTATCGCTCCCGGCGGCCAGCTCTGGGTCCGCGACGCTGCGGCAGGCGAGGGCGTCGCCGCCACCCGTCTGGTCGGCAGCGACGATCCGAAAGTCTATGTCGAGAGCTTCGACTGGGCTGACAGCGGCAAGGCGATCGCCTTCCAGCAGGCCGACGACCGCGCCATGCCCGAGCGCGACATCTTCTACAGCGCCAAGGGTCAGCAGCAGAACAACCGCGTGATCCGCGCCTTCCCGGGCGAGGAGACCAGCAAGACGACCATCGGCGTCGTCGACCTCGCTACCGCCAAGGCTCGCCTGTTCGAGCGCCCCGATGCCAAGCACGACGTCTGGGGCTATGGCCTGTCGCATGACGGCAAGCGGCTGTTCGTCAGCAGCGCCGACATGGAGGCCAAGGAGCACACCATCTATCTCTACGACGCCGCCACCGGCGCCCGCGAGACCTTCTACCAGCTGCGCGAGCCCAAGCATCTCCGTCCGGACTGGAAGGTCGCCTGGGCGCCGGGCGACGACGGCCTGATCATCCTCACCGATCGCGATGGCTGGCTCCAGCTCTACCAGCAGAAAAAGGCCGGCGAGGCGCCGCGCCAGATCACCAGCGGCAAGTGGGAAATCGCCTCCTTCGCGGTCGATGCCAAGAACAAGCAGCTCTATTTCACCGCCAACAAGTCGGCGCTGCAGGATCGCCAGCTCTACCGGGTCTCGGTCGCGGGCGGCAAGATCGAGCAGATGAGCGGCCCGGCGGGCGGCACGCACGAGCCGGTCTATTCCCCCGATTTCAGCAAGATCGCCGACTGGTACAGCAATGACGATCTGCCGCCCGAGCTGTTCGTCATCGACACGGCGAAGCCCGGCAAGGCGGTGCAGGTCACCAAGTCGCCCCAGCCCGATTTCTACGGCCAGACCTGGGCGAAGACGAGCTATGTCCAGTTCCCGAGCCATGTCGACGGGATGAATCTGCTCGGCCGGATCAGCGTCCCGGCCAATTTCGATCCGTCGAAGAAATATCCGGTGATCATGGGCTCGAACTATTCGGACGCCGTGCACAACCAATGGGGCGGGCGGCGTGCGCACCCGACCTGGGGGATCGATCAGTATTTCGTCTCGCAGGGCTATATCGTCATGACCGTCAACATCCGCGGATCGTGGGGGCAGGGGCGCGAGCACAACCAGACCCAGTATGAAAGCTATGGCGAGACCGACATCAACGATATCGAGAGCGGCGTCCGCTATCTGATCGCCCAGGGCTATGCCGATCCCAAGCGCATCGGCATCTGGGGCTCCAGCTATGGCGGCCTGATGACGGTCATGTCGCTGTCGAAGAAGCCTGGCCTCTATGCCGCGGGCGTCGCCGGCGCGCCGGCCACCAATGTCTGGCATGCCTTCCCTGCGCAGATGTGGATCATGGGTCCGCCCGACGGGCCGGACATGCCCGCGCGCTACGAAGCGCAGTCGGCGCTCTACCAGGCCAAGGGGATCAAGGATCCGCTGATGATCATCCACGGCACCCGCGATTCCGTGGTGCTCTATTCGGATACGATGGCGCTGACCGAGCAGATGATCCAGCGCGGCCAGCCCTTCGAGCTGGTGACGCTGCCGGGCGCCAACCATCCCTGGGATGCCGAGAACATTCCGCAGACCCGCTTCGCGTTCAAGAAGATGGCCGATTTCTTCGATCGCAATGTGAAGAACCGGAAGTAAGCGATGCTGCGCAGGGGCATCGCGGTTGTGATGGGAGGCGCCACCTTGCTGGTGGCCCAGCTGGCTGCGCAGCCGGCGGCTGCCCAGCCTGCCGTCCAGCAGCTGGGTGCCGATTTCTGGGCCTGGCGCGGCACCACCCAGCCAGCGAGCAGCGACGACATCCCGCGCATCGTGCGCCCCGCCGGCTGGCTGCCGGACTGGTCGCCGGCCGGCGTCGCCGCGCAGCGCAAGCAGCTCGCCGCCTTCGAGGCGCGCTGGAAGGCGCTGGCGAGCGCGCCGCAGAGCGTCACCGAGAAGGTCGATTACCGGCTGGTCGGCTCGGCGCTGGCGCGCGTCCATTGGGAAATGGACCATGTCGCCGCCTGGCGCCGCCAGCCGCATTTCTACACGGCGCAGGCGCTCAATCCGGTGTTCGAGCTGCTCCTGCCCAAGCCGCCGGTCTCGCATGCCCGCCTCGATGAGGTCATCCACCTGCTCGGCAACGCCCCCGCGGTCCTCGCCGCCGGCCGGGCGAACCTGGACGATATGCGCGGGCCGTTCGTCGACGTCGCGCTGAGCCAGCTCGCCGAAGTGCCCGAGGGCCTGCGCGGTATGGCCGCTGGGCTCGCCCCCTATGCCGATGCGGCGCAGAAGAAGCGTCTCGCCGCCGCGGTCGAAAAGGCGATCGTCGCGTTCGCCGGCTATGCCGATTTCCTGAAATCGAAGCGCGCCGGCCTGCCCGAGCAGACCGCGGTGGGCCGCGAGAGCTATCTCTATTTCCTCGGCAATGTCGGGCTCTATCCCTATTCGCCCGAGGAACTCCAGGTGATGGGCCGCCAGGAATGGGCGCGCTCGGTGCTGTTCGAGACGCTCGAGCGCAACCGCAATGCCGGGCTTGCCGAGCTGCCGATCGGTCCTTCGATCGCCGCGGTCACCGCGCGCCTCGATGCCGAGGAGTTGAAGGTCCGCCAGTTCCTCACCGAGAAGAAGCTGCTGACGGTCCCCGCCTGGGTCGGCCATTACAAGGCCCAGCCTTTCCCCGCCTATCTCGCGCCGATCGAGTGGCTGGGGCGCACCTTCGACTTCACCAGCATCGAACGGGTGGGGGATGACGCGACCGTCTATCTCCCCGATCCCTCGCCCAAGCTCGGCTATTTCAACCTCTCGATCGCGCGCGATCCGCGGCCGATCATCGTGCACGAGGGCGTGCCCGGCCATTTCTTCCAGCTCAGCCTCAGCTGGAAGAACCCCGATCCGATCCGCCGCCGCTATTATGACAGCGGCGCGAACGAGGGGACCGGCTTCTATGCCGAGGAGATGATGCTCCAGGCGGGGTTCTGGGCCGATGCGCCCAAGACGCGCGAGATCATCTACAATTTTGCGAGATTGCGTGCCCTTCGGGTCGAAGTGGACGTGAAGCTGGCGCTAGGTGAATTCACCATCGCCCAGGCTGCCGACTATCTGGAAAAGATGGTCCCGATGGACCGCGGGACGGCGCGCGAGGAAGCCACCTTCTTCGCCGCCGCCCCCGGCCAGGCGATCAGCTACCAGATCGGCAAGATGCAGACGACCGAGTTCCTCGCAGAGGCGCGGGTGCGCGAAGGCAAGTCCTTCGATCTCAAGCGCTTCCACGATTATCTCTGGACCAACGGCAATGTGCCGATCGCGCTGCAGAAGGAAGAATATCTGTCGATGGCGACGGGCGAATAGGGGGCATGCTTTCGATGGATCTGGTAAAGTTCACGGAGCCGAAATCGGGACTGTCGGCGCGCTGCCGCCTGCTTCCGGCCGCCGCTCCGCAATCCTGTGATTTCCTGCGCGACCTGGCCACGCGGCGCGCCGCGTTCGAGGCGATGCACGCGATCTGGACCGGGCCCGAGATTTCGGTGCCGATGCCCTCGGCGGCGCTGCCCCAGGGGATGGCCCAGCCGACGATTCCGGCCGAGAACGCCACTTCCTATCCCGGCGCCGGCGACATCGTGCTCGCCTATCTCGCCGCGGGCAGCACCCAGGGCCTGCCGCCCGGGCCGTTCTACGACATCGGCATCTTCTACGGTGCCGGCGGCCGGCTGCTGATGCCGTTCGGCTGGATCCAGGCCAATGTCTGCGCCCGCATCCTCGACGAGGATCTGGAAAAGGCCGTCGCCGATTGCCGCACGATCCGTCGGAACGGCGCCTGCACCATCACTGTCGAACCGGCCTGAGGGGGAGCGGACATGACCTATGCCGATCTGATGTCCATCCTGGGCCATTGGGTGCTTCCCGGCTCGCTGATCGCGATCATGGTCTCGATGGGCCTGTCGCTCACGGCCGAGGATTTCCGCCAGGTATTCCGCAACAAGCGCGCGCTGATCTTCGGCGTCTGCTCGATGCTGATCGTGCCGCCCGCGATCGGGCTCACGCTGGCGCTCACCGTGGCGCCCACGCCGGCGCTGGCGGTGGGCTTCGTGCTGCTCGCCACCACGCCGGGCGGCATGCTCTCCAACCTGTTCACCGACATGGCCAAGGGCGATCTCGCCTTGTCGATGTCGATGACGCTGCTGCTCAGCATGCTCTACATCGTCACGGTCCCCTTCTACGCGCATTTCGCGCTGCTCCACTTCATGGGGTTGGAGGCCGATGTGAAGGTGCCGCTCGGCGCCTTCTTCTGGGACATCTTCTCGATCACCGTGCTGCCCGCCGCCGCCGGCTTCACGCTGCGGGCGCTGCGCCCGGGCCTGGCACTCACGGTGAAGAAGTATCTCAAGAACATCGCGATGGTCGTGCTGTTCAGCGCGTTCGGCGTGATCCTGTTCGATCAGGTGCCGGTGCTGCGCGAGAATCTCGGCGCGCTGTTCTGGATCACCGTCGCGCTCAACCTGATCATGGTCTGCGTGGTGATGACGATCGTGCGCTTCGCCGGCTTCACCCGGCGTGAGAACATCTCGATCGGGATCGAGCATCTGATGCGCCAGGAAGGCACGGCGATCTTCATCGCGGTCAGCATCGTCGGCAACAACCAGATGTCGCTGCCGATGATCATGAACACGCCGGTCGCCCTCTGCTTTGTGCTGGCCTTCGTCGCCATCGCGCGCCGAACCGAGCGCGCAAGGAGTGCCGTGCCCGCCACAGCCTGACCGTTTCGAGGAACACCGCTCCCGCGAAGGGAGCGCACAGACACCGCTCCTTCGGGAAGCGAACAGAGAGTTCAGAAGTACATGCAAACGTCCCGTATCACGGACGTCGCGGGGGCGCTCATGCCCGTCGCGCCGGCCCCCAGCTTCACCCCGGGCAAGGCGTGGTGATGCAGCATCAGCCCATTTCCCGCCGCGAGGGCGATCGGCCCTCGACCGCGCCGGTCTGGGTCGCGACGGCGGCGCCCGGCCCCGAACTCGCGCCGCTCGCCGTCGAGATCGAAGCGGAAGTGCTCGTCATCGGCGGCGGCATCGCCGGCATGACCACGGCGCTGCACTTGGCCGAGACCGGGGTCGACACGGTGCTGCTCGAGGCAGGCCAGCCCGGCGACCAGGCGACCGGCTGGAGCGGCGGCCTGATCGCGCCCGACTATATCCGCCACACGCCCGAGACGATCGGGCCGGTGCTCGGCCGGCTGCGCGGCGAGCGGCTGACCCGGATGATCGGCGGCTCGGCCCGCGCGGTGTTCGACCTGATCGAGCGCCACGCGATCGACTGCGACGCCCGCCAGGAGGGGTTCTATACCCCCGCGCACAGCGAGCACCTCGCCCAGAACCAGCGCCGCTACGCCAATCAGTGGAGCTCGCGCGGCTATGACGTGCGCTTCGTCGAGGCGCGCGAGGCGCGGCACATCTTCGGGGTCGAGCGCTATTGCGGCGCGCTGTGCTTCGGCGACGGCGGCAGCATCAACCCGCTCGGCTATGTCCGCGGCATCGCGCATGCAGCGCTCAGGCAGGGCGCCCGGTTGTTCGCCCAGAGCCCGGTCGAGACGCTGGTGCGTGACGGCGGCCGCTGGATCGCCCGCACGCCCGGCGGCGCGGTTTCGGCCCGGCGCGTGGTGCTGGCGGCCAATGGCGGCAATGCGAAGCTGCACCCGGCGCTCAAGCGCACCGTGCTGCCGCTCCATGTCGTCCAGTTCGCCACCGCGCCGCTCGACGCCGCCCAGCGCGAGACGATCCTTCCCCAGGGCGGCGCCTTCACCGACAAGGTGCCCTATCTCTTCACTGCGCGGCTCGATGCGCAGGGGCATCTGATCTCGGCTTTCCCGATGTCGTTCCTGGTCAATGGCGGCAAGGCGCATCTGCGCGAGGCGCAGCGCCGGCTGAAGCAGCATTTCGCCGTGATGCCCGATCCGCGGATCGACTATATCTGGGAAGGGCTCGCCCAGGTGAACTCGTCCTTCCTGCCCGAGCTCTACGATCTCGGCGACGGCGCGCTGGCGATCCAGGCCGACAATGGCCGCGGCATCGGCATCAACACCCAGCTCGGCATCGAAGTCGCCGCGGCGATCGCGACCAACAGCCGCGAGCAGCTCTCGGTGGCGCCGCGCACGCCGCATCCGATCCGCTTCCACGCCGGGGCGGCGCTGCTGCCCAAGCTGCTGATGACGATGGCTAGGCTGTCAAACTAGGAGGCGTCGACGTTCAGCGCGACGACCGCATTTCAAAATCCTCTCCCGGAGGGAGAGGGGGACCGCCGCCGAAGGCGGTGGTGGAGAGGTATTCTCCACATGCGATACCGTCTCGTTCGTGGCGACTACCCCTCCACCAGCTTCGCTGGTCCCCAGTGTTGGGTCGCCCATGCCCCCGGCATGGGCTTGGATTGCCGGCGGCAATCCAACCCAACGCTCCTCCGGGGGAGGATTTGAACGTCGATGCCACCCGTAACTGGCCGGCCTTAAAGGGAGAATGCACATGATCCGCGCCCTGCGTCTCTTGCTCCTGCCGGTCGGCGCGATGCTGCTGATCGGCGCGGGCGCGCCCGATCTCGATGCGCTGATCGCGCGCTACGAGGCGTTCACCGAACGCTTCCCGATGGAGGCGGGCCGCTCGGATCCGTCGCACGCGCCGGCCGGCTGGCCCGACGAGACGCCCGCCGGCATGGCCGCGCGCAAGGCCGAGCTGCTCGCGATCGACAAGGCGCTCGCCGCCTTGCCCGATGCTGCGCTCGCGTCCGAGGACAAGGTGAACCGCGATTTCCTGCGCCAGATCATCGGCTGGCGCGTCCAGGGCATCGATCTCGACGAGCGCCGCTTCGCCTTTGTCGCGCATGAGGGCTTCTACAACACGCCCTATTACACCGCGCGCGGAGTCGAGGTGCGCAGCGATGCCGATGGCCACGCCTGGATTGCCCGGCTGCGCGGCGTGCCCGCCTATTTCGAGCAGCAGCGCGCCAATCTCGAGCGCGGCATCGCCACGGGCTGGACCCAGCCGGCGCGCGTGGTCGACGTCGCGGTGGCAGTGCTGCGCGCCCAGGTCGCGCGGCCGGTGGCGGAGGACCCGCTGCTCGCGCCGCTGAAGGGGCGAACGGCTCTGGTCGCCGAAGCGAGCATCGTGCTGGAGCGCGAGATCCGTCCCGCCCAGCGCGCGATGCTGGCCTATATCGACGGCCGATACCGCGCGCATGCCCGCAAGGGCCTCGGCATCGCAACCATCCGCGGCGGAAGCGACTATTACAGCTTCCTTCTACGCTACTACACCACCACCGATCTCACCGCCGAACAGGTCCACGCCCTCGGCCTCTCCGAGGTGAAGCGCATCCGCGGCGAGATGGACAAGGTCATCGCCGAAGCCGGCTTCACCGGCAGCTTCGCCGAGTGGCTGCGCTACCTTCGCACCGATCCCCGCTTCTATGCGAAGAGCCGCGAGGAGCTGATCGAGAAGTACAGCGCCGCCGCCAAGCGGATCGACGGCGTGCTGCCCCGCTGGTTCGGCACGCTGCCGCGCCAACCCTTCACCGTCGAGCCGGTCCCCCTCGATCTCGAGGAGGGCTATACCACCGCCCGCTCGGGCGGCGGCGACTTCTCCAGGGGGTTCCCGGGCCGCTTCATCGTCAACACCTCCCACCTCGATCAGCGCCCGCTCTACGAAGTGCCGTCGCTCACCCTGCACGAGGCGGCGCCGGGCCATCATACCCATGCCGCGATCGCGCAGGAGCATCCCGAATGGCCGAGCTTCCGCCGCCAGCGTGACCTGCTCGCCTTTCGCGAGGGCTGGGCGCTCTATTCCGAGCGGCTGGGCCACGAAATGGGCGTGTATCGCGATCCCTATGAGAAGTTCGGCGCGCTCTCCAACGAGATGTGGCGTGCCTGCCGGATGGTGGTGGATACCGGCATCCATGTGATGGGCTGGAGCTACGCCCAGGCCCGCGCCTGCTTCACCGAGAATACCGCGCTGGCCGATATCAACATCGATACCGAGCTCGCCCGCTATATCGGCGCGCCGGGCGGGGCGGTGGCCTACAAGGTCGGCGAGCTCAAGATCCTCGAGCTGCGCCACCGTGCCGAAGCCGCGCTCGGCGACAAGTTCGACATCCGCGCCTTCCACGACCTGATTCTCGGCCAGGGCCAGCTGCCGATGACGATGCTCGAGGCGGTGGTGGACAGCTGGATCGCAGGGCGGAAATAACGTCCTCCGACCCGCAAACCGGCATCTCGATTTCACCGTCATCCCCGCGAAGGCGGGGATCCATTCTGGCTGACCTGTCGGATTGAACCGCTGAGACAGCGTCAATGGATCCCCGCCTGCGCGGGGATGACGAGATAGGAGGCTAAGAAGCTACGAAGCCAAGGCCTCCGTCAGCGCCACGCCTTCCTCGTCTGCAAGCGCCGCCTCGCGCAGGCGTCGCAGCCCGGCCGCATCGAGCCCGCCGGCCTGCCAGCGCGCCACGATCCGCTGATAGTTCCCCAGGCCGCGCTCGAACGTCTCGCCATAGCCCTTGATCAGCCGCTGGCAGCGCACCAGCTCGATCGCCGCATCGGGCGCGGCCGCCCGCACCAGCGCCAGCCAGTCCTCGATCCGCGCCTGCTCGATCTGGTAGCGTAGCGTGCCGCGCCGCCGGCGCCGCCAGCCGGCGAGCAGCGACAGCATCAGGAACCAGCGCAGGCTCGTCGTCTCGACATGTCGACCCTTGGTGAAGAGCGGCGCCAGCTGCCGCGACCAGGTCTTGCTCGCAAGGATACGCCGGCCGATGCCCGCGGGCAGCGTCTCGCAGATCTCCTCGAGCCGCGGGTGCATATATTCGGTGAGCTGGACGATCTGGTCGTCGCTCGCCTTCACCTCGCCGCGCACCCGCGCGAAGCGGCTGGCGCGGACCTTGAGGTCGGCAACGCGGATCGTATCCTCATACGACATCCACAGCGCCAGATGGCGCGCCGCCTCGGCGATCAGTTCCGGGGTGCCGTCCAAGCTTTCGAGCCGGTCGAGATAGAGCGCGGCATAGCCGGCGTCCTGATAGTCCATCAGCCGCTTCACGCCTTCGGTCGCGAAGCCGTGCGCCTCTGCCGGCAGCCGTTCGCGGAGGCGCGCGGCAAAGGTCCGGCCCGCCTCGGTCGTCGGCTCGGGGCTCCCCGTTGCGGCTTCCGCCTCGGCCAGCTTGCCCTGCGCCGCGTCGAACCCCGAGGCAAAGCCCTTCAGGCTCGCCTCGACGCCCTTGCCGCCCGCGCGGATCGCCGCTTCGAACGCCTCGCGCGGGAAGGGGAGCGCGCCGCTTCCGGCGAGCGCGCCGAACAGCACCGAGCTGATCACCGTGCCCGCACGCTCGGACGCGGCTTCCATGTCGAACCCGATGAAGCGTTTCGCGCGCTCGTTGGCCGCGGCGACGATCCGCTCGCTGCTCGCGCGCCCGTCGCCCATCGCCGACTTCTCGGAAATGGCATAGACGCGGTGGGTCGATCCGATCAGCACCGTGTCCTTCGACACGAAGCCGCGCAGGATCGCCCGGCCGGTTTCCATCAGTTCGGAAGCGACGACGACGTCGACATCGCCCGGAATCGGGGTGAGGGAGAGCACCGGCGCGTCTGCACCGGCCGGGATCATCTCGATATAATAGATGGTGGCGCCGGTGCGCTGCGCCACGCCGGGGACGGAGGTGCCCTGCGCGACATAGCCGTTCCGCTCGCCGAGCTGGACGATCCAGTCGGCCAGCACGCCGCCGCCCTGACCGCCCAAGCCCAGCACCGCGATCGCGATGCGCTTGCGCTCGGCCATCAGAAGGCCCTCGCGGCGATGGCGCGGGCGCCGCGCTTCTGCAGGGCGCCGATCATCCAGCTGCGGATGCGCTGGCGGATACGGTCGCGGCGATCGGGATTGGCGATGACATGGGCCTTGTAGAAGGAGGGGCAGAGCACCGCGGCATGGCTCACCTCGCCGCACACGCCGCAGCCGACGCAGCTGTTCTCGACGTGGGCGATCGGATCCTGCCGCAGCGGATCGGGATTGGGCTTGATCGTCAGCGAGGGGCAGCCGGACAGGCGGATGCAGCTATGGTCGCCGGTGCAGGTATCGGGATCGACCCCGAAGCGCTCGCGCACCACCCGCTGGCCGGCCTTCATCGCCTTGGCCAGTTGCGGTTTCACCCGGCGCTGGCGGTTGAGCTGGCATTCGGACTGGGCGACGAGGACCTTGGGTCCCTTCTCTTTGCTCGTCAGCGCCTCGCGGATCGCGTCGCGCATGCCGGCCACGTCATAGGTCCGCGTCATCGTCCGAGCCCAGCCGATGCCGACGCCGCGCACTGCCTTCTCGATCGGGTTGTTGGTCTTGCGGTTGGGCGGCTTGGCGCGCGAGGAGAGGATGTCCTGCCCCCCGGTCGCGGCCGAATAGCCGTTGTCGACGATGATCGTCAGGTTGTCGTCCTGGTTGAAGACCGCGTTGCCGATGCCGGAGGTCAGGCCGTTATGCCAGAAGCCGCCATCGCCCATGATCGCGATCGCCCGCTTGTCCCGCGGCTTGAACGCGGAGGCGCCGGCGGTGCCCAGGCCATAGCCCATCGTCGTGTTGCCGATATGGAAGGGCGGCAGGATCGAGAAGAGGTGGCAGCCGATATCGGCGGAGACGTGGAACGCGCCCATTTCCTTCTGCACCAGCTTCATCGCCGAGAAGATCGGCCGCTCGGGGCAGCCCGTGCAGAAGCCCGCCGGACGCTGCGGCACCGCGCTGGGCGGCAGGGCGGGGGCGGGCTTCTCCACCTCGGCCGGCGCGCGCTCGGGGGCATGGGCGCGCAGGAACTTGGCGACGCCGTCGCGGATCACCGCGCCGCCATATTCGCCCGCGCGCGGCAGCACGTCCTTGCCGATGATGTGCGTATCGAGCCCGGCGCGGCGGACCAGCGTGTTCAGCTCATGCTCGATGAACTCGGGCTGGCCTTCCTCCACCACCAGCACCGCGCGCTTGCCCGCGCAGAAGTCGCGGACCTCGTCGGGGATCAGCGGATAGGTGACGTTGAGGACATAGACCGGGATCGCGGCGTTCCCGTACGCGTCCGACAGGTTGAGCAGCTCCAGCGCGCGGTTGAGCGAGTTGAACAGCCCGCCCTGCACGATGATGCCGATCTCGTCGCTCTCTGGTCCGAAATGCTCGTTGAGCTTGCGTTCCTGCACGAAGCGGATCGCGGCGGGCCAGCGCTGCTCGATCTTCTCCACCTCGTGGAGAAAATTGGCCGGGGGCAGCACGATCCGGTCGGTATCGCGCACCGGCGCCTCGGCCGCCTCGGCCACCGTCAGGGGCGGGCGCATGTTGCCCTTCGCGACGAAGCTGCCGGTGACATGGCAGGCCCGCACCCGCAGCTCGAGCATCACCGGCGTGTTCGAGGCCTCGGACAGCTCGAAACCCTTCTCGACCATATCGACTATCACCGGCAGGCTTGGCCGCGGATCGAGCAGCCACATCTGCGACTTCATCGCAAAGGCATGGGTGCGCTCCTGCATGATCGAGGAGCCTTCGCCATAATCCTCGCCCAGGATCACCAGCGCCCCGCCGGTCACCCCGCCCGAGGCGACGTTGGACAGTGCGTCCGAGGCGACATTGGTGCCCACCACCGATTTCCACGCGACCGCGCCGCGCAGTGGATAGTTGACCGACGCGGCCAGCATCGCCGCCGCCGTGGCCTCGCTCGCCGAGCTTTCGAAATGGACGCCCAGCTCGCCCATCAGGTCGTTCGCGTCGGCGAACACGTCCATCAGGTGGCTGATCGGCGATCCCTGATAGCCGCCGACATAGGCCACGCCGGCCTGGAGCAGCGCCTTGGTGACGGCAAGGATGCCCTCGCCGTGGAAGGTCTCGCCGTCTCCCAGCCGCAGTTGCTCGACTTCCGCCTTGAACGAACGCTCGGCCATGCGCTCAGCCCGCGACCAGCGCCAGCACGCGCAAGGGGCTGCCCGATCCGCCCTTGATCTTGAGCGGCGTGGCCAGGATCACCGCGCCGGTCGGCGGCAGCAGGTCGAGATTCTCCAGGCACTGCAGCCCGTAGCGCCCCGCGGCGTGGAACAGCGTGTGCGCCGGATAGGGCGGGGTGAGCAGATGCGCCTGGCCGGCATCGGTGCCGATCGTCTCGACGCCGAGGCCATGCGCGTCGCGCGCCTCGATCAGGAACTGCACCGCCTCGGCCGAGGGCCCGGGCGTATGCGCGCCGTCCTCACGGCGATTGGTGTAGCCGTCGACGTCGCGCTTCGACCAGTCGGTACGCAGCATGATCCAGCTGCGCGGCGGGATGCGGCCATGCTCGGCCTCCCATGCCTCGATGTCGGCGACGGTCAGCAGATAGTCGGGATTCTCCGTCGACCTGGCCGAGATGTCGATCACCACGGCGGGGGCGATGAAGTCCGCCGGCGGCACGGTGTCGACCGCGTTGTTGGGCAGGTCCTTGCCGGTGATCCAGTGGATCGGCGCGTCGAAATGCGTGCCGGTATGTTCGCTGACGGTGAAGTTGTTCCAGTACCAGGCGACGCCGCGCTCGTCGTAGCGCGAGATCTCTTCCTGGCTGAACCCGGCGCACTGGCCGAACTCGGGCGGCAGCACCAGCGTGGGTGTGTCGGGCGACAGCGTCTGGGTCAGGTCGATCGTGCGGATCTCGCCCGATGCGATGCCTGCGGCGAAGATCTCTAGCGTCTGGCTGGTCATGGTCTGTCCTCCCTGGGTTGGGCGTGCGCGGTCATGCCGGCACGATGTCGAAGGCGATGGTGGTGCGGTGGCCGGCATCCTCGAACGGCACCGTCCCGTGGTAGAAATAGGAGGGGAACAGCACGAGCAGCCCCGGCTCGGGCCGGATCATCCGCGTGATCCGCTCGCGCTCCCCGAGCCGCAGCCCGGTCTCGCCGAACTTGAGCCAGCCCTGGCGATGGAAGTCGACCGCCTGGGGCAGCGCGACATAATAGCAGGCGCTGATCCACCCCTCGGGATGGATATGGTTCTCATGGAACCCCGAGCTGCGCAGCCGCACCGACCAGGAGCCCGAAAAGGCGAAGCGGCCGGTGTTGCGGCGCAGGAAGGGGTGCTCGGTGTCGCGTGGCAGGCCAGCGAGCCACGCAGCCACCTGCGCCTCGATCATCGCGCGCACCCGGGCGATCATCGGGTCGGGCAGCGCGAACAGGTCGTCGCTGGTCTGGGTGCCGCCGCGCAGCGTCTGCTCGAGCGGGTGGGTGTGGTCGCGGTGGAGCGGCGAAAGTGCTGCGTCGAGCCGCGTGTTGAAGCCGGTCACGTCGCCGTCGGCCGGAGTGAGCAGGCTGGCCGAGACGAGGCGATCGGTATCGTTCAGCCAGGCCTCGCGCGGGTCGCCGGTGAAGCGCCAGGCCAGGCCCTGCAGCGCCAGCGCCTGCTGGTCTGCCGGATTGGCGGCGAGCAGCGGCGCGAGCCCGGTGAGCGCCTCGGCCGGGCGGTCGAGGATGATGCGCGCACGTGCCGCCTCGCGCTGAGCAGGTGCGAAGCCCGGTGCGGCGTCGAACGCCGCCAGTGCCGCGTCGCTTTCGCCGAGCGACCAGCGGGCGCGGCCGAGCTGGAAGCGCAGCTCCGGCCCGGCATCCCCGGCATGCGGGGCGAGCAGCGCGGCGGCCCCTGCGGCATCGCCGGCGAGCAGCAGCCTATCGGCCAGGTCGCAGAGCAGCCCCTGATCATCGGGATGGCGGGCCAGCGCGGCGCGGTAGCTGGCGAGCCAGGCGTCTTTGCGCCCCTGCCGCCACAGCAGCCCGTTCAGCGACTGATGCGCCGCGCGATCGGTCGGGCGCAGCGTGATCGCGCGCTCATAGGCGATGATCGCCGCGTCGATCCGCCCCAGGTCCTGCAGGCAATGGCCGAGATTATAGGCGATCTCGGGGCTGGCCGGCGCGGCCTCGCTGGCGCGGGCGAGCAGCGGCAGCGCCTCGTCGGGCCAGCCGGCAAGCCGCAGCGCGACGCCGAGATTGTGCAGCGTCGGGACATGGTCGGGGCGCAGCGAGAGTGACGTACGGAAGGCTGCGATCGCATGGTCCAGCTCGCCATTGGCGCGCCGGGCCTGGCCCAGTATCGCCCAGGCCCGGGCATGGCGCGGGTCGCGGCGCAGCAGCGGCGCCAGCGTCTGGCAGGCGCCGGCCGCGTCGCCGCCGGCCAGCTCCGCCACCGCCAGGTTCACCCGCGCCTCGTCATAGCCCGGTGCCAGGCGCAATGCCTCGCGATAGGCCAGCGCCGCCTCGGCAATCGCACCCAGATCGACCAGGCTGTTGCCCAGATTGTTCTGCACATGCGGCTGGGCCGGCGCGGCGGCGAGCGAGCGGCGGAAGAAATCGGCCGCCTCGTCGTTCCGCCCCGCCTGGCGCGCGATCATGCCGAGCAGCTGGAGCGCATCGGGGTTCTCGGGGGAGAGCCCGAGCACGCGCAGCAATATGGTGCGGGCCGGGTCGGGCTTGCCGCCCTTGGCCAGGGCCATGGCATGCTGCAGCGCTTCGCCCAGCTCGCCCGCAGCCAGGCCGTGCTGCCCCGGTGGCAGCGATGCCGGGCCTCCCGTTAGCCTTGTCTGCTTCATCGCCCGCGATTCCCCTGGCAGCCCCGTCCCAAGAGGACCGCCGAGGGGAAAGGTTGCAAATGCCCCTTGTTTCGTCAAGAGAATCACGCTTTAAATCATGTGTAATTGGGAATGATAGGGGTCGCGCAATGATGGAATCGACGATGGTCCGCGCTCGGCGGATGCAGTTCTTGCGGGGGGCGGCGATCTCCGCGGCGCTGCTGATGGGCGCGCTCACCCCGCATCTCGCCCATGCGCAGCGCGCGATTCCCGAGACGACCGACGACGTCCGCCGCGTGCCGATCCCGCCGATCGATCGCAGCAAGGATCCGATCGTGGTGCTCACCGGCGGCACCCTGCTCGATGGCCGCGGCGGGGCGCCGATTGCCAATGCCGTGGTGGTGATGCAGGGCGATCGCATCGTCTCGGCCGGCCCGGCCGGCACGCCCGTGCCTGCCAATGCCGCGCGCACGATCGATGCGACCGGGCTGTGGATCGTGCCGGGCCTAATCGACCTGCATATCCATTTCACCCAGCAGCGCGGCACCGACATGGGCCGCTATTCGGACAGCCCGGCCGCCGCCGCGATCCGCGGCACGATCCTGGCCGACCAGATGGTCACCGCCGGCATCACCGCGGCGCGCGACGTCGGCACGATGGATGACGTCGCGCTGCGCATCAAGGAAGCGGTCGATCGTGGCATGATCCGCGGCCCGCGCGTGATGTGGAGCGGCAAGCTGCTCGCCAGCACCGGCGGGCACGGCGACGAGGTCACCTCCACCGCCACCGGTCGCGAGAAGCCCAATCTCGGCGGCGATCCGCACGGCGTCGACGGGCCCTGGGAATGGCGCAAGGCCGTGCGAGAGCAGGTCCGCCGCCTGGCCGACTGGATCAAGATCAGTGCGCCTGCCGACAAGGAAGAGCTGGCCGCCGCGATCGATGAGGCACATTCGCTCGGCGTGCCGGTGGCGATCGACAGCTATGGCAAATATACCGACTGGGCGATCGAGGCGGGAGTCGACACGCTCGAGCATCCGCTGCTGATCAGCGACCAGGCCATCGGCCTGATGAAGAAGCATGGCACTGCCTTCGTGCCGACGATCATCGCCTTCGACAATCTGCTGGAGGGCGGCTACCCGACTGCGGGCATCCCGAGCGGCGGCTTCTACTACACCCATTCGCGCCGCTTCGTGATCAACCAGCAGGACCACCTCAAGCGCGTGAACGAGGCCTATCGCGCCGGCGTGCCGATCGGCGTGGGCACCGATGTGCCGTTCGAGAATGAATGGCGCTATCCCGACGCCTATTTCCGCGAGCTCGACTATCTCCACCAGGCCGGCATGACCAATGCCGATGTCCTCGCCTCGGCGACCAGCGTCGGCGCGAAGATCATGCACATGGGAGACAAGCTCGGCACGATCGAGCCCGGCAAGATCGCCGACATCCTGATCGTCGGCGCCAATCCGCTCGATTCGCTCAAGAACCTGCGCGACGTCCGCTACGTCATCGCCGATGGCAAGGTGGTGGTGGACGGTAAGCCCCGCTAAGCGCGTCCTCCACGATCCCTCGGAGGACGACGCTGAAGCCCGGCTCGATCGCTCGAGCCGGGCTTCCCCTTATTCGATTGGCAGCTTGCTCAGGTTCGCGCTGATCTTCTGCAGCGTGCGCAGCAGATGGGCGATGTCGCGGTCGCTCACGCCGTCCATCGCGCGGCTGAACTGGCGGCCGACGATCGGAGTGAGCTTGCGCAGCGTCTGCTGGCCCGCCGGAGTCAGCGTCACCTCGGTGATGCGGTTGTCCTCCGGATTGGGCTCGGTGGTGACGAGGCCCTGCTCGACCATCCGGTCGATGATCCGGCTGATCGTCGAGCGCTTGGTCAGCGCCGCCTCGGCGATCGCGCCGATGCTCGCCGGCTGGCGCTCGCGCAGCACGGTCATCACCCGATAGATCGGCTTGGACACGCCGTGCTTGTGCAGCACGATGTCCATGTCCTCGTGATATTTGAAATCGGCATGCGCCATCAGGTAAAATGGCGAGTTCTCGAGACGGAAATTCGGGCTGCTGGGGTCATAGACAGTACGATTGTCCATCAGGTCCTCTGCCGTTCTTGCCGCGTTCTTCATTGCGCTTGTGGCCATGTTTCCCTCAATCATTCCCCAGGATCAAGACGTTGTGCCGGGCCGGACGGCTTGGGGCAGGCGATTTAGCCGAAAACATATGCATTTGCACCAATTATTCGTCGTTCGCGCCGGCATGGTTCAAATCGGAAGCAGCACAGGCGCCCCGCCGCACGCGGCCGGGCGCTGACCTGGTTCCATCCTGATCGCTGTCGAATCCCCCTTGCCGTTCGATCGGCAAAATATCAACGAAAATTGCGTGATTATTGTTCCATTTCCGTTGCGAGCCTGTCACGTTCTCCCCGGGAAAATCATGGGAGAACAGTCGTGTCGTCGAAGTTCCTGCGCCGCCTGGCCTTGCCGCTCGCGATGCTGCCGCTGCTCGCCGCACTGCCGGCCCAGGGCCAGGAGGCGAAGCGGCGCTGGGATCAGATGTGCCAGATCCGCAAGGACAAGCTCGACCTGATCCTGCCCGAGGTGATGCGCGAGAACGGCATCGACATGTGGATCGTCGCCTCGCGGGAAGGGCATGACGATCCCAATGCCGCGCTGCTCGGCGGCGGCTATGTCGGCGATATCGGCTATTATGTCTTCACCGATCGCACCGGCGGCGGCCGTATCGAGCGCGCGGTGATGGGAATCGGCGGCGCCGGTTTCGATCAGTGCCCGCTCTATGATCTGAAGGTCTCGCCCGCCGAACTGCGCAAGTTCGTCGAGGCGCGCGATCCCAAGCGGATCGGCGTAGATATCGCCACCGAGATCGGCACTGCCGACGGGCTCAGCCACTCGCTCCAGGCGAAGCTGGTCGAGACCCTGGGGCCGGTGCTGGCGGGCCGGCTCGTCTCCGCCGAGAAGCTGGTCTCCGATTTCCGCGGCCGCCACAGCGTCAACGAGATCGCCGCCTTCACCCGCGCCGGCGAATATTCGCGCACCATCCTCGAGCGCGCGCTGTCGAACGAAGTGATCGTCCCCGGCCACACCACCACCGGCGACGTCGCCTGGTGGATGATGGAGCAGCTCCACAAGGAAGGGCTGGGCAACAGCTTCGGCCTGCCGAGCATCTACATCCTCGGCCCGGGCGAGCGCGGGCCGGTCTCGGGCGATCACATCATCCAGCCGGGCGACCTGATCACGGTCGATTGGGGCGTGAACTATCTCTTCTACTACACCGACATGAAGCGCATGGCCTATGTGCTCAAGCCCGGCGAGAACGCGCCGCCGGCCGGCGTGCAGCGCGCCTATGACAAGGCGCAGGAGATCCGCCGGATGATCCTCGACGTGGTCCGTCCGGGGGTGAAGGCGGGCGATGCGCTGTCGGCGGTCAACAAGCGCGTGGCGGAGACGCCGGGGCTGGTGCTCGGCCGCTATGACGATCCGAGCAAGGACCTGAAGGTCTCCGATGTGGTGATCGGCAGCCATTCGGTGGGCGATTGGGGCCATGGCTCGGGCCCGTCGATCGCCGACTTCAACCCGCTGCGCATGGGCTACACGCTGCGGCCGACCAATTTCCTGTCGATCGAGCTGTTCCTCTACACGCCGGTGCCCGAATGGGGCACGCGCAAGATCAAGATCCCGCTCGAGGACAATGGCGTGGTCACCGATCGCGGCTTCGAATGGGCCTATCCGCCCAACAGCCGCATCCTGCTGGTCAAGTGAGGGCAGGGCGGCCGCGCGCTTGCAATGTAGGATTTCGCGTGCTGGGCTCGGGCGGCCAGGCCTAGGGGCCGGGCCGCTCTTTGCCTTGTTGGAAAGATAGGATCATCCGCGCGCAAGGATGTTGCGAGATCGGGCGCACTTGCGGGAACTGTGTCAACGCAAGGCGCGCGAAAACCCGCTCCTGGCATGTACTTCGTGTACTTTGGCGAGTCGTTTCCCGGCCCGCTGTAGGAAGCGGGCCGGGTAGGGATCAGAAGGCAGCGATGCCGGTGATCGCCCGGCCCAGGATCAGGGCGTGCACGTCATGCGTGCCCTCATAGGTGTTGACCGTCTCGAGGTTCATCGCGTGGCGCATCACCTGGAACTCGCCCGAGATGCCGTTGCCGCCGTGCATGTCGCGCGCCGCCCGGGCGATATCGAGCGCCTTGCCGACATTGTTGCGCTTGACGATCGAGATCATCTCCGGCGCGAACTGGCCGGCATCGATCAGCCGCCCGACCCGCAGCGACGCCTGCAGGCCGAGCGTGATCTCGGTCTCCATGTCGGCCAGCTTCTTCTGGAAGAGCTGGGTGGCGGCCAGCGGCCGGCCGAACTGGTGCCGGTCGAGGCCATATTGGCGCGCGGCGTGGAAGCAATATTCGGCGGCGCCCAGCGCGCCCCAGCTGATCCCGTAGCGGGCGCGGTTGAGGCACGAGAAGGGGCCCTTCAGCCCCTCGACCTCGGGCAGCAGCGCGTCTTCGCTCACTTCGACATCGTCGAGCTGGATCATGCCGGTGATCGAGGCGCGCAGGCTCAGCTTGCCTTCGATCTTCGGCGCCGAAAGCCCCTTCATGCCCTTTTCGAGCACGAAGCCGCGGATCGCGCCGCCATGCGCGTCGGACTTGGCCCAGACCACGAACACGTCGGCGATCGGGGCGTTCGAGATCCAGGTCTTGGCGCCGTTCAGCCGGTAGCCGCCGTCGATCTTCGCCGCGCGGGTGCGCATGCCGCCGGGATCGGATCCGGCATCGGGCTCGGTCAGCCCGAAGCAGCCGATCCATTCGCCGCTGGCGAGCTTCGGCAGGTATTTCTGCTTCTGCGCTTCGGAGCCGAAGGCATGGATCGGGTACATCACCAGGCTCGACTGGACGCTCATCATCGAGCGGTATCCCGAGTCGATCCGCTCGACCTCGCGGGCGATCAGGCCATAGGCGACATAGGATGCGCCGACGCCGCCATAGGCCTCGGGCACCGTCGGTCCCAGCAGCCCGAGCTCGCCCATCTCGCGGAAGATGGCCGGATCGGTGACTTCCTTGTCGAACGCCTCGATCACCCGCGGCGCCAGCCGGGCCTGGGCATAGTCGCGCGCGGTGTCGCGGATCATCCGCTCCTCGTCCTCCAGCTGCGCGTCGAGCAGCAGGGGATCAGCCCAGTCGAATTTCTGCATGTCGGGGGTTCCTCAGGCGGTGGGGACGACCGCGATCGTCTCGATCTCGACCTTGGCTTCGGCCTCGACCAGCGCGGCGACTTCGACCACGGCCATTGCCGGATAGTTACGGCCGATCAGGTCGCGATAGGCGGTGCCAATTGCGGCGATGTCGGTGAGATATTCGTCCCGGCTGGTTACGTACCAGGTCATCCGCACGATATGCTCCGGCCCGGCGCCGCCCTCGGCGAGGATCGCCAGCGTGTTGACCAGCACCTGGCGGAACTGGCCGGCGAGATCGGGGGCGACGAAGCGCTCTTCCTCGTCCCAGCCGACCACGCCGGCGGTGAACACCATCCGGCCGCTGGCGGCGATGCCGTTGGCATAGCCGCGCGGGCGTTTCCAGCCGGGGGGGAGTAGGCTCTGATGGGCGGTCATTGGCATTCCATTTCAAGGCGTTGGCGATATTCGGGCGGCCAGGGCTGCGAAGCGCCCGAGGCGAGATCGATCAGCACCTGGGTGAGGCGGACGGAGAAGCGCGGCGCGCCTTCGCAGGTCACTTCGACTTCGAGATCGATCGAGCTGTTGCCGATCCGGGTGAGCTGCACCGCGAAGTCGAGCCGGTCGCCCAGCCTGCTAGGCGCGGTGAAGGTGGCGGCAAGGCTGGCGGTCGGCAGGCCGAGCCCGCGGCCCATGTGCATCGCCCGCCGGTCGTCGCCGAGCACCGCCGGGGTCCAGTCCTCCACCGCGGCATCGCACAGCTCGAGACAGCGCGGGTAGAAGGCGATGCCCGCAGGGTCGCAATGCGCGAAGCGCAGGGGATAGGTGACGCGGAACATCAGTCGGCGCTTTGCGCCAGGTGCTGGCGGGCGATGACGATCTTCTGCACTTCGGAGGCACCCTCGTAGATGCGCAGCGCCCGCACTTCGCGGTACAGCGCCTCGACCGGCGCGCCGACGGTGACGCCCAGGCCGCCGAAGATCTGCACGGCCTTGTCGATCACCTGCTGGGCGCTGTCGGTGGCGTGGAGCTTGGCCAGCGCCGCCTCGCGGGTATTGCGCTGGCCCTGCACGTCGCGCAGCCAGCCGGCGCGGTAGATGAGCAGCGCGGAGGTATCGATATCGAGCACCATCTCGGCGAGCTTGGACTGGGTCACCGGATTGTCGGCGAGCGTGCCGTCGCCCAGCCTGCGACTGCGGGCCCGCGCCGTCGCCTCGTCGAGCGCCCGGCGAGCGAAGCCCAGCGCTGCCGCGCCCACGGTGGTGCGGAAGATGTCGAGCGTCGCCATCGCCGCCGCGAAGCCGCGCCCGGCCTCGCCGAGCAGCGCGTCGGCGGGGAGCCTCATGTCGGTGAATTCCAGCGTGGCGAGTGGGTGGGGGGCGATCACTTCGATCCGCTCGGTGACACTGAGGCCCGGCGTTTCGGCATCGACGATAAAGGCGGATACGCCTTTGGCGCCGGGTGCCTCGCCGGTGCGGGCGAACAGGACGTAATAGTCTGCAATGCCGCCGTTCGAGATATAGGTCTTGGCGCCGTTGACCTGCCAGCCGGTGGCTGTGCGCTCGGCCAGCGTCTCCATCGCGGCGACGTCGGACCCCGATCCCGGCTCGGTCAGCGCGAAGGCGGCGATCTTCTCGCCGCGGGCCACGGCGGGGAGATAGGCGGCCTTCTGTGCCTCGGTGCCGAACAGCGAGATCGTGCCCGAACCCAGCCCCTGCATCGCAAAGGCGAAGTCGGCCAGCCCAGAATGGCGTGCCAGCGTCTCGCGGATCAGCGCCAGCGAACGGATGTCGAGCGTCTCGTGCATGCCGCCCCAGGCCGCCGGCACGCAGTAGCGCAGCCAGCCGCCCTCGCCGAGCGCGCGGACCAGCCGGCGGCATTCGGCGTCGACGTCCGCGCCGTGATGGTCGGAGAGGTTGGCTGCGCACCAGGCCTCGAGGTCAGCGGCCAGCTGGCGATGCCCGTCATCGAGGAACGGCCAGTCGAGGAAGCTGCGGTCGGCCATCAGTCGCCCTCGAACACTGGGGTACGCTTCTCTGCAAACGCCTCGAAAGCGCGGCGGAAGTCCCTGGTTGCCATGCAGATCGCCTGGGCTTGCGCTTCCATTTCGATCGCGGTCTCGACGCTCACGGCCCATTCGGTGTTGAGCTGGGTCTTGGTGATGCCGTGCGCGAAAGTGGGGCCGGCGGCGATGCTGCGCGCCAGCGCCTGCGCCTCGCCCAGCAGGCTCTCGGCGGGCACCAGCCGGTTGTGGAAGCCCCAGCGCTCGCCTTCCTCGGCGGACATCATCCGGCCGGTGTAGAGCAGGTCGGATGCGCGGCCCTGGCCGATGATCCGTGGCAGGATCGCGCAGGCCCCCATGTCGCAGCCCGCCAGGCCGACGCGGGTGAACAGGAAGGCGGTCTTCGCCCCCGGCGTGGCGAGGCGGAGGTCCGATGCCATCGCCATGATCGCCCCGGCGCCCACGCAGATGCCGTCGATCGCGGCGACGATCGGCTGCGGGCAGGCGCGCATCGCCTTGACCAGGTCGCCGGTCATCCGGGTGAAGGCTAGCAGTTCGGGCATCGCCATCTCGGTCAGCGGGCCGATGATCTCATGGACGTCGCCGCCCGACGAGAAATTGCCGCCCGCGCCGGTGACCACCACCGCCTTCACCTGCGGCGTATAGACGAGGTCGCGGAAGGTATCACGCAGCTCGGCATAGCTTTCGAAGGTCAGCGGGTTCTTGCGCTCGGGCCGGTTGAGCGTGACGGTCGCCACCCCGTCGGCGAAGGCCCAGCCGAAATGCTTGGGCGCGAAGCTGGTCGGATCCATGGTCATTCCTTCTCCCCATCGGCAGCGAGCGAGTCCTTGAGCACCCCCAGCAGCTGGTGGAGATGGCCGCGTTCTTCGCGGCCCAGCCCGGCCAGCATCGCTTCGATCCATTCGTGATGCGCCTCGGCGAGCCCGGCGAAGCACTCGCGCCCCAATTGGCTCAGCCGCACGATCGAGGAGCGGCCATCGGTGGGCGAGGGCGCCAGGCTCACATAGCGATCGCGCACCAGCGCCTGGACGACGCCGGTGACGTTGCCGTTCGACACGAGCAGCGCCTGCGAGAGCTGGCCCATCGTCATCCCCTCCGGGTGCCGGTCGAGCGCGGCCATCACGTCGAAGCGGGGCAGCGTCATGTCATATTGGTCGGCGAATCCGCGCTTCAGCCGCTTCTCGATCACCGTGGTGCAGGTGAGCAGCCGCAGCCACAGCCGCACGCTGCCGCGATCGTCGAGCGCGCCGTCATGCTTTTCGCGCAGCGGTGCGGGGCGGCTCACGTGACTTCTCCACCGGCGATCGGGATCGCCTGGCCGGTCACCGATCCGCTGGTGGGCAGGCATAGCCACACCGCCGCTTCGGCCACCTCCTGTGGAGCGATCAACCGCTTCTGCGGGTTGTGGCGGGTCAGCTCGGCCAGCGCCTCGGCCTCGCTGCGCCCGGTGCGGCTGGTGATTGTCGCGATCGTCTTGGCGACGATGTCGGTGTCGGTGAAGCCCGGGCAGAGCGCATTGGCGGTGAGCGGGGTCGCGGCGAACTCGGCGGCCAGCGCGCGCATCAGCCCGATCGCGCCATGCTTCGAGGCGACATAGGGCGCAGTATAGCCATAGCCCTTGAGGCCCGCGGTGGAGGCCACGGTGACGATCCGCCCGGCAGGCACCGCCAGCAGATCGGGCAGCGCGGCCTGGCAGCAATCGAACAGCGCGTCGAGATTGGTCGACATCGTCGCGCGCCAGGCTTCCGCAGTCACCTTGGCGAAGGGTGCGCTGGGGGCGATGCCGGCATTGTTGACCAGGATGCCGATCGGGCCGTGCGCAGCACGGGCAGCGCCGAAGGCGGCGTCGATCGAAGCGCGGTCGGTCACGTCCGCGGGTATGGGGATCGCGCCCGGGATCGTCTCGGCGACCGCTTCCAGCGCTTCGAGCCGGCGCCCGACCAGCGTCAATCGCGCACCTTCCGCTGCCAGCGCACGGGCGATCGCCGCGCCGATGCCCGATCCCCCGCCGGTGACGACGGCATGCACGTCCTTGAGACGCATCGGCATCGGCATCAGCTCCGCATCACCGCGCCGGTTTCGGCGGCGCGTTGCAGGTTGCGGGCGAGCTGGCTCATCCCGCCCAGATATTGCGGCGGCACGCGCACCCCGCGATAGCCGTGCTGCGCGGCAGCACGCAGCGTCCACATCGGATCGACCATGTGCGGCCGCCCGATCGCCACCAGATCGGCGCGGCCGGCGGCGAGGATCGAATTGGCGTGGTCGGTCTCGAAGATATTGCCCACCGCCATGGTCGAGACGCGCGCCTCGTTGCGGATCTTGTCGGCAAAGGGCGTCTGGAACATGCGGCCATAGACCGGCTTGCACTCGGCCCAGGTCTGACCGGCCGATACGTCGATCAGGTCGGCACCCGCTTCGTCGAAGGCACGGGCGATCTCGACAGCTTCCTCGGGCGTGACGCCCTGGCCGCCCATCCAGTCGGTCGCCGAGATGCGCACCGACATCGGCCGCTCGGCGGGCCAGGCGGCGCGCATCGCCGCGAACACTTCGAGCGGATAGCGCAGCCGGTTCTTGAGACTGCCGCCATATTCGTCGGTGCGGGTGTTCTGGAGCGGCGTGATGAAGCTCGACAGCAGATAGCCATGCGCGGCGTGCAGTTCGATCATGTCGAAGCCGGCATCCACCGCCATCCGCGCGGCGGCGACGAACTGGTCGCGCACCGCATCCATGTCTGCCCGCGTCATCGGTCGCGGCGCCGCATTGCCGGCGCTCCACGGCACATCGGACGCGGCGATCAGCGGCCAGTTCCCCTCTGCCAGCGGCTGGTCCATTCCCTCCCAGCCGATCCGGGTCGAGCCCTTGGCGCCCGAATGGCCGAGCTGGAGGCAGATCTTCGCGCCGCTATTGGCATGGACGAAATCGGTGACCCGACGCCACGCCGCGACATGCTCGGGCGCGTACATGCCCGGGCAGCCCGGGGTGATCCGCCCCTCGGGCGAGACGCAGGTCATCTCGGTATAGACCAGCCCGGCGCCGCCCTGGGCGCGGGTGCCGTAATGGACGAGGTGGAAGTCGTTCGGCGTGCCGTCCACCGCCGAATACATCGCCATCGGCGAGACGACGACGCGGTTGTCGAGCGCCATGTCGCGCAGCTTGTAGGGTGCGAACATCGGCGGCACCGACTTGTCGCCCTTGCCGCCCGGCGCCTGTGCCTGGAACCAGCGCTCGACGCCTTCCAGCCATGCCGGATCGCGCAGGCGCAGATTCTCGTGGCTGACGCGCTGCGAGCGGGTGAGCAGCGAATAGGCGAACTGGATCGGCGCGAAGGGGAGGTAGCGGTCGAGCGTCTCGAACCATTCGGTCGAGTTGCGCGCGCTGTTCTGCAGCTTGAGCACTTCGACGCTGCGCTCGGCCTGATATTCGGCCAGCGCCTGTTCGCGCCCGAGGCCGGGGCGGTTGAGCACCTCGGCCAGCTTGATCGCATCCTCCAGCGCCAGCTTGGTGCCCGATCCGATCGAGAAATGCGCGGTGTGCGCAGCGTCGCCGAGCAGGATCAGCTTGTCGTACGACCAGCGCCCGGTGACGATCCTGCGGAAGTTGAGCCACGCCGCCGAGCCGCGCAGGTGGCCGGCGTTCGACATCAGCGCATTGCCGTCCAGATATTTGCCGAACACGCGCTCGCTGAAGGCGATCGCGTCGTCCTGCCCGGCCTGGTCGAGGCCCAGCGCCTGCCAGGTCTCGGGCGCCATTTCGACGATGAAGGTCGAGAGCTGATCGTCGAAGCGATAGGCGTGCGCCCACACCCAGCCTTCGGGCAGCTGCTCGAAGGCGAAGGTGAAGGCGTCGAACACCTTGTGCGTGCCGAGCCATATGTACTTGTTGCGGCGCGGCTGGATGTCGATGTCGAAATGCTCGGCATAGCGGTCGCGGATGCGGCTGTTGGCGCCGTCGGCGACGATGACCAGGTCATAGTCCGCCCAATCGGCCAGGTCGTCGCTCGCCTCATGCTCGAAATGGAGCTGCACGCCGAGATCGCGGGCGCGCTGCTGGAGGATCGCCAGCAGCCGCTTGCGGCCGATGCCGATGAAGCCGTGCCCCGAGGAGCGGATGCACTCGCCATGGATATGGACGTCGATATCGTCCCAATGCGCGAACTCGCCGCGGATCGTCTCGCCGCTGACGGGATCGTTGGCCAGCAGATTGTCGACCGTCTGGTCGGAGAAGACCACGCCCCAGCCGAACGTGTCGTCCGCGCGGTTGCGCTCGAAGACATGGATCTCGTGGCTGCTGTCGCGCACCTTCATCGAGATGGCGAAATAGAGGCCCGCCGGCCCGCCGCCCATGCATGCGATCTTCATCGAGCAGATACTCCTTCGCGGCGACTCCGTCCGTGTCACCTAACGCCCGTACGCTAGATATTTCAAGCCTGAAATTTCAAGCTTGAAATATCATATATCACGCAATTATTCACGGGTAACAGAGTCGCAAAGGGGTCGAATATGAAGTGGCCGGCACAGCGCCTTACGGGCGGATCGAAGAAGAGCTTCGGCATGTATGACGAAGCGTCCAAGCTGGATGCGGCGGGAGTGGACCTGATCCACCTCGAGTTCGGCCGCCCGCACGCCGATACGCCGGTGCACATCAAGGAGGCGGCCAAGGCCGCGCTCGATGCCGGCATCGTCCATTACGGCGATTTCCGCGGCACGCTCTCCTTCCGCCAGGCGCTGGTCAGGAAACTCGCAGAGTTCAACAGGCTCGATTACGCCATCGACGAGGTGCTGGTGTGCAACGGGCTCACCCATGCCTCGTTCGCCGCCTTCATGGCCGCGATCGATCCGGGCGACGAAGTGATCCTGCTCGATCCCTATTACCCGCAGCACATCGGCAAGACCGAGCTGGCCGGCGGCAAGGTGGTTATCGCCGAACTCGACAAGGCGAACGACTTCGCGATCTCGAAGGAGAAGATCGTCGCGAAGATCACCGATCGCACGCGGATGATCGTGCTGGTCAACCCGGCCAACCCCACCGGCCGCGTCTATAGCCGCGAAGAGCTGCAACACGTCGCCGATCTGGCGATCGAGCACGACCTGCTGGTGCTGTCGGACGAGGTCTATGAGTACATCACCTATGGCAAGGCCGAGCATGTCAGCATCGCCAGCCTGCCCGGCATGCGCGAGCGGACGATCACCTGCTTCGCCTTCACCAAGGCCTATTCGATGGATGGCTGGCGGATCGGTTATCTGACCGCCGATGCAAAGCTGATGCCCGCGATCATGCGCATCACGATGACCGACGTGACGCACGTCAACGTGTTCATCCAGGAAGGCGCCCGCGCCGCGGTGGAAGGGCCGCAGGACGCGATGCTGGCAATGGTCGAGGCCGATCGCCGCAAGCGTGACATCGTCGTCCAGGCATTGAACCAGATGCCCGGCGTCACCTGCGCCGAGCCGGAGGGGACGATCTATGCCTTTCCGGACATCAGCGGCACCGGCAGGTCCTCGCACGACCTCGCCATGGCGATCCTGAAGGAGGCGCATGTCGTGGTCGAGTCGGGCAGCTTCTACGGCCCGGGTGGCGAGGGGCATCTGCGCGTCTGCTTCGGATCGGAATCCGAGGTGCGGGTTAGCGAGGCAATGGAGCGGCTGGGCCGGTTCTTCAACGCGCTTTGAACGGCGCACGGGCAGGGAGTTCGGGGGGAATATGCGCAAGAAACATCGTCTGATCGTCGCCGGAGCCATGCTTGCTGCGGCAGCCGTTCCTATCGTCTTTGCCCGCCCCGCCGACGCGCAGACCGTCGCGCCGGCGTCGCAGGGCTATGATGCGCTCCTCGCGCTCTACAAGGAATTCCGCGCCTTCGTGCCGCCGCCGATGGTGCAGGGCGTGCCCGACTATTCGCCGGCGACCATGGCGCGGCAATATGCCGAGCTGCAGCGCTTCGAGGCGCGGCTGGCGGCGATCGACGACAGCGCATGGCCGATCCCCCAGCGCGTCGATTATATGGTCGTGCTCGCCGAGATGCGCGGGTTCGAATTCCAGCACCGGGTGATGCAGCCCTGGAAGCGCGACCCGGCCTTCTACAGCACCACCAATCTCGGCTTCGGGCCGAAGATGCACGGCGCGATCGCAATCCCCAAGCTGCCGATTGCCAAGGACAAGGCCGATGCGTTGGCGGCGAAGCTCAACGCGGTGCCCGAAGCGCTGCGCCAGGCGCGGGTGAACCTCACCGATGCGCGCGGCGACCTTGCCCGGCTCGCCATCGTGCAGAAGCAGGTGGAAGTGAACGTCTATGGCGAGCTGGCCGCGCAGGCAGCGAAGCTCCAGCCGTCGCTGGCAGCGCCGGCAAAGCGCGCCCAGGCAGCCGCCGCCGAGTTCAAGGCGTGGCTGGAAAGCATCGAGGCCGGGCTTCCCGCCTATGGCGGCGTCGGCGCCGAGAACTATGCCTGGTATATCAAGCACGTCCTGCTGCTGCCCTACACGCCGGAGGAGATAAAGGTCATCGGCGACCGGGAGTATCAGCGGCAGGTCACCTGGCTGAAGATCGAAGAGCATCGCAACCGCGCCATCCCGATGCCCGAGCCGGTAAAGACTGCCGCCGAGTTCGAGGCCAAGCGGAAAACCGAGGATGAGGACCTGCTCAAGTTCCTCCGCGACGGCCAGTGGGTGACGATCCCCGACTATGTGAAGCATGATCCGGAGGAAGGTCCCTATGTCTTCCCGTTCGAGAAGGACCCGAAAAAGCCGGGCCTGTTCGATCCGCCCCAGCATCTCCATTTCTTCTTCCAGGCCGAGTTCCGCGACGGCCGCCCGCTGCGCGCGCATAATTTGCCCGGTCATGCCTTCGACGCGCTTCAGAATGCACGCGACACGCGCCCGATCCGCGGAGGCCAGCGGCTGTTCTTCGTCAACGGCCTGCGCAACGAAGGCTGGGCCTTTTATCTCGAGGAGTTCCTGATCCAGTCGGGCATGCTCGAGGATCGGCCCAAGGCGCGCGAGATCGACTATATCCTCGGCGCCAAGCGTGCCGCGCGCATCCTTCCCGAGCTGAAGATGCAGGCGAACGAATGGACCTGGAAGCAGGCCAATGCCTCGCTCATCTCGCGCACGCCCAAATGGATGTATCCGGGGGATGCTGTCGCCCAGTTCGATATCGAGCTGTATCTGCGCCAGCCCGGCTATGGCGTCGGCTATTACATGGGCAAGGTCGAGCTCGAGAAGCTGCTCTCCGACGTGGCGATGCAGGAGGGTGACAAGTTCGACATCAAGTCGTTCCACGATCGCTTCCGCGCCGCCGGCTCGATCCCGATCTCGCTGATCCGCTGGGAGATGACCGGCAAGGACGACGAGGTCCGCACCATGCGGTGACGCGTCCGGCATCCTCCGATCTTGCTTCTGCTGCACGGCAGCATTAGACGCGGCCCCGCATCAAGAGTCGGGCCGACGTCCGACACCAACCTGCTCCCGAGCAAGGTGGTGCCCTCATCAGAGGGGATGTGGCCGGACCGGCAACAAACGGGATCCCCTGCCGCATTTCATTCATGTCGATCCGGCGTCCGGTGCCTGCACTGACGAGGATTCGAGTATGACGCTTACGCCGCAACAATTCGCCAGCGACAATTATGCCGGGGTCTGCCCCGAGGCCCTGGCCGCGATGATGGCGGCGAACGAAGGATCGGCAGTCGCGTACGGCGATGACGAATGGACGCAGCGGGCGGCGGATGCCTTCCGCAAGCTGTTCGCGGCGGACGCGGAAGTGTTCTTCGTGTTCAACGGCACCGCGGCCAATTCGCTGGCGCTGGCCTCGCTTTGCCAGTCGTACCACAGCGTGATCTGCGCGGCCTCGGCCCATGTCGAGACCGACGAGTGCGGCGCGCCCGAATTCTTCTCCAACGGCTCGAAGCTGCTCGTTGCCCAGACCGCCGACGGCAAGTTGACGCCCGAGGCGATCCGCGCGCTGGCGACCAGCCGATCAGACATCCATTTCCCCAAGCCGCGCGTGGTGACGATCACCCAGCCGACCGAGACCGGACAGGTCTATGCGATCGACGAGATCAAGGCGATCTCGGCGGCCTGCCGCGAGCTGGGGCTCAAGCTGCACATGGACGGCGCCCGCTTCCCGCATGCCTGCGCGACGCTGGGCTGCACGCCGGGCGAGATGACCTGGGCGGCCGGCGTCGACGTGCTCTGCTTCGGCGGTACCAAGAACGGCATGGCGGTGGGCGAGGCGATCCTGTTCTTCGATCCCGCGCTGGCCGAGGATTTCGACTATCGCTGCAAGCAGGCCGGCCAGCTTGCCTCGAAGATGCGCTTCCTGTCGGCGCCCTGGATCGGGATGCTCGAAAGCGGCGCCTGGCTGCGCAATGCCGAGCATGGCAATGCCTGCGCGCGCCTGCTCGCCGCGCAGGTCGAGGCGCTGCCTGGCCTGCGGCTGATGTTCCCGGTGCAGGCGAACGCGGTGTTCCTCGAAGCCGAGCCCGAAGTGCTCGACCGGCTGCGCGCGCGCGGCTGGCGCTTCTACACCTTCATCGGCGGCGGCGCGCGCTTCATGTTCGCGTGGGACGCACAGCTCGATCGGGTGGCCCAACTTGCCGAGGATTTGCGTGAAGCTGCCGTCGAAGGTGCATCGCTCGCTGCCTGAGGCATGATCGCAAGCTGATCGCCTGATACCTTGCGGGGCATGGGGTGCGGATTAGGGTGATCCGCACACCCATCCGGGCCGCCAGCTACAGGGATCAGCATGAAAGAACGCGCCATCCGCCAGTCGATCGCCTCGGCCGCCCTTGCCCTCGCGCTTGCCCAGCCCGGGGCGGCGCTCGCGGGCGACCGGTCGAAGGGGCAGGCAGCCTCGGCGGACGTGATCCTCACCAATGCCCGGGTCTATACGGTCGACAAAAGCCGGCCCTGGGCGGAATCGGTTGCGATCAAGGACGGCAAGATCCTGGCGGTGGGCACCGCCGGCGAGGTCGCCCGCACCAAGGGCACGCGCACCAAGGTGGTCGATCTGGGCGGGCGCATGCTGCTGCCCGGGTTCGGCGATGCCCATGCCCATCCAATGTTTGGCGGCCTCACCCATGCCCGCTGCCCGATCGTCGACGGCAAGACCCCCGAGCAATATCAGGCGATGATCGCTGCATGCGTGGCGAAGAAGCCGGGCACCGGCGTGGTCTATGGCATCGGCTGGGCGCAGACCAACTTCCCGGGCGTGACCCCGCACAAGGAGACGCTCGACGCGATCAGCCGCGACCGGCCGATCATCTTCGGATCGTTCGACGGGCATGCGCTATGGGCCAATTCGAAGGCGCTCGAGCTGGCCGGCATCACCAAGGACACCCCCGACCCCGTGGGCGGTCGCATCGGGCGTGATCCGAAGACCGGCGAGCCCAATGGCGCGCTGTGGGAATTCAGCGCGATGGCGCTGGTCGACAAGCTGATCCCGGCGCCGACTCCCGGCGAGCTGGAGGATTCGATCGTCTATGTGGTGAAGCACTTCAACGGCCTCGGGATTACCAACTGGCACGATGCCGGCGTAGAATATCGCGACGATGGCAGCAGCCCGATGGTCGAGGCCTATCGGGCGGTGCGCGACAAGGGCGCGCTGACGGCGCGCGTTGCGATCGACATCAAATGGAAGAACGAGCGCGGGCTCGACCAGATACCGGGCATCCTGCGGGCGGCCGAACGGGCCAAGCGCTACGGCCTCAATGCCTATAGCGTGAAATATTATCTCGATGGCGTGATCCCGCAGCACACCGCTTCGATGCTCGAGCCCTATGAAGGCACCAGCGATCGCGGCAAGCCCGCGGTCACCCCCGAAATCCTCACCGCCGCGGTCACCCGGCTCGATGCGCAGGGCTTCCAGGCCCATACCCATTCGGAAGGCGATGGCGCGGTGCGCGAGAGCCTGAATGCCTATGCGGCGGCGCTGAAGGCCAATGGCGATCGCGGGCATCGCCACATGATCTCGCACATGAACGTGATCGACCCGGCGGACCAGCCGCGCTTCGGCGAACTCGGTGTCTATGCGGTGTTCCAGCCCTATTGGGCGAGCAACTACGAGGACATGGACCTGCAGAAGGCGGCGATCGGGCCGCGCCGCGCGCAGAACATCTATCCGGCCGCGAACATCGTGAAGGCGGGCGGCAAGCTTGCCTACAGCTCGGACTGGCCGGTCGATTCCGCCTATCCGCTCGACGGGATCCAGGTCGCGCTGACCCGCACCAACCCGCTCAAGCCGGAGAGCGGCCCGCTTCTCGCCGACCAGGCGGTGACGCTGGAGGAGGCGATCGCCTCCTACACGATCAACGTCGCCGAGGTGAACCATATCGACAAGGAGACCGGCTCGATCACGCCCGGCAAGCTTGCCGATCTCGTCGTGCTCGATCGCAACCTGTTCGACATACCCACCACCGAGATCCGTAACGTCAAGGTGGTGCTCACGCTGTTCGCCGGCAGGCCGGTCTATGGCGGCGTGGGAGAGCTGGTCGCGAAATAACAGTTCCTGGGCGCCCACCTGCGGCCAGGTTTCAGCGGGATCGGCTCGCTGCCCGAAAGGGCGGCGGGCCGATTTCGTTTGGCGTGCGTGATGGCGGCGAACGCGCCGCGCCGGGTATCACGAGATACCGCTTTAGTCATTGCCACTCCGGACCCCGGAACCGCAGCTTGAGGCCAGATTGAAGAGCCGTCCGGGAGGGACGCCACCAGTCTGAAGAGACGCGACAGGGCATGATCCCCGCGGGTCTCCGGGAGCAAAGGGGAAGAGACATGACCACGTTCGACCGGCGTGCAGCCGGGGTACAATCCACACTGCGCCACATCCTGGCCGGCGCCGCGCTCGTCGCGATGCCCGGCGTCGCCTGGGCGCAGACCGACACCGATACCGCAACCGCCGAGCAGGAGAAGGGCGAGGGCGAGATCGTCGTCACCGGCATCAACGTGCCGACCACCACCTCGACCGGCCTTGCGCTCACCTTCATGGAGACGCCCCAGTCGGTGACGATCATCGACCAGAAGCGCATCCAGGACTATGCGCTGACCGGCACCAAGGAACTGCTCAAGCAGGCGGTGGGCCTGAACGTCGACGACCAGGAGACCGACCGCACCGTCTATAACGCGCGCGGCTTCGACGTGATCAATTTCCAGGTCGACGGGATCGGCCTGCCGCTGCTCGCCAACCTCACCTATGGCGATACCGACACCTTCCAGTACGAGCGTGTCGACATCGTCCGCGGCGCCAACGGCCTGACCACCGGCATCGGCAATCCCTCGGCGATGATCAACTATATCCGCAAGCGGCCGTTGGCGACCATGCATGTGTCGGCCGCCGGCTATGCCGGATCGTGGAACCAGCTGCGCGGCGAGCTCGACGTCTCTACCCCGCTCAGCGACGATTGGGGTATCCGTGCCTATGGCGCGCATGATCAGGGCGACAGCTATCTCGACAAGTACAGCCACAACCGCGACCTGTTCGGCGTCATCATCGCGGGCAAGGTCACGCCGGATCTCACGCTGACCGCGGGCTACAATCATCAGGAGCAGCTGAGCTCCTCGGCTTCCTGGATCGGCCTGTATCTGAACTATACCGACCAGACTCCGATCAGCTACGACCGGTCGGCCAACTCGTCGCCGCCCTGGGCCTATTGGCTCAACAAGGACGACGAAGCCTTTGCCGAGCTTGCCTATGGCCTCGGCGATTGGACGATCAAGGGCGTGCTCACCTACAAGGGCTATGTGGGCCAGTCCCGCATCATGAACCCCACCTACCTGCCGAACCGGACCACCGGCTTCTACACCGGCGACACCTCCGAGTTCGAGACGATCAGCAATCGCCTCATGGCCGACCTGTTCGCCAACGGCAGCTTCAAGCTGTTCGGCCAGGAGCACAAGCTGACCATGGGCTTCTCCTATGCCAAGGGGCATGTCCGCGGGTGGCAGGGCCGCGCCGTCGACACCGGATGCGGCCTCGGCTGCATCGTGCTGCCGAACTTCAACGGACCCGATCGCTACAACCCGGCGCTGCCGACCTACAATCCGAAGGCGATCGCCGAGGACGAGACCAATTCGCTGTGGCGCGCCTATCTCGCTTCGCAGATCAATTTCACCGACAACCTCCACCTCGTCGCCGGCGCGAGCTACGCCAAGCTCAAGGATGAGGGGTACAGCTACGGCCAGGCGCTCAACACCAGCCAGGGCGAGTTCAATCCCTATGCCGGCCTGTTGTTCGACTTCACGTCGAACCTGACCGCCTATGCAAGCTACACGACGATCTTCTACCCGCAGAATTATCTCGACATCAATCGGCGGCAGCTCGCCCCTGTGAAGGGCACCAACATCGAAGGCGGCGTGAAGGCCAATCTGTTCAACAAGCGGCTCTATCTGACCGCCGCGGTGTTCCGTTCGGAGCAGAGCGGGCTCGGCAAGCTGGCCGGCTCGATGCCCGATCCGGTGTTCACCAATTTCTGGTACTACGAGGCTGTCGACAAGACCAAGAGCGAGGGCTTCGAAATCGAAGTCGCGGGTCGCATCACGTCGAACTGGGAACTGAGCGGCGGCTACACCAAGCTGGCCCTGAAGGACCAGGGAGGCGCGCAGACCCGGCAGTTCATCCCGCGTCAGACGCTCAAGATGTCCACCACCTATACGATCCCGACGCTCAACAACGCCTCGTTCGGCGGGCAGCTGCGCTGGCAGAGTTCGACCGGGTCGGCGGATATGTATCCGGGCATCTACACCCCGGTGAAGCAGGGCGCCTATACGATCATCGATCTGCAGGCCGGCATCGATGTGGTGGAGGATGTGCGGGCGACGGTCGTGGTCCGCAACGTGACGGACAAGACCTATTTCACCAGCCTGATCTATGGCTCGTACGGCATTGCGCAATATGCTGCTCCGCGCAGCTTCACCGCGTCGATTTCCTACCGCTTCTGATCGGGACGGGGCCGGTGAACGCCGGCCCCGTTCAGGCCTTGACGCTGCATCGCTGCCAGAGCCAGACGACCGACAGCGGCATGAGCAGCGCTTCGGAGAGAATCGAGAAGGCCTGGGATACGGGGCCATAGCTCCCGGAGAATCCGATCCCGCCGAACAGCAGGAAGAACCAGGCGCCGGTGAGCGCGACCATCAGCGCCGTGCGGGCCGATGCGCCCTCGGCGATTGCCGGGATGAACCGCGGGCACGCCTTCAGGAAGAAATGGCCGACCAGGGCCAGCGACGGCACCAGCAGGATCGGGAACAGCGGCAGCACGCCGATGCCGAGTCCTTCGGCAGCGATGGCGATGTCCGCATGGGTCGTGATCGCGCGGATGGGGACATAGCTCCACATATTCGCCGCGCACATCAGCAGCATCCAGAACAGGAAGGAGGCGGCGACAGGGCCGCGTGCAGCCAGGCGAGGCGCAAGCGCATGGAGCAGGATGTAGAGCAGGCCATTGCCGATGAGGGGGCCGGCCAGCGCGATCGCGGCGACGGCCAGCCCGTCGCCGCCCTTCAGGATCGGATCATACGCAACATTGTCGCCCACCTCGATCAGGAAGACGAGGTTGCCCGGGGTCAGCCCGCCATACTCGAGCGCCAGCGGGTTCGCCATGTAGCCGAGCGCCCATGCGGTGAAGCTGTGCGCATATTCGTGGATCAGATAGGCGACGGCATGGGTGACCAGCAGCAGCACCGCGGTCACCAGAGCGAATGCCATGTCCCCGCCGATCGCGCGCTTCATCGCCTTGCTCCTCCCGTCACCCGATGCGCGCTTCTGGCGCGGGCACGGGTCGGAGGCAACGGGCGATGTCGCGGCGGCTAGGCCTCGCGCACCCCCAGGAACCGGTAATTCCGGTGCCAGTCGCCGTCGAGCCAGAGCAGGTCGAGCGTGCGGCATTCGCCGTCGAACCACAGGGTCGGGGCGCTCGCCTTGCCGTCTATCTCGGCGACCGACCCGAGCCCGACTACCGGATGCCGGACCTGCACTTCGGGCGCCGCTTCGCCGAATGCCAGGATCTCGCCGATCCGCGCGGGCTCATAGCCGGCCTCCCGGATCAGTCGCGCCGCATCTTCGGAGGAGACGCTGCGGTTGAAGTGGAACAGCTTCTGCTCGCGCGCGCCGATCTGGGCGTCGGTGACGGGGAAGCGCGCCTCGGTCAGTGCGTCATAGCGCCAGCCATAGCCGCCGCGGGCGACGCGGGTCTCGAAGTCGATGCCGACGGGCACCTCGAGCATCCCGGGCAGCGCGCCGCGCGCGGGCCGGATGTCGATCTCGATTTCGCCGGAGAGGATGCGCAGCACCTGCGCCGGGCCGCCTGCCTTCTCGACCAGCAGGCCGAGCTGTTCGGATGAGAGAGTCATGATAGCTCCGCTTGGGGGATCAGATCGCGATGGTCCGACCGGCCGCGCGCTCGCGCGCGGTGCGATAGACGAGGTTGGCGACGACCAGGTCCTCGATCGCATGGCCCATCGCCTTGTAAACGGTGATCTGCCCGGGCGTCTGGCGCCCCGGCTTCCGGCCGAGCAGCACTTCGCCCAGCTCGGTGCCGCGGTCCGGGTCAAGCCCGGCAAGCTCGACGCAGCCGGCGGGCGGTGGCGCGAAGGCCATGCGCGCCTCGACGAACAGGGCATGTTCGGCTGCAATCGCCGGATCGAGCTCGCAGCCCGGTGGCGCCCAGCCGACCGAGCTGACATGCTGGCCTGGCTTCAGCCAGGCGTTGCGGATCAGCGGTTCGGTGGCGCTGGTGCACAGGCAGACGATGTCGGAGCCGCGCACCGCCGCCTCGACATCGTCGATCACCACGCAGCGCGGATCGCGCGTGGCGAGTGCCTCGGCGCTCGCCCGGTTGCGTGAGCCGACGAAGATCGTCTCCAGCGCGAACTGGCGCGAGAGCAGGTCGAGATGCGCCTCGCCCTGCACGCCGCCGCCCAGGATCGTCAGCACGCGCGAGTCCGGCCGGGAGAGCAGCGTCGCGGCCAGCGCGGCGGCGCCCGCGGTGCGCATCGCGGTGATGTGCCGGGCATCCATCAGCGCCGATACGGCGCCGGTCTCCGGATCCATCAGTACGATCAGCCCCAGATGCGAGGGCAGGCCGCGTTCGGCATTGTCGTGGAAGATCGAGACGAGCTTGGTGCTGAACTGCTGGCCGGGCACGAAGGCGGGCATCGTCAGCAGATGGCCTGCGCCGCCCACCGCCAGGTCGCCCCGGGCCGGCGCGACGGCGGTACCGGCGCTGATCGCGCGGAAGCCCTCGGCCAGCACTTCGGGCAGCAGAGCGGGATCGAGCAGGCCGGCGATCTCCTCCCGCCCCAGCAGCAGCGCCTCGGGCATCACTCGAAGATCTGGCGCGGCATGTAGAAGGAGACGACGAAATTGGGCACATCGACGATCTCGCTGACGCGCAGGTCGCCGGCGACGCTGCACAGCATATAGGCATCGGCCGCGCTCAGGTGATGGAGCGCCATCAGCCGGTCGATCATGCCGCGCACCGCATCGCGGCTCGCGGTCATCAGGTCGGGGCCGATGCCCATCGTCGCTTCATAGCCGCGGCTGTCGATATGGCGGGTCACCGGCTCGTGCGTGACGAAGCGGGGGAAGCGCAGCTTCTCGCCTTTCACCAGCTCGAGCTTCACGCTGGCGCCCATCGGCGATTCGATCGCGGTGCCGCAGACTTCGCCGTCGCCCTGCGCCGCATGCGGATCGCCCAGGCAGAACAGCGCGCCCGGCACTTCGACCGGAAGGTACAGCTCCACGCCCACGGTCAGGTCGCGCGTGTCCATGTTGCCGCCGGTATGATAGGGCGGCACGGTGCTGAATTCGCCCGGTGCCGCCTGGGCGACGCCGACGATGCCGCAGAACGGGCGGAGCGGAATCTTGGCCACCGACGAGAACAGCGTCGGGCTGCCCAGCCCCTTGTCATAGTGCCAGATGTTGAGGCCCGGCTCCGGGAACTCGTCGGCGAGCAGGCCGAAGCCGGGGATGATCCCGGTCCAGCCCCAGCCGCTCGGTTCGAAGCCGAGCAGCGTGACCTTCAGCGCATCGCCCGGCTCGGCGCCGTCGACATGGACCGGGCCGACGACAGGGTTCACCCGGGTGAAGTCGAGATTGGCGATGTCGGCCGCGGTGGAGTTGCGCGACAGCTGCCCGCACACCGCGTCCATCTCGCCGAATTCCACTACGTCGCCCGGTGCGACGGTCAGCACCGGCGGATGCGCATTCGACCAGCTCAGATGCTCGTGCGACGCATGGATCGTATGGCATTTGCATTGGGTCATGGCGTGCTCCTCGCGGGCAGGGGTCGGGATGCAGGGATCATCTGGAGACGACGTGGCCGCCGCCGCGCCAGCCGCGCGGATAGGTGACCGAATAGGCCTCCATGTCCCAGCCGCCGTCGCGCCAATAGGTGTCGATCGCCCAGAGCTGGCTGGCGACGTCGCGGACGTAGAGGAAATACCATTTGCCGCGATCGGCGGTCTTCAGGAAGGCGAACAGATGGGCGAGCGGCACGCTTGCCGCATCCTCGCCACCCAGCGCCAGGAAGATCGGCGCGTCGATCGTGCTCTTCACCAGCACCCGCTGGTACAGCGTCGATGCCGCCACGTCCTCTTCCACCAGCGGCAGGAAATGGGTGAGGAAGTCGTCGCCCAGCAGGCTGATCGGCAGTGCGCCGTCATGCCCGACGACGAAATGCTCGCGCGCCACGAAGCGTTCGGCGGCGGGCACCGGCACCGGCGCGCCCACCACCTGCATCAGGGCATCGGTCTGGTCCGGGCTCAGCTCGGCAAAATCCATGACGGGCGCATTCTCCACGCGATCGTTCGCAGGTTCGGGGTTGTCGGGCGCATTCATTTGAGCAGCAGGTCTTCGTAGAAGGCGCTGAACGGGCGCTCGGGATGGCGGATCTGGATCTCGAGCACCCACAGGCCCGTGCTTGGCGCATAGTCCGCCTCGAGCAGCGCGCCGTCGTGCATGATCGCATGGGGGAAGTCGGCAAGCCGGTGCCCGGCCATTTCCAGGTTGAGCATCCAGCCGAGCCGCTCGGCTTCCTGCTCGGCGAAGCGGTAAAGCGCGGCGCCGCTCAGCCCGTCCTCGGCCCAGCGCGTCCGGGTCGCGTCGAACACCGTCTTCACGTCCTCGGCCGCCTGGCGCATCGCCGGGTCATTCCCCACGGTGAAGGTCGCGCCGGCATCGCCTTCGTGCCCGCGCCATACCGGACCGATGTCGATGAAGAAGATGTCGTTCTCGCGCAGCACCATGCCGGGTGCGGACGGCGCGCCGAAATTCTTGAGCGTGTTGGGCCCGAAGCGAACATGGATGCCATGCCAGCCGCGCAGCATGTCCGCTTCCTTGAGCGTGCGCCGCATCAGCGCGACCGCATCTTCCTCGATCATGCCGGGCACGATCCTGGCGGCCACCTCGTGCATCAGGTTGCGGGTCCGCTCGCGCGTTTCCAGCAAGATTGCGCGCTCGAACTTCGGGCCGATGCGTTCCTGCTCGGCCTGTGCACTATCCATCGGTCCGTCCCTTTTGCCCGGCCAAAAAGCTGGGCGGCGAAGGGTCTGGGTTCAATGACAAATTGGGTATGGCCTCATGCCAGCTTCACCGATCTGCGGGTTTCCCGCCGGGCCGGCGATCCAGCCTGGGACTTGCGCCCGGCGCGGCCCTTGCTGGCATGTCACAAATTTGTATCATGCCCGCAGAAGCGCTCGGAAGGGTGTCATGTCGCGGCTTACACTCACGCAACTCTCGGCCTTTCTGAAGCTGGCGGAAACCTGCAGCTTTCGGGATGCGGCGACGCAATTGGGCGTCTCGCAGCCCGCGCTCAGCCGTACGATTCAGCATATCGAGACACGCGTGGGGGTCCGCCTGTTCGACCGCGACACGCGCACCGTCACGCTCACTCCCGCCGGCGAACGGCTGCATCCGCTCGCGGTCCGGCTGCTCGCCGACTATGAAGGCGTCTTCCGCGAGCTGCACGAGTTCGTCGAGGGGCGGGAAGGGGTGGTGCGCATCGCCGCGCTGCCCTCCACCGCCTCCGCGCTGCTGCCGCCGGCGATCCAGAGCTTCCAGGCCCGCTATCCCAAGGTGCGCATCGAGATCTGGGAAGATGTCGGCGATCAGGTGCACAATGTCGTGCGCGGCCAGAATGCCGATTTCGGCATCGCGCCGCCGCCCGATTTCGCCGGCGACCTGCGCTACCAGGAGCTGCTCAAGGACGGCATCGTGCTGGTCTGCCGGCCCGACGACCCGCTCGCCGAGGCGGAGCAGCATAGCTGGGCGGCTTTCGAGGGGCAGCGCTTCATCACCATGTCGGAAGAGACCGGCCTGCGGAAGATGGTCGAGAGCGGCCTCGCCCAGTCGGGCGTGATCGTCGAGCGGCTGTTCAACTGCAGCGCGGCCACTACGATGGGCGCGCTGGTGGTCTCGGGGCTGGGGGTGACTGCGCTGTCGCGCCTCATCTTCACCCAGATCGCCACCCCGTCGCTGGTCTGCCGCCCGCTGGTCGATCCGGTGGTGGCGCGTTCGATTGGCATCGTCCGCCACAAGGCGCGCTCGCTCTCGCCTGCCGCGCTGGCCTTTGTCCGCGAGCTCGAGCGCCAGGCGCGGGTGATCCGCACCAGCGCGCTCTCGCCCGCACCGCCCGCGCTCGGACTGGTGCAGAACGGCTGAGCGCGCCGCCGGTATGGACTGATAACCAACGCCGCATTGCCGGGTTGTGGGGCGGCTCGCATGCTCGCTTCCATGAGGCAGCTGCTGTGAACTCCCTGCGGATCGACGCCGAACCGGCCGTGGTTGCCGACATGCACCATATCGACAGCGCCGCGCTTGCCGATCTGGCGCTGGGGGCGGCGTTCCTCGGATCGGGTGGCGGCGGTGATCCCTATCACAACCGGCTGCTCGGCGAGGCGCAGATCGCGCGGCGCGGGCCGTTCGAGATGATCGGGCTCGATCAGCTCGCCGATGATGCGCTGGTGGTGCCCTGCGGCTGGATCGGCGCGCCGACCGTGTCGATCGAGAAGCTGCCCAATGGCCGCGAGGCGCCGCAGGGGCTGCGCCGGCTCGAGCAGATCCTGGGCCGGCGGATCGACGCGGTCCTGCCGATCGAGATCGGTGGCGGCAACGGCCTCGCCCCCTTCCTGGCGGCGGCCGAGATGGGCGTGCCGGTGCTCGACGCCGATGGCATGGCGCGCGCCTTTCCCGAATCGCAGATGTCGATCTTCAGCATTCACGGGCTTTCCGCCTGCCCGTCGGTGATGACCGATTCGAGCGGCGCGCTCGCGGTGATCGAGACCAACGACAACCATATGCACGAGCGGATGGCACGGGCGCTGTCGATGGTGATGGGCGGCGATGCGCACATGACCGAATATCCGCTTACCGGGAAACAGGCGCGCGACCTTGCCATTCCAGGCAGTATTTCGACGGCGATCGCGATCGGCGCCGCGATCCGTCGGGCGCGCGCCGAGGGCGAGGACGTGTTCGCGGCGCTCTATGCGGCGCTGCGTGCCTCGGGCCTCTATCCCTTTGCCGGCGAACTGTTCGACGGCAAGATCGTCGATCTCGAACGCGAGACGCGTGACGGCTTCGCGATCGGCCGCGTGGTGATCGACGGGTTCGGCGGCCAGGGCCGGATGGAGCTCGACTTCCAGAACGAGAATCTGTTCGCCCGGCGCGACGGGGTGATCTGCGCGATGGTGCCCGACATCATCACGATCATGGACCGGGAGACGGCGGACAGCATCACCACCGATCGGCTGCGCTACGGCCAGCGGGTGAAGGTGGTGGGCGCCGCGGCGCCGCAGACGCTGCGCACGGAAAAGGCGCTGCGGCTGATCGGCCCCGCCGTCTTCGGTTTCGCCGATGGCTATGTGCCGATCGAGACATTGAACGCTTGGGGGTGACGGTGACGGCGGAAAGCAGCGACCAATATTCGCACGGCCCGGTTCCGGGGAACGTGACCATGGCGGGCTGGCGCGTCGCGCTAATCGTCGCCAGCTTCTCGATCGGCCAGCCCGATTTCCTCAACGGCGCGCACAATGCGCTGGCGCTCGGCCTGCCCGGCGCCGTCGCGGCGGCGTTCCTTGGCGCGCTGGCGCTGTGCATCGGCTGCTGTTTCACCGCCGTGGTCAGCGTCCGCACCCGGCTCTCGACCTATCTGCTCGTCCAGCGGTCGTTCGGGCGCTACGGCGCGGTGGTCATCAACATCGTCATCGCGCTGATCCATTACGGCGCGTTCGGGATGAACGCCTCGTTCGTTGGCGAGGCATTGGGCGAGGCGGCGCTGGTCAACGGCGTCTCCCCGCATTTCGCGCTGTTCGTCATCCTGGGCAGCCTGGTCTCGGTCACCGCGACGATCATCGGCATCCGGGCGCTCGATCGGCTGTCGCTGATCGTCGTGCCGGTGCTTGCGGCGATCTTCATCGCGGTCGCCGTCATCGCGGTGCAGCGCCACGGGCTGGTGGTGACGCCGTCGGCGCATCCGCCGGTGCCGATGCGCTTCGGCATCGCGGTCACCACGATCATCGGCGCCTATATGCTTGCCGTGGCGACCATGCCCGATCTGTCGCGCTACATCCGCACCGAGCGCGGCGCGGTGGTCAGCATGGCGCTGTCCTTCCCGATCGCCACGCCGCTGATGATGACCACCGCCGCACTGCCCGCGCTCGCCACCGGCGAGACCAGCGTGGCGAAGCTGATCGTGGCGCTCGGGCTCGGCACGCCGTTGCTGTTCGTGCTCGCGCTGCCGATGCTCACCGTCAACGCCGCCAATCTCTATTCCTCGGGCCTGGCGCTCAGCACCACGTTCCCGAAGATCCGCCGCTGGATGTTCACCGTGCTGGGCGCGGTGATCGGCACCGGCTTCGCGCTGGCCGGCATCCTCGACTATTTCATCCCGTTCCTGGTGTTCCTGGGGCTGATCATCCCGCCGATCGCGGCGATCTACGTGATCGACAGCTTCACGCTGTTTCGCGGTGTAGATCCCGCGGAATCGATTCGCACTCTCCCGCCGATCCGCTGGGAAGCGCTCGGCGTATGGATCGGTTCGCTCGCGGTGATCCAGATCGTACCGACCGAGCGCTTCACGCTGACGACCGTGCCGGCGCTCGACGCGACGATCATCGCGGCGGTCGGCTACCTCCTGGTCCTCAAGCTCAAGGCGCGGCGCGGGGCTTCCGCCACGATGGCGGCGGCGGACGCGTGACCGCACACGGGTAATACCCGCTGCGGCGCTTGCCGCGATTTCCGAACGGAGACAGCCTGGTTCAACAGGGGAGATCGAAGATGAAGGTGGTTACGCTGCTTGCGGTCCTGCTCGTGCCGGCGATCGGCTTTGCCCGGCCGCCGGCGGCGGAGCCGGCCGTTCCGATGGCCAGCTTCGAGGTGTTCCGCCTGGTGCCGGGCCGCCAGGAAGCCTTTATCCGCAAGCTCGCCCAGTGGGACGAAGTCTCGGCGGCGGGCGGCCAGCCGCGCACCCAGATGTTCCTCCACCAGGAAGGCGAAGGCTGGGACGTGCTGCTGTTCAAGCCGCATCCCACCGCCCCCGTCACGCCGGCGCAGCAGGCGGCGATGGATGCCAAGGCGAAGGCGCTCGGCCTGGCGACGGGTCCTGCCTTCTGGCTCGAGATCCGCAGGAATGTCGCGTCGCATAGCGAGACCACGGCACAGGGGCCGATGTTCGCCGCCGACTGGCTGGCCCGGCTCGATGCCTGGCGTGCCGCCAACCCCGGATCGGGGCAGGGCCAATGACGCTCTCGCGGCGGAACCTGCTCGGCGGCGCGGCTGCGGCGGGCGCACTTGCCGGCATCGGCCCGGCCTCGGCGCGCGGCGGCAAGCCCGGCGGTTGGGGCGTCATCGTGGTCGGCGCCGGCGTGTTCGGCGCCTGGACCGCCTGGACGCTGCAGCGCCGCGGCGAGAAGGTGCTGCTCGTCGACGCGTTCGGCGCGGCGCATGCGCGCAGCTCGTCGGGTGGCGAGACGCGGCTGATCCGCACCGAATATGCCGGCAACGAGCTTTACACGCGCTGGGCCTGGGAATCGCTCGCCGAGTGGCAGGCGCTATCGCAGCGACACGAGAGCCCGATCTTCCAGCCGGTCGGCGCGCTCTACATCTATGGGCAGGACAGCGCGAAGATCGATCACAGCATCGCGCTCCAGCGCTCGCTCGGCATTCCGATCGAAAAGCTCGCCGCCGCGGATCTGGCGCGGCGATGGCCGCAGATGAGCTTCGACGGCATCGCGGTGGGCATCCTGCAGCCGACGATGGGCGCGCTGATGGCCCGCCGCAGCATCCAGACGCTGGTCGCCGAGTTCGTGAAGGCCGGCGGCAGCTTCCGCCAGTTCGCCGTCGATCCGCCGCGATCCGAGGGCGGGGCGCTCAAGGCGATCACCGGCACTGGCGGCGAGACGCTCACCGCCGATCGCTTCGTCTTCGCCTGCGGTCCCTGGCTGCCCAAGCTGTTCCCGGAGGTGGTGGGCAACCGCATCGTGCCGACGCGGCAGGACGTGTTCTTCTTCGCGCCGGCGCCGGGCGACGACCGGTTCGAGGGCAGGAAGCAGCCGGCCTGGGTCGATGCCAGCGATATCGATTTGCATTATGGCTTTCCGAACATCGAATATCGCGGGTTCAAGATCGCGCTCGATCGCCACGGCCCCAGCTTCGATCCGGATGCTTCGGACCGCGTCGTCACCCAGGAAGCGCTCGCCCGGGTGCGCGGCTATCTCGCGCGGCGCTTCCCCGATCTGGCGCACCGTCCGCTCGCGGAATCGCGCGTCTGCCAATATGAGAACAGCGACAATGGCCACCTGCTGATCGATCGCCATCCCGGCTGGGCGAACAGCTGGATCGTCGGCGGCGGCAGCGGGCACGGGTTCAAGCATGGCCCGGCGGTGGGGCGCCATGTCGCCGATCTCGTGCTCGGCGCCGGCAAGGTCGAGCCTGCGCTCACGCTCGCGCAGCATCAGCCGCATGGAGGAGGGGAATGATCCGGAAACTGGCATCGGTCGCGGCAATCGCGCTCGCACTGTCGGCCGCTTGGGCCCGCGCGCAACAGGCGCCTGCCGCCCCGGCAGCGCCGCCGGCGGTTCCGGGCTACACCATGCCCTCCACCCAGATGTGGGACATGGCCGCGCCCGGCGGCGAGATCTACCGCATCTTCGTTTCCTATCCCGGCCCGGACATCAAGCCGCCCGAAGGCGGCTTCCCGGTGCTCTATGTGCTCGACGGAAACGCGATGTTCGCCGGCTTCGCCGAGGCGCGGCGCATCCAGGAGGGTACGGATGTCGGCAAGGCGATCATCGTCGGCGTCGGCTATCCGGGCGATGCGGCCTATGACATCCGCCGCATCTACGATTACACCGGCGGGCCGGTGCCGCCGCCCTGGGACGTGGCGCTCGCCAAGGTGCGCTATGGCGGCTGGGACAAGTTCCTCGATTTCCTCACCGGCCCGCTGCGCACCGAGATCGGCAAGCGCTTCCCGATCAATCCCGCGCGCCAGGCGCTGTTCGGCCATTCGCTGGGCGGGCTGTTCGCCGCGCACACGCTGTTCACGCGTCCCGCGGCGTTCCATGCGATCGTCGCCGCCAGCCCCTCGTTGTTCTGGCACGATCGCGAGATGCTCAAGGAGGAGCGCGATTTCGTTGCCGGCCTGCAATCGGGCAAGATCGCCAGGGTCGCCCGGCTGATGATCGTGGCGGGGGATCGCGACGAGACCGCACTCGAGCGCTGGGATCCCGAATCCTGGGCCAGGCGGATGGAGCCGCTCTCGGCCTATGGCCTGCGCAGCCGGTTCGCGCTCTATCAGGGCGAAGTGCACATCACCGTGCCCAGCCGCTCGGTGACCGATACGCTGCGCTTCGCTTTCACCTGGCCCTGAAGCGCCGCGCTACCCGGCGGCTTACCCGTCCGCCGGGTTGCACAAGCGGCACCTTGCCGGAATGATCCGGCGGGGCCTTGCACGAACCGGGGCTGGAGGGGGGATGTCATGAAGACTTTGGTACGCCCGGCAGGCTGGCAACTGGCAGCTCTGTGCCTCGCACTGCTGCTGGTCTGGACGCTGCGTCCGATCGGCGAGAGTGCGCCCCGCGGCAGCGGCGGCGCTTTCGACGGCGCGCGCGCGGTGGCGCGGCTCACGACGATCCTCGGCGATCAGCGGCCGCACCCCTCGGGCACCCCCGCCGATGCGGCGCTGCTGCAGCGGTTGACCCAGCAGGTCAGCGCGATGGGCTTCGTGCCGGAGCTGGACGAACGCTTCCATTGCAACAGCTGGCGAGAAGGGGCCGCAGTCTGCGCCCGCCCGCGCAACCTGCGCTTCTGGGTGACCGCCCCCGGCGACGACGCGATCATGATCGTCGCCCATCATGATTCGGTGCCCGCCGGCCCCGGCGCGGCGGATGACGGCATGGGTCTCGCCACGGCGCTGGAGCTTGCCTATCAACTCAAGGCGAACCCGCCCAAGCGCCCGGTGCTGGTGGTGATCACCGATGCCGAGGAAGCTGGCCTTGTCGGCGCGGCGGCCTTTGCCGAGGCGGATCCGCTGGCCCGCCGCGTCGGCGCCGTGGTCAATCTCGAGGCGCGCGGCACCACCGGCCGCGCCAACATGTTCCAGACGAGCACGCCCAATGGCCGCGACGTCGCCGCGCTCGCCGCGGGCGGGCAGGTGCCGGCCGCCAATTCGCTGGCGAGCGACCTCTATTCGATCCTGCCCAACGATACCGATCTTACCGCGCTGCTGCCCCTCGGCGTCGATGCCGCGAACTTCGCCGTGATCGCCGGGGGCAAGCGCTATCACACGCCGCTCGACAATCTCGCCAATCTCGATCGTGCCACCGTGCAGCATATGGGCGACAGCGCGCTCGCTGCGGTGCGCGGCTTCGCGACGCAAGGGAAGGGTGCGGCCGAGGGGCAGAAGCTGTTCGTCGATCTAAACGGCTGGCTGTTCCTGGTGCTCGCCAAGCCGCTCGCGCTCGGGCTGATGGTGATCGGCTTCGGTGCCTCGATCCTGCTCTTCGTGCGGACGCGCTCCGGCGCTTCGCTGCGTACGGCCTTTGCGCCGCTGGCCGCTCTGGTCGCCGGGGTGGGGCTGGCGATCGGCATTACCGCGCTCATCGCCCTGCTGCGCAGCGAGGCCGATTATGCCACCGCCTATCCCTGGGCCTTGCGCCTCACACAGGGCGCGGCCGGGCTGGCGGGCGCGACGCTCGCGCTGCGGCTGCTCAAGGTGCCGGGCGGCGTGCAACTCGCCGCCGCTGCCTGGGCCTGGCTCTCGGCGCTGGTGCTGGGGCTGTTCGCCTTCATTCCCGGCCTCTCGGTGCTCGCTGCCTGGCCGCTGCTCTTCCTGATCGCCGCGGCGGCGAGCAGCTTCGTGCCGCGCCTCCTGCCGGCACGGCCCTGGCTGATGGCGCTTGCCGGCGTCCTGTTCGCGATGCTCGCGCTGCCCGTGGCGGCGGGGTTCGAGGACGGGTTGTTCCCCGAACATGCCGCGCCGATCGTGCTGCTGCTCGTCCTCCTGCTGCTGTTCCTCGCGTTGTTCCGCACCGCCCTGGCCTGGACTGCGCCCGGGGCAAACGCCGTGCTGCTCGCGCTGGCCGGCGTGGCGGCGCTGCTCGTGCCGGCCTTCAGCCTCACCCAACCGCGCCATTTGTCGATCGTCCACCGCCAGATCGACGGCAAGTCCAGCTTCGCGATCCGCGACAACGGCGCGCTTCCGCCGGCGATGCGCACGGCCGCGTCCTTCGTAAAGGCCCCGGCAGCCAGCGACGATCCCGCCGATTGGGGCAAGTCCTGGCAGGCACCCGCGCCGGCGATCGCGGAAGAAGGCAGCCTCGACATCACCGCCGATCCTGCCGATCCCAGCGGCCGCACGCTCCGCCTGCGCGCCAGTTCACCGCGTGCCGATCGGCAGGAATTCTACTTCAAGCAGGGCGAGCGCGTCCGCTCGGTCACCGTCCAGGGAATCGCGCCCAAGCTGCGCGGCCCGCTGCGCTATATCGGCTGCACCGGCCAGAGCTGCCGCAGCTTCGAGGTGACGCTGCTGCTCACCGACAAGGACCAGCGCCCCGATATGGTCTGGCGCCGCACCTTCTACGGCGCCGGCCCGGCCGCGCAGACGCTGGTGGCAGCCCGACCCGCCACCGCGCAACCCGTCCATGTCGGCGATGCGCAGGTGATCGTGCGGACGGGCGCGCTCACGCCGCCTGTTGCTGCGGCGCCGGCCGGCGCCCGCTGACCAGCGAGAACAGGTCGCGCGGATCGCCGGGCTCGACGATCAGGTCGAGCCGGCGCATGTCCTCGCGCCCGGCGATCAGGTCGTGGAGATAGGAGAGGGCGGAGAAGTCCTCGATCCCGAAGCCGACCGAGTCGAAGATCGTGATCTCGTCGGCGCTGCTGCGGCCCGCCGCCTCGCCGGTGAACACCTGCCACAGCTCGGTCACCGGGAAATCCGCCGGCATCTGCTGGATCTCGCCTTCGATCCGCGTCTGCTCGGGATATTCGACGAACACGGTGCCGCGCGCCAGGATCGCCGGCGCCAGCTCGGTCTTGCCCGGGCAGTCGCCACCCACTGCGTTGATGTGGATGCCCGCGCCGACCATGTTGTCGGAGAGGATTGTCGCCTGCGCCTTGTCGGCAGTGACGGTGGTGACGATGTCCGCGCCCAGCACCGCCTCGGGCGCAGAGGCTGCGGCGACCACCTCGAAGCCGAGCCCGGCCATGTTGGCGCGGAACTTGGCGGTGGCGGCGGGATCGACGTCCCAGATCTGCAACCGCTCGATCCCGAGCAGCGCGCGGAAGCCGAGCGCCTGGAACTCGGACTGGGCGCCCAGCCCGATCAGTGCCATCGTCCGGCTGCCCGGCCGGGCAAGATAGCGCGCCGCCAGCGCCGAGGTGGCAGCGGTGCGCAGCGCGGTCAGCAGCGTCATCTCGCTCAGCAGCACCGGGTAGCCGGTGTCGACATCGGCGAGCACGCCGAACGCCGCCACCGTCTGTAGCCCGAGCTTCGTGTTCTTCGGGTGGCCGTTGACATATTTGAAGCTGAACCGCGCCCGGTCCGCCGCCGGCATCAGCTCGATCACGCCGTCGGGCGAATGGCTGGCATAGCGCGGCGCCTTGTCGAATTGCGGCCAGCGGCGGAAGTCGCTTTCGATCCGTTCGGCAATGCCCTGGATGAACGGCTCCACGCCGATCGCGGCGACCAGCCTGCAAAGATCCTCCACGCCGACATAGACCGTCATGCTGCTGCCCTTCCTGTTCGAGTTCGGCGCAGGATAGCTGTGCAGCTTGTCGACAAAAATTGCAGGGATGTGTGGTTGTCGGGTAAAAACTTGGCAAAATGCTGGGCGATGCTAGGCAATTTGCATGATCCTTCTCGACTCGCTCGATCGCCAGCTGATCTCGCTGCTCCGCGCCGATGGTCGCGCGCCGGTCTCGCGGCTGGCCGAGGCACTCAAGGTCTCGCGCGCCACCGTGCAGGCGCGGCTCGACCGGCTGATCGAATCCGGCGCGATCCTGGGCTTCACCGTGCGCGCCGAGGAGCGCAGGGCAGGGGAGGGCGTCCGCGCGATCACGCTGATCGAAGTCTCGGGCGCCTCGACCAGCGCCGTGATCCGTGCGCTGCGCGGTCTGCCCGAGATCACTGCGCTCCACACCACCAACGGCGCCTGGGACCTGGTGGCGGAGGTCCATGCGGACTCGCTCGCTGACCTCGACCGGATCCTGCGCGAGATGCGCACGGTTGAGGGCGTGCTCAACAGCGAGACAAGCATCCTGCTGCGCTCGGTGCAGTAACAATCGTCATCCCGGCGCAAGCCGGGATCTCAGGCGATGGCGCGAGAGAGCCGCGCAAGATCCCGGCTTTCGCCGGGATGGCGGCTAGTCTCTCGATCGCAGCAGCGCGATCGCCGTCGCCGCGATGATCCCGCCCAGCCCCATCACCAGCGACACGGTCAGCAGCCCCTGGCCACTCGCGAACAGCGCTCCGGCGAGCAGCGGCCCCACCGCCGAGCCACCCCGCCCCACGCCGATCACAAAGCCGGTCCCGCTCGCGCGCAGCTCGGCCGGATAGGTCTTCGCCAACAGCGGATAGATGCCGACCACGCCGGCATTGACGAAGAACGCCGCCACCGCGACGCTCAGCGAGAGCAGGGTCAGGTCCTGGAAGCCCAGCCCGAACACCCCGATCGCGGCCACGCCGATCAGCATCGCGCCGCCGATCAGCGGCCGGATCGGCAGCCGCTGCGTCGCCAGCCCGATCACCAGTGCGCCCAGCAGATTGCCGACATTCGCCGCCACCAGCACCCGCCCGGCCTGCGCCGCGTCGAAGCCCATGTCGACGACGATCTTCGGCACCCATTTCTGGATGTAGTAGAAGAAGGTGATCTGCGCGAAATAGGCGATGGTCAGCAGTACGGTCGGCAACCGGTAGCTGGTCGAAAACAGCGCAAGGATCGAAGGCCGGGCCCGCTCCGGATCGGGGGCGGGCAACTCCGCGATCGGCGCATGGCGCAGCTTCGCAAGCGTCCGGTTGATCGCTTCCAGCGCCCTTGCCGGCCGCCGGGCCAGCAGCGAGTCGATCGATTCCGGCAGCAGGAACCAGGCCAGCGGCAGCGCCACCAACGTCATCGCACCGCCGAACAGGAACACGCTGCGCCAGTCGCCGCTCCCGGCGAGCAGCGCCGAGGCGACCAGCCCGCCCAGGATCGCTCCGGTCGAATAGCCGGCGATGTTGAGCACGGTGTTCAGCCCGCGCCGCCTGGTGTTCGAGAATTCCGCGACCATCGCGCTGGTCGCCGAAAGCATCCCGCCGATGCCGAGCCCGGTGAACAGCCGGATCGCCGAGAGCATCTCCACGCCGGTGGCATGCGCGGCGGCGAACATGCCGATCGCCATCACGCACAGGCAGCCCAGGATCGTCGGCCGCCGCCCGATCCGGTCGGCGACATTGCCGAGCAGCACCGATCCGGCCGCCATGCCGATCAGCTCCATCGACAGCACGATGCCGAGCGTGCCCTTGTCGACGCCCCATTCCTTCGCGATCCCGGGCGCGGCGAAGCTGATCGCCAGCACGTCGAAGCCGTCGAGCGCATTCAGGGCGATGCAGATCGCGACGACCGCGATCTGCGCCAGCCGCATCGGTTCAGCGGCGATCGCCGCGCGGGGATCGTGGGACATGGCATTCCTCTCGATGATGGGCGTGCCCGCGCCTGCATGGGCGGGGCATCGGGGATGTTTTGGTTATTGTCCTGGCGTCGCGCATTCCTCTCCCGGAGGGAGAGGGGGACCGCCGCCGAAGGCGGTGGTGGAGAGGGGACGCAACAGGCGATATCGCTCGTGGCAAGCCCCCTCCACCAGCTTCGCTGGTCCCCCTCCCCCTCCGGGGGAGGATTGAATTAAGCTCGGTACGTTCTAGCCCAGCAACCCCACTTGCCGTTGCAGCACACCCGCCATTCCCGGCCGTCGCTCGAGGCAGCGCGAGACCGGCCCGACCACCACGATCGACAGCCGCCGGCCGCCAAAGGGCAGCGGCAGGGCGACGCCCGCCAGGTCCGGGGTGTACTCGGCATTGCTCTGGTGCCAGCCGCGTGCCGCCGCCTCGGCCAGGTCGGCCTCGATCCGCTCGGGCGACATCGGCGTCGTGGCCGAATAGCTGGTGAAGTCGATCTTGCGGTAGAGCGCCTGGCGCTCCTCCGCCGGCATCTGCGCGAGCAGCGCGCGGCCCGCCGAGCTGGCATGGATCGGCACCCGGTCGCCCACCTGCGCGAAGTATCGCACTGCATGGCGCGATTCCCGCACCGCCACGAACATCGCGAAGACCCCCGCCGGGGCGGAGATCGCCACCGTCTCTCCGGTCTCGGCGGCAACCGCCTGGACCAGCTTGATCACCTGCGGCGGCAGCGGATCGGCCTGCGCCACCTGCTCGGCCAGCTCGAGCCAGCGCGGGCTCGGATAATGGCCGCCGCGCCCCTGCGGCTCGTAGAGATAGCCCCGCGCCGCCAGCGTCCCCAGCAGCTTGAACGTGCTCGAGCGCGGCCAGCCCAGATCGTCCGCAATTTCCGCCGCGGTGGCCGGGCGCCGCCGCTCGGCGAAATATTCCAGCACCTGAAGCGCGTTCTCCGCCTGCCGTACCGTCATCGATGCTGTCCGTCACAAAAGGGAAGGGGCCGCGATATGACGCCCGTTGATGCACGGCAACTGCGGGGCCTTCATTCCTCCCCCGGAGGGGGAGGGGGACCAGCGAAGCTGGTGGAGGGGGCTTGCCACGGGCGATATCCCCTGGGGCGTTCCCCCTCCACCACCAGCTAAAGCTGGCGGTCCCCCTCCCCCTCCGGGGGAGGATCTTGGAGGAGCACCCCACCATCACCGCGCGGTAAAGCCGCCATCCACGGGCAGCGCCACGCCGGTCACGAAGCTCGCTTCATCCGACGCCAGCCACAGCGCCGCGTCCGCCACTTCGCCGGGCTTCACCAGCCGCCCCATCGGCACCGCGCCGACCACCTTGGCTTCGTTCGCCGCCGCCTCGGCGGGATCGCCGCTGCGCCCGGTGAAGCCGATCTTCATCGGCGTGTCGGCCAGCCCCGGGCACACCACGTTGACGCGGATGCCGTCGCCCGCCAGCGCCAGCGCCAGGCTCTTGCCAAGCCCGACCACGCCCCATTTCGCCGCCGAATAGATCGGGCTCATCATCGATCCGACCAGCCCGGAGATCGACGAAGTGAAGATGATCGATCCGCCGCCGCGGGCGCGCATATGCGGCGCCACCTGGCCCGCACCCAAGGCCGCCGACGTGATGTTGAGGTCGATCGCCTTGCGATAGGCGTCCATGTCGAGATTCTCGACCGAGGCGGGCCCGGGCATGCCGGCATGGGCCCAGAGGATGTCGGCACCGCCCAGCGCGTCCACTGCCTGGTCGATGCTGCCCCGCGCACCCTCGGGCGTCGAGAGATCGGCGACGATCGGCACCACCTTGTCCGGTCCGAACTCGGCGACCAGCGCGTTCAGCGCCTCCGAGCTGATGTCGATCGCGGCCACGCGTGCGCCTTCGCGCACGAAGCGGCGGACGCCCTCACGGCCCATGCCCGATGCGGCGGCGGTGACGATGGCGAGCTTGCCCTGCAAACGCATGACTATAATTCCTCAATTGGCGAAGGGATCGGCGAACTTGCCGGTGGTCGAGATCACGGTGGTCTTGGTTTCAAGATAGGAATCGAGCGCCTCGATCCCGTTCTCGCGGCCCCAGCCGCTGGTCTTCACGCCGCCATAGGGGGTGGACCAGCGGATATAGCGATAGGTGTTGACCCAGACGATGCCCGCCTCGATCCGGTTGGCCACCCGGTGTGCGCGGCCGACATCGCCGGTCCATAGCCCGGCGGCGAGCCCGTAATCGGTGCCATTGGCGATCGCGACCGCCTCTTCCTCACCGTCGAACGGGATGATCGAGGCGACAGGGCCGAAGATCTCCTCCTGCGCGATCCGCATCTCCGGGGCGACCCCGGCAAACACCGTCGGCGCGACGAAATAGCCATCCCCGTCCAGCCGCGCGCCGCCTGTCACCAGCTCGGCGCCTTCCTGCTGGCCGATCGCGACATAGGAGAGCGTCTTGTCCAGCTGCTGCTGGTGCGCCTGCGGCCCCATATGCGTCGCCTGGTCGAGCGGATTGCCCACCCGCACCCGGCCGGCATTGCGCCGGAAGCCCTCGACCACCTGGTCATAGATCGGCCGCTCGACGAGGATGCGGCTGCCCAGCGCACAGCTCTGGCCGCACAGCGCCCAGGCCGAGCCCGTCGCGGCGTTGAGCGCATTCTCCACGTCGCAGTCCGCGAACAAGATATGCGGCGCCTTGCCGCCCAGCTCGAACGAGAAGCGCTTGAGCGTGTCGGCGCCTGTCTTGAGGATCGTCTTGGCGGTGGCGCCTTCGCCCGTGAAGGCGATCTTGTCGACGTCCGGGTGCGAAACGAGATGGGCGCCTGCCGTCGGCCCGTCGCCCGGCACGACATTGACGACGCCCGGCGGGAAGCCCGCTTCCTCGAACAGTTTCGCCAGCGCCAGCGACGAGGCCGGGGTCTGCTCGGCGGGCTTCAGAACCAGCGTGCAGCCGGCGGCGAGGGCAGGGCCCAGCTTCCAGGCGGCGGCCATCAGCGGCACGTTCCACGGGGTGATCGTGCCGACCACGCCCACTGCCGAGCGCGTAGTGAAGGCATGGACGCTGTCGTCCATCGGGATCGTCCGCCCGTCCAGCTTGTCGGCCAGCGAGGCGAACCAGTGATAATATTGGGCGTGCAGCCCGATATCGCCGCGCGATTCGCGGATCGCCCGGCCATTGTCCTGCGATTCGATGCGGGCGAGCGCATCGACCTGCGTCGCGTAGAGATCGGCGAACTTGCGGATCAGCGCCGCGCGCTCCCACGGCGCCATCTTGCGCCATGGCCCCTCAAAGGCTTCGCGCGCCGCCGCGACGGCACGGTCGATATCCTGTGCTCCGCCATAGGCGACGTCGCCCCAGGGCTTTCCCGTTGCCGGATCGATGCTCGGGCGCACGCCGCCGTCGATGGGGGTGACCCACTCGCCGCCGATGAACAGGCGGTCGAAACGATACTCCATGGCAACCTCTCAATTTCTTATACTGGACTAATCTGTCCCTATATGGAAATCAGAGTCAAACGAATTTGTGGAGAGTTGGCCGTGCTTCCCCTGCTCGAAGGCGTGCGTGTGATCGAAGTCGGCGCGGTGGTGCTGGGCCCCTATGCGGGGCAGATCCTCGCCGATCTCGGGGCCGAGGTGATCAAGGTCGAGCCGCTCGAGGGCGACATCGCCCGGCATGCCCATCCGCAGGGTCCCGGGGGTGGGGCGCTGTTCGTCAACAACAACCGCAACAAGCGCATGCTCGCGCTCGACCTCAAGAAGCCGGAGGGCCGCGCGGCGCTGGCGAAGCTGATCGCGGGCGCGGACGTGCTGTTCCACAATATGCGCCTCGACGCCGCGGATCGTCTTGGTCTCGGATATGCGCAGGTCGCCGAAATCAACCCGAACATCATCCACTGCGCCGCCACTGGGTTCGGGCGCCGCGGGCCATATCGCGACCGTCCCGCCTTCGATGACATCATCCAGGCGGCGAGCGGGCTGGCCGGGCTCGCGGCGCTCCAGAACGGCACGCCGCAGTTCGCGCCGACCATCGTCGCGGACAAGGTCGCCGCGCTCCATGCGGTCTATGGCATACTTTCGGCACTCTATGCGCGTGAAAGGGGACGAAAGGGACCGTTCCGCGTGGAGGTGCCGATGTTCGAATCCATGGTCTCGTTCCTGATGAACGAGCACCTTTCCGGCGCAACTTTCGCAAAGGATGGCGTACCGGGCTATCCGCGCCTGCTCTCCCCCGATCGCCGCCCCTTCCGCACCGCCGACGGCTGGATCGCGGTGCTGCCCTATACCGAAGCGCAGTGGCGCCGCTTCCTTGCAGAGGCGGGCCGGGGCGAGGTTTGCGAGGCCGAGTGGTTCCGCTCTCCCGCCCAGCGCCAGGCGCATATCGGGGAGCTCTACGCCATCGTCGCGGATAGCCTCGAGGCGCGGACCACGCAGGCCTGGATCGCAGCGCTGGAGGCGATCGATGTGCCCTGCTCGCGGGTAGCCAGCCCCTTGGAAATCCTCGACGATCCGCACCTGGCCGAGGTCGGTTTCTTCGACGTGCCCGAGGGTTTCGAGGCCGAGCGGGTCATCCCCCAGCCGGTCCAGTTCACCGGCATAGCTCAGAGTGCGGACACGCCGCCACATGCCCTAGGCGCGGACAGCCGTTCGGTACTCCGCGAGGCAGGCTATGACGATGCCGCGATCGACGCGCTGATCGCCGCCGGCGTGGTCAGCGCTTCCTGACCACCGCGTAGATCGCCGCAGCGACGATGGTTGCGTCGAGTGCTGGCACGGTGGTGATCGTCCAGCCCTTGTAGGTGCCGAGCACGCCCACCACGACCGAGACCAGCCAGGTGCCGGTTGCCCGCCAGTCGAAGCGCGGCAGGCCGAGCAGCGACTCCGCCGCGTCGGCGCTGCGGTAACGCGTCCAGGCGTCGATCACATAGATGGCGGCGATCGGCGGGATGATAAGCCCGAGGAAGAGGACGAAGGGGATGAACGCCTCGAGGATGCCCATCAGCGCCAGGATCGTGCCGATCGTGCCACCCGCCACGGTGATCACCCATTGCCGCACCTTGGGGAAGGTGCTGCCGAGCGACAGGCTCGACGAATAGAGGTTGAGCGCGTTGACCGTCCAGGTCGGTAGCACGAGCAGGAAGAGCACGGGCGTGCCGAAGCCGTACGCCGTCACCAGCTTCATCACGCTGGTCTCGTGCGTCGCCAGTGCCGGGATCGCGGCGGCGGTCATCATCAGCGGCGTCGCGATCGGGAAGGACAGCGCCATACTGGCGATCGCCCCGCGCGGGCTGCGGGTGTAGCGCGACAGGTCGGGCATCGTCGCCACCGCGAGCATGTACGCGCCGATCAGCGCCGAGACCGCGATGCCAAGCGTCATCGGCTGGGGCGGGTTGGGATCGGGCGCAGTGACGAAGCCATGCGTGTTCAGCGTCACCACCACCACGGCGAGCAGGATCGCCGCGAGGATCGGCACCGCGACCAGCGCCAGCCGGTCGAGCGCGCGGAAGCCGATCACCGTCGATCCCATCATCAGGATCGATCCGAGCACCACGAACGCCGCGAAATTGCCGGGCAGGCCGTTGGCGTTCGCCGCCTCCACCATCGCCTCGCCGAAGAAGGAGGCGTTCACCCCGAACCAGCAGAAATGGATCAGCGCGATCACCGTGTTGATCATCGCCGCGCCCCCGGTGCCGAACGAGCGGCGCACCAGGAGGTAGGTGGAGAGCCGGGTGCGGACGCTGACGATCGCGGTCATCGATCCGCCCGCGCACAGGATCAGTCCGGCGAGCAGGGCGGCGATCACCGCGCCCGAGAAGCCCAGCGCCAGCGCATTATGTGCGCCGTTGAGGAAGTCGGGCAGGCCGATCGAGAAGCTGGCGACGATCAGGCCGACGCGCCATCCCGGAACAGTGATGCCTTCCGGCACGGGCGAATGGGCATAGGCGTCGTCGGCTTCCTGGCTCATCCGCGGTTCCAGCCGTTGAGGTCCTCGATGGGACGATAGGGTTCGGTAAAGCCGAAGGCGTTCGGCCCGACAAAGGTCAGCGCCCGCTCGGCGCGCAGCATCGCCGGCGCGGCGGCGCCGACCACCTTGACGCGCTGGCCGAACTTAAGCCGCTCGGTGGTGATGCTGTCGGCGGTTTCGCGGTCCATCACGGTGATCAGGTCGGGCACCATGGCGCGAACCTCGCCGTTGACGCGGGCGATCAAATTCTCGTTCTGGAACTCTAGGTCCATCCTTCCTTCGCCGCCGAACCCCTCGATCACCACGCGGCCGACCGAGAAGCCGCCGCGCGTCTCGCGCTCGACATCGACGACCTTGCCGTCGAAGATCGTGCCCGCGAACGGATAGAGGCCGCTGGCCCTGAGCGCCGCGTGCAGCGCCTCGAACGGATCCTCGCCAGTTGCGCGCGCGATGCGTACCGCCGCGCCGATCGCGATCGCCGCCGATACGCTGCCGCCGATCGCATGGCGCTTCGCCGCCGCGCCGCTCAGCGGATATTCGACCATGTGCGCGTTGCCGCCGAACTCGATCGAAAGCGCGCGCGCCTGGCGCTCATGCTCCAGATTGTCGTCGGTCTCGATCAGCCGCAGCGCGCCGCCGGCCGACGTGACGACCGAGGGGCAGGCCGAGAGGCCGTCGATGCTGAACACGGTCATCTGCGATTCGGGAAAGGCGCGGCCCATGCCGTCGGCGTCGACCACGGGGATGCCCAGCTCTGCTGCGGCGAGCAGCGGCGCGAGCCCGTTGCCGCCGCCTATCTCGATCGCCATCACGGCGTCGATCGGGCGCCCCGAGATCCGCTCCAGCTCGCGCAGGCCGAGCAGCGCTTCCTGGCCGTTGGGCAGCTTCTCCGCCGATACCGTCGGCGCGCCGATCCAGCCGCAAGGCGCGATCAGCGCGTCGTCGGCCAGCGCATTGAGCGCGATCAGGTCGAACGCGCCGCGGCGCGCGATCTCGGCCTCGCCGAGCAGCTGCGAATAATAGGGGTCGCCGCCGCCGCCCGATCCCAGGAAGGCGGCACCGGTGGCGAGATCGAGCAGCGCCTGGCGATCAATGCGCATGGGTGGCCAGGGCAGGGGTGCCGGCAAGATCCGCGACGGCGCGGACACGAACCTGCGCGGCGCGGCCGGGCAGATAGCTCAGATACACTTCGTCCATCTCCACGATCTCGACGCTCTCGGCCACGCCGCCGGCGGCGATCGCCTGGTCGCGCACTTCGGCGCGGAGGCGCTCGAGCGCGGCATCGCGCGGCTCCCGCTCGTACGACACGACCTGCTCGATCTGCGCACCCACCTGCGCGATCGCCGCGCCCACGGCATTGGCGACCGCGGCATGCGCCGGGCGCACAACCCGGGCGGCACCGCGCAGCGTATCGGGCACGAGGAAATTGCCACCGCCCACCGCGAGCAGCACCACGTCGCCGCGGCTGGTCTTCATTCGGTCGACGGCTTCCTCGAGCATGGCCTGCAACCGTGTCCACACGGCATCGCGGACGCTCTCCGAGAGCGCCGGCAGCTTCGAAGGATCGCCGAAGCGCGCGCGGCCCGTGGCGACGGCGACGTCGCTGGCGGTGAGCGTGGTGCCACCGAACAGCCGGGCCTGCTCGGTGATGCGAAAGCCCACCGAGTCGGGGCCGACGCGCAGCTCGTCGTCCCCGATCCCGTCTGCGCCGTAGCGCGCGGGATCGAGATGGATGCGGGTGCCGCCGCCCAGCCCGAGCGCCAGGATGTCCGGCATGCGGAAATTGATGCGCACCCCGCCGATATCGACTGCGACGGAGGATTCGCGCGGGAAGCCGCTGGCGAGCACGCCCAGATCGGTGGTGGTGCCGCCTACATCGAGCACGATCGCGTCGCGCACGCCGGTGAGGAAGGCGGCGCCGCGCATCGAGTTGGTCGGCCCCGATCCGATCGTCAGCACCGGATAGGCGCGCGCGCGATCGGCCGAAATCAAGGTGCCGTCATTCTGCGACAGATAGAGCGGTGCATCGACGCCGATCTCGGTCAGCGCGCGTTCGAACGACGCGACGACATGGCCTGCCAGGCTACCCAGCGCGGCGTTGAGGATAGCGGCATTTTCGCGTTCGATGAAGCCGATGCGGCCGAGTGTGTGCGACACGGTGATGCGCGCGTCCGGATGCTCCTCGGCGACCAGCGCGGCGGCGCGTTCCTCCATCGAGGGGTTCACCGGTGCGAACACGCTGCTGATCGCGATCGAACCGATTCCGGCCTCACGCAGCTCGCGGGCGGCGGCGCGGACTGCGGACTTGTCGAGCGGGGCGATCTCGCGCCCGTCGAACTCGAAGCCGCCGGGGAGGAGATAGGTCTTCGCGTCGATCTGGCCGGCCAGCGCCTCGGGCCAGCCGGTCATCGGCGGCAGCGCCTCACCCGACGGGCTGGCGAGCCGGAGGATGCCCACCCGGTCGAGCCGGCTGCGTTCGACCAGCGCGTTGGTGAAATGCGTCGTGCCGATCATCACCGAGGCGACTGCCTCGGGCGCGACGCGGGCATCGGCGAGCACCGCACGAATTGCGGCGGCGACTCCCGATCCGACATCCGCCGTCGTGGGCTGCTTGGTCCATGCGACCACCTCAGCCCCGTCCATCAGCACGGCGTCGGTATTCGTTCCCCCGACATCGACCCCAATTCGCACGCTAACCCAATCCTTTGGCACGCCCCTCAAGCCTCATGAGCTAAGGGGCTGAAGCTTGACCGCGCAACGCGGGAAACGGGTGCGGCACCCCGACGAACGGGTAAACGGGGCATTCGGACGGGTAAGTTACTCCCGTTTCCGCCCTGCTCTTGTACCGTGTGCGGTCTAGCCATTAGCCTCGCGACTCATGAGTGGAGCAGCAGCGATCGACGAACTGATCCCGACCAAGGTCGCGCCGCCGCTGTGGATGGGCAACCAGATACGGCGCGATGCACTGCTCGATCGGCTCGACAGCGCGCTGGGGCAGCGGCTCACGCTCATCCACGCGCCTGCCGGCTATGGCAAGACCAGCCTGCTCGCACAGTGGCGCCGCCGCTTCGAAGGGGGCGACCGGCTGGTGGCCTGGCTCACGCTTGAGCGCGACGATGCCGATGCCAAGCGTCTTGCTCAATATATCGCCTATGCGCTGAGCGGCGAAGGGGAGGAGGAAGGCGAGCCGATCTCCTCGAGCATGCCGGCGCGCGCCGCACTTTCGGCAATCATCAACCGGCTGGCCCGCGATCCGCGCCAGGCAGTGCTGATCCTCGACGATCTCCACTGTGCCGAAAGCCCGGAGGTGCTCGATTTCCTCCAGTCGCTGATCCGGCTGGCGCCGCGCAACTGCCACTTCATCATCGCGTCGCGCGACTATCCGCGGCTCGGCCAGGCGGTGCTCGCCGCCGAGGGGCAACTCCTCGAGCTTTCGGCCGAAGACCTGAAATTCTCCAGCCCCGAGGCGGAGGAGATGCTCGCCCGCGCCGACGGACTGCCGCTCGGCGAAGACGATGTCCGCAGCCTGATCGAGCGAACCGAGGGCTGGCCGATCGCTCTGCAGCTCACCCTCTTCTCGCTGAAGCGCGGGGTGGATCGCCGCAGCTTCGTCGGGGGGGCGGGGGGCTCGGGCTCCGAACTGGCCGGCTATCTCTCCGAACAGGTGCTGATGTCGCTGCCCGAGGACGTGCAGGAAGTGGTTTTGCGCACTGCGCTGCTCGACCAGGTGACCGGCGAGGCGCTCAACCTGATCTGCGATCGCCAGGACGGCGGGCTGCTGCTCGAACGGCTGGAACAGCAGGGCGTGCTGCTCACCCCGCTCTCGCCGGCGCGCGACGCCTGGCGCTACCACCAGCTCTTCGCCGAATATCTGCGCGAACGGCTCGCCCGGCGCGATATCGGCCAGTTCCGCATGCTCCACCAGCGCCTCGCTTTGTGGTTCGATGCGCGTGGCGAGACTGCCGAGGCGATCAGCCATGCGATCGAAGCGGAGGACAGTGCGCTGCTTGCCGGGGTGCTGGAGGATGCCGGCGGCTGGCGACTGATCCCGCAGGGGCAGCTCGGTCTTGTCGAGCGCGGTCTCGCCCGGCTCAGCGCCGCCGAGATCGATGCCAGCCCGGCGCTGGTGCTCGCCAAGCTCTATCTCGACATGAAATGCGGCCGTATGGACGCCGCGCGCCTCGCTTATGACCGCCAAGTCGCGCGTTCCGGGCAGGAGGAAACCTCGCCCGACCTGTGGACCGAGATCCGCGTCGTCGGCGACATCCTCGCCGAGTATGAGAACGAACCGCTCGCACTCGAGGATTTGCTCGCGCGCGAGGCGCTGCTGCGCACGCTGCCGGCCGACGACCATCTCGTCCTCGCCAATGTCAGCGAGTCCCTGGGTGCCAAATACTATGAAGGTGGCTGGCTTGAGCGCGCGATGGAGCCGACGCTGGCAGCGCGGGGCCATTACCAGGCGATGGGATCGCTCTACAGCGAGCTGTTCACCCGTTTCCACGAGGCGCGCATCCGTGAGGCGCAGGGGCGGCTCAAGGACGCGGTGACGGTGCTCGGCGTCGCCCGCGGCGAGATCGAGGCGCATTTCGGCGCGCGCTCGGACCTGGCCGCCAATTGCGCCGCGTTCGAGGCGGGGCTGCTCTATGAGCAGGACCGCGCGGCCGAAGCCAATGCGCTGCTCGAATGGGCGCTGCCGCATATGGAGCAGTCGGACGGCTGGGTGGACGTCTATGCCGTCGCCTATTTCACCGCGGCGCACAGCGCGACCGACGAAGGTGCGATCGAGGCGGCGCGCGCATTGCTCGCCCGGGCGCGCAACGTCGCCCAGCGGCGGCGGCTGCGCCAGCTCGAGCTGCTTGCTGATCTTTGCGAGCTGGAGCTGTTGCTGCGCGATCCCGCGTCGCTGGGCGAGGCGCGTGCGTTCGCGGAGACGATCGGGCTCGATGCGCTGGCCGACGCGATGGCGGAGGAATCGCCGGCGTACCGGCCGGTCGCTGTTGCCGCGGCGCTGTGCCGCGTGCGGCTGGCGCTGCTCTCCGGCGCGCACCACACCGCGCTCGACGAGCTCGCTGCCATGGCGCGCTGGGCGCGGCAGCACGGCGCGGGTCGGCTGCTGATCGATCTCAACCTGCTGAAGGCACATGGCTATCGCGCGATCGGTGAGGCCGGGAAGGCCCAGGCCTGTTTCGACGAGGCGGTGGGCACGGCGATGTTCCAAGGGATCGTCCGCCCGTTCCTCAATGCCCACGCCTTCGTCCAGCCGGCGCTGGAGGAGGCGCTTTCGGCTTCGCCCGACCGGTTCCGTGCGCAGTTCCTCAAGAACCTGTCGCGCGCGCTGGGCAGCTTCCGCGCGCCGGCGCCGGCGCCCGATGCGCTCAACGATGCCGAGGCCGCGATCCTGCGGCACCTGAGCCAGGGTTACTCCAACAAGGAGATCGCCCGCCTGATCGGCATGTCGCCCGATACAGTGAAGTATCGGCTGAAGGCGGTGTTCCGAAAGATCGGCGTCAACAAGCGCCGCGATGCGGTGCGGGTGTCGCATGAGCGCGGGCTGATCGACGGCGGTGAGACGCGCTCCGCCGCTTTCTGAGCAACCGTTCCCCCAAAACGGGTAAATAGCTTACCCGTCTTGCACTCCGACTTACCCTGAAAAGCGCGTGACGGTTTCGCGACGCTGCCTGTTCAATGTCCCCGCTGAAATCAGCCGGCCGTCGTCAAGGGAGGCGACACCACAGGGCCGGCGCAACAATAGCAAAAGGGTGGGCGGCCATGACACATCAGACTTCAGGGAAATTGTTCGGACAGGCGCGGCTGGCGCTGCTTTCGGCATGCGCGGTGATCGGCTGGTCGGGCGCGGCGATGGCGCAGGAGAGCACCGATCCGGCGCCGGCGCAGGACGAGACGATCGTCGTCACCGGCAGCGCGCTTTCGGGCACCAAGACCGATACCCCGCTGACACAGCTGCCGCAGTCGGTGAGCGTGATCACCGCGGAGGAATTCCAGGACCGCGCCGCGGTCAACTTCCAGGACGTGTTCCGCTACAGCGCCGGCGTCACGCCCGAGCTCAACGGTGTCGACACCCGCGGCGACTTCCTGTCGGCGCGCGGCTTCGACATCTCGCAATATCTCGACGGCCTCAACCGCATGCCGAGCTTCATCTATGGCGGGCGCATGGAGATCTACACGGTCGAGCGCGCCGAAGTGCTGCGCGGACCGTCCTCGACGCTCTACGGCGGCGGCGGCCCGGGCGGCATTCTCAACGCGATCACCAAGCGCCCGCAGGAGGAGTTCGCCGGTGAAGTGGGCGTCACTGTCGGCACCGATGCCCGCAAGGAATTCCGCTTCGACGTGACCGGCGGCCTGACCGACGGCATTTCGGCGCGCCTGGTCGGCCTCGCCCGCGATGGCCATCTCCAGCAGCCCTCGCAGGCAGATGATCGCCTGCTGATCATGCCGGCGGTCACCTTCAAGCCGGGCCCGAACACCGAGATCACGCTGATCGGTCTCTACCAGAAGGATCGCCTCGGCAGCCAGACCTACCTGCCGACGTCGAAGACCATCGACGCGCCGAACTCGACCGTGGCGATCCCGTTCGATTTCTATCTCGGCGAGCCGGACTTCAACCACACGCGCACCGATACCTATTCGGGCACGGCGCTGTTCACCCAGCGCTTCGGCGACAACGTGTCGTTCAACAGCCGCAACCGCTATTTCGACACCAAGGTCGACTACCAGGAAGTCTATGCGGATTATTTCTACACCGATGCGGCGCGTACCTCGCCCTATCGCTACTGGTATTTCAATCGTGCGCAGTACAACGGCTTCAGCACCGACAATAACCTGGTCCTGAGCTTCAGCACCGGCCCGTTCGAGCATCAGGTGCTGTTCGGCGCCGACTATACCTGGTTCAAGGAAGACAAGAGCGAAGGCTTCGGCCTGGCGCCGAGCATCAACGTCTATGCGCCGGTCTATGGCCAGCCCTTCACCACTGCGCCCTGGGGCCCGAACAAGGTCACCAAGAACTCGCAGCTCGGCTTCTATGCCCAGGACCAGATCCGCGCCTGGGACACGGTCTCGCTGGTGTTCGGCCTGCGCCATGACAGCGTGAAGTCGAACGTCGACGGCGTGCAGCAGCCGGACAACAACGCCTGGACCTTCCGCGCCGGCATCATCGGTGACGTGGCCAAGGGTGTCTCGCCCTATTTCAACTATTCGGAATCGTTCCTGGCGGTGTTCGGCACCAGCTTTGCGGGCGTCGCCTTCGTGCCGCGCGCGGGCCGCCAGTACGAAGCGGGCGTGAAGTTCGCGCCGGTCAAGGGTGCGCTGCTCACTGCGTCGGTGTTCGACATCCAGGAGAGCAACTACCTGATCCAGGACCCCACCAACATCCAGAACTTCCTGCAGAACAGCAAGGTCGGGTCGAAGGGCATCGAGCTCGAAGGCTCGTTCCACCTGCCGGGCGGCCTCGATCTGACCGCGGCCTATAGCTACACCCGGGTCAAGTTCCTCGAGAACCCGGTGGCTTCGATCGTCGGCAACCGCGTGGGCAATCTGCCCGAGCACCAGGCCTCGGCCTGGGCCAGCAAGAAGTTCACGATCGGCAATGCGCTGCAGGGCAAGGCCGGCATCGGCGTGCGCTACCAGGGCGACAAGGTCGACACCAACCAGATCTACTATGTCGATCCGACCACGTTGGTCGATGCGATGTTCGAGTTCGATTACAAGGGCTGGAACCTGTCGGTGAACGCCAGCAACATCTTCGACACCAAGGTCTATACCAATTGCGGGTACAGCCTCGCGGCGCAGGAAGGCTATTGCTACCTGGGCAAGGATCGCACGATCCTGGCTTCCGCCCGTTTCCGCTTCTGACCTGCCTATCGGGGCCGGAGGCGCGTTCTCCGGCCCCCTGTTGCAATGCTTTTACAGGATAATATGCCCATGGCCCCCCGGTTCGCACTTCGTCTCCGGTCTCTCCGTCTTGCGACCGCCGGGTTGCTCCTCGCCGCCACCGCCAACAGCGCGCCGCCCTTGCCGGCGCCGGAAGCGGCGGACCTGATCCTCACCAATGGCAGGGTCTATACGGTGGAGGAGGGCGCGCCCTGGGCCGAGGCGGTGGCGATCAAGGACGGCCGTATCCTCGCCGTCGGCAGCGTCGCCAAAATCGCGAAGCGCAAGGGCGCCAAGACCCGGGTCGTCGACCTGCACGGGCGTTTCCTGATGCCCGCCTTCGGCGATGCGCATGCGCATCCGATCTTCGGCGGGATGAGCCATGCCCGCTGCTCGCTCCATGCCGGCAAGACGCTCGACGATTATCGCCGGATCATCGCCGCGTGCGTGGCCAAGGCGCCGGGCACCGGCACGATCTTCGGCTCGGGCTTCAACCAGACGCTGTTCCCGCCCAACGGCATCCCCAACAAGCAGCTGCTCGACGACATCTCGAAGGATCGCGCGCTGATCTTCGAGTCCGACGGCCACACGCTCTGGGTCAATTCCAAGGCGCTTGAGCTCGCCGGGATCACCAAGGACACGCCGGATCCGAAGAACGGGACGATCGACCGCGATCCCAAGACCGGCGAGCCGGTCGGCGGGCTCGAGGAATCGGCGATGGCACTGGTCGACAAGCTGGTCCCGCCGCCCACCGACCAGGATCTGCAGGGGGCAATCAGTTATACCGTGCGCTTCTTCAACTCGATGGGCATCACTTCGTGGCACGATGCCGCGGTCGAGTGGGACAAGGGCGGCACCAGCCGGGCGATCGAAGCGTACAAGGCCGTCAGCGATCGCGGCGAGCTGACCATGCATACCGCGATGGACCTGCGCTGGAACAACGAGCGCGGCATCGAGCAGATGGCCGACATCCTGAAGCTTTCGGCCCGCGCGAAGGAAATCGGGCTCACTGCCAACGGCGTGAAGTTCTTCATCGACGGCGTCATTCCTCAACAGACTGCTGCGATGCTTGCCCCTTACGAGGGCAGCACTGTGAAGGGAGCCCCACAGATTGCTGCTGCCACGCTGGCGGAGGCGGTCACCTCGCTCGACGGACGCGGCATGCAGTCGCATTTCCACACGATCGGCGATGCGGCGGTGCGCGAGGCGCTCGACGCGGTGGCTGCTGCGCGCGCCAAGGACGGCAAGACCGATACGCGGCCGATGATCTCGCACATGAACGTGATCGATCCGGCCGACCAGCCGCGCTTCGCCAAGCTCGATGTCACGGCGATCTTCCAGCCGCTCTGGGCCTGCAACGAGCCCTATATGGACCTCACCAAGGTGCAGATCGGCCCGGTGCGCTCGACCTATATCTATCCGGCCGGCAGCGTGCTGCGGGCCGGCGGACGGCTGGCGTACGGCGCCGACTGGTCGGTAGCCTCGGCCAATCCGCTTGAAGGCATCGAAGTCGCGCTCACCCGGGTCGCGCCGGAGGGCAATCTGCCGCCGCTGGAGGCGAACGAAGCGGTCACGCTGGCGCAGGCACTGCGGGCCTACACGCTCAACGTCGCCTATGTGAACCATCTCGACAAGCAGACCGGTTCGATCGCGCCGGGCAAGAGCGCCGATCTGATCGTGCTCGACCAGGATCTGTTCAAGATCCCCGCGCGTCAGATCCATGCCACCAAGGTGCTGCTCACGCTCTTCCAGGGGCGTGCGGTGCACGGCAGTCTCGGAAGCGTCGGGGGGTAGGGGCCGGTCCGCATCGGATTGTACCCGTGCTTTCCCCGGAAATTGGACGTTTCACCGGCTCGATGTTCCACTAGTGACCGCAGACATGACCACTCCCATCCTCATCATCGGCTGCGGCCGCATGGGCGGCGCCTTTGCCCGCGCCTGGCGTGCCACGCATCGCGTGCTCGCCTATGATCCTGCTGCTACGTTGCCCGAGGGTGTCGAGGCGCTGGGCGGGCTGGATGCGATCCCGCCGCGCGCGATCGTGCTGCTTGCGGTGAAGCCGCAACTCTTCCCGGATGTCGCGCCTGCGCTCCGGGCCCATCTGGGCGAAGGGCATGTCGTCGTCTCGATCGCTGCCGGAATCACGCTGGCGACGCTGCGGACGCTGCTCGGGGCGGCGCCGGCGCTGGTGCGCGCCATGCCCAATACGCCCGTCGCCGTGGGCAAGGGCATGACCGCAGCCGTGGCAGAAGCTGCGCTCGATCCGGGCGTTGCAGAGGCGCTGGGCCGGTTGTTTGGCGAGACCGGCGCATTCCTGTGGCTCGATGCGGAGGATCAGCTCGACGCAGTGACCGCGATATCGGGCAGCGGCCCCGCCTATTTCTTCCGCTTTGCCGAGGCGCTTGCCGCGGCGGGCGCGGCGCAGGGCCTGCCTGCGCCGGTGGCCTATGAACTCGCCCGGGCCACGCTGGCGGGTGCCGGAGCGCTCGCCGGGCCGGGGACCGATCTTGCGGGGCTTCGCGCCGAAGTGACCAGCCCGGGCGGCACCACTGCCGCAGCACTGGCTGCGATGAATGCCGGGGGGATCGATGCGCTTGCCCTTGCCGGGGTCGGCGCCGCGGTCCGCCGCGCGGGCGAACTGGCGGCGGAGGCTGCGCGATGAGCCGCTTCGCACCGCGCCATCCTGGCGACGTCGCGGACATGATCCGCGAGGAAGTGCTGGGTCTCGTGACCACGCATGACGATCAGGGCTTCATCACCACCCCGCTGCCGCTGCTCGCCGAAGTCGACGAGGCGGGTGAGGTCCAGGCGCTGATCGGCCATTTCGCCAGCGCCAACCCGCACCTCGCCCGTGCCCAGGCCATGCCGCGCGCGCAGGTCAGCTTTTTCGGGCCGCATGGCTATATCTCGCCCTCGATGGTCTCCAAGCCCGATTGGGGTCCAACCTGGAACTACCGCCTGGCGCAGTTCGAGGTGGATATCCTGTTCCAGCCGGGGGGCGAGGATGCTGCGATCCGCGCGCTGGCGCAGGCGCTGGAGGGCGATCGCTGGCAGGTCGAGCGGATGGGACCGCGCTATGCCCAGCTCGCGGCGCATGTCGTCGCGTTCCGCGCGGTCGTGGTCCGCTCGAGCGCCCGCTTCAAGCTGGGCCAGGACGAGAGCGATACCTCGTTCGGCGAGATTCTGGCCGCGTTGGGCGACGTGCCGCTCGCCCGGGCGATGCGCGCGCAGCGGGATTGAAATGCTGCGCGGCGCGCGCAACTCCACATTGAAGAAAACCCTGGAATTTCGTGTCGGTGATTGTCAGTATGGTTCCGACAAGATTGTTTCGCTTCCAAGGTTAAGTAAATATTAACTAGTAATAACGAAAATGCGATGTCGATCGGTACTTCGACCGATTGAAATACTCGGGTCCAATAATATTATGGATACGGGAAGCTATCCTTGCTCCCTTAGGGATTTGGAGTAAGGGTAATCCCGTGTTCCGAACTTGTGGATCGGAGCTGAACATGTCGTATCTTTCGGGAGAGCCCGAGGATGCTGGCCTTTCCGGCGCCACGGGCGCGGCCAGCATCTCGGGATGGTCGGGCGGAGCGGAACCCATCATCGCCTTGCGCGAAAACGCGCGGAGCCAGGCAGGCGGCGTGCTCGCCCAATTGGCCGTGGTGGACGATTGGTGGAACATCCTGACCGTCAATGGCGCCTGGTCCGAACGCGCGCTGCGTGCCGATCGCAGCGACCAGCTCGAGATCGGCGCCAATCTCAAACATTATGTCCAGCAGACCGGCGACCTGAGCGCAGAGACGGCCGCGGCGTTGCTCGAGGGCATGCGCCTGATCGAAACGCGCGCGCAGAGCCAGTTCGCCCACAGCTATTGCAGCCGCATCGACCAGGCGCATTACCAGGTCACGATCGATTGCTTCGAAGTCGGCGGCCGGCGCTACGCCACGGTGGCGCGCGCCAACCTTACCGAGCTCTTCGACCTGCGCGCGCGGGCGATGCAGCTGAGCTCCAATCTGATGCGTGCCCAGGCCAGCCTGGTCCGCGCGCAGGAGGAGGAGCGTCGCCGCGTCGCCGCCGCGCTGCACGACACCGCCGCCCAGCACCTCGTCGGCGTCAACCTCGGCCTCGCCCGGCTGCGCGAGATGAGCCAGGACCCGGCGGTGGTGGCATTGGCCGACGAATTGAGCACGCTGCTCGACGATTTCCACCGCGAAATCCGCGGCGTCACCTATGTGATGCACCCGCCCGAGATTCGCCGGCGCGGGTTGCATGAGGCGGTGCGCCTGCTGTGCCAGGGCTTTGCCCGCCGCACCGGGCTCGACATCGCGCTGCGCATCTATGGCGAGGACCGGCGGCGCGGCACCGCGGTCGAGGCGGCGATCTTCCGCCTGGTCCAGGAAGCCCTCGCCAACATCCAGAAGCATGCGGGCGCCAAGCGCGTCCAGGTCCGCCTGGGCAGCCGGGCCAAGTCGTTCTTCATCGTGATCCATGACGACGGCGTCGGCCTTCCCGTCGGGGCGGGGCAGGCGGCGACGGGCGTTGGGCTGCCGGCGATGGAGCGGCGGATCGAGGATCTGGGCGGACGCCTCCATCTGGAGTCGCGCAAGGCACGGCGCGGCACTACGGTCGCCGCGATGATCCCGCGGCATGAAGCGGGCCTGGATTTCCTGCCCGGCCCGATGCTTCGCCAGCCGGCGGGCGCCGCCTGAGCGGTGTCGCCTCAGGCCTGGACGATGTTGTTGCGCACCGCGAAGCGCACCAGTTCGGCGGTGGTGCGCAGCTTGAGCTTGTGCATGCACGAGGCGCGGTGCGTCTCCACTGTCTTCACGCTGATGTTCAGGATGTCGCCGATCTCGCGGTTGATCTTGCCCTCGGCGATCAGCTGGACGACCTCGCGCTCGCGGTGGGTGAGCGTCGCATGGGTGGAGGGTGAGGATTCGAGGAAGCGCTCGAGCAGCGTTTCGGAGATCACGCCCGAGAAATAGGGCCGGTGGATCGACAGCGCATCGACGGCGGCGATCAGGTGCCGCTCGGTGTCGGACTTGAGCACATAGCCGCGCGCGCCGGCGCGCAGCACGTCCAGCACCAGGTCCTCGCGGTCGTGCATCGTATAGACCAGCACTTCGATGCGCGGATTGTCGCGCTTGAGCGCGGCGGTGAGGTCGAGCCCGTTCAGCTCAGGCAGCGAATAGTCGATGATCGCGATGTCGGGCTTGGTCGCGCGGGCTTCCTCCAGTGCCGCGCGTCCGTTCGATGCCTCGCCGACGATCACCAGATTGGGCCGGGTCTCGAGCAGGGTGCGGACGCCGCGCCGCACGACGTCATGATCGTCCGCGATCAGCACGCGCCGGGTCGCGCTGCTCATCGCGGTGTCCTGTCGGCCGGGAATGGATGCGTCATTGCAGTGCCCTTGTTTGCGCACATACTCGTCCGATTCCGGACAGCTGCATATCATGAAAAACCCGGAGTAAGCGTATGTGCCCGCACCTCTCCTGCGCGGCGGCGCTCGCCGAAGGCGCATATCGGTAATGACACCGATATCAGTTCGCGGCCCGGACGAAGCGCGGCCCCGCCGCGCCTCCGGAGGCTCGGGGAGGGGAGTGCCGGAGAGGCGACGCCCGCTTGATCGGGCTGCGGGTGCCGCATGGGATAGCGGCGGAGCCGGCTGGCCCCGCCGCCTTCCCATGGCCGGGATGCATGCGGCAGTCCGGGGGGTGGGACCGCACGCAACCAAGCCGTCTTTGCACTGCGCGCATGTTGAGTGCGGGGTCGCCCGCAGCGCAGAGCCACTATCCGCCAGGCGCGCGCGCCGCACAATCGGGCGCAACCCCTAGTTGCTCGGGGAAATACCCCTAAGGCCCGCCCGCCGCCTAGAAGATCCGCCGGATCGACAGCAGCAGCGTGCGCCCGTCCGGATCCAGATAGGCGCCCTGATAGGCAAGCGGCGTCGCCCCCGTCGCATCGGTCACCTTCTGCCGCTGGTTGAGCAGGTTGGCGATCGACAGGCTCACCCGGGTGCCGCGCGCCCAGTCCTGCCCGCGGAAGCGGTTGGCCAGGTTGGCGAAGACGCGCAGCTCGAAGGTGGCGAGCGCGCCGAAATGCAGGTCCCCCGCCGCCGCGCTGCCGGTCACGTCGGCCGCGCTCTTCCAGTTGCCCGAAAGCCGGATACCCACGCCATTGTCGATCACGCCGGTGTTGAGTTGCACGCTGTGGCGCGAACGCGGGGTGCCGCCCAGCGTGCCGCCATCCATCAGGTCGATCGGTGCCATGCCGTCGCGCAGCACGATCGCGTCGCGCAGGATCACGCTGTGATAGAGCGAGAACTGGAAGCGCGCGCCATTGTCGCTGCCGCCGCCGCCCGGGCCGCCGGGCCCGCCGCGGAAGCCGCCGGGCGGCGGTCCGAACCCGCCGGGTCCGCCAGGGCCGCCCGGGAACCCGCCGGGCGGCGGACCAAAGGCCTCCGGCGGCGGGCCGGGGGGCGGGCCGAAGCCGTCGGGCGGCCCGTCGAACCCGTCGGGGCGCGGGCCGGAGGGATCGCGCATCTCGCGGCCATTGACCACGATCTCGCCGTCCTCGCCCGGGGGCGGGCCGTCGCGATGCTCGGCATCCTGGCCCTCCGGCGACCGGTCGGAGCGGGTTTCCCCGTTCGGCCGGCCGCCCTCGGGCCTGTCGCGCATCCAGGGCGGCCGGAAGCCAGGAGGCGGCGTCGGTCGCTTGGGTGCGCGGAGGACCTGGGTGAAGTTGATGCCCCAGCGCAGCTGCTCGCGGTCTTCGCGGGCGATGTTCACCGAGCGCGCGTCGATGCTCACCAGCTGCCCGGCCGCGTCGCGCGTGAACCGGTCGGGGAACGCCTCCTCGAGCGCGGGCGAGGCATCGGAGACGCTGACGATCGCATTCTCGGTGCGGCTGTTGTTGTAGTTGGCGGTCAGGCTCAAATTGAGCTTGGTCCAGGGCTTGGCGGTAAGGCCCAGCTTGAAGACGTGGCGGTCATCGGCCTTGAGCAGCGGATTGCCGCCCGAGGTGCGGCTGATCGTCACCGTCTCGCCGGTGGCATAGTCATAGGCGCGCACGTTGCTGGTGATCACCACCGCGTCGCCGCGCTGGGCGAGGGTGGGGGCCACCCGGTCCTCGTTCACCGCGGCGATCAGGCTCAGGCCGGTCACCGGCGTCCAGTTCAGCCCATAGCCGAAGGTGCCGAGCGTGCCATAGTCGGAGACGTCGGTCACCGCCGCGTTCAGATTGGCGGTGAGCTTGCCGAGAAACGGCAGCACGCCCTTGGCGCGGCTCGCCAGCGGCAGGTCCAGGCTGATCTGGCCGCTGGCATTTGTGCGATCGGAGCTGCCCGAAGACTGGACGCCGCCGATCATGCTGGTGGTGCTGAGCGCGCTGAAATCGGCGCCCGTCCGCAGGCTCACCGAAGCGTCGCCCGCCGGCAGGCGCAGCAGCTTGCCGTTGACGAGCAGGCTGGCACTGCCGCTGTCGGTAAGCGAGGTCGCCCGATCGCGCGAGATCGCGCCGGCGGCGTCGCTGCGATCGGTGTCGCGGCGGGTGTCGCCATGGCTGTAGCTCGCCACAGCCGACAGCCGCCAGCGCTTGGACAGGTCGCTGTTGAGCGTCACGCCGCCGCTCAGGGTGGCGGTGCGGCTGTTCTGCGCCAGCGGATCGGTCGAGGCGAAGCGCGTCACCGGGGTGCCGGCGCTGTCGTCGGTCTCCACCGCGAGCCCGTTCAGCGCGTCGCTGGTGCTGTAGTCGCCGCGCAGGTTCGCCGAGACATTGGTCTTGGGGCTGAGCTGGTGGGCGATCGTGGCGTTGACGCCATAGCTGCGCGTGGCGGGCTTGAGCGTGCGATATGCCCGGTCGTCTGCCGGCCCGGGTTCGCCCGCGGTGGCGCTGGTCGCCGGCACCAGGTCGCGCTCGCTTTCGAGCAGCGACGCGGTCGATTTGGCGCGCGCCGCGATGTTGACCCGGTCATTGTCGCGGATGCGCGTATAGGCGAAGTCGCCGGCCTGGTTTTCGCCCTGGCCTGCGGTCGCCATGCCGCCCGAGAGATTGGCGACGCGCCCTTCGAAGCGGCGGCGCAGGATGATGTTCACCACCTTGCGCTGCGCGTCATAGCCATATTTGAGCGCGACTTCCTCGGGCAGGATGTCGACGCGGACGATCGACTCGGTCGGCAGGTCGGCGACTTCGTTCACGCCCGAGATTCGCTTGCCGTTGACCAGCACCACCGGCCCTTCGTCTTCGCGCCCCTGTGCGCTCGAGGTCTGCTCGGCGATCGCGTCGAGCAGCTCGCTGACGGTGCCCACGCCATAGCCGGCAATGTCCGCCTGGCCGAGCTGGTTCTCGGGCGGAATGTCGCCGATCACCGCTCCCGGCGGCGCCTTGCCGGTGACGACGATCTCGTCCTCGGCCGGTTTCGGCGCGGGCTTGTCCTGCTTGGCGGGCTGGGTCTGGGCATGGGCCGCCGGGGCGAGCACGGCCAGCGCCGCGCCCGCGAGCAGCTTCATCCTGCTTCTGGTCATGACGGGCTCAGTCTTCTCCGCGCGGCGGGCGACCCGCGGGGCCGCCAAAGCCACCCGGGCCGCCGGGGCCACCCGGCCCGCCAGGCCCGTCCCGGTCGCGCGGCTCGCTGGCGCGCAGCTCTTCCATGGTCAGCGTGCCGTCATGATCGGCATCGGCCGCGTCGAACTTCTTGCGCTCATAGGCAAGCAGCTCGTCGAGCGAGATGCCATTGTCGTAATTGGTGTTGGCGTTGACGATCACCATGGTGGTGAGCGGCTCGACCAGGCGGCGCAGCGCCATCTCGTCATCGTCCAGGTCCGGCGCGATGCTCTCGGAGATCGGGCCGCCGATCTCGGCGACCGGCTGATGCTCGCTCGATGCGACCGATCCCATGTCGTGCTGCCAGGCGAAGAACTCAGGGGCGCTCAGCGATCCGTTGTGGTCGGTGTCGATCCGCTCGAAGCGGGCCTTGATGCGGGCGTCGCGTCGCGCCTCGATCACGCCTTTCAGCTCCTCGAGAGTCACCAGGCCGTCGGCGTTCTTGTCGGCGACCTTGAACATCTCGGTCACGACCTTGTCGAGCTTGTCGCGCTTGACCGGCTTCATCATCTTGGGGCGTCCGCCGCCGGGGCCGCCACCGGGAGGACCGCCACGTCCGCCCGGGCCGCCCGGGCCACCGCCGCCGCCGCCCGGGAATCCGCCACCGCCGCCTGGGCCCATCTGGGCCATGGCAGGCGTCGCCAATGTAAGTACGGCGGCGACCAGCGCCGCGCGCGCGAGCTTAGAACCTTGCATTTTGTCCCCCGGATCAAATGATCACGGGGGCACTCTCGCGGCACAGGCTCGCGTCTGAATTTCGATTTGTTGCAGGAAAGAGAAACACGGGTGGGCGGAAGGACGCGCCTATATCCCTCCGCCCGAGCGCGTTATTTCTGGAGCGCCTTGTAGTCGTCGATCCAGGCATAGTTGAACGCCGAGCTGCCATCGGCATTGGGCTTCACGGTTCGGCCGGCGAACACGCTGTTGAGCAGCCACGGCACCGAATCCGGCCCGAAATTATTGACCATCGACTGGCCCTGCTTGAAGCCATAGGTCGCCACCGCCAGCCGGCCGGTGTCGCGGAAGATCTTCATCTGGTTCTTCAGATAGTGCTTGCGGTTCTCGAACCACGGGCTCTGCGACAGGAACTCGTCCCATTGCGGCTTGGAGAAGGGCGTCTCCAGCGCGGCCTTGATGATCTGCCAGGTCTGGGCATTGGCCGGTGCGCCATATTTGGCGGCGAAGGCGGCGGGGATGGGGTCCTTCAGATGCTGCTTCCACCACCAGACCAGCGAGAATTCGAGCACCAGGAACTTCTGCTCGGGGCGCATCCGCGGCAGGATATAGTCGAGGAACGCCTTGGACTCCTCGATCGCGGTGATGTGCGGGTGGATGTCGAGACCCTCGAGCTCGGGGGTCTGCTTGATGAACTCCAGCCAGCGATCGGTGGTCTTGTTGCGCCACACCGGGTTCTGGGTCTGGTTGAGCGCGCCCATATAGAGGTGCGTCTTGCAGGCGCTGCCGCCGCAATGGTCGGCACGATACGCAATCGCCGCCTTGGCGAGCGCCTCGTAATAGGCGTTGAAGTTCGGGTTCCAGTCCTGCTGGCGGCTCTCGATGAAGGGCTCGTTGCCGATCACCAGGATGTCGACCTTGCCCATGACGAGCGGCAGCACCGCCTCGAGCCTTGCGAGGTCCTTCTTGAACGTGTCGCTGTCCGCCTTGGGGAAGGCGACGCGGTTATACGGGAACTTCAGCGTCAAAACCGTCTTGTAGCCGTGGTTGGCGACGTCGAGGATGGTCTTGACCGCGCCATGCTCGGCGGGCGGGCCGCGGTCGAGCTGGAACATCGGCAGGAAGATGCGCACCCATTTGGTGTCGCTCTTCTGGAGGTCGCGATAGTCGACGTCCTCGAAATGCTCGTTGTAGTTGGCGCCGAGCGCGCCCTGGGCCAGCGCTGCGCCGGGCAGGCTGAGCAGCGCAGCCGCGCCGATTGCCAGAAGCTTCCGCATCAAATCTCTCTCCCTGTGTGAAGGCGCTCGACGGGCGCGGCCGGTTCGGGCGTCACGCCCTGCCGATCTGATTCGTATAAATCATATAATATGGTCTGGAAGGCAAGCTATGAGTGGTGGCGCTTGTTCCAGGCGTCGCTGCTCCCCGGCGAAAGCCGGGGCCCAGGGCTTCTATGCCGGCTCGCTTGTGATCCTGGGCCCCGGCTTTCGCCGGGGACCTATCGCCGCGAGCTACGGCCGGCTGCGCCCGTCGCGCTGGATCTTGTCGAGCCAGGCCGCCATCCGCGCCGTCCTTGCCGGGTTCTTCTCGGCCAGGTTGACCTTTTCGCCGGGGTCGCGGGCGACGTTGTAGAGCTGGTGGACCGGCAGCGTGCCGATCGCGTTGCCGTGGAACTCGTGCGGCTCCACGCTGGCGCGGATCAGCTTCCAGTCGCCGGCGCGGATCGCGAAGATGCGCGCGCCGCTCCCTGCCACCTTGGTGCCGGTGGTGACCATCAGCTTGGTATCCTCGATCACATAGTCGCGTCCGTGATCGGTCTCGCCGAGCAGCGGGGCGAGCATGTCGAAGCTGTCCACCGCGGCGTCGTGCGGCACCGATCCGCCGACCAGCTTCGCCAGCGAGATGAGCAGGTCGACATGGTCGATGATCGCGGTCGAGACTTTGCCGGCACGCACCTTGCCCGGCCAGCAGGCGATCATCGGCACGCGGGTGCCGCCCTCGTAGATGCTGTACTTGCCGCTGCTGAACGGCCCGGCCGGGCGATGCTTGCCGGCGAGCTCGACGGCCTTGTCCTGATAGCCGTCGAACAGGATCGGGCCGTTGTCGCTGCTGAACACCACCAGCGTGTCGTCGGCGATGCCCAGCTTCTCGAGCTGGCGCATCAGCTCGCCCACCGTCCAGTCCAGCTGCAGGATCGAATCGCCGCGCGATCCCAGGCCCGATTTGCCGACGAAGCGCGGGTGCGGCGCGCGGGGCACATGCGGTTCGTTGACGGCGTAATAGAGGAAGAAGGGCTTGCCCTTCTGGCGACCGATGAAGTCGACGGCCTTGCCCAGCAGCACGTCGCTGAGCTCCTCGTCGGTCCAGCGCGCCTTCTTGCCCCCGGTCATGTAGCCGATGCGGCTGATGCCGTTGACGATCGTGTTCGAATGCTCGGGATCGGCGCCGAACTTGAGCATCTCGGGATGGTCGAAGCCGGTCGGCTCGTCGCCGATCTTGTCGTGGTAGTTCACCTCGATCGGGTCGGCGGGGTCGAGGTTCAGCACGCGGCGATTCTCGATCAGCACCGTCGGCACGCGGTCGAGCGTCGCCGGCATGAACAGGCCATAGTCGAAGCCGATGTCGACCGGACCCGGCGCGATGTCGCCGTTCCAGTCGACCTTGCCGCTGCCCAGGCCCAGATGCCATTTGCCGACCAGGCCGGTGGTGTAGCCGGCGTTGCGCAGCATCGTCGGCAGGGTGAACTTGCCCGGGCGGATCAGCGCCGGCGCGTCGCCCGGCAGGATCTGCACGCCATCGGCGCGCCACGCATAGTCGCCGGTCAGCAGTGCATATCGAGAGGGCGTGCAGGTGGCTGAGGGCGAGTGACCGTTGACGAAGCGCGTGCCGCGCGCCGCCAGCCGGTCGATGTTCGGCGTATGGATCGTCTTCGAGCCGTAGCAGCTCAGGTCGCCATAGCCGAGGTCGTCAGCATAGAGGATGATGATGTTGGGCTTGCGCACCGTCGCGGCAAAGGCGGCTCCCGGAGCGGCCAGCGTGGCGGCGCTCGCCATCAACATTCCACGGCGTGTCATCGCTGCCTTCACGTCTCTCTCCTCGCTGTTCTGGCCGGCTTGATGGCGTGGAATACTATTTATCGTATCACAAGCAAAGCTTGTTTGGGCGGTGCGATTCCGGCGGGCAGATAGAAGCATCCGCGCGTCGTCGCGGCGTGCATCGATCCCAGGCTCGCGGGGGCATGGGAGCATCAGGTTCCAGGTTTTTTCGGCCTGGATCAATGGTCTCGCGCCTGGCGCGGGATGCCTGGTAGCGGTGGGGATGTCGCCTCTCGGAGGTGACGCCGGCCAGCCAACGCAACCTCTCTGGAGCCGTGACCGGTCATTCGATCCGGAATGGACCGTCTTGTCAGGAGAGATTTAGTATGATAATTACGATAGATAAGTTCCAAAGAATAAGAATGGGGGAGGCTAAGTGACTAAGCGCAATTGTTATTTCCTGCTCGCAACCAGCTCGGCTGCGGCACTCGCGATGATTCCCGCTGCCGCGATGGCGCAGGATACCGCTCCGGACACCACTGAAATCGGCGTGCAGGAGCAGGAAGCGCCTGCCGGCACCAACGAGATCGTGGTGAGCGGTATCCGTCGCAGCCTCGAGTCCGCGCAGTCGGTCAAGCAGGATTCCGATCAGATCATCGATTCGGTCGTCGCAGAGGACATCGGCAAGCTGCCCGACGTCACGGCTTCCGAATCCCTCGCCCGCATCACCGGCGTCACCGTCACGCGTGACGCCGGCGTGGCGCAGGGCGTCCGCATTCGCGGCCTTCCGGATCTTGCCACCACCTATAACGGCCGCGAAGTGTTCACCGCGGAGGGGCGCTTCGTCCAGCTGCAGGACTTCCCGTCGAACAGTATCGCGCGCATCGACGTCTATAAGTCGGCCAGCGCCGATCTGCTCGAGGCGGGCCTTGCCGGTCTGGTTGACGTGAAGTCGCGCAAGCCGTTCGATTTCAAGGGCACGCGCATCACCGGCTATGTCGGCGGCGTGCACTGGTACCAGTCGCAGCGGCTGGGCGTCGAGGCGAACGGGCTGTTCAGCACGCGCTGGAAGACTGGCCTGGGCGAAATGGGCTTCCTGATCGAGGGTTCCTACGCCGACACCAAGTACATCGACTCCTCTCGCGCCGTTGCGCAGGATATCCGCAACCGGACCAACATCGCCGGCTACTCCCAGCTGCGCTATCCGAACTTCGTCAACACCGACTATGGCTCGGCGACCCGCTGGCGCCCGAACGTCGATGCGGCCTTCCAGTGGCGCCCGAGCCACACGCTCGAAATCTACCTCGACGGCCTGTTCCAGGGCTATCGCGGCAAGGGCGATGGCCACAATCTCCAGGTCGTCTCGGGCGATCTTGCCACGCTGAGCAACATCGTGCTGATCCCGGGCACCAACCAGGCTGCGAGCTTCGATGCGGCGGCGGGGACCGGCGCAGCGCCGACCGGGGCGCAGCAGATCAACGACCAGTCGACCGATACCTATCAGGCCGGCGGCGGCTTCATCTGGAAGAACAATGGCCTGAAGATCACCGGTGATGTCGCCTATACCGAGTCGACCTTCATCAACCGCAACGTCGCGTTCAACTACACGTTGACCAGCTCGCCGGCGCGCCACTTCGAGTTCGACACGGCACAGGGCGTGGGCGGCGGCACCGTCAATTTCATCAACTACGACCTGTTCAATCCCGCCAACTATCGCTGGACCGGTCTGACCCAGACCGGCAACCGCGGCCATGGCGAGAGCTGGCAGGGCCGCCTGGACCTCGACTACAAGCTCGATCGCTTCGGCCTCACCAATCTGCAGGCGGGCATCCGCTTCTCGAACCGCGACGCGAACAACTACACCTATTCGCAGGCGACCGCGGCGGCTCCGGCCGGCCAGACCTATGCGGTGCTGGCGTCGATGCTCGACATCCAGACGGCGGCGAGCGGCTTCCGCAACGACGATGCCACGTCGATCCGCACCTGGCTCTCGCCGACCCGTGAGAGCCTGGTCGCCAATCTCGACACGCTGCGCACCATGACCGGCCTGGCGAAGGGCGATCCGGCCTGGGGCACGCCGACCTTCACCAGCAACGAGAAGCTCTACACCGGCTATCTGCAGGCGCGCTACGCCTTCGAGATCGCCGGGGTGCCGATCGACGGCCTGTTCGGCGTTCGCGCCACCAAGGCGGACGTGATGATCAACGGCCTGCGCCGCTCGACCACGGGCAGCGTGACCACGATCACGCCGATCACCACGTCGACGAGCACCGAAGACTATCTCCCCAACATCAGCATGCGCATCAAGCTCGATCCGAAGCTGCAGATGCGCCTGGCCTATACCGAGACGCGCACGCGCCCGGGCTTCGGCCAGCTCAACCCGACGATCACCATCGGCGCGCTGCCCACGGGCAACACCTGCGCCGATCCGAACGGCGCGGACTGCATCCGCAGCGCAAGCTCGGGCAATCCGGACCTGAAGCCGACCACGTCGAAGAACTATGACGCGTCGGTGGAATATTACTTCACCCGCAGCGGCGCGATCACGCTGGGCGGCTTCTACAAGGACGTGAACGGCTTCATCAACACGTTCACCACCGACGTGACCGATGCCGAGTTCGGCCGCCTGCGCGTCAGCCAGCCGACCAATGGCGGTGCGGGCCGGATCAAGGGCCTCGAGGCCGGTGTCCGCAGCTTCCTGCGCGCGCCGTGGCTGCCGAACTGGATGGCGAACTTCGGTGGCATGGTGAACTACACCTATCTCGACGCGAAGTCGGAGCTGGCGCCTGACCTCGCTGCGACCCTGCCGGGCATGCAGCGCGTCGCCGGCACCTCGAAGCACACGGTCAACGTGTCGGGCTGGTACGAGAACAAGTTCGTCTCGCTCCGCCTGTCGTACAACTACCGCACCGACTTCATCGACAGCTACGGCCGCGTGGTCGATCCGGCGCTGGGTGCCGGCGTGCTCGGCCCGACGTTGCCGATCAAGGTCAATGGCCGCGGCACGGCGGACTTCGCGGCGACGCTCTCGCCGACCGACAACATCACGCTGAGCTTCAACGTCAACAACCTGCTCGGCGGCGTGTATCGCAACTACCGCACGTTCAACGCGGCGGGTCAGGTCTATGCATGGCAGACGCGCTTCCTGGAGAGCGTCTATCGTGCGGGCGTCCGCGTCCGGTTCTGATCCGGAACGACGTAGCTTAAGGTACCGGGCGGCGTCGCGACGGAAGCTTCTTCCCGAGCGGCGCCGCCCCTTGTTTTTCGACCGACACGAGGACGACATCGTGAAGCATTTCCTGGCCGCTGCGCTTGCCGCCACTTCGCTCATCCCGGCTGCGGCGCTCGCCCAGCAGGCCGCGCCGGCAAACCGCCCGCCGGCGGACGACATCTTCATCGACCACCCGTCGCAGGACCGCAACGCGACGGTGATGCCGGCACCGGATGCGATGCCGGTGAAGTCGTTCTTCGCCGCACATGCGATCACCGACGCCTCGGTGGCGCAGGCGGCGGACGGGCGCTGGTTCGTCACCGGCACGGTGATCCGCGACGGCCGCCGCGACGGCATCCAGCTCTGGTCCTCGGCCGATGACGGCAAGAGCTGGACCGCGCTCGGCGTCGTCCACGGCGCCAAGCACCGCTATGTCGCGCCGGACATCCAGATCCGCGGCGACCTGGTCCAGCTCGCCTTCGCCAACGACAATGGCTGCGCGCACATCGCCCGTGGCTCGCTCGCCAACCTGAAGGCGGGCTTCACCGAGAGCCCGTGCCTGGCGAGCGATGTCGCCGACGTCTCGTCCTTCATCGACACCGATGGCACCAGCTATCTGCTGTGGGGCGGGGCCTATATCGCCAAGGTGGCGGCGGACGCCTCGAAGCTTGCCGAGGCACCGCGCTTCCTCAAGCCCGATCCCGAGCTGTTCAAGGTCGATCCGCCCGCGGGCAAGGACTGGCCGGTGCGGCTGCGCGTCGGCAAGGCCGGCGCCTCGATGTTCAAGGACGGCGACCAATATGTGATCACCGCCAGCGAAGTGACTGGCCGGATGCGCACCGCCACCGACGACCTCTACATGGCGACCGGCCCCACGCCCTATGGCCCGTTCAGCAAGCGCATGCTCGCCGTGCCGCATGCCGGGCAGAGCAATGTGATACGCACCAAGGACGGCAAGCTGGTCGCCAGCTACAACCCGCGCTGCGAGGACGATTTCGCGATGTTCTGCGAGCAGGTCGGTCTCGTCCCGCTCGAGCGCGCCGAGGACGGCCGCATCCGCCAGGCGGCGTCGGTGCTGACCGAGAACAGCGCCGTCGCCGATCGCCAGGCGCTGGTGACGACCGAGATGATGCGCGACCCCTCGGTGATGATGGGCGGGGACGGCGCCTATTATCTGGTCGGCACGCAGAAGGGCTTCGGCTTCCAGTATCCCGAGGGCGGCGTGACGCTCTATCGCTCGACTGATCTCAAGAGCTGGGCGCCGTCGAAGATGATCTTCGACTGGAAGGGGCTGGGCTACAGCTTCAAGGACGTGGCAGAGCTCTGGGCGCCGGAGATCCACTGGTCGGCGAAGGACAAGACCTATTATCTCGCCTTCTCGGTGATGGAGCGCGGGGTGGGGGGCAAGTCCTGGCTGTTCAGATCGACCAGCGGCAAGGCGATCGGCCCCTATGTCAACACGCACGCCAGCTATGCCGTGGAGGGCATCGACGCCTTCCCGTTCGAGGACGAGAGCGGCTTCTACCTGCTCTGGGGCGGCGGCCGGATCGGCAAGCTCAACGCCAAGCGCGATGGCTTCGAGGGCGAGGTGAAGCGCCTGGTCGACACCGACGGCGAGAATGTCGGCTATGAGGGCAATGGCCTGATCAAGGTGAACGGCACCTATTTCCTGACCGGTGCCGAATGGAACGGGCCACTGCGCACCGACGGCACCTATGACATGATGTACGGCACCTCGAAGACGCTGATGGGCCCGTACAGCAAGCGCCGCCTGGCGGTGCCGCATGGCGGCCATGGCACCGCCTTCCGCGATGCCCAGGGCCATTTCTGGTACACGATGTTCGGCAACGACACGACCGCGCCCTGGCGCCGGCACTTCGGCCTGGTGCCGATCCTGATCGGCGAGGACAGCATCCGCGTGCCGCAGATCGAGCGCTGATTTCCGCACTCCAAACGAGCCATCTCCGTCGGCTCGATACTGGGCCCCGGCATCCGTGCCGGGGCCCGTTTGTTTGTCCTACAGCGCGCGCGGCGGCGACTCGTCAAAGGACACAAAGTACACGCCAAGAGCGGATTTTCGCGGCGCTTGCGTTGACACAGTTCGGCGAAACGCGTTGCATCTCGCAACATCCTTGCGCGGGACTGGTCCTACATTTCCTACGGCTTGAAAGAGCGGCGGGGTGTGCCCCGGCCGGGGGAGCCAAGCAGGCGAAATCCTACATTGCAACTCTATCCGTCACTCCGGCCTTTCAGGCTCCCCGGCGAAAGCCGGGGCCCAGGGTCACGAGCGACGCGGCAGAGAAACCCTGGACCCCGGCTTGCGCCGGGGAGCGGCTTGCGCCGGGATGACGGCAAGTGTCAGAATTCGAACGCCTCGGTCTCGCGGCGTTCGGCGAGGAGGAAGGCGTCGGCGACGAGGCGCATCGGGCGGACGTCGACTTCGCTGGTGCCGTTGGCGATGAACTCGGCGAAGCGGGCGTAGAGGCGCGGATATTCCTGGTCGGCCTCGGTGCATTCGGCCTCGCCGGGCAGCTGGAGCACGCTGCCGCCGAGCGACAGCTTGAGCGTGCCGGCATCGGTATCGACCTCGATGTCCCAGGTCTGCGGGCCGGTCTGGAGGAAATCGAACGAGGCGCGACCCCTGGCGTCGCCGCAGCGCAGCTGCATCTCGGCGGCGAGCGGGCCGGCGCGGCCGGCGGGCACGTCCATCGTCGCGGCCTCGACGAAGAGCGGGGCAGGGAGGATCGCCGTGGCGATCGACAGCGCGTTGATGCCCGGATCGAACACGCCGAAGCCGCCCGGCGCCAGGATCCATTCCTGGCCGGGGTGCCAGCGGCGGATATCCTCGCGCCAGTCGATGCGCACCGCCTTGATTTCGCGGCGGGCGAGCCAGGCGCGGGCGGCACCGACGCCGGCGGCTTCGCGCGAATGCCAGCTGGTGTAGAGCGTAACGTTCTTCTCGCGGGCGAACGCTGCCAGCGCCTCGATCTCCGAGAGCGTCGCGGCGGGCGGCTTTTCGAGCATCACATGCTTGCCGGCGGCGATCGCGATGCGGGCAAGATCGTGGCGGCCCTCGGGCGGCGTGCAGAAGGAAACCGCATCGAGCTCCGTCCCGGCGATCATCGCCGCCGTATCGGGATAATTCGGCACGCCATCGACCCGCCCGTGCCGGCTGGCGATCGCCGCAAGCTCGAACCGCGCATTCCCGGCAATGGCCGGAAGATGCTGATCTCGCGCGATTTTTCCGATGCCTACCAGGCCCAGGCGAAAGCTTTGCACCCTTAACTCCCTTTTATACGATATATATGCTTCCTATCCGCGGCGATCCGCTCTATCAAGTACGCCTCATATTCGAACGAGCCCGCGAACAGCGGCTGGTATTTGCGAGAGGGTATCTATGTCCGGGGGCGGTGAAGTCGAGGGTAAGCGCGCCAATCTGCGGTCGCGCGCCTGGTTCGACGACCCCTCCAACCCCGACATGACAGCGCTGTATGTCGAGCGCTACCTCAACTTCGGCATCAGCCTGGAAGAACTGCAATCGGGCCGGCCGATCATCGGCATCGCCCAGACCGGCAGCGACCTGACCCCGTGCAACCGCCACCATCTCGAGCTCGCCAAGCGCGTGCGCGAGGGCATCCGCGACGCGGGCGGCATCGCGCTCGAATTCCCGACCCATCCGATCCAGGAAACCGGCAAGCGCCCGACCGCGGGGCTCGACCGCAACCTCCAGTATCTGAGCCTGGTCGAGGCGATCTTCGGCTATCCGATGGACGGCGTCGTCATGACCATCGGCTGCGACAAGACCACGCCGGCCTGCCTGATGGCCGCAGCCACGGTGAACATCCCGGCGATCGCGCTGTCGGTCGGCCCGATGCTCAACGGCTGGTTCAAGGGCGAGCGCACCGGCTCCGGCACGATCGTGTGGAAGGCGCGCGAGATGCTCGCGGCCGGCGAGATCGACTATAAGGGCTTCATCGAGCTGGTCGCCAGCTCGGCGCCGTCGACCGGCTGGTGCAACACGATGGGCACCGCGACGACGATGAACTCGCTGTGCGAGGCGCTCGGCATGTCGCTGCCCGGTTCGGCGGCGATCCCGGCGCCGTACCGCGACCGCGCCGAATGCGCCTATCACACCGGCGTGCAGATCGTCGAAATGGTGCGCGCCGACCGCAAGCCTTCGGACGTGCTGACGCGCCAGGCGTTCCTCAACGCGATCCGCGTCAACTCGGCGATTGGTGGCTCGACCAACGCCCCGATCCACCTCAACGCCATCGCCCGCCATATCGGCGTCGAGCTGAGCCTGGCCGACTGGGAAGAGCATGGCGCGGACATCCCGCTGCTGGTGAACCTGCAGCCGGCGGGGAAGTATCTGGGCGAGGACTTCTACCGCGCCGGCGGCGTGCCTGCGGTGATGGGGCAGCTGCTCCGCGCCGGGCTGATCGACGGCAGCGCGCTGACCGTCAACGGCAAGACCGTGGAAGAGAATGTCGGCACCGCGACCGCGCAGGACGCCGATGTGATCTTCCCGATCGATGCGCCGCTGAAGCAGGCCGCGGGCCTTACCGTGCTGTCGGGCAACCTGTTCGACAATGCGGTGATGAAGCTCAGCGTGCTCTCCGAGGAGTTCCGCGGGCGCTATCTCTCCGATCCCGCGCATCCCGGCATGTTCGAGGGCACGGCGATCGTGTTCGACGGGCCCGAGGATTATCACAAGCGGATCGACGATCCTGCGCTGGGCGCCGACGAGCGCTCGATCCTGATCATGCGCGGGGCGGGGCCGGTCGGCTATCCGGGCGGCGCCGAAGTGGTGAACATGCGCCCGCCGGTGGCGCTGATCCAGGCAGGCGTGCATGCGCTGCCGTGCCTGGGCGACGGGCGCCAGTCGGGCACGTCGGGCAGTCCTTCGATCCTCAACGCGGCGCCCGAGGCTGCGGTGGGCGGCGGGCTGGCGATCGTCCAGACCGGCGACCGCATCCGCATCGACCTGAAGAAGCGCACCGCGGACATGCTGGTGGACGAGGAAGAGCTGGCGCGCCGCCGCGCCGCGCTCGCCATCGACTATGTGCCCGAGAGCCAGACGCCGTGGCAGGAGATCCACCGCAACCTGGTCGGCCAGTTCGACGGCGGCGCGGTGTTCGAGAACGCAGTGAAGTACCAGCGCATCGCGCAGAAATACGGCGTGCCGCGGGACAGCCACTGATGTCCCTCGTCCGCATCGTCGAGCGCGACCGCCGCGACCAGCTGGGCGAGGGGCCGCTCTGGTCGGCGCGCGACAATGCGCTCTACTGGACCGACATCCTGTCGCACCGGCTCAACCGGCTGTCGCTGGAGACCGGAGCGATCACCGGCTGGGTGTTCGACGACTATCTGGGCTGGGCAATCGAGCGCGAGCGGGGCGGCTTCGTCCTGGGGCTCGGCCGCCGCTTCGTGGGCTTCGATCCCGATACCGGCGACACGCGCACGATCGCCGCGCCTGAGCCAGACGCCACCGGCAACCGGATCAACGATGCCAAGGCCGATCCGCAGGGGCGGATCTGGGCCGGCACCATGTCGATCAACTGCGAGGACCCGACCGGCAGCTTCTACCGGCTCGACATCGACGGCACCGCGACCCGGGTCGACCGGCCCTATGCCATCGCCAACGGCCCGGCGATCGCGGCGGACGGCAGCTTCCTGCTCCACACCGACACTTCGCTGGCGACGATCTTCCGCTTCGCCATCCAGGACGACGGCACGCTCGGCCCGCGCAAGCCGTTCATCGAGTTCCAGCCCGAATGGGGCAACCCCGACGGCATGACCTTCGACGCCGAGGGCTGCCTGTGGGTCGGCTGCTGGGGTGCCGGCTGCGTCACCCGCTTCTCGCCTCAGGGCGAACGCATGCGTACAATCGAACTGCCGGCGAGCCAGATCACCAGCTGCACCTTTGCCGGCGAAGGGCTGGACCGCATGTTCGTCACATCCGCAGCCGATGGGGTGGACGAGCCCCATGGCGGCGCATTGTTCGAGGTCGATCCAGGCTGCCGCGGCCTGGCGACCCAGCTCTATCGCGGTTGACCAGGAGAAAAGGCATGACCCTGCGCAAGAACGCTTTGTTGGTGGGAGCGGCGCTCGCCTGCGCCCTCGCGACCAACGCCGAAGCCGCCACCGCCAAGCGCGGCACCTTCGGCACGCTGCCCGACGGGCGCGTGGTGGAAGCGGTGACGCTCACCAACGGCAAGGGCGTTTCGGCGAAGATCATCGGCTGGGGCGCGACGATCCAGTCGCTGGTCATGCCGGATCGCAACGGCCGCAAGGCCGATGTCGCGCTGGGCTATGACAATCTCGAGCAGTATCTCGCCAAGCCGCAATATTTCGGCCCGATCGTCGGCCGCTTCGGCAACCGCCTGGCGGCGGGCAAGTTCACGCTCGACGGCAAGACCTACCAGACCCCGATCAACAACGGGAAGAACGCGCTGCACGGCGGCACCACCGGCTTCGACAAGGTGCTGTGGACCGTCACTTCGGTGAAGAGCGGGCCGACCGCATCGGTGACGCTGCGCTATGTCAGCCCCGATGGCGACATGGGCTATCCGGGCACGCTGACCGTGGATGCGACCTATTCGCTCGACGAGCAGAACCACCTGACGATCGACTATAGCGCGACCACCGACAAGACGACGATCGTCAACCTGACCAACCATGGCTGCTGGAACCTGTCGGGCGAAGGCTCGTCGAACGGCGCGATGGGGCATGTCGTGACGATCCCGGCGCAGACCTATCTGCCGACCGACGATGGCGCGATCCCGACCGGCGAGTTCAAGTCGGTGGCCGGCACGGTGTTCGACTTCCGCACCCCGCATGCGATCGGCGAGCGCGTCCGCGACGCCAGCGACCAGCAGATCGTCTGGGCGCGCGGTTACGACCATAACTGGGTGATCGGCCGCGAAGTGACCAAGAGCCAGCACCTGATGGCGAAGGTCTATGATCCGGCTTCGGGCCGCGGCTTCGAGCTGTGGTCGAACCAGCCGGGCCTGCAATTCTATTCGGGCAACTTCCTGGACGGCACCTCCTACGGCAAGGCCAAGAAGGTATATCGCGAGGGCGACGGCTTCGTGATGGAGCCGCAGCTCTTCCCGGACTCGCCCAACCAGAAGGGCTTCACCAGCGCCCGCCTCGAGCCGGGCCAGACCTATCACAACGTCATGACCTATCGCCTGACCACGGGTCAGGCCGCCAAGCGCTAAAGGGGGCGGTATGAAGCGTGTAATGTTGTTCGTCGCCGCGATGCTCGTGGCGACCCCCGCGCTGGCGCGCGACCAGTGGACCCCGGCGCAGGCGAACGCCTGGTACGCCAAGCAGCCCTGGCTGGTCGGCTCGAACTACGCGCCCGCCAACGCGATCAACCAGCTCGAGATGTGGCAGCCCGAGACCTTCGATCCGGCGACGATCGACAAGGAGCTGGGCTATGCCGAGTCGATCGGCATGAACACGATGCGCGTGTTCCTGCACAACCTGCTCTGGGAGAATGACCCCGAGGGGCTGAAGAAGCGGATGGACGTGTTCCTGACGATCGCCGCCAAGCACAAGATCAAGCCGCTGTTCGTGTTGTTCGACAGCTGCTGGGATCCGAACCCGGTGGCCGGGCCGCAGCATCCGCCGATCCCGGGCGTCCACAATTCGGGCTGGGTCCAGGCGCCGGGCGCCGCCCGCCTCAAGGACGAGAGCCAGTATGGCAAGCTGGAGTCGTACGTGAAGGGCGTCGTCGGCGCCTTCGCCAACGACAGCCGCGTGCTCGGCTGGGACCTGTGGAACGAGCCGAACAATGGCGGCGGCGGCAACTACAAGCCGACGCCGGACAAGAAGGCGATGGTCGCCAAGCTGCTGCCCCAGGTCTTCGCCTGGGCGCGCGCGGCCGATCCCAGCCAGCCGCTCACCTCGGGCGTGTGGATCGGCGAGCATTGGGACGACCAGTCCAAGCTCGACGCGACCGAGAAGGTGCAGATCGCCCAGTCGGACGTGATGACCTTCCACGACTATAGCTGGCCCGAGACCTTCGAGAAGCGCGCGCGCCAGATGCTCAGCTATGGCCGCCCGGTGATCTGCACCGAATATATGGCGCGCGGCAACGGCTCGACCTTCGACGGCTCGCTGCCGATCGCCAAGCGGCTGAACATCGGCATGATGAACTGGGGCTTCGTCGACGGGAAGACGCAGACCCGCATGCCGTGGGACAGCTGGAAGAAGCCCTATACCTATGAGGAGCCGACGATCTGGTTCCACGAGGTGTTCCGCGCCGACGGTACGCCCTATCGCCAGGCCGAGGCCGACCTGATCAAGCGCCTTGCGACCTCGCCCAAGGGCGTGGTGCCCGCGGCGCCGGCGGCGAAGTGATGCGCAAGCTCGCCCTTGGAGCGCTGGCGGGGCTCGTCCTCGCCGCGCTGCCCGCGCATGCCCAGGACACGCCGTCCTTCTTCGACGGCGCCGATCCGGACTTCGAAGTCGCGGAAGGCCAGTACTGGCTCTACCCGACCTTCGGCGGCAAGACCCTGGTCGCCTGGCATTCGCTCGACATGCAGAAGTGGGAGAAGGGGCCTGTCCTCCTCGATCACAGCATGATCCCGTGGATCGAGGACGATCACGCGCCCGAGCATCGCCTGTGGGCGCCGGACATGGTCCGCGCCAATGGCCGCTATTATTTCTATTACTCGATCGGCCCGCAGAACCCGACGCCGAGCCGCATCGGCGTGGCGGTGTGCGAAGGTCCGGCGGGTCCGTGCAAGGACAGCGGCAAGCCGCTGGTCAATGACGGCGGCCACGGCTTCGAGGCGATCGACCCGGCGGTGTTCGTCGATCCGAAGAGCGGCAAGCGCTATCTCTATGCCGGCGGCAGCGCCGGCGCGACGCTACGCGTGTGGCTGCTCAAGCCCGACATGGTCAGCATCGATCGCGAAGTGAAGGTGAAGACGCCGCCGCACTTCACCGAGGGCTCGTTCATGTTCGAGCGCAAGGGTACCTATTACCTGTCCTATTCCTCGGGCAATTTCCGCGACACCACCTATTCGGTGCACTACGCCACGGCGTCGTCGCCGGTGGGCCCGTGGAAATATCGCGGGGCGATCCTGGTGAGCGACGCCAGGTACAAGGGGCCGGGCCATCACGCCTTCCTGCGCGATCCCAAGGACGGGCGCTGGTACATCGCCTATCACCGCTGGGAAGGGCAGCCGCATGACGGCCCCTATACCGGCTCGCGCCGGGTGGCGATTACCTCTGTGACCTTTGGCAAGGACGGATCGATCCTGCCGATCAAGATGGATTGATCGCGGGGACTTCACGCCCCTCAAACTACCTCGTCACCCCGGCCTTGTGCCGGGGTCCACCGTGAAGCGAGTCATAGGCAAGAGGCTCAAAACCTAGCCATTGCGGCTCCGTGGACCCCGGCACAAGGCCGGGGTGACGGGTTCCGGAGCAGGGACCTAGCCCGCGGTCGGCTCGTAGGTGTCGATCAGCTCGAGCACGTCGGAGATCAGCGCGCGCATCGCCACGCGGGCGGCGTCGGGGTCGCGGGCCTTGATCGCCTCGAGCACGCGGCCGTGATCGGCGACGTTGGCGGTGCGGCCCTTCACCCGGTTGGTGAAGCGGATCGAGGTGCGCAGCGCGGTGCCCACCACGTCGCGGAACTGGACGTAGAAGGGATTGCCCGAGGCGCGCAGGATCGAGACGTGGAAGGCGATGTCCGCCTCCAGCGTGTCGTCCAGTCCCTTTTCGGCGGCGACCATGCGGGCAAGGCCCTCGGCGATCACCGTCATGTCGTCGTCATCGGCGAAGCGCGCGGCGAGCGCGGCAGCTTCCGGCTCGATCGCGACGCGCAGCTGGTTGAACTGCTTGAGCAGGTCGACCGAGAATTGCCGCTCCAGCAGCCAGCGCAAGACATCGGTGTCAAACAGGTTCCAGGAAGAGGTTGGCTCGACCACGGTACCCTGGCGGGGGCGGGCGCTCAGCAGGCCCTTGGCGGTGAGCATCTTGACCGCTTCGCGCGTCACCGAGCGGCTGACGCCATGCTGCTTGGTCAGCTCGGCCTCGGTCGGGAAGGGCTGGGTCTCGTACTGGCCGGTGACGATCGCCCGGCCCAGCCGGTCGAGCAGGCCATAGGTCAGGTTGCGCCCGAGCTGCGGACGCAACTCGTCGTGCGACCTGGAAAGAGACGTTGCCACGCGCGGGTTTTCCTTTTCTATCGAGGCGACGATCGTCGCTTTTTGCCCTCTCTGCCTAGGTGTATCCCAAACTGCACGCTAGACAAGACCAATTAATACGATAAATGAACCGTTCAGCCGCCCGGGAGCGCGCGGCGTCGTAGGGAGGGAATGCCCGTGACGAGTCTGTCGCAAATCGACCTGATCGTGGTCATCATCTATGCCATCGGAATTTTCGGCCTAGCACAATGGGTTAGCCGGGAGAAGGCCGGGCATGCCAAGGATACGTCCGACTATTTCCTTGCCTCCAAGGCGCTGCCCTGGTGGGCGATCGGCGCTTCGCTGATCGCTGCAAATATTTCTGCAGAACAGATCGTCGGCATGGCCGGTTCGGGCTACAAGATCGGCCTGGCGATCGCGTCCTATGAGTGGATGGCGGCGCTGACGCTGCTGATCGTCGGCAAGTATTTCCTGCCGATCTTCCTGAAGAACGAGATCTACACCATGCCGCAGTTCCTCGAACAGCGGTACGGCAAGGTCCTGCCCGTGCTGATGGCGGTGTTCTGGCTCGCGCTCTACGTGTTCGTGAACCTGACCTCGATCATCTGGCTCGGCTCGATCGCGGTGCACAAGGTGGCAGGCGTCGACCAGATGGCGGCGCTGATCGGCCTGGGCGGCTTCGCGCTGCTCTACCAGCTCTATGGCGGCCTCAAGGCTGTGGCGCTGACCGACATCGTCCAGGTGACGTTGCTGGTGATGGGCGGCCTGATCGTCTCGTACCTGACGCTCGACCAGATCGGCGGCGGCCAAGGCGTGTTCGCCGGCTTCCATGCGCTGGCCAATGCGCATCCCGAGAAGTTCGACATGATCCTCTCGCCCGACAATCCCTTCTACAAGGACCTGCCCGGCATCGCCGTGCTCGTGGGCGGCATGTGGATCGCGAACCTGAGCTATTGGGGCTTCAACCAGTACATCATCCAGCGCGCGCTGGCCGCGAAGAACCTGGGCGAGGCGCAGAAGGGCATCACGCTCGCCGCGTACCTGAAGCTCCTCATGCCGGTGATCATCGTGCTGCCGGGCATCGCCGCAGTGATGCTGGCGCCGAACCTCGCGGTGGGTGACGAAGCCTATCCGACGATGCTCAAGCTGCTGCCGCCGGGCCTGCTCGGCCTCGTCTTCGCGGCGCTGGTCGCGGCGATCATCGCGTCGACCGCTTCGAAGATCAATTCGATCGGCACGATCTTCACGCTCGACCTCTACGCCAAGGCGCGTGGTATCAACACGCGCGGCGAGAATGGCACCGGCAAGACCGGCCAGGAGAAGCACCTGGTGCTCGTCGGCCGCATCGTCGCCGCCGTCTCGGTGGTGATCGCGATCCTCGCCGCCAAGCCGCTGATCGGCCAGTCGGACCAGGCGTTCCAGTTCATCCAGGAATTCTCGGGCTTCTTCACCCCGGGCATCACGGTGATCTTCCTGCTCGGCCTGTTCTGGAAGCGGGCGACCGAAGCCGGCGCGATCGTCGCGGCGGTCACCTCGGTGGCGCTGTCGGTGGTGCTCAAGTCGATCATCAGCATCGAGCATCCGGCGTCGTACATCCCGGAGGCGCTCAACGCCTGGCTGTTCCCCTTCATGAACCGCATGCTGTTCGTGTTCCTGGTCAGCCTGGCGCTCGCGATGATCGTCTCGGTGCTGTTCAAGGGCCGCGGCGACGCCAACCGCGTCACCATGGAAGGCGTGAGCTTCAAGACGCCGCAGGTGTTCAACGTGGCCGGCATCGGCGTGATCCTGATCCTCATCGCCCTGTACGCGACCTGGTGGTGAGCTTTTCCGGCACCTTCCTCGCCATCGATTGGGGGACGACCAATAGGCGCGTCTTCCTGATCGAGGGCGGCCAGGTCGTCCGCACCGAGCGCGACGATCGCGGGGTTACGTCGGTCAGCGACTTCGAAGCCGAGGCGGCGGGCATTCGCTCGCGGTTCGGCGCGCTGCCGATGCTGATGGCGGGCATGGTCGGATCGAACATCGGCTGGCAGGCGGCGCCCTATGTGCCCGCCCCGGCCGGGATCGAGGACCTTGCCGCCAATTTGCTGCGCATCGACGATCGTACCGCGATCGTCCCCGGCGTATCGGTGACCGGGCCGGCGGACGTGATGCGGGGCGAGGAAGTCCAGCTGCTCGGCGCCGTCGCCGCCGGGCTGGTGCCGGGCGACGCGCTGCTGGCGCAGCCGGGCACCCACTGCAAATGGGCGCTGATGGAAGGCGGGCGGATCGCCGGCTTCACCACGGCGATGACCGGCGAGCTGTTCGCGCTCCTCCGCAAGCACGGCCTGCTCGCCAGCCAGCTCGGCGCCGAGGTGACGCTGGGCCAGGCGTTCCTCGACGGGGTGGAGGAGGGGCGCAAGCGCGACCTCGCCGCCTCGCTGTTCGGCATCCGCGCGGCCAAGCTGCTCGGCGAGCGCGACGATGCCGACGCAGCGAGCTTCGCCAGCGGGCTGCTGATCGGCAGCGACGTCGCCGCGCGGCTCGAGCGCGCCGGGCACGACGAAGTCCATATCCTTGCCGACCCGGTGCTGGGCGGCCTCTATTCGGCAGCGATCGAGGCGCAGGGTCGCCGCGCCGCGCTGGTCGACAGCCACGCCGCCTTCGTGGCGGGCATCATCGCCATCGGGAGCCATTCATGAGTAACCTCGCCGCCTTCGACGCCGCCTTTGCCCGCTGCCCGCTGATCGCGATCCTGCGCGGCGTGCGGCCCGACGAAGTCGAGGCGATCGGCGAAGAGCTTGTTTCGGCGGGCTTTACCCTGATCGAAGTGCCGATGAACTCGCCCGATCCGCTGGAGAGCGTGGCGCGCCTCGCCAAGCGCTTCGAGGGGCGGGCGGTGATCGGCGCGGGTACGGTGCTGCGCGAGGTGCAGGTGACCGCGGTGATGGCCGCGGGCGGCACGATGATCATCTCGCCCAACGCCAATATGGGGGTGATCTCGGCGAGCGCCGCGGCGGGGCTGGTCTCGCTGCCCGGCATCGCCACCCCGAGCGAGGCCTTCGCCGCGCTCGACGCGGGGGCGACCGCGCTCAAGCTGTTCCCGGCCGAGGCGGCGAGCCCGCTGGTGCTCAAGGCGATGCGCGCGGTGCTGCCCAAGGAGGCGCGGGTGCTGCCGGTGGGCGGTATCTCGCCCGACAACATGGACCCCTGGCGGCTGGCCGGCGCGGCAGGCTTCGGCCTGGGATCGGCGCTGTACAAGGCGGGGATGGGCGCCGCCGAGGTGGGGGCCAATGCCCGCGCCTTCGTCGCCGCGCTTCCGCGCTAGACCAGACACCCAAGGTTGCAAAGGTTGCGCCCAAAGGGCCATTTGGGCGGCAAAATTATAAGATAAGTCAGTCAAATAGATGGGGAGGCACGGGATGATGCGAGGCATGCAATTCTGGACCGGGGCGCTGATCGGCGCGGCGCTGTTCGCGGCCGGGACCGCCACGGCGCAGGAGGCCGGCACGGCCAAGCCGGCGGGGACCTATACCAACCCGCTGCTCCCCTCGGGCCCCGATCCCTGGATCACCCAGGTCGACGGCACCTATTACTATATGCACACCCAGCGCGACGGGATCACGCTGTTCCGGACGCGGAACATCGCGGACCTGGCCAATGCGGAGCGGAAGAAGGTGTGGACGCCCCCCAAGGAAGGCGCCAACGCGCACCTGATCTGGGCACCCGAGCTGCACCGGATCGGCAAGAGCTGGTTCCTCTACTACACTGCCACCGCGAGCGGCTTCAGCGACGACGCGCACCGCGCGGTGTTCGTGCTGGAGAACAAGGGCGCGGACCCGCTGGGCGGCACCTGGATCGACCGCGGCCGGATCAACACCGCGCATGCCGGGATCGACGGCACCACCTTCCAGTATCGCGGCAAGCGCTACTTCGTCTATTCGCCCTATCTGGGCCCGGACAGCGGGCTGGCGATCGCCGAGATGAAGAACCCCTGGACGCTCAAGGGCAAGGAGCAGGTGATCGCCATGCCCGACCAGCCCTGGGAGCGGCTCGACGGGCGCCAGATCCTCGAGGGGCCGGAATTCCTGCCGGGACCCAGGGGCGACCTGTTCCTGACCTATTCGGCGAGCCCCTGCTGGTCCGACGACTATGCGCTGGGGCTGCTGCGCGCGGCGCCGGGCGCCAACCCGCTCGACCCCAAGGCGTGGAGCAAGGCGCCGGCGCCGGTGCTCCACAAGGGGAACGGTGTGTACGCAACCGGCCATAACGGCTTCTTCCTGTCGCCCGACGGCAAGGAGAACTGGATCATCTACCACGCCAATTCGGCAGCGGGGATGAAGTGCACGCTCAAGCGCGCACCGCACATCCAGAAGTTCGGCTGGACCGCCGATGGCCGGCCCGACTTCGGGCTGCCGGTGCCGGAGAATGTGCCGCAGCCGGTGCCTTCGGGGACGAAGTAAGCGGCTGAGTCCCTCAACCCGCGCTCGTCATCCCCGCCTGCGCGGGGGTGACGGGGCAGGGGGATGCAGGGAGAGGAGCGGCTGTTCGACCCGATGAATCCCTAGGGGCGATACGGCCGTTTCGGCTGCGTCTCCGCATGACTCGCCAGGCTCCCCCACTTATGCTGTCCGGCGTGGGGGAAGGTAATTCCGGACCATTTTCCCATTCGGTTTTCGCGTGTTGCTTAGACGGCGACGTCTCTCGTCGGGCCCTGTGGTTCGGCGCGCGGTCGCTTGCGCGGAGGGTATCGAATGGCGACGTCGATCACGGTTCTCAGCTGGAACGTCCAGATCCTTGGTGACACCAAGGTCAACCAGACACTTGTGGCCAATCTGATCGCGCGGGTGATCGCGCTCTACAAGCCCGACATCGTGACGATCCAGGAACTGGTCTTCTCCGCGGCGGAGGGCGTGTACAAGCTCCTCGTCACCGCGCTCCAGGAGCAGTGGACGGGAACCTGGACGGGCACCGCCATCCAGGCGCTTCCCGGCGGCAGCGACCGGGACGGCTATCTGTTCCTGTGGCGCAACACAGTGGCCCAGCAATGGCTCGACAAGAAGCCGGTGCAGGGCGTGTTCTCGGGCGACTGGCCGAACAACATCTCGGTGAAGAACGGCCGCCGCCCGGGCTATTGCGGCTTCACCCTGGCGGACGGATCGCACCCGTTCATCGTCGCCAGCTATCACGCCCCGACCTTCGCCACCGCGAGCATCGGATCGGGGCCCGCCACCGGGCTGAACGCGCTGGCGACCCAGGCGAACCAGCTGCTCAAATATCCCGACGGATCGGGCACCGCCTATGAGGCGCGGTTCTTCTGTGCCGACTTCAACATGAGCGTGACCGATGCCAGCGGCGCCGCCTGGTTCACCAAGGCGATGACGGCGACGAGCACCGAGAACGCCACGACCGGCAACACGATCATGGTGCCGATCGCCAGCGCCCAGAACAGCAGCAACTCGGCGACCTATTACACCGAGAATCTCGACAACGTGCTGGCCGGCCCGACCGGTCGAATGACCGCGGTGACCGTGATCGACACGATCAACCTGCTGCAGAAGGACAGCGTCTGCAAGCTGATCGCCGAGTCCGTGCTGACCACGAACAAGGCGGGCTATTCCTGGGGCAAGGGAGATACGTTCACGGCGTTCAAGACCGCGCGAGACTATCTCAGCGATCACGTGCCGCTTCTCGTCCAGTTCACCCTGGTTCCCTGAGCGCGGAGGCTGAAATGACCCCCCAGGACATCAAGACCGCCCTGCAGGCCTGCTTCGCCGGCAACGTCTTCACCGCCCCCGACACGCTGTTCGGATCGGGCACGCTCAAGGCCGTTTTCGACAAGTCGCTGCCCGGCAGCACGCTGGTGATCACCGGCACGCTCTCAGACGACGGCTCGACCGTTACCGGCACCGGGCAGGGCGTGTTCGCGGGCATGAACGTGACCGCGGTGTTCACCCCTTCGGGCGACAGCGACGTGCTGCTGGTCGCCACCGGCACTGGAGACAGCAGCTGGACGTTCGGCACCGGCTTCCCGGCGCTTTCCGGCAGCCTGCTCGCCGACCTCAGCGTTGCCGCGGGCGCGCAGCTGATCCTGCGCACCATCTCGGACAACCAGCATCCCGCCGGGCTGAACTTCATGGGATCGGTGGGCATCGGCGGGCCGCTCGAACAGGCGGCCAAGTTCGTCGGCACCTCGGCCAGCCTCGATTTCGCCGGGCCGATCACCTTCACCTTCGGCGCGCCGGTGTTCACGCTCACCGCGCCGGTGACGAGCAAATTCTCGCTGGGGCCGCTCACCGATCTCGGCATCTCGATCGAGCTGCTCTCGACTGCGGCTCCCGCAGCGGCGCCGGGCAACACCGACTATGGCGCGACCGGTGCGATCGCGGCGGCGACGTCGGTGGGGATCACGGTCAACGGCAGCCCGGCGACCCTGCCGGCCGCGCTGATCTTCAACGGCGGCGCGCTGGTGGACCTGCAGGCCGGAGCGCCGAACGGATCGGGCGTGACCATCGCCGATCTGATGCAATATGCGCTGGGCGGCGACCTGAACGGGCTGATGCCGCCCAAGGCCGTGTACGACTTGGCCGACGCGATCCAGCTCAACGCAGTCGACTTCTACATCGCGCCGCTCACGCCGGCGCTCGCCGGGGTCGGGTTCAGCCTGAGCGCGACGAGCAACTGGACGATGGGCTCGAAATTCGCGCTCACCGGGGTTGCCGCGTCGCTCTATGTCGATTCCTCCGGCGCGGCTTCGGGCTATATCGAGGGTGCGCTGCAGATCGGCACCAACGGATCGGTCTGCACGCTCGACGCGATCGCGACGCTGCCCGACGGCACCTTTGCCGCGTCGCTCGACCCGAACGGCGCCAAGCCCAACCTGACCGACCTGGTGACCTATCTCGCCGGCGATTTCGGCCTGCCCGCGATCACCGTGTCCGACCTGAGCCTGGCGGTGCAGCCGACGGCGGGGACTTTCGACCTGGGGGCGGGCTTCTCGACCGACTGGCAGCTGGGGATCGGCGATTTCGGGCTGGCGGTGACCGCGGCCTCGATCCAGGTGGGCAACAGCAGCGGCAGCATGACGGGCAGCGTCTCGGGCACGCTGGTGCTCGACCAGAACAACCAGTTCGACCTGAGCTATGCAGTGCCGGGCGGGTTCAGGATGTTCGCCCAGGTGCCGTCGATCTCGCTCTCGGCGCTGATCGCGGCGCTGTGCAACGACGTCGGCGTGCCGCCGCCCGACTTCGAGTTCACCCTGACCGACTCGACGATCCTGATCACCCAGGACGGCCAGGCGTTCGACTTCGCCTTCGGCACGCAGATCGGCTCGCTCGGCAGCGCTTCGCTGGTGGTGCAGAAGGGCGCGGCAGGCTGGGGCTTCGCCTTCGGCATCCTGCTGGAGATGCAGCAGGTCGCCGGCGTGCCGGGCCTATCGGCACTCAAATATATCGACGATGCCTTCGCGCTCGACGAGATCGTGCTGGTGTTCGGCACGATCGCCGATTCCACCTTCGCCTTCCCGGCGCTGAGCGGCTTCGACAATCCGGCGATCAAGGGCGGCAGCATCGCCTCGCCGGGCTGGACCGGCGGGCTGGTCGCCGGGTTCAACCTCTATGCGATGATGACGCCGTCGAAGAGCGCGGCGCTGGGCTGGCTGTGCAAGCTGATCGATTTCGAGGGATCGATCGCCGCCAGCCTGCAGGTGCCCGAGAACCCCGACAACGGCACCACCTTCGCCGCGACGATCAGCGGCAACGTCAATTCGAACATGGCGATGAGCGGCGCGCTGTTCGCCAGCCTGGTGGGCGACACGCTGACGCTGGGGCTGAAGGGCGTGATCCCGACGACGATCGCGGGCGACAAGGTGACCTTCACCATCGTCGTGGCCTTCCAGCCCAACGGCGTGTTCATCTCGGGCAGCACGTCGGACACGATCAACTTCGCCGATGTGGTGCAGCTGGGCGGGCTGGCGATCGAGCTGGGCGTCGACGACGAGGGCATCCCGAGCATCGGCGTGGCCGGCACGATCCAGGTGCAGGACTTCAACTCCTCGATCGCTATCTTCTTCGACAGCGCGCAGCCCGAGGACAGCATGTTCGCCGGCGCGGTGAGCGACATCACGCTTGATCAGGTGATGGGGCCGATCGTGGGCGTGGCGCTGAGCGCGCTGCCGCCGGGCTTTGGCGACATCCTCAAGCAGATCGCGCTGCGCGGGACGGACAGCTTCACCCTGCCGGCGACGCTGGGGGCCTCGCTCGACGCGCGCGACGCGACCGCGGTGGCGGCGGCGTTCAACACTGCAGGATATCCGCTGTCGAACGTGGCTGGTGCGGTCTCGATCCTCGGCAGCGCGAGCTGGGGCAGCTGGGCGGTGACCGACATCGCCACGCAGACGCACTACACGATCAGCAAGGGCGGGGCGAACGGCACGCTGGGAGCGGAGAAGAACGCCCAGGTGAAGTTCGTGCCGCAGACCACCCAGATCGGCGCGCTGCCGCCGATCCAGGCGGGCTATGCGATGTCGGGCGAACTCGACGTGTTCGGGCTGAAGGGCGTGCTCGACATCGACATCCAGCCGAGCTCCGGGCTGTCGATCAACGCCAATCTCTCGCCGATCGTGTTCCTCAACGCCAATCTGCTGTCGATCACCGCGCAGGGCGACACCAGCAAGGGCGCGCTGCTCTCGGTCTCGACCTGGACGCAGAACGGGGTGGCGCCGCACGCCAACGCCACCGCCCAGGCGACGTTGCTCGGCCTGTCGCAGGGAGTGACGATCAACATCTCGGCGAGCGGGGCGAACTTCACGCTCAGCTCGAGCGAAGTGGTCTATACCTACACGATCAACGTGACGCTCACCTCGGCGGGCTTCACCGCCGCGGGCAATGCCAGCGTGGGCATCGACAAGACCGTCGACCTGGGAATCCTCGGCAGCCTGCCGATCGACATCATGGTGGGCGGCAACGTCGCGGTGGCATTCACCGGCAGCGGCGCGAGCGCAAGCTTCGGGGGCAGCTTCAGCTTCGAGGGCACCAGCTTCAGCACCGGGCAGGTGACGCTCGACGTGACCCAGGCGTCGCTCTCCAACCTGGCGAGCGAGATCGAATCGGACGTGGTCGATGCGATCGTCAACTGGCTGAAGGAAAACCTGGATCCGAGCCGCTGGGTGAACTGGATCAAGAACAACGTCATCCCGAACATCGAGCAGGACGCGGCCAAGGTCGGCCAGGTGCTGGCCGGGGTCTATCAGCAGACCGCCGACGAGATCGCCGGCATCGCGCACGATACGCTGAACTACGGCGCCGATGCCGCGGCGGCGGCGCTCAAGGCGGCGAACTTCACCTCCGACATCGCGATGCAGGCGCTCGACGGGGCCAAATATGCCGCGCAGGACGTGGCGGACGCGATCGCCAGCGTGTTCGACACGCATGTCGACACGCATCTGCCGCATATCGACACCCCCTCGGGTCCGCATGTCGATGTCGGCTCGAGCCATGTCGACCAGAACCCGATCGCGCATGGCGACACCGCGATCCCGCCGCATATCGACGGGGCGGGGCCGCACCTCGACACGCCTTCGGTGCACATGGACGTCGGCTTCCACGCCGATACCGACATGGGGCTGTTCCACATCGACAAGAGCACCGGGCACGGCGACACCAACGTGCCGCCGCACGGCGACACGGTGCCGCATGTCGACACGCCCTCCGGCCCGCATGTCGATACGCCGCTGACCCCGCATGTCGACATCACCACCCCGCATGCCGACACGATCATCCCGCCGCACGGCGACACCACCCCGCATCTCGACGTGCAGGCATGACGTTCATTCATCCAACGGAGGCAAGACCATGACCAATGCTCCTCACGTCGACATCACGCCGCCGCATGTGGATTCGGGCAGTTCGCCGCATGTCGACACCGCGATCCCGCCGCATGTCGACGCCTCGCAGCATATCGACACGCCGGCCGGACCCCATATGGACGCGGGCTTCCATGCCGATACCGACATGGGGCTGTTCCACATCGACAAGAGCACCGGCCACGGCGACACAGTGATCCCGCCGCACGGCGACACAAAGGCGCATATCGACACGCCGGCGGGGCCGCATGTCGACACCCAGCCGATCCCGCACATCGACTTCGCGCCGCCGCATGTCGATACCCAGGGCACGCCGACCAAGAAGGGCGGCTGATCGCCGATGGGCGTGGAGCTCCGGCCGTTCGGCGTGGCGTGCAACCTGGCGTGCACCTATTGCTACCAGAACCCGATGCGCGACGCGGGCAATCTCCGCCAGGCGTACGACATGGGGAAGATGAAGGCTGCGCTGGACCGGGCGGCGCAGCCCTTCACCCTGTTCGGCGGCGAACCGCTGCTGATGCGGATGGAGGAGCTGGACGAGATCTTCGCCTATGGGCTGGAGAAGTTCGGCGCCAACAGCATCCAGACCAACGGCGCGCTGATCACCGACGCGCATATCGAGCTGTTCCGCCGCTACAAGGTGAGCGTGGGTGTCTCGATCGACGGGCCGGGTGCGCTCAACGACGTGCGCGTCGACCGCAAGCGCAGCCGCACGCGCGACACCACCGCGAAGATCGAGGCGAACATCGCCCGGCTGGTGCGCGAATATCAGGCGCCGGGGCTGATCGTGACGCTCCACCGCGGCAATGCCAGCGCCGAGCATCTGCCGCGGATGTTCGCCTGGATGCGCGAGCTCGACGCGCTGGGCATCCGCAGCGCGCGGCTGCACGTGCTCGAGGTGGAGGATGACAGCGCGGCGCGCGGGCTGGTGCTGAGCGCGCGCGAGAATGTCGAGGCGCTGCTCGGCTTCGCGCGGCTGCAGGGCGAGCTCAAGGGGCTGCGCTTCGACGTGGTCGAGGAAATGAAGGCGCTGCTGCTCGGCGACGAGAAGCGCGCTTCCTGCGTTTGGCGGGCGTGCGATCCCTATGCCACCCGGGCGGTGCGCGGGATCGAGGGCAATGGCCAGTCGAGCAATTGCGGCCGCACCAACAAGGACGGCATCGACTACCTCCCCGCCGACCGCCACGGCAACGAGCGCGGGCTGGCGCTGTACCACACGCCCGAGGCGGATGGCGGCTGCGGCGGCTGCCGCTTCTTCCTGATGTGCACCGGCCAATGCCCGGGCACGGCGATCGAGGGCGACTGGCGCAACCGCAGCGAGCATTGCGGCATCTGGAAATACCTGTTCGCGGTACTCGAGCGCGACCTGATCCGGGCGGGCCAGGTACCGCTTTCGATCCATCCCGGCCGCAAGGAACGCGAGGCGGCGGTGGTGCGCCAATGGACCGCCGGCGCGATGGTGGAGATATGAACGCGGAAACCCCGATGATCGGGCGCACCGAGGCGCAGCCCGCCTGGGCGCCGCCGCCCTTTTGCCGCTCCTCCTGGTCGAGCGAGGCGGCGCGGGCGCTGTGGGAGCCGCGACTGAACGCCGTGCGCGACCTGATCGAGGACATGGGCATGCTCACCTCGGGCGAGGGATGCACGCTGGTGGTGCGGGCGAATTCGCTCCGCCGGCTGACGGCGCTCGCCGCGGGCTGGGGTGTGTCCTGCCAGTCGCAGGGCCCGGCACCCGAGACGCCGCACGCCGTGGCGGCGGGACGGCACGGCCGGCTGATCGTCCGGATCGGCAATGGCGGGCCACCGGCGCCGATGGCGGCCTGCGAGGCCGATCCGCTGGTCGATCCGCTCTGGATGCTCGCGCAGGCGGAGCCCGAGGCGCGGCGCTTCGACGAGGGCAGGGGGCTGGGCGTCGCCGGGCATTGGGCATCCAACCCGATGCTGGCGGCGATCGGCATCTCGATCGGGCAGCACTGGCCGAGCGGCTTCGATTGCCCGGCAGCGACGGCGCGAGGCCAGGCGCTGCTCGACGCCGCCGCTGCGCATGGCCGCGAGGAGGCGGCCAACTGGCTGCGCGAGATCCTGTCCTGGCCGGTCTCCTGGACCGCGCTGCACGGCATCGCCGAGATCAAGACCCCGGTGTTCCGCGCGATCCGCACCACCCCCTGGACGGCTGCGCGCCATACGATCGAGCGCCAGGGATCGGCGATGCCCGAAGGCGCGGCGCGCGGCCTGGGCTTTCCCTTTGCAGCGGCGCGGATGGCGCGCCGGCGGGAGACGGCATGATGAGCACCGAACTGGCACTCGATATCGACTGGTCGCGCACCGCCTGGCCGCAGGCCGACGGCTATGACACGCAGGCGATCCTCGAGCTGAGCGGCTGGCGGCCCCGGCCGGTGGGCGACGCGCCGAGCCTGTTCGGCGGGAGGGTGGCGGTGCGCCACCGTGCCGAGGGCGGGCTGCCCGGGCCCAAATACCAGCCGGCGCCGCTCGACCATACCAATCTCGCCGAGGCCGAGCGCATCCTGGGCGCCTGGCCCGAGGCGCTGGCCCAGGCCGGCGCGCTGCTCGACGAGATCCAGCCCTGGATCGACACCAGCATCCCCGAAAATGCGCGCGCGATCCCGGGCTCGTCTAGCCATTCGGAGGGCGACGAGTTCGGCACGATCATGCTGACTGCCGACCATCCCTTCGGCACCGCGCAGGCGATCGTCCACGAGATGGCACACCACAAGCTGCGCGCGCTGGGCGTGCAGATCATGAGCGCGAGCCGGATCGTGGGGAACGATCCCGCGGCGCGCTACACCAGCCCGATCATCACCGATCGCAAGCGCCCGATGACCGCGGTGCTGCATGCGCAATATTCGTTCATGCACGTCACCGTGCTCGACGTGGCGGTGTACAATGCGATGCCCGCGCTCCGCGAGCAGGCGGTGTTCCTGCTCTCGCGCAACGTGCCGCGGATGGAAGGCGGGCGCGAGGAGATCGCCGAACATCTGGAGATCGCCGACGCGGCTGGCGAGGCGTTCATGGACGCATTCAACCGCTGGTCCGACGCGACGCTCGCCGCCGGTCGGGCGATCCTCGATGCCGAGGGATACGGCCTGCCGGAGCTCTGAACGCGCCCTGGGGTGCGGCTTCGTCGCACCCAGGCGCTGTTGGTCGCAGAAATCTTCGCCTGACCCGCGCCCGCCGCCACCCTGGGCGGGCGCGGTGCTGCGTGTTTCGCTCCTCGCCGATTCGACGCGCGGCCGCCTTGTTCAAGGAGGACCATGTGATGAAGAAGTTCGTCGCGGCTGCATCCGGCGCCGCATTGCTGCTCGCCCTGCCGGCCCAGGCAGGGATGCCGCAAGCCTCGCAAACCAGCCAGGAGGCCGGCGCCGATTCCGGCGCAGCGGCGGCGGAGTGCAAGCCGAAGAAAAAGAAGAAGGGCCTGGGTCTTGGCCGCGTACTGCGCGTCGCCCGCGATTCCGGCGTGGTCAGCAGCGCCGCCAGCCGCATCGCCGGCAGCAACTATGTCGCGAGCGCGGCGATGGTGGCCGCGGTCGATGCGAACGCAACGCCAGCAGGCGCCGCGCAGCAGAGCGAAACGACGCGCGAAGCCACCTGCTGAGGGCGGGCCTTGCGGCGCATGCCGGAGGCCGGAAACGAAAAGAGCCGGCGACCCGTGCGGGGCGCCGGCTCTTTGCTTGTCCGCCGATCTGAAGATCAGTCGATCGTCTTGGCGAGCTCGCGGTTGAACCACAAGGCGACCAGCGTGATCGCCGCGCCCGAGAGGAGATAGGCGCCGGCGGCGAGCAGGCCGAAGCTGCTGCCGAGCCAGAGCGCGATCAGCGGGGCGAAGGCCGCGCCGAACAGCCAGGCCAGGTCCGAGGTCAGCGACGAGCCGGTGTAGCGGTGCGACTTGGTGAACAGCGCCGAGAGCGCGCCCGACGACTGGCCGAACGAGATGCCGAGCAGCGCGAAGCCGAAGAACATGAACACGATCTCGCCCACTTCGCCGGCGGCGAGGAGCTGGGGTGCGAAGCCGCTGAACACCGCGATCGCGACGGCCGAGCTGCCGAGCAGGGTACGGCGGCCGACGCGGTCTGCCAGGACGCCCGAGAAGATGATCGCGACGGTACCGACCATCGCCGCGAACGCCTCGATCACCAGGAAGCCGGTGGGGCTGTTGCTGGTGTAGAGGAACACCCAGGAGAGCGGGAACACGGTGACCATGTGGAACATGGCGAAGCTGGCGAGCGGGGCGAGGGCGCCCATGATCACGATCCGCCAGTCAGCCTTGAGCGTCTCGGCGATCGGCGCGGGCTGGAGCTCGCGGTCTTCGAAGAGACGGGCATATTCGGGCGTCACCACGATGCGCAGGCGGGCGAACAGCGCCACCACGTTGATCGCGAAGGCGACAAAGAAGGGATAGCGCCAGCCCCAGGCGAGGAAGTCCTCGGCCGGCAGCTCGGTGACGAAGAAGGCGAAGAGCAGGCTGGCCACGATCAGGCCGAGCGGCGCCCCGAGCTGCGGGATCATCGCATACCAGCCGCGCTTGTTGGCGGGTGCGTTCATCGCGAGCAGCGAGGCGAGGCCGTCCCACGAGCCGCCGAGCGCGACGCCCTGGCCCATGCGGAACAGGCAGAGCAGCGCCGCCGCCGACAGGCCGATATCGTCATAGCCGGGCAGGAAGGCGATCGCCGCAGTCGAGCCGCCGAGCAGGAACAGCGCGATCGTCAGCTTGGCGCCGCGGCCATAGGCGCGGTCGACGGCGGTGAAGATCAGCGTGCCGAACGGGCGGGCGATGAAGGCCAGCGCGAAGATCGCGAACGACCAGAGCGTGCCCTGCAGCGGATCGGCGAAGGGGAAGAACAGCTTGGGGAAGACGAGGACCGACGCGATCGCATATACGAAGAAGTCGAAGAACTCGGAGGTGCGGCCGATGATGACGCCGATCGCGATCTCGCCCGGATGGATGCCATGGCCATGCGCGGAATTGAGGACGCGTGCATCCCGTTCGGCTTCAAGGGTGGGGACGGTATCGCCGCTCATCGAATTGGAACTTTCTGCAACACGCGCCGCGCGAGCGCGTTTCATAACGTCATGAAGGGCTGGGGATAGCCCAGCGCGGGCGCTCTTGCGTCATAGCAGACAACGCGGGGATTGGACAAAATGTCCTATGTGCGCTGCAACAATCGACGCCTAGGCGCCCGCCATGCCTAGACCCAAACTCCTCTCCGCGCGCCTCCGTGCCGTGCTGGCATTGCCGGCGCTGGCGGCACTTTGCGGGTGCAACATGATCGTGCTCGATCCGGCCGGCGACGTGGCGCGCCAGCAGGGCAATCTGGTGGTCGCCTCGACCATCCTGATGCTGCTGATCATCATCCCCGTGATGGCGCTGACCATCTTCTTCGCCTGGCGCTATCGCGAGTCGAACAAGGAAGCGACCTACGCGCCGGATTGGGACCATTCGACCAGCCTGGAGCTGGTGATCTGGTCGGCCCCGCTGATGATCATCATCTGCCTGGGCGCGCTGACCTGGGTCGCGACTCACCTGCTCGATCCGTATCGTCCACTGGCGCGGACCGGCGAGGGCAAGCCGATCGCGGCGAACGTCAAGCCGCTCGAGGTTCAGGTCGTCGCGCTCGACTGGAAGTGGCTGTTCATCTATCCCGAGCAGGGCATCGCCACGGTGAACGAGATGGCTGCCCCGATCGGCCGCCCGGTGCATTTCCGCATCTCGGCCTCGTCGGTGATGAACTCGTTCTACATCCCCGCGCTCGCCGGGCAGATCTATGCGATGCCGGGCATGGAGACGCCGCTCAACGCCGTGTTCGACAAGGCCGGCGTGTTCCAGGGCTTCTCGGCCAACTATAGCGGGCATGGTTTCTCGAAGATGCGCTTCAAGGCGCACAGCGTGGACCAGGCCGGCTTCGACGCCTGGGTCGCCGAGGCCAAGAAGGCGGGCGGCACCATGGACCGCGCCACCTATCTCCAGCTCGAGCGCCCGACCGAGGGCGAGCCGGTTCGCCGCTATGCCGCGGTGGAAAGCGGGCTGTTCGACCGCGTGACCAACATGTGCGTCGAGCCCGGCAAGATGTGCATGCACCAGATGATGGCGCTCGATGCGCAGGGCGGCATGGGCAAGGCCGGCCTCTACAACGTCCGCCAGATCGCCTATGACAAGACGGGCGCGCGCGGCACGCACATGCATGACGGCAAGAGCTTCGTCGGCGAGATCTGCGACGAGGACAAGCCGATGGCGGCGCGCATGCAGCCCAAGCCGGGCAAGCTTGCGCCGCTCACCGGCGCGGGCCTCGTCATGCCCTCGGCCAAGCCGACCCCGACCGCTCCCAGCCCCGTTGCTCCCAGTGTCGCGTCCGAAACCCGGCCGCGCCCTCTTTCCTGATCGCGAAAGCAGCCATGATCCCGCAACCCGCACCCGTCAGCCCGATCCTGGGCAAGCTGTCGCTCGACGCGCTGCCGCTCCATGAGCCGATCGTCGTCGCGACCTTCGCCGGCGTCGCCCTGGGCGGCATCGCCCTTGTCGCCGCGCTGACCTATTTCAAGCTCTGGGGCTATCTCTGGAAGGAGTGGTTCACCAGCGTCGATCACAAGAAGATCGGCATCATGTACATGGTGCTGGGCCTGGTGATGTTCCTGCGCGGTTTCGCCGACGCGATCATGATGCGTGGCCAGCAGGCGATCGCGTTCAACGGCAACGAAGGCTATCTGAACGCGCATCACTATGACCAGGTGTTCACCGCCCATGGCGTGATCATGATCTTCTTCGTGGCGATGCCGTTCGTCACCGGCCTGATGAACTACATCGTGCCGCTGCAGATCGGCGCCCGCGACGTGTCGTTCCCGTTCCTGAACAATTTCAGCTTCTGGATGACCACCGGCGGCGCCGTGCTGGTGATGGCCTCGCTGTTCGTCGGCGAGTTCGCGCAGACCGGCTGGCTGGCCTATCCGCCGCTCTCGGGCCTGGCGTACAGCCCCGGCGTCGGCGTCGATTACTATATCTGGGCGCTGCAGGTAGCGGGCGTCGGCACGACATTATCGGGCATCAACCTGATCGTGACGATCCTGAAGCTGCGCGCGCCGGGCATGTCGCTGATGAAGATGCCGGTGTTCACCTGGACCTCGCTCTGCACCAACGTGCTGATCGTCGCGTCCTTCCCGGTGCTGACCGCGGTGCTCGCGCTGCTCGGCCTCGACCGCTACGCCCACACCAACTTCTTCACGAACGACTTCGGCGGCAGCGCCATGATGTACGTGAACCTGATCTGGATCTGGGGCCACCCGGAGGTGTACATCCTGATCCTGCCGCTGTTCGGCGTCTTCTCCGAAGTCACCTCGACCTTCTCGGGCAAGAAGCTGTTCGGCTATTCGTCGATGGTTTACGCCACGATCGTCATCACGATCCTGTCGTACCTCGTCTGGCTGCACCACTTCTTCACCATGGGCTCGGGCGCGAGCGTGAACAGCTTCTTCGGCATCACCACCATGGTGATCTCGATCCCGACGGGCGCCAAGCTCTTCAACTGGCTGTTCACCATGTATCGCGGCCGCATCCGCTTCGAGCTGCCGATGATGTGGACGGTCGCGTTCATGCTCACCTTCGTGGTCGGCGGCATGACCGGCGTGCTGCTCGCGGTGCCGCCGGCGGACTTCGTGCTGCACAACTCGCTGTTCCTGATCGCGCACTTCCACAACGTGATCATCGGCGGCGTGCTGTTCGGCCTGTTCGCGGCGATCAACTTCTGGTGGCCCAAGGCCTTCGGCTTCAAGCTCAACGTCTTCTGGGGCAAGGTGAGCTTCTGGTGCTGGGTGGTGGGCTTCTGGCTTGCCTTCATGCCGCTCTACATCATGGGCCTGATGGGCGTGACGCGCCGCATGCGGGTGTTCGACGATCCCAGCCTGCAGATCTTCTTCATCGTCGCCGCCATCGGCGCGGCGCTGATCGCCGCCGGCATCGGCGCGATGCTGGTCCAGTTCGCGGTGAGCATCTGGAAGCGCGAGGAGCTGAAGGACGTGACCGGCGACCCGTGGGGCGGCCGTACCCTGGAATGGGCGACCAGCTCGCCCCCGCCGGAGTACAACTTCGCCTTCACGCCCGTCATCCACGACCTCGACGCATGGTATGACATGAAGTCGCGCGGCGCCGAGCGTCCGCTCACCGGCTTCAAGGACATCCACATGCCGCGCAGCACCGGCGCGGGCGTGATCCTGGCCGGCATCAGCACCCTGATCGGCTTCGCGCTGATCTGGCACATCTGGTGGCTGGTCGCGGTGAGCTTCGTCGCCCTGGTCGGCGGCGCGATCTTCCATACCTTCAACTACAACCGCGACTTCGACATCCCCGCCGAAGTCGTGGCCGAGACCGAGGCGGCGCGCACGCGCCAGCTCGCCGCCGGAGCCTGATCGATGAGCACCACCACGCTTCCCGCTTCGGACGAACCCGTCCGCTTCTACGACTTCGACGAGCATCCACACCCGGAGGGCTACAGCACGATGCTGGGCTTCTGGATCTACCTGATGAGCGACTGCCTCATCTTCGCGATCCTGTTCGCCACCTATGCGGTGCTCGGCGGCAACTTCGCGGCCGGCCCCGGCCCGAAGGAGCTGTTCGACCTGCCGCTGGTGGCGCTGAACACGGCGATGCTGCTGTTCTCGTCGATCACCTATGGCTTCGCGATGCTGGCGATCCAGCGCGAGAACAAGGCGCAGACGCTGATCTGGCTGGCGATCACCCTGGTGTTCGGCGGCGCGTTCCTGGGCATCGAGCTCTATGAGTTCAACCACCTGATCCACGAGGGCGCCGGCCCGTGGCGCAGCGCCTTCCTGTCGAGCTTCTTCACGCTGGTCGGCACGCACGGGCTGCACGTGACCTTCGGCTCGATCTGGCTGGTGACGCTGATGGTGCAGGTTAGCCGCTTCGGCCTGACCGCCGCCAACAAGCGCCGCCTGGCCTGCCTGAGCCTGTTCTGGCACTTCCTCGACGTCATCTGGATCGGCGTCTTCACCTTTGTCTATCTGATGGGAATGCTGCGATGAGCCACGATCCGCACGCGCACGACGCGCATGCTCACGGGCACCACGAAGTCGAGGTGCCGCACGGCTCGATGCGCGATTACGTCATCGGCTTCGTGCTCTCGGTGATCCTGACCGCCATCCCCTTCTACCTGGTGATGGCGCGGCCCTTCTCCGACGGCGCCACCGCCGCGGCGATCATGGCGTTCGCGGTCGTCCAGATCGTGGTCCACATGATCTACTTCCTCCACCTCAAGCCGAGCGCAGAGGGTGGCTGGACGATGACCGCGCTGCTGTTCACGATCATCGTCGTGGTCATCATGCTCTCGGGCTCGCTGTGGGTGATGTACCACCTCAACGCGAACATGATGCCGCTGCACGACCCGAGCCAGCTGCCGTGAGGCACCTGCAGTGACTGAGGGCCGCCGGTCGCGCGGGCGCTGGATCTTCGCCGCGGCGATGATCGTCTGCGCCGTGCTGCTGGCGGCGCTCGGCACCTGGCAGCTCGAACGCCGGGTGTGGAAGCACCAGCTGATCGCGGCGGTGGATGCCCGCATCCACGCCGCGCCGGTGGCTGCACCCGGGCCCGGTGCCTGGAGCGGCATCACCGCAAATGCCGACGCCTATCGCCGCGTCACCGCCATCGGCCATTTCCGGAACGACCGCGCCACGCTGGTGAAGGCAGTCACCGATCGCGGATCGGGCTATTGGGTGATGACCCCGCTGCAGACGCGCGACTTCACCGTGTTGATCAACCGCGGCTTCATCCCCGACAGCATGCGCAACAAGGTTCCCGCCGGGCCCGACCAGACCCAGGTCACCGGCCTGTTGCGCATCACCGAGCCCAAGGGCGGGTTCCTGCGCGACAACGATCCGAAGGGCGAGCGCTGGTATTCGCGCGACGTCGCGGCTATCGCGGCAGCCCATGGGCTCAACAACACCGCCCCGTACTTCATCGACGCGGACGCCACGCCGAACCCCGGCGGCTATCCGGTGGGCGGGCTGACCGTGGTCCGCTTCCCCGACAATCACCTGGTCTATGCGCTCACCTGGTTCGGGCTGATGGCGATGGCCCTCTGGGCCGCCTGGTTCGTCACCCGGAGGCGGGGAGCGGCCGCGTGATCCCCGGCGGGGGGCTGGAGGATACCGACCCCGGCCGCCGCAACATGTGGCTGCTCGTGCAGCTGCGCTGGATCGCCGTGGGCGGCCAGCTCGCCACGATCGGCTTCGTCCATTTCGTGATGGGCGTGCACCTGCCGCTCGTCCCGCTGTTCATGGCGCCGCTGGTGCTGGCCGGGATCAACCTGGGCACCTATCCGCTGCTCGACCGGCGCGCGGCGATCACCAACTGGGAGCTGACCGTGGCGATGCTGGTCGACGTGGCCGCGCTCGCCTGGCAGCTCCACTTCACCGGCGGGCTCGCCAATCCCTTTGCCTCGTTGTTCCTGCTCCAGGTCGTCACCGGGGCGATGCTGCTCCAGCCCTGGTCTAGCTGGGCGATCGTCGGCGCGGTGGGGGCGGCGCTGTTCGCCATTGCGATCAGCCCGGTGCCGCTCGACCTGCCGCCCGGGCTCAATGATCCCTTCCGCCTCTATCTGGGCGGCAGCCTGATCTGCCTGGTGCTGATCGCGGTGCTGCTGGTCACGATGATCACGCGCATCGCCCGCAACCTGCGCGACGGCGACGCCGCGCTGGCGGAGGTGCGCCAGCGCGCGGCCGAGGAGGACCATATCGTCCGCATGGGCCTGCTCGCCTCGGGCGCGGCGCACGAGCTGGGCACGCCGCTCTCCTCGCTCTCGGTGATCCTGGGCGACTGGCAGCGCATGCCGCGCCTGGCCGCCGACAGGGACATGGCGCAGGACATCGCCGACATGCAGGCCGAGGTGGCGCGCTGCAAGACGATCGTCAGCGGCATCCTGCTCTCCGCCGGCGAGGCGCGCGGCATCGCCTCCGAATTCACCACGGTGCGCGGCTTCCTCGACGCTCTGGTGGCGGACTGGCGCGGCAGCCGGCTGACCGGCACGTTGGACTATGAGGATGATTTCGGCGCCGACGTGGCGATCGTCTCCGATCCGGCGCTGCGCCAGGTGCTGAGCAACGTGATCGACAATGCCGCCGAAGTCTCGCCCGGCTGGATCGGTATCACGTCGCTGCGCGACGGCGACGACCTGGTGATCGAAGTTGCCGATCGCGGCCCCGGCTTCGCGGCGGGCATGCTCGAAGGCTTCGGCCAGCCCTATCGCTCGACCAAGGGCAAGCCCGGGGGCGGGCTGGGGCTTTTCCTGCTGGTCAACGTGCTGCGGACGCTGGGCGGCACCGCCAGCGCGGAGAACCTGCCCGGCGGCGGCGCGATCGTCCGCATCCGCCTGCCGCTTGACGCGATCGCCCGCGAGGGAGAGGAGCAGGCATGACCAGCCCCCGGAAGCTGCTGATCGTCGAGGATGACGAGTCCTTCGCCCGGACGCTGCGCCGTTCGTTCGAGCGGCGCGGCTATATGGTCGAGGTGGCGGCGAGCCATGAGGACCTGACCGTGCTGATGGAGCGCTTCCATCCCGGCTTCGCGGTGGTCGACCTCAAGCTGGGCGGTGCATCGGGGCTGGTCTGCGTGCAGACGCTGCGGGCGGCCGATGCGGCGATGAAGATCGTCGTGCTCACCGGCTTCGCCAGCATCGCCACTGCCGTGGAGGCGATCAAGCTCGGCGCCTCCTATTATCTCGCCAAGCCTTCGAACACCGACGACATCGAAGCCGCGTTCGGGCGCGAGGCAGGCGATCCCGATGCGCCGCTCGCCAGCCGGCCCTCGTCGATCAAGACGGTGGAATGGGAGCATATCCACCAGACGCTGGTGGAGACCGACTTCAATATCTCCGAGACTGCGCGGCGGCTGGGGATGCATCGGCGCACCCTCGCCCGGAAGCTGGAGAAGCGGCAGCTTCGCTAGGAGGGCTTCGCGGCCGGCAGCCCTTTCTTCACCGCGCCGCCGGTCACGCCGGGATAGCGCGAAGCCGCCGCGGCGGGGTCTCCGGGCACGCCCGTGAGCGGCCCGGCAAGGAAGGCGGCCAGGATATCGGCGGTCACCCGTTGGGTTTCGCCCGGCCCGCGTTCGCCGCCCATCGCCTGGGCGAGCAGCCAGCGGCCCGGCGGTGCGAAGAAGAAGGGCGCATCGGTGAAGCTGTAATGGTTGGCGCGCCCGATCTCGAAGCGGAAGCCGGGCGCCGCCGGGTCGGCGAGCAGCTTGGCGTTGCCGTTCAGGAAGAAGGCGCTGTGGTGGGTTTCGGCATAGTCGCTCTGGATCAGCAGCAGGGGCCGGGTGCGCTTGCGATCGGGCAGATCGCCATAGGGCGTGCCGTCGATATTGGCGGCGGCTACGATGCGCGGATCTGCGCTCGCCGCCGCGATCGCCGCGGCACCGCCGAAGGAATGGCCGATCACCGCAACCCTTGTGGTGTCGATCCGGCTGCGCAGCCGCGGCGGCAGCGCGCCGGGGCGCGCGAGCTGATCGATGACGAAGCGCATATCGGCGGTCCTGCGGACCTGTTCGCGGGCCATGTATCCGAGATGGTCGCGCTCGCCGGGCAGCAGCAGCTCGCGGGTGCCGACAACCTGGCCGTTCGGTAGCTCGGTCACGGCTGCTTCATAGGGATGGTCGAGCACGAAGACGACGAAGCCGCGGCTGGCGAGCTGGGTCGCCAGGCCGGTATAGGCCGCGCGCGGAGCGCCATAGCCGGGCGAGAAGAGCACCACTGGCCAGGCCCGGTCGCTACGGGCGAGCGGCGCCAGCGGCGTGGCGTGCGTATCGATCTGGCCGTAGCGGCGCATCAGGAAGGATGGGACGCCGCTGACGCTGTCGGGCAGGCGGCCGATCCCGTCGATATAGGCCAGCCGGGCGCCGCCCGACGGCGCGCCGTGCTCGACCGGATACCATGCCTGGGCGATGACGCTGCGACGGTCGGCAGGGTCCGCGGTGTGCGGCTCGTCTCGCGAGGCATCGGTCCAGCGATAGATCCGCGTGCCGACGGCGTAGCGGCCATCGGGCTGCGGCAGCGTGGGGACGGCGGGGAGGATCCATACGCCGACGCAAACGGCAGCGAGCGCGACCAGGCTCAGGCGGCCGATCCACCGCAGCGGCGCGCCGGTGTGGATCGGCGGGAGGGCACTCAGCGCAAGAAGCAGATAGGCAGGCAGGTCCTGCCAGGTGAAGCCGCAAACCGCCCATTGGCCGGCGGCTAGCAGAAAGGCGAATCCGATCGCGGCGATCCGAAGCCGAGGCCGCCAGGACGGCGCGCACAGCCGCCACGCGGCCAGCGCGAGCACCGCGACGATCAGGACCAGGTCGGGAATCAGCATCGCTTCTCTCTATGCGTCGAACCGTTCCGTATCGCTGCCGGCAATTCGATGGCGAGACGAAGCTCGCGGGGAGGTGGAAGCACGGCGCAAGCCGGTCAAGGTGGCGAAACGGACAGAAAGCAGGGGGTATGGTGCCGCTCGCCGGCCGCAGGCGCAGCCCTAGCCCAAATGCGGTTTCTCCCTATATACTCCGTCATCCCCATGGGGGGCGTGAAAGGACGTGCGATGACCAGGATTTCGATCTCTCTGCTCGGCGCCACCTTGCTGGCTGCGCTCGCCATGCCGGCCGCCGCCGCGCAGCGCGACGGCGAGGCCGAGCTTGCCAAGGCGGTGGCGGGCCGCGACGCCGGCAAGCCGGTCGACTGCATCTATCTGCGCGACATCCGTTCGACCCGGATCATCGACGGCACTGCGATCGTCTATGAGATGAACAACGGCCTGATCTATGTAAACCGGCCGAAGAGCGGCGCGAGCTCGCTCGACTGGACCGATGTGATGATCACCGACACCCATTCGTCGCAGCTTTGCAGCATCGACACGGTGAAGCTGTTCGACACCGGCGTGCGCATGCCGACCGGCTGGGTGGGTCTGGGTGATTTCGTGCCCTATCCGCGGCCGCCCAAGAACGCACCCAAGAGCTGAGACAGGCGAGCCGGCGCGAGGCGATAGCTCTTTCCCCAAAGGGGAGGAGCTTCTCGTTCGTCGCTCCCTCGCCACATCCGACCGCGCCCGGCTTGCGGAATTGCGGCTGCTGCTCCGTCCCGACACAGAGTAACTTGTCGAGTACCGAGTATGCAGCGTTCCCCAGCCCGTAGCTGGTCCGAATCCCCGCATTTCCGGGAGCTGCGTCTCGTCGCGCCGGCACCGGTGCCGTGGACGGCGCGGGTGGCGGCGGCGACCCGGGTGTGGGCGACCAACCCGGCGCTGCTCGCTGCGCTGCTGCTCGTCGTCGCGATTGCGGCGCGGGCGGCGCAGTTCGGCAATCCGGTCGTCCAGGTCGATGACGAATTCTACCTGCTCACCGGCGACCGCATGCTCCACGGCGCGCTGCCCTTTGTCGACATCTGGGACCGCAAGCCCGTCGGGCTGTTCCTGATCTATGCCGCGATCCGGCTGCTCGGCGGTGCGGGTGTGCTGCAATATCAGCTGGTCGCGACCGTATTCGCCGCGGCGACTGCGTTCGTGATCGCGCGGATCGCGCGCAACCTGGCCGGGCCGCACGGCGCGGCGGCGGCCGGCGTGGTCTATATCCTCTATCTCGGCATGTTCGGCGGCGAGGGCGGCCAGTCGCCGGTCTTCTACAACCTGTTCGTCGCACTCGCCGCCTGGGCGATGACCGACATCGCCCGGCGCCCCGGCTTCGGCGCACGCGGCTTCACCCTGGGGCTGGCCGCGATGCTGCTGGTCGGCGTGGCGATGCAGGTGAAGTACACCGCGCTGTTCGAGGGGCTGTTCTTCGGGCTCGCGCTGCTGTGGCTCGGCTGGCAGCGCGGAGTGGGGCGCGGAGCGCTGCTGGCGATGGCGGCCGCCTGGATCGCCGCGGCGCTGCTGCCGACGCTCGCTGCCTGGGGCTATTATGCGGCGATCGGCCAGGGCGACGCCTTCGTCCAGGCGAACTTCCTGTCGATCCTCGATCGCGGCTCGGACGGGTTGGGCATCACCGTGAAGCGGCTCGCCTGGATCGCGCTGTGCCTGGCGCCGCTCGGCATTGCCGCCCTGCTCGGCCGCGGGCTGGCGCGGCCGGCGGGCGAGGACGTACGCCGACTGCTCCAGGGCTGGGCGATCGCCGCGATCGGCGGGGTGCTGATTTTCGGCACCTATTTCGATCATTACGCGCTGCCGCTGATCGCGCCGCTCTGCGTGATCGCCGCCGCCTGGTTCGGCGATGCCGAGGCGGGGCTGGTGCTGTCCTCGACCGACGGCCGCTTCCGGATTCCCGCGGGGCTGGCGACCATGGCGTTGATCACCGGCATCTCGCTGCTGCTGATCAACGACAATCGCCGCGATCGCGGCTGGGGGCCGCAGGTGGAGCAGATGGCCGATTTCATCCGGCCGCAGCTCAAGGACTGCCTCTACGTCTTCGACGGCGAGCCGGCGCTCTACCAGCTCACCGGCAGCTGCCTGCCGACGCGCTGGCCGTTCCCCAGCCATCTGAGCCTGCGCCGCGAATCGCGGGCGATCGGCACCGATCCGCTGGCCGAGATCCGCCGGATCATGGCCGCGAAGCCCGAATTCGTGGTGGCGAGCACGCGGCCCGATCCCGATCTCAATCGCGAGGCGCTCGGCTATATGACCGCGCTGCTCGCGCGCGATTATGCGCCGGCGCTCGAGGTGCCGGTGGGGAGCCGCAGCCGGATCGTCTATCGGCGCCGGCCCGGTGCCTGACGCCGCGCTCCTTGCCGCCGCCGCAATTGCGCCATCGGGCCGCCAAGCCTTGGCAATAGCCGCGCACAATGCTTTTGGCGGCCGCATGACCGAGACCTCCTCGCTGACCAGCGGGTTGCAGCGCGTGCTCGAGAACGAGCGCCCCCGGCTGCTGCGCTTCCTTGCGGCGCGCGGGGCGGGCGATGATGCCGAGGATGTGCTCCACGACCTGTGGCAGAAGCTTTCCGGCGCCGAGGCGCGGCCGGTGGCGGACCCGGTATCCTATCTCTTCCGCGCCGCCGAGAATGTACTGCGCGATCGCCAGCGCGCGAGCGTGAGTCGCGACCGTCGCCAGCACGAATGGCAGGATCTCGCGGCCAGCGAAGCCGAGCCGCAGGGCGACCGCGTGCTGATCGCGCGCGAAAGGCTGCGCGAGGCCGAGGCGACTCTGCTTGCACTTGGGCCGCGAGTCGATCAGGTTTTCCGTCGCTACCGGCTCGAGGGGATCGGGCAGGCGGCGATTGCTCGGGAACTGGGGGTCAGCTTGAGCTCGGTCGAGAAGGATTTGCAGAAGGCCTATCGGGCCCTCGCGCTGCTCAGGGACAGGTTCGATGCGGAATAGCCGCATCGGCTCCGTCCTTGCTCAGAGGTGGGCATGAACAGGTCGGTGGAAATGGTGGCAGAGGACGCCCGCAACTGGGTGCTCCGGCTGCAGGATTCGGCATTTGCCGACTGGGACGCGTTCGCCGACTGGCTCGAGCGCGACCCCGGACATCTGCCCGCCTATAATGCCGCGCTCGACGCCGACGAGGCGATGGCCGGGCTGTTCGCCCATGCCGGGACCGCTGCGCCGGAACCCGCGCAGGATCTCGAGCCCGCGGCACCGCAGCGCCAGCGGCTCTACTGGATTTCGGGCGGCGCGGTCGCCGCGGCGCTTGCGCTGGTGGTCGGCTGGACCAGCCTGAGCGGCCCGGCTGCGCGCCACGAATATGCGACCGCCCCCGGCGAACGCCGCGAAGTCGCGCTGGCCGACGGTTCGAAGATGGTGCTGAACGGCGACACGCGCGTCGCGCTGCTCGACAAGCGCCATGCCGAACTGGTGCAGGGCGAGGCGCTGTTCGAGGTGCGCCACGATGCGGCCAATCCCTTCATCGTCAAGACCGGCGACGTCGTGCTGCAGGATGCGGGCACCGTGTTCAACGTGGTGCGCGACGAGAGCGGGCTGCGCGTTGCGGTGGCCGAAGGCGCGGTGATCTACCAGCCGGGCACCAACGCGATGCACCTGGCGCCGGGCGACGCGCTGAGCGTGCCGGCGGCGGGCACCCCGCAGCTGACCCGGACGATCCCGTCCGACATCGGCGCATGGCGTGGTGGCCAGCTCGTCTATCGCAACGCCACGCTCGATCGGGTTGCCGCCGATCTCTCGCGCAATCTCGGCATCAAGGTGCGGGCGGGCAGGGGCACGGAAGCCATTCCCTTTACCGGCACCATCTCCACCCAGGGCGGCCCCGGCGCCGTGATCGAACGGATCGCGGCGCTCACCGGGACCAAGGCGACGCGCGCCGGCAAGGGATGGACGCTGGACACGATCGACGGTGCGCCGCGCTGAGCTGATCCTCCCCCTCGCGCTGCTGGTGGCCCCGCCTGCGCTGGCGCAGGAGAAGCGGCACGGCGTCTCCGTGCCTGCCGGACGGCTCGACGCCGCCGTGTTCACGCTCGGCCGCCAGACCGGCAGCAGCATCGGGCTGCGCGAGCCGGGGCTTGGCGGGATCAAGGTGCGCGGGGTGAAGGGCAAGCGCAGCGTCGACGGCGCGCTTGCCGAGATGCTGAAGGGCACCGGCGCCCGCGCCCGCCGCGTCGCCCCCGGCACCTGGCTGATCGAGCGCGCGCCGCCCGAGCGCATGGCCGCGCGCCCGCGCCCGGCGCCGCCGCCGCCCGAGGAGCCGGATGCGCCGCCGGCCGAGATCCTGGTGACCGGCAGCAAGCGCGATATCCCGCTCAAGGCCTATCCGGGCGGCGTCCAGATCGTCGAGGGCAGCGACATTCCGATCTCGGAGGGCGGCAAGGGCAGCGACGTGATCGCCAACCGTGTCGCCAGCCTCGCCTCCACCCATCTCGGCCCGGGGCGCAACAAGCTGTTCATCCGCGGCATCGCCGATTCGAGCTTCGTCGGCCCCACCCAGGCGACCGTCGGCCAATATTGGGGCAACAGCCGCATCACCTACAGCGCGCCCGACCCTGACCTGAAGCTCTATGACATCGGCCGGGTCGAGGTGCTGGAGGGGCCGCAAGGGACGCTCTACGGCGCGGGATCGCTGGGCGGCGTCGTCCGCGTGGTGCCGCGCGCCCCCGATTTCTGGGCAACCGGCGGCCAGGTATGGGGCGGCGGTGCGCTCACCGAACATGGTTCGCCGAGCTGGGACGTGGGCGGCATCGTCAACCTGCCGATCAAGGAAGGCGAGCTGGCGGTGCGCGCGCTCGTCTTCAGCGGGCGCGATGGCGGCTATATCGACGATCGCGAGCGCGGCCTGAAGGACGTCAACAGCGTGCGCACCACCGGCGGGCGCGCGGCGCTGCGCTGGGAAGTCGATGGCTGGACGATCGACCTGAATGGCGTCGGCCAGAGCATCAAGGGCAATGACGCGCAATATTCGGACGGGGAGGGCAACGGCCTGTCGCGCGCCAGCTCGATCGCGCAGCCTTTCCAGAACGACTTCTGGCTGGGCGAGCTGGTCACCCGCAAGCGCTGGGGCGATCTCGAACTCAGCTCCGCGGTCGCCTATGCCCAGCAATATGTCTCGGAGGTCTATGCCGGCGCTTCGGTGAGCGACGTCAACTCGCCCTCGCTGCCCGCCGTCAATGCCCCGCTGATCGGCTATCAGCAGATCAACCGGGTCAACATGCTGACCACCGAGACCCGGCTTGCGCGGCGCGGCCCGCGCGGCACCGGCTGGCTGATCGGCGTGAGCTTCCTGGAGAATCGCGGGCGGGTGAACCGCAGCTTCGGCAGTCGCCGCTTCGCGCTGACCGGCGTGCGCAACACCGTCGATGAAGCGACGCTCTATGGCGAGGCCACGGTGGAGCCGGTGCGCGGCGTGACGATCACCGGCGGCGGGCGGCTGACGCGTTCGCACCTGACCGGCAACGCCCAGGACGCCGACCGCTTCTACGCCTTTCGCGAGGATCCCGCTGCCAAGGCGGCGCGCACCGAGACGCGGCTGCTGCCCTCGGCGGCGATCGCCTATCAGCCCTATGCCGGACTCACCCTGTTCGGCCGCTTCGAGCAGGGCTTCCGCCCCGGCGGGCTGGCGGTGCGCCGTGACGTGATCCAGCGCTTCGAGGGCGACCGGCTTTCCACGATCGAGGCGGGTACGCGCTATAGCGGCAACGGGCTTAGCCTGATGGCGAGCGCCTCGATGACCTGGTGGACCAGCATCCAGGCCGACCTGATCGACGGCTTCGGGTTCCCGACCACCTCCAACATCGGCGACGGGCGTGTGCTGTCGCTGGGCTTCGTGGCGCGCTGGCGGCCGCTGCCCGGGCTCGATCTCGACGGCTCGCTCTATCTGAACGGCTCGAAGGTGACCAACCCGTCACAGGCGGTGTTTCCGCTCGCCGAGGGGCCTTCGGACTTCAATCGCCTGCCCAATGTCGCCGATGCCAGCGGCCGGCTGGGCGCGGCCTATCGCACCAGGCTGGGTGGGGAGACCGAGTTCTCGACCAGCACGTGGCTGCGCTATGTCGGCAAGTCGACGCTCGGCATCGGGCCGGTGCTGGGCAAGCCGCAGGGCGACTATGTCGATACCGCGCTGGAATTCCGGCTGGAGCGCGGGCGCCGGGCGCTGACGCTTTCGGCGACCAACCTGCTCGACACGCGCGGCAACCGCTTCGCGCTCGGCTCGCCGCTGCTGATCCGCGACGACAACCAGATGACGCCGCTCCGCCCGCGCACGGTGCGGCTGGGCGTGGAAATCGGTTTCTAGAATTTTTTTGAAAAGCGTTGCGGGATCGCCACACGGGGTCCGTCTCATCATTGCCCCCGAGGCAAGGTGAGCCTGACCGTCCCCCGGCATCGCTCGCCTCACCTCGAACCCCCCGGGAGGGCGCGCCACTGCGTATCCGTGCCCCGGCGCGCTCCTCCCGGGGCCTTCAAAGGGCCCAGAAAAGGGATCGCATGAAGCTCTTCCTCGACGGCGAGTTCGCCCGTTTCGCCCGCATCGCCCCCGGTGCAGATCTCGAACTTGCCGTGGTGATACCCACCTTCAACGAGCGGGCGAACGTGCCGCTGCTGGTCGAGAAGCTCGACGCGGCGCTGGCGGGGCGGAACTGGGAAGCGATCTTCGTCGACGACAACAGCCCGGACGGGACGGCGGACGCCGCGCGCGAACTGGGCCGGCGCGACGCCCGGGTGCGGGTGATCCAGCGGATCGGCCGGCGCGGGCTGTCCTCGGCGTGCATCGAGGGGATGTGCGCTACCGCCGCACCCTTTGTGGCGGTGATCGACGGCGACCTGCAGCATGACGAGACGCTGCTCCCCAGGATGCTCGACGCGCTGGAGGGCAGCGAAGACCTCGACGTGGTGATCGGCTCGCGCTTCGTCGACGGCGGCGGCACCGGCGAATGGGACGAGGAGCGGGTGGCCAAGTCCGCCCTCGCGACCAGGCTCTCGCGGCGGGTGCTCAAGGCCGATCTGTCCGATCCGATGAGCGGCTTCTTCATGATCCGCACCCAGATCGTGCGCGACCTGGTGCCGACGCTGTCGGCGATCGGCTTCAAGATACTGCTCGACATCATGACCGCGTCGCACCGGCCGCTGAAGTTCCTCGAGCTGCCCTATGTGTTCCGCACCCGGGCGCTGGGCGAGTCGAAGCTCGATTACGTCGTGGCGATGGAATATCTGATCGCGCTCTACGACCGGATGTTCGGCAAGGTCGTGCCGGTGCGCTTCGTGATGTTCTCCGGCATCGGCGCGCTTGGCGCCGCGGTGCATTTCCTCGTGCTGGGCAGCCTGTTCGGCGCGCTGGGCTGGTCGTTCGTCGGCGCCACCGTTGCCGCGGTGCTGGTGGCGATGACGTTCAACTTCTTCCTCAACAATGCGCTGACCTATCGCGAGCAGCGGCTCAAGGGCGCGGGCGGGCTGCTGCGCGGCTGGGCGAGCTTCTGCCTGGTGTGCGGGGCCGGTGCCGCCGCCAATATCGGTGTCGCGGCGTTCCTCCACGACGTCCAGCATGGCGACTGGCGTTTCGCGGCGCTGGCCGGGATCGCGGTGGCGGCGGTATGGAATTTCGCGCTGTCGTCGCGCTTCGTCTGGGGGCGGTACTAGGACCGTCATCCCGGCGAACGCCGGCATCTCAGGCGATGGCGGGAATAGAGCCGCACGAGATCCCGGCTTTCGCCGGGATGACGGTTAAGCTCTGCTAGGCTGCCAGCTTGAGCCGTCCCCGGCGCGCGGCGCTGCGCGCGCCGCCGCCGACCAGCGTCTGCAGGTCGATCATCCCGCGCGCGAGACCCAGCCCCGGTGGCGCGGCGATGTAGCGCGGCATCCAGACCGGCGAGAACTTGTCCTTGTAGGCGCGCAGCCCCTCAAAGCCGTAAAAGGCGTCGCCATGCCGGTAGAGCAGCGCGCCGATCCGCGCCCAGATCGGCGCGAGGCGACGGCTCTCGATCCCCGAGAGCGGCGCCATGCCCAGGTTGAACCAGCGATAGCCCTGGTCGCGGCCCCATTGCATGAGCTGGACGAACAGGAAGTCCATCGTGCCATAGGGCATGTCCGCGAGGTGGCGCATCAGGTCGACCGACAGCTCCTCGCGATTGTCGGTCGCCCAGATATTGGCGAAGGCGACGATGTCGCCGCCGCGGCGCACCACCGCGCAATCGAAGCGGCCGATATAGGCTGGATCGAAGCGGCCGACCGAGAAGGCCTTCTCGCTATTGCCCTTGTCGCGCAGCCAGGCGTCGGAGACGGCGCGCAGGATCGGCATGATCTGCCCCACCTCGGCGGCGGGTACGATCTCGAAGCTGGCGCCCTCGCGTGCGGCGCGGCGCTCGGAATGGCGCAGCGAGCGCTTCTCGGGCCCGTCCATCGTGAAGCCGGGGAGCGCGACACGGGCTTCCTCGCCGTACTTCACGAGCTGGAGGCCGAGGTCGATCGCGATCGGCAGCGCCTCGGTCGAGATCTGGTAGAGCAGCAGGCGGCCCTGCGCCGCGTCGGCCAGCTCGCGCATCTGCCAGAGCAGGTCGCCCCATTCGGCGCGCGGGCCCACCGGATCGCCCATCACGATCCAGCTCTGGCCCTGGACCTGATACATCAGCAGCGTCTCGCCGCTGGCCGAGCGCAGGAAGCGCTTGTCGCCAGCATAGGCCAGCATCGCATCGGTGCGGTTGGCATGGGCAAGGGCGGTGCGCGGCAGCTCGGCATCGGGCGTATGCGGCTCGCGCTTCGGCTGGGCATAGCCGAACCACTGGGTGACCGCGACGCAGGTGAGCGCAACGGCGGCGGCGAAGCTGGCGCGCAGGAAGCGCGAGGCATCGCCCTTCCAGGCGAACTCCCACCAGAGATCGTCCTGATAGGGCACGTGCTTGAAAGCGAAGAAGCCGATCCAGGCGGCGAGCGCGACCGCGACCGCCACCGAGACCAGCGCGCGCGGGGACAGCGCGCTGGTCAGCGCGGTCTTGCGGTAGAAGGCGGTGCGCGAGAGCTGGAGGAGGCCGGCGATCACCAGCAGGATCGCGGCTTCCTCATAGTCGACGCCCTTGACCAGCGAGAACAGCGCGCCGGCCAGGAGCAGCGTGCGGCAGAGGTGGAAGGCTGCGTCGAGCCGGCGATAGAGCGCGGGGGCGATCAGCAGCAGCGCGGTGCCGGCCAGGCTGGCGGCGATGTGCGACGCCTCGACGAAGGGGAGCGGGACGAAGGCGTGGAGCACCTTCAGGCGCGCGGGGATTGCGGGGAGCGAACCCGAGACGAGCAGCACGACGCCGCCGACAAAGACCAAAGCGGCGAGGAAGGTCGGCGCGAGGCCGTGCATCGCCAGGCCGGCGGTGCGCAGCGCGGCGAGCGGCTTGCGGAGATGCCGGCGCTCATGCACCGCGAGCAGCGCCCCGGCGACGAGCAGCGGCAGGACATAATAGATCAGCCGGTAAAGGATCAGCGCCGCCAGGATGTGCGACGGATCGGCGCCCGGGAGCACCGCGAGCATCACCGCCTCGAACACGCCGACGCCGCCGGGGACATGGGTGACCAGCGCGGCGATGATCGCGAGCGCATAGCCGAGGAAAAAGGCGGGGAAGACGTGAAGCCCGGCGCCCGGCACCAGGATCAGCAGCGCCGCGCTGGCCAGGGCGAGGTCGATCGCCGAGGTGGCGATCATGCCGAGCGCCTGCGCCATGCCGGGCAGGCGGAAATGCCAGCGGCCCAGCCTCGCTTCGCGCGGCCGCCCGCGCAGCAGCGCCAGCCCGCAGAAAGTCGCGCCGAGGATCGCGGTGCCCGCGAGATGCTGCGCGACGACCGGGACGGTCACGCCGCCCAGCACGAGCGCGCCGGGATGCAGCGCCAGCGCGGTGCCGGCCATCACCACCACGCCCGACCAGAAGGTCATGCTCGCGGTGGCGACGACCTTGACGATGTCGGGCGTGTCGAGCCCCGCTGCGTGATAGACGCGGTAGCGCGCCGATCCGCCGGTGAGCAGCGCGAAGCCGAGATTATGGCTGAGCGTGTAGCTGGTGAACGAGGCCAGCGCGGCGGTGCGATAGGGGAGCGGGCGGCCGATGATGCGCAGCGCCAGCACGTCGTAGAGCGTGAGCATGGCATAGCTGGCGGCAGTCATCGCAAGCGCGCCGGCGATCTGCCAGGCGGAGATCGCGTGGAAGGCATGGCGCACGTCGCGCCAGCGCACTTCGTGGAGCAGCCCGTGCAGCGCCGCGAACGCCAACACGACGATCGCGACGACGGCGCCGATCTGCAGCGCGGCCCTGGGCGCCCGGCGCATCAGCCGCGGCTCCACACCTGCGACTTGCAGATCCAGCCGCCCAGGATGCAGCCGCTGATCTTCAGGCTGTTCGGGCCCTGCTGCTCGATCTTCGAATAGAAGGTCTGGCCCATGTCGGGCACATAGACGCGGCCCTGCCACTTGCCGTTGCCGGTGGGGTGATAGTCCTGGAGCAGCTCGGTGCCGATCAGCTTCTCGACGCCGCTGTCCCTGGCGTCCTTCTGCGCCTCGGCATTGGCCCAGACCACCCAGCCGCACAGCTTGTCGCCGCAGGCGCCGGTCTGCACCTTCACGCTGCCGCGCGGATTGACCCAGGTGCCGACCACGCCGGTCGCGGCCGGTGCCGTCGGGGCCTGGGCCGAAGCCTGGACCGCGCCGAGCAGCACCGCGCCCAGCCCGATGCCGGCTAGGATCTTGCCGAAAGCCATGTAATTTCCCTCCACTCGTCTCTCGTGGTGGTGGATTTGCGCGCCCGCGCCTGTCTGCCGCGTGGTCGCAATCCTAAATTTTGGTAATGTCGGCGATCGCCCGGCGGAGCGTGTGGTAGAGCCCGTCGGCATCCCAGTGCAGCGCATGCCCGCCCGGCAGCGCGACGCGGCGCATATTGTGCTGCCTGAGCATCGGGCACAGGCTGTCGGTCTCCTCGGCGCCCTGCACGCACAGCGCCGGGACCCAGGTGAGCTGGCGGCCGGTGGGCAGCGCCATCGCATCGGGCTTGGCCCAGTTGAACAGTTCGGAGGGGCTGGCGCGGTAGAAGACCGTGTCGGTCGGCACCACCAGCTCGACCAGCTTCACCCGGGCGCGCAGATCGGCGGGCAGCCCGGTCAGCCCGACATGCATCATGTCGGCACCGAAGGATTGGCCGATCAGCACCAGCCGGTCGGCATGGCCGAAGGCTAGCGCGCGCCGCGCCGCATCGGCGATCAGCGCCTGCACTTCGGCGGGGGTGCGCTCGTGGCGGAAATAGGCGAGCGAGCTGACACCCACCACCGGCACGCCGTCCGCGGCGAAGCGCCGGGCGATCTGCGGGCCCATGCCGACCTTGAAGCCCATGTCGCCCGAGATCAGCACCACTGCGAGGCCCCGCGACGCCGGCGGCGTCGGCCGGGTCGGCGCCACGTCGAAATAGACCGGCCCGCCCAGATAGCCGATATAGCCGAGGAACCCGGTGAAGGCGGCGAGCAGCAACGCCACCATGGCGAGCGTTATCCTGATCGTGCGGCGGTGCCGGTGCATGCGTGAACTCCTGCAAGATGCCCATCGTCTAGCGGGCGCGGACTCGCAGCGCGGTTGCCGGATCATGACCAAAGCTTAACGTGACTTGCCCGTGGCTTGCGGGCATCTCCATCCTCGCAATGACGAGCAGTGACATCCAGGACGGCGCCACCGCGAGGGCCAGCGCCGGGCGCAGGCCCGATGGGTTCGTGCTGATCCTCGTCCTGTCGTTCGCGCTCAGCGCCATGGTGATCTTGGGCTGGGCGTGGCGATCGGGGATCGATCACATCTTCTCCGCGCCGAGCGGCGCCAGCCTGTTCCCCGGTTTCACCGCCGAGCAGGGCAGCGGCGCGGTGCACGGGCTGGTCGTCACCAGCCTGCGCTCGGGCAGCGAGGCGGCGAAGGACGGGATGGAAGTGGGCGACGCGATCCTGGCGATCGACGGCCACGCCATCGACACGCTCGATCAGGCACGCCGCTATCTCCATGACGACCACCAGCCGGCACTATCGCTCGACTTGGTGCACCAAAAGCAGCTACGCCATCTCAGGCTCATGCGAAGCGCGAGTGGAGAGAATGGGGCACAAGCTGCTGCTGGTGGAGGATGACGAGCCTACCGCCGCGTACATCGCCAAGGGAATGAGCGAGGAGGGGTTCACCGTCGACAGGGCCGACAATGGCCGCGACGGCCTGTTCCTCGCCAGCGACGGCACCTATGACGCGATCGTGCTCGATCGCATGCTGCCGGGCATGGACGGCATGGCGGTGCTCGGCGCGCTTCGGGCCGCCAAGATCGAGACGCCGGTGATCATCCTCTCCGCGCTGGGCACGCCCGACGATCGGGTCGGCGGGCTCACCTCGGGTGCCGACGACTATCTGGTGAAGCCCTTCGCCTTTGCCGAGCTGCTGGCCCGCGTCCGCCTGTTGCTGCGCAAGCGCGGCGCCGCCGAGAATGCCGTCACCAAGCTCAGCCTCGCCGATCTGGAGATGGACCTGCTCTCGCGCCGGGTGAAGCGCGGCGAGCGCGTGGTCGATCTGCAGCCGCGCGAGTTTCGCCTGCTCGAATATTTCCTGCGCCACCCGGACCAGGTGATCACTCGCACCATGCTGCTCGAAGGGGTGTGGGACTATCATTTCGATCCCGGCACCAACGTGATCGACGTGCACATCAGCCGGCTGCGCAAGAAGCTGGACGATGGCGGCGAGCCGATCCTCCATACGATCCGCGGCGCTGGCTACCGGCTGGGACCGGCCGCCTGAGATGCGGATGCGCTGGGGGCAGTTCCTGCACTCGGTAACGGCGCGGTTCGTGATCGTCGCCTTCCTGGTGCAGTTGACCGTCACCGGCGGCATCCTGCTGTTCGTCCAGCAATCGAGCGAAAGCGCGCTCGCGTCCGAGCAGCAGGCGCTGGTGACCGAGCTGCGCGACGACCTGGTCTCGGCCTGGCATGCCGGCGGCGATGCCGGGCTGCGGCGGATCATCGACGTTCGGCTGCAACAGGCGCATGGCAGCCCGCCCGTGATCCTGCTGGCCACGGCCAAGGAGGATCCGATCCTCGGCAATCTTGGCGACTGGCCCACGGTCATCCCCGCCCGGACCGACTGGCGCGCGATCGAGCTCTACCGCACCGGCAGCGACCGCGCCGAGCTGATGGGTGTCGCTTCCACCACTTTGCCCAATGGCGAGCGGTTGCTGGCCGGCCACGTCATCACCGCCAGCGTGCGGCTGGCGCGGTTAAACGAGGAGGCTATCACCGCAGCGCTGGTGATCGGCGTGATCTTCGCGCTGCTGAGCGCGCTGCTGATCGGCCGGGTGCTTTCCAACCAGATCCAGGGCGTGGTCACCACCGCGCGCGACGTGGGCGAGGGCCGGCTCGGCCGTCGCGTCTCCACCGACGGCAGCGGCGATGCGTTCGACGCGCTCGGCAAGTCGGTCAACGCGATGCTCGATCGGATCGAGGCGCTGGTCTCGCAGCTGCGGATGATGACCGACGGGCTGGCGCACGACCTGAAATCGCCGGTCACCCGGATCAAGGTGGTGCTGGAACGCGCGATCCTCGAGACTGACGACGAGACGGCGCTGGCTGCGCTCGAACGCGTCTCGGGCGAGGCGGAGACCCTGCTCGGCATGCTCTCCACCGCGCTGCTGATCAGCCGCGCCGAAGCCGGGATCGGGCGCGACCGCTTCGTCGATACCGACATCGCCGCGCTGCTCGAGGATCTGGGCGAAGTCTATGGCCCGCTGGCAGAGGATCGCGGCTTCGAGATCGCGATCGAGGCCGAGCCGGGCCTGCACGTCGCGCTTCACCGCGAGCTGATCGGCCAGGCGCTGGGCAATCTGATCGAGAACGCCACCAAATATGCCCAGGGCGGCCACCGCATCACCGTGCGCGCCGCGCGCGAGGGCGGCGGGGTAGCACTGTCGGTCGCCGATGACGGGCCGGGGATTCCCGCCGAGCGCCGCGAGGAGGCGATGCGCCGCTTCGGCCGGCTCGATCCGGCGCGGCACATCACCGGATCGGGGCTGGGCCTGTCGCTGGTCGAGGCCGTGGCGCGGCTCCACCAGGGCAGCTTCGCGCTCGAGGATGCCGAGCCGGGGCTAAGGGCGGTGATACGGTTCTAGTGCTTCTCCCTCTCCCCTCCGGGGAGAGGGAAGGAGCCGCGAAGCGGCGGGAGGGAGAGGGGCACGAGCAGTCCTTATGCCCCTCTCCCCGACCCTCTCCCCGGAGGGGAGAGGGAGTTTCAGACCGCCAGCGCGTAGGTGAGCACCAGTGCCACCACGGTCATCAGCGACATCGCCGCGATGAAGGTCACGTCCGCGATACGCTCCAGCTCGTGCAGCCGCTTGGCCGGCCCGTGGCGGATCGCGAAATAGCTGGTCAGCGTCGCGATCAGGAACAGCACCGAATCGAGCGCGAGCATGTCGTCGGCCAGCGTGTTCGCCTTGCGCACTGCGATCACCACGCGGAGGATGCCGATCGCGGTAAGGCATACGCCGACCATCGCGGCGGCAATCGGGCAGATCATCCGGCAGGCGCGCTCGTCGAGCGTGTACTGGTTGTGATGTGCCTGGGGCGGCCCCTTCATTCGGCCGGCACCGGGGTTCGGGTTTCGGCCGCCGGAGCGGAGTCCGGGGCGGCCTGAGTCTCCACCCGGCCGCTGCGCTCGAGCTTGCCCCAGCCGACCCAGGGCCCGCGCAGCGCGTTGGCGACGGCGCGGATCACCACCCAGTACATCAGCTGGCGATAGACGAAGCGCTGGGCGAGGAGCAGCAGCCCGGGATAGCGGCGCTCGCGCTTCTCCAGCCGGTACGCCACCCAGCCACACAGGAAGTCGATGCCGGTGAACGCCACCCAGTAGATCGCCATGCGGATCACGTCGCTCTCGGTTTGCGCCCAGCCATGCTGGGAGACGCGCAGCGCGGTACCGGCGATCGAGAGGATCAGTGCCAGGTCGATCAGCGGCGAAATCAGCGCGAAGGCGATCTGGAACACCCATGCCTGGGGGATACCGACCAGCGCCAGGCCCGCGGGCTTGCGGGTGCGCAGGATCGCGCGGTGCTTCCACAGGCATTGCAGCGTGCCGAACGCCCAGCGGAAGCGCTGCTTGGCGAGCGCGCCGAAGCTCTCCGGCGCCTCGGTCCAGGCGACCGCGTCGATGTCGTAGCCGACGCGCCAGCCCCGGCGCTGGATCGCGATGGTCAGGTCCTGATCCTCGGCGAGCGTGTCGACCGGATAGCCGCCGACCTCGTCGAGCGCTGCCTTGCGCCAGGCGCCGACAGCGCCGGGCACGACCATGATCGCATCGAGGCTGGCGAGCGCGCGCCGCTCGAGATTCTGCGAAGTGACATACTCCACCGACTGCCAGCGGGTGACCAGATTGACCCGGTTGCCGACCTTGGCGTTGCCGGCGATCGCGCCGATCTCTTCGTCGTCGAACCAGCGGGCGAGGCGGGCGATGGTCAGCGGCTCGAACTGGGTATCGGCATCGAGCGCGATGACGATGGAGCCCTTGGCAAGCTTTAGCCCCTGGTTGAGTGCGCGCGCCTTGCCGCCATTTTCTAGCGTGAGCAGCGTCACGCGCGGCTCGTCGGCATAGGCGGCGCGCACCACGTCGCTGGTGCCGTCCTTCGATCCGTCGTCGAGCACGATGACCTCGACATTGACCTGCTCGCTGGCGAGCACGCGGCGGATCGAATGCTCGATCACCTTGGCCTCGTTATAGGCGGGGATCAGCACCGAGACGAAGCGGCCGGGATCGATCGCAGGCGCGATCGGGCGGTTCTTCCTGCGGTTGCCGTTCACCGCCAACGCGGCGAGGACCAGCGCGCGGGCGATGCCGAGTGCGATCGCCGCGAAGAACAGCCATTTCAGCGCGAAGCCGATCGCCGCGGCGACGAGGAAGATGCCGACATCGGTGCGGACGGCGGCAAGATCGGCGCCCTTGACCTCGGGCATCACCTGGTCGCGCGACAGGCCGGCGAGCTGCGATACCGGGACGAACTGATAGCCCTTGGCCTTCAGTGCATCGATGATCCGGGGAAGCGCCGCGATCGTCTGCGAACGGTCGCCGCCGCCGTCATGGAGCAGGATCACCTGACCCGACTGGTTGTAGTTGCCCGCCTCGACCTCGCGCAGCGTGGTGTCGACGATCGCGTCGACGCCCGGGCGCTGCCAGTCGTTCGGATCGACGTGCAGGCCGACATTGGTGTAGCCGGCGCGCTGGGCCGTGAGCGCGGGGATGAGTTCGTCGGCGGTGGTCGGCTCGGCGTCGCCGAAATAGGGCGCGCGGAACAGCCGGACCGAGCGGCCGGTATAGGCTTCGAGCAGCCGCTGGGTGGCGTTGAGCTCGATCCGCGTGCCCCGTGCCGAGGCGAGCGCCAGGTTCGGATGGGTGAAGGTGTGGCTGCCGATCTCGTTGCCCTCGTCGACGATGCGGCGGACGAGGAAGGGTTCCTCCATCGCATTCTCGCCGATCAGGAAGAAGGTGCCCGTGACCTGCTTCGCCTTGAGGATGTCGAGGATCTTGGGCGTCCAGTCGGCATCGGGGCCGTCATCGAAGGTCAGCGCGACCTTGCCGGGCATATAGCCGGTGCGGGTTACGACATAGGGGGTGGGGAGCGACTGGAACTGCTCGTCGACGATCAGGCCGTTGGGGTTCTGGGTGATCGTGCGCGCGCCGATGCTGGGCGTGCTGGTGATGCGCAGGATCTCGCCCGATCCTTCCACATCGACATCGCCGACTGCCTCGATCCGGCGCAGATCGGGGATCCGGCCTGAATGTGCCGCAGCAAGCGCCGGCCAGAAGTTCGAATCCTCAGAACCGAGCCGCCACAGCGCGACACCGCCGACACCGCGGAGATTGGCGGCGCGCAGCTGGTTCCAGGCAGTGGTGGCATCGGCCATCCACACAATATGCTCGGTGCCATTGTCCTCATAGGCGAAGCTCTGGTTACCGCTCGCCTTGTCGAAGGTGACGGTGGCGTCGCTGTCATGCGCGATCAGCCAGGCCTCTTCGATCGAGATCGGATCGGCCTTGCCGGGCGCGGTCCAGTTATAGCCATAGTTGGCGATGCCGACGATCAGCTTGTCCGCCGGCACCTGGCGGAGCGCGGCGTTCATCTCGCGGACGAACCAGGCCTGGCTGGCGATCGGCCCGGCGCCGGTGGCCGGGGCATGCTCGTCATAGTCCATCAGGATGACCTTGTCGGACACGGCGGCATAAGCCTTCATGTCCCAGTCGTCGTCCTGCGCGGGCACGGTGACGGCGAGGCTGAGCTTGGCGGCGGCGAAGCGCGCATGCGCATCGCGCAGCAGCGCGAGATAGTCGCGCTGTGCGGCGGTCGGCAGTTCCTCGAAGTCGAACACCGCGCCGTCCGCCTTGCGCGCGGTGAGGGTGCGCTGGAGATCGTCGAGGAACGCGGCCCGCGCCCTGGGGTCGTGCATCAGCGCGGCGGTGCCGGCGCTGTCCCAATTGTCGCCGCTGGCGTTCTGCACCATCGGCAGCACCTTCGGGCGGCGGGTGGCGCCGGCGACGATCGCGTCGAACTGCGCATCGGGCGCGACGGTGATGCGGTGCTGCGGGCCGGTGACGGTGTAGAGCGAGGGCACCACCCAATCGAGCTCGTTCACGTGCCGGCGCAGCGAGGCGCGGCTGGCATCGTCCCAGGGCACGTAGAAGCCCACCGCCAGCGGCGCGCTCGATGCATGGGCGGCGCCGCGCGGCAGCCACGAGGCGAAGCTGTGGCGGATGCGGTTGGCCTGCTGCTTGAGCGAGCGGGGCTGAGGATGCTCGATCGTCATCGCGAGTGGGCCGGGGGTGGGCACGCGCACCAGCGTCATCGCGAAGGCGCCTGCCGCCAGCACCACGCCGAGCAGCAGCAGGAAGAACGCCCGCATCGTCCAGCGATTCCGCTTGCCGCTCGCGTCGAAGAAGATCGGACGTTCCATCGCCAATTGCCCTGTGATGTCGAAAAGGGTGCGGCGCCCGGCCCGAGGAGTGCGGAGGGGCCGGGCGCCGCGGTTTTTGCCGGCCCCTTGAACGCTGAGCGGGGCCGGCCTTGCCTGCCTAGCCGGGCCAGCCCTTCCCGGACCTGCCCGCCAGATTAAAATCCTGTCATGTGGCGCACGCGAACAAGCGAACGGCCGGCGCGCAAGGGGGACGCGCCGGCCGTTGCAAGGGTGGGTGCGGGTTAAAAGAGGGAGACCCGCACCCCTCGTCGCCGCCTCCAACAGGGAGGAGAGGCGGCGCCGAAACCGAAGATCAGTTGCGTGTCGCGATGGTCGCCGCGGGCTTGTGCGCGAGGCGAGCATCCGCAGTGCCCCATGCGGCCGATCCGGCAACCAGCGTGGCGATGGCCAGCACTGCGATCGTAAGGCGGCGATTGGGCATTTCGGATACTCCTCTCTCGCGATCGCTTCAGCGACCGTGAGACTGGAAATAGCCGCCGCAAGATATCCCGGCGCTGGCCGACAGGTTACAAATTGGACACATTTGGGCGCAGGCCCAGCCAGCGGGCGAGGCCGGGCATTGCGCGCCGGGCGACCAGCTCGAAGGCGGCGGCGATCGCCAGGGTGATCCCGAACAGCGGCATCAGCAGGCCCAGCAGCACCGCCGTGGCTACCAGCGCCCAGCTGTGCCGGAGCGGGTGCTTCGCCTGCGGCGCACCGAGTACGCCCTGCGGCCGGCGCCGCCACCACAGCACCGCGCTGGAGACGGCGAGCAGCACCAGCCCGATCAGCACGAGCAGGTTGACCAGCTGGTTGAGCAGCCCCAGCCAGGCGCCCTCGTGCACCGCCACGCCGAAGCCCACAGCGCGATCGATCCAGTGGCGGTCGCCATAGCCCTGCGAACCGATCACCGCGCCATCGTCGCCGATCTCGACCGAGACGCGGCGGGTACGGTCCTCGGCCTGGGACTGGACGAGCCAGCGGCCGCCGGCCCGGGTCGGCGGGCTGACTTCGGCGGGGGCAGCGAGGCCCAGGGCTGCCGCCTTGGCGACTACCCGGTCGAGCGCCGGGCCCTTGGGCGCAACGTGCGGCATCGTCATGCCATGATGCTCGGCATGCTCGTCGAGCATCGCGCGGACGCCCCTGTCGAGCGCCGCGCGCTCGGCGGCATCGGCCTCGGAGCCGGCGGACCAGTCCTGCCGAACCGCCGCGGTACCGGTCGCGACGCGCACCTGCTTCAGGTAATCGCCCCAGTTCTTCGCCCAGGGCAGGCCGGAGACGATCAGGAAGATCGCGCCGATCGATACCCACAGCCCCACCACCGCGTGCAGGTCGCGCCAGAAGACGCGCCTGCCGCCCTGGAGGCGCGGCCAGAGGATGCCGCCCAGCCCCTTGCCGCCGCGCCCGCGCGGCCACCACAGGAACAGGCCGGTGAGGATCATCACGATCGTCCAGCAGGCGGCGATCTCGACCAGCGCCGATCCCCATTGGCCGGCGAGCAGCTCGCCGTGCAGGCGGAAGACCACGCGTATGAAGCGGTCTTCCTCGGGCACCGCCTTGAGCACCCGCGCCGTCTGCGGATGCACCCAGACGCGTGTTTCCTCTGCGCCGGAGCCGACGAGGAGCTGCACCGCGTCCTCGGGCGCTTCGGGAAGCACATATTTGTGGAGCACCGATCCCGGCACTGCGGCGGTGCCCGCCGCGACGATCTTCTCCGGCGCCAGCATCGGCATGCCGGGCTGGGCGACATGCGTGAAGGGCGCGTAGAGCCAGCCTTCGATCTGCGGCTTGAACAGGTAGATGCCGCCGGTAACCGACAGCCACAGGATGAAGGGCAGGCAGAACAGCCCAGCATAGAAATGCCAGCGCCACACCGCGCGGAACCAGCGTTCATGGTGGATCGCGCCGGTGCTCACAGCGTCCACCCCGCTTCGAGCAGGAAGCTGCGCTGCGGATAGGGATGATAGACCCAGGCCTTGCCGTTGGTGAGGTTGTCCACGCCTGCGCTCAGCCGGAAATTGTCGGTCATCTTCCAGTTCACCTTGGCATCGAGCGCGAACAGTTCGGAGGTGTAGCCGAAGGTGTCGCCGCGCTGGAGGCCGAACAGATCGGTATTGGGCCGCGTCGCATAGCGCACCCCGATCGCCGCGAGCAGGCGCGGGGTGCCCTGGTAGCGGAGATTGGCGTTGAGCCGCCAGCGGGGGATGCGCGGGAACTGCACGCCTTCCGCCGCCGGAGCGCTGTCGTTGCGGACGGTGACCGAGTCGATCCAGGCGATATTGGCGTCAACGTCCAGCCCCGGCACGCCGACGTCCCGCGCCTCGGCGATCAGCTCCAGGCCGTATTGGCGGGTGACATCGATATTCTTGAAGCTCGAGGTGGTGACGCCGTTCTGGTTGAAGCCGACGAAGCTGAAGATCGTATCGTTCACCCGCTGCCAGAAGGCCGAGCCGGTGAGCTTCAGCCCGCCGAAGTCATGCGCGACCAGCAGGTTTGCGTCGCGTGAACGCTCGGGCTTGAGGTTCGGATCGAAGCTGTTCGCGTTGAAGCTGCCATCGCCGTTGAGGCTGCCCTGGAACAGCTCGCCCACTGTCGGGAAACGCGTCGCCTCGGCGAGGCTGAGCTGCACGCTGGTTGTGCCGCCATGCCATTCGACCGCGAATTTGGGGTCGAACGCAGTATCGCTTCGCGCGGCATAATAATTGGTCACCGGCTGCCCGTTCGTGTTCAGCCGGCCGAGCCCGCCGTCGAACGCGCGCCAGCTCTCGAACCGCGCGCCCAGCGTGAACAGCAGCGCATCGGCGCGCAGCCGGCCCTCGGCCCAGCCGGCGAGCAGTCGCGTCTTGCCGAAGGTGCGCGTGGAGAAGGCCCGCCCGCCATCGCCGCGCCACATCGGCAGCGTGTAGTTGGTCAGATCGGTCCAGTAGAGATTGGCGCTGGCACCGGCGGCGAGATCGAACGAACCGGTGCGCCCGTCGACCGACAGCTCGGCAGTGTACCAGCCCGTCGGTCCCTGGCGCGCCAGCGTGCCCGCGCCGTCGTTCGCGCCGGCCGTCCAGCTCGCCGAGGTGAAACCGTCCGAGCGGGCGACCTGATAGGTCGAGAGGTTGAGCTTCGCCGTCACGTCCGGCCCGATCGGCGCGGCGATCTTGCCGCCCGCCAAATACTCGTCGCGCACGGTACGCGACCATTTGGCGCCCGAGGCGGTCCAGGTCTGGCCGAGCGTGGTCACCCGGCCTTCGCAGACCTTGTTGCCGGCCGCGTCGCGCAGATAGCAATCGGGCGCGTATTGGGCGTCGATATTGTGCCAATACGCGAAGAGCAGCTCGCCGGTGACGCCCGAAATGCCGTCATAGCCGATGCGCAGCTTGGCCTGGTCCTGGGTGGTGCGTGCCGGGCTCTGCGCGGCGAAGATCGGGTTGGTCGCGGTGCCGGGGGCGTTGGCGATCGCTTGGCCCTTGTCGACGATCGCGCCGGTGACGGCGGTGCCGGCGGCGCCGGATGCCGGGGTGAGGCCGTACCAGCTCATCGGCTGGCCGTCGTTGCGGAAATGGCGGCCCGACAGCCGTGCCGACCACGGCCCGTCCTTTTGCCGCCAGCCGAACCCGGCCTCACCTGACCAGCCCCAATAGGTCGCGTGGGTGCCATATTGGTCATAGGGTTCGGCAAGGCCCTGCACCGTCGCGAATGCCTCGGTCTTCTGCGGCGAGCGGGTGGTGATGTTGACGATGCCGCCCATCGAATTGCCGCCGTAGCGGGCCGAATAGGGGCCATAGACGATATCGAACTGTTCGACTTCGCCCGGGCCGACCACGCCCCATTTGGGCGAGAAGGCGAAGGAATTGCCGAGGAAGTTCGACACGACGAACCCGTCGACCATCACCAATGTGCGGGCGCTCTGGGTGGAATGGGTGCCGCGGAAGCCGGGCACGCCGTTGGAATCGCCGGCATAGCGTTTGCGCACGAAGAAATCGGGCGCGTATTTCATCAGGTCCTCGACATTCTGGGCGTTGACCGCGGCGAACTGGTCCTCGCCCAGGCTCACCGAGAGCCCGCGCGGTTCGATGCTGATCGGCGCGTCCTTCTGGCCGACCACGAGGATGGAGGTGTCTTCCGCTTCCTGCGCGAGGGCAGGGGCGGCAATGCACAGCAGCGGCAGCGCACAGAAGTGCGCGCGGCGGTATCGGGACATGAAACTTCACCTGAACGAGGAAAGACTTGGGGTTCAGGTGCAGGAAGGCGGTCCCTGGGAGGGCGGACGGGCAAGCAGGCGGCGGCGCGGCGCGGGATGCGCGGTCGCGGCGAAGCCGAGCGCGAGCAGAAAGGCGAAGACGGCGAGCAGCAGCACCGGATCGGCGCCGCCCATCGTGGCATGGCTCAGCGCGGAGAAGGCGCAGCCGCCGTCCTGTTTGGCACCGTCCGGAGCCTTGGCGTGATCGGGGTCCATCGGCACGTCGACGGTCATCGTCGCCGGGCCGCTGCCGTCGCAGATCACCATGGTCAGCGTCTTGGCGGCCGGGTCGGCGAGCATGTAACCGGCGGGCACGAGCGCCTTCAGTGCCAGCGCCGCGACGATCAGCCACGATGCCAGCCAGCGATGCTGCTTCAGAAAGGTGCGCCATGCCCCCATGGACGGCCGGGCTACGCCCTTCGCCACGGGCTGTCACCTGCGGAATCGCGCAGGCGGGCTGGGCATTTTGTCCCATGACCTTGCGGAAGAAGCGGCGTAAGGGCCGCGCATGACCCAGCAGCCCATCCTCGTGCTCACCACCGGCGGCACCATCGACAAGCAATATTTCGACGCGTCGAGCAAATACACGATCGTCGGCACGATGATGTCGCGGCTGCTCGAGGTCGGCCGCGTGCTGCATCCCTTCGAGATCGAGGAAGTGATGCGCAAGGACAGCCTGGAGATGAACGACGCGGACCGTGCGGAGATCGCCGCGCGCGTCGCGGGCTCGGATGCGACGCGCATCGTCATCACGCACGGCACCGACACGATGACCGAGACCGCCAAGGCGCTCGCGGGAATCGCGGGCAAGACGATCGTGCTGGTCGGCGCGCTGGCGCCGGCGCGCTTCGCGGAGAGCGATGCGCCGTTCAATCTCGGCATGGCCTTCGCCACCGTCCAGGTGGCGCAGCCCGGGGTCTATATCACGATGAACGGCACCGTGTTCGAAGCGGGCAAGGTGGTGAAGGACTGCGAGGCGGGGAAGTTCGTCGAGATTTGATTTCTTCTTCTTTTCCCCGGCGAAGGCCGGGGCCCAGCCTTGAAAGTCACGCGCCTTGGCGCGTCTTCGCCGCGCACTGCCTAGTCTGGGCCCCGGCCTTCGCCGGGGAAAGGCTATTGGATAACCTTGAAAATTCCAGAAGGCGAGCCGCGGTTGCAACGCGGCCCGCCTCCGTCCCTTGCCGTCTCCGGCAAGACCAGACCGCCTACAAGATACCGGGCAGTTTAAGCCTCTTCTCACGCGCACAGTCCAAAGCCTCGACGTAGCCGGCGTCCGCGTGCCGCATCACGCCGGTCGCGGGATCGTTCCACAGCACGCGCTCGAGCCGCTTCGCCGCCTCGGGCGTGCCGTCGGCGACGATCACCATCCCGGCATGTTGCGAATAGCCCATGCCGACGCCGCCGCCGTGATGCAGCGACACCCAGGTCGCGCCCGAGGCGGTGTTGAGCAGCGCGTTGAGCAACGGCCAGTCCGAGACTGCGTCCGATCCGTCGCGCATCGCCTCGGTCTCGCGATTGGGGCTGGCGACCGATCCGCTGTCGAGATGGTCGCGACCGATCACGATCGGCGCCTTGAGTTCGCCCGAGGCGACCATCTCGTTGAAGGCGAGGCCGAGCCGGTGGCGGTCGCCCAGGCCCACCCAGCAGATCCGCGCGGGCAGGCCCTGGAAGTGGATGCGCTCGGCGGCCATGTCGAGCCAGTTGTGGAGATGCGCGTTGTCGGGCAGCAATTCCTTCACCTTGGCGTCGGTCCTGGCGATGTCCTCGGGATCGCCTGACAATGCCGCCCAGCGGAACGGGCCGATCCCCCGGCAGAACAGCGGGCGGATATAGGCGGGCACGAAGCCGGGGAAGTCGAAGGCGTTGGCGACGCCCTCGTCGAGCGCGACCTGGCGGATGTTGTTGCCATAGTCGACCGTCGGCACGCCGGCGGCGTGGAAATCGAGCATTGCCTTCACATGCTGCGCCATCGCTGCCTTGGCTGCCTTGGCGGTGCCGTCCGGATCGCGCTCGCGCCGCTCGATCCATTCGGCGACGGTCCAGCCGATCGGCAGATAGCCGTTGACCGGATCGTGCGCGCTGGTCTGGTCGGTGAGCAGGTCGGGGCGGATGCCGCGTGCGAACATCTCGGGGAGCAATTCGGCGGCGTTGCCGAGCAGGCCGACCGAGACCGGCTTGTCCTTGGCCTCGGCGATGATCGCCAGCGCCTCGTCGATATCGGTGGCGGCGCGGTCGAGATAGCCGGTGCGCAGACGCATCTCGATCCGGCTCGGCTGGCATTCGATGGCGAGGCAGGAGGCGCCGGCCATCACTGCCGCCAGCGGCTGCGCGCCGCCCATGCCGCCCAGCCCGGCGGTGAGCAGCCAGCGTCCCTTCAGATCGCCGCCATAATGCTGGCGGCCCATCTCCGCGAAGGTCTCATAGGTGCCCTGCACGATGCCCTGGGTGCCGATATAGATCCACGAGCCGGCGGTCATCTGGCCGTACATCGCCAGGCCCCTGCGATCGAGCTCGTTGAAATGCTCCCAGGTCGCCCAGTGCGGCACAAGGTTCGAGTTGGCGAGCAGGACGCGGGGCGCGTTCTCGTGGGTGCGGAACACGCCGACTGGCTTCCCCGACTGGATCAGCAGTGTCTCGTCGGCTTTGAGATCGCGCAGCGCCGCCACGATCCGGTCATAGCTCTCCCAGTCGCGCGCGGCGCGACCGATGCCGCCATAGACGACGAGTTCCTCGGGCCGCTCGGCGACATCGGGATGGAGGTTGTTCATCAGCATGCGCAGCGGCGCTTCGGTGAGCCAGCTCCTGGCGGTCAGTTCGGTGCCGGTGGAGGGCTTGATGATGCGGCTGTTGTCGAGGCGAGTCATTCCGGGGCTCCGGCGAATTGCAGGCAGGCTTGCAGGACCTGGGTGAGGGCGGCGCGCATCGGGGCGGCGCGGGTATCGGCATAGGGCGTCGGCCAGCGCGCCTCGTCGAAGGCGGCGGGCTCGTCGATATAGCCGCGGCAGGCCAGCTCCATCTGGATGGCGTGTACGCCCGCTTCGGGGCGGCCATAGTGGCGGGTGGTCCAGCCGCCGCGGAAACGGCCGTCGGTCACCTGGCTCCAGGGCGTCGCGGCGCAGGCGGCCTCGACGGAGCGGGCGAGGGCCGGGGCGCAGGTGGCGCCGCCATTGGTGCCGATGTTGAACTGGGGCAGCGTGCCGTCGAACAGGCGGGGGACATGGCTGCGGATCGAGTGCGCGTCGTAGAGCACGATCCGGGGATGGATCGCGCGGAGTCGCACGATCTCGGCCACGATCGCGGCGTGATAGGGATCGAAAAAGGCGGTGCGCCGCCGGGCGATCTCGCCGGCGTCCGGTTCGCCGTTGTGATACAGGGGCGTGCCGTCGAAGGTGGTGGTCGGGCAAAGCTCCGTCGTCGCCTGCCCCGGATAGAGCGAGGCGCCGGAGGGATCGCGGCTCACGTCGATCACGCTGCGCGAGATGCGCGTCCGCACCGTCGTGGCGCCGAGCTCGGCGGCGAAGTCGTAGAGCCGGTCGATCCACCAGTCGGCATCCTTGCGCGCTAGCCAGGGGGAGACGAAGCGAGGCTCGATATCGGGCGGAATGTCCGTGCCCGTATGCGGAAAGGCGACGATCAGCGGCGCGCTGCCGCGATGCACCTCGAGCCAGCTCATGCAACCCCCGGCAGCGCGATACCCGCCGCTTCGGCCACCGCGCCGGCGCGGACCAGCGCGGTCGCCGCTTCGATGTCGGGGTGGAAATGCCTGTCGTGATCGAGCGTCGGCACCTCGCCGCGCAGCCGGGCGCGCACGCGCTCCAATGCTTCGGAGGAAGTGAGACCGGCATGGAAGTCGCAGCCCTGCGCGGCGGCGAGCAGCTCGATGCCGATCACCCCGGCGCAGTTCGCGGCCATGTCGAGCAGGCGGCGGGCGCCATGCGCGGCCATCGAGACATGGTCTTCCTGATTGGCCGAGGTCGGGATCGAGTCGACGCTGGCCGGGGTGGCGCGCTGCTTGTTCTCGGAGACGAGTGCCGCGGCAGTGACCTGGGGGATCATGAAGCCCGAGTTCAAACCCGGCTGGGGGGTAAGGAAGGCGGGCAGGTTGGAAAGCGCGGGATCGACCAGCATCGCGATCCGGCGCTCGGCGATCGAGCCAATCTCGCAGAGCGCCAGCGCGATCATGTCCGCCGCGAAGGCGACCGGCTCGGCGTGGAAGTTGCCGCCGGACAGCGCCTCGTCGGTCTCGGCGAAGATCAGCGGATTGTCGCTGACGCCGTTGGCCTCGGTCTCCAGCGTCGTGCCGGCCTGGCGGAGCAGATCGAGCACCGCGCCCATCACCTGGGGCTGGCAGCGCAGACAATAGGGGTCCTGCACGCGCGGATCGTCGTCGCGGTGCGAGGCGCGGATCGCCGAGCCCTGCATCAGCGTGCGCAGCGTCTCGCCGACTGCGATCTGGCCAGGGTGACGGCGCAGCTGGTGGATGCGCGGATCGAAGGGGGCATCGGTGCCCTTGGCTGCCTCGGTCGACAGTGCGCCGGTGACGAGCGCGGCCTGGAACAAGGTCTCCGCCTCGAACAGCCCGGCCAGCGCGTTGGCGGTGGAGAATTGGGTGCCGTTGAGGAGGGCGAGGCCTTCCTTCGGGCCGAGGGTGACGGGGGCGAGGCCGGCTTCGGCCAGCGCCTGCTTGGCGGGAAGCACGCGGCCGCCAAGCTCGATATGGCCGACCCCGATCATCGTCGCGGCCATGTGCGCCAGCGGAGCGAGGTCGCCGCTGGCGCCGACCGAGCCCTGGCTGGGCACCACCGGGGTAAGCCCCCCGGCAAGCATCGCCTCGAGTAGCGCGACGGTGGCGGGCTGCACGCCCGAGGCGCCCTGGGCGAGGCTGGCGAGCTTCAATGCCATCATCAGCCGGACGACCGGGGTGGGCGAGGGCGCGCCGATGCCGGCGGCGTGGCTGAGCACGATGTTGCGCTGGAGCGTGGCGAGATCCTCGGCCTCGATCTTGACGCTGGCGAGCTTCCCGAATCCGGTGTTGATTCCATAGACCGGTTCGCCATGCGCGAGGATGCGCGCCACGGCGGCGGCGCTCTCGGCGATGCGCGGGGCGCTGGCGGGATCGAGCTTCGGCACCGCGCCACGCCAGATCGCGCGCCACTCGGCCAGCGGCACCTCGCCGGGGATCATCAGAACTTCGGTCATTCGCCCTTCCACACACGCGCATGGAGCGGGTTCAGCCCCATGCGATAGACAAGCTCGGCCGGCCGCTCGACGTCCCAGATCGCCAGGTCGCAGCTCTTGCCGAGCGCGATCGTGCCGATTTCTTGGGCAAGCCCCAGCGCCCGCGCCGCCTCGCGGGTCACGCCGGCCAGACATTCCTCGACGGTCAGGCGGAACAGCGTCGCGCCCATGTTCATCACGAGCAGCAGGCTGGTGAGCGGGGAGGTGCCCGGGTTGCAATCGGTGGCGAGGGCGATCGGGACACCGGCGTCGCGCAGCGCCTGGATCGGCGGCAGCCTGGTCTCGCGGACGAAGTAGAAGGCGCCGGGGAGCAATGTCGCCACCGTGCCGGCCCTGGCCATCGCCGCGATCCCGGCCGTGTCGAGATATTCGAGATGGTCTGCCGACAGCGCGCCATAGGATGCCGCCAGCGCGGCGCCTTGCTGGTTGGAAAGCTGCTCGGCGTGGAGCTTCACGCCCAGCCCGTGCGCCTTCGCCGCTTCGAACACGCGGCGGGTCTCGTCAGGGGTGAAGCCGATCCCCTCGCAAAACGCATCGACCGCATCGGCAAGACCGCCGAGCGCGGGGATCATCGTATCGCATACGAGATCGACATAAGCGGTGCGGTCGTTCGCATATTCGGGGGGCAGGGCATGCGCGCCGAGGAAGGTCGTCGCGATCCGCACCGGCCGCTCGCGGCCCAGCGCCCGGGCGGCGCGCAGCATCTTGAGTTCGTCGTCCAGCGACAGGCCATAGCCTGACTTCACTTCGACCGTGGTCGTGCCCTCGGCGATCAGCGCGTCGAGCCGGGGCAGGGCGCTCGCGACCAGTGCGGCCTCGCTCGCGTCGCGGGTGGCGCGCATCGTCGAGACAATCCCGCCGCCGGCGCGCGCAATCTCCTCGTAACTGGCGCCCTGGAGCCGCAGCTCGAACTCGTGCGCGCGGTCGCCTGCATGGACCAGATGGGTGTGGCAATCGATCAGCCCGGGGGTGATCCAGCGGCCCCCGCAATCCACCGTCTCGGCCGCGGCGGGCGCCTCGCTCGCGGGGCCCAGCCAGGCGATCCTTCCGTCCCGGGCCGCCACGGCGCCGCGCTCGATGGTGCCCAGGCCGGGGCCAGCCATCGTCGCGATCCGGGCATTGGTCCAGAGTCGATCCATCTGCCCATCCTTGCCCGCGCTTTCTGTTATGTCTAGACATATTGAAAGGGAGGCAATGCAATGGATCTCTGGTTCGAAACCGCGCTGCTGCCGACCGGCTGGGCCGAGCGCGTCACCGTCCGCATCGCCGAAGGGCGCATCGCCGCGGTGCTGGCGGACAGCGATCCCACGCTTGGCGCCGAGCGTCACCGTGCCGCCATTCCCGGCCTGGGCAATGTCCACAGCCACGGCTTCCAGCGCGGCATGGCAGGGCTGAGCGAGCGCCGCGGCCGGCCAGACGATGATTTCTGGAGTTGGCGCGAGATCATGTACCGGTTCCTCGACCGGCTGACTCCCGACGACATCGCGGCGATCACCGCCCAGGCCTATGTCGAGATGCTCGAGACGGGGTACACGCGGGTTGGCGAGTTCCACTATCTCCACAACGACGTGGACGGCGCCCGCTATGCCGATCCGGCCGAGACCGCCGGCGCGATCGTGCATGCCGCCGGGCAGGCGGGTATCGGCCTCACCCTGCTGCCGGTCTTCTACGCGCACAGCGATTTCGGCGGCCGCGAGCCCAAGCCCGGCCAGCGGCGCTTCCTGTCGAGCCTCGACAGCTTCGCCGAACTGGTCGAGGCGAGCCGGGCCAAGCTGCCCGCCGACGCGGTGCTGGGTGTGGCCCCGCATTCGTTGCGCGCGGTGACGCCGGAGGAACTGGCTGCGGTCACGGCGCTCACTTCCGGCCCGATCCATATCCACGCTGCCGAGCAGACCGGGGAAGTCGCCGCCTGCGAGCAATGGAGCGGGGCGCGGCCGGTCGAGTGGCTGCTGCACAATGCCGGGGTCGACCAACGCTGGACGCTGATCCACGCCACCCACCTCAACCATGCCGAAACCGACCGGCTGGCGCGCTCGGGCGCGGTGGCAGGGCTGTGCCCGGTCACCGAAGCCAATCTGGGCGACGGCATCTTCCCGGCCGAACGCTATCTGGCCACCGGCGGGCGTCTCGCGACCGGCACCGATTCCAATATCCAGATCGATGCCGCTGCAGAATTGCGGGCGATCGAATATTCGCAGCGGCTCTCGCTGCGGCGCAGGGCGATCCTCGCCGACGAAGACGCTTCGGTGGGAGAGACGCTGTTCGGCGCGGCGCTGGCCGGGGGCGGGCAGGCGCTTGGCGTCACGACCGGGATTGCGCCCGGCGCCCCGGCCGATATCGTGAGCCTGGACATGGATCATCCGAGCTTCGCCGGCGCCTCTGCCGACACCCTTCTCGATCGCTGGATCTTCGCCGGGCGCCCCGGCGCGATCGACTGCGTCTGGCGCGCCGGCACGCTGCAAGTCTCTCGCGGCCGGCACCGTGCAAGCGAGGCTATTGCTAATCATTATCACAAAATCCTGGAGCGCCTGCTCGGGTGACGCTGCAGGAACGCATCCGCTCGGACATCGAGGAGCGCATCCGCTCGGGTGCATTGCGCCCTGGCGACCGCATTCCCTTCGAGCATGAACTGGTCGCGCACTATGGCTGCGCCCGCGCCACGGTGAGCAAGGCGCTGGAGCGGCTCGCCCATGCCGGGCTGATCGAGCGGCGGCGCAAGGCCGGCTCGTTCGTCGCCCAGCCCAAGGTGCATGCCGCGGTGCTCGAAGTGCCCGATCTTGCCCAGATGATCGCGGCGCGCGGCGAGGCCTATCATTGGGAGCTCGACACCTGCCGCGTGGTCAATCGCGACGCCGATGCCGAGATATCGGGCATCGCGCTGCCGGCGCTGCTGATCGAGGGTGTACATTTCGCCGGCGGCCAGCCCTTCGCGCTGGAGCGGCGACTGATCGCGCTCGACACCGTGCCGGTGCCGCGCGCAGACACCTTCGAGAGTGAGGCGCCCGGTTCCTGGCTGCTCCACCATGTCCCCTGGACCGACGCCCGCCATCGCATCCGCGCGGTGCCGGCCAGCGGCGCGCTCGCCAAGCGATTGCAGCTCGATCCGCACACCGCCTGCCTCCAGGTCGAGCGCTGGACCTGGCGCACCGGCCGCGCCGTCACTTTCGTCCGCCAGACCTTTCCCGGCGATCGCTACGATCTCGTCGCGGAGTTCACCCCGGGCGGCTGATCCGCAAGCGCCGACGATAATATTCGCTCGTCATCCCCGCGAAAGCGGGGACCCATCTCCTGAATGCTCCAGGCGCCAGACGGCGGTGGTGTAGTTGGAACTCGTCGGAGATGGGCCCCCGCTTTCGCGGGGGTGACGGAGTATTGAAACGATTGCCCCGAAGCGGGGCCTTTCCCTTTTTCCAAACCGCTATAGTCTGGCGCAATGAACTTGCGTCACATCGAGATTTTCCACGCGGTATATGTCAACGGCTCGGTCAGTGGTGCCGCGCGGGCGCTCAACGTGTCGCAGCCTTCGGTCTCCAAGATGCTGCGCCATGCAGAGAGCCTCCTCGGTTTCCAGCTCTTCCACCGCACCAATGGCCGGCTGGTCCCGACCGAGGACGCGCACACGCTGTTCACCGAAGTCTCGGAGATCCAGGACCGCGTCTATGCGCTGCGCGAGGCCGGGCGGAACCTGAAGCGTGGTTCGGGCGGCATGCTGAAGGTTTCAGCCCTGCCCAGCCTCGCGCTCAACGCGCTGCCCACCGCGGTGGCGCGCTTCATGCGCGGGCATGAGGGCGTGCGCTTCGATCTCCAGACCGTCCATCACGACGACCTGCTGCGCAAGCTCTACGAGCGCGAAACCGATGTCGCGATCGCCTATGAGGTGCCGCACGCCGCGCCGATCGGCCATCGCTGGCTGGGCGAAGGCGAGCTGGTGGTGCTCTACCGCGAGGAGGACATGCCCGACGCGCCGCCGCGCATCGAGCTGGAACGGCTGCGCGGGCGCCCGTTCATCAGCCTCGCCAATTCGGGCCCGATCGGCCAGCTGTTCAGCCAGGAGTTGCAGCGGCTCGAGCTCGATCTCGATGAGGTGATCTCGGCACGCACCTTCTACATCGCCACTGCGCTGGTCGCGCAGGGAGTGGGGATGACGGTGGTCGACAGCTTCACGGCGCAGGCCTCGCTGGTGCCCGGGCTGGCGATGCGGCCCTTGAAGCCGCAGCTCACCTTCGACGTCCACGCGATGTTCCTGCTCAACCGGCCGCCGACGGCGCTGGCCACCGATTTCCTCAAGACGCTGGCCAAGGTGATCGACGCCTAAGGTCCTGAGCTTTTGCCATAACAACAGGCTATGCCGAGGCGCCTACTCGCTATGCGCGGTGCCGGATGCGGGGCGATAGCGTTATCCCCGCATGATACCGGCACCTTTTCTTCTATACCTCGGTCACAGCACCGATTTCGTGGGCATCAAGACCTCGCGCGGCCTCGCCGAATTCCGGCGGGACGATTGCGTGGGCGAGTTCCGGCACGACGATAGTCCGCTGACGCTCGGCCTGCCGCGCATGACGATCGCCGAAGGCGCGGCGGCGGGCGCGAAGACGCTCGTGCTCGGCATCGCCAATTCGGGCGGTACGCTGGGCGGCGATCTCGTCGCCGACGCCAAGGCCGCGCTGGAAGCGGGGATGAACATCGCCGCCGGCCTGCACCAGCGGCTGCGCGACGTGCCCGAGCTGGCGGCGCTCGCCAGGGAAAAGGGCCTGCAGCTGTTCGACGTGCGCGATCCCCCGGCGGACCTGCGCGTCGGCAACGGCTATGCCCGTGCCGGCCGCCGCGTGCTCACCGTCGGCACCGATTGCTCGGTTGGCAAGATGTACACCACGATTGCGCTGGCCGATGCGCTCAAGGCGCGCGGCGAGAAGGCCGATTTCCGAGCGACCGGCCAGACCGGCATCCTGATCGCCGGCGCCGGCGTGCCGATCGACGCAGTGGTCGCCGATTTCATCTCGGGCGGCATCGAGATGCTCGCGCCCGAGCGCACCGATGGCGGCTGGGACCTGATCGAGGGCCAGGGCTCCTTGTTCCACCCGAGCTTCGCCGGTGTCTCGACCGGCCTGCTCCACGGTGCGCAGCCCGAGGCGATCGTGCTCTGCCACGATCCGAGCCGCAGCCATATGCGCGGCATCCCGGGCCGTGCGCTGCCGGAGCTGAAGGCGTGCCTGGAGGCCAATCTCCAGACCGCGCGCCTGACCAGCCCCAATGTTCGCGCCGTCGGCGTCTGCCTCAACACCTCGCGCATGGAGCGCGACGAGGCTGAGGCGCTGTGCCGGCAGATCGAGGCCGATCTCGGCCTTCCCTGCACCGATCCGATTGCCTTCGGGGTCGAGGCGATCATCGATGAGTTGCTATGCACCGAAGTCTCTCGGCCCGTCACGACCGTTTCCTCCTGACCAAGCCCTTCCGCATCTCGCGCGGCGTGAAGACCGAGGCCGATGTGGTCACGGTCTCGCTCCGCGCCGGGGAGCATGAAGGGAAGGGCGAAGGCGTGCCCTATGCCCGCTACGGCGAAAGCGTGGAGAGCGCGCTCGAGGCGATCGAAGGCGTGCGCGCCGCGATCGAGGCTGGCGCCGGGCGCGAGGAGCTGCTGGCGCTGCTCCCGGCGGGCGCTGCCCGCAACGCGGTGGATTGCGCGCTCTGGGACCTTGAAGCTCGCCAGGCGGGGAAGAGCGTCGCCGAGCTGATCGGCGCGCCCGAACCCGAAGCGCTCGCCAGCGCGCTCACCATCGTGATCGACACGCCGATGATGATGGGCGCCGCCGCCCGCCGCGTTGCCGGCGCGCCGCTGATCAAGGTCAAGGTCGACGGCCATCTGCCCGACGCGCAGATCCGCGCCGTGCGCAGCGCCGCGCCCGATGCGAAGCTGATCGTCGATCCGAACGAGAGCTGGGACGCCCGGTTGGTCGAAGCGATGCAGCCCTTGCTCGCCGAGCTGAAGGTCGATCTGCTCGAGCAGCCGGTCTCGGCGGAGATCGACGAATGCCTGGAGCGCTTCAAGCCGCTGGTGCCGATCGCCGCCGACGAGTCGATCCACACCACCGCGGAGCTGGACGTGGTCGCGCGGCGCTATCAGGTGGTGAACATCAAGCTCGACAAGGCCGGCGGCCTCACCGAAGCGCTGAAGCTGGCGCGCGCCACCCGCGAGCGCGGGCTGGGGCTGATGACCGGCTGCATGGTCAGCTCGTCGCTGTCGATCGCCGCGGCGCTGCACGTCGCCCGCATGTCCGACTTCGCCGACCTTGACGGTCCGATCTGGCTCGCCAAGGATCGTCCGGGCGGGGTCGAGGACCGGAACGGCGTGCTCTATCCGCCCGTCAAAGGATTTTGGGGAACGCCATGAAGGTCGCGCTGCTGCTGGGGATTGCCGTCGTCTCGCTGGGAGCCGCTTCGGCACCCCCGCCGCAGAAGGTCGATCTGCTGATCCGCGGCGGCACGATCTACACCGGCAGCGATGCTCCGTTCATCGGCGATGTCGCGATCAGCGGCGATCACATCGTCTCGGTAAGCAAGCACGCCAATGTCAGCGCGGCGCGGGTGATCGATGCCAAGGGCATGATCGTCTCGCCGGGCTTCATCGATCCGCACACGCATATGGGCGGCGACCTTGCTTCGAAGGACCCCGCCAAGCGGCTCGTCCCCGCCTTCCTGATGCAGGGCGTCACCACGGCGTTCATCGGCAATGACGGCGGCGGCAGCCCCGATCTCGCCAAGGTCCTGGGTAGTGCCGCGACCAAGCCGGTCGGCATCAACTATGCCGCCTGGGTCGGCTTCGGCGCCGTGCGCGAGAAGGTGGTCGGCGAGGACAATCGCGAACCCACGCCCGCCGAGATGGCGACGATGAAGGGGCTCGTCGCCGATGCGATGTGCCACGGCGCGCTCGGCCTCTCGACCGGCCTGTTCTACGCGCCGCAGAGCTTCGCCAAGACTGAGGAAGTGATCGAGCTGGCCAAGGAGGCCGGCAAGCGCGGCGGCAGCTATGACAGCCATATTCGCGACGAGAGCAGCTACACCGTCGGGCTCGATGCCGCGATAGACGAGGCGATCCGCATCGGCCGCGAAGGCGGGCTGCCCGCGCATATCAGCCACATCAAGGCGCTCGGCGTCGACGTGCAGGGCGAGGCGCCGAAGATCATCGCCAAGATCGAGGCGGCGCGGGCGCGCGGCGAGAAGGTCACCGCCAACCAATATCCCTGGTCGGCATCGGGCACGAGCCTGGTCGCCTCGCTCGTCCCGCTCTGGGCGCAGGATGGCGGCCGCCCGGCCTTGCTCAAGCGCTTCGACGACCCCTCGCTCATGCAGAAGATGCACGAAGGCATGACCGAGAATCTGCGCAAGCGCGGCGGGCCGGACAAGCTGCTGATCGCCGAGGGCAAGTACAAGAACCGCTATCTTGATAGCGTGGCGAAAGAGATGAACCTGGCGCCGGTCGATGCCGCGATCGCAGTGATCCGCATCGGTGATCCGGGCACGATCTCGTTCAACCAGAGCGAGGCGGACATCGCCGCCTTCATGAAGATGCCCTGGGTGATGACCGGATCGGATGCCTCGGGCGGCCATCCGCGCGTCTATGGCACCTTCGCGCGCAAGTACGACAAGTACGTCAAGACCGACCATGTCATTACGCTGCGCGAGTTCATCGAGCGCAGCTCGGCGCTGACTGCCGACACGTTCGGGCTCGCCGGCCGCGGGCATCTGCGCAAAGGCGCCTATGCCGATGTCGTGGTGTTCGATCCGAAAACCTACGCCTCGCGCGCCACCTATGAGGCGCCGACCGAGCTCGCCGCCGGCGTGCAGACCGTGGTGGTCAACGGCGTGCTCGCGGTCGACAAGGGTGCGATGACCGGCAAGGCTGCCGGCCGCGCGCTGCCGCACAAGCCGACGCCGGGGACATGCGGCTGATAGTCAAGCATCACCTTGTTCTCCTGCGAAAGCAGGAGTCCAGGGTTGTGGGCGGATCGTTTGATACTCTGGGCTCCTGCTTTCGCAGGAGTACGGTGAAGGGGTGGGTAGCATGAAAATCTGGTTCGCCACTGCGCTGTGGAAGCGCGTGCTTGCCTTCCTCGTCCTCGGCGTGATCTTCGCCTTTGTGGCGCCGGGGGCGACGCCCTATGTCCAGTTCATCGGCGACCTGTTCGTTCGTGCGATCCGCATGCTGGTCGCGCCGATCGTGCTGGTGACGATCGCATCGGGTATCACCACGCTCGCCGATCCCAAGCGGCTCGGCAGCCTGGGCGGGCGCACGATCGGGATGTTCGCGCTGACCACCTTCATCGCTGTCTCGGTCGGCATGCTGATCGCGGCGATCGTCCATCCCGGCGTTGGTGCGCCGCTCGGCACCGCCGAGGCGCATGCGCTGGGCAAGCCGGTCACGCCCTATGAGCAGCTGATCAACATCATCCCGACCAACATCTTCGACGCGCTCGCCAAGGGCGACATGCTCGCGCTGATCTTCACCTCGATCCTGATCGGCTGCGGCACGGTGGTGGCGGGGGAGGCGGGCAAGCCGTTCGCGACGCTGCTGCAATCGACCTCGGCAGTGCTGCTGCGCGTCGTCGGGCTGGTGATGGAAGTGACGCCCTTCGGCGTGTTCGCGCTGATCGCCAATGCCGTGGCAGCGAACGGGGCCGCGGTGTTCGTCCATGTCGGCTGGCTGGCGCTGGCAGTGGTGCTTGGCTCGCTCATTCAGATGCTGGTGGTGCACAGCCTGTTGCTGCGCTTCGTCGCGCGCCTGCCGCTGCTGCCCTTCTTCCGCGGCATCGTCGATGCGCTGGCAGTGGCCTTCTCCACGGCTTCCAGCGGCGCGACGCTGCCGGTGGCGATGCGCGTCTCCGAGCAGAATCTCGGCATCGGCCGCCCGGTCTTCTCGACCGTGCTCCCCTTGGGGGCGAGCATCGGCAAGGACGGCACGGCGATGTATGTCGGGCTGCTCAGCATGTTCGCGCTGCAGGCTTTCGGCGTACCGATGACCCCGACCGTCTATGCCACGGTGCTGCTCACCGGCGCACTGGCGGCGTTCGGCACTGCACCGGTGCCCTCGGCCTCGCTCTTCATGCTCGCCGCTGTGTTGAGCGCGGTCGGCGTCTCGCCCGAGCAGACGGCTTTGGTGGTCGGCTTCGTGCTGCCCTTCGACCGGCTGCTCGACATGACCCGCACGGTGCCGAGCGCTTCGGCGAACCTGACGGTGGCGACGTTGGTCGCGCGCTGGGAAGGCGAGCTGGACGAAGAGGTCTATCGCGCGGCGGATATGACCTAGCTCCCAAATCCTCTCCCTCCGGGAGAGGATTGAGTTAGTCGGCGAGGCTGACTTCTTTCCCTGCCACCCAGACCCGCTTCACGTCGTACAGGTCGCGGAACATCAGGTCGGGGGTGCCGCCGGTCAGCACCAGGTCTGCGCGCATGCCCTTGCGGATCTCGCCTTCGGTCTTGCGGCGGCCCATGATGTCCGCGCTCACCCGCGTGCCCGCCTCGATCGCCTCGGCGGGCGTGAAGCCGAGCTGGGTCAGCCAGCGCATCTCGCGCAGCGCGCCGAAGCCGGGATAGACGCCCTCGATGCCCGTGTCGGTGCCCACGCCGATGCGGATCCGCGCCACCTGGAGCCGGCGGATATTCTCGCGCATGATCTCCCAGCGCCTGCTGTCATAGGGCGCCACCGCCTCGCCCCTGGCCAGCCGGGCCGCCTCTCGCGCCTGGGCTTCGGGGGAGAGCAGGGCGATCTCCTCGGGCGCCAGCACCCGCGTCTCGAGCGGCTCGTAGGTCGCCAGCGTGGCGACATAGGCCATGTGGTGCTTCTTCATCAGGCCGATCAACTCGCCATCGACCAGCGCGTCGCCGACGCCGTGCGCCAGCGCGTCCACGCCGGCGCGGGCGGCGAGCTTGGCGCCCTCCAGCGTCACCGTGTGCGTCATGACCTTGATGCCCGCCTTGTGTGCGTCGTGGACGATCGCGGCGAGGGTCGGCTCGTCGATGCTCGGCTTGTCGGGGCGCGCCGGATCGCCATAGCGCCAGCCATCGGCGAACACCTTCACCATGTCAGGCTTGAAGGCGAGCGCCTGCGCCATTGCGGCATGCGCCTCGTCGGGGCTGGTCACCTGATAGGTGATCGCCTGGGTGAACTTGCTCTCGGTGCCGTGCCCGCCGGGCACGCCGAGCCGGATCGCCAGGGTAAGGCGCGGCGTATCCGCCTGGAGATCGCGGATCCCCGCCATCATCGCGCCCGAGACCGAGAACTCGTTGATGCTGGTCACGCCCGCCTTGAGATAGGGCAGGTAGAAACGGTGGAGCGCGGCGCCGTCGGCAAAGGCTTCGCGCGGGGTGTGGATGTGGAGGTCGTGCAGGCCGGGGATCAGCGTGAGGCCGGTGGCGTCCACCACCTCGGTCCCCTCGGGCACGCGCAGCTTCTTGCCTACCCGCGCGACCTTGCCGCCCTCGATCAGCACGTCGGCGATCTTCGCCGCGGCGCCGCTGCCGTCGAACACGCGCGCGCCGTGGATCAGCGTCGCGCGCTCCTGCGCTTGGGCCGCGTTCGCGCTCGCCATAGCCGTCACTGCCATCAACGCCCTCATTTCAGTTTCTCGTCGAAGAACGCGAAGGTGCGGCGATAGGCCGCAAGCCAGTCCGCGGTGCGGAAGAATTCGTGGCGTTCGTTGGGGAAGACCAGCTCCTCGAACGGGATGCGCCGCGCCGCCAGCTCGCGCGCGAGCAGCAGCGATTGGGCGAAATCGACGTTGCGGTCGTCGTCGCCGTGGACGAGCAGCACCGGCGAGCGCCATTTGTCGATCGATCCCATCGGCGAGCTGTCCCACTGCTTCTGTCGCACCAGATCCTGCTGGTCGGGGGCGATGTTGCCTTCGACCGGGCGCAGCATGGTGTGGACGCCGTGGAAGTCGGCGCCCGCCTTGAACAGGTCGCTGTTCCGCGCCAGCGCCAGCGCTGTCAGATAGCCGCCCCAGCTGCCGCCCCAGATGCCGATCCGGTCCGCCGCCACGTCCTTCTGGTCCGCCAGCCAGCGCCCGCCGGCCAGCACGTCGCGATATTCGGATGCGCCGCCGCGCGCGATCTCGGGCGCCTCGCGGAATGCCTGTCCATAGCCGGTGCCGCTGCGGTAGTTGACCGAGAGCACGGTATAGCCATGCGCAGCCAGCGCCTGGTTCATGATGTAGGCGTTGGAATAATATTGAGAGGGGTGGAAGCCGAGCAGCATCTGCCGGCGCGGCCCGCCATGGACGAAGATCAGCGCCGGGCGTGGCCCCTTGCCCTTGCCGCGGAACAGCTGGGCATGGACGGTCACGCCGTCCTCGGCCTGATAGGTCACTGCCTCGGGCTCGATCGCGCCCTTGAGCTCCGCCGCTTCGCCCAGCGGTGCCAGCCCCTTGGCGACCACCGGATGCCCGGGATGCCCGGCATCGGTGGCGATGCCCGCGAGCAGTCCGCCGGCGAACAGCGGCAGGCTCTCGCTGCCCTTGCCGCCGGTCACGCGCTTTGCCGCGCCGCCGCTGGCCGGCACCTGCCAGAAATGCCGCCGGTCGGCCTCGTCGGCATTGGCTGCGAAGGTCAGAACGTCGTCGGCGCCGAGCACGAAGGTCTCGACCTCGAACTGGCCCGGAGTCAGCTCCTTCGGTGCGCCGGAGCTTCCGGCGGCGTCGATAGCATAGACATGAAGGAAGCCGGTCCGCTCCCAGGGGAAGAGCAGCCGGCCGGCCTTGCTCCAATAGAGATTGTGCTGGCGGGTGCCGTAATAGCGGCCGCCCATGCCCTGTGGCGCAGTCCAGACGGTACGCGCCTTGCCCGTCGCCAGATCGGCTACCCGGATCGACCAATAGGGGCCGCTGTCCGCCGCCGCGCCCGCCGGGGGATCGCGATACTGGATATAGGCGATTTCGCTGCCGTCGGACGAAAGCGCGGGCTCGGCCGAATTGCCGAGCGCGGGCTCCATATAGGTCAGCTTGCCCGTATCGACGTCGAACGTGGCGACGAAGCCATGATCCCCGCGATCCTCGACGAAGAACAGCGTCTTGCCGTCGGGCGTCCATTTGAGGTCGGACACTTCGCCCGAGAGCGCGGCGATCCGCGCCGGTTTGCCGCTCTGCCACAGCCAGATCTCGCCGCGCCGGGTGAAGGCGACCCGCTGTCCGTCGGGCGAGAATACAGGCAGGTGTCCGTCGCCGATCGGCGTGGGATCTCCGCCGTCCAGCGCGGCGACGAACACCTGCTGCCCCGGCGGGTACGCTGCCGAGGCCGTATTCGGGATCCGTCCGTCGGGGAACTCGTCATCCCCGCCGCGAACGAAGGCCAGGCGCTTGCCGTCGGGGCTCAGCGCCAGGTCGTAGAGCATCATGCCGTCGTCCTCGGCATAGTGCGTGATCTGCCGGGCCTTCTGGCCCGCATCCGCCACCCAGAGGTTGCGCAGCCCGGCCCGGTTCTCCACCCAGGCGAAGCGCTGCACGTCGCGCGCGCCGGTCATCTGGCTCGCCACCGGCAGCGCCAGGGCCGCCGCCAGATCGTCGGTTTGCGCCAGCGCCGGCGTGGCCATTGCCAGCGCCAGCGAACCCCAAAGCTTTAAAGCGGTACGCCCTATCATAGCGCGAAAGTGCCGGGGGGATGTTGCCGTAACAATGCCGGCATGCGCGGCGGTTATGCCCGGGCGACTCCTCTGAATGATCCCGGCTTTGCAGCTTTGGCGGCGATGGGTACGCTTGCCGCATGAAGCACATCGTCCTCGCGCTCGCCCTTTCCGTTGCCCTGCCGGCGCTGGCCCAGGCCCAGACGCTGGACCAGCGCATCGCCGCGCGGCTGGGCGAGGCGCCCGTGGGCACGCGCTTCGGGCTGGTGGTCGTCGATCCGGACGGCAGGGAGATCGTCGCGATCAATCCCGACGGCCGCTTCATCCCGGCCTCCAACACCAAGATCTACACCACCGCCGCCGCCTTCGCGAACCTGCCGGACATCAACCAGCCCGACACGACCGGCGGCGCCACGGTGCGGCTCGAAGGCAATGACGTCGTGCTGACCGGCTGGGGCGATGCCCGCATGTCGAGCGCCGACGATTGCGCTACGGACTGCCTGGCCACGCTGGCCGACGCTATCGCCGCGAAGACGAAGCATGTCCGCAACATCATCGGCGACGACACCGCCTTCCCCGATCAGCGCTGGAGCCCGGGGATGAGCTGGAACAACATTCCCAGCTCGTCGGGCACCGGCATCTCGGCGCTCACCCTCGACGACAACGAGCTGAAGCTCACCATCGCGCCGGCCAAGGACGGGGAAGCGGCCAGGATCGACCTCTGGCCCTATTTCACGATCGACAACCAGGCGAAGACGGTGCCCGGCGACAAGACCGAGCTGGGCTGGGACCGCGATCCCAACGGCAAGCAGCTCCGCGTTACCGGCACGATCGGCGCCGATGCCAAGCCGCGCACCTGGAAGCTCGGCATCGACGATCCCGCGGATTATGCTGCCTGGCGCCTCAAGGTGTTGCTCGAAGCGCGCGGTGTGAAGGTGAAGGGGACGGTCAGCGCCCGCCACCGCCCGCTCAAGCCCGAGGACGATCCCGAATATCGTGCGAAGAATGGCACGTCGCTCGTCCAGCTGGCAGCCGCCGCGCCTGTCCTCGCCCGGATCACGCCGCCGCCGGTGGCCGAGGACCTCAAGCACATCAACAAGGTCAGCCAGAACCTGCACGCCGAGTTGACGCTGCGCCGCGTCGCCACGCTGCAGGGCAGCGGCTCGATCGCGGACGGTGTCGCCAAGGTCGAGAAGATGCTCGTCGCCGCCGGCGTGCCGCGCACCGGCTGGGACTTTTCCGACGGCTCGGGCATGTCGAGCTACAACCGGGTCAGCCCGCGCGGCTCGGTCGGCCTGCTGCGCTGGATCGCCGGCCAGCCCTGGGGCGCGCAGTTCCGCGAGACGCTGCCTGTCGGCGGGATCGACGGCACGCTTGCCCGCCGCTTCAAGGGCACGCCGCTGGAAGGCAAGGTCTTCGCCAAGACCGGCACGCTCAACGCCACCAACGCGCTTGCCGGTTATTTCACCGCCGCGAGCGGCAAGACCTACACCTTCGCCTTCTACGCCAACGACGTGCCGGGCGATGTGAGCGCGACCAAGTACATGGACGACGTGCTCAACCTGGTGGCGGCGGCGAACTGACGACGTCGTCACCCCGGCGAAAGCCGGGGTCTCGGGCCGTACAGCGCCGCCGCACGAGATCCCGGCTTTCGCCGGGATAACGCTTTCCTATTTGTTCTTCGCCGCCCAGTCCTCGGCCTGCTTCAGCACGCGCAGGACGTTGCCGCTCCAGATCTTCTCGATGTCGCCGTCCGAGAAGCCTTCCTTCTTCAGCCGCGCGGTGATCTTCGGGATCGCGGTGATGTCCTCCATCCCGCGCACGCCGCCGCCGCCGTCCCAGTCGGCGCCGATGCCGACATGGTCGACGCCCATCACTGCGATGCAGTGGAGCAGGCTCTTCATGAACAGCTCGAAGTCCGCGCCCTGATAGGGGTTGGTCGCATCCGCCTTGGCCTTGTCGGCGATCAGCTTCTTCTGCTCCGCATCCGAAAGCGCATGCCAGTCGTCCTGCCGGTCGGAGATCTTGTTGCGCTCGGCGTCATGGTCGCCCTCGACCAGATAGACGCTGTTGACCTGCAGCACGCCGCCTGCCTTGGCGAGCTTGCGCATGCGGTCGTCGTCCAGGTTGCGCGGATGGTTGAAGATCGCGCGCGGGCCCGAGTGCGAGGCGATGATCGGTACCTTCGACAGCGCCAACGCCTGGTCGAACACGTCGTCCGACGAATGGCTGACGTCGATCACCATTCCCAGCCGGTTCATTTCGGCGACCCATTGCTTGCCCAAGGGGCTCAGACCGTTCCACTGCTTCACCTTGTCGGTGGCGCTGTCGCCGAACTGGTTGTTGCGGAAGTGGATCGGGCCGGCCATCCGCACGCCCTGGTCATAATACCATTTGAGCAGCGTCAGGTCGGTGCCCAGCGGGTAGCTGTTCTCGATCGACTGGAAGACGACGCGCTTGCCGGCCTTGGCGATGCGATAGGCGTCCTCGGGCGTAGTCGCGAACTCCATCTTGTCGCTGTTCGCGGCGACGACGCGCTGGATCCACATCTCCCGCGTCAGCGCGCCGTCGCGCGCCTTGGCATAGCCTTCGGGAGTCAGCGGGCCCTGGCTGGTGTAGATCACGAAGAAGCCGCCATCGAGCCCGCCGGCTTCCATGCGCGGCAGGTCGATCTGGCTCTTGTCGAAGTCGCGATCGTGCCACTCGTCGAACTTCCAGCCGGGATGCTCGAACAGTTCGGGCGTATCCAGATGCGTGTCGAGCACCAGCATCTGCTGGTGCGCCAGCCGGTCGGCCGGGCTGGGCGTGTCGCTGTCGGGATCGGGGCCGGCAAGGGCGATGGCGAGAGCGAGCAGCGAGATCATAGGGCCTCCCAGGCAGAAATGACGGCATCCCCCGTCGCGGGGCGCAGCACGAAGATGCCGCTGTCGAAATGGCGCGTCGGGTGGACGCGGTTGGTGAGCAGGGTCCAGGCGAGGCCGCGCTCGAAATCGATCCACAGCCCGGTGCCGGTGAAGCCGGTGTGCCCGATCGTTTCGTCGGAGCAGGCCTGCCCGCCCGACCAGCCGGCGAACTTGCGTTCCCAGCCGCAGGTGCGGTGCGAATATTGCGGGGTGCGGATGGCCTCGAGCATCGCGCCCGAGAAGCTGCCGGACAGCACGCCCTGCGCGAAGTCGAGCACGCCGGCGACAGTGCCGAACAGCCCGGCATGGCCGGTCTGCCCGCCCATTGCTCGGCAATTCTCGTCATGCACCTCGCCCTTGAGCACGCGGTTTTGCCACATGCAGCGCTCGGTCGCGACGGCAGGGCCGGGGGGCGGGCCGTAGCTCAGCCCTTCGCCCAGCGGCCATTCGCCCAAGGGCTTGCCGGTCACCCGCTCGATCGCGATGCCGAGCAGCAGGAAGTTGATGTCCGAATAGACCGGCTCGGCGATGTGCTTCCATTCGCGCTGGAGCACGAAGGCGCGCAGCCGGTCCGGATCGTCGCCATAGGTGTAGATCGGCTCGACCGCGGGGAAGAGCGTGCGGTGCGCCAGGCAGTCGCGGAAGGTGAGGGTGCGCTCATAGGCACCCGCCACGTCATATTGGCGCAGGTCCGGGATCACGCTGGTCAGCGGCGCGTCGAGGTCGATCCGGCCCTCGTCGGCAAGGCGCAGGATCATCGTGGTGGTCGCCACCACCTTGGAAACCGAGGCGAGGTCGAACCAATGGTCCAGCGTCAGCGGCTCGGGCTCGGGGACCAGCGCGGCCATGCCGCTATGCGTCACCCAGCGCCGTCCGTCCGCCGCGACCACACCCAGCGTCGCGCCCGGGATGCGGCCGGACGCAACCGCCTCGGCCGCCGGTGCGAAAGCGCTCTCGATCATGCGGTCGCGCCTGCCGGGGTGTCGTCCGGCTTGGGCTTTGCCCGCACGATGAAGGGGAGGAAGATCAGCGCGCCCAGGCTCATCGCGCCGGCCATGATGAAGAAGCCGTCATAGCCGATCGCCTTCTGGAACACGCCCGAAAGCCCGGCGAGCAGCCTGGGGATCAGGAAGGCCAGGCCCGAGAACAGCGCATATTGCGCGCTCGGGAAGCGCGGGTTCACGAGCAGCGAGAGATAGACGACGAACACCGCACCTTCGAAGCCGTGCCCGAACTGGTCGATCGCCATGGCGAGATAGAGGTCGAAATCGCCCGCGGTCACCTGCACGCCGAACAGCGAGAACCACACCGGACCGCCCGGGGACTGATAGGCCAGCCAGGCGAAGATCCAGTTGCTCAGCGCCGACATGACGCCGCCGATAACCAGCGCCCAGCCCATCGGCGCCTTGGCCGCCAGGATGCCGCCCAAGGTGACGCCGATCATGCCCGCGATTAGCGCCACGAAGCCATCCGCGACGCTGATCTGCTCCAGCCCATAGCCGAGATGGTTGAACATCGGATGCGAGAGCGCGTTCGCCATCACGTCGCCGGTGCGATAGACCGAGACGAACAGCAGGATCGGGATCACCACGATTCCGTAGCGCCACGCCACATCGACATAGGGCCCGACGGCTGCCGAGCGGCGAAGCGGCGCGTCCCAGGGCATCTTGCTAAGCCAGGGCACCGAAGCGCCCAGGATAATGAAGGGCAGCAGGCAGATCGCGAACACCCAATAGCTCACCACGCCCGGATTGCTGATCCCGACCGATCCGATTGCCGAGAGCAGCACCCAGCCGACCGCGCCGACTGCGACAATGCTGGCAACCATTGCCGCAAGGCTGGCGAGGATGCCGGTGAGCAGCGCGACCGAGCGCCCGCCGCCGCCCTCGGCCTCGGGCCGCATCGCGGCGAGGATCGGGAAGGGGACGAAGGCCAGTACCGCGACCGAGAGATAGGCGATCGTCCAGTCGAACTTGGCGGCCATGAAGATCGCGCCGCCGCTGGCGATCACCATCGAGGCGCGATAGCCCCATTGGTTGGCGGCGACGAGTGGGCCCTGTTCCTCGGCATTGGGGGCCAGCTCGACGCGCCAGCCATCGGCGGCGATCTCGAGCGTGCTCGTCCAGAAGGCGAGCAGCACCGCGAACAGCGCAGTGAGGGGCAGGTTGGTGTCCGATGCGGTGAACGCCATGCCCACGGTCGAGGCGAAGATCGCCAGCTGCGAGAGCATGATCCAGCCGCGCCTTTTGCCGAAGAAGCGACCGAAGCCGGGCACGTCGTACTTCTCGAGCAGCGGCGCCCAGGCGAACTTCACCGTCGACATCAGCGAGACCCAGGCGAAGAAACCGATGATCACGATGTCGACGCCGTGCCGGGCGAGCCGCAGCGAAAGCGTGGCGCTGAACAGGTAGAAGGGCAGGCCGGCGGCAAAGCCGAGCAGCAGATAGAGACCCATGCGTCCCCAGCCGGGGCGAACCGCCGCCGCGGCGGGAATCGGTGCCTCAGTCACGCGGCACCGCGCTGTCGAAATAGGGCATTCGGGGCTCCCCTGATCCTGGTTTCGCTACTGCTCGGACGGGGCGCGGACGCAGTCAATGGCCATGCTAGCGGCCTTGTGTTGCAGCCGTGTCACGCTTTCACGCACAATCGTCTCATTTGATGCCATCGAGTTATGGTCCGGGGAACAGAAACTATGGCGCGCCGCAACATTCTTGGTACCTAATGCCCTCTCACCGCGCGGGAATTGCGGTTTCAGGGGGTAATAAGACATGATCGAACCGAGGGCATTCAGAAGGATTCTTGTCTCGGGGGTGGCGTTCGCGGCGATGGCCAGCGCGATGCCGGCCTGGGCACAGACCGCCAGCCAGGATACCACGCAGGAGGCCGCGACGCCCACTGGCGCGGTTCCCACCACCAGCTCGGATGATACCGACGGCAAGCAGGGCAAGGGCAACGAGATCGTCGTTACCGGCTCGCGCATCAAGCAGGATCCGAACAACTCGGCGCTGCCGCTGCAGATCATCACCCAGCAGGAAATCACCCGCAACGGCATCAGCAGCCCCGAACAGCTGATGATGTTCCTCACCGCCAGCGGCACCGGCGCAGACAATCTGGCGTCGAACGCCGACGTCGTCACCGGCGCGCAGCGCGGCACCAACGGTCTTTCCGCTGCCAACCTGCGCGGCCAGGGCGCGGGCGCGACGCTCGTCCTGCTCAATGGCCGCCGCGTTGCAGCGCACGGCCTGTCGGGCTCGGCGGTCGACGTGAACCAGATCCCGTTCGCGGCGATCGAGCGTGTCGAAGTCCTCAAGGACGGCGCCTCGGCGATCTACGGCACCGACGCGGTCGGCGGCGTGATCAACTTCATCACCAAGCGCGATTTCCAGGGCCTGAGCCTCAACGGCTTCAACGACATCACCGAGCAGGGCGGCGGCAACATCTATCGCCTGGGCGGCGTGGTCGGCTATGGCGACCTCGACGAGGACGGCTTCAACGTGATGGGCGCCGTCGCCTATAGCTGGAACAAGATCCTGCGCGGCTCGGATCGTTCGTTCGTCAATGGCGACCAGCCCAATCGCGGCCTTTCGGTCGATACGCGCGGCACCCCGATCGCAACGGCCTTCAACATCGGCGCGAACACCCAGCCGGGCAGCATCACCGCGGGCGGCACGCTGCTCACCGGCCTGACGCTGACGCTGCCGAATGGCGCCAACGGCGCTTCGGGCGGCATCAACATCCTCGACCTGCCGGGCGGCGCGGGCTGTGACTCGATCGACGGCGGCATGGCCTATGACGAGCAGCTCTGGAACACCCCGAGCGCGCAATATGCCTGCTCGTGGGATACGGGCCGCGCGGCGGTGATCCAGCAGCCGATCCAGACGCTGACCTACTACACCAAGGCGACCTGGCGCATCGCGGGCGATCACATTGTCTCGTTCGAAGCCACCGGCTCGGATGCGGATTCGGCCAAGAGCTTCTCGAACGCGCAGCTCACCGCCAACACCACCAACCTGCCGATCGCCTATCCGCTGAACGCAGCGACGACCGCGCAGTACAACACGGTGTTCAACGCGATCCGCGCGGCATTCGACGTGCCGACCAACCCGAACCGCACGGCGCAGATCGCGGCGCTCAACGCGCGCTACGGCCAGCCGATCTCCTATCGCTGGCGCTGCATTCCCTGCGGTCCGCGCGAATATCGCACCAACACCCAGACCTTCCGCGCCGCACTCGGCTTCGAAGGTCCGCTGTGGGCCGGCTGGGACTATCGCGCCGGCGCGTCCTATGCCCGCTCGGAGAGCTCCTCGGTGCTCGGCAGCGGCTATTACTATCGCGGCACGCTCGCGAACGGTGCCTATGATCCCAACGCGCCCGCAGTTGCCGGCGTAGGCCTGATCAACGGCCAGCAGGCCCGCGGCCTTGTCGGCGTGATGAATTCGGGCCTGATCAATCCGTTCAGCCTCACCCAGACCGACGCCGGCCTCGCCGCGCTACAGTCGGTCTCGGCGGAAGGCGCGACGCTCTATGGCGGTCGTTACGAGGTGAAGCAGGCCGATGCCTCGATCTCGGGCCCGCTGTTCGGCATCTGGGGCGGAGACGTCCAGCTCGCCGCCGGCGTCGACTATCGTCGCGAGACCTATGAGTTCAACGGTTCGGCGGCAGCTGCCGCCAGCGCGCCGGTGATCTTCCTCGCCGCGTTCGACAACGTCAACGCGCTCACCCCGAAGCACCGCGACGTGAAGGCGGCCTATGCCGAATTGCTCGTGCCGCTGTTCAAGGGCTTCGAGCTGACGCTGGCCGGCCGCATCGACGACTACACCGGCTTTGGCACCACCAAGAACCCGAAGGTCTCGGTCAAGTATCGTCCGATCAACGAGATCATGTTCCGCGGCTCGTACAACACCAGCTTCCGCGTGCCGACCTTCAACCAGATCTACAACGGCATCACGGAATCGCCCTATGCCGGCTCGGACATCGCCGATCCGGTGAAGTGCCCGGGCGGCGTGCCGACCAGCAACTTCGGCAGCGGCCTGCCCTGCGCGCAGATCCGTCCGAACATCTGGACGGGCGGTACCTCGAACCTGCGTCCGGAAACCGCCAAGCAGTTCAGCGCCGGCGTGGTGTTCCAGCCGATCCCGGGCATGAGCCTGTCGGCCGACTGGTGGTCGATCGCGGTCGACAACACGATCCAGCTGCTTACGCTGCGTCAGCTGATCGACAATGCCTCGCTGTTCCCGGATCGCTTCATTCGCGACGCGTCGGGCACCGTGCAGGTGATCGACCAGCGCTGGATCAACGCCGGTTCGCGTCGCACCCAGGGCATCGAGTTCTCCTATCGTGACTCGTTCGAAGCCTTTGGCGGCCGCTTCTCGTCCGGCCTGGACGGCTCGCTGCTGCTCAAGAAGCGCGAGAAGCTCACCCCGAGCTCGGCCTATGGCCCCAGCCTGATCGGCGTGTTCAGCTATGCCGGCGACCTGGGCATCAAGTGGAAGCACAATGCCTTCGTCAGCTGGTCGAACAAGGACTGGTCGTTCTCGTTCAGCCAGATCTTCCGCAAGGGCTTCAAGAACGGCGCGCTGCCCGGCATCGCCGCCGGCACGATCTGGCGGACCGACTACAACAAGTTCACCGACGACTATATCGTCTATAACGCGTCGATCAGCTTCATCGGCCTCGCGCCGGGCTACAAGCTGACCGCGGGCGTGCGCAACGTCTTCAATACCGCGCCGCCCTTCACCATCACCTATGACGGCAACAGCGGTGCCGGCAGCTCCTGGGATCCGCGCGTCGCGGATCCGCGTGGCCGCTCGTTCACCATCGCCGCCGAAGTGAAGTTCTGATCCCGAAGTTCCCCTCCCTGCAAGGGAGGGGCTAGGGGTGGATTTAGGAAAGGCCGGGGCTCGATGCCCCGGCCTTTTCTTCTTTCCGCTCCGGCGCAGAGCTCGCTACGCTCGCCACCCACCCCCGACCCCTCTCTTGCAGGGAGGGGAGACAATGGTAGTCCCGATGCTCGCTTTCCTCCTCGCTGCCGCCGATCCCCAGGCGGCGCCTACGCAGCCCGCGCCCGCCGATACCGAGATCGTCAAGCCGGTCGCCAGCGTGCGTGTCGCCTTCGATCGCAAGGGCGAGGTCTCGATCTTCACGTCGGGCCTGGCGGACATCGCGGCCAACCGACCGGTCAGCCCCGACGATCCGGTGCGCATCGCCTCGATCTCCAAGCTGGTCGTCGCGATCGGCGTGCTGCGGCTGGTCGAGCAAGGCAGGCTCGATCTCGATGCGGACGTATCGCGCTGGCTCGGCTGGAAGCTGCGCAACCCGGCCTTTCCGGAGAAGGTGATCACGCTCCGACTGCTGCTCTCGCACCGTTCGAGCCTCACCGATCGGGTCGACTATGTCCTCCCGCTCGATGCGGACATGCGCGCGGTGCTGCAGAATCCCAGGGCCTGGGACGACAAGCATGCGCCGGGCAGCTGGTGGGCCTATACCAACTTCAATTTCCCGGTGGTCGCCGCAGTGATGGAGCGCGCCACCGGCGAGCGCTTCGACCGGCTGATGGACCGGCTGGTCCTCAAGCCGATGAAACTCGACGCCTGCTACAATTGGGCGAGCTGCAAGCCGGCGACCGCAGCCCGCGCCGTGGTTCAGTACCGCGAGAACAAGCCGACCAAGGACGATCATCACGGCGCGCCGCCCGCCTGCCCGGTCAGCCCGGCCAGCGACGGCAGCTGCGACCTGTCGGTGTGGCGTGCCGGCGCGAACGGCGCGATCTTCGCGCCGCAGGGCGGGCTGCGCATCTCCGGCCGCGGCCTGGCCCGGGTCGGGCGAATGTTCCTCGGCAATGGGATGCTCGACGGGGTACGCATCCTGCGCCCCGCCTCGGTCCGGCTGATGGAGACGCCGCTCTGGACCTATGATGGCAGCAACGGCGATATTGGCGGGGACATCTCGGTGCAGACTCCTACCGGCGGCTTCACCTGTTCCTACGGCCTCGCCGTCGCCTTCCAGGCCACGCCGGTAAAGGGGTGTCGCGACGATCCCTTTGGCGACGGCAAGCGCCGCTTCGGCCATTCGGGCGACGCCTATGGCCTCAAGGCCGGGCTGTGGATCGACAAGGCGAGCGGCACCGGCGTCGCCTATTTCGCCACCGACGTCGCCGATGGACCCGGCGCGCGATCGGCCTATACGCCGACGGAGGAGAAACTCGCCCGCGGAGACTAGGCCTTGCGCCACGACGCCAATCTGATCGCCGATCGCCCGACTTTCGTCACCCATCTCGAATGTTCGATGACCGGCGAGCGCTACGAGGCGGATCGGCTCCATGGCCTCTCGCGTGTCGGCCGGCCGCTGCTGGTCCGCTACGATCTCGACGGCGCAAGGGCCGCGCTGCCCCGCGACGAACTCGCCCGCCGCCCGGCGGACCTCTGGAAATATCGCGAGCTGCTCCCCGTCCGCCGTACCGAGAACATCGTCAGCCTGGGCGAGATCGCCACGCCGATCATCCCGCTCGACAAGCTCGCGCGTGCGGCCGGCGCCAGACACCTCTGGGTCAAGGACGAGGGGCGGCTGCCCACCGGCTCGTTCAAGGCGCGCGGCCTGGTCATGGCGATCGCCATGGCCAAGGAACTCGGCGTCCGTACGATCGCGATGCCGACCAACGGCAATGCCGGCGCCGCCGCGGCCGCCTATGCCAGCCGCGTCGGCATCGAATCCGTGGTCTTCTGCCCGGCGGACACGCCCGAGGTGAATGTCCGCGAGATCGCGGCGCAGGGCGCGCGCGTCTATCGGGTCAACGGCTATATCGACGATTGCGGCAAGCTGGTGGGGCAGGGGGCGAAGGAGCGCGGCTGGTTCGACCTTTCCACCCTCAAGGAGCCGTATCGCATCGAAGGCAAGAAGACGATGGGCCTCGAGCTGGCCGAGCAGCTCGGCTGGGAGCTGCCCGACGTGATCTTCTATCCCACCGGCGGCGGCACCGGGCTGATCGGCATGTGGAAGGCCTTTGCCGAGATGGAGGCGCTGGGCTGGATCGGCAGGAAGCGGCCACGGATGATCGCGGTCCAGGCCGAAGGCTGCGCGCCGATGGTCCGCGCCTTCGAGGCGGGCGAGCGCCACGCCACCCGCTGGGAAGACGCCCACACGGTCGCGATGGGCATCCGCGTGCCCCAGGCGGTCGGCGATTTCCTGATCCTCGATGCGGTGCGCGAAAGCGGCGGCGTGGCGATGGCGGTGAGCGATGCGGCGATCGCCCAGGCGGTGGACGATGCGGCGCGTCAGGATGGGCTGCTGCTCTGCCCCGAAGGCGGCGCCACGCTGGCGGCCTGGCGCAAGGCGCTGGCCGAAGGGCTCGTCTCGCCGGACGAGACGGTGCTGCTGTTCAACTGCGCCACCGGCCTGAAATACCCGCTCGCCGACCAGTCCAGGACGCTCGACAAGGATGCGCCGGTGGATTTCAGCGCGCTCTGATTTCCCTCCCTGCAAGGGAGGGGAGTTAATTCGCCAGGCTCCGGAACGTCACCGACCAGCGCGGCGCGTCCATCGGCGCGATGCTGTGTTCCCAGCCATGCCGCGCTTCGCCGGATAGGTGATAGCCGCTTCGCGGTTCCAGCGGGATCTCCGCCCGGTCGAACTTGCCGTCCGGCCGTCGCCGGCGCAGCCGCAACCTCGCAGGGGCGCCCAGCGAGATGCCCACGACATGTTCGAACACGGGCCGGTCCCGGTGCCAGCCGATGCCGGCACCGGGATCGTAGCGGATCGCCAGCGCCTGGACGAGGTCGCCCGGCGCCAGCCCGGCCAGTGCCGCGGCCCGCTCGCGCAGCGGCAGCAGCCAATCCGGGATCGGTTCGGCCCGGGCGAGGCGCGAATCGGCGAAGTCATAATGCCAGCCAAAACTGCGGGTCAGCCGCTTGCCCTGCCATTGCTGGAAGCGGAACGGCGCCAGCCCGGCATCGTCGATCGCTCCAATCAGCGCGGCTTCTTCGCCGGCCGAAATAATATTCCCGGCCAGTTCGATTCCGGCAGGCACGTTCGGTTCGAAAAGTTCTGGAAATAGCATGGATAAGTTTCGGATATGGTTTTCAGAAACCGGCTATTCAACCGCCTGAATATCTGCATATTTGCTGCAAAATCCGTTGTTTTTCCCGCGAGATAGCGGTTGCAAGTCCCGTTTGGGGGCCCTAGCTGTCACGCCCGTGAAGAACGAAATGATTGCCGTAGTTGATCGCGCCTCCGCGTTTTTGAAGGCGCTATCGGGTCGAAGCCGTTTCCTGCTGCTTTGCCACCTTCTCGATGGCGAGAAGTCTGTGGGTGAACTCGCGCGCCTTACCGGTGCTCGCGATACCGCCGTGTCACAGCAACTCGCCCTGCTTCGCCGCGAGGGCATGGTCGCCGCGCGTCGCGACGGCCAGATGATCTTCTATTCGCTGGCCAGCGACGAAGCTCGCCAGATGCTCGAGGCGATGTACGGCCTGTTCTGCAGCACCGATGCTGCGGCTCAGGAGCGCGTGCCGGCGTAAAGCCGCTCGACGTCTTCCTTTCGTGCCAGTTCGGTTGCCGGCGTCATCAACGTCGCCGCGCCGGCTGCGATGCCGTAGCGCAGCGCATCCTCGATCCCCTTGCCTTGCGACGCGGCAAGGGTGATCGCTGCCACCATCGAGTCCCCGGCACCCACCGTGCCCTTGGCATCCACCTCGATGGCGGGCACGCGCAGTTCCTGGCCCTCGCCGACGAGCAGCGCTCCGCGTTCGGCCAGCGACACCACCACCACTTCGGCAAAGCCCCGGTCGCGCAACTCCCGCGCCGCCGCCATTTCGTCGTCCGCACTCTCGATCTCGCGACCGAGCAGGTCGGCGACTTCGCGCAGGCTCGGCTTGACCAGCCATGCCCCGGCACCTTGGGCCGCGGCCAGCGCCGGTCCCGAGGTGTCGATCACCAGCTTCACGCCCGCGTCGCGGCAGCGTGCGCCGATCTGCTTCAGGATCGCCGGGTCGCAGCCGGGCGGCAGGCTGCCGCTCACCACGACATGGGTGACGTCGGGCACCGCGAACAGCGCGTCGAGCAAGGCCGCCAGCTCTTCCTTCCCCAGCTCGGGCCCGGGCAGCACGAAGCGATACTGGTCGCCCGGCCGGCCCTCGTCGACGGTGAAGCTCTCGCGCGTCGCGCCGGCGATCGGCACGGGCAGGATCGGGATCTTCTGCGCCTCGAGCAGCTGCACGATCGTCGCGCCCGCCGGCCCGCCGCTGGGGAAGACCGCCGTCGCCGCGCCGCCCAGATGCGTCACCACCCGCGCCACGTTGATCCCGCCGCCACCCGGATCGAAGCGCGGCGTGGAGCAGCGCAGCTTGTGCCCGGGGCGAACCTTCTCGGTGCAGGTGGTCACGTCGAGCGCCGGGTTGAGCGTCAGCGTGGCGATCGCCATCAGCGCGCCCGGTCGAGCGCGGCACGCGCGGCGGCGACGATCGTCTCCTGCGGCCGGTTCGCCCGGATGCGGTGCCAGTGGATCTCGCCCACCGATCGGCGCGATTGCTCGCGCACCACTGCCTCGGTCGCGTCCGAAGCGTCGTTCGCGCGCGCATTGACCCGCGCGATGCGGTCGCGCTCGGGGGCTTCCAGCCAGATGCCGGTAAAGCCCGCGCGGTGGCGCTCGGCCAGCGCCTCGGCCACGTCGCGCTCGCTGCGCCCCATGAACACCGCGTCGAGGATCACGCTGTTGCCGCAGGCCAGGTGATCGTCGGCGGATTCGAACAGCGCTTCATAGGTCTCGTCGTCATTGCGACGGGTATAATGTTTCGGCGGCAGCCGGGTTTCCGGGCTCACCCCCGCCAGCCGCTTGCGGAACACGTCGGAGCGCAGCACGCGCGCGCCGGGCAGGCGCCCGATCCGGCTACCCAGCAGCCGCGCCAGCGTCGACTTGCCGGTGCCCGATAGCCCGCCGACCACCACCAGCCGCGGCCGGGCGGGGGCGAGCAGGCTGTCGGCCAGCTCGGCCTCGCCATTGGCGCGCAGGGAGAGATAGAGCGGCAGCAGCGCCCAGCCGGTCGCGCCCTGCGGCGCCACGTCGAGATAGCGGTTGGCGATCATGTTCGCCTCGCCGGCCAGCCCGGCGCGCATCACTTCGATCAGCGCGCGGGAAAGGTCGTAGAGTTTGTCGACCGGCTCGCCCATCACCGCGCGGATCCGTCCGCCGGCAATGCGGCGGCCGATCGCGTCGCCATGCTGCGCCAGCTCGGCGCGCTGGGCATCGGTGGTGGCGCTCAGCGCCAGCGTCTTGCGGAAGACGGTGCCGTCGGCCTTGGGCGCGGCGGCATGGAGGGCGGCGACCTGGTCGGCAAGGGCGTGCAACTGACCGATATCGAGATCGCCGCCCAGCAGCGCCTCGAAGCTCGATTCAGTGCTCGCGGCCAGCGCCGCCATCGTTCCACCCCCGTCATAGGTCCGTCGAATCAGCCCCTAGCACGAGTTTCCTGAACGATCTTGGACAAGATCGACCTATCGTGCAGCGGCACCCGCAAAGGCATCCCGGATCACCCCATGGAGTGCCTTTGGCTGGTACTGGTCATTATAGGGCGTCGCCCGCTGCAGCGTCTTGTCCTTGCGCGGCTTGTAGCCGTTCAGCCAGGTGAAGCGGTCGCACATGCCCCAGGCCAGTACGTCCCTGAGCTGGGGATAGGAGAACATGATTTCCAGATAGGCGGCGGCATAATTGGCGACGATGCCGTCGCGGATCTTCGGATCGCCGGGCAGCAGATGATCATCGACGTCGAATTCGGTGACCGCCAGCCTGTAGCCCATCTGCGTGGCGCTATCGAGGAAGGTCCGCCAGGGCTTTTCCTGCCGGCTCACCAGCGCCCCCACCGTGCCGTCGCCGGTCAGTCCGATATGCGATTGCACGCCCAGCGTGTCGCAGGGCACGCCGCGCTTGCGGAAGCCCTCGAGCAGCTTGAGCACGCCGTAGCGGTGCCCCTCATTGCCCGGCTCCCAGCTCATATAATCGTTATAGACCAGCTCGACGCCCGGGGCATGTTCGCGCGCGGTGTGATAGGCGAAGTCGAGCATTGCCTCGGCGCCGCCGAACGCCTTGGACAGCGAGGAGGTGCGCAGCGCGCCCGATCCTTCCTCCACCGTCTCGTTGACCACGTCGAAGCTCACGATCCGGTTGCCGTAGAGCTTGCACAGCGTGCGGATATGCGTGCCGAGGATGCGCTCGGCTTCCTTGATCGGCGACGCGCCGAAGTCGTATTCGTTCAGCCATTTCGGGAAATACTGCGTCTTGTGCCACAGCAGCGTGTGGCCGCGCATCGTCATGCCGTTCGCCTCGGCGAAATCGAGCATGTCGGAGAAATGGTCGAGGTTGAAGGTCTTGGCGTCGGGCCGGATCGCCTGCCATTTGAATTCGTTCTCGGGCACCAGGATGCCGCAGTCGCGCTTGAGCAGCTCGGCATATTTCGGATTGGCGAAGGATCCGCGATCGGCGCCCGGTGCACCCCAGGCGAAGCAGGAGCCGAAGCGCATACCCTTGGTCTTCGCCACGGCGTTCAGCCCCTCGGCGGCTTGCGCAAGGGCGGGGAAGGGCAGCGCCAGCGCGGCGCCTGCGCCCAGCAATCCACGACGCGTAATGTCAGTCATCAGCAAGCCTCTCCCGCTCACCAGTTGGACAAGGTTCCGTCTTCAAGGCGCGCGACGGGGAGATAGGCGCGCTTATATTCGTATTTCGCGGCCAGCTCCTCGTCGATCTCCACGCCCAGCCCCGGGGCGTCGCCCGGATGCATCATGCCGTCCCGGAAGCTGTATGCGTGCGGGAACACCGCATCGGTGGTCGCCGTGTGCGGCATCAGCTCCTGAATGCCGAAATTGGGCACCGACAGGCCGAAGTGCAGCGCCGCGGCCATGCAGACCGGCGACAGGTCGGTCGCGCCGTGGCAGCCGGTGCGCACCTGGTAGAGGTCGGCGAAGGCGGCGATGCGGCGCATGTGCGTGATGCCGCCGGCATGGACGATCGTCGCCCGGATATAGTCGATCAGCTGCTCCTCGATCAGCTGCTTGGCGTCCCAGATCGTGTTGAAGATCTCGCCTACCGCCAGCGGGGTGGTGGTCTTCTCGCGGATCAGGCGGAAGCCGGCCTGGTTCTCGGCCGGCGTGGCATCCTCGAGCCAGAACAGCCGGTACGGCTCCAGTTCCTTGCCCAGCCGCGCCGCCTCGATCGGGGTCAGCCGGTGGTGGACGTCGTGGAGCAGGTGGACGTCCCAGCCGAGCACGTCGCGCGCCTTCTCGAACAACGGCGCCACCGAGCGGAGATATTTCTCGGTCGACCACAAGCTCTCGGTCGGCAGGCTCCCGTCCGCGGGCTCGTAGCGCTGCCCCGGCTTGGCGACGCCATAGGTGGATTTCAGCCCCGGCACGCCCGCCTGGAGCCGCACGGCCCGGTAGCCCTGCTCGACATGGCGGACGGCTTCCTCGATCGTCTCCTCGATCGTCGCGCCGTTGGCATGGCCATAGACCATGCAGCCTTCGCGGCTCGCGCCGCCGAGCAGCTGGTAGAGCGGCATGCCCGCCAGCTTGGCCTTGATATCCCAAAGCGCCATGTCGACCGCCGCGATCGCGCACATCGTCACCGGGCCGCGCCGCCAGTACGCGCCCTTGTAGAGATACTGCCAGATGTCCTCGATCCGGTGCGCGTCGCGCCCGATCAGGCAGGGAATGACGTGATCCTGCAGATAGGCGACCACCGCCAGCTCGCGGCCGTTCAGCGTCGCATCGCCGATGCCGGAAATGCCGTCCGCGGTCTCGATCTTGAGCGTCACGAAGTTGCGGTCGGGGCAGGTGACGATCACGCGCGCGGATACGATCTCGGCCATGACGTCGCGGGTTCCCCTTCCTCTTCCGGCACGTCGTTGCCGCGTGCCTATGTGCTTGGTAGCGCTACCATTGTTGCGCTGGTACAAGCTTGTCAACGGCGGCGTATGACCGCGTAGAGACGGGAAGAGCGATGCTTCGGAAATTGCTGGCTATTTTGTCTGCGTTTTTGTGTTTCGGCCTTGCGAATCAAGGCCATGCCGAAGACGGATATGACCTCTGGCTGCGTTATCAGCCGCTCGAATCTGCCACTAAGGCGCGCGTCGCGCCGGTGCTTCGCTACTTCGTCGCGTCCACCGATCGCCCAACGATCGCCGCCGCTGCGGCGGAGCTGAAGCGCGGGCTCGGCGGTATGCTTGGCGCCGTGCCCGGCCAGCATGCGAGGGTCGACGAGGCGGGCGGAATCCTCATTGCCACCACCGATGCCATGCCGCTCGACGTGGCGGCACGCGATCTGCCGCGCATCGGCGACGAAGGCTATGCGATCCGCACCCTGGCGATTGAAGGCAAGCCCACCATCCTGATCCTCGCCAACAAGGATGTCGGCGCGCTCTACGGCGTCTTCCGCCTCTTGAAACTCCTCCAGACCGGCCAGGCGATCGACAGGCTCGACATCGTGGATGCGCCCAAGCTCAAGGTCCGCGTCCTCAACCATTGGGACAATCTCGATCGCCATGTCGAGCGCGGCTATGCCGGCCAGTCGCTGTGGGATTGGCAGAAGCTGCCGCTCTACAAGGATCCGCGATACACCGACTACGCCCGCGCCAATGCCTCGATCGGCATCAACGGCACGGTGCTGACCAACGTCAACGCCAATGCCGATATCCTCCGCCCCGACTATCTCCAGAAGGTGAAGGCGCTGGCGGAGGTGTTCCGCCCCTATGGCATCCGGGTCTATCTCACCGCGCGCTTCTCCGCCCCGATCGAACTGGGCGGGCTCAAGACCGCCGATCCGCTTGATCCGCAGGTCCGCGCCTGGTGGAAGGCAAAGATCGACGAGATCTACACCGTCATTCCTGATTTCGGCGGCCTGCTGGTCAAGGCGAACTCGGAAGGGCAGCCCGGCCCGGCCGATTACAAGCGCACCCATGCCGAGGGCGCCAACATGCTCGCCGACGCGCTCGCCCCGCACCACGGCATCCTGATGTGGCGCGCCTTCGTCTATGCCGCGGAGAATGCCGAGGACCGGCACAAACAGGCCTATACCGAGTTCCAGCCGCTCGACGGCAAGTTCCGCGACAATGTCCTCGTCCAGGTCAAGAACGGCGCGATCGACTTCCAGCCGCGCGAGCCCTTCCATCCGCTGTTCGGCGCGATGCCCAGGACGCCGCTGATGATGGAATTCCAGATCACCAAGGAATATCTCGGCTTCGCCACCCACCTCGCGTATCTCGGCACGATGTGGGAGGAGGCGCTCGAGGCCGACACCTTCCGCCCCGGCAAGGGCAGCACCGTCGCCAAGCTGCTTGAAACGCCGGTCGATCCCGGCGCCGCCACCGGCATGGCCGGGGTCGCCAATATCGGCACCGATCGCAACTGGTCGGGCTCGCAGTTCGATCAGGCGAATTGGTACGCCTTTGGCCGCTTCGCCTGGAATCCCGATGCCGGGGCCGATGCGATCGCGCGCGACTGGGCGGCGATGACCTGGGGCAATGACGGCGCGACGGTCGACACCGTGGTCCGCATGATGATGGGCTCGCGCGAGGCGGTGGTGAACTACATGACTCCGCTCGGCCTCACCCACCAGATGGCGACCGGCCATCACTATGGCCCCGGGCCCTGGGTCGCGGACCTCAAGCGCCCCGAATGGAACCCGGTCTATTACGCCAGGGCCGCGCCCGACGGCATCGGCTTCGACCGGACCAAGGCCGGCAGCGACGCGCTATCCCAATATGCGCCACAGGTCGCGAAACGCTGGGACAGCCTCAAGACCGTGCCCGACGCGCTGCTGCTCTGGTTCCACCACGTCCCCTGGGACTACCGGATGCAGTCCGGCCGCACGCTCTGGGACGAACTGGTGATCCACTACGATGCCGGCGTCGACGCGGTCGCCAGGATGCAGGCGGACTGGGCCGGCCTCGAAGCCAGGGTCGATCCGGAGCGCTGGGCACAGGTCCGCGATTTCCTGGCGATTCAGCATGAGGAAGCGATGTGGTGGCGCGACGCCTCGATTGCGTACTTCCAGTCGATCTCGAAGCGCCCGCTGCCCGAGGGCCACAAACCGCCGGCGCACGACCTCGACTATTACAAGGCGATCACCACCCCTTATGCGCCGGGGCAGGGGCGCTGAATAAGGAGACGCTCCTCGAATCGTCGTCCTCGCGTCCCTCTCATCGTCATCCCCGCGCAGGCGGGGATCCAGAGTTACCGAGCGATGCCTTTGCGGCTCTGGGTCCCCGCCTGCGCGGGGATGACGAGAAGGAAGATGCGGACCTGCTATGGCCGTCCCAGCCCCCGCATCAGATATTGCCGGATATACCGCCGCAATTCCGGCGTCGGTGCGCCCAGCACGCCGCGATGCTCGGGGGCCATGTGCCCCGCCGGATCGCCGTGCCGCTGGAACACGAACGTGTCGAAGAACGCCGCCCAGGCCTCGCGCCGCTTGGGCGGCAAATGGCTGATCGTCAGGATCGCATGCACCATCGCGTCAAACCGCGCGTCCTGGTCGGGCGAGTCCGTCCACCAGAAATTGACCAGCAGGTTGAACGGCGACAGCGCGTCGACCTGGTGCCACCACAGCGCCGGGATGAAGATCGCATCGCCCGGTTCGAGCTCGGCCACCAGAGCCGCGTCCAGCGCGTCGCGGAAGCGCGGGAAGCGGGCGAAGTCGGGCGCGGCCGTGTCGGCCATGCTCAGCGGCTGCCCGGCCACGGTATGATCGAGCGGGCCGATATAGAGGTTGGGCGTCTGCTCGGGCGGGAACAGCGTGAAGCGCCGCCGCCCCGCCGCGACGCAGGCGATGTTGTCCGATGCGTCGAAATGGGTGGTGATGCTGGCGGCGGTGCCGATCCAGATCCGCGGCTCGGCATCGAGCCCGGCCAGCGCGGGCAGGGCATTGGCGTCCGCGAAGCCCGGCAGCGCCTGCGCCGTCTCCACTGCGCCGGCATAGACGGCGGGCGCGTCGGCGCGGCCCTTCAGCGCCAGCACATAGCGCAGCAGATCGGCGAACTTCCCCTTGCGCCGCTCGAAGTTGAAGCCGCGCATGTCGTCCGAATAGAAGAAGCGCCCGCCGATCGCCGGTGCGCCGACAAAGGCCTCGGCCGCCGCGCCGCGATCGAAGCCGAGCAGATGGTCGCAGGCCGCCGCGTCCGATTGCGCCGCCGCCTGCACCAGCGGCCAGTCGCGCGCCACGCCGCGCAGCACGGCGGGAGCATAGTCGCGCACGAGCGCCTGCAGCCCCTCGGCGTCCAGCGGCCCCTCGATCTCCCGGATTTGCGCCTGCGCCATGCTTGTCACGATCCCGGAAATGCTAGAGCCATATCGAAAGGGTTGATGTCCCGGACATGACCATGGTGTCGCACGATTTCTCGCTGAATGCGCGCCCCGCCGCGCGCCTGTCGCACCTCGGGCGCGAAGGCGAGCCTTTGCTCTGCCTGGACGGGCTGATGCGCGATGCGGCGGCGCTGGTCGACTATGCCGCCACCCAGGCGGCGTTCGCACCGGTCCATGGTCCGGCCGGCGGTTATCCCGGCATCCGCGCGCCGGCGCCGCTCGATTATGTCGAGGCGGTGGTCCGCGCGCTCGATCCGGTGGTGCGCGACGCCTTCGGGCTCGGCGCGGTGCGGCTGGGGCGGGCGGAGTGCAATTTCTCGCTGGTCACGCTGCCGCCGGGCGATCTCGTCGCCGCGCAGCGCGTGCCGCATATCGACACCAGCGATCCGCTCCACTTCGCCTTCCTCCATTATCTGTGCGGCCCCGAGCAGGGCGGCACCGCCTTCTATCGCCACCGGGCCACCGGCTTCGAGGCGATCACGCCCGAGCGCGAGGCGCATTACCAGGCCGTGCGCGCTACCGAGCCGCCGCCTGCACCCGGCTATATCCGCGGCGACACGCCCGAGTTCGAGCAGATCGCCGCCGCCGACGCGGCGTTCGACCGGCTGCTCGTCTATCGCAGCCGCCAGCTCCATTCCGGGCTGGTCGCCGGCGCCGGCGCCCCCGATCCCCGCACGGGCAGGCTCACCGCCAACATCTTCCTCAGCTATCGTCCCGCCTGAACAAAAAATTGGCGCCGCCGACGGGGTGTCGGCAGCGCCAGGGCAGGGTGTAACTCGGGTCAGAAGTTGAAGCGGGCGATCGCGGCGAAGCGGCGGTCGTTCATGTACCAGCCGCGCGGCACCTCGACATAGCCCTTGGGGTCGCCGATCTTGGTGATCACCGCGTTGGTGCGGGTCACTTCGTTGGTCAGGTTCGATCCCTGGATGCCGATCTTGATCTGCGGGGTCACCGCGAAGAAGATCGATGCGTCGAGCTGGCCGGTCGCCTTGTTGATGATCGGGTCGTTCGGCACGATGACGTCGCGCACGGTCAGCAGGAAGTCCGAACGCCACGAATAGCTGGCGCGCATCGAGACCGGGCCGATGTCGATGAACGGCGTCACGTTCACCGTGTGCTTCGAGAGCCCCTGGAGCGGCAGCAGCGAGGTATCGACCGTGGTCACGCGGCCGGCGGCCACGTCCGGATCGGTCTCCGACAGCGTCGACTGCGGCACGCCCGAGCTGTCGACGAACGTGTAGTTCGCCTGCAGGCCCAGGCCCTTCAGGAAGCCCGGCAGGAAGTCGAAGGTCTGCTGATAGCCGACTTCGAAGCCCTTGATCTTGCCCTTCTCGGTGGCGTTGATCGGGGTGGTGATCACCACCGGATAGGTCTGGCCGTTGTTGGTCAGGTCCACGCGGCGGGTGTTGTTGGTCACCACCCCGTCGAGCACCTTGTAGAAGGCCGAGATGGTCAGCGAGCCGACGCGCGAGAAATACCATTCCGCCGTCATGTCGAAGTTATCGGCTTCGACCGGCCTGAGATACGGATTGCCCGCGGTGGTCACGCCCTGGAAGCGGAAGCTGTTGGGGATCAGGTTGCCGCTGGCATCGGTGTTCTGCACCACCGACAGGTTTGCCTGGATATAGTTGCGGATATAGCCCGTCTGCGGTGCCGAGACGCCCTTGAAATAGGCAGCGCGGAACTGCAGGCCGCCGCCCACCTCCAGCTTGAAGTTCACGCTGGGCAGCCAATAGGTATAGTCGAGCTTGGCGCTCACCGGCGTCAGCGCACCATTGACGAAGGCCCGCGCATTGTTGCGGTCCGCCACGCTGAACGAGCAGAAGGGCGAAACCGTCGCCGGCGGCGTCGGCACCACCGCGCAGCTCGCGTCGGTCGGGAAGGCCGTGGTGTTGGTGAACGAGTTGTAGCCGTCCGACTGGCGCTTGGTCTTGGTATAGCGCACGCCGATATTGCCGGTCAGGTGCAGCCCGCCCAGATGCGTGTCGATGCGCGTCATCAGGTAGGCCGCATAGTTCTGCTCGCGGATCGGGTTGATCTCGTCGCGCAGGAACGGCGTACCGGCGATCACGCCGCAACGATTGGCCAGTGCGTTCCAGCCATTGTTGATCGTGCGCCCGTCGGCCGCGCAGGTGGTCGTGCCCTGCCACTCGCGTGCGATCGAGTTGGCATAGTCGATCATCTGGGCATAGCCGCTGGCGGTGTTGCCCGAATAATAGAGGCGCCCGTCGCCGCCCAGCGGGTTGGTCACCTGGCCCTTGAAGAAATTGTCGAAGAAATAGGCCGAGTTCATCGCCGGGATCATGCCGTCGGTGCGGACGGCGTTGTTGCCGTTCACCGGCATGTCGAGCCACACCGGGCCGTTATTGCCCCACTGCTCCGAAAGCACGCCCCAGTTGTAGCGCGAATAGCGCGAGATCTGCTGGCGATCGGCATAGCGCGCGCCGCCCTGGATCGACTTGAGGAAGCTGCCCTCGGGCAGCGCATAGTCGAGGTCGAGGCGGAAGGCGTCGGAATTGCCGTCGCTCTGCTCGATATGATCCATCGCCGCACGCGGGAAGCTGTTGTACGGATCGGTGAAGCTGGTGTGGCCCGCGCCGAAATAGCTCGGGTTCATCGAACCGCCCACTGCCTGGGCCGTGTTGCAGTCATAGGCGGTGCCCGGCGGGTTCTGCGAATTGGCGGCGGGGCCATTGCAGACCTGCGGCGGCAGGAAGGCCACCGTAGGGAAGTCCGATCCGTTGAGCCTGATCGAGGCGTTCTGGTAGGTCGAGTTCCAGATCGTGTTGTCGAGCACGTCGGTCTTCGACTTCACATGCTGATAGTCGAAGGTCACGCCCAGCCGGTCGCTGGCGTTCCACTTCAGGTTGAAGCCGTAATCGTCGGTGACCAGCTGTTCCTGGTGGTCGCGGCGGATGTTGTTCGATTGCAGGCCCAGCATCGGGGTGCGTGCCGCACCCGTATTCTGGTCGCCGCGCCAGCCGGTCGGGCCGGTGATCGTGCCGCCCACGAACATGCCGTCGCTGTCGAAATCGAGCGTGGTGCCCGCGACGCGGCGCGAGTCCCCGTTGGACGAGACGTTGTCGGTCGCGATCTCGATCGTGCGCTCGGTCCAGGCCTGGCGCGCGTCGGAACGCAGGAACTGGGCGACTGCCTCGATCGAGCCGTCGTTGCTGCGATACTGCAGCGCGCCGGCATAGCCATAGCGCTCGCGGTTGAACTCCTGGCGGCCCATCACCGCGCCGCGGGGGAAATAGACCTGGCGGCTGACGGTGGCGCCGTTGCCGTTGTCGACCACGTCGCCGTCCGAATAGAGGTTGCGGATGCGGAAGCTGGAGACCTGGAAACGATCCGACTGGGTCTTGAGCTGCGAGTAGGAGAAGTTGGCGAGCACGCCGATCTCGCCGATGCCGGTCTGCCAGCGGTTGCTGAGCATGATCGAGCCCGTCGGCGTCCACTTCTTCTCGAAGTCGCCGTAATTGGCCTCGAGGCCGCCGGCGAGCACCAGGCCCTTCTTGTTGTCGAACGGCTTGCGCGTGCGCAGGTTGACCACGCCGGCGATGCCGCCCTCGATGCGGTCTGCGGTCGGCGTCTTGAACACGTCGACGCCGCCCATCATTTCCGAAGGCACGTCGGCGAAGCTCAGCGAGCGGCCGTTATTGGCGCTGAACGCCTCGCGGCCGTTGAACTCGGAGCGGACATAGGTGAGGCCGCGCACCACCACGCCCGAGCCCTCGACCGAGAAGTGGTCGGGGTCGACGCCGGCGGCGAAGCGATTGATCGAGACGCCGGGGATGCGCTGCAGCGTCTCGGTCACCGAACGGTCGGGAAGCGCGCCGATGTCCTCGGCGGTCACCGAATCCACCACCACGTCGCTGTTCTTCTTAAGCGTCTGGGCGCTCTGCAGCGACTGGCGATAGCCCTGGACGACGATCGTGTCTTCCTGGGTGGTCTCGCTCGGGGCGGGGGCAGGGGTCTCCTGAGCCCAGGCGGGCGCCGCGACCGAAAGGCAGGCAAGTGCCGCCGCCGACACGCCGGCGCGCAGCGCGCCCGTGCGGAGCGGGATGCTCCGGTCGATAGGATGCAGTGAATCGATCTTGCGCATCGCGCGTCTCCCCTCCCTTGTTAGCGCTACCATATTACGGCGCGTTTCTTGTTTGTGTCTTTCCTAAAGTAGGAGTTATCGAAAGATCAAGCCGTCTTGTTTCACTTCTGCGAAAACCTCTGATTTTCGGCAGTTTTGCAACGGTTTCGCTGCATTGCGGCAGGGATTTCACGGATTTTTTGCACCTGCGAAAGGGCCGGTTCGGCCTCGAATCACCCCCTGTTTCGATTGACGGTTTCGCGAAGGGAGCGCTAACATCCGAGCTGGAGAGGGGCACAAAGACAGATGCTGGTGAAGCGCGTACTCGTGGCCGGCGGGGGCACGGCGGGGTGGATGGCCGCCGCGGCGCTGGCGCACAAGTTCGCCGGCACGCCGCTCGCGATCATGCTGGTCGAATCCGCCGAAATCGGCACGGTCGGCGTCGGCGAGGCGACGATCCCGCATATCCGCCATTTCAACGCGACGCTGGGCATCGACGAGGCCGAGTTCCTCGCCGCGACCAAGGGCACCTACAAGCTCGGCATCGAGTTCGCCGACTGGGGCCGGATCGGCGACAGCTATATCCACCCCTTTGCCGAGTTCGGCGCGCCGATCGCCGGCGTTCCCTTCCACCACCAATGGCTGGCGCAGGGCGGGGCGGGGGCGTTCGAGGATTATTCGCTCCCGATCCAGGCCGCCCGCCGCGGGCGTTTCCAGCGGCCCGACGGCGCGCCCTACAATTATGCCTATCAGTTCGATGCCGGCCTCTACGCCAGGTTCCTGCGCGGCTATGCCGAGGCGCGCGGTGTCGTCCGGCGCGAGGGCAGGATCGTCGACGTCGCGCTCGACGGCGAAACCGGTTTTGTCCGCGCGGTCACGCTCGAAGGCGGCGAGGCGCTCGAAGCCGATCTCTTCCTCGATTGTTCGGGCTTTCGCGGTCTGCTGATCGAGCAGGCGCTGCATGCCGGCTATGAGGAATGGACGCATTGGCTGCCGTGCGACCGGGCCATCGCTATCCCCTGCGCCAATCGCGGCCCGCTCGCCCCCTATACCCGCGCCGCCGCCCAGCAATCCGGCTGGATCTGGCGCATCCCGCTCCAGCACCGCACCGGCAACGGCCATGTCTATGCCAGCGGCTTCACCGGCGATGAGGCCGCGCTCGACATCTTGCTCGCCCAGCTCCCCGCCGAGCCGCTCGCCGAGCCCAACCGCCTGCGCTTCGTCACCGGCAAGCGGCGCAGCCAGTGGCTGGGCAACACCGTGGCGATCGGCCTCGCCTCGGGCTTTCTCGAGCCGCTCGAATCGACCAGCATTCACCTGATCCAGGTGGCGATCGGGCGGCTGCTCGATCTCTTCCCGACCCACGACTGGGACCCGCTCGACGCGCAGGAGTTCAACCGGCTGATGGCGCTCGATTACGAGCGCGTCCGCGACTTCCTGATCCTCCATTATCACTGCCAGCAGCGCGACGATTCCGAGTTCTGGCGCCATTGCCGGGCGATGGCGCTGCCGGACTCGCTCGCATACAAGCTCGCCCTGTTCCGCGAGCGCGGCGTGGTCGTCCAGTATCGCGAGGGCACCTTCCTCGAGCCGAGCTGGCTCGCCGTCTATCTCGGCCAGCATGTCGTGCCGCGCCACCCCGATCCGCGCGCGGGCGGGAAGGGCATGGCCGCTGCCCTGGCTGCGATGCGCGCCCAGGTCGCCGCCGCCGCCGAAGCGATGCCTCGCCACGAAGCCGCGCTGGGACTGGTCGCGTGATCCGCCGCATCGGCATCGTCGGCGGCGGGGTCGCCGGCTGGATGGCGGCGCTGGCGCTGGTCCGCGCGCTGCCCGGCGTCCGCATCGACCTGGTCGAGACCGAAGGCCCGGACTGGAGCCTTGGCCCCTTCGGCCCGGCCGAGGCGAGCCTGCCCGATTTCCCGCACTGGCTCGCCGATCACGGCATCGACGAGCGCGCGCTCCTTCGCGCCGCCCGCGGCAGCTTCGCGCTCGGCTCGGCCTTTTCGGGCTGGGCGGGGCAGGCGGCGGACTGGTTCCTGCCCTTCGGCACGATCGGCGCGCCGCTCGCCACCACCGCCTTCCACCAGCTCGCCGCGCGGGCGCGTGAGGCTAGCCAGCCGCTGCGCCTCGCCGATTATTCGCTCGCCGCCATCGCCGCCGCCTCGGGCCGGTTCGACCGGCCGAGCGAAGATCCGCGCTCGATCCTGTCGAGCTATGGATATGGCCTGCATCTCGATCGCGCCGCGCTTGCCGACACACTCCGCGCCGCCACCGGCCTCGCGCCCGCCGGCAGCTTCCGCGCCTTTGTCGACGGCGGAGTCGCGCTCGACGACGGCACCCGCATCGCCGCCGATCTCTGGCTCGATTGCTCCGGCCCTGCCGGGCTGCTCTCCGGAGGTGCCGGCTGGGAGGACTGGTCTGCCTGGCTCCCCTGCGACCGCGTGGTCGAAGGCTGGACTCCGGCGGAAGGCATCCCGCCGCCCTATGGCCATGCCGGCGCGTTCGAGGCGGGCTGGCAGCGCACCGTGCCGCTGATCGGCGGCCAGGGCGGGGCGCTGTTCTATGCTTCGGCCCATCTCCCCGCGCAGCCGAACGCGGTCGCAATCGCCCAGGGGCGCCGCACCCGAGCCTGGACCGGCACGGTCGTCGCGCTCGGCGCCGCCGCCGCGCTGGTCGAGCCGCTCCACGGCTGGAACCTCGCGCTGCTCCAGAATGCGCTCGCCCGGCTGGTCGCGCTGCTCCCCGCCGCGCCGGACGGTCCCGAGCCTGCCGAATATAACCGCCTCACCGCCGAGGAGGCGGATCGCGTCCGCGACTTCGCCATCCTCCACTACAAGACCAATGGCCGCGCCGGCGAGCCGATGTGGGACGCCGCGCGTGCCATGCCCGTCCCCGAGCCGCTCGGGCGCAAGCTCGATCTGTTCGAGAGCCGCGGCCGCGTCCCGCTCGACGAGGGCGAGCTGTTCGCCGCCGAGGACTGGATCGCGGTGCTCGACGGCCAGGGCATTCGCCCGCGCCGCCACGATGCGCTCGCCGACGCCATTCCCGAGGTGGCGCTTGGCCAGCATTTCGCCCGGATCCGCGAACTGATCCTCGACGCAGTCCGCGCCATGCCGCATCACGGCGTGACGCTCCGTGCCGAAGGATTGATGCCATGAATGCCGCCCCGCCGATCCGCAGCGTCGTCATCGTCGGCGGCGGCACCGCCGGTTGGATGGCGGCGGCGGCGCTCGCCCGCATGGTCGCGGGCGGGGTGAGCGTCACGCTGGTCGAGTCCGATGCGATCGGCACGGTCGGGGTGGGCGAGGCGACGATCCCGCCGATCCGCACCTTCAACGCGATGCTCGGCATCGACGAGCGCGCCTTCCTCGCCGCCACCCAGGGCTCGATCAAGCTCGGCATCGAGTTCGTCGACTGGAACGCGCCCGGCCACGCCTATCTCCACCCGTTCGGCGAGTTCGGCTTCGATATCGAGGGCGTGCGCTTCCACCAGATCTGGCAGAAGCTGCATGCCGCCGGCCAGGCCGGCCCGCTCGACGACTATTGCTTCTCCGCCGTCGCCGCGCGGCTGAACCGCTTCCTGCCGTCGAACAACGATTCCAGCTCGGCGCTTTCCCGGCTGGTCTATGCCTATCATTTCGACGCCGGCCTCTATGCCCGCTTCCTGCGCGACTATGCCGAGGCGCGCGGCGTCGTCCGGGTCGAGGGCAGGATCACCGAAACCCCGCTGCGCGCCACTGACGGCCATGTCGAGGCGGTGGTGCTCGAAGACGGCACCCGTATCGAAGGCGCGCTGTTCCTCGATTGCTCGGGCTTTCGCAGCCTGATCATCGAGCAGGCGCTGCATGCCGGCTATGAGGACTGGACGCACTGGCTGCCCTGTGATCGCGCCGTCGCGGTTCCCTCCGCCAATGCCGGCCCGCTCCATCCCTATACCCGCGCCACCGCGCGCCCGGCGGGCTGGCAATGGCGCATTCCGCTCCAGCATCGCACCGGCAACGGTTATGTCTATTCGAGCGCGCACGTCTCGGACGACGAGGCGGCGGCGACCCTGCTCGCCAATCTCGAAGGCGCGCCGCTCGCCGATCCGCGCATGCTGCGCTTCGTCACCGGCCGGCGCAAACAGGCCTGGGTGCGCAACGTCGTCGCGATCGGCCTGTCCTCGGGGTTCCTCGAGCCGCTCGAATCGACCAGCATCCACCTGATCCAGTCGGGCATCACCCGGCTGCTCGCGCTGTTCCCCGACAGCGGCTTCGGCGATGTCGAGCGCGACGCCTACAACGCCTTCAGCCGCAGCCAGTTCGAGCGGGTGCGCGACTTCGTCATCCTCCATTACCACCTCAACGGCCGCGCCGAGCCCTTCTGGCAGGGCCTGCGCGACATGGCGCTGCCCGATGGCCTGGCCGAACGCATCGCGCTGTTCCGCAACCGCGGCCGGATCTTCCGGCACGAGGACGAGCTGTTCGCCGAGCCGAGCTGGGTCGCGGTGCTGCGCGGGCAGGGCGTAGATCCCGCCGGCTGGGATCCGCTGGTCGAGGCGCTCGACATGCCCCGCGTCGGCCAGATGGTCGAGCGCATCCAGTCCACTTTCCGCCGCGCGGCCGAGGCGATGCCCGATCACGCCGCCTGGCTCGCCCAGCACGCGCCCGCAAGGACCGAACCATGACCGCCAAAGCCCCCAGCGACCGCAACATCCGCTCCATCCTGATCGTCGGCGGGGGCACCGCCGGCTGGATGACCGCCGCCACGCTCGCCCGCATCCTCGGCCCGGACTACGCCAAGATCACGCTGGTCGAGTCCGACGAGATCGGCATCATCGGCGTGGGCGAGGCGACCATCCCCCAGATGGCGACCTTCAACCGCATGCTCGGCCTCGACGAGGACCAGTTCATGCGGGAGACCAAGGGCAGCTTCAAGCTGGGGATCGAGTTCCACAATTGGGGCCGGATCGGCCACCGCTATTTCCACCCGTTCGGCGGCTATGGGCTCGACATGAAGGGCGTGTCCTTCCACGCCTATTATCTCCGCCTCCGCCAGCTGGGCGAGGCGCCCGATCTCGACAATTGGTCGCTCCAGGCGATGGCGGCGCGCGACAACAAGTTCATGCGCTCGATCGATGCCGGCAACTCGCCGCTCTCCAACATCGCCTATGCCTTTCATTTCGATGCCGGGCTCTATGCGAAGTTCCTGCGCGGCTATGCCGAGGCACGCGGCGTCGTCCGGCGCGAAGGCAAGATCGTCGACGTCAAGCTGCGCGGCGAGGACGGCTTCGTCCAGTCGGTGAAGATGGAGGACGGCGCGGAGATCGAGGCGGACCTGTTCATCGATTGCTCGGGCTTTCGCGGCCTGATCATCGAACAGGCGCTCAAGGCCGGCTTTACCGACTGGTCGCACTATCTCCCCTGCAACCGCGCGATCGCCGTGCCCTGCGAGAGCGTCGACGAATGGACGCCCTATACCCGCAGCACCGCGCATTCGGCCGGCTGGCAATGGCGCATCCCGCTCCAGCACCGGATCGGCAACGGCCATGTCTTCTCGTCCGATTACATGTCGGACGACGAGGCGACGTCGATCCTGATGGCGAACCTCGATGGCGCGCCGCTCGCCGATCCGCGCGTCGTCCCGTTCAGGACCGGCCACCGCAACAAGATGTGGGTGAAGAACTGCGTCGCCATGGGCCTGTCGGGCGGCTTCCTCGAGCCGCTCGAGAGCACTTCGATCTGGCTGATCCAGTCGGGTCTGTCACGCTTCCTGACGATGTTCCCGGACCGCGACTTCAACCAGGCCGATATCGATCGCTACAACCGGATCATGACGACGGATTACGAGGAGATCCGCGACTTCCTCGTCCTCCATTATCACGCCACCGAGCGCACCGATTCCCCCTTCTGGAATTACTGCCGCACGATGGAGATCCCCGAGCGGCTGGCCGAGAAGATGCGCGTCTTCCGCAGCCATGGCCGCGCCTTCCGCGAGAATGAGGAGCTGTTCAACGACACCAGCTGGTTCGCGGTGATGCTCGGCCAGCTGATCGAGCCGGCAAGCCACGATCCGGTGGCCGATGTGATGCCGCTCGACGAAACCCGCTCGCGCCTCGCCCATATCCGCGAGGCCATCGCCAACAGCGCGGACTATATGCCCAGCCACCGCGACTTCATCCGGGAGCATTGCGCCGCATGAGCAAGGGAATTTCCACGATATCCCCTCTTACTCCGTCATCCCCGCGCAGGCGGGGATCCAGAGTCACGAAGGGCATCGCTCGGTTATCCTGGATTCCCGCCTGCGCGGGGATGACGATAGGTGGGTTGGGGATGATGACGATGGGGCTGGCGGCGCAACCCGCCATCGCCCAGCCGGTCGCGACCTTCTCCAGCTTCACCTATAGCGGCAAGGACGCGCCCGACGCGCTCGTCGCCAGGTCGGGCGACTATCGCAATCCGATCCTCAAGGGCTTCTATCCCGATCCCAGCGTCACCCGCGTCGGTGACGATTTCTACCTCGTCACCTCCACCTTCGGCTGGTTCCCCGGCATCCCGGTCTTCCACAGCCGCGACCTGGTCAACTGGACCCAGATCGGCAACGCGATCGATCGGCCCGGTCAGCTCGATTTCAAGCAGCTCGGCCTGTCGCGCGGCGTCTTCGCGCCGTCGATCCAGGCGAAGGACGGGCTGTTCTACATCCTCAACACCTGCGTCGATTGCGGCGGCAATTTCGTGCTCACCGCGAAGGACCCGGCAGGCCCGTGGAGCGATCCGGTCTGGCTGCCCGATCTGGAGGGCGGCATCGATCCCTCGATGTTCTTCGACGACGATGGCAGCGCCTGGGTGGTCAACAACGGCCCCACCCGCGGCGAGCCGCTCTACCAGGGCCACCGTGCGATCTGGGTGCAGGCGTTCGACCGCAAGACGCTGAAGACCTTCGGCCCGCGCACGCTCCTCGTCGACGGCGGCATCGACATCGCGAAGAAGCCGATCTGGATCGAGGGGCCGCACATCTTCAAGAAGGACGGCTGGTACTATCTCAGCTGCGCCGAGGGCGGCACCGCCGAGGGGCACAGCCAGGTGATCCTGCGCTCCAGATCGGTCACCGGCCCGTACGAAGCCTGGAGCGGCAACCCGATCCTCACCCAGCGCGATCTGCCGCGCGACCGGGCGATGCCGATCACCTCGGCCGGCCATGCCCAGCTCGTCACCACGCCCGACGGCAAATGGTGGGCGACCTTCCTCGCCGTGCGCCCCTATGACGGCGATTTCTACACCACCGGCCGCGAGACCTTCCTGCTGCCGGTGGAATGGAAAGGCGGCTGGCCGGTGATCCTGCCGCCCGCCACGCCGATCCCCTGGACGCATGCCCGCCCCGCGCTGCTGGCGGACAAGGCGCCGATCCCCACCAGCGGCGCCTTCACGATCCGCGACGATTTCCGCGGCAGCCTCCCCGCATATTGGATGATGCTGCGCAACCCGCGCGAGGGCTGGTACCGCACCGGTGCCGCCGGCCTCAGCCTCACCGCACGCGCGCCGGGCCTGGGCGACAACGCCAATCCCAGCTTTCTCGCCCGCCGCCAGCAGCACAGCAATGCGCAGGCCGAAACCCGGGTGCAGTTCGCCCCGCAAAAGGAGGGCGACCGCGCCGGCCTCGTCGTCCTCCAGAACGACGATTACTGGTTCTTCCTCGGCGTGAAGCAGGTCGGCGGCAAGAAGCTGGTCACGCTCGACCAGCGCGAGGGGCCGAACAGTCCGAAGCTCGGCACGACGCTGTTCACTGCGCCCGCGCCCTCCGGCCCCACCCGGCTGCGCATCGCGGTGCAGGGCCGCCGCTACACCTTCAGCTATGCCGCGCTCGGCACCAGCCACGCCTGGAAGCAGCTCGGCACCGTCGAGACCGACAGCCTCACCACCAAGGTCGCGGGCGGCTTTGTCGGCTCGGTCTTCGGCCTGTTCGCCGGGCAGGGGGAGTGAAGCTTCCCCACAATCCTCCCCGGAACGGGGAGGGGGACCGCCGGCCGCAGGTCGGTGGTGGAGGGGGCCCGCTCTCCCCGAAACCTGTCGCTGGGGGAGGGCGGGCCCCCTCCACCAAGCCGTTTCGCGCCTTGGTCCCCCTCCCCGTTCCGGGGAGGAATTTATGGGCATGCCTGCTAGGCTTGTGCTCGGCTCCGCTCCTGCTTGGCGCGCAAACGCCGCCGCCGGTCGCCATCGACGTCAATCAGCTGGGCTTCGAGCCCGGCGACCCCAAGCTCGCCATCCTGCGTGCCGGGGCAGAGGTGAGTGCCTGGGAGTTGCAGGACGATAAGGATCAGGTCGTGATGCGCGGCAGGACCGAACCCTATGGCGACGACGCGGCCTCGGGCCTGACGGTCCAGCGCATCGACTTCTCCGCCTTCCGTACGCCCGGCGCTTATCGGCTTCGCACGGTGCTTGGTGAGAGCCAGAGCTTCCAGATCCGCCCGAACCTCTACGCCCCGCTCGCCCGCGATGCGCTGGCCTTCTTCTACCACCAGCGCGCCGGCGTCCCCATCGAGGCACGCATTGTCGGCGCCAAATGGGCGCGCCCCGCCGGCCACCCGCACGAAGTCGCCACATGCTTCACTGGCAAGGACGAGCGCGACATCCTCTGGCTCGGCGGCTGCCCCTACAGCCTCGACGTGACCGGCGGCTGGTACGATGCCGGCGATCACGGCAAGTACGTCGTCAATGGCGGCATCGCGCTGTGGACGCTGCTCGATGCGCATGAGCGGCGCCCCGCCGCGCTCCCCGCCGGCCCGAACGGCGCCCCCGGCCTGCTCGACGAAGCCCGCACCGAGATGGAGTTCCTGCTCCGCATGCAGGTGCCGGAGGGCACGAAGCTCTCGCTCCCCTCGGGTCCGTTCAAGTTGATCGCGGCGAGCCGGGGCTGGCGATCGGACCCGCCGGACTTCGCCACGCTCGATGCCTCGGGCATGGCGCACCAGAAGGTCGCCGATCGCGCCTGGACCGCGCTCCCCACGCCGCCGCAGAACGACACGCAGGAGCGGCTGCTCTATCCGCCCACCACGTCGGCGACGCTCAACCTCGCCGCCACCGCGGCCCAGTGCGCCCGCATCTGGAAGGGCGCGGACGATGGCTTCGCCGCACGTTGCCTCGCCGCCGCCGAGCGCGCCTTCGCCGCCGCCCTGCGCAACCCGCGGGTCTATGCCACCAACAGCTTCACCGGCTCTGGCGGCTATGGCGACGAGGACGTGTCCGACGAATTCTACTGGGCCGCCGCCGAGCTGTTCGTCACCACCGGCAAGCCCGAATACCGCAAGGCGCTGGAGGCCTCGCCGCACTTCCGCACCGCCCCCGGCGAGCCCGGTTGGCCGCAGACCGCCACGCTCGGCACGATCACCCTGGCGACGCGCCCGTCGAAGCTGCCCGAGGCGGAAGTGAAGCGCCTCCGCGCCGCGCTCGTCGCCACGGCCGATCGCTTCCTCGCCGATGGGGCCAGCAACGGCTACCGCGTCCCGCTCGCCCAATATAGCTGGGGCTCGAACGGCGCGCTGCTCAACCGGGCGATGGTGCTGGGCGTCGCCGGCGACCTGACGCATGACTCGAAATACCGCGCCGGGGTGATCGACGCGATCGACTATGTCCTCGGCCGCAACCCCAACCATGTCTCCTATGTCAGCGGCTACGGCACCCGATCGATGCAGCATCCGCACCACCGCTTCTGGGCGCCGTCGCTCGATCCGGCGCTGCCGGGCCCGCCGCCCGGGGTGCTGTCGGGCGGCGCCAATGCAATCGCGATGGCCGATCCGGTCGCGGCGAAGATGAAGGGCAAATGCGCGCCCCAGCGCTGCTGGGCGGACGACGTCCACGCCTATGCGCTCAACGAAGTCGCAATCAACTGGAACGCCCCGCTGGTCTGGGTGGCAGCGTGGTTGGCGGATTGAAAAATCCTCCCCGGAACGGGGAGGGGGACCGCCGCCGATAGGCGGTGGTGGAGGGGGCCCGCCCTCCACCAATCTTGTCGTTTGAGGAGAGCGGGCCCCCTCCACCAAGCCGCTGCGCGTCTTGGTCCCCCTCCCCGTTCCGGGGAGGAGTTATTCACTCCACCGTCAGCGTCGTGCTCTTCAGCGCCACCGAGTTCGGCCCGGCCGAGATCGTGAACGTCCCCGGCTCCACCACCCGCTTCATCTCGACGTTCCACAGCGACAGGTCCGCCGGGGTCAGCTCGAACGATACCGTTTTCTTCTCGCCCGGCTGCAGCGTCACCCGCTCGAAGCGCTTCAGCTCGATCAGCGGCCGCGTCACGCTCGCCTCGTCGTCGCGCACATAGAGCTGGACCACTTCGTCGCCCGCGCGCTTGCCGGTGTTGGTCACATCGACCTTCACCGTCACCTTGTCCGCCACGCCGATCGTCGCCGATCCCAGCACCGGCTTGCTCACCTCGAAGCTGGTGTAGGAAAGCCCATAGCCGAACGGGTAGAGCGGGCTGGTGTCGCCGAACAGATAGCCGCGCCGCGCCGAGGGCTTCTTGTTGTAGTAGATCGGCAGCTGGCCGACATTGCGCGCGATCGACACGGGCAGCTTGCCGCCCGGGTTGAACCGGCCGAACACCACATCGGCCAGCGCGTTGCCGGTCTGCTCGCCCAGATACCAACCCTCGATCAGCGCCGGCGCCTTGTCGGCCAGATAGTTGACCGCATAGGGCCGGCCGTTGAGCAGGATCACCACCACCGGCTTGCCAAGCGCGAATATCTCCCTGGCCAGCTGGTCCTGCGGCCCGGGCAGGTCGAGATTGTCGCTGTCGCCCAGATGGTCGTCGGCCCAAGCCTCGCGGCTCAGTGCCTCGTTGCCGCCCAGCACCATCACCACGACGTCTGCGTCCTTCGCCGCCGCCACTGCGTCGGCGCGCAGCTTGTCGTTGGTCGCCGCATCGGTGAGCGTCACCTTGTCCTGCGCCCATACGCGCCCTTCGGTCAGCCGCACGCCTTCCGAATAGTCGACCTGGAACTTGCCCTTGCCTTCGGCCTGCATCGCCTCGAGCACCGAGACGACATGGTTCGGCACGTCCGAATAGCCGCCGATCGGCGTGTCCTTCGCATGCGTGCCGATCACCGCCATCCGCTTGATGCCGGCCGCGTCGAGCGGCAGCAGGCCGTTCGCGTTCTTGAGCAGCACCACGCTCTCGCGCGCCGCCTGGCGTGCCAGCGCGATCGCTTCGGGCGTGTTGGTCTTCTTTGCCGCGGTCTTCACATCGGCATAGGGATTCTCGAACAGCCCGCCTTCGAACTTCATCTCGAGCACGCGGCGCACCGCATTGTCGATCTGGCCCTGGCTGACCTTGCCTTCGCGGACCAGCTCCCTGAGGAAATTGAATCCTTCGCCGTCCGGAGTCTCGACATCGACACCGGCATCGATCGCGCGCGCGCCGGCGCCCTTGGCGTCCTTGAACATGTGGTGGCGCGTCACGAGCTCGCGGATCGCGAAATAGTCGCTCACCACCGCACCCTTGAAGCCCCATTCGCCGCGCAGCACGTCGTGCAGCAGCCATTTATTGGCATGGCTCGGGATGCCGTCGATCTCGTTATAGCTCGCCATCACCGCACGCACCGGCAGCTGCGTCACCGCCTTTTCGAACGGCGGGAAGAAGTCCTCGCGCAGCGTGCGCTCGCCGAGCGAGGCGGGGCCGATATTGGTGCCGTTGTCGGGCTGGCCGTGTCCGGTCATGTGCTTCAGCGTGACGAACACCTTGTCCTTGGCCAGGGGCAGGGTGGTGCCCTGGAAGCCGCGGATCGCCGCCAGCCCCATCTCGGAGACGAGATAGGGATCCTCGCCATAGGTCTCCTCGATGCGGCCCCAGCGCGGATCGCGCGCCACGTCCACCACCGGCGCCAGCACCAGGTTGGCGCCGCGCGCCCGCGCCTCGGCGGCGGCGACGCCGAACACCTTCTCCAGCAGCGCGGGGTCCCAGCTCGATGCGAGCGCGATCGATTGCGGGAAGCTCGTCGCGCCCGGCGCCACCAGCCCGTGCAGCGCCTCCTCGTGCATGATCATCGGGATGCCGAGCCGGGTCTTCTCCAGCGCCCATTTCTGCGCGGCGTTGATATAGGTCGCGGTGTCGACGGCGTTGCGGTTGGCGCTCAGGTCGGCGCCGGCATTGCCGGTGCCGGCGGTAACGCCCTTGCGGTCCGACGGGCGCGAGATCATGCCCAGCCCGTTGGGGAAGGCCTGGCTCGCCTTCACCGGATCGAAATCGCCCGTGGGGGTCTGGATGTCGCCCTTCTTCAGCCAGATCGCCACCAGCTGGGCGATCTTCTCGTCCAGCGTCATCCGCCCGATCAGGTCCTCGACGCGCGCGTCGACCGGCTGGCTGGCGTCCTTGTAGAGCGGCTTGTCGGCCTTGACGGTCTGGGCCTGCGCCGGAACGGCGAGGACCGGAGTCAGCGCGGTGGCGGCGATGGCAAGCGCGGCGATGCGGCGGAAATGGCGCACGTTCCTCTCCCTCTGTCTCTATGCTGTGCGGCGTTCGATCGCCGCTCTTGTCTGCGTTATGGTAGCGCTATCACTACCAATGTAAATTCGGAAGGGTCAACCGCCACATTCGAACCGTTTCCATGCCGATTGCATTTACCGTAACTGCGGCATATCCCCGAAACGATGAGCAGACCCAGCCGTAGAAGCCGTGGCACGGTCACCGTACAGGATGTCGCACGCGCCGCCGGCGTTTCCGCGATGACGGTTTCTCGCGTGGTCAATGGCGGATCCAATGTCCGGGAGACCACCCGCCAGGCCGTCCTCGAAGCGATCGACAAGCTCAATTACTCGCCCAACAGCGCGGCGCGCAGTCTTGCGGCAGGGGAGGCCACCCAGATCGGCCTGCTCTATTCGAACCCGTCGGCCGCCTATCTCTCGCAATTCCTGATCGGCGCGCTCGCCGCCGCCCGCCGTGCCGGCTGCCATCTCGTCCTCGAAGCCTGTGAAGGCGAGCGTGCGGACGAGCAGGCCGAGGCGACCCGCCAGTTCGCCGCCACCAGCGTGGAAGGCGTGATCCTGCCGCCGCCGCTCTCCGAAGCCGCGCCGGTCCGCGCCGAGCTCGAGACCGCCGGCATCCCCTGGGTCTCGGTCGCGATGGGCCTGCCGCCCGAGCGCAGCCTCAACGTCCGCATCGACGATTGCGGCGCCGCCGCCGCGATGACCAGGCATCTGATCGATCTCGGCCACCGCAACATCGGCTTCATCCGCGGCAACCCGAACCAGACCTCCTCGGCCGAGCGCCATCGCGGCTTCCTCAAGGCAGTCGAGGATGCCGGGCTCGACGTGAAGGCGATGCCGGTCGAGCAGGGCTATTTCACTTTCCGCTCGGGCATCGTCGCGGCCGAGCGGCTGCTCGATCGCAAGGATCCGCCCACTGCGATCTTCGCCTCGAACGACGACATGGCCGCCGCCGCCGTCGGCGTTGCGCATCGCCGCGGGCTGCACGTGCCGCAGGACATCAGCATCGTCGGCTTCGACGACACGGCGCTCGCCACCACCATGTGGCCCGAGCTCACCACCGTCCGCCAGCCGATCGCGGCGATGGCCGAAAGCGCGCTCACGCTGATGCTCGCCCGCCTGCGCGCCCACCGCGCCGGCACCACCGACAAGCTCGAGGAGCAGGTGCTCGATCACGAGCTGATCCTGCGCGAATCCTCCGGCCCGCCGCCCAAGGCAGGCGCGCCCAAGCCGGCGGCGACGGGCAAGGCGCTCCGACGCTGAAATTCCCCTCCCGGCAGGGAGGGGGACCGGCAGGGGCTTGGCCCTCCACCCAAACAGGTCCAGCATCGCCGATGCGGCGCGGAGTCGGCATCCCAAGGGCTTGCTTTTCCCTTCGGAACGAGCCACCGTTACCGCTAACAATGCCGCCCGAACGGGGCCGCGATGGAGGGGACGAATAGAATGACTCAATCGGCTGAGAGGGTGAATATCGCCCTCGTCATCGCCGTAGTCGCGGTGGCGACGATCGGCGGCTTCATGTTCGGGTTCGACAGCGGTGTCATCAACGGCACGCACAAGGGCCTCGCCGAGACCTTCGGCGTCGGCACGCTGGGCGAGGGCCTGCTCACCGGCGCGCTGCTGATCGGGTGTGCCGCGGGCGCGTTCGGCGCGGGCCGCCTGGCCGACATGATCGGCCGCCGCAACGTGATGATGCTCGCCGCGGTCCTGTTCATCTGCAGCGCGCTCGCCTCGGGCGGTGCCCCGTCGCCGCTGATCTTCATCCTCGCGCGCTTCGTGGGCGGCCTCGGCGTCGGCGCGGCCAGCGTCACTGCGCCGGTCTATATCAGCGAGATGACTCCGGCGGGCATTCGCGGCCGCATGTCGAGCGTCCAGCAGATCATGATCATCACCGGCCTCACCGGTGCATTCGTCTCCAACTATTATTTCCAGCAGGCAGCCGGCACTTCGACTGCCGAGATCTGGGGCCATCCGGCCTGGCGCTGGATGCTGTGGGTCCAGGTGATCCCGGCGACCATCTATTTGCTCGCGCTCTTCTCGATCCCCGAAAGCCCGCGCTATCTGGTGCTCAAGGGCAATTCCGAAAAGGCGCTGCAGGTGCTCACCAGCCTGTTCGGCGCCACCGCCGCCCAGGCCAAGGTCGCCGAGATCCGCGCCTCGCTCAGCGCCGATCATCGTCCGCGCCTGTCGGACCTGATCGATCCGGTGAAGGGCGGCCTGCGCCCGGTGCTGTGGGCGGGCCTGCTGCTCGCGGTGTTCCAGCAGCTCGTCGGCATCAACGTGATCTTCTATTACGGTGCCACGCTGTGGCAGCTCGCCGGCTTCAGCGAGGCGGACGCGCTGCGCAACAACATCGTCTCGGGCGCGGTCTCGATCGGCGCCTGCATCTTCACCATCCTCACGATCGACCGCATCGGCCGCAAGCCGCTGCTGCTGATCGGCTCGGCCGGCATGGCGGTCGCGCTGTTCGCGATGGTCTTCACCTTCAGCACCGGCAGCCTCGATGCGGCCCACAAGCTGACGCTGTCGAAGGACATGGGCACCTACGCCTTCTACGCGGCGAACGCCTATGTGATCTTCTTCAACCTCAGCTGGGGCCCGGTGATGTGGGTGATGCTCGGCGAGATGTTCCCCAACCAGATCCGCGGCTCGGCGCTGGCGGTGTGCGGCCTCGCGCAATGGGCGGCGAACTTCGCGATCAGCCTCACCTTCCCGAGCATGGCCGCCAATCTCGGCCTCACCGTCAGCTACACCTTCTACGGCGTCTGCGCGGTGATCAGCTTCTTCCTGGTCCAGAAGTTCATCCACGAGACCAAGGGCAAGGAACTGGAGGCGATGGAGGGGTAAAATTCCTCCCCGGAACGGGGAGGGGGACCGCGCCCGAAGGGCGTGGTGGAGGGGGCCCGCTCTCCTCAGGCTCTTTTGTTGGTGGAGGGCGGGGCCCCCTCCACCATGCTTCGCATGGTCCCCCTCCCCGTGCCGGGGAGGAGTTTTTTGGAGCATGTTATGACTACCCGCACCCCCGTCCGTCCGTTCCGCTCGCGCGAATGGTTCGCCGCGCCCGGCCGCGCCGACATGGCGGCGCTCTATCTCGAGCGCTTCATGAACTACGGCATCACGCCCGAGGAGCTGACGTCGGGCAAGCCGATCATCGGCATTGCGCAGTCCGGCAGCGACATCGCCCCGTGCAACCGCATCCATCTCGAGACGGTCAAGCGCGCCCGCGCCGGCATCCTCGCGGCGGGCGGCGTGCCGATGGAATTCCCGCTCCACCCGATCTTCGAGAATTGCCGCCGTCCGACCGCGGCGCTCGATCGCAACCTCGCCTATCTCGGCCTGGTCGAGATCCTCAACGGCTATCCGATCGACGCGGTGATCCTCACCACCGGCTGCGACAAGACCACGCCCAGCTCGCTGATGGCCGCCTCCACTGTCGATATCCCGGCGATCGTCCTGTCGGGCGGCCCGATGCTCGATGGCTGGCACGAAGGCGAGCTGGTCGGCTCGGGCACCGTGATCTGGCGCTCGCGCCGCAAGATGGCGGCCGGCGAGATCGACGAGGCCGAGTTCCTCAAGCGCGCGATGGAAAGCGCGCCCTCCTCGGGCCATTGCAACACGATGGGCACCGCCTCGACGATGAACAGCATCGCCGAGGGCCTGGGCATGTCGCTCCCCGGCTGCGCGATGATCCCGGCGCCCTATCGCGAGCGCGGCCAGATGGCCTATGAGACGGGCAAGCGCATCGTCGAAATGGCCTATGAGGACCTGCGCCCCTCGAACATCCTGACGCGCGCCAGCTTCCTCAACGCGATCAAGCTGCTCACCGCGATCGGCGGCTCGACCAACGCCCAGCCGCATCTCGACGCGATGGCCCGCCACGCCGGCATCGAGATCACCCCCGACGACTGGCGCACGGGCTACGACCTGCCGCTGGTGGTCAACATGCAGCCCGCCGGCCAATTCCTCTCCGAGCGCTTCCACCGCGCCGGCGGCATCCCCGCCGTGCTCACCGAGATGCTTGCCAATGGCGCGCTCGACGGCGGCGTGATGACCTGCACCGGCAAGACGCTCGCCGAGAACATCGCCGATAGCCATGTCAGCGACCGCGAGGTGATCTTCGACTGGGACAAGCCGCTCAAGCAGAAGGCCGGCTTCCTCGTCCTCTCGGGCAACCTCTTCGACATGGCGATCATGAAGACCAGCGTGATCGGCGAGGATTTCCGCGCCCGCTATCTCTCGCGCCCCGGCGCCGAGGGCGTGTTCGAGGGCCGCGCGATCGTGTTCGACGGCTCGGACGATTATCACCACAACATCAACGATCCGGCGCTGAACATCGACTCCAATTGCATCCTGGTGATCCGCGGCTCGGGCCCGATCGGCTGGCCCGGCTCGGCCGAGGTGGTCAACATGCAGCCGCCCGATCACTTGATCCAGCAGGGCATCATGAGCCTGCCGACCCTGGGCGACGGCCGCCAGTCGGGCACCTCGGACAGCCCCTCGATCCTCAACGCCTCGCCTGAGAGCGCGGCAGGCGGCGGGCTCGCCTGGCTGCGCACCGGCGACACCATCCGCATCGACCTCAATGCCGGCACCTGCGACGCGCTGGTGGAGGCGGACGAGATCGCCCGCCGCAAGGCCGAGCCCGCCCCGCCGATCCCGGCGAGCAACACCCCCTGGGAAGAGCTCTACCGCGAAAAGGTCGGCCAGCTCGGCGAGGGCGGCGTCCTCGATTTCGCGCTGAAGTACCGCCGCACGAGCGAGAAGGTGCCAAGGCACAATCACTAGATGCGGGAGGGGGTGTGCGCCCCAGTCGTCATCCCGACGAAAGCCGGGATGACGGAGTTTGATTGCAGGGAAAGAGCGGAGCAAAACACCCCCATGCATCCGCTCGACAATCCGGCCTGGGCCGCGCTCTGCACCAGCCAGAAGCACATCGCCCGTAGCAACGGCCTCGCCCAGCGTTACGAGTCCGATTATGCCATCTTCGCCACCGCGGTGAACCACAGCTACGAGCCGCTCGCCGCGCTCGGTGCGCTCATCGCCAAAACCGGCCCTGCGATTGTCCTCGAGAAGGACCCCCTCCCGCCGGTGCCGAACACGATCGTCCAGAAGCACCGGATGGGCGTCCAGATGCTCGCCGAGGCGCCACTCGCCGCCGATCCGGACTTCGCTTTCCACGACCTCACCGACGCCGATGCGCCCGAGATGCTCGCGCTCGCCACGCTGACCGAGCCCGGTCCCTTCTTCGCCCGCACCCACCGGCTCGGCCGCTTCATCGGCATCCGCCGCGAGGGGAAGCTGATCGCCATGGCCGGCGAGCGGATGCGGACGCACGGCTTCACCGAAGTGAGCGGCGTCTGCACCCATCCCGATTTCCGCGGGCTCGGCCTTGCCGGCAGGCTGATGCGCGAAGTCGCCGCACGCATCGTGGAAAGCGGGGAAGTGCCCTTCCTCCACGCCTATGCCGACAATGCAGGCGCGATCGGCCTCTATGAGCGCCTCGGCTATCGCTGGCGCGCGGATATCCACGTCACGATGCTGGCGCCGGCCGCGTAACCGTCATCCCGGCGAAAGCCGGGATCTCAGGCGATGGCGGGAAAAGAGTCGCACGAGGTCCCGGCTTTCGCCGGGATGACGGTTATTGTTCAGCCCCGCGCGCCAGCCACCGGTCCATCGCCCAATTGGCCAGCAGGATCACCGCCGCGCCGCCGATCGTCGCGATCAGCCGGTCTTCGAGCAGTCCGGCGCGGCCTTCGCTGCCCGCGTCCATCGCCAGCAGGATCACCGGGGTAGAGAGCAGGCAATAGACCGCATAATTGCCGGCGCGGGCGAGCGGTGCGGCGACGCCGAGCAGCACCACCGTCGCCGCCAGCGCGACCTGTCCGGGCGCCAGCAGCAGGATCAGTCTGGCCAGTGCCACGCCGGCCAGCGTGCCCGCCACGCGCTGGGTGATCTGCACCGGCAGATGCTCGATCGTGCGCGGAGTGAGCAGCGCGATGGTCAGCACGATCCAGCCGAAATGCCGCTCGGGCCACAGGTCGCGCAGCAGCAGCGCGGCGGTCAGCCCGAAGCCGAGCCGGATCGGATATTGCCAGCCCTGGAGCGTACGCATTGTGCGCCGAAAGTGGTGCCTGCGCTGGTCGAAGGTGACGACCCGGGCAGGCGGTGTCTCAATGGCGGGCGCGGGGGCAGGGGCGTGGCGCCTGCCGAACAACCGGCGCAGCACTGCCCGCCACAGCGCGCCGATCCCGAACAGCAGCGCCGCGCCGCCGCGATGCGCGCCGCCGCTTCCCGATGCCGCCAGCCCCAGGTTGAGGATCAGGAAGACGATGAAGCGTATCGCGCCGCCCGCCGCCGGCCGGCTCCAGTTGACGCCGGTCGCCGCCGCCACGCTCAGCACCACCATCGCCGCATCGCCCCAGGGCGCGCGGCTCAGCAGCATCGCCACCGGCACGGCGAGGAGCGCCGGCACGATCGCCGCGCCCCAGCCATGCCCGCCCTCGGCCTGTTGTCCGGGCACTTCGGCAGAGAGCAGCATCGATCCCAGCCCGATCACCAGTCCCATGCCCGGCCGGCCCAGCGCGAAGCCGGTCAGCACCGGCACCCCCATCGCGAACAACGCGATCGCCAGGGTGCGCGGAGTCAGCCTTTCGGTCGGCGTCCAGCGGAGCGCCTCGCGCAGATGTGCGTGATGCTTCGTCGACAAGCGCATGTCGGCGTGTCTTTCGTGCGGGAGGGGCGGGGGAGGGAGTGGAAGGGAGCGGAAGGGGTCGATGTTCAGGCAATCCTCCCCCTGGCGGGGGAGGATAATGCGCTGCAGATCTGTCTTCAGCCGGTGTCGGCTTCGCGGCCGATCTCGATCAGCGTGGCGAGCACTTCGCGGGCATGGTGCAACTTTTCGGCGTCCAGTCGTTCTGCAAGCGTCGCGTCGATTGCTTCGCGCGCGGCGATCTGGGTGTCGGCAGCGGCGCGCCCGCGCTCGGTCAGCGTCACGGTCAGCCGGCGGCGGTCCTCGGGATCGATCTGCCGGTCGAGATAGCCGCGCAGCACCAGCGCATCGACCAGCTGTCCGGCCGCCTGTTTGGAGACGCGCAGCTCGCGAATGATTTGCGATAGCGGTGCCTCGCCCAGCGCCAGCGCGCCGATCACGTAGAGCCCGTTGCCGGGAATGTCGTCATAGCCACGCTCGGCCAGCGCCGCCCGCATCGCCGCGCCATAGGTGTGCCGCGCGTGCCGCAGCAGCGCCGGCATGGCGACCTGGAGCAGGGGCGAGGGGGCATCGTCGGACATGAAAGCCCGTTTACAGTCCAAAAACTTGATAGTCAATTAAATTGACTATTCCGACTGGAGGAGGCCCTGACCCGCGCAACCTTCGCAACCTTAAGTGTCCGCTCAGGCGCCTTCGCGGATCAGCGTACCCGCCACCCCCGGCACCGAGACGGTGAAGGAGAAAAGGTCGCCCGCGCGGGGGTTTGCGGCCTTTTCCTCGGGGCTCAGATGCTTGTTGGCGGTGGTAGCGAACACGGTCTTCAGGTCGGGCCCGCCAAAGGCGATCTTGGTGATGGCATCCACCTGGAAGGCGACGACTTCCAGCAGTTCGCCCGCCGGCGAATAGCGCCGCACCGCCGATCCCTTGTAGAGGCCCACCCACAGGCAGCCCTCGGCATCCACCGTCGGCCCGTCGGGATAGCCTTCCTCATTGGAAATGCGGGCGAATTCCCGCCGGTTGGTCAGGTTGCCATCGGCGCCCAGGTCGCAGGCGAAGATCACCCCGCCCAGCGTGTCGATATGGTAGAGCGTCCTGCCGTCGGGGCTCACCGCGGGGCCGTTGGTGATCGAGCAGGGCGGGCTCGACGCCAGGCAGGTGCCGTCCGCCGCCAGCCGGTAGATCGCTCCGCTGTCCGCCGCCTCGCTGTCGTCCATCGTGCCCAGCCACAGCCGGCCCTGCGGATCGACGGTGGCGTCGTTCAGCCGGTTGCCCGGCAGGTGCGGCTCGGGGTCGACCAGCGGGGTGAAGCTGCCGTCCACGGGGTTGAAGCGGGCGAGCCCGGTCTGCAGCCCGGCGACGAACCCGCCGCTCTCGGCAGGCAGCACGAAGCCCACCTGCGCCGGGGCGTCCCAGCTGCGCTTGTCACCGTTCGCAGGGTCGTAGCGATGGACCTTGTGGCCCTTGATGTCGACGAACCACAGCGCGGCGTCGCGCGCCACCCAGACGGGTCCTTCGAGCAGGGGCGCGGCGAGCGACCAGACGCTCTCTGGCGCCGACGTCACCACGCCCATGGCTCAGCGCCAGCCCGCGTCGACGAAATACTCGTGGCCGGTCACCAGCCGGGCATCGTCGGAGGCGAGGAACAGCGCCATCGCGGCGATGTCCTCGGGTACCAGCCGGCCCTTCAGGCACTGGGCGTTGACGATCTCGGCCTCGCCCTCGGGCGTGTACCATTTCATCTGGCGCGGGGTCTTCACATTGCCCGGCACGATGCAGACCGAGCGGATATTGTCCGGCCCCAGGTCGCGCGCCATGCTGCGGGTCAGCCCCTCGATCCCGGCCTTGGCGGTCTGGTAGAGGATCAGCCCCTCCAGCGCGAGGTGCCACGAGATCGAGCCCATGTTGATGATCACGCCGGCGCCCTTGGCCTTCATCCCCGGGATCACCGCCTGGGCGCAGAAGAACAGGTGCTTCAGGTTCACGTTGATCCGGTTTTCCCAATAGGCTTCCGTCACTTCCTCGATGCTGTGGCGGTCGTCATTGGCGGCGTTGTTGATCAGCACGTCGAAGGCGCCGAAATCCTCGATCAATCGCGCGATCTTGGCCTGGGCGCCGGCCACGTCGGTCAGGTCGCACGGCTCGAACACGGGCGGCTGCGGTTCGCCCGACAGGCTCTCCACCAGCGCCCTGGAATCCGCCTCGGCGATGTCGAAGAAGGTCACGTCGGCACCCTGGCGGACAAAGCCTTCGACCAGCCCGGCGCCGATGCCCGATCCGCCGCCGGTGATCAGCACCCGCTTGCCCTTCAGGCTGGGATAGGCGGCGCGCTGATCGCGGCTGTTGGTCACGGTCATGGGATCAGCTTCCGACATGAGAAAAGAATACCTTGGAAAAGCGTGTTGGGTGTCCGGGCAGCGCGCTCATAGCAGGCCGCGGCCCGCCAGGTTGCGCATCAGTTCGCGGATGCCGAAGGTCCAGGGCGCAGCGGCCTTGGAGGTGGTGACGCGGTTGACGAGGCTGCCGAGCCTGGGGCTCGAGATGCGCACCACGTCGCCGTCCTTGTGGGTGAAGCCGCGGCCGGGATGGTCGCGGTCCTGGATCGGGGCGAACAGCGTGCCCAGGAACAGCGCGAAGCCGTCGGGATACTGGTGTTCGCTCAGCGCCTGGCGGACCAGGTCGGTGGGATCGCGGCTGATCTGGCTCATCTTGTTGGCGCCCTCGAGCCGGTAGCCTTCCGGCCCGTCGATCACCAGGTCGACCTGCGCCTGGCGGACATCGTCCATCGTGAAGCTGGCGTCGAACAGGCGGATGAACGGCCCCAGCGCGGTCGAGGCGTTGTTGTCCTTGGCCTTGCCGAGCAGCAGCGCGCTGCGCCCCTCGAAGTCGCGCAGGTTTACGTCGTTGCCCAGCGTCGCCCCCCTGGGCGTACCGGTCTTGTCGACGATCAGCACCACTTCGGGCTCGGGGTTGTTCCAGTCGCTGTCCGATCGAACGCCGATATCGGCACCCGTGCCTACCGCGGAGAGCACCGGCGCCTTGGTGAACACCTCGGCATCCGGGCCGATCGCGACTTCCAGATATTGCGACCACATGCCCGCCTCGATCAGCGCGGCCTTGAGGTTCGCCGCCTCGGGCGTGCCGGGGACGACCGAGCGGATGCCCGATCCCACCTTGGCTTCCAGGTCGCCGCGGATCTCGGATGCCTTGTCGGCATCGCCGCGCGCGCGCTCCTCGATCACCCGCTCGATCGCCGAGAGCGCGAAGGTCACGCCGCAGGCCTTGACGCATTGCAGGTCGATCGGCGCGAGCAGCACGGGGCCGGTATCGCTACCAATTTCGGACACCGCGCCGATGTCGGTGCCTGCGGCGCTCGCCGGATCGGGAAGGTCGAGCAGGTCGGAAACGGTGGGAGCGGTCGCCGAGACGTCGTAGATGCGTCCGCCGCGCAGGATCACGGGGCTGGGGCCCGCGCCGGTCAGGACGCGGCCAACCAGAACCGCTTCGGAATAATCGACAGGCAGCATTTCCGCCGGAGACGCGTTCAAGATCCTCTCGCCCCAAACTCTGTTTTTGATAGCGCTACCATGCTGCCTCGCGGGGTAGGCTGTCAAGCCGCTGCCAGTCCCTTTCCGGTGCTATTCCGGCAGCTTCGCGATGTGATCGAGGATATCGCCGACGATATCGCCAGGCGCCCGCATCGTGCCCTCGGCGCTGGCGTGCACGATCTGCCAGGGTCCGAGCAGGTTCGCACCGACGATCGACTCGTAGTTGGCCCGGACGCGCTGCTGTAGCGCCACGTCCGCCTCATATTCGTCGAAGCTCTTGGCGGTATAGCTGCGCTCGGCCTTTTGCAGGATCAGTGTGCGCGCCAGATCCCAGGGCGTGTCGAGATAGATCGACAGGGCAGGGGCGGGCAGCGCGAACTGGCCGGTCTCGAGCGCCAGGATCCACTCCATCAGCGCCCGGCTCTCCTCCGGCGGCACGCGCGCGCCCTGATAGGCCATGTTCGAGGCGACATAGCGATCGAAGATCAGCACATCATGCGCCGCGACGGCCGCGAGGATCGCGTCGCGCCACTCGAACCGGTCGAGTGCATAGAGCGTCGCGGCGGCGTGCGGGCTCACCGGCACGGGCATGTCGCCGGCCAGGTACCGGCCGATCGTCACTCCCGCCACGGTCTCGCCATAGCGCGGGAAGCCGATCACGGTCGCGCGCTTGCCCGCAGCCTGCAGCGTCTCGCAGAGCAGGCGCGAAGTGGTGTTCTTGCCGACGCCGTCGGCGCCCTCGATCGCGACGATGATCCCCATGGGCGCCTGCCCTAGCAAGGCGCAGCGATCAGAGGAAGACGGCGGAGATGATCGCGGCCAGGCTCGCCGGATCGCAATCGTCGAGCGACACTTCCAGATCGGGATTGACGCTGTAGCCGATCATCCGCCCGTCGCGGCCCGAGGCGACCGAGAGCAGCCGCCAGTCCTCGCCGTCGCGCAGCGCGACGAGGCCGCCAGGTACCGGCAGCCGATCCGGATCGGCGACGACGGTGGCCTGGGCAGGCAGGCCGCCGCCCAGCGTGGCGCGGCCGACCTTGAGGCCGAAGGCACGCGGGCCGGCGATGTGCGGCGCCTCGACGGTCTCGCCGGTCGGCTGGTTGCCGATCAGCCCGTTCGGGCGCGGCGCGCCATAGACCGGCACGAGATGGAGCGCCGCCACCGGGCCGCCTGCGGGCAGCGGCATTGCCGTGGCAGCGGGCGCCGGTGCGGGCGCCTGGCCCTCGAGAGCCGCCCGGAGCTCGGCGATCTTCTCACGCGTGCGCGCGTGCCGGGCCTCGGGATTGGCGATGCCGGCGAGGAAGCTGTCGAGCTGGCCTGCGGCGTGGCGTTGCTCCACGCCTTCGCGCAACGCGGCTTCCCCGGCCACGCCGAACAGCGCGTAGAGCGATTGCTGGACCGCGGCGTTCCAGCGGCCGAAATGCTTCTGGGCGTTCTCGATGCGCGAGAGATTGACCGGGGGCAGGCCGAAATCGCGTTCGATCACGGCAATGGTCAGCTCGCGATCGAGCGTGCGGCGCGCGCGCACCGCAGCGCCGAGCAGCACCGCGAACCGTTCTTCCACCAGGTCGAGCTCGGCCCCGTCGCCGAACGGTTCGGCCCAGGCCGCGATGTCGAAGCCCGGCGCGTCGATGTCGATCAGCAGGTCGGTCGGCGCGATGCCGAGCGCGGCGGCGATGCGGCGCAGCTCGTCCGGCCGCGCCACCACCTCGCCCCGCTCGATCTTCGAAAGACGAATATAAGGTATCTCAGGGATAATTGCGGAAAGGCGAAGAAGTTTCGAGAATCCATTCCGCTGCCGCTGCTCGCGGACATGGTTTGGAAATACTATTGCACGATTGAAATCGATCATGGGTTCGCCTGCAGTCCCTGACCGCATCTTGCCCCTACCGTTCGCGCTTCCCATTCCCCACCCTTTCCTTAGGCGGGGTATCTTGAAGCAATTCAAGGATAATACAAGGTAAACAACATTCCGTTAGTGGAACGTTCCTTCCGCTTGCGACCCTGAAAGCAGGCCGCACGGCCCGGCCGGATCCAGATCCAGGATCATCGCCAGCGTGCTCTCGCCGATGGCGTGGCGGAGCAGCCAGCCTTCGGCCGACGGGGCGGGATGATCGGGGGCGAAGGCCACGCCCACGCCATCGGTCACCACGCCGAGCGCCTCGGGCGGGCTGGGCCAGCGGCCGGCAAGATAATCGAGCAGCGCCGCGGCCGCCTCCTGCAGCGCGCCTTCGTCGGTGTCTTCCGGGCAGAAGGCATCGGGCGTCGCCGAGATGGTGGCGACGCGCTTGAAGTCGCGCTGGCGCCACCAGAGCAGGTGGATCTGGCCGTCCGCGGTTGCCTCCAGGCCCAGGAACAGGTCGCTGCCGGCGGGCAGCAGCGGCTGGGCCAGGCGGGCGACGTCCTGGGCGAGCGCGGTCAGGCGGTGGTTGGGCCGCGGCAGCGTCCCATGGGGCTCGCCGGCGTCGCGCCAGTCGAAATTGCTGTGCATCGGTTCCTCCATGCTCCTGAGAGCATTACAGGATGGGTAGTGCCGGGGGTGGCGGTCCGATGCGATCAGTGGAGCGACGCGCTCGACGGAGCCGGCGCAACCGCCAGCTGTACCGCCTCGACGCGCTCGGCCGACTGGACGGCGTTGGCGGCGATGACCGGGCTGAGCGTCGCCGGATCGACGGCGCGCACGCTGGCCAGGCGGTTGTGCGGCAGGCTGGCGTCGGGCAGCAGCGAGGTGCGCAATGCCGGCGCCGGCTGGCGGCGCTTGGGCGCGCCCGGCTGGCCATATTCGGCCATCACCGCGAAGCGCGGATCCTTGGCGGCGATCTCGGCGATCGCCTTGGCGGCGCGCTTGGTGATCTGGCGGACACGCTCCTTGGTCACGCCGGTGTCGAGCGAGAGGTCGTCGAGCGTGGCGGTCTGGAACACGCGGCGCTCGACGATCTCGCGGTCGCGGGCCAGCTTGGCCTCGAGCTTCTCCAGCTCGGCCGGATCGATGCCGTGGGTGGCGGTGCGCAGGCGCGGGCCCTCGGCGCGGCGCAGCGCGGCCTCGGCGCGCTTCGGGCGGGGACGGCGGCGCAGCGCCTCGACGCCGACCTTGCGGAGCTGGTCAACATAGACGTCGATGAGCTGGCCGACGGCGCCTTCGGCGAGATAGTCGGAGGCGGCGGCTTCGGTGCGGCCGAGCGCATATTCATCTTCGATCATCGCCTCGGGCGAGATCTCGTCGCCGTCGGGCGAAGTGGCGAGGGCGGAAAGCGAAACGGTGGTGGCCTCGACCTTCTTCGCCGAGGGGCGCTGGTCGGTCATCAGGCGGAAACGCAGGCTCTGCAGCTCGCCGCGGATCTGCCAGTTCACGAAGGTGGTGAACTGCGCCTTGGCGGGATCATAGGCCTCGATCGCGCGGTGGACGGCGATCGCGCAGCACTGCTCGGCGTCTTCCCAGTGCGCGGTCAGGCCATACTGGCGGACGAAGTGGCGGATGCGCGGGGCGATCAGCTTGAGGATCTGGGCGAAGGCACGATCGACATAGACGCGCTGACGATTGGTTTGCGGTGCGTCCTTCGGCGTGTTCTCGATGACTGTAGCGACTGCGGCTTCGAGTGCGATCGTGATCTTCGACATGTTCTATCCCCTGTAGTCAGGCAGCCCTGGCCGCCGTTCACAGGTGCAACATGGTCTCTAATCCTTTAACAGATCCCTTAAATTCCTATATGTAGTCCTACCAGTCGTGCATTTCCCCGTCGGGAGATGAACGTGGTTAAAATGCGGAAAATTCGCTATTTTATCGGCGTTTCCGTCATATCGGGTACCGCCGTGAAAACATTATAGGATAAAAAAATTAGCCCGCGAACTGTTCGGGGCGAATTCTGCGGTCGATAAAACCGAGCAGCCACTGGCGGTGCGCCTGGGTTGCATTGCCCGCCGCGGCGATTCGTTGATCGGCCGCGCCGCCGCCGATCTGCGCGGCGAGCAGCATCCGGGCCCGGCCCGGCTCGATGCCGCCGGCCAGGAACTTCCTGGCGTCGCCCAGCCCGAGATGGTGCGAGAGATAGGCCGACTTGGCCAGCGTCTCGGCATCGGTGTTCACGCGGATGCCCGATTGCTCGAGCCGGGTGAGGTTCAGCTTGGCGAGATCGGCGACGCCCAGGATCGATGCCTGGCCGTCATAGCGCAGGCTCAGCAGCTCCGAGCGCGCGCCCGCGAGCACCTTGCCGCGCCCGTCGAGCCAGCCGCGTTCGGAAGCGACCTGGTTGAGCCAGGTGCCCGAGGTCTCGGCGAGCTGTTCCCAGGTGCCGCTCAGGAACTGGCCGAGCCCCGCGGCGCTCGACCGGGGATTGCGCGACATCGTGTTCCAGCTGCCGTCGGAGGTCTTGGCCGCCTCGGCATCGACGATCGAGGCCAGCGCGGTGGCGGGAATGCCGGTACGCGCCTCGGCCAGGGTGAGGGCGGAGGCGAAGCGCGTATTGGCGCCGAGCGACAGGCCCGATACCACCGCGCCGCTTGCCGCGGAGAAGGTCGCGCCGGTGCTCATCGTCGCGGCCATCTTGCGGCTGCTCTGCTCGGCGGCGCTGCCGATCGCGCCCTTCAGCTCCTCGATGCAGTCATCGGCGAAGCTCGCCGGTGCCGCGCTCTTCTGGTGGCAGGCACAGGCACAGCCGCAATTGCAGCCCTGCACGCCGCCGGCCTGCCCGTTGATGCGGCCACCCAGCAGCTCGAGCAGAGAATCCCCGGCCAGGCCGGTCTGGCCCAGGCCGTTGTTCTTCTTGTCGCCATTGTCGCCGTCGCCCAGCGCGGCGCGCCACAACCGGCTCTGCAGCTCGCTCTGCGCCGCGGAATAGATCACCTTGGCGCGGTTGGCCGGGCTCAGCTGGGCAAGGTCGGAGGCGCGCGGGATCATGCGTTGCGCTCCGCAGCCTTGCGCGCGCGGATCAGCTTGGCGGCGGCGATGTCGTCGATCTGCGCCTGCTCGGCGGTCGCCGCGATGCGCTCGGCTTCGTCCTTGAAGCGGTCGGCGGCGCCTTCGATCGCGCGCATCGTGCCATAGGCCTCGACGGCCTTGCCGCGCAGATGGGTGAGCCGGATCTGGGCGAGCTGCGCCTGGTGATCGAGCCGCGCGCGCTCCGCCTTCATCCGCTGCGTCCAGGCATCGCTGGCGATCGGCACGGTGGCGGCGAGCGCGCGTTCCTCGCGCATGCGGATCTCGTGCGCCTCGGTCTGGTGCGTGATCGTGGTGATCGTGGTGATCGTCTCGCTGATCGACACCTTGACGGAATCGACCTCGCGGCGCTGGACGCGCAGGGCGGTGTCGAACGGCGTCATTCAGCCGTCTCCAGCCCCAGCGACACGATCTCGGCCATCGCGGCAAAGGCGGCGTCGGCATGGCCCTGGTCGTTCTTGCCCTGGTTGAGCATCTTCTCGATCTCGGGCGCCAGCGCCACTGCGCGGTCGACCTCGGGCGAGGAGCCGGCCTTGTACGCGCCAAGCCGCACCATCTCTTCCATGTCGGAATAGGTGGAGAGCAGCTTGCGCGCGGCGAGGCGCGTCTCGTTCTGCGCATCGTTCATGCAATGCGGCAGCGTGCGCGAGACCGATTTGAGGATGTCGATCGCCGGATAGCGGCCGCGCTCGGCGATCGCGCGGCGCATCACGACATGGCCGTCGAGGATGCCGCGCACCGCGTCGGCGACCGGCTCGTTATGGTCGTCGCCGTCGACGAGGACGGTGAAGAGGCCGGTGATCATGCCCTTGCCCGGTGCACCGGGGCCGGCGCGCTCGAGCAGGCGGGGCAACTCGGCGAAGACGGTGGGGGTATAGCCCTTGGTCGCCGGCGGCTCGCCACTGGCAAGGCCGATCTCGCGCTGCGCCATCGCGAAGCGGGTGACCGAGTCCATCAGGCACAGCACGTTGAGGCCCTGATCGCGGAAATGCTCGGCGACGGCGAGCGTGGTCCAGGCGGCCTGGCGGCGCATCAGCGCGGGCTCGTCCGAAGTCGCGACGACGACGACCGAGCGGGCCATGCCCTCAGGGCCCAGATCGTCCTCGATGAATTCCTGCACTTCGCGGCCGCGCTCGCCGATCAGGCCGATCACCGCGACGTCGCACTGGGTCCAGCGCGCGAGCATCGACAGCAGCACCGACTTGCCGACGCCCGAACCGGCGAACAGGCCGAGGCGCTGGCCGCGGCACAGCGGCACGAACATGTCGAGCGTGCGCACGCCGGTCTCGATCCGCTCGGCCACGCGGGCGCGGTTGGCGGCGGCGGGGGGCGGGGCCTTGATCGGCTGCGGATCGGCGCCGTTGGGAAGCGGGCCGAGCCCGTCGACCGGGCGGCCGAGCCCGTCGACCATGCGGCCGAGCCAGGCTTGCGAGGGGCGGACGCTGAACTGGCCGGCGCCGAGATCGGCGCGCGCGCCCAGGCCGACGCCCTGCGGATCGACAAAGGGCAGGCAGAGCGCGACTTCGCGGTCGAGCGCGGTCACTTCGGCCTGGACGACGCCGTTCGGCGACTGGATCTCGATACGGCTGCCGATCTGCGCCGCGCCGGCGAGCCCTTCGACTTCGATCAGCGCGCCGCGCACGGCGACGACCCGACCGAAGCGGCGATCGGGAGTCATCTCCCGGATCGCACGGGCTGCGCTGGCAAGCGTCTGCACCGCCTGAGGCCTCAGGCCGCCTGCTGGGCGATGGCGGCGTCCTCGAACGCGATCACCTCGCGCGCGGTGGCGAGCGCCTTGTAATATTCGCCCTGGGCGATCTCGCTGGCGAAGCGGATGCAGGCCGACTTGGCCTCCTGCGCGCCGAATGCGCCGATCAGCGCGCCGACGAGCCCGACCACGGCATCGTGGTGGCTGTCGCGGCTGGCCGGGTCGATATAGGCGAGCATGGCCGAGAAATAGAGCTGGCGCGCCGGAGTGGTCGCTTCCTCGGGGCGCATGATCTCGCGCCCGCGCAGGATGGACACCTTGTTCTCCACGGCAATCTGGGTGCGGCCCACCGCGCGGATCACCGCGCCGTTGACGATCGCCTTCTCGCCGTCGCGAAGCGTGATGCGGAGCATGGGAAACAGCCTTTCGTTCGTTTGGCTGCATTATAGGATGCATTTCGCGCGCCCGGCGCCGCACCCGGCAATTTTTGCCCAGCACATCTTATTTGCGGCTTCGTTGGGGTCTTCGCCGCGGTCATCCTACAATTGAGGCGTGGGCCTGCGCGCGTTCCGTGGGCATCGACGGGAGTTAACGTCTTGAGCCTCTATTCCGCTCTCTACGCCGGCGTGTCGGGCCTCAGCGCTCAGTCCAGCGCCATGGCGACGGTCGCCGACAACATCACCAACATCAACACGGTTGGCTATAAGGGCGTCGAAGCCCAGTTCCGCACGATGGTGACGGACGGCCGCGCGAAGAGCAACTATTCGGCCGGCGGCGTCAACGCTGCCCCGATCACCATGATCTCCAAGCAGGGCCTGATCCAGGCCTCGAGCAGCACCACCGATCTCGCGATCGACGGCGGCGGCTTCTTCGTCACGCGCTCGACCCCCGATGCGAGCGGCGACGTCGCCTATACGCGTGCGGGCTCGTTCCGCCCGGACGAGGAAGGCTTCCTCAAGAATGCCGGCGGACTGTACCTCTATGGCTGGCGCCTCGACGCTTCGGGCAACTATACCAACACCGGCAACATCAACGGCCTCGAGCCGGTCCGCGTCAGCGACCTGGTCGGCACCGCCTCGCCGACCACGCGCATCCAGGCGCGCGCCAATCTCCAGTCGACCACCGATGCCTATACCGGCACCTACAATGTCGGCGATCTGTCGACCGGCACCGTCGACACCCAGTTCGAGCGCTCGTTCGACGTCTATGACTCGCAGGGTGGCGCGCACCGCATCACCATGGGCTTCGTCAAGACGGGCCCGAACGAGTGGCAGGGCGAGATCTACGCCAACCCGGCCAGCGACGTGACCGCCACCAACGGCGTGCTCGCCAGCGGCACGGTCAAGTTCAACCCGGACGGCAGCCTCGATCGCGCCGGCTCGAGCGCGGCCTTCTTCGATCCGATCACCCCGGGCTGGACCAACAACGCCGCCTCGGTTCCGATCAACCTGTCGATCGGCAGCGACGACGGCATCGACGGCCTCACCCAGTTCGGCACCGAGAGCTCGCTGATCTCGTCGAACGTCGACGGCGGCATGCTCGGCAACCTCTCGTCGATCGACATCAGCAAGACCGGCACGGTCAGCGCGATCTTCGACGACGGCACCACCCGCGCGGTGTTCCAGCTGCCGATCGCCACCTTCCAGAACCCGGACGGCCTCACCCGCCTGTCGGGCAATGCCTACACCGTCTCGAAGCAGTCGGGCGGCGTCACGCTGAACGTCCCGGGCTCGCTCGGCGCCGGCAACCTCACCTCGAGCGCGCTCGAGGCCTCGACGGTCGACCTGGCCGGCGAGTTCACCAACATGATCCGTTTCCAGCGCGCCTACAGCGCATCGTCGAAGATCATCACGACCGTCGACGACATGCTGCGCGAAGTCAGCGACCTCAAGCGCTAACGCCGGACACGTAGGGGATCATGGCGCTCACCGACATTCTCAGTACGGCGGTTTCCGGCCTGACCGCAGCGCAGGCCGGGCTCCGTTCCGTATCCAACAATATCGCGAATGTCGGCGTCGCCGGCTATGCCCGGGAGAAGGTCAACCTCTCGACGAGCGTGGTCAGCGGCAAGGTCACCGGCGTGGTGGTGGGCGAGCCCACCCGCGTCGCCGACCGCTTCCTGGAAGCCACGGTCTATACCCGCTCGGGCGATTATGGCCGGTCGGAAGTCACCTCCAACTATCTCGATCGCCTGCAGTCGCTGCTCGGCCAGCCCGGGGCATCCTCGGGCCTGCCGGCGCGGCTCGACCAGATCTCGGCCTCGGCCGTGGCGATGACCGGTTCGCAGGCCTCCACCCAGACGGTGGCGCAGTTCACTGCCGATGTGCAGGACGCGATCGATTCGATGCAGCAGATGGACAATGACGTGTCCCAGCTGCGCGCCGATGTGGAATCCGAAGTCGGCTATTCGGTCGACAAGATCAACACGCTGCTCCAGCGCATCTACGAGCTGAACGGCACGGTGGCCCAGGCCACCGGCCTCGGCCGCAGCGCCGGCGGCGCCGCCGATCAGCGGATGAGCGCGATCGAGGAACTGAGCAGCCTGATGCAGGTCACCGTCCGCGATCAGCCGGACGGGCGCGTCACCATCGAAGGTGCCAATGGCCAGGTGCTGCTCGACAAGCGGCTGCGCCAGCTTTCCTATCCCACCAGCGGGGCGGGCTCGCAGCCGACCTATCCGCCGATCGAGGTCCGCTTCGCCAATCCGGACGCGGCGACCGGCGACCAGATCGATTCCGCCGCGATCGGCGGCAAGCTCGGCGGTCTGCTCGATCTGCGCGATCGCGCGCTGCCGGCCTTTTCCGAGCAGCTCGGCACCTTGTTCACCGGTCTGTCCCAGGCGCTGAACGCGGTGTCGAACGCCGGCAGCACCGTGCCGCCGCCCGCAACGCTCACCGGCCGCAACAACGGCATGGTCGGCAGCGACCGGCTGGGTTTCACCGGCGCGGCCACCTTCGCGGTCACCAAGGCCGACGGCACGCTCGTCGCCAGCACCAAGATCGACTTCGATGCGCTGGGTCCCAGCGCGACGATCGACGACATGGTCGCGGCGATCAATTCGGGCCTGGGCGGCGCCGGCACCGCGAGCTTCACCAACGGCACGCTCAGCATCACCGCCAGCGGCACCGGCAACGGCATCGCGATCGGCCAGGACGCGACCGCGCCCAGCGCACGCGCCGGGCAGGGCGTCTCGCAATTCTTCGGGCTCAACGACCTCGTCCGCAGCGATACCAGTGCGCTGGTCCCCTCGGGTTTCGCAGCGAGCGACGCGCACGGCTTCGCTGCGGGCGAGACTGCGCAGATCGTGCTGCGCGACAGTTCGGGCCGGGCACTGACCAGCTATACGCTGGCACCCGCCGCCGGCGGCACCTTCGGCGACGTGGTCAACGATCTCAACAGCAGCCCGCTCTCGAATTTCGGCACCTTCTCGCTCGACGATGCCGGCCGCCTGCGCTTCCAGGCGGCGGCAAACGTCGCCGGTGCGACGCTGACGATCCCCTCGGATTCGACCGATCGCTTCGATACCGGCCGCAGTCTCTCGCAGTTGATGAACCTCACCGGCGCGTCGAGCGGCCTCGATATGGCGCGGGTACGCTCCGAAGTCCTCGCCGATCCGTCCAAGCTGGGCCTCGCCCAGCTTCAGGACGTTGCCGTCGGCGGCAAGGCGCTCGGCGCGGGCGATACCCGCGGTGCGACTGCCTTCGTCAACAAGCTCGCCACCGCGATCGATCTCGGCAAGGATGGCAAGTCCACCGTCGAGGCGTTCGCCAGCAACCTGATGGGCAAGATCGGCCTCAACGCCAGCCAGGCCCAGGGCCAACTCGCCGATGCCTCGGCGCGGCGCGATGACGCAGTCAACCGCCGCGACAGCTTCGCCGGCGTCAACATCGACGAGGAACTCTCGCAGATGGTCGTGCTCCAGAACAGCTATTCGGCGGCCGCGCGCGTGATCACCACGGCGAACGACATGTACGACACGCTCCTCAACATGATGCGCTAAGAGAAGAAGAGGGAAGACCGATGACCCGCGTAGCCACCGTTCCGCTCCAGCGCACCATGGCCGATGCCATCCAGCGCTCGCAGGAGAAGCTGGCGGTCACCCAGACGCGCCTGTCGACCGGCAAGAAGGCTGCGACCTTCGCCGATCTCGGCACCGAAAGCGTGCGCAACCTCTCGGCGCATTCGATGCTCGCCCGCCAGGAAGCGCAGTCGACCGTGTCGAAGCGCGTCGGCACCACGCTGTCGCTCTACCAGGCGAACATGGAAGGGATGGAAAGCGCGGTCACGGATCTGCGCACCAGCCTGATGAACGCGGTGGGCACCGGCGATGCGGCCGGCCTGCAGGAAGCGATCCAGACGGCGTTCGATCAGTATCGCACCGCGCTCAACGCATCCGAAGGCGGCACGCCGCTGTTCGGCGGCAGCCAGACCGAACAGGCGCCCTTTTCGGTCAACTCGCTTGCCCAGGCCGCGACCACGTCGGGCACCGACGCCTTCCATAACGACACGGTGCGCGCCAACGCCCGCGTCGCCGACGGCGTCGATGTCAGTTACGGCATCGGCGCCAGCGAGATCGGCGCCAAGCTCTATGAAGCCTTCCGCTCGCTCGGCGCCGCCGGCGACATCGGCGCGCAGCCGACGACGGCGCAGATGGACGCGATCAAGCAGGCGGTATCGCAGCTCGATACCGGCCTGGGCGACCTCCGCGCGGTCAATGCCGAGAATGGCCGCAAGCAGAACCAGGTCGATACGCTCGCCAGCCGCGGCGAGGATCGCGCGCTGGTGCTCAAGAACGTGATCCAGGAAAATGAGGACGCCGATCTCGGCCAGGTCGCGGTCGACCTCGCCCAGCAGAAGAGCGTGCTCGAGGCGAGCTATTCGGTGTTCGCCCAGCTCTCGGGCCTGAACCTGACCAACTATCTGAAGTAGGGCGGGGCCGGAGCTATTTCGCTTCCACCGTCGTCGCCGCTTGTAATGTAGGATTTCGCCTGTTTGGCTGCAGCGGCCGGGGAAGACTCCGGCCGCTCTTTCTTCATGTTGGAAAAATAGGATCGCGCGCGCGCAAGGATGTTGCGAGATGCGCGCCGTTCTGGAGAAAATAGGGAAATCAGGCCCCCGCGGAACGCGCCCCTGGCGTGAACTTCGTGTCTTTCGGCCGGCCGACTCGCGGCGCGGTGTTGGACGAAAACGCCCTCAGCCGCCCGCGTCGAGCAGGTCGCCGATCGCGCCGGCCGGGCTTGCCTCGGGGATCGCGGCGATCGCGGCGTCGAGCCTGGCCGGATCGATCTTGTCGATGCTCGCGGTCAGCATGTCGAAGGCGGCGGCGCTCGGCAGCCCCTTGAACGCCGGGGCATAGCGGGCGCGCAGGCCCTTGAGCTTGTCCTCGCGGTTCAGCATCGCCAGCGCCACGGCATAGCGCAGCACCGCGGCCTGTTGTGGTGCGCCGAGCGCCTTGGCCGCCGGCAGGCTGGCCTCGCTCTCGGTGACGAAGCTGCCCCAGTCCTGGGTACGCCAATGGATTTCGGCACGGACCGCGGCGCCGTCGGGCACGCCGTCCAGCGCCGCCGCGGCGGCATCGTCCTTGCCCAGCCGGTGCAGCGCCACGGCTTCCATCCGCTTGCGGTCCCAGCGCATCTGGTCGCTGTAGCTCGGCTGCTCGGTGGTCTGCAGCGCGGTGAGCGCCAGGTCCGGGCGGCCGGCCAGGATCTGCAGCGAGGCGACGCGCACCGAAAGCGGGCCCTGCGCCACGTCCTGCGCGCGCTGGGTCAGCTGATATTGCAGCAGCTCGGCGGCGCGGGCGTAGAGCCCGGCGGCCTGGAGCCGGTCGGCCAGCCGGTTGGCCAGCACGTCGCCGTCACCGCCCGAAGGCGCCAGCTCGCGATAGTCCCAATAGAGGCCGGCAGCCTCGGGCAGCGGCACGCCGCTGTCGGGCGCCAGCACCGCGCTCAGCGACTGCTGCAGTTCGGCAAGCATCGGCCCCGCCTGGGCGCCCAGCTTGAAATAGCGCAGCAGCGTGGCGCCGCTCTTCAGCTCGGCGCGCAGGTCCTTTTGGTCCTTGGCCAGGCCATATTCGATGGTCAGCGCGCGCTGCTCCACCGGCCCGCCGCGCCAGCCGAAGCGGAGCGCATCGAGCTGCTTGATCGCCTCGGCGGGGTTCACCGAATGGCCGTTCACGCCCACTTCGATCATGCCGAGCCGGGCGGCCGCCTTCACGTCCTGCGAACCGCTCAGCACCGCACGCTCGAAGCGCAGCCGGGCACCGGGCAGATCGTTCTGGGCGAGCAGCGCGCGGCCGCGCAGCAGGTTCGCCTCGGGGTTCTGGTCGCTGAACAGGCCCAGCCATTGCAGCGCCGGCTGGGGCTGGCCGACCTCGATCGCGGCGCCGGCGGCGGCGAGCATGAAGGGCACGCGGTAGCGCGGGGCGCGCGCGTTGATCGCGATGCGGGCGCAGTTGATCTGGCCGACAGCTTCCGCCGCATTGCCCGAATGGGCAAGCGCGCGCATCCGCCAGGCGCAGGCCTCGGGATTGCTTGCCAGTTCGGGTGCCGCCAGCGATTCCACCGCTTCGGCATCGCGACCGAGCAGGGTGAGCGCTGCGCCGCGGGCAAGCTGATAGGGGGCGACCAGCGCCAGGTCCTTGTCGCTCAGCCGCATCACTTCGAGCACGCCCAGCGCCTCGGCGCCGCGATCGGAGCCGATCAGGCCCTTGGCATAGTTCCAGCGGACCAGCTGGCGCTGGTCGGACGTGGCGGTGGCGAGCTGGTGCCAGGCCTCGGTGCCGGTGACGCCGCTCCAGCCTTCGCCGCCGGTGATCGACGGCATCTGGGCGAGCTGCGCTGCGAAGCGGGGCAGGGCGGCGCTCGGGATGGTCGCGGCGGGTGCGCTCGGTGCCGCCGGCTGGGCAGCGTCGTGCGCGGCGGGCGCCGTCGCGGTGGTGGCGCCGGCGGCGAGGAGCAGGAACAGCGTGCGCATCAGCCGAGCCCGAACGGGCGGATGACGGCGATCGCCACGCCGCCGCCGATGCAGGCGAGCAGGAACAGGATGGCGGAGAGCATCGGCAGCCCCGGCTTGGCCGTGGCAGGCGCCGCCGTCGCCCGCGGCGCGGGCCGGGCGGTGTTGTCGATAACCGTCCGCACATTGGCCGCGTCTGCGACGACACGCATCTTTCCCGGGCGCTGATCGAAGCTCAACTTGTCACCTGCTCGCTGATTCCATTCTATTATAGAGGGATGGGTGCGCATGCGGCGCGCCGGGTACCGATATCGGAGAACGGATTTTGCGACGCGAAACGCTTGCTGCGCTGGGCCTTGCGGCATTGCCGCTGCCGGGTGGCGGCGCGCTGGCCTCGGGCGGCGGCGCCGCCGGTGGGGAAGGGCTGCACCTCGTCTCGATGGAGGAAGTCACTGTCCCGATCATCGACAGCGACCGGGTCAACGGCGCGCTCACCTTCAAGCTGGTGATCGATGCCGGCTCGGACGAGACCGCCAAGAAGGTGACCGGCGAGATGCCGGTGCTGCGCTCGGCCACGATCGCGGCGGGGCTGGAATTCGCCCGGCTCAACGCTTCGGCACTGCGCGCGGTCGACGCCCAGCGGCTCGATCACGATCTCACTGCGGCGCTCAAGGCCGCCGAGCCCGGGCTGGTGCGCATCCTGATCGTCGAGGTCGAAGCCCGCACCGGCTGATCCTCCGCCGGCAAGGCAAGCGGACAGCAAAAAGCCCATCCCGGCGGCGTGCCGGGATGGGCTTTTTGTTTGTCGCCGTCCGGCTCAGCGCCGCGCGGAGCCTGCCGGGGCCGGAGCGCGCCCTGCCGTCTGTGGTTGCGGCTGCGGCTTGCCCGCGTTGCGCCGGGCCATCGCCATGCTCAGCGCTGCGGCACCCTTGGGCGTCATCGCGGCCATGATCATCGCGGTCGAGCGCTCGCGCATCCGCTGGGCGACCTTCATCTGCACTTCCATGTCGAGCTGCTCGAACACCACCGCGGCGGCCTTGGGCTTCATCGCCTGGTAGATGCGGGCCAGCTCGTCGAACTGCGAGTCCGCCGGGTTGGGCGCGCCGCTGGGCGCGGCGTTCGGGCCGCCGGCAATCTGCTGCTGCGCCTCGTCCTGCTTCTTGCGCGCCTCGACATCGGCGGCGAGCCGCGCGGATGCCGCCTTGGCTGCCTGCTCGCGCAGGTCGAGCCCGCGCTTGCGGCGCGCAGCGGCAGCGTCGCGGTCGTTCATGTCCTGGGTGATCGCATTGCCCAGCCGCGTGGTGTTCGGGCTGTTGTCCTGCGCACCCGTCGCGATCGTCGCCGCATTGGCGACCACTGCGAGCCCGGTCACGCCGGCGGTGAGCAGAAGAAGCGAGGGGCGTGCCATCACGCAGCTTCCGCCATCGCGGCAACGGCTTCGGCAATCGCTTCGGCTTCCGCCGTTGCGGCCGCTTCGCCTTCCGACGGGCTACGCTGCGCATTGGCCAGGCTCACCGCGTTGACGATCCGCTCGGCGGCGGAATCGGCGATGCCGGTCATCAGGCTCAGCTCGTCGCGCAGCTCGCGGGCGCGCTCGACCAGCTGGGCATGGCGGGCGCAATCGGTGCCGAGCGTGTGCTTCATGTCCGAAAGCACGGCGCGGGCCTGGACGGTGGCGACCTGCAGCGCCTCGACCACCTGGGTCAGCGCGCCGTCCTTCACGGTACGCAGGCTCTTCATCATCCGCACGCTCTGCACGAGCACGGCCATGCACAGGATGATCGTCAGCACGTTGGCGAGTAGCGCGATGCTCATTGCTTCACCTTCTTGTCGGAGGAAACGTCGTTGACCAGGCGCACGGCGACCTTGCCGCTGCGCTGGCCGATCTGGCCCTGGGCGAGCTTCACGCCGCCACAGGCGATGTCGAGGGGATCGTCGGGGCTCTTGTGGAGCGCGATCGTCTGGCCGATCTCGAGGCTGCGCAGGTCGGCGATCGACATCGCCTTCTCGCCGAGCAGCACGTTCATCGAGACGCGCGTCTTGCGCACCTCGGCGGCCATATGCGCTTCCCAGATGCTGTCGCGGCCGCTCTTCTCGCCCATGAAGCGCTGGAGCAGCTTGTCGCGCACCGGCTCGAGCGTGGCGTAGGGGAAGACCAGCGTGAACTGTCCGCCGCGCCCGTCCATGTCGACGCGGAAGGTCGCGGTGGCGCAGATGTTGGAGACGCCGGCGATCGCCGCGAAGCGCGGATTGGTCTCGATGCGCTCGAGGTTCATGTTCACCGGCTCGATCGGCGCGAATGCCTCCGAGAAGTCGGAGAGCGCCAGGCTCAGCATGCGTGAGACCAGTCCGGTCTCGATCGTGGTGAAGGCACGGCCGTCGATCACCACCGGCGAACCGGCGCCGCCACGGCCGCCGAGCAACGCGTCGACCACCGAGTAGATCAGGTTGGAATCGACCGTGACCAGACCGTAGCTCTCCCACTCCTCGATCTTGAACACGCCGACCATCGCGGGGAGGGCGACGCGGTTCATGAACTCGCCGAAGCGGGTGGAGGTCACTTCCTCCAGGCTCACGTCGACGCCGTCCGAAGTGAGGTTGCGCATCGAGCTCGCGAACGAGCGGACGACGCGGTCGCACACCACTTCGAGCATCGGCAGACGCTCGTGGCTGATGACCTTGGACTCGATGACCGCGCGCAGGCCCTTCTTGCCCACGGTGGGCCCGAAGTCGCCGAACAGCGCATCGATGTCCGCCTGGTCGAAGCTGCCGCCGCCGATGTCGCCCGGGGGCGCCGGCGGATCGGGCAGGTCGAAATCCTCGAGATCGATCATTGCTGGACCAGGTCCTGAATGAGGATGTCCTTCACCTGGCCCTCGCCAAGCGTGGCGGTGCTGCGCACCATCATTTCTTCCTTGATGCGGAAGACGGCGGCGGAACCCGCCAGGTCCTCGGGGCGCAGCTCGCGCAGGAAGGGCTGGAAGCTGTCGAGCAGCAGCGGCAGCTTCTCCTTCATCGCGTCGGGCGCAATGCCGTCGCCGGGAACGATCATGAAGTGCAGCTTCAGGAAGCGCGCCTGCCCGTCGGGCGAGCGCAGGTTCACCATGAAAGCGGGCACGTCGAGATAGGCGTCCTTGCCGCCCTCTGCCTCACCGCCGCTGTCGCCATGGCCGCCTTCGGCCGCCTTGGCTTCCGGCTTGGCATGACCGCCCTCGGCGGTCTCTGCCTTGGCGCTGCCGCCCGAGAGCATGAAGGCAGTCGCACCACCGCCGCCCAGCAGCAGGACACCCGCCGCGGCACCGATGAGGATCAGCTTCTTCTTCGACTTGGGCTTGGCCGCCTTCGCAGCCTCCGCGCCCTCCTCGATGATTTCCGGAGACGACATTCCCTGGTGACCTTCCGAAATCTGCACGCCGACACCGCGTCGGTGCATTTCGTTCTATTATAGGAGGAGCGCCCGGCAATTGTTGCCTAGTGCCGAATTTTTGAGGGACGTCCGGTGGACATTTCTTCCTACGTGCTGCTCAGCCAGGAAACGGCGCTCCGCCGCCGCATGGACGTGGCGGCGAACAACCTCGCCAACATGAACACGGTTGGCTTCAAGCGCGAGCAGCCGGTCTTCCGCGAATATGTGGAGAAGACAGAGAGCGCGGTGAAGCCGGCGCAGCAGACTGCGTTCGTGCTCGATTACGGCGCGGTACATGATTTCAGCCAGGGCGGCTTCCAGCCGACCGGCAACGCGCTCGACGTGATGATCGAAGGGCAGGGCTATCTGTCGGTCCAGGCGCCCGACGGCTCGACTGCCTATACGCGCGCGGGCCAGCTCAAGATGCTCCCCTCGGGTGAGCTCGCCACCTCGAGCGGCAACAAGGTGCTGGGCGAGGGCGGCAAGCCGATCACGATCCCGGCAGAAGCCGCCAACCAGATCCAGATCGGCAAGGACGGCACGGTCAACGGCCCGGGCGGGCCCTTCGGCCGCATCACCGTGACGCAGTTCAACGAGGCGAGCGTCGATCCGCGCGGCGACGGGCTGTTCAACGGCACCGGCGGCCGCGAGCTGCCCTCGGGCGAGACGCATCTGTTGAGCGGCGGCCTCGAAGGCTCGAACGTCAACGCAATCCAGGAGACCACCGACATGGTCGAGATCCTGCGCGCCTATCAGACGAGCCAGAACCTCTCCCAGAGCATGAACGACATGCGCAAGTCGGCGATCGACAAGCTCAGCCGCATCGGCTGACCCTCAACGAGCATAAGGACCTAGCCAATGCGTACGCTTTCCATCGCCGCGACGGGCATGCTCGCGCAGCAGACCAATGTCGATGTGATCTCGAACAACATCGCCAACATGAACACCACCGGCTTCAAGCGCCAGCGCGCCGAGTTCCAGGACCTTCTCTATGAGCAGGTCGTGCGCCCCGGCTCGTCGACCAGCGCGCAGACCCAGAGCCCCACCGGCATCCAGATCGGCTCGGGCGTGAAGACCGGCGCGATCTACCGGATCAACGAGCAGGGCGCCGCCCAGCAGACCGACAACCAGTATGACCTGGCGATCCAGGGCCATGGCTATTTCCAGATCACGCTGCCCGATGGCTCGACCGGCTATACCCGTGACGGCTCGTTCGGCGTGTCGGATCAGGGCGAGCTGGTCAATTCGGACGGTTTCCCGGTCCAGCCCGGCATCACCGTGCCGCAGAACGCAGTGAGCGTCACCGTCTCCAAGACCGGCCAGGTCGATGTCGTGCTGTCGGGCGATCCGACGCCGCAGACGCTCGGCCAGCTCCAGCTCGCCACCTTCGTCAACGAAGGCGGCCTCGAGGCGAAGGGCGGCAACCTCTTCCTCGAAACCTCGGCCTCGGGTGCGCCGATCGTCGGCGCCCCGGGCGATCCCGGCTTCGGCACGCTGATGCAGGGCTTCGTCGAGGCTTCGAACGTCAATCCGGTGGCCGAGATCACTGCGCTGATCACCGCGCAGCGCGCCTATGAGATGAACAGCCGCGTCGTGAAGACCGCCGACGAGATGCTGGCCACCACCAGCCAGCTGCGCTGATGATGAGCCTTCTCAGCTTCGCGCTGCTCGCGCTCGGCGCGCCGGAAGAAGTGCCGGTCGCGGTGCTCGGCCATGCCGTGCAGAAGGGCGACCGCATCGAGGCGGGCGACTTTGCGGTCGAGCAGCGGCCTGCCGCAACTGCGCGCGGGGCGCTCACCATCGATCAGGCGTCCGGCATGGAAGCCGCGCGCAACCTGCCTGCGGGCACGGTGGTGCGCCAGAGCGACCTGATGCGCCCGCAGATGGTCCGCCGCGGCGAGCCGGTGACGATCCGCATCGTCAGCGGCGCGCTGATCATCACCGCGTCGGGCCGTGCGCTCGGCGGCGGTTCGAAGGGCGATGCGGTTCGCGTCGTCGCAAATGCCACCAACCGCACTTTGGACGGGGTCGTAGAGGCCTCGGGCACCGTGCGGATCGTCACGCCATAGCTTGCAGGGAAAACAGCATGCGTAAGATCATTCTCGCGGTGGCGCTGGCCGCCACGCTTTCGGGTTGCGGTGCGGCCGGTCGGCTGAAGGCCGTCGGCAAGGCGCCCAAGCTTTCGGAGATCCAGCCGGTCGAGGCGCCGGAGATCGAGCCGTCGCTGGCGATGCCGGCGGACCGCAGCGGCCGCGCCACCACGCCGGTCGCCGCCACGCAGGCGCAGGGCGGCAACGCCTCGCTGTTCCGCACCGGCGCCGGCGCGCTGTTCCGCGACCAGCGCGCGAACAAGCTCGGCGACATCCTGACGATCAAGATCAACATCGCCGACAAGGCGGACCTGGGCAACAACACCTCGCGCACCCGCGGCGGCAGCGAGAGCGGCGGCCTCGGCGGCCTGCTCAACATCAGCCCGGTCAAGAAGCTGCTCGGTGCCGATGCCAATGCCGCGCTCGAGACCAATTCGGGCTCCAAGTACGCCGGTGGCGGCACCACCGCGCGTTCCGAGACGATCAACATGACGATGGCCGCGATCGTCACTCAGGTGCTGCCCAACGGCAATCTGATGATCAAGGGCCGCCAGGAAGTCCGCGTGAACTTCGAGATGCGCGAGCTGATCATCACCGGCCTGATCCGGCCCGAGGATATCGCCCGCGACAACTCGATCCGCCATTCGCAGATCGCCGAGGCGCGCGTGATCTATGGCGGCAAGGGCCAGCTCACCGACGCGCAGCAGGCGCGCTGGGGGCAGCAGATCTACGACGCGCTCTTCCCCTTCTGAGCCCGTCACCGGACGAAAAGAGGATCGCCTCGCAGCCCAGGCTGCGGGGCGATTTTCGTTCCAGCCGTCATCCCGGCGGAAGCCGGGATCTCAGGCGAAGGCGCGGGGCAGGGGCCGCACGAGATCCCGGCTTTCGCCGGGATGACGATATGAGGCTAAGCCCTTGGATTCGCTGGCCCCGAGCAGCTGCCAGCCCGAATTAACTCCGCGCTAACCAACTAAATTCGCGGGGAAATTTGGGTCATCCTATAAGTTTTCCCACAATGATCTTGCGGGCGTACCGATCACGTTCCGTCGTGAACCGGCGTCTCCGGTTCGGGCCGCAGAAGCAGCCCTTGATCCAAGAAGGATAGTAGAATGGCATTTTCGGTTAACACCAACGTCGGTGCGATGGCGGCTCTCCAGAGCCTCAACGACACGAACAAGGGCCTGTCGCAGGTTCAGAGCCGCATCAACACCGGCCTGAAGGTTGCGTCGACCAAGGACGATTCGGCCTCGTACACCATTGCTCAGGGCCTGCGTGGCGACATGGGCGGCCTCGCAGCCGTGTCTTCGTCGCTGAGCCGCGCCAAGAGCGTGACCGACGTGGCGGTGGCTGGCGCCGAGCAGATCTCGGACGTCGTGAACCAGATGAAGGCGAAGGCCTACCAGGCTGCCGACTCCGGTATCGACACGGCGACCCGTGACGCGCTCAACAGCGACTTCGTTGCGCTGCGCGACCAGATCACCACGATCGTGAACTCGTCTGACTTCAACGGCACGAACCTGCTGAAGGCTTCGGGCGGTACGGTTTCGGCCCTTCAGTCGCTGAAGGACTCGAACACCGGCTCGACCACCTGGGATCCGGACTCGCTGAGCGTTGCCAACCAGGGTCTCGACCTTGGCGGCTCGGTCATCACCGTTTCGGCTTCGGGCAACATCAGCAGCCAGGCCTCGGCGCAGGCGATGATCGACACGATCACCACCACCCAGGCGAACCTGAAGACCAGCCTCAGCACGCTGGGCGCTGCCTCGCGCAAGATCGACGCGCAGTCGACCTTCACGAGCAAGCTCTCGGACGTGATCGAGGGCGGCATCGGCAACCTCGTCGACGCCGACCTGGCCAAGGAATCTGCAAAGCTGCAGGCTCTGCAGGTCAAGCAGCAGCTGGGCGTGCAGGCTCTGTCGATCGCCAACCAGGCGCCGTCGACCATCACGTCGCTGTTCCGTTAAGGCTGGACTTTTCCCTGGAGTCTATAGCCCTGACGAGAAGGCCGGGACGCAAGTCCCGGCCTTCTTTTTTTGTGCCCGTGCGACGGTTTCGGCGGGTTCGCGCGTCTAGATTGGTTGACGCCTCTATAATGATCCCAAGAGGAGAATAGCTCTTGTTTCCTAGGATCAGAGAAATCACGGATGCGTTCGGTGGCCGCCTGCAGGTGAGCGTCGAGGAGCATCCCACCGGCGCCCTGGTGGTGCTCGAGCGGCCCGACATGGCCGGCCGGCCCCGGGTGATGCTCGATGGCTACGGCGTTGATGTGCTGTCGGGCTATATCATGTCCGCCCGCCTCGCCGTGCCGCACGATCTTCCCGACGAGCATATCGACGGCGTCTTCGCCACGCGCTTCCGCCTGGGGCTCGATCCCTGCGCCGCGCTGGCGCTGCATCAGCCGGGCGCGCCCTCGCTCGATATCCCGGCGCCGTTCTGGGATCGGCTCTATGCGGAGCTCTGCCTCGTTGCCGCGCATGCCCGCGAGCTGGGCCGCCGCGCCGAAGCGCGGGTCCATTGATCCGCAAAAACACATACGGGCTTGCCCGTACTACGCTGCCGCCCGAGTTTGCGGCATCTAGGCACAAATTCCACACGAACGGGTCAGGGGTGACAAATGGGCGTGAGTGAGATGGCGTTTGGTACCGGGGCTTCCAGCTACACTGTATCGCTTACCTTGTCGGTGGCCGATGTTCGCGCCCTGTGGTCGGCGGCTGCCGATCGGGCGCTGGCCGCGCCGGGGATGACGCTGGCCGATGTGCTCGACACGATCGGCCCGCGCGAGGATCCGTCGATCGTCGATTGCATCGCGATGCTCACCAGCCCGGCGGCGATCGCCGGCTGTGCGCTCGAGAGCTTCGAGGTGGCCGAGGCCGATGCCGGCCTGGCGCCGGCGCAGATCATCCAGCTGCCCACCCAGGCCGTGCTGCGCGCCGCGCACGCCTGAACTTCAGGTACCGGGGAACAGGAAGCAGGGCCGCTCGCGGCCCTGTTTTTTTGTGCGTGAAGCGGCTGTGGAGCCTACCCATGCTGCGCACAAAAAAAGGACGAGCCGGTGGAGGAGAACCGGCCCGTCCTGTTTAAGCGATAGGAAAACTGGGTGCCTCAGGCACCGGCAGAGAGACGGGCGGGTCGCGAGGGGATTGATACGCCCGCCCGCCTCTCTTCTCTTAATATAGAGGGCGCGAGAGGGGCGCCCAAACCGACTCCCCTCAGGAGAATCCCGAGGGTAAGTCCCTGGTTAACCACCGATCCGGGTGAGCTTGCCGGCGTCGAACTGGTTGCCGTTCACGGTCACCAGGATCGCGCCATTGTCGAGCTGCACATCGCTCACCGTGCCGATGCTGTGCACGCTGGTGTTGCTGATCTCGGTGCCCGAGCTGTCGAGCGCCTTGATCGACAGCGAATATTTACCCGCGGCCATCTGGCGGCCGCTCGCGGTCTCGCCGTCCCAGCCCAGCGTGCCGGTCGATCCGGTGACGCTGACGGTGCGCGTGTCGACCACCTTGCCCGAGGCATCGCTGATCGTCGCGACCACCGTGGTGGCGTCGCGCGGCGCGGTCCAGTTCCACTGGGCCGGCACGCTGTCGGTCAGGCCCGCCACGTTGGAATCGGCTTCCACCGCGCGCCCGATCAGCGACGAGGCCTGGGTGAGGTTCTGCGTGCCGAGCGTCGACAGGATGTCCTTGAGCGTCGCCGTCTGCGACATCGACTGCTCGACCTGCGAATATTGCACCAGCTGCTGGGTGTACTGGCTGGTGTCCATCGGGCTCAGCGGGTCCTGGTTCTGCATCTGCGTGGTCAGCAGCTTCAGGAACATCGTGAAGTCGGCGTTGAGGCCGGTGCTCGATGCAGTCGCCGTGCTGTTGGTCGCGGCGGTGCTGGTGGTGTTGGTGACGGTGGTCATTGGATGCTCCTAGGCGAGGAGGTCGACCTGGCCGTCGCCGCGGATCTCGCGATAGGCGGTTTCGGTCGTGTCGGTTTCGTCAGAGCCGGCGTGCTGGCCGCCGGCGGAAGGGTTCTGGCCCTGCTGCTGCGCCTGCGCGCCGCCGCCGTCGCTGCGGCTCTCGAAGCGGAAGCTCTGCGCGTCGGCGCGGATGCCCGCCTGGTCGAGCGCGCGGCCCAGATCGGGCGCATCTTGGCGCAACAGGTCGAGCGCCTGCGCGCTCTCCGCGCGCACCGTGGCGTGGAGCTTGCCGCCATCGTCGAAGGAGAGGGTCACCTCCACCTTGCCGAGATTGTCGGGGCTCAGCCGCACGCGCAGCGTATCCTCGCCGGTCTCGACCTTGCGGGCGATCTCGACACCGAGCTGCTGGCCGAGATGGCCCGGGCGGGCGGCGACCACCGGTTCGGCGGCGGCAACTGCCGGCGCGGCCTGGGTGCGCGTGGTCTCGGTCGCGGCATGCGCCGGCGTCGCGTGCCCGTCATGGCGCAGCGTGAAGGCCGGGGCCTGGCCGCGCTCGTCGGACGGCGCATTGTCGTTCTTGTCGCCTGCCTTGCCGGCGATCGCCGAGACCGCGGCATCGCCCTTGTCGGCGGTGGCGGCAGGCTGCGCGGCGGCCGGCTCGGCGCGGCCGGGATCGGCCTTGCGGGCATTGGCGGTCACGTCACCCACCAGCCGGCTGGGCGACGCCTGGGGCTTCACCGCCAGCTCGGGGCGCACCGGCGCCTGCACCGCAGCGACCGCCACGATTTCGGCGACCACCGGCTGTGCATCGGCAGCGGCGGGATCGGCCGGGATTTCCTCTGCGATATTCTTGGCAAGGCGCGTCCCGCGCTTTGCCGGGATCGCGCCCTTGGCCTCCTCCGCGGCTGGCTCAGCGGTCGCGTCGGGAACCGGCGCTTCCGGCGCCGGATCGGCGGGCAGCTCGAGCGTCGCGGGCATGGCATCCGGCTTGGCGGGCGCACCCGGCTTGTCCTGGACGATCGGCTTGCCCGGCGCCTGCGGCGTCGCGACGGCAGTTTCGGGAAGCGTGGCCGCATCGCCGGCAACGGCCGGGGCGGCCGGCAGCTGCGCCTCAGGCATAGCGATAGCGGCAGGAACCGTCGGCGCCAGCGGCGCGGCGGTGGTGAGCAATTGCGCCATGCGCATCGTCGCGGCGGGCGCGACCGAATCATTGGCGGCCGGCGGCGGCACAAGGCCGGCCCCGGCGTCTGCGTTCGGCGTGCCGAGCACTTGGCCCAGCGACTGCGCGAAGCCGGTGCCGGCAGTGGGCGCGGCGCTTCCGATGCCGAACAGGTTCGCGGGAAACCCGAGGTTGTTTATCTGCATTCAGGTGCCTCGACGGCGGGCGTCGGGGCCCGCATTTTCCATTATAGGAGAGTCCCGGCCCAAGCGGTCCGGATCAGCCGATTGTGCCGAGCGCGCGGATGCGGGCGCGGGCGTGGATCTCGTTCTGCGAAAGCACCACCGTCGCCGGGCGCACCCGCTCGATGATCGAGCGGACGAAGGGACGGATCGCCGGGCTGGTCAGCATGCACGGGATCTCCCCGTCCTGCGCCAGCCGGTCATAGGTCTCGCGGACATGCGCGATGAACCTGTGCAGCGAGCTCGGCGCCATCGCGAGCTGGCGATCGTCGCCCTGGCCCAGGATGCTCTCGGCGAACTCCTGGTCCCATTCGGGCGAGAGCGTGACCACCGGGATCGCCTCGCCGCGCACCTGCGACGCGCTGATCTGCCGGGCCAGGCGCGAGCGGACATGCTCGGTCATCTGGGTCAGGTTCGCGGTCAGCGGTGCCGCCTCGGCGATGCCTTCGAGGATCGTCGGGATGTCGCGGATCGAGATGCCTTCGCCCAGCAGGTTCTGCAGGATGCGCTGGACGCTCGAGATCGAGACCTTGCTCGGCACGATGTCGCTGACCAGCTTCTCGGAGTCCTTGTGGACTTCGGTGAGCAGCTTCTGCGTCTCCGAATAGGAGAGCAGGTCGGCGATGTTCTCCTTCACCAGCTCGGTCAGGTGGGTGGTGATGATCGTGCCGCACTCCACCACGGTCAGGCCGCGGAAGCCGGCCTCGTCGCGCAGCTCGCGATCGATCCACAGCGCGGGCAGGCCGAACACCGGCTCCTTGGTCGGCTCGCCGGGCAGGCCGGCCGGGCCGCCGCCCGGATTGATCATCAGCAGCTTGTCGACGCGGATCTCGCCGCGCGCCGCTTCGGTCTCCTTGATCGTGATGACATACTCGTTGGGCTTCAGCGCCATATTGTCGATGATCCGGACCGAGGGCAGCACGAAGCCGAAATCGGTCGCCATCTGGCGGCGCAGCGCGCGCACCTGGTCGTCGAGGCGCGGCTCGCGCTGCTCGTCGTTGATCATCGGCAGCAGCGCATAGCCGATCTCGATGCGCACCGCGTCGATCGCCAGCGTCTGCGAGATCGGCTGCTCGACAACGGCCTCGGCGGCCTTTTCCTGCGCGGCGACGGCGCGCTCCAGCGCGGCCTTGGCGGCGGCGTTCTTGCTCATCTTCCACGCGGCGAAGCCAGAGGCGGCCGAGAAGATGGCGAAGGGGAGGAAGGGCAGGCCCGGCATGAGCGCCAGCGCGCCCATCAGGAACGAGACCATGCCGAAGGCCTTGGGATAGCGGCCCATCTGCTCGCTGAGCGCAGTGCCGGTCTTGCCCTTCACGCCACCCTTGGAGACGAGCAGGCCCGCAGCGATCGAGATGATCAGCGCCGGGATCTGGCTGACCAGGCCGTCGCCGGCGGTCAGCACCGTATAGGTATGGAAGGCCTCGCCGATCGGCACGCCGTGCGAGACGACGCCGATGGTCAGGCCGACGACGATGTTCACCGCGGTGATCAGCAGGCCGGCGACCGCGTCGCCCTTCACGAACTTCGAGGCACCGTCCATCGCGCCGTAGAAGCCGCTCTCGGCTTCCACTTCGGCGCGGCGGATCTTGGCCTGGTCCTCGTTGATCATGCCGGCGGACAGGTCGGCGTCGATCGCCATCTGCTTGCCGGGCATCGAGTCCAGGCTGAAGCGCGCGGCGACTTCGGCGATGCGGCCGGCGCCCTTGGTGATGACGACGAAGTTGATGACGATCAGGATGATGAAGATGGTCAGGCCGATGATGACCTCGCCGCCCATCAGGAACTCGCCGAACGCCCCGATCACGCCGCCCGCCGCGTCATGTCCTTCATGCCCATGGGTCAGGATCAGGCGGGTCGAGGCGAGGTTTAGGCCGAGGCGCAGCATCGTCGCGACGAGCAGGATCGTCGGGAAGGCGCTGAGTTCCAGCGGCTTCTCGATGAACAGCGCCGTCATCAGGATCATCACCGAAACGGTGATCGACAGCGCCAGGCCCAGGTCGAGCAGCCAGCCGGGGATCGGCAGGATCAGCATCGCGATGATCGCGACCACGCCGCCCGCGAGCGCGATGTCGCGGTTGAGGCCAAGCTTGTTCAGAAGGTTCAGGATCGCGGGAGGCATTCTGCTCTCACTATCTTGGGGTCAGCGAGGACGGCTCACGCCGCCGGCGGCACGGCGATGCCGCCCTCGATGAAGGTGCGCAGCTTGTTGCGCATCGTGCGCACCGAGATGCCCAGGATGCTCGAGGCGGAAGTGCGGTTGCCCTGGCAGCGCTCCAGCGTGCCCAGGATCAGCTCGCGCTCCACCTCCTCCACCGTGCGCCCGATCAGGCCGTCGACTTCGATCCGTCCGTCGCTCGCCGGCAGCTGCACCAGCGCCTCGAGCGGCGATCCGTCCGAACGGGTCAGGTCCTCGGCTTCGATGCGCGGACCATGGGCCAGCAGCGAGGCGCGGTGGATGCATTCCTTCAGCTCGCGGATATTGCCCGGCCAGCCATAGGCGCGCAGCACCGCGATCGCACCGTCCGCAAGCGGGCGGGCGGGCAGGCCATCGGCCTGGGCGAACTGCTCGATGAACAGGTTGGCGAGCGCCGCGATGTCGTCGCAATGCTCCGCGAGCGGCGGCACTTCGATGCGGGCAAGGCTCAGCCGCACCAGCAGGTCCTCGCGGAAGCTGCCGGCTTCCACCGCCAGCTCCAGGTCCATGCTGGTCGAAGCGATCAGCCGTGCCTCGAACGGCACGTCCTCTTCGCCGCCGAGCCGGCGGAAGCGCTTCTCGATCAGCGCGGCGAGCAGCCGGGCCTGGGTGGCGGGGGCAAGCGCACCCACCTCGCGCAGGAAGATCGTGCCGCCGGCAGCGCTTTCCATGCGGCCGGTGCGGCGCGCGGCGGCGCCCGGAAAGGCGCCGGCCTCATGGCCGAACAGCTCGCTTTCGAGCACGTCGGCGGCAACGCCGGCGCATTCGATCGAGACGATCGGATCGGGGCGGCCCGAGAGCTTGTGGATCTCGCGCGCCATCATTTCCTTGCCCGTGCCCTTGCCGCCGGCGACGAGCACCGGGGCGCCGCTCGGCGCCACCGCGGCGGCGAGCGCCATGGCGCGGTCGAGCACGGGGTTGCCGCCGATCCGCACCTGGCTCTGGCGCTCGACCACCGACGCGATGGCCGCCGCGATCAGCTCGCGCTGCGGGGGCAGGGGCACATAGTCGCGCGCGCCGGCACGGATCGCCGCCACTGCGCGCTCGGCCGGGGCGGAAATGCCGCAGGCGAGCACGGGGACGACGAAGCGCTCGCTGCGCAGGTCGGCCAGGAAACGCACCACGTCCTCGAGAACGTCGATCATCACCAGGTCGGCACCGTGCGCGCGCAGCGTCTCCAGCGCGGCGCCGGGCGTGTCGGCCATGGTGACCTCCGCGCCTGCGCTCTGCGCCAGCTCCGCCGCCCGGCGGAACTCGGTGCCCGGGGCACCGATCAGCAGCATCCGGATCGGGCCCATGCTCAATGCTCGGCTCGCACGATCTCGGTGAGCGTCACGCCCAGCGCATTGTCGATCAGGACGACTTCGCCGCGGGCGATCAGCCGGTCGTTGACGAAGATATCCACCGGCTCGCCGACGCGGCGGTCGAGCTCGACGACGGTGCCCGAGCCGAGCTGGAGCAGCTCGCCGATCGGCATGCGGGCGCGGCCGAGCACGGCCTGGACGCGCACCGGCACGTCGTGCACGGCTTCCAGGCCTTCGCTGCCGGCCTGCGGCACTTCGGCGCCGCTATGGATGTCGAAATCCTCGAACACCGGGGCGGGCTGTTCGGCCGCCGTGTCGGTCGGGATGATGTCGTGCGGTTCGATGTCCATGGGTCAGGTCCTATGCATTCATCCACTGGCGGATCACCGAGGCCGCCTCGGGCGGGCTCGCGGAGATCGCATCCCCGATGCGCTTGAGCGCGGAGAGCTTGATGCGGCCGTCGACCTGGGCGAGCGCGATCTCCTGATCGAGCTGCGGCACGTCGGGCGTCATGTTTTCGAGCTGGGCCATCGCCTCCACGTCGCCGTCCGCGGCGCGCTCGGCGAGCGCGAGCATCTCGGGCGAATGGGTGGGCAGCTGGGCCGGCATTTCCTCGGCGGCGGCAACCACCGGGGCGGGCTTGGGCTTGAGCATGCGCAGCGCCACCAGGCCGACCACGCCGATCACGATCAGCTGGAGCAGGCCCCAGATCCGGTCCATCGGCAGCGCCGAGAGGATGCCGGCGGTAGCGTCGGCGGGCGTGTCGTCGGTGTTGAACTTCATGCTCTCGACGACGACCGAGTCCCCGCGCTGGGTGTCGGCGCCCACGGCATTCTCCACCAGGCGCTGCAGCCGGTCGATCTGCGGCTGGGGCAGGCCCTTCTCGCCGCCATCGACCATCACCGCGACGCTCAGGCGCGTCACCTTGCCCGGCGTGCGGATGGTGATCGTCTTGGTCGAGCTGTTGTCGTAGGTCGTGTCTTCCGAAGTCTGGTTGCTACCCGACTGGCGCGAGGTGCCCGGGCCGTTCGCCCCGCCCATCTGCGCGGCGGGCAGCTGGTTGCCGACCGAAGCGGTCTGCGGGCCGCCATCGCGCTCGTTGTTCTGCTCGCCGGTCTCCACGCTCACCTGGCGCGAGATCACCTGCTTGTCGGGATCGAAGACGTTCGATTCCTCGCGCGACTGGTCACGGTCGATCTGGGCGGAGACTTCGGCGCGGACCTTGCCCTGGCCGACGATCGGCTCGAGGAGGGATTCGATCTCGTCGCGCAGCTTGGCCTCGACGGCCTGCTGGCGCTCGTCGGCGTCGCCGGCGCTGGCGGTGCCGGGATCGCCGGCACGGGCAAGCAGCGCACCGGTCTGGTCGACGACCGAGACCGAGTCCGGCGAAAGCTCGGGAACCGAGGAGGAGACGAGGTAGCGGATCGAGGCGACGGTCTCGCTGGGGATGCGGCCGCGCGTCTTCACGGTCACCGCCGCGGTCGCCTTGCGGCTTTCCTCGGCGAACATCGCGCGCTCGGGCATCACGATATGGACGCGCGCGCCGGTCACGTTCTGGATCGTCTGGATCGACTTGGCGAGCTCGCCCTCGATCGCGCGCGTCTCGTTCATCTTGGCGCGGCTGGCGGAAACCCCGAAGGGCTGCTCCTCGTCGAGCACCTCATAGCCGATCTTGCCGCCCAGCTTCTCGCCGGCCAGGCTCATGCGCAGCTCGGCGAGCTTGTCCTGCGGCGCCATGATCGACGTGCCGTCGGCCGAAAGCTGGAACTCGACATTCTGCGCCTTGAGCTTCTCGGTGATCGCCGCGGCGGCCGAGGGATCGAGGTCGGTGTAGAGGAACCCCATGCTCGGATTCGAGCCGCGGGTGGCGACGAAGGCGAGGGCGGCGAGCAGCGCGAGCGCCACCCCTCCCATCAGCATCAGCCGCTTGGGGCCGATCTGGCCCACCAGGTTCTTGATCGCTTCCAATGTCGCCCCGTTCGATGGAACTGGCGGGGCGGACATGCCCCTTGCGATCATTATAGAGGGGTGGGGAGGGCGGCAGTTTTTGCCGGGGGAAATTTTTGCCTAGTAGGTTGTACGGACTGGCTTTCCCCCGGGAATCAAAAACCCCGCCGAAGCGGGGCTTTCAGACCATTCTTCGTCATGCTGAACTTGTTTCAGCATCCAAAGCGCCGCGAGGGATATCGCCTGGGGAGAGTTGGACCCTGAAACAAGTTCAGGGTGACGGTGGGAATGAGGGCTTGGCTATCCCGTCCAACGCTCCCGATCACGCCGCCTTCAGCAAGGTCTCCAGCTCGTCGACCACCGCCTGGCGGCGGGCGGAGGCGTCGAGTGCCAGCCCGCCTTCCTCCCAGCCGATCCGGGCATCGCCCACCGCGATCGTGTCGTCGGGCACGACGACGAGGCTGAGCTTGCGGCGATCGCGCGACTGGCGGTCGGCGATGCGCGCCTCGATGTCTTCCATCAGGTCGGGATGCACCCGCACCTGCAACTCGGTGCCGCGCGCGACCTGGCCGAGCACCCGGCCGATCGCCTCGTCGATCGCGACGCCCGGCGCCACTTCCAGCGCGCGGCCGGCGATCAGCTCGGCAGCGGCGAGCGCCACTTCGGTCGCCTCGCCGGTCACGCGCTCGGAAACCCGGCCGAACTGCGCGTCGATGCCTTCGATGCCTGCCTGGAGCGCGTCGACCGCGCTCAGCAGCGCCACTTCGCGTTCGGAGCGCGCCTGGGCGAGCCCGGCCTCATAGCCCTGCGCCCGGGCCAGCGCGAGCGCCGACTCCTGCTCGTTGCGCAGCAGCGCCAGCTCGGCGCGCAGCGTGGCGACTTCGAGGGTGGCATCGGGCCCGATCGGCGCGCCGCGCGTCGGCGGCACCTGGAAGATGCGGTCGAAGCCGAAACGCTCGACATGGGCATGCACGCTCATCCGCCTTGCTCCTTAGATGATCATCGCGTCGTCGGACTTGGGATCGACGAGCAGGATCTCGCCGCGATCCGCCAGGTCCTTGGCCAGGCGCACCAGCGCCGACTGGGCTTCCTCGCAATCGCGCGCGCGCACCGGGCCCATGCCCGCCATGTCCTCGCGCAGCAGCTTGGCGGCGCGTTCGGTCATCGCCCCGAAGAACAGCGTCTTCAGGCTGTCCGGCGCGCCCTTCAGCGCCAGCGCCATCTGGCGCTTGTCGGCGCTGCGCACGATCGCGGCGATCGCGGTCGGCAGCAGATTGCCCAGGTCCTCGAAGGTGAACATCAGCGCGCGGATCCGCTCGGCGCTTTCCGGCGCCTTGTTGTCGAGCGCGTTGAGCATCGCTTCCTCGGTCGAGCGGTCGAGCGAGTTGAACAGCTCGGCCATCGCCTCGTGCGGGTCGCGCTTCTGCGAGCGCGACAGGTTGGTCATGAACTCGGCCTTGAGCGTCTGCTCGACCTGGTTGATCACGTCCTTCTGCACCGTCTCCATGCGCAGCATGCGCATGACGACATCGACCGAGAAGTCGCGCGGCAGCTCGGCGAGCACGCGCGCCGAATGATCGGGGCGAAGCTTGGTGAGGATCACCGCGACGGTCTGCGGATATTCGTGCTTCAGCGCGCCGGCGAGCACGGTCTCGCTGACGTTGGAGAGCTTGTCCCACATCGTGCGGCCAGAGGGACCACGGATGTCTTCCATGATCTCCTTCACCTTCTCGCCCGGCAGGATGCCGGCGAGCAGGCGCTCGGTGGTCTCGTAGCTGCCGTGCATCGTCGACATCGAGGCGATTTCGCCGGTGAACTGGACGAGCAGATGCTCGACGACCTGCGCGGGCACGCGGCCCAGGCTGGCGATCGTCGAGGAGAGCTCCTTCACTTCGTCGGTCGACAGCTGCGACCAGATCGGTGCGCCATGGTCCTGGCCCAGCGCCAGCATCAGCGCAGCGGCGCGCTGCTGGCCATTGAAACGCTTCAGTTCGGGCGGTTCTGCAAGAATAGGCGCCATAGCCGTCATTTTTTTCGTTTCCCTCGCGAAAAAATTGCGCCCGCACGCACGGGTGGGGGCGGCTTTCCCTCTATTATAGGATCGAGGAGGCGCGGCGGATCGCGATGACGGTTAATTTATCTGGCAGCCTGATCGGCTTGAGCATCCTGACGGGATCGAGCTCGACGATGAGTTCGGCCGTGTCGACGATCACCTATGACAGCAAGGCCGTCCGCACCGCCAAGGCCGCCTTCACCACCGCCACCACCATCGCGCCGTGGAAGATCGAGGACGCGCTCCCGGTCAATTCCAGCCAGGTCGCCTCGATCACGGCGCTGCGCACGATCATCGACAAGGCGACCGTGGACGCCAACGGCACCTATCTGCCCGACGACGTCCAGACCAGCTTCACTGCCTACAAGGCGCTCGACAAGCTGCGCGTCCTTGCCGAGACCGCGACGTCCAAGACCACCTCGGATGCCCAGCGCGCCGCGCTCCAGAAGACCTTCCTCAAGGGGCTGGGCGATCTCCAGACCTATCTCGCCACTGCGCCGTCCGACCTGGTTCGCCTTGCCTATGGCAAGCCGTCCTCCTCGGCCCAGTCGAACAAGCTTGCCGCCACCGACGTCTATGCGACCGAGGGCAAGGGGCTGGTCAAGAACCGCAGCGATGCGATCCCCGGCCTCACCGGCAGCGAGCAATTCTCGATCACGCTGAGCAAGCCCGGCATTTCCGCACAGACCGTCACCGTCGATCTGTCGCAGGGCACCCAGCCGCCGACGCTCGACAGCGTCGCGGCGCAGCTCAACGCGGCAATGGCCTCGATCCCCAATCTCGATACCAACGGCAACCCGCAGCTCGATGCCAATGGCAACACGGTGCCGCGCTGGAAGTCGACCTTCAAGGTCACCAACGAGAGCGGAAAATGGGGCTTCGAGCTGTCGAACCCCACCGGCATCGAGCAGGTCACGCTCGACCAGACCAATGCGAAGGACGCGCTGGTCGTCGCCACCGGCCAGACCGCGCTGGATTCGCCGAGCTCGACCCAGCTCTTCCGCCTCGATGATCCCTCGGGCGCGAACACGCGCGTCGCGATGGGCACGATCCAGGCGCTCGATCGCATCGCAACCGCGCAGAATGTGCTGGCCGGCAAGACGACGACGATCACCACCACCTCGACCGATCTCGACGGCAAGGTCACCACCAACAAGACCAGCACGAGCAACGTTTACGCCAATACCGATGCCGCCTCGGTCGTCACCGATGCCCAGGGCAACAGCTATATCGTCGGCACCACCAAGGGCGACCTTGGCGCCAATCTGTCGGACGGCGACAACAACCTGTTCCTCACCAAGGTCGACGGGGCGGGCAATGTCGTGTGGCAGCGCAGCCTGGGCGCCACCGGCTCCTCGACCGGCGCGGCAGTCAGCCTCGCGCCCGATGGCAGCATCGTCGTCGCCGGCACCGTCACCGGCAGCTTCGGCGGCGCCTCGACCGACGGCGACATGGTCGTCGCCAAATATGCCGCGAACGGCGACGAGAAATTCTCCACCGTGATCCGCTCGGGCGGCACCGACGTCGCCAAGGCCGTCGCGGTGGGCAATGACGGCTCGATCTATGTCGGCGGCCGCGTCGCCACCGGCAATGACGGCTTTGTCGCCCGGATCGACGGCACCACCGGCAAGATCGCCGAGCGCAGCACGATCGCCGGCACCGGCATCGACAGCGTCAACGCGCTCGCGATCGACAATGACGGCAATGTCCTCGCGCTGGTCTCGCACGACGGCACTGCCGAGCTGCAGAAGCTCCAGGGCAATGCGCTCGCCACCAACCTCGGCAGCGTCACGCTCGGCACTGCGGATGCGCGCGTGCTCGCGGTGGCCGAGGACGGCACGATCGCGGTCGGCGGCGCCACTTCGGCGGCGCTTTCGGGCACGCAGGTCAACGGCACCAGCGGCGCGCGTGACGGCTTCGTCACGCGGATCGACGCCGGGCTGTCGGGCGCCAGCACCACCTATCTCGGCTCCTCGGCGGACGACCAGGTCGACAGCATCGCCTTCATGGGCGACGAGCTCTATGTCGGCGGCCGCACCACCGGCGATCTCGCGGCAACGCGCCGCGGCTCGACCGACGGCTTCGTCTCGCGGCTCGATGCCGCCACCGGCGCGATCGAGAACACCACCCAGTTCGGCCAGGCGCTGCAGCGCACCGAGCCGGTGCGCGTCGCAGCGGATACCGGCGGCGCCAGCGCGGTCAACGCGCTCGGCTTCGGCCGCGGCACGATCAACGCGGTCGCTTCGAACAAGGTGACCACCCAGACCGCGCTCAAGGCCGGCGACTATTTCTCGTTCGTCGCGGATGACGGCGCCACCCGCAAGCTCACCATCCTCGCCGACGATACGCTCCAGTCGATCGCGACGCGGATGCAGGGCATGCTCGGCGCGTCCAAGGCGACGGTCACCGCGACTGCGGTCGACGGCGTCCAGCAGCTGCGCATCACGATGAAGTCGGGCCACACGCTCGATCTGCTCGCCGGCAGCGGCGACAGCGACGCGCTGGCCAAGCTCGGCATGGCGCCGCAGCGCATCGCCAGCCCCGCGCCGGTCTCGAGCAACGCGCCCAAGGTACGCCCTGGCGGCAATTACGGCCTCGATCTGGGCGAGGGGCTCAGCCTGCTCACTGCGGACAATGCCAAGGCCGCGCTCGCCAAGATCAAGGATGCGATCTCGATGTCGCAGACCGCCTATCGCTCGCTCTATTGGGACGACACCAAGAGCAAGATGATCGACGGCAGCAAGACCAACTCGGCAACGGGCACGCAAAGCACGACGATCGTCAACGCGCAGCTCGCCAACTACCAGGCGGCGCTCGATCGCCTCACCGGCTCCACCTCCACTTCGATGTACGGATTCTGATCATGGACATGCCCCCGATCCTTTCCGGCATCCGCCGCCAGATGGAGACGCTGGCCGATCGCCAGCGCGTCATCTCGCAGAACATCGCCAACAGCGAGACGCCTGGCTTCAAGGCGCGCACCGTGCAGGATGCCGATTTCTCCGATCTGCTCGGCAGCAGCGCCGGCGGCGTCTCGATCGCCAGGCCGTCGGTCCAGCTCACTGCCGGCATGAAGGGGCTGGGCGCGATCCAGCCGGCCGGCGCCGGCATCGTGCTCGACAAGGACATCAGCGAGACCAAGCCCGACGGCAACAACGTCACGCTCGAAGACCAGCTGCTCAAGCTCGGCCAGGTCCAGGCCGACTTCACCGCGATGACCAACCTCTACCGCAAGCAGCTCGCGATGCTGAAGACCGCCGTGGGGAAGGGCGCGTAAGGCGCTGCGCCTGCCGGAAAAAGCAAAAGGCCCGCGAGCGATCGCGGGCTTTTTCGTATCTCGACTGAGGCCACAAATACATCGTCACCCTGAACTTGTTTCAGGGTCCAACTCTCCACTCACGAAATCCTTCGCGGCGCCTTGGATGCTGAAACGAGTTCAGCATGACGGTGCGGAGAGGCATAACGTGTGGGCAGATCAAGCTATCCGCGCCGCGCTTGCAATGTAGGATTTCGCAGGGTTGCGTCGGCGCGCCGGGCGTTGCGCCCGGCCGCTCCTTGACGCTGTAGGAAATGTTGGAAGCGTTCGCGCCGGTGCCTGCGCAGCATTGCTGCAAACTATGCGCGATTTGATTCCCGCCTCGCGTGAACTTCGTGAACTTTGGCCCGAGTCGGCGCCCGCCCCGCAGGCGCCGTTGTAGGATTACAGCCGGGCGTTGAGCGAGATCGGCGCCGGGGCGTCCATCCCCGCCAGGCCGCCGCATGCCGCATAGGTGGTGCTGCGGCTGCCGGTCAGGCGCTGCGCCTCGGCGGCGATCGCGCCCATCATGTCGGCCGAAAGCTCGATCTGGCGCTTGAGGATGTCGGCATTGACCGCCGAAGCGTCACGCAGGCAGCGGCTGGCATCGGCCAGCGCCTCGCGCGTTTCGGGATCGAGCCGCTCGGCCCAGTCGTCCGGCGCCTCGCGCTTCATCCGCGCCACCTCGGCCTCGATCCGGCCGGTCAGGCGCAGCTTGGCTGCGGCGATCTCGGGCAGCTCGGGGAAGAACGGCCCGCGGGCGAGCCGCTCGCTCTCCTCTTCCATGATCTGGGTGAGGGAAACCATCGCGTCGATGAGCTGCGCGGTCATTACTTGGTACCTTGCTGAAGCTTGATGATCTGGTCGAGCACTACCGGTGCCAGCCCGATGCCGCCGCGATCGGCGATCGCGTTGCCGAGCTTTTCGCCCAGGATCCCGCGGAACATCTCCTCGGCATTGCCACCGTTGAAGTCCTCGCCCTGATCGACGGTGGACATCATCATGGTGGCCATCTGGCCCAGGAACACGGCCTCGAAATTCTTCGCGGTCGCCTTGTTCTTGGCGTCGAGCCGGGGGTTGGTCGCCGGCGCCTGGACCTGCGGCGTGGGGGTGGAAGTCACGTCGCGCATCACTGCACCTCGATATCGGCCTGGAGCGCGCCAGCGCTCTTGATCGCCTGAAGGATGGTGATCAGGTCGCGCGGGGAGACGCCCAGCGTGTTGAGCCCGCTCACCAGCGCCTGCAGGCTGGCGCCGTCGACCAGCGCCAGGCTGGCGCCGTTGCCGTCGTTCACCTGCACGTTGGTGCGCGGCACCACCGTGGTCTGGCCGTTCGAGAGCGGTGCGGGCTGCGAGACCTGCGGGCTTTCGGTGACGGTGATCGTCAGCCCGCCCTGGGCGATGGCGACCGGGGTGATCCGCACCTCGGCGTTCATCACGACGGTGCCCGATGCTTCGTTGATCACCACGCGCGCCGGCTGGTCGACCTTGATCGACAGCTCGCCGATGCGGGTGACCAGGTCGATCACGTTGCCGACGAAGTTCTGCGTCGGGGTCAGTTGCACGGTGGCGGGGTCGAGCACGGCGGCGCTGCCCGGATATTTGGCGTTGATCGCCGCGGCGATGCGGTCGGCGGTGGCGAAGTCGGGGTTCTTGAGCGCCAGCTTCAGGCTGTTGGCGGTCTGCAGCGAATAGGGCACTTCGCGCTCGATGATCGCGCCGCCGGCGATGCGGGCAGAGGTGGTCACGCCGCGGCTGACGCTGGCGGCGGCGCCCTGGCCCTTGAAGCCGGAGACCGCGACATTGCCCTGCGCCACGGCATAGATCTCGCCGTCGAGCCCGCGAAGCGAAGAGACGATCAGCGTCCCGCCCTGCAGGCTGGAGGCGTCGCCCAGCGCAGAGACCTGCACGTCGATCCGCGATCCGTTGCGCGCGAAGGGCGGCATCGTCGCGGTGATCGAGACGGCGGCGACGTTCTGCGTCTTCATCTCGGTGCCGCGGATATTGACGCCCATGCGCTCGAGCATGGCCTGCATCGATTCCTCGGTGAACGGCGAGTTGCGCAGGCGATCGCCGGTGCCGGCGAGGCCGACGACCAGACCGTAGCCCACAAGCTGGTTGTCGCGAACGTTCTCGACGTTGACGACGTCCTTGATCCGCGTCTGGGCCGTGGCGGCCGGTGCGAGCCCCAGGCTCAGCATCAGGGCGATCAGGGGAGCGGCAAAGCGCAGCATAAACCCTCTGGAAGTGGAAAATTTCCGATAATTCTCTTATAGGATAGAGGTAGGCAAAAAGTGCCCGAGGACGAGATTTCGTGCGTATCGAGAACCTGCAAGCACCCTTGCTGCGTAGCCTGATGGCCGCGCTGCCCAAGGCTGCGTCCGGTTTCTCGGTGGGCGAGGGGGAGGCACCGGCCGCCCGCGCGCCGCTGCCGCAGCAGGGCACCAACGCCGCACAGCCGCTCAATCCGTCGGTGGCGATGCTCGTCACGCTCGCCGCGGCCGATCCCGCGATCGAGCGCCGCCGCAAGCAGGCGGTCGACGCCCAGCGCGGCCTCGATCAGCTCGAGGGGCTCCACCGCGAGCTCGTCGCCGGCGTGGTCAGCCCCGCGCGGCTCCAGGCGATCGTCGAATGGTCGGAGACCTTCGAGGCCTCCGAAGACCCCACACTGGCCGCGATCCTGGCCGATATCGACGTGCGCGTGCGAGTCGAGCTCGCCAAACTCGATCTTCAGGCCTGATTCCGGGCCTGGTTTTCCGCTACGGCATCTGCGGGTTTTCAGTTTCAAATCCGAACGCAATTGCATACCGGTTCTTTGGAACCTAGGGAGGCGACAGCGGTTTCGCGTTCGAAACGCGTAATCGTTTCACCCATGACCGACCGGCAGAGCGCGGCATGGAGACCCCTCGAGGAGAGTATGCCTATGTTGGCTTTGCTTATGGGGCTCGCCTTCGCAGCGACCCCGGCACCCCAGTCCGCCGACGCGGTTGTCGGCCGCTGGAAGACCCCGGTGCACAATGGGATCGTCGAGATCTCGCGCTGCGGCGCGTCGATCTGCGGCAAGATCGTCACCTCGGACAAGCTGCGCGCCAATCCGAACATGGCCGATGCCCAGAACAGCGACAAGTCGCTGCGCGGCCGCCGGCTGATGGGCCTGCAGATCCTGTCCGGCTTCAAGCAGCAGGGCGCCGGCTGGTATGGCGGCAAGATCTACAATGCCGAAGACGGCAAGACCTACAGCGCCGAAGTCACGATGAGCGGCAACGACCAGCTCAACCTGCGTGGCTGCGTGTTCAAGCCCTTCTGCCGCACCCAGACCTGGACCCGCGTCCGCTAAGGCGCGTTTCCCTGTTTCCGTTCAGTACCGCGTATCAAGGATTACCCCATGTCCCCCTACAAGTATTCGCTTGCCGCCGGCGGCGCGCTGTTCGCGCTGATCGGCTTCTCTCAGGCTGCCAACGCCCAGGCCTTCTACCTCCAGGAACAGTCTGCCCGCGGCGCCGGCCGTGCCTTTTCGGGCGAAGCGGCCGACACCGGCTCGGCTTCGATCTGGTGGAACCCCGCCTCGATCGGCGGCCTCGACAGCGGTGACGCGACGATCGGCGTCTCGGCGATCCTGCCGAGCGGCGAAGTCGCCGACAACGGCACGCTGATCGTCCGCCCGGGCAGCACGGCCGCGCCGGTCGGCGGCAACGGCGTCACCCGCAACCCGATCAACAACGGCGTGCTGCCCTCGGGTGCCATCGCGGTGCCGCTCAACGACCGCGTCGCGCTCGGCCTGTCGATCACTTCGCCGTTCAGCTTCACCACCGATTATCCGGCGGACAGCTGGGCCCGCTACAGCGCCGACAAGACCAAGCTGCGCACGATCGACATCCAGCCGAGCATCGGCGTGGCGGTGACCGACTGGCTGCGCGTCGGCGCCGGCCTGAACATCGAATATACCGATGCCAGCCTCAGCAACGCGCTGCCCAACCTGTCGGCCGCGCTGGCCGACGGGCATCAGGAGTTGAAGGGCGATGGCTGGGACTTCGGCTGGACCGCCGGCGTGCAGCTCCATTCGAACCGCTTCACGCTGGGCCTGAGCTACAAGTCGGCGATCGAGCACACGCTGAAGGGTGACCTGACCGTCTCGGGCCTGGTCGGCCCGCTCGCCACGTCGAACATGCAGCTCTCGGGTGTCGAGGCGAAGTTCTACACGCCGTCCCAGGCGATTGCCGGCGCCCGGTTCGCGGCGACCGACAAGCTGACCCTGAACGCGCAGGTGATCCGCTATGGCTGGGACAAGTTCGATGCGATCCGCCTCGGCGCGCCGGTCAACCAGGCGATCCCCGAGAACTATCGCACGAGCTGGAGCTATGCCGGCGGCGTCGATTATGCAGTGTCGCCCAAGCTGACGCTGCGTGCCGGTGTCCAGCGCGCGATCACGCCGACCCAGGACGGCGAGCGCGATGCCCGCGTGCCGGATTCGAACCGCTGGAACTTCGGTGCCGGCGGCAGCTATGCGGTGAACAAGAAGCTGAGCTTCGACCTTGCCGCCAACTATGTCAGCTTCGCCGATGCCCCGATCGACCGCGTGACCGCGGCCTATGCGGGCACCGCGGCGCAGACGCCGATCCTCACCGACGGAGAACTGCGCGACGCGCATGCGGTGGTGCTGTCGGCTGGCGCGCGCTTCAAGTTCTGACGCTGTCTGAAGTATCGCGGGGAAGGAGCGCTCAGCGCTTCTTCTTCGCGATCTTCAGGACGTAGCTGATCACCTCGGCGACGGCGGCGTAATGCTCCACCGGGATCGGGTGATCGATCTCGGCGCTGGCATAGAGCGCGCGGGCGAGCGGGCGGTTCTCGACCAGTGGAATGCCGTGCTCGCCGGCGATCTCGCGGATCTTGAGCGCGACTGCGTCGACGCCCTTCGCCACCACCACCGGCGCCGCCATCGCGCCATGATCATATTGCAGCGCGACCGCATAGTGGGTCGGGTTGGTGATCACCACGCTGGCCTTGGGCACGTTCTGCATCATGCGGCTGCGCGAGCGCTGCATCTGGAGCTGGCGGATCTTGCCCTTGATGTGCGGGTCGCCTTCGCTCTGCTTGTGCTCGTCCTTGATCTCCTGGAGGCTCATGCGCATCCGCTTCAGGAAGGCGCGGCGCTGCCAGACGAAGTCGAACAGCGCGAGCGCCGCGACCAGCATCGCGATCGGGCGCAGCATCGAATAGACGATGTCATAGGCCGAGGTGCCGATTTCCTGGAGATCGGCGCCGACCATCGCGTCGATCGTGGCGGCATGGGGCCATGCCAGATATGCCGCCACGCCGCCGACCAGGCAGAGCTTGGCCACGGTCTTGGCATATTCGACCATCGCCTGCTTGCCGAACATGCGCTTGGCGCCGCTCGCGGGATTGAGCTTCGACCATTTGGGCTTCACCCGGCTCCAGCTGATCATCGGCCGGCCCTGGAGGATGCCGCCGAGCAGCGCGATGCCGAACAGCGTGCCGAGGATCGGCAGCAGCGCACCCGCCACCGCGCTCATCAGCCCGGTGGCGAAGCCTTCGGCGCCCTGCGGCTCCATGCGGAAATCGTCCGCGCTGCCCCAGAGCCGCACGAACAGATTGCCCATCAGCTGCAGCGTATAGGTGCCCAGTCCGCCCATCACGACGAGCATGCCGATGAAGATCGCAGCATGCTTCATCTCGGGCGCCATCGGCACGTCGCCCTTCTCGCGGGCGTCCTCCAGCTTCTTGTCTGTCGGGTCGTGTGTCTTGTCGTCCTGGTCCGTATCGCCCGACATCACCAGCCTCCCTGCATCGCATCGCCCATGGCGGTGGCGAAATAGGTGAGCATGGTGCCGAGCGTGGCGGCGGCCAGGCTGATGCCGAGCAGCAGGTTGAGCGGCTGGGCGATGAAGAAGACCTGGATCGCCGGCGCGACGCGGGCCGAGAGGCCGAGCGCGACGTTGAAGACGATCCCGTAGATCAGGAGCGGCGCGGCCAGGCTCAGCCCCAGCGTCATCGAGCGGGTGACCGCCTCAACGGCGAGCATCGCGAAGTCGTGTGCGGGCGGCATGCCGCCGATCGGGAAGCTCTGATAGCTGTGCACCACTGCGCCCAGCCAGAGGTGATGGACCTGCATGCCCATGCACACCAGCGCCGCGGCCATGGTGACGAACTTGGAAAGCAGCGGTGCGCTGCTGCTCTGCGCCGGATCGAAGATCACCGCGGAGGAAAGGCCGATCTGGGTGGAGATCACCGAACCCGCCATCGAGACCGCGAAGAACAGGATCTTGACGATCATCCCCATCGCCAGCCCGGTCATCAGCTCGGTGACGAGCACGGCGGGCAGCACTGCGCCGCCCTCGATCGCTTCGCGGGCCGGGGCGCCGACCAGCGCGTAGATCGCCGCCGCCATCGCGAAGCTGATCATCAGCCGGATGCGGCCCGGGATCGCGTCCTCGCCGAACACCGGCAACAGCATCAGCACCGCGCCCACCCGGGCGAAGACGATGAAGAAGGCCGAGACCTGGACGACGAGGTCGGGAGGCAGATCGATCATCCGCCGGTCACGATCAGGCTGCTGATCTTCGTCATGAAGTCGTTGAGCGCCGCGCCCATGGTCGGCAGCATCAGCAGCAGCACCAGCCCCATCGCCAGCAGCTTGGGGACGAAGGTGAGCGTGGTTTCCTGGATCTGCGTCAGCGCCTGGAGCAGGCCGATGAGGGTACCGACGATCAGCGAGGTCAGCAGCAGCGGACCCGCGACGGTGAGCACCAGCATCAGCGCGCTCTGCGCCAGCTGCATGACCTGCGACGGCAGCATGGGGTTAGAACCGATCCATATTCGGGAGCGGGTTGGACGCGGTCGCAATGCCGTTGAAAAGATGCGTTCCCATGTCCGTCCTTTCTTCGTCACCCCGGCCTTGTGCCGGGGTCCACTGTGCCGCGTGGGATGGGCTAGAGCGTCTTGCCCAGAACTCGCCTCCCGGTGGCCCCCGGCACAAGGCCGGGGTGACGGGTAGGGCGTGGGGCTGCCGTCAGATCTGCATCCGCATGATGTCGGTGTATGCGTTCACCACGCGGTCGCGCACCGCGACCATCGTGTCGAGCGCAGTCTCGGCCGCGCCGATCGCGGTGACGACGTCGATCAGGTCGCCCTTGCCGGCAACCTGCATCGCCGAGGCCTTCTCGGCCGCGCGCATCTGGTCGGCGGTGCCGGTGACCATGTTCTCGACCATCGCGCCGAAACCGCCGGCGCTGCCGCCGGTCTTTACGGGATCGGTCTTGCTGTTGCCGCCAAGGCCGGCGACGCGGCCATAGGCCGACATCGCATCCAGTGCTCCGATGGACATGCTGTTTCTTCCTTACTTGAGGAGATCGATGGTGCGCATCGTCAGGCTCTTGGCGGCCTCGATGGCATTGAGATTGGCTTCGTAGCTGCGCTGGGCCGCCTTCATGTCGGCGGTCTCGATCAGCCCGTTGACGTTGGGCTTGAGGACATAGCCGTCCTTGTCAGCCGCCGGATGGCCGGGCTGATAGACCTTCAGGAAGTCGGACTTGTCGTTCTCGATCGACTTGACCTTCACCCCGGTGCCTCCGGTCGAACGGTCGACCTCGGCTGCGAAGCTGGCCACGCGGCGGCGATAGGGATTGCCGCCCGGCGTGTCCGCCACCGAATCCTGGTTCGCCAGGTTTTCCGCGATCACGCGCATGCGCAGCGACTGCGCGCGCAGGCCCGAGGCGGAGATGCCGAGCGAGGTCTTGAGGTCCATGATCGTCCTTCCCGTCAGGCCCCGTCGGGCCGTTTCCTCCATTGTAGGCAAAATTTGCCGGGGCCGGCGCCGGACGCGGAAAAAAGGTTCCTATAACTATTCCAGAAAGGAACGCGCATGTCGGTGCTCGAAGGAATTATGGTCGATCTCTCGATCGTGCTGGGATCGGCGAACGTGCCGATCCGGCAGGTCCTGCAGATGAGCCGCGGGGCGATGATCCCCCTCGAAAGCAGCCAGGACGATCCCTCGCTCGTCTATGTGAACGACGAGCTGGTCGCCAAGGGCGTGGTCCTGGTCGACGGCGAAGTGATGTCGCTCGAGATCACCGAGCTCGTGAAGAAGCAGCGCCACTGATGGATATCCTGTCGATGCTGCGCACCCTGGGTGCGCTGGGGATCGTGCTCGGCATGCTCGCCGGCGCGCTGTGGTTCGTGAAGCGCTATGACGTGAAGCTGCCCGGCCGCGTGACCAGTTCGCGCCGCAAGCGGATCGAGATCGTCGAGCGGCTCGCAGTCGACGGCAAGCGCTCGGTTGCGCTGATCCGCCGCGACGGCATGGAGCATCTGGTGATGTTCGGCCCCGAGGGGCAGTCGACGATCGAGACCGGCATCGCCGCGCCCGAGCCGGTCGAGCCCGAGGCGGCCGCCGAGTCGGCGCCCGCCGCCAATCTGGCCGAAGACCTTGCCGCGCTGCGCGGCAATTTCGCCAAGCTCGTCGACCGCGTCGAGCTGCCCAGGCTTCCCGAGATTTCGAAGCTGATCGAGCTTCCCAAGTCGATCGAGCTGCCCAAGCGCACTTCGACCAATCGCCGCGCTACCACCGTCGTCGCCGCCTGCGCCACGCCGGCGGCGCGGCCGCCCAAGCGCATCCGCGAACCGCGCAACACCACGCGGTGGAACCGCGCAGCGGTCCGGGCCGCGCTCGATGCGTAAGATCCTTGCGGCGGTGTTCGCCGCCCTCGTCCTGCTGCCGGCTGAGGCCTATGCCCAGTCGAAGGGGACGACGATCAACATCGGCGGCACGGGGCCGGACGGCGCGCTTTCGGCCAAGGCGATCCAGCTCGTCCTGATGCTGACGGTGCTCAGCCTGGCCCCGGGCCTGCTGATGACCGTTACCAGCTTCACCCGCATGGTGGTGGCGCTGTCGCTGCTGCGCACCGGCATCGGCGCGCAGGGCGTGCCGCCCAATCCGGTGATCATCAGCCTGGCGCTGTTCCTCAGCTTCTTCGTGATGGCACCCACCTTCAACAAGGCGTGGGAGCAGGGCGTCGATCCCTACACCAAGGGCAAGATCACCGAGCAGGTCGCGTTCGAGCGCACGGCCGAGCCGTTCAAGAAGTTCATGCTCGGCCAGGTGCGGGATAGCGATCTCAAGCTGTTCGCCGATCTGGGCGGCAAGAAGATCGAGAACCGTGCCGAGACGCCGCTCACCACGCTAGCGCCGGCCTTCATGATCTCCGAGCTGCGCCGCGCCTTCGAGATCGGTTTCCTGCTGCTGCTGCCTTTCCTGGTGATCGACCTGGCGGTGTCCGCGGTGCTGATGGCGATGGGCATGATGATGCTGCCGCCACCAACGATATCGCTGCCGATGAAGATCATCTTCTTCGTGCTGGTCGATGGCTGGGCGCTGGTCGCCGGGTCGCTGGTCAAGAGCTTCGCCACCTAAGGCGGGGCGGCCAAAGTTCAGGGAAGAAGGGGCGGGTGCCGGGGGGCGCCCGCCCCTTTTGTTTGTGCATGTAGCCGGACCAGGTGATGGTGGGTATCCAGAGTCCGTTCGAGGCCAGCCTCGACGTCTATTGGCACGGCCCCTGTTGATTGATCCCCGGCGCAAGTGGTAAGGCCAATTCAGCCTTTTCGCGCTATAGGGGATCGAGTGGCCTTACCAGAAATTACCCGCCGTACGCTGCTCGCCGGTTCGGCGGCGGCCGCGACGATCCCGCTTCCCGCGCTGGCTGCGCCGGTCGAGCGCTTTCCGATCTGGCCCAAGGCGCCGCCGGGGGGCGAGGGGCTCCGCATCCAGGACATCTCGGTCAAGCGTTCGGCCACCGGCGGGCCCGACGACATCGCCTGGACGCATGTCGCGACGCCGATGCTCAACGTCATCCCTGCCGCCAGTCCGAACGGCGCCGCGATCCTGATCATCCCCGGCGGTGGCTATGTCCGCGTCGCGGTGGGGCGGGAGGGCTCGTCCCAGGCGCATATGTTCGCCGCGCGCGGCTACACCGTGTTCGAGCTGCTCTATCGCCTGCCGCACGACGGCTGGGCCGCGGGAGTGGATGTGTCGCTCCAGGATGCACAGCGCGCAATGCGGCTGATCCGCGCCGGCGCGGAGAAGTGGCGGTTCGATCCTGCGCGGGTCGCGACGATCGGCTTCTCGGCCGGCGGCCATCTCACCGCGCGGCTGGCGAGCCGCTTCGCGCTGAAGACCTATGATCCGGTCGATGCCGCCGATACGCAGCCCACGCGCCCGACTGTCGCGGGCCTGTTTTTCCCGGTCATCACGCTTGCGGGGCCGGCAGCGCATGGCGATTCCAAACGCGAATTGCTGGGCAAGGACGTGACCCCCGAGCGGATCGCCCGCTATTCCGCCGAGACCGATCTGCCGGCGGACATGCCGCCGACCTTCGTCGCCTGCGCCGCGAACGACCCCGTGGTCAGCCCGGCCAACAGCCTGATGATCTTCGCCGCGCTCCAGGCCGCGAAGATCCCGTCCGAACTGCACGTCTTCGAGAAGGGCGGCCACGGCCTGCCCATGAAGGAGGCGGGCCAGGACCATCCCTGGCCGGGGCTGTTCGAGCGGTTCGCGCGCAACCACGGACTTTAGGGCCGAATGGAAAAAGGCGCCCGTGCCGCAGCACGAGCGCCTTTCCGGGGTCTCGTCGAACCGATCAGCCGCGCGCGTGAGGGCTGTCCAGCCAGTCCGAGAGCTCGGTGTAGGAAATGGGATCGTGGAAGGAGACGCCGGTGAACTCCTCGTTGCTCCAGCGCGTCGTGCAGCGGCGCGTCGGCAGACCGGGGATCATCAGGATCACTTCGGTATCTTCGCGCAGCGGGCGCTGCAGCCGGATGCATGCGCCGCCCTGCGAGAGATCCGCCAGCGTCACGTCGATCGCGCGGCCATAGGAACTGATCCGGGCCGGCACGTCCGCCACGAAGCGCGGCGAGCGCGGGCGGGCGGCGGCGACCAGCGCATTGGGCTTGCCCAGGATGGTGTCGACGTCGATCGGCCCGTCGAAGCGTACGCCGGCGCGCTTGGCCTGGGTCCAGGCGACCGCACCGGTCAGCAGCGCGCCGCCGCGCGTCTCCACAGTGATCTGCATGCCGGGCAGCAGCGATGCCACCGTGTCGATCTGCATGCCCATCTCTGAGATGTTGCGGACGCGGCAGAGCTGGCCCGGATTGCCTTCATGGCTCAGCTTGGCGACGAGCAGCGTAGCCACCGCGCGCGGCGCACGTTCGGTCCACGCTTCGCGGTCCTCGAAAGCACTGGCGGGGGTCGGTTCCACACTATCCTCGGCTTCTTTGCGTATCCTACGTATTTTATAGCGCGATTAGCTGCCGAAGCGGTGCAAAATCATGTAAAATACGTATTTTACGAAGGTGTCGCCTGAGTAATCGCCACCTTGCGCACAACGCCGGCGCCGAAAGCTTCGGGTGCAGCGGCCTCGACAACCTTGCGGAACTGCTCGAGCCCCGGGACCATGCCGTCCGGGCCCGCGGCCATCGGCGTCTTGAAGGTGCGCATGTTGATCGCGTGGAGCAGCAACGGCAGCCGCTTGGTCACATCGGGCGCCTTGTCTTCGGGTACTTCCAGCGTGAACTGGAACTGGACATAGCCGGTCAGCCGGCCATCCGCAGTCACCAGCGGCGCAAGCAGCTTGTCGACCGGCACGAAGGCCATCGCCGCGTCCGCATCCTCTGCCGCCTTGCTCTCGGCATGGGCGGGGCGGGGACCCAGGATCATGAGCGTGCCGAGCGCGGCGCCGCCGCCCAGGCCAAGCCCGGCGAGCAGCACGATGAGCGAGAACAGGATCTTCTTCATGACGCGGATACTCGGTACTGGGTCAGAACTTGAAGCTGCTGTCGCTGGGAAGCGATGGGGCCTCCGCCTTCAGCACGATGGTGATGCGGCGGTTCTCCGGGCGATCCGGCTGGTCGGGATAGACCGGGCGGGTTCCGCCCATCGCGACGATCTCGGCGAAGCGGTCGGGCGTCATGCCCGCGGCGATCATCGCCTGGCGCGCGGCGAGGGCGCGGGCGCCCGAAAGCTGCCAATTGGCGTCGCTCTGCCCGCCGCCCGCGGCGTCGGTGTGCCCCTCGATCGCGATCTGGCCGCCCGACTGGGCGAGCTTGGCCGCGGTCTTGATGAGCAGCGCCTTGGCGAAGGGATTGAGCTCGGCGGTGTTGGCGCGGAACATCGACTGCTTGTCGGTGTCCATCAGCGTGATGCGCATGCCCGAACGATCGGGCTCGATCGCGATGTTCTTGCGCGCCTGGTCCTGCGGGATCGCATCGAGCGCGACGCGCAGCTCGCTGGCCAGCACGCGCATCGAGGTATCGGGCACCTCGGCGGTGCCGCCGCGCGCCGCACCGGCAGTCGCGGCCATGGTGGTGGGGGTGCCGTTGGCGCGGCTGGTGTCGTTCGACGAGCGCCGCGCCTGGCCGCCTGCACCCTCGGACGTGCCCATCACGGGGGTCGAGGGTGCCGTGTCCGAAACGGTCGGCGAGAAATAGGCTGCGAGGCCCTTCAGCCGCTGCTTGTCCGGATTGGCGATCAGCCAGAGCAGCATGAAGAACGCCATCATCGCGGTCACGAAGTCGGCATATGCGACTTTCCAGGCGCCGCCATGGTGTCCCCCGGCGACCTTCTTGACCTTCTTGACGATGATCGGCCGGTCATTCGGAATCGAAGCCATGCCACTTACCCCCGATGGTTTCGTCCATCGACAGCGCATCGCGCAGCCGTTCCTGCACCTCGGCGAGGCGGACGTGGTTGACGGCGCTCAGCGAGTCCTCACCACCGGCGATCCGCTCGAGCAGGTTTGCGCACTCGTCGGTGTGCTGGATCAGATAGTCGAACGACTGGAGCTGTTCGATATGGACCTGCGCGAACTGCTCGTCGGCGACGAGCACCTCGGCCAGTCGCTCGAGCATGCCGCGCATCTCGCGCAGCTCGCTGGCGATCACGCTGTGGAGCGCGCCGGCATAGGGGTCGTAGCCGGGCAACGGCTCGGCCAGATAGGGCTGGGCGGGCACAGGCATGCACGACATCAGAAAAGCTCCAGGTCTCCGCCGGCGGGCGGCAGGTTGACAGGGACGGGCGGACGATCGGGGACGCGGTCCGCCACCTTGGTGCAGCGGCTCTTGCCATCGTGCGGCAGGAACTCGACCTTGCGCGCCGAAGTGCCTCCGAGATCGGCGTGCGCGACCTCGATGCCTTCGTCCGCCATGAAGCGGCGGGCGAACGACGCATTGGCTGTCCCGATGCCGCCCAGGCCGGAAACGATGTTCCCGCCGCCGTACAGATGGGCCTTCAGCCGGGTGCGCAAGGCGCCCCGCGCCATCAGCCCATTGATGAGAAGCTCCATGGCATGGACGCCGTAGCGCTGCATGTCTCCGGCCGAGACGCGCTGGTCCGCGCTCGGTTCGCCGAGGAGGAAGTGGTTCATCCCACCCACCTTGGCGACGGGGTCGTAGAGACACGCGGCTACACAGCTACCGAGCAGCGTCGAGACGATGACGCCCGGCTCCGCCACGATCGCATTCTCGCCCTGGACGATCGAGAGCCGGCGCATCAGGTGAGCTCGCCGAAAACGCGCTCGATCTTCTCCTTCAGCGCCGCCGGCGCGAAGGGCTTCACGACATAGTTGTTCACGCCCAGCGCCGCGGCCTTCTGGACGATCTCCTTGTCCGACGAGCCGGTGAGCATGATGAACACCGTCTTGCCGATCACCGCGTCGGTGCGGACCGCTTCCAGGAACTGGAGGCCGTCCATCTCGGGCATGTTATAGTCGGAGATGATCAGGTGAACGCGGTCGCTCTTCACCGCCGCGAGCGCCTCGGGCGCACTCGGCTTGTCACGCACGTCCTTGAAACCCAGGTCCTGCAGGGCGCGACGGATCATCGCGCGCATGCTGGTCTGGTCGTCCACGACCATCACCTTGATTGCTGCTGCAGCAGGCATCAGACGCTCCCAACTTTCTCTCGGCAGGCCTTGAGGATTTCTCCCGGCATGCCCGACAAACCAACTTCATGTTCCACCGCACCCAGCTCCTTGGCCGAACGCGGCATTCCCCAGACCACGCAGGTTTCCCGGCTCTGGCCCAGCGTCCTGGCACCGGCCTGGCGCATGGCCAGCAGGCCTTGCGCACCGTCCGATCCCATGCCGGTCAGGATCACGCCTACCGCGGCGGCGCCGAGCGGCGCGACCGAGTGGAACAGCGTGTCCACCGACGGGCGGTGACCCGAGACCGGATCGCCCTCGCGAAGCTTGATGTGCCCGCGGATCCCGCCACGCAGCTCCATGTGGCGCGAGCCCCCAGGAGCAATATAGACGGTTCCCGGCAGCACCGGCGCGCCGTCGGTCGCTTCCACGACATTGACGCGGCATTCGCCGTTCAGCCGATCGGCGAAGCTGCGGGTGAACGCCGCCGGCATGTGCTGGACGATCAGCACCGGCGGGCAATTCTCCGGCAGCGCCGGCAGCAGCGAGAACAGCGCCTCGACACCGCCCGTGGACGAGCCGATCGCGATGATCCGCTCGCCGACCGCACCTGCGGCGAGCGCGGGCTGGGCGGGCAGGCGCTGCGGCCCGGCGCGGGCCACCGAACGGGCGGCGGCCTTCACCTTCTCGCAGAGCAGCCCGGCATCGCGCTCGATGTCCTCGGGCGTGCCGCTGGGCTTGGTGACATAGTCGACCGCGCCGAGGCGCAACGCCTCGATCGTCACTTCCGCGCCGCGGGCGGTGAGCGTCGAGCACATCACCACCGGCATCGGCCGGAGGCGCATGATCCGCTCGAGGAACGACAGCCCGTCCATCCCCGGCATCTCGACGTCGAGCGTCAGCACGTCGGGGTTGAGCTGCTTGATCATTTCCCGCGCCGCGAACGGCTCGGGGGCCATGCCGACGACCTCGATGCCGGGGTCGCCCGAAAGCATGCGCTTCAGCGTCGCGCGCATCGAGGCGCTGTCGTCGACGATAAGCGTACGTACCGGTGCCATCAGTGCACCTCCGGCTTCTGGTAGATGGTATGCCCGCAGGAGCGCATGTGGCGCGCCGCCGGGCCGATCAGCCGCTCCGAATGACCGATGTACAGGTGCGCCCCGGGCGCGAGCTGGTTGACGAAGCCCGCCTCCAGCTCTTCCTTTGCAGGATCCCCGAAATAGATCATCACGTTGCGGCAGAAGATCACGTCATAGGCTGCCTTGAGCGGCCAGGGCTCGAACAGGTTGAGCACCTTGGCCGTCACCAGCGACCGCGCCTCCTCGGCCATCTGGAAGCCGCCCTGCACGGGCTTCATCCAGGTGGAGCGATAGGGCTCGGGAACGCCCGCCGCGACATTGTCGGCATAGAAGCCGCGCTTGACCGATTCCACGACATGCGGCGCGATGTCGGTCGCGAGCAGGCGGACATCGGCGCTCCGCAGCCAGGTCGCGGACGTGCGGTCAGGCCCCAGCAGGCACATGGCGATCGTATAGACCTCCTCGCCCGACGAGCAGCCCGCCGACCAGATCCGCACCGGGCCCTGCTTGCGCTTGAGCACCGGGAGCACATGCTCGCGGAAATGATCGAAATGGTGCGGCTCGCGGAAGAAATGCGTGTGGTTGGTGGTCAGCGCCACCACCATCGCATGCCGTTCCACCGGATCGCTCTGCACGAGCGCGACATAGTCCGAGAACCGGGCCAGGCCATGCTCGCGCAGCCGGCGGCCGAGCCGCGACTGGACGAGCGTGGTCTTCGCCTCGCTCAGCGCGATGCGCGCGTCTTCGTGCATGATCGTGGCGATGGCGGCGAAGTCGCGGGACGTGAGCTCCGCGTTCGCAGCCGCCATGCCAACCCCGACGCCGGCAGGCGCCAGGGCGCCCCCGGCGGCGGTCACGCTGCCATATCCAGATGCTTGGTGAGGCTCAGCGCATCGAGATCGAGCAGCAGCACCATCGTGCCGTTCTCGTCGCGGGTGCCGTCCTTCTGGCGCGTCGCGATGCGCACCAGGCCACCGATCACGCTCGCCTCGATCGTCTCGACCTCGGGGGCCGGCTGAATCTCGGTTTCGCCGATCGCGACGATGTCGTTGACCTCGTCGACCAGGAAGCCGGCCTGCTTGCCCGCGATATGGACGACGAGGACGCACGAGCGCGGATGGATCGCGCTCGCTTCCCAGCCAAGCCGCTCGGCGAGGCCGACGACGGGCACCACGTTGCCGCGCAGGTTGGTCACGCCCTTGATGAAGCCCGGGACGTTGGGGAGCGGGGTGGGCTCTTCCCATTCACGGATTTCGATCAGCGCGCGCATGTCGATCCCGAAGGTCTGCGCGCCGAGCGAGAAGGTGACGATCTTGCGATCGGCCACGGTGTCGGTGGTGGTCGTCATGCTGCCAGTCCTTTCGGGGTGTAGCGGTTGGTCGAGGCGACGAGCGCCTCGATATCGAGGATGAGCGCGATCGAGCCGTCGCCCAGGATGGTTGCGCCACCCAGGCCGCGGATCGGATGCAGGTTCTGGTCGAGGCTCTTGATCACCACTTCGCGGCGATCATCGATGGTATCGACGACAAGCCCGACCTTGCCCGAGCCTTCGCTCTCGACGATCACCACCAGCGAGTCTTCCACCGGGCGATCGTCGTTCAGGCCGAAGATCTCGGTCGTGCGCTTCACCGGCACATATTCGCCGCGCATGTCGATCACTTCGCTGTCGGGCGCAGTGCGCTTCACCTGGCCCGGCTCGGGCTGCACCGTCTCGAGCACATGCGCGAGCGGCAGCACGAAGCGCTGGCCGGCGAGGCGGACGATCATGCCGTCCAGGATCGCCAGGGTGAGCGGCAGGATCATGGTGAAGGTCGTGCCTTCGCCCGGAACCGACTGGATCTCGATGCGGCCGCCCAGCGCTTCCACGTTCGAGCGGACCACGTCCATGCCCACGCCGCGACCCGAGATGTTCGAGATCGTCTCCGCGGTGGAGAAGCCCGGCGCGCAGATCAGCTGGTCGATCTCTTCGTTCGACAGCTGCGCATCGGCGGGGATGATCCCCTTCTCGATCGCCTTGGCCTTCACGCGCTCGCGGTTGATGCCGCGGCCATTGTCCGAGACCCGCACGAAGATGCGCGCGCCCTTCTGCTCGGCCGAGAGCTTGATCGTGCCTGTCGGATCCTTGCCCGCGGCGATACGCTCCTCGGCGCTTTCCAGCCCGTGGTCGGCGGCGTTGCGGATCATGTGGGTCAGCGGATCGCCGATCTTCTCGATCACGCCCTTGTCGACTTCGGTGGTCTCACCGGTCGTCTCCAGGTTGATCTGCTTGCCGGTCTCGACCGAGAGGTCGCGCAGCATGCGCGGCACGCGGCTGAAGGCCTGCTTGATCGGCTGCGCACGCAGCGACATGACATTGTCCTGGATCTGGCGCGTCAGGCGAGCGAGCTCGGGGAGCTCGACGCGCTGGCGATCGGCCGGCGAAAGCCGGTCGGCCAGGATCGAGTTGCGGATCACCAGCTCGCCGACCAGGTTGAGCAGCAGGTCGAGCTTGCCCAGGTCGACGCGGATCGTCTGCTGCGCATCACCCGCGCCCGCCTTGGGGGCGATGGCGGGGGTGTCGACGCTGCCGACCGGCGGCGAGGCCGCGGCGATCGTCTCGACGACGCGCTGCATCTCGGCTGCGAAGTCCTCGACGCCGGCAGCCACCGGCACGAAGCCGAACTCGTCGGCATCGGCGGGTGCCTGGGCCACCGGGGCGGCCGGGGCAGCACCGGCTTCGCGGCGAACCTCGACGACCGAATCCGGCGCGACGAAATCGAAGCAGTCCATGATGTCGCTCTCGGCCATTTCGGCCGGCAGGCGCAGCGTCCAGGTGAAATAGGCTTCCTCGGGGTCGAGGTCGCGCAGGGCCGGCACCGTATCGGTGTCGACACTGACGATTTCGGCGCCCAGGCCCTCCAGCTCGCGGATGATCAGCAGCGGCTCGCCGGCATTGGCCAGCGCGGCGCGCGACGGCTTGAACACCACGATCCAGTCGCCATCGACGGCGGCAGGCGCGTCGAAATCGTCGAGCGAGACGGCCATCGGCACGAAGCCGAATTCGTCCGCTTCCTCGGCGGCCGGCGCCGGGGTCTCCGCCGCCACCGGGGCAACGGCAGCGGCAGCGTTTCCGGCAGGCGCGCCGTCATCGGCGCCCTTGTTGGCAAGGACCTTCTCCAGCGCGTCGAGCGCGGCCTGGTCGGCCGGGCGCGGGGCATTGCCCTTCGCCGCCTCGACATGGTCGGTCAGGATGTCGAAGGCGCTCAGCATCACCTTGACCACGCCGGGGCTCGGCGGGATCTTGCCGCCGCGCACTTCGTCGAGGACGTTCTCGAACTTGTGCGCGAACGCGGTCAGGTCGGTGTGGCCGAATGCACCGGCGCCGCCCTTGATCGAGTGGACCGCGCGGAACACGCCCGCGATCACTTCGCCCGAGACGTCGCCTGCCTGCATGGCCGAAAGGCCCTGCTCGGCGGTCACCAGACCTTCGGCGCACTCTTCGAAGAAGATCGCCTGGATGTCGTCGAATTCGTCGCTCACGGGCACACGCGGCGGATCGCCGCCCCCAGCTTGGTGGCTTCGAACGGCTTGGTGATCCAGCCGGTGGCGCCGGCGGAGCGGGCGCGGGACTTCTTCTCGTCCGAGAATTCGGTCGACAGCACCAGGATCGGCGTGCCGCGGAACTCGGCGACACCACGCACCGCCTCGATCAGCTCGAAGCCGTCCATCTTGGGCATGTTGATGTCGGTGATCAGTAGGTCGGGCTTCACCTCGTGCATGCGCTCGAGGCCGTGCTCGCCGTCATTGGCGCTTTCGATGCGAAAGCCCTGCGCGGTCAGCGACGTCTTGAGCAGCATGCGCATGCTCGCCGAATCGTCGACGGTAAGGATCAACTTGCTCACAGAACGTCTCCGGTCTCGAGGCCGATCGCGGCGGCCAGTTGGCAGCGGTTCACGCGATCGACGAATGCAGGGCTGGGGTTGGCGATGCGGAATTCCTGGCCGTTGCTCGCCGCTTCGTTGCGCGCGGCAACGAGGAGCTGGAGCACGGCCTGGCCGACGCTCTCGACTTCCGATGCGTCGATCTCGATCGCATCGTCGAGGTCCGCGGCGAGCACGAGGCGCACCCGAAGATCTTCGGCCGTAACGGTGGTGCCATGGGCGGGGAGGCGCAGCGCGCGCTCCTCGGCATCAGGCAGCTGCAGGGGCTGGTCCATTCTTGGCCTCGTCAAGTGCGGTTTCGAGTTGCTGGAAGGTCGGCGCATAGGCCGACGGCGTCATGCGGCGGGCGATCTCGATCGCCACCTGGACAGGCTGGTTCTGGGCGTAGGCGACGATCGCCGTCTTCACGATCTGGAACGGCTTGTGGTCGCTATCGATGGTCTCGAGCAGCTTCGAGGCGAGCGGGCCCACCACGCAGTAGCTCAGCAGCACGCCCATGAAGGTACCGACGAGCGCGCCGCCGATCATCGCGCCTAGGATCTCGGTCGGCTGATCGATCGAGCCCATGGTCTTGATCACGCCCAGAACCGCGGCGACGATGCCGATCGCGGGCAGGCCGTCGGCCATGATCTGCAGCGCGTGCTGCGGGCCGGCCTCTTCGTGGTGATGCTTCTCGATGTCCGCGTCCATCGCGGCCTCGATCTGATGCGGGTCCTCGAAGTTGACCGTCATCATGCGCAGATAGTCGCAGATGAACTCGATCAGGTGATGGTCCTTCAGCAGCCGCGGATAGGGCTTGAAGAGATCGCTCTCCTCCGGCTTGTCGAGATGCGGCTCGAGCGCGGTGGCGCCACCCTTCTTGAAGGTGGAGAGCACCGAGAACATCAGCGTGAGCAGGTCCTTATAGTCCTGCGCCTTCCACTTGCCGCCCTTGAACGAGCGGACGATGCCCTTGCCGGCTGCCTTCACGGTCGCCATCGAGTTGGAAACGATGAAGGCGCCGATCGCGGCGCCGCCGATGGCCATGAGTTCGTGCGGCAGCGCGTGCATGATGATCTCGAACTTGCCGCCCGAGATCATGAAGCTGCCGAACACGCAGACCAGAATGATAATGAATCCGATGCCGTTCAGCATGGCGGTTCGCCCAATGTCCCAGTTGTTTCCAGAATTATAGGACGGATTTGGAGGGGAGGGGCGCCGCCCGGCCAATTTGGTTAAATCAGCGCATTTTCTGTATTTTCGCGGCGACCTTTTCCAATAACGAAGCTCCCCGCGAAGGCGGGGATCCCGTCACGAGCGTGTCGCTCGTGGTTGGGGATCCGCGCCCGCACGGGGAGCGAGAAAAAAGCGTAATTTGCGTATTTAGGCCGCGGCGCGGTCCTGCCAGTCGATGACGGCGAGATAGTTTTTCAGCCGGTTCGCCTCGAGCGCGGCGAGCAGCTTGTTGTTGTGCCACGGCACGATGAAATCGGCGAGTGCCGGGGCCCAGGGTGCCGAGCTGTCGAACAGCACGCCCATGCCGAACACCGCCGGAACCAGCGCCCAGGCGAGCGGGCGATCCTCGGTCTGGGCTTCGTCGCGGAAGTCCTCGACCGCGGTCAGCACGCCGTTGCGCGGGCCGCCTTCGTGCAGGGCCCAGGCGAAGCTGCCGGCGCCACGGAAGCCGCGATTGGGCAGGCAGGCGCCTTCGCCCAGGATCACGCCGCCTTCGAAGCTGTGCGGGTGGCGATGCTCCTCCGGGATCCGGTCGGGCGCGTAGTAGCAGTCGCGCCGCGCGCACGGCCAGGAGACGTCGTGCATGATCGCGAGCAGCGGCTTGCCGTCGCGGCGGGCAAGCTGGTCGGCGATGCGCAGCTCGTTGATCACGGTGTAGTAATTATGGTCGCCGTCGATCACCCAGGCGTCGATATCGGCGAGCTTCGGCATCGCGTCATGGCTCGGCTCGGCGATGTGGTGCACTTCGGGCGTCTGCTCGGCCCAGGCGAGGAACTCCTGCTTGGGGGCGGGGTCGACGCTGGTCAGGCTGCCGCCCGTGACGCGCGCATAGGCGGCGAGCTGCTGCGACATCCCGCCGAACTCGGCACCCACCTCGGCAATGTTGCGGGCGCCGGCGATCTGCAGGCTCTGAAGGATAAGATCGGAAAATTCCGACATCGAATGGATGAGCAGGGTCATGCAGCGACTCCGGTAAGCTGTGCGGTGGCGTTGGTGGCGGCAGGCGCGGCGGCCTCGCGCGCGGCGATCGGGCGGAAGACGAGCGCGAGCATCATCGGCCGGTCGCCCTGGCGCGGGGGCGGCGGCACCATCATGAAGGCGAACTCGTTCTCGCAGCGGAACAGATGCGGCGCGACCTGCTCCATGCCTTCGAGCGAGGGCAGCGCCCCGACTTCGCCGGTGCCCGGGCGGATCTTGTCGCTCAGGAAGGTCTCGACGGGCATGAACACCGCGCTCTCCACCTGCACCCAGTCATAGAGCTGGCCGAACTGCACGCCCACCGAGAAGCGGCTGGCGCCGATCGGGATGGGGGCAAGGTAGTAGCCGTCATGCGTCGGGGTGGCAGTCACGCTGCCGGTCGAGACCTGGTTGCCGTCGGCGACGATCAGCGGCAGCGCGATCGAATTGTCGACGAAATCTTGGTATTTCAGCGGCAGTGCGAAGCGGCGATGCGCAAGCAGGCTGAGCTTGAGCGACAGGCCCTCGCCGTGCAGCTCGGCCGGCAGGTACATCCGCTCCGAGCCCTTCATGTAGAACAGGCCGCGCTGGCGCAGGCCCTTCTTGGCGATCGTCGGATCGAACAGCGAGACGGTGTTGTCGACGCCCAGGTTGATGTCGTGCTCGAACGCGGCGAGCACCTCCAGCTCGGCTTCGAGCGGCACGTACATCAGCCGGCCGAGCGTGCCCGCGGCACCGCGGCGCCACATCGCCGCGGCGTGCGGCGGCGTGTTCGGGCGGATCGTTGCGCTGCCCTCGGCCTGCACGAAGGCCAGGCAGCCGGCCTGCACGCGGTCGCGAATGTCGGACTGGCGCGACTTGATCGAGTTGCCGCGACGGATCGCGGTGCCGTCCTTCTCATAATCGACTACCGAGCCCTGGGCTGCGGTGCAGAGCTGCTCGAGCACGGCGACGTTCGCGCACAACGCCTCGAGCGCGGCGCAGTCGTAGTCGTCGTGACCGATGAACCCCTTCTTGTCGAGGCCGGTGCGGGCCTGCTCGCGCAGCAGCAGATAGCGGCCGGCGACCTTGACGCTCAGCTTGCTGGCGATCAGCGCTTCGACATCGTTCTGGACCGAGCCGTTATAGCCCAGGTCGACCAGCATTAGCGTATCGCCCGGCGCCGGGTTCACTGCCTTGCGGACATGCGCGACCAGCCGATCGGCAAAGGCGCGCGAGGTCTGGGTGATGCGGCGCATGCGCTGCGGCTCCTGCACCGCCTTCACGAATGCGGCGGGGCGGCCATGATCCTTGACGAGCTTGGCGGCCTCGGGCGCCGGCAGCAACAGCTGCTTGGCCACCGCGTTCAGGTCGCTCAGGATCTCGCGCTCGACATAGCGGTTCACCGCCCCGGCATCGCCCAGCGAGGCGGCGGTGGCGGTGAAGCGGCTGATCTCCACGGCGTGGCCCGTGCCGCCGCGTGCTTCGTGCACCAGCTGCGGCAGATAGCCGTCGCGCATCAGGAACACGGCGTGGACGATGCCGCCATTGGCGGCTTGCAGCGCCTCGGCCTCGTCCGCCAGCCAGCGGTCGAAGCCGGCGAAGAGCGGGCCGAGCGTGGTGAAGCCCAGCGTCTCGGCAGCGCCCTGCACCTGCGGCTCGAACGCGGCGAGCGTCGCGCGGTGCGGCTGGTGGGTGAGGGCGGTGCCCGTCTCGGTGCCGTGCAGGATCGAGCTGATCGCGCTTTCCAGGCGGATGCGCTGCTGGCTGCCTTCGGTGAACTGCACCAGGTGGAGCGTGTTCACGCCGAAGGGCGCGACGCCGTCGACGTCCGCCTTCTTGTTGTCGCCGATGTGCAGGATCTTCTCGGGCGCGAGCTTCAGTGCCTTGAGCACCGGCTCGTACAGGCCTTCGCTCTTGGCCTTGCCATAGTGCGACGAGCAGAAGATGCGGCCGATCAGCCCGGCGACTTCCTCGCCCGCAGCGGCGGCGATCAGGCCGCGCAGCTGCTTCTCGTCCAGATAGGTGTCCGAGACGATAATCGTCTCGATGCCGCGTGCTTTGGCGGCGCGCATCAGCTCGACGGTGGGCTTGAAGGCGAAGCAGTGGCGCGCCTCGGCGTCGAGCTCGTCCTGCACTGCGGCGGCGCGCTCGGCCTTGCTCGCATTGGGCAGCAGCTCGGCATAGATCTCGTCGATATGCACTTCGTTGCGGCGGTGGCGCACCGCCGCGTTGCTGCGCGCGGTCTGCTCCGCCCAGCTGCGTTGCAGGAGGTTGGCTTCGCCCAGCGCGTTGAACAGGTCGACGGGCGCATGCACGTCGCGCCACAGCAGCGTGTCGAAGCAGTCGAGCGAGAGCAGCGTCACGCCCGGATAGGCATCGAGTGCCGACGGCAGCGCGTGCGGAAGGATCGAATTGGCCAATGAATTTCCCCGGATGCGCGCCCGCAATTCGGGAGGGCGCACTAATCTTATAGGATGTTCGCGCACCGATCGGTCGCAATCGTCCTAGAATGAAGGGTCAAGCAAATGGAGCCAGCATGACCCTTAGTGCCTATCAGGCGGCCCGTTCCCGGGCTGAAACGCCGCGCTCGGCAGAGCTCAGGCTTTTGGGCGAGATCACCGGCGAGATGATGGAGGCGGAAGAGCGCGGCCTGAAGGGTGCGCTGCTGATGCCCGCCCTGCATCGCAATCGCCAGATGTGGCACGCCTTCCACACGGACTGCATCGATCCGAACAACGGCCTGCCGCGCGAGCTGCGTGGGCAGATCGTCTCGCTCGCGCTGTGGATCGATCGCTTCACCAGCGACGTGATCGCCGGCCGCGAGCGCATCCGCGAGCTGATCGACGTCAACCGCACGATCATGGAGGGGCTGCGCGCGCCGCAGCGCGCCGCTGCCTGATCCTTCGCCACGGCCGTAGAAAGGGCGCTCGGCATCCGCCGCGGCGCCCTTTTCTTTGCCGGCGGTGGATTGCCAGCGGGGCTGCGGCGGTTAGTCTGCGCGCGATCGGGTTGGTGCGCGGCGAGGGGGAATGCGGCTTTTTGGTTGGATCATGGGCGGGTGCCTCGCGCTCGCGTCGCCGGCATGGGCGCAGCAGGTGCCGCCGCCCACTCGGGACTCCATCCTGGTCACCGGCGAGCGCAACCAGGCCCGCGCCAAATGGGTCCGCATGGAGAGCCCCAACTTCACCGTCTATGGCGCCGACGAGGGCGAAGCGCGCGCAGTTACGGCCCGGCTCGAGCGCTTTGACCAGCTGCTCCGCATCCTCACCGGCACCCCGAAGCCCGAGCGTGCGAACCCGCTGTCCATCTATCTGGTCAGCGGCACCACCCAGCTCGATCGGCTGCGGCGGCAGCGCGCCCAGCCGGGCTTCTTCTTCACCGGCTATTATTCGGCAGCGCCGACTGGCATGCTTGTCGCGGCGGATACGCGCTGGGACCGCCTGCGCGACCGCGTCCCGCGCTATCACGATGTCTGGCTGTTCACCGAGTACAGCCGCCACTTCCTGCTCCAGAATGCCCGCGGTGCCTATCTGCCGAGCTGGTACGTCGACGGCCTGAGCCTCAATCTCGCGACCACGCGCTTCGATGGCGACGTGATCGAATATGGCAAGGGCAATCCCAGCCTCGCGGCGGCGCTCGAGTCCCGGCGCTGGGAGCCGCTGCGCCGGATCATCTCAGGCGACCTCGATCATGGCCCGCTCTATTCCGCAGAGAGCGCATTGCTGGTCCATTACATCCTTGCCGAGCCCGAGCGGGGCCGGGCTTTCGGGCGTTATCTTGCCGAAGTTCGGGCGGGTGCCGATCGCACCGTGGCCTTCGAAACGGCGTTCGGCGCTTCGGTGAACACGCTGCACGACCGGCTGTGGCGCTACAAGGACAAGGCCACCTATATCCGCGCCACCGCGACGGGTTTCGTCGCGCCGGAGATCACCGTGTCCAGGCTGCCCGCATCGGCGGACCAGCTTCTGCTCGATCAGGCGGCGATGCGTATCGGGATCGTCGAAGCAGATCGCCAGCGTGCGGTGCTCAAGCGGGCCGAGGATGCGGTCGCCGATCGCAGCGACAATCTTGCCCGGCGCGTGCTCGCCCAGGCCCAGATCCTCTATGGCGCGCCCGCCGCCGCCGATCCCACGCTCGATGCGCTGCTCGCGCTCGCGCCCGACGATCCCGAGCTGCTCTATCTGAAGGGCATGCGCCATCTGATGGCGGGCAGGGCGGACGCCGCTCGCGCCCCGGCCGAGTTCCGCGAAGCGCGCAAATGGCTGGCGCGTGTGTGGCGGGCCGACCCCGAATATTATCCGGCGCTCTATGCCTGGGCCGAAGCGCTGTCGACCGAGCCGCAATTCGTTTCGGAGAACACGCTCAACGTGCTGCTCAAGGCCGCCCAGCTCGCGCCGCAGGTCACCCAGATCCAGGTGACCGCGGCGACGATGATGCTCGCTGACGGCCGCTTCGACGCCGCTGCGGCGCTGCTCGCTCCGATCACGGTCACGCCGCGCGATCCTGCCTCCGAGCAAGTCCCTGCGCTGCTCGCCCAGGCACGTGCGCATGGCCCGGCGGACATCGCCCAGCTCCTCGCCGCGTTCCGCACGGTCGCGGTGTGGAAGGATCTGAACTGCTGCTAAAAAAGGGGGCGCCCCGGCCAGGCCGGAGCGCCCATGATGTTTCGAGCGGTGCCTCGCTCAAAAGATCAGAAGCTGGCCCATTCCTCGCCGCGGGCGCCCGCCATGGCGAGTGCCTTTACCGGCGAGACATAGGCAGCGGCCTTCTCCGCCACTGCCTTGGCAGCACGTGCGACCGGGCGCGTTGCCGGGCGCACCGCGGCATTGCCCACGGTGAAGCGGCTGGCCTGCTCCGAAAGCGCGCTCACTTCGGTGTTCAGGTTGCGCGCCGCGGCCGAGGTTTCCTCGACCATCGCGGCGTTCTGCTGGGTGGCCTGATCCATCGAGCCTATCGCGGTGCTGATCTGGGTGATCGCGGTCGACTGGGCGGCGTTGTCGGTTGCCATCTCGGCGAGCAGCGTGTGCACTTCGCCCACGTCGCTCGAGATGTTGGCGAGCGCGCCGTCCACCTTCTCGACCATCTCCACCGCGGCGACGATGTCGGTCTGGGTGGCGGTCAGCTGGTCGCGGGCGCGGCCGGCTTCCTCTTCGGCACGCATCGCGAGCGCGCTGACCAAATCGGCGACGACTGCGAAGCCACGGCCCGCTTCGCCGGCACGGCCGGCCTCGACCGCGGCGTTCATCGCGAGAACGCGGGTCTGGAAGGCGATCTTGTCGAGGCCCTCGATCACGCTGTCGATGCCCTTGGCGCTCTCCGAGACGCGGGTCATCGCCTGCACGGCCTCGTCGGCGATCGAACGACCGCCCGAGACCGTGCTGATCGCGCCGTCGGCGCGCTCCACGGTACGGCCAGCCGAAACGGCCATCGCCTTCAGGCGGCCGTCCATCTGCGCGACCGCGGCGGAGGTTTCCTCCAGGCTCGCGGCATTGGCTTCGGTGCGGCGCGCCAGGTCCTCGGACGCCTGGGCGATCTCGGTCGAGCCGGTATGGATCGACTGGGTCGAATCCATCACCGAGCCGATCAGCGCGCGCAGGCTGGTCAGCGCTTCGTTGAAGTTGGTCTTGAGCGCCGCATAGTCCGCCGGGAACTCGCGATTGATCGAGGCGGTCAGGTCGCCCTTGGCCACTTCGCCAAGATTCTCGCCGAGCGTGTCGACCACCATCTTCTGCTCGGCATCCGCGATCGCCTTGGCAGCGGCGGCGGCTTCCTGTGCCTGGGCGGTGTCGCGGAACACGAGCACCGTCTTGGCCATCGCGCCGAGTTCGTCGCCACGATCGCTGCCGGGCACGTCAACCTTGTTGTTGCCGTCCGCCAGGCGCAGCATCGTGTCCTGCAGGCGGCCGAGCGGCAGGGTGATCCCGGTGCGCGAGACGAACACGCTCAGGCCCATCGCCGCCAGGATCGCGACCACGCTCACCACCAGCAGCAACGTCGAGACATTGTCGCTATGCGTGCCCAGTTCTTCGGTCTGCGCCTTGCCCCGCGCGACCACGGAATCGTTGAACTTGGCCATCTCCTTCGAGAGCGTGACGACCAGCGGGTCCATCTCCGCCAGCGCGGCGCGCGCGCCTTCGTCGTCGTTGCGCTGGCCCAGTTCGATCGCCCGTGCCGCCAGTTCGTGCACGCGGGTGATCTTGGCGCGGAACGGATCGAGCTGCGCCTTCAGAGCAGGCTGCATCTTCTCGGCATTGTCGAGCAACTGGCCGGCCATCTCGTAATTGGCCTGCTCCACCTCATCGGCTTCCTGAGCGATCTTCGAGCCGCCTTCATAGGAAAGCGCGCGATAACCGGCATAGGCGATGTCCAGCGCGCGGCGATTGGCGCGGGCCAGCTCGGTCGCGATCGGCATATGGTTGTTCACCAGGTCCGAGTAGCGCGCATCGACGCGCTGCAAGGTGCTGGATCCGAACAGCGACAGCGAAAGGCCCACGGCCCCCACGATCGCCACAAGTGCAAGTATTTTCGTCGAAATCGAGAGCTTTGCGAGCATTTTCTCGTCCTCATACGGGGAAGCGGGCCCCCAAATGGGAACCCGCTTCGGCTAGGGTTTGGATGGCAGGGCCAGCATCAGAACGAGGTCCAGTCGTCGTCGCTGCTGCTGGAAGTGGCTGCCGGCTTGGTGAGGGGGAGGGCCTTCACCGGCGACATATAGGCGCCGGATTTCTTGGTCGTGGGCTTGGGCCGCGACGGCGTCGGCGTCGGGGCCGGGCGCATGGCGGGGCGAGCCGCCGCATCGCCCACGGTGAAGCGGCCGGCCTGGTCGGACAGCGAGCTCACTTCGGTGCTCAGGTTGCGCGCCGCGGCCGAGGTCTGCTCGACCATTGCGGCGTTCTGCTGGGTCGACTGGTCCATCGAGCCGATCGCCGTGCTGATCTGGGTGATCGCGGTCGACTGCGCCGCATTGTCGTTCGCCATCTCGGCGAGCAGCGTGTGCACTTCGCTCACGTCGCCCGAAATGTTGGCGAGCGCGCCGTCGACCTTCTCCACCATCTCCACCGCCGCGACGATGTCGGTCTGCGTCGCAGTCAGCTGGTCGCGGGCGCGGCCGGCTTCCTCTTCGGCGCGCATCGCGAGTGCGGAGACGAGATCTGCGACCACCGCGAATCCGCGGCCCGCTTCCCCCGCACGGCCGGCCTCGACTGCGGCGTTCATCGCAAGCACCCGGGTCTGGAAGGCGATCTTGTCGAGACCCTCGATCACGCTGTCGATGCCCTTGGCGCTCTCGCTCACGCGCGTCATCGCCTGCACGGCTTCGTCGGCGATCGAGCGGCCGCCGGAGACGGTGTTGATCGCGCCGTCTGCGCGCTCCACGGTGCGGCCCGCCGAGGCGGCCATCGCCTTCAGCCGTTCGTCCATCTGCGCGACGGCGGCCGAGGTCTCCTCGAGGCTGGCGGCATTGGCTTCGGTGCGGCGCGCCAGGTCTTCGGATGCCTGGGCGATCTCGTTCGAGCCGGTATGGATCGACTGGGTCGATTCCATCACCGAGCTGATCAGCGTGCGCAGGCTGGTGACCGCTTCGTTGAAGTTGCTCTTCAGCTCGGCATAGGCCTCGGGATAGGCAGCGGTGATCTCGGCGGTCAGGTCGCCGTTGCTCAGTGCCTGCAGCGTCTCGCGGAGCGTCGCCATCACGTCGCGCAGCTCGGCGGCGGAGCGGGCATCGGTTTCGGCGCGCGACTTGGCGCCGACGCGGAACTGCTCGACGGCATTGGCGATCTGCCCCAGTTCGTCGGCACGGTCACGGCTCGGGACCTCGGCCTCGCCACCCTTGGCGAGCACGGTGGTCGCCTCGGTCAGCTTGGCCATCGGCTGCGCCACGGTGCGGTTGATCACCAGCCAGATCGCGATCAGGCCTGCAAAGGCGACCAGCGAGAGCAGGGCGGTCATCACCAGCGAGAACCAGCTCTGGCTCTGGCCATATTCATTGTCCTTGGCCGAACGGTCGCGGGTCTTGGCGAGCAGGTCGTCGGCGGCTTCGATCGCATCGTGCGACTTTTCCTTGCCCACGCCCTTGATCGCCGCGAATGCGCCGGCCTGGTCGCCCTGATCGTGCAGGTCGAAGATCGTCTTGTTGGCCTCGATCAGCGAGGTCGCCTTGGCGCGCAGGCCGTCCACCCCCTCGGCGAAGTCGGTGCCGGCCACCTTGCGATAGGCATCGATGTCGGCCAGCAGCTTGGCTTCGCCCTTGGCGCGGCGCTCGACCAGGCTGGCCGTGTCCTTGGCGCTGGCGGCGTTGTAATAGCTGTACACGATGATGCGCAGCTCGCGGATGTCCGCCAGGATGTCGGTCAGCCCCGAAAGCCCGGTGATGCCGTTCTCGACATGGCGGGTGGCAACGCCGCTCAGCGTCTTGTTCGATGCATATCCGTTGATGCCGAGGCCGAGCACCAGCGCACCCAGCAGCGAGAACGCGATGAGGAGCTTCTTGGCGAGCGGCCAGCTGTTGATCATCCTGAGCATATTGCAGTTCCACTAGCTCCGGCGCCGCACGCGACGCCGCAATTGACGGGGGGCCCAATCGGGCGGGGTTTGCTTCCATTATAGGACTAGGTGGTCTGCAAGCTGCCAAACTACGTAGTTCGCCGGAGACTTTGGAGGGGCTGCACACGCCGGAACGATCGGCAAAAGTCCGTAATCTCCAGATCGTCCTATAATTCCGGGATAACCATCTTCCGGAGTGTTCCGTGGCCCTTGCAACTATCCGTCTCGCCTGTGCGGCGATCCTGCCCGTCATCATCGCCAGCCCGGCCCTTGCCCAGGACAAGGTGAAGCTGAGCCTGAATGGCAGCGTCCGCGTTCGCGCCGAGACGATCGGTGGCCAGTTCCGCCCGAACACGCCGGAGAGCGACAGCTTCCTGTCGTTCCGCACGATGGTCTCGGCCAAGGTCGATATCGGCCCGGTCACCTTCGGCGGTGAAGTCGTCGATGCGCGCGGCTATGGCGAGAACGAGCGCAGCTCGGTGCGCACCAACGAGATCAACGATCTCGAGCCCGCGCAGCTCTATCTCGCGGTCCGCCCGGCCAAGGGTGTCCAGCTCACCGCCGGCAAGTTCTCGATGGACATCGGCGGCAGCCGCATGGTCGGCCGCACCGATTTCCCCAACGGCGTGCCTTCCTATCTGGGCGCCAAGCTCGAAGTGGCGGCGAAGAACAAGAACGCGCTGATCCTGTTCTGGACGCGCCCCTTCACTGCGCTGCCCGATACCCCGGCGGACATCTACGACAACAAGGTCCAGCTCGATCGCGCGACGGAGAATATCGAGTTCTTCGGCGGCAACGCCACGCTCGCCAGGCTGTTCGGCAAGACCAGCCTCGAAACCTATGGCTTCCGCCTGATCGAGCATGACCGCACCACGCATCCGACGCGCAATCGCCGCCTCGTGACCGTCGGCGCCCGCCTGCGCCTTGCCCCGGCCAAGGGCAATTTCGACTATGAGGTCGAAGCGGCGCTGCAGCGCGGCCTCGCGCGTGCCACGGCCGCCGTCTCGGACGTGCGCGACCTCAAGGTTCGTGCCGGCTTCGTCCATGCCGAGGCGGGGCGCTCCTTCGCCAGCAAATGGGCGCCGCGCGTCTCGATGGCGTTCGACTATGCCAGCGGCGAGACGGGCAACCCTGACACCTATACCCGCTTCGACACGCTCTACGGCGCACGCCGCGCCGATTTCGGCCCGCTGTCACTCTATGGCCCGCTCGGCCGCGCCAACATCCTGTCGCCGGCAGTGCGCCTCGAGGCCCGGCCTTCGAAGCGGCTCGACCTGATGGGCTCGGTTCGCGCCGCCTGGCTGGCCTCGGCGATCGACAGCTTCGCCTCGACCAGCGTCACGGACAAGACCGGCAAGTCGGGCAGCTATGGCGGCACCCAGTTCGAGCTGCGCGCGCGCCGCTGGCTGATCCCGCAGAAGCTGCGCTTCGAGCTGGGCGCTGCCTATCTCGCCAAGGGCCGTTTCCTGCGCGATGCCCCGAATGCGCCGCACACCGCGGACACCAAATTCGGGCATGCCGATCTGTCCTACGCCTTCTGATCTCTCCCTGCGGGCTGCGCCTTAGGTAGAAGACACGGATGGGACATATTCCGGAATCCACATAAATTCCGGCATCCGAGGAGCAGAAAGCTCCGGGTCGCAATTCGCAGGAGGGCTCATGAGCCCGGTTCCAATGCTGGTCCTACTGGTGCGGGAGGCGGGCCTTCGCACTGCCCTCGTTGCTCGCCTGTCGATGGCGGGCGGGGACATCGTCACCGTCGACAATCTCGACGATCCCCGGGTCGAGCGCTGGTTGGCGCGGGGGCCGGTGCTGATCATCGACGACGGCGCGCTCTCGGCGCGTGGCGGGGATGAGACGGTGCTGCGCGACGATCCGCGCTGGCGGGCGGTCGCCGTGATCGGCGGCTATGCGGAGGACGGCTTCCCGCCACGGATCGCCTCCGCCGATGCGGCGGCGATCCTCGAGGCGATGCTCCCCGAATGGGGCTATCCCGAACGCTGAGCGCAGCCGCTCAGTTCTTGGGGAACAGCCCCGCGGCAAAGGCGATGCGCAGCGCCTCGGACAGGCTGCGCACTTCCAGCTTCTCCATCAGGTTCGCGCGATAGATTTCCACGGTGCGCGGGCTGATATCGAGCTCATAGGCGATGATCTTGTTCGAGCGCCCCTCGATCAGGCCCTTGAGCACATCCTTCTCGCGTGGCGAGAGCCGCGAGATCTTGGTCTCGGCGACGTTCACCCGCGCTGCGGCCTCGTTGCCTTCCTCCAGCCGCGAAAAGGCCAGGTCGATCGCCGTCATCAGGAATTCGGCTTCATAGGGCTTCTCTATGAAGTCGAGCGCTCCGGCCTTCATCGCCTGCACCGCCAGGCCGACATTGCCCTGGCCGGTGAGGATGATGGACACGAAGCGTGGATCGTTGGCAACCGAGTTGAGCACGTCGAGGCCGGTCGATCCCGGCATGTGGAAATCGAGCAGCAAGACGCCCGGATCGAGATCGGGCAGTGATTCCAGAAAAATATCTCCGGACCGGAAGGCCCGGATCACCAAATCGGAACGTAGGGACAGCAGGCTGTGCAGCGATGCGCGGACGGCGTCGTCGTCGTCCACGATATAGATCGTTTTTGTCATCTACTCTCCACCCTGTTCGCTGATGGGCAGTGTGAACCGGAACACCGCGCCGCCCTCCGGCCGGTTTTCCGCACTGAGGATCCCACCATGCGCTTCGATGATACGCTTGCTGATGGAAAGTCCAATACCCATTCCACCACCCTTGCTCTTCGTTGTCGTGAAACGAGAAAAGAGTTGCTCCAGCATTGGTTCCGGGATGCCGGGGCCGCTATCGGCGATTTCTATTGCGACCAACTCGTCGCTGGACTTGCGTGAACTTACCGTGATCCGCCGATCGTTGCCGCCCTGCTGACGAAGAACATCGATGGAATTGCGTAATAGATTGACTACGACTTGCTGCACCTGCACACGATCCGCGAATACACATGGTATTTCTGGGTCGAGATCGTAGGTCAGGCGTATATTGAACTGGCTGGTTCCTATAAGAACCAAATCGGCGGCATCCCGAATAGTCGGCCCGAGCGGCGTTACGCGCATATCTACATCGCCGCGCATGGTGAAGCTGCGCAAACGGCGGATGATCTCGCCGGCGCGCAGCGTCTGTTCATTCGCCATCCGAAGCATTTCGGTTATCCGCTCGGAATCCTCACCTTTTTCCATCAGCATCCGTGCTGCCGCGAGGAAGTTCGAAGTGGCGGCGAGTGGCTGGTTGAGCTCGTGTGCCATGTCGGCAGCCAGCTCGCTCATCGCCGATTGGCGGCCGACATGGGCGATTTCGGCGTTGAGTTCGCTCAGCCGCTCCTCCGCCTCGAACTGTTCGGTCAGGTCGCGTGCGAAGAGCGTGAACAGCAGATGCCCGTCGACCTGGGCGACGCTGGCGCGCACTTCCATCGGAAAGCGCGCGCCGGTTCGCGTCATGCCGGTGGCTGCGATGGTCTCGCCGCGATCGAGCGGCTTGCCCGCCTTGAGGAAGGCAGAGAGCCGTGTCTCGGCCTCGTCCCCCTCGGGATAGGGGGTGAGCATCGATATGTGGTGGCCCAGCACCTCGTGCGCGCGATGATCCCACAGCGCTTCCGCCGCGGCGCTGAACACCCGGATCGTGCCTTCCTCGTCCACCGCCAGCATCGCCTCGGGCACTGTCTCGATGATCGAGCGGAGCTGGGCCTCGCGGCGGCGCAATGCGGCTTCGCGTTCCTCGCGATCGGTGATGTCCAGCATCGCGCCGACGGTGCGGATCAGGTTGCCTTCGCTGTCGTAGATTGCCCGCGAGGACCCCTCGACGGCACGGACCATCCCGTTGGGCTCGAGGAAATGATAGCGGAAGCTGAAGCGCGGCGCGCGGTCGGCCACGGCCTGCTCGATCGTCTCGATCACTGAATCGACGTCCTCGGGCTGGATCTGCGCGCGCCAGCTGTCGAAATCGGTGATCGTGCCGGGGTTCAGGCCCAGCAGTTCCTCGGCGCCGGGCGCCCATTCGATCCGTCCCGAGGCGACGTCCCATTCGAATACGCCCACTTCGTGCGTCGCGGTGGCGATGGCGAGACGTTCCTCGCTCTCGCGCAGCTCGCTGACCGCGCGCGAACGATCGGACACGTCGGTCATCTTGTGGACGATCACCGGTGCGCGCCCGGCGATCTCCACCCGGTGGGTGCGCTCGATGATTGCGATCTCGCGGCCGTCGCGAGCCGTCTCCACCAGCTCCTGCGTCTGGCCCTCGGGGCGGCGGGGCAGGCTGGTCTCGGCGCTTTCGCAGCGCGAGCGCAGCAGCGCATATTTGTTCTGCCCCTGCGCCTCGGCGGCGCTCCAGCCGAAGAGCGAAGCGGCGCCCGCCGACCAGTGGACGATGTTGCCGTCCGCGTCGGTGAGCGCCATGGTGGTCACGTCGATCGCTTCGCTCAGCTCGATCTTCACCGATTGTTCGCGCGCCACGCGCGTCACCGCCCAATAGGCGATCGTGCCCACCACGAGCACATTGCCGAGCATGCTGAGCAGTTGCACCGGCACCGCCGACAGGAGCAGCTGCCGTGCCAGCACCAGCTCCAGCACCGCGGGCAGTACCGGCAGGATCAGCGCGGCGGGGATCAGGATGCGCAGGACCCGGCGATTGCCCGGATCGCGCAGCAGGTCGCGCATCCAGCCGAACCCGCTGTTCCAGGCGATGGCGGAAAGTGCGAGCGAGATGGTGATCAGTGCGCCGGGCAGCGAAGTGGCGAGCAGCGGCACGCCGACGCTGTTGCCGGGGCGCGAGAACAGGATCACGATGGCGGCGGCCGCGGCCAGGCCGAGCGCGAGCGTCGCGGCGAGACTGCGAATCTCCTTGGCAAGCAGATCGTGCAGGCTCTGGCCGAGTGCCGCCAGCCCCAGCACCAGGAAGGCGGCAGCGGGGTTCACGCCGGTGCGGCCCAGCGTGGCGAACGCATAGTCGTTCAGCTCGCCGGGGAAGAGCAGGGTGTCGACGCCAAGGTCGCTGCCGGACCAACGCTCGAACAGTGAGATTGCCGCGATCGTGAACGGCACTGCCAGTGCGCCGATCGTCAGCTGCCGCCGGCCGGCGAACGAGGCGAGAAAGCCGATCGAAAGGCCGATGAAGCCAACGCAGGTCCAGGGCCAGATCGGATATTCGGTGAGGCCGAAGCCGCGCAGCGCGGGCAGGTCGAGCAGCCAGCCCAGGAATGCGGCAATGCCGCATGCAAGGCCAAAGGCGGCGAGCGCTACGGCAACTCGTCGATTAACCGGTGCCGCCACGGTTGACGGCTTGGCAGGGTCAATTGCCACGCGCAACGATGCACCTTCCCCTTCCGGCGACTGTCAATAACACCAATCAAGCTCAAGAGAAAATGCGGATACTCCAGAGTGGTTCAGTCTTTTTGTGAAGAAGCTCTGCTTGCCAAGTGGATAGCACCTGAGCGATCACCATAACGTTACGCAAGGGGAGAGAGTCGCGTGATCCGCACGTTAATCATCTTTGGTGCGCTGGCCGGTCTCGCTGCCTGCGATTCGGGTACCACCCGCGCGCAAACCGCGTCGTCGGAGCCTGCGGCGGCATCGGGTGGGCCGGGCAAGGGCAAGGGCTATAGCCATGATCCTTTCCCCTCGACCTATCATGCCTATCCCGGCGTTCCCACGCTGCTGACCAACGTCACCGTGTTCGATGGCGAGGGCGGGCGGATCGACAATGGCCAGGTGCTGTTCCGCGACGGCAAGATCGTCGCGGTCGGCCAGAATCTCGATGCCGCAGGCGCCACGGTGATCGACGGCAAGGGCAAGTACGTCACGCCCGGCGTGATCGATATCCACAGCCATCTCGGCGACTATCCCTCGCCCGGCGTGCAGGCCAATTCGGACGGCAACGAGATGACCGGCCCGGTCACGGCCGATGTCTGGGCCGAGCACAGCGTCTGGCCGCAGGATCCCGGCTTCGGCCGCGCACTCGCCAATGGCGGCGTGACCACGCTCCAGATTCTTCCCGGCTCGGCAAACCTGATGGGCGGCCGCTCGGTGGTGGTGAAGAATGTCTATGCCCGCACCATGCAGGCGATGAAGTTCCCCGGCGCGCCCTATGGCCTCAAGATGGCCTGCGGCGAGAACCCCAAGCGTGTCTATGGCTCGAAGGGCCGCATGCCTTCCACGCGCATGGGCAATATCGCGGTCGACCGTGCCACCTGGGCGCGCGCCGTCGAGTACAAGCGCCGCTGGGACCGCTATGAGGAGAAGGGCGGCGAGCCGCCGTCGCGTGATCTCGCGATGGACACGCTGCGCGGCGTGCTCGAAGGCGAGATCCTCGTCCAGAACCATTGCTACCGCGCCGACGAGATGGCCATCGTCATGGATATGGCCAAGGAGTTCGGGTACCACGTGTCGGCCTTCCACCACGCCGTGGAAGCCTACAAGATCGCCGACCTCTTGAAGGCGAACGACACCTGCGCCGCGGTCTGGGCCGATTGGTACGGCTTCAAGATGGAAGCTTATGACGCGGTGCCCGAGAACCTCGCCATCCTCGACAAGGAAGGCGCCTGCACGATGATCCACTCGGATGATCAGAACGGTATCCAGCGGCTCAACCAGGAAGTGGCCAAGGCACGCGCCGCGGGCATCAAGGCGGGGATGAACATCAGCGAGGAACATGCCTGGACCTGGCTGGCGATCAATCCGGCCAAGGCGCTGGGCATCGCCGACAAGACCGGCAGCCTCAAGGCGGGCAAGATGGCCGATGTCGTGCTGTGGAACGGCAATCCGTTCAGCGTTTACACCCGGCCCGAGATGGTCTGGGTCGACGGCGCACTGCTCTACGATGCCAAGGATCCCAGGCGCCGCCCGGTTTCCGATTTCGAGCTCGGCCAGCCGGGCGAGGGGGATGTGAAGTGATAACGAAGAAGCTCCTCCTCGCGGCCACCACTGCGCTCGCCTTCGGTGCTTTGCCCTTTGGCCCAGCCGCCGCGCAGACCGTGGCGATCACCAACGCCAAGCTCGTCGTCGGCGATGGCGCGCAGCCCGTCGAGGGCGGCACCGTCGTGATCCGCGACGGCAAGGTCGTCGCCGCCGGTCCCGGCGTCGCGGTGCCCGCCGGCATGCGCGTCGTCGATGCGGGCGGGAAGTGGGTCTCGCCCGGTATCTTCGCCGGCTTCACCCGCATGGGCATCGTCGAGGTCGACGGCGTCGACGAGACCAATGACAGCGGCGCCAGCAGCGCGCCCTTCCATGCTGCGATCGACGTCGCCCCGGCAGTGAACCCCAAGTCCAGCCCGATCGCGATCAACCGGGCCGAAGGCATTACCCGCGCCGTGGTCGCGCCCGACAATCGCGGCTCGATCTTCGCCGGCCAGGGCGCGATCATCGATCTCGGCACGGACATGGACGCTGTGAGCAAGCCGCGCGCCTTCCAGTTCATGGAATGGGGCGAGAGTGGCGCCCGTGCCGCCGGCGGCAGCCGCGCCGCAGCCTATGCCACGCTCAAGAACGCGCTGTTCGAGGTCCGCGACTATGTCCGCGCACCGGCGAGCTACACCGATCGGGGCAAGGATGCCTTCCTCACCCGCGCCGATGCCGAGGCGCTGGTGCCGGTGGTGCAGGGCCGCATGCCGCTGCTCATCCATGTCGAGCGCGCCTCGGACATCCTCGTGCTGCTCCAGCTCAAGAAGGAGATGCCGGCGCTCAGGATGGTGTTCGTCGGCGCCGCCGAAGGCTGGACCGTCGCCGCGCAGATCGCCGCTGCCGGCGTGCCGGTGATCGCCAACGCACTCACCGACCTGCCCGAGAATTTCGAGCAACTCGCCGCAAGCCAGTCGAATGTCGGCCGCATGGCCGCCGCGGGCGTGCTGGTGGGCATCGGCACGCTCAACCAGGACGAGGCCCGCCAGGCCCGCTGGGAAAAGCAGTACGCCGGCAATCTCGTCGCGCTCACCAGGGTGCCCGGCGCCACCGGCCTCGATTGGGGCGCGGCGTTCGCGGCGATCAGCTCGAAGCCGGCCGAGGCGCTCGGCCTGGGCGGGGAGTTCGGCTCGCTCAAGCCCGGCCGCCGCGGCGACGTGGTGATCTGGGACGGCGATCCGCTCGAGATCGGCACCTCGGTGGTCAGCGTGTTCATCGACGGAGTCGAGCAGTCGCTCGACAGCCGCTGGACCCGGCTACGCCAGCGCTATCTCGATCCGAAGGAAGGCGCGCTGCCCAAGGCGTATCAGCGCTAGGAACTCTGATTACGGTTCCGCATTGAGGGCGGGACCAACAAGGGGACGCGACATGCTGAAGACCATCATCGTGCCATCGCTCGCGGCACTGGCGCTCGCAGGCTGCGGTGGCGGGGGCGAGGGCAACATGACTCCTGTCCAGGCCGAGCCGCTCAACGCGACCGACATGGACAATGCGGCAGACCAGACCAACTACAGCGCCGCCGTGCTCGCCCAGACCGACGCGCAGCGCAACGCCACTTTCATCCGCGCCCTCCAGGACGCGCCGCTCCCCTGCGACCATGTCGACAGCTCGACCCGCATCGCCGACCAGGACGGCGTCCCCACCTGGCGCGTCACCTGCAAGGGCGGGACGAACTACATGATCGGCATCCCGAAGAACGGCGTGGCGAAGATCCTGAGCCGGACGGATCGGTAGGGCTGGGAATTCGGGTGGGGGAGCATTTCATAGATGTACTTGTCCCTCGCCCTTTTCCTGCAAGCAGCTCCCAGCGGCGGCGAGTTCGCCGCGGCGCTCGCCGTCGTCACCCGGAAGCCCGTCGCGGTCGAGGATCTGCGCGGCTTGACCTGCCGCGCCAGGGGCCGGGCAAAGGCGGAATCGCTCTGCACATGGCAGTGGAAGCAGAACGGGCATTGGCGGCGCTATTCGATCACCGCGGTGATGGACAATCACAACTGGCTATTGGTCGACGCTCCGGCGCCCCGCGAGTGAACTTCTAGCGTCCGCAACAAAAGGGGAGGCCCCGGCGGGACCTCCCCCTTCATTCCAGCCAACCGAAGAAATCAGAGCCCCACCAGGCCCCCGTCATTCTTGGTGATCACCACCACCGCCGAGCGCGGGCGGATGGTGGCGCCGGCGGTGCCGGTCGCCTGGCTGTCCGGCCAGTGGCTCGACGGCGCCGCGGCAGTGCCGCCTTCGCCCGGGTGCTGGATGCCGACGAACAGCGTGCGGCCGTCGGGCGTCGTGTCCACGCCGGTGATCTCGCACTCGACCGGGCCGACCAGGAAGCGCTTGAGCGTCGCCGCCGTCGCCGCAGCGCCGACGCGCGTCGCCTGGGTGGAAGTCACGCCGGCGCCATTGGTGTTGGTGATCGTGCGCGCGCCGCCGTCGCCGACGGTGCCCGGCATCGCCGCCAGCATCATGCAGTTGGTCACGTCGGTATAGGCGCCGTCATCGGTCTGGAACCACAGCAGCGGCTTCACCTTGCCCGCCGCGTTGCTCGCGCGGCTGAAGTACAGGCCGTCCGGGCTCGAAAAGTCCTGGTCGGCGGTCAGGCCCGATACGTTGACGTTGGTGGCGTCCAGGTCCGAGCCCGCACCGAACAGATAGATGTCCCAGGTGAAGCCGGTCGCCTCGGTCGTGTCGCCGGTCTCGCGCAGGCGGATGATGTGGCCGTTGCGGTTGCCGCGCGAGGTGCTCGGCAGATCGACATAGACGCGCGGGTTGGCCGCATCGGTGCGGCGCTGGCTCGATGTCGGCGTGTCGGCGGTGGTGACGCGGTTCGCATTGTTGGTCAGCGTCAGATAGACTTCGCCGGTCACCGGGTTCACCGCAGTCCATTCGGGGCGGTCCATCGGCGTCGCGCCGGCGGCGTCGGCGGCGAGGCGCGGGTTCACCAGCACTTCGATCTGGCTCGAAAAGGCATAGGGCGCATAGCTCGCGTCGATGCCGTTCGTGCCATAGGTCAGCGCCTTCCAGCTGCCGGTGCCGTCGGCGTTGAACACCGCGACATAGAGCGTGCCGGCGTCCATATATTTGTCGCCGATCGCCAGGCGGTCGGTCGCATCGGCATCGGCGGCGACCCAGGCGGTGTTCGAGACGAACTTGTAGAGATACTCGTTCGTCGCGTCGTCGCCCATGTACCAGGCCGGCTTGCGGCCGACTACGAATGCGCCGGGGAAGCAGCCCTCATGGCCCATGCGGCCCAGCGCGGTGCGCTTCCGCGGTGCCTTGGTCTTGTCGTACGGATCGATCTCGACCACCCAGCCGAACTGGTTCGGCTCGTTGCGGAAGTCGTCGGTCGCGGTAGCACCCGAAACGCGCGCGTCCCAGCGGCGGAACAGCGTGTTGGTGGCATCGGCGGCAACCACGGTCGACCAGCTATAGCTGCCCGAGCCGCTGGTCACGCCGTAGCGGTTGAGCGCCGCGAGTTCCTTGGCAGTGCGGCCGGCGGTGTCGGTGCTGGCGCGGCGGAAATAGCCGGCCCAATTCTCTTCGCAGGTGATCGCCGTGCCCCAGGGCGTATTGCCATTGGCGCAGTTGTTTATCGTGCCGCGGCCGGCGGTGCCGTTGGTCGCGAAGGCGGTCTTCAGCAGGTCCGCGCCCTTCACTGGCCCGTTGAACACCATCGGCGTGCTCGGGGTGATGCGGCGGTTGAACGTCGAGGTGGCGTTCACGGCCCAGGCGCGGTTGGCGCCTTCGGTCACTTCGGTGACCGAAACGCCGTGGCACTCGATCTCCTTGATCGCTTCGCTCTCCGGGCGCGCGCCGCCGACCGAGGTCGCGCCGGCGACATGGAGATACTGCTGGTTGATGTTCTCGTGGTTCTGCACGAGCAGGCCGCGGGTCGAGCTGGTTGCGTCGCGCGTGCCGGTGGCGCTCAGGCCGAACCAGTAGAGCGCATCGCCATGGTCGCCGATGCGGCCGGCGAAATTGGTGTCGGTGCCGTCATTCTTGTACGCGGCGACGCCCGAGAGGATCGGGTCGCCGGTGCGGTTGATCACGGTCACCGTGTAGCCGGCGGGCACGCTCACCACGTCCAGCTTGTTCTTGGCGACGGCAGCGAAGCCGAGCACGGCGGGGCTGATCACCACGTCCACCTTGGTGCCGGTGGCCGGGCCGGTGTTGTTGGCGCCGGCGAACTGGAAGCTCAGCGTGGTCGCCGTGCTTACCGACGGGGCGATGAAGGTCGCGGTCAGCGTGTCGGCGCCGGTCAGGGTCACCGTCGGGCCGGCGATCTGCGTCCAGCTATAGGCAGCCGCGCTGCCGGTGCCGGTCAGCGTCACCGGCTTGCCCGAAGTGGTGGCGCCGCTCGAACCGGCGCTGATCGTCGGGCCTTCGCCCGGATCGGTGAAGTTGCTGTCGCAGGCGGCGAGGACCGAGCCGCCCATGGTGGCGGCGGCGATCGCCGCGCCGCCGCGCTGCAGCGTCTGGCGGCGCGAATAGCGCTGGTCGATCAGCGTGTTCAGGGTCGGGCCGGTGTTGTGGATGTTGGTGTCGACGTCGCCGTCAGTATAGCCGGCGCCGGTCTCGGTCAGATTGGTCATGGAAACCCCCAAGCAGCCGAGTCACTGGCGACCCGGTTGCCCGGTCCTTGGAAGGCCGAGATGACGCGCGCATGCGATTGCCGTTTCGCGTCCGTGACTTTTATGTTGCCGCTCGATGACGCTTGGCTTGGGGCCGCTCCACCGGCTAGGCAGGCGCCCGATGGACGCCGGAAAGCCCGATCCCGAAGCCTCGCCGGCGCCGGCCGCAGACAGCCTCTCGCAGCGGCTTTCGGCGGCGCTGGGCGGCATGCGCTTGCCTCAGGACGGCTGGGCCATGGCCGCCGCGTTCGGCGCGCTGATCGCCGCCGGCCCGCTGCTCACCCTGGTTGGTGCCACGCTGCTTGCCGGGCAGGAGAAGCGTGCGTCGCTGGTGCTGGAGGACAAGCTTGCCCCACGCCTCCAGGCAGAGGCGGCGGCGCGGACGGCGCGCGCCGCGCTCGCCAATGCCGCCGGCCGCGCCGCGCCGGGCGAGGTGCTCGAATTGCTCGCCGGCGTGCTGCCTGCCGAGGCCTCGCTCACCCGGATCGAGCGCACCGCCGATGGCGGGCTCGAGCTCGATGTGACGGGCGGCGATCCTGACGCCCTGCGCGCCGCGATCCGCCGCGCGCCCGAATTCGCCGGGATGCGCAACACCAGCCAGCGGCGCAGCGACGCGGCGATGATCGTCTCGATGCGCGAGGACGCCCGATGAAGCTGCCGCCGCTCGCGATCGGCGGCATCGCCGGCCTCGTCGTCGCGCTGCTGCTGGCGCCTGCCACCGGCACGGCGCTCGGCACGCTCGCCGCCGCGCGCGCCGAACATGCCCGGCTCGCGGTGGAGGCCGCCCGGCCCGCCGCGCCGCCGCCCTTGCTCGCCCCCGGCCTTGCGCTCGGCGTGGCGGACGAGGCGGCGGGCAGGGCGGCGATCATGCTGCGCGTCCGCGCGCTCGCCCAGGCCGGCGGCGTGCTGGTCGAGGAGCAGAGCGCCGCCCCGGCGCCCGCCGGCGTCGTCGCGCTGCGCATCCGCGTCTCGGGCGCCGAAAAGGCCGTGGTGGCGCTCGCCGATGCGCTCGAGCGCGGCAAGCCTCTCATGCGGCTTCGCGGCTGGCGGATCGAGCCGATCCCGGGCGGCGGCGTCCGCCTGATCGGCGAGGTGGTTGCGGCATGGCGCTGAAGCTCCGCCCCGAATGGGTCGCGCTCGGCGTGGTCGGCGCCTTTGCCGTCGCGATGCCGGTCGTGCTGCTGTTGCCGGGGGCGGTCGGCAAGAAGCCGGCGCCCGCACCGCGTCCTGCACCGATCGGGGCAGGGACGATGCCGGTACTCGCCCGCGCCTATGAACGCCCGCTGTTCGGCACTGCCGAGCCCGCCGAGGCACCGTCGGATGCGCCGCAACTCGTCGGCATCGTCGGCAGGCTGAACGTCGACGCGGTCGCCCTGGTAAAGGCCAGCGACGGCGCCACCCGCACGCTAAGGGTCGGCGAAAGCGTCGACGGCTGGAGCCTCGCCAGCCTGGCGATCGACGCCGCCTTCTTCACGCGGGGTGGGGAGCGGGTGCGCGTGCCGCTGCCGATCGAGACGGGTGAGGCGGAGAGTGCGCCGGGGCAATAGATACATGCTAAAATAGTGATCTTGTCGAGATGGCGGACAAGTGGCAGGTCATGCGAAATATGTCGGATGATCTTAACAAGTTACTCGCGAAACGCGCGGTGGAACGAATTGACAGGCAGTCGGCGTTTATAAGCGCTGAATTTGGCACCATATCTCGGTGGCTTACTGCGTCTTTATTCGCTTTAAATGGTGGCGGTGCGGCTGCTCTGATCAATTCTCATGAGAAGGCGTCAACCAGCTTACTTCCCGTCAGCCTTTTCGGCGCCGGTGTGGTTTTTGCGATGTTTGGCGCCATGACCATTCAAGGAATGTATGGAACCCTCGCTGATTTGCTTATGCGTCAAGACGCATACTGGAGCCGTGTGGCGATCAGCGGACGGCGGCTCAAGTGGGTTGAGGCTCGATTTAGAGCTTCGAGAAGGCGCCGGTATCGCTACGCTTGGATTGCGCCATCTCTAGGTTGGATATCTGGTGCATTGTTCGTTAGCGGCATTGCCGCAATCTCGTTGTGATAATTTGCAGGGTACGGCGCTCGTCAATTCCGCCTAGAAGTCACTAGTCAGATTCTGGCTGCGATCGCCGCCAGTTCAATCCTGTACATTCGCCCCTCAATAAATCCCGTCGATCTCCACCGTCAGCCGCGGCGTCGGCGGGGTGAGCAGCAGGCTGCCGCGCTTGATGTTCTGAATCTCGTCCGCGCGCAGCCGGTTGTAGCGGTCCTTCGATGCCGCCGCCGCGTCGGCGCCGTCGCGCAGGATCGTCGGCTTGAGGAAGATGAACAGGGTGCGCTTCTGGTGCTGCTCGCGGCGGCTCTTGAACAGCTCGCCGACGATCGGGATGTCGCCCAGGATCGGCACCTGCTGGCGCGTGTCGGTATAGTCGTCGGCGGTCAGGCCGCCCAGCACGATCGTCTGGCCATTGTCCGCCAGCACGGTGGTGGTGATTGCGCGGCGATTGGTGACGAGGTCCGATGCCGCTGCAGTCTGCGCCGCCGCGATCGACGAGGCTTCCTGGTTCACCTGCAGCCGGATCGTGTCGCCGGCATTGACGCGCGGCAGGACGCGCAGCGTGATGCCCACGTCCTTGCGCTCGATCGTGGTGTACGGGTTCACCGTCGTCGAGTTGGTCAGGATCGATCCGGTGAGGAACGGCACGTTCTGGCCCGAGACGAACTCGCCGGCGACATTGTCGAGCACGGTGATCTGCGGGGTGGAGAGCAGGTTGGCGCGGGTCGAGGTGCCCAGCGCCTGCACCAGGATCGAGAAATCGTCGCCGATCGCCACGTTCGCGGTCAGGCCGTTGCCCAGCACGCTGCCCGCCGGCACGCCCAGCGCGGTCAGGATCGTGCCCATCGACACGCCCGACTGGTCGAACGAGGTCGCCGCGCCCTTCACCTGGTTGAGCACCGCGCCGCTGGTGCCCAGCTGCACGCCCAGCTGCTCTGCATCGTCGCCGGTGATCTCGGCGATCGCCGCCTCGATCAGCACCTGCGGGCGGCGCACGTCGAGATCGGTGATCAGCGGCTCGATCGAGGCGATCGCGGCGGGCGTGCCGCGGATCACCACGGCGTTGAGTTCAGGCGCCGGCTGCACGGTCAGCTCGGGCGTGGTGAAGCCCTTGGGGGTCTGCGTCTGCACGCTCTGCATCGTCGCGCCGCTGGTGTTGGCGCTCTGCATCGCGCTGCCCACGCCGCCGCTGGTCGAGGCCGCGCTGTTCGACAGCGCCGAGAGATTGCCGTTGCTGCTGCCCGAGCTCAGCCGCGCGAACGGGTTGGAGCTGCTGTCGCTCAGGCTCTTCGCCACCGGATTGTCGGCGCTGTCGCCCTGGCCCAGCACGCCGCGCAGCACGTCGGTCACCGTCTCGGCATCGGCATAGTTGAGGCGGAACATCCGCGTGATCGGCGTCGCGCCGCCGGGCTGGTCGAGCGAGATCAGCATCTTGCGGGCCTCGCCGACCGCGGCGGGGGTGCCGCGCACGATCACCGTGTTGCTGCGCGCATCGGCGGCCACCCGCGTGCCGTCGCCCAGCACGGTCTGCAGCGATGCCGCCACGTCGGTCGCGTTGCCGTTCTTCAGCGCCATGGTGAAGAAGGTCGCGCCGCTGCCGCCGTCGAGCGAGCGTGCGATCGCCTCGACGCGGCGGACATTGTCCGAATAGTCGGTGATCACCACGGCGTTGGGCGTGCTCAGCGGCTCGACGCTGCCGAAGGTAGCGACCAGCGGGCGCACCACGCGGGCGACATCGGCGGCGGGCACGTTCTGCAAGCGCACCATCCGCGTCACCAGCTCCTGGCCCGATGCTCCGCGGCTGGGGATGCCGCCGTCGCGCACCGCATTGGCCGCCGGCACGATCCGCCAGGCCCTTCCCGAGCGCACCGCCGCGAAGCCGTTGGCGCGCAGCACCGACTGGAACAGCTCCCACACGCCCGAGGGCGAAAGCGGCGTCGATGAGGTGACCGTCACCACGCCCTTCACCGCGGGGTCGAGGATCAGCGTGCGCCCGGTGATCCGCGAGATCTGGTCGGCGACGTCGGAGATTTCCACGCCGCGCATGTTCACCACCACGTCGCCGGTGCCGGCATCCTGCGGGGCTGGGGCAGGAGCGGTCTGGGCGATGGCGACCGTGTCCAGGGCGATCCCGGCGAGCGCGAGGGCGGCGATGGCGGAGCGAATCTTCACGGGCATCTTTCTAGCGGAGCGGCACGGTAAGCGTCAGCCGCTTCCCGTCGCGCAGGACCTGGATCTGGGCGGAGCCGCTCGCCTGGGCGGCCGCGAAGGCGCCCTGGGCGGCGGAGGCGTCGGACAGCGCAGTGCCGTTGACCGACTGGATCACGTCGCCCGCCACCATGCCGGGCGGGCCGTTGTCGCCGATGCGATAGCCGCCCTGCACGGGCGTCGCGTCGAAGCGCTGGAGAATGCCGGCCACGGCGGCCTGGGGCGGTGCGGCGGCGGGCGCGGGCGGCGCGCTGCGCACCGGCGGCGGCCCGCCGGCCGGCACCGCGCCCGGCACCAGCGGGGCGGAGGGGGCAGGGGCGGCGGGCTGGCCCGCTGCGGCAGCCTGGCGCTGCTCGGGCGTCAGCGTCGGATCGGGGAAGGCTAGGAACTCGTTCCGCCCGCCATTGGCCAGGATCACGCGGTCGCGCAGGATCGACTGGACCGTCGCGCCATTGATGGTGTCGCCGACCTTGAATGCCTTGGCCGGCTGCCCGCTGACCGCGATGAAGGCGGTCGAAAGCTCGGCGGGGCTGGCCGCGATCACGCCCTTCAGCTCCAGGGGAAGCGCGGTCGGCTGGCCGGCTTCGGAGACGCTGGGCTTGCCGAACGGCGCCAGCGCCACGGCCGCGCCGATGTCGGGCGCCACGGCGGGGCCGCTGGTGCCCGAAGGCACGGTGATCGCGCCGGTGCCGGCATGGCCGGCGATCCGCCAGGTCAGCCCGGCGAGCGCCACCGCGACCGACACCACCATGGCGCCGGTGAACAGGTCGAGGCCGATGCGCGCCTGGCGCGGAGTGAGGGACAGGACAGCCATTACAGCTTCCGTCCGTCCACGAAGCCGTCGAGCGATGCAAGCGCGCTCTTCTCGGTGTCGGCGAAGACTTCGACGCGCACGCGCTCGATCTCGGGATCGTCGGTCCGTCGCCGGTCCACCGCCACGCGCCATTGCTGGCCCATCATCTCCACCTGCTCACTGCCCGGCGCTCCCACTTCCAGCTCGGCCAGCCGGTTCTCGGCCACCCACATGGCAGCAGTGCGGCGCTCCATCGCCCGCGTCGAATCGATGTGCGATTCGACCGTGCGCATCAGCCCGACAGTGGCGATGGCAAGCACGGCGAGCGCGACCAGCGCCTCGATCAGCGAGAAGCCGGCGTCGTCATCCCGTGCCAAATCCGTCATCCCGGCGAAAGCCGGGATCTCGTGCGGCTCCTTCCCGGGCCGTCGCCTGAGATCCCGGCTTTCGCCGGGATGACGAGTTGCGAACTCCCTCACAGCTTCAGCACCGCTGCCGGGAACGCCCGCACGGTCATCCCGTCATAGACCACGGTCCAGCGCTTCTGCCCGCTCTCGATCACCGCCTGCATCGGCCGCCCGGCGCCATCGACGCCCAGCACTACCGGCGGCTTCACGCTCAGCGTCATCACCATCCCGCCGGGCAGGCGGTGATAGCCGAACGCCTCGTCGGTCTTCGGCACGGTCTTGCCGTCGCGGCGCATCACCGCGAAGCCATAGCCGTCCTTCTGCACGGTGAAGGCGATCGTCCGGTCGCCCAGCATCGCGTCGTCCGCCGCCGCCTGGAGCCGCGTCGCCAGCCGGCGCGCCTCGGTCTCCACGCTCGGCGCGCGCGTCACCGATCCCATGCCGAGCGCCACGGCGCCCGCCATCACCGCGATGATGACCAGCACGATCATCATCTCGATCAGCGTCATGCCCGCTTCGGAGGGGCGACTTGCAGAGATGCCGACCCCCCGCATGGGTGTCAGCCCTTGCCCTCGATATCGGCATCGACGCCTTCGCCGCCCACCTTGCCGTCCTTGCCGAGCGAGCGGATCGTGAAGCCGCCGCCTTCGGACGTGTATTCATAGGGCTTGCCCCAGGCGTCGAGTGCCGGCGCCGACAGATAGCCGCCCTGCGGGAAGCTCGCCGGCAGCGGCGGCGTGGTCGTCTTCTCGGTCAGCGCCTTCAGGCCCTGTTCGGTGGTCGGATAGTCGCCATTGTCGAGCCGGTACATCTTGAGCGCGCCCGAAATCGTGGCGATGTTGCTCTTGGTGGCGGTCGCCTTTGCTTCGTCCGGGCGGCCCATCACGTTCATCGCGATCAGGCCCGCGACGATCGCGATGATCACCAGCACGATCATCATTTCGATGAGCGTCAGGCCGGCTTCGCCATCGGGAACGGCGTGCTTGCGGTTCTGCACCTTAGGTGCGATGTCATGGAACTGTTTCAAAACTATGCGCATCCCCGCCCCATGCGTCCTGCCCATGAAGCAAATGTGACAATGAGCCCAACCACGCTGGGTGCGCCCGACCCATCCGAACCGCCCGCCGCAGGCGTGTGGACGCTGGCGGGGGATCGCCTGATCATAACCGTGCGGGATTGGCCCGCAACCATTCTCGTCCCCACCGGGCAGGTGCGCCTGCTCGCGGTCGACTTGCCGTTGCCCAGCCATGCCCGGCGCGTCGCGGCCTTGCCCTTCGCGATCGAGGACCGAATCGCTGAGCCGGTCGATTCGGTGCATCTCGCGCTCGGCGAGCAGCTTTCGCCCGGCCGCTATCTGGTCGGCGTCGTCCGCCACGAAGTGATGGCGCGCTGGATCGCCCAGGCGGAAGAGGCCGGGATCGGCCATGCCGCGATGGTGCCCGACGTGCTCACCTTGCCGCGCCCGGCGCAGGGCTGGGCGGTGTCGCAGTCCGGTGGCCGCGCCGCGGTGCGCGATGCCGACGGCATCGGCTTCGAAGTACCCGCTGCCTTGCTTCGCCCCGCCTGGGAAGCCGCCGAGCGGCCCGCGGTCATCAGCTATGGCGAGACGCTGCCCGACGACATGCAGCGGTCGGCCGGCGCGCTCGATCCCGCCGGCTTCGGCCCTGCCGCTGGCGCGGCGGTCGCTGCGCTCAACCTGCGCCAGGGGGCTTATGCGGTGCGCAAGGTCGCCGGTTCGAACCTGTGGCGCAAATTCGCCTGGGTCGCCGCGATCGGTGCCGCCGCGCATGTCGTGATCGCGCTCGGCGACGTGATCATGCTGCGGAGCATCGCCGATCGCCGCGAGGCGGAAACGCGTGCCGCCGTCGCGCTCGCCGCGCCCGGCCTGGCGCTGGGCGAGGATCTGGCCAACAGTGTCACCGGTCTGCTGCCCAGTGGCGGTGGCGGCGCCGGCGTGCCGCAGGTCTTCCTGCCGCTGCTCACGCGCGTCTCGGGCGCGCTCGGCCCGCTCGGCGGCGGGTTCGCCGTTCGCGCGATGACCTTCGAGGGCCGCATCCTCACGCTCGATCTCGATGCTTCGCCCGATGCGGCGCTGGCCGGCCGGATCGAGGCTGCGCTCAAGGGCGCCGGGGTCGGAGCCCAGGTCGTGCGCTCGCCCGAAGGCGCGATCCGTATTACGGCGAGCGCCGCATGAGACTGATCCTTGCCCGCATGCCGGCGCTCGACGCCGCGCTGATCCGCTTCGACGGCTGGTGGAGCGGCCGCAGCCGCCGCGAGCAGGTCATGCTCGGCGGCCTCGCCGCCTTCCTCGCCGTGCTGGTGCTGGTCTTCGGCGTGATCAAGCCGCTCCAGTCCGCCCGTGCTTCGGCGCTGCAGGACATCCGCACCTATGAGACGCTCACCGCGCGCGTCCGTGCCGCGGGTACGCTGAGCGCGAGCCAGCCCCAGCGCCGCCAGGGCTCGCCCAACGACGTGATCCTGGGTTCCGCCCCCGGCTTCGGCCTCACCGCCACCGTCGCACCGTTGCCCGGCGGCGCCCGCGCGACGATCGCCGATGCCAGCTATGACAGCGTCCTGGCCTGGCTCGCCGATCTCTCGGCCACGTCCAGCCTGCGCATCCGCCGGGTCGACGTGCAGCGCACCGCCACGCCCGGCCGGGTGAGCGCCGTCGTGGATTTCGGCGCATGAACGAGATGCTGATCCTCACCGACGACGTGCCCGCGTCGCTGCCCTACAGCTTCGCCCGCAGGAACGGCGTGCTGCTGCGCGCCACCGACGCCGGGCTGGAATGCGTCCACAAGGCGGGTGCCGCGCTCGACGGCCTGCTCGAGGTCCAGCGCCTCGCGCCCGCCGCGCGCTTCGTCACGGTGCCCGACGACCAGTTCGACGCTGCGCTCAGTGCCGCCTATTCGGGCGCCGGCGCCGCCGCCGACATCGATCTGGGCGACATGGACCTGGCTGCGCTCGCTGACAGCGCCGCCTCGGTTGACGATCTGCTCGACACGCGTGACGACGCTCCCGTCATCCGCCTGATCAACGCGCTCCTCCTCGAAGCGGTGCGCGAAGGCGCGTCGGACGTGCATATCGAGACGCAGGAAAAGCGCCTCGTCGTCCGCTTCCGCATCGACGGCGTGCTGCGCGACAAGGTCGAGCCGCCGCGCGCGCTCGCGCCGCTGCTCGTCAGCCGCATCAAGGTGATGGCCAAGCTCGACATCGCCGAGCGCCGTATCCCCCAGGACGGCCGCGTCACGCTGCGCATCGGCGGGCATGACGTCGATGCCCGCGTCTCGACCATTCCCACCCAGCATGGCGAGCGGGTGGTGATGCGCCTGCTCGAGAAGGGCTCTCTGCGCCTCGACATGGAAGTGCTCGGCATGAGCGAGCGCGACCGCACCGTGTTCACCCGCCTGCTCGAGCGCCCGCACGGCATGCTCCTCGTCACCGGCCCCACCGGCTCGGGCAAGACGACGACGCTCTACGCCGCGCTCAACAAGCTCAACGACCGCAAGCGCAACATCATGACGGTCGAGGATCCGATCGAGTATGAGCTGGCCGGCATCGGCCAGACCCAGGTCAATCCGCGCACCGACATGACCTTCGCGCGGGGGCTCCGCGCGATCCTGCGCCAGGACCCCGATGTCATCATGGTCGGCGAGATCCGCGACCAGGAGACTGCCCAGGTCGCGGTCCGCTCGTCGATGACCGGCCATTTCGTGCTGTCGACGCTCCACACCAACAGCGCGGTCGGCTCGGTGACGCGCCTGATCGACATGGGCGTCGAGCGTTACCTGCTCGCGCCGATGGTCGTCGGCTTGTGCGCCCAGCGCCTCGTCCGCAAGCTCTGCCCGAACTGCGCGACGCGGGACGAAGCGACCGAGGCGGATTCGCTGCTGCTCGGCGGCGCGATCAAGCCGGGCAAGAAGCTGTGGCGCGCGGTCGGCTGCGAGGAATGCCATGGCGAAGGCTATCGCGGCCGCGCCGGCCTCTACGAAGTCGTAGCGGTTGACGAGAAGTTCCAGAAGCTGATCCACGACGGCGCCTCCGAGGCGGATCTCGAGGCTTATGCCCGCAAGGGCAATCCAAGCCTGCTCGACGACGGCATCGCCAAGGTGAAGGCCGGGGTGACCACCGTCGAGGAAGTCGCGCGAGTGACACGCGATGAGGGCTGAGCCAACCCAATTCCTCCCCCAGCTTGCTGGGGGAGGGGGACCGCTCGCGCAGCGAGTGGTGGAGGGGACGCCGTCGAAGACGGCGGTGTTCCACCGCCGCCCCTCCACCACCGCTTCGCGGCGGTCCCCCTCCCCGAGACAAGCTCGGGGAGGAATTTAAGATGCCCGCCTACGCTTATCGCGCCGCCGACAAGTCCGGCGCCGCCAAGAAGGGCATCATCGAAGCCTCCAGCCCCGCCGCTGCCCGCGCGCTGCTGCGCGAGCAGGCCTTGCTGCCGCTCTCGGTGGAAGTCGCCGCCGAGAAGGGCGCCAGCTTCGGCAGCATCCAGCTCCCGGCCCTTCGCCGCGGCATGATCTCGTCCAAGGCGCTTGCCACCGTCACCCGCCAGATCGCCACGCTGGTCGGCTCGGACATCGCGATCGAGGAAGCGCTCCGCCTCGTCGCCACCCAGTCCGAGCACGCGCCGACCAGCTCGCTGCTGCTCGACGTCCGCGCCGCGATCCTCGACGGCCGCAGCTTCGCCGCCGCGCTGGCGCAGCACCCCAAGGCATTTCCCGAATTCTACCGCGCCTCGGTCGCCGCCGGCGAGGCCTCGGGCAAGCTGCCGAGCGTGCTCGAGCATCTCGCCGGGTTCGTCGAGAACCGCCAGGCCAATGGCCAGAAGCTCCAGCTCGCCCTGATGTACCCTGCGCTGCTCGCTTTGGTGTCGTTCGGCATGATGGCGCTGCTGCTCGTCTATATCGTGCCCGACATCGTCAAGGTGTTCGTCTCGCGCGGCGCCGACCTGCCGTTCCTCACCCGGCTGCTGATCGCGGTGAGCTGGTTCCTCCAGAATTTCGGCCTCTACCTGTTGCTCGGCCTCGCCGTCGCCGCGCTGATCTTCTTCCGCTGGGCGCGGGTGCCCGCCAACCGCCTGCGGATCGATCGCTTCTTCTCGGAGAAGCGCCCGTTCCGCCGCTTCAGCCGCCAGCTCAGCGCCGCGCGCTTCGCCGGCAGCCTTGCCACGCTGGTCGGTAGCGCCGTGCCCTTGGTCGACGCGCTCCACGCTGCCGCCGCGGTCACCCCCAATCGCTGGGTCCGCGAGAAGGCGCTCGGCGTCGCATCGCGGGTGCGCGAGGGCATCAGCCTGCGCGCCGCGATGAGCGAGGCGGGGGTCTTCCCCTCGATGCTCGTCGCGATCGTCGCCTCGGGCGAAAGCTCGGGCCGGCTCGCCCCGGCGCTCGGCCGCGCCTCGGACGAGCTTCAGCGCGAATTGGACGCGCTGGTCGGCACGCTGGTCGCGCTGGTCGAGCCGCTGGTGCTGCTGGTGATGGGCGGGCTGGTGCTGATGATGGTGCTGGCGATCCTGCTGCCGATCATCAATTTGAACAACCTGGTTGGGCTGTAGGGCACAACCGTCATCCCGCCCCGGACTTGATCCGGGGAGGGATCTCAGGCGAAGGCGCATGCGGCACGAGATCCCGGCTTTCGCCGGGATGACGCTTCACGTCACATCTGCCCCTGCACTCTTACCCCCGCAGGCAGCCCCACGAACGGCAGCACCGCCGCGCCGTCCGGCGTCATCGAGATGTCGAGCGACCCGTCTTCGCCCAGCACCGCGGTCAGCAGCGTCTTCATCCGCTGGGCCGAGGGTGCCACCCGGATCGTCGTGCGGTCGCCGACATGCTCGGCGGTGATCAGCAGGGCAGGGACCGCCACCGGGCCGCCGGCATTCTTCGCCCGGCAGCTGCCCGGATCGGTGGTCACCTTGCCGTCTGCCATCCGCGCGCCGCCGCCCACGGCGATGCGCTGCATCTCGATCTGCATCGCCAAATTGCAGGTGAAGGGCAGGTTCGGCTGGAGCGCGCGAAGCAGGTTCGAATCCGCCGCGCCGCTGACATGGTCGAGCACCGTCCGCCCGCCGATATGGCGGATCATCTGCCCGCCCAGATCGGTGTCCGGCCCGGTCGCCTTCCAGTCCGCGGCAAAGGCCAGGCTGGTCAGCGAGCGCAGCGGCGCCATCTTCCAGCCGAAGCTCGCGCCCCCGGCCACGCCCACTTCGCCGTTCCACACCGTCCCGGCCACGCCGGTGCGCCAGGCGCCGTTGGGAAAGACCACGCTCGCCGGCATCGTCACGATCAGCGCCAGCAGATACGCCCCTATGCCGATCAGGGCGAAGAGGATAATAGACCGGCGTGCCCCGCTTCCCCCTCCGAGAGTCGGCAATGGATCGACGGACCCTGCTGAAGTCGCTGCAATCAGGCCTGGTCGCGTCAGCGGCATCGGTCGTGCTTCCCTCTGTCGTGTTCGCAGCGGACAAGAAGAAGGACAAGCGCCCGATCGCCCTGCTGCTGCCGCTCACGGGGCCGCGAGCGCGGCTGGGGCTTAGCATGCGCCAGGCGGCGTTGCTCGCGGAAAACAGCGCCTTCGTCCAAAGCTTCGATACCGGGGGCACTGCCGCCGGCGCCGCCGCCGCCGCCGCCAAGGCATTGAAGCTCAAGCCCGCGCTGATCCTCGGCCCGCTCAGCGCCGACGAGGTGCCCGCCGTCTCCAGCACCATCGCCGGCCGCGTGCCGGTGATCGCGTTCAGCAACGATTCGGTCCTCCGCGCGCCCGGCACCTGGATCTTCGGGATCACTGCGGGGCAGGTGACCACCGCGATCCTGCGCTATGCCCGCACCCGCGGCGTCAAGACCGTCACGATGATCGACGACGGCTCGCCCTGGAGCGCCGCCGCAGCGCTCGCCGCCGGCAAGAGCGAGGCCGAGCTCGGCCTCACCGTCCATATCCTCCAGGTCAAGCCTGGCCAGCCGCTGCCCAATCCGGGCGAGGCGCCCGATGCGGTGCTGCTTCCCGGTGCCGGCGAGACCGTGCTCGCCGCCGCCCGCGCGCTCAAGGATAGCGGCGTCCAGCTGCTCGGCACCTTCCAGGGGCTCGACAACCGTCCGGCCGCGCTCGCCGCATTGGAGGGTGCCTGGCTCGCCAGCCCCGATCCCAATGCCTTCGGCACCTTCGCCAGCGCCTTCCAGGCGCGTAACGGCGGCGAGCCCGGCACGATCGCCGCGCTCGCCTATGACGCCGCCGGCATCGCCAATGCGCTGCGCGCCGACAATCGCCTGAGCACCGAGGGGCTGATGGATGCCAAGGGCTTCCACGGCGTCACCGGCCCGGTCCGCTTCCGCACCGACGGTTCGGTCGCCCGCGACTTCGCGATCGTCGTCGCCGGCCAGACCGGCTACACGCCCGTGGCGATGAGCTCGGGCTCCTGAGAGGTTGTCGTGCCCGGCGATTTCTCCCTTCAGTTCCCCGGCGGAAGCCGGGGCCCAGGGTCAAGCAGGACGTCGCTCGTGACGCCGGGCCCCGGCTTTCGCCGGGAGACGGACCAGGATGACTCCGGCTTCACCCTGATCGAGCTGATGATCTCGCTCGGCCTGTTCGCGCTGATCGCGGTCGCCGGGCTCACCCTGGTCGACGGCATCATCAAGGTGCAGGGCCGCACCGAGAAGCGGCTCGATCGTCTCGCCGATCTCCAGCGCGCGATGTTCGTCGTCACCAGCGATCTCGATCAGATCGCGCGCGGCCGCGTCTCGGGCGGCGGCGAGAAGCTCGAATTCACCCGCGCCGCGCCCGGTTTCGGCGGGCCGGCGGTGCCGCTCCAATATTCGGTCGCCAATGGCAATCTCGTCCGCGGCTCGGGCGCGATGGTGCAGACGGTGGTCGGCGGCGTCGCCAATGTCCGCTGGCGCTTCTTCGACGGCGCCGCCTGGGTCGCGCGCTGGCCGATGAAGGACGAGGACAAGGACAAATGGCCGCGCGCCGTCGCGGTCGAGCTGCAGGCGGTCGGCCCCGGCGGCACGCCCGGTGCGCTGCGCCGCGTGGTGCCGTTGCCCGATCAGGCGGAGTATCCCAAGGAATGAGCCGCCGCCGCACGCCTTCCGACAGCGAAGCGGGGATGATCCTCGTCAACGTGCTGATGTTCGTCGCGATCGCGTCCGGACTCGTGCTATTGCTAATCAATCGCGAGGAAATCGCGCTCGATCGCGCGCTGCGCACCCGCGAGGCGGCGCGTGCCCTGGCCGTGGTCCGCGGCGGCGAGCTTTCCGCGCTGGTCGCGCTCCGCCGCGACATGGTCGCCGCGCCCAACGAGGACGACCGCACCGAACCCTGGGCCAAATTGTCGGAGAACGGCGCCCCGATCGAGGGCGGCACCTTCGATCTCGCCATCGCCGATGCCGAGGGCCGCTTCAACCTCAACGCGCTGCGCGCGGGCGATGCCGGTGCGATCCTGCTGTTCCAGACGATCGCCAAGGATGTCGGCCTCACGCCAGAGGACGTGGTCAAGGCGGTCACCTATATCCGCCTCTACGGCCCGCTCACCGACGTCCGCCCGATCCGCTTGGCCGGCTTCGATCCCGAAGCGGCGGCGCGGCTCGAGCGGCTGGTCACCGCGCTGCCCGGCACCACGTCGATCAACCTCAACGCCGCCGATCCCGAGATGCTGCGCGTACTCTTCCGCGATCCGCTCGCCGCCCAGCGCCTCGCCGAGATCCGCCAGCGCACCGGCAAGCTCACCCTGAAGGACCTGAGCGACCTCAGCCTCTCCATGCCCTGGGGCACCAGCTTCCGCTCGGGCACCTTCTGGGTCCACACCCGCGCGACGATCGGCGGAACGAACCAGCAGGCCGCCGTGCTGATCCAGCGCGTCCTGCGCCCGGACGGCAAGATCGCGGTGGGGGTGGTGGAGCGCTGGCGGGGGGCGAGCGTGCCGCCCGAGGCGCCGGGGTTTGGGGTGGGGCGGTAGTCGGCCAGCGATGGGAATGGCCGCATTTGGGTGGAAAGCGGACGTTAGACTGAGGATAATATAGCGTCGCCTAAGCCACTCGCGATCACGCCTTCAAGCTGGATGCGGAAGCTGTCCAGCTCGCCATAAGACGAGTGAAATTGTGATTGGCACCTGTTCCAGTCACTGCCGTATTCCTGCAAGGATACGCGCACCGCCAAGAGCCCTACTGAATTGATTGGCTCGATGCGTAGTGCGATGCAGCCGTCATACCAGCGCTCGTCAATCGGATTACCGCGCGCAATGGGATATTGCTTGAGAGCGGACACGAGATCAGCAAATTCTGTCGGCGGGCACCAGTAAAAACACCTGCCTTTAAACTCTCCAGTGTCGAGCATCGCGATCAGCTTCGGGTCGCCGTCATCATCAGCTTGAAACGAGAGCGAAAATGCGTTCATCGCTGCATCCTACTCTCAGGTGGCAATGTCAGCAATTGGGGCGAAAGCTGTCTGTCTGCATCGGCTGCTTTCCGCCTCACAAATGCCGCCCGGCATCCATCCGCTGATGCAGGATACGAATGACCGCGATCCCATACGCTGTCACCGTGAAATAGATGACATGCTGCTCGACGCTGCGCCGCCGATAGCCGGGCCGGATATGCGCGCAGTCCTGAGCCTGCCTTGGCGCTTCGGCCAGCGCCGCACAGGCGGCTTCGATAAAATCGGTATAGCGAAGGGCCTGCGGCAAGCCCCAGCGCTCAACGGTATAATCGAACACCTCCTCGAGATCGCGCTGCGCTCTCGGGCTGAGCCGATATTCAGCCATATTGTTCGGCTTTGCGCCGCTTGAATGCCGCGAAGTCGAACGGTTCGGGCTCTCCGCTGCGTTCGCCTTCGATCAACGCCTGGCGGACGCTCTCCATCTCCAACCTGCGTTCCTGCTCGCGCCGGATGAGGTCGCGGATCGCCTCGCTGTCATTGGTGTAATGGCCGGCATCGATCTGGGCGGCGATCCAGGCATCCTGCTGCTCGGTCAGCGTGATCGTCTTGCGCACGGTCGCCATGGCAACCTCCATAATCATACTATTGGTGCAGTTTAGGGCATTTTCGATGCGGATGAAAGGGCGCTACCCGCCCTAAAGCAAAATCCGAAACACCGCCCCGCCGCCAGCCGCATCCCCGATCTCGATGCTGCCGCCATGCGCCACCACGATCTGCCGCGCCAGGTTCAGCCCCACGCCGGTGCCGGTCGGGCGGGTGGTGAAGAAGGGCAGGAACACGTCCTGCCGCAGCCCTTCGGGTACGCCGGGGCCATTGTCCTCCACCTCGATCACCAGCGCCTCGCGCTCGGCGAGCAGCCGCAGCGCCAGCGTGGGGGCGCGGTCCTGGCCGGCCATCGCCTGCGCCGCGTTCTGGAGCAGGTTGATCAGCACCTGGGCGAGCAGGTCGGGATCGGCGTCGATCGCCAGCCGCGCCGGGCGCACCTCGATCGCCAGCGGCAGGCCGGGCTCGCGCGCGGCGAAGATGCGGCCCAGCTCCTCGGCCCAGGGGCCGGCGGCGAAGGTCTGGCGCTGGATGTCGGGAGTGTGCGCCACCGCACGATAGGCTTCGATGAAATGCCCCAGCCCATGCGCGCGCCGGGCCAGGGTGGATACCGCGGTGCGCGCGTCGCCGATCCGCGGATTGGCCGCCAGCTCGGGATCGTCGAGCAGGTCCGCCGCGGTCGCCGCCAGCGACGTCACCGGAGTCAGCGAATTGAGGATTTCGTGCGTCAGCACGCGCACCAGGTCGGTCTGCGCCGCCATCTCGACGGCGTCGAGCGTCCCCTGGATCGGCTGCACCGTCACTGCGCGAATGCTGCGCCCCAGCCGTTCGAGCGTGCCCGAGCGCACCAGCACGCGCTGCGTCCGCCCCTCGATCGCCAGCAACAGGATTTCCTCGGCCGCGTCGCCGCCCGCCAGCCGCTTGGCCAGCGTCGCGCCATAGACGGCATAGTCCTCGGCGCGCGTGCCCGGCGCGCCGCGGAACAGCCGGCGCGCCGCCTTGTTGGCGGGCGCCACCTGTCCCGTGCCGTCGACGGTGAGCAGCGCCACCGGCATGTCGTCGACCAGCGCCTCGAGGAAGCGCGTCTCCGCCGCCGCGGTGGCCTGGCGTGCGCGCAGCCGGTCCATGGCGCCGTCCAGCGCTTCGCCCAGCGCCTCGAACCCGCCGCCGCGCGCGCCGCTGAACCGCGCCGAGCTGTCGTCGAAGCGCAGCGCCTCGACGAAGCGGGCGACGGCGAAGTTGGTGCGCGAGACGTGCCACCACAGGCCCCACACCGCGCCGCCGACGAGCAGCATCGCCACCAGCCGCGCCGCGCCCAGCCCGGGCGTAACCAGCGCAAGCGCCAGCGCGGAGAGTGCCCCTGCGACCGCGAAGATCCAGGCGATCAGGCCGAGCGTGAAGTGCCGGTCAAAGCCCATGCTTCTCCATCCGGCGATACAGGGCCGCGCGCGACAGCCCGAGCTCGTTTGCGGCGAGCGAGATGTTGTAGCCGTGCTTCTTCAGCGCCTCCTCGACCAGCCGGCGCTCGACGCGCTCGAGGTTGAGGTCGTCGCTCGCCGCCGCCACCGCCGCCGGGGCGGGGGTGGGGGGCACCACCGCAGCCGGGGCGATCCGCGGCATTGCGCGCACCAGCGAGAAGTCCTCGGGCTCCAGCGCTTCGTCGCGTGCCAGGATCACTGCGCGCTCGAGCGCGTGGCGCAGCGCGCGGACATTGCCCGGCCAGTCATGCTCGAGGAGCAGCATCCGCGCCGCCGGGCTCAGCGCTGGCACCGGCCGGCCATAGCGCTTGGCGTAATGCTGCAGGTAATGCTCGATCAGCTGCGGCACGTCCTCGCGGCGCTCCCTGAGCGGGGGCAGGTCGATCTCCACGGTGTTGAGGCGGAAGAGCAGGTCCTGGCGGAAATGGCTTTCGTCGCGCAGCTTCTCGGGCGGCAGGTTGGTCGCGGCGATCACCCGGATGTTGACCGGCACCGGCTTGTTCGCGCCCACCGGGGTCACCTGGCGCTGTTCGAGCACGGTGAGCAGCTTGGGTTGCAGCCGCAGCGGCAGGTTGCCGATCTCGTCGAGGAACAGCGTGCCGCCGTCCGCCGCCTGGATCCGGCCCACCCGGTCGGTCCGCGCATCGGTGAAGGCGCCCTTCACATGGCCGAACAGCTCGCTGTCGATCAGGTCCTCGCTCACCGCGCCCAGGTCGACGGTCAGCATCACCTGGTCCGCGCGCAGCGACTGGCGGTGCAGCTCGCGCGCGACCAGCTCCTTGCCGGTGCCGTTTTCGCCGAGCACCAGCACGTTCGCGTCGGTCGGCGCCGCGCGGGCGATCAGCGAGTGCACCCGCGCCATCGCCGGCGAGCTGCCGAGCAGGGGCGAGGCGCCGGCCTGGGGCATCGGGGCAGGAGCCGCGCCCTTGCCGCCCACCGCCTTCCGGGAACGCCGCAGCGAGGCGGCGGTGCGCACCGTCCCCAGCAGTTTCTCGTTCGACCAGGGCTTGGAGACGAAGTCGGTGGCGCCGCGCTTCATCGCCGCGACCGCCACCTGCACCCCGCCATGTGCGGTGATCATCACCACCACCATCTCGGGATCGACTGCCAGCAGCTTGTCGAGCCAGGCCAGGCCTTCGCTCGCATCGGTCGCCCCGCGCGCGAAATTGGCGTCGAGCAGCACCACGTCGGGCGTCCGCGCCTGGATCAGCGGCAGCGCCTCCTCGGGCGAGCGCGCCACCTCGACGTCGCGGAACAGCCGCCGCAGCAGCAGCCGCGACGCCATCAGGATATCTTCGTCGTCGTCGATCACGACGCAGAATTCGAATTCCGGATCGCCCATGCTGCCCACTCCCGTACATCCACTGTGCGGAACCGGACAATCAATTTGCGTGCCAAGCGCTGCGATTGTCCGTCGCGCCTGCGCGTGGCGGCGGAAATCCCCGCATCGGCAAATTGGCACGGCTCGTGCTGATCCTCCGGCAACGGCACGCATGCCGGAGGAGGAAAAGGTGCAGCGTTCGGGCGCTCGGATCGGCAGGGGAAAGGCACTGGCAGCGCTCGCCGCGCTGGCGTTTCTCCTCGCGATCCTGCCGCACAAGCGGCTCGGGCTCGACCTGCAGCTTGGGGTCGGCGGCGCCCGTGCGGTGCTCGATCTCGGGCTGGTTTCGTTTCGGATAGCGTTCGATTCCGGACGCTCCTGTCCGGAATCGAACAGTTGCACCGGGCTGCTCCGGTGAGCGGCCACGGGGAAATGCGGCTGGCACGGCTGTTGCGAGGAATGGGGGCATGACGATTTTGCGGATGCAGAGGGAAAAGGGCGCCGGCGCCGTCTCGGGAAGCGGGATGGACCAGGTCGTCGAGAAGCGCGGCCTCTCGCCGCGCGTGAAGGTCGCCGCCGGCGTGGCAGTGGCGCTGCTCGCCGCGCTCGGCTTCTGGTGGTTCGCTCCCTCGGGCGCCAGCCAGACGGTCGGTGCGGATCGGGTGACGATCTCCACCGTCACCAAGGGCACTTTCGACGATTTCATGCCGCTGCGCGCCCGCGTCACCCCGCTGCTCACCGTCTATATCGACGCGGTCGAGGGCGGCCGGGTCGAGAAGATGCTGGTCGAGGACGGCGCCACCGTCGCCGCCGGCCAACCGATCGCCTTGCTCTCCAATGCCGAGCTCCAGCTCTCCACGCTGGCCCGCCAGACCGAGGTCGAGCAGCAGATCAACAACATGCGCAGCCAGGAGCTGTCGCTCGCCCAGACCCAGCTTTCCAACGAGCGCGCCGTGCTCGCCGCCCAGACCACCTATGAGAAGGCCCGCCGCCAATATGAGCGCGAAAAGCCGCTCGCCGAGCGCGGCTTCGTCTCGGGCAAGCAGTTCGCCGATACCCAGGCGGATTACGAGCTCAGCCAGCGCAACCTGGCGGCCCTCAAGCGCAGCCAGAGCACCGACGCCCGCCTCCAGGGCAGCCAGCTCACCCAGCAGCAACAGGCGGCCAGGTCGATGCAGTCGGGCCTCGCCATCGCCCGCGCCAATCTCGATGCGCTCCAGCTCCGCGCGCCCGTCGCCGGCCAGCTCTCGGGCTTCTCCGTCCAGGTCGGCCAGTCGCTTTCGCGCGGCGAGCGCGTCGGCCAGATCGACAGCCCGGGCCGCAACAAGCTGATCGCCGGCGTCGATGAATTCTATCTCGGCCGCGTCCAGCTCGGCCAGCAGGCCGCGCTCGACTGGAACGGCAAGCGCTACGGAGCGAAGGTCACCAAGATCTATCCGCAGGTGCAGAACGGCCAGTTCCAGGTCGATCTCCAGTTCACCGATGGCGAGCCGCCCCAGCTCCAGCGCGGCCAGACGATGCAGGCCCGCCTCACGCTCGGCGATTCCGCCCCCGCGCTGCTGATCCCCAACGGCGCCTTCTACGGCGATACCGGCGGCGCCTGGGTCTTCGTGGTCGCCCCCGGCGGCGGCTCGGCCGAGCGTCGCAACGTCCGCCTCGGCCGCCGCAACACCGATTTCATCGAGGTCCTCGAAGGCCTCGATCCCGGCGAGCGGGTGATCACCTCGCCTTATACCGGCCTTACCGACAAGACGCGCCTGGACCTGACCAAGTGACAGAAAAGAAAGGGAATCCGATGCTGACGATGCGCGAACTCTCCAAGGTTTACCGCACCGATACGGTGCAGACGACGGCGCTCGACGCGATCGACCTCGACATCGCCGAAGGCGAGTTCGTCGCGATCATGGGCCCGTCCGGCTGCGGCAAGTCGACCCTGCTCAACATGATCGGCATGCTCGACAGCCCGTCGACCGGCTCCTACCTGTTCAACGGCCAGGAAGTCGCCGGGCTGAGCGAGGGCAAGCTCGCCGATGTCCGCAAGGAGAATATCGGCTTCATCTTCCAGAGCTTCAATCTGGTCGACGAACTCTCGGTCCGCGACAATATCGAGCTGGCGCTGCTCTACCACAACGTTCCCGCCGCCGAGCGCAAGCGCCGCGTCGACGAAGTGATGGACCGCACCGGCATCGCCCACCGCGCCCGCCATCGGCCCAGCCAGCTCTCGGGCGGCCAGCAGCAGCGCGTCGCCGTCGCCCGCGCGCTCGTCGCCAGCCCCAAGCTGATCCTGGCGGACGAGCCCACCGGCAATCTCGATACCCAGCATGGCGAGGAAGTGATGCACATGCTGCAGACGCTGAACGCCGAGGGCTCGACGATCGTCATGGTCACGCACTCGCCTGCGCATGCCGATTATGCCGGCCGCATCGTCTCGATGCTCGACGGCCGCGTCCTCCACGAGCGCCGCCGCGCGGCCTGATCGACGGGAAGGGGAGAAAGCCGATGTGGCGCAACTATCTCATGGTCGGCCTGCGCGCGCTCGCGAAGAACCGCACCTATGCCTTCATCAACCTGTTCGGCCTGGCGACCGGCCTCGCCGCCTGCCTGCTGATCCTGCTCTATGTCCAATATGAGCGCAGCTACGACGATTGGCTGCCCGACGGCACGCGCACCTATCAGTTCCAGGTCTATTACAAGAGCCGCACCACCGGCGATGTCTTCGACAATCAGGGCGCGCCCTATGTGACCAAGGCGGCGCTGCTCAAGGATTTCCCGCAGATCGAGAGCGCCACCTATATGGGCGGCCCGCCGCTCACCCTGCTCAAGGACGGCGAGGCGACCGAGGTCGAGGATGGCCGGCTGGTCGACAGCAAGTTCCTCGACACGATCGCGCTGCCGATGGTGCAGGGCGATCGCAACGCGCTTTCGCGCCCGGGCACCGTGGTGATGAGCGAGGCGGAGGCGACCAAGATCTTCGGCACCACCAGCATCGTCGGCCGCACGGTCACGCTGCTCACCATAGGCCGCAAGGCCGATTACCGCGTCACCGGCGTGTTCAAGGACATTCCCAAGCACTCGCACCTGACCGGCAAGATGTTCGCCCGCGTCGACTTCCCCAGCATGTTCCCCGATGACAATGGCTATCTCACCAGCTGGGGTTGGACCTCGGGTTGGGTCTATGTGAAGCTGCGTCCCGGCACCGATGTCGCCGTGCTCAACGGCCAGATGGAGGCGTGGAAGAAGCGCAACATCCCCGACGAGACGTTCAACGGCAAGAAGAACAATGCCGGCGACGAGCGCACCTTCAAGCTGGTCGCCGCGCCCGACGTCCATCTCGGCCGCTCCACCGGCTCGGCAATGTCGCCCAGCAACGATGTCCAGACGATCACCACCTTCGCGGTGATCGCGCTGCTGATCCTCGCCATGGCCTGCATCAACTTCACCAATCTCGCCACCGCCCGTGCCAGCCAGCGCGCCCGCGAAGTGGCGTTGCGCAAGGTGCTGGGTGCCACGCGCCGCCAGCTGATGACCCAGTTCATCGGCGAATCGGTGCTGCTCGCCACGATCGCGATGCTGCTGGCGCTCGCGGTGGTCGAGATTGCGCTGCCCTGGTTCGCGAACTTCCTCGATGCCGATCTCGAGCTGCATTATTTCGGCAGCGGCGGGCTGATCCTGCCGATGATCGGGCTGGTGCTGCTCGTCGGCGCGGCAGGCGGGCTTTATCCGGCCTTCTACCTCTCGCGCTTCCAGCCGGCCCGCGTGCTGAAGGCGAACAAGTCGGCCGCCGATGCCGAGGGATCGGGGCGGTTGCGCAGCGCGCTGGTGGTGATCCAGTTCGCGGTGTCGATCGGCCTGATCATCTGCACCGCGGTGGTCTATGCCCAGAATGTCTATGCCCGTTCGCTCGACCCCGGCTACAAGCGCGCCGGGCTGATCCAGCTCTCGAACATCGGGTCGCGCACGCTGCTCACCCAGGCCGATGCGCTCACCCGCGCGATCGCCAAGGTGCCCGGTGTCGAATCTGCGGGTCGCACGATGATCGGCGTGGTCACGGGCCAGACGTCCACCACTTCGGTGGTGGTGCCGGGACGGGAAGATCCGGTCGATATCGGCATCTATGCCGTCGATGCCGGCTTCTTCCCCACCATGGGCATCCGCACGCTCGCCGGCCGCGTGTTCGACGAGCGCGCCGCCGACGACATGACCACCCCGGTTCCCGAGGATCCTGCGGCGGAGCGCGCCCTGGTCGCGCGGGGCGGCCATATCGTGGTCAACGAGTCGGGCGCGAGGCGCTTCGGCTTCAAGACCCCGCAGGACGCGGTTGGCAAGACCATCCGCTACGGCATCAAGGACGAATATGGTGGGCTGATGAACGTCACCATCATCGGCGTCGTCGCCGATGCCCGGTTCCGCACGGTAAAGAACGCGATCGAGCCGACCATGTACATGCTCGATACCCACAATGTCGGCTGGCTGGTCGCGCGCTTCCACGGCGATCCGCGTCCGGTGCGCGAGGGGATCGAGAAGGTCTGGCGCCGCTATGCGCCCGACGTTCCCTTCGAGGCCACGCTCGCCGACGAAGTGATCGCCCGTGCCTATGCGAAGCTCGATGCCCGGGCGCAGATGTTCGGGCTGTTCGCGGTGCTCGCGGTGGTGATCGGCTGCCTCGGCCTGTTCGGCCTGGCTGCCTTCACGGCAGAGCGGCGCACCAAGGAGATCGGCATCCGCAAGGTGCTCGGCGCACGCACCGGCGACATCGCCCGGCTGCTCGTCTGGCAGTTCACCAAGCCGGTGGTGATCGCCAACATCATCGCCTGGCCGATCGCCTGGTGGCTGATGCGCGAGTTCCTCAACGCCTTCGATGCCCGCATCGCGCTCACGCCGGTGCCGTTCATCGGCGCCAGCCTGCTCGCGCTGGCGATCGCGGTGCTCACCATCGGTGCCCATGCGATCCGCGTCGCGCGCACCAATCCGGTTCATGCCCTGCGCTACGAGTAGGCGCGTCAGTTCAGGGTCATGGCGGCGGGCGAGGGGGCAACTCCTCGCCCGTTTTGCTTTGGTGCACTCAATTCCTCCCCCAGCTTGTCTGGGGGAGGGGGACCATTCGCGTAGCGAATGGTGGAGGGGCCGGCGCAACGCGCCGGTACCCGATGGGCCCAGGTAGCGGGAGCTTGCACGATGGTTAACACTCGCGCAGCCTTGGTTTCTGCGAATCGCCGCAGGAAAGGAGGGCGTCATGCAAGAACACGGAGAACCACCCGGCCGTAATAATGACCACGAGAACCCCAAGCCATCAAAACCGAAACCCAAGCCGAAGCCAAAACCGAAGCCGAAACCGAAGCCGAAACCGCCTGAGAAACCGTAAAGGGCGGCGTGCTAAGGCGTGCCTATGGTCGCGGGCACGCCCACTTTGCCCAATTGTAACCTTGCGCCTCTGCGTGAAATCATCCTTCTCTCCGCCTCTTCTTGCGCGCCTTTTTCGTCCCCTAGCGCTTCGCCACCAACCCGCTATCCTCTCGCCAAACCAAAATTGGAGGGGACATGATTCGTATCGCAAAGATCGCGCTGTTCGCAGCTGCAGCGATGACACCGGTGGCATATGCCGCGGTCGAAGTAATCGGCCAGATGACGCCTGCCGAGCCGATCACCCACGCCCGGATCGCCGCGTTGCCGATCGGCCAGCAGCGTGCCTGGAACGTCTATCTCGATCGCTCGGTCGCGCTGATGGCCGCCGACAAGGCCCAGCTCGCCCAGGAGCGTGCCGATGGCACGCTGCCCACGCCCGCATCGCCCCCGCCGGGCCCTTCGGGCGGCGGCGGCATGCCGCTCAACCAGCCCGCCAAATGGTATGCGGGGCCGGAGGCGCGCCACGTCGCCGACAATATCGTCAGCTTCCAGACGCCCGCTGGCGGCTGGGGCAAGAATGTCGATCGCACCGGCCCGGTCCGCGCCCGCGGCGAGCATTGGGTGGTGGTCGAGAAGCTGCCCGCCAATGCCCGTACCGCCGGTGACGACGACAGCTGGAGCTATGTCGGCACGATCGACAACAACGCCACCACCACCGAGCTGCGCTTCCTCGCCCGCGTGCAAGCGGCCGTTCCGGACGCGGAAGCTGGCGCCTATCGCGAAAGCTTCCTCAAGGGGGTTCGCTATCTGCTCAACGCCCAGTTCCCCAATGGCGGCTGGCCGCAGATCTATCCGCTCCAGGGCGGCTATCACGATGCGCTCACCTTCAACGACGATGCGCTGTCCTCGGTGGTGACCGTCCTCGCCGAGGTCGCCCGCCGCCAGGGCGACTATGCCTTCGTGTCCGAAGCGCTCGCCGCCGAGGCCAAGGTGGCGTGCAACAAGGCGATCCAGCTCATCCTCAAGACCCAGGTGGTCGTCGACGGCAAGCGCACCATCTGGGGCCAGCAGCACGACGCGCTCACGCTCGCGCCGGCGGGCGCCCGCAACTTCGAACCGGCCGCTCTGTCCTCGGATGAGAGCGCCGACCTGCTGATCTTCCTGATGAAGCAGGCCGGGCGCTCGCCTTCAGTCGAGGCGGCGATCGGCGACGGCGCCGCCTGGCTCAAGGCGCACGCGGTGTACGGAGTCGCCTTCGAGAAGGGCACCGACGGCCGCAAGCTCGTCCCCAAGCCCGGCGCCGGCCCGCTCTGGTCGCGCTATTACGACATCAAGACCGGCAAGCCGATCTTCGGCGACCGCGACCGTACGATCCACAGCGACGTCAACGAGCTCAGCGTCGAGCGCCGCAACGGCTATAGCTGGTACAACACCGGCCCCGCCAAGGCGCTCGCCACCTACGACAAATGGGTGGCGATGAAGCCCTGAACGTCATCCCGGCGAAAGCCGGGATCTCGTGCGGCTCTATTCCCGCCATCGCCTGAGATCCCGGCTTTCGCCGGGATGACGGCTTTTGGCTGTCCTACACAAGGATGTTCTGCTAATGTTCCATAGTCCCGCAAGGGCCGCTCTTGGAACCGTCAACGCGTCGCGCAAACTTCCGCGGATCGAAGCGTCCGTTCGTGCATCACCTTCGCCTCGCGAAAGTGTTCCGCATAACGGCACCGCAACCCTGCAACTCCCGCAAACGCAGCAAACTTCGGCGTTCGAAAGCGTCTAGTTTGCCGCTTCCAGCGCCTCGCTCGCCTCGAGCCAGGCCGCCTCGGCCGTCTCGCGCTGCGCCTCGATCTCGCCGCGCCGCTTCATGAGGTCGCCCATCGACAGCGATTTCAGCCACTTGGGCGGGTTTCCTGCCAGAGCGGCATCGACTTCGGCCAGTGCCTTCTGCGCCTTGGTGAGCTCGGTCTCGGCGTCGCTAACTGCCTTGCGCAGCCCGGTCGTGGCCTGGCGCGCCTCGGCGCCGGCCCGGCGGTCGCCCTTCTTGTCGGCGGGCGCTCCGGCGGTGCCCGGCGCCGGCTTCCCGGATACGATGAAGGCGGCATAATCCTCTATGGTGCCGTCATATTCCCGCGCCGTCCCGCCATCGACCAGGAACAGCCGGTCGGCGACCAGCTCGAGCATGTGGCGGTCATGGCTGACCAGCACCACCGCGCCCTTGAACTCGGCCAGCGCCTGGACCAGCGCCTCGCGGGTATCGACGTCGAGGTGGTTGGTCGGCTCGTCGAGGATCAGCAGATGCGGGGCGTTGTGCGTCACCAGCGCCAGCGCCAGCCGCGCGCGCTCGCCGCCCGAAAGCTTGCCGACCTTGGTCAGCGCCTTGTCGCCCGAGAAGCCGAAGCGGCCGAGCTGGCTGCGCACCTGTACCGGCGTCGCGCCCTTCATCACCCGGCCCATCGTCTCCACCGGCGTGGCGTCGGGATCGAGCTCCTCGACCTGGTACTGGGTGAAATAGCCGACCGTCAGCTTGGTGGCGGTGGTCATCTCGCCGTCCATCACCGGCAGCTCGCCGGCGATCATCCGGGCAAGCGTGGTCTTGCCGTTGCCGTTGCGTCCGAGGAAGGCGATGCGGTCGTCGGGATCGAGCCGGAGGCCCAGGCGCGAGAGGATCGGCTTGCCTTCCTCATAGCCGACCGAGGCATGGTCGAGCGTCAGCAGCGGCGGGCGCAGGCCCTGCGGATTGGGGAACTGGAAGGTGAGGCTGGGGTCTTCGGCCACCGCCGCGATCGGCTGCATGCGCTCCAGCGCCTTGACCCGGCTCTGCGCCTGCTTGGCCTTGCTCGCCTTGGCCCGCCAGCGATCGACGAAGGCCTGGAGCTTCTCGCGCTCGGCCACCTGCTTCTCGCGCGCCGCTGCCTGCTGGGCGAGTCGCTCGGCCCGCTGCCGCTCGAACGCGTCATACCCGCCCGGATAGAGCGTGGTCTGGCCGCGGTCGAGGTGAAGGATATGGTCGGCGACGTTATTGAGCAGGTCGCGCTCGTGGCTGATCAGCAGGATCGTCCCGCGATAGGCGCGCAGGAACCCCTCGAGCCACATCACCGCTTCGAGGTCGAGGTGGTTGCTCGGCTCGTCGAGCAGCAGGATGTCGGGGTTGAGGAACAGCAGGCTCGCCAGCGCCACGCGCATCCGCCAGCCGCCCGAGAAGCTGTCCATCGGCCGCGCCTGCATCGCCTCGTCGAAGCCCAGGCCCTTCAGGATGCGCCCGGCGCGGGCAGGGGCCTCATAGGCGTCGATCTGGTCGAGCCGCTCGTAGATATGGCCCAGCCGGTCGGGATCGTCCTGGGTCTCGGCCTCGAGCAGCAGGGCGGCGCGCTCGACATCGGCTTCGAGCACGGTGTCGAAGGCGCTGGTCTGCCCGCCCGGGGCGTCCTGGCGGAGATAGCCGAAGCGGGCATTGCGCGGGATATCGACCGAGCCGGTATCGGTCTCGATCATCCCGGCGATCGCCTTCATCAGCGTCGACTTGCCGGCGCCGTTGCGGCCGATGAAGCCGACTCGGGCACGCGGCGGGATCGCGGCGCTCGCACCCTCGATGATCGCGCGGCCGCCAAGCCGGATGGTGATGTCACGAAAGGAAAGCACGATCGGGCCCTCAGTATCTCAGAGGCGCACCCGAGTGCTTGGTGGCCCCTGGTTGGCCACTTCGCGTAAAGTGCTAATTTAGCGGGAATTTAAATGGTCGGGGAAAGAGGATTCGAACCTCCGGCCCCTGCCTCCCGAAGACAGTGCTCTACCAGGCTGAGCTATTCCCCGACCGGTGCCTCCGGGGCGAACCCCGACTGCGAGGGGGCGCCTATAACCACGCTATTTGAGTCACGCAAGCGCCAGATTCAGCTTTTCCGCGCACCCAGCATCGCATCGACCGAAACGAACTTCTCGCGCGGCGCGCCGATGCGGGCCGCGGCGATCTCGGCGGCGTCGATCTTGAGCCAGTCGCGGAAGGTCACCGCCTCCACGCCGCGCTCCGCCAGCAACGCGTCGAGCGCCGGCCGGCCGGGCTTGCCCGAGCCGTCGCCGATATCCTCCGCGATCTTCTCGGCGATGGCGAAGCCGTCGGGCCGGTTGGTGCCGATCGTCCCGGTCGGCCCGCGCCGCGCCCAGCCCACCGCGTAGAGGCCGGGCAGCACCCGCCCGTCGAGATTGGCGAAGCGCCCCGCCTTGTCGTCATAGGGCACGCCCTCGATTCGCGGGGTGCGATAGCCGATGCAGCTCACCACCAGGCTGGCGGGGATCGCATAGGTCTCGCCGGTGCCGTGCGCATTGCCGTCGGGGCCCAGCGCGGTGCGCTCGACGATCACCCGCTCCACCTTGCCGTCGCCTTCGATCGCCACCGGCATCGCGAAGAAGTCGAAGATGATGCGGATAGGCTTGTCGGGCATGCCCTGGGCATAGCGACGCAGATGCCCGATCGCCTTGCGCTGCCCCGGATCGAGCACATGGTCTTCTTCGGGCGGCGGGAAGTCGGCGGGGTCGACCACCGGCGTCGCATGCGCCAGCTCGCCGAGCTCGCCGAGCTCCTTGGGAGTCATCGCGATCTGGTGCGGCCCGCGGCGGCCGAGCAGGGTGATGTCATGGACCTGCGCGCCGTGTAGCAGGTCGAGCGCATGCGCGACGATGTCCGACGCCTCCAGCTCGTCCTCGGCCTTGGCGAGTACGCGCGCGACGTCGAGTGCGACATTGCCGTTGCCGATCACCACCGCCGGCCCGTCCAGCGGTGGGGCGAGGTCGGCATAGTCGGGATGGCCGTTGTACCAGCCGACGAACGCCGCCGATCCGGTCACGCCGGGCAGCTCGGCGCCGGGGATCTCCAGCTTGCGATCATGCGGCGCGCCAGTGGCGAGGACGACGGCGTCGTACAACGCGCGCAGCTCGTCGATCGACAGGTCCTTGCCGAGCGTGACGTTGCCGACGAAGCGGACATTGTCGGTGAGTGCCACCGCCTCGTAGCGACGGGAGACGCCCTTGATCGACTGGTGGTCGGGGGCGACCCCGGTACGGATCAGCCCGAAGGGCACCGGCAGCCGGTCGATTATGTCGACGCGAACTTCGTCGCCAAACACCTTCTGGCAGGCTTCGGCGGTATAATAGCCCGCCGGCCCGGAACCGATCACTGCGACATGACGCATGGGCCTCTCCTCCCGCGATCCGATGGCCCAGCCTAGCGCGCGAAGAGGGAAGGGCAACCCTCTCGACGGAAACCGCGAATTGTTGCTAGGCCGTGCCGGTGAGCCCGATCGAGTATGTTGCCGCCGCCCTTGTGCTCGTGAACGTGGCGCTCGTCGTCCGCCGAAGCATGTGGAACTACCCGTTCGCGCTGGTGGCGGTCTCGCTCTATGGCTGGCTGTTCCTGGGCGAGAAGCTCTACAGCGACGCGCTGCTCCAGCTCTTCTTCCTCGCGGTCAATCTCTACGGCTGGTGGAACTGGTCGCGCTCGCGCGCCGAGACGGGCGAGGTTCGGGTCGAGCGGCTGAGCGACCGGCAGCGCCTGGCCTGGCTGGCGGGGGTCGCGGTCGCCGCGGCCGGCTGGGGCTGGCTGATGCACAGCCAGACCGATGCCGCCTATCCGTGGTGGGACGGCAGCGTCGCGATCGTCAGCATCGCAGCGCAAATCCTGCAATCGCGCCGAAAATGGGAAAGCTGGGTGTTGTGGATCGCGGCTGATCTGCTCGCCGTTCCTTTGTTCGCCGTAAAGGATCTGTGGCCTACGGCGATCCTCTATATGATTCTTCTGGTCCTTGCGGGCCGGGGACTTATCGACTGGATCAAGAAGAGCGCATGAAGCTTCGCACCATCTGCCTCCACGGCCCCGAAAGCACCGGCAAGTCGACGCTGGCACCGCGACTCGCCGACTATCTCGGTGGCGAGGTGGTCGACGAATATGGCCGCGAATATGCCGAGGCGCGCGGCATCGACTTCACGATGCGCGACCTGCTCGAGATCGCCAAGACGCATGATGCCGGCACCCGCACGCTGCTCGCCGCGGGGATGAAGCCGCTGATCCTCGATACCGATCCGCTGATGACCGCGGTCTGGGCCGACATGCTGTTCGGCTATCGCGATCCCTGGTTCGACGAATGGCAGGGCGTTGCCGATTTCTACCTGCTGTTCGACATCAACATGCCCTGGCGCGCCGACGGCACCCGCATGTTCGGCACGCAGGAGCTGCGCCAGAAATTCTTCGATCTCTCCCGCGCGGAGCTCGAGCGCCGCGGGGTGCGCTGGGCGCTCGTCTCGGGCGATGGCGAGGCGCGCTTCGCCAATGCCGTTGCTGCGATCGAGGCCGTGCAGGCGGACTGACGCGATCTCCATCCCGGGGCATGAAAAAAGGGCGGACGCCGCTGGCGCCCGCCCTTTTTCGTGTCCGTCTGGCGGCGTCCTAGTTCGACGGCGCCAGCTTGGTGTTCAGCACCCAGCCGACATTGTCGTTCTCGTCGGCAACTTCCCACCACAGGCCGTTCTTGTTGCCCGTCGGATAGACGATCGAGCCCATCGGCAGCGTGCGGATGATCTTGCCGGTAGCAGCGGGGGCGGTGCGCATTGCGACCGGGCCCTGTGCGGTGAAGGTCTTGGCCGGTGCCGCCTGCGCGGTGCCGGCGTCGCCCGGCCGGACCAGGCCCAGTTCGTCGACCATCTTCGCATAGGCCTGGATGAAGGCCAGCGTCACGATCCGGCCGATATCGGTGTTCTCGTATCCGCCGCCGACCGCGCCCACCGCGCCGCCGAAGAAGCCCAGGCCGCCGCCAGCGCCGAACGAGATGTCGTTCTTCGCGGCATAGCCGTCCTGCACCGAGATCGTCTCGGTGGTGCGGACATTGGTGAGCGAGAGCACGGTGTTCGCCTCGAGCTTGCGCGACTTGATGCCGCCGCCGATCGCCGCGCCCGTGCGGCCGCCGATCAGGCCACCGACCAGACCGCCCACGCCGCTGCCGCCCGAATTGCTATTGGCACCCTGCACTTCGGCGACGAGGACATAGTCGGCCGCCTTGATCTGGCCCTGGCCGACGTTCGAGCCGCGCTGCAGCCCCAGATTGCCGCCGATCGCCCGCTCGCGCGATGCCGCCTGCAGGCCGGTGCCGCGATCGACGATGTTGAAGCAGCCCGAGCGCTGGACGAGCACACGCAGCAGCTTGGCGGGCGGTGCGAGCTGATACTGGGTCCAGCCGCTGGGATCGTCGCCATCGACGATGGAAAGCGTGCCGAGCTTGCGCGAGCAGTGCGGCACGTCGTTGACGGCGGCTTCCTGCATCTTCTGCCCCTTGCTGGGCTTGGCGCCCTTCTGGGCATAGGCCTGTCCCGCGCCGAGCAGCGCGGCAGAGGCCATGAGAATCCTGATGATCGACGCATATTTGGAGGTCATGATATCTCCATCCTTCTGAACCCGTTTTCCGGATAGCTTCAAAAGCGTTTCGGAGAAATTGCAGAAGTCGCAATAGCGATGCCGCGAGTGCTTTGGCTTTCGCGTGCAAGCTGCTAACGCGCGCGGATTATGGCGACCGAACTTTCCAAGATCCGCAATTTCTCGATCATCGCGCATATCGATCACGGCAAGTCCACGCTGGCCGACCGGTTGATCCAGCGCACCGGCGGGCTCTCCGACCGCGAGATGAGCGCGCAGGTGCTCGACAACATGGACATCGAGAAGGAGCGCGGCATCACCATCAAGGCGCAGACCGTGCGCCTGGAGTGGAAGGGCCATATCCTCAACCTGATGGACACGCCGGGGCATGTCGACTTCGCCTATGAGGTGAGCCGCAGCCTGGCCGCCTGCGAAGGCGCGCTGCTGGTGGTCGACGCGGCGCAAGGCGTCGAGGCCCAGACCCTCGCCAATGTCTATCAGTCGATCGAGCACGACCACGAGATCATCCCGGTCATCAACAAGATCGACCTACCCTCGGCCGAGCCCGAAAAGGTGAAGAACGAGATCGAGGAGATCATCGGCATCGACGCCTCGAACGCGGTGCTCGCCAGCGCCAAGTCGGGCATCGGCATCGAGGAGATCCTCGATGCCGTGGTCGAGCGCATCCCGGCGCCCAAGGGCGATGTCGACGCGCCGCTCAAGGCAATGCTGGTCGACAGCTGGTACGACCCCTATCTCGGCGTCGTCATCCTGGTCCGCGTGATCGACGGCACGATCAAGAAGGGCCAGCAGATCAAGTTCATGGCCGCCGGCACGACCCATCTGGTCGACCGCGTCGGCGCCTTCACCCCCAAGATCGAGCAGCTGCCCGATCTGGGACCGGGCGAGATCGGCTTCATCACCGCGCAGATCAAGGAAGTCGCCCAGGCCCGCGTCGGCGACACGCTGACCGACGCCAAGCGGCCCGCGCTCGAGCCGCTGCCGGGCTTCAAGGAAGTCCAGTCGGTGGTGTTCTGCGGCCTGTTCCCGGTCGACGCCAACGACTTCGAGAAGCTGCGCGAGAGCATCTCGAAGCTGCGGCTCAACGACGCCAGCTTCTCGTTCGAGATGGAGACCTCGGCGGCGCTGGGCTTCGGCTTCCGCTGCGGCTTCCTCGGCCTGCTCCACCTGGAGATCATCCAGGAGCGGCTGATGCGCGAATATGATCTCGACCTGATCACCACCGCGCCCTCGGTGGTCTATCAGATCGAGCTGACGCATGGCGGCGGGCATATCGAGCTGCACAATCCGGCCGACATGCCCGATCCGAACAAGATCGAGAGCATCGCCGAGCCCTGGATCCAGGCGGTGATCTATGTGCCGGACGAGTATCTCGGCTCGGTGCTAAAGCTGTGCCAGGACCGGCGCGGCATCCAGAAGAACCTCACCTATGTCGGCGGCCGCGCGCAGGCGACCTATGAGCTGCCGCTCAACGAGGTCGTGTTCGATTTCTACGACCGGCTCAAGTCGCTGTCCAAGGGCTATGCCAGCTTCGACTATGAGCAGATCGGTTACCGGGAAGGCGACCTGGTCAAGATGGGCATCCTGGTCAACGAGGAGCCGGTCGACGCGCTCAGCATGATCGTCCACCGCTCGACCGCCGAAGTGCGCGGCCGCGGCATGGTCGAGCGGCTGAAGGAACTCATCCCGAGGCACCTGTTCAAGATCCCGATCCAGGCGGCGATCGGCGGCAAGGTGATCGCCCGTGAGACGATCAGCGCGATGCGCAAGGACGTGACCGCCAAATGCTATGGCGGCGACGCCACGCGCAAGCGCAAGCTTCTGGAGAAGCAGAAGAAGGGCAAGGCGAAGATGCGCGAGTACGGCTCGGTCAGCATCCCGCAGGAGGCGTTCATCGCGGCGCTGCGGATGGGGGAGGAGTAGCGCCGCAACGGGCGATCACATCGCCCGTAGCAGCCGCGTCTTCTCCGATCCCGCCGGCATAGCGATCACCGCTTCGGTCAAGCCGATCCGGGCATTGCAGATGTCCGCGGGCGTTCCCTTGTTCATCGCGCCGCCTTCCATCCGGGCTTGGCTGAGCTTGGCGCGCCGGGCGCCCTCGTCGAACACCGCATTGGGAATCATGAAGGTCGTCGGACCGCTGCGCGGCGCCGGATCACCGGGTTCGAGCAGCAGTCGCGTTATCATCGCGCGCTCGCGCTTGAGCAGCTCTGGCGTCAGGTCGCGCGCCTGAACGGTCACGCCTCGGAAGAAGTCGGCGCATTTCTGAGGCGATATGCTGCGTAGCGCGCGGGCCTTGTCCGCTACCAGCGTGCGATAGGCGAGCAGGGTCTCCGGGGAGGCGATCCGCTTGCGGTCGCCCACCTGGTCGTTGAGCACCGCGCTGACATTGTTGACGAAGTTGAGTAGCGTTTGCCCGCCCTCATGGCTGATCTCCCAGTTGGAGCGGATCAGCTGCGCAAGCTTGGGGTTCTGCTTTTCGATCTTCTCCAGCGTCAGTGTGCCATCGCCGACATTCTTCAGCAGCACTTCGACGTCGCGCTTCTCGTCGCTGAGCCCAAGCGTGCCGGCGAGCAGGGCGGGCTCTTCCGATGGGCGGAAGGTTGGGCTGCTACTGTTCTTGGTCAGGTTGCCGATCGCCGGGATTGCGATCAACACGAGGAAAAACCACAGCAGATAGCCGGGGATGCGGATCGGCTGCTTCTCGTCGGGAACCAGTGGACCCAGAGCATCGCCGCCATTGCCCCGATCCCACAGGGCGACGCGCTCGGGCTCGAAATTGCCCTCGAGCCCCGGATAGTGGAGGCGCACCTGATGCAGCAGCTTGTGGATCTTCTTTACGGAGACGCGGCCGCGCTCCGCATCCACGTCGGCGGGCGTGGTCAGCTCGCACCAGGCCTCGTAATGCTGGCCGCCCGGGTCCCGGATCTCGTCGAGGAAGCTGAGCATCCGGTAGCGATAGACCACCTCGGACAGCCCGTTGCTCTGGCTGATCTTGCCCTCGTCGCGTACCCAGCCGAAATATTCGGTGGCCGGGACGATCAAGGTGTCCGAGAAGGGGATGGTGAAGCCGATCAGCCCGGCGATCCAGTTCTCGGCATCGGCATAGAAGTCGAGTTGCTGCATGCGGGGGTCGGCCTGGATCACGCGCCAATGGACGAGCATTTCCTCGCGCTCGGCATCGGTGGGCCAGGGGCGAGGTTCCAGATTGTTGCGCTGAAGCAGTTGGGCGAGCGCGGCGGCGTGCGCGTCGAACTTCTCCGGCGTTGGCGGCGACCAGGGACCGTCTCGTTCGGCGGCCGCAGGCGCCGCAGCGAGCGCTGGCGACGGGGCCTGGCCAAGGTCGACACGCAACGCGCCGATCGTGTCGGCCATCTCCGCCTCGTCGAGCATGTCGTCGGCGTCCGGCGCCTCGGCCTCGGGATTCTCCGCTTCCTCGCGCTCATAGGCCATCCAGCGCGCGATGTGCTGGGCGTCCTCGAACGCCTCGCGCAACGCGATGAATGCCTGGGGATCGCGCTCGACGTCGATCGCCTTGAGCTGCCGCGCATAGGCACGGCGTATCTCGCGCTGGTCCTCGGTGGGGGCAAGGCCGAGCCGCTTCCAGGCTGGACCGCCCTGGCTCACAGGAAGCGCTCGCCTTCGATCGAATCGAGCTGCTCGACGAGCAGCGCGCGGGCTTCCCTGATCAGCCGCGGATCCTGCCCGCCGAGCGAAGCCTCGAACGCGCCGATCCACTGTCCGATCAGGTCGCGCCGTTCGCCGATAAAACCTTCGTAGCAGCGGGACGCGCGCGCTAGCACGGCGGCATTCTCGCTTTCCTCGCGCGGGTGGACCTTGAGTGCGGCCAGTTCGGCGCGACGGGCAGCGATCTGCTTGTCGTCCATCGCGTCGGCTTCGTCGATGATGACGAGGTTGCGAGTGATGCCCGTCGCGGGGATCGATACGTCAACCTCCAGGATACCGCTGCTGTCATAGGTAAAACGGCATTCGACCATCACCTCGCCTGCCGGCTTGGGCGGGATCGACAGCGTGACTTCGCCCAGCTTGACGTTGCCCGCGACCTCGCGCGCCTCGCCCTGATAGATGCCGAAGCGAATCGCGCGCTGATTGTCGGCAACGGTGCCGTAATAGCGGACGCGGCTCGCCGGGATCGTCGTGTTGCGGTCGATGATCGGCGAGAACAGCCCGGTGCGCCAGCCGCCCGCGCCATCGGGCTCGGCATTGTCGACGCCCAGGGTGAAGGGGCTGACGTCGGTGAGCCGTACTTCCTCCAACGCTTCCGCGCGTGCCAGCAACCCGGCCTGCACCGCGGCGCCGAGCGCGACGGCGTGATCGGGGTGGACGGTGGCGTTGGGGAAGCGGCCGAACATGCGGGTGATCGCGCGACGCACCACCGGCATGCGGGTCGAGCCGCCAACGAGCACGATCTCGCTCAGCGTTTCGACGCGAATGTTCGAATCGCGCAGCGACCGGAGCACCGGATCGCGCAGCCGCTGGAGAAGCGGCGCGGCGGCTTCCTCGAATACCGCGGCAGTGAGGTTCGCCGTAAAGCTCTCGCCGTTCCACACAATCGCGAACTCGGCCTCGTCGGCTTCGGTTAGCTTACGGCGAGTGCGCTCGGCAGCGGCGCGCAGCAACTCGTGCAGCACCACTTGGTCGGCGCCGTCGAGCTTGCGCGCGGGGTCGAGCATGCGGCGCGCGACTTCGATCACCTTGTCGTTGAAGTCCTCGCCGCCCAGCCGGTTGTCGCCCGACGAGGCGCGGACCTCGACCACGCCTTCGAACACCTCGACGATCGAGACATCGAAGGTGCCGCCGCCGAGATCGAAGACCAGGAACGGCTCCTGCTCGCGCGTCTGGATGCCGAACGCGAGGGCGGCAGCAGTCGGCTCGTTGACCAGCCGCTCGACCTTGAGGCCGGCAAGCTCGCCCGCGCGTCGCGTCGCCTTGCGCTGGCGGTCGTTGAAATAGGCGGGAACCGTGATCACCGCGCCGGTGACGCTCTCGCCGGCAAAGGCTTCGGCATCGGCCTTCAACTGGCGCAGGACCAGCGCCGACAGCTCCTCGGCATCATAGGTGCGCTTGCCGAGCGTTACCGTCTGCTGCGTGCCGATATAGCGCTTGAACGCGCTGACCGTGTCGCGCGGATGCGTGGATTGGCGCTCGCGCGCGGCCATGCCGATGAGGATGGCGCCCTTGTCGTCCAACGAGACGGCCGACGGCGTCAGCAGGTCGCCGATCGCGTTGGGAACGAGCACGGCCTGCCCGTCGCGCCAGATCGCGGCGGCACTGTTCGTAGTGCCGAGATCAATGCCGATGATCACGTGATTCCCCCCTATTTCCGACAGCCTAGCTAGAGCCTTTTGGAAGCGCCAGTGGGTCTTGCGGTCCCCGAACTGTCATCGATCCGTCGCACTGCGTTCCTAAAGGGCGCCGGTTCGCAACCAGGGGGATCCCATGATTTTTGCCACGCTGATGCTGCTCCAGACCGTGCCCGCGGTGCAGGACGTCCCGACCACGCAGGTGACGGCGATCGGCGAGACGGCGGCGGTGGCGAGCCTGGAGGATGCGGCGGACGATCCCGCGATCTGGCGCAATCCGCGCGATCCGGCGCGCAGCCTGATCGTGGCGACCGACAAGAAGGCCGGGCTCAACGTCTATGACCTGTCGGGCAGGCTGCGGTCGTCGCTGGCGGCGGGGCGAGTCAACAATGTCGACCTGCGCGTGTGGGGCGGGCAGGTGATCGTCGCGGCGAGCGACCGCAACGACAAGGCCAACGGCAAGCTGGCGCTCTACACGCTGGATACCGGGGCGGCGACGCTGGCCGAGATCGGCCGCTTCGAGGCGGGGGCGGGCGAGGCCTATGGCCTGTGCATGTACGCGCCGCGCGGGGGCAAGCTCTATGCCTATGTTGTCTATAAGAGCGGGACGATCGCGCAGATGGAGATCTTCCGCCAGGGCGGGAAGATCGTGGCGGACCGGGTGCGGACGATGAAGCTCGGCAGCCAGTCCGAAGGCTGTGTCGCGGACGACCGGACGGGCACGCTGTTCGTCGGCGAAGAGGATGTCGGCGTGTGGCGCTTCGGCGCGAACGCCAAGGATCCGGTGGGCGGCGAGAAGGTGATCGCGGTCGACAGGCGGACGCTGGTCGACGACGTGGAGGGCGTGGCGATCGCGGCAGAGGGCGCGCGCGGCGGCTATCTGGTCGTCTCGAGCCAGGGCGACAACGCCTATGGCCTGTGGCGGCTCAGGGACATGGCCTATGCCGGGCGCTTCCGCATCGTCGCGGGCACGTTCGGCGCGACCAGCGAGACCGACGGGATCGAAGTCTCGACGGCGAGTTTCGGGCCGGGGCTGCAGGGCGGGCTGATGCTCGCGCAGGACGGCGACAACGCGCCGGCCTCGCAGAACTTCAAGCTGGTCCGCTGGGCGGATGTGCTGAAGGCGCTCAAGCTGAAGTGAGGGCCTTGCCTCGGCGGCGGGCGGCTGTCAGGCACGGGGCATGACGATCGAGATGCGGATCGGCCGGCGCGGGCTGCTCGCCGGCATAAGCGTGGCGGCGCTGGCGCCGCGCATGGCGGTGGCGTCGGCCCGCGCGCCGCTGGTGCTGGCGGCGGCGAGCCTGCAGGAATCGATGAGCGCGGCGGCGGACGCCTGGGCGGCGAAGGGGCGGGCGCGGCCGGTCTGCTCGTTCGCGGCGAGCTCGGCGCTGGCGCGGCAGATCGCGGCGGGCGCGGCGGCGGACCTGTTCGCCTCTGCCGACGAGCCGTGGATGGACGATATCGAGAAGCGCGGGCTGATCGTGCCGGGCACGCGGGCCTCGTTCCTGGGCAACCGGCTGGTGGTGGTGCGGCCCAGGGGCGCGCGGGGGAATGTCGGCGCGAACCTGCCGCTCGCCCGGCTGCTCGGCGCGGGACCGCTGGCGCTCGCCGATCCCGATGCGGTGCCGGCGGGGAAATATGCCAAGGCGGCGCTCCACAAGCTTGGGGCGTGGGACGCGGTGGCGCCGCGGGTGGTGCGCGGCGAAAGCGTGCGCGCGGCGCTGGCGTTCGTCGAGCGCGGGGCGGCGCCGTTCGGCATCGTCTATGCAACCGATGCGCGGGCATCGAGCCGGGTCGAGGTCGTCCGCGTCCTGCCCGACAGCAGCCACCCGCCGATCCGCTATCCGCTCGCCCGGCTCAAGGCCGCGACCAGCCCCGACGCGGAGCCGTTCCGCCGCTTCCTGCTGAGCGGCGAGGGCAAGGCGATCTTCCGTCGCTTCGGCTTCCAGCCGCTGTGACGCCCGAGCTCTGGGGGATCGTCTGGCTGTCGCTCAAGGTGGGCGGGGTGGCGGTGCTCGCCTGCCTGCCGCTGGCCTTCGCGTTCGCCTGGCTGCTGGCGCGGGGGCGGTTTCCGGGGAAGCTGCTGCTCGACGGGCTGGTCCATTTGCCGCTGGTGGTGCCGCCGGTGGTGACCGGCTGGCTGCTGCTGCTCGCCTTTGCGCCCGCCGGGCCGATCGGGAGCTGGCTGGAGAGCTGGTTCGGCGTCTCGGTGCTGTTCCGCTGGACCGGCGCGGCGATCGCCAGCGCCGTGATGGCGCTGCCGCTGATGGTGCGCGCGATGCGGCTGTCGATCGAGGCAGTCGACCGGCGGCTCGAGCAGGCGGCGGCGACGCTGGGGGCAGGGCGCTGGCGGGTGTTCGCCAGCGTGACGCTGCCGCTAAGCCTGCCGGGCGTGCTCGCCGGCACGGTGCTCGGCTTCGCCCGCGCACTGGGCGAATTCGGCGCGACGATCACCTTCGTATCCAATGTCCCTGGCGAGACGCAGACGCTGCCGCTCGCCATCTATGCCGCGCTCCAGACCCCCGGTGGGGAAGCCCAGGTGCTGCGGCTCGCCGGCATCTCGGTGCTGATCTCGCTTGCCGCGCTGCTCGCCTCCGAGCTGATCGCCAGGCGCGCGGGCAGGGGGCTGCATGTCCTTTGACCTCGACCTGACCAAGACGCTCGGCGAGGCCGGGATCGCGTGCCGGATCGAGGCGGGCGAAGGGCTCACCGTGCTGTTCGGCCCGTCGGGCGCGGGCAAGACCAGCATCCTCAACATGGTCGCCGGGCTGATCGAGCCCGATGCCGGGCATGTGCGGGTGGGCGGCGAGACGCTGTTCGAGGCCGCGGCAGGGATCGACGTGCCGGCGGCCGAACGGCGCGCCGGCTACGTCTTCCAGGAGCCGCGGCTGTTCCCACACCTGCGCGTGCGCGCGAACCTGCTCTATGGGCGGCGCAGCGAAGGCGGGCTCGACGTCGACGAGACGATCGCGATGCTCGGCATCGCCCCGTTGCTCGATCGCTGGCCGCGCACGCTTTCGGGCGGCGAGGCCCGGCGGGTGGCGATCGGGCGGGCGCTGCTCTCCAACCCGCGCTTCCTGCTGCTCGACGAGCCGCTGTCGTCGCTCGACCGCGCGCGGCGCGAGGAGATCATGGCGCTGATCGAGCGGCTGCGCGACACGGCGGGCCTGCCGATCCTGATGGTGACGCACGACCGCGACGAAGCCGCTCGGCTGGGCACGCGGATCGTGGAGATCTAGGGGCGGGCTACCGCCGCGTACCGCGGCGGCCCCTCCACCATTGCTTCGCGATGCTCCCGCTCGCCGAGGCAAGCTCGGGGAGGCATTGCTAGGCTTCCAGCTCGGGCCCGTAGAGGCGGAACGCCACGCCCTCGCTGCGCTTGGCGGCATAGAGGGCGAGATCGGCGCGGCGGGTGAGTTCCTCGGGCGCGAGCTTCTCTGCGCGCGACAGGGCGATGCCGATACCGCTGCCGACATGAAGGGTGCGCCCGTCGAGGAACACCGGGCGCGCGATGCTCTCGGCAAGGCGCTTGGCGATCGCCTTGGCGACCTCGGGGCTGGCAAGGCCCGGCGCGATCACCGCGAATTCGTCGCCGCCCAGCCGCGCGGCCGTGTCGCCCTCGCGCACCGCGCCGGCGATGCGATCGGCGATCACCCGCAGCAGCGCGTCGCCGGTGCCATGGCCATGCGTGTCGTTGATCGCCTTGAACCCGTTGAGATCGAGCATCAGCACCGCGTGGAGCCCGCTTGGCGCAAGCCCGTCCAGCGCTTCACCAAAGGCGCGGCGATTGGGCATGCCGGTGAGCGGATCGTGATAGCCGAGATCGCGCGCATCGCGTTCGGCGCGCAGCCGCTTGGTCCGCTCGCGCAGGCGGCCGCGATGCTGGTTGAAGCTGAAGCCGAACAGCAACAGGATCAGGCTGGAGCCGTAGAGCAGGAATTCGTCGAGCTCGACCCGCATGCGGCGGCCAGTGACGGTGCCGCCTTCGTCCTGGAACAGATCGATCGCGAAGATCGCGTACAGACCGGCCAGGCCCGCGAGCAGGAGTAGGCCAAGTCCTCGATTGAGCAGCAGCGCGCGAATCCCAACGTCCATGCCGCCGAGTCTGCGCCAGTTCAGGTTAATGCTGGGTGGAAGCTGCGCTCAGTAGAGATGCAAGGGCGCGGTTCATCGGCGCGTCGATCCCATGCTTCGCGCCGAGGCGGACGATCACCATGTTGCGGGCATCGACTTCGGTCTGGCGGCCGGCCCTGAAGTCGGCGTGGAGCGAGTTGATCGACTGCGGGTGCGCCCGCCGCGTCCATTCCACGACCCTGTCGGCAAGGCCGTCCTTGAGGTCGGCGCCCTCGGCACGGCCCACGGCGATGCATTCGCGCACCAGGGCGCGCATCACTTCCGCAACCGGCTCTTCATTGGCCACTTCGGCCGGGCGCAGTGTGAGCGCGCTGACGATGCCCGAGCAGTTGATCGCGAGCTTGCGCCAGGCGGCGGTGAGGAAATCGGGTGTGGTCTGCGCGTCGATCGGCGTGTCTTCGAACAGCGCGACCAGCGCCTCGCCGGCCTCGCCCTCGGGCACATGGATGGTGCCGTTGCGGCGCTGGACGATGCGGCCGGGCGCGCTCCGCTCGGCGGGCAGGTCGATGATCACCGGCACGGTGCGCTGCGCCGGCACCTGGGGGAAGCGATCGCGCTGCTCGACGCCGTTCTGGATCACTGCGAGCCGGGTGGTGGGGCCCATCAGCCCGGGTAGCCAGGCAGCCGCGGCGGCGCAGTCATAGGTCTTGGTGGTGCACAGCACCCAATCGACCTCGGTCGCGTCGGCGGGATCGGTGAGGATGCGCGGGGCAGCGCGGATAACGCCTTCGGGCGTCTCGACCTCGAGATCGTCGAGCGGCGAGCGCGCGCAGACCGTCACGGCATGGCTTTGCGCCAGCCAGGCGGCGAGGGTGCCGCCAATGGCCCCCGCACCGATCACCGCGATCCGTGCCATCAGATGCCGCCCAGATAGTCCATCTTGCCCACCGGTGCGCCCTTGTGGCGCAGGATCGCGTAGGCGGCGGTCATGTGGAAATAGAAGTTCGGCAGCACGAAGCCGGTGAGATAGGGCAGGCCCTTGAAGTGGAAGCTGCGGCTGGGCGTCTTCACTTCGACATCGGCATCCTCGCGCCCGTCGATCGCCTCGCGCGGCACCGACTTGAGGAAAGCCACCGTGGCGGCGATGCGCGCCTGGAGCTCGTCGAAGCTCGCCTCGGTATCGGCCATCGCCGGCGCCTCGATCCCGCCGAGCCGCGCCACGGCGAACTTGGCGGAATCGCTCACGCGCTGGATCTGGGAGGTGAGGGGCGCCATGTCCTCATGCAGCCGCGCCTCGAGCAGCTCGGCGTGCGGAATGCCCTGCTCGTCGGCCCAGGCGCGCGCCTTGTCGAGGAACGCGGACATCGCCTTGAAGCCACGAAGGAATACGGGGACCGTGAGGTCGTAGAGTTCGGTTGCCATGGGCGGGGAAATAGGCGCGCAGCTCGGGCTGCGCAACGGCGCTTACGCGAGCGAAATGTTTCCGGCACGGGGTGCCGTGCTGCGCCGCAACACTGGACAGTGCCGATGGTGATGAAAAGAAGCTAGCGGTGGCAGGTACTTAGCCTCGTGTCATCAAACTGCCTTCGGAACGCAATGTACCGTTCACGATCGGTTGCAAGGCGGCCCCCGCATTCCTGAAGGGGGTTGAATTCCGATGTTTCGCAAACCGTCTCTCCGCACGCGCCTGTTGCTCGGCGCCGTGCTGTTCGCCGTCCCCGCGGCCGCGCACGCCAATGACGTGACCGGCAACGTCTCCGAGGCGAGCGGCACTCGCAACCTGCAGGGCGCCCGCGTCACCATCGTCGAGCTGGGCCGCACCACCGAAGCCGACTCCTCGGGCAGCTTCCGCTTCGGCGACGTGCCCGCCGGCACCTACACGCTGCGCGCCGAATTCGCCGGCGTGCCCGCCAGCGAAGCGAAGATCGTCGTGCCGGAAAGCGGCGTGGTCGCGCAGGACCTGGTGCTCGGCACCGAAGGCAGCCAGATCCTCGTGGTCGGCCAGCGCGCCAACCTGCTCGGTTCGCTGTCGCGCCAGCGGGCCGCCGACGGCGTCGAGAGCGTGCTGACCCGCGACTCGGTCGGCCAGTTCCCCGACCAGAACGTGGCGGAATCGCTGCGCCGCCTGCCCGGCATCAACATCCTGAACGACCAGGGCGAGGGCCGCTTCGTCTCGGTCCGCGGCCTCGATCCCGAGCTCAACGGCACCTCGGTCAACGGCACCCGCCTGCCGGCACCGGAATCGGACGTGCGCTCGGTCGCGCTCGACGTGATTTCGAGCGACACGATCGAATCGATCGAAGTGAAGAAGTCGCTGACCCCGGACATGGACGCCGACACGATCGGCGCCTCGATCGAGATCAACACGGTGAGCGCCTTCGCCCGCAAGAAGGACCTGCTGACCGCGTCGATCGAAGGCAGCTACAACGAGCTGCGTGAGACGGTGACCCCCAAGGTAGGCTTCGACTTCTCCAAGCGCATCACCGACAATTTCGGCATCGCCGGCGGCGTCTCCTATTATCAGCGCAAGTTCGCGACCAACAACGAGGAGATGGACGGCTGGGACGAGGATGGCGGCACCGTCTATGCCGACACGATGGAGTATCGCGACTATGACGTGGAGCGTAAGCGCTTCAGCTCGTCGCTGTCGCTCGACTGGAAGCCCAGCGACACGACCACCCTCTATGCCCGCGGCCTGTATTCGCGCTTCGACGACCAGGAATATCGCCGTCGCCTGACCTTCGAGATGGACGAGGCGCCGACCAGCGGCACCGCGACCACCGCCACCTTCGATTCGCAGGACGGCGAGATCACCGTGACCCGCGACCTGAAGGATCGCTTCGAGCGCCAGGAGATCAAGTCGCTCACCCTGGGCGGCGAGACCAAGTCCAATGGCTGGAAGCTGACCTATTCGGGCAGCTGGGCGCGTTCGAGCGAGCGCGAGAACGGCTCGATCGATCCGGCCGCGTTCGAGCGCAAGTTCGACGATGGCGACAATTTCATCGTCGCCTTCGATTACAGCGATCCGAAGAAGACCGGCTACAACATCCTCGCCGGCTCGTCGGTCTTCAACAACGCCAGCGAATATGAATTCGACAAGCTCGAGCGCACCACGCTGAGCGACTCGGTCGACACCGAATGGGCGGCCAGGGCCGACCTCGCCAAGACCTTCGCGACCGGCAGCGGCGAGTTCACCGTGGCCGGCGGCGCCAAGTTCCGCTGGCGCACCAAGCGCTACAATGCCGATATCGACGTCTATGAATATGACGGCCCGGGCGACCTGACCCTGGCCAACCTGACCGGCGTGCAGGATTATGACCTGGCCTATATCCAGCCGGTGCCTTCGAAGACCGGCTTCCGCAACTATTTCAACTCGAACACCGGCCTGTTCGAACTCGACGACGGCGACACGTTCGAAAGCTCGAACGACAGCGACTACAAGGTGAAGGAAGACGTCTCGGCCGGCTATCTGCTCGCCCGCTGGGACAGCGCGAAGTTCCGCGTGATCGGCGGCGTGCGCATGGAGCACACCTATAACGACATCCAGGGCCAGGAGCTGGACCTCGATGCCGAGACGGTGACGCCGATCCGGGCGACGCGCAACTATACCGACTGGCTGCCCAGCCTGACGGCGCGCTTCGAGCCGGCGAACGGCCTGGTGCTGCGCGCGGCGGGCTATCGCAGCCTGGTGCGCCCGAAATTCTCCAAGCTGGCGCCGCGCGTGGTGATCGAGGACGACGAGGGCGAGTTCGGCAACCCGAACCTGCAACCCTACAAGGCGTGGAATTTCGATGCCTCGGCCGAATATTATTTCGGCAAGGGCGGCGGCATCACGCTCGGCTATTTCCACAAGGACATCAAGAACTACATCGTCGACCGCGTCTATGAGGACTATGCCTATAACGGCCGGGTGCTCGACGAGGCGCAGGTGCCGTACAACGGGCCGAGCGCGCGCATCAACGGCATCGAATTCAGCTACAGCCAGCTCTACACTTTCCTGCCGGGGGCGCTGAGCGGGCTGCTGACCCAGATCAACTACACCTATACCGACGCCAAGGGCACGGTGCTCGAGGATGGCGACATCGGCGATCCGCGCGTGATCCCGCTGCCTTCGTCGGCCAAGAACACGTTCAATGTGGTGCTGGGCTACGAGAAGGGGCCGATCTCGTTCCGCGTCGCCGGCACCTATCGCGATCGCTATCTCGACGAGCTGGGCGACGATGCCAGCGAGGATCGCTATGTCGACGATCACTTCCAGCTCGACATCAGCGCCAAATATTGGCTGACCAAGAACATCCAGGTCTATGGCGACCTGATCAACCTCACCAACGCGCCCTACTACGCCTATCGCAACTTCGAGGGCGGCACCCGGCTGCTGCAATATGAGGACTACAGCTTCACCGGAAAGTTTGGCGTGAAGATCAAGTTCTGATCGCAAGCACCTGAAAAAGAAGCGAGCCGGTGCGGTGGGAAACCGCGCCGGCTCCTTTTCGTCCGGGGTGTCGTCGGGGATGGCTCGATGCGGATCGGGGGAGCCGAAGCCAACGCGCAATCAACCGCGTCGGACGCATTTTCTGTTTCCTAAGCTGCGCAACAATGAGACTGTCCGGTCCCTGAGCTATTGGGGGGAATAGTCATGCATATTCGAGCTGGGATGCTGCGGCATCCGGGCATCGCCGCGTTCGCAATCGCGTCGATCGCCGCCTTGCCTGCGCACGCGCAGAGCGAGATCGAGAAGGCGCAGGAAGCGCTGAAGCGCGCGAACGAGGCGTTGCTCAAGGCCGAGCAGTCGGTGGATTCGGCGCGGGATGCCTATCGTGAGGCGAGCAACGCGCTGCGCGTGGCGATCGCCGCATCGGGCGGGCCGGCACCGACGCCGCCCGCGCCGCAGCCGGTGGCGAGCGCCGACAAGAAGCCGGTCACCGAGGCCACGGCCCGGATAAACGGCGAATGGGTGACGAAGAAGTGCGAGGATCTCGCCAGCGCCGAGATGGCGAACCTATATCCCAATCATTTCCAGGGATGCCTGGACCTGCGCAAATGGAAGGACTTTCCGCCCGATGAGCTCAACGCGCAGATCACCGCATCGAGCGACAGCACCATCGACATCAAGCCGAGCTACACAGTGCGCAGCGGCTGGTCCGGCAGCGGCCGGAACAACGACTATATCAAGTTCAGCCTCGGGATCAGCGCCAAGCTGGACGAGGATAGCGGCAATGCCGACTTCGCCGATCTTTCGGATTTCGCCATCGACAAGGGCGTGAAATACACCGCCGGGGTGCAGTTCGGGATCGGCGGCCGGCAAAAGGGTCTGGAAGACGACCTGGCGAGCGCGATCGCGGAAGCGAAGCAGGATTGCCGCAAGCATCACGCCGGCGATCCCGTGCCCAATCCCGAAAATCCCGACGGGCTGACGCTCGACGCGCTGTGCAGCGGCCAAAGGCTTATGACCTTCATGCAGCACAAGGATCGCAAGGTCGGCTATTACCGGAGCATCGTGAAGCCGGTATGGGGCTATGACAGCGATCCGCGCTATTTCTTCGGGATCGACGGCAGCTATTCCAAGCCCGAATATGGCTTCTTCCCGTTCGCCGATCCTGCGGGCACCGGCATCCCGCTGATCACTGCGCTGCCTGCGGGCTTTCCCGAGGGGAAGCAGAAGGTGTCGCGTTCGCTGTTCAGCGCGAACGGCTATGTCGGCATGAACGGCAAGGATATCGGCGGCGCGATCGGCGTCGGCTATGCGCGCTCGGTCATTCGCCTTTCGGACTATAAGGGGATCAGCCTCTGTCCCTCCGCGCCCTCGCCGGCGACACCAGCCTATCTCAAGTGCGGCGAGGTGGATATCGCGCCGCCCTATTTCAGCCAGGGCTGGTCGCTCAACGGGCGGCTTGCCTATCAGTTGCCGCGCTTCCTGTTCCTGCCGTCGATCGGCGTGGAGGCGAAGGTCCATTACCGGTTCGACATCGAGCAATGGGGCGTCGAAGTGCCGATCCGCTTCCTGTTCGACGACGAGGGGAAGGCGACCGCGGGCGTGCTGGTGGGCTGCACCGGCAACGGCCGAACCAGCAACGACTTCAAGATCGAAGGCGATTGCAAGGCGTCGTTGTTCGTCGGCTCGAAGTTCAGCCTTACCGGCAAGCCCTGAGCCGGTTGCAAATCGCGGGCAGGGCGCCGAGAGGACTTCGATGGATCTCGACGCCCTGCTCACCCATTATTTCGACACCGACGAACTCGAAGCGCTGGACCCGGCGGTGCGCGCCCGCGGCGAGGAGCGGCTGCGCATCGATTTCGGGGTGGAGCAGGAGCCCTCGCGCAAATTCGCGCTCTGGGTGGTGATGGAGGGGCTCGGCATCGCGCCGCTGCCGGCAGAGGCGTTCGAGAAGGAGCCGGCGCTCAAGGCCGCGGCCGAGCACTATCTCGACGCCGCCTGGAAGCTGGAGCAGCGCGATTAGCGGGCGGCGGTGGCCGCGCCGCTGCCGGCGAACAGCGCCTGGGCGGCGCGCTTCTCGGGCGTGTCGTCGGCGCCGTAGAGCAGCGGATAGACAACCTGGCGGGCAAGTTCGGCATGGTTCTGCCGCACCAGCTCCTGCGCCAGATAGAGCCGCGGGGCCGGGGCGCCCGGAACCGCGCGGATGGCGAGCGCCAGCCCACGCATTGCCCCGTCGGGCACCTTCTCACCGGCGCGGGCGAAGCTCTGGAAATAGGCAATCAGCGGCAGCGGCGCCGCACCGTCGAGCTGGATCGCCCGCTCGAGCACCTTGCGCGCGGCGGCCAGCGTGGCGGCGCGCTCGGCAGCCGGACCGGCGATCGCCTGGCCGGTGAGCGCCACGCCCTTCCAGCTCAGCGCGCGGACATCGTCCGGCGCCTTTTCGAGCAGCCGTTCGGCAAGCGCCAGGCAGGTATCGGCGTGACCGCCGCGGCATTCGGCCTCGGCCTGGACCAGCAGTGCCTCGGGATCATAGGGCAGGGCCGAAAGCGTGCTGCGCAGCCGATCGAGCCAGGGCTCTGCGACGGCACCGTCGCCGGGGAAGGGATCGAGCCGCGCGCCGAGTTGCAGCCGCGCCTCGATCATCGCCGCGTTGGTGATCGACAGGCGGCTGATCACCGGCGCTTCCTCGCGCTGGAAGGGCTTCGCAGTGCGGGCATATTGCAGGGCGCTGTTGCGATAGGCGGTCAGGTCCGAGCGCAATCTGCGCAGGTCGCCAAAGGCCTGGGCTGCCTCCGCCATCGGCACGCCGCGCCCGATGGCGGTGATGTAGGCGCGGAACTGCCGGCTGCGCGTGTCCTTCAGCTTCGAGAACAGGAAATAATGCGCGACCAGCCAGGCCTGGTACGGGTTCCACTGCGTCTCGGGCGCATCGAGATAGCGGCCGGTCACCACTTCGCCGACGTCGATCGGGCGATAGGAACGGAAGAACTCGCGGTAGCGCGCGGGGGCCCGCGCATAGTCGATCACGCCGTCGTCGCGGACCAGCATCGTCGAGAAGATCGCGCCGACCCCGTCGGTGTACCAGCGCGGAAACACCTCATGCGTGTAGGTGCGCAGGAAATGCTGGGCAAAGGCCGAATAGAGCGAGGCCTGCCAGCGCCGCACCAGCGGGGCGCGATAGGTCGTCGCGACACTGGTCAGCCCGCCATGGCCGTTGCCGGTGACGTTGCAATCCACCGCGCCGCCCGCGAGCAGATCGGCGCAGTCGAGGTCCTCGGCGCGCTTGGTGTTCAGATCGAGTAGCTGATCCTGGCGGGCGATCGCGAGGACGTCGCCATCCTCGCGCGGATCATAATAGCGCTGCGCCGCCAGGCTGCCGGTGTACGGGCCTTCGATCCCGCGCAGGTTGCGCAGGCCCAGCCGCGCGGCGAAATCCTTGTCGCCGAACAATGTCACCTGGAGCTTGACCGTATCGTCGCCCTGCGCGCCGCCGCGATAGATGCGGGACATCAGCCCATGGAGCCGCTCGAGATCGGTGATCACCTCGCGCAGCTCGGCCTCGCTGCCGTCGCTATAGACGATCACATGCGCGGTTTCGGCGCGCCTCCAGTCGCTCTTCCGCTCCTCGCTGTTGCCCTGCACGACGATGCTGGCGTCGCCCGTTTGCGCATGGGCGAGTGCCGGGGCGAGCAGGCAGAGCAACACAGCACAGCAGCGGCCGATCGGCATGACACTGTTCCTGACTCGGATGCGGGCAATTGGAAATGCCGCGCCAGTCTCCGCCGAAACCTGCGCGCGATCAAGCGGCTTGCGGGCCAGCGGTTACCGCTCAATCCGGCACGGTCTGAAGGCAGATCGCATGCATTGCCAAGGTTCCGAGCATGATTGCGATCCGAAGGGGTGAGTCGAAATGCTTGTATGCCAGGAAAATAAAAATGGTCGAATCCCGGTGTAATTTTTCAATTATTGATGATTTACAGGCGATAGCGATGTAATTTTACTACTGGTTGGTCATGTTGTCTGAAATTTGTCCGAGATGTATAGGGTTGTTATCTAGAAACGGGTCGCTCTTCAGGCGCTGCTTTTGTGCAGCTGACTTCGATTGGGGGAGTGACCATGGGTGCCGATCAGACGAGCCATCTTTCCAGCGAGAACCTCGAATTGCTCCTTGATCGGGAGCGGGTCGATCGGGCGAAGTGGCTCGATGATCTCCAGATCATCCGCTGGCGCCCTTGCAATGTGCGGGTGCTGGTGGTTGCCGACGGGCTCGATTTCGATCCGACCAATGGCTTCGGCCTGACTACCTTCGTGCGGGCGCTGCTCGACATGCCGGGCAGCTATGTCCGCTTCGCGATCACGCTCGCCCACCTGGACGATATCGAGCCGGATAGCGTCGAGATGATGCCGGGCGAGACGCGCATTGCCGCGCGGATTCCGAACTTCAAGTTCGATGTCGCAGCGCATTTCGCGCCGGATCGCTTCGACGTGATCTTCCTGTTCGGAATCGACAGCTTCTACAGTCGCGGTGCGGGCTATCCGGCCGACTCCCTGTCCGATGCCGAACTGCAGGCGATCGCCGAATTCCAGAATGGCGGCGGCGGGCTGTTTGCGACGGGCGATCATGGCAGCCTGGGCAAGGCGATGTGCCACAAGGTGGCCCGGGCGCGCGGCATGCGCCTGTGGGACAGCACCTCCGCCCAGAATGAGGACGATCAGGTCAGCATGGACGGGCCGCGGCGCAACGACACCAACCGGCGCGGCGATGCCACTTCGGAGTTCGACGACCAGTCCGACGATATTCCGCAGACCATTTCACCGGTCTTCTACTCGCGACGGAACGGCATATTCCGCTACACATTCCCGCATCCGCTGTTGTGCAGCCCCACGGGGCCGATCCGCGTGATGCCGGACCATCCGCATGAAGGGCAGTGCGCGCTGCCGGAAGATGTCGAGGCGACGATCGACTATACCGCGTCGCTCGGCCCCGAATATCCGCCGGCCAGCGATGGTGGCGCGCGCCCATTGCCGGAGATCATCTCCTACAACACCGTGCTTCCCGGGACGACCTCGGGCGGCAAGGATCCGACGATATCGCAGACCTTCGCCGGCATCTGCGCCTATGATGGGCACCGCGCGGGTGTGGGTCGGGTCGTGACCGATTCGACGTGGCACCATTTCGTCAACATCAACCTTGTCGGCATCCCCACGAAGCCGGTGGGCGATCCGAAGCGGCTCGGCTTTCTCGCCAGTCCGACGGGGCAGGCGCATTTCGAGGCGATCAAGACCTACTATCGCAACCTCGCGGTCTGGCTTTCGCCGCCTGAGCGGATCCAGTGCATGAACAGCCATTTCCTTTGGTGGATCGTGCAACGCGAGCGGGTGCTGGAGGCGGTGTTGACTGCGCGCGCGATCGGGCTCGAAAAGGTCGATACGCGAACCCTGTCGCTGATCGGGCGCCATGCCCGCGATGTCCTTGGCCGCTATGCGGGGCCGTGCCAGTCGATGCGAGTCATCATCGATCTGCTTCAGGCCCGTCCGGAACTCGTGAAGGAGATAGACCCGTGGATCCCGCGCGACGCCAAGCTGCGGGATCTGGAACGCGTCGAGGATGGCGAGGAACTGCCGCTGGTCGATCTCCAGCCCATGCTGGAAGCAGTGCTGGGCGGCGCGCTGGTCGCGATCGGCGAAGCATTTCCCAAGCCAGTCCGCAAGGAGGCAGAGTCGTTCCGCGGTGACGAGGTGCTCTCGATTGCCACCCGTGGCGCCGAAGTAGCGATCGCCCGTGCCGAACGTTCGCTCGAGGTGACTCTCGGCAAGGCCGGCCGGGCGCTGCTGCGGGGCGGCGGCGCGGAAGCGATGTAGCGACGTATTGCGCGGACGTGGCAACGGCAATCCTGCCGCGCTTGGATGCCGCGCAAATCGCCCGGCCTGACCCGCAAAAGAAAACCGCCGCCCGGTTGCCCGGGCGGCGGTGTTTCCTGTGTCAGCGACTGGTGCCGCGAGGAGATCACTCCTCGGTCAGATAGTCCCCGGCATCGGCGTCGGTGCCGTGGCCCGAGGGCACGACCGAGGCGAGCGGATCGCTGCCGGTGCCTTCCGAGTCACGCGTCGAGCGGGCAAGCTCGGCCGCATGCTCCTCGGCGGCCGAGTTCGGCGCCACCAGCGCGTTCTGCAGCGCGCGCTGCTGGACGCGGAGGGCGGCATCGCGGCTCGTCGCGGCGACACGCAGGCGGTTCATGCCCGCGCCGGTGCCCGCCGGGATGAGACGGCCGACGATCACGTTCTCCTTGAGGCCGATCAGCGTGTCCTGCTTGCCCTGGACCGCAGCCTCGGTGAGGACGCGGGTGGTCTCCTGGAACGACGCCGCCGAGATGAAGCTGCGGGTCTGCAGCGACGCCTTGGTGATGCCGAGCAGGATCGGCTTGCCCTGTGCGGGGGCCTGACCCGGAGCCAGCTTCTCGTTGGTTTCGTCCATCTCCGAACGGTCCACCTGCTCGCCGGGGAGCAGGGTGGTGTCGCCGGCTTCGGTGATCTCGACCTTCTGCAGCATCTGGCGAACGATCACCTCGATGTGCTTGTCGTTGATCTTCACGCCCTGGAGTCGATAGACTTCCTGGATTTCCGACACGAGATATTCCGCGAGCGGCTCGATGCCGAGCACCTCGAGAATGTCGTGCGGATCGGGCGAGCCGCCGATCAGGTTGTCGCCACGCTTGACGTAGTCGCCTTCCTGGACGTCGATCACCTTCGACTTCGGAACCAGATACTCCACGACCTCGCCGCCGTCCTCGGGCTGGATGCCGATCTTGCGCTTGGCCTTGTAGTCCTTGCCGAACACGACACGGCCCGAGACCTTGGCGATGATCGCATTCTCCTTCGGCTTGCGGGCCTCGAAGAGCTCGGCGACGCGCGGCAGACCGCCGGTGATGTCGCGGGTCTTGGCGGACTCGCGGGCGACACGGGCGAGCACGTCACCGGCCTGCACGGTCGCGCCGTCCTCGACCGAGAGCACCGCGCCGGGAGCCAGCATGTAGCGGGCAGCCTCGGCGGCGTTGTCGCCGGTCAGGGTCAGGCGGGGACGCAGGTCCTCCTTCGACTTGCTGGCCGCGCGATACTCGGTGACGACGCGCTGGGCGATGCCGGTCGCTTCGTCGGTCTGCTCGGTGAGCGTCTTGCCCTCGAGCAGGTCCTGGTACTTCACGACGCCGCCGGTTTCCGTGATCACCGGCATGGTGAACGGATCCCACTCGGCCATCCGGTCGCCCTTCGAGACGACATGGCCGTCGTCGAACATCACGTACGCACCGTACGGGATCTTGTGCACGGCGAGCTCGCGCCCGTCCATGTCGAGGATCGCCAGCTCGGCCGAACGGCTGAGCACCACGCGGCGGCCGCGCTGATCCTCGATCACGCGCACGTCGCGGAACTCGACCTTGCCGTCCACAGGGGCTTCGAGGTTCGACTGCTCGTTGAGCTGCGCCGCGCCGCCGATGTGGAAGGTACGCATCGTCAGCTGCGTGCCCGGCTCACCGATCGACTGCGCCGCGATGACGCCGACGGCTTCGCCGATGTTCACCGGGGTACCGCGGGCGAGGTCACGGCCGTAGCACTTGCCGCAGACGCCGATCTTGGCTTCGCAGACCAGCGGCGAGCGGATCTTCATGCCCGGGATGTTGAGCGCTTCGATCTTCGCGACCGCCGCCTCGTCGAGCAGCGTGCCCGTCGGGATGACGACTTCGCCGGTCTTGGCGTCGACCACGTCCTCGGCCGTGGTGCGGCCCAGGATACGCTCGCCGAGCGAGGCGATCGTCGAGCCGCCCTGCACGATCGCGCGCATTTCCAGCGCACGCTCGGTGCCGCAGTCCAGCTCCATGATCACGCAGTCCTGCGACACGTCGACCAGGCGGCGGGTCAGGTAGCCCGAGTTCGCCGTCTTGAGTGCGGTGTCGGCCAGACCCTTGCGGGCGCCGTGGGTGGAGTTGAAGTACTCAAGGACGGTCAGACCTTCCTTGAAGTTCGAGATGATCGGCGTCTCGATGATCTCGCCCGACGGCTTGGCCATGAGGCCGCGCATGCCGGCTAGCTGCTTGATCTGCGCCTGCGAGCCGCGGGCACCCGAGTGGGCCATCATGTAGATCGCGTTGATCGGCTTCTCGCGGCCGGCATTGGGGCCGTCCTCGTAGCGCTTCACCGCCTTGATCTCGTCCATCATGGCCGCCGCCACCTGGTCGCCGCAACGGCTCCAGGCGTCGATCACCTTGTTGTACTTCTCCTGCTGCGTGATCAGGCCGTCCTGATACTGCTGCTCGTAATCCTTCACCAGGGCGCGGGTCTCGTCGACCATCGCTTCCTTCTGCTGCGGGATGATCATGTCGTCCTTGCCGAACGAGATGCCCGCCTTGAAGGCGTGACGGAAGCCGAGCGCCATGATCGCGTCGGCGAACAGCACGGTCTCCTTCTGGCCGGTGTGGCGATAGACCTCGTCGATCACGTCGCCCACGTCCTTCTTGGTGAGGAGGCGGTTGACGGTGTCGAACGGCACCTTGTGGCTCTTCGGGAGGCACTCGCCGAGCAGCATGCGGCCCGGGGTGGTCTCGAAGCGCTTGAGGTACTGGTTGCCTTCCTCGTCGGTCTGCGGGACGCGGCTGATCACCTTGGTGTGCAGGGTGACGGCGCCGGCCTCGAGTGCCTGGTGCACTTCGGCCATGTCGCCGAGGAGCATGCCTTCGCCCGGCTCGCCTTCCTTGAGCATCGACAGGTAATAGAGACCCAGCACCATGTCCTGCGACGGCACGATGATCGGCTTGCCGTTCGCAGGGCTCAGGATGTTGTTGGTCGACATCATCAGGACGCGCGCTTCCAGCTGGGCCTCGAGGCTCAGCGGAACGTGGACGGCCATTTGGTCACCGTCGAAGTCGGCGTTGAAGGCCGAGCAGACCAGCGGGTGGAGCTGGATCGCCTTGCCCTCGATCAGCACCGGCTCGAACGCCTGGATGCCCAGACGGTGGAGCGTCGGCGCGCGGTTCAGCAGAACCGGGTGCTCGCGGATCACTTCGTCCAGGATGTCCCAGACTTCCTTGCGCTCCTTCTCGACCCACTTCTTGGCCTGCTTCAGGGTCATCGAAAGACCCTTGGCGTCCAGGCGGGCGTAAATGAACGGCTTGAACAGCTCGAGCGCCATCTTCTTCGGCAGGCCGCACTGGTGCAGCTTGAGTTCCGGACCGGTCACGATGACCGAACGGCCCGAATAGTCGACGCGCTTGCCGAGCAGGTTCTGACGGAAGCGGCCCTGCTTGCCCTTGAGCATGTCGGACAGCGACTTGAGCGGACGCTTGTTCGCACCGGTGATGGTGCGGCCGCGGCGGCCGTTGTCGAACAGCGCGTCAACGGCTTCCTGCAGCATGCGCTTTTCGTTGCGGACGATGATGTCCGGCGCGCGCAGCTCCATCAGGCGCTTCAGGCGGTTGTTGCGGTTGATCACGCGGCGATACAGATCGTTGAGATCCGAGGTCGCGAAGCGGCCGCCGTCCAGCGGCACCAGCGGGCGCAGCTCGGGCGGGATGACCGGAACGACGTCGAGGATCATCCACTCGGGGCGGTTGCCCGATTCGATGAAGCTCTCGACGACCTTCAGGCGCTTGATGATCTTCTTCGGCTTCAGCTCCGACTTGGTGACGGCCAGCTCCTCGAGGAGCTCCTTGCGCTCGCCTTCCAGGTCGAGATCCATGAGCATGATCTTGACCGCCTCGGCGCCGATGCCGGCCGAGAACGCGTCCTCGCCATATTCATCCTGCGCGTCGAGCAGTTCGTCCTCGGTGAGGAGCTGGAACTTCTCGAGCGGGGTGAGGCCCGGCTCGGTGACGATGTAGCTCTCGAAGTAGAGCACGCGCTCGAGCTGCTTGAGCTGCATGTCGAGCAGCAGGCCGATGCGCGACGGCAGGCTCTTCAGGAACCAGATGTGCGCGACCGGGGCGGCCAGCTCGATATGGCCCATGCGCTCGCGGCGGACCTTCGAAACGGTCACTTCCACGCCGCACTTTTCGCAGACGATGCCCTTGTACTTCATGCGCTTGTACTTGCCGCACAGGCACTCGTAATCCTTGATCGGGCCGAAGATGCGCGCGCAGAACAAGCCGTCACGCTCGGGCTTGAACGTGCGATAGTTGATCGTCTCGGGCTTCTTGATCTCGCCGAAGGACCAGCTGCGGATGCGGTCCGGCGACGCGATCCCGATCTGGATCTGGTCGAAGGTCTCCGGCTTGGCGAGCGGGTTCGCGAAGTTGGTAAGTTCGTTCATTTCTTTTTCCTCATGGGAGGACAAATCTCTGGGCGGTGAGGGGAGGGCGCTGCCCGAAGACAGCGCCCGATCCCGTTACTCCGCCGCCTCGGCCAGGCCGTCTTCCTCGGTGCCCTCTTCGAGCGACTTGAGTTCGACGTTGAGGCCCAGCGAGCGCATTTCCTTGACGAGCACGTTGAAGCTCTCGGGGATGCCGGCCTCGAAGGTGTCGTCGCCCTTGACGATCGCTTCATAGACCTTGGTGCGGCCGACCACGTCGTCCGACTTCACCGTCAGCATCTCCTGCAGCGTGTAGGCAGCGCCGTACGCCTGCAGGGCCCAGACCTCCATTTCGCCGAAGCGCTGGCCGCCGAACTGCGCCTTGCCGCCCAGCGGCTGCTGGGTGACGAGCGAGTACGGCCCGATCGAACGCGCGTGGATCTTGTCGTCCACGAGGTGGTGGAGCTTCAGCATGTAGATGATGCCCACGGTCACCTTGCGGTCGAACGCGTCGCCGGTGCGGCCGTCGAACAGGGTCGACTGGCCCGAGGTATCGAGACCCGCCAGCTCGAGCATCGCCGAGACGTCCGCCTCACGCGCGCCGTCGAACACCGGGGTCCCCATCGGAACGCCCGTGCGGATGTTCTGGATCAGCTCCTGCACCTGCTCGGGGCTGCGCGCCTCGATCTCGCCGGCATAGTGATCGCCATAGACCGTCTTGAGGCGATCCTTGACGGCATCGGGCATCTCGCCCGCCACCGCGTCCGGATTCTGCTCGCGCCATTCCTCGAGCTGCTTGGCGACCTGCATGCCCAGGTTACGGGCAGCCCAGCCAAGGTGGGTCTCGAAGATCTGGCCGACGTTCATGCGCGAAGGCACGCCGAGCGGGTTCAGCACCAGGTCGACCGGGGTACCGTCCTCGAGGAACGGCATGTCTTCCTGCGGCAGGATGCGCGAGATGACGCCCTTGTTGCCGTGACGGCCGGCCATCTTGTCGCCCGGCTGCAGCTTGCGCTTCACCGCGACGAAGACCTTGACCATCTTGAGCACGCCCGGCGGCAGCTCGTCGCCACGCTCCAGCTTCTCGCGGCGGTCCTCGAACTTCTCCTTGATGCGCTTCACGGCCTCGTCATACTGGCCCTTCACCGCTTCCAGGTCGCCCTGAACCTTGTCGTCCTGAACGGCGAACTTCCACCATTCGTGACGATCCACGCTATCCAGCGTGTCCGCGTCGATCTCGGCGCCCTTCTTCAGGCCCTTCGGCGTCGCGGTCGCGATCTGGCCGAGCAGCATTTCCTTGAGGCGCGACCAGGTCGCACGGTTCAGGATGTTGCGCTCGTCGTCGCTGTCCTTCTTCAGGCGCTCGATTTCCTCGCGCTCGATGGCCAGTGCACGCTCGTCCTTGTCGATGCCGTGACGGTTGAACACGCGCACGTCGACGATCGTGCCCGACACGCCCGGGGGCAGGCGGAGCGAGGTGTCGCGGACGTCCGAAGCCTTTTCACCGAAGATGGCGCGGAGGAGCTTCTCTTCCGGCGTCATCGGGCTCTCGCCCTTCGGGGTGATCTTGCCGACCAGGATGTCGCCCGGCTCGACCTCGGCGCCGATGTACACGATGCCGGCCTCGTCGAGGTTGCGCAGCGCTTCTTCACCGACGTTCGGGATGTCGCGGGTGATGTCCTCCGGCCCGAGCTTGGTGTCGCGGGCCATCACTTCGAACTCGTCGATGTGGATCGACGTGAACACGTCGTCCTTCACGATGCGCTCGGAGATCAGGATCGAGTCTTCGTAGTTGTAGCCGTTCCAGGGCATGAACGCGACGAGCGCGTTGCGGCCCAGCGCCAGCTCGCCGAATTCGGTCGAGGGACCGTCGGCGATCGTGTCGCCGGCGTTGACCATCTCGCCGACCTTCACCAGCGGACGCTGGTTGATGCAGGTCGACTGGTTCGAACGCTCGAACTTCATCAGCGTGTAGATGTCGACGCCGCTCTCTTCCGCCGAGACCTCACCGGTCGCGCGGATGACGATGCGGGTGGCGTCGACCTGGTCGACGATGCCCGCGCGCTTGGCGGCGATCGCGGCGCCCGAATCGCGGGCGACCGTCTCTTCCATGCCGGTGCCGACGAACGGCGCTTCCGCCTTCACCAGCGGCACGGCCTGGCGCTGCATGTTCGAGCCCATCAGCGCGCGGTTCGCGTCGTCGTTTTCCAGGAACGGAATGAGCGACGCTGCGACCGAGACGAGCTGCTTCGGCGACACGTCCATCAGGGTGATGCTCTCGGGGAGCGCCATCAGGAATTCGCCGGCCTGGCGGGCCGAGACCAGCTCCTCGGTGAAGCGGTGATCGGCGTCGACCTCGGCCGAGGCCTGCGCGATCGTGTGCTTCGCCTCTTCCATCGCCGAGAGATAGACGACCTCGTTGGTCACCTTGCCGTCGACGACCTTGCGGTACGGAGTCTCGATGAAGCCATACTTGTTGACGCGCGAGAAGCTCGCCAGCGAGTTGATCAGGCCGATGTTCGGGCCTTCCGGCGTCTCGATCGGGCAGATACGGCCATAGTGCGTCGGGTGAACGTCGCGGACTTCGAAGCCGGCGCGCTCACGGGTGAGACCGCCCGGCCCGAGCGCCGAAACGCGACGCTTGTGCGTCACTTCGGAGAGCGGGTTGGTCTGGTCCATGAACTGCGAGAGCTGCGACGAGCCGAAGAACTCGCGAACCGCGGCAACTGCCGGCTTCGCGTTGATCAGGTCGTTCGGCATCACGGTCGACACGTCGACCGAGCTCATGCGCTCCTTCACGGCGCGCTCCATGCGGAGCAGGCCGACGCGGTACTGGTTCTCGAGCAGCTCGCCCACCGAACGCACGCGACGGTTGCCGAGGTTGTCGATATCGTCGACTTCGCCCTTGCCGTCCTTCAGGTCGACGAGCGTCTTGACGACCGCGAGGATGTCCTCGGTGCGCAGCGTGGTGACGGTGTCCTCGGCGTCGAGGTCGAGGCGCATGTTGAGCTTCACACGGCCCACGGCCGAGAGGTCATAGCGCTCCGGATCGAAGAACAGGCCGGCGAACAGCGATTCCGCAGTCTCGAGCGTCGGCGGCTCGCCGGGGCGCATGACGCGGTAGATGTCGGCCAGCGCCTGCTGACGCTCCTCGGCCTTGTCGGCGGCGAGGGTGTTGCGGATCCACGGACCGGTCGAGATGTGATCGATGTCGAGCAGCTCGAGACGGTCGATGCCGGCCTTGTCGAGCTTCTCCAGGTTCTCGGCCGAGACTTCGTCGCCGGCTTCGATGTAGATCTCGCCGGTCGCCTCGTTGATCAGGTCGAACGCGCTGTAGCGGCCGAAGACTTCCTCGGTCGGGATCAGCAGCGTCTCGAGACCGTCCTTCTGCGCCTTGTTGGCGGCGCGCGGGCTGATCTTCTGGCCGGCCGGGAAGATCACTTCGCCCGACTTGGCGTCGACGATGTCGAACATCGGCTTCGCGCCGCGCCAGTTGGTCGGGTCGAACGGGATCTGCCAGCCGTTCGGGCCGCGGACGAAGGTCACGCGGTTGTAGAAATAGTTGAGGATCTCTTCGCTGTTCAGGCCCAGGGCATAGAGCAAAGTCGTCACCGGCAGCTTGCGCTTGCGGTCGATACGGACGTTGACGATGTCCTTGGCGTCGAACTCGAAGTCGAGCCACGAGCCGCGATACGGGATCACGCGCGCGGCGAAGAGATACTTGCCCGAGGCATGGGTCTTGCCGCGGTCATGGTCGAACAGCACGCCCGGCGAACGGTGCATCTGGCTGACGATGACGCGCTCGGTGCCATTGATGAAGAAGGTGCCGTTGCCCGTCATCAGGGGCATGTCGCCCATATAGACGTCCTGCTCCTTGATATCGAGGACCGAACGGGCTTCCGTATCGGGATCCACCTCGAACACGATCAGGCGCAGCGTGACGCGCATCGGAGCCGCATAGGTGATGCCGCGCTGGCGGCACTCTTCCACGTCGAACTTCGGATGCTCGAGCTCGTAGTTCACGAAGTCGAGCTCGGCGGTGCCGGCGAAGTCACGGATCGGGAAGACCGAGCGCAGGGTCTTCTCGAGGCCCGAGATATAGCCGATCGAGGGATCGCTCCGCAGGAACTGCTCGTAGGATTCGCGCTGAACCTCGATCAGGTTCGGCATCTGCACCACTTCGTGGATGTCGCCGAACACCTTGCGGATGCGGCGCTTGAACGTGCCGCCCTCGATTGCCTTGGTTGCCATGGGTGTTTTTGCCTCGTCAGCAGTAATATCGGTGCCCCTGTCCGGGGCCGGGACGTGCGGCAAGACGCAGAAAAAGCCGCGCGACTCCCATTTCGGGTTTCGGCAGCTTTAAGCGTCTTATGAGACCACGGCTCCAATTCGACCGATGCGCTGCGCGACGACGCATCATTTCCCGGAATCGCGGTGGAGGGCGGGATATAGGTAGCGTGTTGGATTCTGTCAAACCGGTGCAACCTCAGGTTGGTCGCGGGCAGGGGGCGGGCTAGCATCGGCGCCCATTGGGAGGGCCGGCATGGAATCGAGCTATCGCAATCGCAGCACGCCCGGCGTGTATGTGACCGAAATCGACGCGTTTGGCAGTAGCATCGTCGGGGTCGAAACTGCTGTGCCCGTGTTCGTCGGCTACACCGAGTTCGCCGGCGATCCGGTTTCGGGGAGCACGCTCTACAACAGTCCGACGGCGATCTCGTCGCCTTCCGAATATGCCTCTTATTTCGGTGGCGCCGCCCCGGGCGGCAGCTTCAACCTCGCGGCCCAGATCGCGCTGTTCTACGCCAATGGCGGTGCCAACTGCTATGTCGTGTCGGTGGGAAGCTATTGGCAGGGCGCGTTGCCGGCCGCGGCGGCCGTGCCGGTGCCTGCGGAGTGGACGCTCGATGCGATCGCCGCAGACGCGCTTGTCGCGGGGCTCGGGGCGGCCGGATATGTCGTCGGCGCCACGTTGCTCGTCATTCCCGAAGCCTGCCTGCTCGATCAGCAGGGCTATGCCCAGGTCGTCCAGGCGATGCTGACCCAGGCGAGCACCCTGCAGGATCGGATGGCGATCCTCGACCTGCCCGGCTGTGTCGCCGCGCGCGACCTTGATGCGCTCGAGGCGTGCCAGCAGAACCTCTCGGATGCGATCGCGCCGGCGATCGCGAGCGCCAGCTACGGCGCGGCCTATGCGCCGGCGCTGCTGCTCCCCGACGGCAGCGTCCAGCCGCCGAGCGGCGCGATCGCGGGAATCTTCACGACGAGCGACGCTCGAAACGGGGTATGGAACGCGCCTGCCAATATCGCGGTGGAGGGTATCAAGGGTCCGCTCTATAATATGAGCGATGCCGAGCAGGGCGGTTTCAACGTGCCGCTCAACGGCCAGGCGATCAACATCCTGCGGCTGCAGGTCAACCGCGGCACGGTCGTCTGGGGCGCGCGGACGCTCGACGGCAACAGCCTCGACTATCGCTATGTGCAGGTGCGCCGCACGCTCCTCTATGTCGAGCAGTCGATAAAGCTGGCGCTGGCCGCCTATGTGTTCGCGGCCAATGACGCGACCACCTGGCAGACGGTGACGGCGTCCGTGTCGGCCTTCCTCACCCGGCTCTGGCAGGAGGGCGGCTTTGTCGGCGCCAAGCCGAGCGACGCCTTCACGGTTTCCTGCGGACTGGGCAGCACGATGACCGCGCAGAACGTGCTCGACGGCTATATGGTCGTGGCCGTCACGCTGGCGCTGGTGCACCCGTCAGAATTCATCGAGCTCACCTTCACCCAGACCATGGGCAGCTGAAGCTTCGGGAATATAGACCGCAGCCGTATCGATCGCCTGAACGCCGAATTAACATCGTTGTTCGTCGCCATCCTCCCACTATTCATCGCAGTTTCGAGCCTCCTTCGCGACGAAATCCGGGTTCCATTCATTGAACCTGCGACATGAAGGAGAGACCTGTAATGCGTACCACCCGTGCCGCGCTGTTTCTCGGCGCCGCAATCCTTTCCGCGCCTGCCTTCGCGCAGGAAGCCCCCCAGCAGGTGACGCCGCCGCCGATCATGACGACGCCGGCCCCTGCGCCTGCGCCGGCGCCCCAGCCGCAGGTGGTGATCCAGCCCTCGGCCCCGGTCGTCCAGTCGGTGCCCTCGGTCGAGGAGCAGCAGCGCGGTGTCGCCGCGGCGGACGCGCCGGCTCCGGCCGAGCGCCGCGCCACGGCCAGCCGCACCACCACGACCCGCACGACGACCACGACGCGCGCGGCGCCTGCGCCGGCTCGCCAGACGGCACCGGCTCCGGCGCCCGCCGCCGAGGCGCCGGTCACCCCGCCTTCGGAGCCGGTCCAGACCGTGCCCGCGCCGTTGCCGCCCCAGGCCGAGACCGCACCGGCTCCGGCGCCCGAGCCCGCACAGCCGGTGGCGGTCGACAGTTCGACCAGCACGGCCAGCAGCAGCTCGGTCGCCTGGCCGTGGCTGCTCGGCGGCCTGGCGCTGGTAATCGCCGGCCTCGCCGTGTTCCTGCTTTCGCGCCGCCGCCGCAATGACGAGGCGGTGACCACCGATCCCGTCCGCACCGAGCCCGTCTATGTCGCCCCGGTCGCCCGTGATCCGATCGTCGAGCCGGTCGCCGCGCCCGAGGCTGCGGTGATCGCCCAGGTTCCGCCCGCCGACGAGCGCATCGATCCGCGCGCCGTGCCGCCGGCGATCGAGCCTGCGGTCGTGCCGGTCGCCGAACAGGTCGAGGAAGCCGAGCTGGCCGATCCCAGCAAGGACGACCTTGCCGGTGTCGCCGACGCCACGGCGCCGGTCTCGCAGCGCCCGTGGATCGAGCTGGGCCTGCGTCCGGTGAGCGCCGGCACGAGCGAGGAAGAGGCGATGGTCGATTTCGAGCTGACCGTCGGCAATTCGGGCGACACCCAGGCGCGCAACGTCCGCATCTCGAGCTTCATGCTCGCCGACGAGGCAGAAAGCACCGAAATGGAGCGAATGCTGACCGAGCACCGCACCGATCCGATCGTGCCGCCGGTCTCGATCGCGCCGGGTGACGGCACCCGCGTGGACGCGCACCTTGCGGTGCCGAAGGGCGAGCTTGGCCGCACCTTCAACCCGGTCGTCGTCGCCGAGGCGCGCTACACTCTGCCGGACGGCAGCGAGGCCCGCACTTCGGCTGCGTTCAAGATCGGCCGCCCGGCCTATGAAGGCGGCATCGGCGCGATCGGTTCGTCGCGTCCGCACATGGTCGAGGACCTCGCCGCCGAGCTGTACGGCCAGCCCGAGCACGCCTGATCCGCGACATATCGGGGACACAGGAGCCCGCTCTTTCCGAAAGGGAAGGGCGGGCTCTTTTCTTGCGCATGGTTTTGGGCCTAGGACACGCCATTCCTCAGGGAGACAACATCACATGAACAAGAAGTCGCTGCTCGCCCTCGCCGCCGGGTCGGCCCTGCTCGCCACCGCTGCCGCCCAGGCACAGGAAACCCCCGGCACCACGCCGGCCGCCGAGGCGTTCAACGACATTCCGCCCAATTTCCAGCCGCCCGCGCTCCCTGCGGACTATATCAAGCGCGAAGTGATGATCCCGATGCGCGACGGGACCAAGCTCTACACGGTGTTCATCATCCCCAAGGGCGCCAAGAACGCGCCGATCCTGTTCACCCGCACGCCCTATAACGCCGCCGGCCGCGTCGTCCGCACCGAGAGCGGCAAGATGATCAACACGCTGCCCGAGGGCGACGAGGTGTTCGTCAAGGCCGGCTATATCCGCGCCTTCCAGGACATCCGCGGCAAGTACAAGTCGGAGGGCGACTACGTCATCACCCGCCCGCCGGTCGGCAAGTTGAACCCCACCAATGTCGACCACACCACCGATGCCTATGACTCGATCGACTGGATGGTGAAGAACATCCCCGAGACCAACGGCAAGGTCGGCATGCTCGGCTCGTCCTATGAGGGCTTCACCGTCGTCATGGCGCTGCTCAACCCGCACCCGGCGCTCAAGGTCGCCGCGCCCGAGAGCCCGATGATCGACGGCTGGATGGGCGACGACTGGTTCCACTACGGCGCCTTCCGCCTGGCGAACATCGGCTGGATCGGCGCGCAGACCGGCTACAAGGGCGCCGGCAAGGCGCCGCCGCGCCCCGACTGGGACGATTACGAGACCTTCCGCAAGGTCGGCTCGGCCGGCGACTGGGCGAAGAAGTTCGGCTATGACCAGCTTCCCGCCTGGAACAAGATGAGCAAGCATGTCGCCTATGACGAGTTCTGGCAGCTCCAGGCGCTCGACAAGCTGATCGCCGAGAAGCCCTCCAACGTGCCGACGCTGTGGGAGCAGGGCATCTGGGACCACGAGGACATGTGGGGCGCAATCCACTCGTGGGAGGCGATGCAGAAGACCGCCTCGGCCGACAAGAACTTCCTGCTGATGGGCCCGTGGCGCCATTCGGGCTTCAACTATAACGGCTCGACGCTCGGCTCGCTCGCCTTCGAGGGCGACACCGCGCTCCAGGCGCGCCGCGACATCCTGCTGCCCTTCTTCAATGCCTATCTGAAGGACGGCGCGCCGCCCTTCACGCCGGCCAAGGCGAGCTTCTACAACACCGGCGAGAACCGCTGGGAGTATCTCAGCAAGTGGCCGCTGGCCTGCAATGACGGCTGCGACACCAAGCTCACCCCGATCTACCTCAAGCCCGCCGAGGGCCTGGGCTTCGACAAGCCGGGCGCGGGCTCGGACAGCTATGTCTCCGATCCCGCCAAGCCGGTGCCGCACCTGCCGCGTCCGGTGAACTTCCAGGACGGCCGCTGGTCGACCTATCTCGTCACCGACCAGCGCTTCGTCGACGGGCGCCCCGACGTGATGACCTATGTCACCGAACCGCTCACCGATCCGGTGCGCGTCTCGGGCGCGCCGCTGGCGGACATCTTCGCCAAGACCACGGGCACCGACGGCGACTTCGTCGTCAAGGTGATCGACGTCTATCCGGACGACTATGTCACCAAGAAGGAGATGGGCGGATTCCAGCTGCCGATCTCGATGGACATCTTCCGCGGCCGCTATCGCAACAGCTTCTCGAACCCGACGGCGATCCCGGCGAACAAGGTGCAGGAATACAAGTTCCGCCTGCCCAGCGTGAACCACGTCTTCCAGCCGGGCCACCGGATCATGATCCAGGTCCAGTCGAGCCTGTTCCCGGTCTATGACCGCAACCCGCAGAAGTTCGTGCCCAACATCTTCTTCGCCAAGCCCGAGGACTATCAGAAGGCGACGGTGACGCTGATGTATGGCGGCGCGAATTCGAGCAGCGTCCAGCTGCCGGTGGTGCCGCTCGACCAGTCGGCCAACGCGCAGAAGTAAATCACGCGATTCCGGGGCGTTATCAGGCTTGGTTACGCCCCGGCCTCGTCGTAGGACGTCGCCTTGTTTCATGGGTTGGGGAATGACGATGCGGACGTGGTTGCTGGCGCCGGCCCTTGCCGTCGTCTCGCTCTTCTCCGGCTCGGCGGCCTGGGCGCAGGCCAAGCCGATCGAGACGGTGAAGCGCACCGGCCAGTGGGTCGTGAATTTCGATGATGACTCGTGCGAGTTGATCGGGACCTTTGGCCCGGCGGAAGACCGAACGCTCCTGCGGTTTTCCAGATTCTCGCTTTCCGACAGCCTGGACATTGCCGTGCTGGGCAACCGCGTGAACAGCCGCACGCCCTGGCTCAAGGTCAAGCTCGATTTCGGCGGCAATGCCAAGCCGATCGAGCGCCAGGCCGGAGGCGGTTCGCTGGGCACCTATCCTGCGATCTTCGTGACCAATGTCCGGCTCGATGGTTGGCAGGACAATGACGAAAATGACGCCGAGGCGCCGCCCATAACCGCCGAACAGGAAGCAGCGGTCACCGGCATGCAGGTTGCCGTGGAAGGGAAGAAGCCGTTCCGGCTCGAGTTCGGCCCGCTCGACAAGCCGATGATCGTCATGCGCCAGTGCCTCGACAATCTCGTGCGGCACTGGGGCTATGATCCGGCCGCGCTCAAGGGGCTGACGCGCCCGCTGAAGCCGGTGTCGAATCCCGGCACCTGGTTCAACGGCGTTGATTTTCCCTCCGAGGCCCAGTCTGCCGGCCATAACGGCCTTTTGCGATTCCGGCTGGACATTGATGAAAAGGGCGCGGTCGCCGGCTGCCACATCCTTACCCGCAGCAAGCCCGACGAATTCTCGGTGCCGACCTGCAAGCGTCTGACGGCGCGCGGGCGCTTTCGCCCTGCGCTGGATTCCAGCGGCCAGCCAATTCGCGCCTTCTATCTCGGCAGCATTTCCTGGAAGGCGTGAGCGGCGACACGGGGCGCGGTGCTTGCGCGGCGCCCCGGATACACTAGGCTCACGGCATTCGGGGCGGGGGCCCCGGTCGGGGAGCATGCGGGGATGCGGCACTGGGGTTTGAAGCTCGCGCTGGTGGGGGCAATTCTGCTGGGTCCGCTGGCGGCGCAGGCGCAGGACAAGGGCATCGAGACGATCAAGCGATCCAGCCAATGGGTCGTCAATTTCGATGCCAATTCGTGCGACGTGGCGGCCGAGTTCGGAACGCCGGAGGACCCGATGTTCCTCCAGCTCACTCGCTATGCGCCGGGCGATGTCACCGGCATTACCGTTCTTAGCAACCGGCTGAAGACCAGCCAGGTCTGGTTCGAGGCGAGTTTCGATTTCGGCCTGGGCGAACCGGCGACGCCGGGCGGCGTGGTCGGCATCACCCAGCGCAAGCTGCCGGGGATCCTGTCGTACAGCACGCGCTTCGACAATTGGCACGGCAAGGGAGACGCACCGGAGATCACGCCGGCCCAGGAAGCCACCATCACCGGGGTCGTGGTGCGGGCGCCGGGCAAGAAGCCCTTCCGCCTGGAGTTCGGCCCGCTCGATCGCCCGATGAAGGTGATGCGCCAATGCCTGGACGACCTGATCCAGAGCTGGGGCTATGATCCTGCGGTGATCAAGGGCCTGAGCCGTCGCCCGTCGCCCGCAGGAATGCCCCAGAGATGGGTCACCGACGACGATTTTCCGTCGGGCGCATTGGGGCACAACGGCTTTCTGCGGTTCCGGCTGGACGTGGACGCTCAGGGCGCGGTTGCGGGATGTCACATCCTCGATCGCACCGATCCCGATGATTTCTCGAAAGCCACCTGCGCCCTCCTCACCAAAAGGGCGCGTTTCAAGCCCGCGCTCGACAAGGATGGGAAGCCGATCCGGGCCTATTATCTCGGCAGTTTCTCCTGGAAGTCGTAAGGCGCGCGCCGCGCTCGGGCTCACCGGCCAGCCGGCTTGCAATGTAGGATTTGGTCTGCTGGACTCGCTGGATGCGGCACCCCGTCGTCCCGAGTCCGGCCGGTATGGAAGCGCGGGCCGGCCGGATCGGGCAAAGTGAAATGATTTGCCGCGACTCCCTTCACTTTGGGGCCTCGCCGTCGTCGTCCGGCGCGCATTTTGGCGCGTTGCCCCTCTTCCCATCGCAGTGTGCCGATGGAATAACTCACCTTCGACTCATCCTTTGGGGGAGAAACTGATGCCTAAATGGAGCCTCGCGCTTGCCCTTGCGGCAACCGCGCTTCCGGCGGTGGCGCACGCCCAGGCCGGCGCGCCTATCGCGGCGAGCAAGCTGAACGTCGACATGCAATATTTCACGCTGGCCAACGGGCTGCGCGTGATCCTCGCCAAGGACAGTATCGCCCCCACGGTGACGGTCGGCGTCTATTACGGCATCGGCTTCCGCGTTGAGCCCAAGGACCGCACCGGATTCGCCCATCTGTTCGAGCATCTGATGTTCCAGGGATCGAAGCACGCGCCCAAGGGCGTGTTCGACACCACGATCACCAATTCGGGCGGGGTCAACAACGGCTCGACCCGCTTCGATTTCACCAACTATTTCGAGATCGTCCCCTCGGGCGCGCTCGAGCGGATGCTGTGGCTCGAGGCGGACCGGATGGAGAATCCGGTGATCGACGATGTCGTGCTGAAGAACCAGCAGGGCGTGGTCGGCAACGAGGTCAAGGTCAACGTCCTCAACCAGCCCTACAGCACCTGGCCGTGGATCGACCTGCCGATGCTGGCCAACACCAACTGGTACAACAGCCACAATTTCTACGGCGAGCTGAAGGAGATCGAGGCGGCGACGGTGCCCGACGCCAAGAGCTTCTCCGAGGCGTTCTATCGCCCGTCCAACGCCGTGCTCGTCGTCGCCGGCGACCTCGACTACGCCGCCACCCGCGCGATGGTGGAGAAGTATTTCGCGCCGATCGCCAAGAAGCCCGTGGTGGCGCAGCCCGACATCTCCGAGCCGCGCCAGACGGCCGAGAAGTTCAAGAGCCGTATCGATGCGCTGGCACCCAAGCCCGGCTATGCCGCGGGCTATCACGTGCCCGATCGCGGCACGCCCGAATGGTATGCGATGGGGCTGATCGACCAGATCCTGCTCCAGGGCGACGACAGCCGGCTGTTCAAGAAGCTGGTCTCGGATACCGGCATCGCCGGCGAGCTGTCGGGCGGGATCAATGGCGATCTCGGCAACATGTTCAACTATCGTGGACCGATGCTGTGGAGCTTCAGCTTCACGCACGACACCACCCATACGACTGCCCAGATCACCAAGGCGGTGGACGAAGTGATCGAGGAGCTGCGCACCAGGCCGGTAAGCGAGGCCGAACTGCAGCGCGCGCGCACCAAGATGCGCTCGGACCTGTACGGCACGATCGACGGCAGCGGCCGCATCGGCCTGATCGATCTGCTCGCCGTCTATGCGCTGTTCGACAATGATCCGACGGCAGTGAACCGGATCGAGGACGGCTTCGCCAAGGTGACGCCCGCGCTGATCCAGAAGACCGCGCAGGAATATCTGCGCAAGACCAATCGCTCGGTGTACGTCGTCGAACCCGGCGCCCAGCCCAAGGGAGGCAAGTGATGAAGCGCGCGCTCCTCGCATTCACGGCGCTGGTCGCCATCACCACCCCGGCCCTGGCGCAGGACAATTTCCCGCCCGCGCCGCCGATCGCCGATCCCAAGCCGTTCACGCTGCCGGCGACCGAGACCTATACCTTGCCCAACGGGCTGGTGGTCACGCTCATCCCCTATGGCGTCGCCCCCAAGACGGTGGTGTCGCTGCGCATCCGCGCCGCCGCGGTGAATGAAGGCGATGCCGTCTGGCTCTCCGAAGTCACCGGCGCGCTGATGAAGGAAGGCGCCGCCGGCAAGACCGCCTCGGATCTCGCCGCGGCGGCGGCGGGGATGGGCGGCCAGCTCAACGTCAATGCCGGCATGCAGATGACCACGGTGGGCACCAACGTGCTTTCCGAATATGCCCCGGCGGCGATCCAGCTGGTCAGCGACGTCGCGATCCGGCCGACACTGCCCGCCAGCGAGCTCGCCCGGGTCAAGGCCAATCTCGGTCGCCAGCTCTCGGTCGCGCTGTCGCAGCCCGGCACGCTGGCCGATGTCGCGCTGGGCCGCACCATCTATGGCGCGAACCATCCCTATGGCCGGATCATCCCCAGCGCGGCGCAGCTCCAGGGCTATACGGTCGAGCAGGTGAAGGCCTTCCATGCCGGCCAGTTCGGCGCCAAGCGCGCGCATCTCTACATCGCCGGGCGCTTCGATACGGCGGCGGTGAAGGCGGCGATCGACAAGGCATTCGCCGGCTGGGCCGCCGGCCCGGCCCCGGCCGCGCTGCAGAGCCCGCACAAGCCGGGCCCGCAGATCATCCTGATCGATCGTCCCGGCGCCCCGCAGACCACGCTGCGCCTGAGCTTCGATGCCGATCGCGCCGGCACCGCCGCCGACATTCCCCAGCGCGTCACCAACGCGCTGCTCGGCGGCGCCTTCAGCTCGCGCATCACCACCAATATCCGCGAGGACAAGGGCTATACCTACTCGCCCTTCTCGGGGATCAACTTCTCTCCCGAAGAGGCGCTGTGGACCTTCGAGGCAGACGTGACCACCGAGCATACCGGGGACTCGCTCAAGGAGGTCTTCAAGGAGATCCGCCGGATGCAGACCGAGGCGGCGCCCGCCGAGGAGAGCAAGGGCATCCGCACCTATCTGGCCGGACTGTTCGCGATCCAGAACTCGACCTCGGCTGCGGTGGCGACGACGCTGGCGACGCGCGACCTGCTCGGCCTGCCGGGCGACTGGACCGAGCAATATGTGCCTGCGGTGCTGGCAGTGACGCCGGAGCAGATGATGGCGTCTGCCAAAGCATCCTATCCGCTGGCCAAGCTCACCCTCGTGGTGGTCGGCGATCTCAAGACGGTGGTGCCCCAGCTCAAGGCGCAGCCCGAGCTGGCCAACCTCCCGACGACCACGGTGACGGTGCCGTGAACTAAACTCCTCCCCGGAACGGGGAGGGGGACCATCGCGAAGCGATGGTGGAGGGGGCCCGCTCTCCCGATGGATTGCCGTTGATGGAGGGCGGGCCCCCTCCACCACGCCGCTGCGCGTCGTGGTCCCCCTCCCCGTTCCGGGGAGGAATTTTCAGGGGCGCACGCCCAGAATCGTCCGCTTGAGATCGGCGTAGATCCGGTCGTTGCCGAGCCCGCTCGGATGGTCGCCGTCGAAGAACAGCGGCTGGCCGCCGGGCACCGCCTCGCAGACCTGGCCGGGGCAGAGGATCGGCAGCGGGTCCCACAGGATCATCGCCTTCTGGCTGGCGACGAGGCCGCTCATCGCCCGCATCACGTGCCGGCGGCGCCCGAGCATCTGCTCCCGGGGAATGGTCAGCCCGTGGCAGATCGGGTTGGTCCGGTTGAACCAGTCGGCGCAGCGGAAGGTGGGGCTGGGGAATACCGGCTTGGGCGCTTCCAGCACCAGCCGGGCGCCCCCGGCGGCCAGTCGCGAAGCGATGCCCTGCGCCTCGGTGAAGTTCGCCTGGCTCACCGCGTCGTCATGCGGCCCGATCAGGTCGCGGTCATTGTCGAACTGGTTGGCGAGGCGGGTGACACGCAGCCCGGGCAGGAACACGACGTCGCCGGGGCGGGAGCGGCGGGAGACTTCCTGCTCGACGGCCCGATACCAGCCGGCGCAGCGCGGTCGGGAGGCGTGGCTTTCGATCAGCTTGAAATAGGGGCAGCCGGCGCGGAAGTAGAGCCGCACGGTGGCGCCGGCCTCCGCCACCAGCCGCTGCAGGGCCGGGGCATAGGCCAGGCCGTGCGAGTCCGCTGGTACGAACAGGGTGAAGCCGCCGGGCCGGGCGCAGCGCGGGCTCCAGACGGTAACCTTGCCGCGCTCCAGCCGCTCCTCGGCCATGGTCGGGGTGCAGCCGGTCAGCTCGAGGGGGAGCGCCCGGCCGGGCTCGGCATACCAGGCGAAGCGATCGCGGGTGATGCTGAGCGTGATCCGGTCGTGCGCGGCGATCAGCGCCTGGCCGCCGAGTGCTGCCACCAGCACGCCAGTCAGGGCCATGGCGACCACCCGGCCGCGCGGCCAGCGCTTGAAGCCGAAGCGCAGCGGCTTCTCGACGAGGAAATAGGAGAAGATTGCCAGCGCCACTGCGATCACCAATGCGGCGAGCTGGAGCTTCAGCGTGTGCAGCCCGGCCGTCCAGCGGAACAGCACGAACACCGGCCAGTGCCACAGATAGAGCGAATAGGAGAGCAGCCCCACCGCGACCATCGGCCGGCTTCCCAGTGCGCGCGGCGCGGTGCCGCCCAGGATCGACGCGATCAGCAGTGCGGTGCCCGCCACTGGCAGCAGCGCGCCGGGGAAGGGGAAGAGCGGCCCCTCGGGCAGCACGAAGCCTGCCGCGATCAGCACCAGGCCTGCGGGCGCCAGCCAGGCCTTGCCCGCCGCCCAGGGCTGCCAGCGCTCGCGGGTCAGGCACAGCAGCATGCCGGCGCCCAGCTCCCAGAAGCGCGGGAAGATCAGGTAGAAGGCGAATTTCTGCGCGAACACGCCCAGCACCGCGCAGAGCAGCAGCGAACCGGCCGAAAGGATCGCCACCAGCCGCACCGCCTTCGCCCCCGCCTGGAGTTTGTGGTGCCACCAGAGGAGGAAGGGGAAGAAGAGGTAGAACTGCTCCTCGACGCCCAGCGACCATGTGTGGGTGAAGGGGTTGTACGCCGCCTGCGGGCCGAAATAGCTGTCGGTATCGGTGGCCAGCACGACGTTGCTCAGCCCGAAAAAGGCGAAACGGCCGACCTGGGCCAGGCTGTTGCTCAGCCAGGCATCGGGGATGAAGAGCTGGGCGGCGAGCAGGGTTACGAGCAACATCGCCACCAGCGCCGGCATGATCCGCATCAGCCGGCGGGCGTAGAAATAGGCGGCGAGCTGCCCCAGGCTGGCGAACTCCCGCCCGATCAGCGATCCGGTGACGACATAGCCCGAGATGACGAAGAAGATGTCCACCCCGGTGAAGCCGCCGGGCAGCGCGCCGGGCCAGAGGTGGAAGAGGATCACGGACAGGACGGCGATCGCCCGCAGCCCGTCGATCGCCGGAATGTAGCCGGGGGACTGCCCCGTTCGCTCGCCTGCCACCAATGTCTCCCTCTTCCACCGGCCTCTAGGCGACGGTGCGGGTGCCGACAATCCGCCCTCGGCATGCGGCGAAACGGACGGGGTGTGCAGCCATTGTTCAGGTTCGGAAGGCCAGGAATCGGGTGTGAACGCTGGGAGGCTCAGGACCGGCTGGCTATGCGGCCTTGCCGCGGCGACGCTCGCCGCGCCGGTCGTCCATGCCCAGGACACGCCGACGCCGAGCCCGAGCGCCGCGCCGATCATCACGCCGACGCCGCGTGCCCCGCAGCAACTGCAGGGCGTGATCCCCGAGCGGTTCAGCATCGCCCCCGCCGCCACGCCGACCCCCGCACCCGTGCCAACCTCAACCCCAACGCCGAGTCCGACGCCCAGCGCCGCCGCGCCGGCGACGCAGCGCCAGGCGCCGGTAGCCCGCGCGACTTCCTCCCCGCGCGAGGCTGCGCCGGTCGCGGTCGTGCCGACACCACAGGCTTCCCCCACCTCCGCACCGCTCGCCACGCCAACGCCGCTCGCGAGCGCGGCGCCACAGCCCGTGGCGACGGCAGCACCGCGCGCCGAGCCGCAAGACGCCACGCCACCCTGGATCTGGGTCGCAGCCGGGGCGGGGGGTACTGCGTTGCTCGGCATAGGCGCCTGGCTGCTGCTCCGCCGCCGCCGGGACGACGACGAGGAAGAGGCCGTGGCGCCCGAGCCCGTCGCCGCACCGCCGCCTCCCCTACGGGTGCAGCCACCGCCCGGCCTCGCGCCGCCTTCGAAGCCGGAGCCTGCTCCGGTGCAGGTCGCGCAGCCCGGGGAACCCTTCGAGCTGGTGCTCAACCCGCGCCGGGTGGTCTATGGCGAGCAGGAAGTGCTGCTCGAGTTCGAGCTGCTGGTCGGCAACGCGTCCGGCGCGTCTGCCGAGAATATCCGCGTCGCCTTCGCAGCGATGAGCGCGCATGCGCAGCAGGATGCGGTGATCGCCGGCTTCCATGGCGGCCCGCCGGGCGAGCCGGGGGGCGCGCCCTTCGATCTGGCGCCGGGCGCCGGCGCGCGCATGCCGGTGCGCCTCGCCATTCCGCATTCGGGCATCCAGGTGGTGCAGCTCGGCGGCCGGCCGATGTTCGTGCCGATCGTGCTGATCGACCTGCGCTGGCGCGGGGGGCTCAGCGTCCGCCGCTTCGGTGCGGACTTCATGCTGGGCACGGCGGGGCAGGGCGACAAGCTCGGCCCGCTCTGGCTCGATCGGCCGGCACCCACCGGGCCGCTGGGCGCGCATCGGTATTTCGCCAAGGCCGCAGTCGCCGCCTGACAAAGAAAAGGGCGACCCGTTGCCGGGCCGCCCTGATCTTTTCGCTGAGTAGCTGAGAAGCTTACTTGAGCTCGACGGTCGCGCCGGCTTCCTCGAGCTGCTTCTTGATCTTCTCGGCCTCGTCCTTGTTGACGCCTTCCTTGACGGCCTTCGGAGCCGACTCGACCAGGGTCTTGGCTTCGGTCAGGCCCAGGCCGGTGATGGCGCGGACTTCCTTGATGACGTTGATCTTCTTGCCACCGTCGCCGGTGAGGATCACGTCGAACTCGGTCTTCTCTTCGGCAGCCGGAGCAGCCGCGCCACCGGCGCCACCCGGCGCGGCAACGGCGACGGCAGCGGCGGCCGAGACGCCCCACTTCTCTTCGAGAAGCTTCGAGAGCTCAGCGGCCTCGAGAACGGTCAGCTCCGAAAGCTGGTCAACAAGCGCGTTAAGGTCAGCCATGATAAACTCCAATCAAATCAGATGTTTCGGGATAAAAAGTCTTGCAAGAACCGCTTATGCGGCGTCCTTGGCAGCATAGGCGCCGAAAACGCGCGCGAGCTGCGCGGCCGGTGCCTGAGTGACGGTCGCGAGCTTGGTCGCCGGAGCGGCGATGAGGCCCACGAGCTTGCCACGCAGTTCGTCCAGCGACGGCAGCGAGGCGAGCGCCTTGATGCCTTCCTGGTCGAGCACCTGCTTGCCCATTGCGCCGCCGACGATCTCGAGCTTGTCGGTCGTCTTGGCGAAATCGACCGCCACCTTGGCCGCAGCCACGGGGTCGATCGAAGTGGCGAGCGCAGTCGGACCCGTCAGCAGGTCGGCGATCGCCGCGTAATCGGTGCCGTCGGCAGCGATCTTGGCAAGCTTGTTCTTCGAGACCTTGTAGCTCGCGCCGGCCTCACGCATCTTGTTACGGAGGTCCGTCGACTGCTTGACGGTCATCCCGAGGTTGCGGGTGATAACCACCACGCCAACCTCGCCAAAGGTGCGGTTCAGCTCGGCAACGGCGTCAGCCTTCTGGGAACGATCCATGCCGGTCTCCTCGTTATGAGCGTCTCCCTTGCGGGAAATGCCCGGTTACAAAATGTCCGAGGGGAAGGATCGTCGTGCCCGGTTATCCCTGGGCATGACCCGAGCGCTCCGCGTACGGAGCCGCCGGTAAAAATCTGTCCCCGTCTAGGCGAGAAATCAAGCAGGGCATATTCCCTGCACTCGCTGTCTCGGACGGTCTCCTCCCGAAGGAGGAAGGCGCGCCAATAGCGACTCTTGTGGATAAGTCAACCGAGCGCCGGGGCGGCGCGCCCCCGGCAGCCCTTCCTATCTGGGCAGCGCAGCGATCACCAGGCGTGCCTCCGCCGCCTCGGGCGAATCATAGGCGCCATTCGCGACGGGGATCAGTGCCTGGCGGGCGGCTTCGGCGCTGCCACGCCCGGCCAGCGCCTCGCCCAGCATCAGCTTCGGGGCAGGGGCGGCGGGCACGAGATCGCGCGCCTTCATCAGTCCTTCGATCGCCACGTCCGGCACCGGCTCACCCGCATCGGCGAAGCTGCGATAATAAGTGAGCAGCGGCAGCGGGCTTTCGCTATTGGCGCGATTGGCGCGGGCGATCGTCGCGCGGGCGGCCTTGAGCTTCGCAATGCGCTGGCCTGCCGGTGCGGCAAGCGCGACTGCGATCTGGGCACTGCCCTGCCAGGCGAGTGCGTCACTGTTGCCCGGTGCGATCGCGAGTGCCCTGGATGCCGCCGCCGCGCAGGCATCGCCGTTGCCGATGCGGCATTCCGCTTCGGCGAGCAGCAGCTGGGCATCGAGGTTTGCCGGATAGCGCGCGGCATCGCGGCGCAGGTCCTTCAGCCAGGTGTCGCGGCGGGCGATGGCCTCGCGGCGCAGCTTTTCCAGCTTCGCGCCGTCGCTGGCCGGCGGCACTGCGATGCGGGCACCCAGCTCCAGCCGGCCCTTGACGAACGCTGCCTCGCCTTCGCTCAGCCGCCGCACGATCGGCTCGCCGGCGCGGTCGGCGGGATAGGACATCTGCTCATAGGGCATCTTGCCGCGGTCATAGGCAGTCAGCTCGCTCTGCAGCCTGGCAAGATCGCCAAAGGCTGCCGCTGCTTGCTCCATCGATCCGCCAGCCGCGATCGTGGCGAGATAGGCGTGGAGCTGGCCCTTTCGCTCGTTCGAGAAGAACAGCATGTGGGTGAGCGCCCAGGCGTGGAACGGCGTCCAGCGTTCGCCTGCCTTGCGGTCGCGCAGGGTGCGGCCGGTGAGGACATCGGCGATCGGGGTGCGCGCATATTTATCGAGTATCTTGCGATAGCCTTCGGGTGCGCGGCCATATTCGATCTTCGTATCGCCCTCGATCGCCAGCGTTGCGAAGATCTCGCCAAAGCCATCGACATACCAGCGCGGATAGGCGTGGGGGAAATAGGTGACCAGGAAGTGCCGGGCATAGCCGGCATAGATTCGTCCCTCCGCCGACAGCGGCACGGTCAGTTCGTTGACCGAAAGCGCCATCGGGTCGTCGCGGCCGAAGCGGGCGAGCGAGCCGGCATAGCTGGCGGAAAGCGCAGCGGCCGTGCCGGGATTTTCGCCCGGTGCGCCGGCGCCGGGGTCCGCGGCAGGCGTCGTCGCGCGCACCAGATCGGGGAGGATGTTGGCCAGCGACTGACCCGGTTCGAGCATCGCCTTCTGATCGAAGCGACTCGCGGCGAACACCGCGCCGTCCTCGCGCGGGTCGTAATAGGCCGGCACGGGGAAGGCTCGGGCGTAGGGGCCAGGGGAGTAGCGCAGGTTCCGCAAGTCCATCGCGTCGAACTCGGCGCCGTCTCCCACGAGCGTGACGCGCAGTTTCAGCGTCTGGTCGGGCCGGTCGACTCGGTTGAGCAGCACCGAGAGCAGGAAATGCAGCCGTTCGAGATTGTGGGCGATCCGGGCGAGGTCCTTCTCGCTGCCGTCGCTGATCACCACGACATGATCGGTCTCGGCCTGGCGCCAGTTGCTCGGCTTGTCGCGCAGCCCCTGCACGACGATCGCCGAGTCCGGGGCGGGGGTGGCGTCCTGCGCATCAGCAACGCTCGGCAAGGCAATCAGAACAAGTGCCAAAATCGCGCGCAAATTCCGCATAATCGCCTCTCCCCCTTATTTCTCTATGCGCTACTATGCGCGCGATAACGGGGGGAAGGAAGCGGACGGCATGCGGGCTCGGCCAGGTCCGGCATCGCGCACCACGCAGCGGGGGAGGGGATCGCCCTTCCGCCTGCCCTTTCCTTTGTTGTTGATCGATTTTTCTGATCGCCGACCGCGGGGAAATGCGGCGGCAACCTGCACCAACTCGGTTGGATTCGCGTCGGCTATAGCTAAAAGCGGTCGACAATGGTGACCGGGACAATCGAGCAGTTGACCGCGCGGGAGCGCGACTGCCTGCGCCTTGTGGGACGCGGCATGTCGTCCAAGGAAATTGCGCTCGCCCTTGGTCTCTCGCCGCTCACTGTCGACGGCTATCTCAAGGAAGCGGTGCGCACGCTCGGCGCTTCCGGCCGGCGCGAGGCCGCGCGCGTCCTTGCCTCGCACGAGGCGCTCTCTCCGCATGCTGCGCCGCTGCCCCCCCAAAATTTGGGGGCCGATCCGCCAGACCTTGCCGAAACGGTGCTTTCGGGAGTTCCATTGCCACCGAAACGGTCTGAAGCCGGTCCCCGTTTTCGGGTCCCGTTTCTGAGGCAAGGGAAGCAAATCAATGATCTGGACCCGCTCAACCGCCTGATGTGGATCATCGGCCTCGCGCTGCTCATGCTGATCGCGGTGGCCAATTTCCTCAACGGGCTGGGCGCGCTCTGGCGCATTACCAGCTAACCTTTCGCCTCTTTCGAAAACCAACTTTGAACCACGTCGCAGCCCTTGCTGCGCGAAGGAGGACCCATGCCTTCTGCCAAGAAGATCGCTTCGCTCCGCATTGCCCGCTCGCTCCAGCCGGCGGAACTCGCGATGAATCAAGCCGCGCTCAAGGTTCTCGCGATGGGCACTGCCGTGCTCACGGCGCGTGCCGACGGCACTTTCCATCCGCTCGAGGCGCAGGCCGCGGTCGACTTTGTCGGCGACGCCACCGCCAAGGTGTTCGGCGCGCTTTCCGACATCAAGAAGGCGCATGGCGAGCTGCGCATGGCCGGCATCCGCCACCAGGTGATCGGCGAAGGCGACATCTACGATACGCCGCCGCACGGCAATGCCGTCGAAGCACCGGCCCTCGTCACGCCTGTTGTTGCTGTCGCAGCATGAAGGAGGCGTTGACTTGGCTCCAATTCACTGGTGCGATCATGTCGCATGAACAAGATCTTCTACCTCAGCCTGTTGGTGACTTGCTGCCTCTATGCGCTCGCGCGCGGCGGCAAGCCCGAGCGCGCTGCCGTCGGGATACTTGCCGCGGCGGTGGGAGCCTCGTTCGCGGTGCCTTCCATGGGATCGCATCGCTTCTATCAACTCGAACTGGGCATGCTGGCAGTCGATTCCTGCCTGTTCCTGTCGATGACCGCGCTCGCGCTCAAGGCGCAGCGCTACTGGACGATGTGGCTGGCCGCCGTGAAGTTCAACACCGTGATCACGCATCTGCTGATCCTGTCGCCCACGCTGCCGCCCTGGTCCTATGCGATCGCCAACGCGGCATGGAGCTATCCGAGCCCCTTGCTGATCGCGATCGGCGCGGTGCGACACCGGCAGCGGCTGAAGCGCTACGGAGCGGATCCGGCCTGGTCCTGACGCCCGACGGGGAGACCCGCCATGGCTGAAGCCGACAATGCGCTGTACCGCCTCCGCGAGCGGCCGGTAATCCCGTCGCGCGCGGCTCCAGGGGGCGCCGCCTTCACCGGCACCGCCACCGATCTGGTGGAGAGCTTCTACCGGGCCCGCCGCCTGCGCGACGATGCCTTCGGGCCGATCGCCAGCCAGTTCCGCGAACCGACCTGGGACATATTGCTCGATCTCTACCTGGCGGCCTCCAAGGGGCGCCCGGTATCGGTGAGCAGTGCCTGTATCGGCAGCGGCGCGCCGCAGACGACCGCAATCCGCCACCTCGCCCTGCTCGAGAATGCCGGGCTGGTGGTGCGCACGCCCAACCCGATGGACAATCGCGCGGGCATCGTCACGCTCACCGAAGAAGCGATCCGCCGGGTCGACGACTGGGCGCGGCGCGTGCGCAGCGTGTGGAAGGCGGACACGGCACTTCCGGGGGATCCGGCGATCTGAATCGGAAGGAAGAGGGGGAGGAAGGGGCCGGGGGCGATGCTCCCGGCTCCTTTCGGATCAGCCCAGCGCCCGCGATTCCGAAGGCGTCATGCCAAAGCGGCGGCGGAAGCAGCGGTTGAAATAGGAGATATCGCCGAAGCCGATTTCGAAGGCGATGGTGGCGATCGTGCGATGCGACCAGGCGGGGTCGGCGAGCCGTGCGCGTGCCTGGTCGAGCCGCACCGCCAGTACGAAATCGGCAAAGCTGGTGCCGGCCGCGGCGAACAGCTTGCGCAGATAGACCGCCGAGATGCCTTGGCGCGCGGCGGCCCAGCCGATCGATAGCTCGGGCCGCCAGGCGTTGCGGCGGATATCGGCCTGCACCAGTGCCAGCCGCGCGGCACCCGCCGATGCGCGCGTTTCCGGATCGGGCAATGCACCGAGCGCGAGCACCGCCAGGTCGCAGATATGGTCGGCCACGGCATTGCCCAGGCCCTCGCTGGGCGGCAATTGCTCCACCAGCCTGGTATAGCGTGCCAGCAGCATCAGCGCCGGCGTTAGCGCGGGCAGCGTGCGGGCGAGCCGGTCGTGCACGCCGGGCAGCCGCTCGGCCAGCTCGGCGCCGGGCAGGCGGATGTTGAGGAAGTCGACGCCGTGCGGATGGATCGAGCGGCCAAGCTCGGCGCTGTGCAGCAGTGCCGCGTCGCCCGGTGCCAGCTCCGCCCGGCGCCCGCATTGCTCGACCGCGCCGTGCCGCCTGCCATGGACGATCAGCAGCAGCTCGTCGCCGCCAGCCAGATCGGGCGTCTTGGCGAATACCGCGCCAGAGGTCTCCCCGCGCACAAAGGCGACGCGCCCGGCGGCATGCGCGCTGAACCGGCAGGCAAAGGGCTGCTCGCCGACCGGATCGAGCGCGACATTGAGGATCTCGCGGCCATAGAGCGCGCGCCATGCTTCGGTGCGCGTGCGCGCCGGAAGGCTGTCGGTCGAGAATCGCAGTGGCGCGTGCATCCGGCCTTCCTAGCGCGGCCACAAAATTCGTCAAAGTATCGCTGAGTCCAACTGTTCGGAAACGGACAGTCCAAGACCATAACCGGACGGAATTATATAGTGATGACTCGTTATTACTGCATCGATCATCCGCGTTATGTCTCAAGTGATACCAATAGATGGATAATTTCTACTTCATAGGGGATGGCATAGCTTTTGCCCCCGCAACTTGTCAGTATTGCCATCTATCGATGCGGCCGATGCGGTGCGAATTGATCGTGGCAACATTTGAGGGGTTGTTGTCATGAAGCATTATCTCATCGAAAGAAGAATTCCCGGAATCGGCACCTACAGCCAAGAGCAGTTGCGCGATGCCGCAGTTGTTTCGAACGATGCGCTCGACAAGCTTGCCGGCCGTGCGCGCTGGCTTCAGTCGTTCGTCGTCGCGGACGGCACCTTTTGCAGCTATCTCGCTGAGAGCGAGGACGCGATCCGCGAGCATGCCGGGCTCTCGGGCTTCCCCGTCACCAACATCTACGAAGTGCAGGCCGTGATCGGCCCCGAGACGGCGAGCGGCTGAGGCGATGAACGATCTCAGTAACGCGCCCGAGGGGCGCCGCGTACTCGATGTGACCATCGTGATGCTCGACGACGGCCTGTCGTCGACTGCGGTGATGCCCACCGAGATTTTCCATTCCGCCGGCAGCCTGTGGAACGCGCTGCACGACGAGCCGGCGCATCCGGCCTTCCGCGTGCGCACCGTATCGCTGCAGGGCGCGCCGGTGCGCACGCCCTATGGCTTCGCGATGATGCCGCAGGATGCCGTCGAGCGTGTCGAGCATAGCGACATCGTGATCGTGCCCACCTCGGGCCTCGATCTCGATCTCAAGCTGGTCGAGAACAGCGCGCTGCTGCCCTGGCTGCGGCGCCAGCATGCCGCGGGCGCCTATATCGTCGGCGTGTGCATGGGGGCTGCCTATCTCGCCGCCGCGGGCCTGCTCGACGGGCGCCTGGCGACGACGCACTGGGCGGCATGCGGCGACATGGCGACGCGCTTCCCGAAGGTGCGCTGGCATCCCGAGCTGTTCATGACCGAGGACCAGCGCATCCTGTGCAGCGGCGGGGTGGGGGCCTCGATCGACATCAGCCTCTATCTCGTCGAGAAGTTCTGCGGGCACGATATCGCGGTACAGACCGCCAAGGCGCTGCTGCTGCCGATGCCCCGGCTGATGCAGTCGGGCTATGCGGTGCTGCCGGTATCGCGCGCGCACGACGATCCCCAGATCCGCGCGATCGAGGCCTGGCTGCAGGAGAATTTCCGCAAGGACGTGTCGATCCAGCAGCTCGCCGATCGCGTGCACATGGGCGCGCGCACCTTCGTGCGACGCTTCAAATCGGCCACCGGGCGATTGCCGGCCGCCTATGTCCAGGCGCTGCGGATCGAGGCGGCGAAGACGATGCTCGAGCATGAGGACGCATCGGTCGCGACGATCGCAGAGGCGGTCGGCTATCTCGATCTCGGCTTCTTCCGGGCACTGTTCAAGCGGATCACCGGCATGGCGCCGGGCCAGTATCGGTCGCAGTTCGCGCCGATCAGCGTGCGCGGCCATGCGCCGCCCGAGCTGCACCTCGTCGTCGAGGACGCGCTCGTCGGCCACTGCTGAGCCCCAGTTTCCACGCTTCGAACCGGATCAAGGGCGGGTCGCACCCCCCTGCGCGCCATCGCGCGCCCATCATGGAGTAGAGTAATGTACCGTTTTGCCTTGTTTGCGTCGCTGGCCGTCGGCCTGGCGACCCCCGCGGCCGGCCAGGCCAGCTATGACGATCCTCCGCTGGTCAGCCATGTCGTCACCTTCCGCGATCTCAATCTTGCCACCGAAACCGGGGCGCAGGAACTCGACCGGCGCATCCTCGCCGCCGCGCGCTACGTCTGTCGCACGCCGACGGCGAGCAACATCATCCCGTTCATGTACTCGCGGCGCTGCGTCGATGGCGCAGTACGCGAAGCCCAGCCGCGCGTCGTCAGCGCGGTCCAGCTCGCCCGCCGCAACCAGCTGCGCGACAGCGCCATCCGGGTTGCCTCCCACTAGGGCGGCGACAGGCGATCCCTCGCCAAAAGAAAGGGCCGGGAGGAATGCAACCCTCCCGGCCCAATTCTTTGTTCAGCGCAGGCGCTGGATCAGACGGTCGCGACTTCCGCGACGTCGACCTTCACGCCCTGGCCCATGGTCGAGCTCAGCGCGACCTTCTTCAGGTACTTGCCCTTGGCGCCCGACGGCTTGGCCTTGACCACGGCGTCGACCAGCGCATCGAAGTTCGCGCGCAGGTCTTCCGCCGGGAACGACGCCTTGCCGATGCCCGAGTGGATGATGCCGGCCTTCTCGACGCGGTACTCGACCTGACCGCCCTTGGCGGCCTTGACGGCCTCGGCGACGTTCATGGTCACGGTGCCGAGCTTCGGGTTCGGCATCAGGCCCTTCGGGCCCAGCACCTTGCCGAGACGGCCGACCAGGCCCATCATGTCCGGGGTCGCGATGCAGCGATCGAACTCGATCTTGCCGCCCTGGACGATCTCGAGCAGGTCCTCGGCGCCAACGACGTCGGCACCGGCCTCGCGGGCCTCATCGGCCTTCGCGCCCTTGGCGAACACGCCGACGCGCACGGTCTTGCCGGTGCCCTTCGGGAGCGTGACGACGCCACGGACCATCTGGTCGGCGTGACGCGGGTCAACGCCCAGGTTCAGCGCGACTTCGATGGTCTCGTCGAACTTCGAGGTGGCGCCCGACTTCACGAGAGCGATCGCCTCGTCGATGCCGTGCAGCTTCTCGCTGTCGACGGTCCAGCCCTTCTGCTTCTTGGTCAGCTTTGCCATGTCCTTAGCCCTCCACAACCTGGAGGCCCATCGCGCGGGCCGAGCCCTCGATGATGCGGGTGGCCGCCTCGATATCGTTAGCGTTCAGGTCCTTCATCTTGACCTGGGCGATCTCGCTCAGCTTCGAGCGCGCGATCTTTCCGGCGGAAACCTTGCCCGGCTCCTTCGAGCCCGACTTCAGGTTCGCGGCCTTCTTGATCAGATAGGTCGCCGGCGGCGTCTTGGTCTCGAACGAGAACGAACGGTCCGCATAGACGGTGATGACGGTGGGGAGCGGGGTGCCCTTTTCCACGTCGCCGGTCTGCGCGTTGAACGCCTTGCAGAATTCCATGATGTTCACGCCGCGCTGACCCAGAGCCGGGCCGATCGGGGGCGACGGGTTTGCAGAGCCGGCCGGCACCTGCAGCTTGATATAGCCGGTAATCTTCTTTGCCATGTCACTCTCTTTCGTAGGGAACCACGCGAGGCTTGGTTCCCCTGATCAAGTCGAGCGGTTAAGCGGCCGTGCGAACACGGCCTCCCGCGGATTTCCGTAGCTGTTGCTTTGGAAGGGCGCGCGCCTAGCGCAAATCCCCGGGGAACGCAATGCCCGTGCGGGGCTCCCGGCGTTCGGATCGCGATCGCGATCGGAAAGGGGTAGGGGGACCGGACGGGCCTAGATGTCCGATCCCCCAATGAGGGCGGGCTCCCTCTAGTGCCCGCCGCCCATGTCGGTGGGCATCGGCATCATGTTGGTGTTGAGGTGGTACATCACCCAGATCGAGCCGCCGATCGTCAGGATCACGATCACTGCCGTGAACAGGAACGACAGTAGCGTCCATCCGCCCTCGGACCTTGTGTCGAGGTGCAGGAAGAACACGACATGGACGATGATCTGGACGATCGCGAAGGCGAAGATGATCGCCGCGGTCCATACCGGCGAGAGTGTGGGACCGCTCATCACCAGCCAGAACGGGATCACCGTCAGGATGATCGCCAGGACGGAGCCGATGCGGTGGCTGTTGCCGCCGTGACCGGCGGGGGTTTCGTGCGGGGTGCTCAACGGATCACTCCATAGAGATAGACGAAGGTGAAGACGCCGATCCAGATGATGTCCAGGAAGTGCCAGAACATCGACAGGCAGATCAGCCGGCGCCTGGTCGCGGCGTTCAGGCCATGCTGGCCGAGCTGGACCAGCATGGTGACCAGCCAGATCAGGCCCACCGTGACGTGCGCGCCGTGCGTGCCGACCAGGGTGAAGAATGCCGAGAGGAAGGCGCTGCGGTCCGGTCCGGCATTCTCGGCGATCAGATGGGCGAACTCGTAGAGCTCGATCCCGATGAAGCCGGCGCCGAGGAGCCCGGTGATCGCCAGCCAGGCGCGGACAGGGCCGACCCGGCCCGCCTCCATGTGCGGCATCGCTTCGCCGAAGGTGATCGACGAGGCCAGCAGCAGCCCGGTGTTGAGCGCGACGAGCTTGAGGTCGAAAATCTCGTGCGGGACCGGGCCGCCGGCATAGGCGCTGGCCACCACCCCGAACATCGCGAAGAGCGAGGCGAAGATGAGCGCGTCGCTCATCAGGTAGATCCAGAAGCCCAGGATCGTCGGGCCGGAGCCCGAATGATCGTGATGCGCTTCCTCTTCGGTCAGGTACCAGGTCGGATCGGCCTGGGGATCGAGTGCGTGGTCGGTCATGTCAGGCCCCCTGCGCAAGCAGCTGCGTGCGCTTGTCCTCGATTTGGGCGACTTCCTCGGCGGGAATGTAATAGTCGCGCTTGAAGTTGAAGGTGTGGGCGATCGCCACCACGAACAGGCCGATGAAGCTGACCGCGGCGAGCCACCAGATGTACCACACCATCGCGAAGCCCATCACCAGCGCCAGTGCCGAGAGGATCACGCCCGCACCGGTGTTCTTCGGCATGTGGATCGACTGGAAGCCGGTGGTCGGGCGCCGATAGCCGCGGCTCTTCATGTCGTACCAGGCATCCAGATCGTGGATGACGGGCGTGAACGCGAAGTTGTACGCGGGCGGCGGCGAGCTGGTCGACCATTCGAGCGTGCGGCCTTCCCAGGGATCGCCGGTCAGGTCCTTCAGCTTGTCGCGCTTCAGCCAGCCCACCAGGATGCTCATCACGAAGCCGAGGATGCCGACCAGGATGATCACCGCGCCGATCGCGGCGATGATGAAATAGGGCTGGAGGCTCGGGTCGTCGAAATGGTTCACACGGCGCGTGGTGCCCATCAGGCCGACGATGTAGATCGGCGTCCAGGCGATCCAGTAGCCGATGACCCAGCCCCAGAAGGCGACCTTGCCCCAGAACTCGTCGAGCTTGAAGCCGAAGGCCTTGGGGAACCAATAGACCATTGCCGCGAACAGGCCGAACACCACGCCGCCGATGATCGTGTTGTGGAAGTGCGCCACCAGGAACAGCGAGTTGTGGAGCACGAAGTCGGCGGGCGGGATGGCGAGCAGCACGCCGGTCATGCCGCCCACGGTGAAGGTCAGCATGAAGGCGACGACCCACATCATCGGCAGCTCGAAGCGGATGTTGCCGCGGTACATCGTGAACAGCCAGTTGAAGATCTTCGCACCCGTCGGGATCGAGATCACCATGGTGGCGATGCCGAAGAAGCTGTTGACCGTCGGCCCGGCGCCCATGGTGAAGAAGTGGTGCAGCCAGACCAGGTAGCTGAGCAGGGTGATGACCACGGTGGCGTAAACCATCGAGCTGTAGCCGAACAGCTTCTTGCCGGTGAAGGTCGAGGTGATCTCGGAATAGATGCCGAAGGCCGGGAGGACGAGGACATAGACCTCGGGGTGACCCCAGATCCACACCATGTTCCAGTACATCATCGGCGCGCCGCCGAGCTCGTTGGTGAAGAAGTGCGTGCCGGCATAGCGATCGAGCAGCAGCAGGAAGAAGGCCGCGGTCAGCGCCGGGAAGATGGCGATGGCGAGCACGTTCGAGCACAGCGCGGTCCAGCAGAAGACGGGCATCTTCATCATCGTCATGCCCGGCGCGCGCATCTTCACGATCGTCGCGACCATGTTGATCGCCGACAGCGTCGTGCCGACGCCGGCTATCTGCAAGGACCATAGATAATAATCGACGCCGGTATCGGGGCTGTATTGCAGCCCGGCGAGCGGGGCGTAGCTCAGCCAGCCGGTGCGGGCGAACTCGCCGACGAACAGCGAGATCATCGTCAGCACTGCGCCCGCGACCGTCAGCCAGAAGCTCAGGTTGTTGAGGAACGGGAAGGCGACGTCGCGCGCGCCGATCTGCAGCGGCATCACGAAGTTGATGATGCCGACGACCAGCGGAATGGCGACGAAGAAGATCATGATCGTCCCGTGCGCGGTGAAGATCTGATCATAATGCTCTGGGGGCAGGTAGCCGGGATTGCCGCCGAAGGCGATCGCCTGCTGCGCACGCATCATCAGCGCATCGGCGAAACCACGCAGCAGCATGATGATCGCCAGGATGATGTACATGATGCCGATCTTCTTGTGATCGACGCTGGTGAACCACTCGTTCCAGAGATAGCCCCACAGCTTGAACTTGGTCACCACGCCGACCAGGCCCAGGCCCAGCAGCGCGACGACGGCGAAGGTGCCGAGCAGGATCGGCTCGTGCAGGAAGGGCAGGGACTCCAGCGATAGGCGTCCGAACACCGTCTTTGTCAGATTCTCGTTCATGGCGGTTCCGTTGGCTCAGGCCTGGGCGGCGCGGGGCGCGCCGGGAGTGCGGAAGGGAGCGAGGGCGGACATGTTCATGCCCTTGTGGTGCGGGTCGGCCGGCTTGGGCTCGCCGGGCGGCGGCTCCTTCTGCGGCTTCATCCGCGCGCGCATCATGTCGTCGCGCATCACATCGACCATGCAGCGGGTGCCGGGCGCGACGCACTGGTTGACGATCTTGTCGAACAGCTCGGGCTGCACGGTGGAGAAGCGCATCACCGGGACCTTCTCACTCGGCTTGGCCAGCTCGAGATAGGCGGCGGTGTCGAGCTTGCCGCCCGCCTTCACCCCCGCGACCCATTGGTCGAACTCGGCCTTGCTCACGCCGCGCAGCTTGAAGCGCATGTCCGAATAGCCGTGGCCGGTATAGTTGCCCGAATAGCCCCAGCTGTCGCCGGTCTTGTTGAGCACCGCGTTCAGCTCGGACTTCATCGTCGGCATCGCGTAGATCATGCCGGCCAGGGTGGGGGCGAAGAAGGTGTTGAACTGGTCGGTCGAGGTGATCGAGAAATGCACCGGCTGATCGACCGGCAGCGCCAGCTCGTTGACCGTGGCGATCCCCAGGTCGGGATAGATGAACAGCCACTTCCAATCCATGCCCACGGCCTGGACCTCGAGCGGCTTGGTGCCGGCCGGGATCGGCTTGCCCGGGGCGATGCGCTCGAGCGGGCGGAAGGGATCGAGCAGGTGCGTGCTCGTCCAGGTCACCGCGCTCAGCGCGATGATGATCAGCAGCGGGCAGGTCCAGATGATCAGCTCGAGCGTGGTCGAGTGATCGAAATTGGGGTCATAGGTCTTGTTCGGGTTGCCGCGCCGGTATTTCCACGCGAACCAAATGGTCAGCGCCAGCACCGGCACGATGATCAGCAGCATCACGCCTGTCGAGAACAGGATGAGGTCGCGCTGCTGCACCGCGACGTCGCCGGTGGGGTTCATCACCACCATGTCGCAGCCGCCCAGCAGGGCCGGCAGGGTTAGGGGGAACAGGCGTGTCGCCCGGCGAGTTTGCTTGGATCCTGGTATCCGCATGCGCCCCAGCTATCGCTCCCTTGCTCGGCTGCCTTTGACCGGAGTCAAAGGGCCGCCAATGGCCTCAGGCTAATGAACCAACATCGAGATGCGCCGTTGCGCATGCATATACGTCACGCGCGATCCGGGGTATATAGTTGCGCGGGACCGAGAGGAAGAACGGGCATGGTTACCACGCTGAGCACGACGAATTCCACGACCCTTGAACGCGATGCCCGCCTGATAAATGCGCGAGGCCATGCAGTCCGGCCTTCCGATATTGCCGTAGGCGTCATCATCGGACGCGCTTCCGAGTTCTTCGATTTCTTCGTCTATGCGATTGCCTCGGTCATTGTCTTCCCGGCGGTGATCTTCCCCTATGTCGATGCGCTCACCGGCACGCTCTATTCGTTCGCGATCTTCGCGCTAGCCTTTGTCGCCCGGCCGTTTGGCGCGCTGCTCTTCGTCTGGCTCGATCGCCGGCATGGCCGCGGGGTGAAGCTCACCGTCGCGATGTTCCTGCTCGGCGGCTCCACCGCGGCGATGGCCTTCCTGCCCGGCTATGCGCAGGTGGGTGGCGTGGCGGTGGCGCTGCTCGCGCTGTTCCGCCTCGGCCAGGGCTTCGCCCAGGGCGGTACCTGGGACGGGTTGCCGTCGCTGCTCTCGCTCAACGCGCCCGCCTCGAAGCGCGGCTTCTACGCGATGATCCCGCAGCTCGGCGCCCCGATCGGCCTGTTCGTGGCCTCCGCCGTGTTCGCTTTCCTGCTCACCACGCTCAGCCCGGCCGATTTCCTCGACTGGGGCTGGCGCTATCCCTTCTTTGTCGCCTTTGTGATCAACGTTGTCGCGCTTTTTGCCCGTCTTCGCCTGATCTCCACTCCCGAGTTCGAACGCCTCTACGAAACCCAGGAACTCCAGCCGACCCCGTTGCCCGAGCTGTTGCGTGAAGAGGGACGCACCGTCGTCCTTGGCGCCTTCGCCCCGTTGGCGAGCTTCGCGCTGTTCCACCTCGTCACGGTGTTCCCGCTCTCCTGGGTGGTGCTGAAGGGCGAGCCGGCCGCGCATTTCCTGATGATCGAGCTGGTCGGTGCCGCCGTGGGCATGCTCGCAGTGGTCGCCTCCGGCTACATTGCCGACCGGATCGGTCGGCGTACGCTGCTCGGTGTCTCGGCTGCCTTCATCGCCGCCTATAGCGGCTTCGCCCCGCAGCTACTCGGCACCGGCTCGACCGGCGAATGGGTGTACATGATCATCGGCTTCATCCTGCTCGGCCTTTCCTTCGGCCAGAGCTCGGGCGCGGTGAACTCCAGCTTCTCGGCCAAGCGCCGCTACACCGGCGCCGGCACCACGGCGACCGCCTCCTGGTTCATCGGCGCCGCCTTCGCGCCCGTCGCCGCGCTGTTCCTCGCGAGCCAGTTCGGGCTGCTGGCGGTGGGTGCCTATCTGCTCTCCGGGGCGGTCTGCACGCTGGCGGCGCTGGGGATCAATCGCGAGCTGGGGAAGAAGGAGAGCTAATCCCCCAGCGCCGCGAGTATTGCGGCTTCGGCGATGTTCGGGTTGGCGAGGGAATTGCCGCCGCTGACCTGCGCGTACCAGCTGGGCACGGGAGCCGGTTTTGCCGGGGCGAAGCGGATCCAGTCGACTTCCAGCGCCATGTCGACCGCAGCGGCCTTGTTCACCTCGCGATTGGTGACGGCGGCATTTTCGGGCGCAGGTTTCAGGTCGTCGCTGCTGGTGTAGGCGATCAGGCCGGCCTGCATGACCGGGGAGTTCTCCATGCGATAGAAGCGGTCGCGCAGCTCCCACGGGCTGTTTTCGTCCGGCCGCGCGAGCGCGAACAGCGTCATGCCGACGCGGACCAGGCGCAATTCCATCCAGCCGCTGTGATAGGGCCGCAGCTTGAGCGAGGAATAGCTGTTATAGGTGCCCTTGGTCTCGGTCATCGGCTTGCCGCGATCGAAGCCCACCCCGGTCGTGATGAAATGCCAGTTCTCCCGGCGCGGCTCCCAGGTGTCGGCGGTCAGGCTGTTGGGCACCCGCGCCATCAGTCCGCCCAGCGACCAAGTACCGCCGGGAATATCGCCGTTCAGCCCCCTGGCCCGGACGCGGGCGCGCATGTCGAAATCGCCCTGCACGGTCTTGAACAGGAAGGGGGCCTGGAGATCGCGAACCCATGCGGAATCATAGGGTTCGATATGCAGCGAACCCTTTGTCGTCTTGCCGACGTCGATCGCCTTGATCTTGTCGGGCCAGCCATAGGCGGCGTGGAAAAAGGTCCATTCGGACGAAAGCGCCGCGCCGTCGAACTCGTCGTTCAGCGCAGGGGAGGCTACGGGCGCTTGCGCGCGCTGGTTCTGCGCGGCGGCCGGCGCGCATGCCGTAGTCGCGACCAGGGCCAACGCGATCATTTCACGGAAAGTCTTCATTGCAGCCTCCACCAGCTGCGCCGATCCGAAGCGGTGGAGGCGGTTCCTGCAAGTGTTTCGCGACGAAAGCCGCTGCTGCGATCGCCAGCCTATTTCCGCCCGAACCAGATCACATGCTTGGCGCCCTTGCCGTTGCTGCGCGCCCGCACGGTGACTTCATCCACCGCGAAGCCGGCTTCGCCCATCCGGCGGGCAAAGGCCTTGTCGGGCGCCGCGGACCACACCGCCAGCACGCCACCCGGTGCCAGCGCGGCGCGTGCCGCCTCGAGCCCGCGCATCGAATAGAGCCGGTCGTTGCCGAGCCGGGTCAGCCCGTCGGGGCCGTTGTCGACGTCGAGCAGGATCGCGTCGAAACCGGCGCGGGTGCGCGCGATTTCGGCGCCGACATCGCCGATCACCACGTCGACGCGCGGATCATCGAGGCAACCGGCCGCCAGCTCGGCCATATGATCGCGCGCCCAGTCGATGATCTTGGGCACCAGCTCGACCACCACCACCTGCGCGTCCGCCGGCAGCACGGCCAGCGCGGCGCGCAGCGTGAAGCCCATGCCATAGCCGCCGATCAGGATCTGCGGCTTCTTGCGCTCGGCGATCCGTTCGACGCTCATCGTCGCGAGCGCTTCCTCGGATCCGCTCATCCGGCTGTTCATCAGCTCGTTGCGGTCGAGCACGATCATATAGTCGGCGCCACGCCGGAACAGGCGCAACTCGTCGCCGCCGGGCACGGGGGCGATGTCGATCAATTCGCGCGGCACCATGGCCCGTCTCCTTCAAAGCGAAAGGGCCGGAAGCTCTCGCCCCGGCCCCTCACAAAGTCCAGTCTCGCGACCAGGCTTACTTGATGCGCTCGACGTCCTCGAAGCCCAGCTCCAGCGGCGTCGCGCGGCCGAAGATCGAGATCGAGACCTTGACGCGGCTCTTGTCGTAGTCGAGCTCCTCGACCACGCCCGAGAAGGTCGCGAAGTTGCCGCTGGTGACCTTGACGGTGTCGCCGATGTCGTAGTCGACCTTGACCTTCGCCTTGGGCGCGGCGGTGGCCGCCTCGTCCTTGGTGTTCAGGATGCGCGCGGCCTCGGCCTCGCTGATCGGCTGGGGCTTGCCCGACGAACCGAGGAAGCCGGTCACCTTCGGCGTGTTCTTCACCAGGTGATAGACGTCGTCGTTCATCTCGAGCTTGGCGAGGACATAGCCCGGGAAGAACTTCCGCTCGGACTGGATCTTCTTGCCGCGGCGGACCTCGGTGACGGTCTCGGTGGGCACTTCGACGGCTTCGACCAGGCGGTCGAGGCCCATGCGGGTGGCGTCGGCCAGGATCTGGTCGCGGACCTTGCCCTCGAAGCCCGAATAGGCGTGGATGATGTACCAGCGCGCCATGCGTTCGTTCTTTCCCTTTGGTGTTCTGCGGTTTCGCTTACTGCGCCAGGCGCAGCAGCGAATTGACGATGAAGTCGAAAATGGAGTCGATACCGAGGAAGAACACGCCGAGCAGCGTGGTCATGATCATCACCATCACGCCGGTCATCACGGTCTCGCGGCGCGACGGCCACACGATCTTGCGCGCTTCGGTCTGCACCTGCTTCACGAATTCGGTCGGACTGGTCTTCGCCACTGGGGCCATCCTCGCTTCAAAGTTCGCCGGCTTCGGGGCACGGGTCCGCTGCCCGGTCCTTTTCGAGGAACCGGTGCTTTCCCACCCACGCTGTCGGATTGGGGGCTGTATCTAGCGACTTGCTTCACGCCACGCAAGCAGGCGCAGCGTGAAAAGAAAAGGGGCGTTCCGGCCCTGTCGGAACGCCCCTCATCGGTTCGATCGGCGTTGCGCCAGACAAGCCTAGGGGCTGTCGGGTTCGTCGTCATCGCCGATGATGTTGATCGCGCCGGTGACCTCCAGCACGGTGAAGGTCACGAAGATCGCACCGATAATGAAGATGGGTGCGGCGAAGAGCGAGTTGTCGTGACGGGCCGACGTGCTTGCGCGCGTCGAGGTGGTAGCGGCGGCAGCCGGCGCGTTGCGCAAGCTGAGCGCCGAGGCCGAATTGGCCTGTGCCGCCGTGGAGGCGAGCAGCAGGGTGGATGCGGCCAGCGTCGTTGTAAGCTTCCTGAACATCACAGTTCCCCTTGGTTGGCTGTGCATGCATGCTTATTTTGGGCGACCCGGGAAGAAGGCTAACCCGCAACCGTTAATTGTGCAATGCAGCAAAGAGCCGAGGGGTTCTCAGAACAGGGCGACTGCCACGAAGCCGAGCACGATCAGCGCCAGGAAGGCCCAGGCGAACAGGTCGAGCCGCTTTTCGATGAATTCCTGTACCGGGGCGCCGAAGCGCTTGAGCAGCGCGGCGACGATGAAGAAGCGTGCGCCCCGCGTGATGGTGCATAGCAGCACGAACAGCGGGAAGTTGAAGCTCGCTGCGCCGCTGGCGATCGTCACCAGCTTGAACGGGATCGGCGTCAGGCCCTTCAGCAGGATGATCCAGGTGCCATATTCGCTCTGATAGGCATGGATCGCGTCGGCGAGCTTGGCCTCGAGATGATAGGTGTGGACGATCCATTCGCCCACTGTCTGCATCAGGCCATAGCCGATATAATAGCCGAGCATGCCGCCCAGCACCGACGCGATGGTGCAGACCAGCGCGATGCGGAACGCCTGCTCGCGGCGTGCGATCACCATCGGGATCAGCATCGCGTCGGGCGGGATCGGGAAGAAGCTGCTCTCCGCGAAGGATACCAGGCCCAGCAGCCAGATCGCGTGGCGGTGGTGCGCCATGCGCAGCACCCAGTCATACAGCGGACGGAACATGTGGGCCGGGCAACTTTCGATGCGGAAGACGGGCGTTCTTTATGGGGCGGCCCGGCACTTGTCCATGTGGCTCTCAAATCCGGAAGATGTCCGGGGGCGCCGCCGAGGCGACATCGCTGCCCGATCCGGCGAAGTCCAGCATCGCCGAAACCCTGGGCAGCTCGGTCTCGAAGAAGAAGCGGCAGGCATGGAGCTTGCCGTCCAGGAAATCGCGCTCGCCGGTGCCCGACGGCAGCAACTCCTGCGCGGCGACTGCCTGGTCGAGCCACAGCCAGGCCAGCACGACATGGCCAAAGCCCTGCAGGAATGGCGTGGCGTTGGCGAAGGCGGCATTGCCTTCGAGCGCGCGCAGGCGCTCGATCGTCGCCGTCACTCGGTGGAGCGCGGCGGACAGAGCCTCGGCATGGGCTTCGAGCGCGGGAAGCGCAGCCGCTGCCTTCACCGTCCGGGCGATCCGCAGCGTCAGTACCGGCAAGCCGGACCCGTCGTTCAGGATCTTGCGGCCGACCAGGTCGATCGCCTGGATGCCCGTGGTGCCTTCGTGGATCGGGTTCAGGCGGTTGTCGCGCCACAGCTGTTCGACGTCGAAGTCGCGGGTATAGCCATAGCCGCCATGGATCTGGATCGCGATGTCGTTCGCGGCCAGGCCCTGCTCGGCGGGCCAGGTCTTCGCCACCGGGGTCAGCAGCCCGAGCAGCGCGGCATCCTCCGCATTCTCCTCGGCATTGTCGACCAGCCGGGCGCAATAGAGGCACAGGGCAAGCGCGCCTTCGACATAGCATTTCTGCTGGAGCAGCATCCGGCGGACGTCGGGATGCTCGATGATCGCCACCGGCGGGCCGCTGCGCTGGCCGACCGGCCGGCCCTGGAGCCGTTCCCCGGCATAGCGGGCGGAAAGCAGGTAGCTGCGATAGCCGAGCGCCGCCGCGCCGATGCCCACGCCGATCCGCGCCTCGTTCATCATCTGGAACATCTGGCGCAGGCCGTGGCCCGGCTCGCCGACGATCCAGCCGATCGCGCCATCCTCCTCGCCGAAGTTGAGCAGGCAGTTGGCGGTGCCGCGATAGCCCATCTTGTGGTTCAGCCCGGCGACGCGCACGTCGTTGCGGCTGCCGTCGGGCAGGATCTTGGGCACGATGAACAGCGAGATGCCGGCGGTGCCCTCGGGCAGATTGCCGTCCGGTCCCGGCACCTTGGCGAGGACGAGGTGGACGATGTTCTCGCTCACATCCTGGTCGCCGCCCGAGATCCACATCTTGTTGCCGGTCAGCCGGTAGCGGTCGCCCTCGGGCACCGCGCGCGTGCGCACATCGGCAAGGCTGGAGCCGGCCTGCGGCTCGGACAGGCACATGGTGCCGAACCAGCGCCCCTCGATCTGCGGGCGAGCGAACGCCTCGAACTGCGCCGTGCTGCCGAAGGTTGCGATGAGCCTTGCGTTGGCGACGGTGAGCATCGGATAGGCCGCGGTCGCCACATTCGCCGCCGCGAAGAAGGCAAAGGATGCGGCGCAGACCAGATAGGGCAGGCCGAGCCCGCCCTGTTCCTCGGGAAAGCCCGCCGAGAACAGCCCCAGCTCGGCATATTGCGCCAGCGCCGGGCCGATCGCCGGGCAGATCCGCACCTCGCCGTCCTCCAGCCGCGGCTCCTCGACGTCGCTGCGCTTGTAATGGGGCAGGAAGGCCTCGGTGGCGAGCTTCTCGGAAAGATCGAGGATCGCATCCACCGTCTCGCGCTCGGCGAGCGTGTCGGCCTTCAGCCAGTCGTGCAGCAGGAAATCCAGGTCGCGGCGGTTGAGCAGCATGTCGGTCCTTCAGATGATCGTGGTGCCGCCATCGACCACGAGCACCTGGCCCGTGATATGGCCGCCGGCATCGGAGGCAAGCAAGAGCGCCGGCCCCATCAGGTCGGTCTCGCCGCCCAGCTTGCCCAGCGGCGTCTGGCGCAGCATCTCCGCGCCATGCGCCTCCACCGTCGCCATCGTCATCTTCGACGGGAAGAAGCCGGGCGCCAGCGCGTTGACGCGGATGCCGCGCGGCCCCCATTCGGCGGCGAGCGCGCGGGTCATGTTCACCACCGCGCCCTTGGCGGTGTTGTAGGCGATCGTGCCCAGCCGATCCGGATGATGGCCGAGCAACCCCTCGATCGAGGCGACATTGACGATCGTGCCCTTGCCCTGCGGCAGGAAGGCGGCGCGCGCCACCGCCTGGCTGAGCAGGAACAACCCGGTGACGTTGAGGTCGATCACCTTGTTCCAGCCGTCCAGCGGGAACGCCTCGGCGGGCGCCCCCCAGGCGGCGCCGGCATTGTTCACCAATATGTCGATCCGGCCGAACTGGGCGAGGACCCGCGCGGTGAGCGCGGCGGCAGCCTCCGGGTCGCTCAGGTCGATCGCGAAACCCGACACGCTATGGCCCATCGCGGCCAGTTCCTCGACTGCGGCGTCGAGATCGGCCTGCCTGCGCGCGACCAGCGCCAGCGACGCGCCATATTCGCCCAGCGCGCGGGCGATCTGCAGGCCCAGCCCGCGCGATCCGCCGGTGACGATTGCCACCCGGCCGGTGAGGTCGAACAATCCTGCCAGTCTTCCCATCTCAGCCATGTTCGGCCCTCAAGCGCTGCTTGTCGATCTTGCCGGTGAGCGCGAGCGGCATCTCCGGCACGCGCACGATCGCATCGGGTAGCCACCAGCTTGCCACCCGCGCGCGTAGCGCCGCGAGCACCGCCTCGTTGCTGATCTCGGCACCGCGGCGCAGCTCGATCACCAGCACCGGGCGCTCGCCCCATTTGTCATGGGTGCGGCCGACCACCGCCGCCAGCGCGATCTCCGGCAGCTCGCCGACGATCGCTTCGATCTCGCCGGGATTGATCCATTCGCCGCCCGATTTGATCAGGTCCTTGGCGCGGCCGGTGATGCTGATCCGCCCGGCCGCGTCGATGGTCGCCAGGTCGCCGGTATCAAACCAGCCATCGGCATCCACCGCAAGATCGTCGTGCCCGAAATAGCGCTCGACCACGCTCGCGCCGCGCACGTGCAATCGCCCCTCGGCGCCGCGCTGTTCGGGCAGGGCGACACCCTCGGCATCGGTGAGCAGCAGGTCGACTCCCAGCGGCGGTCGGCCCGACTTGGCGGCGCTGCGTACCGGCGCGCCCGGTGGGGTGGTGGTGCCGAGCGGGGAGAGCTCGGTCATCCCCCAACTGGTCTGCACCGTCGCGCCGAGCCGCGCCTCGAGCCGGTCCATCAGCGCCTGGGGTACCGCCGATCCGCCGAGCAGCACGCGCTCGAGCGAAGGCAGGTCGCCGCCGGTGCGGTCGAGATGGTCGGCGAGCCCGAGCCACACCGTCGCAACGCCGACGACGATGTTGACGCCTTCCGCTTCGATCAGCGCAGCCAGGCTCGCCCCGTCCTGGTGCCGGCCGGGAAAGACCAGCTTGGCGCCCGATGCCGCGCCCGAAAAGGGCAGGCCCCAGCCATTGGCGTGGAACATCGGCACCGCGACCAGCACGGTATCGCGCGCGGTCAGTCCGATCACGTCCGCCTGGAGCTGGTGGACGGTGTGCAGATAGTTGGAGCGGTGCGTATAGGTCACGCCCTTGGGCGCGCCGGTAGTGCCCGACGTGAAGCAGAGGCCGGCCGGCGCGTCTTCCGCAAATCCGCCCCAGGCGACCGGCATGCCCAGCCCGGCGAGCAGCGCGTCATAGCCGATCACCGGCACCGCGCCGCAATCGGGCAGGGGAAAGTCGGCGCCCGGCTCGTGCAGCACGATCACCTGCTCGATGCTCGGGCACAGCGGCACCAGCGCCTCGGCCAGCGGCCCCAGGTCGGGGCTGATCGCCAGCACCGGATTGGCGGCCTGGCGGATCATCCCGGCCAAGTGCGCGGGGGCGAGGCGCGGGTTGAGCGTGTGGCAGACGATGCCGATGCCCATCGCCCCGTACCAGCATTCCATGTGCGCCTGGCTGTTCCAGGCGAGCACCCCCAGATTGTCGCCTGCCTTCAGCCCGAGCGCGCGCAGCGCGCCGGAGAGCCGGTTGGCGCGATCCCGAAGCGCCGCATAGCCGATGCGCTCGTTGGTGCCGGCGCCGCCGGTCACCACTTCGGTGGCGCCGTGCCATTTGGCGGCATGGTCGATGAAGCGGTCGAGCGTGAGCGCATAGCGCTGGGGCTCGCCGGCGGGCAGGGCGGTCATCGCGCTGCCCCGCGAAGCCGGCGGCCCTGCGCGGCAAGGGCATGCGGGGATGCAGTATCGGTCGACATGGGGTCGGTACCTTGGAAGGGCGGCGCCCGCGGGCGCCCGGCCGCTTATTTCTCGGGCGTGGCGCCCTGGCAGATCGCGTGGAAGCCGGCGGCCATGAACTTCGCCATGTGCCGCTTGATCGAGGCGAAATCGTCCGACGAGCAGAGCCCGTGCGACAGCTCGTCCAGCCGGCCGGTGCGCGCCATGTTGTGCGTCATCGCGCCCGAGACGAAGTGATAGCCCCAGAAGATCGTCGCCTCGTCGCAATCGGGCATCGCCTTTTTGAGCAGGTCGATCAGCGCAAGGACGACGGGGTTGTAGTATTTCGTCATCTTCTCGGCGCCCCAGCCCGCGGCGCTGTTCGCCTGCGCGCTGATCTTGCCGATCGCCGCCCAATATTCTGGGTCTTCGAGATGGACGTTCAGGTCGGGCTCGATCCAGGCCGCCAGCGCCCCCTCGACGGTGACGTTATCGCCCGCTTCTTCGGCATAGCGGCGCATCGCCTCCAGCCGGTTGCGCGCCGAGATCGGTGCCTTGCGGGCCCATAGCGCCTCGTAGATGCTTTCCTTGCCGCTGAAATGATAATGGATAAGCGTGGAGCTTACGCCGACGCGCTTGGCGACGTCCTTCAGCGTGACGCCGTGATAGCCGAACTCGGCGAAGAGCTGTTCCGCGGCATCTAGGATCCGCTCGATCGATTCCTCGCGAACGCGCGCCTTGTGGTTGCCGGCCCGGGGGCGTTTCGATTCAGGCTCCACACGCGGTTCGCTCATCGATCTGAGCGTGCCGCCGTCCAACAATTGCGTCAACGCTTTGCCCCTGACTCTTGGGTTTTGGCCATGTCGGCCGGAGGAAGATGCTGGTGAAACGGGGTGGCGAGGCGCAGCAGCGCTGGCCTCGCCGGTTCGCGCCCGGATGCGGCCCAGGGGCGCGGGTGGGTCACCACAGATTGTAGCCGAGCCGGATGCCGAAGGTGCGCGGCCGCAGGATCGCGTAGCGGCTGTACACGAATGCTTCGGGATGGATGTAGGTCACCGCACGGCTATTGCCGAGATTCTCGACATAGAGCGTGACGTTGACGTCCTTGATCGTCACACCGGTCTGCAGGTTGATCACCGTATAGGTGTCGGTGAAGTCGTAGAGCGGGCTGCGCACGCCCAGCGTCCCCGGCGTGTTGGGGAACATGTTCGGGAACGAGCCGACATGCTGGATCTGGAAGCTGCTAAAGCCCTTGGCATCGCCGCCCAGCCCGTACGTGTAGGTGCCGTAGAAAGTCCCCTGGACGTGCGGGGAGGACAGCCGCTGGTCGAGAACCGCGCCGGAAATCTGCGATTCCTGGGTGGAGAGCTTGGTCACCTTCGCATCGTTGAGCGAGCCGTTCAGCCCGAAGGTCAGCCCGGTCGTCGGGGTGAAGGTGATTTCGGCTTCCAGGCCCTGGCTGCGCGCCGCGCCGACATTGGTGGCGAACTGTACTGAGTCCGACAGCCGGTTGGCCTGCACCTGGATATTGCGCCAGTCGATATAATAGGCTGCCAGCGCCGCGGTCAGCCGCCCGCCCAGCCAGCGGCCCTTCAGGCCGACTTCGTAGTTGGTGAGGTTGTCCGAGGTCGCGCCCTGCGGGATCACCAGGTCGGCTGGATTGATGACGCTGACGCTGCCGGCGCGGGCGTTATAGACCGGGGTGCGATAGCCGGTGGAAACCGTGGCATAGGCGGTCAGGTCGCGCGTCGGGCGCCAGGTCAGGCTCGCCTTCCATGATGCCCGCTCGGCCGAGGGGTATTTGGCGGTCGACTGGGCGTTCGCGACCTTCGCCAGCGGCCCGGCGATGCCATAGAGCGCATAGGTGAAATAGGCGGTGTTGAAGCCCGGCCGGGTCGTTACCGTCGCGCCGTACTTGCCGTAGCGCAGCCCGCCGCTCACCGAGAGCGTGTCGGTCAAATGGTAGGTCAGTTCACCGAACCCTGCGAGTTCATAGTTCTTGGTGTTGCTGCCGAAGGCTTGGAACACCGAGTCGGTCAGCCCCGTGATCCCCTTGGCGGTGAGATAGGCCGGGGTCGACTGATAGCGCCCGGCCAGTTCGAGGTCGCGGTGCATGTAGAAGCCGCCGATCACCCAATCGAGCCCGCGCCCGTCCGACTTGGAAACCAGCCGCGCCTCCTGGACGAAGGTCTTGGTCTGATAGTCGTCGTCCATCAGGAACGGGATGGGCAGGGTGGCGCCGAAGGTACCGCCCAGGTCGACGTCGAAATCGCCCTTGTTCACCGACCAGGTCGATGAGCTGACCAGATGGGCGAAGTCGAAGTCGTAATCGATCGTGCCGTTGTAGATCTGCGTCTCGGAGGTGTAGCGGTCCGGGCGCAGGCTGTAGCGCTTGCGGTCGCCCAGCGACGGCGTGACCATCGAGGCATCCTCGGGCCCGCTATTCTCATAGGCGCCCATCAGCTTGATGCTCAGCCGGTCGCTCGGCTTGAACAGCAAGGCGGCGCGGCCGCCATAGCCCTTCAGCGTGTTGGCGTTCTTCTTGCCGGTGCCGATATTGTCGATGAAGCCGTCTTCGTGCCGGTAATAGCCGACCGCGCGCAGCGCGAACTTGTCCTCGACCAGCGGCACGTTGAGCATGCCGTTGTAGCGCTGGCGGATGCCGTCGCCGTCGGGCGTCCAGCCGATATCGACCAGGGCGGAGGCGTCGAAGTCCTTCAGGTTCGGGCTCTTGGTCAGGATGCGCATCGCGCCCGAGAGCGAGCCCGAGCCGAACAACGTGCCCTGCGGACCGCGCAGGAACTCGACGCGCTGCACGTCGAACAGGTTCGAATCGAGCGTGATCGAGTTGCCGATCGTGGTGAGCGGCAGTTCGTCGAGATAGACGGTGGTCGTCGTCTGCAGCCCGGCGCCCCAACCGTTGGTGGAGATGCCGCGCGTGGTGAAGCGGGCATTGTTGTCGCTCGCCTTGTTGAGCGCGACGCCCGGCGTCTCGCGGGCGATGCCCTCGAAGCCGACGATGCCCTTCTGCGTCAGCTCTTCCTGCGAGAAGGCGGTGACGCTGAGCGGCACGTCCTGGAGCCGCTCGTTGCGTCGGGTCGCAGTGACGACGATGTCGTCCTCATGCGTCTCGGCGGGCGTGGCCTGGCTGGTCTGGGCGGGCGGTGTGGCGCCGGTCTGCGCCGCGGCGGGAAGCGCCGCGACCAATGCGATCAGCGACGATGTGCAAGCTAACCCCTTCATATCCTCTCCTCGTCGCTGCCGCATCTTGATGACGCTGTCCTGCGAACGGGAGGAAACATCGCACCGGTGGCGTAACGGAGTCAATACTGACTTATTAGTCAGTCAGTATTGATCGGGGCACGGCCGTGCGAACGGCGGCGCAAGGCCGGCCGATCCTGGCCTCAGGTGATGGTTAGTCCCTTCAGCCCCGCCGCGCGCCATTCGCGGATAAGCGCGTAGAAGGCGATCGGGCCGCCGCCATAATATTCGTCGGATCGGCTGATCGCGCTCCCGACCTTGCCTTCGTCGTTGAAGTTGCCCGGGGTGCATTCGCGCTGGAAATTCTGGAAGCTCTTGTCCTTCGCGCGGATCGTCGCGACCCATTCCGCCTCGGCTTCGGCCGTGGGCTCGACCAGGGTGGCGTCGCGGTCCCTGGCCAGCGCGAGCACGTCCGCGATGTGCTCGGCCTGCTCGTCCAGGCAATAGGTGAGGTTGAAGGCGAGCCCGTTCTGCGATCCGCCCATGTGGAACAGGTTGGGGAAGCCCGCGGAATAGAAGCCGTGCAGCGTCCGCATGCCCGCGCCCCATTCGTCGGCCAGCGAGGCGCCGCCACGCCCGAAGATCGGATGGCCCTTCTGCTGCGCACCCGAGCCATAGGCGTTGCCGAAATCGAAGCCGGTCGCGAAGATCACGCAATCGACCGGGTGGACCTTGCCGCCGAACAGGAAGCCGTCTTCGGTAAAGGCTTCCAGCCCTTTTCCGTCGGTGTCGATCAGGTCGACATTGTCGCGGTTGAACGCCGGCAGATAGTCGTCGTTGAAGCACGGGCGCTTGCAGAACTGGCGGTACCAGGGCTTGAGCGCCTCGGCGGTGGCGGGGTCCTCCACCAGGTCCTCGATCCGGCGGCGGATCTGGTTCATCTTGGCGAAGTCGGCGAGCTCCCGCTGCGCCTGCAGCTCCGATGGCGACATCCCGGCGGCGCGTTCGAAATCGCCGAGCGCGCGCATCGTATCGGTCCAGCCGTCGGCGACCATGTCCTCGTCCTGCGGCATGCCCGTGGTCAGGGCGACGAAATTGTCGCGGCGGCGGCGTTGCCAGCCGGGCTCGAGCGTCTTCCACCAGTCGGGATCGGTCGGCCGGTTGCCGCGCGCGTCGATGCCCGAGGGGGTGCGCTGGATCACGTAGAGATGTTTCGCGTGGCGCGCGAGATGCGGCACCGCCTGGATCGCAGTCGCGCCGGTGCCGATGATGGCGACGCGCTTGTCGGCCAGCCCGGTCAGCCCGCCGGTGGAGTCGCCGCCGGTATAGGCATAGTCCCAGCGGCTGGTGTGGAAGATATGGCCCTTGAACGCGGTGATGCCGGGGATGCCGGGCAGCTTGGGCCGGTCGAGGATGCCGTTGGTGCGGATGACGTGGCGCGCCTTGAACGCGTCGCCGCGATCGGTGCGGACCAGCCATTTGCGCTCGTCCTCGAGCCAGGTCAGCTCGGTCACCGCGGTCTGGAACAGCGCGTCGTCATAGAGCACGAAATGCCGGGCGATGCGCCGGGCATGCTCCCAGATCTCGGGCCCGCGGGCATAGCGCTCGCTCGGCATGTAGCCGGTCTCTTCGAGCAGCGGCAGGTAGATATAGGCTTCGATGTCGCACTGGATTCCGGGATAGCGATTCCAGTACCAGGTGCCGCCGAAGTCGCCCCCCTTTTCGACGATGCGTATGCCGGTAATGCCGCGCTTGCGCAGCGCCGCACCGGCGGAGAGGCCGGCAAAGCCGCCGCCGATGATCAGGATGTTGACCTCGTCGCTCAGCGGGGTGCGGGTAAAGCCCGGCTCGGCATAGGGGTCGTCGGCGAAATGGCGGAAATCGCCCGCCGGCGCGATGAACTGGCGCGTGCCTTCGTCTCGAAGCCGCTTGTCCCGCTCGGCGCGATATTTGGCGCGGAGCGCTTCGGGATCGAACCCCAGTTCGTCGTTCGCCGACGGGCTGTCACTCACAAACATCTCCTGGATATGCAGTGGCTTAGAAGCGGATCGTGCCTTCGACCGCGAGCGAGCGATATTCGTCCATCGTGTAGATGGCGCGGGCGACGCCGGTGATCGATGCGGGGAAGCGGATCGCCGCCCCCGCGGTCTTCTTGTTGGTGAGATTGCGGCCGACCAGCGCGACGTTCCACTTGTCGTCCACGCCGCCGATCTGGATGCGCCCGTCGATCTTGGCCCAGCCTTTTTGCAGGCCCCAGATTGGGTTGTAGCCATCGGCGATGAAATAGTCGGAGCGGAACAGCGTGTTGGCGCTGAACAGCAGCTTCAGGTCGTCGGTCAGGTCCTGATCGTACCGGAAGCCGACATTGCCGCTCCACTTTGGCGCAAACTGTAGCGGCGTGCCCTTGATGTTGTGCGCCGCGATGCTCACCGGATCGGCCGAGTTGCACTGCGCCAGCGTCTCCAGGCTGAGGCAGGGTGCGCCCGGATAGTCGTCGAACTTGGCGTCGAGATAGGCGAGCGAGGCGTTGAGCTGGAGCCCCTTGGCCACCAGCACCTGCGCTTCCGCCTCGACTCCGGTGGACGAGGCGCTGGCGGCGTTGCGGGTGAAGAAGGTGCGGCGATCGGGATCATAGGCCGATTGCTGCAAATCCTCGAACTTGGTCTTGAACACCGAGACGTTCAGCGTCGCGCGCCCGTCGGCCAGCGTCGCCTTCATGCCGGCTTCGTAGTTGGTCGAGCGCTCGGGCTTGAACTGGAAGCCGGCGGCGGTGACGCCATAGGTGTTGCTGACGAAGCCGCCCGATTTCGAGCCGCGGCCATAGGTCAGGTAGAACATGATGTCCTTCGACGCGTCGAACTGCAGCGTCGCGGAGGGATCCCAGTAATGCTCCTTCAGCCGGCCGCTCTGCGGGGCGCCGATCGCGTTGAACTGGACGCCGCTGACGGTGCGCGAGGTGAAGTCGCCATGCTTCACCGTGTCCGAATAGCGCAGGCCCGCGATCGCGCGGAACGCGTCGGCGAAGCGCAGCGTGCCCTGGCCGAAGAAGGAATAGGACCAGCTCGCCTGATCGAAATCGGTCGACTGATGGCCGGTGAAGGCGCCGATATTCTGGTAATAGGTGTCCTGGTGCAGGTGGTAGTCGGATGTGTCGAAATAGCCGCCGACGACATATTCGAACGTGCCGCCGGTGGGCGAGGCCAGGCGGATTTCCTGCGAATACTGGTCGAATGCCTCGGGGAAGCCATTGGAATAGCGCGCGTTGGCGCCGCCCGCCGGCACGGTGCGGTCCGGGCTGAACTCGTCATAGGCGCTGAGGCGGGTGGTGGTGAAATGCGACCAGCCCGAGATCGAGGTGAGCGTGTGGTCGCCGATCGCGATGTTCGCGGTGAGCACGACATTGCCGGTCTTGATCCCGCTCTGCTCCGGGATCGGCGCGGCGCCATAGGGATTGCTGACATAGCGCGTGTCGGTGAAGTTCGCCGGTTCGGTCAGCGAGCCCGAATGGCTGACGCCGCCCCAATATTGGTGGCGGCCATATTCGCCCTTCAGCGAGATATCGACATCGGCCGAGGGCTGCCAGCGCAGGATGCCGCGGACCAGCTCCTGATCGAGCCGCGGGTCGTCCTTGCCGGTGGCGACGTTGCGCAGCCAGCCCTGCTGGCGAACGAACTTGCCGGCGATGCGCGCGGTCAGCGTGTCGCTGAGCGGGCCGCTGACATAGCCGGTCGCCTCATAGCCGTCGCGGTCGAAATTATAGGCGGCGGAAAGCATCCCCTGGAAGGTCTTGGTCGGCCGGGCGGAGATGATGCTGATCGCGCCCGCCGCGGTGTTGCGGCCGAACAATGCGCCCTGCGGCCCGCGCAGCACTTCCACGCGCTCCAGGTCGAAGAAGGGGGCGCTGAACTGCGCGCCGCGGCCGCCATAGATGCCGTCGAGATAGACCGAGACTTCCTGGTCGAACGCCACGTTGTTCGGGCCCGATCCGAAGCCGCGGATATAGACGACCGGGTTCACGCCGCTGTTCAGGATCGCCATGTTGGGCACATAGGCCTGGAGGTTGCGCAGATCGTTGATCTGGCGCTCCTGCAGGTCGTCGCCGCCGATCGCGGCGATAGACACCGGCACGTCCTGCAGCTTCTGCTCGCGTTTGGTGGCGGTGACGACGATCTCGTTCAGTCGGTCCTGATGCCCCTCGGCCGCGGTGTCGGGGGCAGGGGCGGCATCCTGTGCCGCGGCCGGAGCGGCGGCGAAGACAATGCCGGCGGCGAACAGGCCGGCAAGCACGCGAGTGCAGATATTGGATTCTATTTGGGTGCGCATCAGGCCCTCCCTCTCCTGGTGGCCGCACCCGCTTCGAGGCCGGTGTCGTGCCGTTGTTGTCGCGATACGGCGCAGGTTGGGCGCGCGCCTCGCACCGACCAAGCTACATAATTGCATACATATTGCAACGGTCCTGCCGGCCGGGATTTGGACTGACAACGCGATCAATAGAGAGGAAATTAGGCGATATTGATGATTTCCCCCGATTAGTTGCGCGAATGCAACGCGACTCAATGCATGCAATCAGGCTTCAGGCAGCCGATGCGCTCTTTGCCAGGCTCCGTGCGAGCGTCCGCGCCTGCGGCAGGCCGATGAGCAAAAGCGCGATGCATGCAATCATCGCTCCGGCCGTGGTCGTGGCGAGTGCCAGCCCGATCCCCATCGGCCCGCCGAAGACGTGATCGGACAGGCCCGCAGTGACGGTCGGCGCCAGTCCGAGACCGGCGACGTTCACCGTTGCGCCGAACAGCGCCGCCAGCAGGCCGCGCATCCGGTTGGGGGCCAGCGACTGGACCATCGCCGCCTGCACCCCGCCGACTAGGCTCGCCGCGAAGATACCGCCGACAAAGCCGGTGATGGCCAGTGCGGTCGATCCCGTCAGATAGGCGATGAGGAAGCAGGGGATCTGGAGGAAGCCGGCGCCGATCGTGATCAGGATCGGCGCCTCGACCCGCCCGCGCCGGGCCAGCATGTCCGACAATGCGCCGCCGAACAGGATCGCGATCGTGCCGCCCAGCCCGTAGCCGATGCCGAAAACAAGCCCCACCTGCGCCGGCGTCAGCGCATGCAGCCGCATGAAGAAGGCCGGCCCCCAGAGCTGGAAGGCATAGCCGTTCATCGCAAAGGCGCCATAGCCGAGAAAGGTCGGCACGATCGCGCGCCAGTGCGTCCGCACGAACCCCAGCACCTGGGCGATGCGCGGCGGCTCGGCGGTGTCGGCGACGGTAAGGGTGCGTGCCGGCTCCCGCACGGTCAGCCAGATCAGCAGCGCGACCAGCAGCCCGGGCATGCCGACCGCGACGAAGACGAACTGCCAGGGCTCGACGGCTCCGAGCAGCGGCAGGGCAGGGCGCGTCGCCAGTGCCCAGCCCACCACCACACCACCTGCCAGGATCGCCAGGCCGCCGCCGATCGAGGCGCCGCACGCGAAGATCGACATGGCGATGCCGCGGCGCTGGGGCGGGAAATAGTCGGCGATCATCGAATAGGCGCCCGGATTGAGGCTGGCCTCGCCCACGCCTACGCCCATGCGCGCGGCGAACAGCTGCCAATAGCCCCGCGCAGCGCCGCACAGGGCGGTCGCCAGGCTCCATAGCGAGATGCCCAGCAGGATCGCCCCCTTGCGGCTGCGCGTGTCCACCCAGCGCCCGAAGGCGAAGGCGAAGATCACGTAGCAGCTGGCAAAGGCGAAGCCGGCGAGCAGGCTCACCTCGGAATCGGTCAGTCCCATGCTCTTGCGGATCGGATCGATCAGCAGGCTGAGCACCAGCCGGTCGAGAAAGGAGAAGGCCGAGGCCAGCATCAGGCAGGCGACGACATAATAGGCATAGAGCGGCGAGGGGCGGGCGCTGCTCATGGGCGGCTCGGCAGCGGCAGCGGCTCGCGATCGACGAAGCGATATTCGGGCGGCGAGGGCATCTCCTCCACCCGCTCTTCATAATCGTCATGCTCGAGCCGGAGTGCGCGGATCATCCCGGCGTTCATCATGAACATCGAGGCGATATAGGTGAGCTCGATGATCTGCTCGGCGTCGAAATGGCGCTGCAGCTCGGCGAACAGCCCGTCGGGCGTGCGGCCATGATCGAGCGCGATGCAATCGGCATAGGCCAGCACCGCGCGCTCGGCGGCATCGAACCCGTCGGAGATCGGCCAGTTCGGGATCGCCGCGAGCATGTCCTCGTCATAGCCAAGACCGCGCAGGATCTTGCTGTGCTCGGAGAACATCCAGCGACAGCTGCAATTCCAGCCGATCCGGGTGATCGCCAGCTCCATGAACCGGAGCGGCAGCTTCCGCTTCTTGGTCTGTTTCAGGTAGAAGCCGCGCACCGAATGCTCGAGTATGTCGGGGGCATGGGCGAACACCGCCTCGTAATTGCCCGGTGCTCCCGATGCGGTGACGCCCGGCTCGGTCGCGGGATCGCGCCCCGGAAACTTGCGATCGTACATGAACAGCACGAGCGGATCATGCGTATCCGCGCGACTTACCAGCGGCAGCCTGGGCATGTCGGTTCCTCCCTCAATATCGGGCCAGTTCCTTTCGGGCGATCACCCGGGAATGGACTTCGTCGGGCCCGTCGACGAGCCGCATCGTCCGGGTCTTGGCGTAGCTCGCGGCCAGCCCGAAATCGGCCGCCACGCCGCCGCCGCCATGCGCTTGGATCGCATCGTCGATCACCTTGAGCGCCGCGCGCGGCACCGCGAGCTTGATCATCGAGATGTCGTGGCGGACGTCCTTGGCGTCGTACCGGTCGAGCAGGTCGGCGCAGCGTAGCGTGAGCAGCCGGCTCATCTCGATCTCGGTGCGCGCCCAGGCGATCCGCTCTTCCCAGATCGATTGCTTGTCGAGCGTCTTGCCGAAGGCGGTGCGCGCCTTGAGGCGCTTGCACATCGCTTCGAGCGCTGCTTCCGCCGCGCCGATCGTCCGCATGCAGTGATGTATGCGCCCCGGGCCGAGCCGCCCCTGCGCAATTTCGAATCCCCGCCCCTCCCCCAGGATCAGATTTTCGGCCGGCACCCGGACATTATCGAGCACCACTTCGCCGTGCCCGTGCGGGGCATCGTCATAGCCGAACACGCCGAGCATCCGCTCGACGGTGACCCCCGGCGTGTCGCGCGGCACCAGGACCTGGCTCTGTTGGGCGTGCGGCGCGGCCGCCGGGTCGGACTTGCCCATCACGATCAGGATCTCGCAGGCCGGATCGCCGACGCCGGTGGACCACCATTTGCGGCCGTTTATCACATAGTGATCGCCGTCGCGCACGATGCTGGTCTCGATATTGGTTGCGTCCGAGCTGGCGACCTGCGGCTCGGTCATCAGGAAGGCGGAGCGGGTCCTGCCGGCCATCAGCGGCCTTAGCCAGCGTTCCTGCTGCGCCGGCGAGCCATAGCGCAGCAGCACTTCCATGTTGCCGGTATCGGGCGGCGCGCAGTTGAACACGCGCGAGGCGAACTCGACGCGCCCCATCAGCTCGGCGACCGGCGCATATTCGAGATTGGTGAGCCCCGGGGTTTCGAAGGCAAAGCCGTTCGCGGCATGCGCGAGCGCGGCGGGCGGCATGAACAGGTTCCACAGACCCGCGTCCTTCGCTCGGTCCTGCAGCTCGGCGATCAGCGGCACGGTGCGCCAGCGCCCCTCGGCCTGCTCGGCGTGATAGCGGGCGATGTTTGGAAGGATCCAGACGTCCATGAAGGCCGAGACACGCTCGATCCAGTGGCGTTGCTGCTCGGAAATGCGGAAATCCATGAATGCTCCGGCTCAGTAGAAATGGGCGTTGGCTGGATCGACCCAGATATCGGGCAGCCCATCGGATACGCGCTCGGCAAAGGCGGGGTCGCGCTTCTCGAGAAAGGCCTGCACGCCTTCGCGCGTATCGGGCGCGCCGCCACGGGCGCGCATCGCCCGGCTGTCCGTCCGATGTGCCGCCATCGGGTGATCGGCGCCGAGCATCCGCCAGAGCATCTGGCGGGTGAGCGCGACCGCGACCGGCGCGCCGACATGCGCGAGTTCGTGCGCCAGCGCGCGGGCGGCGGGCATCAGCGCCTCGGGGGCGTGGAGCGAGCGGACCAGCCCGGCCTCGAGCGCTTCGTCGGCGCTGACCATCCGTCCCGCCAGCGTCCATTCGAGCGCGCGAGAGATGCCGACGGTGCGCGGCAGGAACCAGGACGAGGCTGCCTCGGGGACGATTCCGCGGCGGGTGAAGACGAAACCGAACTTCGCGCTGGTGCTGGCCAGGCGGATATCGGCGGGCAGCAGCATCGTCGCGCCGATGCCAACCGCCGGCCCGTTGATCGCGGCGACCACCGGCTTCAGGCTCTCGAAGATGCGCAGCGCGGCGACGCCGCCGCCGTCTCGGCTGAGATCGCCATGGCGCAATGCCGCGCGGGCAGGGTCCTCGGCTAGCCGCTCGAACGCGCCCTGGCCGCCCGAGATGTCCGCCCCCGCGCAATAGGCCCGGCCCGCGCCGGTGAGCAGCACGCAGCCGACATCGTCATCGGCATCGCTCCGGTCGAAGGCTTCGACCAGCTCGGCCATCATCCGGGTGTTGAATGCATTGAGCTTGTCGGGCCGGTCGAGCGTGATCGTCGCGATCCGGTCGGCCACCTCGTAGCGAAGCGTCTCGAACACCTCTCCTCCTCGCCGCTGATCGGCAAATTGTATGCAATATAGCGATGCCGTGGCGAAGAGGGGTTGTCCAGCCCCATTTCTGCATGCAACTAGCGGCGCACAACAAAAATGGAGCGTGGCATGAGCGAACTGGTCCGGATCGAACGCGAGGGCGCGATCGCGCTCGTCACGCTCAACCAGCCCGAGAAGCGCAACCCGATCTCCGGGCTCGAGATGATTGACGCGCTCGAAGTCGCGATGCGCGGGCTCGACGCGGATATCGGCGTACGCGTGGTGATCCTCACCGGCGCCGGATCGGCCTTTTCTTCGGGCGGCGACCTCAAGGCGATGGCAACGCCCGGATCGAGCCTGCGCGACGCTCTGCCGTCGCAGACCCGGCGCAACTACAAGGCCGGCATCCAGCGCCTGCCGCTGCTGTTCGAGGCGCTCGAAGTGCCGGTGATCGCCGCGGTCAACGGCCCGGCGATCGGCGCGGGGTGCGACCTGGCCTGTATGTGCGACGTGCGGATCGCCGGCGAGAGCGCGAAGTTCGCCGAGAGCTTCGTCAAGCTCGGTATCGTGCCGGGGGACGGCGGCGCCTGGCTGCTGCCGCGGGTGATCGGCTTCGCCAAGGCGAGCGAGCTGGCGCTGACCGGCGACCTGCTTGGCGCAGCGGAGGCGCTGGCCTGCGGCCTGGTCTCGCGCGTCGTGCCCGACGATCGCCTGCTCGACGAAGCGCGGCTGGTCGCGGCCAAGATCGCCGCCAACCCGCCGCATGCGGTGCGCATGACCAAGCGGCTTCTCCGCGAAGGGCATCGTGCGAGCCTGGCGCAGGTGCTGGAGCTGTCGGCAGCGATGCAGGCGCTGAGCCACGCGACCGCGGACCATGACGAGGCCGTGGGCGCGTTCCTGGAGAAGCGGGCGCCGGTGTTTAAGGGGGAGTGATCCTCCAGACCGTCATCCCGGCGAAAGCCGGGATCTCAGGAGAAGGCGCGGGGAAGGAGCCACCTGAGATCCCGGCTTCCGCCGGGATGACGGCTGGTATCTAGCCCCGCGCCACCACTCCGGCATCGATCAGTCCCGCGATCTCGCCGTCACTCAGCCCTAGCCGCTCGGAAAGCACCTGCTCGCTATGCTCTCCCAGTCGCGGCGCCCGAACCGGCGAGCCGCGCTCCTGCGCAGGAAGCGTCGCAAAGGGCCCGGGCGCTGGATAGTCGAGCCCGCTCGGATTGGCTGTCCGCCCGAACATCGGGTTGCGCGTCACCAGCGCCGGGTCGCGTGCGGCCGCGGTCATCGTCGCATAGCCGCCGAAGCAGCAACCCTTCGCCGCCAGCGCGGCCTCTAGCGGCGCCCGGTCCCAGCCGCGTACCCGCGCCTCGACCAGCGGGAATAGGGCGTCGCGATGCTCGTAGCGCAGGCCCTCGTCCGTCGCGAAGGAGACACCGCGCACTTGCTCGATCGCCGCGATCTCGGCGCCGATGCCCAGCACCTCGACCATCCCGCTCCATTGCCGCGGGGTCATCGCCATCAGCATCAGCCGCTCGCCGTCGCGCGTCACGAAGTCGCGGCCGAATGCGCCATAGACGGTGTTGCCCAGCCGCGGGCGATCCTGGCCTTCCATCACCGTCTCGGCGAGCATGCCGAGATTGGCGGCGGTGCCGATCGCGACATCGGCCAGCGGCACGCGAACTTCCTGGCCCTGGCCGGTTGCGGCACGGTGCTGGATCGCGGCGAGCATCGCAAACGCCGCATAGGCGCCGCTCAGCAGGTCCCAGGCCGGCATGCCCGAATTGACCGGCTCGTCGCCAAGGCTCGCCGGCCCGGTGAGGCCGGGCACGCCGATCGCGGCATTGACCGTATAGTCCAGCGCCGGGCCGCCATTCGCCTGGCCCATCACCCGCACGGTGACGAGGTCGGTGCGCAGCGCGGCGAGCTTGTCATGCGCCAGGAAGCCGTCGACGGGGAAGTTGGTGAGGAACTGGCCGGTCGAGGCAGCGAGGCGCTGCATCAGCTCGCGCCCTTCGCGCTTCGAAAGGTCGATCGCCACCGATTTCTTGGCGCGGTTGAGATTCTCCCAATAGAGCGAGAAGCCGCTCGGCCCGCGCGGCCAGCGCCGGAAATCGGGGCCGCCGCCGGCCTGGTCGATGCGGATCACCTCCGCGCCCATCTGCGCGAGATAGAGCCCGGCGGTGGGCGAGGCGACGAAGGACGAGGCCTCGATCACGCTGAGCCCCTTGAGCAACTGGTACATCAGGCCGCCTCCGCCGCTTCGCGCAGCAGGCGCCTTGCGATCACCAGCTGCAGCACCTGGGTGGTGCCTTCGTAGATCCGGAAGACGCGGGCATCGCGGAAGAAGCGCTCGGCGTCATAGGCGCGCAGATAGCCGGCGCCGCCATGGATCTGGACGCAGCGATCCGCGACCCGGCCACAGGCTTCGGACGCGAACATCTTGGCGCTCGCGGCCTGCACGGTCACCGGCTCGCCAGCGTCGATCCGGCGGCAGGCATCGGTGATCATGCATTCCGCGGCATATATCTCCGCCTCGCTGTCGGCGATCATTGCCTGGATCAGCTGGAAATTGGCGATCGGCTCGCCGAAAGCCGTTCGGGAACGCGCATAGGCTATCGCAGTGTCGAGGATACGCCGCGCATAGCCCGCGCTGCTCGCCGCGATCGACAGCCGGCCATTGTCGAGGCTCTGCATCGCCGCCGCGAAGCCCCGGCCTTCGACTTCTCCCAGCAGCGCGCTTGCAGGCACGCGAACCGCGTCGAGCACCAGGTCGGCGATCTGCGATCCGTCCTGGCCCATCTTCGCCTCGGGCGGGCCGACGCGCACGCCGAGCGCGTCCATCGGCACCAGGAAGGCGCTGATATGCGCGTTGCGCGGCAGCGGTTCGGGCGCGGTGCGCGCCAGCACCAGCGCCAGGCTGGCAAAGGGCGCATTGGTGATGAAGCGCTTGGTACCGGTGAGCACATAGGTATCGCCCTCGCGCACCGCGCGGGTGCGCAGCGCCGCCGCGTCGGAGCCGCTGTCGGGTTCGGTCAGCGCGAAGCAGGCGATGTCGCCGCCAGCCAGCCGCGGCAGCCATTCGGCACGCTGCGCCTCGGTGCCGTGCTGCACCAGCGCCGCGCAGACGATGCCGATATTGATCGACAGGATCGAGCGATAGGCGGGCAGGCCATAGGCGAGCAGCCGCACTGCCTCGACATATTGGCTGACGTTCATCCCCGACCCGCCATATTCGGGCGGCATGGTAAGCCCGAACAGCCCCATATCGCGCATCTCGGCGAGGATCGGCGACGGGATCGCATTGGCCGCGACCACTTCGGCCTCGGCGGGGATCAGCCGCTCGCGGACATAGCGGTGAAGCTGGGCCGCGAAGCTTTCGAACAGCATTGGGTCGATGCCGCTCATACTGCGTCACCCCGGCCTTGTGCCGGGGTCCACCATGCCGCGAGGATCGACCCTTGAGCCGCTTGTCCGTGGCTCGCCTCCCGGTGGACCCCGGCACAAGGCCGGGGTGACGGCGGAAGCGAGGCAGGAAGACCGCGCACCCTAGACATCCGTGAGCCCGACGATCGCGACCGACGAGACGTTTTGGATCGGCGAGCCGCCGAGATTGTGGCTAAGCGCGATCGCCGGCGGGTCCTTGCGCTGCCGCTCGCCGGCGCGGCCGAGCAGCTGGAGGTAGTTCTCGTAAATCATCCTCAGGCCCGAGGCCCCGATCGGATGGCCGAAGCATTTCAGGCCGCCGTCGATCTGGCAGGGGATCTGCCCGTCGGCGTCGAAGAAGCCGTCGCGCACATCCTTCCACGCCTCGCCTTCCTTAGAGACGAACAGGTCCTCCATCGTCACCAGCTCGGTGATCGAGAAGCAGTCATGCACTTCCATCAGGTCGATCTGGTCGCGCGGCCGGGTGATGCCGGCTTCCTCATAGGCCTTGGCGGCCGCAACCCGCGTGGTGTGAAAATAGCTGCCGTCCCAGCCGCCGGCCTGCTGCAGCTCCCAGCCGTTGGACGAGGCGACCTGAATGGCCTTGACCGTCACCAGCTCGCGCTTGCCCAGGCTCCGCGCGATCTCGGGCGTGGTGACGATCGCGCAGGCCGCGCCGTCCGATACACCGCAGCAATCATAGAGCCCCAGCGGATCGGCGATCATCGGCGCGTTCAGCACCGTATCTTCATCGATCAGGTTGCGCAGGTGCGCCTTGGGGTTCTTCGCGCCATTGGCATGGCTCTTGACCGAGACATGCGCCATCGCTCGCTTGAGATCATCGCGCGCCACCCCGTGCTTAGCGCGATAGGCGGCGGCGAGCTGGGCGAAATTGCCTGGCGCCGATCCGGTGACGCCGACCATGTCGAAGGTTGAGCCGCGGCTGCGCACCGGCAGGCCGCCATAGCCCGTGTCCTTGAGCTTCTCGACGCCCATCGCCAGCGCGATGTCCGCCGCGCCGCTCGCCACCGCATAGACGGCGCCGCGGAAGCTCTCGGTGCCGCTCGCGCAGTAATTCTCCACCTTGGTCACGCCGATATTGGGCAGGCGCAGCGCGATCGAGAGCGGGATGCCCGAGGGGCCGATGTTGATCGCGTCGAAGGCGACGCCCAGCCATGCGGCGTCGATCTGGCTGGTCTCGATGCCCGCGTCCGAAATCGCTTCCTCGAAAGCCTCGACCATCAGCGTATCGGCATCGTCCCGCCAGCGCTCGCCGAAGCGCGCGCAGCCCATGCCGAGGATCGCCACCTTGTCCTTGATGCCGCGCGCCATCATTGCTCTCCTTCGACGGCCGGCGTGGCCTTCCAGAAATATTTGATGAAGCCGCGCTGCTCGTCATGGGCGTTGATCCGGAATACCATCCGCATCGGCCGCCCGACCTCGACATCCTCGGCGCCGACTTCGGCGAAGATCGCGACCAGCCGCCCGCCGCCCTCGAAATCGATCGTGCCGTAATACGTGGGGGGATCGGGCGAGAAACTGAGGCTGTCCGCGGTATAGGTGACGATGCGCGCCGGCCGGTCGGCCAGAGGGTAATCCTCCTGTGTGCCGAGCGCGCGGTCATTGGGGTTCACCCCGATATCGGTGCGCGGGAACTGGACGGTGCCCGATTTGGTGCAGCGCCCGCCGACCAGTCCGAGCACCGCCTTGCGGTGGCGGTAGAGCGTGCTGCCCGGCTGCTTCTGGTCGAGCTCGGCGCGCATCCCGCGCTCGAGATCGAGCAGGCCGCGGTGGAACAGGAAGCGCTGGTAGTTGTGGTCTTCCGCGCGTGCCGCGAGATGCCCGCCCACGCCGCGCCGCCTGGGCAGGCGGGCCAGCGCCGCGGTGGTCTCCAGCACCAGCACGTCCGCGCCCTGGCCGAATCCGGCGAGCAGGATGCGCTGGCCCGGTTCGGCCTTTTCCAGCACCGCTGCCAACATCAGCAGCGGATGCGCAGTACCGGTGTCGCCCAGCCCGGCCTGGAGCGTGTCCGCCACTGCCTCGGCACGCACCCCGATCTTCTTCGCCAGCCCCGCCGCGACGCCGCGTGCGCTGATCGGGATCACGGCATGGTCGATCGTCTCGGGCACCACGCCCGATTGCTTCAACGCATCGCGGATCGCGCCGCCGAGCAGCCCGGTATAGCCCTCGTCGCGGATCCAGCGGTTTTCCCAGCCATAGTCGAAGTCCGCGCCGCTCGCGCGGTAATGGTCGACGAAATCGACCGTGACGCTGTGCGTGGTGACCACCGTTGCGATCACCTCGCCTTGGCCGATCAGCAGCGCGGCGGCGCCGTCGCCCTGGGTCAGCTCGGCTTCGGATGCCGGCCGCGCCTTGCGGAGGTCGGAAGCGATGCAGAGCTGGGTCTGCCGTCCCTCGAGTGCCGCAAGCAGCGCGCTGGTGCCGGCGCGCAGGCTCCCGCCCGCATCGGCGGCGCGCGTGGTGTCGGCCAGCGTCAGCGCTTCCTTGACGATGCCGGCATTGAGCCGGTCGGCAAAGGGCAGGGTGGTCGAGGCCAGGCTCAGGGTCTGCACCGCGCAACGGTCGATCCCGGTCAGGCAGTCGCGCGCCGCCTCCACCGCCATCGTCACGGCGTCCTCGTCCCAATTGGCCACCGCGCGCTCGCCTTTCGCGAGGCCGCCCAGCCCGGGCGCGAACCATTTGTTGGCGGCGTGGATTGCGGCGCGCTGGAGCCGGCGCCTCGGGATATAGGCGCCGAACGCCAGGATGCCGGTCTCGCTCATGTCAGCTCCGCAGTGCCATGGGTCAGCACGCGCACGCTGCGCTCCGCCGCCCAGCATTCGAATTGCGCGCGCCCGTCGGCCTCGCGCCAGATATGCGTCTCGATCGTCTCACCCGGATAGACCGGGGCGGAGAAGCGCGCGTCGAGCCGGGTCAGCCGCGCCGCGTCATTGCCTGCCAGGGCCCGCAGCACTGCGCGGCCGGCCACGCCATAGCTGCACAGCCCGTGCAGGATCGGCCGTTCGAATCCCGCGCTGCGTGCCACCTCGGGATCGATGTGCAGCGGGTTGAGATCGCCCGACAGGCGATAGACCAGCGCCTGGTTCGGCGCGGTGGGAAGCGTGACGATCTCGTCGGGCACCCGGTCTGTGGGGACCGCCGCGGGACGCGGGATCGCCGCGCCCGCGCTGCCGCAGCCGCCGTCGCCGCGCAGAAAGGCTGTGCGCCTGTCGGTCGCGTATGGCGTGCCGTCCTCGCCCTCGATCGTGCGCGAGACGAGCACCACCGCGCCCTTGTCCGGGCCCTTGTCCTCGACGCCTTCGAAACGCGTTCGGCCGATAAAGCTGCCTTCGCTCGGCAGCGGGCGGTGGATCGTCACGCTCTCCTCGCCGGCGAGCAGCCGCTTCCAGTCCGCGCCATAGGCGGGATCGCGCCAGAAGAAGCCGGGATAGGCCAGGATCACCGCCATCATCGGCAATGCCTGCAGCTTCGCCTCATAAGTGAAGGTCAGCTCGTCGGCACCGATGCCGAGCGCGTAGAGGATGCTGTCCTTCGCCGTCAGCTGGTGGCGGGTCTCGATCGGCGCCCTCGCGATCAATGCCGCAGGATCGATCATCAGACCGGGTCCCAGGGAAAGATGTCGGTCGAACGCTCGAGCGCGGAAAAGCTGGTGCGGAATGCGGGCAGCAGGTCGCTGGCGATCGTCTCGGCGCTCCAGCCTTCCGAACGGTGCAGCGATCGAACCGGGCGCGGCTTGGAGAAGAGGAAGATCTCGTTCTTGCGCACCGCGAAGATCTGGTTGGTCACCTCGGCCGAGGCGTCGGAGGCGAGGAAGGCGACCAGCGGCGCGATCTTGTCCGCCGTCATCGTCTTCATCCGCTCGACCCGGGCGACTTCCTCCGGCGTGGTCGGCGGGATCGTCGCGATCATCCGGCTCCAGGCGAAGGGGGCGATGCAGTTCGAGCGGATGCCTAGCCGCGCCATGTCGAGCGCGATCGACTGCGACAGGCCGACGATGCCCAGCTTCGCCGCCGAATAGTTGGCCTGGCCGAAATTGCCGATCAGGCCCGATGTCGAGGTGAAGTGGATGAAGCTGCCCGACCCCTGCTCGCGGAAATAGGGCGTCGCGGCCTTGGAGACGTTGAAGGCGCCGTTCAGGTGCACGTCGATCACTGCGCGCCAGTCCTCGTGGCTCATCTTGTGCCAGATGCGGTCGCGCAGGATGCCGGCATTGTTCACGACGGCGTCGATCCGCCCGAAATGCCGGACGGCATCCTCGACGATCGAGGCCGCGCCGATCGGATCCGTGACGCTGGCAGTATTGGCATGCGCCTGGCCGCCCGCCGCCTGGATGTCCGCGACGGTCTGCGCCGCCGGGCCGGCATCGCTGCCTTCGCCTTCGGAGGAGACGCCGGGATCGTTGACCACCACTGCAGCGCCTTCACGGGCGCAGAGCAGGGCGATCTCGCGGCCGATTCCGCGCCCCGCGCCGGTTATGGTGACCACGCGTCCTTCGAGCATTGCCATGCGGCGCATCCCTCCTGTCGGTTATCTATCTCAGCCATACGCAATCCGGCAATTTGCATGCAAGATGGATTTTTGCTTTGTGCCGATAAACTGCGATTTAGAGGGGAATTGGCTAGGACTCCCGCCTATCTTGCATGCAGATTGTGCGGTCGATAGGCTTCCCACAAACAGCGAAGGAGAGGGTCATGCGGTTCAAGGGACGCGTTGCGGTCATTACCGGGGCGGGGCGGGCAGGCGGGATCGGCGAGGCGATCGCGATCCGCCTGGCAAGCGAGGGCGCCGATATCGTCGTCTCCGATCTCTGCCGCGATCGCCCCGACGTGCCGCGCGAGAAGTTCGGCGGCTGGGAAGAGCTGCAGGCGGTTGCCGAGCGGCTGGCTGCGATGGGCGTGCGGGCGCTGCCGATCCGCGCCGATGTGACCGACGAGGCCGAGGTCGCCGCGCTGATGGCGCAGGCCGAGCGCGAACTGGGTCGGATCGACTATCTGTTCAACAATGCCGGGGGCGGTACCGGGGCCGGGCCCGTCGACCAGACGCCGGTAAGCGAACTCGATCGTGCCGATTGGGACTATACGCTGCGCATCAGCCTCGATTCCGCCTTTCTCTGCTCGAAGCATGCCGCGCCGCGCATCGCCAAGAATGGCGGCGGCGCGATCGTCAACACTTCGTCGATCTCGGCGCATCACGGCGTTGCCGGCATCTCGGCCTATGCCGCGGCAAAGTACGGCGTGATCGCGCTCACCCGCAACCTCGCGATGGAGCTGGCGTCGCTGGGTATCCGGGTGAACTGCTTCTCGCCGGGGATGACGCTCACGCCTTATGTGAAGCAGCGCTACGAGCATCTCGCTGCGCAGGACCCCAGTCAGACCGCGCAGCAGCATATGGAGCGGGTCGTCTCCGCGCGGATCCCGCTGCGCCGCCCGGCGCGGCCCGAGGAGATGGCGTCGGTCGCGGCGTTCCTGGCGAGCGACGATGCCAGCTATGTCACCGGGCAGACGATCCAGGTGGATGGCGGAATGCGGGTGTAGGCGATCGCATTGAGTCCCTCCCCCTCGGGGAGGGGCTTTGACTAATCCCACTCTTCGCCGAATGTCGCCGCGCTCAGCCGCTGCCCGGAAAACGTCCCTGCGCGATCTTCCGCGATCCGGACGATTGCCTCGGCCACGCGCTCGGCGGTGATGATTCGTGCGCCCGGCGTGATCGTGCTGGCGAATATGCCCTGCGGTGCCAGTTCGGCCGCCACGCCGGCGGTCCAGCGGTCGAGCGCCGCCTTGGACGCGCCGTAGAGCGCGAAGCCGTGCTGGAAGGGATCGGTTGCTGCGCTGAGCAAGCCGCTGCCCGATGTCAGGAAGATCAACGATCCGCCTTCGCGCATTGCCGGCGGGGCGAGCAGGGTGAGTTGCATCGCGGCCCGCAGGTTCACTGCCATCACCCGGTCGAATGCGGCGATGTCGGTATCGGCCAGGGCGAGGCGGGGGAACAGCGCGGCGCAGTGGATCACTGCCGCCAGGCTGTTCCCCGCCTGCGCCACCAGACTGGCGAGCGCGATGTCGTCGGTGACGTCGGCGGCAACCGCTATCGCCGTATCGCCTGCATCCGCCGCGGCCTGTTCCGCCGCATCGCGCGCGATGTCACAGGCCAGGACCCGCCACCGGCGCGCTGCAAGCGCGAGCGCCGTCGCGCGGCCGATGCCCGCGCCTGCGCCGGTGACGATCGCGGTCTTCAGTTCAGGCGCCGAACGCGGCGAGCGCGGCTTCCGCCACCTGCATGTCCTGCTCGTAATGGCCGCCGCTCACGCCGATTCCGCCGATCACCTGGCCGTCCTCGCTGATCGGGTAGCCGCCGCCGAACACCACCAGTCGCGGCGTGTGGACGATGCCGTGGAGCAGGGGCGGGTCGTTCTTGATGAAGTCGAACCAGCCATGCGTCGGGATGCCGAAGCTGACGGCGGTGAACGCCTTGTTGGTGGCGATCTCGACCGATAGCGAGGGCGCGCCGTCCATCCGGCGGAAGGCCTTCAGCGTGCCCGCCTCGTCGACGATCGCGATCACCATCGGCGTGCCGATCTCGAGTGCCTTGGCAGTGGCGGCCTCGATCAGGCGATCGCTGGCGGACTGGGTGATCGAAAGCCGGCTGATTGTGTTTGCCATTCTGGTTCCTTTCCTCTGACTTGCATCCATAAAATCCAAAATAGGTGCAAAATCCGTTCAAAAATGCGTTTCTAGAAGCACTATTGCATCCAACTCGATCAATGTCTATGCATGGTGCCACCCCAGAGTCCGCCAAGAGACCGGGGCCCATGGATTGGGGAGGATATTGATGAAAACGCTCGGAGTTCGTGCGCTTCTCGTCTCGGTGAGCCTGTTTGGGCTGATCCAGGGCGCGCATGCCCAGGATACTGCTACCACCACCGAGACTACCGCCGCTGCGCCTGAAGCGCAGGACGCGCAGGAGCCCAGCAAGGACGGCCAGATCATCGTCACCGCGCAGCGTCGCGAGCAGGCGCTGCAGGACGTGCCGCTGGCAATCTCGGTCATTTCGTCGGAAGGGCTTGAGAAGAGCAACTTCACCACGATCGCCGACGTCCAGTTTCTGTCGCCCGGCGTCAACTACAATGCGAATTTCGGCGGCGGGTTCAACGTGCGCGGTGTCGGCACCCAATCGCTGCTGATGTCCGCGGAGCAGTCGGTCGCGCTGGTGATCGACGACGTTATCCAGGGCCTGCCCGAAGTTTCCTTCGCCGGCCCGAGCTACCAGTCGCTCGTCGATATCGAGCGGATCGAAGTGCTCAAGGGCCCGCAGGGCACGCTGTTCGGCAAGAACAGCTCGGCCGGCGTGATCCAGATCATCACCGCCAATCCCAAGCTTGGCCGGCGCACGCTCGATGGCTCGCTGTCCTATGCCAGCAAGAACGAGATCAACGCCCAGGCCGTGGTCAATCTGCCGATCGGCGACACTGCGGCGTTGCGCGTCGCCGCCGGCCTGCAGCGGCGCGACGGCTTCGTCCACGACCTGTACAGCGGCGAGGATCACTGGGGCTATGAGCGCTATTCGGCGCGTGCCAAGTTCCTCTGGAAGCCCAGCACCGATCTGAGCGTGCTGCTCGAGGGCGAGTATCGCTACCTGACCGATAATGCGAACGGCATGTGGACCTTCCGCAATTGCGGTAGCGGCTTCGGCACGTTCAAGCCCTGCACCGTCAATGCCGCCTATGGCCTGGTGCCCGGCCCGAACAACCTGAACGTCGCCACCGACGGCAAGAATAGTACCGAGCAGAAGTCCTATTCGCTCAGCGGCCGGATCGATTATGATCTGGGCGGCGCCACGATCACCTCGATCACTGCCTATCGCGATCTCTACCAGCCGATCAGCCTGGATACCGATGCCACGCCGCGCCCGGTCTATTCGCGCAACGAGAATGTCTCTGGCGGCACCCAGTTCAGCCAGGAGCTGCGGGTGAATGGCGAGGCGAGCATCTTCAACTACACGCTGGGTGCCTTCTATTACGACGCGCGCCCGTTCCAGCGCGGCCTCAACGGCGGCACGCAGAACGCGCTGCCGGACAGCTCATCGACGCTGCTCACCTTCAACGCGATCGGCCCCTATGCCAATCAGGGCTATGGTTCCTGGGTGAAGGCCAAGATCAAGAGCTGGGCGATCTTCGGCCAGGTCGAGGCCGAGGTCCTTCCCGGCCTCTCGTTGATCGCCGGCGGTCGCTACACCAATGATGATGTCCGCCAGGTCGTCGACTATTTCGACGTCCCCTGGCTGTGCCGCGCGGCCTATGCCTCGGGCGCGAGCTGCCACGGGCTGGCGCTGCCGCTCACCTCGGGGTGGGCGCAGGTCAAGGCGAGCAAGTTCACCTACAAGCTCACCGCCAAGTATGACATCGCGCGCGACATCAATATCTACGCCACCTATGCCACCGGCTATAAGGGCCCGATGATCTCGCACCCGGCGAACCAGCCGCAGCTGCTGCTGCGTCCGGAGCTGTCGAAATCCTACGAGATCGGCCTGAAGACCCAGCTCTTCGATCGCGTGGTGACCTTCAACATCGATGCCTTCTTGGTCGACTATAGCGATTTTCAGGGGCAGCAGCGCGTCGGCGTCGCGCCGATCTTCTACTACACCACCACCAATGCCGGCGGCCTGCGCACCAAGGGCATCGAGGCGGATATGAGCTGGCGGATCGCGCCCAATTTCTCGATCGCCGGCAACATCGCCTATATCCCGACCAAGTTCACCGAATTCTCGGTGCAATGCTACGACCTCTACGCCAATCCGGCGACGACGCCGGGCCAGTGCAACTATGTCCAGCCCGGCCTGCCGGCGGGTACCCCGGCGCAGTTCAACGCCGCGGGCTATCCGCTGACCTATTCGCCGAAATGGACCTGGGGCGTGACCGCCGACTATTCGACGCCGCTGAGCGAAGACCTGAACTTCGATGCCCATGCGTCGTACAACTATCGCAGCAGCAGCTACGGCGTGGTTGCCGATCCGAACAGCATCAACCCGGGCTATGGGTTGCTCAACGCGCAGCTCAGCATCGGCGGCGCCGACAAGGCGTGGACGCTGGCGGTGTTCGCCCGCAACCTGCTCAACGAGCATTTCGTCGGCGGCATCTTCCGCACGCCGCTGGACTCGGGGACCAACAATTCGACGCCGCTCTCGACGATCGGCTATTCGAACATCCCCGCGCTCGACACCAACCGGACGGTGGGCGTGAAGCTCAGCTTCTCCTTTGGCAACTGAGGCAGCAGACATGGAAGCTGCGGTGCCGGCTTCCGCGCCGCCCCGCACGGGATCGGGTAGCGCGGGCTGGATGCTCGCGCTGCTCACCACCGGCTTCGGGCTCAACCTGCTCGATCGCCAGATCGTCAACATCCTGGCCGAGCCGATCAAGCGCGACCTCCATCTTGCCGACTGGCAGCTGGGCGCGCTGAGCGGGCTGTCGTTCGCGTTGCTCTACAGCGTCGCCGCACTGCCGATCGCGCGCTTCGCCGATCGCTCGAACCGCGTCCGGGTGATCGGCGCGGCGATCCTGGTGTGGAGCGTGTTCACCGCCGCGACCGGGCTTGCCGCCAATTTCATCCAGATGCTGCTGCTCCGGGTGGGCGTCGGCGTCGGCGAGGCGGGCGGGGCGCCGCCTTCGCAATCGCTGATCGCCGACCGGTTTCCGCCGCACAAGCGCTCGGGCGCGCTGGCGGTGTTCGCGATCGGCGCGCCGGTGGGCGCCGCGGTCGGCCTGATCGGCGGCGGCATGCTCGAGGGGTTGATCGGCTGGCGCTGGACCATGGCCTGTGCCGGCATTCCCGGCGTGGTGATCGGTGCGCTGGTGCTGCTCACGCTGCGTGATCCCGGCCACGCCACGCCTTCCGACGGGCACGTGCCGCCCTCGCTCAAGGCGACGCTGGCGATGCTCGCCGCGCGGCGCACCTTCCTGCTGATCGCGCTCGGATCGGCGCTGATGAGCTTCTGCAACTACGGCACCATGGCCTTCGCCGGTTCCTATTATCTACGTAACCACGCTGCCGAGCTTGCCCAGATCGGCGCCGCGATCGGCCAGCGGCCGCTCGGCGTGATCGGGCTGGGCCTCGGCCTGTTCGGTGCCGCCGGCGGTGCGCTCGGCGCGCTTGTCGGCGGGCGAATGGGGGACCGCGCCGGCACGCGCGATCTGCGCGCGCTGGCGATGATCCCGGCGAGCGGATCGATCCTGGGCACCATCGCCTATGTCGCGATGTTCACCGTGCCGAGCGCCGCGGCCTCGCTCGCCATCTTCGCGATCGCCGCCTTCTTCACCAGCCTTTGGTACGGCCCGGGCACGCTGGCGATGCAGCGCCTGGCCGGCGCGCATGCCAAGGCGACGGCGCTGGCGGTGGCACTGTTCCTCAACAGCGCGGTCGGGCTCAGCCTCGGGCCGCTGTTGATGGGCGCGGCCAGCGACGCGCTGGCGCCCAGCCTGGGCACGGGCGAGGGCCTGCGCGCCGGCATCCTGATCGGGCTGATCGCCGGGCTGGTCTCGGCGCTGCTCTTCTGGCTGGCGAGTCGACGGATCGTCCGCGAAATCACGCATGTGGAGGGCGTATGAAGATCGAAGGCAGCGGCGTGATCGTGGCGGGCGGCGGCTCGGGGCTGGGCAACGTGACTGCCCAGGCGCTGCGCGCTGCGGGCGCCAGGGTCGGCGTGCTCGACATGAAGCAGGGCGCCTGGGACGGGCCGTTCGCCGAGGCTGATGTCGCCGACGCGGACTCGATCGAGCGCGCCTTCGATGCGCTTGCGCCGGCCACCGGGCAGTTGCGAGTGCTACTCAATACCACCGGTGCCGGGCATTCCGGCCTCTCCGCCGGGCCCGGCCGCAAGGTAACTGCCGAGGGCTTCCGCCGGGTGCTCGATGTCAACACGCTGGGCAGCTTCCTGCTGGCCCAGGCCGCGGCCGAGCGGATGATCCCGAGCGCGGCCGACGATCAGGGCGAGCGCGGCGTCATCATCAACACGTCGTCGATCGTTGCGCAGGAAGGGCAGATCGGCACCGCCGCCTATGCCGCCGCCAAGGGGGGCATCGATGCGATGACGCTGCCGCTGGCGCGCGAGTTTGCCCGCTACGGCATCCGCGTGCTGACGATCGCGCCGGGCATCTATGAGACGCCGATGTTCTCCAACGCCAAGGGGCCGATGGTCGATTGGCTGCGCGAGCAGGTGCAGTTTCCCGATCGCCCCGGCCATGCCAGCGAATTCGCCGAGGCGGTTCTCCACCTCGTCCACAACCGCATGTTCAACGGCACTACCTTCCGCATCGACGGCGCCTATCGCGTGCCGCCGGGCCGCAGCGACTGGTGGGTGGACTAACCTCGTCTTTCCCTTCGCGGAACAGTGTCGTAGGGCAGTGGATCGACCTGTAAGTTCGCGAAGGAGGGGCAATGGCGAAGGCCGTCGACAGCGCATATCGCGCGATCCGTGAGGGCATCCTCGCGGGGACGTTCGCGCAGGGCTCGCATATCACCGCACGCCAGCTCGCTGAGGCGACGGGGCTCAGTCGCACGCCGGTGCGCGAAGCGATGCGCCGCCTTGATGCCGAGGGCATGATTTCGCTCATCCCCAACCGCGGTGCCTTCGTCGCCAGCTGGTCGGACAACGAGATCGAGCAGATATACGAGCTGCGTGTGCTGCTCGAGAGCTTCGCCGCACAGGTGGCAGCCGAGCGGGTCAACGATGCCCAGCGCGCCGAGCTGAAGGCGCTGGCCAACGAGATGAGCCGGCTGGTCGAGCAGCGCCCGGTGGACGTCGAGGCGATCGCGGAGGTGAACGACAAGTTCCACAAGGGCGTGCTCGACGCGTGCGGCAATCCGCGGCTGCGCGACCTGCTCGGCACGATCACCGAAGTGCCGCTCCAGCTCAGCACCTTCCGCCGCTATTCGATCGAGGAGCTGCGCCGCAGCGCCGCGCAGCACGAGGAGCTGGTTTCGGCGCTGATGGTGGGCGACGGCGACTGGGCGCGCAGCGTGATGACCGCGCATATCCGCTCCGCCCGCCACACGCTGCTCCAGGCGCCCGTGGCGGTGCCGCTCGAGGCGATCGAGTAGGGCTGACGAGCGGCGGTTCCGCACCCCAATCGTCACCCCTGCGAAGCCGGGGTTTCGTGCGGCTCCTGTCCCGCGCCTTCGCCTGAGATTCCGGCTTTCGCCGGGATGACGTGAAGTCACACGACTCGCAGCACCGCCGCCCCGATCGTTTCCTTCGTCGGGAACAGTTGCTTCTCGAGCCTGGCGTTGTACGGCACGTGCACCGCTGGCGCGGTGACGCGCTGGATCGGCTTGCGCAGCGAATCGAAGGCTTCCTCGACCACCACCGCGGCGACCTCGGAGGCGACGCTGCCCACGCGGTGCGAATTGTCGACGATCACCAGCTTGCCGGTCTTGGCGACCGAGCTCAGCACGGTCTCCTTGTCCATCGGCACCAAGGTGCGCAGGTCGACCACTTCGGCATCGATCCCCTCCTTGGCCAGCGCCTCGGCGGCGACAAGGGCAGGGGGCACGGTGCCGGCAAAGGCGACGATCGTCACGTCTTTGCCCGCGCGCTTCACATCGGCCTTGCCGATCGGGACGACGAAATCCTCGTCGACCGGCACGTCCTCCTTCTTCCCCCACAGCGTGATGTCCTCGAAGAACAGCACGGGGTCGTCGTCGCGCACTGCGGCCTTGAGCAGGCCCTTGGCGTCGCTCGCGCAGGACGGTGCGACGATCTTGAGGCCCGGCGTGTTCATCATCAGCGGATAGGGCCGGTCGGCATGCTGCGCGGCGGTGCGGTTGTTGTAGAAGGTGCTGCAGCGCACGACGAGCGGCACCTTGAGCTGTCCGCCGGTCATGAAGCGCAGCTTGGCGGCCTGGTTGATGATCTGGTCCGACGCCAGATAGAGGAAGCTCGCGATCGTCAGGTCGACGATCGGCCTGAGGCCGGTCAGCGCCGCGCCGACGCCGACGCCGGTGAAGCCCAGCTCGGAGAGTGGGCAGTTGCGCAGCCGGCTCTCGTCGAACTCGTCGAACAGGCTTTGCGCGCCATAGACCGCGATGTCCTCGCCCATCAGGATCACGTTCTCGTCGCGGCGCATCTCCTCGCGGTGCGCCTCGACGATCGCCTGGAGATAGGAGAGCTTCTGGGTGGAGTTCAGCATCTCAGGCGATCCCTGCATCGGCGGGAAAGTGGATCGGGTTGACGTACATCGAGTCGATCAGGTCCTGCATTTCCGGCTCGGGGCTGTCCTTGGCGAACTGCACCGCCTCGTCGGTCAATTTGGCGACCGCCGCCTCGACCGCCTCCGCTTCCGCCGCGAGCCCGCGGCCGTCGAGTACCGCGCGGTACAGCGCGATCGGGTCGCGCGCGCCGCGCCAGTGCGCGACTTCCTCTTCCTCGCGATACTTGATCGGGATCGCCAGCCGGTTCGAATGCTCGTCGAAGCGATAGGTCTTGGCCTCGATCAGCGTCGGGCCGCCGCCGGCGCGGGCGCGCGCGACCGCAGCCATCGTCGCTGCGAACACCGCCTCGGCATCCTGGCCGTCGACGATCACGCCGGGCATGCCATAGCCATCGGCGCGCCGCGCGATGTCGGGCTGGCCGTGTGACTTCTCGACCGAGGTGGTCACCGCATATCCGTTGTTCTCGCAGAAATAGATCACCGGTAGTTTCCACACCGCCGCCATGTTCAGGCTCTCGTGGAAGGTGCCCTCGTTGGAGGCGCCGTCACCGAAGAAGCACAGGCTGACCTGATCGGTCTTTCGTACCTGGATGCTCAGCCCCGCGCCGGTGGCGAGCGGCAGGCCGCCGCCGACGATCGCGCTCTCGCCGATCAGCCCCAGGCTGGTGTCGGTCAGATGCATCGAGCCGCCCAGGCCCTTGCAGATGCCGGTGCGCTTGCCGAAAATCTCCGCCATCAGCGGCAGCAGATCGGCGCCCTTGCCGATCGGATGGCCGTGCGAGCGGTGCGTGCCGGTGACATAGTCGTCGTCGCGCAGCGCCATGCAGGCGCCGACGATCGCGGCTTCCTGGCCGATGCTGAGATGCCCCACCGGGTGGTGGGCGATGATCGCCTCTTCGAACTTCCGGATCCTGAGCATCCGGGAATAGCATTCGAGGCTCCGGTCGCGGTCGAGCTCCATCGCTCAGCCGTCGATCGTCGCGATTTCGGTGCCCACCTCGACCTCGGTATCCTCGGCGAAGTGGATCGCGCTGATAGTGCCGCTCACCGGCGCCTCGACCTCGACCGTCGATTTGGCGGTTTCGATCTCCGCGACCGCCTCGCCGGCCTCGACGCTGTCGCCGACCGCCTTGAGCCACTTCACGATCGTCGCTTCCGAAATCCCCATGCCGACATTGGGGAGGTACACGCTGGCCATCCGATCACTCTCCGATTGCTTAGTTGCGGTACGAGAAGTCCGCCGGGTTGAAGTACATCCAGTAGCGCTTGACGGTGCCGTCCTCGTTGAATTCGAAGTTCGAGCAGCCGGGGGCCGCGATCGCCTGGCCATTGAAGGTGCCGCGGATCGTCCAGGTGATCGCCGCGAGCGGGGGCTCGATGATCATCAGCTCGAACTGGCGGTTATAGTCGACCAGCGCGCCGAAGGCCTTCTTCTCCACCTCGCGCTCCGCGTCGCGGTTTGGACAGTGGACGCCGTTGCGCCAGCCCTCGACGTCCCTGGCCATGATCGCGTCGATCCGGGCGCTGGTCGCCTCGACGCTGGTGTTGACCCGGTCGTTCTCCGCCGCGTTCAGCGCGCGCAATGCGCTCTCGATCTTTTCCCGGCTGATCATCTTCGCTCTCCCGCCTTATCGTGTCTCGAAATCCTGCAGGTTGGGCTGCGCCATCTCCTCGACGAAGCGGCCGTAGGAGAAGGTCCAGGACGTCGGCACGCCCTTCTTGTCGAGGTACCAGCTGTCGCAGCCGGTGACCCACACGGTCTTGCGGCCCGCCTCCTGCCGTTCGGCCTCGAAGCGGCGCAGCGCGGCGTGCGAGGCGCTGATCTCGCGATAGTCGCCGCGGGCGATGCCATCGATCAGCTGCATCACGTAATTGGCCTGGAATTCGGATGTCTCGATCGCCGAGAAATTGCCAAACGGGCTGCCCGGGCCGTTGACCAGGAACAGGTTGGGGAAGTCGGGCACCGAGACCGAGATATAGGCCTCCGGTCCCTCGGCCCAGACATCGTCGAGGTCGACGCCGCCGCGGCCGATCACCTTGGTCGGGCGGACGAAGCGATCGACCTGGAAGCCGGTGGACAGCACGAGCACGTCGAGATCGTGCAGCACGCCGTCCGCGGTGCGCACGCCTTCGGGCTGGATGTGATCGATGGGGGCGGTGACCAGCTCGGCATTGGGCTGCTGGATCGCCTCGTAGAAGCCGTCCGACATCACCAGCCGCTTGCATGCGGCGCGATAGTCCGGGGTCAGCCTGGCGCGCAGTTCGGGATCGCGGACCTTCTCCAGATTCTCGCGGCATAGCTGCTCGATTGCGGCGAGCTGGGGCGAGTCATAGTCAATGACGGCGGTGGCATAGCCTTCGACCGTCCGGGTGCGCAGATCCTGGACCAGCCGGTCGAGCGTCGCGGGATCGGCGCGGAAGGCGGCCTTCTCCTCCTCGGTATAGGCCGGGTTGGGGCGGTGCATCACCCATTGCGGCGTGCGCTGGAACAGCGCGAAATGCGATGCGCGCGGTACCAGCGCGGTGACGAGCTGCGCCGCGGTCGATCCGGTGCCGACCACGCCGATGCGCTTGCCGTCCAGCACGATGCTGTGGTCCCAGCGCGCCGAGTGGAACACCGCGCCGCGGAAGCGCTCGATCCCCTCGAAATGCGGGATGTTCGGGTGGTGCAGCACGCCGGTTGCCACAATGACCAGGTCGAAGCGTTCCTCATGCCCGGTCGCGGTTGTGAGGTGCCAGGGGCCGCCTTCATATTCGATCCGCACCACTTCCTCGTTGAAGCGGATGCAGGGCAGCACGCCGCGGTCGCGCGCTACGCTCTCGAAATACTCGCGGATCTTCGGGCCCGGCGCCATCAGGTTGTCCCATTCGGGATTGCGCGCGAAGCTGTAGGTGTACCAGTGCGCCGCAACGTCGCAGGCAAGGCCGGGATAGGTGTTCTCGCGCCAGGTGCCGCCGACCCTGTCGCCCTTTTCGAACATGGCGACGTCGATGCCGCGCTCGCGAAGCCGGATCGCTGAGAGAATTCCGGCCATTCCCGCGCCGATCACCGCGGCCCGCAATTTCCTTCCGCCGCCCGCGTTCGTGACCTTGGCCATATCCGAGACATGGTTCACCGGTTATCTCTCCCTCGGCCCTCGTTGGGGCGCTTTTGCCAAGCCCTAACCGGAAACCGGAGTGGGTGCAATATTGCATCCAATATTATCGTGACATGCCGGTGCGGCAATTCCTTTCGCCCATCAGGCACGCCGCAAATAGGTGCGGGGCACGATGCAACGCGCCGGAAACATCTCACGCGCGCAGTCCGGTTAATTGCATACAATAACCTTGTGTTGCCCCGCTTGCGCGATTACCAAAGCGGCAATGGCAAGGTGAGACGGGAGAGAAGCATGACGAAGAAGCGCGCCGCCGGCGAGCTGGTAGCGGCTGCCCTGGCAGGGTTCGGGGTCTCGGAGGTGTTCGCGCTCCATGGCAGTCATCTCGACCCGTTGTTCATGGCCTGCGAGGAGTTCGGCATCCGGCTGACCGACACCCGGCATGAAGCCTCGGCCGGGCACGCGGCCGATGCCTATGCCCGCGCATCGAACGGCAAGCTCGGCGTCTGCGCGGTCACTGCCGGCCCCGGCTTCACCAACGCGCTCACCGCGATCACCAATGCCTGGCTCGATCGCATCCCGACACTGTTCATCGCCGGTGCTGCGCCGATCCGCGAGGCGGAGCTCAACACGCTTCAGGGCGGGTTCGACGCCGTCGCCATGGCCCGCCCGGTCACCAAATGGGCGCAGCGAGTCGCCGAGCCTGGCCGGATCGTCGAATATGTCCGCCGCGCCTGCGAGATCGCGCTGAGCGGTTCGCCGGGTCCGGTGTTCCTCGAGATTCCGATCGACGTGATGTTCTGGCCCACCGAAGAGGCGGCGCCCGATACCGCCGCCTGGCAGCGCCCGTCGCCCACCGCACCGACCGCGGCGGATGTTGCGGGCGTGATCGCGATGCTGCGCAAGGCCGAGCGCCCGGTGATCATCGCCGGCGGTGGCGCGATGCTGACCAATGCGGGCGCGCGGCTGCAGCGCCTCGCCGAGCTGACCGGCACGCCGGTGATCGCCGGGCAGAAGGCGCTGGGCGTGCTGCCCGACGATCATCCCTATTATGCCGGTGCCGCGGCGGGGCTGGCCGCGGCTGCGGCGGCGGGCCAGCCGACCGACGCGGTGCTGCTGGTGGGCGCGCGCATGGGCATGTTCCTCGGCGGTGCGATGGGTGCGATCATCCCGCCTGCGGCAACTGTCGCGCAGATCGAATCCAACCCCGAGGAGATCGGGCGCGTCCGCATGGCTGATCTGCCGATCGTCGCCGATGCCGGCGCCACGCTGGACGCGCTGCTGGTCGCGGCCGAGGGGCGGGACTGGCCGAAGCGCGAGGACTGGGCCGGGCTGCTGCGCGGCTTCCGCGCTAATGCGCGCAAGGCCTTCGCCGATGCGCCCAAGGAGACGCGCCCCGGCATGGTGCATCCGGGGCATGCGGTGGCGGCGGCGATGGACGCGCTGCCCGCCGGCACCGCGGTGATCGCCGATGGTGGCGAGGCCGGGAACTGGGTCGGCGACCTTGTTCGTTCGCCGGGCGCGGGCCAGCATCTGCGCTGCGGCTATCTGGGGTGTCTGGGCATCTCGCCAGGCTTCGCGATTGGCGCGGCGCGTGCCGATCCGGGCCGGCCGGTGGTGTGCTTCGCCGGCGATGGCGGGGCGGGCTTCAACATCCAGGAGCTCGATACGATGATGCGGCACAAGCTGCCGATCGTCACCGTGGTGCTCAACAACGCCGAATGGGGCATGTCCCGCAACGCGCAGAACCTGCTCTACGGCAAGAACCGCGAAGTGATCGTCGCGTTGCAGGACACCAAATACGAGACGGTGGCCGAGGGCTTCGGCGTCAAGGGCGTGCGGGTGACTCGCTATGAGGATATCGCGCCCGCGGTGGAGGAGGCCTTCGCCTCGGGCGAGCCGCGCCTGATCAACCTGATCATCGACGCGGCGGTGATGCACCCGCGGACCCGCATGATGGTCGGCGACACCACGGGCGAGGATGGGGTGCCGATCCCCTATTACGCGAACATCCCGAAGAAATAGGGCTTCCCATATAAGTCCCTCCCCTTCAGGGGAGGGCCCCTGGAGGGGATCAATCCGCCTTCCGGTGCACCAGTCCGTGGGTCACCGCTGAATCGTGATACGCGTCCATGTGCGCGATCCGGCCATTCTCGACGCGGCAGATGCAGCAGGCCAGGTCGCGCATCGTGCGGCCGTCGGGCATCTCGATGATCAGCGTGTGCTGCTGGACGAAGCCGCTCGGTGTCGGCTCGCGCTTGATGTCGGTATAGTGGAACACGCTGGCGCTCGAGCGGATCCTCTCGAGGTTGGCGATCGTCGTCTCGACGTCAGTCAGCTTCTCGTCGGTGTTGTGCCACACCATCGCACCGTCGCTGAAGATCCGGCGCAGTTCGGCCAGGTCGCCATGCTCGACCGTGTGGAAAAGCTGCTCGCCGGCTTCCAGCGCCGCATCGTTGAAGTCCGTCATTCCGCTCTCCCGTTCCTGTTGATCAGCATAGTGCGCATTTCGCGCTTGAGCAGCTTGCCCGCGGCGTTGCGGGGCAGCGGCATGTCGTGGAAGTCGATCGCGACCGGCACCTTGTGCGCGGCCATCCGTGCGCGGACATGCGCGGCCAGGGCCTCGAGGTCGGCTACGGCGCCTTCGCGCAAGCGAACCGCGGCACCAACCACTTCGCCGAGCACCCGCTCGGGCACGCCGAACACCGCGGCCTCGAGAACGTCGGGATGGCTGGCGAGGCAATCCTCGATCTCGACGCAATAGATGTTTTCGCCGCCGCGGATCAGCATGTCCTTCACCCGGTCGAGGATGGTCAGGAAACCGTCCGCGTCGATACGGGCCACGTCGCCGGTGCGGTACCAGCCATCGGCAAAGCATTCGCGCGTCGCCTCCGGCATGTTCCAATAACCGGTGACGATGTTGGGGCCGCGCACCCAGAGCTCGCCCGCCGCGCCCGCCGGTGCGTTCCTGCCGTTGCCGTCGACGATGCGGACGTCGCAGCAGGGCACGGCGGTGCCGACGCTGCCGGGGCGGGTCATCATATCTTCATGGCTGTTCGCGGCGACCAGCGAACTGGTCTCGGTCGCGCCATAGCCCTGGCCCGGCCAGGCATTGGGGAAGGCGTCGCACATGCGCTGCGCCAGCTCCGGTGCCGCTGCGGCGCCGCCATAGCCGACCAGATCGACGCTGGAGGTGTCGCATCCGCCCGCGGCGATTGCGTCGGATAGCTGCCAGGCGAGGGCAGGGACCAGGTTGAGCCCGTTGATCCGCTCCTGCGCGATGATGTCGAGTGCCTGGGCGACGTCCCATTTGTACATCAGGTGGATGGTCGCGCCGTTCGCCAGCGCCGGCATCAAGGTGGAGTGGAAGCCGGTGACGTGGAAGAAGGGCATCGGCAGCAGTATCCGGCGCGATGCAGTCGATGGCGCGCCGGGAACGGGGCTACCGCGCCGCACTGCGGCCCGTGCCGCGCGGAAGCCGGTGTTCACATAATTGGTCAGGATGTTACGGTGCGTCCCGGCCGCGCCCTTGGGGCGGCCGGTGGTGCCCGAGGTGTAGAAGATCGTTGCGAGGTCGTCGGGTGCGAGGCTGGGATCGGGCAGGGGTGTCTCGTCGTCGGCGTCGCCGATCAGTGTATCGAAGGCTACCACGCCGGCGGGCGCTTCCGCGCGAACAACGACCAGCGCTGCGGAGAGGGGGCGGGCTTCCGCGAGCCGGGCCAGCCGCTCGCCATCGACCACTACGACCTTGGCACCGCAATCCTCGAGCAGCAGTGCCAGCGTGGCGCTCGATTCCCAGGCGTTGAGCGGTACCAGCACCGCACCCACCGCGAGCGCCCCCCAGGCGCAGATCGACCATTCGGGATAGTTGCGCATCGCCACCGCCACGCGGTCGCCCTTCTTCACCCCGAAGCGCTCGATTAGCGCCCGGCCAAACGCGTTGGCCGCGCGCCAGTGCGCGGCGAAGCTAAGCCGCTCGCCTTCGTACACCAGCAGATCGCGCGCGCCGAAGTCGCGGCTGGCGTCGAATACCGCGCGCAGCGTTTCCGGCATGTGCACATAGCTGCGCACACGCCGGCCCAAAGCCTCGGTCTCGACCATTTCGAACGGAGCGCCGGGTGCGGTTAGCAGCGCCAGCGTCTCTGCCATGCTGCGCGCCGGCCAGCTCATGCGCCGAGCCTTGCGGCAAATGCCCAGGACGCTTCGGCGAGCGGTCCCACGCGCTGCTCGGCCAGTCCGGCGCGGGCGTTGTTGGCATTGCCTGCCCTCCCGCGCGCGGCGACGCCGTGCAGGATCGCCGCGAAGCGGAACAGGTTGTAGGCCAGATACCATTCGAGCGGAGCGCCCAGCCTGTCGCCGGTCGCATCGAGATAGCGCGCCAGCATCTCCTCCAGCGTCGGAATGCCGAGCGCGGCGATGTCGAGTGCCGCCAGGGAGTTGCGCTCGTGCGTCGGCGTCACCCAGTGCATCAGCAGATAGGTGAGATCGGCGATCGGATCCCCCAGCGTCGACAGCTCCCAGTCGAGAACTGCCAGGACGCGCGGCTCGCTCGGGTGCAGCACCATGTTGTCGAGCCGATAGTCGCCATGGACGATCCGCGCGGGCCGGTCGGCGGGCAGGCCCTGGGGCAGCCAGGCGATGAGTCGGTCCATCGCCGCGTAACGCGGGCCGCTCGACTCCGCATATTGCCTGGACCAGCGCGCCACCTGCCGCGCGAAATAATTGCCCGGGCGACCATAGTCGCTCAGGCCGATCGCTGCCGGATCGAACCGATGGAGCGCCGCCAGCGTGTCGATTTCCGCCTCATAGATCGCGCGCCGTTCGGCCGGGTTCGAGTCGGGCAGGCGTCCGTCCCACAGGATCCGCCCTTCGACCATTGCCATCACATAGAAGGTCGAGCCGATCACCGATTCGTCCTCGCACAGCGCATAGGCGCGCGGCACCGGGAAGCCCGCGCGGCCAAGTGCATCCATTGCGCGATATTCGCGATCAACGGCGTGCGCCGAGGCGAGCAGCTGCCCGGGCGGCTTGCGGCGCAGCACATAGCGCTGCCCGGGGGTGCGGAGTTGATAGGTGGGGTTCGACTGGCCGCCGGCGAAGCGCAGCACTTCGAGCGGCCCGGCGAAATCCGGCACGGCATGTTTCATCCATTCGCCCAGCCGCGTGGCATCCAAATCGCTGGTGGGACGGGGCGCCTCGTTTTTTACGGCGTCGATCACCGGCGTGGCGCTATCACCCTGATTAATGGCTGATTTCTCTGTCAAAACGCCGTGCCTCTTCCCCTGGGTGCCGCCATTTTCCATCGGAATCGGCCGCGTCGTTGATATGGTTCTACTTGCCATTTGCATGCAATCTAGTCAAAACCATGTTGCACGGTCGACAAGATCGGCGATAAGGGAGATGGGGCCGCACCGGACTTTTCCGGATGTTGGCGAAAGGCTTTGAGATGACCGCTGGAGTGTTCCCCGATCTGAACCTGTACATCGGCGGCGAATGGCGCGGCGCGGCGGGACGTGAGACCCAACCCGTGCTCAATCCGGCGACCGGCGAGACGATCGGTGCGCTGCCGCTGGCGACCAGCCAGGATCTGGACGATGCGCTCGAGGCAGCGCAGCGCGGCTTCGCGGCCTGGCGCGCGACCCCGCCGGAACAGCGCGCCGCCGTGCTGATGCGCGCCGCCGCGCTGCTGCGCGAGCGTGCCGAGGACCTGGCCCAGATCGCCACGCTCGAGCAGGGCAAGCCGCTGGCCGAGGCACGTGGTGAGGCAGCCTATTCCGCCGCGCTCCTGGAATTCCATGCCGGCGAGGCGTTGCGCAACTATGGCAAGGTGCTGCCGCGCGCGCCCGGCCTGCGTTCGCTGGTGCTCAAGCAGCCGGTGGGCCCTGTCGCCGCCTTCTGCGCCTGGAACTTCCCGGTGATCAATCCGGTCCGCAAGATCTCGCCGGCACTGGCCGCGGGCTGCTCGGTGATCCTGAAGCCGAGCGAGGAGACGCCTGCGAGCGCGATCGCGGTGATGAAGTGCCTCCAGGACGCTGGCCTGCCGGGTGACGTCTGCCAGATCGTGTTCGGCGTGCCCGACGCCGTCTCGCGCACGCTGCTCGCCTCGCCGGTCACGCGCAAGCTGAGCTTCACCGGCTCGGTGCCGGTCGGAAAGCACTTGATGAAGCTCGCCGCCGACACGGTGATGCGGATGACGATGGAGCTGGGCGGCCACTCGCCGGTGTTGGTGTTCGACGATTGCGACCTCGACAAGACGCTCGACACGCTGGTGGCGCACAAGTTCCGCAATGCCGGCCAGGTCTGCGTCTCGCCGACGCGCTTCTATGTGCAGGACGGCATCTACGACCGCTTCGCTGCCGGCTTTGCCGAGCGCACCGGCCGCATCAAGATCGGCGACGGTCGCGATTCCGGCACCAACATGGGGCCGACTGCCAATCCGCGCCGCCCTGGCACGATCGAGGCGCTGGTGGAGAATGCCCGCCAGGCCGGCGCCAAGCTGCTCGCCGGTGGCGGGCGCGGCGAAGGCGGCGGCTTCTTCTTCCAGCCGACGGTGCTCGGCGACGTGCCGGTCGAAGCCGCGGCGATGAACGACGAGCCATTCGGCCCGCTTGCGCTGCTCGCCCGCTTCGGCAGCGTCGAGGACGCGATCGCGCAGGCCAATCGCCTGCCGTACGGCCTTGCCGCTTATTGCTTCACCGAAAACGGCCGCCGGCAGAACCTGCTGGCGGACTCGGTCGAGGCCGGCATGGTCTTGATCAACAATGTCCGCACCTCCTGGCCCGACGCGCCGTTCGGCGGGCTGAAGGAGAGCGGCTTCGGATCGGAAGATGGTCCCGAGGGAGTAGAGGGGCATATGGTCACCAAGGCGATACATGCGAGCTGAGGGCGAGCAGCAGCAGGGAGGCGCGCTGGCCGGGATCCGCGTGGTCGAGCTCGGCCAGCTCATCGCGGGTCCGTTCTGCGGGCAACTCCTCGGCGACATGGGCGCCGAGGTGGTCAAGCTCGAGCAGCCGGGCGCAGGCGATCCGATGCGCCACTGGGGGCAGGGCAGCACGCCCACCTGGTGGCGCGTCATCGGCCGCAACAAATATTCGGTGGCGGCCGATCTGCGCTCCGAAGCCGGGCAGCAACTTGCCCGCGAATTGATTGCCCAGGCGGATATTCTGGTCGAGAATTTCCGGCCGGGCACGCTCGAGCGGTGGAACCTGGGGCCGGAGCAGCTGCGGGCCGAGAACCCCGGGCTGATCATCGTCCGCGTCTCGGGCTATGGCCAGACCGGCCCCTATGCCACCCGCGCCGGCTTTGGCGGCATTGCCGAGGCGATGGGCGGCTGGCGCAAGATCGTCGGCTTCCCCGATCGCGTCGCCGCGCGGATGGGCATCTCGATCGGCGACACGCTTGCCGCGACCTATGGCTGCCTGGGCGCGGTCGCCGCGCTCCACCACCGCGACCGGACCGGCCAGGGCCAGGTGGTCGATGCCGCGCTCTACGAGAGTGTGCTGCAGGTGATGGAGGGGCTGATCCCCGAATGGGCGGTCGCCGGCCACAAGCGCGAGCGCACCGGATCCAAGCTGCCGCGGATCGCGCCGTCGAACGTCTATCGCTGCAAGGACGGCGAGTATCTGATCGGCGCGAACCAGGACAGCGTCTTCGCCCGGCTGTGCGAAGCGATGGGCCGGCCCGAGCTGGCGCGCGACCCGCGCTATGCCACCCACACCGCGCGCGGCGAGAACCAGGACGACCTGGATGCGATCGTCGAGGAATGGACGCTGCGCCACAGCCTCGCCGAGGTCGAGGACGCGATGATCGCGCATGCCGTGCCGGCGGGCCGGATGTTCGACGCCGAGGACATGCTGACCGATCCGCACTTCGCTGCGCGCGAGGCGATCGTCACGGTCGACGATCCCGTGCTCGGCCCGACGCCGATGCAGGGCGTCTTCCCCAAGCTTTCCGCCACGCCGGCGAGCATCCGCCGCCCGGCGCCGCGCGAAGTGGGGCAGGACACATCCGAGATACTGGCGCGCTGGCTTGGGCGCGACGGCGGAGGCGCAGTGGCGGGCGCTGTCGCGGGGCACTGACTGTCGCCAAAGTACACAAAGTACACGCCCGGAGCGGGTTTGCGGGGCGGGATTTCGTCCTACAGCGTGCAGTCCGGGCGGGCGCGGAAAGTCCAAAGGTCGCGACACCCATGGCGGTGCGCCATCCCGCCGTTCTTGCAGCTTTGTTGCGTGACCCGCTGGTTGGGCTGGTCCAACATTTCCTACGGGTCAAAGAGCGGCTGGACCCAGGTTCCGGCGCTCCGACGCAACCGTGCGAAATCCTACATTGCAAGTTGGTGCGTACCGACGTTCCAAAATCCTCCCCCGGAGGGGGAGGGCGACCGCCGGCGCAGCCGGTGGTGGAGGGGTGGCGCGCCACAGGCGGCATTGCTCGTGGAGAATACCCCTCCACCAGCCTGCGGCTGGTCCCCCTCCCCCTCCGGGGGAGGATTGGTGAAGGGTACTCCGGCTTTCGATGAACTAGCGCGCAGCCCCGAGCGCGCGGGCGATTGCGCTGGTGCGGTCGCGGCCCAGCTTCGCGTTGAGCCAGCCGGCGGCCTCGACAAGCTGGACGATATCGACCGGCATCGCGTCGCCGAGCGCATAGGCGACGTCCTCGCTCGCGACATTGCCCGCCGCGCCCGGCGCGAAGGGGCAACCGCCGGTGCCGCCGATCGCGGCGTCCACCGTCACCGCACCGGCGCGCACCGCGGCCATTACGTTTGCGACGCCCATGCCGCGGGTGTCGTGGAAGTGGACGCGCAACGGGAGCGGCGCGATCGCGTCGGCGACCTGGACGGCAAGCACCTCGACTTCGCCCGGGCGCGCAATCCCGATCGTGTCGGCAATCGCGACTTCGATCGACCCTGCCGCCGCGATCCGTCGCGCCATCGCGACCACGCGCGCCGGATCGACTGCGCCTTCGAACGGGCAGCCGAACGCCACCGCAATCGTCGCCTGTGCCGGGCGGCCTTGCTCCTGGCAGAAGCGCAGCACGTCACACGCCATGTCGAGCGAGGCCTGGGCGTCCATGCCCTGGTTGCGCATGCCGAAGGTATCGCTGGCGGCGCAGACCAGGCCGATCTCGTCCACCGCGGTCTCCAGCGCGCGCAGCGCCCCGCGCTTGTTGAGCACCAGCCCGACATAGCGCGCCGCACCGCGCGGCAGGCAGGCCACCACCGCCTCGGCATCGGCCATTTGCGGCACCTTTTCGGGGTGGACGAAGCTTGCGACTTCCAGCCGGCGCGCGCCCGCGGCGATCGCGCGGCGGATCAGCTCGAGCTTGTCCTCGGTCGCCAGCGTCCGGGGCTCGTTCTGCAGGCCGTCGCGCGGCGAGACTTCGACCAGTTCGATCCTGTTCATCGCACGCCGAGCCCCCGGGCAATGATTCCGCGCAATATCTCGCGCGTGCCCCCGCGCAGCGAGAAGGAAGGGGCGCTCATCATCGTATAGGCGAGCACGGCGAGCAGGTCGCGCGTCGATTGTCGGTCGGGCTCTGCATCGACCAGGGTACGCGCGATCTCGGGCAGATCCTGCTCGAAGGTCGCGCCGAGATCCTTGACGATCGCGGCATGGGTCGAGGCGTCCTGATGCGCCTCGAGCAGTGTCGCCACTCCGCGCGACAGCCGGCGCAGCGTGAGCAGATGCGCGGTCAGCCGTCCGATCGTCATCTGCGCGAGTTCGCTGTCGCTGCCCTGAAGCGCGGCGATCAGTTCGAGCAGCAGCTGGATCGAGGACAGGAAGCGTTCGGGCCCGCTGCGCTCGAACGCCAGCTCGCTCATCACCTGGTTCCAGCCGCCGCCTTCGCTGCCGATCAGCGCGCCTTCAGGCAGGAAGGCGTGGTCGAAATGGACTTCGTTGAAATGATGCTGACCGGCCAGATCGAGGATCGGGCGGACGGTCATGCCCTCCGTTGCCTTCATGTCGACGAGCAGCTGGCTGGTACCCTTGTGCCGATCCGCGGGACTGCCCGAAGTGCGGCAGAACAGGATCATGTAATCGGCTTCGTGGGCGTTGGTGGTCCACAGCTTGGTGCCGGTGACGCGCCAGCCGCCCGCCACCCGCTCGGCACGGGTGCGCACTGCGGCAAGGTCGGATCCCGAGTCCGGCTCGCTCATGCCGATGCAGAACACGCAGTCGCCCGCGGCGATGCGCGGCAGGATGCTGTGGCGCTGTTCCTCGGTGCCGAACTTGAGCAGCGTCGGGCCGCTTTGCCGATCGGCGATCCAGTGGGCGGAGACCGGCGCGCCGGCGGCAAGCGTCTCCTCGACGACGACATAGCGTTCGAACGCCGACCGTTCGTGCCCGCCATATTGCCTGGGCCAGGTCATGCCGAGCCAGCCGCGCGCACCCAGCGCCTTGCTGAAGTCGCGATCGAACCCGTTCCAGCTCTCGGCGCGCTCCAGCGGCGTGCGCGCGGCGATCGCGGTATCGAGAAAGGCGCGCACCTCGCTGCGCAGCGCTTCGGCGGCATCGTGGCGGGGCGGGGAGGGGAATTGGAGCATGGGGATCAGACCGAGGTGATGAAGGGCCAATAGGCCGCTTTGCTGTGGGTGAGCGCGGCCTGGCCCAGCCGGCGCGTCCACCAGGAGGCGCTGCCGAACTCGTCGCGCCACGCCCAGAGCGCGGTGGTGAACCAGTGGAGCCGATGCTCCTCGGTGAAGCCGATCGCGCCGTGGAGCTGGTGGGCAATGCCGATCGCGGTGCCGGCAGCCTCCGAGATGCGCGTGCGGGCGGCGGCGATGGCGATCCCGGCATATGGGCTGTTATCGGCAAAGCTGTCTGCGGCGAGGTCTGCCGCAGCCGCCGCTGCCGCCGCTTCGCTCGCCAGCCGGGCGAGCGAATGCTGCACTGCCTGGAAGGCCGAGAGCGCGCGCCCGAACTGCACGCGTTCGGTGACATGGGTGATGGTGAGGCCGGTCAGCGTCTGGAGCGCCCCGGCCATCGCCAGCGCACGGACCAGTGCGCCGGCCTCGCGAAGGCCGATGCCCGGCAGCGGGGCGACCTGGGCCGGGGCGTCGACGGCAATCCGATCGCGCGGCATGTGGGCCAGGTTGCTGCCTTCGGCCACAATCCGGAACCCGTCGGTCACCAGCGCGATCTGTCCGCCATCCTCGATCAGCAGCGCATCCGCGTTGCGCGCCCAGGCAATGCGCTCGGCTTCGCCGGTCGCCCGGCCGCTTGCCAGCGTCACGCCTTCGGGAACCAGGGCCAGCACGCCCCGGCCGACAGGCAGGCCGGCGCGGGCGAGCAGCGCGTTGCCGATCATCGTCTCGGCCAGCGGCAGGGGCGCGGCGTGGCGGCCGATCAGGCCGACCAGCGAAAGTCCTTCCGCCAGCGGCACCCCGAAGCCTTGCTCACCCTCCACCAGCGCGAGCGGCAGACCTTGCTCGGTGACCGCATCCCAGGCCGGTTGCGGCCATGCCCCGGCGCGTGCGGCACGCATTGCGGCGTCGTCGAATCGTTCGCCGAGCAGCCGCGCCGTCATGTCCATGAGCAGGTCGCCGGTATCGCTCAACCAATCCTCCCTCCGTCGCCTGAGGGTTCGTCATAGCGATCTCAAATTTGCATGCAATCTTGTTTTTACGGCGCGAAACTACGCAATTTTGGAAGAAATGGGATCTATCTTGGATATTATCCTTGGTCTGGATGGCATCTGCCAGGGGCAGATGGGTGCCAGGCGGCCCCGCGCGGAGCGAGGCCGCCCGGTGGCCCGTTACCAGCCGAAGGTCATGCCGACCCGGCCGCCGGTCGATCCCTTGACCGTCGAACCGGCGAAGCCGCCGCTGACCCAGACATGATCGTCGATCTTCGCGACCGCGGCGCCGGAAAAGCCCTGCTCGCCGCGATAGGTGGACAGGTTGAACGACACCGCCACGCTCATGTCGGAGGGGATGGTGGTGCCGGCCAGCGCCATCGCCGCGGCGATGCCGCCATTGGCCCGGCGGGCGTTCAGGTCGATACGGCCTTCCGCATTGGTCATGCGGGTGCCCAGGGTGCCGAGCTCGGTCAGGTCGATCGTGGTCGTGGCCAGGTTGCCGGCGGCGTCGCTGGTCACCAGGCTGAGCGCGCCCTGCTGCGCCGCGCGGCTGGCCGAGGAGTTGATCCCGGCCATGGTGTAGGTCGAGGTCGCGGCGCCCATCGCGACCTGACCGGCGCGCGTCGCGACTGCACCCTGGCCGATCGCGACGCTGCCCGCCGCGCCGGCATTGGCGCCGTCGCCCAGCGCCACGGCCGAGGCGCCGTTCGCAATGCTCTGGTTGCCCAGCGCCACCGCGCCCTGGCCGGTAGCGGTATTGTTGCGGCCCATCGCCACGGCACCCTGGCCCGTTGCGGTGTTGGGATCGCCGATCGCCACGGCGCCGTTGCCGCTCGCGACATTGCCGGCGCCGATCGATACCGCCTGGCCGGTCACCGCACGCGCGCCATTGCCGATCGCCACCGAGGATTCACCGCCGGCCACCGAATTGCTGCCCACCGCGATCGAATTGGCGCCGGTCGCCTGCGGCCCCGGGCCGGTCATGTTGGTGCGGAAATAGGCGCCGTTCGCGGCAGCGGCATTGGCCGTGACCAATGCCGTGTCGGCGGTGCCTTGCGCGGCGGCGGCATTGGCGAGCGCCGTGTTGGCGGTCCCCTGCGCCGCCGCGGCATTGGTGAGCGCGGTGCTCGCCGTACCCTGCGCCGTCGCCGCATTGGCCAGCGCGGTGTTGGCGGTGCCGGTCGCAGCATTGGCGGCGAGCAACGCCTGGTCGGCCGTGGCGCCGCCGGCGGTTGCCGCCGCGAGCGCGTTCTGCGCGGTGGCCTGTGCGGTCGCGGCATTGGCGAGCGCGGTGTTGGCAGTCGCCGAGACGGCGTCGAGCTGGGCGAGATTGACCGCGTCGGTTGCCGCGGTGCCGGCCGCGACATTGGTCAGCTGCCGTTCGGCGCCGACCGCCCCGACCGACACGCTGTTGTCGCGATCCGCCACCGATCCGGCACCCAGCGCGACGGCGTTGTTCGCTGAGGCATAGCTGCCATAGCCGAGGACGACGCTATCCGCACCGACCGCCTGCGCGGTCGATCCGAGCGCGGTGCTGCGCTCGCCCGACGCGACGGTCGAGGCGCCGCCATTCTCCTGGCCGCCGACCGCCACCGACAGCGTGCCCGAAGCAGTGGAGTTGAGGCCGACCGCGACCGAGCGCTGGCCGCTTGCCGTCGAGGTGAAGCCGACAGCGACTGCGAACTGGTTCGTCGTGGTGGCGGCGAGTCCGAGCGCGACGCTGCCCTGGCCGGCGGCGTTGGCATTCTGGCCGAGCGCGGTTGCCGACTGGCCCGAATGCGAGCCCGAACCGATCGTCGTCGAATTGAAGCTGTTCGCCGTGGCGTTGTAGCCGAGCGCCAGCGAGTCCTGGTTGTTGGTCGTAGCATTGGCGCCGATGGCGATCGAGCCGGTGCCCGCCGAGGTGCTGGCGGCGCCGATCGAAACGCTGTTGGCACCGCTGGCGACGGTGTAGGCGGTATTGGTCGCGTTGATGGTACCGAGCGCGATCGAATTGGCCCCGTTGCTGGCAGAGCTGAAGCCCAGCGCGACGGAGAACTCGCCCTGGGCAAGGGTAAATGCACCCAGCGCGGTGGTGTAGTTGCCGTTCGCGCGGGCGCTGAGGCCGAAGGCTGAACCATTGGTGCCCGTAGCCGACGAGACGAAGCCGACGGCGAGCGACTGATCGCCAGCGACGGAGTTATAGCCGATTGCGATCGAGCCATAGTCGGTGCCCTGGGCATTACGGCCCAGCACGATATTGTCGGCATCGTTGGACATGGCGCTGTCGCCCATCACGATCGAATAGGCGCCGTTCGCCTCGGCCGCATTGCCGATCGCGATCGCGGAATTGTCCCAGGCAGCGCTATAGACGCCGAGCGCGATCGACTGGGATGCATGGGCCTCCGCGCCGGCACCGATCGCGGTCGATTCGGTTCCGGTGGCGTTGGCCGCGATGCCGAGCGCGGTCGCGGCATTCCCCGAGCTGTAGGAGAAGGCGCCGATCGCGACTGCACCGTCGTTGTCGGCGCTCGACGAATAGCCGATCGCGGTCGCCACCGTGACCGGCGTCCCGCCATTATCGGCCTGCGCGGTATCGCCGATGGCGACATTCGAATTGCCGTTCGCCCTGGCGTTGCCGCACACCACATTGTCGGTCGAGCCCGGGGTGATCGTGCCGACGGGGTTGTTGGCATTGTCGCGGCACTGGACGTTCTGCGCATGTGCCTCGCCGGCCGCGAGCATCATTGCGATCGCGCCCATCGAGGCAGTGGTGACGCCCCGCAAAGCGGCGCGGCGATTGATCCGGATGGTCATCATGATCTTCCCTCTTCGTTGCAGTCCCTGATCGACGCTGCAGGGAAGGATCGGGCCGTGATGCCCGGCGCGCCGGCGACCCAGGCCGATCGCGCCATCCCCGCTGTCGAAGGGGAGAACGGGAATTTCTGCGCGGATCGGACATGGCCGGTGTCGATGTCCGATTCAGATGCGGCCCGCCGTTAGGCCTTGCGAAGACCGCAGGAGAATCCGCCATGACCAGACCGCTGCTTGTTTTCGCCGTGTCGTTGTTCGCGCTGCCCGGCTGCCACGAAAGCGCTTCCAATGGCGTCGCCGGAGCGGCGGGAAACAGCTTCAAGGCAACCGATGCCTGCGCGGTGCTGCCGAAGGAAAAGGTCGCCGAGCTGACGGGGCTCAAGGTGGAGAAGGCCATATTGAGCTCGGCGACCGAAGCCACGGCCACCACGCCCGGCTTCTCTGCCTGCACCTACAGCTTTGCCGAGGGCGGCACGCTCGGCTTCTATGCGCGCCAGTCTCCGCAGCCCGACACGCCCGACACGGTTGCGATGACCCGCAAGGCGGTGACCGACGGGATGGGGGCGAAGACCGTCGACGTCGGTGGTCTTGGCACCTCGGCTTTCTCGGCCCAGCCGATGGACCAGCTCCACGTCTTTTTCGGCGGCGACAAGTACATCTACTTCATGGTCGACCGGGCGCCGATCGCGAAGCCGATCCCGGAAGTCGAACGTACGCTGGCGAGCGCCGTGATCGGCTGAACCCGTCGATGGAACTTGCGCTGGTGTGAAGATCAAAACTAAGTTTGGCAGGGAATTGCGGGGGGAATTTCACATGACGGACGCGCGCGAGAACTGGCCGACGGTGCAGAAGCTCTTCGACGAGCTGATCGATCTGCCGGAATCTGCGCGGGAGGCAGCGCTGGCCGGCAAGCGCGCGCCGGAAGCGACGATCGCCCGCGTGCGCGCGCTGCTGATCGCCGCGAGCCGGCAGGGGCCGCTCGACAAGGGGCCGGCGGTGCTGGCGAACGGCGCGGCGGAGACGCAGAGCCTGGCAGCGGGCGCGCAGGTCGGCGACTTCGTCATCGACCGACCGATCGGCAGCGGCGGGATGGGCGAGGTGTTCGAGGCGCATCGTGAGGGCGGTGGCTTCCGCCAGCGCGCCGCGCTCAAGCTGCTGCGCGTCAATGCGTCGGACAATCGCGCGGCGTTCCATCGCGAGCGACAGCTGCTCGCCGCGCTCGAGCATCCTGGAATCGCGCGGCTGATCGACGGCGGTATTGCCGGCGACGGCCGGCCCTATCTGGCGATGGAGTTCGTCGACGGTGCGCCGATCGACCAATGGGCGGCCGCCAAGGGCGCTAGCCTGGAGGCGCGGCTCAAGCTGTTCCTCGAGGTCTGCGACACGCTCGCCTTTGCGCATGCCCAGCTGATCGTGCACCGCGACCTGAAGCCGTCGAACATCCTGGTCGACCGCACCGGCCGCACCCGGCTCGTCGATTTCGGCATCGCCAAGCTGCTCGACGACGTCGTGCCCGAGGGCGGGGCGGAGACCACCGTGGCGCTGATGACGCCCGACTTCGCCGCGCCCGAGCAGCTCGAAGGCGGCACGGTGTCGGTCGCCACCGACATTTATGCGCTGGCGGGCGTGCTCTTCGTGCTGCTCACCGGCCGCGCGCCCTGGGCAGAGAGCGGCGGTGCGATGCCCGCCACGATCCGCCGCATCCTTGCCGGTGACCCGGTGCTGCCGAGCCGCGCGGCGGGGGCGGACGGCCCGGTCCCCGCGCATGCGATCCGCGGCGATCTCGACGCGATCGTGCTGAAGGCGATGCGCCGCGAACCGGGCGAGCGCTATGCCAGCGCGACCGAGTTCGCCGACGACATCCGCCGCCACCTCGCGCTCGAGCCCGTACGCGCCCGGGCGGGCACGCGTCGCTACCGGCTCGGCCGCTTCGCCCGGCGCTATCGCTGGGGACTGGCGGCGGGCGCCGCGATCGCGGCGAGCCTTGTCGCCGGCCTGATTGGTGTCGCGATCCAGGGGCACCGCGCCGCGGTCGAGCGCGACGTCGCCCGCGCCGAGGCTGAGCGTGCCGATGCGGTGGTGCAGATGATGACGCTGATGACGGCGGACAGCAGCGGGCAGGCCGACATGTCGGTCAAGACAATGCTCGACGGCGCTGCCAAGCGGCTGCTCTCCACGGCCGACGGCAGCGCGCGCTCCGCCTCGCTGGTCGTCGCGATGGCCGACCTGTACATCAACCGCCAGGATCCCAAGGGGCTCTACGATTTCCTCAAGGCGGCGCTGGCGCACGGGATCGGCAAGGACGATCCGGTGGGCGTCGCCGAGATGCAGATCCGGCTGGCGACGATCTCCGCATCGATGGGCAACGATGCCGAGGCGAAGCAATTGCTCGACGCCGCCGAGCCGGCCTTTGCCGGCAAGGACGATCGTCAGGCGATCGACCGGGTCGAAGCCGTCGGCGTGCGCGCGCAGCTGGCCCGCAAGGCCGGCGACTATCCGCAGGCGATCAAGCTGCTGACCGACAATCTGCCCGAGGCGGAACGCGTCTATGCCGGCCATGAGCGCGAGCTGCTGACCCGGTACAACAACCTGCTCGTCTATCTGATCGAGGCCAATGCGCTCGACCAGTTCGGCGCGTTGATGCCCCGCGTCGATGCGACGCTGGCGCGCACCGGCCAGCAGGACAGCATCCAGGGACTGGGCATCCGCCTGACCGAGGCGGCATGGCGCGTGCGCAAGGGCGAGGTGGCAACGGCCGAGCAGCTGTTCCGCGAGATCAGCAACAAGCGCCGTCAGCTCTATCCGGGCAGCGCGGGCCTGGCGACCGACCTGTTCCAGCTGTCACGCGTGCTGATCGCCCAGCGCAAGTTCACCGAGGCGCGCGCGGCGATGGACGAGGCGCTGCCGATCGCGCAGGCGACGCTCGGCCCCGATGCGATCCCGACGCTGCTGCTGCAGATCCAGATGGTCGAGGCCAATGCCGAGGACGGCCAGGTGGCGCGCGCCGCCACGCAGTTCGATCAGGTCGCCGCCAAGGTGGCGGCGCTGCCGCTGCCGCCCTTGCCGGTGGCGACGCTTGCAAGGGCAGAGGCGATCCTGCGCCTCGACCAGCACCGCCCGGCCGAGGCCGCGGCCGCGCTCGACAAGGCGGCGGCGATCATGACCAAGATGGGGCCGGCGGGCGCCGCCTTCGTCAAGGGGCTGGCGCCGATCGCCAAGCGGATCGATCAGTCGCGCGCCAGCTCGTCATAGATCCAGGCGCGCGCCTGGTTCCACCAGCGCAGCGCGGTCCGTTCGCTGACGCCCAGCACCCCGGCGGTCTCGCGCTCGCTGAGCCCGGCGAAGAAGCGGCATTCCACGACCTTGGCGAGGCGCGGATCGACCTGGGCAAGCGCGACCAGCGCATCGTTGAGCTGGACCAGCTCGGCATCGTCCGATCCGTGCGCGATCACGTCGAGTGCCTGGGTAAGGCTTGCGCGCTCAGCCTTGCGCTTGGCGCTCATCCGCGCCCGCGCGGCATCGATCAGGATGTGGCGCATCGCGGTGACCGCGCTGGCGAGGAAATGGTTGTGGTCGTGCCAGCCCGCCTGGCGCTGGAGCTTGATATAGGCTTCGGAGACGAGGGCGGTCGGCTGCAGCGTCGCCGGTGATCCGGCGCGGCGATATTCGCGCTCGGCGATCTGGTGCAGCTCGTCATAGAGCAGCTGGGTCAGCGCATCGAAGGCCAGCGAGACCTGCGGCGCGTCGCCTCCGTCGGAACTCTCCGTCACTGTGTGTTTCCCGCCCCTGAACCCTGCCAAATTGTGCAGGCTCGATCGCCCCTGTGCAACTGGATAACGCACGGTTTTTCAGCACCGAGCGGTGTGATGCTGCCACGGATCGCGCGCTGTTGCGCATTCTTCGGCGCAGCATGTCCGATCCGCGGCGCGGTTCTCGTTGTCCCAGGCAGAAAGTGCGTGTTCGCGCGCGACGAAGAAGGGGCAGGTGATGCGGATATCCATGCTTTGCGCGGTGGGGCTTGCCGGCATGCTGGCGGCGTGCGGCGATGCAGCCTCGACCGGCGGAAACGGCGGCACTGCCGCGCCGGCCGGATCGACGGCGTCGGACGGTGGCAAAGACGTGCTCGATGCCTGCGCTACGCTCGACAAGGCGGTGGTCGGGCAGAGCCTGGGCGCCACGGTGCAGAGCGCAGAGCTGAGCGCGGTGCATGACGGAGCGGACGGCGCCGATCGCTATTCGCAATGCGCCTACAGCTTCGGCGGCACCAAGATGGTCGTGTTCGGCAGCGGCCAGTCGAGCGACGGCGCCGGCGAGGATGTGGCGCACCTGACCGCGCGCGTCCGCAAGCAGATGCAGGAGGGCGCCAACGCACCCACCGAGGACGTGCCCGGCGTGGGGAAGGGCGGGCTGTGGAACCCCGAGCTGCACATGCTCTACGTCTTCACCGGCGAGGGGCGCTTCTGGTCGTTCACCCTGGGCACGATGGGGGCGCCGGACCAGAAGGCTGCCGCGATCGCGCTCGCCCGCAAGCTGGGCGCGTGACGATGCGTGCGATGATCGCACTCGCCGCGCTGGCGCTCACTGCAGCCGCGCCCGCTCCCACGCCCTGGACGCTGCGGGGCGACGGGCTCAGCCGCATCGTCGGCGGCAAGCCGCAGGTCCTGCGCTTCGGCACCCCGAAGAAGGCTGCGCTCGCCGCAGTGACGGCAGTGATGGGCAAGCCGCAGATGACCCGCACCTCGCCCGATTGCGGCCAGGGCGAGCCGATGACGATGGTCGATTATCGCGGCGGGCTCACGATCCAGTTCCTGAAGGGAAAATTCTCCGGCTGGTCGCTGGAGGGCAAGGTGGATCCGGGGCTGAAGACTGCGGCCGGCATCACGATCGGCGCGACGCGCACCGCGCTGCGCAAGGCCTATCCGGACATCGACATCGACGACGGATCGCTGGGCGTGATGTTCACGCGGGAGGACGGCCCGTCGGGCTTCCTCGACAGCATGAAGCCCGGCGCCCGCGTGATCGGCCTCTACGCCGGCGAAACCTGCATGGTCTCCTGACCCGAACAAGGGGAAACTAGATGTCGAACACCCATATCCTGGGCGCCAGCCTGTTCGCGATCACCCTGGCCGCCTGCTCGTCGGGCAATACGCCCGGCGGCGATAATGAGAGTGCGCACGCTCTCGTCGCCAACACCGCGGCGCCCGCGCCGGCGCCCACGCCGAGCGAGACTGCCGCACCGGTTACCGGCTTCGATCCCGAAAAAGCGCCGATCGCCGATCCCAAGCTCGGCGCCTGGCCCTATCTCGGCGTCATGGACGGCTATGAGAAGTTCAAGCCGGAGATCATGCCCACCTCAGACGGCGCGAAGTTCCTCGAGGACGTGCCCTATGACCGCTGGGAATTCTTCGACGGGCACAAGCTGATCCCGGTCGAGGGGCGCACGATCATCACCGGGGGCAAGGGCAGCACCGCCTCGTTCTTCCAGGTGCAGAAGACCTATGAGAAGCTCGTCCACGATCTGGGCGGGGTCACCGTCTATGAAGGCTCGGGCAAGCCGCTCAAGGACGCCAGGCTGATGTTCCAGGACCGGCGCTTCCGGGCGAACTATGTCTATGAGGAAGACCAGATGGGCGTGTACATGCTGCGCACGCCGACCAGCCAGATCTGGGTGGAGGTCTATCATCCCTGGGAAGACAATTCGAAGAACTACTGGCTGACGATTGTCGAGAAGAAGGCGCTCGAGGTGAAGGTCCAGCTGATCCCGGCCGACCAGATGAAGCGCGATCTCGACGGCGCCGGCCATGTCGCGCTCTACCTGAACTTCGATACCGACAAGACCGCGCTGCGACCCGAGGCGCAGCCGGTGATCGACGAGATCGTCAAGCTGATGCAGGCCGATGCCGCCCTGAAGCTGACGGTGGAGGGGCATACCGACAATGCCGGCACGCCGGCGCACAACCAGACCCTGTCCGAAGGGCGCGCCGCCGCCGTCGTCGCCGCGCTCAGGGCCAAGGGGATCGCCGCCGATCGTATCCAGGCGCGGGGCTATGGCCAGGACAAGCCGATCGCCGACAATGGCAGCGAGGACGGGCGGGCGAAGAACCGCCGCGTCGAACTGGTCAAGCGCTGAGCCGCGAAGGCTCCCAAGCTCCAAGCACCGAAGGAAGCATCATGAACAGCAAGCACCTGCTCGCGGCTCTTGCCGCGACCCTTACCGTGAACACCGCCCAGGCGCAGATTGCCGCCAGCCAGGCCGAGCAGATCCTCGCCAAGCCGCTCCAGATCACCGAGTTCAGCTGGAGCGCCGGCGATCCAGCGGCCATCGGGCCTCCGGTTTCCACCCATTTCTGCGTGCTCACGCGCTTCTCGGGCAAGCTCGCGGGGGAGGGGGAGTTCATCAATCTCTATATCGATCAGGCGGCGGCGGGTGGCCCGCGCTACATGCTGGGCGGCAGGTCCGGCCAGGCGCAGCTGCGGCTCACCGCGGGCTGCGCTGCCCGCAACCAGTTCGTCCTCGAGGAAGGCAAGATTCCCTGGATCGAGAAGATCTCGGCGGTGAAGAGCGATTCCGGCTGCGGTGCCAAGTCGCAGACGGCGGGCCTGTTCAGCGGGCTTGCACCGTTCCTTGCCGGACTTGGCGGCAGGTTCGCGGGCGAGGGCGAGAACGTCATGGCCACGGTCGGGCCGAACAACGCCCCGCTCGCCTCGATCCAGGCCTGTTCGGGCAAGGTATCGGCATCGGTGCTCGGCATCGGGCGGCTGTTCGCGGCGCCGCTTTACCGCACGAAGACCGGCCGCACGAAGAACCCGGCCGCGGCGGTGTTCGTCGCCTGGGTCAAGACGACCTATACGGGCTCGGCCTGGCAGAACCTGACGGGCGACGCGAAATATATGGGCACCGGCCCGCAATATCTGGTGCCCGCCGACGATGCGCTGTGCGGGATCGCCGGGATCGGCGGCAAGTTCAACGGCTATGGCGAGAAGGTGGAGCTGACCCAGGAGGCGGTGAACGGGCAGCGGGTATGGCGGGCATTGGCCAACCGCGGACCCCAGGCCAGCGAGCCCTATGTCGGCTTCACCGTGCGCTGCCTGGCTCGCGACCAGCGCCCGCTCTGATCGGCGGCCGGGCAGGAAAAAGGCTCCCCGGCGCCATGCCGGGGAGCCTTCTCGTTTCCGCGCGGGGCAGGTTATCGCAGCTTCGCCAGCGCCTTCTCGGCGATCTTCTGCGCGATCGCGCGCTTCTCGTCGGTCTTGACGAGCGGATAGCCGGGATGCGTCTTGGGATCGTGCATCATCGGCGGGGTTACCTCGACGAACATGTCGCCCTTGCGCACCGACAGCACGGTGTTCAGGCCCCAGGCCGCCTCGTCGCCCAGCTGCGGCGCCGCCGTCTTGTCCTTCTGCAGCAGATTGGCGGCATCGGCGCCCGCGCCGCCCTTGTCGGCGACCGAATTCCCCATGCCGCTCAGCACGCCGGCAGTGCGGTGCACGACCTCCATCTGCTTCCTGCCACCGGTCTTCATGACGGTGAGCCGCACGCCGTCATCGGGGTCGCTGTCATAGTAGCAGGTGGCGTCGTCGTGGTTCGTGCGGGTCACCGCATCGGTGGTGATCTCCGATATCTCCGCGGCGCTCAGCACCGAGCAGGGGTCGAACGTGCCACCGCCCGACGCGCCCGCCTCGGCGGTCGCGCTGCCGGTCGTGCCGCCGCCGCATCCCGCGAGCGCGAGACCGGCCGCCGCCACTGCCGCACCAATTGTCGAACGTCGCATCTGGTCCTCCCTCGGATCCGCCTCGGGCACCTGCGCCCGAGACCTTTGCCGCAAGGGGAAACGGGAAACGGCGCGGCGATCGGACATGCCGCCGCGATTTAGCGTCCGGCTCGGCCCTGAGTCATGGAATAACGGGCGAGCTTTGGATGTTCTGTGATTTCATGCGGCATGCAAATATTCTTGATCTGATTTCGGATTTTTAGGCTGGTCATAGCAAATTTTATTTGACGTATAGATGTCATGTTATTGTATCATGATGTTACATATTTTGTAGGTATTGTTCTAATATGAAACAAGTGGTGGTTCATCATCGATAGACGAGTCAAATTGATAGTGAAAATTTCTAGGTATGCATGGGGGGAATTCATCGGACGCGTTCATTGACAGGTGGCGCAAAGGGGAGGGCGGCGCCGAGCGCGCCAATTATGCCCTTTTTCTTGTGGAGCTCGCAGATTTTCTGGATCTCCCACATCCGGATCCGGCCGGTGCAACTCACGAAAACAATGATTATGTATTCGAGCGCGCGGTGCGCGAGGTCGATGACGAAGGTCATGTATGGATCGGACGCATTGATCTATATCGTCGCGGCTGTTTCGTGCTTGAAGCCAAGCAAAGCCGCTGGAAGGATCAGCTAAACGGCATTCATCCATCCGATCCGCCGTTTCGATCTGATCCGGAAGCGCCCTTGACGCTGGGTCGACGAAGCGCAGGGCGTGACTGGGACGTGCTTATGCGCAACGCACGCGATCAGGCCGAGCGCTATGCGCGGGCGCTCGACGAAGCGCATGGCTGGCCGCCCTTTCTCATCGTGTGCGATGTCGGCCATTGCCTGGAGTTGTACGCGGACTTTTCCGGACAGGGGAAAAATTACCGCCAATTCCCCGATCGCGCTGGCTTCAGAATCTATCTGGAGGATCTGAGGGCGCCAAAGGTGCGCGATCTGCTGCGTGCGATCTGGCTCGATCCCCATAGCCTCGATCCCGCCAAACACGCCGCCGCGGTTACGCGCCGGATCACCAGCCGGCTTGCCAAGGTGAGCAAATCGCTCGAGGAGCGTGATCATTCGCCAGAGAAGGTTGCGCATTTTCTCATGCGCTGCATGTTCACGATGTTCTCCGAGGATGTCGGGCTGCTCGATCGCGGAAGCTTCACCGAGATGCTGGGCGATGCCCGCGACAATCCCGCGGCGTTCGCGCCGATGCTCGAGGATCTTTGGCGGACGATGGACAAGGGCGGCATTTCGCCCGTGCTCCGCCGCCGGGTGCGCTATTTCAACGGCGGGCTATTCGCCGACGCGACGGCCATACCGCTGCGCCGAGAGGAGATCGGCGAACTCTTTGAAGCGGCCAACCACAACTGGACGGAAGTCGAGCCTGCGATTTTCGGCGCGCTTCTCGAACAGGCTCTGCACCCGGAGGAGCGCCGGCAACTCGGTGCCCATTATACGCCGCGTGCTTATGTCGAACGCCTCGTGATCGCTACGATTATTGCGCCTTTGCGGGAGGAATGGCGGCTTATACTCGCCACGGTAGAGCGATTGCGCCTGGACAAGCCTATCGAAGCAATCGGGCTGATCCGTGATTTTCAAGCCCGGCTTGCCGTCACCCGTATTCTCGATCCCGCCTGCGGGACCGGCAATTTCCTGTACGTCGCGCTCGAGTTGATGAAGCAACTCGAAGGCGAAGTGCTTGAGGCGCTTGCTGCATTGGGCGGGCAGGAGGCCCTGGCGCTGGAGACGATGAGTGTCGATCCGCGCAATTTCCTTGGCCTCGAAGTCAATCCACGTGCAGCCGCGATTGCTGAGCTGGTGCTGTGGCTCGGCTATCTGCAATGGCATTTGCGCAATGGTGGCGGGATTTCCGATCCGGTGCTGAAGAGCTTCGGCAACATCCGCAGGATGGACTCGATATTGGCGCATGATCCCGAGCACCCAAATGCCGAGCGTACCGCCACCGAGCGGCCCAATCCACGCCGCCCGGAATGGCCGCAGGCCGACTATATCATCGGCAACCCTCCCTTCATCGGCGGCAAGGATCTGCGTGCGCGGCTACCCGAGGGCTATGCCGAAGCTCTTTGGAAGGCGCATCCGCATCTCAACAAATCGGCCGATCTGGTGATGTACTGGTGGGATCGAGCGGCGGAGTTGCTCGCGCAAAAGGGTACGACGCTCAAGCGGTTCGGGTTCGTCACCACCAACTCGATCACGCAGGAATTCAGCCGCAGGGTGATGACGAAGCGGCTCTGCGGCAATCCGCCGCTGCATCTGGCGATGGCGATTCCCGATCACCCCTGGACCAAGGCTTCGCCCGACGCCGCTGCCGTTCGTATCGCCATGACGGTGGTCGCCCGTGGGGAAGGCGACGGCTTGCTTCATGAGGTTCTGCATGAGGAGGGGCTCGACAGCGACCAGCCCCGGATCGCGTTGCATACCGCGTCGGGCCGTATTCATCCGGATCTGACGGTGGGAGTGGACATCACGGCGACGGTACCCCTGAGGGCGAATGCGGGGCTGAGTTCGCCGGGGGTGAAGCTGCACGGCGCGGGCTTCATCGTCACGCCGGCGGAGGCGGTGCACCTGGGTCTCGGCCGGCGCGAGGGACTTGATCGCCATATTCGCCCCTATCGCAACGGCCGCGACCTCACCGCGCGGGCACGTGGCGTGATGGTGATCGACCTGTTCGGGCTGGCGGAGGTCGAAGTGCGCCAGCGCTTTCCGGAGGTCTATGGTCACCTGCTCCGCACCGTGAAGCCGGAGCGTGACCGCAACAACAGGGCCAGTTATCGCGACAATTGGTGGGTCTTCGGCGAGCCGCGGCGCGAGTTGCGCCCGGCGCTCGATGGCCTTTCGCGCTACATTGCCACGGTTGAAACCGCGAAGCACCGCGTCTTCCAGTTTCTGGAGGAGGATATTCTCCCCGATAACAAGCTGGTTTGCGTCGGATTGGCTGACGCTCACAATCTCGGTATCCTATCTTCTTCCTACCATGTCGCCTGGTCGCTTCGCGCGGGGGGATGGCTCGGGGTGGGAAACGACTCCGTTTACGTGAAGAGTAAGGTCTTCGACCCATTTCCCTTTCCCGATATGGCCGCCTCACATCGGCGAACAGTCGCTGGTCTGGCCGAAGAACTCGACGCCGCGCGCAAGGCCGTGCTGGCCGAGCATGGCGATCTCACGCTTACGGGTCTCTACAATCTGCGCGAACAACTCGTCGCCGGTCGGCCGTTCGCCATGGCGGAGCAGGACCAGCGCATCCGCGGCCGGGTGGACCTCATCGCCGAGCTCCACGACCAGCTCGATGCCGCAGTCGCCGCTGTCTATGGCTGGCCGGCCGATCTTGCCGAGGAAGATGTCATCGCCAGACTGGTCGCGCTCAATGCCGAGCGGGTAAGCGAGGAGCGGGCGGGACGAGTCCGCTGGCTACGACCTGAGTATCAGCTTGCGCGGAGCGGCGTGGAAATGCTCGCGCCGCAATCTGCCGCAATGCAGTTCGAGGTTGCGCCGGGTGCTGTAACTGCAGGCAAGCCGGTCTTCCCGCGCGACGCGGTTGGCCAGACCGCTGCGGTGTTCGACAGCCTGCGCGACGGCAAGGTGTGGGGGGCGGCCGAGATCGCCGGCCGCTACGCCCAGGGGCGCAAGGCGACCCCCCGCATCGAGGCAACCCTGGCTGCGCTGGCCCGGCTGGGACATGTCGCGGTGGAGCAGGGCGGGTATCGGTTGCGGCGTGTGGCATAATCAGGGTGAGGGAACTTGACATGCTTTTGTCTATTGAGCACTGATAGTTGTGTTCAGTGCTTTTTTGGAAACGGCACTCGATTCCTTTTAGGCATCTGGGCATGGGCGGGGCTGTGAGTGCATGCCTCGCCCATCAAACTCCGCTACGAGGCTGTTGATCCTCAACACCTAATCGGGGTGAGTTGTTGCTGGACTACGATCTCTGAGTCTGCGCTATGGCTAAAGAAAAAGGCGGCGCCGTGGCGCCGCCTTTATCTGGTGCAGACTGGCTGCTTGTTAACCGCCAGACCACGATCTCTAAGTGACCTGTACTATCGAATTTTTGTAAAAAGTCAAGCTAAGGGGCGATCAAGTCGGATCAGATTTTCCTTGCATCATCCCGACCCCATCGCTTCATTTGAGATTGGGGGAATGAGCATGAAGTGGCGGTTGGGCTGTGATCTTGGTACCAATTCGCTTGGCTGGGCGGCGCTGCAGTTGGATGACGAAGGGAAACCCTGCGGCATCATTGCAGCCGGCTCGCGCATCTTCAGCGATGGCCGCGACCCGAAATCCGGCGCCTCGCTCGCTGTCGATCGCCGCGATGCCCGGGCCATGCGTCGCCGGCGGGATCGCTTCAAGCAGCGCCAGCGCGGATTGCTCAAGCACCTGACCGCCGACGGCCTGTTCCCCACTGACCCAGTCGAACGCGAAGCGCTGAAGGCACTCGACCCCTTCGAACTGCGCGCCCGTGCGCTCGATGAAGCGTTGCCGCTGCATCATCTCGGCCGCGCCTTCTTCCACCTCAACCAGCGGCGCGGATTCAAGTCGAACCGCAAGGCGGACAAGCCCGATGACGAGAGCGGCAAGGTCAAGATCGGCATCGGTCGGCTGGAACAAGCGATCAACGAACGTGGTGCGCGTACCTTTGGCGAGTTCCTCCACCTTCGCCGTGTCGGTGCGATCGATGCCAACGCCATTCCGAGCGTCCGCACGCGCCTTCGGCCCGAGGCCGGCGAGGATGCCAAGGGCAACGGCTATGATTTCTATCCCGGCCGCGCGCTGATCGAGGACGAGTTCCGCGAAATCTGGGAGGCGCAGGCACCGCATCATCCGGAGGTGCTCACCCCCGAGGTCTATGAACGCCTGTTCGAGACGGTCTTCTACCAGCGCCCGCTCAAGTCGCCGCAGATCGGTACCTGTACGCTCGTCGCAGGCGACCGGCGGCTGCCCAAGGCGCACCCGCTGTTCCAGCGCCGTCGCCTGCTCGAGGAATTGAACGCGCTGATGATCGTGCGCCCGGGCGAGCGGGCGGAGCGGTTGACGCATGAAGAGCGCGACCTGCTGTTCCTCAAGCTCAAGGACAAGGCGAAGGTGAGCTTCGAGACGCTGAGGCTGCGCGTGCTCAAGCTCGATCCCGATGCGCGCTTCAACAAGGAGAGCGAGAACCGCACCGAGCTGAAGGGCGACGAGGTCGCGGCGCTGATGGGTGCCAAGACCCGTTTCGGCAATCTCTGGGTGCATCTCTCTCCCGAGGCGCAATGGGCAGTGGTCGAGCGGCTGAGTGCGGTGGAAAGCGATGCAGACGAACGCAGTTTCCGCGATTGGCTGGCGGCCGAGCATGGGCTCTCGCCCGAGCAGGCTGCGGCGGTGCTCTCAGTGCATCTGCCGCAAGGCTATGGCCGTTTCGGACTGGAGGCGACCACTCGGCTGATCGAAGCGCTACGCTTCGGAAGCGATCCGGATGGACGGGTTATCGTCTATTCGGAAGCAGTCGAGCGCGCGGGATTCCGCCATCACAGCGATTTCCGCACCGTCGATGTGCATTCCGAATTGCCCTATTATGGCGTCGCCCTTGAACGGCACATCATGCCGGGAACCGGCGAGCCGTCCGATCCCGACGAGATGCGTATCGGGCGGCTGACCAACCCGACCGTGCATATCGGACTCAACCAGCTCCGCCGCGTCGTCAACGCGCTGATCCGTACCTATGGCCCGCCGGCCGAGATCGCGATCGAATTGGCGCGCGAGTTGAAGCTCACCGATGACGACAAGAAGCGGCTCAACCGCGAGAATAACGAAAACCGGCTGGGTGCCGAGCGTCGCTCGGAAAAGCTCGCAGCGATCGGCCAGCCCGACACAGGTGCCAACCGCGCGCGCCTGAAACTCTGGGAGGAACTCAATCTCGGCAACGTGCTCGATCGGCGCTGCATTTATACCGGCCAGCAGATTTCGATCGAGATGCTCTTCTCGGACGCGGTCGATATCGACCATATCCTGCCCTTTGCCGGCACGCTCGATGACAGCAACACCAACAAGATCGTCTGCATGCGTGAGGCGAACCGGGCCAAGCGCAAACGCTCACCCTACGAAGCCTGGGGCCATACGCCGCAATGGGAGGAGATCGCCGCGCGCGCCGCGCAACTGCCGCGCAACAAGCGATGGCGCTTCGAACCCGATGCGATGGAACGGTTCAAGGAAGAGGGTGGCTTCCTGGCCAGGCATTTGGTTGACACCCAATATCTTGCGCGGCTCTCCCGCGAATATCTCGCTGCGCTCTATCCGGAGGCCGGCGGGGGCAGTGGCCACGTCTGGGTATCGCCTGGGCGGTTGACCGAAATGGTGCGCCGCAAGCTCGGCCTCAACGACCTGCTGCCCGATCACAATTTCGGAGGCGGTGCGGACCAGCCCAAGAACCGGCTCGACCATCGCCACCACGCGATCGACGCGGTGGTGATTGCGATCGTCGATCGATCGCTGCTGCAGAAGATCGCGCATGCCTCGGGCCAGGCGGGCGCCGAGGGGCGCGAGCGCATCATGGTCCCCGAACCTTGGGTCGGTTTTCGCGACGATCTGCGTGCCGCGGTTAGCACTATCACGGTCAGCCACCGTGTCGATCACGGCACAGCATCGAAGGCTGGTCTTCCTAAGGGGCGGGATGCCACTGCTGCCAGGCTGCATAACGACACAGCCTATGGCTTTACCGATCGCGTCGATTCCAAGGGAAATCCGCTGGTGGTCCATCGCGTTCCGCTGGAGGCTCTCAAGCCCGAGCATCTCATTGATGGCGGGAGCGGTGCGAAGCCGGCATGGGTGGCGGATGCGGATCTGCGCCGGGCGCTGGCGGATGCGACCAAGAGCTATCGAGACAAGGGCTTTGGGGAAGCCGTCCAGCGATTTGCCGAGGCACACCATTGTTGGAAAGGGCTGCGGCGCGTCCGAATCCTGGAGCCCACCGCCGTCATCCCGATCCGGGACAAGAGCGGTAATGCCTATAAGGGATACAAGGGCGATTCCAACTATCGATATGATATTTGGGAAATGCCGGATGGGAAGTGGAAAGCAGAAGTCATGTCGATGTTCGATGCGCATCAATCGACGGAAAGAAAGCGCCCGCATCCGGCTGCGAAGCGTGTCATGCAATTGCATCGGGACGACGTGATCGCGATCGAACGCGGTCTTGGGCAATGTGAACTTATGCGGGTCGTCAAATTCTCCGACAAGCAATTTGCTGTGGCGCCGCTCAATGAGGGAGGCGCTTTGAAGGCCCGCGATGCCGACAAGGGCGATCCTTTCAAATATGCTTATCCTTCGCCCGGAACCCTGAAATCATGGCGTGCCCGAAAAGTAGGGGTTGATGAGATTGGCCGCGTTCGTGACCCTGGCTTCCCGATGCGCACCGCGGTGCGCCGGACGCGCATCTAGGCAAGGGGTGGGGGTGGCGTGGATCGCATCGTCGATATCGCTACCGACGGCCGCCATCTGTCCGCGCATCGAGGGTTCCTGATCGTTTCAGAAGAACGCGCCGAGGTCGGACGGGTGCCGCTCGACGATGTCGCGGCGGTGATCGTGCATGCGCACGGCGTCACCTGGTCGACAAGCTTGGTAGTGGCGCTGGCTGAGCGTGGCGCGATCCTGCTCCTGTGCGGATCGAATCATGCTCCCGTCGCTGTTTGCCTTCCGCTTGACGGACATCATGCCCAGAACGGCCGGATGCGTGCGCAATGGGAAGCTGGCCGGCCGCTCTCCAAGCAGCTCTGGCGCCGCTTGGTAATAGCCAAGATACGCTGGCAGGCGGCAGTGCTAGAGGCGAACGGGCGATCTGCTGGCGCCTTCGATCTTCTCGCCCGGCGTGTGGGCTCGGGTGATCCGGAGAATGTCGAAGCGCAAGCAGCGCGGCGATATTGGCCGCTGTTGATGGGAGACGCGTTTCGGCGTGATCGCGAGGCGGATGGTGCCAATGCGATGCTGAATTACGGTTATGCGATACTGCGCTCGATGTGCGCCAGAGCAGTAGTAGCGGCGGGCCTCCATCCCTCGATCGGCGTCCACCACGCCAATCGCGGTAATGCCTTCGCGCTTGCCGATGACCTGATCGAACCGTTTCGCCCACTTGCCGATGCGCTCACTGTTCGGTTGATCGCGCATGGGGTCGACAGCGTGACGCCTGAGGCGAAGCGAGCGTTTGCCGGAATGATCGCGCTCGATCTGCCGGGCGAGAATGGTACCACCACTGTGGCGGGTGCCGCCACGCGCGCCGCGCAGTCGCTCGCGGGTTGTTTTCAGAGCGGGCGTGCGGGTGACCTCGTTCTGCCGATCCCACCTTCTGCGATCGAGCTCTCGGGCCTCGAATCGCTGCTGGTATGATGCGATGGCAACGCAGCTCAGCGGCTATAGGCTGATGTGGATTTTCGTGATGTTCGACCTGCCGGTCATGACGAAGGATCAGATGCGCGCGGCGACCAAGTTCCGCGAATTCCTGCTGGACGAAGGTTTCGAAAAGAGCCAGTTTTCCGTTTACGCGCGCTTCTGCAATGGCAAGGAGCAGTTCGAGGGCTATATGCGACGGATCGAGGCGCACCTTCCTGAAAAGGGCGATATTCACATCCTGACCTTCACGGACCGGCAATATGAAAATGTCGTACGTTTTTCCGGCCAGAGGCGAAGGCGCCAGCGGAAAAATCCCGATCAGCTGGCATTGTTCTGATGATTTGGGCTGACTTTGTGCGGGTAAAGTGGGCGATTATCCCGTTCTTAATCAACGAGATAATCGCCCATCTAGAATAGTCACTTAGAGATCGTGGTCCAGCGGCAACACTATCGCCGCACGCTCATTTACGTCCGCAAGAATAGTCACTTAGAGATCGTGGTCCAGCGGCAACGACGACGTGCCGGTCTGCAAGGCCTGCTCGAGAATAGTCACTTAGAGATCGTGGTCCAGCGGCAACGCGCGGCCCGGTCGCCAACACGTTCTGGAAGAATAGTCACTTAGAGATCGTGGTCCAGCGGCAACGCGAGACGAACGGCGTGACGATCGCCGCGAAGAATAGTCACTTAGAGATCGTGGTCCAGCGGCAACCGAATCGATGAAGGTCGAGTTCATCGACAGAGAATAGTCACTTAGAGATCGTGGTCCAGCGGCAACCGCCTGCGGTGCCGAAGGGGATGGTCGCTTGAGAATAGTCACTTAGAGATCGTGGTCCAGCGGCAACTTCCGGTGGTCTCGCGCAAGTGACCCTGTTAGAATAGTCACTTAGAGATCGTGGTCCAGCGGCAACAGCCGCCGGCCATAGATGCGGTAATTGGCGAGAATAGTCACTTAGAGATCGTGGTCCAGCGGCAACAAGGGCTGATGTTGGACGGGGTGATAGTGCAGAATAGTCACTTAGAGATCGTGGTCCAGCGGCAACGCTTTGCGAGCGCCAGTGCGCTTGCGACCGAGAATAGTCACTTAGAGATCGTGGTCCAGCGGCAACGGGCAGCGGCCTCGGGATAGGTCTCACCTTAGAATAGTCACTTAGAGATCGTGGTCCAGCGGCAACGTACGGCGCATCGGGCGTGTGGTGGGAGGGAGAATAGTCACTTAGAGATCGTGGTCCAGCGGCAACAGCAGATCGGCTCGGGCATGCGCTCGTCGCAGAATAGTCACTTAGAGATCGTGGTCCAGCGGCAACTTAAGGGTGCGTGGCTATATCTGACGTTCGAGAATAGTCACTTAGAGATCGTGGTCCAGCGGCAACTGCCAGCGACACAGGTGAACCCGGCGCTGTAGAATAGTCACTTAGAGATCGTGGTCCAGCGGCAACCTTACCCCCAGCGTCGATCGCCTCACCGCGAGAATAGTCACTTAGAGATCGTGGTCCAGCGGCAACAGGATCCTGACGCGCGGCCGGTGGCTGCTCAGAATAGTCACTTAGAGATCGTGGTCCAGCGGCAACCGGCAAGCCTGCCGCCGATGGACCGCGCTAAGAATAGTCACTTAGAGATCGTGGTCCAGCGGCAACTCTGCCTCGACCGTCACGTAGGTGCGCGCAAGAATAGTCACTTAGAGATCGTGGTCCAGTAGAGGGACTTCCTGGCGGATCGTGTTAATCCGACATGACAGCGCTCTTGAGCGATGGTTTTCGATTACACTTGCGGCCAATGAAATGGCAGCCGAGATCCCAACCTTTCCGGCCTGTCGAACAACGCGTTTCCAGATCTTGGGGGAGAAGGAACTCGCACGGTAATCGGCGAGCTGGACCTCGGTGCTGCGTCTCGGAACCGGTCGTTCCGGGGCGCCCGGATCGGCCGAGAACCACCATTCGTTCAGCGATCGCGGCGCGGTTATCACCATGGCCGCGCGACCACCCAGGGAGCGGTTCAGGTTTCCGTCCGGAACCGGTCGCCTCCATGGCGTGCATTTGTGGATGCCATGCGTAGCTGTGATGGCGACATGCCCAGGGTTCGCTTGAACATTGTCGCAAAGGCGCTGGGGCTGTTGTAGCCCGATTCGAAGGCGACTTCGGTGATCGAGGCGCCCGCGCTGAGCCGGGAAACCGCTGCGTTCAGCCGTGCCCGGGCGCGCCAGGTGTTGAAGCTGATGCCGATCTCGCGCCGGAACGACCGGGTGAAGGTTCGCCGTCCCATTCCGGCGACCCGCGCCGCCTGGTCGATCGTCCAGTCGCGCTCCAGCTGGCCCAGCGCTTCCTGGCAAAGGCGCAGCAGCCGCGGATCGCGCGGCGCCGGAATCTGAAGCGTCGGCGCGCCCTGCTGGGACATCAGCCACAAGACCTCTTCGGCGATGAGGTCCATCAGCAGGCCATCGCGGCTTTCCTGCACATAGGCCTCGGGCAGGCTGGCGGCGGCCATCATCATTTCGCGCAGGAGCCCGGAGACCGGTATCGTGCCCAACCTGCCGGCTTTCGCCTTGTCGGGCGGCAGCGCCAGGTAGAGCGTCATCACGCTCGAGTCGCGATGCACCCGCATGTCGTGGACCGTGCCTGCCGGGATAAGCAGCGTCGTCTGCGGCGGGACGTTGTAGATCGCGTCGCCCGCGGTGAACGAAAGCATGCCCGAGAGCACATAGGCCAGCTCCGCGCGGCGATGCGAGTGGCGCAGGATCGTCAATTCAGCGGGCAGGGTAGAGGTCCGCACAAGAACGCGGCGCGGCGCATTATCGCAATTAAAGGCCGGGTGGAATCGCTCCATACCGAATTTTTATCATGCGCGTTCGCGAGGGCTATCACCTTCTTGCGTCGCAACGGAAATATTGTGGCGATGCAGCAAAAATGACGCACCGTTCATGTTCTGATGAATCCGCAAAATAGCTATTAAAAATCAGTAAGTTAACAGGCGAAAAATACACTCCGAAATGGTGCTATTGCACCGATTGGAGCGTGTTTCGCGGATTTGGGTGCCGGGTCATGGTCGGATTGTGCAGGTGCAAAAATTGGCCCGCACGCGAAGAATAATGGCCCGCCGGCGAGAGCGGCGCACGGAATTGTTACTCATGATGTCCGGGCTTGAAATATGATGTCGGGACGAAGGCCGACTCAGAAACAATATAACGCCGAGCAATAAAACCGGCCGCCTGCGCAGCATTCGCGCAGTTGATGGCGGCTGCACTTAGGGGATTCAAAATCAAAAGTCGAGCCCGTGGGTGAATGTGCCCATGGATTTCGATGTCTATTGAACAAGGGGGCAAATTTTGAAGAAGAGCTTCTATGGCGCCGCTTCCGTCGTCGCGCTGATCTGCGCATCGTCCGCCCATGCACAGCAGGTTGACGAGCAGACGGAACCCGCCGCCGCGCCGACCGAGATCGTCGTGACCGGGTCGCGCGTTGCCCGCACCGAGTTCGACAATCCGACCCCCACCACCGTGATCGGCGCCGATCGGATCGAGCAGACGGGCCTGAACGACGTCGGCGACGTGCTGCTCCAGATGCCGCAGATCAGCGTCGGCCTGGGCGCCAGCAACGATACCTTCCAGCGCGACATCGGCGCCAGCTTCATCAACCTGCGCGGCCTCGGGACCAATCGCACGCTCGTGCTGGTCAACGGGCGCCGGCGCGTGTCCGGCTCGCGCGACGGTTCGCAGGTCGACGTGTCGTCGATCCCGTCGTCGATGGTCGAGCGGATCGAGATCATCACCGGCGGCGCTTCGGCGGTCTATGGCGCGGACGCCGTCTCTGGCGTGGTCAACATCATCCTCAAGGATGACTATGAAGGGCTCAACCTCGCCGGCCGGTATGGCATTTCGGCGCGCGGCGATGGCGCCACCTACATGCTTTCGGGCAGCGGCGGCGGCAAGTTCGCCGACGGTCGCGGTTCGGCCAGCCTCGGCCTGACCTACCAGAAGAGCGACATCCTGCGGTACACCGACCGCGACTATACCTATGGGGACGGCGCGCTGAGCTTTGTCAGCAACCCGGCCAATACCGGTCCGGCGGACGGCATCGCCGACCGGATCGTGATCAACTCCCCGCATACGATCGGCAATTCCTATCAGCCGACCTTCGTCGTCGGCGGCCGCCGTTATTTCTACGACAACGGCCTGGTGCCGCTTAACAACCCCAATTGCTACAGCACGGTCTGCAGCGGCGGGAAATATGGCTATGACAGCCGCGAGCGGAACCTGCGCAACCCGCGCGAGGCGTTCGCCGCGATGGGCTCGGTGAACTACGAGATCACGCCGGCGATCACCGCCTATGCCAACTTCGAATTCTCCTATTCGAGCTCCGACACCAACGGGCAGAGCTATTTCGACAGCACGCTGACGCTGCGCCGCGACAACCCCACGCTGCCCAGCGCGGTGACCGCGCTGATGGATGCCAACAACCTCTCGACGCTGACCGTCGGCTATGAGGGCGAGGACATCTACGGCAACAAGCGCTATGTGAATTCGCGCTACACCTACACGGCAGTCGGTGGCCTGCGCGGCAAGCTGACCGACCGGTTCAACTGGGAGGCCTTCTACCAGTACGGACGGCGCGACCAGAACTACAAGGTCTTCAACACCCGCATCGAAAGCCGCTTCTTCGAAGCCATCGACGCGGTCCTCGACACGACGACGAACCAGATCGTCTGCCGCAGTGCGACGGCGCGTGCCGCCGGCTGCACTCCGATCAGCATCTTCAACGGCCGGCTGACCGACGCGCAACAGGCCTATTACCAGTACACCTTCCAGCGCGACGTCACCAACGAGCAGACGCTCGCGGGCATCCAGGCGACCGGCTCGCTGTTCGATCTGCCCGGCGGGCCGCTGAGCGTCGCGGTGGGCGCCGAGTACCGCAAGGACCGGCTCCAGTCCGTGGACGACGGCATGGGTGCGCGCGGCCTGCTGTATCGTACCGACAATGGCGGCGGCCCGGTCGATGCCAGCAGCGACGTGAAGGAGGTCTTTGCCGAGCTCGTCGTCCCCGTGCTCAAGGACGTTCCCTTCTTCCGCTCGCTCCAGGTCGAGGGCGCGGCGCGCTATTCCGACTATAACACGATCGGAAGCACGATGGCGTGGAAGCTGGGCGGCGAATGGGCGCCGATCGATGCGCTGCGCTTCCGCGTTACCCGCTCGCGCAGCGTCCGCGCGCCGAACATCGTCGAGCTGTACAGCCCCGACACGCTCGGCACGCTGAACATCACCTTCGATCCGTGCGACGCCACGCAGATCAACCTGGCGCCGAACCGACTGGCCAATTGCCGTGCCCTGGGCGTTCCGGTCGGCTGGGTCGATCCGGCTGCGGCGCTCGCGCTGCCGACGGCGCTGGGCGGCAACCCGGACCTGACCGAGGAAACCTCCAACTCCTGGACCGCGGGCGTGGTGTTCAACCCCGTGCGCAACCTGCGCCTGTCGGTCGACTATTGGCAGATCCGGATCGACAACGCGATCCAGACGCTCGACGGAAACACGATCGTCGACAATTGCGTCGACTCGGCGAGCCTCGACAACGCGTTCTGCGCGCTCGTCACGCGCGGCGGCCTTGCCGGGGTCAACGATCCGTATGTCGTGTCGAACATCGACCTGCGCCAGATCAACATCGGCCGGCTCGATGCACGCGGCATCGACGTGGCGCTCAACTATAGCACCAAGCTGGATGGCATCAGCTCGAAGCTGGGCGGCCGCCTGAGCCTGGGCGCGACGGTGACCTATCTCGACAAGCTGGAAGAGCTGGTCGACATCAACGATCCGGCGAGCCTGCTGATCGAAGATGGCGAGTTCGACGATCCGACTTGGCGCGGTACGTTCAACATTGCCTACAGCGATGGCGGCCTGAACCTGGCCTGGAACACCCGCTATGTCGGCAAGTCGAGCCTCGATGTGCAGCGCACGTCGGAATATAACGGCTTCCTGAAGGTCGATCAGCGCTTCTATCACGACGTTTTCGCCAGCTATAAGCTGCCCAGCGACTTCACGCTGCAGTTCGGCATCAACAATCTGTTCGACACCAAGCCCCCGCGCACGCCGTCCACCTACACCGGCGCGTTCGATGGCTCGCTGTACGACAATATTGGCCGTTCCTTCTACATCGGGTTCTCCAAGAACTTCTGATCGATCGATCGCTCGCCGGATCGGGTGGCGCACCACTCCTTCCGGCGAGCGCCCTGTCTAATTTCCGGCCCGCAAGCCTCTGCCGGCGGGTGCAATGTCGAGGATAGTCGATGATGAGATCAACCCGCCTGGCTGCTCTGCTGGCCGCCACTGCCGCGATTGCGCTTTCGCCTGCCGCTCAGGCGCAGGACAGCTATCGGCTTCCGCCCAAGGAAGTCGTCGACATCCTCGATATTGCGCCGCCGCCTGAGGCCAGCGCGAGCCCGGACGGCCGCTGGCTGGTGCTCACCGCGCTCAAGGGCATGCCGACCATCGAAGACCGCGCCGCGCCGATGCAGAAGCTCGGCGGCGTGCGCGTCAATGTCGCGACCAACGGGCCCTATGATCTCAAGCCCTACGACCTGAACTCCTCCTATACCGGGCAGGGCACCGGCTATCAGCTGGTCGACCTGAAGAGCGGCAAGAAGCTCGACCTGAAGGTGCCCGACGCGAAGCTGGGGCCGCCGATGTGGTCGCCCGACAGCAGCCGCTTTGCGTTCCTGCACACCACGGCCAAGGGCATCGAGCTCTGGATCGCCGATGTGGCGACCGGCGTGGCCAAGCCGCTCTCCGGCCCGACGATCAACGCCGCGCGCAGCATCGACTATCAGTCCGATGGTCCCTGCCAGTGGCTCGGCAACGCCAAGCTGATGTGCCATTTCGTGCCCGAGGGCCGTGGCGCGGTGCCGGTCATGCCCGTGCCGACCGGCCCGGCCGTCCAGGAGACGGATGGCAAGAAGGCGCCGGTGTGGACCTTCACCAACCTGCTCACCAGCAAGTTCGATGAAAAGCTGTACGACTATTACATGACGTCGCAGCCGATGGTCGTCGATGTGGGCACCGGTGCCGCTACGCCGTTCGGCAAGCCGGGCATCTTCCAGGAGCTGACGCCGTCGGCCGACGGGAAGTATCTGCTCTCGGTGCGGATCGTCCCGCCCTATTCCTATCTCGTGCCGGCCAGCCGCTTCCCCAAGGAAGTCGACATTCTGGCGCTAGACGGCACCGTGGTGAAGCATGTCGCCAGCGTCGCCACCAACAATGGCGGCCCGGAGAGCCTGGGCTGGGCGGGCAGCGGCGCGCGCGGCTTCCAGTGGCGCCCCTCGGCCGATCCGGCGCTGCTCTATGTCACGACGCTCGACAACGGCAATCCCAAGCAGGAAGCCAAGGATCGCGACAGCGTGATGCTGCTCGAGGCACCGTTCACCGGCGCGCCGAAGGAACTCCTCCGCACCACCGATCGCATCGAATCGAGCGGCCCCGGCTATCAGGCGCGCGAGCTGTTCGCCTTCACCGAAGACGCCAAGCAGGCGCTGGTCAAGCAGTTCGCCTGGGGCACCCGCGAGACCAAGATGTGGCTGATCGGCACCAGCGGCGAAGGCGCCAAGCCGGAGCTTCTCTGGTCGCACAATGACGATGACTGGTATGGCGATCCCGGCACGCCGGTGACCAAGACGGTGAATGGCCAGACCGTGCTTCGCCAGGACGGCAACACGATCTACCTAGCCAGCGAAGGCGGATCGCCCGACGGCGATCATCCCTTCCTGTCGCGCTTCGACCTCGGCACCAAGAAGACCGAGCGGCTGTTCACCACCAAGGGCGAGAACTTCGAAGAGATCGTCGACGTGCTCGACGACAAGGCCAGCCAGATCGTCACGCGCTACGAAACCAGCCTGACGCCGGCCAACTATTATCTCCTCAACCTGGGTGCCGGCGCCAAGAAGACTGCGCTGACCGCGATCGCGCGGCCGAAGACGGCGCTCAGCTATTCGAGCAAGGAGCTGATCAACTACACCCGCGCCGACGGCGTTCCGCTCAGCGGCACGCTGTACCTTCCGCCCAACTACAAGAAGGGCGATCGGGTGCCGACGATCGTGTGGGCCTATCCGCGCGAATTCGCCGATCTGAAGGGCGCGGGGCAGGTGCGCGGCACTTCCTATGCCTATTCGGGCGTCTCGCCGCGCACGCCGACCGACTATATGCTGTTCCTCACCCAGGGCTATGCGGTGCTGGCCGATGCCTCGATGCCGATCGTCGGCGGCCTGCAGGCCAACGACACCTATGTCGAGCAACTGGTGGCCAACGCCAAGGCGGCGACCGACATGCTCGTCGCCAAGGGGGTTGCCGATCCGAAGAAGATCGGTGTCGCCGGCCTCAGCTATGGCGCGTTCATGACGCTCAACCTGCTGGCCAACAGCGATCTGTTCGCGGCGGGCTATGCGCTCAACGGCGCGTACAACCGCACGCTGACGCCGTTCGGCTTCCAGCGCGAGCGGCGGACCTATTGGGAAGCGCCCGACGTCTATACCAAGATGTCGCCGTTCATGAACGCCCCGAAGATCAATGAGCCGGTGCTTCTGTTCCATGGCGAGGCCGACAGCAACACGGGCACGTTCCCGATCCAGACCCAGCGCCTCTACCATGCGCTGAAGGGCCTGGGCGGGACGGCGAAGGTCGAGATGCTGCCGCTCGAGGATCATATCTATGCGGCGCGCGAGACCCGTCTCCACGTGCTCGCAGAAGCATTCGACTGGTTCGACAAATATGTGAAGAATGCGAAATAGGCCGGGCAAGGCCTAGTCGTTGATCCACTGGCGAGCGGCGGTCCGGTGGCCGCCGCTCGCTTCGCTTACAGCACCCGGGCGGAGCCTTGCCGCCGATGGAGGAAATCTGCCCATGTCAGTGCGCACCCTGCTTCTTGCAACGGCGCTCGTCTCGGCTCCGCTGGCCGCCGCCGCGCAGCAGGCGGCCCCGCCTTCGGTGACGGCGCCGGCCAGCTTCTTCAAGCAGCCGGTGGGCAGCGACTATTTCCTCGCCAACTATTCGGAATACGAAGCCTATCTGAAGCGGCTGGCGAGCGAATCCGATCGGATGAAGCTGGTCGATATCGGCAAGACCGCGGAAGGGCGGACGCAGTGGGTCGCGATCGTCTCGTCGCCGGCCAATCTCGCGCGCCTCGAAGAATATCGCACGATCGCCGAAAAGCTCGCCCGCGGGCGGCCCAGCGAAGCCGAGGCGCAGCAATTGGCGCGCAGCGGCAAGGCGATCGTGTGGATCGACGCCGGCATGCACGCCACCGAAACGGTGACCTCGCAGGGCCAGATCCAGGTCCTCCACCGCATGCTCAGCCAGTCGGATCCCGAGACGATGCGGATGCTGGACGACTGCATCATCCTGTTCGGCCACGACAATCCGGACGGCATGGAGCTGGTCAGCAACTGGTACATGCGGCACGCCGATCCTAAGGCCCGCGAGTTCGCCACCTTGCCGCGGCTCTACCAGAAATATATCGGCCACGATAACAACCGCGACAGCTTCATGGCGCAGATGCCCGAGACGGAAAACGTCAACCGCATGCTGTTCCGCGAATGGTATCCGCAGATCGTCTATAACCAGCATCAGACCGGGCCGGAGGGCATGGTGGTGTTCGTCCCGCCGTTCCGCGACCCGTTCAACTTCAACTATGATCCGATCGTGATGTCGCAGCTGAGCGAGGTCGGCTTTGCGATGCATTCGCGGCTGATCTCCGAGGGCAAGGCGGGGTCGGGCATGCGCAGCGCCGCGCGCTATTCGACCTGGCACAATGGCATGGAGCGCTCGATCTCCTATTTCCACAACGCCATCGGCCTGCTGACCGAGATCATCGGCGGGCCGACCCCGGCGAAGATCCCGCTGGTCCCGTCGACGCAATTGCCGCGCGGAGACGAGATGATGCCGATCGCCCCGCGCGACTGGCGCCTGCAGGATTCGCTCGACTATCAGTGGAGCCTCGATCGCGCGGTGATCGACTATGCCTCGCGCAACCGCGAAAGGCTGTTGTTCAACATCTGGCGGATGGCGGCGAACAGCATCGCGCGCGGCAGCCGCGATAGCTGGACCATCACGCCGGCCAAGGTCGACCGTCTGTCCAATGCGGCAACGCTCAAGGCAGAGGGCGGGGAGGGGGCCCGCGGCCCGAAGAAGATCGATCCCGCGCTCTACGACAAGCTGCTGCGCGTGCCGGAAGAGCGCGATCCGCGTGCCTATGTGATCCCCGCGGCCCAGCGCGACATGCCGACCGCGATCGCGTTCCTCAACGCGCTGATCAAGGCGGGCGTGGAAGTCGAACGCGCGGATCAACCCTTCACGGCCGGCGGAAAGACCTATGCGGCGGGCTCCTATATCGTGCGCGCGGCGCAGGCCTATCGGCCGCACGTGCTCGACATGTTCGAGCCGCAGGATCACCCGCACGATACCGAATTCCCCGGCGGCCCGCCGACGCCGCCCTACGATATCACCGGCTATACGCTCGCCTATCAGATGGGCATCGGCTTCGACCGGCTGCTCGACGAAGCCCCGCCGCCGCAGACGCCCGTCACCGGGTTGATGACGCCGCCGCCCGGGCACGTGACGGGCTCGGGCGCGGCGGGCTGGCTGGTAGGCCACGAGACCAACAACAGCTTCATCCTCACCAACCGCTTGCTCAAGGCGGGCGTCCAGGCGCGCTGGCTGTCGCAGGCAACGACAGCGGACGGCGTCACGCTGCAGCCCGGTGCCTTGTGGGTGCCGGCGTCTCCGGCGGCGAAGGCGACGATAGAACAGGCAGTGAAGGAGCTGGGCATCGATGCCCTTGCGGTCTCCACGGCGCCGACGGGGCCGAGCATTGCGCTCAAGCCCGTTCGGATCGGGCTGGTCGATCGCTGGGGCGGCCTGATCTCCGCGGGGTGGACGCGGTGGCTGCTCGAGCGATTCGAATTTCCCTTCGAGCAGGTGTTTCCACAGCGGCTCGATGCGGGGAATCTGAAGCGCGACTATGACGTGCTGCTGTTCACCGACGATGCGCTCCCGGCCAAGGGCGCATGGGGATCGGATCGCGCCGCAAAGCAGCCCGAGGCCAAGGACACGCCGGCCGAGATGCGGGCGATGCTCGGCAGCATAACCGACGAGAAGACGGTGCCCGTGATCGCGCAGTTCGTGAAGCAGGGCGGCGCGGCAGTCACGATCGGCAGTTCCGGCCGGCTCGCCGAGCTGCTCGACGCACCGCTTGCCGCCGCGCTCTCCCGCGAGGAAGAAGGCAAGCAGCGGCCACTGCCGACGACCAGCTTCTACATCCCCGGATCCTTGCTGCGCGCGCGCGTGGATACCACGCAGCCGCTGGCCTATGGCCTGCCGTCCGAAGTCGACATGTTCTTCAACTCTTCGCAGAGCTTCGTGCCGGTCGGCAGCCAGGCCTCGGCGCGCAGGGTGTCCTGGTTCGAGGGGAGGAACCTGCTGCGGAGCGGCTGGGCGGTCGGGCAGGAGCGCCTGGCCGGCACGATCGTGGTCGCCGATGTCGATATCGGCAAGGGCAAGCTGTTCGTTATGGGCCCCGAGGTCGCGCAGCGCGCCCAATCCTACGGCACCTTCAAATTCCTGTTCAACGCGCTGCTTTACGGTGCCGCGGAGCGGTGATCGCGAAAGGCGCCATGTCATAAGGCATTGGCGTCGCCCCGGCGCCGCGTAAGGCGCCGCGCTTCGGCGCGCTCGGCGCCTTGCCGGCGCGCCGGGCGCAGCCATTTTCGTCAAACGCCCTCGATTTCATCGCAAGGCATAGCGACGAAGCGATAAATTCAGCGACTTCCAAAAGATGGCAGGGGCGCTCGGATTCGAACCGAGGGCCTTCGGTTTTGGAGACCGACGCTCTAACCAGCTGAGCTACGCCCCTGTGCGGTGGGTGGCTCTAGCGGGGACTGGCGGCCGGGGCAAGCCAGTTCCGCCAGCCTTTTTTCAGGCAGCCGCGCTTGCGCCGCCTTGCGGACGGATCGCCAGGGCGCGGGCTTCCTGCACGGGCAGGGGACGGCCGAAATAATAGCCCTGCACCTTGGTGCAGCCGAGCTGCTGAACCATGTGGTGCTCCTCCTCGGTTTCCACGCCCTCGGCCGTGGTCGCCATGCCCAGGCTGTCGGCAAGCGCCACCACCGCGCGGATGATCGCGATCGCCTCCTTGGTGCCCTTCGATGCGCCCTGCACGAAGCTGCGGTCGATCTTGATCGAACTGAACCGGGTGTGCGCCAGATAGCCGAGCGAGGAATAGCCGGTGCCGAAATCGTCGAGGCTCAGCCGCACGCCGAGCTCGAGCACCTTTTCCAGCACATGGATCGCCTGGGTGCCCTCGCGCATGAACACACTCTCGGTCACTTCCAGCTCGAGCCGCTCGGCGGGCAGGCCCGACTGGGCCAGCGCCTGCGCCACCATCGTGGCGAAGCTCGGCGAGTGGAGCTGCTCGGGGCTGACGTTCACCGCGACGCGGATATGCGTGTCCCACTTGGCCGCTTCCTGGCAGGCGGTGCGCAGCACCCATTCGCCGATCTGCGGGATCAGCCGGGCATCCTCGGCCAGCGGCACGAACTTGGCGGGCGAGATCACGCCGAACTCGGGGTGCGTCCAGCGCAGCAGCGCCTCGAACCCGGCCAGCGAGCCGGTGTCGGCCTTCACCACCGGCTGGTAGTTGAGGTGCATCTCGCCATTCTCGATCGCGGTGCGCAGCGCGATTTCGAGCACGCGGCGCTCCTCGGCGGCCATGTGGAGCTGCGGTTCGTAGCAATGGAAGGCGCCGCCGCCGCTATCCTTCGAGCGATAGAGCGCGAGGTCGGCCGAGCGGATCAGCATCTCGGCGGTGCGCCCGTCGCGCGGGCCGACCGCGAGGCCGACCGAGGCGCCGATGAACAGCGTGTTCTGGTCGATCTCATAGGGCCGCGAGACCGTGTCGATGATCGCCTGCGCGAGCCGCTCGATGCCCGCGGTGTCGGTCGCGTCGCGCACCACCACGGCGAACTCGTCGCCGCCGAGGCGCCCGACCATCTCGTTCTCGCTCATCAGCTGCTTCAGCCGTTCGGAGACGCGCATCAGCAGCCGGTCGCCCACCGGGTGGCCCAGCGTGTCGTTCACTGCCTTGAAGCGATCGAGGTCGATCATCATGAAGGCGCAGCGCGAGCCCCATTTCTCGGCCTCGCCCATCGCCCGCGCCAGCGTCTCGTTGAGCAGAAGGCGGTTGGGCAGGCCGGTCAGCGTGTCGAAGCGCGCCATCTTGCTGATCTGGTCGGCAGACTTGCGCGCCTCGGTCACGTCGGAGCCGACGCCGCGGAAGCCGATGAACGCGCCGCCCTCGTCGAAACGTGGGCTGGCGGACATTTCCCACCAGCGCTCCTCGCCGTTGACGAGCACGGGCAGCAACAGGTCGTGGAACGGCTCGCGCGTCTTCAGCCGCTCGGCCAGCTCGCGCAGGCCGGCGGCGAAATTGCCGTCTTCCCAGGTTGGTCCGGCCAGCACCTGGAGAAAGGGGGTGCCGTTGATCGTCTTGGGATCGACGCCCAGCGACTTGGAGAAGCGTGGATTGGCGCGGGCGACGCGGCGCTGCGCGTCGATTTCCCACAGCCAGTCGGCCTCGCCCTCGCGCTCGGTCTCGCGCAGGAGCAGGCTCAGCGTCTCGTCGCGGTCGGCAATGGCGATCTCGCCCGCGCGGATCACCACCAGCGCCTTGCCGCGGGCAAAGGTCGCCATGGCGAGCAGCACGGTGAACAGCGCGGCGGCGGCGGCCAGCATCGGCGAGGCGATCAGCGACAGCGTCACCACGAGCGCGGTGCCGACGATCGAGACGAAGGAAATGGTGGCGAGCGGCAGCGCCGCCATGGCGACCGCGCTGGCGGTCATCAGCAGCGACAGCACGATCCACAGGCCGAGCGCGGCGCTGGCGTCGACCGCATGGCCAAAGGCGAGGGGCGGGATCGACCAGACCGCGCCCAACGCGATGCCGTCGAGCAAGGTGTCGCGCACATCGCCGATCGAGGCGGTCACTGCCTCGCGGTGGCGGCGTGCGAGGCGGCGAAAGGCCACCGCGACGGCCACTGCCGCCACCAGCGCGCCCCAGCTCGCCAGCTGCCAGATCGGCACCAGCGGCGCGAGGATCATGGTGACGAGCGATGCGCCGATCACATTGGCGGCGAGCATGAACAGCGCCAGCTGGCTGCCGGCGTGCAACTGGGCAGCGCGGATCGGCCCCCAGTCGGTCGTATCCGCCGGGTCGTACAGGCCCAGGAGCGCTCGCGCATCGATGCGCGGCCGGGCGAATTGCGAGGTCGTCTGGCTGGTCACCCAAAGGGTGTAGCGCGGCGGTGGTTAGCGAGAGGTTAGGCGGGCACCCGGAAAACGCCGATTTTTCTCGTCCTTATGCCGGATTGCCGGCTTCCGGCATCAGCCGCGAGGGCCAGCCGATGCGGATCAGCAGCCCGTCCGGCCCGGCGATCCCCACTTCGTACAGGCCCCATTCGCGGTGCCGCAGCACCCCGCCGGGGCGGATGATCAGGTCGTCGACCCGGGCGGCGATGGCATCGACTTCGGGCGTGCGGATGAACACGCCGAACGGATTGTTCTCCGTCGGCACGCGCCATGGCCCCGATCCTGCCTGGGTGAGATGCAGCTCGCAGCCCCAGCCCTGGAGGATGTAATATTGCCCGTCGCCGCCCACCCGTTCGAAGCCCAGCCGCTCCCAGAAGGGCAGCGCGCCCGGCAGGTCGTTATGCGGCACGATCGCGAACGCGCCTGTGGTGGTGGGAATCGGCATCGAGAGGTCTCCAAGAACCTTGGCTCTGCCTAGCGCTCTCGATCGTCACCCCGGCCTTGTGCCGGGGTCCACCATGCCGTGTGCGTTGGGGCAGGAGCCTCTTGTCCAACATGTGCCGCGCAGTGGACCCCGGCACAAGGCCGGGGTGACGGGAGAAAAGCATATCTCGCGTCCGGCTCCTGGTCATTGTGTTTCAAATATATGATCCATATACGCTACATATACGAATCATATATGGAGTCGCCCGATGGGCATCGTGAACATCGAAGAGGAACTGCACGACCAGCTGCGCCGCGCGAGCAAGGTGTCGGTCCGCTCGATCAACGCGCAGGCCGCGTTCTGGATACGGATCGGCATGCTGTGCGAGACCAATCCCACGCTAAGCTTCAACGAGATCATCGAGCGCGAGCTGCGCGAGGCGGGGGTCTCGGCGCCACCGCTCACCTTGGTGGCGCATGACCAAGCAGCCTGAGGAAGTCGCGCTGCTGGCCGAATCCGGCCGGCTGCTCGCTTCGGTGTTCGGCCTGCTCGATCGCACCCCGCTGGCGGGCAGGTCGACGCTCGAGATCGATGCGATGGTCGAGCGGTTCATCACGGACGAACTGCACGCACGCCCTGCGAGCAAGGGTCAGTATGGCTTTGAATTCGTGCTTAATTCCTCGGTGAACGAGGTGGTCTGCCACGGCGTGCCCTCGCCATCGGACGTGCTGTGCGACGGCGACATCGTCAATTTCGACATCACGCTGGAGAAGAACGGCTACATCGCCGATTCGAGCAAGACCTATCAGGTCGGCGAGGTCGCGCCAGCCGCCCGGCGGCTCGTCCAGGGCACCTATGAGGCGATGTGGCTGGGCATCGCCGCGGTGCGCCCCGGCGCCCGCACCGGCGATATCGGCTGGGCGATCGAGCGTCATGCCAAGCGGCTCGGCTATTCGGTGGTGCGCGAATATTGCGGGCACGGCATCGGCCGCGAGATGCACGAGGACCCGCAGATCCTCCATTTCGGCCGCCCCGGCACCGGGGTGGCGCTGCGCGAAGGCATGGTCTTCACGATCGAGCCGATGCTCAACCGCGGCCGCCGCGGCGTGCGTACCGAGGAGGATGGCTGGACGGTGGTGACGCAGGACGGCTCGCTCTCCGCCCAGTTCGAGCACACGGTGGCGGTGACCGCCACGGGCGTGCGCGTGCTGACGCTGCGGCCGGAGGAAGCGGGCATGCTTCGGCGGATGAAGCTGGCGGCCTGAGCCGAGGCAGCAGTCGTCATCCCGGCGAAAGCCGGGATCTCATGCGGCTCTTTTTCCCGCGCCTTCGCCTGAGATCCCGGCTTTCGCCGGGATGACGACTGGATTGCAACGTGGGTCAGCAAAGCAAACCCCGTCATGCTGAACTCGTTTCAGCATCCAACCTGCCACAAACGATATCGCTCGTGGAGGTTTGGACCCTGAAACAAGTTCAGGGTGACGATGAAATTGACAGGAGGCGCCCCGACGGCGACCGTCGGGGCCTATGCCTTACGCAGCCAGCGCGTAGGGCTTGATCTCGCCGTTCAGATATAGGTTGCGCGCCTTGGCGCGGCTCAGCTTGCCCGAACTGGTGCGGGGCAGGGTGCGCGGCGGCACCAGTTCGATCACGCAGTTCATGCCGGTCACCGAGCGGACGCGCTCGCGGATCTCGTCGCGCAGGCGCAGGCGCTCCTGCTCGTCCGAAGTGCGGCACTGCACCAGCACCGCCGGCGTCTCTTCGCCGCCCGGGGTGGTGATCGCGAAGGCGGCGACGTCGCCCTGCTTGAACGCCGGCAGCTGCTCCACGGCCCATTCGATATCCTGGGGCCAGTGGTTCTTGCCGTTGATGATGATCATGTCCTTGGCGCGGCCGACGATATAGATGTAGCCGTCGCTCATGTAGCCCATGTCGCCGGTGTCGAGCCAACCGTCCTTCAGGCAGGCATCGGTTGCCTCCTGGTCGCGGAAATAGCCGACCATCACGCTCGGGCCCTTGCACCAGACCTTGCCGATCGCCTTTTCGGGAAGCGGCGTGCCGTCTTCCTCGCGGATCTCGATCGTCATGTCGCGGGCAGGCACGCCGCAATTGACGATCGCGCGGAAGCGCTGCGGGCGGTCGCCGCGGGCGACTTCGCCGCCGGAGAGCTGGGTCTCCTCGACCAGCTCGACCATGATGCCTTCGCCCGGCGGCATGATCGAGACGGCGAGGGTGGCTTCCGCAAGGCCGTAGCTCGGCAGGAAGGCGCTGGCCTTGAAGCCCGCATCGGCGAACGCGTCGACGAACGACTGCATCACGTCGGGGCGGATCATGTCGGCGCCGTTGCCGGCGACGCGCCAGCGGCTCAGATCGAAGCGCTCGCTCGCCTTGGTCTGGCTCGACATGCGGCGCGCGCAGATGTCGTAGCCGAAGGTCGGCGAGTAGCTGAGCGTCGTGCCCGGGTTGCGGCTGATGAGGTCGAGCCAGGCGAGCGGGCGCCGGGCGAAGTCCTCGGTCTTCAGGTAATCGGTCGAGACCTGGTTGGCGACGACCGAGAGCAGGCAGCCGACCAAGCCCATGTCATGGTACCAGGGCAGCCAGGAGACGCAGCGATCGCCTTCGCCGACGTTCATGCCGTGGCTGTGCGCGGCCAGGTTGTTGAGCAGCGCATGGTGGGTGATCGCCACGCCGTGCGGGAAGCGGGTCGAGCCGCTCGAATATTGGAGATAGGCGATGTCGTCGGTCTTCGCCTTGGGCAGCTCGGTCGCCACCGCCTCGCGCTGGCCGAACTCGGACCAGTCGATGCCCGGAACGTCGTTGGCGCGCGCGGCCTCGGCGCACATCGCGCCGATTTCGGGCGGGTAGATCAGCATTGCCGGGTCGCAGCTCTGCAGCTGGACGCTGAGCTGGTCGATATAGGACTGGGCGCCGCCGAAGCTGGTCGGCAGCGGCAGCGGCACCGGCCAGGCGCCGGCATAGATGCAGCCGAAGAACAGCGAAGCGAATTCGGTGCCGGTCTCGGCGATCAGCGCGATACGGTCGTCGGGCTTCACGCCGGCCGCGATCAGGCGCTGGGCCTGCTTCAGCGAATCCTCGCGCAGCTCCGCGAACGGATAGGGGCGCACGAGATTCCCGCGCGCATCGTGGAAGTTGAGCCCGCGCTTGCCCTTGGCGGCATAGTCGAGCGCTTCGCCCAGCGTGTCGAAATCCGCGAGGCGACGCGGCAGGCTGTCGTCGGTGGGCGTAGGCGCGAGCATTCCCGCTTCCTTTTCAGCCTCGAGCGATCCCGTAACGTCCAATTCCATTCTTTATTCCGTGCCCCTGCGTGGTAGCCAACGTCGTGCCCCCACGACATATTTTGAGGCTAGCCTCTGCTACGCACTGTCGTTCAAAATCGGTTGCCACTGTGGCACAATCATGGCGCATGCCTGCCCCGAGACGCCCCCTGCCACCGCTGAATAGCGCCGATCTGGAGCGTTACGCGCTCCGCTATGTCGAACGTTACGCTACGACAAGGGCTAAACTGGCGGCCTATCTGTCCCGCAAATTGCGCGAGCGCGGCTGGGCGGAGGAAAAAATGCCCGAGGTGGAGGGGCTTGCCGATCGGTTCGCCGAGCTCGGCTATGTCAACGACCGGCTCTACGCCGAATCCAAGGCCGGCGCGATGGCGCGGCGGGGGCTGGGCGCGCGCCGGGTGCGCGAGGCACTGCGCTTCGCCGGGGTGGAGGAAGCCGACACGGCGGCGCTCGCGCCGGCGATCGAGGCCGAGGCGCGGGCCAGCGCGCTCGCCTTTGCCCGGCGCAAGCGGATCGGCCCCTTTGCCCGCGAGGCGGCCGATCGCGCGCTGATCGAGAAGCAGATGGCGGCGATGATCCGCGCCGGCCACGCCCCATCGCTGGCCCGTGCGATCCTCAGAATGGCGCCGGGGGATGACCCGGAAGCCACACTTTTCGACGACTGATACCTGCCAGCAACAAATGCAATTCCATTTATGGAAAATACTATGTTAGGGTCTCCCTCCGGGGGAACGGAAAATGCGTGCTGACCAACAGGTTGCGCAGAACGAGTATATAGACGCACCGAACTTGGCCGAGGGGATTGGCGAGGACCGCGCGGATGACGGTCAGGTCTTCGCCGGTGTCGTAAAATGGTTCGACGTCACACGGGGATTCGGCTTTCTCGTCGCCGACGACGCCGCCGTGGGCGACATTCTCATCCATTTCACCGTGCTCCAGGATCATGGCCGTCGCTCGCTGCCCGAGGGGGCTCGGGTCGAGTGCACCGTGGTCAAGCGCCAGCGCGGCCTGCAGGCGCGCGAGATTCTCTCGATCGACCTCAGCCAGGCGGTCGAGGTGCCCAAGCGCCCGGCCGAGCGAGTCGACCGGCTGCGGATGATCGATTCCGCCGGCCCGTTCGAATCGGTGACGGTCAAGTGGTTCAATCGCCTAAAGGGCTATGGATTCCTGGTGCGCGCGTCCGACTCGGCGGATATATTCGTCCATATGGAGACCTTGCGCCGCGCGGAGATCGAGGAAGTCGAGCCCGGCCAGCCGCTCAGCGCGCGCATCGTCGATGGCGAAAAAGGGCCGCTCGCGGTGGCGGTCGAAAGGACCGGCTGATCAAATGACGTTCGTGCGTGGGTTGGGGGCGGTGCTTGCCGCCTCGGGGTTGCTCGTCTCCGGCGTATCGCGGGGCGAGCCGCTGGGTGCGCCGGTCGCGGCGCAGGGCGTCCGCAAGACCGACGTGACGATCGACAGCGCCGGCGGACAGCACGTCTTCCATGCCGAACTTGCCCGGACCGCCGCCGAACAGGAGCGCGGGCTGATGTTTCGCACCAACATCCCCCAGGACGGCGGCATGCTGTTCGCGCCCTATCCGGCGGACGGCCCGCCGCGCGAGGCGCGCTTCTGGATGAAGAACACGCCCACCGCGCTCGACATCCTGTTCATCCGCGGCGACGGCACCATCGCCCGCATCGCCGAGAATGCCGTGCCCTATTCGGAGGAGACCCTGGTCTCGGGCGAGCCGGTGGCGGCGGTGCTCGAGGTGAATGCCGGCGTTTCGGCGCGGCTCGGCATCAAGGCCGGCGACAAGGTGCGCTGGGCGAAGCAGTAAGCATTGCCTCGCCCGGCACTCCCGGCTAATCGGCGGCCATGGGTCTCAATCTCAATCCCTTCACCTGGTGGAACGGCGCCACCTTCGGCACCTGGATGGGCCTGCGCGGCAAGACGCGCGTGGGCGAGGATCATCTGGGCAACGTCTATTATGAGGGCGGCAAGGACCCCAACGGCATCACCCGCCGCTGGGTGATCTACAACGGCTCGAACGACGCCAGCCGCGTGCCGCCCGAATGGTTCAGCTGGCTGCACCACCAGATCGATTCGGCGCCCGATCAGGCGTTGCCGGCCGCCAAGGCCTGGGAGATTCCCGGCGAAGTGAACCTTACCGGCTCGCAGCTCGCCTATCGCCCCAGCGGCGCGCTGGAGAAGGGCGGCCGCCGTGCCGCTGCCACCGGCGATTACGAGGCCTGGACGCCCGGCGCATGACCGTGCGCCACGCCGGAGCTGCCGCGGCCGGGCTGCTGCTCGCGCTCGGCGCATGCTCGGGCGGGGGCGGCGTGGCCAACAACACGACGAGCGACGAAGTCGTCACCACGGGCGGCGACTCGGACAAGGCCGAGGACGTCATCACCGTCGGCCGTGACGGCAAGGCGGTCGACGATGCGGCGCTGACGCCGATGAAGGACCGCGTCGCGGTGCTCGGCATCCTCAACAAGCGCAACGGCGAGGCGCGCGAGTTCAAGCTCAAGCCCGGCCAGGCCGTGCGGATCGGCGACGTGATCGTGCGCCTGCGCGCCTGCGACAAGACCGCCCCCTGGGAAGCGGACCAGCTCACCGGCGCCTTTGTCCAGGTGGACGTGCTCGAGCTCGACAAGCAGTGGCACCGCGTCCATTCGGGCTGGCTCTTCGCCGAGCGTCCCGCGCTCAACGTCGTCCAGCATCCGATCTACGACGTGTGGCCCAAGAGCTGCGCGATGACCTTCCGCGACAGCGGTCCTGATACCGTGCCGGCGCCGGCTGCGGGCGGATCGGGATCGGGCAACGTGTCGAGCGCGAAGAAGTCGCCGTCGACCGAAGGTGCGCCGAGCGAGAGCCCGGCGGCCGAGTCGCCCAGCGCGCCCGCCAGCAACGCGACATAGTCGTCGCGCGGGATCTCGATCGCGCCGAGCGTCGAGAGGTGATCGGTGATGAACTGGCAATCTAGCAGCGTGAACCCGCCGGCCTGAAGCCGCGCGACGAGGTGCGCAAAGGCGACCTTGGACGCATTTGGTACGCGGGTGACCATCGATTCGCCGAAGAACGCCCGTCCCAGCGCGAGGCCATAGAGGCCCCCAGCGAGTCGCTCGCCGTCCCAGCATTCGATCGAATGGGCGAAGCCGCGGCGGTGCAGCTCGAGGAAGACGCGCTCGATCGGGCCGTTGATCCAGGTGTCCGGCCTGTCCTCGGCACTTTCGGCGCACAGCCGGATGATCGGGCCGAACGCGGCGTCGACGGTCAGGCGGAAGCGGCCGGACTGGATCACCTTGCGCAGCGAGCGCGCGAAGTGGAAGCCGTCGAGCGGCAGCACCCCGCGCAGCTTGGGCTCGACCCAATAGACGCTCGCCGCCTCGCGGTGATCGGCCATCGGGAACACGCCCATGGCATAGGCGCGCAGCACCAGGTCGGGATCGAGCTCCTGCTGCGGGGGATGGGCGCGGCTCACCGATGTCTGCCCTGTGGCGCGGCCGGTATCGTCTGTCCCACGCCGTCCTTCAGGCTGTAGATCGCCACCGTCGCCAACGCGCGCTCTCCTTTCGGTTAGCCTCGCACGAAAAAGGGCCGGCGGGAATGCCCGCCGGCCCTTGATGAAACTCGGACTGCCGCGATCAGGCGTGGCAGACGCGCGAGCCCTTGCCGGGGATCTCGATCGTGGCGTTCTTGGAGGTGCCGGTGACCTTGAAGCCGCCCTCGGCGACGAAAGGCTCGCCAGCGGCCGGCGCCTTGAGCATCGTGCCCGGGCCGTCCTTGGTCTCCTTGATCAGCACCTGCTTGTCGCCCTGGTAGAAGTCAGCGAAGACGATGCTGTTGTCCTTGCAACGCATCGAGACCGAGGCGGCGATCGACGGCGGCAGCTCGACCTTCGGAGCGTTCTTCAGCGCTTCGGCCTGGGGGTCCTTGCTGACCGAGGTGACTTCCTCGGGCTTCTGTTCACAAGCCGCGAGCGAGAAGAGCACGGCGGCGGCGGCGAAAATGGGGGCTTTCTTCATAACGGGCGGGAGCTTTCGTTTACCTTGCAAGAATCGTCAAGCGATTCGTGTTATAGAGTTACATTCGGATTGTGCAGCGCAATAAGATCGCTGGTTTGTTGCGGATCAGTGACATCCACCGGTGTCATTCATGGAATTCGCTCATTTCCGGGATTCTTCCGAAGGCAATTTTTGTGCCGGCACGATCGATTCTGCCGCCCTGCAGCGGGCCGACGGACACAGCGTTGCGCCCGAACTTCTGGTTAATCCGGCCCATCGCGCGGCTGAGCGCGAGCGTGCGAGTCTCGCGCGCGAGCGGATCGTCTGGGGCGAGCGGCCGACGGTGCTTCGGGCCGGCCGGGGAAGGGCGATTCGGATCGGGTATCGACAAGGAACAATGCATGAACACATTCCCCCAGGACAGCCATTTTGGGTCATCCCAGGGTTGACCGGGTGCGGACAGGCTGTGCAGGGTCGGCGGCAGGAGGATGGTTAATGCGCGCACTCGCCCTGGCCTCGTTGCTGGCGCTTTCTGCTTGTGGTTCCAAGGAAAAGGCGGAGGAGCCGGTCGCCGCCACGCCGAGCCCGACCGGGCCGCATCTGGGGGATGTCTCGCTCGATCAGCCGCTGCGCGCCACCGACAATGCGCTGACCTGGTCGCTGGAAGTGGCGCCCGGATCGATCATGATGACGCGCTTCGCCGGGCACGGATCGCAAGGCAGCGTAAGCCAATTCTATCCGGTCGCGCCGCAACTGAGCGACGACAAGGCGGTGTGGACCACCAAGGACACGGCGGGCGCACCGGTGACGATCACGTTCACCAACACCCATTGCACCGAAGGCGGCGATCCCGCGATCGACCGGCCGCTGACCGCCGAAGTGAAGATCGGCGAGACGATGCTCCACGGCTGTGCCGGCGCCCGCCCGGCCGACGGGCTCAACTCGCAGCCGCTCGCCGAGCCGGGGAATGTCGCACTGGCGAATGACTCGGCGGCGGATGAAGTGGTCGGGAACGGGCATTGAGCACCCTTTGAGCCTTTCCCCGGCCTTCGCCGGGGAAAGAAGGTTGCGTCTTTCCGGGGAAGGGAGCCGCGGCCCGGCCTCCGGGGGGAGTAGGCCGGACCGCGGCGGCCGGCGGCGCCCTGGATCGCCGCCGGGAAGCCTTGCACCCTAGAGCGGGCGATCCTGCAGCGGCAGCGACGCGGTGCGGCCCTGCTGGCCGGCGGCGAGATCGACGAGATGGAGGAACTCGCTGCGCCAGCGTGCCTGCTGGCTGAAGCCCCATTGGCTCCCCGCCAGCCGCTTGATGTCGGCGTAGCTCCAGTCGCCGAGCAGATCGTCGCCGCGCAGCTTCTGGGCGAAGCCGGCGACCGCCACGGCAAAGGCCATGTCGCCGCGGGGCAGGGGCGCACCGCGCAACTGGCCGGCCTCGACCGGCCGGGTGATCAGCCGCGAGGCGCCGCCTTCGGGCAGCTTGTAGCGCAGCCGCACCTGGGCCAGCTCGCCGCCTCCGGCACCCAGGCCTTCACCGGCTGCCTGCGGGGCGCGATTGGCGGCGAAGTGGCGATCGGGCAGCCAGCCCCTGGTGCCCGCCGGCACGATCTCGTAGATCGCCGTCACCTGGTGCCCGGCACCGATATCGCCGGCATCGACCTTGTCGTTCTGGAAATCCTGCTCGCGCAGCGCGCGATTCTCATAGCCGATCAGGCGATACTGGCTAACCAGCGCGGGATTGAACTCCACCTGGACCTTCACGTCCTTCGCGATGGTGAACAGCGTTGACGACAGCTCGCTGTCGAGCACCTTGCGCGCCTCCTCGGCCCCGTCGACATAGGCATAGTTGCCGTTCCCCTTGTCGGCGATCGCTTCCATCATCGAGTCGTTGAGGTTGCCCTGGCCAAAGCCCAGTACCGTCAGGGTGACGCCGTCGTCGCGGTTCTTCTCGATCAGCTGTTCGAGCTGGCCCTGATCGGTGATGCCGACATTGAAATCGCCGTCGCTGGCCAGGATCACGCGGTTGATCCCATCCTCGCGGAAATTCTCGCGGGCCAGCGCATAGGCCAGCTCGATGCCTTCGCCGCCCGCAGTGGAGCCGCCGGCGCCGAGCTCGTCGAGGGCGCCGCGCACTTCGGCGGCGCTCGAGGTCGGCTCGAGCACCACGCCCGCGGCGCCGGCATAGACGACGATCGAGACATGATCCTGCGGCTTCATGTTCTCCGCGACCATTCCCAGCGCCTGCTTGACCAGCGGCAGCTTGTCGGGCTCGTCCATCGATCCCGAGACGTCGACCAGGAAGACGAGATTGGCGGGCGGGCGCTGGCTGCGTGCCAGGTCATAGCCGCGCAGCCCGACGCGGAGCAGCCGCGTCTCGGGGTTCCACGGCGTCTGCGCGACATCGGTGGTGACGCTAAACGGTGCACCGCGATCGCCCGGGGCGGGATAGTCGTAGCGGAAATAGTTGATCAGCTCCTCGGCGCGGACCGCGTCCTTCGGTGGTGTCTGGCCTTGGGTGAGGAAGCGGCGGACATTGGCATAGGCAGCGGTGTCGACATCGACGGCGAAGGTGGAGACGGGCTCCTGGGCGACCGAACGGATCGCGGCGACGTCGTTCTTCGCATAGCGCTCGCCCGGCTCGGCGGCAGCGTCGGTGGCTTCCACCATCTCCTGCGAGCCCGCCTGATAGGTCGATGTGCCCTCGTGGCTGTTGCAGCTTGCGAGAAGGATGGCCGGAATGGCCACGGAAATCAGCAACTTGACGCGCATGCAATCTCTCCTGCCTCAATCTTGCCATAAATGTGGCACGATTAAGGCAAAAGCGGCAAGCGGAAAATTCACAGGCTTTTGATGGGATTAAGCCACCAGGCTGCGCAGCGCCTCCCATGCCGGAAGCTTCCGGTCGAAGCCGATCGTGTGGAGCGGGCTGGACGACGGCAGGGCGATGATTCGGTAGTGCGCCGCCGCCGCGCCGAGCTGCCTTGTGCCGGTGCGGTGCGCGGTGCCGCCGTTGAAGGCGATGGCGCGCAGATCGGGCAGGGTGGCGGCGAGCGCTGCGATGTCGTGCCCCTCGACCTCGCGCAGCGCGGCATCAGTGCTGCCGGCTCGCCGGGCGCTGGCGACGACGTCCCACAGGCCGATATGCGCGGCACGGAGCGCGGCGAGGCGCGCGTCATAGTCGAGCGCGGTAAGGTCGCGCCCGGCGGCAGGGGAGATCAGCCGCCAGAACTGGTTCTGCGGATGCGCGTAGTAGCGCTGCTCGGCCAGCGAGCGCTCGCCCGGCAGCGATCCGAGGACGAGCAGGCGCGTGGTGGCGTCGACAACGGGCGGGAAGCTGTGCTTGCGGTCGGTCACGCGGCGATAATATCGGTCTTCGCGAAATCGTCGCCCTTGTAGAGCAGGGGCTCGGCAGTAGCCTTTGCCAGGGCGTAAGCGAAGCAGTCGCCGAAGTTCAGGCGGGCGGCGTGGCCGGAGCCGATGCCATATCGCTTATAGGCGGCATGACCGATCCGGGCTTGCACTTCGGTGACCGGCTCGATCTCGATCGAGCCCCGTTCCATCAGCAAGGCGAGCTGGTCATCCAGCTGGTGATTGCGTCGCACCAGGACGGCGGAAAGCTCGATCCAACTACCGCCGGAGATCACGCAACGCTCCGCGTCAACGATGGCTTCGACGAAGGATCGCGCCTCGGCCTCGCCGAGCAGGATAGCCATGATCGCCGAGGTATCGACGATCATTTGGGCAGGCCATGCTCGTCGTAAATCTCGTCCATGATCTCCTTCGAGGTCTTGCCGTGCCAGTCTGCAGGCATGGCCGCGCGGAACTCATGGCTGATCTCCATGATCTTCGTGATCAGCTCTTCGCGCTCTGCCTCGCGCCTGCGCGCCTTTTCCTCGAGTGCCTCGCGGATCGTGGCAGTGACAGATATGCCCAGTTCGTTCGAGAGTTCACGCGCCAGGCGGATCGTCTCGGCGTCCTTGATGTTGAGCTGCGCGCCCATCCTTCTACCTCCGGTCGCTGCCTTTCTACCATGGCTTGCACGGCCATGAAACGGGTGTAGCGTGGCGCCATGGCAGCCAAGATCACCCGCTACAGCGATTTCTGGCCCTTCTATCTGCGCGAGCATGCCAGGCCGTGGACGCGCGGCATGCACTATGTCGGAACCGTGCTGACGCTGTGGTTCCTGCTGCTTGCGCTCGGCGGGGCGGGATGGTGGTGGTGGCTGGCGATCCCGCTGGCGGGCTACGGCTTTGCCTGGGCCGCGCATTTCGGCGTCGAGCACAACCGGCCGGCGACCTTCACCTATCCGCTATGGTCGTTGGCGTCGGACTATCGGATGTTCTTCCTGTGGTTCGCCGGCAGGCTCGATCCGCATCTCCAGCGGGCAGGCGTGGCCGCCTAGCCCTCGGCCAGCACCTTGCCGCCCAGCCGGGTGAGCGCCGCAGCGAGCGGGCTGGCGGGATAGGGCATCGGTTCGGAAAGCAGGATCAGATCGGCGGCGCCGTCATGCTCGGCGGCGAGTGCGGCGATCGGCTCGGCGATGTCGAAGGTGAGGCTGGTCGAGGGATGGGCGTCGCGTTCGGCCTGCCAGCGGGCGTGGCGGATGCCGGCGGTCCAGAGCGACACGCCGCGGCCCTCGATCGCGACGAAGCCCAGTTCGCGGGCCTTGGCGGTGGTGCGCAGCAGGCGTCCGCCATCGGCGCAGTCGAGGTCGAGGATGCGCACCGAGCGGTGGCCGTGATTGCGAAGCTCGGCGAGCGCCTTGGCGATGCGGGCGTCGCAGGGGCCGTGTCGCGGTCCCTCGGGCTCGGTTGACAGGCCCGCGCGGCGCAGCAGGCCGCCGAGCGAGAATTGGGTGGCGGTCATCGGTTGTTCTCCTGGGTGTGGGATCCCGTCCTCAGCGACAGGGATCCCGGAATCCGGCGGTGGGCCGGGGTGCGCCATTCGTCTGCACGCGGACGAATGGCGCGAGGACGCGGGCGAGCACGATCCACATGCATCAGTGCGACAGGATCGAGCGGAGCGGATCGGTGGCGAGCACCATGCGCGATCCCGGGAAGGCGCGGCACTCGGACATCGCGAAGCGGATCGCCGCCTCGCGCGAGCGGAACAGCCCTTCGAGCAGGCCGTCCGCTTCCTGGACGACCCAGTGGCCGGCGCGGTCCTGGCCGACGCGCAACACATGTTCGGAACGCTGCACCATATGCACTCCTTCAGAGGTACGGAGGGCGAGATAGGAGCGGGCGCCATTAAGCTTCGAGAGGGAGTTTGGGCGCGGGCGTAAGCAAGGCGTAAAGCTCGTGGGGGGCGCCGGCTCAGTAGACGGGAGAGTCCCGCCGGGTCAGCACATATTGTTCCGGCCCGACATGGGTTCTCGACCAACCATCGCCTTCCGGCGGCTGGCTGGCGCTGCTGCCCGAGAGATCCATGCTCCACACATAGAGTTTGCTTGCCAGCACCTTGCGCAAATAGGCGGTCAGGGCAAAGGCGAGCGCCATGCCGAGCAGCGCAGAGCCGATCGGTTCGGGAAGGCCGAGATTGGGAAGGGCCAGGCGATGCCGCGCCAGCCACGGCCCATATTCCTGCGCCACCAGGCCCGTCGCCCAGCCGACGATGCACAGCCAGAAATAGTCCAGGCTCCGCGTCATCCAGATCTGGCTTCGCGATACCGAATAGACCCGGCTGCCGCGCTTGGAGAGGAATATCTTGTGGAGGTCGCCTTCGACTTCGCGCTCGAGCATGTCGATATGGTGCTCCCATACCTGCTGCCAATGGCGTCCGCCAGGTGCCCGAAATGGGAGATCAGCAGGCCTAATATGGCGAGCAGCAGGATGACGGGCAGGAACTGGCGTGCTTCGGGCCGAAAGGAGAGGCCAAGGGCTGCGAAGATGGCTGCCTGTGTCGTGAAGAAATAGGTGCCGCGCTTCCAGATCAGCTCGATCTCTGTCGTGCGCAATTCATATGCTCGGTCGAGCGCCGCTGCTTGCATCTCAGGTGTGAATAGCGCCGGATCGCCCGGATAGAGCAAACTCCGATACGCATTTCTGTTTTCGCTGAGATCTTCGAGCATCGCTCCACTCCCTCCGACCTTATCGCGGATCGAAAGCCCTGATAGCAATCCTTGTCGTGCGGAAGCTCTCGCTGCGCTTGCTCCCGCACCCATTCCCCTCCATCTAGCGGCCATGCATTCCACATCCGATACGCTGGCACTGATCGGCAACACGCCCTTGGTGCGCCTGAAGGGGCCGAGCGAGGCCACTGGCTGCGACATCTATGGCAAGTGCGAGTTCGCCAATCCCGGCGCCTCGGTGAAGGATCGGGCGGCGCTCTACATCGTCAACGACGCCGAGGAGCGCGGCGCGATCCAGCCGGGCGGCACGATCGTCGAGGGCACGGCGGGCAATACCGGCATCGGCCTGGCGCTGGTCGCCAACGCCAAGGGCTACAAGACGATCATCGTGATGCCCGAGACGCAGAGCCGCGAGAAGATGGACACGCTGCGCGCGCTCGGCGCTGAGCTGGTGCTGGTGCCGGCGGCACCCTATTCGAACCCGGGGCATTTCGTGCACACCTCGCGCCGCATCGCCGAGGAGACGCCGAACGCGATCTGGGCCAATCAGTTCGACAATATTGCCAACCGCAAGGCGCATATCCTGGGCACCGCCGAGGAGATCTGGGCGCAGATGGACGGGCGGATCGACGGCTTCACCTGCGCGGCGGGCACCGGCGGCACGATCGCCGGCGTGGGGTTGGGGCTCAAGGCGCGCGACGAGAAGGTGTGCATCGCGCTCAGCGACCCGCATGGCGCGGCGCTCTACAGCTATTATCAGTGCGGCGAGCTCAAGGCCGAGGGCAGCTCGGTGGCCGAGGGCATCGGCCAGGGGCGGATCACCGGCAACCTCGAAGGCGCGCCGATCGACGCCCAGTTCCGCATCTCCGACGAGGAAGGCCTCGAATGGGTCGAGCGGCTGCTCAAGGAGGAGGGGCTGTGCCTCGGCCTGTCCTCGGGCATCAACGTGGCGGGCGCGGTGCGGCTGGCGAAGCAGCTGGGACCGGGCAAGCGCGTAGCCACCATCTTGTGCGACACGGGTTTCCGTTATCTTTCAACGCTCTATAATGCCGAATGGCTGGCCGCCAAGGGATTGCCCGTGCCCGAATGGCTCGCGCGCGGGTGAACGACACGTCTCGACAATGGGGCGGTTGGGCGTTACATTTATGCAACAGATATGAGTGTGGGATCGCCTGAAGCCGCCCAGATGATGCAACGCGTGTTCGTTGGTCTGACCGGGCTCGCCGTCGTGACGGTGCTGATCGTGCTGGCAAGCGCGGTCGTCGCCTGGCGTTCGCAGGACCTGCCGGTCTCGGCGATCGGCGGCGCCAACAGCAGTGTCGTGGCCAACATCACCGGCGTGGGCAATTCGCTCGGCGAGAAGACCAAGGAAGAACCGCTCGCCGAACTCGGCGCGGCGCCCAGCACTACCTCGACCGAGAAGGTCGACGCCGCGGAGATCGCGCGGCAACAGCAGCAACAGGCGCAGCAGCAATAGGTAGCTGTTCCCCGGCGAAAGCCGGGGTCCAGGGTTTCTCTACCGTGTTGCTTGTGACCCTGGGCGCCGGCTTTCGCCGGGGAACTGCAGGGTAGGCTGCTCGCCTATTCCATCCACAACTGCTTCGAAAACCCGGCCGAAAAGCCTTGAATAGCTAACGAAACTGGTTAACGCGCGCCGATTTTCGCGGCGACTCGCCGGATTTCTGCGGTTTTTCGAAGATAGGCATCTGTCCCGCCGACTCCGCCTCTGCTATGCCTGATCCAGCGAAAAACGGGGAAATTGCGCCACTTGGCCCATTTTCCCGGGATGGCCGGGGATTTGGCCCCACTTCAGGAATTACCCTTAGCGATTGCGGGTTTCCCGTACCCGAATGCGAGAACAGATGCGAACAAAAGACGATTCAAACTGGTATATCGCCCAAAAACGGGGCTGAGTGGGGGAAATTCCCGCTCTATCCCCAATTCTCCCGTTGTATCCCCGAGCGCTTGTTGGTAAAACGAGATGCTTAAGAGGGGGCACACCCTTTTCATCGTCATTTTAAGCGCCGGAGCGGCCGTGGGGGTTGATTCCGGAGACGGGAAAGCTGTGCCCATTGGGGTTTTGGCGTGGCGGACAGGGAGCTCTTCGAGGGATTTGCGCTCCAGGCGGTCGACCAGAAGGGTCGCGTCGCCATTCCCGCAGACCTGCGCAACGCCGCCGAGCGCAATTCCGACATCCGCCAGATCGTCGTGGGCCTCCACCCGTTCGATCCGTGCCTCTCCGCGCACGACCTGAGCTGGTCCAAGGAAAAATACGACCGCATCGATCGCCGCGAGCAGCTCGACGCCGATCGCGGCACCGAGGTGGACTATCGCGCCAAGCGCCGCGCCTTCGGCCAGGTCGAGAAGGCGCCGTACGATGACTCGGGCCGCTTCGTGATCCCGCCCTTCTTCAAGATGAAGGCGGGCATCCAGAAATGGGCGCTGTTCTACGGCAGCGGCGAGACCTTCGACATCTGGGCGCCCGAGCGCCTGATGAGCGATCCGCAGGCAGACCCCACGCTGCGCGAGATCTGCGAGTATCTGTGCCAGGCGAAGGGAGTGACGCTGTGAGCTCCCCGACCGAGCCCCATATCCCCGTGCTGATGACCGAAGTGGTCGACGGCCTCGCCCCTGTGCCCGGCGAGCGCCATGTCGACTGCACCTTCGGCGCAGGCGGCTACACCAACGCCATCCTCGAGCGGGGTGCCGAGGTGGCCGCCTTCGATCGCGACCCCCGTGCGATCGAAGGCGGCCAAACTCTCGTCGCCCAGGCCAATGGCCATCTGATCCTGATCGAAGCCCCGTTCAGCCAGCTGGAGAGCGAGCTCGAGCGCCGCGGCCTCGTGCCCGTCGACGGCGTGACGATGGACATCGGCGTGTCGTCGATGCAGCTCGACCAGGCCGAGCGCGGCTTCTCCTTCCAGCAGGAAGGGCCGCTCGACATGCGCATGGCCGGCGAGGGGATGACCGCGGCCGAATGGCTGAACGAGGCGGACGAGGGCGACATCGCTGACGTGCTCTACGAGTTCGGCGAGGAGCCGCGCTCGCGCCGCGTGGCGAGCGCGATCGTCCGCGCGCGCCCGCTGGCGACGACGACCGACCTCGCCAATGTCGTCCGCAAGGCGCTCGGCCACAAGCCGCACGACAAGAAGGACCCGGCGACGCGGACCTTCCAGGCGGTGCGCATCTTCATCAACCGCGAGCTCGACGAGCTGGCGGAAGGCCTGGCCGCGGCCGAGCGCGTGCTCAAGCCCGGCGGCCGGCTGGCGGTGGTGACCTTCCACAGCCTGGAAGACCGGCTGGTCAAGCGTTTCCTGCGCGAGCGCAGCGGCAGCGAGCCCGCCGGTTCGCGCCACCGCCCGGCCGTCGGCCCGCGCGCCGAGCCCAGTTTCGAACCTCCCGCCAAGGCCGTGAAGCCGGGCGATGACGAGGTTGCCCGTAATCCGCGTGCCCGCTCGGCCACGCTGCGCGTCGCGCGGCGGACTGCAGCGGCGCCGTGGTCCAGTGAAGGAGTTGCGTGAGATGTCGGTTCAGAGCTTCAAGGGACTTGGGTGGTTCCTCTGCGGCGTTGTGGTGGCGCCGGCATGCTACATGGTCAACTCGCACGGCGCGGCCGAGCAGGCCCGGCTCAACGGGATGAAGACTGCGATCCTGCAGGCGCAGAAGGACATCCGCAGCCTGGAGACCGAGTTCCAGACGCGCGCGAACCTGGCGCAGATCGAGCGCTGGAACGGCGAGGTGCTGGCGCTTGCGGCGCCGGCTCCCGGCCAGTATCTGGCCGGCGAAACTGCGCTGGCCAGCCTCGACCAGCCCGCGCAGATTCAGAACGCTTCGCTGATCGTTCCGACCGGCGCGCCGGCGGCTCAGCCCGTCGCAGCGGTGGCGACGGCATCGGTCCAGCCGGTGCAGGCGGCCCCCGCAGCAGCGGCGCCGGCTTCGGGCAAGAGCGTGGCGCAGCAGGACAGGGAACTTCACGCACTCATGCAAAAGGCGGACAAGCGGGTGGCGATGGCCGACAAGGGCGTGCTCAGCACCTCGACCATCGATGACCTGAAGAAGCTGGCGCAGCGCGAGAAGCTGGCGCTCCGTTGATCGTCGTCGTCGCCCCGCCGGCCCGCAAGGGCCGTACGGGCGATGCCCGTCAGGCGCTTGTCGCCACCGCCCAGGTCCGCCTGATGATCCTGTCGATCCTGTTCGGGTTCGGCATGCTGCTCGTCGTCGGCAAGCTCGCCTTTCTCGCGATCTGGGCAGAGCCGGCGACGGCGCGCGACATCGCGACCACGCTGGTGCCGCCGCGCGGCGACATCGTCGACCGGCGCGGTGCGCCGCTCGCCCGCTCGATCGATGCCTGGACGATCGCGATCCACCCGAACCAGGTGATCGGCGACAAGGCCGAGCTGGCCAAGCAGCTCGCGGCGCTGATCCCCGATCAGAGCGCCGAGCGCTATTATGCGATCCTGAAGTCGAACACCGGCTTCGCCTATCTCAAGCGCAACGCGATGCCCGAGCTGGTGAGCCAGGTGAACGCGCTGGGCCAGCCGGCGGTCGAGTTCCAGCGCGAGAATGACCGGCTCTATCCGCAGTCGACGCTCGCTGCGCACGTGCTCGGCTATATCGATAGCACCGGCCATGGCCGCTACGGCATGGAGCAGGTGCTCGACGCGCAGCTCTCCGATCCCGCCAAGCGCGGCGAGCCGGTGGCGCTGTCGCTCGATCTGCGCGTGCAGGCGGCGCTGGAGAACGAGCTGGGCACCGCGATGACGCAGCTCCAGGCGCGCGGCGCCGCGGGCGTGATCCTCGATGTCGAGACCGGCGAAGTCATTGCGATGACGTCGCTTCCCGCCTTCAATCCCAACGCGATCGGCGGCCCGCCGCCGCGCAACAACGTGACGCAGAGCGTCTATGAGCTGGGGTCGACCTTCAAGCCGATCGCGGTTGCGGCGGCGATCGATACCGGCACGATCACCTCGATGTCGCGCCGCTTCGATGCGACGGTACCGCTCCAGATCGGCCGCTTCAAGATTCACGACGATCCGGGCGACGAGCAGTTCCGCTGGCTCAACATCCCGGAGACGCTGATCTATTCCTCGAACATCGCCACCGCGCGGATCGCCGACGAGCTGGGCGCGGAGAAGATGCAGGAGATCTTCCGTCGGCTCGGCTTCGACAAGAAGCCCGAGATCGAGCTGGGTGCGAGCGCGCGGCCGCTCTGGCCGTCGAGCTGGGGCCGGGTCACGGTAATGACTACCGCGTATGGCCATGGCATCGCGGTGACCCCGCTTCACCTCGCCACGGCCTATGCCGCGCTGGTCAATGGCGGGATCCTGCGCCCGGCGACGCTGCGCCGGGTCGATCCCGCGCGCCCGCCCCAGGGCACGCGCGTGTTCAAGCCGGAGACCAGCGCGCGGATGCGCCAGCTGCTGCGCCTGATCGTGCTCAAGGGCACCGGCCGCAAGGGCGATGCGCCCGGCTTCCGCATCGGCGGCAAGACCGGCACGGCGGAAGCTGCGAGCGAAGGTGGTTACGACAAGCATCGTAACGTTTCGACCTTCGCGGCGGCTTTCCCCATCGACGCGCCGCGCTATGTGATGATCGCCATGCTCGATTCGCCCAAAGCCAATCCCTCGATCGGCGTCTATCGCACCACCGCCGCCTGGACGGTGGCGCCGGTGGTCGGCCGCGTGGTGAGCCGTACCGGCTCGCTGCTGGGCGTGGTGCCTGACGCGAACCGCGATATCGACGAGCGCGAGCTGCTGCCGCTGATCTGGGCAGGCCCCGACGCCGACAAGAAGGATCCCGAATGAAACTCGGCGCGCTGACGGGGGGCGGGGAGAGCGCCGTCGTCACCGGATTTGCCATCGACCACCGCAAGGTCGCGCCCGGCACGATCTTCGGCGCCTTCGAAGGGGCGCGGTTCAACGGTGAGGACTTCATTGCCGATGCGGTGAAGGCCGGCGCGGTCGCGATCGTCGCCCGGCCCGGGGCGAAGGTGGAAGGCGCGCTTCACATCGCAGACGAGAATCCGCGCGAGAAGTTCGCCCGGCTGGCGGCGAAGTTCTTCGCGCCCTTCCCGGGCACCGCGGTGGCGGTGACGGGCACCAACGGCAAGACCTCCACCGTCGAGATGACCCGCCAGCTCTGGCGGATGCGCGGCTTCCACGCCGCCTCGATCGGGACGCTGGGCGTCACCACTGCGGACGACACGGTGAGCACCGGCCTCACCACGCCCGACATCGTCACCTTCCTCTCGAACGTCGCCGGGCTGGCGCGCGAGGGCGTGAGCCATGTCGCGTTCGAGGCCTCGTCGCACGGCCTCTCGCAATACCGGACCGAGGGCCTGCCGGTGAAGGCCGCGGCATTCACCAATCTCAGCCGCGATCACCTCGACTATCACGGCGACATGGAAACCTATTTCCACGCCAAGATGCGCCTGTTTGCCGATGTGCTCGACATGGACGGCGGCACGGCGGTGGTGTGGGCAGACGATCCCAATTCCCCGCGGATCGAGGATCTGGCGCGGGCGCGCGGCAACAAGCTGATCACCGTGGGCGAGCATGGCAGCACGCTGCGCCTGGTGGGCCGCGAGCCGACGCTGCTCGGCCAGGGGCTGGTGATCGAGGCCGAGGGCAAGACGCACAAGGTAAACCTGCCGCTGATCGGCGCCTATCAGGCCGCCAATGCGCTGGTCGCCGCCGGGCTGGTGATCGCGACGGGCGGCGACGTGGCGCAGACGCTGGGCGACCTCAGCCGGCTCCAGCCGGTGCGCGGGCGGCTCGAGCGCGCGGTGATCACCAAGGTCGGCGCGCCCGTCTATGTCGACTATGCGCACACCCCCGATGCACTGGAAGCGGCGATCTCGGCGCTCAAGCCGCACACCAGGGGCAAGCTGATCATCGTGTTCGGCGCCGGTGGCGACCGCGACACCGGCAAGCGCGCCCCGATGGGCCAGGCAGCGACGGCGGGCGCCGACGTGGTGATCGTCACCGACGACAATCCGCGCTCCGAGGATCCGGCGGCGATCCGCGCCCAGGTGCTTGAAGGCGCGCCGGGCGCGATCGAGATTGGCGGGCGCCGCGAGGCGATCAAGGCCGCGATCGACATGGCCGGGAGCGAGGACATCGTGCTGGTCGCCGGCAAGGGACACGAGCAGGGCCAGATCGTTGGCGACATGGTGCTGCCGTTCGACGACGTCTCCGTGGCGCGGGAGTGCGCGGCGTGAAGGCGGGCTTTTCCTTCTTAAGCCCCTCCCCTTCAGGGGAGGGGTTTGGGGTGGGGCATGTGTCTCACCGAGACTATCGCTCGCGGACGGCCCCCACCCCAACCCCTCCCCTGAAGGGGAGGGGCTTATGAGCGTTCGCCTTTGGACTTCCTCCGAGATCGCCCAGGCGACCGGCGGCACGGCGTCTGCGGACTTCGAAGTCTCGGGCGTCGCCTTTGATTCGCGCGAGGTGGGGCAGGGGGATCTGTTCCTCGCGCTCAAGGGCGAGACCACCGACGGGCACAAGTTCCTCGGCCAGACCTTCGCGCAGGGCGCGGCGGGCGCGGTCGTCTCGCAGCCGACCGACTATCCGCACGTCACCGTGGCGGACACCACCGCGGCGCTCGATGCGCTGGGCGTGGCGAGTCGTGCGCGGATGCAGGGCAAGGTGATCGGCGTCACCGGATCGGTCGGCAAGACCGGCACCAAGGAAGCGTTGTTCGCCGCGCTGGAGCGCAATGCCCCCGGCCATGCGCATCGCTCGGTCAAGAGCTACAACAACCATACCGGCGTGCCGCTCAGCCTCGCCCGGATGCCGCGCAATGCGCGGTTCGGCGTGTTCGAGATGGGCATGAACCACGCCGGCGAGCTGGCGGCGCTGACCCGGCTGGTGCGTCCGCACGTCGCGATCGTCACCACGATCGCCCCGGCGCATATGGGCTTTTTCGCCGATGAAGCGGCGATCGCCGATGCCAAGGGCGAGATCTTCCAGGGACTGGAGCCCGGCGGCACCGCGATCGTGCCCTTCGATAGCCCGCACCGTGACCGGCTGATCGCGGCGGCGAAGCCCTATGCGGCAAAGATCGTCAGCTTCGGTTTGGGCGAAGGCGCCGATTACCGCGCGGTCGAGACGATGCGCACGCGGACGGGGGGTACCTTCGTCACGGCGCGCTTCGGGCAGCGCGAGCTGAGCTTCACCCTCTCGCAGCCGGGCGCGCACTGGGTGTCGAACGCGATGGCGATCCTCGCCGCGGTCGATGCGGTGGGCGGCGACCTCGAGCTGGCGGGCCTTGCGCTTGCCGAGCTGGGCGGGCTGGCCGGGCGCGGCGCACGGCTGGTGGTGCCTACCGGCAGCGGCGAGGCGCTGGTGATCGACGAGAGCTACAACGCCAACCCCGCCTCTATGCGCGCGACGCTCGAGGTGCTGGCGCACGAGAAGGGCCGCAAGCTGGCGGTGCTCGGCGAGATGCGCGAGCTGGGCGAGCATTCGGCTGCCTTCCACGCCGAGCTCTCCGGCCCGATCGAGGCCGCCGGGGTGGATTATGCCATTCTCGTCGGCGAAGCGATGGCGCCGCTCGCGGAGGCGCTTGAGGGGCGCGTCGATTTCGTCCATGTGCCCGACGCGGCGACCGCGCTGGGCAGGCTCGATGACATGCTCCAGTCCGGCGACGCGGTTCTCATAAAAGGGTCGAACGGCGTGCGGCTTGGTACCGTGGTCGCGGCGTTGGCGGAAAGGGCACCTGCCTGATGTTGTACTGGATCGCGGACCTGCTCGGCTTCCCCGGGGTCTTCAATCTGTTCCGCTATCTCTCGTTCCGCACCGGCGGTGCGGTGGCGACGGCGCTGCTGCTCGGGCTGGTGATCGGGCCGCGCTTCATCGGCTGGCTGCGCGTCCGCCAGGGCAAGGGGCAGCCGATCCGCGACGATGGCCCGCAGAGCCATCTCGCCAAGCGTGGCACGCCGACGATGGGCGGGCTGATGATCCTCACCTCGCTCATGCTCTCGCTGCTTTTGTGGATGGACCTGCGCAACCCCTATGTCTGGGCGTGCATGTTCGTCACCTTCGGCTTCGGCATGATCGGCTTCCTCGACGATTACGACAAGGTGCGGAAGCAGAAGACCGCGGGCGTATCGGGCAAGGTGCGCCTGATCGGCGAGTTCGCGATCGCGGGCATCGCCGCGGCGATCATCTGCTCGCAGAACGGCACCCAGCTCTACGTGCCCTTCTTCAGCGGCTTCCATCCCGACATCAGCTATTTCTACATCGCCTTCGCCGCCTTCGTGATCGTCGCGTTCGGCAATGCGGTGAACCTCACTGACGGGCTCGACGGGCTGGCGACGATGCCGGTGGTGATCGCCAGCATGGCGTTCATGCTGATCGCGTACCTGGCCGGCAACAAGGTGTTCGCCACCTATCTGGGCATCCCCCACGTGCCGGGCGCCGGCGATCTGGCGATCTTCTGCGGCGCGATGGTCGGCGCGGGGCTGGCCTTCCTGTGGTTCAACGCGCCCCCGGCGGCGGTGTTCATGGGCGATACCGGCAGCCTGGCGCTGGGCGGCGCGCTCGGCACGATCGCCGTCACCACGCACCACGAGCTGGTCCTCGGCATCATCGGCGGCCTGTTCGTGATGGAGGCGCTCAGCGTCATCATCCAGGTGTTCTTCTTCAAGCGCACCGGCAAGCGCATCTTCAAGATGGCGCCGATCCACCACCATTTCGAGCAGCTCGGCTGGTCGGAGCCGACGGTCGTGATCCGCTTCTGGATCATCGCCTTCGTGCTGGCGCTGGCGGGTCTCGCGACGCTCAAGCTTCGGTGATCACCAGCACCACCTGGCGCGGCAAACGCTATGCGGTGCTCGGGCTTGCGCGCTCGGGGCTGGCGACGGTCGACGCGCTGGTGGCGTCGGGCGCCGAGGTCGTGGCGTGGGATTCCAGCGAGGTTGCGCGCACCAGGGTGCAGGGCGCCGAGCTTGCCGATCCCGTCGAGATCGACCTGACCGGCTTCGCCGGCATCGCGGTGTCGCCGGGCGTGCCGCTCAATACGCATCCGATCGCGCTCAAGGCAGCGACTGCGCACGTCCCCGTGATCGGCGACATCGAGCTGTTCGCCGAGGCCCGCGCCGAGATGCCCGCGCACCGCGTTGTCGGGATCACCGGCACCAACGGCAAGTCGACCACCACCGCGCTGATCCACCATATTATCGAGACCGCCGGCATTCCCGCGCGGCTTGGCGGCAATATCGGGCTGCCGATCCTGGGGCAGGAGCCGCTGCCCGAAGGCGGCGTCTATGTGCTCGAACTCAGCAGCTACCAGATCGACCTCACGCATAGTCTCAACTGCGATGTCGCGGTTTTGCTCAATATCACCCCCGATCATCTCGATCGCTATGCCGGTTTCGAATCCTATGCGGCATCGAAGGCGCGGCTGTTCGCGATGCAGAGCAAGGGCCATGCCGCGGTGATCGGCATCGGCGACGCGCCTTCCGCTGCGATCGCCCGCGAGGTCGCGGTGTCGGGGCGCAGCGAGGACCTGACGAAGATCGCGCCCGGCGTGTGCATGGACCAGTCGCGCTGGCCGGCGCTGCAGGGGCCGCACAACGCCCAGAACGCGCTTGCCGCGATCGCCGCCTGCGAGGCGCTCGGCATCTCGAAGGCCGCGATCGACAAGGGGCTGGAGAGCTTCCCCGGCCTGCCGCACCGCATGGAACGGGTGAAGACCATGAACGGCGTGCTGTTCGTCAACGACAGCAAGGCGACCAACGCCGATTCCACCGCCCCGGCGCTCTCGGCCTATCCGAAGATCCATTGGATCCTGGGCGGCAAGGCCAAGACCGACGATCTCGACGCGTGCCGGCCCGGTTTCCCGCATGTCGTGAAGGCCTATACGATCGGCGATGCGGGCGAGATGTTCGCCAAGCTGCTCGAAGGCGAGATGCCGGTCGAGCGCTCGGGCACGCTCGACGTCGCAGTGCAGAGCGCCGCGGCGCAGGCACAGCCGGGCGAGGTGGTGCTGCTGTCGCCGGCCTGCGCCTCGTTCGACCAGTTCAAGGATTATGAGGCGCGGGGCCAGGCCTTCCGCGATGCCGTGGAGGCATTGGGATGAGCGAGACCGTGCCGCAGGAAGCGGTGCCCGAGGCCCGCCGCCGCGGCCAGCCTCAATTGGGCCGCGCGAGCAAGACGCGCGCGGGCATGTGGTTCTGGGAAGTCGATCGCGTGCTGCTCACGCTGGCGCTGATGCTGATCGCGATCGGCCTGGTCGCCGTCGCCGCCGCGTCGCCCGCCACTGCGCGCCGCTATTCCGACGCCAGCCACATCATGCCGGCGATGCACTATTTCTGGCGCCAGCTCGTCTGGGTCTGCGTCTCGGTGCCGGTGCTGATCACCGTGTCGATGCTGCCGGTCACGCTGGCGCGGCGGCTGGCGCTGATCGGGGCGGGGGTCTTCATCGTCTGCCTCGCGCTGGTGCCGATCCTCGGCCACGAAGTGAACGGTGCCAAGCGCTGGATCGGCCCCGAGTTCGCCGCCTTCCAGCCTTCCGAGTTCCTCAAGCCGCTGTTCATCGTCTCCACCGCCTGGATGCTCAGCTTCCGCGCCAAGGATCCGCAGCTGCCGGTGCTGTTCATCACCGGCGGGCTCACCGCGCTGGTGGGTGTGCTGCTGATGCTCCAGCCGGACTTCGGCCAGACGATCGTGTTCGGCAGCGTGTGGCTGATCCTGCTGATGATCTCGGGCATTTCGCCGGCGGCGATCGCCGGGCTGGGCGGCACGGCGGTGGCCGGCGTGGTCGCGGCCTATCTCTTCTACGGCACCGCGCGCACCCGCATCGACAACTTCCTGTTCCCCACCAAGGACGCCGCGCTTGCCGAGCGCTACCAGGTGGAGATGGCGCACGACACGCTCACCTCGGGCGGGCTGCTCGGGCGCGGGCCGGGCAACGGCATCATGAAGTTCAAGCTGCCCGAGGGACACACCGACTATATCTTCTCGGTGATCGGGGAGGAGTTCGGGCTGATCGCCTGCGCCGTGATCGCCACGCTCTATTTCGCCATCGTCATCCGCGTGCTGATGAAGCTGCTCGACGAGGACGACGCCTTCCGCCTGCTCGCCGCGGCGGGGCTGGCGGCACAGTTCGGCGTGCAGTCGCTGATCAACATGGCGGTGAACACCGGCATCGCTCCGTCCAAGGGCATGACCTTGCCCTTCATTTCCTATGGCGGCTCGTCGATGATCGCGCTGGCGATCGGCTATGGGTTGCTGCTCGCCTTCACGCGCCGAAACCCGTATCTGAAGCGCTCGCCCTATACCGGCCGCTGGAGCACCAAAGCATGACTCAGTCCCGAAGCTATGTCCTCGCAGCCGGCGGCACCGGAGGGCATATGGTGCCCGCGGCCGCACTGGCGGCGGAGCTGGCCGAGCGGGGCCATCACGTCGCGCTGGTGAGCGACGATCGCGGCGTGCGCTTCCCCGGCCTGTTCGACGGCGTCGAGACGCATGTGCTTCCGGCCGGTCGGCTGGGCGGCGGCCCGCTCGGCTATATCCGCGCGGCGGGCAAGATCATGGCCGGCCGCTCGATGGCGCTGCGGCTCTACAAGGAACTCCAGCCCTCGGCGGTGATCGGGTTCGGCGGCTATCCGGCGCTGCCGGCGCTGCTCGCCGCGTTCCGCGCGGGCCTGCCGACGATCATCCACGAGCAGAACGCCGTGCTCGGCCGGGTCAACCGCTTCGTCGCCGGCCGCGTCGATGCGATCGCGACTTCCTATGATCAGGTCGACCGGCTCAAGCCCGGCTGGCAGGCCAAGACGCATCTCGTCGGCAATCCGGTGCGCGAGGCGGTGCTGGCGCTGCGCAGCCGGCCCTATCCGCTGCTCGAGGAGGACGGCATTTTCCGCGTGCTCGTCACCGGCGGCAGCCAGGGCGCAACCGTGCTCAGCCAGGTGGTGCCCGACGGGCTGGCGTTGCTTCCGGTCCATTTCCGCCGCCGGCTGCAGGTGACGCACCAGGCGCGGCTCGAGGATATCGAGACGGTGCGGGCGAAGTACCAGAACCACGGCATCCCGGCCGATGTCTCCACCTATATCACCGACATGGCCGACACGCTCGCCTGGTCGCACATCGTGATCGCGCGCGCCGGCGCTTCGACCATCTCGGAGCTGACCGCGGCGGGCCGCCCGGCGATCCTGGTGCCGCTGCCCAGCGCCACCGACGATCACCAGACTGCCAATGCGCGCGAGATCACCGCCGCCGGCGGCGCCCGCACGATCTCGCAAAAGGCGTTCACCGCGGCGGAGCTGGCCAAGCAGATCCAGAAGCTCGGGCTCGATACCCAGGGTCTCGAAAACGCCGCGGCCCGGGCGCGCAGCGTCGGCCGGCCCGACGCCACGCGCGATCTTGCCGATCTTGTCGAATCCATCGATGCGCCGGAGGCTCCGATCAAGGGCCAGCGCATCTCCATGCAGGGAAGGCCAGCGTTCGCATGAAGGGTGTCGCAAAGGACATCGGTACCATCCATTTCGTCGGTATCGGCGGCATCGGCATGTCGGGCATTGCCGAGGTGATGCACAATCTCGGCTATAGCGTGCAGGGTTCGGACGTGGCTGAGGGCTATGTCGTGCAGGGGCTGCGCAGTCGCGGCATTCCCGTCACCATCGGCCACAAGGCGGAGAATCTGGGCGATGCCGCGGTGGTGGTGGTCTCCACTGCGATCGTGCGCACCAATCCCGAGGTCGAGGCCGCCTATCAGCGCCGCATCCCCGTGGTGCGCCGCGCCGAAATGCTCGCCGAGCTGATGCGCCTCAAGTCGACCATCGCTGTGGCGGGCACGCACGGCAAGACGACGACGACCTCGATGGTCGCGGCGCTGCTCGATGCCGGCGGGGTGGATCCGACCGTGATCAACGGCGGCATCATCAACCAGTATGGCTCGAACGCGCGCCTCGGCGACAGCGAGTGGATGGTGGTCGAGGCCGACGAGAGCGACGGCAGCTTCCTGCGGCTCGACGGCACCTATGCCATCGTCACCAACATCGATCCCGAGCACCTCGACCATTATGGCTCGTTCGACCGGGCGAAGGACGCCTATGTCGAGTTCGTCGAGAACGTGCCTTTCTACGGTGCGGCGCTGCTCTGCCTCGATCATCCCGAGGTGCAGGCGATCATCCCGCGCGTCCGCGACCGCCGGATCGTGACCTATGGCTTTGCCGCCAGCGCCGATGTGCGCGGCGTCAACGTCACCCCGCATCATGGCGGCAACCGCTTCGAGGCGATCATCCGCAACCGCGACGGCACCACCCGCTCGATCGAGGGGATCGAGCTGCCGATGCCGGGCCGCCACAATGTCCAGAACGCGCTCGCCGCGATCGGTGTGGCGCTCGAGCTGGGCATCCCCGATGCGACGATCCAGCAGGGCTTCGCCAAGTTCGGCGGCGTCAAGCGGCGCTTCACCAAGGTCGGCGAAGTGAACGGCGTCACGATTATCGACGATTACGGCCACCACCCGGTCGAGATTCGCGCGGTGCTGGCGGCGGCGCGCGAGAGCGCCGAGGGCAGGGTGATCGCCGTCGTCCAGCCGCACCGCTTCACGCGGCTGAGCAATTTGATGGACGAGTTCGCCCAGGCCTTCAACGACGCCGACATGGTTTATGTCACGCCGGTCTATGCCGCGGGCGAGCTGCCGATCGACAGGGTGAATTCCGATGCGCTGGTCGAGAATGTCCAGCGGCGCGGCCACCGCGCGGTCGCTTCGATCGATAGCGAGGATGCGTTGGCGCGCACGCTCGCCGGGGTGATCCAGCCACGCGACATGGTGATCTGCCTCGGTGCAGGCGACATCACCAAATGGGCCGCCAACCTTGCCGGCGCGATCGAGGACGCGAAGGCGGAGAGCGCGGCGTGAGCCAGGTCGCCACCGCGCTCCCTCCCGTGCGCGGCAAGCTGACTTCAGGTGCGCCGCTGGCGCCGCTCGTCTGGTTCAAGAGCGGCGGCGCTGCCGAGTGGTTGTTCGAGCCGGCCGATGCCGAAGACCTGTCGGCCTTCCTGGCGGCGCTCGATCCCGAAGTGCCGGTGATGGGGCTGGGCCTCGGCTCGAACATGATCGTGCGTGACGGCGGCGTGCCGGGCGTGGTGGTTCGGCTCGGCAAGGCCTTTGCCGGGGTCGAGCAGCTCGATCCGACGACCTTGCGCTGCGGCGGCGGGGCCTCGGGCATCCTGGTTTCGTCCAAGGCGCGCGACGCCGGTATCGGCGGCGTGGAATTCCTGCGCTCGATCCCCGGCACGGTCGGGGGCTTCGTGCGGATGAACGGCGGCGCCTATGGCCGCGAGGTCAAGGACGTGCTGGTCGAGTGCGAGGTCGTGCTGCGTTCGGGCGCGCGGCGCGTGCTTGAACTGGCGGCGCTGGGCTATACCTATCGTCACAGCGAACTGCCCGAAGGCGCGATCGTGATCAGCGCGACCTTCCGCGGGCATGCCGAGGAACCGGCGGTGATCCAGGCCGAGATGGACCGCATCGCCGCGGCGCGCGAGGAATCGCAGCCGCTGCGCTCGAAGACCGGCGGCTCGACCTTCAAGAACCCGGACGGGCACAAGGCCTGGGCGCTGATCGATGCGGCCGGCTGCCGCGGCCTGATGCGCGGCGATGCGCAGGTCAGCGAAAAACACTGCAATTTCCTGCTCAATCTGGGCAATGCTAGCTCGGCAGACATCGAGGCGCTGGGCGAGGACGTCCGCGCCAAGGTGAAGGCGCAGTCGGGGGTTGAGCTGGAGTGGGAAATCCAGCGGATAGGGATCGATAAGTGAGCAAGTTGCACGTCGCCGTATTGATGGGTGGCTGGTCGGCGGAGCGCGAGGTGTCGCTGATGTCCGGCGCGGGCATCGCCGACGCGCTGGAAAGCCTGGGGCACCAGGTAACTCGCATCGACATGGACCGCGACGTCGCCGCGAAGATCGCGGCGGCGAAGCCCGATGTGGTGTTCAACGCGCTGCATGGCACCCCGGGCGAGGACGGCACGGTGCAGGGCATGCTCGACCTGATGGGCGTGCGCTATACGCATTCGGGGCTGGTCACCTCGGTGATCGCGATCGACAAGCAGCTGACCAAGCAGGCGCTGGTGCCGCACGGCATCTCGATGCCCGGCGGTCGCATGGTGAAGACCGAGGAGCTGCACCAGGCCGATCCGCTGCCGCGCCCCTATGTGCTCAAGCCGGTCAACGAAGGCTCGTCGGTGGGCGTCGCCATCGTCACCAAGGAAGGCAATTACGGCAATCCGATCGCGCCCGATGCGCGGGGCCCGTGGCAGGAGTTCGACGAGCTGCTCGCCGAGCCGTTCATCCGCGGGCGCGAACTGACCACCGCGGTGTTGGCCGGCGAGGCGCTCGGCGTCACCGAATTGAAGCCCAAGAGCGGCTTCTACGACTATGACGCCAAATACACCGACGGGCTGACCGAGCATGTCTGCCCGGCCGAGATCCCCGACGAGATCGCCGAGGCGTGCAAACGCATCGCGCTCGAGGCGCACAAGCTGCTCGGCTGCAAGGGCACCTCGCGCTCCGATTTCCGCTGGGACGACAGCATGGGCCTTGCAGGACTGTTCCTGCTCGAAGTGAACACCCAGCCGGGCATGACGCCCTTGAGCCTGGTGCCCGAGCAGGCGCGCCACCTCGGCATCTCCTATCCCGAGCTGTGCCAGCGCATCGTCGATGAGGCGCTGGGCGAGGTGGATCGCGGATGAGCCGGCCTCCCGCCAAGCGGACGGCCACCCGTCGCGGGGCGAAGCCGGCGCCGAAGCGCAAGCAGCAGGCGCGGCGCAAGCAGCCCGGGCTGATGGACCAGTTGCTCGCCGCGCTGCCGTTCAGCCAGGCGACGCTCACCCGCATCGCGACCTGGGGCATCGTCGGCATGTTCGGCATCGGCGCGGTCACCGTCGCCACCTGGTTCGGCGTGCCGCAGATCATCGGCACCGGCGCGGCCCAGGCGGTGGGCGAGGCGGGGCTGCGCGTCGACACCATCCAGATCAACGGCCTCAAGCGGATGGACCGCATGACCGTCTATCAGCAGGTGCTCGATCAGAATGCCCGCGCGATGCCGCTGGTCAACCTGGCCGATGTCCGCGCCAAGCTGCTAGCCTATCCGTGGATCAAGGACGCCCGCGTCTCGCGCCGGCTGCCCGACAAGCTGCTGATCGACATCGTCGAGCGCGAGCCCGCGGCGATCTGGCAGAATCACGGCCAGCTGATGCTGATCGATCCCAGCGGCGTGCCGCTCGAGCCGGTCTCGCGCGAGGCGATGCCCGATCTGCCGCTGCTGATCGGCGACGGCGCCAATTCGATGGAGCCCGCCCGCCGCGACCTGATGGACAGCGCGCCTGCGCTCAAGCCGCTGGTCCGCGCCGCCACCTGGGTGGGCAACCGCCGCTGGGACATCATCTTCGACACCGGCGAGAAGCTCCAGCTCCCCGAAGGCGAGGGCGAGGCCAAGACGGCGCTCAAGACCTTTGCCGAAAAGGACGGTGCGCTGCGCCTGCTCGGTCGCGGCAATCTGGGGTTCGACATGCGCGATCCCGACAGCGGCAACCTGGTCGTGCGCCGGCCCGCGGCGATCGGCGCACCGCCTGCAACCGGATTATGATGAATTCCGGAGTTGCCATTGGGCGAAAAGACTGATTCATAAGGTTGAATCTGCAGTTAAGCGTTTTTGGGGTATAGGGGCACATGGCGAAGGCAGCACCGGAAGGTCTGATCACGGCATTGGACGTTGGCTCGTCCAAGGTTTCGGCGCTGATCGCGCAGAAGGCCGATGACGGCACTTTGGTGGTGCTCGGCACCGGCCAGCGCGAGAGCCGCGGCGTCAAGCGCGGCTATGTCGCCGACATGCACGCGACCGAGCTGGCGATCCGCGAGGCGGTCGAGCAGGCCGAGCGCATCGCCGGGCAGAATATCGAAGACGTCTGGGTCAGCTTCTCCGCCGGCGGCCTGATCTCCGACATCGTGCGCCTTGAATCGGATCTCGGCGGCCACCGCATCGAGCAGAACGACATCGACGAGCTGCTCAAGGCCGGCCGCGACGCGATCGATCCGCAGGGCAAGATGGTGCTCCATGCCCAGCCGACCCGCTACACGGTCGACGGCCTGGCCGGCGTACGCCGCCCGCTCGGGCTCCATGCCGAGCGGCTGGGCGTCGACATCCATGTCGTCGCGACCGACGGCGCACCGGTGCGCAACCTCGATCACTGCGTCCGCTCGGCGCATCTCGAAGTCCGGTCGATCATCGCCGCGCCGGTCGCGACGGGCCTGGCCTGCCTCACCGACGAGGAGCGCGAGCTCGGCGTCGCGCTGGTCGAGATCGGCGCAGGCGTCACCAATGTCTCGGTCTTCTCGCAGGGCGTGCTGTCGGGGCTCGCCTCGATCGCGATGGGCTCGGCCGACATCACCGACGACATCGCCTCGGCCTTCGGCACCGCGCGCGCCTGGGCAGAGCGCACCAAGTGCTTCCACGGCTCGGCGAACCTGAGCCCGCGCGACAATCACGAGATGATCGACGTGGTGCCCGCCATCCCCGATGACGGTGCCGAGGGTCCGCGCATCACCAAGGCGCAGCTCAACGCGATCATCCGCAAGCGGCTGGAGCGGCTGATGGCCGAGATCCAGAAGGAGCTGAAGAAGCTGAGCTTCGAGGATCCCGCCGGCCGCCAGATCGTCCTCACCGGCGGCGGCGCCGAGCTGAAGGGCGTGGCCGACTATGCCCAGCAGTTCCTCGGCAGCGCGGTGCGCGTCGGCCGGCCCAAGGGGCTGGTGGCGCTGCCCGAGGCGCATGCGGGGCCTGCCTTCGCCACGCTGGCGGGCCTGGCGCGCTTCGCGGCGGCCGATCCGATCGACCTGCGCGCGCTCGAGCCGAATCATCAGCTGGTGACCAAGGCGAGCCCGGGAGCCCTGATGCAGCGGCTAATCGCGGCGTTCCGGGCGAATTATTAGAAGAAATGCGTTGGTAACTTCGCGTTCCCTCTAGAGTCGCCCCCGGCGTTCGTGCAGAACGGGAGCCAGATTACGCGCCTGTGACAGCCACCCGGGCGCAGGGAGAACAAGGCGATGAGTATCGATTTCCTTCCGCCCGACGTGGACGAGCTGACCCCGAAGATCACCGTAGTCGGTGTGGGCGGCGCGGGCGGCAATGCGATCGCGAACATGATCCGCGCCGACGTGCAGGGCGTCGACTTCATCGTCGCCAACACGGATGCGCAGGCGCTCAAGCAGTCGAGCGCCGGCCACCGCATCCAGCTGGGCGCCAAGATCACCCAGGGCCTGGGCGCCGGCTCGCGGCCCGAGATCGGCCGCGCCGCCGCTGAAGAGACCATCGACAGCGTCCAGAAGGCGCTCGAAGGCGCGCACATGGTGTTCATCGCCGCCGGCATGGGCGGCGGCACCGGCACCGGCGCTGCCCCGGTCATCGCCAAGGCGGCGCGCGACATGGGCATCCTCACAGTGGGTGTCGTGACCAAGCCCTTCGCCTTCGAAGGCAAGCGCCGCGCGACTTCGGCCGAGGCAGGCATCGACGAGCTCCAGAAGTATGTCGATACGCTGATCGTCATCCCGAACCAGAACCTGTTCCTGATCGCCAATGCGAACACGACCTTCAAGGAAGCGTTCGAGATGGCCGACGAGGTGCTGCAGCAGGGCGTGCGCGGCATCACCGATCTGATGGTCATGCCCGGCCTCATCAACCTCGACTTCGCCGACGTCCGCTCGGTGATGCAGGAGATGGGCAAGGCGATGATGGGCACCGGCGAGGCCGAGGGCGACGACCGCGCGCTCATCGCCGCGCAGAAGGCGATCGCCAACCCGCTGCTCGACGGCGTCTCGATGAACGGCGCCAAGGGCGTGATCGTCTCGATCACCGGCGGCGAGGACATGCGCCTGCTCGAAGTCGACGAGGCGGCGAACCACATCCGCGAGCTGGTCGATCCGGACGCGAACATCATCTGGGGCTCGGCCTTCAATCCGGAGCTCGAGGGCAAGATCCGCGTCTCGGTCGTCGCGACCGGCATCGATGCCGATGCGCAGCCGGTGGCCGCGCCGCGCGCCGCCGAGCAGCCGCGTGTCTTCTCCTTCTCCACCCCGCGCCGCACCGCGGCTGCCGAGCCGGCCGCCGCGGCCGCGCCGGAGCCCGATGTCGCGCCGCAGCCCGTGGCAGAGGAGGCGCCGCTCGCGCCGCCGGTGCCCGAGGCCTATCAGCCCGAAGCGCCCGAGGATCTCGCACCGCTCACTCCGCCGGTTCCCGAAGCCTATTCGCCCGAGCCGCAGGCCCAGGCCGAGCCGGCCCAGGCGAGCTGGGTCGATGACGGCAAGGACGCCGACGAGGACGAGCTGGTGCTTGGTGCCGACAGCCTGGTTCCCGAAGCGCCCGCCGCGCCGATCGACGAACCGGCAGCACCCGTACCGACCTCGCGCCGTCGCTGGCTGACCGGTGGCGACGACGAGGAAGCCGCGCCTTCGATCCCGGCCGAGAAGCCGGCGAAGAAGAGCGGCGGCACGCTGTTCGAGCGCATGGCGATGGCGTCGCGCGGCGCGTCGAAGTCCGACGATGACGACGACAAGGATCCGCTCGACATCCCGCGCTTCCTGCGCAGCCAGAACAACCAGTAAGCCATTGGTCGCCGGCCGGCCTCGCTTCGGCGAGCCGGCCGGCCCCGTCCATTGGCGGTTCAGCGTAACGAAGCGCAAGCTGGCGGGGACATGAACCGGATTCCTTTTATCGGCGCCGCAGCGCTTGCCCTGATCGCGGGCGCGGCCCCCGCTTTCGCCCAGACCGAAATCGTCGCCCGGCCCAATCCCGATGCGGATCGACTGGCCAACGATATCCGTACGCTTGCCAGCGATCCGCGCGACGTGCGCACGCTGCTCGATGCCGGGATGACCAGCGCGCGGCTGGGCGACACGTCCGCCGCGCTTGCCTTTTTCCAGCGCGCCGAAGCGCTCGAGCCGGGCAATCCCCGGATCGCGGCGGGCCGCGGTATGGCGCTGGTCCGGCTCGAACGGCCGGGCGAGGCGCTGCGCCTGTTCCAGGAAGCCGAGGCCAAGGGCGTGCCGGCGCGCGAATATGCCGCCGATCGCGCCTTTGCCTATGATCTGCTCGGCCAGCCCGGGCTCGCCCAGCGCGACTACAAGCTGGCGCTCTCGGCGGATCGCGACGATGAGACGGTGCGCCGCTATGCGCTGTCGCAGGGCATCACCGGCGACCGCGAAGAGGCGATGCGCACGCTGGAGCCGCTGCTTCGCCGCAGCGATCGCGCCGCGTGGCGCGCGCGTGCCTTCATCCTGGCGATGAGCGGCGATACGGCGGGCGCGGAGAAGATCGCCGCCAGCATGATGCCGGGAACCATGGGGCAGGCGCTGTCGCCCTTCTTCCGCCGCCTGGCGACCTTGGGCCCGGCCGATCGCGCCTTTGCCGTGCATTTCGGCGAACTTTCGCCCACCCAGGCGCGGATTGCCGATGCCCGGCTGGCGCCCGATCTGCCGCGCTATGTACCGGCGCCCCGGCCGGTGCAGGTCGCCGCCGTCCAGCCCGCGCCGGCGCCTGCGCCCGAGCCCAAGGGCAGGGACCGTCGTTCGAAAAAGGATCGCGAGCGCGACGAGAAGCTCGCCGCCATCGCCGCGGCGCGCCAGCCGGCGGCGCCTGCGCCCCAGCCGGCGCCCGATGCCGATCTGCCGCCGCCGCCGCGCTTCGTGCAGCCCGCCCAAGCGATCGTCCAGCCGATCCCGACACCCAGGCGCGAGGACGAGCCGAACGAAGTCGTCGAGCGCAAGCCTGTGCCGACTCCGACGCCCGCGCCGGTCCGTGTGGCTTCGGCCCCGGTGCGCGTGACGCCGGCCCCGGCGCCCACGCCAGCGCCGACTCCCACGCCCAGCTTCACGCCGGCGCCCGCCGCGGCCACGCTGGCCCGCGCCGAGTCGGTGGTGGTGCGCCCGGCGCCGCGCCCCGAGCCTGCGCCGCCGGGCCCGGCCAGGGTGGGGCAGGAGGATTCGGTCCTCGCTGCGATCGTCGGCGGAATCACCATTCCGGCGGAGGAACTCGCCACTGTAACGGCCACGCCGACCGATCCCGTGCCGGTCTCCGCGCCCGAGCCTGAGCCCGTGCGCGTCGTCGAGACGAGACCCGCGCCGGCACCGCCCAAGCCGGAGCCGAAGCCGGTCGCGGCCAAGCCCGATCCGAAGAAGCCGGATCCCAAGGCCAAGACCGCGGCTGAGGATGCCAAGGAGGGCACCAAGCCCGATCCCAAGGCGAAGAAGCCCGAGCCCAAGAAGCCCGATCCGGCCAAGACCGATCCGGCACGCGTCTGGGTGCAGGTGGCGGGCGGCGCCAACCCGGATACGCTGGCCAAGGCCTGGAAGGGCGTGGTCACCAAGGCGCCCGCCGCGATGAAGGGCAAGTCCGCCTGGACCACCCCGCTGCGCGCCACCAACCGCGTGCTCGCCGGCCCGTTCAAGACCGGCGCGGAAGCTCAGGCCTTCGTCAACACGCTGGGCAAGGCCGGCGTCTCCGCCTTCGTGTTCACCAGCGAAGCCGGGCAGAAGGTAACCAAGCTGGCGCTGTAATCCCTCGGGCATCCAGTTATTGGCGTCACCCCCGCGAAAGCGGGGGCCCATCTCCTGAGCTATCTCAATTTACTGCCGCTGCGATTGTGGCGCGCACACGAGATGGGTCCCCGCTTTCGCGGGGATGACGAATGGGTGGATGACGGAGAGCTGGAGGGCTGTTACGGCACCCCGGTGAAAGCAATTTCCTCCTGGGCCTCCACCCCCGAAGCCAGCCGCGGTCGCCTCCATTCCGAGCCCGGCGGCACCGCGCGGGGCCCGCGCGACGCGTTCCAGCGCGACCGCGACCGGATCATCCACTCGATCAGCTTCCGCCGCCTGCGCCACAAGACCCAGGTGTTCATGGCGCCCGACGGCGATCATTTCCGCGTGCGGCTCACCCACAGCCTCGAAGTCGCGCAGATCGGCCGCGCGATCGCCCGCACCCTGGGGCTCAACGAGGATCTGACCGAGGCGCTGTGCCTGGCGCACGACATCGGCCATCCGCCCTTCGGCCATGCCGGCGAGAAGGCGCTGAACGAGGCGCTGGCCGGGCAGGGGGGCTTCGATCACAACGGCAACACGCTGCGCACGCTGACTGCGATCGAGCGGCCCTATCCGGCATGGGACGGGCTCAACCTCACCTGGGACATGCTCGAAGGGCTGGCCAAGCATAACGGCCCGGTGACGCATCCCGAATGGGCGCTGGCCGAGGCGGATGCCGCCTTCCCGCTCGAGCTCGAGAGCTGGGCCTCGCTCGAGGCGCAGGTCGCGGCGATCGCCGACGACATCGCCTATGACAATCACGATATCGACGACGGGCTGCGCGCCGGGCTGCTCCAGCTCGACCAGCTGTTCGAAGTGCCGATGATCGCCGAGGGCTGGCGCCAGGTGGAGGCGAAATTCCCCGGCGGGGAGCGGCGGCGGCTGGTGAGCGAGCTGATCCGCGCCCAGATTGGCGCGATGGTCAACGACCTGATCGACGCGACGCAGGGCCGGATCGCCGAGAGCGGGGTGGAGACGGTCGCCGATGTGCGCGCCGCCGGCCAGGTGCTCGCGCATTTCTCCGATGGGATGCGCGAGGCCGAGCGCGGGCTCAAGCGCTTCATGTACGCCAATCTCTACCACCATCCGAGCCAGCTCGCAGCGGCCGACGCGGCGCATACGGTGGTGGCGGGGCTGTTCGCCGCCTATCGCGCCGATCCCGGCCTGATGCCAGCCGAATGGGCCGGCGCGCTGCCGGCCGAGGAGCCGGCGCGCAGCCGCCACATCGCCGATTTCATCGCCGGCATGACCGATCGCTATGCGATCGCGCGCTACCGCGAACTGGTCGGCACGATCGACCTGCCCGAGGGCTTCTGACGCCCGGGCAAGAAAAAGGGCCGGAGCGTCACCGCCCCGGCCCGATTTTTTCCTGGTGGAAGGCTCAGCGCGCCGCGACCTGCGACGGGGCCTTCTCCTTGGGCGCGCGGAACGAGACGCGCGTGCTGTTGACGTAACCGTCGACCCAGCCGTTCTGGACCGACAGGCGGAACTCGCCGCCTTCGCTGGTCTTGCCCTCGAGAACCTGGGCCTTGTCCTTGTTCGTCACCGAATAGGTGTAGGTCACGCCTTCATGGGTGAAGGTGCGGTCGCCGGCGAACGCGGCGGGAGCGGCGAAGGTCAGGACGGCGGCAGCGGCCGTGAAAAAGAATTTCGTCACGATCTTTCTCCTTGTTGATAAAGAAGCCAGATCGGCATCCAGTGTGTTCTGTTCTTGCGCCAACTTATGTTGCGACGCAGCAAAAACGACAATCGCAAAGGCTGGAAGGTACGGTTGCACGAAACGCAAGCGGCGAAAGGAAGGGTTGCGGCGTTGAACCGAATTGGTGGCAAACTTCTGCGACAGTTTAGGCGTAGCCCGGACACATAAGCTCACAGGGGAACCGTATGACGGACGCCAGTATCGCGCTTAACCGCTTCGGGCTCGGCGCCAGGCCGGGCGAGGATGCCGGGAGCGATCCCCGCAAATGGCTCGCCGGGCAGATCGAGCGTTTCGATCCAAAGCCGCAGGCGATCGCCGCGCAGCCCCCGAGCGCGCAGGTCGCGCAGGCGCTCGGCGATTTCTACGAGCGCCAGCGGCTGCTCCGCCAGGCCGAGGGTCCCCGCCGCGAGCGCCAGCCCCAGCCTGCCGGGCCGGCGCAGCCCGCCGGCGCCAAGCCGGCCATGGCCGAAGGCGCGACGATGCAGGACATGCAGGGCGCCCCGGCGATGCAGGAAGGCATGACCGCCAGGCCCGCCGGCGCCCAGATGCAGGGCATGCAGGACATGCAGGGCAAGCCCGCCGGCAAGAAGCTCTATGAGGGCGAGGATGCCGCGATGATCGCCCGGCGCGAGGCGGGGCGCGAGCAGCGGCAATATTATGTCGGCATGGTCTCCGCCCGCGCGCTGACCGCGATCACTTCGCCCACGCCCTTTGCCGAACGGCTCGTCCATTTCTGGGCGAACCATTTCGCCGTCTCGGCCGACAAGCTCGAGCTGGTCGGGCTTTCGGGCACGCTGGAGTTCGAGGCGATCCGCCCGCATGTGATGGGCAAGTTCGGCGACATGCTCAACGCGGTCGAGCGCCACCCGGCGATGCTGCTCTATCTCGACCAGGCGGTGTCGGTGGGGCCGAACAGCGCGATCGCGCAGCGCCAGCGCGGCCGGCGCAGCGGCCTCAACGAGAATCTGGCGCGCGAGATCATGGAGCTCCACACGCTCGGCGTGCGCAGTGTCTATACCCAGGCGGACGTCACCGAGTTCGCCCGCGCGATGACCGGCTTCACCGTTGCCGGGATCGGCCGCGGGCCGGGCGCACGCCTCACCGATGGCGCGCCGGGCAGCTTCTATTTCGCCGATCGGCTGCACGAGCCGGGCACGCGCACGATCCTGGGCAAGCAATGGAGCCAGCAGGGCGAGCATCAGGCCGCCGCGGTGCTCGACCATCTCGCCACCCATCCGGCGACCGCGCACCATATCGCGACCAAGCTTGCCCGCCATTTCGCCAGCGACGATCCGCCCGCGCCGCTGGTCGCGCGGCTCGAAAAGGCATTCCTGTCTTCGGGCGGCGACCTGCCCACGGTCTATCGCGCGCTGATCGCCGCGCCCGAATGCTGGGCGCCCAAGCCGGCCAAGTTCAAGTCGCCCTGGGAATGGTCGATCTCGGCGATGCGCGCGCTCGGCACCCAGCAGGTCCAGCCCCAGGCCGTGAACGGGCTGATGGGCCAGCTCGGCCAGCCGACCTGGAAGCCGGGCTCGCCCGCGGGCTGGGACGATGTCGCCGGCGCCTGGGCCGGGCCCGACGCGGTGATGCGCCGGGTCGAGGCGGCCGAGCGCATGGCCGCGCGCGCCCGCGACACGATCGACGCGCGCCAGCGCGCCGCCCAGCTCTTCCCCGATGCGCTGAGCGCCGGCACCGCCCAGTCGATCGCCCGCGCCGAGAGCCCGGGCCAGGGCCTCGCCCTGATGCTCGTCTCTCCCGAATTCATGCGGAGGTAAGCCCGATGACCGCACTTTCCCGTCGCAACTTCGTGGGGCTCGGTGCCTCCGCCATGCTCGCCACTGCCTTTGGCTCGCGCATCGCCTTTGCCCGGGCGGCGACCGAGCGGCGCTTCGTCTTCATCATCCAGCGCGGCGCGGCTGACGGGCTGCACACCGTCGCACCGGTGGGCGACCCCGCCTATGCCGGCCAGCGCGGCCAGCTCGCCGAGGATTTCGCCTCGGCGCCCAGGCTCAACGACATGTTCGCGCTGCACCCGTCGATGAAGAACATCTACGGCCTCTATGGCGCCAAGCAGGCGCTGTTCCTCCACGCCGTCGCTTCGCCCTATCGCGACCGCTCGCACTTCGACGGGCAGAACGTGCTCGAGACCGGCGGCACCTCGGCCTATCAGCTCAAGGATGGATGGCTCAACCGGCTGCTGACCATGCTGCCCGCCGACGACAAGGCGATCGCGCTCGCCGCCACCGTGCCGATGGCGCTGCGCGGCCCGGTCGAGGTGGCGAGCTATGCGCCGTCGTCGCTGCCCGATGCCTCGGACGACCTGCTGATGCGGGTCAGCCAGATGTACCAGCAGGACGCGCAGCTCCACGGCATCTGGGAACAGGCCACCGCGACCAAGGTGCTGACCAACGACCTCGCCTCGGACAATGGCAAGAACGCCGCCGACACCGGCGCGCTCACCGCCAAGATGCTCTCGGCGCCGGGCGGCTCGCGCATCGCGATGATCGAGACCGGCGGCTGGGACACGCATGCCGGGCAGAAGGGCCGCCTTGCCGGCCAGCTCAACGGCCTCGATAAGATGATCGGCGAGCTGCAAAAGGGCCTCGGCCCGCTCTGGGCCAACACCGTGGTGCTCGTCGCCACCGAGTTCGGCCGCACGGTGAAGGTCAACGGCACCCAGGGCACCGATCACGGCACCGCATCCTGCGCGATGCTGATGGGCGGCGCGGTCAACGGGGGCAGGGTGCTCGCCGACTGGCCGGGCCTCGCCGATGCCGCGCTCTACGAGAATCGCGACCTCAAGCCCACCACCGGGCTCGACACGGTGATCAGTTCGACGCTGTCCGCGCATTTCGGGCTGGTGCCGCAGAGCGCCGCGAAGAAGCTGTTCCCCGAGCTCCAGGCGGCGCGGCCGCTCCAGGACCTGCTGCGCGCCTGACGGGAACCCGGCCTTAACCTGCGATCGGCCATAGCGGCGGGATCGCAGGTTGAGGCTCGCCTTTGTCCACGCCGCCGGTTTCGCAATCCCCGCTCCGCATCGCGCTCGCCGCTCTCGGCAAGTGCATGCTGGCGCTCGCGATCTTCTCGGGCATTTTCGGCACCTATATGTGGATGCGCGCGCGCGAGCCGCTGCCCGGGGCGTCGCAGAAGCAGGGCGCCTGCGTGCTGTGGTTCGTCGGCAGCTCGTCGATGAGCCGCTGGGCCTCGCTCCAGCAGGACCTCTCTCCCTGGTATGCGCAGAATCGCGGCATCGCCGGCGCCACCATGTCGGAGCTGAACCTCCATTTCGCGCATGACGAGGCGAAGCGGGCGCCCCAGGCGATCGTCTATTATGCCGGCGACAACGACCTCGCCTTTGGCCGCAGCGTCGCCGACACGGTCGCCGATCTGCGCGCCTTCCTCGAGATCAAGTCGAAGCTGTTCGGCAAGACCCCGGTGTTCCTGATCTCGCTCAAGCCCAGCCCCACCCGCTGGGAGCAGCGCGTGGCGCAGGACCAGTACAACGCCGCGGCGAAGGCGATCGCGCTGGCGCGAACCGACATCGCCTATGTCGATATCGTGCCGTTGCTGCTCGAAAACGGCCGGCCGGGGCCCTTCTTCAAGGAAGACGGACTGCACCTCAACGACGAAGGCTATCGCCGCTGGAAGGTCGCGCTGCGCCGCACGCTCGATGCGCGGTTCAAGCCCGAAGTGGTAGAGCGCTGCAATCCGGATCGCAGTTAAATCGGCGATCACGCCATTTTGGTTCGAAACCGGAATAATCGCTTAACATATCGCGCCTAGACCGGACGCCGTCGAACAGCACTTCGCAGCGCTGAGGGGGCGATCTTGCAAGGCGAGCGTATAGCCGGGCTGGATAACTGGCGGGCATTGTTGATGCTTGCGGGCCTGTTCCTGCATGCGACGATGGTGCAGGAAGCCGATATTCCGCTGTTCGATCTGATCGCCCGGATCTCCGCCAATTTCCGCATGGGCGCCTTTTTCGCGGTCGCCGGGCTGCTCAGCCTCTATGCGATCCGCAAGCGGGGTGCCGATGCCTGGCTGGCGCGGCGCAGCTTCCAGATCGGCGTTCCCACGGCATTCGGCCTGTTCGTGCTGGCACCGTTGATGAGCGTGGTCCTCAGCTGGCACTGGTATGGCAGCCTGATGCCGCCGCTGCCGGCGCTCGGCTGGTGGCATTTCTGGTTCCTGGTCGATCTGCTGCTCTATGCCCCGATCACCTGGTGGATCTATCGCGCCGATCGCGCGCAGGGCATCTTCGCGCGGATCGATGCCTGGGCGGAGCAGAGCCGCCCCTCGGTCACGCTCACCATCCTGTCGGTCGGCGGCGTGTCGCTCCTGCTCGTGCAGGCGGTGGCGACGGCGGCGGCCCTGGCAGGGCCCTGGCAGAACGCGGTTTGGACGCTCCACCAGATCGTCAGCTATGCGCCGCTCTATCTCTCCGGACTCGTGCTGGCCGGCTCGCCCGTGCTGCTTCGGCGCGTCACTGCGCGCACCGGGCCGGCGCTCAACGTGCTGGCGCTGGTCTTCGGCCTGTGCCTGGCATCGCGGCTGCTGCCGGGGCAGGGCGACAGCCTGTTCGCCACGCCGATGAGCCCGCTCAACCTCGTCACCACCACGCTGTGCCCGCCTGCCGTCACGGTGCTGATCCTGCGATCGGCGCTGCTGATCCGCGAGACGCCGCCGATGTTCCGCCGCGTCGCCGATGCCGCGTTCACGATCTACATGCTGCACTTCCCGATCATCCTGCTGCTCGACATGCTGCTCGATCCGCTGCGGCTCGATCCCTATGCCGCCTATGCGTTGACGGTGGGGCTGGCCGGCTGGCTTTCCTACCGCGCACACCGCGTGATCGTGCGGCGATCCCCGCTCGCGGCATTGCTGCTCAACGGCGCCGATCCAGGGAAGGCGCGGGCAGTGGCTGCCGAGTGAGTCGCGCCAACTCAAGAAACATACATTCTTGATTGCATGTAAATGTAAGCCTAGCCTCTGACGACCGACGGAGATCGGCGATCAGGGGAGGAATATCTGCGCATCCGCGCACGACGCGGTGCGCCCGGCGAACAGCCCTGTCCCTGATGCCTTTCTGCGCGGCCGAACCGTTCGGCCCGGCGCTGTCCACGCGGTTCGAAGGAGAAGAACGACAAGCGCAAGGAGAGGCAGATGAAGAGAGTGTCCCAGGCGATATTCGCGACGCTGGTTTCCGCCGCAGCATTGGCCGCCGCCCAGCCGGCCGCGGCGCAATCCGTCCCCAACGCGCCGACCGGCCCGGTCGAGACGCAATATTACGCCAATGGATCGTTCGCGACGACCCAGCTGCGCTCCGCCGCGGCCTGCGATTCCAAGGGCAATCAGTGCGACGTCTTCTATCCGTCGAACATCGCCTCGCTGACCACGCGGTTGCCGCTGGTGGTCTGGGCCAACGGCACGGGCTCGACGCCGGACAACTACACCGTCTGGCTCAAGCATCTCGCGAGCTGGGGCTTCGTCGTCGTGGCCACGCGCGACCAGCAGACCGGCTATGGCAATACCGTGCTCGATTCGCTTGCCTATATGCAGGCGGAGGAGGCCAATCCGGCGAGCCCCTTCTATCACCGCATCGATTTCACCCATGTCGGCGCGGCGGGCCATTCGCAGGGTGCCTCCGGCGCCGCCAACGCGATGTTCCACTCCGGCGGCGCGATCCGCACCGCGGTGACGTTCGAGCTGCCCAGCCAGACCTGGTGCAACCCGGCGGACAATTGCCTGCTCACGCCCACGCTCACGGGCGGTTCGGGATCGATCTTCTATGTCAGCGGCACCGCCGACAGCCTGATCGCGCCCGACACGCAGAGCGGCGGCACCCAGCTCAATTCGCAGACCGCCTATTACAACGCCACTCCGGCCGCGATGCAGAAGGCCAAGGGGCTGCTGAAGGGTGCCAATCACAACGACGTTACCGGCACGCCCGGCTGCGGCCTGCTCGGCTTCCTCAAATCCTGCGCCAACGGCGTGTACGGCTATCTCGGCTTTCCCACCGCCTGGCTCGCCTGGCAGCTCAAGGGCGACGCGACCGCGGGCGCCGCGTTCAAGAGCGGCACCGGTGAGTTCTTCACTGCCACGGCCTGGCAGGGCCGGGTCTCCAACATTCCCTGATCGCCGCTGGTCGCGGGGGGGGGGCGGGGGGGGCGGGGCCCGCGGCGCCGGCGGGGGGCGGTGGCGGCGGCGGGCGGGGGGGGGGGGTGCT